>OY970123.1:10000-2459993 GCA_963705905.1 uncultured Chloroflexia bacterium | reverse complement strand
GTATCTCGTTGTCAAAACTCGTCCGAGTTCAACTCAAGTCACCCGGACACCCATCTTCTCCATCATTGTCGCCAGCCTCCGCTGCCTCAACCAACCGGCGATACCGTGAAGCTCCTTGCCCTCATCATTTCCCCACGTCCAGTAATTGTTCGCCAGGAATGTGAGCCCCTGAAGGAGGCTGGAGGATACCAAGGTGCTCAGCATATACCAGAAATGCAGGTACTCAGTCATAAGGTATATGAGGAGCAGGCCGAGCAGAAAACCCGCAGCCGAGACTGCGGTATATTTGATACCCCTGTAAAGCGTGATAGCACTGCTGAACTCCGCCTTTTTACGCCGCCATGTCCAGACACGGTTTAACAGGAAAGAAGTCACCGTCTGAAGCGCCACTGCGATGCAGACGCTCAATATGTACCACAGACCCAGCACACTGGTAAGCAGGTACAGCGAACCGAAGTAAATGACGGCATTGGGAAGGCCAACCACAAGGTATTTCACAAACGTGGTTATCAATTGCCGGCGGCCTCCTTCCCTGGGCACGATTTTCATCACCCGGTCGATGCCTGCCAGATCACGTTTAAGTGTTACCTCGGTTTCTCGCAGCACTGTGGCAGCGAATTCTCGAATTTCCCTGTCCTGGCTCGCCCCGATTTCCAGTAAGACGGCACCGCCCGGACTGATTCTCGAGCTGGCCTGTACGATCAGCTCTTTGATAAGTTCCGTCCCACCATGGCCGCCGTTCAGAGCGAGGTGCGGCTCATTGTCCCGTATCTCCTCGGGCAATGACCTTATCTCAGGCTCGGCTATGTAAGGGAGGTTGGCCACCACAAGATCGAATTTTCCCTCTGTTTGCTGCAGTAAAGAATTTTCCAGGAGCTTAATGCGATTTGAAAGGCGGTAGCGGTCGACATTCCGGCGAGCTGTTTCGAGGGCCGCTTCCGACACATCCATCGCATAGACATCGGCATCCGGCACGCAGGCTGCCAGGGCGATGGCAACAGCTCCCGAACCGGTCCCCACATCTGCAACCCTGATCATGCATCGGTTACGCCTGATCCAATCACGGGCAAACTTGATCGCTTCCTCCACGAGGATTTCCGTCTCGGGCCTGGGTATAAGAACACGCTCATCCACGTATAGGTCCAGGCCGAAAAACTCTTTGTGCCCGGTAATATAAGCGGTCGGCTCTCTTTTAAGCCTGCGCTCCACTAGGCTTGTGAACGAGTCGATCTCGGAAGCTGTAAGAACCGTGTCCGCCTGAGAAAAAAGTTGGGCGGCATTAAGATTCAGGGCGTGACACAGGAGGACTCTGGCTTCATTTCCAGCCTCGTCTATGTCGTGCTGTTTGAGTATCGAAGTGTATTTTCGGAGCGCCTCCGCAATGGTCACGGCGCGGTTTCCTGAAGCTGTCTCGCTTGCTCCTCAGTGGCGAGCGCGTCTATGAGCTTGTCCAGGTCACCATCCATGATCTTGGGCAGGCCGTGCAGCGAAAGGTTGATGCGGTGGTCGGTCAGCCTGTCCTGGGGAAAATTGTACGTTCGTATTTTCTCGGACCTCTCGCCGCTCCCGATCTGCGACCGGCGGTCCTCCGAAACCTCATCGTCCTGCTTCCTCTGCTCTATATCGTAAAGCCTGGAGCGCAAGACGGCCATGGCCTTGGTCTTGTTGCGCAGCTGCGACCTTTCATCCTGGCAAACGGCCACAATCCCGGTGGGGATATGAGTGATGCGCACCGCTGTGCTAAGCTTATTGACGTTCTGCCCGCCTGCCCCACCGCTGCGGAATATATCGATCCTTAAATCTTCGGGGTTGATCTGGATATCGATGTCCTCCACCTCCGGCAATACCGCCACGGTGGCAGTGGAGGTGTGTATCCTGCCCGAAGCCTCGGTGACCGGAACACGCTGAACGCGGTGTACTCCTCTCTCGTATTTCAAATGACCGTAGGCGCCCTTGCCTTTGACCTCGAAGATCACCTCTTTGAATCCGCCAACCTCGTTCTGGTTGCTGTCGATGATCTCTATCTGCCAGCCCTTCACCTGCGCATAGCGGAAATACATGCGGTATAGGTCGGAGGCAAACAGGGCTGCCTCGTCTCCACCAGTCCCCGCCCTTATCTCCACGATCGCATCTTTATCTTCATTTTCGTCCTTCGGTATAAGCGCTACCCTCAGTTCCTCCACCAGTTTTTGCTGCGTTTCCTTGAGCCCGGCCAGCTCGTCTTTGGCCATGGACAGCATATCCTGGTCCAGGCCGCCGTCGATCATGGATTGAGTCTCATCGATAGACTTGAGGACGGATTTATACTGCCGGTATTTATTGACCGTATTCTCGATGCGGGCGCGCTCCTGCGACAGGGGCTGCACGCGTTGAAAGTCATTGTATACTTCAGGTTGAGAGATCAACGCGCCCAACTCATCATAACGTTTTTCCAGCGATTCGAGTTTTTCAAACATATACGGTCCGATTTCCTGTTGGATTCAGCACAGATTATAGCATCGTACTAAAAGCGTGCTCAAATACGAGCTTGTTGCGAAACTCTACTAGCTATAAATCTTAAATAGGAGGACAAATTTAATGTTTAAAAACTTGTATCTAAATGCTATAAAGTCAATCAGGAAAGTCCATAGTGATATAATGCCTCATTATAATGTGGAGGTATCTGAAATGGCAGAAATGCTCTGTCCAAGTTGCAAGCTAAGAATGGATATTCATACGGGAGCTCAGGCGCATACGGTAATTGGAACCTGTATATGCGGGAACTGCAAAACGGGAACCGGCTTTGAAATTGAAAGCAACTTTTTAACCTACATATCTGGCAAAAGTAGCTATGGTAATATTAGCTTAAAAGTACCAAGCGCATCGAAATTACTATTTGCGGAGGCGGAGTCTTGCCTTCATGCGGGGGCACCAAATGCAGCTGCCGCCATGTGTCGCTCCTGCATCGAAATTACTTTAACGCAGGCAGAGTGCTCAGGGTCTAATCTAAAACAACAAATAGAAACAGCTAAAAGCGCCAATAAACTTAGTGATATTGAGGTGGGGCTAGCCCATGCAAGCCGTTTGATAACTAATGATGCTATTCATGGAGGAGATTTAGTTAAACTAGCAGATATCCCATCAATGCTTTCAGCTACGGTTCAAATCTTAAACAGGTTATTCCCAAGTCAAGCGGGTGCGTAAACACATTGTCTCACAGAAGCCATTTGATTACTGGTCGCAGCATAAAGTGCTTGAGCCTGAGTAACGATTAACGAAAGGAAACAATGAACAGTTACTTTGCGAATACCATGAACGGTAATGTTATTAAGACGCCTGTACGTCTTAAGACGGCTGAACATGCGCTCGATAGCACTTCTCCGGCTGTATATGCCCTGCCACTTTTTGCTTTCAATAAAGAGCAATTTCTTATGAGTCGGATTGACCTTGATTATCGGATTAGCCCTATATTGCCTTTTTATAAGGCTAGTAAGCTTTTGGCTGGAATATCCGGCATCACAAATAATAAACTCAGGGCGAAAAGCTCGATAAGTGAACCGAGCGTGGCTAAGGACCCGGCTCGCCGCACGTACATCAGCGAAGGATGCGGTGGTAATGTTGGCGGCTATCGGAAGTTCGCTTTGAGTGTCAGCCAAGAGATGAAGCTTATAACCAAAATAGTATTTCTTCTTACCCGCCGTGTCGGATTTTACAGCCCACGTAGCATCCTTATCAGAGGCCGGTTTTTTATTACCATTAGACCACGCTTTCAAATCCGTACTGTCTATGGCGACGCTCTTGCCGAAATCCGGTATAGAAGTATAAAGCTGCCTTGTAAGCTCACGCATTACGTTCTTAACCATCACAACAAAATCCGGTGTGGACAGCTTATGGATGAAGCGGGAATAAGCAAACTTGCTTGGAATTCCATCTTCGCTAACTATCCCACAAGCAACAGCTATCATCGGGTTATTTTGGAGAGTGCGAATCAAGCTGGCAAATGTAGGGAGGCCGAGGACCGTCATGGCAATATAGGTTTTCCAGAGAATCTCAACGGTATATCCAGGTCTGCCGGTTGGAGCTTTCAGCGCCGCAAGAAGGTCAGCATCAGGGATGGATTTAAATACAGCGTGAAGCTGTCTGACCACTGGTACAGTGTTGACATTTTCAGCGCAAACGTTATCATAATAAGTAGTCAAGGAGCTCATCCCTCCGTGACATTGGGTACTAGTTCAGTTAACGCTGCTAGTACCCAGGATATTCAGTTGGTGGGGGCTGCGGGTGTCGAGCCCGTTTTTACCGGTTCAAGGCCGGCGGTCCTCCCGTTAGACGAAGCCCCCACGAATACCAAACGAGGAGTGGCGCTGACACGCCACTCCTCGTCATTAAAATGGAATATCATCTGGTTCGATGTCGCCCTCACCCTGTATATACGAATACTTCCCCTCTTTGGTTTTGGCTATTCCCTTGGTCTTAATAAGCGCTGCATTTACAGCACGAGTAAGCGAACTTTCATCTCGCTCCACCCCACCATTCTGGAGCCGCTTAACAATCTCTTCCAAAGAAAGTGGTTCACCTGCTTCCCTGAGAGCAGATATAACTGCTTTACCTATCGGTATATAAATGAATCTAAAACCACCATAGAGACCAGGGCCGCCAGCCGGATCCTCAGCCATGATCGAAAGGCCACCAAAATCAGGTTCAGGCGCATCATAGGGGCTATGCCCCAAGTATTTTGTAACCATATCTCTCATTGCAGCGTATTTGCGGCTAGCTATTTCATATTCGGCCTGGTCCTTCTTAAACCTTTGATAGATTTCGGACAACTTGTCTTCAAGTGCCAACAATTCATTCAACAGACCCTTTTTGATAGACTCGTCTGCGCTCATAATTTACATACCTCTTTTTCAATGTTGTTACATTAATAATAACAATGGAGGATTTAAATGTCAAGTACATTACAACAAAAATATGACGGGAATGTAATTTTGCTATTGGAAATACTGCAAAATGAAGAACGAAATGTCTACGCCACCCATGAAAAAGTAAGGCATGATTTGGCTGAAATTAGTGTTTTGGAAGACAGAATTAGGCGTATTAAGGAAGCACTAAAGATATTGGAATATAAACAATGAGTTTCGCAACAAGCTCAAATACCCGCCCGTCGAATAACATGCCTGTTGACAACGCTTGTTATACTTGTATAACAAGCATTGTGGGAGGAGGTTGGTTATGTCATTTTCCGAGTCCGTCGTTTCTCAGGCCTGGAATAGATCACATGGAAAATGCGGATGTCCCCACCTTGCGCATGACCATGGCAGGAACCCCTGCACCAGACCCATAAGCTGGGAGGCCAGAGGAAGGGAGGGAACCGGCGGCTGGCAGGCCCGCAGCGTCAGCGGGAAATACTATGATACCCCCTCGGACTGCGAGATATTATGCTGGCTCTGCTATAGCGCCACGCCCCACCAGGCTCCCTGATCCAGAAGCTAACGTTATCTTAATTTTTTCTGGAAGCTTTGGACGTCGTCGGCCCCGCCTTCACGCTTGGACCGACACTGGAAGCCGCCTTGTGGCCGTTGCCGTTGATCCGGTATTTTTCCACCAGCCGTTTAAAGGCTTCTGCCATCTGTGATAATGCTCCACCTGCCTCAACGACTTGCTGCACTTGGCCGCTAATCTCTTTGGCCGCCTCAGACACGCTTTCAGTGGCAGCGCTATTCTGCTCTGCGACACCGGCAACTTCCTCAACCGATTTGGAAACATGTTTGGCTGTAGCCGCCATCTGCTCGGTTGCGGCCGTATTCTCTTCCACGATGGAGCTGATGCTATCGCCCAGCATGACCATCTCGGCGCTCATCTTATTCAACTGCTCGGCTGCGCTGGAAATTTGTTGAACGCGGGTACCCATTTCCTGCGACCGCTCCAATATCTCCTCAAGAGCACTCCCGGCCATATTGGCCAGCTTGTATCCGCCGTCTACTTCCCTGGTACCCTTGGCCATGGCGGATATTGTCTCGATAACCCCGTCCTGTATGCCGTTGATCAGCGCTTCTATTTCTTTGGTAGACGTGGATGCCCGTTCCGCCAATTTCCTCACTTCATCTGCCACGACCGCAAATCCACGGCCCTGTTCACCGGCCCTGGCCGCCTCGACCGCGGCATTGAGCGCCAGCAGATTCGTCTGGTCGGATATGTCATCGATAGCAGAAACTATCTTGCCTATTTCTTTGGAACGGCTACCCAGTCCGTTGATCTTCTCTGATACCTGGTCCATCGTCAGCTTGATTTTCTCCATCCCTTTTACCATGTTCTGAGACATCTCTGCGCCCTTGGCTGCGGAATCTGCGGTAGCCCTGGCGCCGTCGGTGGCACGTTGGGCATTAGAAGTTATCTCCTTGATAGCCTCCGATACCTGGTTGACCACCTGGACGTTCTTCTCGATCATGCGGGCTTGTTCCTGGGCGCCTTTGGCGATCTGCTCGATGGCCTGAGATAGCTGCTCCACTGCTCGTAATGACTCTTGCATGGAGCTCGCCTGGTCGGAAGCGCCCTGGGCCACCTGGTGGCTGGACCTTTCGATATGCTGCGTCAATTGGCCGGCTTGCTCGGCAACTCCGCTCAGGCGGCTGCTGGAATTATCGAGTTCCTGAGAAACTTTTTTAAGTTCCATTACTATATTTATCTGGTTATCCAGGGCATCGTTCAAAGCATCTTTGAATTTGCCCAGTTCCCCCTTATAATCGCCGACCACTTTGGTGGTCAGGTCGTATTCGGCTTCTTTATGCAGGACGCCGGACGATTCAGCCAGAGGGGTGGTAATTGAATCCAGTGTGCTGTTAAATCCCAGCAGGATCTTCCTATAAACTCCCTCGCATCTTTCGGCATTGGCGCGCTTATCCAACCTGCCCTCGTGGGCAGCCTCGATAATCACGAGCATCTCTTCCACCAGAGCATCGAAGGCGGTAACACACTGATTTAAGTTATTTATGATCGTCTTATACTCGCCGCTATAGGCCTCATCGATGTGATTTTGCTTGATACCCCGGGCAATATTATCGATATAGATAGCAGCCAGCCGCAGCGGACGTATGAGAGCGTTCAGAGTATCGTTAATGCCCGTAACAATTTTGGCATAGTCGCCGCTAAATTTGCTGGTATCTCCCCTCTCTTCCAGGTTCCCCTCGACGGCGGCTCCAGTGATTTTCTCCACTGTGGAGCTCAGTTCCCTCAGGTTTTGCACGACCTGAACAAATGATTTACTTAGCGCATCATTCTCCGACTTAGGTTCGATTCGAACGCTGAGGTCGCCCACAGCCAACTTATCGGCCGAAGCGGCCATCTCCTTCATATAGGCAATCACCTGTGAGAATGCCCGTGCGACTTTCCCTACCTCATCCCTGGTTTTTACCTTAACTTCCTGGCTGACATCACCCTCTGCAACCGCCATGGCCACCGGCACCAGCGATAACAGGGGATTGGTGATGAGGGTACTGACCAGGAGGCTAACGGCCCCCACCACCACGGCCACTATGGCGAGCGCTATCAACGACATTCTCAGCAATGAATCGCTGGTGGCATTGACCTCAGCCTCGCTTATCTCCGAGATTGTGGTCCACCTGAGACCGCCATAGATGAAAGGAGTGTAGGCGGAGATCACCTTCTGGCCCGAATAGCTTATGATCGAGGCAACACCATCTTTCCCGGTAATCCCATTCCTGACCGACTCGGTATCGATTAATTTATTGCTCGCAAATGAATTGGAAACCGTGTTCGCCGGGTCCAGACGCGAATCTGACCTCATCTTTTTATCGTCGCCGACAATGTAGGTCTCACCGGTTTTACCCATGCCGGTGGAGTTCTGCGTGATGGCATTGATCTGCTCATAGGGTATCTCAATCATGAATATCCCAACCGGATTACCACCCTTATCTTTGATGGCTGAACCAACAAAGCCGCAAGGCTGGTTATTGGCAGGACCGTATGGCTCAAAATCGGACATGCCTGTGGTTGTATAGCTGCTTAACAGGCACTGGCTCGCCGGGCTGTTTTTCAAAGACCCTTCAAGCAAGTTCTTGCCCAGCTCGGGAGATTTAGTCGTTTTATAAACGACTTCACCGAAGCTGCCTGCAAGCAAAATATCCTGGTATCCGTGGGCCTCCTTCAAGGCGGCAATCGCCTTGCCGTACTTCGCGTCTGCAGCCGACCAATTGGCGCCCAGTGTTTTTCCATCCGCGTTATAAGCGTCTTCATAAGCGACCATGGCATCGGATACCAGACTGTCAGAAGAAAGGAGGGCAACCTGCTGTGTCAGCGAATCGAAAAAGGTAATCAGTCGTTGATTGGTAAGCTTATTGGCAACCTGCAGTTTCTCCACTGCAGCATTCTTCATGCTGTCGCCGGATATGAAATAGCTGATGGCGCTGATGGTCATAGCCGGGATAATGCCGACCAGCAGGGCAAAAACTATCAGCTTGCCTTTCAGCGACTGAAAAAAGAACTTAAATATAGACCTCGTTATCGAATTCAGTTTCTTCAATTCTTTCCCCTTTTGGCCGTCTTCACGCCCGGCACTATGCGGTTTTTCTGCGCGTATACCTGTAACCTATAGCAGGCTAGGATCTCAAATCTGAGAAAAACCGGCATTCGCATTCAGTGCCTTCCATTTTGGCAATCCCGGCCGATCCGGGATAGTAGCTCCGGTATAATCTTCATGAGCCAAAAGGCTATTTATCACAATTGGCATAATTAGTAGGTAGATTGAGAATTCGGTCCCTTAACAGTCGCAGAGTAGGCGGCTAATGTCTCCAGTCCCCATTGTGATATAATATGCAAGCTGTTTTGAATATAACGGCAGATATAAAACCGGGGTTAAAAATATGGATTTAAGCGCGGACGAAGTAAGACATATCGCCTTGCTGGCCAGGCTGGGCATTAACGATGATGAAGTCGAGAAGTTCAGAAATCAACTCTCACACATCATGGAGAATTTCGAGATATTGAAGCAGGTAGATACGACCGATCTGCCGCCTACGTCACAGTCAATAAGCCTGGAAAATGTCTACAGGCCGGATGAGCCTGCCCCTTCGCTGCCTCCTTCCGATGTGCTGGCTAACGCGCCGGGACAGGAAGACGGTTCATTCAAAGTGAACGCTGTACTGGAGAGTAGCACATGAGCGACCTGCATAAGATTACCATCCATGAAGCCCACAAGCTCCTTAAAGAAAAAAAGGTCTCTTCCGTCGAACTGACGGAGGCTGTCCTCGAGCACTTACACAGGGTCGAGGGCAAGGTCCATGCCTGTGTAACTATCACTGACGAGAAGGCCCTGGAATATGCCAGAGCTGCCGACCGGGCTATAGCCGGCGGCAATATCAAGCCCCTGACCGGCGTGCCCGCATTAATAAAAGATGTTATATGCACCAAAGGCATCCGCACCACATGCTCATCGAAAATGCTGGAAAACTTCATCCCCCCCTATGACGCCAACGTCATCGAAAAACTAAAAGCGGACGGCTATGTAATAGTGGGCAAGACAAACATGGACGAGTTCGCCATGGGCTCATCTACCGAGAACTCGGCTTTCTTCGTGACACACAATCCCTGGAACCTGGACTGTGTGCCCGGCGGGAGCAGCGGAGGCTCGGCGGCCGGCACGGCCAGCGACGAGGCCATATACTCCCTCGGTTCGGACACTGGCGGCAGCATCCGCCAGCCTGCCGGACTGTGCGGCGTGGTCGGCCTCAAGCCGACGTACGGAAGGGTCAGTCGCTACGGGCTGGTGGCATTCGCCAGCTCACTGGACCAGATAGGACCGCTTACCAAGGATGTGACAGACTGCGCCCTGGTCATGAACACGATCTCAGGCCATGATAAAAGAGACTCCACCACCGTCCCCTATGAAGTCCCGGATTACACCAGGGCCCTTAAACCGGATATTAAAAAGGTACGCATCGGCGTACCGCGTGAATATTTTGTGGAAGGCATGCAGCCGGAAGTCCGTGAAACAATCGAGACCGCTATAAAAAAACTGGAGGAGCTGGGGGCAAAAGTCGACCACAATGCGTCGCTGCCCTATACCAAGTACGCCCTGGCGGCCTACTATATCCTGGCCCCCTCTGAAGCTTCCGCCAACCTGGCGCGCTACGACGGAGTGAAATATGGTTTTTCCTACCGCGATACCACGAACATGTGGGAAGCCATGGAAAAGACCAAGCAGTTCGGCTTCGGCGCTGAGGTGAAGAGAAGGATCATGCTGGGCACCTACGCCCTCTCCGCCGGCTACTATGATGCATACTACCTGAAGGCGCAGAAAGTGCGCACGCTCATCAAGCGGGACTTCGATAAAGCATTCGAGAACTACGACGTTGTAGTCACACCAGTTTCCCCCACTGTGGCCTTTAAAATAGGCGAGAAGGTAGACGACCCGGTGCAAATGTATCTGAGCGATGTATGTACACTGCCCATCAACATAGCGGGCGTGCCAGCCATCTGTATACCTGCAGGTTTCGTTAACGGATTGCCCGTGGGCATGCAGCTTATCGGCAAGCATTTCTCCGAGGAGATGCTGCTGCGCGTGGCCTATGCCTATGAACAGGCAACTCCCTGGCATACCAAAAAGCCTTCCATAGCTTAACCGGCACCGCCCACAATTTACTTCGGTAAATTTAATACGATTTAATTTACATATTTTGTTATAATTTGCATTACCCGATAATAAAGTTAGGCGAGGCGAACGATATGGAGAATGAAAAACTAGTCCTTCAAGCACTTGAAAAAGACGCCAGGCTCTCGGTTGCCCAGGTATCCGACATGACGGGTGTTCCGGTTGCCGAGGTGCAGAAAATAATTAAAAAGGCTGAAAAGGAAGGCGTCATTGTAAAATATAAGACCGTTATCAATTGGAGCAAGGTCGGCGAAGAGCAGGTCTGGGCACTGGTGGAGGTAAAAGTTGTGCCGCAAAGGGATGTGGGGTTCGGGGCCATTGCCGAGCGTATCTACCGCTTCCCTCAGGCCAAGTCCGTCTTCCTGGCCTCGGGAACATACGATCTGGCCATACTGACAGCCGGCAAGACCATGCAGGAAATCGCCCTGTTCGTCTCCGAAAAGCTGGCGCCCATGGAGACTGTGCAGGGGACGATTACACATTTCATACTGAAAAAATATAAGGAAGACGGCGTTATCCTGGAGGATGACGAGGAACCGAGGCGGCAGGGGCTGGTAGCTTAATTTTCCCTCCCGTGCTTCTACAGGAGGTGCCCTTTGAAACAGACTACAAAGCGCGATTACATATCGAAGAAGTCCAGGGAGATCTCACCATCCGGCATCCGGAAGTATTTCGACCTGCTTTCATCCATGGAGGGTGCAATCTCGCTGGGAGTGGGCGAACCAGATTTTGTGACACCCTGGCCCATGCGGGAAGCCGGCATCTTCGCTATTGAAAAGGGCTTCACCATGTACACCTCCAATCGCGGCATGAGCGAGTTAAGGGAAGCCCTCTGCAAATATCATCAGGACCTCTACGGCATAGAATATGACCCCCACCTTGAGATCCTTGTCACCACGGGTTGCAGCGAAGCGCTGGACCTGGCCTGCAGGGCCGTCATCGACCCGGGAGACGAGGTCATCATGACCGATCCGCACTATGTGGCCTACCCTGTGTGCGTTTCGCTCGCCGGCGGCGTGGCGGTACCCGTCCCCACCTACGAAAAAAACAACTTCGAGATCATGCCGGAAGATATCAGGAAGAAGTTGACTCCCAAGACCAAGGCCATCCTGTTGAGCTATCCCTCCAATCCAACCGGCGCAGTCATGCCCAAGGACATCCTGATGCAGATCGCCGAGCTGGCCGTTAAACACGACCTGGTCGTTATCTCCGACGAGATTTACGCCCGCCTGGTCTACGGCGAGGAACATACCTGTATGGCGACCCTGCCCGGCATGAGAGATCGTGTGATATTGATCGGAGGGTTCTCCAAGACCTTTGCCATGACCGGATGGCGTGTCGGCTATACCCTGGCCAATCCCGATTTTATTGAGGCGATGCTCAAGGTGCACCAGTACACTATGATGTGTGCGCCGATTATGGGACAGATCGCGGCAATCGAAGCGCTCAAGGAAAGCAACAACCAGGAAGTCGTAGATATGCTGGCCGAATATGACCGCCGCAGGCGCGTGATGGTCAAAGGGTTCAGGGACCTCGGGCTTTCCTGCTTTGAGCCCAAAGGGGCATTCTATACTTTCCCGTCCATCCAATCCACAGGCATGACATCAGAGGAATTTGCCGAGGGACTGCTCAGAGATGAGAAGGTGGCCGTGGTCCCCGGGTCCGTTTTCGGCAAATCGGGAGAAGGTTATATCCGCTGCTGCTACGCCACCTCCATGCCGGAGATAGAAGAAGCTATCAAACGCATGGGGAGATTCATCTCCCGGCACCGCAAGTAGCTTAGCCTTTCTTCAATGTTTCCCTGAAGCTGTTCAAAAGAGCCCGGTTGGCTGCGACGATCTCTTTATCCTCCGTGGTTGAAGCCCTGCCGGCGAAAGTCAGGACATCGCCGCCTCCCTCGCGCACCAGCAGAAGCCCGCTGGCTATGTCCCAGGGATAAACGGACTTGTGAAAATACAGGCTCAATCTCCCGGCTGCCACGTAGGCCAGGCCCAGCGCAGAGGACCCCATTAGCCTCAAACAGTGTACGTGCGGCCACAGCTTTTCCACCAGCCCCAGCAACTCAATGCTGCGTCCGGCATTGTATCCCAGGTCCACACCCAGCGCGGCTCCATCCAGCGACGGCAGACTGGAAACATTAATCTTTTTCCGGTTTAATAGGGCGCCTTTCCCCTTAACAGCGTAGAACATCTCTTTTCTCATGGGATCGTAGGTCACACCAAGCACGATTTCACCATTACTGGCCAGGGCTAAGTTAACAGCGAAGAAGGGGATGCCGAAATAGTAGTTGTTGGTTCCGTCCAGGGGGTCGATAATCCAGGTATATTGGCCGCCCTTCTTGCAGGAGCCGGCCTCCTCCGACAATATTCCATGCCCGGGAAATTCCTCAAGGATAATGTCGATTATCCTTTTCTCAGACAGCAGGTCGGCTTCGGTAACCAGGTTCCTTTTGCCCTTGACCTGAAGCTCATGATGCATGCCGAAGCGTCCCTTGAGTATTTTGCCGGCTTCGACAGCCGCATACCTGGCAACTGCGTAAGCGGATTCCCGGTGGGCCGATTGGGGGAGGGCTTCCGGATGTCGATCAGGCATTCCGGATAAGGCCCATTTTCGTCTTGACTTCGTGAAGCGTTTCGGCAGCTATCTTCTGTGCGCGCTGGGCTCCGTCGGCCAAAATGCCATATATACGATCGGGGTCTTTGGCCAGC
This sequence comes from uncultured Chloroflexia bacterium, assembly GCA_963705905.1. Lineage (GTDB taxonomy): Bacteria > Chloroflexota > Dehalococcoidia > GIF9 > UBA5629 > UBA1162. The sequence continues at coordinate 2,446,640 of OY970123.1, read as the reverse complement.
TCCACCCTGCGTGCCCGGAAATCCTTGAGCGCACGGTTAATTCCATCGGCCAACAGTTTTTTACAGTCCACGCAGCCGATCTCGGCCGACCTGCACTGGACCTCGATTTCCTGCGTCCTCTCTATATTGAAAAATTTATGCAGGCTGAATACATTACACACTTCCGGGTGGCCCTTGTCGTGTCGCCTCTGCCTGGCCGGGTCGGTGACGGCGGTCTTGATCCTTGCCAGCGTCTCTTCCGGGGTTGCGGCCAATTCGATGTGGTTCCCGTAGGACTTGCCCATCTTCTGGAACCCGTCCAGACCCAGCACCAGGGGGTAGTTGGTCAGCTTGGCCTGCGGCTCAGGGAATGTCTCGCCGAAGAGGAAATTGAACCTGCGCACTATCTCGCGCGTCATCTCCAGGTGGGGCAACTGGTCCTCGCCCACCGGCACGACATTGGTCTTATACAGCACAATATCGGCCGCCATTAAAACCGGGTACCCTACCAGCCCGTAGTTGATGTTCTCCGGCTGCATCCTGGCTTTCTCTTTAAAGGTCGGCACGCGTAACAGCCACCCGAGTGGGGTGACCATCCCGAGATAGGTGAAAAGCTCGGCAACCTCCGGGACATGGGACTGCACGAAGACAATTGACTTTTTCGGATCGATGCCCGCCGCCAGCCAGTCGAGGGTCATCTCAAAAATGTTCTGCTGGATCTCGGAGGTGTTCTCGATAGTTGTGAGCGCATGTATATCGACTATGCAATAAATGCAGTCGAATTTTTCTTGCAGCTTAACATAGTTCTCGATGGCCCCAATGTAATTGCCTATGTGCTGCCTGCCCGTGGGACGGGCGCCGGAAAATACTCTTTGTTTCATGTTCAGGCGCAAGAGTTTATCATAAAATACGGGTCAGCTTCAAATTAAAGGCAGATCGACGCTGTTACATGCTATCGGGCGCAGTCATGCCCATCAGGTGCAGCGTGCGCGCCAGCACGATCTGGGCGGCCTTGACCAGCTTTAGCCGGGCACATGTCAGGTCGGCATCATCGCTGATCACCCTGCACTGCTTATAAAAGGAATGGAAGACCGTTGCCAGCTCCTGCGCGTAAAAGGGCAGGTGATGCGGCTCATGCGTGGTAGCCACGATCTCGATAATCTCGGATATGCGTACCATCTGGCGTATGAGGGTCAGTTCCGGCTCCGAAGTCAGCAGCGTGACTTTGCCGCCCTCATAGTTCAGGCATTTTTCGACGGCATTCTTGAGTATGCTGCTTATGCGTGCATGGGCATACTGCACGTAGTAGACCGGGTTATCGGCGGACTGTTTGATAGCCAGGTCCAGGTCGAAGTCCATCTGGCTGTCGGCCGAACGTGACAGGAAGACGAAACGGCAGGCGTCCGGCCCCACTTCGTCCAATACCTCGCGCAGTGAGATGATGTCGCCGCTGCGCTTGGATATTTTGACCACCTCCTGGCCGCGGCGCAGCGTTACAAGCTGGCAGATGATGATCTCCAGCTTTTCAGCATCGAGGCCCAGCGCGTTCATGACCACCTTCATGCGGGAAACGTGCCCCTGGTGGTCGGCGCCCCAGATGTCGATAACATTATCGAATTTGCGCGTAACGAACTTGTTGTAGTGATAGGCGATGTCGGAGGCAAAATAGGTCGGCGTTCCATCGGTCCTGATCAGGACATTATCCCGGTCGTCCCCCATAGTCGAGGAGGCGAACCAGGTGGCGTTTTCACGCTCGGTTATAAAGTTCCCGTCCCTGAGCATCTTCATGGTCTTATCGAACTGGCCGCTCTTGAAAAGGCTCTGCTCGCTGAACCATTCGTTGAACTCCACGCCCAATATCTTGAGGTCCTCTTTGATCATCCCCATGACCATCTCGATGCCGACCTTTCCGATTTCGGCAATACCCTTTTCCGGGGGCATCTGCAGGAACTTGTCTTTGTAAGTTCCGACGATCTCTTTAGCCAGGTCGATCATATAGTTCCCGTGATAACCGTTTCCCGGTATCTCGGCGTCCTTGCCCAGGGCCTGCTTGTAGCGTGCGAAAAGCGATTGATGGAAGGCTTCGAGCTGGCTTCCTGCGTCATTGACGTAATACTCAGTGAAAACCTTATAGCCTGCAGCTTTCAGCACGTGCGCCAGAGTGCTGCCCAACACCGCTCCCCTCCCATGCCCCACGTGAAGGGGGCCGGTAGGGTTACCACTGACGAATTCTATCTGTATCTTCTGGCTGCCCAGCTTGACGTTACCGTAGGTCTCACCTTCTTTGCATATGACATCGACCTGCCTGTTCAACCATTCCTTGCTTACTGTGAAGTTGATGAAGCCGGGTTTGGCCGGCGCTATTTTTTCCACGTCTTTGGCCGACGCAATGTTCTGGATTAGTGTTTCGGCGATATCCATGGGCTTCATGCCCGTCAGCCGGGCCAGCTTCAGGGGCAGGCTGCTGGCGAAATCTCCGTGCTCGGGCTTGGCCGGTCTCTCAATGGTGATCTCGGGCAGGTTGGCATCGCCCATCAAGCCTTTCTCTTTGGCCTTGACGAAGGCTTTTTCCAGTGTATCGGCGAGCTGCTTTCTGAATGACATACGTTACCTCGCGAAAGAACTTGAAGATTGTAATACTTTTCGCATATTAAATAAACAAGAAAGTACTATTTTAATTGTTTTCCACCGTTTTATGCCAAATTCTATCGTACTCCCCGACCAGCAGGACGTGCTCCGCCAGCTTCATGTCCGGGTCCTGCTCGAACAATATGCGGGCCTCGCGCCGGGCCGCCTCCAAAATTTTCGTATCGGACAGCCTGGCCATCTTCAAGTCCGGCATCCCGCTCTGCCGCGTGCCGAAGAACTCGCCCGGTCCCCGCAGTTCCAGGTCCCTCTCTGCCAGCAGGAACCCGTCGTTTATCTCCTCAATGGCCTTGAGACGCTCCTGCCCGTATTCCGAAGGGTTCTCCGAGAGCAGCATGCAGTAGCTCTGCTGCTCGCCCCGGCCGACCCTGCCCCTGAACTGGTGCAGCTGCGAAAGGCCGAAGCGGTCGGCGGCTTCCACCAGCATCACGGTAGCGTTGGGCACGTCGATCCCGACTTCAACCACCGAGGTGGAGATCAGCACGTCCAGCTTACCCTCTTTGAAGCTGTGCATAACATCTTCCTTGTCGGCCGCCTTCATCTTGCCGTGCAGCAGCCCCAGCCTGAGGTCAGGGAATATCTCATTTGAGAGGCGCTCGTATTCGGCGACCGCCGCCTTTACCTCGAGGTTCTCGGACTCCTCGATGAGCGGACAGATGATGAAAGCCTGCCTGCCCTCCAGCACCTGTTTGCGGATAAAATTATAGGCGCGCTGCCGGTCGACGGGTTTGAGCCAGCGGGTCTTGATGATCTGCCGCCCGGCCGGCATCTCGTCGATGGTCGATATATCCAGGTCGCCGTAGAGAGTCAGGGCCAGCGTCCTCGGTATGGGGGTGGCGGTCATGACCAGCAGGTGCGGATTAAAGCCCTTCTGCCTCAGCGTCGAGCGTTGCAGGACGCCGAATCTGTGTTGCTCGTCGATAATCACCAGGCCAAGGTTCTCGAATTTCACGGCCTTCTGAATCAGCGCGTGCGTCCCAATCACCAGTTTGATCTCTCCCTGCTTGATCTTATCGTGAGTGGCCTTCTTATCTCTGGGACTGAGGCTTCCGGTAAGCAGGGCAACATTCAAATCGAAGGGGAAGACGTCTTTAAAGGTATAGATGTTGGACTCGCGGCTGCAGGCCGTTCCCATGGCCGAAAGAAGTTTGAACAGGGTGGAGAAATGCTGCTCCGCCAGTATCTCGGTAGGCGCCATAAGCGCCCCCTGGTAGCCGTTCTCGATCGCTTCCAGCAGGGCCAGTGTGGCCACCACCGTCTTTCCGCTGCCCACATCGCCCTGCATCAGGCGTGACATGGGCACGTCCCTGCGCAAGTCGCCGCAAATTTCATTAACCACCTTGGACTGCGCTCCCGTCAGCTTGAAGGGCAGTTTAAAGATAAAACGGTTCAGCTTCTTATCATCGATGACGAATTTATGTCCCGGCTGGTCCTCCTGCCATTCCTTCTTTTTGCTGAGCACGCCGAGCTGGAGCATGAAAAGCTCGTCGAAGGCCAGCCTCTGCCGTGCCAGGTTTTGATCGGCGTAGTCGGCGGGATAATGTGCTTTCAATATGGCCTGGCGCAGGCTTATCAGCCCGCAGCGCTCCCTAATGGCCTGCGGCAGAAAGTCCGGCAGTGCTCCTGCGCATGCATCGAGGGCGGTCTTTACGATGGCCCTCACCTGACGCGGGTAGAGCCCCTGCGTCAGCGGGTAGACAGGCACCAACCTGCCGGTGTGCATGAGCTCCTTTTCCTCAATATATTCCCATTCGGGGTTTTCAAATACTTTTTCGTAGTTGAACTCGCTGACCCTGCCGCTCACAGCGATACGCGAGTTGGTCTTCAACTGTTTGGCCAGCCAGGGCTGGTTGAACCATACCGCCCGGATGTTTCCTGTCTCGTCTCCCAGGATGGCCTCGCTACTCCTCATACGGCGCCCGAGCATAATGACACGCGCCTCCCAGACATTAGCAAATATGGTCTGCTCCTTTCCCAACTCGAGAGTCGAGACAGTCCGCTTGCTGCTGAAATCGAGGAAGCGACGCGGGAAGTAATAGAGCAGGTCCCCGACCCGGTCGACTCCCAGTTTGGAGAGCCTGCCGGCTATGTTCTCGCCCACACCCTTGATGGCCGTTACAGGCGTATCCAGCGTCAGGCCTGCCGTGACCTTCTGTACCGGCTGCGGTTTGCTTATCACGGGAGGAGTCTTTGCTTCCTTTTTACGCTTCTCACCAACTGCGTCCTTCTTATCCAGCTCGTCGAGGACCTTCTGTACCCACTGCCGGCGCAGGTCAACGCTTTTGGCAGCATAGCCTGAGCCTTCAAAAAGCAGAGATCTCAAGCGGGCGGCATGAGGAGAGGAGCTTTTGTCAGGAAGATTTTCGGCCGCCCACTTTGCCAGGAATTTATCCAGGCCGCCTATGACTGCCCGGTCGCTGTATCCGTTGTTGGTCTCAAGTTTTAAGATAACGGCCAGAAATGAAGGCTTGCCGGTTGCTTGCGCAGTCATTTGTTACACTTGGGCAGCTTCACATTGATAAACGAAGGGATGCTGCATATCTTTTGGCAGGTGCTGCATAATACCTTCTCTTATAGATTGCATCGACGGCAAAGACATCTGTTTTTTACCTATCGCCAGGTCTGCATCCGTCTTGCCCAGTTCCTGCCTGGAAGCTATCAGGATGGTACCGGGGCCGCCGTGCGCTCCCAGCGCCGGGCCCAGCTTGGCTACAGTGGGCTTGAGATGGGGGAAAATGGCTTTAATCTTGTCGAGGAACGAACCTATCTCATCCTCGCCCGAGCTGTGGGAGATACCTACTTCCTCGACGTTGCGCCACGCACGCACGCGCTCGAGCAGGTCTTCCAAACTCTTGCTTCGGGTGCGGGCCATGCCTATTGGAGTGACCGCCCCATCTTTGATGACCAGCATGGGTTTTATGGGCAGCACGGAGCCCAGCCTGCTTACGGCCGGACCCAGGCGCCCGCCTTTGGCAATATATTTCAGGGTATCCAGCACGCCGTAAGCCTGTATGGAAGGTATCAGTTGGTTGATATGGTCAATCATTTCATGCATATTCTTCCCGGCCCTAGCGGCCCTGGCAGCGGCCATGCCCAGCAGGCAAAGGGGGATGGTGACCAGGCGGGAATCGACCACCTCGACGGGGCATTTAATATTCGATGCCAGTTGCCTGCCCCTCAAGGCGGCCTCGTAGGTGGCGCTGACCTTGCTGGAAATGTGGAGGGATATGATTCCGTCGCTATCGGTGCACAGCCTCTGGTATGTTTCAGCAAAATCGCCAGGTGAAGGGGATGATGTGGTCGGATATACAGTGTCCCGTTTAAGCATCTCGAAGAACTTGTCGGGCTGTATGTCAACTCCGTCGCGGTAACTCACATCGCCGAACCTGACATACAGGGGCACGATGGTAATGCCCAGCTCTTCCGCTACCTCTTTAGGTATATCGCTGCCGCTGTCGGTAACTATCTTAACCGCCATTATTTACCCTCGATGAAGCAGGCGGCCAGCACGTGGGGGCCGACATGTACCCCTATCACAGGACTGACCGTGCTCCGATAAGTTTTTTCCCTGGGATATAGATCGGCCATCCTGCCGGCCAGAGCTTCAAGGTCCTCGGGCGTCGTAGCATCCTCTAGCATCAGGCTTTCAATTGAATTGGCGCTTTTTACAAGGTTTATCAGGGCGTCCATGGACTGTACCCGGCTCCGGGTGCGCTGAACGGGGGTTACTACGCCATCCCGCAGTGTGAGCACCGGTGTTATTTTCAAAAGGCCTCCCAGCAAAGCCTGCGCATGGCCGATCCTGCCGCCTTTGCGCAGGTATTCGAGCGTGTCGAAGACCATATAGGCATGCGACCTGGAGCACCAGTCGGCGGCCTGCACCGCCAGGTCCGCCAGTTTGGCCCCGGCCATAGCGGCTTCGGCTGCCCTGATGACGGGCAATCCCAACCCGCCGCAGGTCTCCAGCGAATCTACCACCTCTATCTTGCAGATATCTCCCACCAGGGCCTTGGCCTGGGTGGCGCTCTCGAAGGTGGCGCTCAGCTTGCTGGAGATTACGATAGCCAGTATCTCGTCCGTTTCATGAGATAGCCTGGTGAATAGTTCCGAGAAATAGCCCGGCGACTGGGCCGAGCTGGTGGGGTGTATCTTCGATTCCACCAGCCTCTTATAGAACTGGTCGGGCGTGATATCCACGCCGTCGCGGTAGCTCTCGGTGCCGAAGATGACGTTGAGGGGAACGATATTTATGCCGAGTTTCTTGACTATATCGGCAGGAATGTCCGCAGTGCTGTCGGTAACGATTTTAACCATGGCTGAATCCTCCCCCAATCCTTATTCCAGCGATACTATATAAAAATAATGTGGTTGCCCGCCGCTCACCATCTCAATCTGCTTGCCGGGGTATTTTTCCTTGAGCTTGTTCAACACCATTTCGGCCTGCTCGGCCTTGATATCCGCGCCGTAATAAAGCGTCACAAGCTCCACTGTACTAACACCCGCCGTATCCAAACTGGACATCAGGGCTTCGGTGACGTCGTCGCTGCAGGCTACCAGGTCGGTATCGTCGATGATGCCGATGGCCTGCCCCTGCTTGATCTTCATTCCGTGCAACTGCGTGGAGCGCGCCGCCGTGGTGATCTCCACCGACTTGACCCCCTTGATGGCCTCGTTCATGGACTGGATATTCTCTTCCAGCGTATTTTCGTAGTTGAACGTCAGCAGCGCCGTCACACCTTGCGGAAGGGTGCGGCTGGGGATTACCTCCACAGACTTCTGCGTGAGCTCTTTGATGCGCGTGGCGGTCAAAATGATATTTTTGTTATTGGGCAATAAAATGATCTTCTGGGCATCCACCGACTCCACAGCCGCCAGGATTTCTTTGACGCTGGGATTCATGGTCTGCCCGCCCTTTACTGTTATGGCGCCCAGGCTTTCGAAGACCTTGATCATGCCTTCGCCAAAGGCCACGGCTATGACGGCTATGTCGGCCGGCAGCGCCTTCTGACGCTGCATCTCCTTGAACCCGACATGCTGGTCGTCCATATTCTGTATCTGTATTTGATGAAGGGTGCCCAGGGAGGTGGCATATGCCAAAATGCTTCCCGGGTCATAAGTATGTATATGCACGCGCACGGCCATCTCGTCGCCGGCCACCACCAAGGACAACCCTCTTCCCTCAAGCTTGTTTCTTATCTTCTCGGGGTCCAGCGTATCGCCTTCCAGCAGAAAGTTCGTGCAGTAGCCGTAGGCTTCCTCTTCCTCTGTGGCCGCTACACCGACGTGCTTGGTAGCCGTGATATTGGCGCTCACCATCTGCGGCTTTCTGAATTGAAGCTCTTCTAGGTCGCCCTTGAGGAACCTCAAGGCGCCATCCAGCAAAATATAAAGGCCCTCGCCGCCGGCATCCACCACGCCCGCTTCCATCAGCACGGGCAGCAGGGTGGGCGTGCGCGCCACGGATTCCCCGGCCTCTTTCACGGCGACTTCAACTATCCCGATCAGGTCCTCGGGATTTTTATCGGCATACTGTTTGGCCATGACCGCCGCATCGTGAATGACGGTAATAATGGTCCCTTCTACGGGGTTGGAAAGGCCCTCGCGCGCCGTTTTGGCAGCCTGCTCAAAGGCTTTGGCCCAATCGCCGCCTGTAAAATTATCTTTGCCGTCGAACCCCTTCGAGAATCCGCGGAAAATCTGCGAGAGTATGACGCCCGAGTTGCCACGTGCGCCAAGCAGTGCGCCGTGCGACATGGCCTTGGCCATGACAGAAGTGGTGGTATCGGCGGCCCTGTCGGCCTCCTCTATTACAGACCGCAGCGTCAGCAGCATGTTGGTACCAGTATCGCCGTCGGGCACGGGAAAGACGTTGATAGCGTTGACCTCTGCCACGCTTTTTTCCAGCCAGTTGCTTCCTGCGGCAAACATGTCTCGCAAGTCTTTGCCATCCCAGGAATTTGTTTGCTTCATCGGTCTCCTTTCAACATCAAAACGATTGTGGTATTATATACCATTGTTATTCATATTGTTAAAGTAAACAAAGGGGTTCTAAATTGGCAATCAAATGTGATATGTGTGGAAAAACATTGCGCTTCGGCAATAGGATAAGCCATTCCAAGCAGCATACCCGCCGGACCTGGCTGCCGAACGTTCAACCTACGACTATTATGATCGATGGGACGGCCTACCGTGCCAACCTTTGCTCCAGGTGCATCAGGACCAGGAACAAGGTATCCCGTTAACATACAGATTTCCGCAATTCTTTCATAGCCGCGCCGATACCTAGTTTCGCGTTAAAGATCGCTGAACCGGCTACCAGCACGTCCGCTCCTGCTGTGGTAACTATCGGCGCCGTCACGGCTGTTATGCCGCCGTCAACCTCCAGTTCCGCCTTGATTTTTCTATTATAAAATATCTTCCTCAATCTAGCTATTTTATCCACCATGCTCACGATGAATTCCTGCCCCCCAAAACCAGGGTTGACCGTCATTACCAGTATCAGGTCGGCCAGCGGCAGTATCTCGTCGATGGATGTCAACGGCGTGGCCGGGTTGAGCGAGACGCCCGCCTTAAGGCCCAGCTTCTTGATGGTCTTGACCGTGCTGTCCAGGTGGTTGCAGGCCTCCACGTGCACCGTCAGTATGTCCGCACCTGCTTCGGCAAACTTCTCCAGGTAAAGCTCCGGCTTCTCGATCATCAGGTGCACGTCCAGCGGTATTTTGGTGGTCTTTCGTAGCGCTTCGACCACGGGTATGCCGATGGAGATGTTGGGCACGAAATGCCCGTCCATCACGTCCACGTGGATATAGTCGGCCCCCGCTTTGACAGCCTCTTTGACCTGTGCCCCGAGGCAGCTGAAGTCGGCCGACAGTATCGAGGGCGCTATTTTGATCTTGTTACGCGGCATATTTCTTAACGGAGTACATTAGTTCGTAGCTATCCCCTCAGGGTAACTATACAATAAACTAAGTAGGCGAATGCTAAAATCACAAAAATAGTACCATACAATTGCATGTTACTAGCTCTACTCTGTTTTTTCTGTTCCGGCGCTGCTAAATAACGACCGAGATAGAGCATGAATGCTCCGACACCAATCGCGATTAATGCTACGCCTATAACTATTAACCGCGGGACTAAATTAGTATCCGTTCCGATTGCCTCCTTCGACTAAATTGTATATTTCCTTATGCTCTTCCTGGCTTCGGCGATGCTATGCCTGACCTGCTCGGTAGCCGTGCCTCCCTGCGATGCACGGGCTTCCATAGACTTATCCAGAGTGATTTCAAATACGTCTTTATCGAAGAATTTGGAGAACTTCCTGTATTCCGCCATGCTGAGCTCATTCAGCTCTTTTTTGGCATCCACGGCGTAGGCCACCAGCCGTGCGACGGCGCTGTGCGCCTCGCGGAAGGGCACGTGCTTGTGCACCAGGTAGTCGGCCAGGTCCGTAGCCAGTATATAGCTCTGCATGACCGACTTCATCCGGGCCTTGTTGATGGTGATAGACCCTATCAGGCCCGACATCACCTCCAGGCTGGAGATGAGCGTGTCATAGGTATCGAAAAACCCCTCCTTATCCTCCTGTAGGTCGCGGTTATAGGCGTGCGGCAAGCCCTTCATCACGGTCAGCATGCCCATCAGGTTGCCGTAGACGCGGCCGGTCTTGCCCCTGGCCAGCTCGGCGGCGTCCGGATTCTTCTTCTGCGGCATCATGCTGCTGCTGGTCGAGTAGGCGTCGCCGACTTCGATGAAGCCGAACTCACGCGACGACCACAGGATGACCTCCTCGGCCAGCCTGCTCAGGTGCATCATGGTCACGGCGGCGGCCGACTCGAATTCGATAATAAAATCACGGTCAGAAACAGAATCCATGCTGTTGGCGCTCACCGAGTCGAACCCCAGCTTCCCGGCCACGAACTCGCGGTCCACCGGGTAAGGCACGCCCGCCAGCGCGCCGCTCCCCAGCGGCATGACGTTTATCCTCTTCAGGCAGTCCTCGAACCGCTGGATGTCCCGGCTGAACATGTGGAAATAGGCCATTATGTAGTGCGAGAAGAGCACCGGCTGAGCATGTTGCAGGTGCGTATAGCCCGGCATCACCGCCCGGATGTTCTTCTCCGCCATATCGACTAACTGCATATTGAAGTTCTGCAGTGTCTTAATAACTTGCCATGAGGCTTCGCGCGCGAAGAGGCGCATATCCAGCGCCACCTGGTCATTGCGGGAGCGTGCCGTATGCAGCTTTCCTGCCGTAGCGCCGATCTTCTCGAACAGGCGGTTCTCGATATTCATGTGGATGTCTTCCAATTCGTGTTTGAATTCGAAATCGCCGCTGTCTATCTCTTCCAGGATGGACATCAGCCCGCTTTCGATCTTTCCGAATTCTGCCCGGGTTATGATCCTCTGGCGGGCCAGCATTTCAGCATGCGCCAGGCTGCCCTCGATGTCATGCCTGTAGAGGCGCCAGTCGAAGGGGATGGAAGCAAGATAGCTCGCTACCTTGCTGTTGATCTCCTGCTTGAACCGGCCCCGTAATCTCGACTCTTTCTTAACAGCCATCCTTAATACCTTAAATTCTTTTCTCGCGACTATTTAACAATAAATCTACCGACAAGGACCGAGATATAGATCAGCACTCCTGCCACCACCCATATTACAGCAATGACCTTGAGGTAACCTGCCCTTTGTTGCTTTTTATCTTCCGGCGCCGAAAGATAGCTTGCTATGTAAAATAGAGGTAATCCAATGGCAATCATGATTACGCCCATGACCCATACAACCAAACTCGAGGTATCCATTCTTGCCTCCGTTCACCATAGCTTCAAAGTTTATTTTTCTTGCCCTTTTTGACGGTTTTGGCCTGAGGCTTTTTAGCCGTCTGTTCCTGCGCCTGTATCTTAAGGGGCAATCCCCACAGCCGGATGAAGCCCACGGCGTCGCTCTGGTCGAAGACGTCTTCTTTGTCGTAGGTGGCCAGCTTGTAGCTGTAGAGCGAGTAGGGCGACTTCCTGCCCACGATGATGCAGTTGCCGCGCGACAGCTTGGCCCGGATGGAGCCTGTCACGAAGCGCTGCGAGCTGTTGATATAGGCGTCCAGGTCCTCGCGGTGCGCCGAGAACCATAGGCCGTTATAGACCAGGTCGGAATACTCGCGCGCCACCATCTCCTTGAACCTCAACTGGTGCCGCGTCATGGTCATATATTCCAGCGCCAGGTGCGCCTTGAGAATCACGTTCGCAGCCGGGGCCTCGTAGGTCTCACGGGACTTGATGCCCACCAGCCGGCTCTCGATGTGATCGATACGGCCGATGCCGTTGCGCCCGGCTATTACATTTAACTTATCGATCAACGTCAGCCCGTCCAGGCGCTTGCCGTTCAGGCTGACGGGCAGACCCTTCTCAAAGCCCAGGTCGATATACTCCGGTTTGGCCGGTGTATCGGAGGGCGACTTGGTCCACTCATAGATATCCTCGGGCGGCTCGAGCCAGGGGTCCTCCAGCACGCCGCACTCGATGGCGCGTCCCCAGGGATTTTCGTCGATGGAGTAGGGCTTGGATTTCTTCACAGGCACGGGTATCTTGTGCTTCTGCGCGTACTCGATGGTCTCCTCGCGGGTCATGCCCCACTCGCGGGCCGGGGCCACGATCTTCAGCTCGGGACCCAGGGCGAACACGCTGACGTCGAACCTCACCTGGTCGTTGCCCTTGCCGGTCGAGCCGTGTGCCACAGCGGTTGCGCCCTCTTTATGCGCCACTTCCACCAGCCACTTGGCCATGAGGGGACGCCCCAGAGCGGTAGCCAGCGGGTACTGGCCTTCATAGAGAGCATCGGCTTTGATGGCCGGGAAGACGTAGTCCCGGATGAACTCCTCTTTGGCGTCCACGGCGAAGGACTTGATGGCGCCCAGCTTGAGGGCCTTCTTCCTGATGCCCTCCACGTCGGTCACGCCGCCGATATTAACGCACAGCGTTATCACGTCCATATGGTATTTATCGGCCAGCCACTGGATGGCCACCGAAGTGTCCAGTCCGCCGCTGTAAGCCAGGACTACCTTTTCTCTCTTAGCCATGATCTTATTGTCTCTCCTTTAATACGCTGTCGAGTATAGACAGCGCCTTATCGATTTCTTTTTTGACACCGTCAGAGGCGGCATGAACCTCAGCGCGTCGGGCTTGACCCGGTTGACCAGCAGCCCGCGCTCCAGGCAGGCCATGCCCACCGGCTCGGCGATCTCTTCCTTGAATTTCATCGCCAGCAGCAGTCCCTTACCCCTCACCTCGGTTATAACATTATATTTCTGCGCCAGCCTGTTCAGGCCGTCGCACAGGTACTTCCCCATTTTGGCGGCGTGGGCCGGGATATCCTTCTTAACGATATAGTCCAGAACGGCGAAAGCGGCGGCGCACATCAGAGGGTTGCCGCCGTAGGTCGAGCCGTGCTCTCCCGGCTTGAATACGCAGGCATTTTCCTTGGCCAGGAAGGCGCCAATGGGTATGCCACTGCCCATGCCCTTGGCCACGGTCATGATGTCCGGCTCGACGCCGTACTGCTCATAAGCGTACATGGTACCGGTGCGCCCGATGCCGGTCTGTATCTCGTCCAGTATCAGCAAAAGGCCCTTTTCATCACACCAGGCCCGCACCTTTTTGAGGTAATCATCGTCGGGAACGTTGACGCCGCCCTCGCCCTGGATGGGCTCCAGCATTACGGCGCAGGTCAGTTTGGTCGTGGCCGCCTTGATGGCCTCGATGTCGTTGAAGGCCGCGTTGATGAACCCGCTGGGCAGCGGGGTAAAGGGCTCCTGGAAGCTGAGTTGGGCGGTGGCGGCGGTGGCGGCCAGCGTCCTGCCGTGAAAGGAGTTGGTAACCGTGATTATTTCGTAGGCACCGTCCAGCTTGACCTTGCCGTAGCGGCGTGCCAGCTTGATGGCGCCTTCCACGGCCTCGGTGCCGCTGTTGGCGATGAAGACGCGGTCCAGGCAGCTGGTTTTGACCAGCAGCTCGCACAACTGAAGTTGCGGTATGGTGTAATAAAGATTGGAGGTCTGGGTGAGCGTTTTGGCCTGCCTACTGAGAGCCCCGACCATTACCGGGTGGCAATGTCCCAGGCTGACCACGGCCAGTCCGGCCACGAAGTCCAGGTATTCCCTGCCCTCGTCGTCCCAGACCCTGGTGCCCTTGCCGCGCACCAAGGTCACAGGTATGCGTTTGAATACCTGCATAAATACTTTGCTTTCGACTTTCTGCCAGTCTTTCCTCTTAGTTGACAATGGTCGTACCGTTCCCCCGACCTTCTATTTCATCCAGCAGCGCATGGTCGATGCGCCCGTCGATGATGCGGGTGAGGGATACCTTCTGCGAAGCTATCAGGCTAGCCTCCAGCTTGGCGATCATGCCGCCGGTGGCCGTGCCGTTCTCGATCATGGACCTGGCCGTAGTGGCGTCCATCTGGTCCACCACCTGTTTCGAGTTGTCGAAGATGCCCGGCACGTCGGTCAGGAATATCAGCTTGCGCGCCTGCAGGGCGGCCGCTATCTGTGCGGCGATGGTGTCGCCGTTGACGTTCAACATGTTCGAGTCCTCATGGCCGGTCAGGGCGCAGTTCATGCAAACGGGCGCCACGACCGGCATATAGCCGCTGTTGAGCAGGATGCGCAGCAGGTGGGTGTCGATGGTCACTTCCCCGGCAGTCATCCCCAGCTCGCGGCTTTTCATCTTGCCGCTGGCGGTGCAGCCGTCCACGCCGCACAGGCCGGTAGCCCGGCCACCCAGGCGGTTTATCTCGGATACGAGTTCTTTATTCACAAGTCCGGCCAGCACAGCCGTCACCACTTTGAGCGTATCGGGGTCGGTGACGCGCAGTCCCTGGACGAAGCGCGTGGGGATATTCAGCCTATTCAGCCAGTCCGTGACGGCGTTGCCGCCGCCGTGGACAACCACGATAGGAAACTTTCTTTTTTGAAGTGCAACGAGGTCTTCCAGGGTGGTGTCATGCTGGCCGAGCGTGCTGCCGCCGATTTTTACGACTACGATTTTCGATCCTAGCATCAGTAAATCCGGGGAGGGTTAAGTGGTATAATCGCTATTTATAGTAACATACTCTTGCGAGAGGTCGCATCCCCAGGCCGTGGCTTTTCCAGCGGCGATATTCAAACAGACCCTGATTTTCACGGTATCCGCCTTCAACCTGCGGCTGAGCCTGTCCTTCCCGAAGGGCAGCGGCGTTCCGTCGCGCATGACCGGCTCGTCCTGCAGGTAAACTTCCAACCTTTCTTCCATCATGGCGGCGCCGCTCCTGCCCAGGGCGGCCACAATGCGCCCCCAGTTGGGATCGTTGCCGTGCACGGCCGCTTTCACCAGCGGCGACCCGGCTATGGTCTTGGCTATCTTCTTCGCTTCCGAAGCGTTTTTAGCGCCTTCGATGCAGACCTCGATCAACTTCTCCGCGCCTTCGCCGTCGGCTGCGATGCTGCGCGCCAGGAAGCGGCATACATGGTTGAGGGCTTCCTGAAAAACCTTTCCGTTCTTATCATTTATCTTCGCATTGCCGGCGGCGCCGTTGGCCAGGATGGAGACCATGTCGTTGGTGCTGGTATCACCGTCCACCGTTATCATATTGAAGCTGTCGTTGACGGCAGCCCTGAGTGCTTTGCCCAGGAAATCGGGCTCGACGCGTGCATCGGTAGCCAGGAAGCCCAGCAGTGTGGCCATATCGGGGTGGATCATGCCGGAGCCCTTGGCGATGCCGCCTATGACGTATTGCCCGGCGCCGTCCGTCACGCGGACTGCGATCTCCTTGGGCCTGGTATCGGTGGTCATGATGGCGCGTTCCAGCTTGTGGCCGCCGTTTCTGACAAGCTCAATTTTATCGATTCCCGCTTTGAAACGGGCCATGGGCAGGTAGGTGCCTATGACGCCGGTGCTGGCCGGAAGCACCTGGTCCGGCTTGATGCCCAGCTTGGAGGCTATGATTGCGGCCATCTCGGCGGCGTCCTTGAGACCTTTGTCGCCGGTGCAGGCATTGGCGCATCCAGAGTTGACCACCACGGCCCTGGCCTTGCCGTTTGCGATATGTTTCATGCAGACCAGGATGGGGGCGGCTTTGACCTTATTGGCGGTGAAGACGGCGGCGGCCGCGCACGGCTCTTCCGAATAAAGCACGCCCACGTCGAGGCGTCCCTTATACTTGATGCCGGCTTCGACTGCGCCCGCCAGGAACCCGTTGGGCGAGGTCACCGTCCCCTGCTTGATCGCTATAACCTTATCTTTCATGAAGCTAAGAATATAGCACTTTTTATGTAATACTGCTAGTTTTGGGTAATAGCCTGTCCGCTATAAGAACACTGGGACCATAAGTAGTGCTGAAACGCCAAGAGAATTAAGCCCTATAACAATTATCAATCCGTTAATCGGTGTTATAGCCAGGAAACTTCGGGGGTCTTCCTCTCTATCCATTTCTTAAATTCAAATTGGGGATAGCCAATGGCCAGACCGCCGTAGACTTTATGGTTCTCGGGAAGATTGATCAAACGCCGGATTGGCTTATCACGCTGGCAGGCTGCCAATATATATCCGGTGTAGAAGCTACCTAATCCCAGTGAATAGGCCATTAAAGCTGCATTCTGAATAGCTAACTGAGCATTGATATCCGCCATAGCAGACTGCTCATCCGCGTGAAATATTATCAGAGCCGGGGCGTTGCGCAAAATACGATCCGTGCCACTTTTAACTGCAGTAACCAGTCTTTTCAGTTGAGGAATACTTCTAAAAAAAGCACCGGAATGCTTCCCCAGTATGATTGAAACCATGGGCTTCATCAATGGATTACGCGCCTTGGCTATCGAACCGGCGATTAGATTGGCCGTTATCCGTTTCATTTCCTCTAATATTTTCTTGTCCTGGACTACTATATACTCTGTCGTCTGTGTATTATGCGCAGTCGGGGCAAATCGTGCCGCATCTATTATCCGCTCAATTTGCTGTTTTTCGACGGGTTTATCCTGAAAGACCCGTGCTGATCTTCGTGTCCTTAATAATTCCAGTACCGCTTCCTGAGACGGTAGGATCTTCTGATTAACCGGTTGAATATAGCCCTGCGGAAATCCCGAGTGAACGATCGCATCTTTGGGGCAAATGGCCACACAGTGACCGCAAGAATTACAGAATTCCAAATCACGAGCTTCCGGAAAGGAATCTTTGGATGCCTGGATGTAAAGTTTCCCCGGGCACTCTTGAACACACATGGCACATTTGGAACACAAATCCGCCTTAACGATGACTGTCGGAATCATTTCAATCCTCCTGCTGTTATTCGCTTCCTTTTCAGCACCCTGAGGCTCTCCGGTACGTCGATGACATTGGACCTATCGGGATGAATGCTCACTCCTAATAGAAATCATAGGTCTAACGTACCAATTATAGCAGCACTTTCATTCCTTTATCGTATTTATTGAGCTCTTCAACACGGCAATTTATGCCATCTATTATCTCAGAAACGTCCGAAGAATTAACACCTATAACAATTGAATACGTGCTCAAAAGTCAGCTCAACCAAAGTTCGGGCAGGAAAAGAGTATCTAGTACTCTATGACTGATCAAGTAAGCAGTACTTATTGAGTGTAAACAAAATAGGCATACAGCATTACCAACTTCGTGGCACCAGAATCATTTCATTGAATGTTTGAGAGGATTATGCAATACTGAAACAATCGTGTTAACACAAATACTGGCGGGTTGATATGGGGGCGATATGAAGAAGGACCAACTTAAACCCAAAGGTTCCTCTAAAAGAATACCTGTCAAGCAAGATAGTATTGACCAGCTGTTAAGCCAGATATTGGAAAAATCAAAACAACTCCGAATATTTTATGACCTAGCCTTACAAATCAATGGATTATTACTTTCAGTTGATGACGAAACAGAGCTATTTCAGAAAATTTGTGATGCCCTGATTCTGATCGATTTAATACGATTTGTCTGGATTGGCCTTGCTGAGAAAACCACCTTTTCAATTAAACCTGTGGCAAACGCCGGGGTTGAAGAAGGTTATTTATCCAAAATAAAAGTAACATTTGATGATACTGAGGGTAGCAAAGGCCCAACGGGCACTGCCATCAAAACTGGGCAACCTAATATAGTCAAGGATACCCAGAATGATAAGCAGTATATACTCCCCTGGCGAGATGAAGCCCTGAAAAGAGGATATTTATCGTCAATAGCTATTCCATTAGTTTACGAAAAGGAAATAATCGGTGCTCTCAACGTATATTCCGGGGTTAAGGATGCCTTCAAGGACGATGAAGTCAAATTCCTGGTAGGAGTAGCTAAAAATATATCCCTTGGAATTAAGTCGTTGAGGAACATCGCCGAGCGCAAGCAGGCAGAGCAGGCACTACGGGAGAGCGAGGCACATTACCGCCTGCTGGCCGAGCATACGACAGACAGCGTATGGCTGATGGATATGAATCGCAAGCCCACGTACCTGAGTCCCTCCGTGGAAAAGGTGCGCGGCTTCACGCACCAGGAGATAATGGACATGCCGCTGGAGCAGACCCTCACGCCGGAGTCGCTGAAATTATCATCTGAATTGTTTTTTAAAGAGCTACCCAAGATTGAGGCCGACCCTGACTACAATCCTGTCCATATGCTAGATCTTGAGTATTATTGCAAGGACGGCACTACCATCTGGGCGGAAAATAAGTTCTACATCATACGGGACAAGAACGGCAAGCCTGTTTCCATCCTGGGCGAGGGCAGGGACGTCACCCCACGCAAGCGGGCGGAGGAGGCACTGCAGCAGAGCGAAAAGCAATACCATGATATGATCGATTTCCTGCCAATAGCAGCTTTTGAAGTTGATACTGCAGCCAATCTTGTCTCCTTTAATCAAACTGCCCTTAAAGTCTTCGGGTATAGTGAAGAAGATTACAGAGAGGGGATGAACGCATTGCAGTTCTTTTCACCCGAAGAATGGCAGAGAGTTGGAGAGAATTTGGAGAAGGTAATCCAGGGAACATCAATCCCCGGCCAGGAATTTATCTTTCTCAGGAAAGATGGTAGCACGTTTACCGGACTTATCTACGCAGCGCCTGTTATTCGGCAGAATAAACCCGTAGGCGTAAGAGGAGCCATTGTAGATATTACCGAGCGCAAATTAGCGGAGCAAACGCTTAGGGAGAGTGAGGAGAAATTCAAGAACATCGTTGAGCATATCAGCGATATATTCTTCATACTGGACTCAAACCACGAATTAGTCTACATCAGCCCGCAAGTCAAATCAGCGCTGGGCTATACCATGGAGGAAATGCGGGGTAACAGGCGCAGCTACCTGACTGATAGCCCACTGAACCAAGCAGGACATGAGAAAACACAATTGGCAATGACCACCGGTGAGAAGCAGCCGCCTTACCTGCAGGAGTATGTGCACCGGGATGGGACAAAGCGTCTGGTTGAGATAAACGAATCACCGCTAAAGAACGCCAAAGGTGAGGTCATCGGAATCGTCGGTGCCGCCCGGGACGTGACCGAGCGCAAGATATCAGAAGAAAAACTTGCCAAAAGCTACCAATCCCTGAAGAAAACCTTGAATGACGCTATCAATACCCTGGTCAAAATCGTGGAAATGAGAGACCCATATACTGCAGGCCACCAGCAGAAAGTGGCTGACCTGTCAACCGCCATAGCCAGAGAAATGAAATTAGAAGATACCCGAATTGATCAGATCAGGATGGCGGCAACAATCCACGATATAGGTAAAATGTTTGTTCCTTCTGATATTCTCAGCAAACCCGGAAAACTTTCCGATATGGAATTTAGATTGGTAAAAACACATTCCCAACATGGCTACGATATTGTGAAAGGCATGGATTTTCCTTGTTCCGTAGCAGAGGCCGTCTTGCAGCACCACGAAAGGCTGGATGGTTCAGGTTATCCTAACCGGCTAAAGGGTGAGGATACTCTCTTGGAAGCAAAAATACTGACAGTTGCCGACGTGGTTGAAGCCATTTCTTCACACCGCCCTTTCCGGCAAGCATTGGGTATTGATAAGGCACTTGAGGAAATATCAAAGAATAAAGGCAAGTTATATGAGCCCGATGTGGTAGGTGTCTGCGTTGAGCTCTTCAAAAGCGGTAAGTTCGAGTTTAAACCTGTTTGATAGATGAATCCCATTTTTCCATCGTAAACAGTACATCAGAGTGGCCAGAAACGTCCGGAGAATTAAGCCCCATAACAACCGGTTATGGATGATTCAATCTCAATGTCAATGAACGACACAAAGCCAATCCTTCACGATCTATAGGGATGGTTCTTTTTAGTGAAATACCTCGGTAATATATGAGGAATTGGAGTGCTGAATAAATACGCAGGATTGGGCATACCTATTACAGGATTCTACCCAGGACTGGAATGGTTCAGGCAGTCAGGACGGGAACCTTTCCCAAGTCAGTGACTAAACTTGCTTGACGCTCAATTTTATCAAGCTGGTCACTAGTCCATTTCTTAAGATAGCCGTCACTCTGATCACAAGCTAATATGGCTCGCAACTCGCGCACGTACACAGCATCTATATCCATATCAGGCCTCCTATCATTTCATTTAGTATCACATAAATTCTAGGGGCATAGAATGACCTAAAGGATAAAATTTGCGACCCAAAGATATAATTAATGATTATTGGTTATCTAGCTTTAACCTATTCGATACATTTTTGTACCGCATTTAGAACAAACACCTTTTGTCGCTGGTCTACCATTCTTCATTTTGACAGCCTTTGGGCTACTCATCTCTCTCTTCTTACGGCATTTCATGCAGTACGCTATCATCAGATAACCTCCTTGAGTTATTAATTCCACAATAGATGATTCAGCTCTCAATGTCAATGAATGACACAAAAGCCAATCCTTCACGATCTATAGGGATGGTTCTTTTTAGTGAAATACCTCGGTAATATATGAGGGATTGGAGGGCGGAATAAAGGATACGCAGGATTGGGCATGCGTAAAAAAGGCAGGTTTATTAAGGGGAGAATAGTTTAATTTGTTGTGATGTGATGGAAACGCATATTTGGTGCATCGTTATACTGTGCATTTCCCATCATCTTATTGGTGCTCATAACTGGGCATGCAGCCTGCCCCTTATCCGGTGTTATCCAACCCATTCCATGACAGGCATTGTGCTTTACTGGACCTGACGTAAAGTAGCCTGTGTATTGCCTACCGGTGCCATTGCAGCCTGAGCATTTCACAGCATCTGAATCGATGGAAATCTGACCGCGCCCAAAGCACACCGGGCACATGGTTGTGGCATGACTACCGTAACCCGAACCGACCTTGCCTGTTGCATTGCAGTAATTGCAGCGAACGATTTTATTTGCCATCTCAGTCTCTCCACATATTCTGTAGTATACACCCCTAAGCTTAAGTTGATTCTATGCGAGTATCATATTAGCGCAAATTCAATTCATAGTAAATAGAGATAAGGTACGTATGCGTATAGTACTAAAGTAACTACTATACGACAGGATTTTAGGATATAACTTCAACGAACATTAGCTTAATGGCTATGGAATATTAGCTTGATGGCTATGGAGTTAGCGGGCACATAGTGATAGCATTAGCGATGAAAGCAATCGACTGGTCAATATGTCATAGTTTTGGGTATTCTATCGTTTTTAAACAAGGGGGTTAGTAAAATAGGGCATGACCATGCAATCCAACTCAGTGGTGCAAGAATTAAAACACTATCAGTCCGATCTCTCCGAACTGGCTTCACTGATCGAGGCGCTTCTCAATAGCACGGGCGCTGGCATCTATATAGTTCAGGATAAAAAATTCGTTTACGTCAATCCTTTTTTTGAGGAGCTATCCGGCTATACTCTTCAGGAGCTGGCAGGCACACCCTCCCTTAATCTGGTCCACCCTGACGACCGGGAGATGGTTAGGAAAAAGGTAACCCACATATTAAAGAAAAAGAACAAAGATAATACCTATGAATACAGGCTCTTGAAAAAGAACGGCGAAGTGGTGTGGGTGATAGAGCGAGTTACCTCCATGGAATATATGGGCCAGCGGGCGGTCATGGGCAGCTTCATGGACCTCAACCAGCGCCAAGTGTATAAAAGGTAAACCTTATCAGGAAAATATCTGGGAAGGTAATTGCGCATCCGGTTATCAAGGCCTGAAAAATCGCAAATCTGCAACAAATTGTGAGGGCCGGCGTCCTCACAGGATAGCGCAGGCTGGCTGAAGACGCTCTGAAAAACAGCGAGGTCTTTCAATCAGGGATCGGTAGCAAAGGGCTCACGCCCCAAGAATTAAGCCTCATGACAATCGGTTATATGCTGAAAAGCAGGCTTCAGGATGGAGCCACTCTTTATTCTAGTCCTTGAAATCCAGTATCAATTCATTCATCGGCGGCATTTTGGAAAAATCCATTCCGTGAACTTCAAGGAGTATCTTATCTCGAAACCACCTGTCAAACGGCGCATCGGACTTAACCAAAGCCTCGAAGACCTTGCCGATATCCTTGGCTTCCCAATAGACCACCGCAAAGTCCCCCATAGGAGTTTTCTGGAGCCAGACTCTTTCCACGGAAAGTCCTACCTTTTTCCTGGATTCCTTGTACTCTTTTTTGCGAGGCCCCTCCATCTCCTTGATATAGCCTTTCCAGGCCTCCACTTTTCCTGCGACCACCGGGTTGATGAATGCGTAAGTTGCCATTTCTTCCTCCTTAATCTATCCTCGGCCTCTGCCGTCCGAACATATTCTTTATACATGTTGCGCTAAAGTAAATAAAATAGGTATAAAATCCGGCCCGAATATGTTACAGATTTATAGGATTTGGACGAAAGGAATCGGCTGATAGCGGATAAAGATAGAAGTTGTCGCACCGGGGCACTTTAACGAGACACGCCTTCCCAGTATGAACTCAAATTGGACAGCGCCCTGATAGCCCTTAACATTGAAGGCACGACATATATGCCGGCTTTAAGCAGCTCGTCACGCACCTGCCTGCGGGCCTTTTCCACTCCGATGCGGTCTACACCAGTTGACAGTTCCTCCAGGACCACGATGACGGGTTTCCTGGCCCTCGTCCGTTTGAATTCGACGATTGTATCGAGACGTTTCCCCTGCTCGGAAGGGTCCGCCTCCATCAATTCTTTCATTCCGTAGAAAAACAGCCGGTTTACGATCAAGGCGTCGACGGCGGACCAGTCATGTACGA
Source organism: uncultured Chloroflexia bacterium (assembly GCA_963705905.1). Lineage (GTDB taxonomy): Bacteria > Chloroflexota > Dehalococcoidia > GIF9 > UBA5629 > UBA1162. Next base: position 2,423,793 of record OY970123.1, on the reverse strand, counting down.
TTTCAAGCATGGTCCGCAGTATGCTGGCTGGCGCCGAAGGCGCTCCTATATCGAAGGGGTTCCTGTTGCCGGTGCCCTGGGCGGGTAAAAAGGCGGTTATTTTTTCAACGATATCCGGCGTGGATTTAGGGATATTCATATTATAGACTTCACTGATGTCGCCGGCGGATACCCCCACGCCGCCCCCGCCGCCGATAATGGCCAAGTTCCTGTAACTGCCTTCGGGGATATAGTTAAAAATTGCGACAGTATCGAGCAATTCTTCAAAGTCATGGGCCTGCACCGCGCCGGACTGCTTGAAAAAAGCATTATAGACGTTGCGATCGCCGGCCAGAGACCCCGTATGGCTGCTGACAGCCCTCTTACCTGTTTCAGAAAGGCCGCCTTTCCAGATGACGACAGGCTTCTTGCCGCGCAGGTTTCTCACCACTTCCATGAAGCGTCTGCCATCGCCGATGCCCTCCAGGTAAGCTCCTATGATCTCCGTTTCAGGATCAGCTGTAAAATATTCCATCAACGATACTTCATTGAGGTCGATGCCGTTGCCATAGCTGACAGCCTTGCTGAAAAATACGTTAAAAGCATCGGAACCCCAGATGAGGTCGGTCACCCATCCCCCACTTTGCGCCAGAATACCGATATTGCCGCTTTTCCTGGGATAGTTAGCGCCCGGCAGAAGCGTTAAACCGCCCCGCGGTGAATATACGCCGAAGCAATTGGGCCCCACCATGCGGATTTTCCCACCGGCCTTTTTAATTATCTCCTGTTCCAGCTTTCGCCCTTCCTCATCCACCTCACGGAAACCGGCAGAGAAGATCTCCGCCGCGGGTACCCCCTTATCCACGCAGTCGCTGATGATCTGCGGCACATTCCGGGCCGGCGCCGCAATGATAGCCATGTCGACCGGGCCCGGTATCGCTTTGACGTTGGAGTAAACCTTATGCCCGTATATTTCCGTAATAGTTGGATGGACGGGGTAGATTTTGCCCGCATAGCCATAGGCCTCGAAGACCATGATAAACCGGTTGCCGGCGCTTTCGCTCCTGGCTGACACACCGAAGACGGCTACCGAACGTGGAGTAAACAACGGCTGCAATTCATGAAGCAGATCAGATGGCACGATATCCTCTCTTTAATAAATTAAATAAAGAAGGATATCATATCATGACCGGATAGTGTCAATGAATATTAGTTTTTTCATGCTCTGTAGATCTGTCTTTTATATCTAAATACGTTGACAAATAGTACTATATATAGTATCATCGGTTAATGAGTGGAAGAGAAAAGCGTGAGCAGAGGATAAGGGCCAACCCGAAAAATGTGTCGCTGGAAGATTTCGAGGCACTCGTCAGGCAATACGGCTATATCATCGAAGGCGGCAAGCATCCAAAAGTTGTCATAGGAAAAGAAATGTTTTCCTATAAGAGATTGAATCCGATAGATAAAGAATATGTGGAATATGTACTCTCCCTGATAAATGCCTTAAAGAAAACAGGAGGCGAGAATGAGTAATAGGAAGACTGATTTACAAAAGCAGGTGGAATATTACATTAACTTGCCCTACACAACCGTAATAGAAAAATCGAATGGTCCCAGGGGGGATTACTATGTGGCAAGGGTCATTGAATTGCCCGGTCTAATTATGACCGGCGACACTCCAGACGAAGCCCTGGCAGAGCTGGAGGATGAAAAACCCGAATTCATCGAGCTTTATATAAAACTAGGCAACAAGATGCCCAAGCCTCTCAAAACAGGCCACTACAGCGGCAAGGTCGTGTTGCGCCTGCCCAGTTCCGTGCATGAAGACCTGGCGAGAATGGCGGCCATGGAAGGTGTCAGCCTCAACCAGTACATGGTCTCCGCTCTTTCAAAACAGGTAGGCCGTGAAGAAGTCCTTATTAAAGAGCGCAAAGCCCCATATAAATCTTCCGGGCGTGCTAAAAAGTAAACATCTTTGTTTTTCCTCAGGTCTCCACATCAATATTGACAATGTTTCAAACTCGTAATAACATGGCGTAAAATTTCGTTCGAGCGCTCAGTTGTTAAACCGGCATTGCTCATGACAAGTATTTAGGGATACAGGCATGTGACAAGGTGGCACGTCCGGAGGTAGTCCGCGGTACGTCTTTCCAGCTTTCGGGTTCGGGGTATTATTTTATTTTGGAGGTTGTACTTAATGAGCGAACAGCATACATGGGCAAATCCAACTTCGGCATCGTTATATGCGCAGGCTGTGGGCGTGTTCGGTTTGGGTGCTCTGCTGGCCGGCCTGGTACCTGCGGTGGAGTCGGTATTGATGATACCATGGTTCTGCGGAATCAGCCTGGTGTTGATCATCGTCAGCATCATACAGTTCCGCAACAACGAGCTATACGGCGCTACCGTCAACCTGTTGATCGGCGCCATCTTCTTCGGTTCGGCGAACTGGATGTCCCTGCTGATCAAGTTTGTGGGATTGCCGCTGGGCGCCCCCGTCCTGGGGATACTTAATACAGCGCACATCACCACATTTGTCGAAGGTTATTTCAATGTACCGCTGATTATCTTCATTGCCATATTGGGTTATCTCGGTGGCAGGGTGAGCTGGCTGATAAGCGCAATGATCTGGTTTATCACCGTGGCCGTCCTGGCACTGACTGTATGGAATTTCCTGGGACAGCCGGGCATTCAGCCGGGCATAGACGGTTTAATCATTAATTTCTGGGCAAATGCAGGCGGCTGGATGCTGCTGGCGACGGGGGTACTCAACCTCTATGTCGGCACGGCGGTATTCCTATATCACCTGACAGGGAAACTGCCGCTGCCCATCGGCAAACCTATATTCAAGTAGAACACATTTCAGAATTGCCGGTTTCGGTCCCCCGGCGCGGTGGCCTGCCGGGGAGACTAAAACTTATATATTGCTGTTTGTCGTAGTCCTCTTGGCCTCAGAATGAAGGATAACTTTCAGGATGTACATATGGATGCCACCAGGTGCCCGAACTATGGGTAACGTGTTCGGCGAGGTTAGGGTAAAAAAGATACCGTTAACCAGATAATACGGGATTCATTTTTTAATCTTCTCTTTTTTATCAGTTTTGCCACCCACTATCTTCTTGATGTCACCTGTAAGTCTGGGTAGATGTTGCTCAATAGGTTGTGGGAAAGCATCGAAAAAGAGGCTGTTTGCGATCAAATACTCCAGGTTTTTAGGCAATACGTTCTTAATGCGTACAGGTATAATAGTCTTTTTATTGTTGTGGGCTATGGTGGTCTCTTTTCTAACGGAGGCCGAATTATCTGAGGAATCGGATAATACTAATAAAAACGATTTGCTGTTCCTGATAGCTTCTCCCAGCAGTTGTGGATAGTCCCCGCCTGCGGTTACGTCCTCACACCAGAATGGGCATATGCCGCTACCCTTCAAGTGGGCATATATTTTAGAAGCATACTCCCTGTCCTCAAATGCGAAGCTGATAAATACATCGTGGCCTGATTTTTTCGTTGTCGGTCGTACGGCTTTCGCGGCTTTGTCATCGGTAATAGGGTCGCCGAGAAACTCGAATATGCTGCGTAGGAAGGATTCGGTATCGCCTAACATATAGTAGTGTATTTCACCTTCCAACTGAATAAAGCGCGCGTTCGGTATCAACGATGCCAGCTCCAGGCCAACTTTAAAATCAACAAGTTTATCTCCTTTGCGGTGCATAACAAGTGTCGGGGTCTTAATACGGGGACAGAGATGTGTCACGTCAAGTTTATAGGCCATATCCATAAAATTAGCAACCATCTCATTCGTGGTGATATCCTTGAGAAGCCCCATAAGTACTTCAAGATAATCTGTTGGGGCTTGTGACCCAGCAAGGTCGTTTATGGCCCTTGCACCAAGCCAATTATCAGGCTGACGGAGCAATGATACTACGGACGCTTTATATTCCTCCGTAAGAAATCTCCCATGGTTTGCGTAGGTACCGTAAAGGATAAGGTGCGTAACGCGCTCCGGATACTTGGCAGCATAAGCGATGACAATAGGGCCGGACATGCCGACGCCATAGAGTATTATACGATCCAATTTAAGGTGATCAACGACAGTTTCCAGATCACGAAGCTCTGACTCCAGCGTAAAGACAGTCCGGTTGCGGTCAGATAACCCAGCCCCTCGGGGATCATAGATCACTACCGTATGATAACGTGCAAAGGTATCCAAAATATAGCGAACTTCCGGTAATGTCTTATAAGGGGTGATAGTTGCGAAATAATGTGGGGGGATAATCATCGCTGGCCCCTGCCCCAGCGTGGCATATCCGATGCGGACACCGTCGGGATTGGTGCAAAAACCAATTTGTGGTTCCATGACATTAAACTATGGATTTATTTTTTTATCTTCTCTTTTTATCAGCTTTGCCGCCCACTATCTTCTTAATGTCACTTGTAAGTTTGGGTAGATGTTGTTCAAGAGGTTGTGGAAAAGCATCGAAAAAGAGGCTGTTTGCGATCAAATACTCCAGGTTTTTAGGCATTATGTTCTTAACACGTACAGGTATAATAGTTTTTTTATTGTTGTGGGCTATGGTGGTTTCTTTCCTAACCGTTGCCGAATTATCGGAAGAATCGGATAATACCAATAAAAACGCTTTGCTGTCCCTGATAGCTTCTCCCAGTAGTTGCGGATAATCCCCGCCTGCGGTTACGTCCTCGCACCAAAATGGGCATATTCCGCTGTCCTTTAAGTGGGCATATATTTTAGAGGCATACTCCTTATCCTCAAAAGCAAAACTGATAAACACATCGTGGACTGATTTTTTCGTTGTTGGACGCACGGCTTTCGTAGCTTTATCATCAATAATCGGGTCGCCGAGAAACTCGAATACGTTATTAAGATATGATTTGGTGTCTCCTAAAAAATTGACATGTATGTTACCTTCCAACGGAACAAAGCGCGCGTTCGGTATCAAAGATGCCAGCTCCAGGCCAGCTTTGAAAGCAATATATTTATCTCCCCTGCGGTGCACAACAAGTGTTGGGGCCTTAACGCGGGGACAGAGATGTGTCACATCTAACTTGTAGGCCATCTCAAGCTGATGACCAGCCATCTCAGGCGTAATGACACGGTTCATATGTTCGACAAGCGATTCAAGATATTTCATATCGATCTCTGTCCCGACAAGGCTGACTAGGGCCCTACCTCCAAGCCAATTATTGGGCTGACTTATCAACGATACTAAGGACGATTTGATCTCCTCTTTAACAAATTTTCCATAGTATGCAAAAGTACCGTAAAGGACAAGGTGGGAGACACGCTCGGGATACCTGGCAGCATAAGCGATGGCAATAGGGCCAGACGCAGCGGTGCCATTTAATATCATTCTATCCAGCTTAAGGTGATCAATGACCGTTTCGAGGTCTGCAAGCTCTGACTCCAGCGTAAATGCAGCCCTACTGCGATCTGATAGACCAGCTCCGTGCTGGTCATAGAACACTAAAGTATGGTAACGTGCAAGGCTATCAAAAAGATAACGAATTTCCGGGAATAGCTTATAACCGGTGATAGCTTCGTAATAACCTGGGGGAATAACTATTGCGGGTCCCTGTCCCAGTGTGGCATATGCAATGCGGACACCGTCGGGATTGGTGCAAAAACCTATTTGCGGCTCCACAACCAAAACCTCTTCCCCGTATTTCGTGTGTTTATTTCCAAAGCTATCTTACGTATATACAACCTGATTGTCAAGGTACGATTTACGGTTCAGATATTTTCCAATAACCGTAAATACCTATGCTACCATGTGCCCGAATTGTGGAAGTAAGCATGGAGGGTAAGGCCTAAGCCATGGAATAACGGAAGCTCGTCAATAAAAGCGGGTAGGGCAAAATATATGATTGACTGCCCCACCCGCGGAACTCACCTCTTGATATTGCCGGGCAATATGTAGATATAGGGCTTGTGCAGGATGTATCTGTGCAGCCAGCGGTCGAAGCGGCGCAGGGCCAGGAAGAGTGTCCAGATCAGCGCGTCCTCTTTGTAATATGACTGTATCTCTTTCTCCGTCAGGGGCTTTATCCCCAGCGATTTGCCCTCGCCGGCGTAGAAATCGTTGGCGGCTTTCACCAGGTGAGGCACCATTTGCGGCTGCTGTTCCTTATAAAAATTAGCTATCAGATCAATGGTCACCAGCCGGGCGTCGTAATAACGGGTCATGACCCCCTCCAGGAACAGCCAGCGGATCATCCACACCAGGAAAGAGGGAGCGCTTCGCATGAATAGCTCCGGGTCCAGCTGCTCCACCCCGCCCTTTTTCATCAGGGGTGTGCTCGTATCGAAATAAAGCAGTTTCATGCACGCCTCGATATGAGGATGCTCCGCATCGAATCCCGCAACCGCCCAGTTGGAGATCTGCCCGTCTATCCCCAGGGCTTCCTGCGGGTTGGCCGCGTTGTAAGTCCAGACCTTGCTCAGCTCACGGAGCACCAGCAAAAATAACGCTTGAATATCTTCCATGCCCAACAGCGCAATGGCGCGGTTGCCGATGGAGGCCGACGGCAGCTTTTGTTGCACGTCATAGGCGGTTATCCTGCCGGAATCGGCAGCGAACCAGGCGAAGCCGTAGTCAGGCACGCTGATGCCGATTTTCTTTTCGAGGAGCTCGTTGTAGGCATGGTAGATCTGCTCATATCGTATTACCTCATCCTCCGTCCTGAAGATGGGCAGGCGCTTGCAAGCCAGGCCCCTGACCGAATCGGACTCTATCTCGAAGATGGTGCTTATTTCACCGTAGCCGAGCACCCTGGCCGGTATTTTGCTCTGCCCGGGACGCGCCGGGTCCAGTCCTCTTTCAAACTCTTTCAAGAGCTCAACGTCAACCTGCACGTGGGACCTCCTGTCGACCGGATTTAAAGCCCGAGGAAATCAGCGGTATCCTTGAGGGCTCCGTCGATCCTGTCAATTATTTCAAGCGCCGTGTTTTTATCGATTATCAGCGGGGGCAATAGCTGGCAGACCCGCTTGTCGTTGTTGGCATATATCGCCAGTACGCCGTGGTCGTAGCAGGCCTTGGTCATAATCGGTCCGCAGCCGTCGTTGACCATCTCCATGCCCATCATCAGCCCCAGTTGCCGCAGGCCGGTCAAGATCCTGGGATGCTTTTTCTTTAATCCCTCGAAGCCGTCCTTGAATACGCCGGCCAGCTCGTTCACGTGCTGCAGGAACTCTGGTTGCGATGATATCTCCAGTACTTTAAAGGCGACCGGACAGCCCACTTCCGCCCCTCCGAAGGTTGAGACATGGATGAACGGGTTCTGGTGGAAAAAGCTCTCCAGCTCTTTCTTGAAACAGGTAGCGCTCATGGGGTAAATGCCGCCTGAAAGCCCTTTGCCGATCACGATAATATCCGGCGTCACGTCGAAATGTTCGATCCCCCACAGCTTTCCGGTGCGTCCCAGGCCCGTCTGGACCTCGTCGATGATGAGCAGGGCGCCCCTCTCGCTGCAGAGTTGCCTGGCACGCATAAAATAGTCCTTGCGAGGCACAGGCATGCCCAGCGTGGCCGGGATGGTCTCGAAAATAACGGCTGCCGTATCTTTGTCTACCGCCCGCTCAAGCGCCCCATCGTCGTCAAACAGCACCTGGACGAAGCCTGGAAGGTTGGGGCCGAAAGGCGCCCGGTACTGCTCATCTCCCGTGGCAAGGGCAAAGCCGGTGTGCCCGTGGTAGCCGCCGACGGCGGATACCACCTTGTATCTTCCCGTATATCCCCTGGCCAGCTTGATGGCGAGGTCTATAGCCTCGCCTCCGCCAACGCCGAAGACCGTGCAGTCGATATCGCCCGGCATCAGCTCCGCCAGTTTCTCGGCCAGCAGGCCGCGCTGTTCGCTGATCAGGTGGTGGTTGCCTATGTCCAGCTCTTTGAGGCTCTCCTGCAGGGCTTTAATGACCGCGGGGTTGCGGTGTCCCAGGTTGAAGACACCGCCGTTGCAGTGGCAATTGATCAGTTTTTTCCCGCCGGTGGCATCCCAGACGTAGGGACCTTCGCGGCGCCCGAAGACGAACTCCATGTCATAGGACTTGAAGGTCTCAGCTTTGCCGGATGACACGTATTCTGCGAAACGCCTGACAATGGCTTCCTTGCTGTCTCTGCCGACAAATTTCACACTAACCTCCCTGCGTCTTTTACTCTAGCCGCTAATAGTACGTTGACAGCACCCGTCTGTCAAAGTAGTATTAGCAACAATGCAATGGGTGCAGGCATGCCGTTAGAAAAAGGAGGTTGACCGTGGAGCAGCAATACAAGGTTTACAGCTACCGCTGGCTTGTCCTGGGCATCTACATGTACGTGGCGGCGCTGACCCAGATGTACTGGCTCAATTTTGCCGCTATCGATACTTATATCGAGGACTTTCTTAAGATACCCGCCAGCGATGTCCAGTGGCTTACCCTGATTTTCCCGCTGATACAGGTGATACTTACCATCCCGGCAGGGATTGTCATCGACAAGATCGGATTCAAATGGGGCGTCGGCATAGGCACGATCTTCCTCGGCCTGTTTGCAGTGCTGCGCATAGTCAGCCCGGCATCGTTCGTGATGCTGCTCATCGGCCAGGGCGGCATCGCCATCGGCCAGCCCTTCATCATGAATGGAGTAACCAAGCTGGCGACCGTGTGGTTCTCGCCCAAAGAGGAGGCGACTGCCGTGGGGCTGGGTACACTGGCCCTCTTCATTGGCATGATGGCGGCCCTGGGACTGACCCCCTTACTGGTCCAGAACCTGGGATATAATCCCATGCTGTGGATCTACGGCATCGCCGGACTGGTCGGCATGCTGGCCTTTGTCTTTTTGATCAGGCAGCGTCCGCTGACGCCTGCGCGGGCTCCCGAGCAGGACCAGTCGGAGGTCGAATGGGGCGGCTTAGGGGTTATCCTCAAGAACAGGAACTTCGTTTTACTGGGGTTTGTGGCGCTGGTGGGCATCGGCGTTTTCAACGGCCTGGCGACCTGGCTGGAGAAGATACTTAATGAAATGCACGGCATCGCCCTGACCGACGTGGGCGACGTATCGGCGGCACTGATTTTCGCCGGCCTGATCGGCTGCTTCGTTATCCCGCTGATCTCGGATAAGCTCCGGCGCAGGAAGCCCTTCCTGCTGCTGGCGGCGCTGGTAGGGGCTGCATGCATAGCGGCCATCATATTTATCCAGGGCTATACCGGCAATTTGATTAACGGCATAGTGCTGGGGTTCTTCCTGCTCTCCTCCCTGCCCATCATGTACACCATGTCGGCCGAGGAGACCGGGTCCAAGTACGCCGGTGTATCGGTCGGCTACCTGCAGCTGCTGGGCAATGGGGCGGCGGTGGCGCTGGTGCCTACTATAGAAGGATTGAATTCCGCCACCGGACAGTGGGTAGTACCCCTGATCGTACTGGCGGCCTTGATGCTGGTCGCTTTCTGTATAGCCTTATTTATACGGGATACCCGTCCGGGAGACGCAGCTTAAATACGGGCGCTGTTTATTCCAGGCCTGATACCAGAGCAATGAAAGCCCGGGGGCGGCGCACCGGACGTTGGTGAGTGCGTTCAGCCCCCCGGTATTATTTGGCCTTATTTTTCTGCACCGTGCCGATCTGTGAGTCCATGACCATTGCCACCAGCCAGGGGAAAAGGAGCTTCATTACGCGCGGTAAATTTACTTTCGAAGCCGGGGACGATCATGAACTGCCCGCTATGCATGCCCTTGAGCAGGGCGCGAGCCACCTCTTCCGGCTTCATGAGGCCGGCAGTGCCCTCTATCTCTTTGGTCTCCGGCGGCTTGGTCTTATTTTCCTCAACGTAGCCCGGCGTGTCCGTATCCGGAGGACACAGCACCGAGACGGTTATGCCCAGCGGTTTAACCTCGCTGCGCAGCGCTTCGGAGAAGCCCAGGACGCCGAACTTGGCCGCCGAATAGTCGCTGTAGCCGAATACGCCGATGAACCCGCAGATGGAGGACACGTTCACGATGTATCCGCCGCGCTTTTTCATCAGCGGCACCAGGAAAGCGCACGTGCTCCATGCGCCGTAGAGATCGATTTTGATCGTCTCGTCGAATTGCGAGTAGGGTATTTCCTCGAAATAGCCCGGTTTCGCCCTGCCCGCGCAGTTTATCAGCACGTCGGGGACGCCGAACTCGGCCACCGCCTTTTGCAAGACTTTCTCGACATCCTCATGGATGGATACGTCGAGTAGATCATAGTAAAACTTCTGGTCCGGGATGCAGCCGCAGGCGCTCATTTCTTTGATGGCGTCTTCCATCACCTGCGGCCTGCGGGCGAAGATGGCGACGTGGGCGCCCTTTTGCGCCAATATTTTGGCCGCGGCCAGGCCGATGCCCGAGGAACCACCGGTTATGTAAACTATTTTGCCCTTATAATCTTTCATCTAACTCCACCTTATTTTTGTTTGAGCGATGCGACGTCCAGTGTTTTGAGCCATTCCATGGTCCGCTTGAAGCCCTCTTTATAGCTGATCTTGGGCTTCCAGCCCAGCTCGCGTTCCGCCTTTTCGATGCTGAAACGGAACCTCGACCCCAGGTTGGTCACCGTATAGATGGTCAGCAAGGGCCGCTGCTGGATACGCGCCATCCGCCAGATAAACTCCATGGCCCTGGCCGCCGTCATAGCGGTCCAGTAAGGTATATACGTGCGTATGGGAGGAACGTTCAGCGCGGCCGCTATGCCATCGCAGAACTCCTGAAGCGTGGTACTCTCGCCGTCATGCACCAGGTAGCCGTTGCCGACCGCCCGCTCGTCCTCCGAGATCAGCATCAGCAGGTCGACCAGGTTGTCGATGTAAGTGGGCCAGACGATGGCGTCTTTCCGCCAGAAGATCATATCCTTCTTGACGATGGCGTCGGCCAGCAGTGGCACGAAGGTCTGGTCGCCCTCGCCGAAGACCCACAGCGGGTAGACCATGGTCACGGGCAGGCCCTGCTCCTTATGGTAGCGCCACATGATCTTCTCCGAGTCTATCTTGGCGTCGGGGTAGGGCTCGCCCCAGTATTTGAGCGGCAGCGTCTCGTCCATCACGATCGACTCATCCGTGCCGAAAACGTCGCAGGTGCTCATGTCCACCAGCCGCTTCACTTTCACGTCCGTTGCGGCCTTGGCCATATTCTCAGCGCCCCCGACGGTCACTTCCCGGAAGAGCTTTTTGGGCGCCCAGTCGGTGACGATGGCCGCACAATGAAAGATGATTTCCCGTCCGTCCGCCGCCTCACGCACCTTGCCATAGTCGCGTATATCGCCGTTGACCACTTCCACGCCGCGGTCTTTGAGCGACTTCTCGCCAGGGTCGCCCGGCAGCACGAAAGCGCGCACGGAATTCCCCCTGGCGAGATTAGCTTTAACGATATGGCCGCCGATGAAGCCGGTAGAACCTGTAACCAGCACCTTGCTCACGTCAAGCCTCCTTAATCAAATGGGATTTTCTATTTTAACGGCGACGATACACCCTGACGTTCATCGCTGTTGCCGCTAATAGTAGACGGATAGCATTGGGCTGTCAATCCCCCCCACTCCGATATGAACATGGTTTACAATCCATTAGATAGACTCACCGTATATTTGTGTCTTAGGTGTATAATGATTTTAAGTTAACTTTAAAAACATTTTTTAAAATATGGAAGATAAAGTACCGCAGAAAGCTATAGATTCAATTGCTCAGCATATCAATATACGAAATAACAAACAATATGGTATTCCTACTGTCGGAGATAAATCCAACATTGAGACTCCACAAATCTTTGAGATACTACCGTTTGATGAAATAGATAAGACCGATGCGAATTTTTATGCCATAGACGGTAGTAGCAATAGCCATTCATTCTACAATGGAATATCCATTGGCTTATATAGAGGTGGTTATATATGTTTTCATGAGGGGCAGCAAATCAGACAAAATGACCATACTGACCCTATTATTTTAGGCCAATCATATACGCCCCAGAATATATTAATAACATGTGACGAACATCTTGTCGCTATTTATGATGAGCTCTTCACTCTGCCACCTGTCAAACGATTCCTAGAATTTTTAGATTCAACTCAAGACAAGATTTTCGCTTATAGTCGAGATTTAATTTGTTCAACCATTTCTAACCTCCTAGCATTCTGCCAGGAAATTCTTGAATGGTCGTTAATATACGAGATCGCCAATCGCCCAGAAATTAAGGAAGGTGATTATATTTTAAAAGACGGAACCCTCAGGTCACTTAATATTAAACAGGAATTTCTTGTAAAGTTAGGTAAATATTTAAGTATCGAGAAGAAAATCATATTACTCGGTATTACCAAAAATTCTCCGATAAAGCTTGAATTGACTTACACTTTCAAACAGATTTGGCGATGGGCCAAATTGGAGAATGAGAGTAATTAGAACCGCGTGTGATATACTCGGTTTAGATTCCAATGTGATACTCAAACATTCATTCTCAAGAGGTTTATATGCAGTCAAATTAGCAAATAATTTCAGATCCTACCTCCATGGAAAATCGGAGACTCCTAGATACAGAAATCTTCCGCTTGAGGAATTGGTCGGCTATTGGCGGAATAGATGGCTTAATATGCGTAGAAAAAATATGGATGTTGTTCAAAAAGTCAGATCATTCTCACCGCAAAATTTTATGATTGCTTAATCTTAGTTTATACGACAGTAAAACTCCATATACAGTTAATTTCCTGATTCAATTATAGAACGACACTCTGAACAAATTAGCTTCCAGAATTCCGGGTCATAGGATATTACGGGAGTTATAGGACGGAAATCAAGATCTTTGCTATTCGGACATTTTGACGGTGTATGCTTAGGATGGGAAAGATTGCATTCACACTTTCCATTAGAACGCCGTTTTACATGTTCTCGCATGGCAGATTCTGTCCATATTCCTGCACTGTCTGACATGTATAACCTCCTTTTACATTTTAATATTCGCACTGTATACCGTGTATTTATTGTTATTTTATTCAAAAATCTGATGACTTTGGATTAACGTACATGAAGGATTATTTTCCCTATCGTTCAAATTAACAAGGTTATATGCAGTTTTAACTCGTTTACCAATGGTTTGATTTACAGTATCTAAACCATTACTCTGAACCGCCCTTAAATATTCGTGCATGAGTTCACGATCATTCTGAATTATAAGAAATATTTCATTGGTAATTTTCCTGTTCATTCTTCTAATCGCTTCTTCTGCTATTTCATTTGGTGTCACTTTATTCTCCTTATAGGCACTATCATTTTATTACTTCTGGATTTAAAAGAAGATTCCCATAGACCCACGCTCTGCAAAATCAGTACCAAACCTGCCATCATGCCTATAACACCTGTACCCCAAGATCTCACATAGCAGACCCCTCAAATAATATATCACATATGAGGAGCTTTCAATCTACTTTCGTTTGAAACCTCGGCCATATCGTAGATATGACTACCTACTCATCCCCCGCTTTCTTCTTGAATTCGTAGAGCTTGTTGATGGCCTCGATAGGAGACATGGAGTCTATATCTAACGACCTGACCTCTTCTTCGATGGCCAACTCCCGGCCGAAGATGGGAAGCTGTAAGGACTGCGCAGTGCAGGCTTTCTTTTGGCGCCTTCCTTGCATTCAAGCTGCTACTCCGTCAATCTTTACCAATGAAAATAGCCAGGTACTCTTTGTATACATATGACTGGCCGTATTTTTTATCTTTGTCTTTGAGACTGATTATACCTTGTTCAATAAAACGATTAATAACCGTTTGCGCTCCGGCACGGGTAAAGCCCGTCCATTTCTGAATAGTAGAAACGTTCCACAATCGGCTGGCCGTATAATTTGGTCAAAACCTTTACCTGGTTTCATAAGTTTGTTGGCATCTTTTTATAAATGTATGCAAAGTATAGTAGTTTGTATACATTCGAACGGGGCGTGTAGGAAACCTGTCGTTACCGGAATCTTGAAACCTTGATTTTTCTGTCATTGCTCATTATAACGAGCACATATTCAATTTATTGAGCGACGATAAATCCACCACCTTCTTTTTCAGCGAAATAGCGACTTTGAAGACATTGACAGGCGCAGTATAATAAATACATCACCACGAGGGAGCATCTTACGGGTTTCAGTCCCATAAGGTTCTCCCTCAATATTTTTCTATCTCACCTGTCAACTTATCCAGAAATGCAATTCTGCCGCGTGCCGCACTATTCAGCAGATGAGAACATCCTGCCTGGCTTGGGGCCAGAACCATATCCAGCTTATCCAGCAAGATCAGCTTCTTAACCAAATTATCGAAATCACCATCACTGGTAATGATAATCGCCTTGTAAAAGTTGTTTATCTCGTCCATAACCTGTAGTACAAGATCAGCATCACAATCGCATTTTGTTTTTCCTTTATCGATCTCAAATGGCTTGCCACAAGCCGGGCATGTTACCTGCCTGCTTCCTTTTTTGGTGGGATCCCTGAATTTCAAGGTATAACCATACGACTCAAGCGTATCATAGATGTGCTGGTTTTGAGATATACGACCTATGAAGTAATATGCGGTAGTGACGTTGTGCCTTTTCTTCAGATACGATAGCAATTTATCATACTTAAGCCGCATACCCAATCCGATAAATGTCAGATGAAGATTATTGCCATCGATAAAGGCATAGTTATTAATCGGCACTAATGTGGATTATAACACCGATATTAACTGTGTCAATGGACTGACGGATACACGCGGCCAAGGCGTATATGCCTACCTCCCATCCCCCGCCTTCTTCTTGAACTCGTAGAGCTTGTTAATGGCCTCGATGGGGGACATGGAGTCCACATCCAGCGACCTGACCTCTTCTTCGATAGCTGACCCCTGACCGAAAATGGGAAGCTGTAAGGGCTGCGCAGAGGCAGGCTCCTTTTTAACGCCTTCTTTGCGTTCAAGTTGCTCCTTCTCGAGTTCCTGCAAAATCTCCTCCGCACGGTGTATGACCGTTTTGGGCAGTCCTGCAAGCTGGGCCACGTGTATGCCGTAGCTCTTGTCGGCGCCGCCCGGGATAACCTTGCGCAGGAAAATGACCTTGCCCTCCTCCTCCGCCACGGCCAGGTTGTAGTTCCTGACCCGCGGCAGGAAACCCGCCAGCTCGACCAGTTCGTGATAGTGCGTGGCGAAGAGCGTTTTGGACCTCAGCCTGGTATGGTTGTGGATATACTCGATGACGGCCCAGGCGATGGAAAGTCCGTCATAGGTGCTGGTGCCGCGCCCGACCTCGTCAAGTATCAAGAGCGACCTGGACGTGGCGTTGTTGAGGATATTGGCCACCTCTATCATCTCCACCATGAAGGTCGATTGCCCGGCGGCTATGTCCTCCTGCGCCCCGATGCGCGTGAAGATGCGGTCGACTATGCCCACGGACGCCTCATCGGCGGGAACATAGCTGCCGATCTGCGCCAAAAGCACGATGAGCGCCGCCTGCTTGAGATAGGTGGACTTCCCGGCCATGTTGGGACCCGTCAACACGATAAGCTGGTCCTCTTTGGAAAGGCGCAGGTCGTTGGGCACGAACCCGCCGGACCCCAGCGCCTGCTCCACCACCGGGTGCCGGCCTCCTTTTATCACGATGGCATCGCCATCGTTGAGCTGCGGCTTGACATAGTTGTTGCGCACGGCCACCTCCCCCAGGCCGGAGTAAACGTCGATCTGCGCCAGCGCCCTGGCCGAGGAGAGTATCTTCTCGCCCGATTCGGCCACCTGACGGCATACCTGGGCGAAGAGGGACTTCTCCAGCTCCACCACCCTTTCCTGAGCGTTCAAGATCATCGATTCATATTCTTTCAACTGCGGCGTGTAGAACCTCTCGCCGTTGGCCAGCGTCTGCCTGCGGATGTAGTCGGACGGCGCAGAGCCCAGGTTGGCCGTCGAAATCTCGATGTAGTACCCGAAGACACGGTTGTAGCCGACCTTCAGGGACTTTATCCCCGTCCGCTCCCTCTCCTGCTTCTCCAGACCGGCCAGGAACTGACGGGCGTCGGAGGCGATGGAGCGCGTCTTGTCCAGCTCCTCGGAAAAGCCCTTCCTGATGACCCCGCCGTGGTCGAAATTGGCGGCGGGCTGGTCGGCGATCGACCTGGCGATCAGCTCGACCACATCGGGATATTGCTTCAAATGTTCGCTTAAAACCGAGGGGGCGTTGGCGGGAAGCAGCGCCATCTGTATATCGGCCACCTTCTCCAGTCCCGTCCTCAGGGCCACCAGGTCGCGCGGCGAGGCGTTGTTGCTGCGCACCCGGTTGATGATGCGCTCCATATCGGGCGTATCCCCCAGCAGCGAAATGACCGCTCCTCTCACCATCGTGGTCTTGTAAAACCATTCCACGGCCTGCTGGCGCTGGGCCAGGCTGCCTAGATCATAGAGCGGCTGGCCCACCCATTTCTTGAGCAGGCGGCCGCCCATGGAAGTCCTGGTCTTATCGATGGCTGAAAGCAGGGAGCCGGAAGCGCCGCCCCAGCGCAGGCTGCTGAAAAGTTCCAGGTTGCGCACCGTGTGCATGTCCAGCGTCATAAAGGACTGCACCGAGTAGGTGGAAAGCCGGTCCAGCAACCCCAGCACCGATTTCTGGTTCTCACGCAGGTAGCCGATAATGGCCCCGGCGGCGCTGACCGCGGCGGGCAGGCCCGCACAGCCGTAGCCCTCCAGCGAGGCTACCTGGAACTGCTCCAGTAAAATACGTTCGGCGGAATCCGGCTCGAAGTAATAATCGTCCAGCTTCGTGGTATTGCGCGCCAACCCGTCCGAATTGAAATCATCGGATTTGGCGACGATGAGCTCGGCCGGGTTGAGCCTCCCTACCTCGTCGGCGGCCAACCCGGCAGGCACCTGCGCGGCGGCGAATTCCCCGGTGGTGATGTCGACGTAGGCTATGCCGGCCTGTCCCTTGCGCACGACCACGCTCACCAGGTAGTTATTGCTCTTCTCGGCAAGCAGGCCCGGCTCGATGACCGTTCCCGGCGTGACGACCCTGATGACGTCCCTCTCGACCAACCCATTCCCCGGCTCGGTCAATTGCTCGCAGATGGCCACCTTATAGCCGCGGTTGATGAGTTTGGACAGGTAATTCTCGAGGGCATGGTAGGGGATGCCGGCCAGCGGCACCTTGACGCCCTTGCCCATTTCCCTCGAGGTTAAGACAATCTCAAGCTCACGCGAGGTCACCCGGGCGTCATCGTCGAAGGTCTCGTAGAAATCGCCCAGGCGGAAAAAGACGATGGCCTCCGGGTAGCGCTGCTTGATGCGGAGATACTGTTTCCTGAGAGGGGTCACGGGCATATCTTTAAATCCGGGCCTCAATTATTAGCCATGCGGCGAAAAATCACAAGCCGAAGGGCTTGAGACTCCAGCTATACTGGAAGCCCACGTCCTGCCCGGCTTCGATGCGCAGGGGGAATAGGATCAAGAGGCAACTGCACTGGTAGACCTCCTCCACGCCGCCCTCCGAGTTGGAAAGGCTCTCGACCGGGTAGCGCCAGATGGTGAGGGGACGGTCCAGGTTGAGCAGCAGTTCGATGCCCAGCAGGGTATTGGCCATGCTGAGCTGACGCGTGCGCTCGATGACGCCGCGCGAATCGAGGTGGGTATCGCCGATATCCTTGCCTTCCACTCCATAGCTGGCGTTCTCGTTATGCCCGCCGCCCAGCAGGTTGATGTTCCACTCGCTGCCGTAGATGGTATTGAGGGTGGTCTTGCCGGCATTGGTGAACCTGTAGGCGATATCCAGCCTGCCCTCATGCTCCACCAGAGTGATGCTCTTCTCCAGAATGACGTCGGTCAGGACCATGCCGGTCTGCACGGTGCCCCGCCGCTTCAAGTTTATACAGGTGTCCGGCCCAGGGCCGATGCTGCACTGGTAGGGGAACCCGGCGAATTCACCGGTGTCTACAAAGGTATTCTTCTCGTAGCTCTCCGGCGTCTCTTCGGCGCTGATAAAGCGGTCGATGAGGGCCGACCTGGGCAGGGTATCGTAGACGGGAAGCCCGCCTTTATACTCGCTCTTGACCCTGACATGATCGTGGATACTCCTGATGCCGCTGCCAGCGGACGGGTCACCCGCCTCACCCTGTATGGACAGCAGGTCCTTATGATAGCCCTCGGGCCTGCGGCCCATGGTACTGAGGACGTTAAAATTTTTCTTGCGCAGGTCCCACTCGATGATGCTACCGCCCTCGTGCGGGCTGACGTAGAGGTTGAACTCGCGGCCGTCGGATAGCACCTCGGCCTTCCCGTCGCCGTCATAGTCCGCCATGTATATATTGCAGCCTTTATCCTTTTTTAGCAGCAATTCATCGGCGCAGTTCTCAGCCCTAATGAGGTTGCTGTAAGTTTCGGCCCGGATATCGGTGAGGTAGATGCCGCCGAAGACGCCGTGCCAGTATGAGCAGTTGCACTGGCCCCGCCACAGGTAGTCCAGACCACAGCCCTCCTCGCTTACAGTGCGCGCCCGGTGCACCTTGTTGTGCACCAGCAGCATCTTCTTGTGCATGCGGTTGACCTCGGGGTACTTGACCATGAAGTTGCGCCAGAAGCCGCTGTAAAGGTAGCGGACTATATCGGCCCGGCCTTCATCTTCCAGGCGCTGTTTTAAATGCGTGTACTCCCAAGAAAGCTGCTGCGGCAGCGACCATTCCAGCATCTCGTCATAGGAGGCGCAGGGCAGGTAGATGTGCCCCGCCGGGGGATACCTTTCGGCATATTCGCCCAGCTTTATGGTGCACAGCCATTCGCCATTGTCCTCGATGGCCTTGAAGAAATCGTCGACCCAGCCCTTTTCCCAGCAGTGCTCCCAGGTCCCGGGCCAGATGCCGAACTTCTCTCCGTCGTCACCCAGTATGGCTATCCTGTCGCCATCCTCGGTAGCACGGGTTCTCAGGTTCTGGATAATGCTCCCGACCTCATGCCAGGGTATGGAATACCTGAGGTATTTGTGGATGGGGAAGACCTTGAGGTAATGCCCCTGCTCCTCGGTCAGGTAATAGCCGAAAAGGTCGTCGTCGGACTTGCCCACCATCTTGAAAGCCGTGTCGTCGATCAGTGTCCAGTCCACGCCGGCCTGGGACAGCACCCTGGCCAGGTAGGGCTCCCAGACGCGTTCGGCCAGCCACATGCCGCCCGGCCTGGCCTCGAACTCCTTCTCAATAAAGCTGCCCATCTTGACGATCTGTCCATGCTTATCGATATCGGGGATGGCCGGCAGGATGGGCTCGTAGTAGGCGCCGCCCATGATCTCTACCTGTCCCCTGTCGACCAGCTCTTTGAGCATGAGCATGAACTCGGGACGCTCCGCCGCCAGCCAGTCGATCAGGCACCCGCTGTAGTGCAGGGAGGCATGAATTAAGGGGTGCCGCGCCAGCTCCTCCACCATGGGAAGGTAGGCGCGCTTGTAGGCGTCGGCAAAGACCCAGGAAAAGTTCCCCAGCGGTTGATGATTATGTAATGCCAGGCCGAAGGCTATTTTCTTCAATGCGTATTCAAACTCACAAAATTTATCGGGCTCAGGCCTTCTGTATCTTATCGACGGCCACTTTCAGCATGACTTTGTCGCCTATTTTGTCTATATCGGTCGTGAGAATGGTCAGCTTCTTGATGAAGCCGGCCCTGACGATCAGGGCCGTCACGGTCCATTTCTTGAGGTCCAGCTCGACGTCCCTGACCGGGCCGATTATTTTGGCGTTGGCGTCTATGACCTCTTTGCCGATCAGCTCCCGTGATCTCATGATCCTGGCCCTCCTCGAATAAGTTGCGGCAATATCATGCTCATTCGTCCGTATACAGGCGGTCGGTTATACGGTCAAAAATATGCCGTGCCGCCACCACGCGGTAGTAATATTCCTTTTTGACGTCGGCCTTGCAGTTGCTCAGCGTAATGGCCTTGTAGGCGTTGAGCAGGACCTCGCGCTGCTCGGTCAGGCCGCGGTAGATCATGTTGATGTTCCACATGGGACGCTTGCTGGCCCACCAGAACTGGCAGCTATGCAGTGCGGCGTCCAGGACGGTCCTGGCCGTGGAGGCGAACTGCAGGCTGAGCGGGTTGTCGGCCACCTCGGCGGCTTTATGCTCCACGTCGATGGTCAGGTCGAGGTGCTCCCACTGCATGACGTGCACAGGATTGTTCTTGTCCTGCCAGAGGGGATAAAAATTGCCCATCTTGATATCGTCGGCGTTGGTGCTCCACGATGACGGCCTGGGGCTGATGGCATCGCCGCGCGGGAAGATGTCCAGTAGCTGGCTGATGGTAACTATGGTTATCGCCTCCGAGTCGGGCGTTTTCTCATAGCTAAAGATCCTGCGGTGCTGGTCGGCGGGAGGCTTTTGCTCGCGCATGACGTGCGGGGGGTCGACGGCCGGCATGAGCGTCTCGTAGACCTGCGAGAGGAAGAGCTTGTCCCAGTGCGGGATATGGTGCCCGAAGGTCTCGGCATCCATGGCCGTAACCACATATACATCGCCGGGGCCGTGGTGCAGCTCCTTGAGCTGTTCGATGAAACCTTTACCGTCCAGGTCCTTGAAGCTGATCTTATTGCTCAATATATCGTCGCGGAAAAATACCGCCGGGCCTTCCCCTACGTGCTCGATCCTGTGGATAATGTCCATGGGCCAGCCCACGTTGCAGGCGATGCCGCTCATAATTATCCATTCATGACCGGAGTCTATAATCGGTTCTACTATCTCACGGGAGTAACACATCTCCGGCGGGAAGAAACCCCTGGGCTTATATACATCGCCGAAGAACTGGCGGTTGGTGGCGACATTGAGCCGTATCTGCCTCTCGACCTCGTCTCTGGGGATGAGCGGCAGGATGGGGTGGAATTTTCCCGAGCCGGTGAACTCTATTTGCCCGCCTTCGGCCAGCTTGCGCATGCGGCCCAGTATGTCGCTGTAGCCGTAGAGTCCCAGCATTTCTGTCAGCACGCCGTTGATATTGAAGGTGGCCCTGGCATTGGGATAGGCCTCGAAGACGTCCATCAGCGCCCGGTAGGACTCGTTGGCAACCTTCATGAGCACGACCGGGGTCTGCGTGGGGGGCTGGTAAAAATGCAATAGCGGCGCCCAGTAAATCACGGCTTACCTCCCGCCTGTTGCCGGGCATAAATGGCCGCGCCTATCAGGCCGGAGTCGGCCTTGAGGGCCGTCCTGACGATGCGCACCGTCCCGGCCGGCAGCTTAAAGGCATGCTTTTTCATGGACTTCCTGGCCGGGCGCAGCAGCCTCTCGCCCATAGCGGAGACGCCACCCCCGACCACGATCATCTGGGGGTTGAAGAGGTTGACCAGGTTGGCCATGCCGACGCCCAGGTAGAATGCGGCGTCGTCGATCACCTGGGAAGCCAGCGCGTCTCCCTTTTCGACCGCGGCAGCCACGTCTTCGGCGGTTATCTTTCGCCTGCTTTTAGCAAGCGGGCTGGCCCATCCGCTGCGCAAACGTTCCTGGGCCATGCGGGCGATGGCCGTCCCCGAAGCCATAGCTTCCAGGCAACCGTAGTGTCCACAGTGGCACAGCGGCCCGTCCACCTGTATTATCATATGCCCCACCTCCGCCGCGCTGCCGTCGCTGCCGTTATACAGCTCGCCGTTAATAATCATACCCCCGCCGATGCCGGTGCTGACCGTCATATAGATGAGGTTGTCCAGTCCCCGTCCGGCGCCCAGGCGGTGCTCGCCCAGGGCGGAGGCGCTGGCATCGTTCAACATGAAAACGGGTATTTTAAACTCGTCCTTGAGCAGGTCCCTGAAGGGGATGTTATGCCACCCGGGCAGGTTGGGAGCCTCGGTGATCAGTCCCCTGTTGATATCGATGATGCCCGCGACTGCGACGCCCAGCCCGGCCATATCGCGCAGTTTGAACCCGGCCTCCCTCACGGCTGCGTCAACCGACAGGAGCAGCCTGGAGATGATCTTGTCCGGCCCCTCGTGCGACAGGGTCGGGCAGTAGACGTGCGAGAGTATCTTCCCGCGGGGTCCAATAACGGCGGCGATGTACTTGGTGCCGCCCAGGTCGACGGCTACTACCGGCTTTTCAGAGCGGGCCATTTATATCGTACTCCAGCGCACGTTGATAAAGGGCTTCATATTTTTTCACGGGCTCGCCCCAGGAAAAGTCCAGCTCCATGACGCGCTTTACGGCGCGTTCCCAGGCGTCCTTATTTTCGAAGGCACAGGCCGCCTTTTTAACGGCGGCGGCCAGCTCGTCCGGGTCGAAATTCTTGAAAACGAACCCGCTGCCGCGTTTCATGTCTGCACTCAAGGCGGGAACCGTGTCAGCCAGGCCGCCCGTCTTGCGCACGATGGGCAGCGTCCCGTACCTCATGGCGATCAACTGTCCCAGCCCGCAGGGCTCCCACTGCGAAGGCATGAGGAACATGTCGGACCCGGCATAGATGAGGTGCGCTACGGCATTATCGAAGTTGATATGGGCCTTTACACTGGCGGGGAACCTGATCGCCAGGTTGCTCAGCATGGTCTCGTAATATTCCTTGCCGCGCCCCAGGAAAACGAACTGCACGTTCTGCTCGTTCAATATCTGCGGGACGGCCTGGAGGATTATATCCAGCCCTTTTTGCTCGTCCAGCCGCGAGACCATCCCCACCAGGGGTATATCCGGGTTCATTTTCCATCCGGCCTTTTTTTGTATCTCCTTCTTATTGGCCCATTTGCCGGCTATATCGGAGGAATCATAGTTGGCGGTTATCAGCTTATCTTTTACCGGGTCGTACTCTTCATAGCCCAGCCCGTTCCGGATGCCGAAGAGCCGCTCCTTGCGGAAGTTAAGGATGTCCTGCGCGCCGTAACCGTATTCCGAGGTCAGTATCTCCCGCGCGAAGGTCTCGCTGACCGCGTTGAGGACGTCCGCCCACAGGATGCCCTGGGCCATCAGGTTCCAGGGCAATTGCGGCAGGCGCGGCAGGCCGGCCAGCCAGTATTGTCTCAAGCCCGACCTGGAAAGAAAGCTTTCGTCAAAATATCCCTGGTACTTGATGTTGTGTATGGTGAAAACGGTGCGGCAGGGCAGTTTGTTTACCCTGGCCAGCAGGGGCAGCAGGGCCGTATGCCAGTCATGGCAGTGCAGGATGTCAGGCTGCCAGCTGAGATAGGGCAAGGCCCCGCAGACACACTCGCAGAATACCCAGAACTTCTCCAGCTCGTTTTCGCCGTAGACACTGCCGGACCTGGCCAGTACCTCGGTGCTGACCATGTAAACCTCGGTATCGCCCACTGTAGTCTGCTCCACGCTGACCTGGCGGTATTCCTGCAGCGACAGGACAGTCAGTCCTTTTAGCACCGGTGTCATGGCATAGGAGGAGTAATCGACGAAGCCGTATTTGGGGACGATGACCCTGACATCGTGCCCCAGGCCGATAAGTTCGGAAGGCAAAGAGCCGACCACATCCGCCAAGCCTCCCACCTTGGTCAGGGGCGACACTTCCGCAGCCACTATCAAAACTTTCATAATGTGCAATCAATGCAGGTCACGGGGTTAATCATACCAGGTACCTGCGCGGGCTCTTGCTTTTTACCGTGTCGCCGCTGGGTATGTTGTTGGAGGCAAAGTCCGAGGCTTCCACCCAGGGCTCGATTTTGCAGTTCTTGCCTATCATCACTTCGGAGGGTATGCGGGCGCCCTTTCCTATGATTGTGATGCCTGAACTCAGATATTCCGGCTCTTCCTTGTTGGGGGTGAAATCATCGCCTATCCCTATATGGCAGCCGCGGCTGATCCAGACCTGTTTATCGATAATACTGTTTTCGATGATAGAGCCCCGCCCGATGGTCGAGTCCTCGAAGATAATGGAGTTCCTGACCACGGCATCCTCCTCGATAAAGACCTTGGGCGATATGATCGATTCGATGACCGTGCCGTTGATGATGGCGCCGTTGCAGAACAGCCCCCGGCTGACCTGGGCCTTGGGGCCCATCTTGACCGGCGGATAACCCTGGAAGATGGTCCTTATCTCGTTCTCGGGGTTGTAGAGGTTCAGTTCGGGCAGGTCGACGATCAGGTCCATGTTGGCCTGCCAGTAGGACTCGATGGTGCCGACGTCCCGCCAGTAGCCCCTGAAGCGGTAGCCGTAAATCTGGTACTTGCTGATGAGGTTGGGCAGCAGGTCGTGTCCGAAATCATGGCCGCCCTGGCTGGCGGCTATCTCCTCCAGCGATTCGATCAGCACCTTTTTATTAAATACGTAAATGCCCATGGAGGCCAGGCGGCTTTTGGCCGTTTGCGGCTTCTCCTCAAAATGGACAATGCGTTCGTTGTGGTCGAGCGTGATAATACCGAAGCGCGAGGTCTCTTCGGCGGGCACCTCGCAGACGGCCACCGTGACATCCGCATGCCGGTTGCGGTGCGAGGCCAGCATCTGGTCGTAGCGCATGCTGTAGACATGGTCGGCCGATAGTATCAGCACCTCGTCCACGCGCTGGTCGATGATGTAATAAAGGTTCTGGTATACGGCATCCGCAGTTCCTTTATACCAGTTCCTGGCCGAACGGCTGAGGAATGGCTGCAGTATGACTACCCCGCCCATTTCGCGGTCCATGTCCCAGGGACGTCCCACGCCGATATGCTGCACCAGCGAGCGCGGGTTGAACTGCGTGAGGATGGCCACGTTATAAATGCCGGAGCTCGAGCAATTGCTGAGCGTGAAATCGATAATGCGGTATTTGCCGCCGAAGGGCACAGCCGGCTTGGCACGCTCGGCCGCCAGGATGCTCAAGCGTTCGCTCGCTCCACCGGCCAGGACGACAGCTAAGACCCTCTTCATATCCGAGACTTCTACCTTTCTCCAATTGTAGCCAAATAGCAAATAAATGTCGATACCTAGGGAATTGTATCTGTACACCGGGGTTAAGCAATTCTTGATATTTTCTTGAGCTACAGGTCTGATAAATCGAGAATTTTTTATATCAAGTCTGCTAGAATGTTGGCTATTTAAAGGTAAACTAGAAGTAGTAGAATGTGATCAGGCGGATTTTGAATGGACGATAGGCTTAACCGTCCCAGCCCTGACGAGCTGTTGGCCCGCATACAGCTGGACGAAGCTAAGAGCCTGCGCGGCAAGCTGAAGATCTTTCTCGGTTACGCTGCGGGAGTAGGCAAGACCTATGCCATGCTGGAGGCGGCACAGCGGCAGAAAAGCAGCACCGATCTGGTAGTCGCCTATGTAGAAACGCACGGCCGGACCGAAACCGAGGCCCTTCTAAATGGATTGGAAGTTATCCCGCGCAAGCAGGTTGAATATCGCGGCCTGATTATCCCCGAGATGGACCTGGATGCCGTGATAGCACGAAGACCAAAGCTTGCGCTGGTCGACGAGCTGGCGCACACCAACGCCCCCGGCTCCCGCCACCCCAAACGCTATCAGGACGTCGAAGAAATCCTGGCGGCAGGCATCGACGTTTACACCACCCTCAATATACAGCACCTGGAAAGCCTGCGCGATTCGGTTGCCCAGATAACCAGCGTCTGGGTGCGTGAAACTGTACCCGACTCGGTGATCGACGAAGCGACTGAAATCGAGCTGGTAGACCTTCCTCCCGACGATCTTTTGCAGAGATTGCAGGAGGGCAAAGTCTATATCGGTGACCAGGTCGGACAGGCCGTTTCCAACTTTTTCCGTAAAGGCAACCTCTCGGCCTTGCGCGAGTTCAGCATGCGGGTCGCCGCCGACAGCGTCGACAACGAGGTCCAGGACTATAGGAGGATGTCCCGTACCACCCATGGCCCCTGGCAAACTGCCGAGCACCTGCTGGTCTGTATCACGCCCGGGCGCTGGGGCAACCGCCTGCTGCACACTACCCGCAGGCTCGCTTCGCAGTTGAACGCAATATGGACAGCAGTGTACGTGGAAACACCGGGCAGTACCAACCTCTCAGCGGAGGAGCAGGAACAACTGACCAACCTGATGAGGCAGGCCGAAAAGCTGGGCGCAGACGTAGAGGTCCTTCAGGGCATATCGGTTTCCGCCAGGATACTGGAATACGCCTACCAGAATAATATTACCAAAATCATCCTGGGCAAGCCGCGCGATGTGCACCTGCGCCGCCTGTTTAGCGGGTCGGTAGCCAATCAAATCGTGCGCTACAGCAAATATATCGATGTCTATATAGTCAGCGGAAAGGGCCAACCCATGGAAAAGAGGTCCAGGGCTATCAGGCAACCATCGTTCATATGGTGGACTTACCTGGTAAGCCTGGCTATGGTGCTGATAGCCACGCTCATAGGATTTATCTTTCAGCCGTCTTTTCAGCTCGTAAATATAATCATCCTTTACTTGCTATGCATCGTTGTGTCGGCGGTATATTTCGGTTTCGGACCGTCTATAGCGACCTCCTTGTTAAGCCTGCTGGCATTCGACTTTTTCTTCGTCCCGCCCCGCTTTACCTTTGCCGTAGCTCAATTGCATTATTTATTTACATTTGCGGTGCTTCTCGGGGTGGGGGTGGTGATAAGTTACCTTACCTCCAGGACCCGTATACAATCGGAGGCTACGCAGCTCCGGGAAAACGAGACCGCCACACTGTATTCGCTGAGCAAATATCTGTCGGTAAGCACCAGCCTGGATGCCACCCTCAATTCGGTCATTGAGAGCGCCGGCGAAAAATTCAGGCAGGATGCGCTGGTCTTTTTACCGGATAGACAAAATGGGAACAGGCTTAAACCCTATTCCAACAACGCTTTCCAGCCCCCCGATGAAAATGAAGCGGCCGTGGCGGCATGGTCTTATCAAAATCAAAAACCCGCCGGGTACGGGACAGATACTCTCCCATATGCCAAAGCACTTTACCTGCCGTTGATAACCGCCAACGGAATAATAGGCGTCTTGAGCTTATGGCCTTCAGAAGATGAAGAGCGCCTGACCATCCAGCAGGACCGGCTGGTCAAAGCTTTCGCCGATTTAGCGGCGCAGGCACTCGAACGTGCTCAACTGAGCGAGGCGGCCAATAGTGTGAAGATACTTGAAGCTTCTCAAAGGCTGCAGACAGCGCTGCTGAATTCGATATCCCACGACCTTCGTACACCCCTGGTCTCAATAATCGGAGTGCTGACCACCTTCCAGGAAAAGAGCGTGCATCTGGACGATACCTCAAAAATGAACCTGGTCCAGGTTGCCTGCGAAGAGGCCGAAAGGCTTAACCACCTGATCACCAACCTGCTGGACGTATCTAAAATTGAAGCGGGCGCCCTCAAACTGAACCTGCGCCTGTCCGATATAGAGGATGTCATCGGGGCAGCGTTGGAGCACGTAAGCAGCCACTATAGCGACAGAAAGGTCGCTGTCAACGTCGACGAAGGGCTTCCGATGGTCCAAGTAGACTTCGGCCTGATGGTACAGGTGATGATCAACGTTCTGGACAATGCCCTCAAATATTCAAGGCCGGAATCGACGGTCGAAGTGGCCGCCGTTCGCCAGGACGATCGTGTTCAAATTGCCGTGTTCGACCGTGGCATCGGCATACCGCAAGAGGACCTGCAGCGGGTCTTCGATAAGTTTTACAGGGTGCAAAGCCCTGATAACGTGACCGGGACGGGGCTGGGCCTGTCTATATGTAAGGGAATTGTCGAAGCTCACGGAGGGACTATCACAGCGGAGAACCGGCCGGGCGGGGGCACCACAATCCGCCTGAACTTGCCTTTATCACGGACGACAGGAGCGTGATCCAATGGGGGAGAACGGACCTCGTGTTCTGGTTATAGACGATGAGCAGGCCATAAGGCGGTTCCTGCATGTGGCGCTGACATCGCAGGGATACGAGGTATTTGAAGCAAGCTCGGGACTGGAAGCTTTGACAACCGCCGGCAATTACAAGCCGGACATCATTATTTTAGACTTGGGACTACCTGATATCGATGGTATCGATGTTACCAAGCTGATCCGCCAGATATCGAAGATCCCCATCATAGTTTTATCGGTGCGCGGCGCTGAAAACGATAAGATCGCCGCGCTGGATGCCGGCGCCGACGATTACCTTACCAAGCCGTTCGGCGTGGGAGAGCTGCTGGCCAGGCTGCGCGCCAATCTGAGGCGCTCTACTCAACCCGAACCGGAGCAAATTTTTAACAACGGAGAGCTCAGCGTGGACCTTGAGAAAAGGCTGGTAACGGTAGCAGGACGCGATGTGCAGCTAACACCTACCGAATACGACCTGCTCAAGGTCCTGATTACACATGCCGGAAAAGTGCTGACGCATAACCATTTGCTGCGGGAGGTCTGGGGGACCGGCTATGAGCAGGAATTTCACATACTGCACGTAAACGTCAGCAACCTGCGCCACAAGATCGAGCCCGACCCCTCGCGACCCCGCTTTATCATCACCGAGCCGGGAGTCGGCTACCGTCTGAAAACACCCTGAGGCAGGACTCAGCTCTTGCACAGCTCCAGGATCATAAGGTCCAGCGCCAGGTCATCTTCATATTTGCCGGTTTTAATAGCTATATCGGTGTCGAGGAGGCAGTGAAAGGCTTTGCGCAGGCGGGGGAGAGGAAAGGCTTTGGCCTGGCGCAGTGTTTTTTCCAGCGGGTACCTGGGGTGCAGGCCGAGCCGCTCCTTCATTTCCTGCTGATTCATGTTCGGCCCCAAATCCTTGACCCGCAGGATAATCGACAGCTGGCGTTCGATCATGACCAGGATTTGCTGCGACGCAGTGCCGTAGCTTAACATCCTGTGCAGCATGATCTGTGCTTCTTTTGTCCTCCCGTCCATAATAGAGTCCACCAGCGCGAAGATATTGTCCTCGCGTGCAAAGCTGGTTATTTCCCTGACGTCCTTATCGCTTATCTCTCGATCGCCGCAATAGGTTATCAATTTATTCAACTCGCCCGCTAGGAGCCAGAGGTCTCCACCGATGTAGTCGGCCAGCAGGCTTACCGCCGCTGCTGAGATCTTGCCCTTATTCTTTGCCGTGCAGTCCCTGATCCAGGCAGTCAGCTCTTTCCCTTTCAGCTCATTAAGCTGAAACACTTTATCGGCCAGCGGGCTGAGTGCCTTCAAAAGCGGGTTGCTGGATTTCGGGTCCATGTCAGTCTCGAACAGGACCAGCATGGTGGTCTCGGGCATGCGTTTGATATAGTCGGCCATTACCTGCCACTCTTTGAGTGCCCCTCCGTTCTCGTCGCCATTGCCGTTGGAACGGGCCTGCTTTTCCCCGGCCTGGAAACGCTTAAGCAAGCCTTCTACAATAACCAGCCGGTTGGCAGACATAAAGGGGACGGCGTCACAGGTTTCGCTCAACTCCCTGGTGCTCAGTTTTTTGCCGTTCAGCACAGTGGTATTGATCTCGTTCAAGTCCCCGCCACCCGCCTGGGCTTTGATCCCTGTCAGCGTCTCGTGGCAGCGGTAGTTATCATCTCCGTATATAATGTAGAACATTTTTCTCCGGTATAACTCGATTGGTTTTTTTATAAACCGCCTATAATTGTATAATAATGGACGGAAATGCAGTACCGCATCCTGGCTGAAGTGGAGGTAATATGCTGGTTAAAAAGATAATAGGCAAAGAGGTCATCGGATCTCACGGCGATAAAATCGGGAAGATTTCGGACTTCGATATCGACATAGTGTCGGCCAGGGTCAAGTATGCCGTGATCAGCGTGGGCTTCAACACTAAATACAAGATTAAGATGGATGACATAGTTACAGTAGGCGATAGGGTTATCATACGCTTCAATGAAGAAGAGCTTAAAAAGTCCTCCCCAAAATCTAAATAGACCAGAAGTAAGGCAGGCCTTATAGAGTGATGCCCGAAGGACGCGCCCTTTTTACTCTCCTGGTCCGGTTGATCGTTCAAATCCTGATACTTGCAGTGATAAACCTGATCCTGATAGAGCTGCCCATGCTGAAGGCCATAACCATACCAGGATCTCCCATTGCCCTGCCTGCTGTTATCTCCTTATTCATAGGCGCCATAATGATCGGTGTACTGCTGGGGTTCAGGCAGGATTTTATACCCATGCTCCAGCGGTCTTCACGAAGTTTCCCGCAGGCAGCCACCATCGCATCATCGGCAATAGTCCTGGTTATCATAATCACGACCTATACTATGTTTGAGGCAGCGGTCAGGCCTTTGATGTTCCAGTTAGGCTGGGCATATCCCGTCATATTTTTAATTATTTCCCTCTGGCCGCTGGTCACTCTGATTATAACGCTGTACTCGAGCGGCAGGCAGATTGCAGACTGGGCGGCAGAGAAAATCGTGCAGAATACTATGAGCGGTCAAGGCGAAGGCGCCCGCTGCATTTCATGCGGGATTGTCTGCGTACGTAGCGCTAAATTCTGTCCGGCCTGTGGCGCCTGCCTGGCGCCGCAAACGGAAAATATAGTCAGGTGCAAGGCTTGCGGTACAGCCAATAAGCCTTCTTATAAGTATTGTTTGAGCTGCGGCATCCCGATTGAAGACGAACAATTGGAGACGCGGGTCTCTATTTAAAAAAGAGTAGCCCCACGTCCGGTTTACCGTTATTATTTAGCGTGGAACCCTTTTTTCTTGGAGGAATAGTGTGCTGACTGAAAAAGATGTAATGGCTGCCCTGGCAGAGATTCTTGTGCCCGGCATTCAAAGGGACCTGATAAGCATGAACCTGGTCCAGGGAGTGCAGGTCGAAAGTGAGAAGATCAGGGTTTCACTGGCCTCTACCGCCCTGGATGAAAACGCTCAGAATTGGGTGCATGAAAAAACCGTGAGCGTAGTGAAAGGTCTTGACCCAAAAGCTGAAATCGATGTCGCTTTCGTGGAGAAAAAGCCGCTTGAGCTGAATAAGATCAAGAACATAATAGCCATCATGAGCGGAAAAGGCGGCGTCGGCAAATCGCTGGTGGCCGGCCTGACCGCCATCCTCTTGAATAAACAGGGCTACGATGTGGGTATTCTGGATGCCGATATTACCGGGCCCAGCATCCCCAAGATGTTCGGCACTAATTTGCGGCCGCAGGGCAGCGACAGCGGTATTCTCCCCGTGAAATCTGCCACCGGGATCGAGATCATCTCCATTAACCTCTTCCTTTCCAGCACCGACGACGCCGTCATCTGGAGGGGCCCGCTTATAGGAAAGGCCATTACACAGTTCTGGGAGGATGTGCTGTGGGGGTCGCTGGATTTCCTGATAGTCGACCTTCCGCCCGGGACCTCGGACGCACCGCTGACTGCCCTCCAGGTGCTGCCCGTCAACGGGGCGATTATCGTTTTCACGCCGCAGGACCTGAGCACCATGATCGTTAAGAAGGCCGTAAAAATGGCGCAGCAGCTGGACAAAAAAGTGCTGGGCGTGGTGGAAAATATGAGCTACCTATACGTTCCCGAACTGAAGAAGAAGATTGAGATCTTCGGCAAAAGCAAGGGCGATGATATGTCGCACAATGCAGATGCTCCATTGCTGGCAAGGATACCCATAGATCCCGAGCTGGCCGCACTATGCGACGAAGGACATATCGAGCGCTACGATGGCGAGATACTGCAGTCCTATGGCGCGGCGCTGGAGAAAATAGTCGCTTCCCTCAAAAAGTAGCCTCGGTGAGCTCGTTGGCTTTTACCGGCAAACGCTATTTTGTTATAACTCGCATCTAAAAGCAGCAGACCATGATTCTATTTCATATTATCCAGTGCCAGATTCAGCATAAGCACATTTACTCTCGAACTACCGAAGATGCCCAACACCGGCCCTTCGACGTGCTGGGTAACCAGGGCCCGCACCTGCTGCTCCGGCAGGCCACGGGCAGTTACAACCCGATGGACCTGGAGATACGCGTTAGCCGGGCTGATATCCGGGTCGAGCCCACTGGCTGAGGCAGTGACTGCGTCCGCCGGCACCGGTGTATCCGGCGCGAGGCCGTTCTTGGCGCGGTAGGCCGTCACCCGGTCACTCACGGTTGAGACAAGTATTGCATTCGTCGGGGCCAGGTTAGATCCCCCTGACGCACTTGCGTCGTATCCATCCGCGCCGGCAGCCGAGGGCCGGGGCTGGAAATATATATCCTTATCGAATGCCTGGGCAATATGCTCGGAGCCTATCGGTTTGCCGTCCTTCCCCATAATGATGCTGCCATTGGCCTGATAGGGAAAAAGCACCTGGCCAATCCCCGTTACTAAAAGAGGATACAATCCACCGCATATAATCAGTAGAATCACAGAAAAACGTAATGATTTTAGCATCAAATTCCTCCTATAACCCACCGATAACCGGTGCAATCAGCAGGTCGATCAGTTTTATGCCGATGAACGGAGCGATCACGCCTCCTGCTCCGTATATCATAATATTGCGGAGCAGCAGGCTTCCGGCGCTCGAAGGACGGTAGGTTACTCCTCTCAGCGCAAGCGGGATAAGTATCGGAATAATGATCGCGTTGAAGATCATCGCCGACAGGATGGCGCTATGCGGCGTAGCCAATTGCATGATGTTTAAAGCCCGCAACTCCCCAAACAGGACGATAAACATGGCGGGTATGATGGCGAAGTACTTGGCAACGTCGTTGGCAATAGAAAAAGTAGTGATGGCGCCCCTGGTAATCAGCAACTGCTTGCCTATCTCAACTATTTCAATTAGTTTGGTGGGGTTGCTGTCCAGGTCAATCATGTTAGCGGCTTCCCGGGCGGGTTGTGTACCGGTATTCATAGCAACAGCCACATCAGCCTGGGCCAGGGCAGGAGCATCATTAGTGCCGTCCCCGGTCATCCCTACAAGCCGGCCGCCTGCCTGATAGTCCCGTATCAACTTGAGCTTTGTCTCAGGAGTTGCCTGCGCCATAAAATCATCGACTCCTGCTTCAGCGGCGATGGTAGCTGCAGTTAACGGGTTGTCACCTGTAATCATGACTGTCTTTATACCCATCTTACGCATTTCAGCGAAGCGCTCTTTAATTCCACCTTTTACTATGTCTTTGAGATGAACTACACCTAGAACTTCACTATTACGTGCAACCACTAAGGGTGTGCCGCCGGCATGAGAAATGGAATCTAAAATTGCGTTAAGTTCCGGCGGAACCGATTTACCTTGATTGTCGATATAAGCGCCAATGGCATCGGACGCGCCTTTGCGGATGCTATTGCCTTCCATGTCTATACCGCTCATACGCGTCTGGGCCGAAAACGGGACAAAATGCAAACTGCTCTCCTTGAAGCTATCTACGTCACCACGCAGCCCAAACATTTCTTTGGCTAAAAGTACTATGCTGCGGCCTTCCGGGGTTTCATCTGCAAGTGAAGCCAATTGTGCTGCCTCCGCTAGTTCACACTTGCTGGCTGTGCCAACAGGTATAAACTCCACTGCTTGTCTGTTGCCCAGCGTGATTGTGCCGGTCTTGTCCAGCAGCAGAACATCTACGTCTCCCGCCGCTTCCACGGCACGGCCCGAGGACGCAATGACATTGCGCTGTATAAGACGGTCCATCCCCGCGATGCCGATGGCCGAAAGTAAAGCGCCGATGGTTGTGGGGATGAGACATACCAATAGCGCGATCACGGTAGCAATATCGAGAGGAGACTTGAGGTAATCGGCGAATGGTACAAGGGTCACGCAGACGATAAGAAAGACCAGCGTCAGGACCGCCAGCAGAGCAGTCAGAGCAATCTCATTCGGAGTCTTCTGGCGCCGGGCGCTCTCAACCATGGCAATCATCCGTTCGATAAACCCCTCTCCAGGACTGGCGGTCACCTTCACTATCAACCAGTCTGACAAAATACGTGTTCCGCCGGTCACAGCGCTCCGGTCGCCTCCCGACTCACGTATAACCGGCGCGCTTTCTCCGGTGATTGCACTTTCATCCACCGACGCTGTGCCTTCTATCACTTCACCATCGGCCGGGATTACATCACCGGTTTCTACCAGAAATATGTCACCCTTTTTCAATGCGCCGGAAGCGATAAGTTCTTGCTTGCTGCGATATTTCGGCTGGCTCAGCTTTTTGACCTGAGTTTCCTTGTGGACGCGGCGCAATGCGGCAGCCTGCGCTCTCCCTCTTCCTTCGGCCACCGCCTCGGCGAAGTTGGCGAAGATAACCGTCAGCAACAGAATGATTGTGACCGCTGCGTTGTAGATTCTGCTGGCTGCCAGCCCGCCAAAGATCGTGGGATCTATGGTAAGCATTAGAGTCAGCAAGGCACCAATCTCGACCACGAACATGACCGGGTTGCGCACCATCCAGCGGGGGTCTAGCTTTAGGACTGACCGCCAGAGAGCGGGGATCAGAATGTCTCGATTAAATGTTTGGCTTTGTTTTTTCATTTATGTGGTGCCTCCTCTAGAATACCTTCCCGGCGAGCATCGCGAAGTGCTCGGCCAGTGGGCCAAGTGCCAGCGCGGGGAAGAAGGACAGAAGATTGATAATCACAATTGTGACAAATAGGACGCCGGCGAAGAGACCAGTATCGGTCTGCAGGGTGCCGGTAGTCGCGGGCACCGCTTTCTTGGCAGCCAGCGATCCTGCCAGTGCCAGCATCAGGATGATTGAAATGTATCGTCCCAACAAAATGACGACACCCAGGCTGAAATTCCACCAGGGAGTGTTGGCATTCAGTCCGGCGAAGGCAGACCCGTTGTTAGCCGAAGCTG
This sequence comes from uncultured Chloroflexia bacterium, assembly GCA_963705905.1. Lineage (GTDB taxonomy): Bacteria > Chloroflexota > Dehalococcoidia > GIF9 > UBA5629 > UBA1162. The sequence goes on along the minus strand of OY970123.1, from coordinate 2,389,238 downwards.
AGGTGAAGGCGTAGAGCGCCTGGCTCAAACCATGGAAGCCCGGGTTGGAGATCGAACTCAGATCGAGTTGTAGGGCAAAGGTAATAGCCATGAAAGCCAGGATCAAAAGAGGGTGCATCAAGAAAGAGATCGAGGCCAGCTTAACCTCATAGACCTGAATCCTTTTACCCAGGAATTCAGGTGTCCGACCCACCATCAGGCCGACCAGGAATACTGTCAGAATGACGAACATGATCATGTTGATGAACCCCACCCCCTTTCCGCCAAAGACCATGTTGAGCATCATCTGGGAAAGGGGTGTGATGCTTGCCAGCGGCGTTAGGCTATCGTGCATGGCGTCGACACTGCCGGTGGTAAAGGCCGTCGTCGAGGTAACAAAAAGGGCGGTCTCTCCCTGGCCGAATCGTAATTCCTTGCCCTCCATATTGCCCTGGGTCGAATCTACCCCAACTTTGGTTAGGAGTGGATTACCCTGAACTTCACCGGCATAGGCAACCACTAGAAAGATCAGGAAGAAGGCGGCCATTACGCCGAATAATATCCATGCTTGTTTCTTACGGCCCAGCATTATCCCCAACGTATATAGTAGCGAGGCGGGCAGAAGGGCCATCAGCAAGTTCTCGATCATATTGGTGATGGGATTGGGGTTCTCGAATGGATGCGAGGAATTGGCGTTGAACCAGCCGCCGCCATTGGTCCCGGCATGCTTGATGCTGTCGAGCGGCGCCACGAGCCCAAGCGCAATATTCTGCTGACCCTGTGATGTCGCTGTTGGCGCCGGCGCCGGTGTCGTGGTAGCTGCGGCCGATGGTTGCACAGCCGTCGAAGCAGCCGCCGGTGCGAGCGGTCCGTTCAATGTATTGACCGTCTGTGTCCCGGAGAAGGTGGCTGGGAGCCCCAACGCCACGAGGACGATACCACCCACCAGGGCGATGGGTAACATGACCCGCGTTATCGCACGGGTGAGGTCCACATAGAAGTTGCCCATGTTAACGCTTCCCCCCAGGCCGCGGATGAAAGCCATACCACAGGCAAGGCCGGTCGCTGCTGAGGTGAACATGGGGAAAATAATGGCGAACATCTGGCTGAAATAAGAGAGTGTGCTCTCACCCCCATAGCTTTGCCAGTTTGTGTTGGTGATAAAGCTGGAAGCGGTATTGAACGCCAGCCATGGGTCCACAAAGCCCAGATGGTCAGGATTGAGCGGCAGCACAGTCTGCAGCTCCAGGACAAGAAATATTAAAATGAACATCACTGCGTTTACGATGAGCATGGCCGTCACATATGCCGGCCAGCGTTGCTGCTTCTTTGCGTCTATTCCGCTTAGTTTGTAAATAAAATTATCGACGGGGTCCATTACCGGATCTAACCAGGTACGGCTTCCCGTGAAAACCTTGGCCATATAACTTCCTACAGGAAAGACCAAAGCCAACAATACCCCCCAGAAGATCACCCATTGGAGAATATCAATAACCATATAAAAACGTCTCCTTTTCTTTAGTAATTGGCAACTCAGCGCCGAATTGTCGCCGATTTTCTGCTAACAACGGCGACGGGCCGATGGCTGATGGACACTTCAAAACTTGTCCGGCTTTATTAGCGCATAAAAGAGATAAATGAAGGTGAGCAAAATAATGATTAAGAGAAACCAGATACCCATAGGTGTACCTCCTTATTGGATAACCATTATATATCAAGTATTTTTAGCAATCCTAGGGCAAAAATGTTACAAACTGATTATTGAGATTTTCTTGATTTTCGCTCGATTCGCTGGAAAAGTTTACCTGCTTGGATTGTCAAGAAATTCTCAACGGATAAAGCTTTTTTCCTTGATTTTAGAAGCATGAAACTATATACTTCTAAGCGATTCCTAGAAGGCAATATGCTGGATTTCTTATGTCTATTGCTTCTGGGAGATTCCCCCGGAGTATTTGATGGCCTACAACCCGTTTGAAAAAGAAGGAGAAATCGAAGGCTCGATGGACCTGGAAATGATCCGGGATGACCTGATCTCCGAACTCAAGTCGATAAACGAGTACGAAGCGCAGGTTGAGATGCTCGACAGCGAAGATGCAGCCGATGCTATAGAGCAAATTCTGGAAGATAAAAAATTGCACGTTGCCAAATTGATAAGACTATTAAAATTGCTTGACCCAGTTCAAGCGGAAAAATTCAATAAAGAATTAAGGTAGAGTGAAATGGCACATAAACCCAAGCTCAAGGCAGCCAAGAAAAACCGCGGAAAAACCAAGAGCAGTAAGCGCAACATAGTAAAAAAGATAACTGCTTAACTGAGGTTGGAGATACCAGCTTGAAAATACTGGTTATCGGCAATGGTGCACGAGAACATGCACTGGTTTGGAAGATAGCGCAGAGCCCACGCGTCAAGGAAATCTTCGCTCTTCCGGGAAATGCAGGCACAGCCGGTATCGCACAAAATATCGATGTCTCCGTTTCGGACATCGATTCCATCGTGGACAAAGCCGCTCAACTTAAAGCCGACCTGGTAGTTGTCGGCCCGGAGGCTCCTCTGGCGGCAGGGCTGGTCGACCGATTGCAAAATGCCGGTATACCCGTTTTCGGCCCCTCACAAAAGGCGGCACAACTGGAATCCAGTAAGGTATTCGCCCGCGATTTGATGAACAAAAATGGCATCCCCTGCGCCTCTGGACAATGCTTCGCCACCTGCTCCGAAGCCCTCGAATTTGTGGAAAATCGCACTGTTCCCGTAGTCGTCAAGGCCGATGGCCTGGCTGCCGGCAAGGGAGTCGTTATTGCTACGACGACTGATGAAGCGGTCAACGCCTTGAACTCGATGATGCAGGATAAGATATTCGGGGCCGCCGGCGAGCGCGTCATCATAGAAGAATGCCTGGTCGGGAAAGAGGTCAGCCTCCTGGCCTTCAGCGACGGCAAGACGGCAGTTCCCATGGTCCCGGCCTGCGATTACAAACGTGTTTTCGACGGTGATAAAGGACCTAACACGGGAGGGATGGGAAGCTATAGTCCTCCTGGTTTCTTCGGCGGGGAGATGATCACGCAGGTGCTGGAATCGGTTGTCAAGCCCACTATTGCGGCCATGGCGGGAGCAGGTACCCCGTATAAAGGTGTGCTTTACACCGGGCTTATATTGACCGCCCGGGGGCCCATGGTTCTGGAGTTTAACGCCCGCTTTGGCGATCCTGAAACCCAGGCCATCCTGCCCAGGCTTAAGACCGACCTGGTGGACATTATGCTGGCCGTGGTCGACGGCAGCCTTGATAAACTCAAGATCGAATGGGATAGCAATCCTTGCTTGGGAGTGGTGATGGCATCCGGAGGTTACCCAGGTCAATACCGCACGGGATTTCCCATTACTATTTCTGATAAGATTGATGAGGATATAAACATTTTTTATGCCGGCGCAAAGATGCAGGATGGGGGCCGGATCGTGACCGACGGCGGCCGCGTACTGACCGTTACGGCCACCGGCCGGACCATGAAAGACGCCAGGGACAAGGTATACCGCAATCTGGCATATGTAAATTTTGAAGGTTGCCATTACCGCAATGATATTGCAGCAAGGGAGGTGAGTTGATGGCTCTGGTGGGTATATTAATAGGCAGTAAAACTGATGAGCAGTTTATCCAGCCTGCGATCGACACACTTAAGGAGTTTAAAGTCGACTATGATCTGGCCATACTTTCGGCGCATCGCAAACCAGACAAGGTCCGCCAGTACGCAACGGAAGCCGGCTCGAAGGGATTTGAAGTTATTATTGCGGCAGCAGGCTCAGCCGCACACCTTCCGGGCGTGGTCGCTTCATGGACTACCATACCTGTCATAGGCGTACCGCTGCCGACCAGCGACCTCAAAGGCGTAGACTCGCTTTATTCCATCGTGCAAATGCCGGGAGGAGTTCCCGTCGCCTGCGTGGGAATAGGCGCTGCCGGTGCCAAAAATGCTGCGCTGCTTGCCTGCCAGATACTGGGGCTTAAATACGATAATATCCGCAAAGCGTTCGAAGCTTATAAACGCAAGCAGGCCGAGTCTTAAGGTAAAAACCATGATAGAGCGCTATTCAAGGCCCAAAATGAAAAAAATCTGGTCGGACAAGAGCAAGTTCGATAAATGGCTGCAGGTTGAAATAGCCGTCTGCGAAGCATGGGCGGATGTAGGCCGCATACCCAAGGCCGCCATCCCCCGCATTAAAAAAGCCACGCTTAATTTCGAGCGTATGGGAGAACTCTTAAAAATAACTCACCACGACGTGACCGCTTTCTTAAATGCCGTCGGCGAGACCATCGGCGATGAATCGCGTTTCATTCACCTCGGCCTGACGTCATCCGACGTAATGGACACGGCATTGGCTCTACAATTGAGGGACGCCGCCGACCTCCTGCTGGAAGATGTCGATGCCCTAATAAAGGTGCTGGAAGACAGGGCCTTGTCCAATAAAGACACTCTTATGATCGGACGTACGCACGGCGTCCACGCCGAGCCCATAACTTTCGGGCTGAAGATGGCGCTGTGGTCTCAGGAAATGAAGCGTAATCATAACAGGCTCGAAGAAGCCAGGAAAATAATCAGCGTGGGCAAAATCTCCGGCGCTGTAGGCACGTACGCCACAGTTTCACCCGATATTGAGGAGAAGACCTGCGCCAGGCTGGGTCTGGCCCCTGCTCCGATCTCCAACCAGATAATCCAGCGGGATCGACATGCCCAATTCGTCACCACCCTGGCCATTGTCGCCAGTTCACTGGAAAAATTCGCCACTGAGATCAGGGCACTTCAAAGGACCGAGATACTGGAAGCTGAAGAGCCTTTTTCAGCCGGCCAGACCGGCTCCTCTGCCATGCCACACAAACGCAATCCGGAGCTTTGCGAGCGCGTATGCGGACTGGCAAGGCTCATCAGGGGAAATGCCCTTACCTCCCTGGAAAATGTAGCCCTGTGGCATGAACGCGATATCAGCCATTCTTCCAACGAGCGCATCATTTTGCCGGACGCCTGCCTGGCACTCGACTATATTTTGGATATTTTCACCGGTGTTATGCGCGGCTTACAGGTTTATCCCGATAACATGCGACGCAATCTCGAACTTACCCAGGGACTCGTATTCTCGCAAAACGTGATGCTGGCGCTGGTAGGCAAAGGGCTTACCAGGCAGAAGGCTTATGAGGTAACCCAGCGAAACGCCATGAAGGCCTGGAAAACCAAAACCCCCTTTATCAAGCTGTTGAAGGAAGATAAGGATGTGACGGAGCAGCTCAACGCCAAGGAACTGCAGGCGATTTTCGATTACCGGCGTTTTCTGAAATATGTCGATGATATTTTCGTACGCCTGGGACTGTTAAATAAAAGACGCAGGTCTTTAAGTAAGATGTAAGGAGTAATATATTGGCCATAGTACTTGAAACTTCTTTGAAACTACCGCTTTTCGGCAAGGGCAAGGTCAGGGACACATATCAGGTCGGTGATAAGTTGCTTATCGTCGCTACGGATCGCATATCGGCTTTCGATTTCGTACTGCCCACCGGCATACCGGATAAGGGGATCGTGCTAAACCAGATATCCGCTTTCTGGTTCGCGAAAACCTTCCACATGATACCTAATCACATGATCGAATCTATTGAAAGTCAGCGCGCTTTGCGCAAATATGCGCCGGGCAAAAGACCTCTGCCCGAATACCTTTTCGGCCGCTCGATGGTAACTTTAAAAGCAGAAAGGATACCGGTTGAGTGTGTAGTGCGCGGTTACATCAGTGGTTCGGCATGGATTGAATATCAAAAATCCGGCACGATCAATAAAAAGAAGGCGCCGGCCAAATTAAAAGAAAGCCAGGAGCTGCCGGAACCAATTTTTACACCCACTACCAAGGCCGAAGCCGGCCACGACCTACCTCTAAGTGAGAAGGCGCTGGTTAACCTTGTTGGGAGCAAGACTGCGCATGCCTTAGAGGAAAAGAGCATAATGCTTTATACATTTGCTCGTGACTATGCCATTCAAAAAGACATTATTATTGCGGACACCAAGTTCGAGTTTGGTTATCACGATCGCGATCTAATTCTGATCGACGAGTTGCTTACCCCCGATTCCAGCCGGTTCTGGGATGCCAGCGAATACAGGCCCGGCTATTCTCAGCCCAGCTACGATAAACAGTTCGTGCGCGATTGGCTGATCGCATCGGGCTGGAAAATGAAAGCGCCTGCGCCGGAACTGCCGCAAGATATAGTTGAGGCTACTGCAGAACGTTACCGGGATGCCTATATGTTCTTGACCGGGAGGAAGCTCAAAAATGTTTTTAGCTAAAGTATATGTAACGCTGAAACCCACGGTGAACGATCCGCAGGGTCTGACCATCAAGGGAGCGCTTCATACACTCGGCTTCGGGGCAGTGCAGGAAGTGCGTGCAGGCAAATACCTGGAAATCAAAGTGGAAGGAAATGATATTCAAAAGGCCAACAGCCAGGTGCAGGATATGTGCATTAAGCTTTTGGCCAACCCCGTTATAGAGAAGTTCCGGTTCGATCTGGAGGAGATCAAGTCCGCCTGACGGCAGCTATTTTGGTACGCTGTATTTGATTCTGAGTACCATACCATCCAGGTATATAACGTCTGGTTTGGAATCCCAGTTGGTCGACGTGAAGAATTGAACCCTGAACTGGCATCGGGCCGCCCCACCAGCCAGCAACTGCTGTAAAAAATTATTACCGTTGTTATCCTGCGTAACATTTACCTTGATGGGTGTGTCCGTAAGATTTATAAGTTTAATAGAGCTTACCAGGGGGGCTGTCGACTCATAATCGACCCGTGCGATATCTCCGGATGAACCGTATTGAATTTGATAAAACTCCAATGCCCCCATGTTGCCCCAGTTGGATTTGCTGTAGGTCGGGGACCCAATAACCGTATAGCTGTCCAAGTCCAGCGTGGCTACATTTATCACCGCCGATTTAGGCAATGATGTAAGATCAAAACTGAGGAAGGCTCTGCTGGCGAAATTTGCATCCGTGTCTCCGGCGCAGGCTAAATTGGACTTCATATAGGTAGCGCCGCTCTTGACCAGCGAACCGCTTTCACTTGAGACCATATTCAGGATCGCTGTTTGCTCCACTTGCGTCGGGACAGGTAAATCCTGCGTATCAACTATGACGGCATTAGTGCCTGAAGGTTTATCCGCAGTCTTACTATCGTTTGGTGCCGGCTTATCGGTGTACACCATGATACAACCGCTCAGGGAAAAACATACTACCAATAATACAAAAATTATCTTATGCAAAGGTTTAACTCCATTTCATAACAGCCTCATTGAGTACGGCGCACGGCCCCGATCTTTGAACCGCGCTTCAATTATGAATAACGGAAAAAAGCGGGGTTGGTTTAGGCGGCCAGGTGCCGGCGTCTATTGAGACAGCACGTAACCCACTATCACGGTGGGGTTGCCCGCGCTCATATCGATGTAGTTGCCAACAAGTCCGCTGGGCTGGCTCAGTTTCTGGTTGGTAGTGCTGGACAGATCCCATACATTATAGTGGTAATATTTTTCGAACTGCACCCGTACCTGGAACCGGCTATTGCGGGAATCGACTTGCCTCTGCATGCCGCTGACCATATCCACCGAGGTGAAGGGTGAACTCGGCATCTGTGTAATCTGGGAGTTGGTTCCCCATCGGATAATATAATTCGAGGGTATAAAGGTCAGCTGGTTCTGATCGTTGAGTGTGAGGCCGGACTTGAGGTTATATATGAAAAGGTCGCCCTGCCACGGGAAAGGATAATTGTAGATCACCGATCTCGACAGATCGAGCTGAACTGATTTGATGATGGCATTATAAGGTATCGACGAGATATCAAAGCTAAGGATCCCCTGCATCTGGCTTTGGTTTTTATCCTCACCTACCAGCGCCGGACCGTAGTTGAATGCCCCATTGTTTATCATGATTGTGCCGACTTCGGAAGAAACCGAGTACAGCACTACTTTTTGAAGCGCAATAGGGGTAACAGTGACCTGGGTACTAGCCGTGGTTACGCCCGCGTCGTTGGTGGCGTATATGGTATAAGTAGTACTCTGCATGGGTTGAACGGACCTGTTGCCATTATAGGCAACGTTGCCTACATCGGGGTCTATTCTGACGGTACCGTCGCCGGAAACATCCCAGGTTAAAGTCGCCCAATCTCCTTCCGCAATCAAGGGTGGAGAAGCACTAAAAACTTTGATTGACATGGTGGCCGGTCCGCCGTGCGGTAGCACGATGACGTTGGTTGCAATCTCCTTTGACCAGTTGCCGTAGTTATCCTGAACGCTAAACCAGATCGTATGAGAACCTGCAGATAGAGTAGTAATATCAAACGTGGCGAGCCTGCTCAAATCCCCGTTGATGCTCGATCGCCAGTTATAACCAATAATCTGCCCGTTCGTGGAAACGCCATGCCCGGTGAATTTTATACTATCGCCCGTATAGATCTGGGACGAGGAAACAGAATCGATAATAGCCACAGGAGGGATCTTCGTATCGATAGCCGGCCTCAGACATCCCGCAAATATTGCAGCGATAATCAGGACGGCTATAGCCACGTATTTCAAATCTGTGCCTCCTCTAACATGTTATTCACAATCTAACATTGTATATTAAGCTTGTCAATAGATTTATTTTCCCATCTTCGCCCTGACATGGTGCATCACGCTGGTCATGATTTCCCCTGCCTTGGCTTCTACACATATGGCTGCGGTCGGGTCCATAGGCGTGGAACCTATATTAATTATCACGATTTTCGCCCCGGCATCACGTGCATACAGCGGTATATAGGCCGCAGGATAGACGACAAGTGTTGAGCCTATAACGATGCAAAGGTCGCATTGATTGGCCCGTTTGGCAGCCTCATGCAGGACTAGCTCCGGCAAAGCCTCGCCAAAAAACACGGCATCGGGCTTCAACATGCCCTTACAGAACTCACATTCGGGTATCTCTTCTGAGGCCAGGCGGGCAATGATGTCGGCCATGGGAAATCGCTTATGACAATTTAAGCAGCGCACATACTGCACATTTCCATGAAGTTCAAAAACAATCTCAGGACTACTCCCCGCGGCCTGGTGTAGATTATCGATATTTTGTGTCACCACGCAGTCCAGTTTGCCCAGCTTCTCCAATCCGGCAATAGCGTAATGTGCTGCATTGGGTTTGGCATCCTTGACCATACCACCCTCGGACATTGCCTTCCAGTGCATCTTCCTGACTTCCGGTTTGGCCACGAACCGCTGTATTGTAAAGTCCTCGGGGTCGACCTTAGTCCAAATTCCGTCCTTCCCCCTGAAATCAGGTATCCCCGACTCGGTGCTGATGCCCGCACCCGTAAAAACAATGGTGTGTTGGGCGTTTATAATCAACTCCGCTATCCGCTCAGCCTTATTTTCTATTTCATTATCAGCCATGGAAAACTTCCTTGTACCGACCGCCTGTACCAGTAGTAAATTATACACGGTTTAAATACGTCTGTTATATTATAGCGAGAAGAATTATGGCGAATATAGCCGAATATCTGGCGCAGAATCTCAAAACGCGCTTCGTCGGCAGGCGACTATTCTATTTCGAGATTACCGGATCGACCATGGATATCGCCAGGGACCTGGCGGAAAAACATGCTCTTGAAGGAACAGTTGTCATAGCCGGAAAACAGAATGTCGGTCGCGGTAGGTTAGGCCGGTCCTGGTTGTCGCCGGAAGGAGGGCTGGCAACTTCGATCATCCTGCGTCCTCCGGCGGAAAAAATACGTCTTATACCTATCGTCGCTTCGTTGGCAGTCATGCACGCCCTTCGCCGTATGGGCGTTCAAGCGTATATTAAATGGCCTAACGACGTTCTTATAGCCGGGAAAAAAGTCTGCGGTATATTGATCGAAAACGGTTTTCACAAGCTCGATCTAGTCTATACTGTGATCGGCATTGGCATAAACGTTAATTTCGATACATCCGCCTTCCCCGAAATAGCTGATATAGCTACCAGCCTTTCAAAGGAAACAGGGAAAGAACTGCCTGTGGAAGAGGTTGCACTGCAGCTTTATTCCCAGCTTGAAAATCTTTACGCAAGAATTGGAGAGGAGGAGGTCCTTATCAGAGAGTGGGCTAGCTATATGGAGACCCTGGGTAAACGTGTCAGGGTAAACCTCATCAACGAGACAATCGAAGGAATGGCGGCCGATGTAAACGACTCGGGCAACTTGTTGTTACTCTTGGATGACGGTTCCGTTCAGGAGATAGCGGCCGGAGATGTAAATCTGGTAAGAGATCAAAATAATTAATAAAGGAGGGTCAAAAATGACCCTCCTTTAAAATACGAAAACATCTCAACCAGGACTATTTTTTCTGATCACCACCCGCTTTTTCCAGCATCGGCATGATAAGGTCCATGGGCAGCGGGAATACGATGGTATTGGTTTTCTCTGTCGAAATAGTAACCAGGGTCTGCAGGTAGCGTAGCTGCATGGCAGCCGGGTGTGCCGATATGATTCTAGCGGCTTCGGCCAGCTTTTCCGCCGCCTGGGCTTCACCGTCGGCATGGACGATCTTGGCCCGGCGTTCCCTCTCCGCTTCCGCCTGAGCTGCCATAGCCCTCTGCATCGTCTCAGGAAGCTGGACATCCCTTACTTCGACCATGCTCACCTTTATGCCCCAGGGCTCGGTCCCTTCATCGATCAGCACCTGCAGTTTCTCATTTACCTTGTCCCTGTGGCCCAGCAGGTCTTCAAGTGTGCTCTGGCCTACCACGTTGCGCAGGGTAGTCTGGCAGAGCAACGAGGTGGCTCGAATATATTGCTCGACATTCAGTATCGCCGATTCCGGCTTCATAACGCGGAAATAAACTACCGCATCAACTTTGACGGTTACCGTATCCATGGTAATACATTCCTGCTGTGGCACATCCATGGTCACTACGCGCAGTTCTACTTTTACCATGCGTTCTATAAATGGAATAAGCAGGATGAGGCCCGGGCCCCTGACGCCCACGTATCTTCCCAGACGGAAGACCACGCCCCTCTCATATTCATTGACAATTCTGACCGCCGCCAAGATTATGATAAAAAGGAAAACCGCAATAACTATAATCACTGGAACCATATCTCACCTCTCATTTCTTTTTAGTCACGTATAGCTTAAGGTTATCAACCTTTTGAATAACCAACTCCTCTCCCGGCTTTGCGGTCCCGCTATCCAATTCAGCCGACCACAACTCGCCTTCAACCAGAACCATACCTTTGGGTGTCATTGGGGTTTTGACTATGGCAATCTGGCCTATCATTCCTTCATGGCCGGTGGTCACCTTGCGCATCTGGCCCCTTATAGCCGCCCAGACCAGAAGGCCGACAAATACGGCCATAACTATGGCAACCACAGCAATAAGTCCTGTATTGAATTCCATGGAAACGTCGCTTCCGCTGAAAAGAATCAGCGAGCCGAATATGAAACAGATGATTCCACCCGAAGTCAGTATACCATAGGCATGTACAAAAATCTCAATTGTAAACAGCCCGAAGGCCAGGATAATGAGCAGTACCCCCGCCCAGTAGGCATTCAATACGCCCAGGGAATAAAAGGCTAAAAATAAGCAAAGCCCGCCGACCACGCCGGGAAAGATCAGCCCGGGGTTAGATATCTCCGTAATTAAACCGATAGAAGCCAGTGTCAATAATATATAAGCTAAATTGGGATTGCTTATCATGAGCAGGAATTTTTCCAGCCCCGTCATATCATCGTAAACTAAGGTAGCGCTTCCGGTATTTAAAGTAACCTGCTGCCCGTCCGATAGCGTTACTTGCCTGCCGTCGACCTGCTTTAGGACGCTTCCAAGGTCATCCGCAGTAAAGTCCACTAGCTTCAGATTTACAGCTTCGATCGCCGTATAAGACTTACTTTCCCTTACCGTCGCCTCCATGAGGGCAGGATCGCGCCCGCGCTTTTCTGCTATGCTCTTTATCCAGGCGGATGTGTATTCAGTGGCTTTCTGCTCCTCGACATCCGACAGATTCTGACCCTGGGCGCTAACGGGATGCGCTGCCCCGATACTGGTAGCAGGCGCCATAGCTGTGACGTGAGCGGAGAGGGTTATAAAGGTTCCTGCTGAAGCAGCCCACGCTCCCTGCGGAGCTACATAGACTATGACCGGTACCCGGGCATTTAGGATACGCGTTACAATAGTTTGAGCCGATTCAAGCAGGCCACCGGGCGTATCCAACTGTATAATGCAGGCATTGCTGCCGCTGTCCTCAGCTTCGCTTATACCCCGGTCGATATAGTCTGCTACCACCGGCACAATAGTGCCTTTGACAGTTAGGACATGGATATTGCCACCGTCGGCATGGGCATTCCCTCCACATACCGAAAGAGCCAAACCCAGAAGAAAAAGGCCGATGTAAAAAAGCCGCAAAACCTGTTTGGACACTGCCTTTATATTGTATAACAGAAAGAGCACGAGCGCGGAATTCACAGAATAGCAATGGACTATTGGAAGCAGAAATTGAAACCTATGACATGCCTCAAAACAGGAAAACAAGAGTTTTATTTCAGGAGATAGCGAGAAGGTATTGTGCCCTTCCCTGCCTTAATATATAATGCGAAAAGGAGGGATTTAATGGATACAGGTATGTTATTGTTCGGCGTTGGCGGCGGCCTTGTACTCTACATTTATATTGCTATCTGCCTCATGTTCATCGCACAAAAAACCGGAACTAAATACCCATGGCTGGCCTGGATACCAATAGCTAATGTATTCCTTATGGCCATGATTGCCAAGAAGCCCTGGTGGTGGGCATTGATCATCGTATTGGCATATTCCGTAGCCGTCGGCATGATGAGTGGAAGTCTTTCATGGCTGGGTTACATATTTGATATCGCAGCATTGGTATTTTCTGATCCTGATATGGATCGGCATCTGCCAGGCCCGCAGCAAACCAGGCTGGTGGGTTATTTTATTGATAATCCCGATAGTCAATCTTATCTTCATCGGGATATTGGCCTTTTCTGATAAATAGCGTTAATACACGAATTATATAAACGAGCGGATGCCCGTGGCGGGCATCCGCTTTTTTCGTAGACTGATTGTAGCTATGTTACTATTAGTGTAGAATAATCCGGCTCTAAGAGGATTTAAATCAAGATGGAAACACAAAAATGTAAAGGGGCACGCGATCTTCTTCCACTGGATATGGAAAGATTCCGGCAGGTGGAAGAGGCGTTCCTCAATTCATGCTTGAACTGGGGATACCGCGAGATCAAAACCCCTACCCTGGAATACATACACCTGTTCACTCAGGCAGGTACACTCACTCCCGCTATGCTCGGACGCGTCTATTCGTTCCTGGACTGGGATGGCTGGGGTGGAGAACGAGTTGTATTGCGTCCCGACGGCACGATCCCGGCTGTGCGCCTTTATAACGAAAATATGGCCGGTCAGAAGATCAGCCGCTTGTGCTATATCACCAATATTTTCGCCTTCGAGGAGACCGGCAAGGAGAACAGGGAAAAATGGCAATGCGGAGTGGAACTACTGGGCGATTCAAATCCAACTTCGGACGCCGAGATCATAGGTCTGGCCCTTGAGATATTGAAGTCTCTGGGAATATCCCGGGTGGAGCTTAAGCTCTCTCATGCCGGCATACTCAAAGCGCTTATAGAAGATCTTAAGCTAAGCGCCGGGGCCAAGGAAACTCTGCTTGACGAGATACTGGACGGCAACTGGCAGGCCCTGACCGGATCTAAGAGCACTAATAAAGATATTTCAGCAGCCCTGGCCGCTTTAATGGGGCTGAAGGGTAAGTCCAGTGGTTTTCTGGCCAACCTGAAATCACTGCCTTCTATTTCACGCGACCTGAAAAAGGAGATAGATAAGTTCGCTTCCGTCTGCAGCTCTGCTGGATACGCTTGGGCTACAAATATTCAATCGATTTCACGTCCATAAAAGGGTTCGAATACTATACCGGCCTGTGCTTTAAGATGGTTTCAGGCAACAAGAAGATATGCAGCGGCGGCAGGTACGATAACCTGGTCGGTTTGGTGGGAGGCAAAAAGACCCCGGCATGCGGGTTTGCCTTCTTCCTTGAGGATCTCGTGCAAACTTATTAAGCCATGGTCCCGGCAGAAAGCGGATAAGACCGTTCTCATCCGGGCAGAAAGTGAAACACCCGCAGCAACAAAGGCCTCGTTTGAATTGGCGGGCGCCCTGCGCGGCGCAGGGCTGGTGGCCGAATTCGCTTTCCGCGGAAGCCAGATGACAGCCCGCTGGAAGGTTACGGTAAAGGACAAGCCCGTGGCTTTCGTTGTCATGGACCAGAATAAAGACGTTCAGAAAAAGGTCAAATCGGCCAATGATGTCATCAATATCATCGGGGGCTTCGGTAAATTTGGTAAATAAAGCCGAAGCTGTTACCAGGCTGGCCCTGCCGAAGGGCAGAATGCTGGCCCGCACCGCCGAACTCCTTGAGGCCGTCGGTCTGGGATTCGACGACTATAACTCGAAGACGCGCATTTACCGCATGTCATCCAAAACCATGCCGTCGCTTTCCGCCAAGATGCTCAATGAGAGGGATATCCCCGTTCAGGTAGCCATAGGAAACTATGATTTCGGTATTTGCACTTCCGACTGGCTGCAGGAACTTCAGGCCAGATATCCGGCCAGCCGGGTATTTAAAATAGCCGACCTGGACTTTGAAGAGTCGGGAGTCTTCCTGGCCGGTTCAGCCGGTTCAGCCAGCTCACGTATCTCACGTAAAGACCTGTCAAAAGGTGAGATCATGTGGCGCATTGTAACCGAGTATCCCGCTCTGGCTGAATCCGCTGCCTATAAAATGAGGCTAAAAAAGTTCCGAATTTACCCTGTGTGGGGCTCGGCCGAGGCTTATCCACCGGAAAATGCAGATCTGGCTGTCCTGCGTGCAGGCGATGAAAATACCCTCAAATCACTTAACCTGACACCTGTGGCCAGGCTATGCGACAGCAACGCCTGCATAATAGCCAACAGCGACAGCCTGCAGAAAGGAAACTTCAGCGACCTGCTAACACGATTGACTTCGGGCTTCCAGCTTAAGAGAAAACTCCGTCAACGGCAAGAAGCGGCCAAAGCGTCAATATGTAACGATATTAACTTTGGGTCTCGAGAAGGCAATATCTGGCTGGCCCTGGCTGACGGCCACCAGCAGGTACACACAGCAGCATTCTTGGAGAAAACAGGTGTCAAAATGGAAGGCTACGCAGGAGATTGCTTGCGCCGCCGGCCTACTTGTAACCTCGAGTGGATCAACTTTAAAGTAGTACGTCCGCAGGATATGCCGCAACAGGTAGCCAACGGCAATTTCGACCTGGCCATCACAGGGCGCGATTGGCTTCTCGATCACCTTTACCAATTTCCCTCCAGCCCTGTCACGGAACTACTGAACCTCGGCTTCGGCTGGGTCCGGGTCGTAGCCGTTGTATGCGAAAATGTTCCCGCCGATTCAATGGAGGAGCTTAAGAACGTGATTGAAAAGGGCAAAATGACGCCCTTGCGCATAGCTACCGAGTATGTCAACATAGCGGACAAATACCTGCGTGATAAGCACGTGGGCCGCTACCGCGTTATACCCACCTGGGGAGCGACGGAGGTCTACCTGCCCGAGGATGCCGACATGCTTATCGAGAATACCGAGACGGGCCAGACGCTTGCCAGGCATAAGCTTAAAATAATAGATACGCTGTTCGAGTCGACAGCCTGTCTGATCGGGAACAAAGAGAGCCTTGCCCAAGCCGGCAAGAAGGCTAAAATAGCCAGGCTGGTAAAGATCTTCCGGGAGGCCGTAGAAAGAAGATGAAAACAATCAAAGGTTTTGAACAGGCCAGGAAGCTGCTGGAGCGTTCCCTGCCCTACAGTATGTCTGCGGAAGACGGCAAAATCGAAGCCTCCGTTAAGGAGATTATAGAAAAAGTGAAGAAGGAGGGCGATAAAGCGCTCCTGGCATATACACAGCGTTTCGACGGAGCAAAGTTGAAGTCGCTGGAAGTGACCGCCAGGGAGAGGGCAAGCGCCAGACTGGAAGGAATTGACCCTTATCTCCTTAACGCCCTAGGCTTTGCAGCGGACCGCATTAGCAAATTCCACAAGTCCTGCATGCAGAAATACGGCAAGGGTTTCTTCAAGGATGGCGTGGGACAGCAGGTGCTTCCTCTAGACCGCGTGGGGATCTATGTCCCCGGCGGCACAGCAGCCTACCCTTCGACTGTATTGATGACGGCCATACCGGCGCGTGTGGCGGGAGTTCGTGAGATTATCATGGCAACTCCCTGCGGCAAGGACGGCAGAGTGCCGGCTAATACACTGGCGGCGGCGGATATCGCCGGAGTGGACAGGATTTTCAAAATAGGTGGAGCGCAGGCGGTGGCTGCCCTGGCTTTCGGCACCAGGTCAGTCCCTCGTGTGGATAAGATATGCGGCCCTGGCAACATATATGTTATGACGGCTAAAAAATTGGTGTATGGAGTGGTAGATATCGATGCGCTTCAAGGACCTAGCGAGGTTGTCGTCATAGCCGACAACACAGCTGACCCCTCGTTCTGCGCGGCCGATCTGATCGCACAATCTGAGCACGATGCCATGGCCAGCTCTGTGTTCATCACTAATTCGGAATTGCTGGCATTCCGGGTTCTGGCCGAGATCAAGAAACAGCTGTCGAAATTAAAACGCAACGCCATTGCCTCCAGGGCCCTCAACGCCAACGGCAAGGTAGTGATAGTAAAAGACATGGGCGAAGCGGTCGAGCTTGCCAACCTCTATGCCCCGGAACATTTAGCCCTGATGGTTAAAGACCCGGCGAAATATCTGGGCCGGCTCAAGAATGCGGGCTGTATCTGTGCCGGGCAGTATTCTCCGGTAGTCCTGGGCGACTATGTGGCTGGTCCCAGCCATGCTCTGCCCACGGGAGGCAGCGCCCGTTTCAGCTCGCCCCTGGTCGTGCAGGATTTCCTCAAGATCAGCAGCGTTATAGCACTGAATGATATTGAATTTGAAAAGCTGGGACCGCCCGCTTTGATGCTGGCGGAAAACGAAGGCTTGACCGGGCACGCCAATGCTATCAAGATCAGATTAAACAAGAAGAAACGAGATGCTAGATAAGAAAGACGTCGAAAATATGATTCGTAGCGGCCTGAAGGCTATGGGGGCCTATACGCCGGTGGACCCCGCCGAGGTGCTTACACAGAGATCGGAAGTGTCCGGCGATAAGACCATCAAACTGGACGGCAATGAAAACCCCTACGGATGCTCCCCTCGCGTCCAGAAAGCCCTGGCAAAATACAGAGAATTTAACCGCTATCCCGATCCCGACCAGCGCGAGGTACGCAAAGCGCTGGCCAAGTATACCGGCATGAAGGCCGAGTCCATCGTGGCGGGAGCCGGCAGCGACGACCTGATAGATATAATCCTGCGCCTTTTTATCCGGCCGGGAGACAGGGTAATTAACTGCCCGCCAACTTTCGGCATGTACCCGTTTTGTACCGAGATCGTCGGGGGCAGAGTGATAAAGGTGCCGCGCAGAAAGGATTTCTCCCTCGATATACCGGCAATCAAGAAGGCGGCCGACAAAAAAACGAAGCTGATTTTCATCGCCTCGCCCAATAATCCGACGGGCAACCAGGCGGATGAAGCTGAAATAAGAGCCCTTCTGGCTATGGACCTGATCGTGGTTGTGGACGAGGCTTATGTCGATTTCAGCGGCAAATCGCTGATAAAACTGGTGCCGCGCTACGCCAACCTGATAGTGCTTCGCACCTTTAGCAAGTGGGCCGGGATTGCTGGCTTGCGCGCCGGCTTCGGCATCTTCCCCACTAATTTAGTCTCGTATCTGCTCAAGATAAAACAACCTTATAACATCAACCTGGCAGCACACGTTGCCATTCTCGAATCTTTGAAGGATGCCGATTACCTGCAAAATACGGTAAAAGCCATGGTTAAAGAACGGGAGCGCCTCTACCAGAGCCTGCGTAAAATCAAGTGGCTCAAACCCTACCCATCCGAAGCTAATTTTATCCTGTGCGCCGTGAAGGGCCGCAGCGCCAAAAGCGTTTACCTGGGTCTTCAGAAAAAAGGCATCTTCATACGTTACTTCGAAACTCCCGAGTTAAAGGATTACATACGTATTAGCGTAGGCAAACCGGAAGACACACCCAGGGTCATTGCCGCGCTGAAAGATATGTGATACCCTTTGCCTTGAGTTCAGATATAAGAGGTTGAAAATGGCCGAACGAAAAGCCACGGTAACACGACGCACGAAAGAGACCTCGATAAAAATAGAAATCAATATCGACGGCAGCAGCAAATACGAGATTACTACGGGGATCCGTTTCTTCGACCACATGCTATGCCAGCTGGCGCAGCATGGTATTTTCGACCTTAAAATCTCGGCCAATGGCTCAGACCAGCATCATGTTGTAGAAGACGTGGCCATTACGCTGGGCAGGGCTTTCAGCCAGGCTCTGGGCGATAAACAGGCCATTCAGAGAATGGCTCACGCCATCGTTCCTATGGACGACGCGCTGGCTATGGTGGCGCTGGATATCAGCGGCCGCGGCCAGGCTGTGATTGAGGACTCGATTAAAGAGGCATTTATCAGCGAAATGCACTCCGACCTCATCAACCACTTTTTTGTGTCCTTTGCCTCCGAGGCAAGGATCAATATTCACGCACAGGTTATGCGCGGCAACAATGATCATCACAAAGCAGAAGCACTTTTCAAGGCGCTGGCACGTGCACTGGATTCGGCCACGCGTATCGATCCGCGCATCTCCGGCAGCATACCCAGCACCAAGGACAGCATAGACTGACTTTGGCTGGCACCTACCGACTGACCGTCAAGTTTTCATGTTTCTGGGTACGCTTGTATGCAGACTTAAAATACTATCTATATTGATGTGCAACCATGCTGCAACCATAGATATAAGTAAATGGCCACAAAAATCGCTAATAGTCGAATTTTCGGCTTATAACTATGATCGCAATGCCGAATCCTACGCACCATAAATTGAGGACGGCGTTAACCACCAGGTCGACGCTTGAGGCCAGGTAAACGGCGTTGCGGAAGTTATAGGTTATATCCACCAGGCCGAGGTAGACGAGAGCCCCTGCAGCAGCCATGGATAAAACTATTCCGAGTCGTTTACGCCGCATCAGCAAGATGCCGGCCACGATCAACATGACAATCAGCACTAAATCCGCCCCAATAAATGAATATTCATACGCAAAATAGGCGGGGCCGGCATTTTCAGGCGCCATGCCGACCGTAATAAAGGCTATCCAGAAAAGTAGAATACCGACGCCGGTCACAATCTCCAGCGAGCCGATCAGTCTGCTCTTGTCTTCTTTCATTGTTCTATCCCTAAATTGTTAAAAAAATCGAGCAAATTCATATTATCTTACAGATATCCAAAAAACAAGGGCTAAATATTGCATTCGATTAGTCCTTGTCTATCTTTGTATGGAGGTGTAATATTTCATTAACATTTAAAATTTTTGTCATTTGATCCAGCAACGAGGAAATCTTGGCTATTGCAATTCTTTACCGCGAAGAGCTCTTGGAATATGATTTCGGGCCCGGACATCCGTTTCGCGGTGACCGCTACGAGATTTTCCCCAGGTTTTTAAAGGAACGGGTTCCGGAGGACGACAACTATCATTTTGTGAAAGCCAATCCTGCCAGCGATGAGGACCTTCTTACTATTTGTAGCCGGGAGTATATTCAATTCTCGCACGATTACTATAAGGCTGCCCATGCCGGGCAGCTCGACCACGTTAAATTCGGACTGTACCAGAGCATGGATAACATGCCTTTCGAAACACCGGGTAACATCGAAGAGGCCGCCAGGTTGATCATAGGCCAGGCCAAGCTTGGGTGCGACCTCGTGCAGAAGGGCGATTATCCCAAAGCCGTCTCAATCGGCGGCGGCATGCACCATGCCAAGCCCAACTTCGGTGAGGGATTCTGTGTCTACAACGATGTAGCCTTTGCAGCCAGGTATCTGGTCAATAATTACAAACTGGAGCGCGTCCTGATCCTCGATACCGACGCCCATGCCGCCAACGGGACTTATGAGTATTTTTACGATGAGCCGCGCGTGCTTTTGATAGACCTTCACCAGGACCCGCGTACACTATACCCGGGCACGGGGTTTGCCAAAGACATCGGCGACGGCAAAGGCAGGGGATTCAAAGTTAATATACCGATGCCTCCCAATGCCGGTTACGATTCTTATGATAGGGTATTTATGGAAATCGTGGAGCCGCTGGTACGGGAGTTCAAACCGCAGATGATCATACGCAATGGCGGATCTGACCCCCATCCCGATGACGGCCTCACCGACCTCGGGCTGCCTGTGCGCGGCTTCCATATGATCGGTGAGAGGGTCAGGCAGCTTGCCGATGAAGTCTGCCAGGGCAAGGAGTTGGACTTAATCGCCTCGGGCTACAATAAGGCTGTTCTACCCTATGCTTGGCTGGCTCTCATAGCCGGGCTGGCCGGATGGAAAATAGAGGTTGAGGAACCCGAACCGGTTACCAGGAAATTCCACAAAGACCCGGCTTATGCCGAGACCAAGCTGGTTGAAGCGGAGATCAAAAGCAACCTTCGACCCTACTGGAAATGCTTCCAGCTACCCAATCCCATACAATTCTAGGACGGCAGCCGGGGGGCGGCGGGTTTTCATGCAATAATCTAACTTCTCCACGCGTGCAACGATAGTAAAAATACTGCTTGCATTTTGTTATAATGGTTCGCACTCCAAATAAAAAATCAGGGAGGTTGACATGAATCTGGGCAGCCTTGGCGAGGATAACATTCAAAAATTCGGCAAATATGAGAGCGTCTATTTTGAGGGCAGGTGGTACGACAATGTAGAGATGCATATTGAATCCAACCGGCTGGGAAATGCTTTAAAATCACTGGGAATCGAAAAGGGCGATCGCGTAGCCATCCAAATGCCTAATAGCCCGGTGGTGATGTGGTCGTTTCCAGCTATTTACAAAATAGGCGCCGTGGCTGTGCCGATGAATCCCCTGCTCAGGCCGGACCAGTCGGCATATATCTTTAAAAATTGCGGGGCTAAAGCAGTAGTCACCAGTCCCGAATACATTCCCTGGATACAGGCGGCACAAAAAGAGGCCTCCGACTTAAAACACGTCATAGTCACCGAAAAAAACGATATACCGGGCACCATCGGCTATGACACACTGGTGCCGCGCCAATCTGAAGAACTACCGATAGAGCAGACCGACAACGACGACCTGGCAGCCTTGATTTACACTGCCGGCACTACCGGCCCCAACAAAGGCGTAATGCACACCCATTTCAGCCTCTATATGACTGCGCTGGGCTATGCTGAGTTCGTTTCTCGTTATCTGAGCGCTACCCTGGAAGCCAACATGCAATTTCGGAATGCCCGTACGCACAAGATGACAGAGATTCGCCAGCAGGTGACCGGCTCGGACCGCAACATACTCGGCCTTTTCGTCTTACCCCTTTCCCACTCATACGGCCTGGCAGTTTCGCTAATGGGCATTATGGTCGCCGGACGAGGGATTATCATGAAATGGTTCAACCCTGAACAAGCGATGAAGCTGATAGAGGAATTCCGGGTCACCAATTTCTCCGGTGTTCCTGCCATGTATATCATGATGTTAAGCCTCCCGGATTTCAATAAATATGATTTGAGCTCGTTGCGCGAATGCGGCTGCGGCGCAGCTCCCCTGCCTCCCGAGGTCGGTAAGCTCTGGAAGGAAAAAACCGGGACGGATATTCTCGAAGGATGGGGTATGACCGAGACCGGGGCCACCACTTGCGGAAACGCACCGGGCCTTCCGCCCAGATACGGTTCCATCGGCAAATGCATGATTAAAGCCGATACCATGGCCATAGTGGATGATGATGATCATGAGCTGCCTCCCGGCAAAACAGGCGAGCTGGTAATCAAGGGCCCCACTATAATGAAGGGTTATTGGAACATGCCTGAAGAGACTGAAGCTACCCTGCGCGGGGGCTGGATGCACACCGGCGACGTGGGTCACATGGATGACGAAGGTTATTTCTACATCACAGACCGCAAGAAGGATATCATCATCAGAGGCGGCGAAAACGTATCGCCGCGTGAAGTCGAGGAAGTTTTATTACAAATTCCTCAAATAATGGATGTCGGAGTGATCGGCATCCCCGATAAGGTTTACGGTGAAGAGATAAAAGCCTTTTGCGTTTTGAAAAAGAACGAGACAGTCAGTAGTGAAGAGATAATCGCTTTCTGTCGCCAGCAGCTTCCCACCTTCAAGATCCCCAAAGCCATCCAGTTTGTCGACGTCCTGCCCAAGAACCTGCTGGGAAAACTATTAAGGGCCGAGTTGCGCAAGATAGACAAGCAATCAGCTTAAGCCGTTTATTAGTTAAATCAATATTCGATCTCTACAGGCTTTTCGCCGCGGGCTACCGGCTGCTTTTCCGTCAACCGGACAGCATCTATATTTGCCGTTCACAGGATATTCCGGCGGCGTCAATGCCGCCTACATTGCAAATATATTTACAGATTTGTTTTCTCTTGACATTTATATTGGTGGCTAACATAATACTTATCAGTTCATACGTGTAAATTACCTATGATTTCAGTTGAAAAAGCCCTGGAAACAATATTGGCCGCGGTCAGCAAGCTGGAAAGGGAGGAGAAACCCATCCTCGAATGCCTGGACCAGGTGATTGACGACGACGTTTTTTCCGGATTGGATATTCCTCCTCACGATAATGCAGCCATGGATGGCTATGCTGTAAGATCGGAGGACCTTACCGGCGCCGCTAAAGAGCGGCCGGTATATCTGGAAGTAATAGGTGAAGTGGCCGCAGGCCGTGTCTCCCCCCAAAATGTGGCTGAAGGCAAGGCGATTCGTATCATGACGGGCGCGCCCATGCCGGCCGGAGCAAATGCAGTAGTACGGTTCGAAGACACCGACGAACAGGAACATAAAGGCGAGGGTAAACATAGCGGCAAAATCGGTATCTTTGTTACAGCCTGGAAAGGCCAGAATATCCGCTACAGAGGAGAAGACATTCCAAATGGTGCGATGGTGTTGAAGAAGGGTACGGTACTCGGGCCGGCGGAAATAGGCGTGCTGGCCTCGCTGGGGAAATCGCTGGCAACGGTCATTCGCCGTCCCATCGTGTCGATCCTTTCGACTGGCGATGAATTATGTAAAATAGAACAACGCTTATCACCAGGTAAAATCTATGACAGCAATTCCTACGCCATCGCAGCCAGCGTGCTCAGGTGCGGAGGCATACCCAAATTGCTGGACATCGCCCGTGACTCCATAAAACCTCTCAAAGCTCAAATCAGCGACGGGGCCGATGCTGATATGCTGATTACCTCCGGCGGTGTATCGATGGGAGACTATGATATCGTCAAAGATGTGCTATCTCAGATGGGGCAGATCGATTTCTGGACAGTACGAATGAAACCGGGTAAACCCCTGGCCTTTGGCCAGATCAAAAATCAAAGGGGAAAAGCTGTCAGAGAGGTACCTCACCTCGGGCTGCCCGGTAATCCCGTAAGCTCGATGATAACGTTCGAGCAGTTCGCCAGGCCGGCTATCCTGAAAATGATGGGAAAAAACGATTTCGCCAGGCCGACTATTGTGGCCACACTGGATCAGTCAATCAAAAATACCGATGGGAGGCGCATATTCGCCCGTGTACACGTGACCAGGGATGCTGAAGGATGGCATGCCTCATTGACGGGCCCGCAGGGTTCAGGGATACTTACATCCATGTCAGCGGCCAACGGACTGGCCGTCGTTCCCGAGGACTGCCCACTGGTCAGGGCGGGGGAAAAAATAAAAGTCCAATTGTTGGAAGGCGGCCAATGCCCGGATTAGATGGAGAAATATGTTACCTGTAATTGCCATAGTGGGAAATTCCGGATCCGGTAAAACAGCGTTTATTGAGAAGCTGATCGTGGAGCTCAAGGCCAGGGGCCACCGGCTGGCCGCCGTCAAGCATGCCGGAGAAACGGTCGACCTTGACCTGCCGGGCAAAGATACCTGGCGTTTCTCACAGGCAGGCAGCCCGACTACGGTCATAAGTTCCCCGTCCAAAATAACCGTTTTTAAAAGTATCAATCACGATCCCTCCCTCGAGGAAACGCTGATGTCTTTAGATCAAGCCTATGATCTCGTACTGGCGGAAGGATTTAAAAAGAGCAAGGTACCAAAGATAGAGGTTTACGGCGGGACGGATGGAAAGGATATGGTATGCGCTGAATCCGACCTGTCTGCGGTAATAACCGATTTCAAGCTTCCTTATAAGATCCCGAAATTCCGCCCCGGCGACATCGGGGGAATCGCCGATTTTATCGAGAAGGAAATAATAGGTAAAGCGCCTTCAGATATAGAAGTTACAGTGAACGGTAAAAAGATTTTTATGAAGCCCTTCGTCAAAAACATTATTGCCAGTTCCATACTGGCCATGCTCGGTTCCTTGAAGACCGTAGGTATCATCAGAAGTGTTATTATATCCATAAGAAATAAGGAATAGATAGGGCGGCTCAGTTGAGGAAACAGCGATATGTATAAGGCCGGCGTCCTGACTATAAGCGACAAGGGTTCCATGGGCCAGCGAATCGACAGCAGCGGTGACTATATCGTCCAATTTTTCCGCGGGCTGGACATAGATGTCGCCAGATATGAAATAGTAGCCGATGAGCAACCGCTTATAGCCAAAACACTATCCCTCTGGGCGGACAGCGGGGAAGTGGATTTTATCATAACCACGGGCGGTACCGGCGTCAGCCCGCGCGATGTAACCCCGGAAGCGACGAAGTCTGTTCTGGATAAGGAAATACCGGGCATCGCCGAGCTCATGAGAGCCGATGGCTACAATAAGACGCCGACAGCCATATTGAGCCGTGCAATTGCGGGCGTCCGCGGGAATTGCCTTATAATTAACCTGCCGGGCAATCCCAGGGCAGTCGAGGAATATCTCGACCTGCTAATGCCGGTGATTCCCCATGCCATCGAGACCCTGCAGGGCAGGATGGGAGACCATCCTTAAAAGGATTTAATTATGGCAGGTATTTGCGACAGCTTCCAGAGGGGCATAAGCTACCTGAGGATATCGGTCACCGACCGCTGCAACCTCAGGTGCGTTTACTGCATGCCGCCGGAAGGCGTGCCCCTCGTACCCCACAAGGAGATAATGAGCTTCGAGGAGATCATGGCGGTCGTCAAGACGGCCCGTGATCTCGGCATAAATAAGGTGCGGATAACGGGTGGGGAGCCTCTCGTCAGGTTGGGCGTCATCGACCTGGTGCGCATGATCTCAGCCGTCGAGGGCATCAAGGATATATCAATGACGACCAATGGCACATTGCTGGCAGAGCACGTTGAGGGGTTGGTGGATGCAGGGCTGCACCGCATCAACATCAGCCTCGATACACTTAAATATGACAGGTTTAAACAGATCACCCGCACCGGGGACCTGTCGGATGCCCTGAAGGGTATTCATGCTGCTATAAAGGCCGGCCTGAACCCGGTAAAGATAAATATGGTACCCATGCAAGGGTTTAACGATGATGAGATCATAGATTTCGCCATGATGACCATCGAGGCCGGCTGGCACGTCCGCTTTATCGAGCTCATGCCTATGAATCGCACAGCCGAGTTTGTCCCATCCGGTGTATTGCGCAAGAGAATTGAGTCTCTGGGGCCGCTCGAGCCGTTCCGGGGGATAGCAGGTAACGGGGCGGCGCGCTATTTTCGCTTACCGTCTGCCAAAGGCACTCTGGGCTTTATCAGTCCGGTGTCGGAACCTTTCTGCGAAGAGTGCAACAGGCTGCGTTTATCGTCTACCGGCATGCTCCTGCCCTGCCTCTTTTCCTCCGAGGGCGTAGATATCAAGACACCTATCCGGCAGGGAGCGTCCGAAGAAGACCTGAAGAGTCTTATAACCGCGGCTATTAGTGCCAAGCCTAAAAAACATAACCTGAATATGCACAGCACTGCCGATAAAAATATGTCCAGCATAGGGGGATAGCAGATGAAGCGGCCTGAAACCCGCATGATTGACGTTAGCGCCAAGCAAGAGACCAGCAGGTTGGCCATCGCCACAGCCCGTATTAAATTGCATTACAATACTTTCAAACTTGTAAAGGAGAATAAGGTGCCCAAGGGCGATGTACTGTCGGCCGCTCAGACGGCAGGCATTATGGCGGCCAAACAGACTCCCGGCCTTATACCCTTGTGCCATCCTCTGTTGCTCAACAGCGTTGCCATCGATTTCACTTTAATCAGCAAGGACGCTTCTATTGAAATTAAGTCTACGGTCAGGGGCAAAGGAAAGACGGGGTTCGAAATGGAGGCATTGACGGCGGCGGCCATAGCGGCCCTGACTATTTACGATATGTGTAAAATGCTGGATAAGGGCATGCGCATCACCGATCTCTACCTGGTGAAAAAGACCGGGGGAAAGAGCGGTACCTATACGGCCTGACCCTCTCAGGTCAAGCCTTATTTCACAGGCAAAACCTTAACTGCGGAAGCTTTAAAAGAGCAGAAGATATTCAGCCCCATCCTCAATCCCATCTCCTCGACCGACTTGATGGTTACCATGACCTCGAGAACAATGCCGCAGTCTACTATGACCATGCTCAAGGGACCCGTAATATGGATGGCCGTTATGACGCCTTTCAGGTTGTTCCTGGCGCTGCTGGTGGAACCCGATAAAGACAATACAATGTCCTCAGGCCTTACAAATATGTCGACGGCTTTGCCTACCTCTAATTCAGAAACTACATCGATAACGCTTCTGTCGATTTGTACGCTGGCGAGGCCATTATCGCTCGCTACGATCCGGCCACGGTAGACATTTTGCATACCTACGAAACCGGCAACCCGGGCGCTGTCGGGAGACTGGAATATCGCCTCAGGGCTGCCCACTTGCACCAGCTCTCCCTGCATCAACACTCCTGCGCGGCTTGCCAGGCGCCGGCCCTGCTGCATATCGTGGGTAGCCATCACCACTGTAACATTTTTAGATTTATTGAACTCTATTACCAGTTCCTCGATCAGTTTTACGCTGAGAGGATCGAGGTTGGCCGTTGGCTCATCCAGCAGCAGCAGCTCCGGATCCGCGATAACGGCACGAGCCAGCGCCACCCTTTGCGCTTCCCCACCCGACAAGGTCCTGGCTTTCCTCCTGCCATACCCGCTTAGTCCGACTGTATCCAGCAGCCTGCCTACACGGGGCTCGATCTCCCTGCCTTTAATTCCGCGCATCTTTAAGGGGTAAGCGATATTTTCAAAGACCGTGCCGTTAAAAACCACAGGCTTCTGAAATACGATGGCCATCCTGCGCCTGGTATTTATCGTATCGACGTGCGTATCCGTGATATTAAGCCCCTCTATTTGTATTTCCCCTGAATAAGGACGGTCAAGAAGGTCGATGAGCCTCAGCAGCGTGGTCTTTCCTGCTCCGGTCGGGCCGATAATGACGAACAGCTCACCCTTTTCTATGTCAAGATTGATATTTTTTAGAAGGGGCTTGTCGCCGGCACGCTGCTCCAGCTTAATCAGCTTCAAGAAAGCCATCAATACCTCTGCAAAAGGATATTTACGATTACACTGATGACTGTGGCAATCCCGATAAGTATAATCCCCAGGGCCAGTGAGAGCGCTATCTCTCCTTCTTGTGTATAGAGCGAGATAGCTGTTGTAAGGACCCGCGTATAGCCGCGGATATTGCCGCCCAGCATCATGGCAGCGCCGACCTCCGATATAGCGCGGCCGAACCCCAGGATCATCGCTCCGGCCACTGCGAACCTTGCCTCCCTGATGATGGTCCAGATAGCCTGCGACTGGCTGGCACCTGAACCCAGGGCGGTATCCCTGATGGAACGGTCAACTCCGCTCAGCGCGGATATGGTCATGCCGGTTAATATCGGCATGATGAGTATGACCTGCCCGATTATTATAGCCCCAGGAGTGAAGAGCAGCTCGAACCCTCCCAGGGGCCCCGACCTGGAAATAAAAAGGAATACGAACAATCCCACTACCACAGTAGGCAGGCTGTAAAATGTCTGTATTACATTTATTAATACGCGTTTGCCCCGGAAATCATGGAAATTTATCAGGCCCCCGATGGGTATGCAAATAGCCGCAGCAATGAGAATGGCGGCCGCTGAAACATACAGCGACCGCACCGAAATCTCGATAACCTCCGGGTCCAGGCTTACTACCAGTTTAACCGCCTGGACCAGGCCTTCCCACAGCTCCTGCATTTTTACTTAATTATTGAACGGGGACGGTATAATCTTCTACCTTGGGACAGCCGACATCCTTGCAGCCTCCCCCTTTCATAGCGCTGAAGAGGGGTTTGCCGTATTTATCCACACCATAAGTAGCAATCAGGTTCTGCACATCATCCGAAATCAACCAGTTAATGAAATTATTGGCCATCGGCAACATTTTAGCAGTCGTGACCTTGGCCGGGTTAATAGCTATGGCATCGTAAACGTTGAGGAATATAGCCCCACTTTGAACGATCGGTACGAGATTCAATTTACTCCCATAAGCCAGGAAGGTGGATACATCGGTCAGAATGTAGGCGCCCTGCTCGCTGGCCATGACCAGGGAAGGTCCCATGCCCTTGCCGGCCTCAATATACCACTTTCCGGATTTCTCTACATCAGGGTAATTGAATCCCGCGGCCTGCCAGATAAGCTTCTCTTTAGAATAGGTCCCGGAATTATCGCCGCGTGAAACAAACTTCACCTTGGTTGCATCGGCCATGCCGCCCGCATATATCTTTTTGAAGGCGTCTTCAGGCACCAGGCCCTTGATGCCGGCCGGATCGGCGGCGGGCCCGACAACGATAAAATAGTTAAAAGCGAAAGAGCGTTTGTTGATGCCGTAGCCATCAGAGATGAACTGTGCCTCGGCAGCCGGATCATGAACGGTGACGGCATCTACATCGCCGCGTTTACCGTAATCAAGCGCGGCGCCCGTCCCTGCAGCCACCACATCCAGAGCAGCATTGAATTTTTTCTCAAATACAGGTGTCAAATAGTCCCATAACCCTGTGTCGTTGAGGCTTGTAGTTGTAGCTATCTTGAAATGCGTGGCATACGACGATTTGGCCGCCGCGGATTTATTTTCCGCAACCTGGCCGGCCGGGGTACAAGCCGCAACAACAGGTACCAGC
This sequence comes from uncultured Chloroflexia bacterium, assembly GCA_963705905.1. GTDB lineage: Bacteria > Chloroflexota > Dehalococcoidia > GIF9 > UBA5629 > UBA1162. Next base: position 2,360,021 of record OY970123.1, on the reverse strand, counting down.
ATCAGAATCGTGACTACGAGTAATGCAAATTGCTTGAAGTTTCTCATCCAATTCCTCCTTCTGACCAAATTTTTATGCAACAACAAGAACGGCTTGTGAAACAATGGAACGGGAGATCTCTAATTGCGAGGCCGCCTGGTAATCAGACCGCAACCAGAGGAAACCCATAAAGAATGTATCAGACGACCATTTTTACCCTCCTTTCCAAAATGGGAGGCGCAGCCATTTCTGCCTGCACCCTCGAGGCCTTTCGGCCTGCCGGTTAGACGTCATGCCGGATCGGTTTAGACGCCTAACTCGAAGAGCAATACGCTAAGTTTCGAAATATTAACATATCAGATGTCAATTATCCATACAGGGTCTTGAAAATAGTTACACGGTATGCTAGTTTTGAATAAGCACGGGGTTACAATGTACCGTCGAGAGGGGTGGGACAGGCTTCATCTTCGTAAAGACCCGGGGCTCTGACTGTTATTAAGCTGGCAAACGAGGAGGCATCGGATGAAACTAGGGACGGGCGCGATCATAGGTATAGTAGTTCTATTCATCGCCGGGCTTGCCATAGCCGGCTTCGGCGGCTACCAGTTAGGAAGCGATGCCGGATATAAATCAGGTTATGCCAAGGGCAACGCCGACGGCTATGCCAAGGGCACGCAGGACGGCTATAACAAGGGCCAGGCTGCAGGCTATACACAGGGCAAACAGGATGGTGAAACGGACGGTTATAACAAGGGGCTGACCAAAGGCCAGGCGCAGGGACAGGCTCAAGGGCAGGCACAGGGGCAGCAGATAGGATATACCAAGGGCTACAATGATGGAGTGAGCTACGGCTGGGGCAGCGGCTGGCGCAACGGGTGGTGGCAGGGATGTACCACCTGCTGGCAACGTGCAGGACCCTTTGTCGCCGGCAATGAGCAGGGTGTTTTCTCCGGCGGCCCCACACAGGCCTGGATGCCTCAGGCTCCCTCAGCGCCCACCAGCCAGTGACGAAATACTATATATATTAATGTTTAGGTAAATTGGTTTATTCAGGCCATGCCCTCAAGAAAGGCCCTGACGTTATCGCCCAAAACGTTGTGGTTGTAGCCGCCTTCCAGCACGCCGAAACGCCTGCCTTCGCAGTTCTTGATAGCAAACTTTTTAACTTCCTGCCCCATGGTCCGGTAGTCCTCTGTAGACAACAGCCCGCCCCAGTCCTCGATATGCCGGTCAAACCCGGCTGAGACGGCGATTATATCGGCTTTATTTTGCTGCAAAAACCGGGCAACATGGTCCACAAAGTCCTGCCGGTGGCCGTCTTCCGGATGGAAATACGTTACAGTCAAGTCACCCTCGAAGATGTTGGCCGTTCCATCACCGAAGTGCAGATCGAAGTCGAGCACAAGGGCTGTGTTGATGCGCCCCTCATTTTTCAGCCGGGCTATGGCTATGGCGATATTGTTAAAAAAACAAAAACCCCAGCAACTATCGGCACTGGCATGGTGCCCCGGGGGACGTATCAGTCCGAAAGCGGCTTCCCCCTGGTACGCCAGCGCAGCCGCCTTAAGTGCGCCGCCGGCTGACAGCAGGGCCATTTCATGTACGGAGCCGTAGCGCTGCACGTAATTGATATGGTATTGGGTGTGGCACAATTGGATGTCATGGATGCCCGCAGGCTCCGGCGCAACGATATCGAAACCTTTTAGCTTCGGAACAATGGCCTCCATACGGCCCGGGGCGGCGGCCGGATCGTTTTCGTACACCTGGGTAAAACGCTCATGATAGACCACTTTCATCGCAAGCCTCCAATTATCCGGTACAGGATCGAACACTCCCGCTAAGCTCAATTATATCACTGCTATACTGGCGCAGCCCGGTGAAATATATGGACAGCCCTCAAGTGCGATGATAGTATTAAATTAAAAGTCCAACAAAAAAATCGCAGGGGGTCACCATGTTTTCCAGGGAGTGGTTCATCTATGTTTTCGGCCGCTGGATCCTACTGTCGGGCATCGCCGGCGCTATATTACAGGTCCTTTTAAGGGAACGGCTGGGCATCCCAGACTTCCCGGCTTTCCTGATCAACCAGCTTTTACTGGCCTGCATCTTCTGGTACGTCGACAAATATATATTCCAGCGCCATTTCGGCAAGGTCAAACAGCTTTTCAAGTTCCCCCGTATCAAAGGAAAATTCCAGCCCCGGCTGGAGTTCGCTAAGATCACAGAGGAATACAATCAACTGGCCGCTGACTTCTCCAAAGATCCCGACCATCCCCAGGCCTGGCTGAACCGCTTTCTTGACCTTTACCATTCGGTCGAAATGATGGAGCGCGTGCTGCGTGACAACGGCATAGATGTTGACCGTGAGTACCACCGTATCCTGGAAGAGAACCGTAAGCGCGGATTATACGAATAAAAAATGTTATACTGTGAAGCACGGCCTATCTCTTAACGGGAGGAAGATATGCGTATATTTGCGGGAGAAAGGACGCGAAAGCTGGCCATAACCCTGGGCGCAGCCGTGCTGGGCAACCTGCTCTCCTTCCTCTCCAGCCTGCTCACCCCCCTCAATCCCCAGGTGACCTTCGATTTTTCACACCTGGCTACTTTCGCCGTAGCTATCACCTATGGCCCATGGTACGGCTGGCTGGCCGCAGCCCTGACCTCGATTTACCCCTATTTCCACTTTGGGGTTTTCGGCATCTACGGTCCCCTTTACGGCCTGGCCATCATATTCGGCAAATCCCTGACCGGGCTCTTTTGCGGGCTGCTGAAAGGGCGCATGCCGACCTACCTGGCCATTAACCTGTCTTATATACCCGAATCGCTCTTCACTTTCGGCTTCCTCCAGTATTTGTCGGGAGTACTGCCGCCGGGCACGCTGACCTGGGAGTCGATCACCGTAGGGGTAATTGCCGAAGGCTGGGTCGAGGTCATTATGTTCTCATTCATCGTAGACAATATGGTCAGGCACAGGATCATCGAGACCGCCGTGCTGATGCTGGAGATATTCATTATCATGTTCCTGGTACATAAAGAATTCCTTGAGACCCTGCTTTTGCTGTTATTGATAACCTTTTTCACGCTCCTGCTCTTCGAACTGGTCGGGCCGGCATTGCGTAAGAAGGACTCACGGCTACCGGAAAATAAAAACGATACCTAGCCGGTCTGCCTTATTGCCAGTTGCCAATACAGGCCGCGCCTATGCTACACTTAATCCGGTCGAGTCTTTTCCTGTTACCACAATAATGCGGAACACATTGCCGCACAGACAAAAGTTTTGACACTGCCGCATGTGTAATGCTACCATGCTAATTACGGCATATGCTTTCCGTATATTAGAAATTCAGGGGTAGCTATCGGGGAAAATTGATGTTTGTAATAGTGCGCGCACTTTGTGAAGGGCCGATCGGACCAGGCAAGGCAAGATATGCATAAAGATAAGAGAAAAATTGCCGTTATTAACTATGGAGCCGGCAACCTCGGCAGCGTGGTCAACGCGCTTACCAGGCTGGGATATCAGCCATCGGTCACCGATTCCGTATTTGAAGTGCTCAAAGCGGATGTCGTTTTCCTGCCCGGCGTGGGTGCGGCGGGCGACACGATGAAAGGACTCGAAGCCATAGGAATGGTCGACGCAGTCAAGAAGCTGGTAGCCTGGAGAAGGCCACTCTTCGCAATTTGTGTCGGGCTGCAGGTCCTGCTGTCCAGCACCGAGGAAGGCGGCCACTATCCATGCATGGACATCATACCCGGTGAGGTCAAGAAATTGCCTGCCGGATTAAAGATACCCCACATGGGATGGAACCAGGTCAAACAGGTGATGTCGCACCCGGTTTTCACGGACATACCCGATAACACCAACTTTTACTTCGTACACAGCTACTATGCACATCCCCGGGACAAGTCGGTCGTGGCCGGCGTAACGGATTACGGGCTGGAATTTTGCAGCATGATAATCAAAGACAACCTTTTCGCTACCCAGTTCCACCCTGAGAAAAGCGGCGAGACCGGCCTGAAGATGTATTCCAACTTTTTAAAAATCGCCTCGTCATAAAAGGATAATAATAAGGTATATCGCATGTTAACCAAACGCATCATACCCTGCCTGGATGTAACGGCCGGCCGCGTGGTCAAAGGCACCAGCTTCACCAACCTGCGCGACGCAGGAGACCCGGTGGAACAGGCGGCTTTTTACTACCAGGAAGGAGCCGACGAACTGGTCTTCCTGGATATCGGGGCTACACCCGAGGCGCGTGACACCATGGTCGATGTCGTCCGGAGTGTTTCCAAGCAGGTATTTGTCCCGCTTTGTGTCGGCGGAGGCCTGCGATCGATCAGCGATATGCGCCGCATGCTGCTGGCGGGAGCCGATAAAGTCTCGATAAATACGGCCGCAGTGCACAAACCCGAACTGTTGAAGGAAGGCGCAGCCATCTTCGGCCGTCAGTGCATAGTGCTGGCCGTAGATGCTAAGCGCATGCGGGGAAAAGATAAATCGGGATGGGAGGTCTGCACTTATGGCGGCCGTAAGCCGACCGGCATCGACGCGCTGGAGTGGATCAAACAAGCCGTCGAGATGGGCGCCGGCGAGATATTGTTGACAAGCTGGGACGCCGACGGGCACCAGGCAGGCTATGACAATGAGTTAAACCGGGCCGTCAGCGAAATGGTCAACGTACCGGTCATCGCTTCGGGCGGCGCCGGCACGCTCGAGCACCTTTACGAAGCATTAGCCGTCGGCAAGGCAGATGCTGTGCTGGCAGCCAGCATATTCCACTACCGTGAATACTCTATTAAACAGGTGAAAGAATATCTGGCGGGCAAGGGTATCCCCATCCGTAAATAGCGGGCTTGCTCCCGTCCGCGGGCAAAATGCCGATAGACTTCTGAACAACAGAGCTACGCATAGAGCGCCGGATATACACAGGTTACTTCCGGTACGTACACTGATATAATTAATAAAACCTTGTATTTATGTATAACATTTTATTAGTTACCAATGACATGGACCGGGTGAGGGACCTGAGTGCAGGCCTCAGCCGGCTGGGCTTTTCCTGCACTGCCTGCGTCTACGCCGACGATGTGATCGAGCAGGACCAGCGCCAATTCTTCAATATCGCTCTGATCGACGTATCGGCCATCTCCACTCAGGGAGATTCGGCCTGGAAATGGTTCAGAAAGCTCAAACTAAGGCGGCTGCTTCCCGTTATCGCCCTTATCTCCACCCCCACTCTACACACGGTTGCGGGTGAGCAAGGCCTGGACGATTTCATCATGAAACCATGGAACCTGGACGAGCTTTCCACCAGGATACGCAGGCTGGTCAGCAAGTCCAACAGGGAAAATGAAGATACTATAATAAAGGTAGGGGACCTATCTATCGACCCTATAAGATGCGAGGTGGAGCTGGGAGGGAGGCTGCTGGCGCTGACCTTCAAAGAGTACGAGTTATTGAAATTGCTGGCAACCAGTAAAGGAAAGGTTTTTACGCGCGAAGCGCTGCTCAACGAAATCTGGGGCTACGATTATTACGGCGGCGACCGCACGGTCGACGTCCACATCCGCAGGCTGCGCAGCAAGATCGAAGACCCTGAACATGCCTTCATCGATACCGTAAGGAATATTGGCTACAAGTTCAAAGATGCCCCCTCCCATACCTAACCGATCGTGTAACATAAAGTTAACATCCCCGTAATAATCCCGAAACAGGCCTCCTTTAAACTTTTTTATATAAACTTCGAGGAGGTACACTATGAATTCGGGCGATACTGCCTGGTTACTCGTTTCCACAGCGCTTGTGATCCTCATGACGCCCGGCCTCGCCTTCTTTTACGGCGGGATGGTCAGAAAAAAGAACCTTCTTTCGACCATAATGATGAGCTTTGCCATCCTCTGCATGATTTCCGTGCTCTGGGTAATTTATGGCTATACGATGGCTTTCGGGCCGGATGTTAAAGGTCTGATCGGTAATTTTGACTGGTTCGGACTGATGGGAGTGGGGCAGGCCCCTTCTACGGTCTATGCCAGTACCGTACCACACCTAGCTTTTATGGCTTTTGAGGCCGCCTTCGCCATCATTACCGTGGCCTTGTGGACAGGCGCCGTGGTGGAACGCATTAAGTTCGGCGCCCTGCTGGCTTTTGCCGCACTCTGGTTTACCCTGGTCTACTGCCCGATCGCACATTGGGTTTGGGGCAGCGGCGGCTGGCTGGCGCAGCTAGGAGCGCTCGACTTCGCCGGCGGCACGGTCGTGCATGTAAATGCCGGCATCTCCGCGTTGGCTCTGGCTCTGGTGCTGGGACCCCGCCAGGGTTTTAAAGAGGGCGAGTCCATGGAGCCCAACAATATACCTTATGTGGTGCTGGGAGCAGCCCTACTCTGGTTCGGCTGGTTCGGATTTAACGCCGGAAGCGCTTTGACTGCCGGGGGCCTCGCATCCAGCGCTTTCGTCGCCACCAATACTGCTGCAGCGGCAGCAGGCTTCACCTGGATGGTCCTGGGTTGGATCCATCGCAGGCCATCGGTCCTGGGCGCTGCCACCGGCGCGGTGGTAGGCCTGGTAGCTATTACACCGGCCGCCGGCTTCGTGCAGCCCTGGGCCGCCATACCCATCGGCGCCATTGCCTCGATCATCTCCTACTATGTCATGGTCTGGAGATCCAAGGCCAACAGGGTGGATGAATCGCTCGACGTCTTCGCCTGCCACGGCATGGGTGGAGCGTGGGGCGCATTGGCCACGGGTATATTCGCTACAGCTTCCGTCAATGCCGCAGGCTCCGGCCTGATCGACGGCAACTGGAAGCAGGTCTTTATCCAGTTAGCAGCTATCGCAGCCACCATGAGCTATGCCTTTGTCGTATCGTGGCTGCTGGCCAAAGCCCTCAAGGCCACCATGGGCCTCAGGGTCAAAGAGGAAGAGGAGTCCGTTGGGCTCGACATATCTCAGCATGGTGAAAACGCTTACGGAGGTGTCTCATAATGAAAAAAATCGAAGCTATTATCCGCCCCGAAAAACTGGACGCGGTCAAAGACGCCCTGTCTGAGCATGGAATGCTCGGCATGACGGTAACCAACGTCAACGGACGCGGCAGGCAAAAGGGTATCGCACTCCAATGGCGTGCCGGAGAGTACCGCGTGGACTTCCTGCCCAAGGTCAAGATAGAGATTGTGCTGGCCGATGACGAATGCAAGCCTGCTATCGAGATCATTGCCCGGGCAGCCAGGACAGGCAGGGAAGGAGATGGAATGATCTTCGTTCTGCCGGTCGAAAATGCTTACAGAGTCAGGACCAGCGACGCCGGTGAGACGTGCGTAAACGTTAAATAGCGCGCTGTCATCCTGGGAGGGGATGCCTGCTGCACCAGGCATCCCCTCTATATCGCTGAATAATAATGTAACATAATTGTAACAATTAGCCTATATATTAATTTAGCAAACCGAACTTGAAGCTGATGTGCAGATTGGCTTCTTATTTGGTTTATAACTGAATAGGAGGGTTAATGTGCAGATTAACTCAGGCGACACCGCATGGATGCTCATAGCCACAGCGCTGGTTATGCTGATGACCCCCGGCCTTGCATTCTTCTACGGCGGCATGGTCCGCCAGAAAAACCTTCTCTCCACCCTCATGATGAGCTTCGTCATGCTGGGCTTGATCTCAGTACTATGGGCCTTTTACGGCTATAGTGTCAGCTTCGGGCCAGATTTTAAAGGACTGTTCGGCGGGCTGCAGTGGGCGGGGCTGATGAATGTGGGCATGACGCCTTCCGATGTTTACGCAACTACCATCCCACATTTCCTATTTATGATGTTCCAGGCCACATTTGCCATTATTACTGTGGCCCTCATTACAGGCGGTGTAGTGGAGCGCATCAGGTTCAGCGCCCTGCTTATTTTCTCCGCTATATGGTTCACTGTGGTCTACTGTCCCATCGCACACTGGGTCTGGGGCAGCGGCGGTTGGCTTGCCAACCTGGGCGTACTTGATTTTGCCGGCGGCTCGGTTGTACATATAAACGCCGGCTTCGCGGCTCTGGCCCTAGCCATGGTGCTCGGCCCCAGAAGGGGTTTCGAAGAGCGGGAGACCATGGAGCCCAACAGCATCCCCTACGTGGTGCTGGGCACGGCCCTACTCTGGTTCGGCTGGTTCGGCTTCAATGCGGGCAGCGCGCTAAGCGCCGGCGGCCTGGCAGCCAGCGCCTTCGCCTCCACCAACTTTGCCGGCGCCTCAGCCGCGCTGACCTGGCTTATCCTTGGTTGGATATACCGCAGGCCATCGGTGCTGGGTGTGGCTACCGGAGCAGTAGTAGGACTTGCGACGGTAACACCGGCCTCCGGCTTCATTCACCCCATGGCCGCCATACCCATTGGCATCGTGACCGCCATCATCTCCTACTACGTGATGCTCTGGAGGAACAAGGCCAACAGGATAGACGAGTCTCTGGATGTATTTGCCTGCCACGGCATCGGCGGTATGGTCGGCATGCTGGCTACAGGCATCCTGGCAACCGCCGCCATAGGCGGTAAGTCAGGCCTCATCGACGGTAACGGCAAGCAGGTCCTGATACAAATGGTAGCCATTGCCGCTACTGCGATTTACTCTTTCGGTTTCACATGGATTATCGCCAAGGTGGTGGACGCTACCTTCGGCCTGCGTGTCAGGAACGAAGAGGAGATGGTCGGCCTTGATATATCGCAGCACGGCGAAAGGGCTTATGGCGGGCTTTCCTGATACCTGCTCATTTTGCTGTAAATCGTCGAAAAACCGAGGTGGGGACGGCCAAAACAGCGGCCATCCCCACCCCTTTTTAAAAATTTTGACCCGATTTTTGAAAATTTTTGATAAATTTAATCTGTTTGTAACATTTCGGCGTTAAATTGACCTTCATAAATAAACAGATGGATTTGTGAATTTCACGCGGTTTTCACGCCGAAATCTGTTTAAAATAACCAAAATAAAGGAGGAAAAGTCTTGGCATCGGACAAAATGACACCGGAAAAAATTCTCAAAAAGGTCAAGGATGAAAATATCAAATTCATCGACCTGAAGTTCCTCGATCTGCCCGGCCTCTGGCAGCATTTCACCATCACCCCGGGCGAAATTGGAATAGACGACCCTGATGGGGCCAAAGGGGGAATCTGGACCGAGGGCATCGGCTTCGACGGCTCCAGCATTCGCGGCTTCCAGGAGATCCAGGAAAGCGACATGATCCTCAAGCTCGACCCGGAAACCGCCGTGATCGATCCTATCTGTGAACATCCCACATTGAGCGTTATCTGCGACGTTTACGACCCGGTAACAGGGAAACCTTATTCCCGGGATCCCAGGTACATTGCTAAAAAGGCAGCCCAGCATCTAAAATCCACCGGCATAGCCGACACCTGCTACTGCGGCCCCGAAGCGGAGTTCTTTATTTTCGACGATGTCCGCTTCGACCAGGACCACAAGAGCGGTTTTTATTTCATTGATTCTGTAGAAGCAGATTGGAACTCGGGCAAAGACGAGAAGCCCAACCTGGCCTACAAGCCCAGGTACAAGGAAGGCTATTTCCCCGTTCCGCCGACCGATTCGCTGCAAGACCTCAGGTCCGAGATCGTTGAGGTCATGGCTTCCGTCGGCCTGGAAATCGAAGTTCACCATCACGAGGTTGCCACTGCAGGCCAGTGCGAGATCGACATGAAGTACAAGGACCTGCTCAAGATGGCCGACCAGATGCTCTGGTTCAAATATGTCATCAAGAACGTCTGCCGCAAACATAACAGGGTGGCGACTTTCATGCCCAAACCACTCTTCCAGGATAACGGCTCCGGAATGCACGTCCACCAGAGCCTGTTCAAAGACGGCAAAAACGTATTCTTCGATGCCAAGGGCTATGCACTTATCAGCCAGACCTGTAAATATTATATCGGCGGCCTGCTGAAGCATGCTGAAGCATTGTGCGCCATTTGCGCTCCTTCGACCAACTCCTACAAGAGGCTGGTGCCCGGCTTCGAAGCTCCCGTCAACCTGGTATACTCTGCCCGCAACCGCAGCGCAGCCGTACGCATCCCGATGTATTCCGACAATCCCAAGGCCAAGAGGATTGAATTCAGGCCTCCGGATTCAACCTGCAATGGCTACCTGGCCCTGTCCGCCCTCCTTATAGCAGGCCTTGACGGCATCGCCAACAAAATAGATCCCGGCCAGCCGTTCGATAAGGACACCTACACTCTCAGCGCCAGGGAAGCAAAGAAACTGAAGACGGTACCGGGTTCACTCGAACAGGCCATCAACGCCCTTGAAAAGGACCACAAGTTCCTCTTGACCGGAGGCGTCTTCACACAGGACGTAATCGATACATGGATCAATTACAAGAGGACCAAGGAAATTGACGAGGTCAGGCTCAGGCCTCATCCCCACGAGTTCTACCTATACTTCGACATCTAGACCTCGTTATAAGCCCAATCATAGGGGCGGCCCGGTTCTTCCACCGGCGCCGCCCCATCTTCTATAATATATAGGGAAGGAAACGTTATTGACTTTGACTGTAAATTGTGTTCTGATTAGCCAGATACAAACACAGGGCAAGGAGGGACTATGATGACCAAAGATAGGGCAGATGCGGTAGAGTATGTTCTAAAATTGGCCAGGGAACACGATGTAAAATTCGTGAACCTGTGGTTTACGGATATCCTGGGCTTTCTGAAAAGCTTCTCTATCACCATCGAGGAGTTGGAAAAAGCCCTGGAAGAGGGCATGGGTTTCGATGGCTCATCAATCGAAGGTTATGCCCGCATCGATGAGAGCGATATGATCGCTCTGCCGGACCCCGATACCTTCCAGCTCCTTCCCTGGAGGCCCAAGGAACAATCTGTTGGCCGCATGTTCTGCGATATCTATATGCCGGGCGGCCAACCCTTTGAGGGCGATCCCAGATATATACTCAGGAAGACCTTAAAACACGCCACCGACCTAGGCTATACCTTCTATGTCGGCCCCGAGCTTGAGTATTTCTATTTCAGGGATAATAAGGGCACGGAAACTCTGGATTCCGGCGGCTATTTCGACCTGGTTCCGCTGGATATGGCAGTAGACCTCCGGCGCAAATCGGTACTGGCGCTGGAAGAGATGGGCGTCGGTATTGAATATTCACATCATGAGGTAGCGCCCAGCCAGCATGAAATAGACATGAGGTACACCGACGCTCTAACCATGGCGGATAATGTCATGACCTACCGGCTGGTGGTCAAGCAGGTCGCCATGGAAAACGGTGTCTATGCCACCTTCATGCCCAAGCCTATCTTCGGGGAAAACGGCAGCGGCATGCACGTGCACCAATCGTTATTCAAAGGCGAGCGCAATGCCTTCTTCGACAAAAGCGACCCTTTCCACCTGTCTAAAATCGCCAGGAGCTACATCGCCGGCATCCTCAAGCATGCCCCCGATATAACCTCAGTAACCAACCAGTGGGTCAACTCCTATAAACGCCTGGTGCCCGGCTATGAGGCGCCCGTTTACGTGTCATGGGCCAGGCGCAACCGGGCCGACCTGATCAGGGTGCCCGAATACAAACCCGGCAGGGAAACCGCCACTCGCATAGAGTACAGGTCTCCCGATCCTGCCTGCAACCCCTACCTGGTCTTCAGTGTGATGCTGGCCGCCGGCCTGGAAGGGATCGAAAAGGGGCTGGAGCCTCCTGAGCCCGTTGAGGAGAACGTCTATGCCATGTCTGAAGAGCAGAGGAAGAAGCGCGGCATCAAGACCCTGCCCGGCAGCCTGGATGATGCCATAGCCCTTACCGAGAAAAGCGCACTGGTCAAGAAGGCGCTGGGCGACCATTGCTTCAATGCCTTCATACAGAATAAAAAAGTGGAATACGACCATTATCGGGTGCAGGTGACAGAATACGAATTAAAAAAATACCTGCCTGTCCTCTAAATCTTGGCCCGTATATACAGGACATAGATTGCGTCACCCGCAGAGCAGGTGACGCAAATCAATTTAATCACAGGTCGCCAGGAACGATATATTTAACGGGATAAATGTATATGCTAAACAGATCAGGTGAAACCGCATGAAGATTGGCGTCCTCGCTTTACAGGGCGACTTCATCGAGCATGTGAAAATGTTCGAAAAGCTGGGACAGAAGGCGGTGGAAATCAGGTTGCCGCGCCAGTTACATGATATCCAGGGCCTGCTTATCCCGGGAGGCGAGAGCACGACCATGATGAACCTCATGCGGAGCTTCGACCTTATCGAACCGATTAAAAAGCTGTCAGCGGGCCACGTGGCCATCTGGGGCACATGCGCAGGCCTGATATGCGTGGCTAAAAAAGTGCGCAATCCTGATTCTACTTATATGCAGACTCTGGGGTCGATGAACATCACAGTCATGCGCAACGCCTTCGGCAGGCAGGTGGACAGCTTTGAAACAGGGTTGAAAATAACGGGACTTGAGGGTGGGCCATTTCCAGGTGTGTTCATCCGCGCACCGTACATTGAGAAGGTCGGGCGGGGTGTGGAAGTGCTGGCCCGGCTATCCGACGGCGAAATTGTTGCGGCCAGGCAGGGCAAAATGCTGGCGACGTCATTCCATCCGGAGCTTACAGAAGATACGCGCTTCCACGGTTATTTCCTCGAGATCTGCCGCAGTTAAACCCGCTTCAATTAGTTCCAACTATACTGCCCGGCTATCCGAATGAAAGATATTGTATAGTGCCGTCGGGAACGACTGCGACTTTCGCCCCTTGCGGATAATCTCTGCATAGAATGTCCAGCACATCCTTCCACGTTTTAACCCACACCGCGCCGGGCACGGCCAGCCAGTCAGCCATGGATTGTTCAAACTGCGGACAGAGGACTATGAGGCGTTTGAGCCACGGCAAGGTGAAGTTGACACACTGGAACCGGCGGCCTTTGATCTCCGTGCCAAAGCTGCCGAGAAGGTAATGCACCACTTGCCCGGTCGGACAGTCCATGATGAGGACCAGGTCACCGCCCTTTTCCATAAGCATGGTTACGCCTATAATCATGCCTACGATAGCCTCGTTGCCTTTGGAGAAAGTATTGACCACCGCTATATCGGTCGCGGGCACCGGTTTGGTCGCATAGTGAGGGACGGCATATTTGACAGCCTCCCGGTAAACAGAGCCGACTTCACCGCAGAAGATTGCACAGGCTTTTCCCCCGCCGTTGACGACGACATCTGCCTTGAAATCCAGTCCTGCCATCCTGGCCGCTTCACAAAAATCTTTCGTCATGGGATTATCTATGTAGTTACCCATGCCTACGGTGTTCCCTTTTCCCCCCGCCTTCGCCACCGCCTCCAGGCTGTGAAAGTGTTCGATGGACTCCACTGCGGCGACGCCCGGAAGTATGATTTTCCCTCCGCCGCCGAAGCCGGTCTGAGCGTGCGTGATAACCGATCCCAGGCCTATTTTAAGGTCGCATGACATGATCTCCGAGTTTATACAAAGTTTAGTGCCCTGGGATGTCTCTCCAACGTAGGTGCAGTTCTCGTAGACGTTGTGGTTATAGACAGGAAAGCGGTCCAGTATATCTGTGCCCAGCTTCTTCTCAAAATCCTGGTAGGTATGGGCGCCATGGCAGCCGGCTGCACAAACGAAGCGGATTGAAGTATCCGGGATCCCGGCCGCATGCAGCTCCTTAAAGACATGGGGCAGAAGCATACGGATCGGAGTCGGACGCGACATATCATCGAAAATAATGGCGATCCGCTTTTTGCCCCTGGCGAGTTCGCTGAGTCTCGGGCTGTCAAGAGGTGCAGCAAATGCTGCATCTATCCGGGCACGAGTCAACTCGGGAGCGCTGTGGCCGTTCATCAAGCACGGAACGACGTCCCATTCTGCGGGGAATTCGAGCAGCAGGTCCTTTTCCTTAAACCATTTCTGGTTGGGAACGGAAAAGGTCTTATCTGCCACGTGAGGAATTATATAGCGCGAGCCCGCCTTGCACAACAAGGCGCCCGGGGAGCTAAGCCCGCTGCATTAAACTATTTAGCTAAGGCCGGAGCAGGCTGCTGGGCAATGATTTTATTGAGATAGTCTACAGCCCAGTTGACCAGATCATCGTCCTTCAAGTCGGAAGGATAGTCCGGAGTAAGGCCGGTCCCGCTGATCAATTTGCCGTTCGGTGTATAGTAGTGCGCCACAGTTACCTTGATAGCTCCGCCGTCTTCCAGCCTGATGATATTCTGCACGCTGGCCTTGCCGTAAGTCTGCGTTCCGGCAAGCTTGGCCCGTCCATTGTCCTGCAGCGCACCGGCGACGATCTCGCTGGCGCTGGCGCTATTGCCGTTAACCAGCACTATGAGAGGAACGTTGAGGGCCAGGCCTCCCGGCTTGACTCTGAATACCGTCTCTTTCCCGTCTTTGTCCACGACTTTTACGACTATGCCGCGCAGCAAAAATTCGCTGGCTACGTCTACAGCCTGGTCGAGGATCCCGCCGGGATTGTCGCGCAGGTCTAGGATGATACCTTTGGCGCCCTTATCCAGGGAGCTCTGCAACGCCTTTTGGAAATCGTCAGTGGTGGGGAGGATGAATTGGGTGATCCTGATATAGGCGATCTGGTCATACATTTTGGATGTCACCGAAGCTACGTTCACATCCATACGGGTGATAGTGAGCTCGATGGGGTCCTTAACATCCTTCCTTCCGAGGGTCAGGGCAACTTTGGTGCCGGCCGGCCCACGGATTTTAATGGAGACTTCATCCGGGGTCATCTGGTCTGTCGTTTGCCCGTCAATCTTCAATATGGCATCGCCCGCCTTGATCCCCGCGGCCTCAGCCGGAGAGCCCGGTATAGGAGCTATGACGATTATTTGATTATCTTTTTGACCGATGTATGCCCCGATGCCCTGGTACACACCGGTATATTCGATCTCGGTAGATTTATATATCTCAGGCGGGAAATAAACAGTATAGTTATCGCCCACGGCAGCCACCATACCTTTGATAGCGCCCTGCAATAGCTTGGTGGGATCCAGCGACTTACTATTCACATAATACTGTTGCAGAATCTGGTAAGCCTGGCTTATCTCGCTGAACTGAGAGGGCAACCCCTGCAACGTTTGATTGTCGGCATTGCTGATGGTCCACTTGGACTCGCAGCTCAGCATGGGCAGGCTCATTGCCAACACGGCCACGGCCAGCAAGATGCTCAGGATTGTATTTCTTTTAAAAGTCATTTAATTATCTCCGGCACTGAATTATGGGAATCAGCAAACAAAGTTAAATTATATAGCTAATATAATAGCTCGTTCAAATACGACATCGAAATATTTATGCCAAGCAGGCCTGTAAGCCGAATTCTGTACTCCGGTAAACCGGAGCGGCGGCCATCCATCTAGCCCCGACATTACTATCGGGGTCATGCGACCAACCCGGGGTCAGCGCAAGCACGCTATATCCCCCTATTAGGTCTTGCTCCGGGTGGGGTTTGCACGGCCGGCCGGTCACCCGGCCGCCGGTGAGCTCTTGCCTCACCATTTCACCCTTACTCCTCTCGCGATGAGCGGTATGTTTCTGTTGCACTGTCCGTAGGGTCACCCCTCCTGGGCGTTACCCAGCACCCTGCCTGGTGGAGTTCGGACTTTCCTCCCCGATTATTTACGATCGGGGCGGCCGTCCGGCCTGCTTGGCTAACCTACTCTACAACTTGCGTGCTGACAGGTCAAATGATCTAGCTGAGATATAAGATGCGGCCGCAGTTGTTGCAGGTCACGATGGCCATACCACGCACGCGCTGCAGCTCGCTGACGGAGAGCGTTACACGACAGCCCATACACCTGCCCTGCTCCACCTTTACCACGGCCTGGCTCTTCCTACCTTTAATGCCTTCATATGTGTTAAGGGCCGAGCTATCGACCTCCCCGGCTATCTCCTTCCTTTTCTTCTCCAATTCAGCCAACTCTCCCATGACCTTATCCTTCTGTACCTTGAGCTCCAGCTTCTCCTTCTGCCACGCCGCTTCGATGGTCTTACATGATTCCTGCAGGCGCTGAGCCTCGGCTTTGCGGGACTCCAGTTTCTCCATCATAGCCAGGAGGAGATCGTCTTTGGGGGAAAGGTTGGATTTTAGCATGGCGACTTCCTGCTCGAAACTCAGCAGTTCCTTGGGATTTCTGATTTTGCCGCTATAAAGCTTGTCGTTGATCTGCTGGATATTATTGCGAAGCTGGTCGGCTTCGGCATCGAGCTCTTTGTACTGGCGCTCCAGGTCCGCTTTACCCTGGTCAGCTATGGACAATTCTTCCCTGGCTTTCTCGTAAGCTGAGTTGTGGTTCAGTCGCAAATCAATTTCGTCGGCCTGGTTGCGCTGGCTCAGGATAGCTTGTTCGATTTGCTGAAGTTCAAATACGCGCTTGGCAAGGCTCATAGAAGGCAATTCTACGGCAGCGTAATTTATATGTCAAAACACAGGGACTAGTGCTTGTAGTCCAACATGACTACCTGGGTGCTGGAGGGGATGTTGCTGCGCGTGACCGCCAGCCTGGCTTGCATGGCCAGCTCTTTGATGCCAAGCTCCTTGAGGAATTTCTCGGGGAATTCGACATCGCCCTTTTCGTCCGCCGTTTTATAATGCATGGGGACCACGTATCCAGGGTTCAGGTTTCTTACCAGGTCGGCCGCCATGGCCGCGTTGATAGTCGAATGGCCGCCCACCGGCAGAAAGAGCACATTGATGGTGCCCAGATCACCCACCGCCTCAGGTGACAGGTTGTGTCCCAGGTCGCCGAGGTGACACAAGGTCACGCCCTCTATTTCGATGGTATAAACAGTATTCTTCCCCAATTTCTTGCCCTGGGCATCGTCGTGAAAGGTAGCTACACCGGTCACATAGGTATCCTTGATCTCATATTCGCCCGGGCCCTTGATCAGGTGGTAGCCTTCCTGGATGGTATCCAGAAAGGAATGTCCGGGATGGGCATGGCTGACGGTGACTATATCGGCCTGGACCTTCCCTAAAGTGTAACCCGTATCCGGCGGGCAGGGGTCGGTCAATATGACGGCCTCTTTGCCTTTTATGCGGAAACACGAACGTCCGAACCAGGTAATATCCATATGCTGACCTCACTATCAACGGCCGCGAAGGCCGGGGCTTAATTGTAGCAACACAGGTAAAAAACATCAATCGGTTAATCTGCATTTAGCTTTATGCTATAATCCCTGCCGTGATTATCCTGGCCGTTGAAACGTCCTGCGATGAGACTTCGGTTGCCATCGTAAAGGACGGCAGCAAAATCCTATCCAACGTGATCGCCTCGCAGGTGGAAATCCATGCACGCTACGGAGGCATCGTACCCGAAGTAGCCTCACGCCAGCATATGCTGACCATCGTGCCGGTGTGCGAACAGGCCTTCAAAGACGCCGGCATGAACCAGGACAGGCTCGATGCCGTAGCTGTGACTAAAGGGCCGGGTCTGGCCGGTTCGTTGATCGTGGGCGTCAACTTCGGCAAAGCCCTGGCGCTGGCCAATAAACTGCCTCTGATCGGCATCAACCACCTGGAGGGACATATCTATGCCAACTGGCTCTGCGAAGTCCAACCCGAGCTACCCTGCCTCTGTCTGATCGTCTCAGGCGGACACAGCGACCTGATATTGATGAAGGAGCACGGCCTCTTCCGGAAGCTGGGGAGCACCAGGGACGATGCCGCCGGGGAGGCCTTCGACAAGGGCGCCCGGATACTGGGCCTGCCCTATCCCGGAGGGCCGGCCATACAGGCGGCCACCAAAGGTGTAATAACCAGTATGTCACTGCCCCGCGCCTGGCTCAAGGACAGCGATGACTTCAGCTTCAGCGGTGTCAAGACGGCCCTGCTGCACATGGCCGAGGCCCAAAATGAGCGGGACGAGAGATGGACCAAAGAAGCGGCGGCCGCCTTCCAGGAGGCCATCGTGGACGTTCTGGTCACCAAGACGCTACAGGCCGCGCAACGGCACCGCGTCAAAGGGATATTGCTGGCGGGCGGTGTGGCTGCCAACAGCGCTCTGCGCAGCCGCATACTGGCCGATTCTCCGCTGCCCGTAATGATACCGGCTCCCATCCTGTGCACCGACAACGCCGCTATGATCGCCTCCTGTGCCTACTACAGGCTCATGTCGGGGCATACCGACAATGACCGGCTGGATGTCATACCCGGTCTGGCATTCGGCCAGTAAATACCGGGCAGCTCTGGCACTCCTTAACCCGGCACCATGAGTGGTAGATATGCAGCAACCCCTGCTGAAGACAGGCAGTCAATCCCCCGGAACCCTCGATCGATAACTCGTGCCGCATATACCTAGTCAATTCGTTGCCCGGCAGCTCTTTATGGCCTCTGTAGACGGCCGAAATTTTACGCTCCAGGCTCTCATCGCCCTCACCATGTGCGAGCGCATGAAAAAAGGGCAAAACTGCATTAACAGCTATCTCTCCTGCACGCCCTCTCCCGATCAAAGCCGTGGCGTGCTCATGCGAACGGCCAAAATCATGATGCCAGGCCCAATAGCCATCGCCTTTGACCGTCAGGCAGTTTCCCAGGATGAGGGAGGCCTGCTTGAGCGGAGCAGTTGCGATCAACAATGATAGGCCAGCCAACACCCCCGTATCCTCGAACCTGTTAAGCAGATAACTCAGGCCGGCCAGCCTTTTGAGCGGGCTGTTGCCCGGCCTTATACAGGAATGCGTCCACTTTCCCCCGGCCATCGGGGATACAGGCAAGCGGACGTCAAGCCACCTTCCTTCCATAGCACTTTCTTCCTCGTCCGTGCAAATGCCCATGTCCGGCCCCTGGGACGGCAGCAGCCCTGCGGCGCCGAAGAGGCAGGCTTGTCTTGTGAGCGGATCGCAGACGGCGTACTTCTCCAGAAGGGAAAAAGGCAGTATTCCGGCCAGCTCCTCAAAGGGCGCTGCGTTCCTGAAATAGCCCAGCGCCCTGCAAATGGCTTTGTATAGAACCTGCGAAGCATCGCTGGTGCACAGAGAGGTGGAAAACGTCTCGGATTTTTGAATAAACCTTTGCCTGCCTGCCCGGGCCAGTATACGATGCAACTTAGTCCGTATGGCCGGCCTCCTGCTGTGAGGGCAGCCAGGAGCGGGCATATTCGACGTTAAGCGAATATCCGCTGCCTGGCCGGGAATAAATTTATGCAGGATCACGGTGGGGATGGTCCTGCCGTTATGCAGTTTCACGGGCAGGCCTCCCCTTTGCCACATGGCGGCATGCAAGATTATGCCATTATAGAGCGGATTAACGTTGTGCCTGTGCTTGAGCCAGAGGTCGGATGTCACATGTATCTCCACGTCACCCACTATCCTTTCCCCGTTCATCTCGATAACGGCATCCTGGAAATCGCAGCCCGCCCCGGTGCTGCCCCTACCGGGATGGATAACTTGTATATCGTTCCCAAGGTCGTCCTCCAGTCCGGATATAAGGCCGCTCCTCCATAGGCCCGCAACATTCTTCTCGGTGATCCTTTCCATCGAATCCTACACGTTATAGTGTATCAAGAGCCAAAAAAATAATAAGGTATTACTTTGGCCCGGCATCGTATTTGAAATTACTGCGCTCCGCTATGATAGAAAGCAGCCTGACCGAGGCGCCCCGCGGCTTGTAATCCCCCGTTTCCCACTCGCTTATGGTCTGCTGCCTGGTCCCCAGCTCACCAGCCATCCCCGTCTGGGTAAGCTTCAGGTGCCTTCGCAGGGCCTTGATGCGCTGCGAGTCCCAGTTTTCACCTTTGTTACGCTTTTCCATTAAATACCATTTTACACGCTAACAGGTAGTGTATCAATTTCATAATGTGATGTTAAATTTATATAAAATACCTAATCAGCTCGGATTTTCGATCCACAGGTTTCTTGACACGGTACAGGATGATGATCATAATATAGGGCGAGAACGTGTTTTCCCACATACGTGGAGGTTCAATTATGGGTGAAAATGCTTTAGAACCAAGAACTGATTTTTTATTCGCAAATCCATCTTTTTGTGGTGGAGTAGCCCGGATATTGGATTTCGGCGGTACCCTCACCGATTATAATGCCTCACCGTCTGGTGAAATGGCAGATGCAATTGCCATTGGAATGGATGTTGCAGTGGTGGGGAAAGACATGAAAGGCGTGATGGCTGGGCTAGGGGACAATTGTAAGAATGCCTGAAGATAAATCAGAGGGAACAATTATTCCCCCTGAAAAAGCGGGCAAGCTTGTAGAGAAAACATCTAACGTACATTCCGTTGAACGCACACAGCGACGTGAGTTATATATAGGTCCTTTGCCCCCTCCTGAATTACTTGCCAAATATAACAATGCATTTCCGGGTGGAGCTGAACGCGTTTTTAAATTAATTGAAAGCCAATCTAACCACCGAATTGAAATAGAAACGATTGCCATTAAAAGTGGGGCTAGTGATTCAAATAAGGGGCTTAATTATGGGTTAACGGTCGCAATTGTGGGGCTTTTGGTGACCGCATTTTTAGGGTATGTTAATCAAGGTACAGCCGCTGCTATAGTGGGGGCAATCGATTTAGCCGCACTTGTTTCGGTTTTTATTTACGGGAAAGCACGCCAAAGTGTCGAACGAGTGCAGAAAGCAAAGAGCATGGCAGAGATTGCAAAAGGTATGCCACATGCCGAACATGATGAAGATACCCAAACTAAGTACAATGAAAAAGATAGTTAGGAAAACACCAAAAGATATAAACCAGTTGGCTGTTCATATTGTGGAACAATCTACGGGCGAGAAATTGTCCAGCGATAAAAAACCCCTGAAACCAACAAAATAACTACTTAGGTGGATAAAACAATCCTACTATAATCCAAGTGTCCGGATGCCCATGTAATGTACCCACATAAAAGTGAGTATCCTTTTCCAAGATCATTTCAGTCTCATATTTTTGTCTAAAGGGTGTTTCCCACTTATTTCCGTATGTCTGTACCCAACTACGATACGATTGCATAATTTCCCAGTCTGTACACATTAATGTATGCCCTTTACAAGCTGGTTCCTGACATGTGAAATTATAACTAAAAACATATGGTATTTTCTCTAATTTCTGGGCTGGCTGTTTTTCTAAAAAAGAAATCTGCATTAACCTATCTGTCTGTTCTTGCGACCAATTGGTATTATCTTTTTCTATCTTAAAGCTATGGATAGTTTTGGGCTTGATAATACCAAGGGTGGGGAAACCTTCTTTATCCCTTTGTGTCTTCAAACAACATAGGCAATGTGCTTTTAATGGGTAAATTATATCCTTACGGGCTTGCCAGTTGTTTGTTGTCGGGATCGGCTCTGTAAGTATATTTATCGAATCAATGTCTAGTTGATAACTTTCCAGACGGTGCTCATTGGCCTTTTTTGTATTAACTTCGATCCATTGATATTTTCTGAATCGTTTGTCTGGGCCAAGATACCGATAGGGAATGGGGAAAAGTCGAATCCATTTATTATCGTCTGTTATGCCTGCGGTGCAGGATACTTCAACGCCCTTATATGCCGGTGTCGGATAGGTTCTAACTGTGATTAAAACCTTTTTGTTTTGCCAACCGGAATCCACATTCTACCTCACAAATCATAGCTTCGTAATCCTTTCCGTTCTAAGGCAAGTGCCAATCTGTGCCTGTGACATTCAAGAGGTGAGACTTCTAAGCATAAAAAGGCTATCGGATGAATAGAAGAATTAAAGAAATTATCTAGATTCCCATTGATGTAATTACCCACGATATAGCGATCATACCACTCCCATAATACATCTCTGCTATTGGTATCGAGTGCCATGCCACGTATATCCCTAGGGATACCGAGTTCAGGTTGATGAAAATAACTTATATTATGTCGTTTTAATATCGGTAGTAGGTTACTTTTATTAAATTCTGGCCGGTACATACTTGTGGGCGAAAAACGAATATCGACAACGGAGCAAATTTTGACTGATTTCAATATACCAATAAATTCTAGAACCTTACGGCCAGAATATCCTATGGTATAGAAATCGGCATCAAATTTTGATCTTGTTAAATTCCATTGATCCCGATCTCTTAGTTGAACTGATGCTGACTTACTCGGTAGATTTAATGGTTTATAAGTATTCAGCAATATTAGATCATCCTCGTATTAGATGTTCCAACGTATTATACCATGACTGTCACGAACTCTCTCCAACCGAATATCGTTTTCAAGTCGTTTAACCCAACGGTTATTTGGGAATAATTGCGATAACTTCCCAATTGTGCGAATCTCTGTCCAAGTGAGAGGTTTTCCGGCATCTGTTAACACCTTTCTTATCGTTTCTTTGAAATCATCATAATTGGCTTTATCTTGCCGAGGCCTGTTCCAGTACGGACTCTTGCACTTCGGACATGCGATAGGTTCTTTTTTGAAGCTCTTGGGTATCCACTCATGTCCACATCTATCACACCTATATCCAAGAACTGTAATTGGTACCTTTGCCATATTTAACCTCCCATGTAATATATTATTATAAAATATATTACAACATAGTATTGACAAACGTCAAATGATGCTGTAATATATTATTATAAAATAATATACGGCAGGGCGAGGTTAAGTATGAATCAACTTAGTAGTTTCCAAAGGTCAAAGGTTATTTCAGCACTTGTTGAAGGTAACTCTGTGCGTTCAACATGCCGAATGACAGGCGTAGCAAAGGGTACTGTGCTGAAGTTGTTAGTTGATCTCGGTTCAGCTTGCGAACGGTATCAGTTTAATAACCTCGTAAAACTGAATTGCAAAAGAATTGAGTGCGATGAAATCTGGTCATACTGCTATTCAAAAGAGCGGAATATACCCGAAGAACACAAAGGGCAGTTCGGCTATGGTGACGTTTGGACGTTCGTAGCTCTTGATGCTGACACGAAGCTAGTTTTAAGCTGGCTAGTTGGACAGCGTGAGCCTGAATATGCTTACCAGTTTGCGAAGGATATTAAAGAACGGCTTTCAAATAGGGTACAGCTAACTACAGACGGTCATAAGATGTATTACGAGGCTTTTGACGGTGCTTTTGGCGATGATATTGATTACGCCATGCTGGTCAAAATCTACGGTAATGAATATGACGCTAATGGTAAATATGTAGGCTATCCCAAATGCACCGGCATAAAGGTAAAGAAGATACACGGCAATCCCGATATGAGCAGGGTATCCACCAGCTATATTGAAAGGCAGAATTTAACCATGCGCATGACCATGAGGCGTTTTACCAGGCAGACCAACGGATTCTCAAAGAAACTGGATAACTTGAAATGTACGCTTGCTTTGCATTATATGTATTACAACTTTGCTCGTGTTCATAAGACTTTAGGCTGCACTCCGGCAATGGCTGCTGGCGTTGCCGATCATGTTTGGACTTTAGAAGAAATTATTAGTATGATGGATTCAAACTGACCCACTACCTGTTAGCGGGTAGTGTATCATTTTGAAATTCTTGAACCTTGACAGTCCATGCTTAGGCGATTTAGTATAGGAACCATGAGAAAGAAGCGTGATTCAGACTTCGCCGTGACTGCGTTCCGAGTAATAGAACAGGTCATAAATAATACCGAGACTATCGAAGTAGAGACCGTCCAAATCGAGGGCAAGAACCCTCATGCCGTTGCCCTGGGTAAGCTGGGAGGGTCAAAGGGTGGCAAGATAAGGGCTGCCAGGTTAACGCCGGAACAACGCACGGAGATCGCTAAAAAGGCGGCTAGGAAAAGGTGGGGGAAGAAGCCTTGACCTCCTTGATATAATAAGAGATCATCGTTTGGGGAGGTTTGTTATGGATCGGGAAGTTGAAATTAGTAGATTCCATGCCAAGGACAAGAATGGCAAAGAATACATCATAGTAAAGTACCAGAAACAGAAGGAAGCTACGAGCTTTGACTCTAAAGGCATAAGGGAATGGATACCAAGCTTGGAAAGATTAGAAACTTCTACTGGTTCAGCCATCACCCAAATTGATTCCGAAACTTTTAAGATCGTCAGCACTGGCGAGACCGTTCGGAAAGTCTGAAAGATCATATTTCTGGTAATGCCGGACGTAACTCCCTTCTACTTCATCTGCAAAAAATGAAGCTATCATGTACTTGCCATCATCGCATGGCTCGGCAGTAATTTGCCCTTTGGGGAGAAGCCTTAATACAGACATAAAAACTCCAAAATATTTACTCAAAATGACCTCTTACCTATTGACAATGCTTAGGCGTTGTGGTATTATTTAGTCAATTAGAGGTAAGAGAGATGAATAAGCTAACGATCGACCGACAGGCTCAGGTAATCAAGGTTCTCTGCGAGGGCAATTCAATTCGCAGTACAGCCCGAATCACCGGCACGTCCATTAATACGGTTGTGAAGCTACTTAAAGAAGTTGGAGCCGCTTGTTTGGAATATCAGGACAGGAATCTAAGGCACCTGCCCTGCAAAAGAATTGAGTGTGACGAGATATGGAACTTCTGCTATGCAAAGGAAGCCAATGTTCCCGAAGACAAAAAAGGTAAGCTCGGTTATGGTGACGTTTGGACCTTCGTAGGGATTGACGCTGAAACTAAACTGATTGTTAGCTGGCATGTCGGCTGGCGTGAGCCGGAAGATGCTTACGAATTTGCCAGGGATATTAAAGAGCGTGTCTCAAACCGAATTCAGTTAAGCACCGATGGCCACAAGATGTATTTTTATGCCGTAGATCAGGCCTTTGGTGACGATATTGACTTCGCCATGATCGTTAAGCACTATGGAACGCCTTTGGAGATTCAGCCTGGTAAATACAGCCCTGGAACTGTCCGAAACGTAACCACCAAGAAGATTAAGGGCAATCCCGACATGACCAAGGTATCCACGAGCTATGTTGAACGACAGAACCTATCAATGAGGATGAGCATAAGACGGTTTACCAGATTGACTAACGGCTTCTCAAAGAAGATCGAGAACCAAGTCTATGCTACGGGGCTTTATTTCATGTTCTATAACTTCGTTCGCACTCACAGGACGCTGGCTACGCCTTATCCGAGGACTCCGGCTATGGCAATAGGGCTAAGTGACCATATTTGGACGTTTGAGGAGTTAGTAAAACTAGCGGTCACGAATTAATTTTTCAAGTTCTTGAATGCGTCTCTCATGGTCATTTAATAAATTGTCCATTTCAAGAGGATTTTTTATTCTAACCTCAAAACGCGCAACAATGCCTCTGTGGGCATCAACAGTTATCATCTGCTTTAATATCCATTGTAGTATCTGCTTTCTTAGGACTACCTTCTGTGATTGATATACTATTTGGATTCTAGCCGCCAACCCAAATATCCGTTCTGCCATTCGGCTATAATGCCAGAAATAAGTTAAGCCGTATATAATGAGAACTCCCCCTACCAACCCCGCCACCGTGCCCAAACCTGGAAAAAGAAATTGCTGTAATGGCGTTGCATTGGTAGGCAACAGGCTAAATCCTAAGTACCCTCCACCTAAGCCAAACCCCGCAGTCCCGATCACTTCCACTCCCCAAAACCAATGAGGCGAGTTTTTCCGAAAGTTCTCTGTATCCCTGGCGGCTCTTCCCCGCGCCGTTTCCATGTTGCTATTTTAACATTGAGGCTATTCATTCCGATAGCCTCCGAGTGAATTTGAAATTGATACACTACCTGTTAGCGGGTAGTGTATCAATTTGAATTTTCGCCAACCTACCTGTTAACTCTAGTCAATTATGTACTTGAGTTATATACTCGCGGTAAAATAGAACGATGGGCTGGATTAACAAGCGGCTGGATAGTATACAAGACAATATCATCTGTGCGGGCATTGTGGCCGCAGGGATTGGAGTGTGGAGCATGATATCCAATCTTCCTGGGCCAATCATTTTTGTTTTGGTGGTAGTTGTTCTTGCTGGGGTATTGGTGATTCTTAATCAGATAAGAATGTGGCGAGAAAGCCATAAGAAAAAACTCTCACAACTTTCTGCCGAGGAAATTGAAGATACTATTTACAAATGGGTAAGGATCCCATTCTTTGATGTTAAACAGCAAGATCTAAATAAGGATGGCTATTTTTTTCAGATTGCCGTAACTGATCCTGACAAAAGAGAAGTGATTATTAGTAGAAAGAGGGATAAGCCGAGCCAACTTGAATTGCGATCATCGGTAGAGGCTTTAGTAGGGGCGGAAAAGCTTTTCCTGCGCCACTTAGAGCAGATCGAACAAGAGCAAATAATACTTAGACTTAAAATGGAATTAGCGCGGATTGGTATTGGACATGACGATATTAAGTTTCCCCTTGATAAGATTGTCTTAACTGAGGTTGTTTCTTTAGATGATTTGGTGGATGAAGTTCATTTCAGGGAACGTATAATGTTTGTGCTGAGAGCCGCGACACTGTGTCAGGCAACTACCTCTCACGCATGGAGAGGTAAATTGTTTCAAGAAATTAAATTGAATGTTTTACCACCACCACCAATCCCACCCAATAAACCAGAATCTCAAGGGAAATAGCCTTAGGTAAGTCTTACAATTTCCTCGGCTGGCCAAATGTGATCTGTTAGCCCCGCCGCCATAGCCGGTGTCCTCGGATAAGGATTTGCCAACGTCCTGTGTGTCTTGCAGAAGTTGTAATACATGAAATGCAAAGCTATAGCGAATATATGATTTTCGATCTTCTTTGAGAAGCCGTTAGTCAATCTCGTAAAGCGTCTGATATAAGTCCTCATCGTAAGGTTCTGCCGTTCAACATAACTGGTGGATATTTTCTTTTCATCGGGATGGCCTTTAATCACCTTCTTTGTAACATTGCGGCATGTGCCTGGGCTGTATTTCCCGGGTGGAACATCAATCGGAGTGCCGTAATGCTTAACAATGATGGCATAATCGATATCATCGCCAAAAGCCCCATCTATAGCCTGATAGTACATTCTATGACCATCTGTGTTTAGTTGGACCCTATTGGCTAATCTGCGCTTAACATCTTTTAAAAACTCGTAGGCATATCCCGGCTCACGTTCTCCAACGAGCCAGCCAATAACTAATTTAGTATCAGCATCGAGCGCAACAAATGTCCAAACATCACCTTGACCAAACTGGTCTTTTATTTCCGGCGGCAGGTTTTGTTCCTTTGCATGGCAGAATGCCCATATCTCGTCACATTCAATCCGCTTAGTGGTTAGATTTACCAAATGCGTGTCTTGATATTTCATACAAGCTAGGCCGACATTTTGGAGCAGGGAAATTATTGTATTAATGGCTGTGCCGGTTATCCGGGCCGTACTACGAATTGAATTGCCCTCACAAAGAACCTTGATGATCTGTGCTTGCCTTTCAATGCTTAACTTGTTCATCTTCGTAACCTCTAATTGAACACATTATACATCACTGGTCAAGCATTGTCAATAGGTAACAGCAGATCGCATTGGAAATTTCCATAAATATTTTGTAAAATAGTGCCAATTTGAGTATAGAATTAGCTCCCAATACAAATGTTCTATTGACAGCCACAATATCCCGTGCTACAGTTTTAGCATATAGCAACCTCGCGGAGAACAAAGTATCTGCGAGTAACAGAGAGGGCTTCGGCCCTCTTTTGTTTTTGGTGGAATACTATGGATGAAGATGTTCCAGTTGAAAGAGTAATAGTATTTGTAGATGGGAATAATTTATATCACCGGCTAAAAGAACGTGGGTGGCCGACCTGGAATAACATAGGCAAACTTGCCGAGAGGATTGTTGGGCCACACAGAAAGCTAGTCCATATTTATTACTATAATGCCCATCCGCCTGGGGGCAAATCACACACTACCAAGGGGAATGAGTATCTAGCCGAAGTGCAACGAACACCAAATCTGACTTTTAGACGTGCGTGGCTTCAGCCGACTTCAAAGGTTGATGAGTATGGTTCCTACCCCTCTTATAGAGAAAAGGGAGCTGATACGTCCCTTAGCACCGACTTAACAGCACTTGCTGCTGATGATGAAATGGACGTTGTGGTAATAGTATCAAGTGATGGTGATTTTGCTCCTGCCGCCACGATAGCACACGATAAATATGGCAAAGCGGTTGAAGTAATTTATTTTGAGGGGAGTAGACCTTTTGCTATGGAATCATGTTCTCTTATGCGCCAGTTCCGCCAAAGCTTTCTTGTGGAATGTGACCATAATCGTTCGAATAGACCTGCCTCCCCAAAACACAGCATAGATCACGTAAACATCGCAAGAGATTAAGGTAATTAAGGTTTCTTGCCCCACCGCTTCTGGGCTGCTTTTTGGGCGATCTCTTTGCGCTGTTCCGGGGTTAGCTTGTTTGCCCTAGCCTTTCCACCTTTCAAGCCGCCTAACCGTCCTAGGGCGACAGCGTTAGGATTCTTGCCCTCGATCTCCACAGTCTCAACTTCTATTGTCTCTTTGTCTTTGGTAGCTTCTTCTACTACTCGTAAAGCATGAATAGAGAAGTCATAATCTCGCTTCTTCTTTGCCATATCGATAACATAGCATGCTTGAGCGAAAAAGGTCAACTGTGCTAGAATTCAAAATGATACACTACCCGCTAACAGGTAGTGGGTCAATTGGAACATGCTCTATTTTGCAGGGGATTTCCCACCGATATTTCACGTAATTATCACGCGTAAATGAGTAACAGCAAAAGAGAGCATGGATTAAATCCATGCTCTCTTACATCCTTACTAAGTCAATTAACTTTTCTCACGGGTAGGTTGTCTGGGTCACCTTACCGGTTGTCTGGTCGATGCTATACGTTCCATGCGCCGTGCCCAGGAAATAAGGGGACAAAGCCGCCTGGTTGGCCGGGATAGAGCCGGTATTGTCATACATATAGGCCGACACTGCAGTCTGTACATTTGCGAGCTCAGTTGCCGCCGCCTGGTCTTTACCGCTGCTCATGTACTTGGTCACATTAAGTATGACCACCGCAGCCAGCACACCTAGGATCGAGATAACTACCAGTAGCTCGATGAGGGTGAAACCTTTCTCTCCGTTTCTAAACCACTTTTTCATTACGCCTCCGTGATTTAATATCGTTTTAGTATCTGACCGTTACGGCTTTTAATTATGGCTGTCAGTCGGTCCGCAGTAAATAGATAATAGGTATGGTCAGTACCGGTACTAAAGTAATGTTCAAACACAGAGGTGTGCGCAAAACGGAGTAATACGGCTAGAAATTTTATGAAATCAAAAAGCATCGGCCGGCGTGCGTTATATCGCCGGCCTTCGTGTAACTTTGTAAATGGTTGCACTATGTGCTACTTAGCAACGCATCAGGCCGCCTTTCTTTGATCTGCGAGCGCCGCGATTTCTTTTTTGAAACCCCACTTTAGCGGAAGCTCGTCGCCCGCCCTGTCGATGGCCTCGGCGTCGAAAGGCGTTCGAGTTGACTGGTACGCATGAGCGAACTCATGTGCCAGAGCTCCGGTAATCAGGGGAACGGGCAGGCCTTCGCAATCCTTGGCAGAGATATGGATGACGCCCCTGGCAGGGTACGGGAGGATGCAGAACCACCTGGCCGCGGTTATTTTTGCCGTCTTAAAGCCCTCCCGGTCGAGGGCGCTCCATTCGGGGATAGACTGAATATTCATGACCGTCTTTTGCAATCCCCTTTTCACGCCATTGGGCAGTCGTTTCCATGTATCCAACGTAATCTTTTTAATACGTGGGTCCGTCACATTAAAAGGGGGTTGCTTTGAGCTTAATTCAGATAGCAGGCTGAGCAACAGGCCCAAGAGGAAGGGGAAGCCCAGAAGGAAGTATTTGTCATAGCCCGGCTCTCTGCCGGCCAGTGTGTAGATTATCCACAGAGCGTAGAATATAAAAGACCAGAAGATGGTATGAATTCCTATCCTTTCCCTCACGGCCAGCTCGCGGTCAGGTACCAGCAGGAAGGTGCCGATGGCGACAAGCGCCAGGCATGTAACGCCTACTATTCCATTCGTCAATTGAATATCCATAAGTCACCCCTGCCTGCTATTATAGCAACAGCCTCGAACTTGGCAATAGGTACTTAGTAATGGGCGGAGGCTCGGCAGTTGCTTCCCATGAAGGCTACCGGTTATGGACTGACGGCTATCCTAGAGTATGAATGGGTTTGCGAATATACGACAAACGGCCGTGAAATCGCATCCGTTATTTTTACTTCAGTCAACCGAAAGACACAGACCCCCTATTAGACACAGGACTCGTACGGTGGCAAAATAAATCCGCAGAGGGAATATGCCGATATATGAATACAGGGCGACCGGAAAGGGGTGCGGCTATTGTGCCAGGGGCTTCGATACCCTGCAAAAAATGTCGGATAGCGCCCTTATCCACTGCCCCAAATGTGGGGTCGCTGTCAGGCGAGTAGTATCGCGTTTCTCAGCCTGCACGGTAGAAACAGCAGACTCGGCCCCGCTGGAAAACAAGCTGCAGGACTACGAGTCACAGGGTATGTGGAGCCACGCAGCGGAGCTGGCCGATAAGTCCGGACTGCAGGAGAGGGCCATGGACGACTATAAGAAGGCCGGCTACAATTTTTAGCCCACCTATATAGCGAACTCATTTTTTAGCAGTCACCGCTTGCCATTGATAATTTTTTATGTTACTATATTTAGCAGTCTCGTAAAGAGATTGCTAATTTTATTAGGAGGTAAGAATGGCTGTAAAAATTCAACCCTTAGGTGACAGAGTGGTTGTAAAACCTCTTGAAAAAGAGGAGATGACTAAGGGCGGTATCTATCTGCCGGATACTGCCAAAGAAAAACCACAGGAAGGTAAAGTGCTGGCTGTCGGACCCGGCAAGATGTCCGACGACGGCAAAAGGCTGCCGATGGACGTTGCCGTGGGCGACGTTGTCATCTATGCCAAGTACGGCGGAACCGAGATCAAGGAAGGCGACGAAGAGCTTATCATACTCAGGGAAGCCGACATCCTTGCCAAGAAGAAATAGACCGATTTAAATCGACAGAACTAATTATTTTTAGGAGGAAAGAGGTTAAATGCCAAAACAGATTAAATACGGAGAGGATGCCCGCCGGTCTTTGAAAAACGGCATCGACGCCCTGACCAACGCCGTAAAGGTAACACTGGGACCCCGCGGCCGCCCCGTGGCCCTGGATAAGAAATTCGGCCCGCCCAGCGTGATCAACGACGGCGTCACCATCGCCAAAGACATCGAGCTCCCCGATCCATTCGAGAACATGGGGGCGCAACTGATCAAGGAAGCGTCCAGCAAGACCAATGATAAATGCGGTGACGGCACCACCACCGCCACGGTACTGGCCCAGGCCATAGTTACCGAGGGCTTCAAAAATATCGCAGCCGGCGCCGACGCTATGGCGCTCAAGTACGGCATCGAAAAGGCCGTCGAGGCCATGGTGGCCGAGCTCAAGAAGATGTCCACCCCCGTCACCACCAAAGAGCAGGTGGCCCAGGTGGCTACCATCTCCGCTGCCGATGATCACATTGGCAACCTGATTGCCGAGGTCATGGACAAGGTAGGCAAAGACGGCGTTATCACCGTTGAAGAGTCCAAAGGCCTGCAGTTCGAGACAGACTTCGTCGAGGGCATGCAGTTCGACCGGGGCTACATCAGCCCCTATTTCGTAACCAACGCGGAGCAGATGAAGACTGAGCTGGAAGACCCCTATATCCTGATTACCGATAAGAAGATCTCAGCCATTTCCGAGCTCCTGCCCGTGCTTGAGAAGGTACTGCAGGTATCCAAGAACCTGGTCATCATCGCCGAAGATATCGATGGCGAGGCCCTGGCCACACTGGTAGTCAACAAGCTGAGGGGCACGCTCAATTGTCTGGCCGTCAAAGCCCCGGGCTTCGGCGACAGGCGCAAGGCCATGCTGGAAGACATCGCTATGCTGACCGGCGGCAAGGTTATCTCCGAGGAGATAGGACGCAAGCTCGATTCCACAACAGTGGCCGACCTCGGCCGCGCCCGTAAGGTGGTCTCCGATAAGGACAATACCACCATCGTAGAAGGCAAGGGCTCGGACGATGCCATCAAAGCCCGCATCAAGCAGATCAAGGCCCAGATCGAAGAGACAACCTCCGACTACGACAGGGAGAAACTGCAGGAACGCCTGGCCAAGCTGGCCGGCGGTGTTGCGGTGATCAAAGTCGGCGCTGCTACCGAAGTGGAACTTAAAGAGAAGAAACATCGCGTCGAAGATGCGCTATCAGCCACCAGGGCAGCCGTCGAGGAAGGCATACTGCCCGGAGGCGGTGTGGCCGTTATCAACGCCAGCCCGGTGCTCGATAAGCTCAAGGTCGAGGGCGACCAAAAGACCGGTTGCGAGATCATCAAGAAGGCCGTGGAAGAGCCCCTGCGCTGGATCGCCATCAACGCCGGCCAGGAAGGCTCCGTAGTGGTCGACAAGGTGAGGCGCAGCAAGAAAGGCATAGGTTATGATGCCCTCAACAATGATTACACCGATATGGTCACCAAAGGCATCATCGATCCCCTGAAGGTCACCAGGACCGCCCTGGAGAACGCTGCCAGCATCGCATGCATGATCCTGACAACCGAAGCGCTGGTCTGCGATCTGCCCGAGAAGGACAAGATGCCCCCCATGCCTCCCATGCCTGAGTACTAATTAAAACAATCGAATTAAATAAAAAAGGCCGCTTTTAGCAGCGGCCTTTTTTTATTATATCGGTTTCTTATTTACTTACACACAAAATATCAGCCAGGGCGCTCTCATTCCGGATGGGGCCCACGGCAGCCAGGTTCAGCTTATTCGTAATAAACATATCACCCGCCACGCGCCTGATATCGTCGACTCTAACATTCTCAATGATCTGAGTGACATCGTCCACGGTCATGATCCGGCCCATCAGCATCTCCTGGGCTCCGTACCAGCCTGCCACGTTGCGGCTATTCTCCATACTGAGCAGCAATCTGCCTTTAGCCATCTCTCTGGCTTTATGCAGCTCCACTTCCGAAATGCCATCCCTGGCACGCGCCAACTGCTCCAGTATGGCCCCGGTGGCTTTCTCGGTCTGGGCAGGGTCAATCCCGGCCTGGATGACGAAGACACCGGTCTCCAGAAAGTGTTCTACATAGCTGTGGATATCATATGCCAGGCCCAGCTTTTCCCTGATCTCAGTAAAAAGCCAGCTGCTCATACCCTCGCCCAGCATCATGCTTAACAGGTCTATAGCAAACCGGTCGGGATGAAATAGTGATACTCCCTCCACGCCCAGCATAAGATTAACTTGCTCTGTCTCGCGAAATTCTATGCATACCCGGGGCTGCGTCTGCCCTGCTCTGCTGGAAAAGTATTCAGGCTTTTTGCCCTTCTGCCAGCCTGCCGTCAAGCGTTCCAGTATCTGCGCCGCTTTATCAGGGTCGAAATCTCCCGCCAGGCTGACCAGAATGTTATCCGGGGTATAGTAGCCGCCCATAAAGCCGAGCATCTGCTGGCGGCTCATGGCGGAAACAGTCTCCTTGCTGCCCGCCACATCCCTTCCCATGGGGCTGTCCGGCCACATGATTTCGTCGAAGATCATACCAACCCGTTGCTGAGGCGAATCCAGGCTCATATTGATCTCTTCAATAATCACCTGCCGCTCTTTATCGATATCCTCCGGGCGGTACAGCGGGTTGCGCAACAGGTCCACGATCACATCCATTGCGGTTTCCAGGTGTTGGCTGGCCAGTTTACACCAGTAAGAGGTAAGCTCCCGGTCGGTCCCGCCGTTCATAATCCCGCCTACACCTTCTATGGCCTCGCTGATCTCACGTGAGGTCTGCCGCTGGGCAGTACCTTTGAAGCACATGTGCTCGATAAAATGAGACACGCCCGCCTCATCAGCCCTCTCATAACAACTACCGGCCCTGACGAAAAACAGCACCGAAACCGAGCGCGTGTGAGGCATGGGACAGGTTATCATTCCCAGGCCGTTGTCGAGAGTGACTTTCTGATATTCAGGCAATACTTTAACTATCTACGGAGGACCAATTTGAGCCCATATGCCCATCCGACTTCCACCGACCCAACATTATAACAAATTCAAATCGCTTCAGATAAATGCTATAATTCACTTGCAGATATAAATCAATCGTATATCTATTGAAATTCAAGAGGATACTGAAATGACCGACACTGGAACCTGGAAAGTAAAAACCGGCCTTGCCCAGATGCTCAAGGGCGGGGTTATCATGGACGTTGTAACGCCCGACCAGGCTAAAATTGCGGAAAACGCCGGGGCCTGCGCCGTAATGGCGCTTGAGCGTGTACCGGCCGATATCCGCGCCGCCGGCGGCGTGGCACGTATGGCCGATCCTACGGTCATCACAGCAATCATGAAGGCGGTAACTATACCTGTTATGGCCAAGTGCCGTATAGGACATTTCGTCGAGGCTCAGGTGCTCGAAGCGCTGGGCGTGGACTTCATCGACGAGTCTGAAGTGCTGACACCGGCCGACGAGAGCCATCACGTGTGGAAGCATGATTTTAAAGTCCCCTTCGTCTGCGGCTGCCGCGACCTGGGCGAAGCATTGCGCCGCATCTCGGAAGGAGCGGCCATGATCCGTACCAAGGGCGAAGCCGGCACCGGTAACATCGTGGAGGCTGTACGCCATATGCGCGCCGTTCAGTCGGCCATGCGCAAGGTCCAGTCGATGTCCGAAGATGAGCTGCCGGCCGAGGCCAAAGCACTGGGAGCTCCGCTGGAGTTGGTAATAGAAGTGCATAAAACGGGCAAGCTGCCCGTGGTCAATTTCGCGGCCGGTGGCGTGGCTACCCCCGCCGATGCCGCCCTGATGATGCAGTTAGGAGCCGAAGGCGTATTCGTCGGATCCGGTATCTTCAAGTCCAGTGATCCCGAAGCGCGTGCCATATCGGTAGTCAAGGCCGTTACCCACTATAAGGACCCGGCCATCATCGCCGATGTATCCAAGGCACTGGGCGCCGCCATGCCCGGTCTGGATATCAAGGCTATCCCCGAAGACAGCCTGCTGGCCACCAGAGGATGGTAATATAAAATTGTGTTCTGTGCCTGATGAGGCTATAGACACTGTTATATGATAGAAAGGCAGACCGCAAATTTTTCAATTTTCCTACAGCTTTGCGCGCATCCCCGCTTAACCCCCATTTACCTGCAGGCTTGCCCCAAACTCGATAAAATTTATTGAAGGAGGTTATTATGCAAACGGTAAATATCGATGACATTCAATCGCTGCTGGCTGTTATGCCGCATAATATCTCCGACGAGCTTCTGAAGGAACTTGAAAATGACGATCTGCTGGAAATTGTCATGGACCTGGGCCGCCCGCCCGAGGCGCGCTTTCCCAACCGGGAGGTTTTCCTGGGCGACCACGAAGTTACCGAGTCGGACATCGAACATGTTGTTAAAAGGATTGGCAGCTTCAGCGGCGACAACCGCGCCGGACTGACGCGTACCCTCCACCGCATCTCCGCTCTACGAAACAGGGAAGGTAAGATCGTCGGCCTGACCTGCCGGGTAGGCAGGGCGGTCATGGGAACTGCCAAAATAATCCAGGACCTGGTCGAAACCGGCAAGAATGTTCTGCTTATGGGGCCTCCCGGCATCGGCAAAACCACCATGCTGCGTGAGACCGCCCGGGTACTGGCTGACGATCTTAAGAAGCGCGTTATCGTGGTGGATACATCCAACGAGATCGCCGGAGACGGCGATATCCCGCATCCCGCCATCGGTCATGCCCGACGCATGCAGGTTCCCACTCCAACGCTGCAGCATGCCGTGATGATAGAGGCAGTGGAGAACCATATGCCGGAGGTCATCATAATCGATGAAATCGGCACCAGCCTGGAGGCCGAGGCAGCACGGACGATCGCCGAACGCGGCGTACAGCTTGTCGGCACAGCCCACGGCAACAGCCTCGAGAACCTGATGATGAACCCCACCCTTTCCGATCTGATCGGCGGCATACAGACAGTCACACTGGGCGACGAGGAAGCACGGCGCCGTCACACCCAAAAATCTGTCCTGGAGCGCAAAGCGCCGCCGACCTTCGACATCGTGGTGGAAATTCAGGAGCGCTATAAGGTGCTCGTGCATCCCGACGTGGCAGCGGCGGTCGACTCGGTTTTACACGCCAGGGAGAGCCAGTCTGAGATACGCTGGATGGACCAGGAGGGCAATCTGGTCAAAGAGCAGGGCAGGACCATGCACGAACAGCAAAGGCCCAGCGAAGCTAAAAAGCAGAAGTTGAATGTCTACCTGTTCGGCATCAACCGGCCTATCCTGGAACAGGCGGCCCATGAGAAGGCCATGAATATCGATATTACCGACGACCTGAAGAAATCCAATCTGCTGATAACGACTAAAAACTACTTCCGGCGCAAACCTCAAAAACTGAGGGACGCCGAGCTCCTGGGCATACCTGTGTACGCCATCAGGGGAAACAGCCTTCAGCAACTGCGGCATTGCCTGGATACGATCTATACGGGGCCGCGGGACCAGGCCGTGGATACAGCCCTCGACGAAGCTATGCTTGCCATCGAACAGGTAAAAGGCGGAAAAAAGGAAGTCGAGCTTAGCCCGCAGAATGCCTTTATACGACGTCTGCAGCACCTGCTGGCCGAAAGGCATGATATGACCTCGCGGAGCGCCGGCAAAGAACCGGCACGCCACGTTAAGATAGTTAATAACTGAAATCGTTTTCATTTGTTTAAGCTATGACTTCTTATCCCGGCTTATTCATCACCTTAGAAGGGTGCGAAGGCTGCGGCAAGAGCACCCAGGCCAGGCTACTCTATAATATGCTCAGGCAGTTAGGCCTGCCCTGCATCCTTACGCACGAACCCGGCGGTACGCCCCTGGGAAATAAAATCCGGGACCTGTTGAAGGTGAAACGCTATTTCCATATTGCGGCCGAAGCCGAATTATTCCTCTTTGCCGCCAGCCGCTTTCAACTTGTCTCAGACGTAATCCTGCCTGCACTATCCTCCGGCAAAGTAGTGGTCTGCGACCGTTTTTCCGATTCGACCTTTGTATACCAGGGATACGGGCGCGGCCTGGACTTAAAAATGATAGAGGAAATCAATAATCTGGCAGTGGGTGGCTTAAGTCCTGATATAACTATTTTACTCGATGCGCAGGCGGAGATCGGTTTGGGACGCAAACACAACAGCCAGGAAGACCGTTTCGAAGCGGAAAATATCTCTTTTCACCAAAACATACGCAACGGCTACC
Source organism: uncultured Chloroflexia bacterium (assembly GCA_963705905.1). Taxonomy (GTDB): domain Bacteria; phylum Chloroflexota; class Dehalococcoidia; order GIF9; family UBA5629; genus UBA1162. Next base: position 2,322,903 of record OY970123.1, on the reverse strand, counting down.
TGTACTCTGCGCAGCGTCAACCCGAGAGGTGGCGTGTTATACAGGCGCTTCAACCTCCCGAAGAAGTCAGCCGTCTCGTGTGGGAGAGCTTGCTGCCCGCCCTGCAAAATAAATACCCGGCCGTAGAGCTGCATTAAATTTCAAATCCTCCTGCCTGGTGTAATATTTGAAGAAAAAAGTTATCAGGAAACTTAGAGTGGGGCCGGACCGCAGCGAGGAACTGTCCCTTTTTGCAGCCGGATATCGAGCGCGTGGCCGGCCTGGACGAGGCGGGAAGAGGAGCATTGGCCGGCCCGGTCGTCGCCGCAGTAGTCGTTTTGCCCGAAGATGCCGATTTTCACTGGCTGGCAATGGTAAAGGACAGCAAGCAACTGCAGGAGGCTGTCCGGGAAGACATCTTTACGTTAATGGAGGACTCGGGACTGGAATTCAACGCAGGAATCATTTCTCCTCAGGTTATAGACAACATCAATATCTTAAATGCCACTAAAAAAGCTATGAAGCTGGCCATTGAGGGGTTGAAAAAACCCCCTGATTATCTGTTGACCGATGCAGTACCGCTGCCCCGGCTGCGCATTCCGCAAAAGGGCATAGTCAAAGGCGACTGCTCTTGCCTGGTAATCTCCTGCGCTTCGGTAGTGGCCAAGGTAACGCGCGACCGCATTATGATGAAGCTCGATGCCAAGTATCCGCGATACAAATTTTGCGATCACAAGGGCTACGGCACCAGCGAACATTTAAAATGCCTGCAGCGCTACGGCGCATGCGCTATCCACCGCATGACCTTCGGTCCGGTGCGCGACCTGGCCAGGATTATATGAATAAACAGGAGAGAGGAGACACGGGGGAAAAGTTGGCCTGCTCTGCCCTGAAAAAGAAGGGCTACCGTATCATCGAGAAAAACTACCGCTGCCGTTACGGTGAAATTGACATTATTGCCCGGCATAAGGATTCCCTGGTATTCGTAGAGGTCCGCAGCAAGACAGGCGCAGCTTTCGGGTCTCCGGAAGAGTCGATCACAAGTGGGAAGAAACAACGACTTATCTCGACCGCGCTGGACTATTTGAGCGGGCACGGAAAGCCGGATGAGAACTGGCGTTTCGATTTCGTGGCAGTCAGGTTTGAGGCCGGTCCGGGCAAACATGCGGACGTGGAAATCCTGCAAAATATTATAAGCTGATAGTATTTTAGCAAATAACCGCTATTAACCTCGCTCCGAGTCTGTTATAATCTTGTCCGAAGCAACACCTCATTTTTCCAGTCTCATCGATTCAGCCGGGAGAGGCATTTGACCAAGTTTGGAATCACCTGGCGCGTGCTTGCGGGCATCATTATCCTGGCCGCTATCTATCTGACCAGCCTGTATAACTATCTCCTTTTTCACACTATAATAGAGCTTTGCAGCATAGTAGTCTGCTTCAGCATATTCATCATAGCCTGGAATTCCAGACGCTATACAGATAACCACTATTTCACTTTCCTGGGCATTGCTTACCTGTACGTGGGCGTGCTGGAGCTTATGCATACCCTGACCTACCAGGGAATGCCTCTATTCCTCACTTATTCTTCGAATGCAGATACTCAGCTATGGATCGCTGCCAGATATCTGCAGAGCATAGCCCTGCTGGTAGCCCCTATTTTTATTCAACGCATGTTCAGGGCGACTTTTACCTTAGTGGGCCTCGGTGTTCTTACTCTTCTGGTCTTGCTTTCCGTGTTGACCTGGGGTTTCTTCCCGCTGGCCTATATCTGGGGGGAAGGGCCGACCCTGTTTTATGTCGTCAGCGAATTCGTGGTCTGCGCATTTTTCATTATGGCCGCAGGGATGCTCTGGCTTTCACGTAAAAAATTCGACCGCGACGTACTGTTGTATTTACTGCTTTCCATAGCGGTTAGTATTGTAGCTGAATTGTGTTTCATGTTCTATAAGGACCAAACAAGCCAATACAGCATACTGGGACACCTTTTTTACCTGATCTCATTCCTGCTCATCTACCGTGCCATTGTCGTAGTGCATCTGCTAAAGCCCTATGACATCCTCTTTTATAACCTTGCACAGAGCACCGGCCTGCTCAAAAAAGAACGTGATAAATTACAGAATATCCTCAACCTGGAGGAGTCGATCCTTCTGGCCCTGGATGTCGAGCAAAAAGTCACCTTGATTAACCGCAAAGGCAGGGAGATCCTGGGAGCATCAGAGGCCGATATTTTGGGTAAGTCCTTCGAGATGTTCCTTCCGCTCAACATACGGCAAGCCGTCAAAAATGACTATATCAATATAATCTCCGGCAAATCCGAACTGGAAAGATATCAGGAAAGACCGGTGATGGCCTCGAGCGGGGAAGAAAGAATCATAACCTGGCACAACGAGCTACTCAAGGATGAAACGGGTAAGATCGTAGGCACCTTCAGTTCCGGACAGGATATTACAGAGCGCAAAGAGGCCGAGGACCTCTTCCGCGCTATTTTCAGCCGGTCGCCCATCGGCATGTATATTGCGCAGGACGGCAAGTTCAGGCTGGTCAATCCCCAGTTCCGCAACTACCTGGGATTCGCCGAAAGCGAACTTATAGACCGGGAGTCGCTTTCACTTGTGTTACCCGAAGATGTAGCCAGGGTCCGGCAAGAAGCGGTCAAGATGTTGAAGTCGTCCAAAGACCGTTTCCAGACTTACGACTACCGCGTCAAGACCGCCAACGGCAAACTCAAATGGTTTATGGAATCTATTTCGTCCATACATTATGAAGGCAGACAGGCCACGCTGGGAACCATCGTGGACGTATCGGAACGCAAACAAAACGAGGACCTCTTCAGGTCGCTTTCCCTCATTGATGACCTTACGGGCCTTTATAACAGGAGGGGCTTCCTTACCCTTGCCAACCAGCAGCTAAAGCTGAGCTACCGCATGGAGAGGGGCGTGACGCTCTTATTTGCCGATATAGATAAATTGAAATGGATCAACGATAACATGGGGCACCTGGAGGGAGATTCTGCGCTGGTCAACGCTTCCCGTATGCTCAAAGAGACCTTCCGCGAATCGGATATCGTGGGCCGCATAAGCGGCGATGAATTTGCCGTCTTTATGGCGGGAGCAGACCAGGCATATTCCGAGGCAATCGTCCGCCGCCTTGAGAATAAGCTCAACGACTATAACATCCGGGAGAAGAAGCCGTATGAGCTTTCCCTGAGCTTCGGCATTGCCTGCAGCGCGTCCAGCGAACCCTGCAATCTGAGTGAACTGCTGGATACCGCCGACAAGTTTATGTATGAAAACAAACGCGAGAACCGATCACCTGATTAGTGAACCGGTCCCCGCGCTTCGTACTGTAGCTTTTTCTTTCTTAGTTGTCCGTGACTTAAAATTTATATGCCAAGTCTGAAAGGCGGATATTTGTCTGTTGTCAACAGGATAGCGTAGGCTGAGACCCTGAAACTCCATCTAAGGACATTGACAACAAAATTGAACATATCCCTGGGATAGCGGCCGGTAAAGAGTATGGCGAACCAGGCAATAATGGTAACAACCAGTGCGGCAATCCCCAGAAAGATCAATACAACGAAGTGCGGAATGGCCAGGAACCACTTTACCAGCGGCAGCCAACGGTTTAACTCGGTTGCTGCGTCGGGATAAGGCAATTCAATGTGAACGGACTGCTCCTCGTCTGTCGAAGGATAGACGTCGGTCAGCAAATACAAATAAGCGTCCACCCTGAAGCAGAAGCCAATCAGATTGAAATTCCAGTCATACCACCACCTGGGATATTTCTTTCTGAATAAAAGCATCAATAAGATGGGGAGGAAGAGGAAACCCATGCCGGCGACCCATCCTCCATCGCCTGCTCCGGCCGTGTATTTGTAGCTGCCACCCAGAACCAGCATGAATAGGATCAGGATGGGTATAGCGGTAAAGATGCGGAAGAAACTGGTCAACCTGTTGAGCTTGCGATCAGGATAGTCGATAGTCACGCTTGCCGGATATGCATCAGCCACTTTATTACCTCCTAAATTAATATGCGCATTATAAGTTTATTTTGCCTGTATTGCCATCACTTACAGGTGCCGGTTAGCGGCGGGAGCGTAGCTCGTTCCAGAAGGTTTCCGGCGTTTTGCCCTGCGAAAGCTTTTCCATGGGGCACATATCATCGCCACGCTGATTAATGATGAAGGGGACAGTCTGCTTGAATTCGAATATTATGCCGGCATCGTTCAATGTATGAGCTGCCAGTTCACTGCCTATCTCCGAATATACATCCGCACAACCGGCCTTAACCAAAAGCAAGGCAGCAGCATTGCCCACGACCCTGTCTAAAAAACAAGCCTGCCCCCGTTCGGGGCCAAAATCTTTTAAGAAATCTACCAGGGGCGCCAGCCTGTCTTTATCAGAACTGAAGATCAAGCGGGCCCCCTTATAAACCCGCAGTGTATCACTACTGTTGAGAAATCCCTTGATCCAGGAGGGTTTCAAGCTTTTTAGACCTTCTGCAACCAGCGGTCAGCCACCCTGCAAGCAAACGGGATGAGCGCCAATTGCAGGACAATGCCGGGCAAACCCGTTAATAGCGCGGCAGCAACATATGACAGGGCTGAACTGCCAGCAGGAAACAAACCGGCCACCCATGGCAGCATTAAGGGTGACGGAATGCTGCGGCCCCAGAAAATAACCGTCACAGCCAATAGCAGCATGAGCCAGCCGCAAAGCATAGACAGGACCAGCGATTTGACGATGCTCAGGTTAAACCTCTCGCGCAGTAGACCGGCTGCAAACCCAAAGCCCATGCTCTCAAGCGTGATTTGAGGCAACAATGTTATGAAGGGCATACCCGACAGCAGATAGCTGGCCAGGGGGCTTAGCAAGCCGATAAGCAATCCGGCCCGCCAGCCCAGAGTCAAGCCTGCCAGCAGGATAAAAAACGGCATGGGCAGCAGGGACGCGCCAAGAGCGCCGAACTGATGGGTCCATACAGGTGCGGCTACAGCCAGAGCAATCGTACCCGCTGAAAGCAAATATAACCTGTAATCGCTGAAATACAGGCCTTTGAAAGGAACTGCAATTGAAAGCGCACTATTTTTTGAAGCGTCCATAGTCTACCTCTCTAAATCAAATCTACCCCTGAGATCGAATTTTGACCTGATTATAGCATCCGCCAGCTTGCCTGCAAAATATGCTACCGCGGTTAAACGTCTTGACAATTAGGGCGCCAGAATCTAAATTTAACGCAATAGGCCTCGGGTAATAAACGTATAGGAGTAATTCCATGACCTCACTTCCGCTTAGCTGGTATAACGCAATCCCGGTACGCTGCTCCCGGCGCAGCTATGACAAAACCAGGCAGCTTGATAATGATATAAAGGATAAGTTGCACCGGTCCTGCAGCGAGTTCAAGCCTTATACCAGCTGCAGGGTGGAATTCGTATCGGAGCCGCCCGATGATATATTCTTCCATGCCCTGGGTTTTTACGGGAACATCAAGAATGCCCCGGCATTCCTGGCCTTTATAGGCGATATGTCGGACGACAACGTGCAGGAAAAAATTGGCTATACCGGCGAAGGCATTGTACTCGAGGCGACTTCACTGGGTTTGGGGACGTGCTGGGTAGCGCTGACCTACCGTTCTAAATCAGCCCTATCCATGCTGAAGCTGAACGGCCGGGAAAAACTGCTGGCCGTCAGCCCTGTAGGCCATACCCCGGAGACCCGCACCTTAGGCGAAAATATATTTTCAGCCTTCGGGGCCAACCGACGCCGCAAGCCCCTGGCCGGCATGGTCGGCGGCCTCGACGTTTCTCACCGGCCGGAGTGGGCCGCCAAAGCAGTCGAAGCAGCACGTTTGGCCCCTTCGGCTACCAACCGTCAGCCATGGTCCTTTCATATTGAGGAGGACGGCATCACGATTTCGATAAGCGGCGGCGGGCCGCAATATAACGTATCGAAGCGGTTGGATTGCGGCATTGCCATGCTGCACGTCGAACTGGGCGCCCTTAGCTCTGGTATTACCGGCAAATGGGAACTGCTGAAACACCCCCGGGTGGCACGCTTTATAGTGGACCGACCGTAGTTATAATCGTGAAAAAGTGGATTTAGCCCTTTAGTCGGCGATGGCCGTCATGCCCGTTGCGCCATCCGGTTTCTTAATGCGGCCGAGAGGCAGGAACATGGCCGGTATGATGCCAAGCAGCACTATCACGGCGCTGATAACAAAATCCATTTCAAAGGCCGTAACATTGGCTTTTAAAGTCACATATTCGTATAAAAGAGTGATGGCCTCGTCATGCGCAATCTGCAAACTATACCCCATCTGCAATAGTGTGGTCTGAACGTAAGACAGCCAACCCAAAGCCACGGTTGAGCCGGGGGTGACGGTCTGGATGATTGAGGCCACATTTTGTTTCTGGAAGGTGTCCAGCATGGTGGCAAAGAAGGCTATGCCCAACGAGCCGAAGATGGTCCTGCAGACGTTTAGCAGCGATGAAGCCTGCGCCGTCATCCTCTGGGGTACCGATGACAGTGCATAAGTCATGATAGGCATCATGGCGAAGCCTATTCCCATACCGCGGATGAAAAGGATCACGCGCAGTGTGTTATCCGGCATGTCCAGATTCAGCATTTGCAGAGAGAGTGTCGCAAAGCCGGTCAGGGCCAGCCCGATCAAAGCCGGCGCGCGAGGGCCAAACCTATCGTATAGCCTGCCCGCCAGCGGCATGGTGATCATGGCGCCGATGGCCTGGGCCAATACCATGAGACCGCTCAACAGAGCTGTGAACCCGCGCAGCGTCTGCAGGAAAAGCGGCATCAGGAAGACCATGGAGAATAACCCTATAGTCGTAATGAAAGTCAGCCCTATGCCCAGGGAGTAGCCGAAGCGTTTAAACATACGCAGGTCTAAAAGCGGCCTCTTTACGTTGAACTCCGCCAACACCCAGGCCAGTATACAGGTAACGCCTACTGACATCAGGCTGATGATGCGCCAGTCATTCCAATGCCAGGTGGGGGCATAAGAAAGCGCATACAGGACAGAGCTGAACCCGACAGCTGCCAGCGTAAACCCTTTATAATCGAAGCTGACCTCGCTCTTAGGAGTATCGTCGATCCAGGCCAACCCCATGATGATGGCTAAGAGCACTACCGGCACATTTACATAGAAACACATCCGCCAGCTCCAGTAGTCCACCAGGTAGCCTCCCAGTGTGGGGCCTATGGCCGGGGCCACCATTATGGGAATCCCGAAGAGAGCCATAGCCTCCCCCCGGTCCTCAGGTGGAACTGAAGTAAAAAGGAAGGTCATGGCCAGCGGGCTGAGAAGTCCGCCGCATAACCCCTGAAGCACACGAAATGTTATCAGTGAACTCGCATCCCATGACAGGCCGCAAAGGATGGAGCCGAAGAGAAAACCGGCCTGGGCAAACAGGTAAACTCGCTTTATGCCGAAGCGCTCGACCAAAAATGCGGCGGTAGGCGTGCTGATGGCCGATGCCATCAAGTAGGCTGAGATAACAAGCTGGGCGCGGTCGGCGGTCTCATTGAAAACTGCGATGATGTGTGGCAGCGCCGTATTCATGATGGTCTGGTCCAACATCACCATGAATGTGCCGGAAATGGCGATAAGCAGTACCTTCGACTCGCTGGTTCTCGGCATTGGTAGCCTTACTCACTACCTTACGGTTATCTTTACTTCTACCGATGTACCGGGGATAAGGATGTAATGCCCCGGGTTTTCCACGGATATTTTAACGGGCACGAGTTGCGTAACCTTTATGAAGTTGCCGGTGGTATTATTGGCAGGCAATAGCGAGAAGGTGGCGGCGCTGGCCGCCGCTATACCCACAACATTGCCCTGAAGCTTTAATCCTCCCAGACTATCTACAGCTATTTCCACCGGCTGCCCCGGCTCTATCTTATAAAGATCGGCCTCAGACAGGTTGGCTACCACCCATGAATCGGATACATCGGAGAGCGTTACAATTTGCGTGCCCTGGGCCATGACCTGCCCGGGATAAGCCCAGACAGCAGCCACATATCCATTGATAGGAGACTCAATGACCGCCCTTCCCATAGGTGTCTCTTTAAGGCCCATGCCTGCTACGAATTGATTATCCGGTCGAGGCTGTCCCACCGTGGCGATTTCCTGTCCTTTTTCGACATAGCTGCCGTAATCCACATCCAGGGTAATTATCTGGCTGGCGGTAGTCGCATTAACGTTAATATGTGACCCTGCGATCTGGGCATTATCCGTGCTGACATATTTATAGTTCTGATAACCCAGATATACGCCTACAGTTATTCCTCCCACAACGATAACAGCCACCACTATAAATATCACCCTGCCACGCGTTGTGGCAAAAACCGATTTCATCCTGTCACTAAGTTTATTCGCCATAGGTGTTGCCTCCGATTGAATTTGTAATGGCCATTATAGACATCCCAGTTTACTATTTCATAAGCTGAAGGGATTTGGGCGGCTCATAGCTTTTCTCCAAAAGCACCTTTTCCCCTTCGCTCAACCCGGACACTATTTCGGTCTGGGTCTTGCCCTGCAGGCCGATTGTCACAGGCCTCCGCTCGACGATGTTGGCTTTCTCGTCTTTCCAAACAAGGACATAATAGTCGCCTGCTTGGCCAGAAATTGCCGCATTGGGAACCAGCAGAACATTGGTGTGCTTATCTATTGATATCTCGGTAGTGGCTGTCATACCGCCCGCAAGGTAGGCTGCATCCGCAGGGTCCAGTGCGATCTCAACCTTGTAACTGGCCATTTTGGTATCGAGAGTCCCAAAGGGTGATATGAAAGCCACCTGGCCCTGGAAGGTTTTGCCGGGTACGGCATCAACGTAAACTAAGGCCTTCTGGCCTCGGACAACCTTGAGCACGTCGGTTTCGTTGACTATCCCAGTCATCCTGATCGAGGAAGTATTGGCCAGACGTGCCAAGTATGAATCGATGGGCAATCCTGTCGTAGAATACCTCTGGGTTATCATATCCCCTTCATGCAAATTGAGCTCCACCACCTGCCCGTCGAAGGGGGCCAGCAGCTCCGTTTTGAGCAATGAGAGCTTGGCCTGGTCCAGCTTGATAATAGCGGTCTGAATCGCGATGTTGTAGTCGCGTAGGGCTTTCAGATTAAGGCCCAGTCTATACGTAGAGATATTTTCATCCAATATCTTGTTGGTCAATTCCAGGTCATGGCGAACCGAGCTCAACGTCTGGGCGAAGGCTATGGGATCGACATCCTTCTGTGCAACCATGGCCTGCAGTTTATCCATTGAGGCAAGAATCTCATTGACTACGGTGTAGGTCGTAGAGGTATCGACAGAGGTCGCATCAGTGGGCAGATGTGTAATCCTTTTGACTATGTCGTCTGTATAGGACATTTCTGTAAGCATATCCTGAATTGTGCTGACGGCATCATCGTATTTTCCATCTTTTACCTGCGCCTGGACGGAAGCAATTACATCCATTTCAGAAGAGAAGCGCTGTATCGCCTGGCTGGCATCCGAGCTGGTATTGATTACCTGCCCTACGTCATTTAGCAGGTCAGGCCTGATCGTGTTGAAGGCTGGGTCGCTATAGATTTTCCTGGCAGCGTCGATATCATAGTTAGCCAGGGAAATCTGCTCGGCCGCATCCGTATACTGGCCGGTCTGCAAAAACGTCTGGGCCTTTTGCATCTCTTTCATGGCAAAATCAAACCTGTAAAGGGCGACAGCATCGCTGTAGAACTGTGGGACAGTGCAACCGCAGCAAGGTGCAGTGGTCTGCACCACGTTGTTGATAGCAGTTTCCAGCCCGTACTGGGCCGTCTCGACATTCTGTTTCTGGGCAGTATCATCCAGCACGGCTATTAAGGCACCAGCCTTAACCATATCTCCCTTCTCTACATAAATCTTTTTAATCTGAGCGCTATAAGGCGCGGTTAAGGTGAACATCGTTGTATCAAAATAGAGGTTCACAGCCTCCGGCATCTCGATATCCCCGCTGGCAGTTACCGTCACTTCCAGATCACCGCGCTGCGCCGCGGCTACCGTCTGCTGCTGTGTTACGGGGCCAGAGCTGCATCCACCTGCAATAATAGATAGCGTTAATATTATTGATGCGATACTAACAAGCCATGCTTTACTCATAGTCGTGATACTCCCTGTATAAACTCATATCTGAATCGGCCCGTAATATTTAATTCCCTTAAATCACGAGCCATAATCTACCTTGCTAACGATACCGGTAAAGGCCTCCAGAGCGCCGGAAAGAGCTAACAACTCACTCATTTCCAGCGTGGACAGGCTTTTTCGGATCTCATTCCGCATGATCCTTTTCCTGCCTGTGACAAAACGCCTTCCCTTATCGGTGATGATTATTTTTTTTATCCTTTTATCGGTGCTGTCAAGCACTCGCTGAGCATAGCCTCTTTCTATAAGTTTATCCAGCAGTGAGGTCGTATTGGGTTTGGATATGCCCAATCTGCGGCTTATCTCCGATGTCCTCAGGGTACCGAGTTTCATTATCATAGCCAGTGCGTGAAACTGCATATTGCCTGGGTTTACACCGGCTTTAGTATGAGCGACCTGTAATATTTTGCGATAGAAAAGAGGAAGAAATATTAACAGGCTGTCCACTATGCTGTCTAGGTTTACGACTTCCGATTTCTCGGCCATTAATATTGAATACAGATTGCAAGATATTTTGTTCTATTTATATAACTTTTACCGGCATATGTCAAAGTTTGCCGGGAGAGTATTTATATTGCTATACTATGCGACGTTGTGAACTACGAGACTATTATCGGGCTGGAGGTACATTCGCATCTCCTGACTCGCAGCAAAATGTACTGCTCCTGCAGCGCAGATTATGCGAGCGCACCACCCAATACCCACGTTTGCCAGGTGTGCATGGGAATGCCGGGCGTGCTGCCCACTATTAATGAACAAGCGGTCCTTTTCACGGTCAAGACCGGCCTGGCTCTCAACTGCACCGTTCCCGAGCATGCCAAGTTCGACCGTAAAAATTACCCCTATCCCGGACCTGATGAAGGGCTACCAGATATCGCAATATGACATGCCGATGTGTGTTAAGGGTTGGCTGGTCATCGACATCGAAGGTAAGAAAAAGAAGATAGGCATTACCCGCGTGCACCTGGAAGAAGATGTGGCCAAGCTGACGCACCGCACTTCAGCGGAAGGCGAAAGCTACAGCCTGGTGGATATCAACCGTGCCGGCATGCCTTTGATGGAGATCGTGAGCGAGCCGGACATGGCCTCGCCCGAGGAAGCAAGCCTTTACCTGGTCAAACTGAGATCGATCCTGCAATACCTTGGCGTCTCCACGGGTAATATGGAGGAGGGTAGCTTCCGCTGCGATGCCAATATCAGCATACGGCCCCAGGGCACGAAAGAATACCTGGCCAAAGTCGAAGTAAAAAATATGAACAGCTTCCGCGCCGTCTACCGCGCGCTGGAATATGAAGCCCGGAGGCAGCGGGAAGCCATGGCTAAAGGCGAAAAGATAGTCCAGGAAACGCGCGGCTGGGACGATGATAAGGGTATTACGGTTAGCCAGCGCAGCAAGGAATATGCGCATGATTACCGTTATTTCCCGGAGCCCGACCTGCCACCTCTCTCCTTCAGCAGGGAGATGGTAAATAAAATCAAAGCCGAATTGCCCGATCTGCCGGAAAAGATATATGACGATCTGATAGCAAAATACGAGCTCACACCATATGATGCGGAGCTTATAACCCAGTCCAAGCACTATGTCGCCTATTTCAAAAACAGCATCAACCTGGGAGCCAACCCGTCCGCCAATATAAAACAGAGAGCCAAGACCATCAGTAACTGGATGCTGGGCGATCTTACACGGTTGCTCAATGCTAATAATATTAAAGCGGAAGAAGCCCATGCAAAGGTGCCCGAGGCCAATCTCGTGGAAATGCTGGACCTGGTCGAAAAAGGAACTTTAAGCGGCCCGCTGTCCAAAACGGTCTTCGAAGAGATGTTTAAGAGCGGCAAAAAAGCAAGTACGATTGTAGCTGAAAAAGGGCTGGTACAAATCAGCGACAGCGGAGAACTTGGTATAATTGTAGATAAAATAATTGCGGATAACGAAAAAGCGGTTGTAGACTATAAGGCAGGTAAGGAAGCATCTTTGACCTTCCTTATGGGGCAGGTCATGAGAGCTTCCAGGGGCAAGGCCAACCCGGCAATAGTCAGGCAATTGATCGTGGACAAACTCGGAGGGAATTAATATGCCAATTTATCTGATCATAGCACAGATAGTAATATCGCTGGCGCTTATAGCTGTGCTGACATTGCAAGTTAAGGGTGGCGGCCTTGGCGGTATCTTCGGCCAGGCTGACGGAGTTTACAGGACCAGGCGCGGCGTTGAAAAAACGCTGTTTCAGGTTACCATTGTGCTGGCCGTTATCTTTATAGCTCTCTCGATCGTTATCGTCAGGGTCAGTGCTGCATAATTCCGGAGTATAAGTATGTCACGGGTTGTCACCTTGACGACCGACTTCGGCATCGGTGATGGTTATGTCGCCAGTATGAAAGGCGTCATACTGGGCATAAATCCGCAGGCTAAGATCATCGATATCACACATGCCATAGCTCCCCAATCCATCAGGGAGGCTTCGTTCATCCTGCATACCACCTGGCGTTACTTCCCAGAAGGCACCATTCACGTCATAGTAATCGACCCTGGTGTGGGTAGTCATCGCCGGGCCGTCATTCTCAAAACTCCCACGGCCATTTTCGTTACGCCTGATAACGGCACACTCAGCTATATACTGCACGAGCTTTCAGTTGAAAAAGCAGCACAGGCGGTGCCCTTCTCCGAACAGGTCGCCAAGCGGGCCCTGCCGGAGGGCTGCGAAGCAATCTCAATCACTAACCAGGAATACTGGCGGCAGCCGGTAAGTTCAACCTTCCACGGGCGGGATATTTTCGCCCCTGTGGCAGCCCATCTCTCGCTTGACCTGCCCGCTAAAGAATTCGGTGAGAGCATCGAAAGCCTGAATGCCTTTCATGTGCCCGTCCCCTACAAAGATGCCACCGGGCACATAATCGGCCAGGTGATACACATAGACAGGTTCGGCAACGTTATAACCAATCTGAAGAGCAGCCATATACCGGCGGCGGGCGCGGCAGTAGAAATAAAAAATCAGAGGATAACCAACACCAGCAGCTACTATGCGCAGGGCAAGGGGATGATGGCGATCATAGGCAGCAGCGACTACCTCGAGCTTTCACTAAAAGACGGCAACGCGGCTGCCTTTCTGGGCATACACATCGGAGATGCCGTTACAATCCTCAGCAGCCTGCCGCACTAAAGGCTATTTAGCGATCTTCCAGTTGGTCCCCCTGGGCGTATCCTCTATGGCAATACCCATCTTGAGCAACTGATCACGCACTTCATCCGCCTGTCTCCACTCTTTAGCTTTGCGATGCAGGTTGCGCCGCTCGATCAGCTCCAGGATTTTCTCTTCCTCAGAATGTTCAAGCTTCCTGGACTCCTGTAGCGTGAACCCGATCACGCCCGCCAGCTCCTTCAGAACCTGCTGGGCCCGGCCGATGTCCATCCCTTTCTCGCTGCAGCGGTTGATCTCGCGCACCAGCTCGAACATAGCGGCCACGGCCTGCGGCGCGCTGAAATCATCTTCCATGGCTTCGATGAACCTGGCTTTAAACGGCTCAGCTTCAAGTATTTCTCCACCTGTTTTACCCTCCGCCTTGAGCGCCTGTTTCATCCTCTCGATCCCGGTTTCTGCCGCATCGAGCGCTTCCTCGCTGTAGCGCAAAGGCATCCTGTAATAGGAACTTATAATGAAAAGCCTGATGGCATCGGCGCTATTACGTTCCAGCGCCTGCTTAATGGTGACCAGGTTGCCCAGCGACTTGCTCATTTTGTCCGTCCCCAGTTGCAGGAAACCGTTGTGCATCCAGATCCGCACAAAGGGGTCTACGCCGGTGAAGCATTCGGACTGGGCTATCTCATTTTCATGGTGGGGAAACACCAGGTCCTGTCCGCCGCCGTGTATGTCCAACGTCTTGCCAAGGTGCTTGATGGACATGGCCGTGCATTCGATGTGCCAACCGGGACGCCCATCGCCCCAGGGGCTGGGCCACGCAGGCTCACCCGGCTTGACTGCTTTCCACAAAGCAAAATCCAACGGGTCCTCTTTTTTCTCCGTCTCGGTGGTCTCAGTAATCCGCATGTCATCTGCGGTCTGGTGGGTCAATTTGCCATAGCCGGCGAAGCTCTTTACACGAAAATATACGCTGCCGTCGGCCCGGTAGGCATGCCCCTTATCCATAAGCGTCTGGATAACCCGGATGATCATGGGTATCTCTTCAGTGGCCCTGGGATAAATGGTGGCCCGCTTAATATTGAGGGCATCCATATCAACAAAAAATTCGCCGATATATTTTTCCACCAGGTCTTTCCAGGGTATGTTCCTCTCATTGGAGCGGTTAATGATCTTGTCGTCGATGTCGGTGAAATTTTGCACATATTTCACTTGGTAGCCGCGGTATTCCAGGTACCGCCTGATGACATCGAATGTAATATAGCTGAGTGCATGGCCGAAATGACACACGTCATATACAGTAACCCCGCAAACATACATTTTTACTTCATTATCAGCCGGGGTAAACTCTTCCTTCTGGCCGGACAGGGTACTGAATATCTTCATTAAACACCTCTAGTTTAGTATGATCATTCTTCCAGCATGGCCGTAGCATATGCGGCCATGCCTTCTCCTTTGCCGGTGAAGCCCAAGCCATCGGTAGTGGTGGCCTTGACCATGACCTGGTCGTCGTCGATCCTCAAAGCGCCGGCGATATTGGCCCGCATCTCATCTATATATAATGCGATTTTGGGTGCCTGCGCAATCAATACGCTGTCGACATTTTTTATGACATACCCTTTGGTAGCAACCATACGCCTGACCTGCTCAAGCAGCCCGATACTGGAGGCGTTTTTAAACCGCGGGTCACCGCTCGGGAATTGATAGCCTATATCTTTCAGGCCGGCTGCTCCCAGCAGGGCATCCATGATGGCATGCACAATTACATCGGCATCGCTGTAACCATCAAGCCCTTTCTCGAAGGGTACCTCAACCCCACCCAGAATAAGCGGCCTGCCCTCAACCAGCACATGGGCATCGTAGCCGATTCCCGTCCTCATGATTTCACCCTTTTCGCGGCGATTATCTCCGCCAGTAATAAATCTTCCGGCGTAGTTACCTTAATATTTTCGTATTCTCCCGGATATAATTTTACCCTGTAGCCGGCCAGCTCTACTATCCCCGCGTCATCCGTAACCCGGTCCTTAACCATAGAGTAAGCTTTTTTCAGAATAGTAGTCCGGAATACCTGCGGTGTCTGCACAGCCCTTAAACTATCTCGCTGCAGTGTTTGCAATACAATGCCCGTTGCATCAATCTCCTTGATGGTATCTTTGACTTCTATAGCGGCGACAGCGGCTCCCGTCGTACCGGCAGCCTCAATACCGTCCGCAATCAGTTTCTCGGTCAGAAAAGGACGGGCGCCATCCTGTACCAGCACCCAATTGCACTCGTCCACCAGCTCTAATCCATTTTTCACCGAGTCCTGCCTGAATTCGCCCCCGGCACATATAGCGGAAATTTTGGACCAACCCCGCGCTGATGCCAGATTTTTCCCTTCTTCGATCCTGGCTTCCTGCAAAACCAGTATGATGCGATCGATTGACTTGCTGAGCTGAAGTACATCTACCGGCCAGGCTACCAGAGGTTTATCTCCCAGCTTCAGGAAGGTTTTATCGGAGCCCATCCGTTGCCCTGCTCCGGCGCTTATCACAATTGCAGCTACTTTCGGCACTACTCTAATTCCTGCTCTTTTTTCTTTATGGACTTTTCCAGCCCCAGCCTGAGTGCCGCGGCCACGTTATCGGCCTTTATGATTTCTATACTGTCAATGGCAGGGAAGGCTTTCTTGGATATACCCGGTATGATGCAGCGGGTGAAACCCAGCCTGGCAGCTTCAGATATACGCCTTTCGATCTGTGTGACAGACCTCAGTTCACCGCTCAGCCCTATTTCGCCGACCGCTGCCGTGCCCGGAATAGACCTGGTATCTTTGAAGCTGGACGCGATGGCCAGGGCAATGCCCAGGTCGGCGGCAGGCTCCGAAATCTTAATGCCGCCGGTCACGTTCACGATCACATCTTGATTGTAGAGGCCCACACCGGCGCGCCTGGTAAGGACGGCCGATATCATCAACAGGCGGTTGAAATCCACCCCATTGCATATGCGCCGGGGAGGGCCGTAGGCCGAGGGGCTGGTCAGCGCTTGAATCTCCACCAGCAGCGGTCTGCTGCCTTCCAGTGTTGGGACAACCGCAGCGCCGATGGTGCCATTCATATAGGATTCCAGGAAGAACTGCGAAGGGTTGGGAACTTCTACGAGCCCGGCGCCGCTCATCTCGAAGACACCGACTTCATTGGTCGAACCGAAACGGTTCTTGGCGCTCCTCAGGATACGATAACTGTTAAAAGATTCGCCTTCGAGGTAAAGCACTACATCCACGATATGCTCGAGCGCTTTAGGGCCTGCGATAGCGCCATCCTTGGTCACGTGACCAGAGATAAAAACGGCCACGCCGGATTTTTTGGCCCATCTCAACAAACGCAGCGTACATTCACGGATCTGATTGATGCTGCCGGGAGCTCCGTTGATATCCTCCATATAGACCGTTTGTATGGAATCGACGATAACAAGTTTGGGCTCTGCGGACTCCAGCCGGGCCATGACATTTTCCATATTGGTTTCCGGGTAGATAAAAAGCCCGTTACCATTAACATTCAACCTTTCGGCACGCATTTTAAGCTGCTGCGACGACTCCTCGCCGGAGACATAAACAACCAGCCCCCCTTTAGCAGCCACTGCATCTGAAACCTGAAGCAAAAGTGTAGACTTGCCGATGCCCGGGTCGCCGCTGATGAGGACGACAGAACCACCAACCAGTCCGCCCCCCAGTACACGGTTCAACTCCCCAATCGGGAAAGCCATCCTGGCATAAGTATCCTTCTGGACCTTGGCCAGTTCGTGCAAAGGGCTGCCGGAGTCAGAAGCAGATTTCCCTGCGGTTTGCTTGACCACAGAAACAGTGCTCTCCACCAGGCAATTCCATTCCTGGCAACCTGGACAGCGTCCCTCCCATTTGGGACATTCCCTGCCGCAATTCTGGCAGATATAAATCGTCTTTACTTTACGTTTTTCCACTTTTATACAACGTCTATGGAAACATTCAGTCAGCCAATGATAACAAAAATGGTCGGAATTTGCCCTTACAAAGGGATAAAAATAAAGGGGTGGGGCTTCAGCTTGTTAAACTGGCCCCGCCCCTTTCCATTCTCACCGGTCGATCTAAGGATTGCTATCGCCGAGTAAATGATTGCTGTCGCCGGTCAATAGTTTGCTCTCGCCGCTTAGCAGCACAGCTTTTTCCAGCTTGTGAATTACTATCTGCGTGCCGTCATAGTCCACCAGCACTTTCGAGCCGCTCTCGTATTCGCCGCGCAGAACATTCTCAGAAAGCTTATCTTCCACTTCTTGTTGAATCACGCGACGCAGCGGACGTGCACCGTACTCCGGGTCGTATCCCTTCTCTCCCAGGAAATCCCTGGCGGCTTCTGAGACCTCCAGCGCGATCTTCTTCTCTGACATAGAGGCCACAGCCTCACGCAGCATAAGGTCGACGATCTGGCGTATGTGTTCCTGGCTGAGGGCGTGGAAGACTACGGAGGCATCTATGCGGTTCAGAAATTCAGGCCTGAATTTATCTTTCATCTTGCGCATAACGGTATCTTTCATCTTCTCGTAGGCGCCCTGGCGGTTTTTGACATCATCAGTACCGACGCTGAAACCCAGCCCTTTATTCCTCTTAATCTCATCTGCGCCCACGTTGGACGTCATAACCATGATGGTATTGCGGAAGTCGACCCTGCGGCCTTTAGCATCAGTAAGGTGCCCGTCATCCATGATCTGGAGCAGGATATCGAACACGTTATTATGCGCTTTCTCAATCTCGTCCAGGAGGATCACACTATAAGGGGTGCGCCTGACGGCTTCGGTAAGCTGTCCTCCCTCTTCATAGCCGATATATCCCGGAGGAGCTCCTACCAGCCTGGCGACATTGTGCTGTTCCATAAACTCAGACATATCCAGCCTGACCATAGCGTCTTCACTCTTGAACATGAACTTGGCCAGGGCTTTCACCAGAGCGGTCTTGCCCACGCCTGTCGGGCCCAGGAAAATGAAGCTGCCGATAGGACGCCGTGCGTCCTTAAGGCCTGCCCTTGCGCGGCGTACCGCCCGCGCAATAGTTATGATCGCCTCGTCCTGGCCGACTATATCTTCATGCAGCGCCTTCTCCATCTTGAGCAGGCGTTCCTTTTCATCTGTTGTGAGGCTGTCTTTGGGTATACCGGTCCACATGCTGACAACCTCGGCAATATCCTCCTCGGTTACAATCGGGGTTTCCTTCTTCTGGGTATCCTGCCATTCCTGCTCCATGCTCTTGACCTTGTTCTGGAGCTGGACTTCTCTATCGCGAAGCTCAGCAGCCATCTCATATTGCTGTGAGGCGATGGCGTTATCCTTGTCACGCCGCAGATTTTCCAGTGCTTTCTGGGCCTCTGCGATGCTGATGGGGACAACACCTTTCTTGATCCTGACGCGTGAGGACGCCTCGTCCATAATATCGATGGCCTTATCAGGCAGAAAACGGTCGGAAATATAGCGCGCCGCCATGGAAGCCGCTGTCTGCAGGGCTTCATCGTTGATAATCAATTTGTGATAATCCTCGTAATGGTGTCTGATTCCTTTCAAGATGGCCACGGTCTGTTCAACCGTGGGTTCGGTTACCATCACGGGTTGAAAGCGCCTTTCGAGTCCGGCGTCTTTTTCAATATATTTGCGGTATTCGTCGAGCGTGGTGGCACCGATGAACTGGATCTCACCCCTTGACAGCGAAGGCTTGAGGATGTTGGAAGCATCGACTGCTCCCTCTGCTGCGCCCGCTCCGACTATAGTGTGCAGCTCATCGATAAAGACTATGCAGTTGCCCGCGCTTTTGATCTCATCTATAACTTTCTTCAGGCGCTCTTCAAACTCGCCGCGGTATTTGGTGCCGGCTACCAGCGACCCTATGTCGAGGGTCACCAGCCTTTTATTTCTAAGAGGTTCGGGGATATCTCCAGTCACGATCTGCTGGGCCAGCTTGGCCACGATGGCGGATTTACCCACACCCGGCTCGCCGATTAAAGCGGGGTTATTTTTGGTGCGCCGGCTGAGGATCTGAATTATGCGTTCACATTCCTTTTCGCGGCCGACGATATTATCCAGCTTGCCGTTGCGTGCCAGGCCGGTAAGATCGACACCCAGTTGGTCGAGAATAGGCGTTCTGGCGCCTTCCTTGGTGACGGCCCTGGCCTGACCGCTGCCGGTATTGAGCAGTTTGTTAACCTCAGTCATTACACGGTCGAGGGTTACGCCCAGGCTTTCCAGCACACCAGCAGCCGATCCCTCACGTTCCCTAAGGAGGCCCAATAGAAGATGCTCGGTGCCGATATAGCTGTGGTTCAGACGCCTGGCTTCATCCACGGCCAGCTCGATGACTTTCTTGGCCCTTGGCGTGAGCCCTACTTCGCTCGTATTCGGCCGTCCGCCGCGGCCAACTATGAACTCAACCGCCGAGCGGACCTTGCTCACGGCTACACCCAGATTAGCCAGAACCTGGCTGGCGACGCTGTCTTCTTCTGCGATGAGGCCGAGCAATATATGCTCGGTGTCTATATAATTGTGACCGAAGTGTTGCGCCTCTTCCTGCGCACGGGTTAAGGCCCGCCGTGCACGCTCAGAAAACTTCTCAAATCTACTTGCCATAGTTACCTCGAAAAAGTGTAATCAGATTGGTCTGTAAATTCACTCTTTCATATGAATTATATGTTTAACCATACTTGAAGTCAAAGAGTGACAGCTTCGAACAGGATTGGGGATGGGAATAGACGGAAAAGGGTATAAAAAAAGCCTCTGGCAGTGGCATATTTTCCCAAGGAATCCCTCCCTCAGTATCGTCTGCGCTGAAGCGTTTCACTTCCGTGTTCGGGATGGGAACGGGTGGTGCCGCCTCGCTCTAACCACCAGAGGACTAATGGAATATAGTTTATAATAAGATTTACGCTCTGTCAAATAGGGAAAACAGAATTATTTCACTTTGGGCCTGCAGAAATAGATGAATGAAAATCACTATCTTTTAATATGTCAACGTCGCTTTCTTGGTTTCTTGGGCATTCGTACCCGGGGGGAAATGGTAGTATACCCACACTTCATACATCGCCATCTCTGCTGCCCATCATATTTTCCAAATCTTATGACGTCTCTACTAAAACATTTGGGGCAAACCATTTTCGAACTCCGATGTTGTCTTATACTCCCCTAAGAACGTATTTACTGTTGTTTTATACTTGACATACAACATTTAAAAGAGTAATCTAAACTTAATTAAATAATAACAGAAATTTAACCTAAAGATTGTCGGGTTAAAGAGGAGCAATAATGATTCGTAAAAAATGGACAAAACTTACTCCACAAAATCTTCAGAAAGTTCCGCACGCCCCTGGTATATATGAACTAGCGAGCCGAAATGGCAAACAAATAGATACTGGTGGCACTAATACCAGCCTACGTAGACGCTTAAATGAAAAAATGAAAACTCGCACAACTGCTGAGAAATTTAGATATGATTTAGCTTCTTTTTTCGAATCAGCCTTTGAATTAGAAGCCGAGCATAGTAAAAGATTTCAAAATAAACATGGCCGAAAACCTAAATATACCAAACGTTCTCCTCGCATATTCAATCTATTCGGGTGATAGAGATATTCCCATTTTTAACGGCCGTTGCATCCCACACAATCGACAGCCGGCTAAAAAGCTAAAGCCGAGCTTGACTAAGAGAAAAGGTTCGATCTGTGATTCAGTAAAGCTTGTCATTGCTTGATCTCAATCTTGCCGTCATGTGAGAATCCATATTTCTTGCCTGTCCAGCGGTTTAGATGTGGTATTAACCCATTACCATAGCGATATGAACTCATACCATTAAATCCGAAACTACCCCTCACATTCCCATTCTCACTATAGGCTGATATTAAATCAGCTATTTGTTTGCCACTCATCGTTTCGATCAATGGCAATAATTCAGAAAGGGCATTCCCACCCTCGAAGCTTGCGCAGTCGTTAACAGCTTTAATATAAGCGTTAACCATACCCTCTTGCTTTAATAATACTTTGACTATTTCTTTTGCAGCGGTATCCCATGTTGCAGGAAGAGCCTGGAACTTACCCATAAAACCGTATGGATCCCTGCCTAACTTAACAGGGATAATAGGTACGCTACGTCCGAATGCGAAACCTACTTCTTGATCAGTCCAATCGCTATTGTGGAAATCATCCGTCAGTAATGCTATTAAGGCGTCCATAGAATGAAGTGCATTCTCAATCTCAGTCTGCCACTCTTTTGTGGGTTCGATATCCGTGTGCGCAACAAAACATGTAATGCCATATATTTTCAATTTTTCTTTTAATTTAGCAGTTTCCTCCTTTACCTCGGACTTATGACTTAGAAAAACGCGAAAGTATCCTGCCCTTCCCCAGATTCTGTCAGTTGTAGATACTGCAATGACCCGTTTATCGGCTATTTGTAATCCGGATTGCTGACGCCAATCAACGGCAGTTTGAGTATCCATCTGCAAACGTACTGATTCAATATATTCATTCTGGACATGATGGATTTTATTGATATCGTTTAGGATACTAATTTCACTTTTAGTTTTCTCTTCCACGCTGCTAGGGAAAATTGATGCTGGAACAATCAAGTGGAGAGTATGTCCTGCGGAACCATCATTCCAACTACCAGTTGTTGTCATTTCTTGTACAAGCGGTTTTGCATTAACTATGATTTTTTCTAATTTTGTATCTCCTCTTTTCTCATACATTTTTGATAACGTTGCCAAACATCGTTCAACTTCATCTGGCAACTCAAAAGGTGATTCATTCCCGTTCATGTTTAATCCTCAACCCGCGATTTCTAGCATAGCGAGATACAATATTAAAAAGCTTGTTATTATACCTCTTTAAAAGAGGCTGCCCTGCGGGGTCGCGCCTTTCTTATAGGCGATGCCCAGGTGCTCATAGGCCAGACGAGTAGCCACGCGTCCCCTGGGTGTCCTATCCAGGAACCCCAGTTGCAACAGGTATGGCTCGTAGACGCCTTCGATAGTATCCGACTCTTCGCTGATGGATGCGGCTATAGTGTCCAGCCCGACCGGGCCGCCCTCGAATTTCTCGATGATCGTCTTGAGGACCTTGCGGTCGATCTCATCCAGGCCCAACTTGTCGACTTCCAGTTTGCCCATGGCCTCCAGCGTCACTTTGCCGTCCACTATACCATTGGCCTTGACCTGGGCGTAATCACGGATGCGTTTCAAAAGCCGGTTGGCCACACGCGGTGTGCCCCTGGCCCGGCAGGCGATCAGGTCGATGCTCTCCTTATCGATTTTCAATTTTAGTATAGCCGCAGAGCGCTTGATAATAGCTGCTATGGATTCCTGGTCGTAAAAATCCAGCCGGTGCACGGAGCCGAAGCGGTCCCGCAGTGGAGAGCTCATAGCTGCATAGCGTGTAGTAGCTCCTATCAGGGTAAAGCGGGGCAGTTTTAAACGCAGGCTCCTGGCGCCCGGACCTTTGCCCAGGATGATATCCAGGGCATAGTCTTCCATGGCCGGGTAGAGTATCTCCTCAACGATCCTGCTCAATCGGTGCACCTCGTCAATGAAAAGAACATCGCCTTTCTGCAGGTTGGTGAGGATAGCCGCCAGGTCGCCCGGACGCTCGATGGCGGGGCCGGAGCTTACTTTGATATTGACGCCCATCTCAGCAGCTATGATGAAGGCCAGGGTGGTTTTCCCCAGGCCGGGCGGCCCGTAAAGCAAGATATGGTCGATGGCCTCGCCGCGTTTCTGGGCAGCCTTGATGCCGATTTCAAGATTGTCCTTGACTTTCTGCTGCCCAATAAAGTCGGCGAGCTTCCTGGGCCTTAGGTTGGCATCCAGCGAATTGTCTTCCGGGCTCAGCCTACCTGAGACTATCCTTGATGATTCCTCTTCCTGCATTTCAGCCATATCTAATCACGGGTTAGTAGAATTATATCACAGGGATTTTAACACAGGTGCTGCAACCGGATGCCAAAATGAAGGGTCCCCGCCGCGGCGGGGACCCATTGTTGTACGTTAGTATTGAGAAAAACTATTCTTGTTCGCCGACAGTATCGGGGGCATCTTCAACGGCAACCGGGCTCTCAATAACTTCCAGTATGTTCTCCACAGGCTCCGAAAAGACTATGGGGCCGTCGTCCAGCAATAAATTGGACGGTTTGCCCAATCTCTGTGTAAGTGTAATGGTGGAGGGTATCAACTTTCCGATAATTACGTTCTCTTTGAGGCCATGAAGCCTGTCGGTCTTGCCCCAAATGGCCGCTTCGGCCAGCACCCTGGTCGTTTCCTGGAAGGAAGCCGCCGCCAGCCAGCTATCGGTATTGAGCGAAGCTCGGGTGATGCCCAGCAGCACAGGACGTGCCACTGCCTGGTCGCCTCCCTCAGCTTCCATTTTGGCATTGATATTTTCGAAGTCGAGCCTGTCGACCAGGTCGCCGATCAGCAGGTCGGTATCGCCTGAGAACTCCACCCTCACGCGGCGAAGCATCTGCCTGACGATGGTCTCAATATGTTTATCGTTGATACTCACACCCTGCGAGCGGTATACCTTCTGTACCTCGTCGATCAGGTAGCGCTGTACATCGTTGCGCCCGTTGATATGCAGGATATCCTGCGGGTCTTTTACGCCTTCAACCAGCTTGTCACCGGCCCTTACGTAGTCTCCCTGCCTGACAAGGACATGGCTGGTAACCGGCACTTCATATTTGCGCTCGTCTTTGTCTTCGTAGGTTATGATGACCTTGCCCGATTCCACCCTGACCATGCCGTCTACACGTGCGACCAGCGGATGACTTTCGATATCATCGCCTTTAACAAGGGCCTTGCCGGGCTGCGCAAGGACATCGCCACGCCTGACCGGCACGTTGTTCTCGGTAACTACTTTGTACCCGGGTGGAATCTCGTGTTCTATGGGATACGCTTCAACATGGGTGATGGTTATCTCACGGCGTTGTAAACTGCCGTCCTCAACAACCTCGTTCATGTTTACCGTTCCGTCGATCTCGGTCAGGACGGCCTTGCCCTTAGGAACCCTTGCTTCAAAAAGCTCTTCGACGCGCGGCAGACCCGTTGTGATATCTGCGCCTACCACGCCACCGGTGTGGAAGGTGCGCAACGTTAGCTGAGTACCGGGTTCACCGATGCTCTGGGCTGCAATAATACCTGTGGCCGTACCTATCTTGACCATCTCGGTCGACGAAAGGTCACGCCCGTAGCAGTGCGCGCAGATACCCCGTTTGGAATTGCAGATAAGCGGTGACCTGACATTGATAGACTTAATCTGCGCCTGGAGGATCAGCTTAACTTTTTCCTCGTCAATCATCTCATTTCGGGCAACGATGATCTCGCCCGTCTGCGGGTCCACTATGTCTTTGGCTGCCAGGCGTCCCTTCATACGTTCATCAAAAGCCGGCAGCAAACCTTTTTCTTTCTCGTTTACTATGGCAGAAAATTCCAGGCCGTCACCGGAATAACCGCAGTCCTCTTCTAAAACGATCAGGTCCTGGGCAACATCGATCAGGCGCCTGGTGAGGTAGCCTGCATCGGATGTCCTCAAGGCCGTATCGGCCAGACCTTTGCGTGCACCATGCGTCGACATGAAATACTCCATGACCGAGAGGCCTTCACGGAAACTTGCTTTAATTGGGAACGGTATGATACGTCCGGAAGGATCCGTCATCAGGCCGCGCATGCCGGCCATCTGCCTGATCTGGGAAATATTACCTTTGGCGCCCGAAAAGGCCATCATATAAACGCCGCCGTACCTGTCCAGCGATCTCTTGATCTCGTTTTCGATATCGTTGGTCGCTTTAGTCCATACATCGATGGCCTGCGTTTCATACTCCTCTTCGGTGATCAAGCCCCTGTTAAACTGGTTCTGTAATATGGCGATATCCTCATCGCCCTTAGCAATTAGCTTGGGCTTGGTCTTGGGAACTTCTATATCTCTGGCCGAGATGGTAGTACCAGACTTGGTAGTATATTCGAAGCCGACGCGTTTAAGCTCATCCAGCATACGCACGGTCTTTTCGCGGCCGCACCAGCGGAAACATTCGGATACCAGCCTGCGCAGGTCGCCTTTGCTGGTAGCAAAATTGCAGAACCCTCCATAAGGTTCATGCGCACGTAAATCGCTCGGCACAATCCTATTGAAGATTATGCGGCCGACGCTGGTCTTTATCATCCGGCTCTGCGGACCGGCCATCCGTAATTCTTCTTCCTGTTCGACGGTTTCCGGTGTT
Source organism: uncultured Chloroflexia bacterium (assembly GCA_963705905.1). GTDB lineage: Bacteria > Chloroflexota > Dehalococcoidia > GIF9 > UBA5629 > UBA1162. The sequence goes on along the minus strand of OY970123.1, from coordinate 2,297,364 downwards.
TCCAACGTTTCTTCTACTTCCAGGATTGCCGGGGTTTCAGCGCCTTCTGTAGATTCGGTAATAACTTCTTCCACCACGGGCAACTCTTTTATCTCGGCACCCTTTATACGCACCTCTATCTCTTCATGCAACGTAGGGTATGTTGTGTCGCCGGTGATATTGAACATTTCATAGGCAAGCACAGCCTCGGCGGGACTGCCGTACACTTTGGGTGTGCCTTCCATAGCAGGCTTCATATTGGTCAGGTAATAACAACCCAGCACCATATCCAGGGTGGGAGTCATGACCGGCTCACCGGAACTCGGCAACAGCATATTATGCACACTGAGCATCTGCTCGCGCGCTTCACGTACGGCAGACCGGGAAAGCGGAACGTGGACGGCCATCTGGTCTCCATCGAAGTCGGCATTGAAGGCCGAGCAGACCAGCGGATGAAGCTGTATGGCGCTGCCCTCGATTAGTATAGGTTCAAAGGCCTGGATGCTAAGCCTGTGAAGTGTGGGAGCGCGGTTTAGCATAACCGGGCGCTCTTTGATGACTTCAGCCAGGATATCCCATACTTCAGATCTGGCGCGTTCGACCTGCCTGCGGGCGCTCTTTATATTATGGGCAAAGCCCTGCTCTATCAGTCTGCGCATAACAAAGGGCTTAAACAGCTCCAGCGCCATATGTTTGGGCAAACCGCACTGGTGCAATTTCAATTCCGGGCCGACAACGATAACGGAACGTCCGCTATAGTCGACGCGCTTACCCAGGAGGTTCTGACGGAAGCGTCCCTGCTTGCCGCGTAACATATCCGACAGCGACTTGAGTTTGTGCGTGCTGGCAGCGCTGGGCAGCCTGCCCCTCCTGCCGTTATCGATCAGGGCATCTACAGCTTCCTGCAGCATCCTTTTCTCGTTGCGGACAATAATCTCGGGCGCGCCCAGCTCCATCAATTTCTTTAAGCGGTTGTTGCGATTTATAACTCTGCGGTAAAGATCGTTAAGGTCGCTGGTAGCGAACCTTCCACCGTCTAACTGAACGATGGGGCGCAGCTCGGGCGGCAAGACGGGCAGAACCGTGAACACCATCCACTCAGGCTTGTTGCCGCTGCGCCAGAAAGCTTCTACGATACGCAGCCTTTTGCTTAATTTCTTATGTTTCTGGCCCTCACTGGACCTGATATCTTTTACCAGCTTCTGCCGTAATTCTTCCAGGTTCATGGACTTAAGTATATTCAGCACAGCTTCCGCACCCATGCCAACCTCGAAAGCATCGCCGTACTTCTCTTTGTAATGCTGATACTCGCTCTCGCTCAAGACCTGCAGCGGCAGCTTGGCGATTTCGGACAGGTCTACCTTATTATCGCTGTCGAGATCAGAGAGTTTTTCTTCCAAATCCCGCTTTTTATCGGCGTTTTTCTCCGTTTCCGCTTTGCCGTTCGGCGCTTCAGCCTCAACCTCGCCCAGGGCCTTCAAAAGATCCTGTTTTTTGTTGACCTGGTATTCTTCCAGCCTCTGCTTGCAGGCTTCGGCATTGACATTAACTATCACGTATTGTGCAAAATAAAGCACACGTTCCAGGTTGCGCGGAGAAATATCCAGCAGTAAAGCAAGCCTGCTGGGGACGCCCTTGGCAAACCATATGTGAGCAACCGGCGCCGCCAGAGTAATATGCCCCATGCGCTCACGACGGACTTTGGAATGCTCAACCGTTACGCCGCATCTTTCACAGGTTACGCCGCGATAGCGGATCTTTTTATACTTGCCGCAATAGCATTCGTAGTTTTTAACAGGCCCAAATATTCTTTCGCAGAACAGCCCGTCTTTCTCCGGCTTGAGGGTCCTGTAGTTGATAGTCTCGGGCTCAGTTACTTCACCGTAGGACCATTCCTCAATCTGCGTGGGCGATGCCAGGGATATGCGGATTGCATTAAAATCGTTTATTTCAAACACTTTTTACCCCTATCTTAAAGCTTTGGGTATGTTAATCATTTTCTTCTTATCTTCGAAAAGCTGTATGCTCTGGTCTTCTTCGTTAAGCAGCTCGACGGCCAGCCCAAGGCTGCGCAGCTCCATGAAAAGAACCTTGAACGATTCAGGCACACCGGGCTGAAGAACGTCTTCTCCTTTTACCAGAGCTTCATAGGCCTTGGCCCTTCCCTGGACGTCGTCGGACTTGACCGTCAGCAACTCCTGTAAGGTATGGCTGGCGCCGTAAGCCTCAAGCGCCCAGACTTCCATCTCGCCGAAGCGCTGCCCGCCGAACTGGGCCTTGCCGCCCAGAGGCTGCTGGGTAATTAAGGAGTAAGGCCCGGTCGACCTTGCATGCACTTTGTCATCCACAAGATGTATGAGTTTCATCATGTAGATAACACCCACGGTTACGGGCTGATCGAAGAGATCGCCTGTCTTTCCGTCGCGAAGCTGGATTTTACCGAAGATAGGCGGCACCAGTTTTTTCTCCAGATAAACTTTCTCAACCAGCTCATCTAACTCCTCGTTGCTGATGTTTCTGTCTATGGTGGGCATCTCAACCCCTTTTTCCAGCTCGAGCCACAAGATAAGGCTGGCCCTTCTGGCTTCGCCGCGATACTTACCGCTCTTATCCAGAACTTTGTCGGCGTTAAATACGTGCTCGCCCAGCCATTTTTTGACGTCGGCGGTTCCCTGGGGATCCAATCGATCCTGGTTGATGACGCCCTGTTCACGGCATTTCTGCACAATCCATGCCTTGCCCAACTGGTCTTCGATAGCCACATTATCGGCTCCATCAAAAATGGGGTTGATAACTCTCTCACCGAATATATCGGCGGCCAATCCGAGATGGGTTTCAAGTATCTGACCAATGTTCATGCGTGAAGGGACGCCGATGGGGTTAAGCACGATGTCAACCGGTCTGCCGTCGGGCAGGAATGGCATATCCTCTTCAGGAAGGATAATAGATATAACGCCCTTATTCCCGTGGCGTCCGGCCATTTTATCTCCTACAGATATTTTGCGGCGCTGGGCAATCCATACGCGCACAAGTTTAATTACATTAGCAGGCAAGTCGGCATGGTTATCACCTGAAAATTCTTTAACTTCAATTACCTTGCCGCCTTCTCCGTGCGGGACCCTCAAAGAAGTATCTTTAACTTCCCTGGCCTTTTCGCCAAATATGGCTCGCAGCAGTTTTTCTTCAGCCGTCAGCTCGGTCTCGCCTTTAGGCGTAATTTTGCCCACGAGTATGTCGCCTGGACCTACCTCGGCGCCAACCCTGACCACGCCCTCCTCATCAAGGTCCCTCAGGCTTTCTTCTCCCACATTGGGAATATCCTTGGTAATCTCCTCTTTGCCCAGCTTGGTTTCACGAGCTTCAACTTCATATTTTTCAATGTGGATAGAGGTGAATTTGTCCATCTTGACCAGCCTTTCGCTGATGATGATGGCGTCTTCAAAGTTGTATCCACGCCAGGTCATGAATGCACAAAGTACATTCTGCCCCAGTGCGAGCTCACCTTCCTGTGTGGCTGCTCCATCCGCAATGACCTGGCCCTGCTTAACAACGTCGCCATGCTTGACTATTGGATGCTGGTTAATACAGGTGCCCTGATTGGTCCGGTAGAATTTGGTTAAAGGGTATTCCTGTTTCCGGCCATCGCTCTTAACAACGATCTTTCGGCTATCTACAGCCACGACTTCACCCGCTTCCCTGGCATAGACAACCTGGCCGCTGTATTTGGCAACTTCGCTCTCCATGCCGGTCCCAATAAGCGGAGCCTCCGGCTTGATCAGCGGAACGCCCTGTCTCTGCATATTCGAACCCATAAGGGCACGGTTGGCATCGTCGTGCTCAAGGAAAGGTATAAGCGCCGTGGTTACGCTGAAAACCTGCTTGGGTGATACATCCATATAGTCGATTCTCTCCGGTGGCTCCATTACGTATCTTCCGCTGCGGATAGCTCCGACGCGTTCCTCGATGAACTCGTCGCGTGTGTTAAGCGGTGCATTAGCCTGCGCTATACATTTATTGGTTTCTTTATCGGCGGTGAAGTATTCGATCTCGCCAGATACATAAGGGATAATTTTAATCTTGGTCTTGCCCAGAGCCGCCAATTTCTTAGCCAGCGCTTCATCCACGAGGGTTCCCCCACGGGCTACGCTTTTCTTTTTGCTGTCGTGGATGTCCTGTTTCAGAATCCTGCCCACAAGTTTTTTGGAATCGTTATCCAGTTCGTTATAAACCTTGCGGTAGGGCGTCTCGATAAAGCCCAGCGTGTCGATCCTGGCATATGTTGCAAGAGAACCGATAAGACCGATATTAGGACCTTCGGGAGTCTCGATAGGACAGATTTTGCCATAGTGTGAGTGATGAACATCGCGTACATCAAAGCCGGCGCGTTCACGGGATAAGCCGCCGGGGCCCATGGCCGATAATCTGCGCTTGTGGGTTAATTCCGCCAGTGGATTGGTCTGGTCCATGAACTGCGAGAGTTGGGAACCACCGAAGAATTCCCTCATGGAAGCTATAATGGGCCTGTTATTGATGAGATTGGCGGGCGTTGGATCATCGCTTTGCAAGCTCATGCGCTCTTTGATCGTCCTCTCCAGACGGATAAGGCCAACCCTGAATTGGTTCTGAATCAAATGTCCGGTAGTCCTTACCCTGCGATTGCCCAGATGATCGATATCATCCGACTGCACCCTTTCGTTATTTATCTGTATAATCTTGCGGATGATTTCCACCATATCGCGCGGCTTGAGCGCACGCGAGGTCACATGATAGCCACGCTCTTCGTACTCCAATCGCTTATTCAGCTTGAATCTCCCTATGCGCCCCAGGTCGTAGCGGCGAGGATGGAAGAACATATTAATGATAAGGCTCTTAGCGCTCTCGCCGTCAGGAGGTTCCCCCGGGCGAAGTTTTTTATAGATATCGATAAGCGATTCTTTTTTCGTCCTTATCGATTCCGGCTCTTTCTCCAGGGTAGCCTGGATATACCTGTGATCTGCGTTATCATCATCATCTTTAAAAAGGTCCAGAAGCTTTTCATCGCTTTCACAGTCAAGGGCATCTTCTGGATCACCCTCACCACTGATCGCGCGCAACAAAGTAGTAACGGCTATCTTCCTTCTGCCGTCGATCTTGGCCCAGATTACATCTTTATTGGATGTTTCAAATTCAAGCCATGCGCCGTGTTCCGGTATCAGTTTGGCATAGCACAGCCGGCGCCCGCTCTCTTCCACTGTCGTAGTAAAATAGACGCCCGGTGAGCGAATCAACTGGTTCACCACTACCCTCTCAGCACCGCTGATGATGAAGGTGCCGTTCTCAGTCATTAAGGGTATCTCGCCCAGAAAGACCTCCTGTTCCTTAATCTCGCCCGTTTCCTTTATTAATAGACTGGCACGGACATAGAGATTGGACTGGTACGTCATGTCCCTCTGGCGGCACTCGGCTACATCGTAGGTCGGGGGCCGGAATTCATATCCCGTGAATGAAAGCTCCATTTTACCGCCGGTAAAATCTTTAATAGGCGATACTTCCTGCAACAGGTCCTTGATCCCCTCCTCCATAAACCACCTGAATGAGTCTAGCTGAACCTGAATAAGGTTGGGTATTTCCAGCACCTGCGGCAGGCGGGCGTAGTTTTTACTCGTAACTATGGGCAGATATTGATTCTCTTTGGCTGCAGAAACAGACATATCTTCTCCTGTCGTGCAAATTACCGATCGGTCGCGAACTGGTTGCCAAATTAATTAACAATTGACACGCGTGGATTTTTTATGCGGGAACTAATATAACTGTTAAAGGTTGGAATGGCATGATCGCAAATTTGTAGTATATCAATAATTCTCTTTTTTGTCAAACTGCGAATCACTTCTCTTTAACACGTTCGATTGGACCGGATTTTAATGGGAAAGGTCAATTTAACATGACGGTCACGATATTGGATGTTGTATAATACCGTCAGCATATATACATAAATAATAGCAGAAAAATCATATGACGGTAAATAGGCTTGAATTATTTCCTTTGACTTCACAGGTAAGCAAGAAAACCGACCATCTAACGATAGGCGGCTGCGACTGCATTGACCTGTTAAGAAAATACGGCTCACCCCTCTACGTCTTCGATGAAGCAACGATAAGAAGTATCTGCAGGGAATTTGTCAAAGAGTTCGGCTCCCGCAACAAGAATTGCGTGGTAGCATATGCCTCCAAAGCTTTTACCGCCAGGCCTCTGGCGAAAATATTGATGGAAGAGGGATTGGGCATGGACACGGTCTCCGGCGGAGAGATAAGCGTGGCCCAGTCTGTCGGTTTCCCGGCCGATAAGGTGTTTTTTCACGGCAATAACAAGAGCGAAGACGAGCTAAAAATGGCGCTGGACTGGGGCCTGGGCCGTATCGTCGTAGACAATTTTTACGAGCTCGACCTGCTTAACCAACTGGCCGCCTATAAACACATAAGGGCGGACATAATGCTGCGGCTTAATCCGAGCGTGGACCCTCATACACACCGTCATACCACTACGGGCATACTGGACAGTAAATTCGGCTTCCCCATAGGCACCGGCCAGGCTGAAAAGGCTGTCAAGTCAGCCATGTCGCTGAAAAATATCTCTTTGAAGGGCTTGCACTTCCATCTGGGTTCCCCCATCGACGATCTCGAACCCTACAGGCAAGGGATGGAAATCGTGCTCAAGTTCGCTGCCGAGATGAAATCGCGCCATTCATTTATTATGTATGATTTTAGCCCGGGCGGCGGATACGCCGTCAGATATACTACTTCGTCGGAGATCCCCCCGGTCTCGGCCTATGCGGAAACCATCACAGGCCAACTGGACTTTTGGACCTCCCGGCTGGGTCTGACCAGGCCCCGGCTGATCGTAGAGCCGGGACGCAGCATCATAGCAAGGGCAGGGGTAGCCCTATATACAATAGGCTCAATCAAAGAAATACCGGGAGTACGGACATACGTCTGCGTGGACGGTGGTATGGGGGATAATATCAGGCCGGCTTTATATGAGTCCAAATATGAGGCCCTCCTTGCTAATAAAGTCACTGCCGACCTGTCTGATAAAGTTACCATTGCAGGCAGGTATTGCGAGTCGGGAGATATATTAATAAAAGATATCTCTATGCCCGAAACTGCTTCCGGCGACATAGTAGCCATCCCGGTCTGCGGAGCATACTGCATTCCCATGTCAAGCAACTACAATATGGTCCCGCACCCTGCCATAGCTATGGTCAAAGATGGAAAAGCCAGGATCATTCGCAAAAGGCAGAAGTATTCGGACCTTATGAAATACGATGTCATGGACAAAAAATAAATGTGGCAAACAACCGGCCAGGACCGGATTATTAAAATAATCAAGGGTTCCATAGAGCTCCGCTCATTGGCACACGCATATCTCTTCGTCGGCCCGTCTCAGGTGGGTAAGATGACTCTGGCACTCGACCTGGCCAGGGCTTTAAATTGCAGTAGCAGCGCACCCCCCTGTGGCTCCTGCCGGACCTGCCAGCGCATTGAGCAGGGCAAATACCCCGATGTCATCATTGTGGATAAAAATGCTGGCCGCGATCCCAGAGACCGCAAAAAGACAACTGAAATCAGCATAGATACCATCAGGGAAGTGATGCAGCGAGGCTCCAATTTGCCTCCTTACGAAGGTAAATACAAAGTATTCATCATAGATGACGCCGACTTAATGTCGGAAGAGGCTGCCAACTGCCTGCTTAAAACACTGGAGGAACCTCCACCCTATATACTTATTATCCTGCTCACAACTGAAGAGCATAAGCTGCTGCCGACGGTACTTTCCAGGTGTCAAAGGTTCGAACTTAAACCCGCTGCCATCGCGGAAATAGAGGAAAAGCTTTCTTCACAGGAAGGTGTCCCTGCCGAAAAGATCAAGCTGCTGGCCCGACTTTCGGGGGGTTGTTTGGGATGGGCTTTAAACGCGCTGGGCAATGAAGGATATCTCACAAACCGCAAGGAACGGTTTTCTGAATTCGTTTCTCTCCTGGGACAGAACTGGGACGAGCGACTGTCATATGTACAGCAATTGCCTTCCGACAGGAGTAGCGCCGAGGAAATTCTGAAGTTGTGGTTATTATGGTGTCGCGATGTACTGCTGGTAAAATATAATTGTGATGAAGCTGTCATCAATATAGACTGTATCCATGACCTTAGGGCCTGGGCCAACATGATGACTGTGCCTGAAATAAAGGAGTTTATCGATTGTTTGAACACGGCTATTGTCAATCTAAATCGTAATGCCAACCTGCACCTGTTGTTTGAAGTAATAATGCTGGATATGCCGAGAAAGGAGAAGCGGGGAGAATATGCAATCAATTCTTCCCGTTAAAATAAATTATGGCAATTATAATAGGAGTACGCTTCACCCAAGCGGGGAAGATATACCATTTCGATACGGCCGGCCTAAGTCTTAAGCCTGACAACCTGGTAGTAGTTGAAACCAATCGCGGACTGGAGCTGGGAAAAGTCGTGGTGGCTGCCAAAGAAATCGCCACAGAAGAAAACGCCGAATCGTACAAGCCTATCATCCGACTGGCTACGACGGAAGATATTTCACAGGCCGAACATCAGCGTGGCCGTGCCAAGAAAGCCCTCTCCAAAAGCAAGGAACTGATAGAAAGCCTCAATCTTCCGATGAAGGCCATCTACGCCCAATATAATCTGGACGGCAGCCATCTTATCGTATTTTTCTATTCCGAGAAACGGATAGATTTCCGCGAACTTGTGCGCAAGATCAGCCATGAGCTGAGGACACACGTTGAACTCAGGCAGGTCGGCGCAAGAGATGAAGCCAAGCTTATCGGAGGGGTGGGCAAGTGCGGATGTCAGCTTTGCTGCGTCTCATTCTTGAACGAATTTGCACCGGTTTCCATCAAAATGGCCAAGGAACAAGATATTGCCCTCAACCCCATGAAGACGTCCGGCCTATGCGGCCGCCTGCTCTGCTGCCTGGGTTATGAATACGATCAATATCGCGACATGAAATGTAAATTGCCCGATATAGGTCAGGAAATTCAGACCAAGATGGGAAGAGCCAAGATCGTCGGGAGGAATGTAATTAAATCCACGTTCATGGCGGAACTCGAAACCGGCGTGACGATCGAAGTCCCTATTAGTGAAGCAGTCTTGATAAATCCGTCACGGCCTTAAGAGGCCGCTATTGCTATCTGGCGTGCGGCAGATATTTCTGCCATTCTTCTCTGGCTCTCAAATATTGATAAGGTATATAGAAACCTATATTGCCGGGCGCCCGGGGCTGTCTCAGCAACGGCATGCCTGCCTCGGCCGGAGTCCTGCTGGCCTTGCGCCTGTTACAGGGTATACAGGCAGCCACGATATTCTCCCAGGTGTGCTCGCCTTTGCGCCGCCTGGGAATTACATGATCCAGCGTTAGCTCTTTGCCCTCTTTGCCACAGTACTGGCAAGTATATTTATCCCTGTTGAATATCTCCAGCTTGGTCATTTTACGGGGGTGTGAATGTTTTCGCACGAGATATATCAACCTGATTACGGATGGTATCTCATACTTTCCGGAGCTGGCGGCAAAATATCCGCGCCCGTTCTCCACTACTTCCGCCTTGCCAACCAACACAAGAACCACCGCCCTGCGCACCTTGCAAATGTTCAAAGGCAGGTAGTTCTCATTTAAGACTAAAACGGGTTGGTTTACGACGGTACTATTCACTTTCGTGTCAGAAAACATTTTAACAGGAAATAGTAGCAGCCTCAAAAAGGCGGGCGGATTGGCTAATTCCTGGTCTTGGGGCGGCTGCGCGAGGGTCTTGCTGTCTTCAAGTCGCCACGGTAATCCGGTGCAATCATTTCAAATACCAGGCTTATACTGGGATCGACCATACGCGAGCTAACCCTGTTTTCTATCTCCTCGAGGCCTAAACAGGTTGTAATAACAGTTGCCAGCCGTGCATTATAGCGGTAGTTGATCAGTTGATAGAGTTTTTCCTGCGCCCAGGGAGTGGCTGAGTGTTCACCGAAATCATCCAGGACGAGCACCGGAACCTTCTTTATCTTTTCGAAAAGGGCATCATAGGAAACACGGCTATCGGGACCAAAGGAAGACCTGAGATGATCGAGCAGATCCGGGACAATAATGAAAAGGACCTGCTTTCCTGATTCACGCAACTGGTTGGCAATCGCTGCCGCCAGATGCGTCTTACCGCACCCGTTAAGACCCTGCATTACCAGCCAGCCCTGCGGAGATTTAGCAAAATCGCCGGCGATGCTGAAGGCCTTCTCCAGGTTCTGCCGAACTTCCTCGGGCACACTGAGCCTTTTACAGTTGAAGTTGTCGAACTTCATGCTTTTCAGCAGCTCGAGGTCCAGGCTGTCCAGGCTCTGAAGACTGGAGGACTCCTTTTTTAGTATGAGTACCTTGCTGATCTCAGGGTCATTGATGTGCCCCGCATAGTCACTTTCAAATTCCTCGACTGCCATGCTGCTCGTAATCAAGGTAGGCAACCTGTTGTTGAAACGATGCTCCAGTAGCTGGTCGAGCTTGCCTTTGGACCAGGCTGTAGTACCCGCATAAGTTAAGTTATCCAGGATGAGCAATTGGCTATCCTTTATCTGCTCGAACAGTTCATCGTATTCTATCTCGCTATTGGGATTAAAAGCCGATCTCAGATGATCGAGCAGCTCAGCTACCGAAATGTAAAATGCCGGATAACCCTGAGCTATACGGTAGTTAGCTACTGCGCAGGCCATATGGGTTTTGCCGCTGCCGACCGGCCCGATCAGAACTATCCAGCCCTGCGGGCTTTCGGCAAACTTACGTATCTCATCCAGGGCGAGCTGAAAAAGCTTTTGCGAGACCGTTGAACTGCTGCGCCCTGCAGGTTGCAGGTTGTCGAAGGTCAGCTTGGAAAGACTGCCGAGATTGCTGATGGCATGAAGCCGTGAGGCACGCTTATTGGCGGATTCCTGCCTTGAGCAAACGCAGGGTATCAAACGGCCGTAGTCAGGCTCGCCTGAAGGCGTCAAGGGATGGATGAATTTGGTCCCATGACATCGGGGGCACTCGGGCTGTTTATCCAGACCGGCGTCTGGCGGTTCGGGGTTACCGCTGGACCATGTGTCCGTATTTTCCCCTGATGTACCTGTCGGGATCTCTTTCTTTCCGAGAATCTCCGAAATGTTTTCCATCTTTTATCCCTTCTCTTTCCCAGCGCTTGAGAATGCTGTGGACATATTTCCAATTCCGTACGTTGGCCCTGATGGCTTCCTTAAATGCCTCCTGGACCCAGTCTGCCGGGTATTTATGTTCGGCTTCCTGCAGTTCCTCTGCAATAATAGGAGTGAGCATCCCGATATTCTGTTCATAGAGATTATAGATATCGGAAGGTTGTTCCGGCAGGGATTCCTCTATTTTTCTTATGCCTATGTTGGGGATTTTCAACGCCCCATTTACTATTTTCTCTATGGTCTCCCTTTCGGTCTGATTATTAATAAAATAGGCATCATCATGCTGACCCCCCGTTTCTATGGGAACGTGAAGCAGGATACCCTGCTTTACCGCAAGATCAAGCGCTTCTCTTATCAGGTCGCCGGATTTGCCCGGCAAAGAGAGCAGGCCCTTCACCAATACCGGGTCATTGATCAATTCTCTAAAGCTGACAAACCTCGGGTAGCCTTTCCTTCTGCTCAAAAGGAATAGTATTTGCATGATTGTTTTGGCTTCAGCCAAATTTTCAATACCCGGCAGCACTTCGGTGAAGAAAATATTTGGCAGCGGCGTAACTTCCGCCCTTGCCGGGAAACCTTTGAAACTGGTTTCGCTCATAGTCTGATCACCCGGATAATTGCTATGTGGCGGCGCCTACTTCCACGATCATGTTATCGAATTTCGTCATTTCCTGTATGAACCTGAGCGGTACCTCACCGGTGGGTCCATTGCGGTTCTTGGCGATAATTATGTGTGCAATCCCCTTGGGATATGGCTCCTGGTCCCCGTATTCCCGCTGCCAGTCTGCCTCAGTGGGGTAAATCTTGTCCCACCTATGTATAAACAAGACGACGTCGGCATCCTGCTCAATGCTGCCACTGTCCCTCAGGTCGGATAGCTGGGGCTTCACCTGCTGCTTCAGTCTCTTGCCCTCCTGGCGGTGCTCGATATTGCGGCTCAACTGGGACAAAGCCAGTACGGGAGCATCGATCTCCCTGGCAAGGGCTTTGAGCGATTGCGTGATCTCAGTGATCTCCTGAACGCGATTGTCATTCCTCGAATCGCCGCGCACCAGCTGTATATAGTCGAGTATCACCATATCGACATTCCGCTTGAGATGCAGCCTTTTGGCCTTGCTGCGGATCTCACTGATGCGCATGTTGGGCGTGTCGTCTATATATATAGATGTATCTGCCAGGCGGGGGATAATATCACGGTGGAGCAATTTTTCTTCCAGGTCGGAGAACCTTCCCTTGCGGAAATGCTGTGACTCGATATTCGATTCGCTGGAGAGCATCCTCTGTATAATTTCCCGGCGTGACATCTCCAGGCTGAAGATTGCTATACAGGCCTTCTGATTGATAGCCGCATTACGAGCTATATTCAAAGCTAAACTGGTCTTGCCGATGCTGGTCCTGGCAGCCAGGATAACCAGTTCGGAGCGCTGAAGACCGCCCAGTGCATTGTCTATCGCATTGAACCCGGTCCTCAAGCTCTGCATATCCTTTTCGTAGGCGGTTTTGCCCGCTTCTTCGAAATAGGTGTTTAAAGCGTCCTGAATGGGCACGAATTCGCCCCGGCCCTGCTTGTTCCTGAGCTTGAAAATAATGTCCTCGCACCTGGTTAATGCAAGGTCGACATCCGGATCGGCTTTATAACCGATCGATTCGATCTGACCGGCCGCACTTATCAGGCGCCGCATAGTTGAGAGCCTGAACACAATCTGAGCGTAGTGCTTGACATGCAGCGAGGTCGGCACTATGGAAACGAGGTGGCTTAGATACGAAGCTCCTCCGATCTCATCGAGCTTGCCATGGCGCACCAACTCCTGCGCTACCGTTATCTGGTTTATCGCCTCATCACGCAAGAACAGATTATGACAGGCGTTATAAACAAGCTGATTTTGTTCGCTGAAAAAGTCCTCCGTGCCAATAATGGTATCGATTTCCGTGATCGCTTCGTTGTCTATGAGAAGCGATCCCAGGACTGCTTCTTCAGCATCCAGATCATAAGGAGGAAGGGTCTCTTTCATTTAGCTCCGGTTATTCCTCTTCAATTATAACCGTTATTTTGGCAACTGCATCTTTTGAGAAAACGATTTCGACCTCGTGGCTCCCAACTTTATGTAATGTGGTTTTAAGTGCCACCTTTTTCCTGTCGATTTCGACATTTGCAAGTTTGGACAACTTTTCCGCAATGTCGGCGCTGGTAATCGAGCCGTGCAGCGTTCCCTTGGCACTGGCTTTACCTTTAAAATGCAATTCCTGGCCGCTAATTTGTCCGGCAAGCGCTACATATTCGTCATGCTGGCGCACTCGCTTTCTTTCACGCTCTTGAGATATTTTCTGTGCCGCCTTTATGGAACCGGGCGTTGCCGGCATGGCAAGTCCCCTGGGCAGTAGGAAATTTCTGGCGTAGCCGTCGGAGACCTCTTTAATATCCCCCTTTTTTTCTTTGATCGATACATCTTCGATAAATACGACTTTCATGACTTGAAATCAAACTCCTTAATTTATCTTGCAATTTTTGGTTGGTTAATATTATATCTAAATCGCCTTTTTGATTTGGTTTTCCCGATAAATTAAACTCGGATTCTGCGCAAGTTTATTACCGTTTACGACTCTGGTAGAGGTTACCCGAGGTAGAAATCGTTTGGTGTCAGGTGGATCATCATAGTATTCTAACTTCCAAACCTTGCCTGCTTCCCTTCGTTCAACAGTTTACGTCGTTTTTATGGTTGCAGTCAAGGACAGGCGCGCTGTTTATGCGTTAATATTCACGCTCGATTATAATGTGTCTGTTACCTTTGATTGACAGGATAAAAATACGTTCACTTTCTTGACATTAAACGTATCGCAACTTATAATGAGCCAAATTTATATTCGTATCCAATACAATGCAAATTAATGTTGCACAGCTTCTTAAGGAGCCGGTAGGAGCAAAGCGCAACTACAAAGTTGATGAATTGGCCGGCGAAAATTGCGATACCCACGTGGCTGGTAATATCGACCTCACACGCACCAGCCGTGGCATTTTTGCAACCGGAAAGCTGACAGCTCAAATTAAGGGGCTATGTTCCAGGTGCCTTTGCCCGGCGGAGACAACCGTTAAATTTAAAATGGAAGATGAATTTTTCCCTGTTATCGATATCATTTCAGGATCACATTTAGACGTGGCTGAGGATGAATTTACCATCGACCAGAACCATATCCTCGACCTGGATGAAGCTATCAGACAGTACATTATAATGGCAACCCCGACCAAGCTGCTCTGCAAGCCCGATTGTCCCGGCATTTGCCCGGTTTGCGGACAGGAATTTGCAAAAGGCGATTGCAAACATAGAAATAAACCTTACGACCATCGTTGGGATAAGTTAGTACAGCTAGAAAAGGAGAGCAAAGTCTAATGGCACCACTTCCAAAGAAAAAATACCCCAAAGCGCGCCAGGGTAAGAGGCGCAGTCATCTGGCAAAGAGCCCGGCAGCGACGATCGAATGCTCACGCTGCCACAACTTGAAATTATCTCACCAGGTATGTCCAACATGCGGGACATACGACGGCAGGGAAGTAATCGAAATCAAAGCCGCTAAGAAGAAGAAATAACCCGCTGAATTAATATGCTGATCAGGCATTTCAAGGAGGGAAGTAAATGGTCGAGGAAGTAAAAGTTGCCTATGTGTTTCCGGGCCAGGAATCCAGACAGGTCGGCATGGGACTAGACCTTTACGTCCACTATAATGCAGCCAGAGATGTATTTGACGAAGTAGATAAAGCGCTTGGTTTTCCTCTGTCACGCCTTTGCTTCGAAGGGCCGGAAGAAGACCTCGCTCAAACGATCAACGCACAGTCAGCCGTGCTGGCCGTTGACGTTGCCTGCCTGAGAGCAGCAGAAAATATCCCCGATTTTACCCTTCCTGCTGCGACTATGGTCGCAGGCCATGGCGCGGGCGAATATGCCGCACTGGTATCAGCCGGAATTATGAAGCTGGGTGATGCAGTCCGTCTGATCCGCGAACGCGGCAGACTAATGAATGAAGCCGGCCGACGCAGGCCGGGCGGCATGCTGACTATAATGGACGTCGAGAGAGATACGATTGAGGGCATATGCATAACCACAGGCGTAGAGATCGCCAACATTAACTCGCCGGACAATATCGTAGTGGCAGGGGACGAACAAAAGCTGGCCAAAGCCAGGAGGCTGGCGCAGGTCAAAGGCGCAAGGCGAATGGTGCCCGTCAAGGTCAGCGGGGCCTTCCACACCTCCCTCATGGAGCCTGCCCTGGAAGGCATGATTAACGCGGTTTCCCAGTTTACGTTCGATTCGCCCACTGTCCCCGTAGTTGCCAATGTTACCGCCCAGCCAATGAATATAGTTGAAGCGATCAAAGAAGAATTGATAAGCCAGATAGCCCATTGCGTAAAATGGCAGCAAAGCATAGAGGCTATG
The DNA here is from genome assembly GCA_963705905.1 of uncultured Chloroflexia bacterium. Lineage (GTDB taxonomy): Bacteria > Chloroflexota > Dehalococcoidia > GIF9 > UBA5629 > UBA1162. Next base: position 2,281,730 of record OY970123.1, on the reverse strand, counting down.
CTGGCAAGGGGCATCACGACATTTTTCGAAGTGGGGCCAGGCGACGTGTTAACCAAATATATTAAGAATATCAGCCCGGGCGCCCTTACCTTTAATATAAGCAATGCCCAGACTACCAGCGAAATAATTAGATGGCGAAAGGGTGGTAGATAGCCTAAGGCTCAATCCCTCAGCTATCTTCAATTCATTCCGGTAATCGTATGTCCAGGGGTCTACGGCATCGCGCAAGGATCATCGCCCTGCAAGCATTATTCGAACTGGAATTCGCGGCCAATAGCCCTAACGATGTACTGGAACGTACACTCAGGGAACAGGAATTTGAAGGTGAGGCTGCCGACTTTTCCGCTCTGCTGTTATATGGCGTGACGGATAACAAGCAATTGCTGGACAGCACCATTGCACGCTATGCTCCCACTTTCCCCGTAGATCAATTGGCTCCCATGGACCGCAATATTTTGCGGTTGGCCCTCTTTGAAATAATCGTAAATAAAAAGACGCCCCCTAAAGTGGCAGTCAACGAGGCGGTGGAGCTGGCCAAGGAATTCGGCGCCGATACGTCACCTAAATTCGTAAACGGGGTGCTGGGTTCTGTTATTTCGGAGTTGCCAAAATAGCGCAATAAATAGATTGATGGATACGCGTTGCACATCGTATAATTTATCCGGGTGGTCAATTGTCCAAAATATTTGATAATATCAAGAAAATACTGGTAGACGAGCTGGGAGTGGATGAAACGGCTATTATCCCCTCGGCTTCCTTTATTGACGACCTGAATATGGACCCCGATGACTTGGCCGAGTTTTTTACTACCATAGAAGATAATTTCAGCAAGCAGGGCAATAAGTTGGAGATACCCGAGGAAGACTCGGATAACATTATCACAGTGCAGAACCTGGTGGATTACCTGCTGGAAGCTGGGATTGACGACTGATAATTCAACTGATTGCTTCGTCGCCGATTTCATCAAGCAGCGATTTCAGAACTGTCCGCCAATTTTCCCCAGCTATATCCGTGTCAATCCTGATTTGCCTGTTTCCGATCTTTAACGCCCTTCTTCTTACCACACGTAAGAGGCGGCCTTCGGCCACAGCCTTATCATTGAACGAAACGGTAACAATATCCTCACTCATGCTCACGGATTCTGCACCCGCACGCATGGCTGCCAATTTGAGTTCGGCAATATACAACAGGTTCACAACCTCCTGCGGCTGTTCGCCGAACCTGTCGACCATCTCTTCCCCGATATCGCGGATGCTATCCAGGGAGGCTGCGTTGGCCAGCCTTTGATAGATATTAAATCTTGTGCGAGTCTCCTCAATATAATCCTGGGGGATGTAAACAGGCAACGCAAGCTCGATCGACACTGACGGTTCCTCAGTTTTCTTGACTACCTCACGGCCTTCCCTCTTAGCTTTAATCTCTTCCACTGCCTCAGCCAGAAGCTGGCTATAGTAGTTAAATCCAACGGCGGCGATGTTGCCGCTTTGCTCGACACCCAGCAAGTTGCCTGCCCCCCTTATCTCAAGGTCCTTCATGGCTATCGTAAAGCCCGCCCCGAGTTCAGTGGCACGTGTGATCGTCTTCAGACGTTCCCTGGCATGCTCAGTCATCGTTTTCCCCGGATCGAATAGAAAATAGGCGCTGGCCGCATTGGCTCCCCGGCCAACCCTGCCGCGCAATTGGTAAAGCTGTGTCAACCCCATCTTATCGGCGCTGTCCACAATCAAGGTGTTCACATTGGGCATGTCCAAACCTGATTCGATGATAGTAGTGGTAATCAGAACATCTCTTTCGCCATCCACAAAATCTCTCATAACCTGCTGGAGTTTCTCTTCGTCCATCTGCCCGTGCGCCACAGAAATCCTGGCTTCGGGAACCAGCGAGGAAATTTTGGACGCCAGCTCGTTTATGCTTTGCACCCTGTTGTGTACCAGAAATACCTGCCCGCCGCGCTCCAATTCACGCAGGACGACTTCCCTAACCAATCTGTCATTGAACTCGCCCACGTAAATATTGACCGGCATGCGGTTTTCGGGCGGTGTCTCAATCGTGCTCATATCTCGTATGCCCGACAAGGCCATGTGCATAGTGCGTGGAATAGGAGTAGCGCTGAGGGTCAGCACGTCGACGGACTGCCTCATCTTCTTAAAATGCTCTTTGTGGGCAACGCCGAAGCGTTGCTCTTCATCGATGATAACCAGGCCCAGGTCTTTGAAAACAACGTCTTTCTGCAACAACCTGTGTGTTCCAATACATATATCTACTGTCCCTTCCTGAAGTCCTTCAACGATGTCGATTTGTTCACGATGGGTGCCAAAACGGCTCAGCGCAGCCACTTTGACGGGAAAAGCCTTCAACCTCTCTGCGAAGGTATTTAAATGCTGCTGGGCAAGGATTGTGGTGGGTACGAGGACGGCAACCTGCTTGCCGTCCATAACCGCCTTAAAGGCAGCCCGCACAGCGACCTCGGTCTTACCGTAGCCAACATCACCGCATACCAGACGGTCCATTGGTTTCAAAGACTCCATATCAGCTTTAACGGCCTGCAGGGCATCGACCTGATCGGCGGTTTCAACATAGGGAAAAGATGCTTCGAGTTCTTGCTGCCAAAGAGTGTCAGGTGAAAATTTTAGGCCGCCTCCCGCTTCCCTGCTTGCATAAAGTTCTATCAATTCGCCGGCTATATCCGCGACCGATTCTTTGACCTTCTGCCTGGCACGGTTCCATTCCTGCGATCCGAGACGGCTGAGCGATGGGGTCCGTTCTCCCCCACCAATATAGAGGCTTACACGTGCCACCTGATCCACTGGAACGTATAGAGTGTCCCCACCTGCATATTCAAGCATCAGGTATTCCTTTTCGACACCGGCGCTGACCCTCATGGTAACCCCGGCAAATCTTCCAATCCCATGCTCGATATGAACGACCAGGTCACCCAGGTTAATGTCGTTCAGCAACAGGTGATGTGGTACCGGCCGGGATTTAACTGCCCTGCGCTGCTTTACGATGCCGAACAGTTCCCTGTCCGTCATCAGGAGAAGCTCATCGTCAAGCTGCCAACCTCCACCGAGCGATCCCTGTATGAGTGTCAGCGAACCTTCCAGCGGCATCTCTGCCAGGTGCATTGCAGGAGCAACCTCGATATTGTGTTCTACAAGAAGCTCCTTTAAGCGGTCCGACTGCTGGCTTACTATGATCACCCGCTTATTTTCATGTCTTAAATCGGGTAGATGCTCCGCGAAAGCGGAGAACCTGGCCCAAAATCTGGCGCCGCTTTAAATGGCAGAGCATAACCTTTAATTCCCGGTTCGGCGTCATCCCAGGAGTTGAGCCGGATAACATGGTTAAGGGCTTCGATCCTGGCCGCTATCTCCTCCCAAACAAAATAGGCTATCGACTCTGCACCTTCGCCGCTATCGTTGCCGACAGAGGACTTTAAATCGCGGGCTTCCTCTTCGATCTTTTTTATCTCTTCTTCAATCTGTCCTGGATCGTCCAGGATTAAAATGCTCTTCGCCGGCAGGTAATCCAGGATATTGGCATCGCCCGATACGGAAACATCGTGCGCAGGCAATATGCTTATGGAAGTTAGTTGTGCCTGTGAACGCTGCGTCCTGGGATCATATTCCCTGATGCTATCAACTTCATCGCCGAAAAACTCAATGCGCACCGGCAGTTCACGGCCCGTTGGGTAGACATCCACAATGCCGCCGCGCTTCAAAAAAGTGCCGGGTATCTCGACTACCTCTTCATACTTGTAACCAATAGACTGCAGGCGGTCGAGCATTTCTGCCTGATGCACATGGCTGCCCTTTTCCAATACAAGAAGGCCTGATTGGATCTCATCCCTTGCTACGGACCTACCGGCAAGCGCCAACGCGCTGGTGACTATAAAGGGGCACTTGTTATTAATGCCCCCATTTTCATAACCGGAAAGAGCGGCCAACACTTTCATGCGCTCGGAAGTTATTACAGGATCTGAAGAGGATGTTCCCCCCAGCAAATCGATTTCAGGGAAAAAGACTGCATCGCTATCAGGCTTCAACCATAGCTTTACTTGTTCGCAGACCCTGGCCGCAGAATCCGGATGCGCCGTAACCAGCAACACAGGCATACCAAGAGTGTTGTAAATTGAGGCGGCAAAATAGCTGTATGCCGGTTCTGGTAGACGAAGCGTGAGCCTGCTTTTAACATCTTTTTGCAGTTGGCCTGAGATTCTCTTGAACTCTGGGAGTTCTCGTATTACATCGCTTAAGTAATGTAGGTTCATAGTTAAACAGGTACGGAGCTGTCCCGGTTTGGGACAGCCCTCAATACGATTGTAGCATAGCATTTAGAGCGCAACAAAGGGAGAAAAGGCCAGGTTTTATACCGGTAGGTTTGAGTAAAAACACAGATTCGTATATTATTTGCTGGATTCCGTACGCTTTATCAGGAGTAATAGTAAGGTTAAATGAACTATCCAGATAAAGAGGTAACAAAAAAGACAGTCCGCGACGGGTTAAAATTACTCATTAGCATTGCCGTCTGTATAGGCGCCGGGCTGATAGGATCTCTTTTCACCGGCGGGGCAATACCCACCTGGTATTCGCTACTGCAAAAACCATCCTTTACGCCTCCTTCGTGGTTATTCGCACCCGTCTGGTTTACGCTGTATATACTTATGGGAGTTTCGGCATTCCTCGTCTGGCGCAGGGGTTTCCAACAATTCCAGGTCAGAGAAAGCTTGATTATCTTTACGGTCCAACTTTTCCTGAATGCACTGTGGTCTTATGCCTTCTTCGGTTTGAAATCAACGTTGATAGGCCTCCTGGTGATTGTGCCTCTCTGGACGGCAATTCTCCTCACCATACTCAATTTCTACAAGGTCTCAAAAACTGCATCTTTGTTGATTATCCCTTATATACTGTGGGTAAGTTATGCAACGGTGCTAAACTTCGCATTTTACCTGTTGAATCCATGAGGTTAGGGAGTGGCCCGCTGGTGAAAATCGGAGTTTGTGGAATAGCCTGTGAAAAATGTCCCCGCATGACCAGAGGCACTTGTCCCAACGGTGAGACTGGCTGCATATCCAGAGATAATCCTTTTTGCAAAATAGCTTCCTGTGCCTTCGCAAAGAATGTCAGACTGTGCTTCGAGTGCCCTGATTTTCCCTGCGAGGTGACTAAAACGGGGCCCATTAGCTATGGGTACTGCACTTATCTGGCAGGTAAAGACGCTTAAATGATCAAATTACAGGACTATCAGCCCCAAATTGATGACCTGATCGATAGGGCACTGGAAGAGGACCTGGCAGCCGGCGATATCACCACGGATTCCTTAGTTCCGTTACACTCTAAGGCCAAAGCAAATATTATTTCCAAGTCCACGGGTATACTGGCAGGTATCGAAATAGCCGGCATGGTCTTCCGCAAAGTCGACCCCTTCTTAAGGTTCTCATTACTCATTGCCGATGGAACCGCTATAACACCGAATGATGTCCTGGCTAGCGTTTCAGGGAATGTCGCCGATATATTGAAGGCAGAGAGAACCGCTTTGAATTTCCTTCAGCACCTCAGCGGCATTGCCACCCTGACAGATCGTTATGTTGAACAGGTAAAGGGACTCCATGTAAAAATCCTGGACACGCGAAAAACCGTGCCGGGTCTGAGGATTCTCGAAAAGTATGCTGTCTCAATGGGCGGCGGCACAAATCATCGCCTGGGTCTTAGCGATATGGTTTTGATCAAAGATAACCATATTGCCATCCTGCGTAAAGGCGGTCTGCATATCAACGAGATTATCCGGCAGGCGCGCGGCAAATCAGCTGGCAACGTCAAGATTGAAATCGAGACGACTAGTCCAAAAGATGCTCTGGCAGCGGCCAGGGCTGGCGCTGATATCATAATGCTCGATAATATGGGACTGAATGAGATGCGCAGAGCCGTAGAATTGGTCAACCACAGAGCACTCTTAGAAGCGTCGGGAGGCGTAAACCTGGAAACGGTACGTACAATTGCGGAAACAGGGGTTGACTGGATTTCTGTGGGAGCCCTGACACATTCGGTCCGGGCGCTGGACGTTAGCCTCGAATTAGTTGAGTTTTAACCTGCCGGTCGGCTATCCCTTAAATGATTTTATTCTATCCTCAGTGCTCGTGTGTATGCTCGTGTAAATGCGGATGGCGGTGCACAAGCTGTTTATGTCTATGCGAATGTTCGTGGACAAGGTTGTTGCGCAGAAGAAAATCGGAATCAGAGAGGAACTCTTCCGGCTGTCCGTCAGCAACTATATCATGGCCAGCACCCATAACAACTACGCGAGTAGCTACCTCTTCGACAACATCTAAATCTTGTGTGCTGAAGACCAGAGCTTTATCCTTATCTGCCCACTGAAGTAGGAAATCTATAAGGTTCCCCTGGCTCCACGGATCGAGTCCTGCTGTTGGCTCATCGAGCAGCAAAACTTGAGGACGCAAAGATAATACGGAGGCCAACGAGACCTTCTTTTTTTCACCACCGGACAATAGATAGGGAGGGCGTTCTTTAAGGTCACCAATATTCAGCAACTCCAATGCTTGATTAGCCCGCGATATGACTTCCTCCCTGGATATACCCAGTTGTAGGGGGCCGAAGGTTACTTCATCCCAGACTGTCGGTGAGAAAAGCTGTACATCGGGGTCCTGGAATACCAGTCCGACACGGCGGCGAAAATCGGCGGCTATATTCCCGTTTTCCAATACATTTTCGGACAGCTTGGTACCGAAGGCCAGCAATTCTCCTGAAGTGGGAAACAGCAGCCCGTCAAGTAGCTTGAGCAGTGTGCTCTTACCGGAACCGTTGGCGCCAACCAGGGCCACGAGCTCTCCTGTTCCGATATCAAAGCATATGTGCCTTAATGCAGCGATGCTACCCGGGTAGTCATAGTCCAGGTTCCTAGCTTCATATATAAAGGTATTATCCGCTGAACTCACCTGTAAATGCTCCACAACATCGACGATATGGTGACCAGGGCAAAGGCCATCCATGCAAAGTCACGGCCCCTTAGACTTAACTCATTAAGGGTCCGTATTTCTCCCCTGTAACCCCGGGAAAGCATGGCAAGATAGACCTCTTCGCTCAGATGCTGTGATTTAACCATGGTTGTTGCCAGGGCGCGACCCAGCCACCTTCTGTTTTCGGCGCTCGAGAAGCCGCCTATAGTGCGGCTTTTCCTGGCAAGGAACATAGAGTTGGCAGTATGCAGCAACAGGAATATGTAGCGATAGGTCATACCTAAAATATCGACTATGAGCGAAGGCAAGCGCAGCCAGCGCAAGGCCTGAAGGAATTTGGTCCATGGCGTAGTGAGAATCAAAAGCAGGCCGAGCGAAAGGGAATCGATAACACGCATCATGAGAAGACCTGCCGTACGTGCCCCCTGTACTGTGATTATAGACTTACCGGCGACATAAACGAGGGGAACACCCGGTGTAATAAAAAGCGCAGGGACGGCAATCACAGCAGTAAATATCGGAATGAATATAAACAGCCGGCTGAAATAAAGTGCCACGGGGATTTTTGATAGCACGACTAAAATTAAGGCCAGTATAAAAATGACGATCAAAAGGGGGAAATCCTGGGCCAGCCCGACAAGTATAATATAAAGCAGCACAGTTGCCACCTTTACCCTGGGGTCCATGCCTTGCATGATTCCTGGAATCCGGGACAGGTTCTCAGTTACCAGCACCGACTCCAGCGTCTTGGTAAAGCCAGCTATATTCCTGGCGAGAAATCCTCCATCTGTCATACCTTAATTACGCCCCCAGAAGATGGATTTTTCTTTATCTTAATTCTTACGGCTGATCCAACGCCCCAGTAACCATAGAAGGAAGCCTACTACGGCCATACCGACCAAGGCTGAGATAATATATCCAACGATATCTCCCATCCCTAGAACCGAATAGTCCGGCAGCGGACCATGCCAGAGATTAGACATGCTCTTTAGGCCGCTGGGTATATATCCCAACATCCCCTTTAGCTTATCTGCTCCCCATTCTCCCCAAGCGGTCCCCTCAGCCAGCAGGCCCAATGGGGTGGCAAACGCAAGCACCACTAGAGCACCAGCCCAGACGAACCACAGCTTGCCCTCGCTTTTTTGCGAGGCTTCCCTGTTGAGAAGAATAGAGTGAGACCGTTGCAAATAGAAGAAGACCAGCCCGGTCACAATGGCTTCTACAGGCCCGGCTACGGCCAGATGACCGATCGCCATGGCAGGAATAGCCACACTCAGACCATATGGAGAATACAGAGGAGTGCCATCAGCAGTATGAAACAAAAGAGGCTGAATGCCTAGCTCGAGTCCCGTGACCAAAGCGGCGGCGACTATGCCTAAATAGCTCGCAACGATGACGCCGGCCAGCCGGCGAGTCGAACTAACATCCGAATGGCCGCTTATTACCTTATATATAAAATAGCCGGCCATGGGCAATACCACAGCCATATTGAAGCAGTTGGCGCCGAGGCTCAACAGGCCCCCATCTCCGAACATTAAAGCCTGGATGGCAAGCACAACCGATACGCTCAATACCGCTGCCCAGGGGCCAAGCACAATTGCTATCAGTGTCCCGCCTACAGCATGCCCGGTCGTGCCTCCCGGTAAAGGAACATTGAACATCATCAATATAAATGTAAAAGCGGAAAACAGAGCCAGAGCTGGTACAGTCCTGTAAGTCAGGGCACTACGCACGCGTCGAACAGCCACGTACCAAAAGGGCGCTGAAGCAACGTACATTGTCCCGCACGTAACCGGACTTAGATAACCGTCGGGTATATGAATGGGAATCCTCCTGGTGGATCAAATCAGATTTTTTTTCTGCACTTGGAGCAAAGCCCGAAAATTGCCAGGTGACTGATATCCGCTTTAAACCCGCGATTTTTCATGAGGGACTTCCCAAGCGGCTCCAGATCGGATTCCGGCAGATCCAGCATGCTGCCGCATTTAGTGCAGATCAGGTGGTGATGCCTGCTGTTTTCCCTGGCATGGTAACGCGCTATGCCGTCACCCATGCTTATTTCGGCCGCCAATCCCAGTTCTTTCAGCAGCTCGAGCGTGCGGTAGACTGTGGAAATATTGGCATAGGGGTATTTTTCTCGAACACGTTCGAAAATCTCTTCTGCGCTGATGTGGCGCTTGGCACCGTGAAGTGCATCTACCACCATAATGCGCTGAGGAGTAAGCCGGTATCCCTTTTCCAATAAGACTTTGGTGCAACTCATAGTTCAACTATTATATCAGAGAACGGCTGTAATTGCAATTAGTTGCAATAGATAATAGTTGCTTACTCCGCCAATTTGTCTTTGCTGTCCAGCATTATAGTCACCGGACCATCGTTCAGAATTTTAACCAGCATATGGGCACCGAAGCTTCCTTTTTCAACCTTGAGCCCGTACCTGCTTATCTTATCAATAAAATAGTTGTAAAGAGCTTCAGCTTTGTCCGGCAGGGCTGCAGAGGTGAAGCTGGGGCGGCGTCCTCTCCTGGCATCTGCCATCAGGGTAAACTGGCTGACGACCAAAAGCCCGGCCATGACCTGGAGTGCAGACAGATTAAATTTGCCTTCCACGTCGTTGAAAACTCTCAGGTTTACGATCTTGTCCACAAGGTAATCGGCGTCTTTATCCGAATCGTCTGTAGCCACACCTAACAAGATAACGAACCCGTCATCTATCCCTCCTACTACCTTGTCATCTACAGTGACGGTCGCCCCTGTCACCCTTTGCAACAATGCTTTCATAACGTATTCCAGTAAATTATTGCCGGCAATATTGTAGTAAATCGGGTTATTGTAAACAAACATTGATGGTGCTAAGATTATCGGGCTCAAAGCACCGGCTTATGAATACCCTATGGCGTTAGCTATTCGTATTACATCTTATTGACACCCCGTAAGGCTTGGGCTACAATCACATTTAAGCCGTCTGCTCTGGAGAACTCTTATGAAAGAAATGCAAATAGACAGCATACGGGTCAGCCTTATGAATTACCAGCACGTGGTAATACTCAAGGAAAGGCAAACTGACCGCTATCTTCCCATTTGGATCGGCCCCGCCGAGGCGGATGCAATTTCAATGAAGCTTCAGAATGTGGATGTATCCAGACCTATGACGCATGACCTGCTCAAAAATACTATTTTCGCACTCGAGTCTTTATCCGGCACAACTATCAACAGGATCGTGGTCAACGACCTGCGCTCCGATACCTTTTATGCCCAGATAGTTTTCGAGTTCAACGAAGGGCCCCCGGTCATCGACATTGTAGCTCAGAGCGGCGGCAACAAGGTGCGTGATTTCGAGAACGACTCAAAGCTTTCGCTCACCTGGGAGGGCCGGGAGTATAAATCCACAATTGTGCGCAAATGGGTGGATGCCAAGAAGCACTTCATGGAAGTTGACAGTGGTGAAGGCTGGATGTTCGAAGTTTTCTTTGACGAGCATAATAAGCGCTGGCTATTAACCAAGATGAAGCTTGATTCACGTCCCAGCGATGCCATAGCCCTGGCAGTCAGAGTAACGGCTCCTATTTACGCCGAAGAATCAGTCCTGGATAAAGCCGGCATCATCCTGGATGCGGAGACCGGAAAAATTACGCCACAGACCAAGCCGTCTGAGGCTAACGCCGGACAGCAGGAGCAGGTTGACGAGCAGGAATTGAAGAAGCTTTCCGCATTCTACGATTTCATCAACGGGCTCGATCTCGACGATTTCGGAAAGAAAAAGGGTTAACCGCTCTTGAATCCCTGAAATAAGTTGACCCCTGCACGACTTTACAATTGTAAGCACCGGCATTGCTTAAAATGCGTAATTGCTAAGGCGTAACGGAACACTCCCAAAAATCAATGGAAATTCCGTTGACGGATAAAACTTGGACTTGTTATAATGCCTGTGCTTAGACAAGATAAGGAACAGAAATCAGAAAAAAGACCCCTGCTAAGAGCGCTCTGGTTTCTTTTTAACGTAGGTTGGTACGTAGCACTTAGCCTTGTTGTACCAACGCTAATTGGTCTGTGGTTGGATGCTCCCGAGAGATTGAATAGCCGACCACTGTGCACATTAATAGGCTTTGGAACGGGAACCATGGTAGCGGCGTACGGGCTATACCGTATGCTGCGCCAGTTAATAAAAGAGCAAAAAAACATGGACGCCAAAAGAAACTCGATAAAGGAGCAGGACAGTGAGTAAACTAGGTTGCTCCAGCCGTTTAGTTGTCATCCTGGGCATTATAGTCCTTGCGCTCTTCCTGGCATCATTTGTCACGGGACCGCTTGGCAGTAAGCTCTTCAATCTCCAGGTCCCCCAGAACCTGCAGGTAGGCAGACCCTTTGTAAAGCTTCCCTCTGAACCGATTTTCCATGTAGGCGGATTCAATATCACTAACACCATTATTGCCTCATGGGTTACCATCCTGGTGTTGTTTATACTATTCTTCTTTGCTACCCGGAAAATGAAGATCATACCAGGAAGAATGCAGAGCTTTGCCGAGGTAGTAGTCGAAGGCATTTATAATACCATCGAGGGCGTAGCCGGAGAAAAACACGTACGTACGTTTTTCCCGCTGATTACTACCATATTTCTATATGTAGTTACCAATGCTCTGCTGGCACTTACCCCCCTGTGGGGCACCTGGGGACCGATCGAACACAGCGCAGAAGGTACCGTAGTCGTCCCGTTTCTGCGGGCAGCCAATACCGATATTAACCTTACCCTTTCTATCGCCCTTATATCCTTCTGCTTTATCGAATACCTCGGCTTCAGCAAAATCGGTCCACTCAAGTATCTTGATTCATTCTTCCAATTCAGCGAGCTGGGCAAAGCCTTCGGAAAGCTTTTCAAAGGCGACGGCAAATCGTTTGCCAGCGGCCTGGCTTTTGGTTTCATTAATATATATGTAGGGCTGCTGGAAGTCCTGAGCCATTTCATCAGGATCGTCAGCTTTACCTTCCGTCTATTCGGCAACATGACAGCTGGCGAGATATTGCTTGGTGTGATGACCTTCCTGGTCGCTTTCATAGCCCCGGTACCGTTTTACGGGCTTGAAACATTGGTCGGTTTCCTTCAAGCCATGATTTTCGCTGGTTTAACACTGGTTTTCGGAGTAATGGCAGTAACCTCGCACCATGAAGAGGGTGCTGAACAACACTAATACACATCAATTTAAAGGAGGATCTAAATGGACGCTCAAACTATGAAAATGCTCGGTGCTGGTCTCGCCGCTGGGCTTGGAATGTTAGGACCGGGTATCGGCCTGGGTCTTATCGGTCTCGGCGCTATGGGAGCACTGGGCCGCAATCCCGAGGCCAGAGGTGTAATTCTGACCAACATGATCCTTATTGGAGCTCTTACTGAAGCGGTCGGCATTTATGCTTTGATCGTCGCCATCCTGTTGGCCCTGGTCGTCTAATCCCTGTAGAGGATGGGGTACGCCATAGAGCGCGTCCCCCAACCCGGTGCCGGAAATTATACCGGCGCTGCTACTAGAGAATACAGGATTGGAAATTAGAGGTTATTATGGAAAGTATCGGCATCAATTGGCAACTGCTGGTGGCTTTTCTGGTCAACTTCCTCATTTTGTTCGGCCTGCTGACGGCGTTTCTTTACAAGCCTGTCCTTAAAATGCTAGATGAGAGGCAGGCTAAGATCAAGGAAAGCCTCGAACAGGCGGAGAAAATAAAGGAACAGACGAGCCGCAGCGAAGAGCAGATCAAAGCAGCGGTTGAAGCTGCACGCAAAGAAGGGCAAGTGATAATTACCCAAGCCTCCCAGATTGCTGAAAAAATAAAGGAAGAAGCCAAAGATGGAGCGCGCAAAGAAGCAGACGTGATCGTCAACAAGGCCAGAGCTGAGATCAAACTGGAGCGTGATAAGTCCATTGCTGAACTGCGAGCGGAGTTCTCAAACCTTACTGTCCTTGCAGCAGAGAAGGTTATTAAGGAATCACTAGACGCACCGAAACATCGCAGGCTGATCAACGAGGTACTGGATCAAAGCAATACTTTTAAACAGAATTAGACAGGATAGATATTATGATATCGACGATTTCCGCCAGGCGTTATGCTCAAGCGATTTTTCAGATCGCAGAAGCGAATAAGAACCTGGATGAATGGCACAAAGAGCTCCATAAGCTTGCAGAGCTCATGAAGGATCGTGAGATCGTAGACCTGATCGATCATCCTAAAGTGTCGTTCAATCTAAAATCAGAGCTGATCAAACAGAGGCTTAAGACGTCAAACGAGCTTGTCCTTAACCTGTGCTACATGCTGATTTTAAAGGGCAGGATAAAGAACGTGGACCAGATAGCAGAGGAATACGGAGGGCTGCTCGATGAGCAGCGCGGCATCAAGCACGCCGTGGTAACTACTGCTGTCGCCGTAGACGAGACTGAAAAGCAGAAGATCGTAAGCCAGCTCGAAAAAATAACAGGAAAGAAAGTATCAGTTAAGCTCCAGGTCAACCCTTCCATAGTTGGCGGCATGGTCGCCAGAATCGAAGATACCTTAATCGACGGCAGCGTCCGCAACAAGCTGGACCTGCTCAGGAGAGACCTGGTAGAAGCTAGTAAATAAACAACCTTTAAGGGGGTGAGCAGATTGAAATCCCAGGAAAAAGACATAGTATCAGTAATAAAAGAACAGATAGAGCACTTCGGTGCCACTGCCACCATGGTAGACGTTGGAACCGTGGTAGAAGTCGGCGACGGTGTAGCCCGCATCCAGGGCCTGCGTAAAGCAAAGAATAATGAATTGCTGGCCTTCCCCAACGGCATAATGGGTCTGGCTCTCAACCTGGAAGAAGATAATGTGGCCGCAGTCATTCTGGGTGAGTTCAGCCACATCAAAGAAGGCGACGAAGTGCATTGCACCGGCCGCGTCGTGGAAGTCCCGGTTGGAAACGAGCTTATAGGCCGCGTGGTTAACACGCTAGGCCAGCCTCTCGATGGGCTGGGTCCCATCAAGACGACCAAGACGCGCCCTGTCGAACGTATCGCCCCCAACGTCGTAGACAGGCAGCCGGTCACCGTTTCGGTTCATACCGGTATCAAATGCGTGGACGCCATCGTACCCATCGGCCGCGGACAGCGCGAGCTTATTATCGGCGACCGCTCCATCGGTAAATCGGCGGTTGCCATAGACAGCATCATTGCACAGAAAGGCAAAGACCTGATCTGTATCTACGTGGCCATAGGCCAGAAAACGGCCAAGGTGGCCAATATAGTAGAAACGTTGAGAAAATACGGCGCCATGGAGCACACCGTGGTCGTGGTTGCCACCTCCTCGGATCCTGCTTCGATGCAATACTTGTCGGCCTATGCGGGCTGCGCTATCGGCGAGGAGTTCATGGAACAGGGTAAGGACGCCCTGATAATATACGACGACCTTTCCAAGCACGCCTGGGCCTACCGTCAAGTATCCCTGATCTTACGCCGGCCCCCCGGACGTGAAGCCTATCCCGGCGACGTTTTCTACCTGCATTCCAGGCTACTGGAGCGCGCTGCCAAGCTCTCCGCAGAGCTCGGCGGCGGTTCACTCACCGCTCTGCCTATCATTGAAATCCAGGCCGGCGATATGTCGGCCTACATCCCGACCAATGTTATCTCCATTACCGACGGCCAGATATTACTGGAAACAGATATGTTCAACGCCGGTATCCGGCCTTCTCTAAACGTAGGCCTTTCGGTATCCCGAGTGGGCGGTAACGCGCAGACCAAAGCCATGCGCCAGGTTGCCGGCAAGCTCAGGCTGGATATGGCCCAGTATGCTGAACTGGCAACCTTCGCTCAATTCGGCGCTTCGGACCTCGACAAGGCCACCCTGGCACAGCTCGAGAGGGGCAAGCGCATGGTCGAGATCCTCAAGCAGCCGCAATATGCCCCGCTTTCGCTTGAAGATGAGGTCATGATCCTCTTCGCTGTTACCAACGGGTTTATCGATGACGTGCCCGTAGAAAAGGTATCGGCCTTCGAGAATGCATTCTATAAATTCATGTCCAACAACCACCCTGCGGTCGGCCAAAAGATAGCGACCGACAAACAATTGAAACCGGAAACTGAAGCAGAACTCAAGAAGGCAATCGCAGAATTTAAACAGAGCTCTGCTTATTGAGGCGATAAATGGTAAGTCCAAAAGTACTTAGACGCCGCATTCGCAGTGTCCAGAGCACGGCCAAAATAACCCGCGCTATGGAGATGATCGCCACTGCCAAAATGAAGAAGGCACAGGACATGGCCATTGCCGGCAGGCCTTACAGCAATAAGATCATGCAGGTCATCGCCGACCTGTCAGCTCAGGCTGCTGCCGGCGGTGCGGTACATCCGCTGCTGATTAACCGCCCGGTGAAGAGAATAGGCGTCGTACATATTACCAGCGACCGCGGCCTGTGCGGCGGGTTAAATACCAACCTCAACAGGCTGGTAGGCAACTTCATACTGGAACAGAAGGTACCGGTCAGCGTCATCACTGTCGGAACCAAAGGCCGCGACTTCATGCGACGGTCCATGCGGGATATTAGGGCTGAGTTCATCAAACTGGGCGACCGCCCCAAGATGGACGATACCATGCCGATCTCGCATATAGTTATTGAAGATTATACAAGCGGATTGTACGACCGTGTTTACATCGCCTATTCCAAGTTCGTCAATTTAATGAGCCAGAAACCTACACTCGAACTGGTGCTGCCGGTCGAACCGGCGGTATTGCCCAAAACTGTCAGCCCGGAATATATTTTCGAACCCAACGCCGCATTTGTTCTCGGCGAACTTTTGCCAAGGTTTGTCGAAATGCAGGTTTACCATGCCGTACTTGAAGCCGTCGCCAGCGAGCAATCGGCACGCATGATGGCCATGCGCAATGCCACCGACAATGCTTATGACGTCATTGCCGAACTTACGCTGACGATGAACAAGGCCCGGCAGGAAATGATCACCAAGGAACTGCTGGATATCGTCGCAGGCGTTGAAGGTCTCAAATAGGAGGTGCACATTGGCAAAAGGTAAAGTAATTCAGATAATCGGCACGGTAGTTGATGTCGAATTCCCACAGGAAGAACTGCCTGCGATTTATAACGCTCTCGAAATCATGCAGGATGGAGAGAAAATAGTACTTGAAGCAGTGCAGCATATTGGTAACAATTGGGTCCGCTGCCTGGCAATGTCCCCCACAGAGGGCCTTCAAAGAGGCGCTGTGGTCGTCGACACCGGTGCACCTATATCAGTCCCGGTCGGCAAACCCGCACTGGGAAGGTTATTTAACGTGTTCGGCGATGCTCTGGATAAGCTGGGAGAAGTTAAATCTAAAGATAGGCTCCCCATCCACCGCGATCCACCCAGCCTGGCAGAGCAGGAAACCAGCATCCAGATGCTGGAAACCGGCATCAAGGTCATCGATTTGATCACCCCCTTCACCAGGGGCGGCAAGATCGGCGCCTATGGCGGCGCAGGCGTGGGCAAGACGGTTATCATTCAGGAACTCATCCATAACATCGCCACGGCACACGGCGGCTATTCGGTATTTGCCGGCGTAGGCGAAAGGTCAAGGGAAGGCAACGACCTATGGCGTGAAATGAAGGAGTCCGGAGTCATTGAAAAGACCATCATGGTCTTCGGCCAGATGAACGAGCCGCCCGGTGTACGTGCCCGCGTGGCGCTTACCGGAGTGACCTTTGCGGAATATTTCCGTGATAGTGAAGGGCTGGACGTCCTTCTGTTTGTAGATAATATTTACCGTCACATCCTGGCCAACATGGAAGTCTCGGCACTTCTCGGCCGCATGCCTTCGGCAGTAGGTTATCAGCCAACCCTGGGCACGGACGTTGCCGAGATGGAAGACCGCATTACCTCCACCAAGAAAGGCTCGATCACCTCGTTCCAGGCCATTTACGTGCCTGCCGACGACTATACCGATCCCGGTATCGTCACCACCTTCGGCCATCTTGACGGTGTGGTCTCCCTTGAAAGATCCATCGCCGCACTGGGTATCTACCCCGCTGTGGACCCGCTTTCCTCCACCTCACGCATCCTTGACCCTAACGTGGTCGGTGAAGACCACTACCGGGCTGCCCGGGGCGTACAACAGGTACTGCAGCGCTACAAGGACCTTCAAGACGTGATCGCCATCCTTGGTATGGAAGAGTTGAGCGAAGAAGATAAGATTACCGTTAACCGGGCCCGCCGCATTCAAAGGTTCTTGTCTCAGCCCATGTTTGTGGCTGAGCCCTTTACCGGCATCCCGGGCAAATACGTGTCGATCAAAGAGACAGTGCGAGGGTTCAACGAGATACTTGCAGGCAAATGGGACCACCTGCCCGAATCAGCATTCCTCATGGTTGGGACCATTGAAGAGGCCGCCGAGAAAGCTCAGAAAGGGGCGTAATTATGCCGACTACAAAGTTAGAGATTGTCACTGCTGAACGCCAGGTCTTTTCGGAGGACGTGACCACCATCATTGCCGAGGGCATAGATGGGCAGATGACTATTCTTCCCAAGCATGCCCCCCTTATCACCATGCTGGCGCCGGGTGAGCTTGTCATCCGCAAAGACGGCGAAGAAATGTACATGTCTATAACCGGAGGATTCTTGGAAGTCAGGCCTGAGAAAGTTATCGTGCTGGCGGACGCCTGCGAGCGCAGCGATGAGATAGATATCGAGCGCGCTATGGAAGCCAAGAAGAGGGCCGAAGAAAGGTTGAAGAACCTGACAACCGAGATCGATCAAAGCAGGGCAGAAGCAGCTTTGAGACGGTCAATGGCCCGCCTGCGTGTAGTCGAAAAACGCCGCAGGGCTCCAGGTTACAGGCCGAGCAGTACATCAGTATAAGCTAACTACAAAAATATAAGCCAATATCGATCGCGCGGTCGATATTGGCTTTTTTATTAACCTGAATGAGGTTTAGACGATTTCCAGTCTAACCCTCGTACCTTCTTTGGTAGCAACAACACGCAACAGGGTGCGCATTGCTTCAGCAACCCTGCCCTGCTTGCCTATCACCCTGCCCTTATCCTCTGCATTGACTTCCAGCTTGATAACTACCCCACCCGAGTCAGTCTCTTCAGTTACTTTGACATCATTGGGTGCGCTGACGATGGACTTGGAAATGTATTCGACTAACTCCTTCATCATGACTTCACCTCAGTACTAGATTTAGATTTTTTCTTCTGTTTCTGAGTAGTCTTCTGTACCGCCTGCCTGAACCTCCTGGATGGATGAGCCGATTTAAATTTTTCCATAACCCCGGCTTTGGACAACAATCGATACGTAGTCTCAGTTGGCTGAGCACCTTTTTCCAACCATGCCAGGGCTTTTTCCTCGTCAACGTTTATAGTTTCGGGATCGTTAAGGGGATTATAATTCCCGATAACTTCAATAAAGGCGCCTCCCCGTGGTGATCTGCTGTCAGCTACCACGATTCTATACATTGGTTTATGTCGGGCGCCTATTCTTCTTAACCTGATTTTTACCATGATCTCAGTCTAACTTAATTAGTCCTCCATTTTTATTCGCTATTATGCATGAAGCATATGTACCTGTCAACAATATTGTCGATTGCGCCGCACTCATTTTGACTGGAAACAAGATAAGTTTCCGAAACGAAAACCGGTTTATTCCACTTTAAAGGGAATTGACAGTTTTTCTACGCCGTTAACTGATATGACCACCTTGTAGTCGCCCTTGTCCCAGCGGCCGGCATTGGGCGCATCGAGATAAAAAGCCAGATAGTAGCTGTTGGAATCACTCTGCACAACAGTATAAGTCTCATTTATCAGGGTGCTGTCTTGACCCGCAACTTCGTACCAGCTCGCTTTAACCATATCCTGGGGAGCAACACCGGATACCTTAAATGAACAGTAGATCGCCTTAGTGTCGGGAGCGAAGGAGGTCTTAACAGGGGCGGTGGGCAGGGAGTCATCATCCACTGACGTTGTCATAACTCCAGCCGTAACGGATGAATTATCGGGCTTAGCAGCGGGAGGGGTAGGGGCGCTTCCCGCGCTGGAACATGCCGAAAGGACACATGAAGCTGCAAGGATAAGAACTATTAAAGCTAATATTGATTTCATATAATTGCTCCAAATGACATTTTCAATGCGTTGCAAACAAATTGTCCGCATGCAATTTTAGAACCAATAATACTAATTTTCAATTTTCGAACCTTAGCGGATGCTGCCAGATATCTCAGAGAGAGATTTATCAATTAGCTTTGGATTTATGACCAAAAGGACAAACCTGGACGCAGATACCGCAGGCCTCGATCCCCACCTTTTGTTTTCGCTCCTGCCATATGTATTGCAAACATTTGTGGGCATCCATCCGGACTGACCGGGGCTCACGCCGGTCAAAGGTTCGCCCGGTGAAGGCCCCGGCCGGACAACTGGAAACGCAAAGATTGCAGCCTCCACACCCCTTTCCGGCATATGGCTTGCCGGGCACGCTGAGAAAATCGGTCAATACCGTACCCCACCTCACCCGCGGCCCCCGGTCGGGAGTTATCAGAAGGCAACTCTTGCCTATCCATCCCAACCCGGCCAGGTTAGCAGCCATCTTATGTGAAAACAATCCGGTCAGATTTGGAGCGTCGACCGTATGGCTGGCCGGGACAATCAACGCGTGATATCCCGCTTCTGTAAGGGCCCTCGCGACGGACAGCGTAATATCATTAATATGCGGGTTTATGGCTTCGTATACGTGAAACCTGTAGTTATTGAGTGCAAATAAATCGTCAGTATCTTTGATAGCATCAACTATGTCGTTTAGCAATGGAACGCCAATCGATATGGCCGATCTGTACTTGGAAATTAATTTTGCCTCATAGTTGGTGGTAGCGCCGCCCTTGGCCGCTTCAAGATCGGCTATGCCAAAGTAAACGGCCCCCATTTTCAGGGCTAATTTCTTGATCTTTTGTCTCAGTTCCAAGTTAACCAATGCCCCATATCCTTATGGAAATGTTACCCGCAAAATGCAACTATGTAAATTGGCAGGCGTTATTTGTATTATGCAGTATCCAGCCATTATAATCAGCTTTATGAAAATCGAGGGTATGCATGGTTGGGATCTCAAACCCGCCGAAGCCCGTTTATTGCAAGAGATGTTAGCCGTCAAAGTAGTGCGCTCAAATGCAGCCTTCAGACCTAAAACGATCGGCGGCATAGACGTATCAGCATCACGTTTTTCAAAGACGGGGCGTGCGGCGGTTGTGGTCCTCAGCTATCCCTCCCTGGAACTGGTCGAAATGGCCACCGCCGAAGCGGAAATCGAGCTCCCCTATATCCCGGGTCTGCTTTCATTCAGGGAGGCGCCCCTGATTATCAAAGCCTTTCAAAAGTTGATTCGCAGGCCGGATATGATCATGGTTGACGGGCAGGGGATAGCCCACCCGCGCCGGTTGGGGATCGCCTCTCACCTGGGTCTATTCCTGGATATTGTTAGCATAGGTTGCGCCAAATCCCGTTTAACCGGTACGCATGATCCGCTTCCGCCGGAGCGGGGAGCTTACAAGCCTCTTATAGACAGGGACGAGGTAATCGGGGCGGCTGTAAGAACGGAGGTTGACGTCAATCCGCTTTACATATCTATAGGCCATAAAATCGACCTTAAAGATTCGATATCCTATGTACTTGAGTGTTGCCGGGGTTATCGCTTACCGGAGCCTACAAGGCTTGCGCATATAGCTGCAGGCGGGAATCTGCCTGTCGGTAAACTGATGCGTTAGCAGATTAAGGAAAATCATGCTGGAAGAAAAGAACCGCATAGAAGAGTTGCATCGCAGGATATCTGCGATCATGGAGCATCTTTGACATCGCTGGTAAAGAAAAAGAATTGGTGGTTTTAGAGGCCAAGACCTCGGACCCTCAATTCTGGTCGGACCAGCAGAAAGCCCAGTCTACAATGAGGCAGATCGGAGCGCTCAAGGACAGCGTTTCGACCTGGAACGAGATTAAGAAGAAGTCTTCCGAAATCTCCGAGGTTATATCTATTGCACTGGCAGAAAGCGATGGGTCTCTTAAAGATGATGTCCAGAAGGAAATCGACCGGCTCACATCCAAATTCGACTATATGGAGATCCAGCTTATGCTGGACGGCCCTTACGATGCCAGGGACGCTATCCTGGCTGTACATGCAGGGGCTGGAGGGACCGAGTCACAGGACTGGGCGCAGATGCTGATGCGTATGTTTCTGCGCTGGGCTGAACGGCGCAAATTCAAGGCCGATATTCTCGACGCCTCGCCCGGCGATGAAGCCGGCATCAAGAGCGCCACAATCGAGATAAAAGGTAATTTCGCCTATGGCAACCTCAAATCCGAGCACGGCGTCCACAGGCTGGTGAGGCTGTCCCCATTCGACGCTGACCATGCGCGTCACACCTCCTTCGCACTCGTAGAAGTCATGCCGGTGGCCGAGGAAAAGACAGACCTGCAGATAAACCCGGATGACATCAGGGTCGACACGTTCCGTTCCAGTGGTCCGGGAGGCCAGCATATGCAAAAGACCAGCAGCGCGGTTAGAATTACACATATACCATCAGGTCTGGTTGTAAGCTGTCAGAGCGAACGCTCGCAGCATCAGAACAAGGATAGCGCGCTCAGGGTATTGTATGCCCGTCTGCTTGAACTGGAAATCGAAAACCGGGCGGCGGAGCAAGCCAAGATCAAAGGCAAACGTATAGACGCCGGCTGGGGCAACCAGATACGCAGCTATGTGCTGCAACCGTACAAAATGGTCAAGGACCACAGGACGGAATACGAGACCAGCAATACGACGGCGGTGCTGGACGGATATATAGATGATTTTATGAACGCCTACTTGCGGTCAAAAGTTGGAGAAGATAAATGAGCTGGAAAATTGTAATTACATTAATCGTCATGCTGGTAATTTTAATACCGGCTGCTGTCTATGCCGACAGCAGCATCACTCTAATAAATTCCGGTACCAAGGTGGATTTCCCTGCTTCACTTACATTTAATATCAAGGCTGAAAGCCAGGCGCCGATAACCCGTATCAGGCTGCGCTATACGGTTCAGCAGATGACGTATACGCCCACCTTCGCGGAGGTATGGCCCGATTTTAAATCCGACAAAAGCGTCTCGACCAGTTGGAGCTGGGACATGCGCACAGGCGACCTGCCGCCCGGCGCCGAAGTAAATTACTGGTGGGTCATCGAGGACAGCTCCGGAAACACGTTGACCACACCACAGCAGACTGTTTCCTTCGACGATACGAACCACAAGTGGACGGTAGTCAGCGAAGACAATATATTTGTCCACTGGTACGATGGTAACACTGATTTTGGCAACAGCCTGCTCAAAGCAGCGAGTACCGCCAAAAATGTACAGCAGCACGATACCGGTGCCTTGATCAGCAAGCCAGTAAACGTATATATATATGGCAGCCAACCGGACCTTCTAAACTCTATGATATCGGCCCAGGAATGGACGGGAGGAAGAGCCCGCCCGGAGTTCGATACTATATTGCTATTCGTCGCCCCCTCCGATCTGGATTGGGGCCAGAAGGCGCTAGCTCATGAAATGGGCCACCTGGTGACACATCAGATCACCTCGGGTCCTTACGGTGCCACCCTACCGCCCTGGCTGGATGAGGGCCTTGCCATGCATGCAGAGGGGCCACAAAGCGATTCGGATTTGGCATTGTTAAAAAGCGCTGTCTCTTCCGGCAATATACCCACCCTACAATCTTTATCGAGCCCTTTTTCCGCCGACCCGCAAGAGGCCTATCTCGACTATGCGGAAAGTCAGAGCGTCATTGACTATTTGATAAGTAAATTCGGCAATGACAAAATGAACCAGCTGCTGGTCAACGTGAACAACGGCTATTCCATGGATGATGCCCTGACGAAAGTATACGGATTTAACATGGATGGTCTTTTCTCGGCCTGGTTAAATACTGTGACGCCTGCACCCAACGGCAATGAAGTCCAACACAATATCTCGCGGCTCGAAGTGCCGGCTGCCGCTATCGCCGGTATGTTCTTCATGAATCTCTATCAAATCGATGTTTCCGTGAGCGCAGTTTAGAGCAGATGGAAAAATCATTTACCATGCATGATTTGCCCAGGTCGGAGAGGCCGCGTGAGCGTTTGCACAAGCACGGCTCTGAAGCTCTTTCCACTGCGGAGTTGCTGGCACTACTAATGGGCGGCGGGACCCGGGGGCAATCGGTTATCATGACCGCTCAAACGTTGCTGGCAAGCTTCGGCAACCTGCAAAATATCGCTTCGGCATCGATCGAAGAGTTATCTAAGGTAAGGGGCATCGGGCCGGCCAAGGCATGCCAGATCAAGGCAGCACTGGAACTGGCCAAAAGGATGGATGCTCCGGACTACAAAAAAGGCACGCCTGTAAAATCACCTGAAGAAGCTGTGGAATCCATCAGGAGCACGCTCAAAGGTAAGAAAAAAGAGCATTTCTATCTTCTTTGCCTGGACACCAGAAACCGCGTTACCAACGTTGACCAAATTTCAGTTGGGAATCTGGACAGCAGTATCGTCCACCCCCGGGAAGTGTTTAAAACTGCTATTTCATGCCTGGCATCCTCTGTTATTTTTGTGCATAATCATCCCTCCGGCGACCTTGAGCCATCATCAGAGGATATAAACCTTACCAAACGGTTAACGGAAGCGGGAGAACTGGTGGGCATACCCGTTCTGGACCATATTATAGTCTGCGATAAAGACTATGTTAGCCTGAAATCAAGAAATTTAATTTGAGGTCAATTCATGTTAAGAAAACGATTGTTTAACCTTTTCTGTATATTAAGCATCACGGTTTGCCTGCTGGCTTCCGCGGCCGGTTGCACTCAGCTACAGAAAGCTGAAAACGCACTTCCAGCGCCGCTTTCAGGCTCTACCCTGAACCTGTGGGATGAGGGCCCCCTGACGCTTGATCCGGCTATTTCCAGTGAGATGTCATCCCATATTTACGTCATGCATATTTTCAGCGGGCTGGTAAAATTCGACTCCGACCTGAAGCCGGTTCCAGATATAGCTGAAAACTGGTCTATCAGCGATGACGGTAAAACCTATACCTTCTACCTGCGCAAGGACGTGAAATTCCACGATGGAAGGCCCTTGACGGCCCAGGATTTTAAGTACTCTCTGGAAAGGGCCTGCAACCCGGCTACGGGGTCTCAGACAGCTTCCACCTATCTTAATGACATAGTGGGCGCCCCTGAAATGATCAGCGGGAAAGCGGATAGTTTAAGTGGGGTAACAGTACTGGACGACTATACTCTTAAAATCTCCATCGACGCTCCCAAGGCCTACTTCCTCTCCAAGCTTGCCTACCCGACCGCCTTTGCCGTGGATAAGAAAAACGTGGAATCCGGCCCCAACTGGTGGAAGAAGCCCGTGGGCACGGGACCCTATAAACTCACAAAATGGGATGAGGGATCCCTAATACTCTTGCAGCCAAATGACGATTACTACGGCAAAAAAGGGACCGTTAACGTGGCCTTTACGTTGCTGGCTGGACTGCCGATGTCACTTTATGAAACAGGCAAAATAGACATTGTGGACGTCTATAAGAATAATATCGATCGTGCCCTGGATAAAGAGGGCTCTCTCTATGACCAGTTGCACATCTATCCTGAGTTCAGCCTGCAATATATCGGATTCAACGCCAGCAAACCGCCTTTTGATGATCCGTATGTCCGTCAGGCCTTTTGTTACGCAGTAAATAAGGACCGCATCATAAGCGTACTGCAAAAGAACATGGTGGCCGCGGCCGAAGGCATCATACCGCCGGGCATGCCCGGCTATAACAAAGATATTAAGGGACTGGATTTCGACCCGGTCAAGGCCAGAGAACTGCTGGCGAAATCAAAATATGGCTCGGCAGATAAACTGCCGCCGATAACTATGACGGTGCCCGGAGCAGGAGCCGATATAGATGATTTCCTGGGCGCGATACTCCTTGACTGGAAACAGAACCTTGGCGTGACCGTCAATGTAAGGTTGCTGGACCCCCTCATATTCAATTACCATTTGCTCGACGAAGGAGATGAAATATTTACCCTGGGCTGGATAGCCGACTATCCGGATCCGCAAAACTTCCTCAATACGCTGTTCTATACCAATGGTCAATACAACAACAGCCACTATTCAAATAAAGATTTGGATGCCCTGCTGGACCGTGCAGCAGTGGAAATGGACCAGGCCAAGCGTATGGCGCTCTATCAGCAGGCAGAACAACTGGTAGTCGAGCAGGCGCCGGTACTGCCGCTCTGGTTCGGAAAAAATTATGTCCTGGTTAACCCGCGGGTACATGGCTATGACATCGATCCGCTGGGGGTGCCACGCTTCAATCTGGTGACACTGGGACAACCATAGCCTTTTCCTTGAAAGGAGAGAACGAGATGGTAGACAAAAATGCGCTTGAAGCACCCTGCGGCATACACTGTGGCCTGTGCCCGCTGCATCTGGCCATCAATGACGAGGCCTTAAGGAAACGACTTGCCGAGCGATTGAATATGCCGCTGGATAAGGTTATATGCCCGGGCTGCCGGGCCATAGACGGATTCTGCCCGATTATCCCGGAGCAATGCGCCACCTGGTTATGCGTGAAGAAAAAGGGGGTCGAGTTCTGTTGCGAATGTGCCGATTTCCCCTGCATTAAACTTGCACCCTGCGCTGATAAAGCCCCTCTGCGCCCGCATAATATCAAGGTCTACAGCCTGACACTCAGAAAGATGAAGGGGGCTTACGAGTGGAGCAAGGCCATCGAGGAAATCTATAATCTTTACTATAAGGGCGAAATGGTTATAGGCCACGGCCCGGTATTAAAGCAATAATCGTCCGCTAGCCCCACAGGTCGTCGAGGGCATCCGTCTTGCCTGCGCTGTCAACCTGCGTAGACGGGCCAAGCTCCTTGTAAGAGTCTGCCGAACCGTATTCCCTGACCTTGACCACTACCGGCATAGGGAGGGCATGGCCGAAGATGAGTGCCTGCTGCTTCGATTCGAGCTTGGAAAGCACCGCCTTAAGCTCGCTCTTACCCGATACTCCGGTCAACACCGTGTCCACGTCCTTTTCGTTATCCAGCAGGCAAGTAATCTTGGTACCGAGTTGCGACATGACCTCTTCGTCGATACCGCTGGGCCTCTGGTCGATGACCAGCATGGTAACGTTGTATTTTCGCATCTCACGGGCAATTTTGCCGAAGATGGTCTGTGAAGATATCTCCGGGTTGAGAAACCTGTGGGCTTCTTCAATAGTTATCACAAGCTGGTCCGGCTTTTTGGCATCCGCCGATGTGGCTATATCCACCATCTCCCTGTAAAGGTTATAAATACGCCTGGTCAGCAGGTTGGCCACCAGCACATAAGCCGCAATATCGTCATAACCGCCGAACTGCAGGACTACGCTCTTGCCGTGGCTTATGTAGTCCAGCATGTTTTTGACCGTGTCCTGGGGAGCGTGCGGCACAAGGAATTTGAAACGTTCCAGTATCCTCAGCCCACGCTGCAGGTTTCTCCATGTACCCTCGGCAATATTATGCTTGCCGGCGAATTCCTTATCGCCTGAATCGAATAAATCGAGGGTAGACTGCAGCCATTTGTCTTCGCCGAAATGCCGGGCCAACTCATAGACAGCCTGCACAGAGAGGTCGGTCAGGTTTAGCACGTTGCGGAGCAATTGCATGTCTTCAGGCTCGATCTCGTCATAACCGATCTTGACGACGAAATCGGATTTTACTTTTCTGCGCTGGTCGTATTTCTCATCCAGAGAAAAAACCGCCACTTTGCCCGGGAAAAGCTGCTTCAAACCTTTGACTTTATGGTCCTTCTCGCTAGTACCCTCCCAGCCGTATTCGTTATGCATATCGAAGATCAGGCTGGTCGTGCGGCTTTTTTGCAGCATACCGATCAATAAAAGGCGTGTAAGGAACGTCTTGCCGGTACCGCTCTTGCCGAAAACACCATTTGACCGCTTGACTAACTCAACCATGTCCAGGCAGATGCGAGTCTCCATATCCAGCGGGGTTCCGACGTAAAATCGCTGTTTATCCTCCTTTCCGAAAACCATCTGGACATCGGATTGCGAGGCGAGCTCCACACTTGCGAAGTGAGGCGGCACCGTTTTGGCGGGCTGCGGTCCTTCGGTATCGCCGGCGATGCCGCTGATAGTCAGCATGGGCAGAACGCTCAGCTTGCCGTAGGTGGTCGTCCCCGAGACTACTTTGGCTATGAAGGGGTCGGATATATCGGGGGGCATAACCATGGCGCGGGGGTCCACCGCTTCCAAACTGATATCCGTAATCATGCCGAAAAAGCGCTTCTTTTCGCCCTGAATCGCCACGTAGCGCCCCACCGTCACATCCTCCACTGACCTGGCCGGGTCCAGCTTCACATGCACCCCCTGCGTTAAAGAACCATAAATAACGGTACCGAGCCTGAGGTTCACATTTTCATTTTCGGTCATGGCTGCAGCCTCTTTAAGATGGAGTCCAGTCTCCTGATATCGTTGCTCAGTGTCCAGGCCAACTCCTTCCCCGCCTTCACCAGGAACCCTTCGGGAGCGGGATGTGTAAGGCTGGCATAGCGCAGAAAGGCGGCAATGACCTCGTCAGGCGCTACTGTAGACCGGCTCTCTATCATCAAATTCAGAAAATTCAAGGATTGCGTGAACTGCTTCACTTCGGCGGGGCTGCACGCATAGACAAAGGAATAAATCGATGCGGGCGAGGGCGGAAGGTACTGGTATACGGCCTTATCCTGGCTGTGTCCGACAACCAGGGCTTTGAAATCGGAGCACAGCAATTTGGCCAGCTGCGGGTTGGCCTTAAAAACGTCGGCCTCTGAGGTGGCAGCCTTTCCACGGGCTGCGATGCGCCTGCCCGGCTCGATGCTGTGCGTGGCCGAAACGTATACGATGCCGTATATTTGACAGCCTTTGCCTTTGGTCCTGACCATGCTACCCAGGGCAGGAACGTTATCCAGGTCGTAGCATTCAGCCAGGAACTCCGAATTGCTGGTTTCGATTACCTCGGCGATCTTCTGTTCTACAGCCATTTTGTCTTCTTGCTCCTTTGCTTTAGGGAGTGCTGGACTGCCAGGCTGCCCTCCTGCATAACCCGGTCAACCAGGTCCCAGAACTGTTCGCGGTCGGCACCTGTGACCACCGCCTGTTCGTGGGCTTCGCTCAGCGATACAGGGTAACCGAAGCCTTTGTTGCACTGGTCTACTATCACAGAATGTACAAGATCCAGAAGCTCGTTGTTATCGGCCACCCAGAGAGGGACCTCCACCCTGGCCACCTCTTCGTCCAGCTTAAGATAGAAAAAACATACCTCGTGAACACCGTATCTTTCAATTATAGACGACCGGCTGGAGAATACCGCCGACCTCTCACCGTTGGACAGCATCCCGGCGAAGAGCGCCCGGTCGAGCGGCCCGCCTACTACATCACATTCCCGGCCCTCGAATTTGCCCTTGCAGTACTTATCGCAATCCACAGGATCGTAAGGACATATTTGAAGTCGTAGCGCGTTTACCACGTCGGTGCTGCGGGGGAAACTGATGTAGCTGGCAATAACCGCCTTCTTTTTCTTATTCAACTCGTAAAAACGATCGAACTGCTTGAGCAAACCTTCATCCAGTAATTGCTCAACAATAAAGTCATCGAAGCGCGGCCCGACCAGCCCCCACATGATTAACGACCCGTCAATCAGCCCGGCTGCCGGTAAATCATTCTTAGTTCCGCATACCCTATCAGCCAGGCTGCGGCATTCCTCCACTCCACGTTTGATGCTCAGCAGCGGTCCTTCGATGAGCGCCTGTCTGCCATCCCTGGAGCGGATGGCCTGCATTTCGTCGCCGAAATAAAGGGTGGGTAGGCTCAACATCTCGGCATCCGGCTTGCTGCCGTATTGCAGCTCGACCAGGCCGATATTTAGCAGAAAGAGTCGGGTAGAATGATGGCGGTCCACGTCGATGTGCGACCCATCGCTGGCCACGACCATGAAATCATCAGGACAGGGCACTGCGGCTTTATGCAGGTCCATATCTTCTTTCAGACCAGCCACCAGCCAGGTAGCCCTGGCATTTTCGATCTTCTTCTTTAGCTTGTCCTGGTGAGGGGATATCGATTTTAAGGTAGTCAGCGCCAGCTCTAATTTTTGGGCATAATCAGACTGATGCGACTTCAAATCCCCCGCCATAGCCTCGATCTGACTGTAGACCTGTGTGATATCAAGCGTCATACTATTATAGAGTTTATTAGTATAACACGCGCTGGCAAGCATTATTGCCTGTTCACTAGAAATACAAATATCATTGCTTGTAAGTTGCTTGTAATGTTTATTTATGCTTTCTTAATTAAATTTTATAACAATTCAATGTTTCAGGTTATAAAATCTTAAATTGTAGTTACTCGATCTGCTAATAAAAAGGAGAATAAGCGAAATGCCTAATAATGAAGCTGATAAAGCGGCGATGGGTGAGAAGACGACCAGAGGGATAAACACGCGTTTGAAGAAGGAATCCGAGCACAACAGCATCGAGTCCCTGATAGCTATGTTGGGCGGCGATGATAACCTTACTCACGAAGACGCCAGAATTGCCCTGGTCAAAATAGGCAAACCCGCGGTGCCATCGCTGATCAAATTATTGAAAAATGAAAGGACGCATGTTCGATGGGAGGCTGCAAAGGCCCTGGCTAGCCTCGGTGACCCGTCATCAGCGCCTGCGCTGACCAACACTCTGGATGATAAGGTATTCGATGTGCGCTGGATAGCCGCCGAAGGCTTGATCGGCCTGGGAGTTCAAGGTTTAATCCCAGTATTCGAAGCCCTAGTATCAGAAAGAAAAAGAGATTGGCTGTGGGAAGGCGCACATCACGTCATCCATGATCTGGCTAAAGGCAGACTGGAAATCGTTTTGAGGCCGGTACTTGATGCTTATGACAGCCCGGAACCGCATTTATCGGTGCCGCTGGCAGCTAGGAAAGCTCTGGAGGAACTCAAATCTATGCAGAAATCGGGCTTAAAATTTGATTAGCAAAGCGGGTAGCCATCTTGACGGCTTATGTTAGATCTCTGAGTTATAATGAGCGACGTTGCAAGCTAACTATTTTAGTGACAGCCGTAGGAGATGAATTATGAAGGGGGGCCAGGGTCCAAATAAAGAAGACCTGTCCGGCCTGACAATTGCCGGTCTTATGTCACGCCTCGGCGTCAGCAAAGATGGATTGAGTAAAAAGGAAGCCGGAGAACGGCTTCTACGTTTTGGCTATAACGAGCTTCCTGAAAAGAAGGTAAATCCAGTCCTGAAATTCCTGTCCTATTTTTGGGGACCGATGCCGTGGATGATCGAAGTCGCAGCAATATTATCCGCAATTCTTCGTCATTTATCCGACCTGGGTATCATTCTGGCGTTATTACTGATGAATTCCATCGTTGGCTTTCGGGAAGAACATGAGGCCGGAAACGCCGTAGCTGCTTTGAAAAGTAAGCTTGCCTTGAAAGCGCGTGTGAAAAGGGATGGAAGTTGGACGGCTTTGCCCGCAAGGGAACTGGTACCCGGCGACCTGATCCACCTGCGGATTGGAGACATCGTGCCGGCCGATGCAAAACTCCTGGAAGGTGATCCTGTTGAGATAGACCAGTCGGCATTAACCGGCGAGTCTCTTCCAGTGGAACGCAAGTTGGGTGAAAGTATATATTCCGGCTCAATCCTGAGACAAGGAGAGGTAGATGCCCTGGTACACGGCACCGGTAAAAGCACCTTTTTCGGCAAGACCGTCGAACTTGTCGAAACTGCCGAGACGCACAGCCATTTTCAGCAGGCTGTCCTCAAAATAGCCAACTACCTCATTTTCATCGCTATAGGCCTCGCCGTGCTGATAGTAGCAGTGGCGCTTTTCCGCGGCGATGTTTTCCTGCAGGTGCTGCAGTTCGCTCTGGTATTGACCATAGCTTCCGTGCCCGTGGCATTACCGGCCGTGCTCTCGGTTACTATGGCCGTTGGAGCGGGAGTGCTTGCTCAAAAGCAGGCAGTAGTGACAAGGCTGGCCGCGGTCGAAGAGCTTGCGGGCATAAATGTTCTTTGTTCGGATAAAACCGGCACCCTGACACAAAATAAGCTGACTGCCGGAGAGCCTTTTACTGTTAGCGGTTTTACCGCCGAGGACATTTTCCTGAGCGCAGGGCTGGCGTCCAGGGAGGAGAGTGGAGATACAATCGATCTCGCCATACTGGGAAAGGTCGGAAACCTCGAGCAGATTCATTCTTATAAAGTCACCCATTTTTTACCTTTCGATCCAGTCCATAAACGCACGGAGGCGACGGTTGCGGATAATTCCGGCCATGAGTTCAAGACCACCAAAGGAGCACCACAGGTGATACTTGCGCTTGATGCCAGCGCTGATAAGATCCTGCAGGCTGCAAACAGTGCAGTAGATGGTTTTGCGGTCAAGGGGTACCGATCTCTGGGAGTAGCCCACACCGATAAATCCGGTAACTGGCAGTTCCAGGGTATTATCCCCTTATTCGATCCCTTACGTGAAGACTCCAAGGCCACGGTTAAAGCGGCCCGCGAACTGGGAATCGACTTCAAGATGGTCACGGGCGACCAGGTAGCCATTGCCAGAGAAATAGGAAAACAGCTTGATCTCGGCAAGGACGTCGTAGATGCCACTCTTTTTGACGAGACAAAGCAGAATGCGGGACAGATGGCGGATGCCATAGAAAGAGCGGATATTTTTGCGCAGGTATTTCCCGAGCATAAATATCATATAGTGGACGTGCTGCAGCAGCGGCATAGAATAGTCGGCATGACCGGCGATGGGGTGAACGATGCCCCAGCTCTTAAAAAGGCCGATGCAGGGATAGCTGTGGCAGGATCAACAGACGCAGCCAGGGCAGCGGCGGATATTATACTGCTTTCGCCTGGACTTTCCGTCATCATCGATGCCATCCGTGAAGCACGCAAGATCTTTCAGCGAATGACGAACTATGCAATCTACCGCATATCCGAAACCATTCGCGTACTGCTGTTCATGACGCTGGCGATAGTGGTTTTCAATTTCTATCCGGTCACGGCCATCATGATAATCCTATTAGCCATCCTTAATGATGGCGCTATTTTGACTATTGCCTACGACAACGTTAAATATTCCAATAAACCGGAGGCCTGGGACATGAAATTTGTCCTTGGCCTTGCTACGATACTCGGGATTTACGGCGTGTTGAGCTCCTTCGGCCTGTTTTATTTACTGGAGCAAGTCTTTCATCTAAGTCGTGACCTCATACAGAGTCTGATCTACTTAAAACTATCTGTAGCCGGCCATTTAACAGTCTTCGTCGCCAGAACCAAAGGCCCATTCTGGTCTATAAGACCAGCAAATGTGCTGATAATTGCCGTGGTTTTAACGCAGATAGTGGCGACACTTATAGCCGTTTATGGTCTGTTTATGGCGCCGGCGGGATGGGGCTGGGCGGGCTTCGTCTGGGGTTATGCACTGGTCGCGTTTATTATTCAGGATAGGGTAAAGCTACTGGCAGAGAAAATATTAAGTGCTAAATAGCCGGCTGTCTTCGGAAAAGAGATAGAACAGATTCCGAAAATATTTGTCTAGTTATAGTAGGTGATTTGCACCCATATAGCCATCATATATCTCATGTTGACGTCTTCATAAAACCGCCTCTTTTTTTTCATAATATATTTACAGACGGTATTTATACTTTTTACTAATACATAAAAAGGGGGTTCATCAATGAACAAATGGCTAAAAATTGGTTTACCTGTCCTGATAGCAGTCCTTCTCGTGGTAACTGCCGTAGGTGTAACGCTACTAAATACAGGCAGCACTAACTTGAAACAAATACAGGCTGCATATCAAGTCGGAAACACAGGTAATATACAGTATGCATATGGGCCGTATGGTACTGGTTATGGATGTCCGGCCTGGCGCACAACAGCTTATGACGGACCGGGTGGCTGGTGCTGGGGCGGTTACAACTAAGTTATATACGGGCGCATAATAAAAACGTCAATATATAAATAATCCTCATGGCATAAGGGAAGAAGGCACCACTTCTTCCCTTTATTTTATTAAATCACACACTACAGATCAGTCTATCCTTCAATTCATCCTCAGATCTAAACTGCCTAGAGATATTTCCCCGGTGATTTTTAATTCTTTATCGGATACAACCAGGAAGCCTTGATTCTACAGTGAGTTTGTAATAAATTTTTTACTTTATTACCTGAGATTTTATGACTATTTTAGCGACACGGCTATAAACTGGGTAAAAATTGAGGAGGTCCGTTTAAGATGAAATGGATTTATGTAGGGATTCTATTGCTCGTAGCTTTGCCGCTTGCAGCCGGCTGCACGGCCCAATCGGCATCAGCTCCTGCACAAACGGTGACAGCGCCGGCTGCTGTTGCGCCGACACCCGCAGCACCGGCTCCATCCGCCGCACAAGCACCCAAGAATTTTACTCTGGTCTCATGCTGGTACAAGGGAAGTGCAATCCAGTATTACGATTTCGGCACCAACACACCGCTAGTAAATGGCATTCCGCCCGTGGCACCCATATGGGTATTCATCTATGGCAACAAAGCTGACGGCACACCCGACTTTGTTACAGGCGGACACAATATAATTGACGTGATACCGGGAGACCCCGGATATAGTGATTTGTGGCAGGTTGTTCTGGTTACGGTTCCACGCAGTTATCAGCCCGATTCCATAACAAATGCTGCTGATGTAATGAAAGGAAATTTCCCCATGAAGACCACCGATATGCTGGTCAACTGCCCGGTCGTACCGGCAGGATCGACTATACAGGATAATAGGGCCCTTATACAGGGCTGGTACAAAGGCCAGAAGGTGTACTACTACGATTTTGGGGCCAACGCAGATATAGCCGCGCCGATCTGGGCTTTAATCACCGGAATGGACGCACAGGGCAACCCTATTTTCGTAAAAGGCCAGAATAATATCGTTGACGTTAAACCGGGCGACCAAGGCTATTCGGCTTTCTGGCAGGTAATGCTGGTAACAGTGCCAGCGGGCTATGTTCCAAATACGCTTAAGTCCGCCAAGGACGTGATGTCATCAGGATATAAGATCACGCCGACGACCATAAACGTCAACTGCCCGTTCTCAAGCTAATTAGCTTTGATTAAAATAATTCAGGAGGCAGTGTATGACCTTTCTAATAAAGGTTCTCGAGCAATCTTGGATGATGTGGTTATGCGGGATTTGTGGCGATGCTCTCACGTTAACAGGCATCGTATTTGCAATATTGAACCAATCGGTGGCCGGATTCTCTCCTATCGTCTGGATATTGCTAGGAATGGTGTTTTACCTTTATTTTGTCATGTCCCTGCTTGCTCGAATCATAGCGAACATCACCCGGATTAAATAGCTCAATTATTTGTACTGTGCAGAAAAGCCCCGCCCATTTGGGGCTTTTCTGTTTGCAGACCACTCTATCCTTCAACCCTATCCGCAGTCTCACCCTCTCAGATTATATTTTCCTTATGAGCTAATGCAATAAAGATATATCGTCTAATAGCTACGGCATACTTTTGTTATGTTTTCCGTTGCTTCTGCGTCCGATGCATTAAGTTCAGGTTCAGTAGTTTGTGCAATAGCTTATTACGAGGAGATAAAGCTAGTTTTTTATCTTTTATCAGAAAGCTCCTGTTTACTTTGTTCTGCTTTATTCATCAATATCCACGGTACGATGAATCCTAGCGGCAATAATAGACAAGCCGCCCATCGTGAGTTGCGCCCTTTCAACTTTAGAGCATACAAGCTTAAAGAAATAAGGAAAAATATCCCACACGTCCACCGGACAACCAAGAAACTAGTTAGCATTCCTCCGTTATTCATAATTATTATTGCGTAAATTATTATGGCGCAACCAAGTACTCCCAATAAGATGTAATAGGAAAAAAACAGCACGCCTATAGCTAGAATAATCAGCCACATCAAATTTATATGTGCATTGGCCCACTTTTCAAATCCTACAAATTTAGATTTACCTTCATTTTTATCAAATTCTTTCATATTTCATCTTTATCTGTTGATTTACATTAAAGCGGTGCGGCTATTGGTACTAGATTATTTTTGTTATCTAAGAATAATACCACTAGACCAATAAATGCCCATAAGAGGAAGGAAGAAGGAAGAATGAATAGGTATAATATTACGGCATTGTATATTTGACAAACCCATACATTTGCTCATTTTAGCCAGTGAATAAATAGCTGATTTTGACATTCAAGATTAGGACATGCTTTATCTCTGCCTGCCCATTCTGGATTATTGGAATTAGCACCTTGTGGAAGTGCCTTCGCAGCTATATACTCATCTCCAATCTCAACCCGAAAAGATTCTACACACCAAGGACGGGTAACAAATACAAGTTTCTTATACATGTTACTCCTTTCTTTAGCTACGCCATTTCCTCAGGCCACAAATTTTGGGTATGAGTACGGTAGGCCTTGATTATATCGTCAACACACAAAATCCCTTCCAGTTTCAGTGGATGCTTGTCGTCCACAATAATCAGATGGCTTATATTATTTCGGGTCATCCTCTCCAGTGCCACGTCCAGTGTCTCATATCCATAACCAATAATGAGATTCCGGCTCATCACATCGCCAGCGCGCTTACCGGGTCGGTCACTTTTAGCGACAGAAGCAATGTCAAGATTGGCAATGATTCCAGCTATATCACCGTCCCGTAAAATGGGCATAGCATCCATCCTCTGAGATTTCATTAAACGTGAAATTTCCTCCAATGTTGCATCCGGGCCGGCAAACGAGGGGTTTAAGCCGAGGGCATCCTTAATTTGCAGCGTTTTAAGTAACGGCACCGCGTGTTCCGATTTATGGGCGGGTGAAGCAGCCCTGTTGACCACCTGATTCTCGTAAATATAACTGGTACCCGTCATGAAATATGCTATTACAACGGCCACCATGCAAGGCGCCAGCAGGACATAGCTGTTGGTCATCTCGCTGACCATTATCATAATGGCAAGCGGAGCTTTGGCAATACCTCCGAACAGGGCCATCATACCAACTATTACAAAAGCATCCGCTTTGGGCGGGATAATAAGAGGGAACCCTTGAAGCAAGTACCAGAGGACGCCGCCCACCATACCACCTATAACCAACCCCGGCGCAAAGACACCTCCGCTGCCTCCCGAGCCGATGGATAAACTGGTGGCAATAATTTTACCGAACAGTACGCCTACCATTATATAGAGAGGCAGCACGGCATAGTTTCCATTTATGCCAAATTGTAGCCACCCATAGCCCATACCCAGGACCTGAGGCAAAAACATCCCGATAATTCCAACGATCAATCCGCCGATTGCAGGTTTAAAATAATTGGGTACTCTTAGAGCATTAAATAAATCACGTACTCCATAGAATATGCGGCCGTACATCATGCCGGCCAGGCCGCATACCAGTCCGAGTATCGTGTATCCTATTAGCTGGAGCGGCTGCACGAAAGACATGTCCGGCTGAATGGTGAAAATCGGCGCCCAACCGTGCCACGAAGCAAAAATTGCATACCCCGTAATGGAAGCTATGAACGAGGGCAGCAAAGCCTCGACTTCGAAATCCCGCCTGTATAGTATCTCGGCGCTTAACAAAGCTCCTCCCAGCGGCGCTTTAAATATTGATCCTATACCGGAGCCGATACCGACAGTGAGGGCGATACGCCTGTCATGACTGTTAAGATTGAATACATTTGAGAGGATAGACCCAAAGCCGGCGCCCACCAGTGCCACCGGGCCCTCCCTGCCTGCGCTCCCACCCGAACCTATGGTGACTGCCGAAGCAATAATCTTTATGAAAGGCACACGTCCCCTGATCCTGCCTTGGCCGTGATGAAAAGCCTTGATTGCCGCATCGGTCCCATGTCCTTCTGCTTCCGGAGCAAACTTGAAAACTATGAGGCCGCTGATAAGCCCGCCCAAAGTTGTGACAAGCGGGATAGCCCACAATCTGGCAGGTGGCAAGAATTCCGTCACCCCCTCCCCACCTGGAACCGGCGCCGCATACCCTGCCATATAGCCTAAAAAAAACGCCGATGCCCAGGCTATCATTTGATAGAAAACTATTGATCCGACGCCGGCAACTATGCCAATCAGGATGCCCAGCGTCAGCCATTTCCTCACATAGCCAAAATCTATATAAGCGACAAACCTTAGAAAACCCGACTTGATAAGGTAAAATGTACGCCAGAAATACCTCCCGGCCAGTTTACGTGAACCGTTTATAATACTTTCGATGAATTTATGCTTTGTTTTCATTTACCAACTGGCAAATCCTGCTAGATATTAAATACCCGTTCAAAGGCAATCACAATATTTCCATTTTACACCCTAATCTCAACTATTCAATAGCGTAACTTTAAAGAAACTAATGCAGAGATCTCAGTGCGCCCAGTAGCCTTGATACACACGGTTTTGATCTCAAATCGCTCTTTGCCACTTTGCAATTACGGTGTTATCATTTAGGTTAAACTAACTCCCCGCTCCCTGGAAAGAAGGCCTATCAGCATGTCTACCGGCTATGTAAACGATGAGATCTACCTTGAGCATGACACAAAGGATCATGTTGAAGGCAAAGACCGCCTGACCGCCATCAATACCATCCTGGAAAAGACCAAAATCAAAGAACAACTTGCAGCGATCACCGCTCGCGCCGCCACCATAGACGAAATAGCCACCACCCATGATCGTGATTATATCCGCACACTTAAAGCCGAGATCGACGGCGGGGGAGGCTGGCTTGACCCGGATACTTACGTATCGCCAAAGTCTTGGGATGCAGCTCTCTTTGCAGCCGGCGGCTTGATGAATGCGGTCGATGGCGTAATAAGCGGGAAATATGACAATGCTTTTGCACTGGTAAGGCCGCCGGGTCATCATGCCACCCGCCAGCACCAGATGGGGTTTTGCCTTTTTAATAATGTTGCCGTGGCTGCCAGGTTCGCGCTGGCTAACTACAATATAAAAAGGGTGCTGATCGTCGATTTCGACGTCCATCACGGCAACGGCACGCAGGACTCGTTCTACACTGATTCACAGGTACTTTATTTTTCCACTCACGAATACCCCTGGTACCCGTTCACAGGCCGGGCCGATGAGACCGGCGCCAGGGGAGGGGAAGGTTATAACGTCAACGTCCCGATGGAAGCCGATTCGGGAGACCGTGAGTATTTACGCGCCTTCAACGATGTGCTGGTGCCTGTAGCTGAACGGTATAGCCCCGACCTCGTGCTTGTATCAGCCGGCTATGACGCACACTGGAAGGACGATATCTCCAACATCAACCTGACAACCACCGGCTTTGCTCGGCTGGCGAAGATAGTCAAGGGCATATCGGATAAATGCTGCCCCAATAAGCTGGTATTTACGCTGGAAGGTGGCTATAACCGTGCAGCACTGGCCTATTCGGTGGCCGCCACGTTCGAGGTATTGTTAGGACACAGTGAAGTTATAGACCCCTTCGGCGAGCCCCCCATGGCCTATACGTCGGATGAGACAGATAATTTCATCAAGATGGTTCGCCGTATCCATCAATTGCAGGACTAGGCTAATATTAAGAGTTATAAAAAGAGCGTGGCAGAAGCCCCGCTCTTTTTATTTCATCAAAGCTGAACCTCAGGCCAGAGTTGCTGCCGCCTGGGGCTTGGATTTAGGTTCGGATTTAGCAAGGCCCCTGTCCCAGAGGACCAGCAGCGGGCCCGCGATGCAGATGGAGTTGTAAGTGCCTGCAATCACGCCCAACAGCATGGCGAGCATGAACTCCTTCGTAGTAGCGCCGCCGAACAGATAGATCGCCAGTACAACCAGGGTTACGGTAAGGCTGGTGTTCACGCAGCGGGCTATGGTCTCGAGGATGCTGGCATTAACCGTAACAGCAAAATCCTTGCTGATGCCCCTGCCGAAATTCTCACGGATGCGGTCGAAGACCACGATGGTGTTGTGCATGCTATAGCCGACCACAGTCAGCATGGCCGTTATGAACATGGAGTCTACCTGTACCCCCAATGTCCATCCCAGAATTGAGAAGATACCCAGCACGATCAGCACGTCATGCAGCAGCGATATAACTGCGCATGCTCCCCACCTGAAGGGATTGGGGACCCGTCTGAAAGCCCAGGCGATATACAGAAGCATGAATAGGGAGGTGACTATGATGGCGATGCCGGCATTCCTGGCTACCTCTCCCGCTACCAGCGGAGTAACCGTTTGAAAGTCGCGAATAGTGACATTATCGGAAAGATCTTTGTTGAGTCCGTTAATGAGCCCATTTTTTTCATCCGTATTGATTTCCCTGACGCGGATGAGAAAGTCACCGGTTCCCGTTTTTTGTATTGTCGCTTCGGAGAAGCCGAGGGTCGACATCTCCTGCCGCAGTTTGCCCTGGTCAACAGGTTGAGTGAATTGTAGGGTCATGGTAGTGCCGCTACTGAAGTCAATGCCCAGCTTAAGGCCGGAAACAGCCAGGGATATGATTCCGGGGATGATGATTATCAGAGAGATAAGAAAAAACCAGTTGCGTTTTCCCACTATGTCCATCATATTTTGACTCCGTAAAACCAGGGATTTTTGACGATTTTAATAACCAGCATCAGGAATATCCTGCTGATGGTGATGGCCGAGAACATGCTTAGCGCCACACCGACAAACAGCGTCAGTGCAAAACCTTTCACCAGGAAGGCGCCGAAAGTATCGCCAAACCAGTACAGGACTATACAGGCTATGAACGAGTTTACGTTGCTATCTCTTATGGCTGGCCAG
This sequence comes from uncultured Chloroflexia bacterium, assembly GCA_963705905.1. GTDB lineage: Bacteria > Chloroflexota > Dehalococcoidia > GIF9 > UBA5629 > UBA1162. Next base: position 2,241,933 of record OY970123.1, on the reverse strand, counting down.
GCACGGCTGAACCCGGCATCTATGGCCGCGCCCAGTGTGCGTCCCGCGCGCAACTCCTCCTTCATACGCTCGAAAATCAGTATATTGGCGTCCACCGCCATGCCCACAGATACCACGGCGGCCGCTACACCTGCCAGCGTAATAGTAACGGGGACCAGCTTGAAGATCGTGAGCAGCAATACGCTGTAAATGCCCAGCGCGCATACCGCCACCAAGCCGGAGCCGCGATAGTACAGCAGCATGAAGAGGACTATCAGCGAGATGCCGATAGCGCCGGCAACTATGCTCTTGTGGATCGAATCGCTACCCAGCGTGGCGTCCACGGTCTGTTCCTGGATGACCGTCAGCGGCACATCGAGTGATCCGGAGTTAAGCTCGATCGACAGGTCCTGTGCCTCTTTAAGTGTCAATCCTTCTATAACGCCGCTGCCCTGTATCACGCCGTTAACGGTGGGAGCTGAGATAAGCTGGTTGTCCAGGAAAATGCCCAGTGGCTTATGCAGATTGCGCTGTGTGATCTGCTCGAAAAGCTTGGCGCCCTCGTCATTCCATTCGAAGCCAACCTCCGGCGCATTGGTGGTAGATGCAAGTACGACCTTGGCATTGGGTTTAAGTAAAGATCCGGTCAAAGTCTCTTGCTGCCCGTTGCTGCCCGTACCTGTGGCTACCGTCCATATAGTCTGGCCATTGGCATCCTTGGTCGGGTTCCCGCTGGCGTCGCTGGTTGTCTCCTTGAATTCCAATAGGGCGACCTGCCCGATAAGCTGTTTGGCCTCATCAATGTTCTTCTCACCCGGAAGCTCAACCAGGATACGGTCTTCACCCTGGCGCTGAATGATAGGCTCCTTTACTCCGAAGGTGTTGGCGCGCCGTTCGATTTTGCTGACGACGCTGGTCATGACCTGGTCTGTCGTTTGAGACGGGTCTTTCTTGGATAGATCAGCCTGGTATACCAGGTATGCTCCGCCCTTGAGATCGAGGCCCAGTGTGAGCCCCTGCCGCCCGAACCTGTCACTATCCAGCGGTATTACCGTCCACAGGCCGAATATAAATATGGCCAGGATGAATACCAGTAGCCAGATATTAGCTGTTTTCAATTATCTATTCTCCCTCCTAAGTTTCGTTTAACAATTGGCAGCCCGGCGTGGCTTACCTATTCAGGCAGCACAACAGGAGCCTCTATCAAGTTCTTTTCTTATGTATTTCAGTGCTTCCTCCTTTGTTCGTATCTCGCCGGCCGCCTGGGCCTCTCTGACCATAATCAGCAACTTGCCTATGGTTTTTCCGGGGCTCAATTTGAACTCCTGTATCAGGTCCGTTCCGCTTATGAGCCTCACGGGCATTATCTCGCTTTCCTGCTTATTATGAACATCCATTATATACTTGACCTGTTCAATATGCATATGCCACTCGTCGACATCGACCCGTGGCCCGGCGACCGCCAGATAGTCCGCCAGCGCCAGGAAGATTACGTCGATGCCGGCGCCCTCGGTATCCCTGAAATAACGGTAGATGGCTTTGTGCGAGGGCAGCCCCTCATGGGACATCTGCGCCGGGTGAAGATGGTGGTAGATGAGTTTTTCGATGTAGCGAATCTCCCGGTTGCTGAACCTCAAACGTTCCAGTATTGAGGCGGCCATAGCTGCCCCCTCTTTGGTATGCCCCAGGAACCGTATCCGGTCTTCTTCAAAGGTTTTGGTCCTGGGCTTGGCGATATCGTGCAGCAGCAGTCCCAATTTTATCAGCGTCCTGCGCTTGCTACCGCCGGCTATTTCCTCGTTGAAATGCTCCTCGATCTCGTCCGACCAGGGTACCATAGCGCGCAAGCCCCGGCTGCCGTATACCCAGTCACTCTCCCTCAATATATATTCCAGGGCTGCAATGGCTTCGATGGAGTGATCGAAAACATCCCAGTAATGCTCCTTGGGCTGCCCCACACCTTTCAAGCTTTCCAGTTCGGGGATTATTTTGCACAGCAATCCGAAATCGTCCAGGCAGCGCACGGAGTCCCCGGCGTAAGGCAGGGAGAGGATCTTAAGCAACTCCTCCCTGACCTTTTCGCTGGCTACTTTGGACACCATCCTGCAGTTGCGTCGAATGGTGTCTTCCGTGATGGGTTCGATCTCGAGGTTAAGTTCCCGGGCCAGCCTTACGGCGCGCATAAGCCTTGAGGGGTCCCTATGGAAAATCATATCGCTGACCTGCCGCAGCAGGCCCTTCTTTAAATCCTCTTCTCCGCCGGAGGGGTCCAGCAATTTAGCGTCACCCCCCACAAAGGCATCCAGATCGAGCGCCATGGCATTCACGGTAAAATCACGCCTCATCAGATCACGGTCGATATCCCCCGAAAAGGATGTTATGTCAATCTGCCACGACTGGTCATCGCAGGCTACGATAATGCGGCCGACCTTGTTCTCTTCGTCCAGCATAACGTAGGTACCGTCCACCCGCTCGGCAGCTTCCTGTGCGATTGCCAGCGAATCACCGCTGACGGCTATATCCAGGTCGGTAGTATCCCTCCCGACCAGCCAGTCGCGCACAAAACCTCCTACCAGGTAGGCTTTGCATTCGGGAAAGGTGCATACGGGGGAAAGCTTGGTAAGGATCCCCATCAAATCCTCATCGATTTCGAACACAGGCTAGAATTATAGCCTTGCCGCTCGTAGATGTAAAGTATTTTTTCGGCCCTTTCAAAGGCCATTGCAGTCACAGGCCGCGAACGTATAAATAGAGCCTGTGATATTCGCTGCAGCGATTTCACCCGGGCGATCGCTGCAATTAGGCCGGGTAGCAGGATACCTATGATATAATCTAAGCGTAATGCAGTATAAGCGCATAGTAATTAAACTGGGCACCAACCTGCTCACGGGCGGCAGCGCCCGACTAGACAAAAAGAAAATGGAGGATCTCGTAAGGCAGGTTGCGGAGCTTCACACCAAAAGCCATGAGATAATCCTGGTCTCGTCCGGCGCGGTAGCGGCCGGCCGGGAAAAATTGGGTATCGCCAACAAGATGAAGGATATCCCCTTCAAGCAGGTCATGGCCTCGGTCGGGCAGAACCGCTTGATGCATCTCTATGATGAGCTTTTTTCCACCTACGGCATCAATGTGGCTCAGGCTTTGCTCACCCGAACCGACCTGAGCGATCGCGCCCAATATTTAAACGCGCGCAATACCCTTCTTGCCCTGATAGACCTCAAGGTGATCTGCGTTATCAATGAAAACGACGTGGTCTGCACCGACGAGCTGGGCGAGGTTAAATTCGGCGACAACGATAACCTGTCCGCTATGGTTTCCAACCTGGTCGACGCAGACCTGCTGGTAATTCTTTCTGACGTAAAGGGGCTTTATTCGGCCAATCCCCAGCATGATTCCAAAGCCAGCCTGATATCCATGGTAGAGAAAATAGATGAGAAGATCGAAGAGATGGCCGGCGGCGCCGGCAGCTCACAGGGCACGGGGGGAATGGTGACCAAGCTGGAAGCAGCCAAACTGGCTACTTCGTCAGGTGTACCCGTCATCATAACGGACGGCTCGCAGCCCGATGTAATAACCAGGGCCGCCTCGGGCAAGAGCGTGGGCACTTTCTTCAAGGCCCGCAGCAGCAAGATCGAGAGCAGGAAGCGCTGGCTGCTATCCGGACTATGCTGCATGGGCAGGGTGATCATCGACAAGGGAGCGGTAACTGCGCTGCGCAAACAGAACAGCAGCCTTCTTCCTGCGGGAATCGTGCAGGTTGAGGGCGCGTTTAACCGTGGCGATGTAATAGATATATTTGAAGATGACGAAAGCCAGGTTGGCAGCGGCATCACCAACTATAGTTCGGACGAGCTGGGACATATCAAAGGCGTTCAATCAAGTGAAATAACCAACATTTTGGGTTATGAATACGGAGACGAGGCGGTCCATCGCAACAACCTGGTGCTGATTTAATGTAAGGTAGGGAGATCAAGGGGGAATTTAATGCAGGCAGATATCAATGAATTAGTGGGAAAAGCCCAGCAGGCCAAAGCTGCGTCCAAAAAGCTGGCCTTCACTCCGACTAAAATAAAGAACGATGCACTGGCAGCTATATCTCAGGCCCTGCTGGACCGGGAAGATGTGATCCTGCATAACAACCAGAAGGACTATAAAGAGGCCGAAGCTTCCGGCATGAGCGAAGCCATGCTCGACCGCCTGATGCTCAACTCCGGCCGTCTTAAGGGCATATCCGACGATGTGAAGACCGTTGCGGCTTTGCCCGATCCTGTGGGAGAAATCATCGAGGAGCGCACCCTGCCTAACGGCCTTCTGCTGAGCAAGAGGCGCGTGCCCCTGGGAGTGATCGGCGCCATTTACGAGAGCAGGCCTAACGTTACCGTGGATATATCCGTGCTGTGCCTCAAAGCCGGCAACGCGGTTATACTGCGCGGCGGCAAGGAGGCTTACCGTTCCAACCTGGCCCTGGCCAACACTGTCCAGGAAGCTGCTTACAAAGCGGGCATACCAGCCGGGGCTGTTCAGTTTATCGAGTCCACCGACCGGGGACTGGTCGACAATATGCTCAGGCTAAAGGATAGCATCGACCTGATGATACCCCGCGGCGGCGCGGCGCTCATCAAATTTGTGAAGGATAACGCTGCTATGGCTGTTGTGGCAGGCGGCATAGGCGTCTGCCATGCCTACGTGGATAAAACCGCCGACATCGCCAAAGCGATAGCCATTACATATAATGCCAAGGTGCAACGCCCCACGGTCTGCAACGCGCTGGACTGCGTGCTGGTGCACAAGGACATCGCCGCCGCTTTCCTGCCCCAAATGGCGAAGGAATGGGATAAAGCGGGAGTCGAGATGCACTGCGACCAGCGCGCCCTGGAAATACTCAAATCGATACACGGACTAAATGTACACCCGGCGGTGGAAGAGGACTGGGGCAAGGAGTTCCTGGCCCTGGTGGGAGCGATAAAGGTAGTCGGCTCCCTGGACGAAGCGCTCGAGCACATTGAACGCTACGGATCCGGCCATTCCGAGGCCATTATTAGCGAGGACGCTGCTTCGATCGACCGCTTCTTGAACGAAGTGGACGCCGCCTGCGTCTATGCCAATGCCAGCACCCGCTTCACCGACGGCGGCCAGTTCGGCATGGGTGCCGAGATTGGAATAAGCACACAGAAGGTTCACGCGCGGGGACCGATGGCGCTACGTGAGATCACAAGCTATAAATGGTGCATCCGGGGGAACGGACAGGTTAGGCCCTAAAATTGTGTACGGACGCACCTGAAGGCACGCCCCTACATACCAACTCTAAATAAGTTCAAAATCCTAACCCAAATTTGAGCTTTGGATTTCGAATTTGTTTAGAGCTTAGAGTTTAGTATTTAGAGTTTTAAGCCCTTGAGTGCTTCCTTCTGCTTTTCAAATAGCTGCTTGATTCCTTTGTCCGCCAGCACAATCAACCCGTCCACGGTTTCCTTGGAGAACGGCTTGCCCTCAGCCGTGCCCTGCAATTCGACGAACTCGCCCTTATCGGTCGTAACTACGTTGAAGTCCACACCGGCGCGGAAGTCCTCATCGTAGCAGAGGTCCAACAGCTTCACTCTGTCGACCACACCAACGCTGACCGCCGCTATGGCGCACTTCACCGGCATGACCTTATATACTCCCTGCTTCCTCAGTTTGGCTATTGCCTGGAAAAGCGCCACATAGGCGCCGGTTATGCTGGCCGTGCGAGTGCCGCCGTCGGCCTGCAATACGTCGCAGTCGATCGTGAAAGTCCTTTCACCGAGAGCATCCATATCCACAGCAGCGCGCAGGCTCCTCCCGATCAATCTCTGGATCTCCTGGGAGCGTCCTCCCTGCCGGTCCGGGTTACGCGCGCTGCGGGTATGTGTCGCCCGCGGCAACATGCCATACTCAGCGGTGACCCACCCTGTCCCCTTACCCTTGAGAAAAGGCGGCACCCGGTCCTCCACGCTCACAGCACAGACCACGCGGGTATTTCCCATCTCTATCAGCGCAGAGCCCTCAGGATAGTCCTGGTATCCCAGCGTTATCTTCACCGGCCTTAGTTCATCATTGCCTCGCCCGTCTATTCTTGCCATTCAAATTACCTTCCTTTTCGATTCAGGCGCAAGTATAACACTTTATCCCTCTCCCCTGCCTCTCTCCTGTGGAGAGGGGGTTATAGTTATAAGAGGGGCTTTAGCCCCTCTTAAACGCCCTCTACCCGGACGAATACACCAGTAAAAAACATGCTCCACCTCGTTAGCTACGAACGAGGGAAGAGGGCGGATTTAATGCCGTGAGATTGCCACGTCGCCCTGCGGGCTCCTCGCAATGACGTGTCAAAAGGATGATTACCACGATACTATGTGCTCGCAATGACGTAAAGTCAGAAAATTGGAATTTGGTTTTTGGAATTTGGAATTTCCCAACGTATAAAATATGCTATTCTTTAAAACTAATTATGCCTGACGTTAATATCTGGGCGCTGGCCGGGACAGGACTGGTAGCAGGGACGCTGGGCTCGATGCTGGGCGTGGGCGGCGGCATCATGATGGTGCCCATACTTACGCTGTGGATGGGCGTACCCATTCAGTATGCCATCGGCAGCAGCCTGGTCTCGATCGTCATCAATGCCTGCACGGCCACCAGCGTATATATCGACAACCATGTGACCAACCTTAAGCTGGGACTGTTAATGGCCACCACCCTGATACCCGGGGCTGTGGCCGGTGCTTTACTGGCCTCCAAACTCTCCTCACCCGTGCTGAGTTTCATATTCGGGGTGCTCATGATCTACGTCTGCTACACGCTTATCCCGCGGAAGCCACGCAAGCTGAGCATGGAGGAATTCGAAGCCTCCAGGGACCCCCGTGAGAAAGAGCATGCGCCGCATGCCTGGCTGGACGGCAACTACTACGATCCGGCTGTTAAGCAGGAGATCAGCTATCACACTCACCGTCCGGTTACAGGTATGGCCGGCGGCTTTTTCGGCGGAGTTATCTCCAGCCTTTTGGGCGTGGGCGGAGGCATAGTCAATGTGCCGGTCTTGAACCTGCTGATGAAAGTGCCCATTAAGGCGGCCATCGCCACCAGCAGCCTGTTGCTCTGTTTCACCACGATGACCGGCTCTATGATCTACGCTTATAACGGCTACGTTATGCCCTATATCATCGCACCCCTCATTCCGGGCATTTTCCTGGGGGCGCGGCTGGGCACATTCATAGCCCGGCGTGTCCAGAGCAAGGCGCTGATAGTGATATTTATAGTCTTTTTGCTGGTGACCTCAGTCCTGATGATACTGCGGGCCCTGAATATACTTTGAGATAAATGATTATGCAAACGGTAGATGGTACACCGACAAAACTGCAATCGCTGAATAAGCGCGTCGGCCTGGCGCTACGCATAGGCATAGGCGTCGCGCTGGTGCTGGTGCTGACGGGTATCGTGATATCCGTTATCATCAATACGCCGCACATGTCCGGCCTGACCCCGCTCCTCTCGCTTATCCCCGACCTGCTGAAGCTCAGCCCGGCAGCCTTCGTCACAACCGGACTCATTATCATCCTGTTGCTGCCTGCGGTCATCCTGATAACATCGTTTGCGCATTTCATTGAGACCCGCGAAAAGCAGCCGCTCATCGTGTGCGTGATACTGGTTTTGATGATGGCGGCCAGCTATGTTTTGCTATTGAAATAAATTGACCCTGCCTACAGCCTGTGTTATCATTCGGAATAGATGTCACCTCTGATAGAAATAAACACTGAAATAGAGCACTGTCCTAAATGTGAGTTATCCAAGCACCGCACCAAGGCGGTGCCCGGTGAAGGCCCGGAGAATGCGGGGTTACTATTCATAGGCGAAGCGCCGGGCTGGTATGAAGACCAGTCGGGCAGGCCTTTCGTCGGCCCCGCCGGCCAGTACCTCGATCAGCTTATAGGCATGATCGGGTACAAGCGCAACCAGGTCTATATCACAAATGTGGTCAAATGCCGCCCGCCGGAGAACCGCGACCCAATGCCCGGCGAGATACAGGCCTGCGGCCCCTATCTCGAGCGCCAGCTTGAGATAATCAAGCCCAGGGTTGTCGTGACGCTGGGACGCTACTCAATGTCAAAATACTTTCCGGGCGAAAGTATCAGCAAGGTCCACGGCAGGGCCAGGCGCATCGGGGGCACGATCTATTTCGCCATGTACCATCCTGCAGCGGCGCTGCACCAGGGAAACCTGCGCAAGGTCATAGAGGCCGACATACTAAAGCTGCCGGCCGTTCTGGTCGAAGCAGGTAAAATGGAGGAAGAAAAAGACAGGCCCGCCCAGCTTAACCTTTTCTAAAATAAGACATGACCCGTCAAAAGCTTAAAATAATACCCCTCGGCGGCCTCGGTGAAATCGGCAAGAATATGCTGGCCATCGAGTACGGCGAAGATATCCTGGTTATAGATTCCGGCATGATGTTTCCCGAGGACGAGATGCTCGGGGTCGACCTGCTCATCCCGGACATTACCTACCTTCTGGAACATAAAAACAAGGTGCGCGGCATCGTCATCACGCACGGCCATGAGGACCACATAGGCGCCCTGCCCTACATCCTGCCACAGATCGACGTTCCGGTATATGCCACCCGGCTCACGCAGGGGCTTATATCGGTAAAGCTCAAGGAACACCGCTCGTTGATCAAGGCCAAGCTCAAGCTGATAACGCCGGGCGTCAAGTTCCAGGTCGGCAATTTCAAAGTTGAAGCCTTCCCGGTCTGTCACAGCATCCCCGATGCCGTGGGGTTGATAATCTATACCCCTCTGGGAGCCGTGGTAGACAGCGGCGATTTCAAGATAGACTACACACCGGTCGACTGCCGCCCTACCGACCTCTCCAAGCTGGCCAAGCTGGGCAACGAAGGAGTATTGCTGCTTATGGCAGACTCCACTTATGCCGAGCTGCCCGGCTACACACCTTCGGAGAAAATCGTGGGGAAGACCATCGAGCGCATCATCGGTGAGGCGCCGGGCCGTGTGATCCTGGCCACCTTTTCCTCATTGATATCCCGCATACAGATGGTCATCGATGCTGCCGTCAAGCATAAACGCCATGTGTTCATCGTAGGACGCAGCATGAGGGATACGGTAAAGATGGCTATGGAAATAAATTACCTGCATGCCCCGGAAGGCGTCATCTGCAACATCGAGGACCTTAAAAAATATCAGCATAACCAGGTCGTGCTGATTACTACAGGAAGCCAGGGTGAGCCCACCTCGGCGCTGGTGCGCATCGCCAATCACGACCACAGTGAGATACGCATAATTCACGGCGACACGGTGGTCATTTCGGCCACACCCATACCGGGCAATGAGTCGTTGATCAACCGCACTATCGACAACCTGTTCCGGCAGGGCGCCAACGTCATTTACGGCGAGCGCTCCAACGTGCACGTGCACGGCCACGGCAGCCAGGAGGAGCTAAAGATGCTCATCAACCTGGTCAAGCCCAAATACTTTGCACCCATCCACGGCGAGTACCGCCACCTGGTGATGCATGCCGGCCTTGCCAGGAGCGTGGGCATACCAGAGAGCAATATCTTCCTTATGGATAACGGCAGCATCCTCGAGATCGACGCTGAAAAGGGCCGCATCGCGGGTAAGATACCCTACGGCAATGTCTACGTGGACGGCCTGGTGCTGGGCCGCCATGCGCAGGTCATACTGCGAGACCGCAAGCTGCTCTCCCGCGACGGCATCGTGGTAGTGATCCTGGCCCTGGACAAAAAAGAGGGCAGGCTGGTGGGTAAGCCTGATATCGTCTCGCGCGGCTTTGTCGATGCCGAGCACGACGGCAGCGTGATCGACCGAGGCAAGGAACTGGTAGCCACTGCCTTTGGCAAGGGGCACCATGAGCACAGCGCCATACACACCCAGGTCAAGGAGATGCTGAGCCGCTATTTCTACGAGCAGACCAAACGCCGCCCCATGATAATTACAACTGCTATCGAGGTATAGTAGAATAAGCTATGCCCTCTAAGAACGGCAGGGGAAATCATAGAGGTCCGCAGAAGACAAAAAAGGCTCCGGCAAGTCCTTTCTCAGGTCGTTATTTTCAGCTCCCGTCATACTGGCCATCCTTTTCGTCATCTTCATCTGCCTCTGCCTGGTATTCTGGCCTCAGATATCATCCTGGTTCGACAGGCTGGCCAACGACATCCATGCAGCCCTTTACAGCGCCTGGCTGGCGCTCTTCCGGCTGATGGGGCTGGGCGTGGCCTTTGCAGCACTGGCCTTCCTGAGCCTTTTCATCATTTTGGGCTGGCCTTCCTCCTTCGTCCGCCACTGGAACTACTGGCTGGGAACAGCCAGCTTCGCGGCTGCCTTGTGGGGCCTGCTCGCCTTCTTCCGTCCGCCCAATACTTTCATCGTATCTGACGTTACGCTGGGCGGCTATGTGGGGCAGGCCATTATCACCCGTTCGCCTGTGGCCGGAGGCTTCATAGTGGCCGGGCTGATCATACTGGGTATCATCCTGGTCGCCCCCGAGTGGTCATGGCACGTGGTCAAGCGCGCCGGTAAGGGAATTGCAGGCCTGGCTGGTGAGCTCATATATGTTATTAAAGAGTCCCGCGAGAAGAAGCCGGCAATCGAACCGGCAGTGAACGATCCCCCTGCCGAAGCGCCCGCTGCTATTGAACAGCCCGAACCTGTATCCCACGCTGATACAATGGACAGGCTGAGGTCATCAATAATCGTTGGCGGATGGTCGCTGCCCAACATAAGCATCCTGGACAAGGTGACCGAGGCGGTCATCAGCGACGCCGAGATAGAGAAGCGCAAGGAGGTGCTGGAGGAGGCCCTGACCAGCTACGGCGTGGAAGCAAAAGTGGTGGAGGTCAACCGCGGCCCCACGGTCACGCAGTTCGGCGTGGAGCCGGGCTGGGACCGCAAGTACAAAGAGGTCAGGGAAAAGGACCGGGACGGCAATATAACAGCAAGACAGGAGGAGGTCGGCCGCACGCGGGTCAAGGTGGAGCGCATCAACTCGCTTTCCAACGACCTGGCGTTGGCCCTGGCCGCGCCCGGTATCAGGATCGAGGCCCCCGTGCCCGGCAAGTCGGTAGTCGGCATTGAGGTGCCCAACACCACCTTCGGCTCGGTTGGACTGCGCGCCGTAATGGAGAGCACGGCCTTCCAGAAGATGCTGGCCAAATCGCCCCTCGCCATCGCACTCGGCAAGGGAGCGGGCGGCGAGACGGTGGTAGCCGACCTGTCTAAAATGCCGCATCTGCTCATTGCCGGAGCTACGGGCAGCGGCAAGAGCGTCTGCCTCAACTCGGTGATCTGCTGCCTGATGATGAATAATACACCCGACGCTGTGCGTTTCGTGATGGTGGACCCCAAGCGCGTCGAGCTCGTCAACTATAACAATATACCGCACCTGGTAGCGCCCGTAGTGGTCGATACCGATAAGGCCATCCTCGCCCTGCGCTGGCTTAATGCCGAGATGGACAGCCGCTACAAACGCTTCTCCGCCACCAAGGCACGCAATATTGAGGACTTCAATAAGAACCGCGTGCTTTCGGAGCGCATGGCCTATATCGTTGTCATTATAGACGAGCTGGCCGACCTTATGATGGCCGCCTTCGATGAGGTCGAGCACGGTTTATGCCGCCTGGCCCAGCTTGCACGTGCCACCGGCATACATTTGATCGTCGCCACGCAGAGGCCGTCGGTGGACGTGGTCACCGGATTGATCAAGGCCAACTTCCCCACGCGCATCACCTTCGCTTTGATCTCGCAGGTCGATTCACGTACCATTATCGACTCCGCCGGCGCCGAGAAGCTTTTGGGAAGGGGAGATATGCTCTATATGCCACAGGACGTCTCCAAGCCCAAGCGTTTGCAGGGCACGATGGTCGGCGATCCCGAGATCGAGAGGCTGGTCATCTTCTGGTCGGCTCAGCGCCGCCAGGAAGCGCAGCCGGTAAGGTTCGAAGATATGGAGAAGGCCGGCCCCGAAGGCCGGAAACCCATGGATGATGAATTGCTGGACGCCGCCCGCCAGCTTGCCCTCGAATCCAAAGAGATGTCCGCCTCATTCCTCCAGCGCAAGCTCCAAATCGGCTTCCCCCGCGCCGCGCGTCTGATGGACAAACTCAAAGAAGAGGGGTATGGGAAAGAGAAAGAGAGGGAAAAATCCGAATGAAAAATTTAGGAACCTTTTGGGATTTGATACTAAAGCCAATTAATTATTCATTGGATTATGCCATCAAAATAATAGGCATTTTCGGTCTTATATGGGGAATATATATCCTAATACCAGGTTTTACACAAAAGTCTGCAAACCCCTTGTCTGTTAGCGATTTATTTCAAGTTAGTGGCGCCATCATATTAATTGTCAGTGTAATCTCAGCACTAATTTCCACTTTGATAATAAGAAGCATAAAGAGCGAAAAATTTAAGCAATTACACTATATACAAATCCCCAAGGCATGGTGGATAGTAATAGTGATATTGGATCTCATAGCTGTGATGGCACTTGTGATTAATATATTCTGTCTGTCCGGCCATTGTATATTATCTATAAATCAAATTGTAACAAATACATTATTGACTATTGCTTCATCTTTTAGTGCAATTACAGGAATAGTCTACATATATAGCAAGGATGCTAAAGAACTGCTTGGACATAGAATTTTATTTCTTCATGATAAAGGAGATAAACTCAGAGAATCGTATATCAATTTTATAAATGCTCTAGGGTTTGACGATGACCATACAAAAACACTCTATAGAAATAGTTGGAAGCTGATACAGCCGGAGAATTGGCCGAACTTGGATACAATTAATCAAATACAACATAATATTAGGAACCAATCAGCGAACTTTACAATTAATGTTCAAGCTATCTTAGTCACATATAATGAATTATTATATTCAGTAAAAGAGGTGGCAAATGCTGGTAGTACTCGGATATTCAGCCGAAATAGGGATTTGGTAGAATCAACCTCTTTAGAGGCCTATTTCTACATCAGCAATCTATGGATTGCATTAGATCCCATATCTAGAATGCTAGAACCGCAAAATCATATCCAATTGACTCTTCTTGAAAATCAGCTAAAAGATTCAGCCTTTAGATCTGGGATTGTCCTAATAGACTTATGCAAATTTGCCTTCAGAATTAAACCGCTCCTAAAAAATACTACAACATGCCAATAAATAATAATTAATAGATTTTGTTATACAATAGTCTCATGAGTAAAGAATTTTGGGCAGGGCTTTCTCTTACCATTATTGGCCTTGCTGGTGCCGGCATTCTATTATCGATGCAGATAGGCAATATAATAACTCAAAATAATGCTCAAGGATGGCTTATACTTTTCACTATTCTATTATTAGCTGGACTTATTATATTAATCTTGAGTTTATTGGCACGGAAAGGTAATCAATCGAAAATCCAAGTTATAAATAATATCTCTGCTAATAATGCAAAAATAATTGAATTGGAATCTGATCCAAAAGATTCCTGCCCGGTCATCAATGGACGAATTGTTGTTAATGTTGAACCAAACTACTTAACAGGAATGTTTAAAGGTTACACTATTCTACAAGCAAAAAAATTGGCAGAAAACTATATGGGGAAATGGATGAAGCTCGCCGGACCAATAAACGATGTCACTCAGTTAGGTGATACTTATATAGTTTATTTAGAAAATCATCTTTACCAAAGCGGTGCTACAGTCTCTATGCGTTTTGATAAAAGCTGGAAGGATCGTCTTTCCGTTTTGAAAATCGGAGATAATATAGTCGTGCTCGGTCAAATTAAGGAAATTGATCGCACAGTTGTATTACTTGATAAATGTGAACTCATAGATTCTTAATAATTAGTCTAGTAATGCCTGCGTATATGGGTGGACAGGTAAGCTATTTATTTATTTGCACGGTGGGTAAAACAGATACTAATTTATTATCTCTTTAACTCTGCCGACCTGGCCGCTTTCCAGTCGGACCTTGATTCCATGGGGATGAAATGAGGAGTTAGTTAAAATATCTTTGACTATCCCTACAGTTAGTTTTCCGGAACGTTGGTCTGCCTTCATTACTATTGAGACCCGCAAGCCCGGTTTTATGTTTTCACGCTTTGTAATGCTCATAACGCTAATTCTAAATAGTATTATTCTACTTCACAGCGCATCCCTTCTGATCGGCTTAAGAAGGTATCCCAATCCGTTAAGTTTTATTTCATACAGAGCGGCTAACAACTCTCCAATTTTGCCCGGCGGAAAACCTTTCCGGTGAAACCAGGCCAGATAAGGTTCAGGCAGGTCACACAGGACATAGTCTTTGTATTTTCCAAAAGGCATCCTTACTGACACCAGGTCAACTAATACCTGGGGATTGATGGGACTGGCCTTATTTTGATCCATAATTACTTAGTCCAAATACAATACATACTATAACTTAATTTAAAGTAAGCGAATAATGATACACGTCAGACACCGCCTGAAGGATATATTGAATTTCTTCAGAATATGGTAAAATATTGATGTTGGATGTATGACGTCTTACATCCAACGCTAGAGCTAATGAGCAAGAAATTATCCGATGACATCGTAGTCCGTGATAAGCGGCAGGTTACCCTTCCACGCTATATCTGCGAGCAACTCGGCATAGAAGAGGGGGACCGGCTGACTTTATACGTGGAGGGAGACAAACTCATTGCAAAAGCCAATAAAACTGTTGCACTGGATGCGCTGAATGAGCTACACCGTATATTCAAAAATTCCGAAGTCACCGAAAAAGAGCTATTGAAGACCAGCGGCCAAATACGCAAACAACTGGTCAAGAAACACTATGGCAGCAAGCGCTGACCTGCGTATATTTCTCGACAGCAATGTCATCATATCAGGCATTTACTCGCCAGATGGCCCACCTGCCAAAATACTGAATCTGCACGCCAACGCAAAGCTTAGGATCATAGTCTGCCAGCTAGTTGTCGAGGAGGTGGTACGTGCTATCCGTGAGAAGAAACCAGATGCCCTCCCGGCTTTACAATTGTTTCTGAGCAACGCACCACCGGAGATTATTAGAAATCCGCCATTAAAAGAAGTCCAACGCTGGATTAATTTACTCCACTTCGAAGACGCGGCTATCCTTGCCGCGGCACTAAGCGCCGAACCTGATTATTTTGTCACAGGCGACCAGCATTTCTACTCTCAACCATCACTCTCGGAGAAGTCCGGCCTGCATATAATAACACCGGTTCAGATGTTAAGAATTGTCGCAAAATAACTAACATCCGGAATAGATACCCCAGACTGTTAAATCTGACCAGCCACCCTTTTTTATACGACTTCATTTGGAAAACATTGGCCCTATGAGCTTTCCGATAGTATAAAATGCCAATACGACGTAATACACTATGAACGGCAAAACCAGCAACAGGCACAGGGTCAACCACCATAACCTTCCGCTCCAATAAAACCAGATATAGCCATCAAAGTAAAACCATTTAGTGATAACAACAGCCCATACGGCTATCCAGGCCAGAACAAAACCCGATGGAATCAACCATGTAAACGGCCTTAACCCCCTGCTATTTTTATCGAAAGGCAATAAAGCGCGGGCGCTATCACATAAAAAAGAACATATGTAAGACCAGCGCAATTTCTTTATCTCCGTATCTTGTTCCAGCGTAAAGCCATAAAGATCGTCCCAATGCTTATCGGGGCCGACAATGGATAAATTAACGGCTAACCTATGGGTAACCTTGGCACTTGAATAATTCGCCAGGGCAAAAATATACGATAGCAAATAGCCGGTAAAGAAAATAATCAACGACAGCGGCAACATGATGGGATAATTGAAGTATGTGGCGATCAAAACGAATGCGCCGATCAGAAGAGCCATGGCAATGAGGAAAAAATTGAATCTCTGGAAAACAAGTTTTTCCTCACGGTGAATAAAGTCTATACCGCGATGTGAAAGATCATTCTCATCCGCCATTACACACCTCCAACCTGAGTTGAATATTATTGGTACGATTCAATATACTCTTGGCCGAAATTACGTGTCAATCCTACTGAATTGGACTATATTTGGAAACACCCACAATATGTATTCATACATTAAAGGTGTTCAACCGAAATGTGCTAATATCTAAAACATTTCAAACTCATATATCCGGAGCAGTAAATGACAGCAAAATCTTTCTATCTTGCGCCACTGTTGATTTTAATTGTGTTCGCACTCGTATTTAATTCCTGCGAAGCGCCGAAATATTATGACAATGTTCAAAAGGACTTCCCCGCCATCGTACGCATTACCGCCGGTGACAGGATGGGCTCCGGCTTCATAATTACGAAGGAAGGATATGTCCTGACCAGCCAGCACGTAATTAGCGATAGCAATTCACCCACGGTGATACTTAACAACGGCACCCAGTACCAGGCCACCGTTGCCACAGCGGACGTAGCCAGGGACCTGGCAATCATCAAATTGCCCGATAACCCCGCAGGCTATCCTTTCGTCACACTGGGCAATTCAACTGAATCGGACTCCCTCCAGCTGGGCAGCCCCGTGCTGGTGATGGGTTATCCCGCCGGAAACGAGAACAACCAGATCATGCTGAGCACCGGTACAATCTGTGCTTTCCCCAAGATAAATTCGGTCAATTATCTCCAGAGCGATGCCAAAATCGACCCGGGCAGCAGCGGCGGCCCCATGACCAATAGCGACGGCGACGTGATAGGCGTCATCAATAGCCAGTATACTAACATGAAGGATAAGTGCTCCACTTTCGCTACAGCGTCGAGTGAAGCTCAAGCGCTTCTCGGCAGTATTTCAATGAGTCAATCATCCACCCCCTTGCCACCCCCCCTGCCTCCGATGCCTCCCGGGATGACAGGAACACCCGCTTCTCCCTGCGCCAGCGTGGGTTGCCTGGCCCCCGATTTCAGCCTTCCCACTGCCGATCAGAGAGAGCTGACGTTAAGTTCGCTTAAAGGGAAGAAAGTTATAGTGGCATTTCTTTCCACGACCTGCAATGCCTGCCTGAAGGTTGTGCAGTGCTTGCTTCCCATTTACGCTAATTGGCCGAGAGACCAGCTTGAGATGGTATTCGTGGTCAGCGGAGAGCAATTCGATGACGTTCAGAGCTGGGTACACACATACGGCATAACATGCCCGGTGGTGCTCGATTCGCAGGGGAAGATCCTGAATCTATATAAACCGGACCAGCACCCTGCACTCTATTTCCTGACAAGCGACGGTCATATAAAAATAAGGCAGTTCCCCCCAATCGATGACTGTACACAGCAATTCGATACCCTGCTCAGGCAATATTAGCCTTGAGCACCATTCGTTAACCTTTTCCCGGCCAACTCGCAGTAGGACCTGTCTATATCGTAACCGATATATTCTCTATTAGCCTGCCGGGCGGCCAGGCAGGTAGAACCGCTGCCTGCGAAGGGATCGAGAACCACCTCGTCTTCGAAAGTATAGAGCTGGATCAAACGGCGTGGCAACTCCACCGGAAAAGGGGCCGGGTGGCCTATTTTCCCGGCACGCTCGGACGCGAACTTCCATACACTTTTCGTGAACTCCAAAAACTCCTCCCTGGAGATGGTGCTCTTTCTTTTGTGCGGATTGGGACGGGTGAAGGACTGCTTGCAGAAAACCAGGATATACTCGTGCACATCGCGCAGCACGGGGTTGCCGGCCTTCATATAGGTCCCCCAGGCAGTGGAGGAGCCGACGCTGCTGCCCTTGTCCCAGAGTATCTCGCCGCGCATCAGAAATCCTGACTCCTGCATAGCCCTGCTTATATATGAATTCAGAGGGATATAGGGCTTGCGCCCCAGGTTGGCGACGTTGATGCAGGCCCTTCCACCGGGAACCAGCACCCTGTACGTTTCGGCAAATACCCGTTTGAGCAATCCCATGTATTCGTCGAGGGAGAGGTCATCGTCGTATTGCTTGCCGACGTTATACGGAGGAGACGTTACCACGAGGTGGACCGAGCAGTCGGGCAGCTCGGACATATGCTCACTGCTCTTGCAGAAGACCCTGTTTATATACTTGACCGGTATTTTATTTTCAATGTAGAAGGTTTTATTATCTTTTTTGAGACCTTCATATAGCTTGCCATTATAAAACTTCGATGAGTCGTGGCTGATGCGACCCTGCGTGCCGAAAGAGCTGGTACTCGTACGCCGGTGTTTTTTTCCGGGTGGATTGCTTGTCATCATGTGTATTATATTTGAAGTCCGTTCAAACGTCATTGCGAGCCCCGATTTGATCGGGGCGTGGCAATCCTTTGATCGAAGGTATGAACTGAGGATTATCCCCTCACCCTCCCCTCTCCCGCTGGGAGAGGGGATTCTACTTATAAGAGGGGCTAAAGCCCCTCTTCAACGCCCCTTACCCGGACGAGTCTGTTAGGAGAATACATATCCCACGTCGCTGGATACGAAAGGGGGATTAGTGCATGGTTTATACCCCCTGCCCGGAGGACCTCACTTTCGAATACATCTCCAGCGTTCGTTGGTTACGATGGGGAAGGGCGCACCAGAAGGTACGTCCCTACACTCAAAAACACTAAATTCTAAACTCTAAGCTTCAAAGAAATCCAAAGCTCAAAGCTCCAAATAATTCGTATTATTTATGGTAATTATCCCTTGACAATATGATGTTGGGGGGATACTTACCTTATTTATTTTGGATTTGTTTGGGATTTAGTACTTAGTGTTTAGAGTTTACCGATTGACCTCTTGGTCGGTGGAATGGCATAATTCAAAGTCCGACCAAAAATCCTGTCCAGGTATTGGCGTCAATTGCTGAATTATCTTAAACGCAATGAGATCCTGCTTATTCTCTGCATAGAGGGCATGCTCATGCTCATGGGCATGGGCCAGGTCAGCCCCATACTTCCGCTGTATGCCCAGCAGTTCGGCATAAACATGGTGCTGGTCGGACTGATCATAACCGCCTTTGCCTTCGCCAGTGTTGTTGTGGATATCCCCGCAGGCAGGATTGCCGAGCGGCTGGGCCGCCGCCCGACCCTAATAACAGGCTGTCTCGTAATGGCCGCTGGAGCGGTGGGCTGTGCTCTGGCGCCCGGCTACTGGCTATTTTTGGCCTGCCGGCTTATTCAGGGTGCCGGCTATGCCCTCTACACCACCACTGCCATGATCATGTTGACCGATATAAGTACGGTGCGTAACCGCGGGAACAATATGGGGTGGTATATGGGCAGCACGTGGATCGGTTTCGGCCTGGGACCGATCAGCGGAGGTTTTATCGGCCAGTACTTCGGCCTGCCGGCCGTATTCTTTGTCTATGCCTTTTTCTGCATGCTGGCTGCCATTTGGGCTTTCCTGCGGCTGCCCGAGACACGCCCCTTTCATACAGGGCAGGCAAGTAAGGAAACGGACGACCAGACGCCTGCAACGGGAGCAAAGCTTGGAATCAAACACCTGCTGGTCAACCCCAATTTTATGCTGATCTGTCTCGTCGCTTTTTGCATATTCTTTACCAACAATGGGTCCAGGTATCAGATATTGCCATTGTTTGCGCACGACCGCCTTGGTCTGACTCCGGGCGAAATAGGTGTGGCTGTCACTGTAATAGCCGCGGTCAACATAATCGTGCTGCTGATTATCGGCAGGGTGTCAGATAAGGTTGGCAGAAAGCCCACGGTTCTCCCCGGGTGTATTCTCCTGGCGGCCTCTCTGGTTATGTGGATGTTGAGCACCAATTACCAGTTCCTGCTCCTAAGCTGCGCGGTATTCGGGATAGGGTTGGGCATAACCGGGCCAACTCCGGCCGCATATGTAGCCGACATACTTTCGGGACAAAACTCCAGCGGCGGCATGAGCATTTTCAGGGCAGCCTGCGACCTGGGCTTTGTCATCGGCCCTGTCTTCCAGGGATGGCTGGCAGACATGAACGGATTTGATTTCCCGCTTATCTTCAATGCCATCCTACTGCTGGCAGCCGCGCTGGTCTTCCAATTCGCGGCCAAAGAGCACCCTTCTTTTGCAGCCCGGAACAATAAAAAGCCGATAAACGCTAAACTCTAAACAAATTTGGAATTTAAAGTTTGGGGGTTGTTTGGGACTTAGAGAACTTGCGGTGACGGGTTCTAGACCCGTCAAAAGCAAGCGGGCGCACCTTAAGGTACGCCCCTACAGCTTGAAACAAGTTCAAATCGGCCTGAGGATCAGGGTGATTTTTTTATAAACAAGCCCTCGAAGATAAGTTTGATGACAAAGTCGCATACCTGTTCTTCAGTCATTTCTCCTCCTGTGCGGAACCAGACCGAGGAAAAAACCAGGATGCCATAGATAAACCAGGCAGCGATATGCTCGTCGACGGGGTCACATCCCTCTCCAGTGACGATATCCTTTACCACTCCGGCGATTCTTCTTCTGAATTCCCTCCGTTCCCGGTTGATAACACCGGCCTGATGCTGAGATCCCTCACGCAATCCCATGTCCGACCACAGGACCCGGGCCACCTGCCAGTGCTTGACATTCACATGCATATACGATCGGACTACGGCCTCCAATTTTTGCCGGGGTTTTAAATTATTGTCACCCCAGATCGGGTCGCTATCTTCATGCATCATTTTGAATATATATTTATTCAATTGGTACAGCATCTCGCCCCGGGAATGGAAGTAATAATAAATTACGCCTTTGGTCACGCCGATTTCAGCGGCAACCTCATCCAGGGTGAATGTGCCGGACCGGTGCTTCATCAGCACTCTGGCAACGGCTTCATACACCTTTTCACGCAGCTTCTCCGCCTTTTCCGGGTTTTTACTCATCCTCCGGAGAAGAGTTTTCTTTGCCTTTGCGGCAGGCTTTTTATCGGCCTTGATTTTCTTCATCAATAAATGTAGACTATTGATAATAAATTATACTTGTTAGTATAATTTGCATACTTATAAGATGAAAATATCATGAATCCATCGATAAGTCAATATGTCCTGGAAAGGTAGTATATAAAAAATTAATCATAGAGAGGTGAGTGCTATGGGGAAAATATGGATGAAGAACTGGCCGGGTTATGTTCCTGCCGAGGTCAGCTATCCTGAGGGGGAAAAACCTCTGTTCGAAATCCTGCGCGATAATGCCGGAGAGCAGCCCGAAAAAGTTGCGATCGTCTTCTATGGCCGGGAAATAACCTATAAAGAGCTGGACGAGTCGTCAGAAAAGTTTGCCCGCTTTCTGCTGGAATCGGGCTTTAAGAAAGGCGACCCAATTGCTTTGTTCATGCCCAGTTGCCCGCAATACCATATAGCACACTACGGCATTAACAAGATGGGTGGTATTATCGTACCCTGCAGTCCCCTCTTCAAAGAATGGGAGCTTACATACGAACTGCGGGACTCCGGCGCCAAAGCCATCGTAGCGCTCGACCTGCTGTATTCCGTTGCGGCCGGCGCATGCAAAGAATGCGGCATCAAAAATGTCATTGTTACCAGCATGCATGATTTTCTGCCAAAGGAACCCACCATGAACCTGGCTCCGCTCATGAGCTTCCCCAAGATGACTTACCCGGAAACATTAGAATTCGTGAACATCTTGTCTCGCTATCCTGCCGACCGCGTTGAAGCTAAAGTCGGCCTGGATGATATAGTTCAACTTCAATATACGGGAGGCACTACCGGCCTGCCCAAAGGGGCTATTCTGACCCACGGCGCTAAACGATATAAAGTAGCGGCGTTGATGAGCATCATGCGGGCAAACGCCGCCTATGTCGGCCTGCCCGCAGATAATCTCTCGTGCCTCGCCATACTGCCCACCTTCCATATCGCCGGGATGCTGGGCAGCGTGGATAACATGATCGCTATGGGCAGCACCCAGGTATTGATGGTCATGTTCGACCCTGTCGCGGCCATGCAGGCCATCGACCGTTACAAGCTCCAGTTCTTTCAGGCCTCGGTCCCAATGAACCTCGCTATTATGGACCATCCCGACAGGAAAAAGTACGACCTTTCTTCACTCAAGCTATGCCTCACCACCAGCTTTGGCGTACAGCTTACCGAGGAAATAGCCGCCCGCTGGAAAGAAGACACGGGAGGATGCTTGCTGGTGGAGGCGGCCTATGGCCTTACCGAGACCCATACTTTCGATACTTTTATGCCCCTTAACCGGCCGAAATATGTCGCAGGCTGCCAGGGCATTCCCATACCCGGACAGAATTTAAAGATCGTATCCTGGGAAGACAGGACTAAAGAGGTGCCCCCCGGTGAAATGGGCGAAATTGCCCTGAATAATCCGGCCGTTTTCAAAGGATATCTGAATAAGCCTGAAGAAACCAAAAATACCCTGATCGATGGCTGGGTATACACAGGAGATATGGGAAAATTCGACGAGGACGGCTACCTCTACTTTCTCGGGCGTAAAAAGGAAATGATCAAAGTATCAGGTTTCAGCGTCTTCCCCGAGGAGGTGGAAACATTCCTGTTGCAGCATGAGGCTGTGGAAAAAGTGGCGGTTGTCGGCGTGCCCGATGCTAAAAAAGGTGAGGTGATCAAGGCTTATATTGTTCCCAGGGCTGCCTTCAAAGGCAAGATCAGCTCAGAGGATATTATTTCCTGGGCAAAACAGGGTATCTCGTCCTATAAAGTGCCCAACGCCGTTGATTTCAGGGATGACCTTCCCATGAGTATGACCGGCAAAGTCCTGAGGAGGATACTGCTGGAAGAGGAGCTTAAGAAGGCGGGGTAAGGCTGACAGTTGAGCCAATCTAGTTAGTGGAAACAAATATGCAAATTAAACTATCAAAAATCCTCATAGCCAACCGCGGCGAAATCGCCATCCGCATCGCCCGTACTGCTGCCGATTTAAATATTCCGGCAGTCACCATATATTCAGAGGACGATGCGAAATCGCTGCACCTGCGTGCCACCTGGCAGGCTTATGCCCTGAAAGGGAAAGGGGCTTCTGCCTATTTAGATATGGAACAGGTCATCAAGGCTGCCGGAGATACCGGCTGCGATGCTATTCATCCGGGTTACGGTTTTTTAAGCGAGAGTGCCGCTTTTGCCCGCCGCTGCGAGGAAAACGGCCTGATATTTATAGGTCCCCGGCCGGATATACTTGAACTGTTCGGTGATAAAACCCGGGCGCGTGAGCTGGCCAAAAAATGTAAAGTACCGCTGGTGCCGGGCGCAGCCGCTGCTGCCAGCCTCAAGCAAGCAACGGATTTTTTCAATTCACTGGGGCCGGATGCAGCTATCATGATCAAAGCTGTTACAGGCGGCGGCGGACGCGGCATGAGAGCGATATACAGACTATCTGATCTTGAGGAAGCCTATAAACGGTGCCAGTCGGAGTCATTGGCATCCTTTG
The DNA here is from genome assembly GCA_963705905.1 of uncultured Chloroflexia bacterium. Taxonomy (GTDB): domain Bacteria; phylum Chloroflexota; class Dehalococcoidia; order GIF9; family UBA5629; genus UBA1162. The sequence continues at coordinate 2,218,607 of OY970123.1, read as the reverse complement.
GAAGCTGCGACCTGTACGTCGAGAAACTGGTCGGAAATATCCGTCATATTGAGGTGCAGGTAGTCGGAGACGGCAGCAAGGTGGTAAACTTGGGTGATCGTGACTGTACGCTGCAGCGTCGTAATCAGAAGCTCATCGAAATCGCCCCCTGCCCAACGCTTTCAGAGAAACTCAGGAACAAAATCACCGAAGCTGCCCTGCGCATAGCCAGGGAAGCGCGTTTCCTGAACCTCGGTACCTTTGAATTCCTGGTGGAAGGCAGCCGCGGCGAAGATGCGGCTTATTATTTCATGGAGACCAACCCGCGGTTGCAGGTTGAGCACACTGTAACAGAAGAAGTAACGGGTATCGACCTGGTCAGGTTACAGATTGAAATAGCAGGCGGGAAGAAACTGGACGAGCTCGGACTGACGGAGAGCGTGCCAACTCCCCGTTCCTATGCGATGCAGTTGCGTGTAAACATGGAAACGATGAATGAAACGGGGCATGCTACACCCGTAAGCGGAACAATAAGCGTTTACGAGGTCCCGAGCGGGCCGGGTATACGTGTTGACGGCTACGGTTACAGCGGCTATAGCATCAATCCGGCTTTCGATTCACTGCTGGCAAAGCTGATAGTTACATCGCCTACTCCCAGGTACGAAGATGCGGCTGCCAAAGCCGGGCGGGCGCTCGCTGAATTCCGGGTAGAAGGAATTGAAACCAATATCCCCTTCCTGCGTGCCGTATTAAACCGGCCCGAGATTATCAATAAGGATTTCAACACAAGCTTCATCGAAGAGAACGCCGCCGCACTGGTAGAGGCCGCCTCTAAACTGCCGGGCTCCTACTCCGCATCCGCCGCAGATAAAAGCAAAGACGAAACAAAGGAGGAACCACTGGCCCCTCCGGGTACGATAGCAATCAGGGCTGCCATGCAGGGCTGCGTAGTGGATATTGAGGTAATTGAGGGCGATGCGGTCGTTGCCGGGCAGAAGTTGCTGGTGCTCGAATCCATGAAAATGGAACATGTTATCACAAGCGACCGAAGCGGATACGTTCGGTCTGTCTGCGTGAATTTGAATGATGTGGTCGCCAGGGGAGCGCCCCTGATCTTTCTGGAAGAGGCGGTGATTGCCGAGAGCTCGAAGACGGCCGAAGAAAAAATTGATCTTGATGCCATCCGCAAAGACCTCGATGCGGTTATCAAACGTCATGCCTTCACCCTCGATGAAAATCGTCCTGAAGCTGTGGCGAAGCGCCACGCTAAAGACAGGCGGACGGCGCGGGAAAATGTAAATGACCTGCTTGATCCCGGCAGTTTTATCGAATACGGGGCATTGATCATCGCTGCACAGCGCGGCCGGCGGTCGGTTGACGATCTTATTAAGAACACACCGGCAGATGGCCTTATAACGGGCATGGGCACGGTCAACGCTTCGTTATTCGATGCTGAAAAGGCCCGATGCATGGTTCTGGCTTATGACTATACGGTCCTGGCGGGTACGCAGGGATTGATGAATCACCGTAAGCTGGACCGCATGCTGCACATTGCCAATGAATGGCGTTTGCCGACGGTCCTTTTTGCCGAAGGAGGAGGAGGCAGGCCGGGTGACGTCGATGCACCATGGGTGGCAGGGCTTGACTTAACGACCTTCAACCGCTTCGGGGCACTTAGCGGAAAAGTCCCCCTGATTGGCATCGTTGAGGGGCCGTGTTTTGCGGGTAATGCTGCACTGGTCGGTTGCTGCGACGTCATTATCGCCACGAAGAGCTCCAATATAGGCATGGGAGGACCGGCCATGATAGAAGGCGGAGGCCTCGGGGTTGTAAAGCCCGAGGATATCGGTCCCATAGACATACAAACACATAACGGCGTTGTTGACATCGATGTCGCGAACGAAGCGGAAGCTGTAGCTGTAGCTAAAAGGTACCTGTCTTATTTCCAGGGAAGCCTGGCAAAATGGGAGGCAGAAGACCAGAGGTGGTTGCGCTGGCTCATCCCGGAGAACCGGTTGCGAGTATACGACGTCAGAAAAATTATTGAAACACTGGCCGATAGGGGCTCAGTGCTGGAGCTACGTCGCTATTTCGGTCCGGGCATCGTCACGGCGCTCATACGCATCGAGGGAAGGCCTTTCGGGCTGTTGGCCAATGATTGCACGCATGCAGGCGGCGCCATAGAAGCCGATGACGCCGATAAAGCAGCCCGCTTCTTACAGTTATGCGACATCCACCGTTTGCCCGTGATATCGCTGTGTGATACGCCCGGTTTCATGGTCGGGCCTGAAATAGAAATGCGGGCGCAGGTGCGTCATGTATGCCGCATGTTCGTAGTGGGCGCAAAAGTCACGGTGCCTTACTTCACTATCGTCCTGCGCAAAGGCTATGGGCTTGGCGCTATGGCTATGGCTGCCGGCGGTTTCCACGAAACGTTCTTCACCTCTTCATGGCCGACCGCAGAGTTCGGTGGTATGGGGTTGGAAGGGGCGGTTAAGCATGGGTTTAGAAGGGAGCTTGAAGCAATCAAGGACCCTGCTGAGCGGGATAAAACGTACAAGTTCTATGTTGAAATGGCCTATGCTGTGGGCAAGGCTGCCAATATGGCTTCGTATATGGAAATAGATTCCGTAATCGATCCGGCGGAAACACGTCGTTGGATAATGCGTGGGCTAAGCTCCGTATCGGGCAAGCCGTATCAAGCATCCGGCCGCACATTTGTCGACCCGTGGTAGTTGGGTCTAAAGACCCGTCCGGAAAAACGGAAAGCGGGCGCACTTGAAGGTACGCCCCTACAGTTTTCTCTCAAGAAACTCTTTTCTTCTAACCATAGCGCCCAGGCAGTGTATGGCATTCTCGGGCATGACGTAGACCGGGATGCCGTCCTTGACGGCCATCTCGGTGCCCAGTACCTGATCGCTGGGATTGCCGGGCACGTAAAGCACCGGCTTCTTCAGGCGGTCCCGCATCTCAACGATCCTTGCCCTGAACGGGTCTACCTGTAAAAACCCGTATGCAATCATGACACAGGCATCTACATCGGACAGGATCATCTCCAGGCAGTCGGCATAAACGCCGTAGGTATCGCCAATGGGCACCCATACCAGGTCCACCGGATTTTTACGGTTGGTTGAAGGCGGCACCTTATCCTTCAGATAGGCCGCCATCTTGTCTTGCGTCTGCTGCGAAAGCTGAGGTATGGACAACCCCTCGCGGGCGCCTGCGTCGGAAGAAGCCACCGCGCCACCTCCTGCTTCGATTAACAATCCTACCCGCCTGCCGGACGGCAAGACAGGACAATTAAATGCAACTGCCAGGTCTATAGCATCCTCCATACCATTAGCAACTATGATACCGACCTGCCGGCACATAGCCTGGAAGACCTCGTAGTCCCCGGCCAGGGAGCCTGTATGCGAGGCAGCCGACCTGGCCCCCATTTCCGAGCTGCCGCCCTTCCAGATGATAACCGGTTTATGCGGGCATATTTCACGGGCTATATCCATAAAGCGCTTCGCATCTTTCAGCCCTTCTATATAAGCGGCGATAACTTTGGTCCGAGGATCCCTGCCCCAGTAACCGATCAGATCTTCCACCCTGAGGTCGCTTTGGTTTCCGATACTTATGATTCCGCTGAAGCGCAAACCGCGTGCACTGCCCAGCCTGAGCATGGTCTCGCTGGCCCAGCCACTCTGCCCCACGAACCCCACACTCCCTGGTTCCATAGGCAATCTCGCATAAGGGACCACCGTATTTACCCGGCCCCGCGACGTAAAGATACCCATGCAGTTGGGCCCGATGATCCTGACACCGCCTTCATGTGCGACATCAACCATCTTCTTTTCGTAGTCCTGTCCGGCCGCTCCCATCTCGCTGAAACCGACGGCATGTACCACAGCGAATTTGACATGCTTGCCAGCGCATTCTTGCATAGCAGGTATGATGGCGGCGGACGGTATGGCCAGTATGGCCAGATCGATCTCGCCGGGGATGGCGGCCAGACCGGGGTAGCATTTCAAACCCATGATCTCGCTTTCCTTGGGATTGACAGGGTAGATCGTCCCGGCGTAGCTGTCCTTGAGCATGCTGTTGATGAACATGCCGCCCGATTTCCACTCGTCCTTCGAGGCGCCCACGATGGCAACTGAACGGGGCTCAAATAAATACTTAAGGTCGGGTATACCGCTGTCTATCATCGCAGGCCTCCGCTTTTAATTTTGACTATTCGTTTGATTGGGACGCAGGATAAGCCGAAGTTCAGGTTATTATCTTATGGCCTTGAGCGCTGTGTCAAAATGCAGGGATTATGTTATATTTGTTGTTGAACCGGCAGTCAACCGGCGTTTAATTTTTCACCCGCCTAATAATTTATGGAGGAGCGAACGATGCCGTACGAGACCCTCATCTACTCAAAAGATTCAGGCATAGGCAAAATCACCATCAACCGTCCCGACGCAATGAACGCCATCACACCCGGCATGCTTAAAGAGCTAAAAGCAGCCGTGCTGGAGGCGGGCAAGGATAACGAAGTCAAGGTCATAGTGCTCACCGGAGCAGGCAAGGCCTTCTGCGCGGGCGTGGACCTAAAATCACTGGGCGACCGCAAACTGGCGAGAGGCAAGGTGGGCAATATACTGGATATCCCCGCCAGGGAACTGATAGATGCCATACGTGCTGTGCCCAAGGTGGTCATCGCCATGGTCAACGGCTTTTGCTTTACGGGGGCCATGGAAATCATGCTGGGCTGCGACCTGGCCATAGCAGCGGAAGAGGCCAGGATAGGGGACACGCACGCCAAGTGGGGACTGAGGCCGACCTGGGGCATGAGCGCGCGTTTGCCGCGCCGGGTTGGCTTTATTAAAGCCAGGGAGCTCTCCTTCACCGCCGATGCCGTGAGCGGCAAAGAGGCCGAACGCATCGGGCTGGTAAATATGGCTGTGCCGCTGGAGAAATTGGAGGAAGCGCTGCAGAACCTGGCAAAGAAAATCATGGCCAACAGCCCCCAGTCCATCATGGCCTATAAACAGCTATATAACGCCAACGAGAGCATGACCCTGGACAAGAGCCTCAAGCTGGAATTCGGAAGCGAGTTCGACATTACGGATACAGACCAGCGGCTGGCCGGGTTCCGCAAGTAAAGTCCTGTCAGACATAAACAGCTCCGCTCGTGAGCTCGAGCTGTTTAAATAAACGCGAATTACAGGAGGTCATATATGCCTGCCAAGAAATTCAAGTATCTGAGCAAGGAATGGACAGAGGAAGTGGAGAAGCGGCTGCAGAAAGAACTGACGCCCGAAAAGATGAAACATATCACATCATCCATGCTGACCATCTATACCAACTGCCCTGACAAAAAGACGCGGGCGCTATATTACAAACTGAAGGACGGGAAAGTAGAAAGCGTTTCGCTGGTGGAAGGCACACTTCCTAAGGCTGAGTTCTCCATAACGGCGGACTACGAAATGTTCGCTAAAATCTCCCGTGCCGAGTTGAAGGCACGTTCGGCGCTTATGTCGGGCAAGATGACGCTGAAAGGCAACCTGGTCAAGGCGCTTACACTCTCGCCAACGGTCGACAGGCTAAACGAGGTGATCGCTACGGTCCCGACCGAGTATTAAGGCAAGGAGATAATAGAATGCCTGAGAAGAAACTAAAAAGGGACGACCCTTATTTCATAGATTTTCCTAAAAGGATCAAGGCCATACAGAAAGAGATGGCCAAACACGAGATCGATGTTTACCTTGGCTCACGCCTGCGCACGCTGTCATGGACAGTGGATGCCTTCATGCCCTGGCGTTCCTATATCGTGATCCCTCCCGAGGGGCTGCCGACCGCCATCACCTTCGTCATAGACGCGGCCCGCGTGCAGGACGATTCTTGGCTGGACCAGGACCACATACTTGGCTATGGCCCTATGGGCGGGCAGGACCAGGTGTCGCTGCTGGCAGGGCTGATAAAGCCGCATCTGAAAGCGGGGAAAGGCGTGATCGCCATGGAGACAGGTATGGGCACATACCTGCCCGAGGGTCACCTGACCCTATTCGAATTCGTGATGCTTAAGGCCGCGCTGCCCAGGGCGACCTTTAAGAACGCACACGATATCATAGACAGGCTGTCGCTGATCAAGGACGCCGGCACCATCAACCGCTTCCGCGAGGCCTCCCGCATGGTCGACATCGGCCACAAGGCCGTATACGAAGCCATATGTGACGGAGGCTACAAGAACATGACCGAGACCGAGATCGCCGGGCTGGCCGCCTATGCCATGCGCAAGGCCGGGAGTGAGTGGGAGTGGTCATTTACCGGCGGTAACGAGATAGCTTCGGGCTATCGTACCGGACTGGCTGCCGGGGCCTGCACCCCCGCCAGCAGGAAGAAGCTCAAGACGGGCGAGCCCCTGATGGTGGACCTGCACGCCATGTTCAGGCTGGGGCTGGGAGACCATTCTCATAATTATTTCCTGGGCAAAGCCACAAAACGCCAGCTCTGGCATGCCAAAAATTTCGTCGACCTGATCCATAAATGCCTCAAGGCCTATAAGCCGGGAGTATCGCCGACCACACTGGCGGACGAGATGCTGGCCTTCACAGAAGAGAGAGGCTTTCAGGATTACATGGTGCCCGGTTTCGAACATGGCATCGGGCTGATGGGCGATGAATGGCGCATCGGTTTGAACGATGGTCCTTTCGAATATTGGACCAACCCGGACCACGTTTATAAAAAGGATGAGATGCTGATCTGCGCAGTACAGTATGCCTGCCCCGAAGAAAACGTGGGGTTCCGCTACGAGAACCCGATCCTCATTACGGCTAAAGGTTGCGAATTCCTATCCAAATTCCCGCTGAGCATCGATGTAGTATAAATTAACCAAGCTGAAGGGGTTAATTCCCCTTCAGCTTAAAATTCTAAATACTAATTTCTAAACTCTAAACAAATTCAAAGTACAAATCTCCAATAATAAACAGGTCATTGCGAGCACCGATTGCATCGGTGCGTGGCAATCCTTTGTTCAGGGGCGAAAGGCTAGTCTTAAGGCTAAAAGATTGCTTCGTCATTCCGTTCCTCGCAATAACGTTGTTAACCGATGCAAAACGCGAATATTGGAATTGAGAGTTTCGTATTTGTTTAGGCTTTAGTGTTTAGGGCTTAGGATTTCCCCTCAAGGAGTTGCTACCAGTAGATCTTTACCCCTTCCACTATACCCATTTCAGGCCAGAAAGCGCCCAGTCCGGCAGCATCGGCATTCACTTGTGCGGTCAGCTTATTCACCAAATACTTTTGGGCATTGACACTGGTTATAAGGCTGCTGCTCCTGCTTCTGTTGTATTGGTCTACATAGCTATTGTATTGAACTATAGCAGCGTTGCAGGTTTCAAGCTCATTTTTAAATTTATCGAACCTGACCTTATATTGCTCATAGTAGCTGTACTCGGGAGAGTCGGCTATTTCCATGCTTATGAAACCCAACTCTTTGCCAACCGCCACATAGGCGATCTTATCATGACTTGTAGCTTGCCCGAATATCCTGGCCGGCTTGCCGTCGGGAGATAGATGTTGGCCGGAGCCCGAGAGCGATTCTTCGATGGTCATGCCTGTACAATCAACGTAGGCCATCCCCATGTCGGTCGTTTCGAAGGCATTGCAAGCGTGTCCCATGCTGCTACCGCTCAGAGTGATGGCGACGAAAGCCGCCTTGATGCCGCTGGCTTCTGCATTATTGTAGACCGTTTCAGCAAAAGCGCCGCAGGGATTTACAACAGTGTTATAAGTATCTTCGTCGGTTTTATCCTGCTTGATGAAATCCTTGAGTTGTTGCCAGGTTGGGTTTTGGGCACCGGGGTTGGCAACCAGGTGAACATTGCCCGCATCTCCTGCGTCTACAATCTTGGTCCTCAAATAGGGAGGCTGAACCCCGCTATATATTTCTACTCCGCCTTCGCTCGAGATGGGCGTGCCCGATCCGGCGCAGCCCAGGGAAATTACAATAATAGCCAGGACTGCGGTTATTGTCGTTTTCGGGTTATTCCGTAGGCTCATGCTATAGAAAGCCGGCCCCTTATATTGGTCCGGCGCCGCTCATCTATTTAAATTCGTTATGCGCCAACGCGGTAAGGACTATGGCAACTACGCCGAAGATAAAGCAGCAAAAGAACGCAGCGATGGAACCGGTAAGCGCCATGCCCCAGGCCTTACGTCTAATCGCCAAAATACCACCGACTACAGCCACTATTGCCACCACTATGAATAAAATAGCTAACGCAAACAAAACTCCAGGCAACCACTGCGGTGCCTTCGGCACAATACCGGCAATGCTTCCTACCACCACCAGCCAGAAACATACAAACATCATCCCAACGCCTGAGACAATGTCTAAAATTCCTGCCGTCAGGGTCTTCCACGATTTTTCCATGCCTTTTCCCTCCTGCCTGGAATATTCTGTTTAATATTATAGACCACTGCCTGCCTTATTACTTCTTTTCCTGAAAGGTGACAGAAGTTCTTCGTCCTTCCTCAGGTCTACTATGCGGTCGCGCAGCAGGGCAGCCTTCTCGAATTGCAGGTTCTTGGCAGCTTTCTTCATCTGAGATTCCAGGTCCTTGATGAGACGGGCGATCTCATCGGGCGGAACGTGGCCGGTCTCGTATTTAGCCCTTTCTTCTGCTACCACTTTGACCCTTTCGGTAATGTCTTTAACGGCCTTTTTAATACCCTGGGGTGTAATGCCATGCTCTTTATTGTAAGTCTCCTGTATTTTGCGCCGGCGATAGACTTCTTCGATGGCGTTCTTCATGGAATCCGTGAGCTTATCGGCATAGAGGATGACATGTCCCCCGATGTGCCGTGCGGCCCGGCCCATAGTCTGGATCAGAGAGTCCCTGGACCTCAAATAGCCTTCCTTATCGGCATCCAGTATCGCCACCAGGCTGACCTCGGGCAGATCCAAACCTTCCCTCAGCAGGTTAATACCTACTACCACGTCATATACGCCCAGCCGCAGGTCGCGCAGTATCTCCACACGTTCCAGCGTGTCCACCTCGGAATGCAGATAATGCGTCTTAATATCCATCTCACGCAGGTAGTCCGCCAACTCCTCCGCCATCTTCTTGGTCAGAGTTGTCACTAGACAACGTTCACTTTTCCCCACCCTGAGCTTGATCTCATGGATCAGATCATCGATCTGCCCTTTGGTCGACTTGACTTCGATGGTCGGTTCAAGGAGGCCGGTGGGTCGTACAAGCTGCTCAACGACCTGCTGGCTGTTCTTATACTCATAGGGGCCGGGTGTTGCCGACACGAAAATAGCGTTGTTTATCAGGTTCTCGAATTCAGGGAAGTTGAGCGGGCGGTTGTCCAGTGCCGAAGGCAGGCGGAAGCCATAGTCGATCAGCGTTTGCTTGCGGCTCATATCACCGTGATACATGCCGCGTATCTGTGGTATGGTCATATGCGATTCATCAAGGAAGAGCAGGAAGTCTTTGGGGAAGTAATGAATCAGCGTCCAGGGCGGGCTCCCGGCAGCCCTGCGCTGCAGGTGGCGCGAATAGTTTTCTACGCCGTTGCAATAGCCGAGCTGTGTCAGCATCTCTATATCGTAGTTAGTGCGCTGTTCGATGCGTGCCGCCTCTATCACTTTTCCCTGCCGGTTAAATTCGGCAACTCTTTCCAGCATCTCAGTTTGAATATCCGCTATGGCCAGTTCCAACTTTTCGGGGGACGTAACGAAGTGCTTGGCCGGAAAGATATCCACCGACTCTTTTTCCGCCAGAAGCTCGCCGGTGAGGCTGTCCACCTCGATAATCCTTTCGATCTCATCTCCCCAGAACTCGATGCGCAGGGCGATCTCCTCATAGGAAGGCAGTATCTCCAATGTATCCCCGCGTATGCGGAATTTGCCACGGGTAAAGTCGAAATCATTGCGTTCGTACTGCATGTCTACAAACTTGCGCACCAACTTGTTGCGTTCAATCTTTTGACCCTTATGTATACCGACCACGAAGCTCTGGTACTCCTCCGGTTCTCCCAGAGAGTATATACAGGAAACGGAAGCCACGATTAGTACATCGCGACGGGTAAGCAGTGCCCGGGTGGCGGCATGCCTCAGCTTGTCGATTTCCTCGTTGATATCAGTATCTTTTTCGATATAAGTATCTGTCCTGGGTATATAAGCCTCCGGCTGGTAATAGTCGTAATAGCTGACAAAGTATTCAACCGAGTTCTCAGGGAAATATTCCTTGAACTCGGTCGCAAGCTGCGCCGCCAGAGTCTTGTTGTGGCACATCACCAGTGTCGGCCTTTGCAACCTTTCGACCACATTGGCCATGGTGAAAGTCTTGCCGCTGCCGGTCACGCCCAGCAGCGTCTGCTTATCGAAGCCGGTTTCTATGCCGCGCACCAGTCCGTCGACCGCCTGGGGCTGATCGCCAGTCATCTTGAAGTCTGAAATGATTTTGAAGTTGGGCATAGCTTTATAATTATAAATACCAAGACCCTTCTGGGGAAACTCAAAGCTCTAAACTCTAAATTCTAAACAAACACAAAATCCTAAATTCAAATACTTGGGTTTTGGGCTTAGAATTTGTTTAGAGTTTAGGATTTAGAATTTAAATAATTGTTTGGAATATGAAATTTTATCTAGATGAGAGCCGTTGCAGCGCCAGCCTGACCTTTTCCTCGAGGCTCAAATCTGCAGCTTGGGAGATGCCGCTGAGCGCCTGGGTGGCTTCCCTTATCGAATAACCCAGTCCCGTTAGAGCCGACACCGCGTCGTTGTCGCCCTGCAAGATATCAGGCAAGATCTCGCCTTCCCAACCCTTCTCCAATTTGCCTTTTAGATCGATGATAATGCGCGCTGCAGTCTTCTTGCCTATACCCGGGACCTGGCTGAGTAGTTCGGCATTGCTGCTGATGATGGCAGAGACGATCTGCTCCGCGCTGAGCGTCGTCAGGAGCGCAAGAGCCACTTTCGGCCCTATGCCGCTGACGGTTATGAGCTGTTCGAAAAGAACCAATTCCTGCTGAGAAGAGAATCCATAGAGAGAGATGTTATCTTCCCGTACATAAAGATGCGTATAGAGGAAAACTTCAGCGCCGGGGTGGCCGAGCTTGGAAAGGGTGGAGCCGGGTACGTTGAGGGCAAAGCTGATCAGGCCCGACTTTACCACGACAGAATTAGTGCCCTTGCTGATCAAAGTGCCTTCAACGGCTGCAATCATTCTTTTCAGTACCCTCTGCTGATAATACGCTTGAGATGCTGCTGGTTGAGATGGCAGATAGCCACGGCCAGTGCGTCGGCGGCATCGCTGGCTTCCGGCAGATCGGTTACGCCCAATTGCAATTTAACCATCTGCCTCACCTGGTCTTTGCCGCTCCTGCCGTAGTTGGTAACCAGCTGTTTTACTTGCGTGGGCATGTAACGTGAGACGGGCAGCCCTGCCTGCGCAGCAGCCAGGATGGCGATAGCCTGGGCCCGGCCTATGGCCAGCGCAGAACGGGCGTTGCCAGCTACAAAAGGCTCCTCGACGGCCACTTCGACCGGCTCGAATTCTTCGATTATGCGAACTAACTCCCTGTGCAGGGAGCGGAGCCTTTGCTCCACGGGCATCTTTTGCGGCGCGGAGATAACACCGCAGCCAAGCATGATCATGGAATTACTGCCTGTCTCTTCGACGATCCCATAGCCCATATTGAGGGTGCCCGGGTCGATACCTAATACACGCACCATATTAATCCATCAGACTGCCTTTCTATAGGACCGGAAATAACGAACAGGAAATTGAAAGCCTTCAGGCCTCGGCTTTCAATTTTTCGATCAGGGCATCGCTGTATTCAAGGTTGGAAAATACACGCTGGACATCATCCAGCTCTTCCAGTTTTTCCAGCAATTTAACGGTTTGAAGCGCCTCTTTCTCCTGTAGGGAGACCGTGTTCTGGGGGACCATAGTAACTTCAGCCGAGATGGGCTTTCGGCGTTTCTCGACTGCAAGCTTAACATTCTCAAACTCTTTAGGCTCTGTGTAAATTTCCAGCAGTCCCTTTTCTTCTTTTACGTCGGAGGCTCCTGCATCGATGGCATAGAGCGCTAACTCATCCGGGTCGACGCCTGCCGTATCAACAGTAATAACACCTTTATTTTCAAACATCCATGCCACGCTGCCGTTTTCACCCAGGCTGCCGTTGTTTTTCATAAAAGTACTTCGTATCTCAGCAACCGTACGGTTGCGGTTATCGGTCATGGCTTCCAGCATAACTGCCACGCCGGACGGTCCGTAACCTTCCATGATCATTTCAGTGAACGTCGTTCCTTCAGCCGCCCCGCTCCCTTTTTTAATCGCGTTTTCAATATTATCTTTGGGCATGTTGCTGTCACGCGCTTTCTGAATCGCCAGCCGCAGACGGAAATTACCTTCAGGGCTGGGGCCGCCCTGCCTGGTAGCGATAATAATTTCACGAGTCAGTTTGGTGAACATGGCCCCGCGACGGGAATCCGCTACGCCCTTCTGTCTTTTAATAGTTGCCCATTTAGAATGTCCGGACATGGTATCCCCTCACCAAAAATATTTTATATTCCGCGTACTAAGAATAAAACATTACTGAATCATTATGCAACAACTCTAAATAATTTGCCCCGGCCGAATCGATTTTGATGCTATAATGGTGCATCGTAAATAGCTAACAATGACACTATATATTATCGAATTCATCACCCGACTGATTGCCACCCTGGGTTATCCAGGCATTTTTATCACCATGACCCTTGAATCCATGCTGGTACCTATACCCAGCGAGGCCGTTATGCCCTTTGTCGGATTCCTGGCATATGAAGGCAAGATGGATATCTGGACTGCCGTGCTGGTCAGCAGCCTAGCTAACCTGGCCGGTTCTCTTATAGCTTACGCCATCGGCCGCTACCTCGGCAGGGGTTTCATTCAAAAGTACGGCAAATACGTTCTTCTTAACATACATCACCTGGAGCTAACAGAGCAATGGTTTCTAAAATATGGCAGCGTCGCCGTGCTGTTTTCCAGAATGCTGCCCGTTGTGAGATCTATAATCGCCCTGCCGGCCGGCATAGGGAAAATGAATATCTGGCGGTTCTGCCTGTTTACATTTATAGGTTCCCTACCCTGGAACCTGGGACTTATTTACGCAGGCTATGTGCTCAAAGAGAACTGGGGCATGCTGGAGAAATACACGGTCTATATAGATATAGTTGCCATAAGCGCTATAGTCGCCGTCCTGGTTTATCTGGGCATTAAAATATCATCTGGCGCCAGGCAGCGGTGAACGCCGGGACAGAGGTTTGAAGGATAATTTAACCAGGCTTAAAAAGATCGTGGACAGCTATATGAAAGGTGTGCCCATGGTGCGTGAGCATTGCGATCGATGCCTGGCCGGCGCCAGATGGCACAGCAACGCCCTGCTCATGGTAATCGACGCCGCTTTCGATTCCATCGGCTTGAATTACTTTCAATCGGTGGTCCCGAAGGTAGAGCTATTCAGACAAAGATATGTCATGACCGGGAAAATACGGACCATGGAAGACATGGTCAGGGCTGATGTAAGCGGGTTGCAGGACATATGGAAGAACGCCCGGTCATGGAAAGTGGCCGGGGAGATAGCATCTCATCTGGCTTCGCTGAAAAGTAAATACGGCCTTGATGATAGGTCTGCACTAATATACTGGGCTAAAAGGGCGCCTCTCAACGGGTGGGATAAAGACCCGGTAGGCATGATCTGCGGCGTCGGTATCAATACGTACCAGTATTTAAGAATGATGGGGGGCATAGATACGGTAATGCCCGACAAGATCGTAAAAAGAGTCATCTACGAGATTTTACATCAAGCCGGGATAAAGCTTCCAGAAAGCGATATCGAATTTATTCATCTGGTGGAAAGGCTCGCTCCGTCGACCGGATATAGAGCAATCGAGCTGTGCTGGATGACCTGGCTCGTACAGTCGGAGGCAGGGCTAAGCCGGACTATAAAGTATGCATCCCTTTTGCCCAAAATTTAGAATTATCGGGAGACTGATGCCCAGATAAGGATACAGCATAAAATAGAGGGGCACGTCTTTTGTGCCCCTCTATTTTATTAAACCCTTTGCATTAGTTTGAGACTGGTCGCTTCTGCTTATCCAAAGTGAATAGCCTGAGAAGCAACCACGATCCATACAATCAATATGGCTGTGAGGAAGACTCCTGCATATACATGGCCGGTCTTGCGGAAGAAGTAAGTGAATACGAGGGCCGCAATTGTCATGATAGGCAGGAATTGGAAAGCGATAATTGAAAACAGGTTTTCCGTAGGAATAGCAAGTGTGCCTCCCGCTATAAGCGGGATATACTGGAACAAGAGTAATCCTACAAATCCCACAACAAGCAGGGCTATATTGATCCACGTTTCGCCGCAAAGGCCGAATGCCTGACCGTCTTTCTTTAATGGACGAAGCTCTCCCTGCAAGACTGTAGCCAGTACCAGGAAGAAAATGAAGAACGGAATGAGATAGGACAGGAATAACTGGAACTGGAGCAGCGACATAGGTTTGACTGCAAAGACCCAGATGCGGTAATCAACGGTGAACAGCAGAGCGGACAGGGCCAGAGTCAGGTAAGCGACAAAGGCCACCGCGACTGCTAACAACAGGGCCTTACCGATTTTACCCCATGCCAGCTTATTGCCCCAGGCAAGTCCATAGTTTCCAGCATTAGCTTTACGGTTCCATATGAAATGCCAGAGCACAAACAATACTATAGAGATAGCTGCATTGAGCAAAGCCCAGACCATGATCTGGTTGGTTATCGTTTGCTGAAAGACCGGATTGACAAATAGACCAATGCCTAATTCCGTAAACGGGAAATACGTCGCGACCGGTATAACAATCAGAAGGATAGCGCCGATCCACCAGCCGATGCCTTTAACTGTCTTGGGTTCCGGCGTCGCTTCGGCCAGCCCTTTGAAGAATGGGGTCTGCAATAGCAGGCTGCCGACCGGGAAGAGCAGCAAAATCATTCCTATGAGAGCTATCAAGTTTCCGATTTCTTTCCAGTACCATACCTGATTAGCGGGCGGCAGGCCGTTGCCTCCCTTCAGTGTTTGCTGGAACCAGTAAATCGCGTCTCCAATGGCCGCGGTGGAAAAATGGTCGCCGGGATGTGTATTTTGAGGCATCCAGAGTTCACGGGCAGTTCCTTTCTCGATAGAACCATAGAGCTGGCCCACCACCACGTCTTTATCCGTATCAAATTGCTCCTTCAGCTTATCAGTGCTGACAATGTCTCTCGGAATAGCTGCCGTCCACATGTTGTTGGAGAACTCGTCCCATAGCGAATAAACGAGTCCAAGATTATGCGGGAAGTTGGCATCTCCTTCCGGGGAGCCTGCCGTACCTGTAGACGAGCCTTCCAATACCATGGCTTTATATAAATCCGGATGGGCGTCGGCTGCGACGCCAATTGCCCAACCACCCATCGAATGGCCTTCGAGGCCGATATTATTTTTATCGACGATATCCAGGCCGGCCAGGTATTTAAGGCCGTCCGGGCCGCCATAACCGTTGGCAAAGGCCGGCGGGCTGGAATAGCCATGGCCTGTCTGGTCAATAGCAAGCACTACATAGCCGCGCCTTGCAAATTCGATGGCAAATCCATCCTGTGTTTCGCGGGAGTTAATATAACCGTGTACTGCCAGGATACCGGGAGCGGGGGTGGCAGCCGTGGCGGTCTTGGGTACATACAGGAGAGCACTCATAACAACGTTGTTCGTGTCATCTGTGTTATCCGTAGCCATAAAACGTATGTCCTTGACTTGTACGTTGCCCCAGTCGGTCTGAATGCAGGATGCCAGTAAATCACCAATCAGGATTAATAAAAGTGAAATTACGAGGACTATCCAGGTCTTTTTTGATTGATTGGCCATCTGTAACTATCCTCCCCTATTGCTATTTGATCTGCTTGAAACTCAACCGGGTTTCTTACTTGATCCTTTGAAGTACTCATAGCTCACAAAAAGACAGAGCGAACATTCTGATATCAATAGCTCTCTCACCCCCTTGCAAACAGAATTGAAGACGGATTGGAAACGGCTTAGTATACCCGAATATTCTTGGCTAACGCAATAGGTAACGCTTAGATTTTTGTCGGTTGACCAATTTATTGATGTGGAGAAGTTCGGGATGCAGGGAAATAGAAACAAACAGGTTTTTAGAGGATGGCTAGGGATCGTGATGCTTCATTCACGCCACGGGAGTCAATCCCGATTATCTCTTGCCAGACAGACAATAGTCTCCATTCTCAGTTTGGATACAGGGCAGGAGCAAGAATGACGCTTCGGATAGGTGCTTGAGGAAGGCTCAATCTCCACCTCATGGTGCAATTCTTCAGTTATTTACGATAACTCTTAACCATTTTCATCGTCTCGCGCATAAAGGCAGGCAAATCAGCCGGCCAGCGTGATGTCACCAGGTTACCATCTACGACTACTTCCTTATCCACGTAGCGACCGCCTGCAGCGCAGTTACTACCATAAGGACCATCAATGCTTTTTCTAATGTCATGGATAATTCCAGGCGGGACGTTCGTAATTCCCAGGTCTGATGCGGAGATTTTCTCCTTTCATATTGCATTCATTGAAATCACGAGGTCAATGCTAAGAGTGACAGGTTCCTCGGACATAAATTCCTTCTGTTGGCACAAGGGCGGATTTATGTATCCGCCCAGCGCGACACGACGAAAGAGCCGCTATAAACCTTCTGCGCTGGAAAACACTGATTCGAACTTGCGTAAAGCCTCATCGATAACTTCATCAGTGTCGGCCATACTGGTATACATGCGCGAACCTGCCAGTGTTATCAGGCCATTCGCCATATAGGCCGCTCCCATCTCCTCCATCATGTGCTTACGCGGGTTGACCTCATTCAATAGCCGCTCTAGATTATTGAAATCCAGAAGTGTTACTGCGGAAGTTTCCAGATGAACGATCGAGCCCTGGTTATAGACCACATACGGTAATTTGAAACGGTCGATCATGGCTTGTAAGCCTTTGGTGAGCCTGTCGCCCGCCCGCCCTGCAATGACCGGCGCATTAGTGCGCTCCATTTCCACCAGGGCATAGTATCCCGCCACACAGGAAAGCGGATTGGCCGAGAGCGTCCCGCCAACATAGGCCCGTTCGCCCGTTCCCTCGACGCCGGCAGCGAAACACTGGATTACATCGGCGCGGCCGCCTACGCCGCCCGCCATGGGGTAGCCTCCGGTTACGCATTTGCCAAAAATCGTCAGGTCCGGTTTTACACCGAAATAGCCCTGAGCACCACCCATTCCGAGCCGGAAGCCCGTCACAACTTCATCGAAGATAAGCAGTGCCCCGAACTCGTCGCACAATTTGCGCACTTCGCCATTGAATTCAAAAGGTACCGGGCGAGTGCCGCTTTCGGGTCCCACCGGCTCCACTATGACGGCTGCCGTCCCGCCCGCACGGCGGTTGGCTATCAGCCTTTTTCTCAATGCCTCAAGGTCGTTGGGATAGAACTCCTGCGTATTGGCGTTCGCACCTCCCGGGATGCCGGCGGCTTCCATCCGTCCCGTGCCGGGAATATGCATACCGAACACCATTGCGTCGCTCCAGCCGTGATAAGCCCCGCCGACCTTGATGACCTTCTTCTTTTGGGTAAATACACGTGCGGCCCGGATGGCTGCCATCACACTCTCCGTCCCGGAGCCGAGCATGCGGAACATCTCAACAGCCGGCATGAAACGGTTGATCAGCTCTGCCAGTTTCAGCTCGTATTCATGAAACAGGCCGGTTACGGGCCCGCAGGAATGCAGCAGTTCGATGACCTTTTCACGCACCGGGGCATAATTGTTGCCCAGCATAATGGGGGCGCCTGCCTGTAGAAAATCAATGTACTTATTTTTATCGGCGTCCCAGAGATAGGCGCCCTCTGCTTTTTCGATGGCGATCGGGAAGGGATAGTTGAAGGCCAGATTATGCTGGACACCGCCCGGGATAAACTTCTTTGCCGCATCAGTCAGCGCCTTGGAGCGCACGCACTTGGTATCGAAATAGGCAAGGTATTCCTTCATCCGCTCCTCACGTACCCGCCGCATCGGTTGGCTGACCAGCATGTCCAGGCGACGATAAATATCCGCAACATCGGGATATTGTGAAATCGCATACTTCTGAATATCGGTCATCACAGCCTCCAATAAGTTCTTTCTTTTCTATTTTATTGCTTATCTAAGCATTATTGATCTGCATCTTATATAGTTTGTGATTAGCCTTGAAAATCCGCACGCGGGAATCAGCAGTATTTTGCTGATCCCGCGCCATCTACATTTTGATTATCCTTCTTTCTTGAATGTCTTGAACGGGTCGGCCCATTGTTTTACTGACGCTGCCAACTCTTTATGGGTCTTGGAATATTCATCAAGAGAAATACCCTTAGTCGTGGCATCTATAGCCTGGCGGAAAGCCTTTGCACCGGCCACTGGCCCTTGGGGATGTGCATGTATACCGCCGCCAGACCCAATAACGATGTCACTCCCAAGTTCCTGCATCACTTTGGGTACCATTGTCGGCGTAATACCGCCTGACGGCATGGGCCACGTCGGTTTAAGTTGATATAACGGATACGTTAGATTTCTGGCCATGGAATCGAACTTCTCAACAATGACTGAAGCCTTCCCGTAAGGAGCGGGAATGACTACTATGTCGGCGCCGGCCAGCCTTGCCAGTTTGCCCAATACCAAGTGAGAACTCATCCCGTGTTGAGGCGACATATATAGCGCGCCAGCCACATCCATATGTCCCAGAATTGGGACGTTTATTTTCGGGTCCTCTGCCAGTGCCTGCAAGACAGGCAGTCCTACTGCAATATAGTTGACCATAATGCCATTGACACCCAATTCTACAGCGCGCCTAGCATTTTCGAATATTTTCGGCACCGAATCGGTGACATTCACCGTGTACAGAGTGTGCTCTCCCGTCTCTTCAAAGACCTGCTTTTCAATTTCCATGTATCTCTTAACACGGCCTTTAACCGAATTAAATGATGCATCTGCTATCAGTTCGTCGTCTTTGACTATATCGCAGCCACCGACCGCCGCCAGCTTAAACAGTTCTGCTCCAACCTCAAGTGGATATCCGGTGCACGGCTTGACCATATTGTTCAGCAAGGGCCTCTTCTTAACGCCCAGCAATTTCCTGATCCCGTCGATGCCGAACTTTGGACCCTGGAATCCGGCGACGTATTTCTTGGGAAATCTTATGTCTACGAGTTTTATCGGCCCTGCCATGGATATATTGCCTACAACGGTGGTTAGCATCATAGGTATTTGCGAGCCGATATTCACCACGGGAAAGGCCATTTGCACGAACCAGTTTCTGTCCTTGATGTCGGGAGGAACACTATATTCGTAATCAGGTAACTCATAGCAGCCAATCACCTTAGCCACATGGCACCTGCGCACTTCCGGAGTTTCACCCGGAACAGCCACCCAGGTTCCTGTGCTTTGCTCAATGGCCAGCATTGGTGCCAGCTTGGGCATCGCAAACATAGCCGGATACGTGACAATGTAGGTGCCGATAATGTAATCATCGTAGTCTATGCCATCAGGTAGTGCCACAGGTTGACTCAACATCTCGTCAGTCGTCATTTAATATACCTCCAATTTTATAGTTGAACTTGATCACACCTTTGTTTGTTTAGCCTTTCATAGAATCCCTTCAGATCGGGATACAACTCCTTAAACGACCGGTACAGGAAATCATAGATTTCCCTATTCTTGGGCTGGGGTTCAAATGTATATTCGACACCAACCACATTTTTCAGCGATTCAAAGTTAGGATATATCCCCAAACCAACAGCAGCCGCCATTGCCACGCCCACAGCCCCCGCCTCCTGTGCGTTACGCACAGGCTCTATCCGCTTGCCCGTTACATCGGCGATTATTTGCATCCACGGATGCCCGAGGGCTCCGCCGCCTATTACCCTGAGTGAGGGCAGGGGGAACTTATATTCCTTTTCTACTCTTTCAATTGTCCAACGAATATTGTAAGCTACGCCTTCATATACAGCGCGCAGCAGGTGCTCACGCGTGTGTTCAGGTGTGAGATTCACGAATCCCGAACGTATATAGGTATCTGAAATTGGCGACCTTTCGCCGTACATCCACGGCATGAATATGAGATAGTCCGAGCCCGCAGGCACCTCGGCAACCTTGCTATCCATATAAGCATAGACATTAGCTATAGTAGAATCGGCACTCTCCGCTCTGCATACCTCTGCACCGAGCCATTTCAGGCAGCCCCCGGCCAATTCCATCTGGGCAAGGAGCAATGCCTTGTCGGGATCGGCAGATTGAATAGTGGCTATGCCACTTCTTCCAGTCGGGTTCCTTCGTGTTACAACACCAACCCAGGCCGATGTTCCCATGCTAATATGGCCTTCCCCCTCACCTACCGCACCTGAACCCACGGCCGCAGAGGCCGTGTCTCCGGCACCACCCATCACAGGCGTGCCTTCAAGAAGCCCCAATTGCGCCGCTGCTTCTTTTGTCAGGGTACCGATTTTGTCTATCGAGCGCGTTAGCGGCGGCAATTTTGTTGTGTCAAATCCGATGTATTTGAAAATGGAAGTCAGCCAGTCTTTTTTCTTTAAGTCCATACCGAAGCCGGATGCGTTATTCCAATCTATTGACATTGTTCCGGTGCAACGGTATTTTAAATAACCATTTAGATCCAGGAAGACCTTCATCTTACTATATATTTGTGGCTCGTTTTTCTTGAGCCAGAGTAATTTGGGCATTGCATCCTTGCCCCCGATCTCAGCACCTGCTATAGCCCCAAAGACTGTTGGCCCTAAAAATTTGTTCATTATCCATTTCGCTTCTTCAGGTGCCCGATTATCCATCCAAATTATCCCCTGCCTTAAAGCGACCCCTTTTTCATCCATAGGCACAATGCCAAGCATCTGTGTGGAAAACACGACGCAGGCAATTTCTGAAGGTGAAACACCGGTTTGCACAAGAAGTTCTCTAGTGGACTGAGTAACCGCCTTCCACCAGTCTTTATCAGGGTCCTGTTCCGCCCAACCCGGCCGAGGGTATTTGATTTCGTACGGGTAAAGAACTTTACCGCAAACTCCCCCTCCTACGTCAACTAGGACCGCCTTATTGTTGGTTGTACCAACATCGTGAGCAATGATATATTTCGCCATATGGCCCTCCCGCTAGATTGAAGATCTTATTTTTAAAACACCAAAATTATTGAAAATGCTCTACAATAACCAGCTATACCATTAGCTACCCCTTAAGCCTGCGCATGCGTCTCCTTGATCCATAGCGATACAAGGAACGCTCCCACAAATAGGGCAGCAAGCAGAGCCAGTGGAGCTACAAACTGACCGGTCGCCGATGCCAGGCCCTCCATCGTTGGCACAACAATAACGGCTGCCAGGTTACCCAGCAACTGCAAATATCCAACCGAGACTCCGGCATATTTGGGTCCAGTCAGTTCGGCTGACATGGTGAGAACGATCGGAAACGCCGAGAGAAGGAAAAAGCCCAGCACTATGCCATTGATCATATTTGTCGTGTAGCCCCGGATGAAGATCATGATTGCGATGCAAATTGCAGCCATCAGGGTCGCCACTATCACGAATGGCTTACGTCTTCTGACCTTGTCGGAAATAAGCGGTACCACCACACAACCGATCATACCGGCGAAGATCAGGGCCGTCGATATGGTACTGCCGTCGGACATCGGTATATTGTCAAGATCATGTAGTATTTTCTCCAGCCAGGTGGCAAGACCGTTGAAACCTCCCAGGCCTACCAGAGTCACAAAGCCCAGTAAAATAAAATTCCTGTTCTTAAGAATGACTCCCAGACCTCCCCAGCTTGCAGTTGAAAGATCGGCTTCAGGCGCCCGCGATGGAGTAAGCGGTTTTGACTTGACTAGCAAGAAATAGACCACAGCGCCGAGCACACCTGCAGCACCGTAGATCCAGAGCATGGGCTCATAACCAATGCTTTCAACCAGTGCCGGTGTAGCTCCTAGCGACACCATCATTCCTATAAAAACAGCTAAAGTGCCCAACCCGACCGCAGTACCCTCTTCTTTGGGTGAAAACCACACGGTAGCCAGCTTGGTTACCCCGTTTAAAACAAAGGGCTGCCCCAAAGAAATCCCTATTTGGGAGATGAGCAGATTGTCAAACGAACCAGGCGCTGCCAATCTCAGTAGTGAAAACAGGCCAACGAGGATGGCACCTATTCCAACACCCCACTTAAACCCGATTTTATCGATGATTATGCCCGCTGGTATGGTTAATATGACCTGGACCAGAGGAAAGACCAACGTTAACCATTGAACGCTGCTGGCAGGTATATGCAGCATCTCTTCGATATACGTATCGATGGCAGCGAAATTAAGCCAGTAGAGCTGGGTTAGGGCCGATACGTACATGTAAATGGCCAGGATAGCCCACCTGTATTTGTATACCTTGAACTGCTGTTCCATGTCTCGCCTCCCTAATTTAATACATTCTGTATTTTCTAAAGTAAAACCTCTACTCCCAGGTTAATGCCTCACTTTTTCAAAAAGATACTAACTATAGTACTTTATGGCATTTATTTATCGCCCCTTCGCGCCTATACTCATCGGCAAAACTGTAGACCGTCCTATCCTGATCGTAGGTCAATACGGTGCCGGGTCTTTTTTTCTTAACAAACTGGATAGCATCAGAGGGCTTCATCCCCCTAGTGACCATGAAACACGAGAGCAATGTACCTGTACGGCCGTAACCACCATCGCAGGAGACGCCGACGGGTTTATTCTCACCAAGGCATTTGTAAATGAATCCGATCATATGGCTAATGTCGGCCAGAGAAGGAGCTGCCATATCGGGTATACAAAGGTGACAGTCTTGAAATCCAGCTTCCTCAAGACTTTTGGTTGTAACTTTGGGTATTTGAGTCATTCGGACAAGGGCTCTTATGCCCTGTTCCTTTAGAAACTGGATCTGTTCAGTAGATTCTATCCCGCGGTGCCCTGCCAGTTCACGATCAATAAGCCAACTGAAATTCATATAATTCGGAGTGACTATATCGGTCATAGTCAATATCTTATAAAGGTTTAAAGTATTTTACGTCCAGTATGTTCCCTTCACGACTGTCTTTAAATACGGCCTGTAACCTCATTCCTATTTTTATATCCTCCGGTTTTGCCTCTCCGATGAGATGGACCATACCCGTGTCACTGCCGTCCAACAATACCACACCATAGGTGAAAGGCGGTTCAACCGGTTGGACTGCCTCTTTATAAAACACTTGAGTAAAGGTCAACAGGGTGCCAGTGCTGCTGACGTCTATCAACTTATCCAGCTTGCTGAAGCAATATCCACAGACGGATTTGGGCGGCACATAAACCTTATTGCACTTGTCACACCTGGTTCCGGTGATCTTCTTGTCGTCCCGGAGTTTAATGAAAAAATCACTGGCAAGCCGCCCGACGTAATTGTGGTATGGAATTTCCATTTTCCCGGTAATTGAATGATACGCTTGTTTTTGTGTTTCACCATTCATACGTCTACTCCTGTTCCTTCTTTACAAAGTGAAGAATATCGTGAAATTCACCGACGCGTTCCTCATTCCAAACAATCTTGTAGCGGTCTCCGATGCGGTGTTTGGTAGGGTCGGGAGGCACCGCGTAGTGCTCAAAATAAGCGCCATGGTCCATAATAAATATGGCTTTACTCCAGGGTGCTTTCTGGACTTTCCCCGTATTCGACTGAATAAAATCGTAGAAACAAATCTCAATGCTCTCAAGTGTGCCTTCATCACTCAGCTTTATCCACTCACCCATCTCGGTACCCAGGCAGCGGCCACATAATGCGCGTGGCGGGACACTGATCCTGCCGCAAGTAGGACACTTATTAGCCCAGATCTCCTTATTTATCAACCCTTTCAGAAACCTTCCCATAAACGGGCCTGCGTCATAGCGGACAGGCAGGCTAATCAAATAGTCCATTGCCAATAGTTCTGTTTTTTCGTCTTTATTTTCTGCTGTCATTATTGTTTACCTCGCATACAAGATTATGGTTTATTCCTGCTCAACAGGTGCATTACCGTCCACAGGGTGCCTCCGAAGGCCGTCGCAAGAGCAGTCTTCACATCCTTAGTAACCTGCCTGTCCCCGGCATCACCCCTGATCTGCAGTGCTGCTTCGGCGATGCGTACTGTGCCCGAGGCCCCGATCGGGTTGCTGGCCAACACTCCACCGGAAGGATTGACGGGGAAAATTCCATTGCGGGCAGTCTCCCCTTTTTCAACCATCTTCAAAGACGTGCCCGCCGGCTTTTGGAGGAAAAAGTCCAGCCATTCCAGGTGCCAGTAGACATGCGGGTCATACATTTCAAGCATATCGATTTGTTTCAGAGGGTCCGTTATGCCGTTGCGTTTATACAGCCTTCGTGCGCATATGCTCTGCGATTTTTCCGTCCGCTCCTCAAGAACAAATGTATCAGCCCCGATGTAGTTTTCAACATGAGCGCTGTCATGGTCGATTATCCATACCGGTTTGCGGGATATTTTCTCCGCCTTTTTTTCCTCTGCGTAGATTATGCAGCAGGCGCCATTGGACTGGGGACACATGTGCAGGAACCTGAGAGGATACATTAAATAGGGAGATTTCATCACGTCTTCAACTGTTAGTTTCTGTCTCAGGTGCGCATAAGGGTTAAGCGCGGCGTTTTCAGCGACCTGTACCCTCAGTTTTGCCGCTATTTCTTCAACGCCCACGCCGAAGTTCTTTATCATTTGCCCGGCGGACCTGGCGTTAATTGCACCCGCGTTCACCCACCTGCACCACAATGGATCGTAAAAGTTGGTGATGCCAGTCGTAGCATTGGCTTCTTCCAGTTTCTCAAACCCAATGGCCATAACGATATCGTAGCACCCAGACGCAACAAGGTTGATTGCAGCTGCGCTGATTGTTCCACCCGTAGTTCCTCCGGTAGTAATTCTTATCCCGGGTTTCATAAAACCGCCATACCCATCGACATGCCACATGTCACCCTGGTAAATGCCTTCGAAAAGTTCCATATTGCCATGAACGTTCATATCTATATCTTTGGGGCTCAATTGTGCATCCTGCAGCGCAGCCCTCACAGCTTCATTTATCATTTCAAGTTGATTTACCTCATGATTATGGCTGCGATGCTGCGTCTGTCCGACGCCCACGATAGCAACTCTACGATTCCAATGTGCCATTTCCTTCTCCTTATCTGCCAAGAATAATTACACAGTGCATCTGGCCGCAAGGACCAGTTGTGCCGTGAGCGAGCGCTTTTTTCGCCTTATCGACCTGCCTTTTGCCCGCCTCGCCCCGCAATTGGAAAAACGATTCGGCAACCCGCGACATGCCTGCAAGCAGTGCGGGTACACCGGAAAGCACTCCGCCGGACGGGTTAATCGGCAGCGCACCGGTCAGTTGTGTTTTCCCGGAATCAATAAGCTTTCCACCCTCTCCCCTTCCGCATAGGCCCAATCCCTCGCTCCATAACAATTCTTGATATGAGCAGTGTTCGCTTATCTCAAAAACATCGATGTCTTTTTGGGGATTCTTTATGCCTGCCATACGGTAGGCCTGTCTGGCCGCATCTACCAACGAATCGCAATCCGCCAATTCCCTTTCGCCCGGATTATGCGCATCACGACAGCTGCCAATGCCCTCTATCCACACCGGCTTATTCGTAAGTTTCTTTGCCTTTTCCTCTGTAGCTAATATTATAGCTATGGCTCCATCGGAGGCAGGATATGCATCAAGCTCGCTGATTGGCGACGCCAGCATTTTGGATTTCAATACGTCCTCAATTTTAAGGTCCATCGGCCACAGAGCATAAGGATTATTCTTAGCATTTTTATGGTTCTTAACTACTACCTTTGCACATTGCTCCCGTGTTATACCGTACTTATGCATATAACGCGTTGCCTGCAAAGCCGCTGCACTTACATAGTCCAAACCTAGCTTCCTGATATAGACTGGATCGAATCCACAACTGGTGATAAGATTCCTCGACAATATCTGGGATTCTTTAAACCCCCCGGCCACGAGGACAATGTCATCATGCCCGGAAAGCACTGTTGCAGCGCCGTAAAGTACCCCCATGGACCCGTCCTGCGCAACCTTCAGCATGTCCCTGCCATGACCGCCAACGGCATCGCCAGGTGGCACATCTGAAATGGTCCGGGCTTCCCAGAAGTCGTCACTCACAATAACCGAACAGTCGATTCCAGTGCCATCTTCAGCGAATTTCAGGCCTGTCTGCTCCATTACCTGCTTTACCACTTCGTGCACCAATTCTTCTTGGCGGACGTCGTTGCGACAGGTTGAGTATTTGGTCTGTGCTACTGCTACCATAGCCACTCTCTTACTCATATATACCGACTCCTTTATCCAAATTGCATTAAATTATATGAACCCTTAGTCTAAGTAATGTGCCCGATATGTGCCGATATTTCCTTTACACGGATTGAGGCATTGAAGTCTTCGTACAGGTACGTCTTCACTTTAATTCAATAGGTCAATGTATTCTGTGTAACGCCGTTTTACACTATTGATATTCCCGAAAGCCAAGTATAACACTCAGTCAAATATCTATTTGTTGGAAACCAAGTTATAACATTGTTTCACAGACTGCATATTTTTGTCAATGGCATTTTCACCACTTCGCCATTACCAATTCCTGATCCGGTCGCCCATAACCTTGTTTTTATTTGAATGCTGCCATACAATTTAGTTGGCCGTCCACTGAAGCACCAGCAATTAAGTTGCGTACAATCCTGATTGTACGGCTCAGTTTGCCTTTCTAAAGTACGTATTGGCGAGAGAAGTATTTGAACACAGCATTTGAAATAAAAAATCGGCTGATCGCAGCTGCGATGGATGAATTTTATGAGGCTAGCTTTGATCAGGCAACCATGCGAAGTATATCTAAGCGAACAGGATTTTCTCTGGCAACTGTATATAAATACTTTGATAGCAAGCAGAAACTAGCTTTAGATCTCGGCTCGCAAATAATCGAAAAATACAACTCTGAAATTGAGCTTCATCTGCAGGGCCTCCAGGGAACTCATAATAAAATCAGAAAGATCGCCTGGTATTACTTTAACCGTTTCCAGGAAAACGAAAAAGAGGCCTGGATATGCTATGTTACTATGGCTACGGTTTATTACGAACAGCTGCATGATATGCAAAGATTAGCTGTTGCGCAGGCTGAGAGCTTTGAACAAATATTACGTGACGGGCAGGCAGCCGGCGAAATCAGAGCGGATCTCAGCATTAGAACGGCAAGGGCCATGTTTTTCGGGTCACTACGAGAATTTGTAACCAGATGGCTTCACAGGAAAAGGCTTGGCGAACATACTGATCTGAAATATTACTTTGAACCTTTCATCAACTTGTATCTTGGTTCCATTGAAGTAAAACCTGAACCACAAGTCAATTGCGCTTGCCCGTTTATCTCCGCTAAAAACGGGGCCATTGTCCGAAATAGACGTTCTCAAAAACTGGTGCCCGTGAAAAATGTCACCGGGCGGAAAAGGGCTCCAGGAAAAACGTCGACCTTTTAAGTTTAACATCCAAGCGAATGCACGTCTGATGTTGAGTACTGCAACACACTTGTTCTTTGGCTCCTTGAACTTCTCGTTGTCATATGCAGAAATTTCGGGACTATTCAGCTCAAAGCCCCATTTGCCTGGCAACGACCTGCCTGTGATAATCGGCATCTCCGTAGGCCATCTCGGCTGCTTTGGCGCGCCTGTAGTATAAGTGCATGTCATTATCCATCGTAAAGCCTATAGCTCCGAATATTTGGTGCGCCGTAGCGGTGACTCTATTATAGGCATCGCTGGTCCATGCCTTAGCCATCGATACCTCGATATCAGCAGGCTGGTTCTCACTAAGTGCCCATGAGGCCCTGTACGTAATATAACGTGATCCGTCAACATCTGTGACCATATTCGCACAATAATGCTGAATGGCCTGAAAGCTGCCTATCGGATGGCGAAACTGGACCCTTTCCTTTGCGTAATTCACGGCCATTTCCAGTGAAGCTTGCGCACCGCCAACCATCTCGGCACACTTGGCAACGGCCGCTTTTTTTAACACACTTTCCATTATTGGCCACCCCTCATTCAAAGCTCCGATTATATCATTGTGGCTGATCACGACATTATCAAAAACTACTTCGTATAACTTATCCCGAGCTATCGTATCTAAACGAGTGCATTTGATGCCTTTGGAATGGGCATCGACGAGAAACAGCGAAATACCCTCAGAGAATTGCTTGTCCCTGTCGGTCCGGCAAACAACAATCATATAATCGGCTATTTGTGCATCGGGCACAAATAGCTTTGTTCCATTGATCACATAGCCATCACCCATTTTGTTCGCCGCGGTATTAATTGTCTCCGGCCCATAAGTGGCATCCAGCTCCATCAAAGCCAGAGTTATTATTGATTCACCTGAGCATATCCTCTTGAGAAATAGCTCCTTTTGTTCTTCGTTTGCCCCTTCGAGTAATGTGTAACCGGCCAGCACTACGTTTGAGAAAAAAGGTCCCGGAGTTATGTTATAACCCATCTCCTCCATCAAAACGATAAGATCCAGGAAACTTCCGCCACTGCCACCGTATTTTTCCGGAAGCGCCAGACCAATCCAACCAAGTTCCACCATTTTGTTCCATAATCCCCGGGAAAAGCCTTCGTCGCTGGCATCCAGTTCCCGGACCAACTTTTTGGGACATTCTTTGGAAAGGAAATCACGAGCGGACTTTTTCAGCATCTGTTGCTCTTCATTCAAACCAAGATTCATTGTTTCACCCCGTTCGTTTGTTCTTCAGCAATATCCTCGCATGAGAGGTAATTCCCATTCTCTTTTCACGTGCAATTATGATCGGGGAAGGCCGAGGCCTCGCATGGCGATAATATTCCTCTGTATTTCATTGGTACCTCCTCCCACACCTATTGAAATAGAGCTGAGATACGTCCGTGCAATCTCCGCATTTTCAACAGCCCATTTGCTACCCGGCATTAACTGTCCATATTGGCCGAGTACACGTGTGCCGAGTACCGATATACGTCTTAACAATTCACTTACAAAAACCATCACCATCGACGATTCATAGTTTGAATGACCACCGGTGCTGTAGATCCAGGCAATCCTGTAGCACAGTGTACGAGCCACTTCGACTTCAATTGCCAGCTCTGCAAGTTCATTACGGATAATGGGATCCTCCGAGATCAATCTACCATTTCTTTTATGTGATCTTGCATACTCCACTATTTTGTCGAGAATTAAACGGCAAATCGCCGCGCTGTTCACGCCGGACCGCTCAAAATCGAGGGCAATTACCAGTTGAAACCAACCGTTCCCTTCAGTGCCAACGAGGTTATCCGCGGGAACCCTCACGTCATCGAAAAACACTTCATTGAACGAATGACAATTCATTATATTAATGATGGGCACAACTTTGATGCCGGGCGTTTTCATGTCCACCACAAACATACTCATATTTTTATGTTTGGGTGCGCTGTCGTCTGTTACAGCAGCCAGCCAGCAGTAATCAGCATAGTGGGCATAGCTGCACCAGGTTTTTTGACCGTTTACAATAAATGAGTTATCGTCGCCGGTAGCCCTGGTTTGAATGGAACCGAGATCCGAACCTGAATTGGGTTCGCTATAACCCAGACAGAAAACAATATCGCCGCTGGCGATACGCTTAACATAGTCATTTTGCTGCGTTTCAGTGCCAAAATGTTGAATCGCCATCCCAACCCAGTTTACCGTGATTTCCACTTCGATTCCGACAGGAGCGTTGTGCATAGCCAATTCTTCGGCCAGAATCAGCCTTTTTATATGCCCCATTTCAGCCCCGCCATATTTCTTAGGATAGGCGGGGGCGAGCCAACCTTTGGCGCCCAACTTTTGTTGAAATTCGCGTGATATATGCCAGGACTCGTCCGTTTCCTGCCAGAAGCCCGTAGTTAATTCATGCCATCTTCTGGGGATTTCATTCTCTAACCATCCTTTGACTTCCCGCCTGAATTCTGTTTCTTCCGGAGTATACGTGAAATCCATCCGAATGCTCCTTGACGTTAATTTCAGGTCAACACAAAAAAGGTATATAACATTGTTTCATAGGCAGGATAATATGTCAACGACTTGCCGATGGCCACTTGAATTGAATGCATTAGCGTAATATAATAGAGAAACGTTGTTTTTTATCGGTTTTCTTTTGATTTAACATAGTAAAGTATCCAGCTATTAACACCGGGCCAAAACGATGTTTTATCGTTAACCCACAAAACAGGCTAGTCAGAGGTCAAATATGAAAGAAACGTTTGACCTGGTATATGGCGAATTGGTAAAAGGCAGCAATGAGCAGGTAGAGATGGCAGCTAAATCAGGGACGCCGATTCAATAAATTTAGAGGTATCGGGAGGTTTAACTTGACTCAATACAGATGGCTAAGCAACTATGACGCCGGTGTGCCGCATTCTCTTGAACCCTATCCTCAGAAAACCTTGATCGATTATGTAGATGATGCTGTCCGGGAGCATCCGGATTATCCCATGCTCTTGTTTAAGGGAAGCAAGCTTTCTTATTCCGAAGTGCAGAAGTTGAGCGACGAATTCGCCGCCGCACTGGTGGCTAAAGGAGTGAAAAAAGGTGACAGAGTAGCGCTAATCATGCCCAACTGTCCCCAGGCGATAATCTGCCGTTGGGGGACATGGAAAGCCGGCGGGATTCTGGTGCACCTTAACCCTCTTTATACCGAACCCGAGCTGGAGCATGCTCTGATGGATTGTGGAGCAGAGACAGTCGTGGTACTGACCACCTTCTATAATCAGTTTAAGAAAATCCAGCCGCACACCAAGGTCAAGTTGGTCATTGCCACTAATATCAAAGAGTATCTGTCCCCCATAATACGAGCCGCCTTTACGCTACTTATGGAGAAAAAAGGAGGACA
This sequence comes from uncultured Chloroflexia bacterium, assembly GCA_963705905.1. Lineage (GTDB taxonomy): Bacteria > Chloroflexota > Dehalococcoidia > GIF9 > UBA5629 > UBA1162. The sequence goes on along the minus strand of OY970123.1, from coordinate 2,187,601 downwards.
TTATATTAAGTTACAACCTGGCGACTACTGGATGCAAGATTTGCTGCGTAAACATGCGGGAGCCAGGCGGCCGGATATAAAAATATCGCCTGAAGACTATGCGCTGATACTTTTCAGCGGAGGAACCACGGGCATACCAAAGGGTGTGATCGGGACCCATCATTCCCAGGTTATAACCGGTCTTCAGTACTTTGCCTGGTTTGGAAGTCAGGCAGTCCCTTACAAGGACGTCATAATGGGGTTGATGCCATTATTCCATGCGTTCGCTACATACGGCATAATGTCCACCGCCGTAGTTGCGCATCTTCCAATGTCACTGGTGCCCAATCCCCGTGATCGCGAGGACCTCATTAAGACCATCCAACGCGATAAGCCCGCCTTCTTTCCGGCCGTACCGGCCTTATTCATATCGTTGTTGGAGCATCCCGGGGTGAAGGCCGGAAAAGTGGATTTCAAATCGATGAGATTCTGCATCTCAGGTGCAGCTCCGCTCATGGCCGAGACCAAGAAAAGGTTTGAAGATCTTACCGGTGGTCGGCTGATTGAAGGCTATGGTCTTACAGAGTCTACGATGGCTTCTTGTATAACGCCCTACTTGGGCAAATGGAAGCAGGGGTCCACTGGTCTGCCTTTGCCCGACGTCGTTGTGAGAATAGGCGATATATCTACTGGCGAAGGCGATATGCCCCCCGGTGTTGAGGGTGAAATCATAATGAAGGCGCCTCAGTTAATGGTTGGCTACTGGAACAGACCGGAAGAAACAAAAGAAATGCTCCGGGATGGATGGCTTTACACCGGCGATATCGGCTATATGGATGAAGAGGGACATATATTTTTAACCTCCCGTAAGAAAGATCTAATCAAGCCCAGCGGCTTCCAGGTTTGGCCACGCGAGGTTGAAGAGATCATAACCAATTACCCGCCTGTTGCCGAGGTCTGCGTTGCCGGTATCCCCGATGCAAAACAGGGCGAAGCGGTGAAGGCGTGGATTGTACTTAATGAAGGAGCGTCAGCGACGGCCGAGGATATCCAGATCTGCTGCCGGGAGAAACTCGTGGCCTACAAGGTGCCGAAATTTGTGGAATTCCGCGAAACTCTACCCAAGACTGCGGTCGGCAAGGTACTGCGCCGTGTCCTTGTTGAAGAAGAAGCAGCCAAACAAAAAAAGTAGTATTAAGGAGTGCGATGCTATATTTTGAGGATTTCAATGTAGGGCAGAAAACTATAACCCGTAGCCGAACGGTAACGGAGGCAGACATAGTAATGTTCGCCGCGCTAAGCGGTGACTGGTACGGAATACACGTGGACGCGGAGCTTGCAAAAAAGACCATTTTCGGCGGCCGCATAGCGCACGGCTTGCTGGTCCTTGCTATCGCATCGGGGTTTGTAGCCCCTTACGATATCGCTGTAATCGCATTTTACGGCATGGACAAGGTGAGATTTACAGCCCCGGTTAAGCTCGGCGATACGATACACCTGGTAACAGAGGTCATCGAACTTAAGGACAAGGGTGACATGGGTGTGATCTCTAACCAGTGGCACATCAAGAACCAGCGCGATGAAGACGTGGCTATCCTGATTCTCAAGGCTGCTGTAGCCAAGAAACCCAAGGCTTAAGCGCTTTTAGTAAAGCCGGTATAAATAAGCGACTGGTCGATGGCTGCAAAAGGCGTATGGCGACGTATTTTGACAGGGACGTCAGTAGACGTATGCCCCAGCCGTGACTTTCTTCGCAATATTGTAGTTGTATTATAAATAAAAATCTGAGGAGTATTTTCATGCTAGCACGAGATGTAGTAATTGTTGATTACTTACGTTCCCCGTTTTCACGTTCCAGGCCGAAGGACCCGGATAAGGACCTGCTCAATTGCTGGAGAATGGACCACGTTGCCGGAATGTTGATGAACGCGATCATCAACCGGACGAAGATCAATCCCGAAGAAATAGACGAATGCATAGTCGGCGTGGCAAATCCTTTCCTCGAAACATATACCGGCGGTGGCAGGTTCCCGGTGCTCCTGGGCAAATTGCCGGTTACCATTGCAGCCCAGCAGGTCGATACTGCCTGCGGATCTTCTTTTAACGGCGTGAGGACGGCGGTTATGAGTATAGCTACCGGTTATGCTGATATTATCTTCGTCTGCGGGACCGAACATATGACACACGTGCCCATGGACGGCGGCGGCGCCATGAAACCGCCCTACGAACTTTTTACCGATCCCCAATATGCGTATATGGACATGGCCAATGCCGTCAGCAATGGACTGACAGCTGAGAAATTGCTTAAGAAGACCGACTACACCAGGAAGGACATGGATGAATTCGCTGCCAGGTCCCACCGATTGGCGGCTGCTGCTCAGAAGGAGGGTTATTTCAAAGACGAGATACTTCCAATTGAAGTAATGCTTGCTGACGGGACCAAACAGGTCTTCGACTACGACGCTTGCGTGCGCGGCGACACGACCCTTGAAATTCTCTCCTCATTGAAACCCGCCTATAAGCCGGACGGCCAGATCACGGCAGGAAATTCCTCACCCATGAATGCAGGCGCCACCTGTATGCTTGTTATGTCACGCGAAAAGGCCAACAAACTCGGACTTAAACCAATGGCCAGCTTTGTATCATTTGGTGTTGCGGGCGTGGAGCCGTCGACCATGGGAGAAGGACCGGTCCCGGCAACAAAGAAAGCGCTCAAAAATGCCGGCCTCGATATTAAAACTATAGACTATTTCGAAATCAATGAAGCCTTCAGCATAGTCCCGATGTACGCTATTAAAGAACTCGGTATAGACGCCGGCAAGGTCAACGTTAAAGGAGGCGCTCTCGCTATCGGACATCCGCTTGGCGCCTCAGGCGTCCGCCTTATAGGTACACTTGCCAGGATATTACGAATGGAAGGAGGCACCTATGGATCAGCCAGCATGTGCTGTGGTATGGGACAGGGTGTTGCCTGCATCATAAAGAAGGAATAGTTTGATAAAGCTACTAAGTTTTCTATTTTGTAACAGGAGGGAATTGTGGAACCAAAAGTAATCATCACTGCGGCACTGTCAGGATCGGCAACTTTCAAAAATAATAATCCGGCAGTCCCATACTCGCCAAAGGAGTTTGCTGATGAAGCGGAGAAGTGTCTCAAGGCCGGAGCGGCCATGGTTCACATCCATGGGAGAGACGAGGAATTGGGAGGAATGCATACATCAGTAGTGGAAAAAGTTAAAGCAGTATATGATGCCGTAAAACAGCGTGTTCCAGAACTGATTGTGCAAGTCACTTCATCTGTAGGCTCGCCGTGCCAAGTTGGCCCGTTTCCTGAATCCGACTGCGTCAACCTGATAAACAATCTGATAAAACTTAATATGGAAGCTCGTATCAGGGCAATCCAAGCCATTAAACCTGAGACCGCCTCACTTAATACAAATACTATGAATTTCTGTTTATTAGACCGAAAGACAGGGCAGATATTATATGACAATGTTTTTATTAATTCATTCCAGATGCTGCAGGATTTTGGCAGGACAATGGAGGAGATGGGATGCAGGCCGGAAGCCGAGATATACGATATCGGTGGCCTTGATAACTGGCTCTTAATCTCGAAGCAAGATATTTTCAGAAAGCCTTATAACTTCAATTTTGTCTGGGGTGTGGCGGGAGGCTACAGGTTCAGGCCGGATACGTTCGTGGAGTTGGTCCACGCCCTGCCGCCGGACTCCAATTTCACCACGTGCGGCGTCGGCACCGAACAATATCCGGCAATAATGCAGTCCTGCCTCATGGGTGGACATATGCGTGTTGGACTCGAGGATAATACCAGAATGCCCAATGGCGAGCTGGCAAAAGGCAGCTATGAGCAGGTAGCAATGGCGGTCAAAATCGCCTCCTGCCTCGGAAGGGAACCAGCCACGCCAACTGAGGCAAGGAAAATATTAGGGATAACCAGGAAATAACCTTAGCCTCTCTTCAGGAAAGACAAATTACGGTCAGGCAGGCGACAGAAATTCTGAATAAACCTACTTAGGTCGGCTTACAGAATAAAGGAGAGTCATATGGAAGTTTTATATGAGGGACTGGGTGAACTGGTCGGCTGGCATGACCCAGATGAGAACCGCGAGTTTGTCTTACACAATAAGTCCCGCGAGCTCAAGGATAAAACCATGACTGCCAGCAAGGCCGTCGCAAGCTTTGTTAATAACGGTGACTTCATCGCCAGCGGCGGTTTTGGCCACATTCGTGTTTCTATGAACATCATATATGAAATCATACGTCAACGCAAGCGCGACCTGGTCATGGCCGGCAAGACGGCTGTACATGACCTGGATTTATTGGTTGGCAATGGATGCGTCAGCGGGGTCGAGGCCGCTTACAGCTTCGGACACGAGGTTAGAGGGCTTTCTCCTGCCAGCCGGCGGATGGTGGAATCCGGCAAGTGCAAGGTAATAGCGGAAATCAGCAATTCCGGTTATCAATGGAGGTTCCTGGCTGGGATGATGGGCATCCCTTTTATCCCCAGCCGCAACCTGCTAGGTACTGATACGGGCAAATACAGTTCCTGCAAGGTTGTCAAGGATCCTTTCAGCGGCAAACCTATCAACCTGATTCCGGCAGCATACCCTGACGTTGCATTTATCCACGTACACCGCTGTGATATCTATGGTAATTGCCAGATAGACGGCATTATAGTTGAGGATTTCGAACTGGCACGGTGCGCCCGTAAGCTTATTATCACGACCGAGGAAATAATTGATAATGAGGTCATCCGACGTGAACCGTGGCACACCGTTATACCTTTTTACTTGGTGGACGGTGTGGTCGAGCAACCCTTCGGATCGCACCCCTGCGAAATGCACGGTAAATACTTTTTTGATGAAGAACACATAGCTGAATGGCTTTCTCTATCAAAGACGGACGCAGGCGTACAGGCTTATGCCGAAAAATACATTTACGGCGTCAGCGATTTCAATGAATACCTTGAGCTTTGCGGCGGAATCAATAAAATTGGGTTTCTGGTTAAACGGGAATCTATGCGAGTTCCCCTTGTAACGCCCTGGAGGAAGTGAATCTCTATACAGAGTAATTCCGAATTATTAGGGAGCATAAACAAGAATGGAAAATAACACTGCAGTTAAATATAACGTGCGTGAATTCCTGGCGTTCACGGGGTCAAGCCTGATGGAGGACGGAAAATCAGTTCTTGTTGGAACAGGATTACCAATGATAGCTGTGATGCTGGCGCAAAAAACACACGCACCAAACCTTCTCGTCATCTTTGAAGCAGGAGGCGTTGGCCCGATATTGCCTGAACTTCCTATATCCGTCGGGCAATCTGTCACATGTTACCATGGAATAGCCGCCACAAGTATGCATGATGTTATGTCGGCGTGCCAGGCTGGATTTATCGACTATGGTTTTCTGGGGGCCGCTCAGGTCGATATGTTCGGGAATATAAACACGACCTGCATAGGAGACCATGCACTACCTAAAACACGCCTGCCGGGCAGCGGTGGAGCTAACGATATCGCGTCACTTGCTCATAAGACCATAATTATCGTCGGCGGCCAGTCCAAACGCACATTTGTCAGTAAGGTCGACTTTCTGACTTCACCGGGTTACCTGAGCGGCCCCGGTGCAAGGGAGAAGGCAGGCTTACCGCTCGCGACCGGGCCTTACCGGGTGATAACCCAATTTGCGGTGTATGGTTTTGATGATAAGACTAAGGGCATGAAACTGATTTCCCTCCATCCCGGTGTGAGTTTGGAAGAAGTCAGAGACAACTCCAGCTTCGACATCATAATCCCTGAAAAATATGGCACTAGCCTGGTCCCAACTGAAAGGGATCTGGAGATTCTACGTAAAGATATCGATCCGACAGGCATGCTTATCGGCAAGTAAACTTTAAATGGACGGGGAGGTTGGGATTTAATAAGCACTTCCCATTTCGCCGTTAGATACAAAAAGCTAAAATCTCTTCGATTTTAGCTTCAAATTACTTGGTGAAGGCGAGGAGAATCGAACCGGCACAGAAAAAGGGGCATCTCCAATCAATCGTAAGTGTAACGTAATGGCTGGACTTATTTATGAAGGGCAGGGCACTGAGGATCCGGGCAGGCACGCTGTTTTAAACAAAAATTAGGAGGAGGTCGTACTATGGGAAATTTAAATGAACAGAAACCGTGGCTTGTATCTTATGACCCACGGGTTCCTGCGAACCTGGAATATCCGGACAAGGCATGCTGGGACGTATTAGAGCCCGTATTTGAAAAATATGGGGACGTCGTTGGAATCTATTACATGGGCGTTCCCTTTGATTTCAAAACCCTTAATGCTATGTCAGACAAATTCGTTCATTTTTTAAGGAAATCGGGTTTGGCGAAGGGCGATGTCGTTGCAATTAACCTACCAAATATACCTGCGTACTATATATCTGCGTTGGCCGTATTGAAAGTCGGGTGCGTACTCTGTGGCACCAGCCCGCTACTGACGGCCAAAGAGCTTTCATACCAGCTTAAGGATTCGGGTGCGAAGGTACTGATTACTCTGGATGCCCTGTTCCCAAAGGTTAAACAGGCAGCCGCGGGCACATCTCTTAAGGCCATAGTATTCACGGGCATAGCTGACTACCTGCCGCCAATTATGGCCGCGATGGGCAAACTGCTAAAAAAGATACCCACGGGCAAAATTGAGCCGATTGCAGGAATAGACATCTTTACGTTCAAACATATCATGAAAAATATGCCCGGGGATACTTTCCGGGAGGCCGTTGGTACAGGAGATACATGCGCCTTACAATATACCGGCGGCACCACGGGATTGCCCAAGGGAGCCGAACTTACGCACCGAAATATCGTGGCGCAGATGATTCAAATCGACACCTGGCTTGATATGAAAGTCGGAGCTGAAACCGCCATGTCCGCGTTTCCCCTGTTTCATATTGCCGGTTTGCAAGTCTGTCTATCTATGTTCTGCAGCGGCGTTACACAGGTCGCCGTACCCAACCCGCGGGACCAGAAATTTATTATTTCAGCGCTGAAGAAATATCGCCCCACCAGTATAGCCAACGTGCCGACGGTATATATGGAACTGATGAAGCACCCGGATTTCAAAGCGTTAGACCTGTCGGGTGTTAAGTGCTTTGTTAGCGCCGCCGCCCCCTTTCCGCCTGAGTATATCCGGGAATTTGAGAAATTTGTGGGGGAAAACAAGCTGGTAGAAGTTTACGGTTTGACGGAAACGAGCGCATTAATTACCGGAAATCCCCTGTACGGAAAGAAGAAGCCCGGTACGGTTGGCATTCCGTTCCCCGATACGGAAATCAGGATCGTCGATCCGGCCACAGACAATACAGTGCCTGCAGGCGAGGCAGGAGAGATCGTTGCCAGAGGTCCCCAGGTATTTTCAAAAGGTTACTTCAAAAAGCCTCAGGAAACGGAGATTGTTCTTCGGGCTGGATGGTTCCATACGGGGGATGTAGGAAAGATGGACGATGACGGCTACATTACGATTGTTGACAGGCTCAAGGACATGGTGAATGTATCCGGCTTCAAAGTCTTTACACGTGAGCTAGATGATATCCTTTGTGAACACCCGGATGTAGACCTGGGCGCCAGTGTAGGTATCCCGGACCCTGAGCGCCCCGGTTCTGAATTGGTGGCATCAGCCATAGTACTTAAGCCCGGCATTGCCAAAAGCGAGCAAGAAAAGGAAAAAATCATTGAATTCCTGAAGGTAAAAGTCGCTCCATACAAGGTGCCCAAAAAAGTCGAGTTCTATGATGAGTTGCCGACAAGTGGCGTGGGCAAAATCCTTAAGCGGGAATTGAAAACAATGATGACGGGCAAAACCAAGAGCTAGCGCCAGGTAAATACGTGCTTCATCACCTGCTCAACACGATTTGCGATCCATAGTTAAAGGAAATATCAATATGACATGCCTATCTATTCGGTTATATAAGAAACCCATCCACTCCCAAGAGCGGATATGAGTCGTGTTTCTGGTGGAGGCGAGGGGAGGTTCTAAATCCATGTGAAACACGATTGCAATGTTATGCTCCGGTGAGCTACGTTTGTAAAACATCTTATTAGACTGATGGGTCATAAATATTGTGCCGGGCGGCCCTTTTCCGTGCCTGGTTAGCTGTGTACAATAGATTATTCACATGTATACGGCTTATACTCCTGAAAGAACAGAAGGGCATGACCGGCTTGGACTGCCATCATCCTCATCGCTTTCATCACTCTAGCTACAAATATATAGGAGGTGATTAATATTAAAACCATCTACAAGGTCCTAATCGCAGCTGTGATAGCTCTGGTTTTAGGTGGCATCATCGGCTTTTTCACTGTCAACCCCGTTGCCAATCTTGTCAGTAGTGCGAGCAACGTTACAAACGGGCCCTGGTCCACCAATTTTGCTTATGGCAGCACCGGGGCAAACCCTTACGTGAAGGCCTGGGTCGCCGAAAACGGTCTTATGGCAGTGAGTGCATCCTTAAGCCTTTACCTGGATGCCTACAATGATGACAACGGACAACCGCTGGTGGCCAACTGTGACTATGTCATAAAGGGTCCGGCACTTAAGGCAGGATATTGGAATATCACCGTTTACAATGAGAATGGCTTCGTGATAGCCAATGCCCAGAACCGCTATTCGTACAGCTCTACCGATATCCAGTTTGAGCCTGACGGCAGCTTTATAATCTATCTGTCGAAGACTGCTAAGCAGGGGAACTGGCTGCCGACCGGCAACGCCAAAACGCTGAATGTGTATCTTCGTCTGCATGACTCCGGGCCTGATTATTCGACCGCCAATGCACTAAAGACAGCGCAGCTGCCACAGATCATCAAGGAGGGCTGCCAATAATGAAGAAATGGATACCGTGGATAGGATGGACGCTTCTGGCTGTTATTGTTGTGGCCGTCGTTGTAAACGTGGTCGTGGCAGTCAGTATTCCCACCACTATAATGGGAATAACAATCAACAAAAAGTTCAACTTTCCCAGCAACCAGTGGGTTTTCCAACCGCCGATAACAGACAATAGCACGGATGTGGTCAGGCCGGCGCCTGACGACATTTATTCACTCCTGGTTTACAACGTGAGCCAGCACCCGCTTCGCGTGACGTCTGAGACCTCTGAGTACTGGACCATCTCCGCTTTTGCCATGAATACGGATAATTTCTTTAACCTTACCAGTTCGCAGGCCAAGACGAACCCGGTTGAAGTAGTATTCATTTCCAAAGGAATGTCATATCAGGACCCGACGGGAAAGGCACAAGTCATAACAGTGCCGAGCGACAAAGGCATACTAATGATCACCTTTGTTCTCCCCAATCAGGCTGCTTTGCCGGGCATTTTGCAGATTCAGAAGCAGACTACCGCCGAGGTGGTGAAGTAATCTACCGGATATTCTATCTCTGCCTTGAACAACTGATCGGGATGGAGAAAACGAATACCGGACTGTGACAGGTGGCTGTCTCTACGGAAGGATCGGCTATTCAGTTATATCAGCAAACCCATCCACTGCCAGGAGCGGATATGGGTCGTGTTTCTGGTGGAGGCGAGGGAGGGTCGAACTCCCCGTCCAGAAAAAAGTTGCCAGCACTTCTACAGGCTTAGTCTGCTCTTTAATGTCGCCCGCTTAACCTCTACAGGCGGAGTTTAAACGGGCCAGTTGATTAAGTCTTAGGCAGTCCTCATCAACATCGGGACTGTCGCATCCCGGCATTTCGTCGCCCAATCCCATCCCACCGGGACGAGGAAGGGTTGGACGAGCGGCCTAGTTAGGCTGCTACTGGAACTGCTTCTTCTGCAGTTGTGTTTTGCCACCTGATTAACGAGGTAGATGGCGCCTCGGCCTGCCGTACTGTGGGCTCTTCCCTGTCGAAGCCACGCGCCCCCACGATTATAGAGTTTTTAATGTACTTTCTTGGGCCGTGTTTTCATGGCCCTCTCTACTACACGCTCGGTCTCACGCCGGGCGATGGCATCACGCTTGTCGTACATTTTTTTTCCTCTGCCGAGTCCCAACTCCAGCTTCGCGATGCCACCTTTAATATATAACCGCAAGGGTATCACGGTCAAACCTTTTTGACCGGCCTTTTCATCCAGCATAGCTATCTGGCTGCGGTGCATCAACAGCTTACGCTTCCTGTCCGGCTCATGCGTGTCGAAGCCTCCCGCCTGGTATGCGGATATATGCGAGTTATGCAGCCATAATTCGCCTTTCTCAACCTTGGCATAAGCATCCCTGATATTTACCCGGCCCATCCTGATGGACTTGATCTCCGAACCTTTCAGGGCCATGCCGGCCTCGTAGCTCTCCACGATATGATAATCGTGGTAGGCCTTCCTGTTCACAGTAATCGTTTTGATATTGTCCATATGTGTTAAAATTCTAGCACCGCGCTCAACATAAATATAGAGAGGAGGCAAGAAATGTCGGGATTGCGTGAGAAAATGTGGCTTATTATATCAGTATTCCTGGTACTAAGCCTGGCCGCCGGTATTGTTTTCCTCTCGATAAGATTAGCACGTCAGCAACCGGCGGAGATTACGCTTTACGACCCCAGGCCGCTCAATTCCACTGAAAATATTTCTATAGGCGGAGCAGTAGTACGGCCCGGCATTTATGAAGCTAAACCCGGCGACACACTGATATCTATCGTATCCTCCGCCGGTGTATCCGATAACGCCGACACGGGGAATATAAGCATTTATGTGCCTGCTAAATCAGAGAGCTCCCAACCGCAGAAAGTTAATTTAAACCGCGCCGAAGTATGGCTGCTGCAGGCCTTGCCGGGCATAGGAGAGGGCCGGGCCAGGCTTATAGTTGACTTTCGCGATAAGAACGGCCCCTTTCGTAACGTGGATGATTTGCTAAAAATCCAGGGATTCGGCACATCGGTTGTGGATAAAATCCGTGATTACGCCACTGTAGTGGATTAAATTTTTACGATGCCCCTCTTTTATATATGCTTTGCATGGCTGGCAGGAACCGTGCTCGGTTCCCAATTGCTCGTTCCTTTATGGCTGCCGGCAGTCCCGTTGATATTCCTTTTGCCGGTTCTGCTTATACCCAATCACAGGAGACTTCTCACAGTCATCTGTCTTTGCCTGATTGCTTTTGCAGGAGGAGCATTACGATATCAGTCGACCATACAGCCGGCTGACGATAAACAGCTTCAATTTTATAACGGTACAGGCGAAGTAAAAATCGAGGGCACCATTTCAGGACCACCGGATATCCAGAATACGTCTACCGTTTTCAAATTTTCCACCCATAAGTTGATCGGTAAGAACGATGTTTCGACCATAAGGGGTGATGCCCTGGTAAGGTTGCCCTTTTACCGTGATCTTCGTTACGGGGACGATTTGATTCTAACGGGCAAACCTGAAACGCCCTCTCAATTTGATGATTTCGACTACAAAAACTACCTTGCATACCAGGGCATATACTCAGTTGTAAACTACCCTTCTGTCAGAGTAGTATCCTCCGCAGGCGGCTTCCAACCACTGTCATGGATATATACGTTACGCGACCATCTGGCACAGAGCCTTTCGCTATCATTGCCGGAACCGCAGTGCTCACTGGCGCAGGCTATTCTGCTGGGTCTCCGAGGCAACCTTCCTCAATCTCTGACACAGTCGTTTTACGCCACGGGCACAACGCATCTTATAGCCATTTCGGGACAGAACCTTACTATCGTGCTCGGCATGATACTTTCAGTATCGGTCTGGCTGTTTGGAAGGAAAAACAGGATATATATCTGGATCTCGCTTGCCTTCCTATGGTTCTATACAATCCTGACGGGAATGCCGGCCAGTATGATACGGGCCGCCGTAATGGGAAGTGTATTCTTGATGGCCGAGCTTCTGGGCAGGCAACGTAACGGCCTGGCAGCCTTATGCCTTGCAGCCGCTCTGATGACAGCTATAGAGCCCCCGGTACTATGGGATCCGGGCTTTCAACTCAGCTTCCTATCCATGTTGGGACTCGTTTTGATAGCGCCGTATTTAATCCAATTCATAAGCCCTCCAGAGGAAACCGGACACAATAAATTTGCAGAATCATTAAAAAAGATCGCTGTCATCGGCTTCGGTACTACTATGGCCGCCATAATTGCCACGTGGCCAATTACTGCCATGGATTTCCATTCTTTTTCATTAGTCGGGGCACCGGCTACCTTTTTTCTCATGCCGTCATTTCCGGGCATTATGGTTGTCTCGATATTTACTTCACTGGCAGGCCTGGTCTGGCAACCTCTTGGCACTTTGATTGGCTGGATTGACTGGATATTCTTAAGCTACTTTATCCTCGTCGTCCATATTTTCAGTTCTATTCCGGTCGCATATATACAGAATTTCAAGCTGGACGGCTGGCAGGTCCTCTCATATTATGTAATGTTAGTCGCCCTACTGCTGAGCGTAAAGTATAGGCAGAGGGTAACTGGCATCCTTAAGTCATTTTACTCACAATTCGTAAATGCACTCGCTAATATTGGAAAAATCAATTTAAAGCCTTATCTTTACTGGATATTGTCCTTTTTGCTCCTGGCCAACACATTGGTTTGGACTGCATTCAGCATGCTGCCCGATGGGAAGCTGCATGTTTTTGTGTTAGACGTAGGCCAGGGAGAATCGATACTGATCAGGACAGCGGAGGGCCAGAATATACTGGTCGACTCCGGTCCCGACCCCCTATCAGCCTGCACTCAACTGGGCAATAACCTACCATTCTGGGACCGTCACATTCAATTGCTGCTCCAAACACAGTTGCAATCCGACCATTGCACCGGCACGATCGAACTTCTTAACCGGTACTATATAAACAGGCTGGCTGTTACGGCCTACAACAATAATTCGGCTCTCTCACGAGAACTGATGGGTGCTGCCGCGCAGAAATCGATTGAACCATGCATATTGCACGGGGGCCAAAAGCTTAAGCTGGGGGAAGATGCCTGGCTGGATGTACTAAACCCGCCGCAGACGCTTTACTCTGGCACGTCCGACGATGCCAACAATAACTCCATGGTTCTCCGCCTTACGTACAATCACGTAAGTTTCCTTTTGACGTCCGATATAGGTATGGAAGCCGAGAGGTATTTAATGGAGAACCGGGCTGACCTGCATTGCGATGTCCTTAAGGTTGCGCATCACGGCAGTAGAGGATCGACCTCCTACGAATTCCTGTCAATAGCACATCCCTCGGCAGCCGCTATATCGGCTGGCATCGATAACAGGTTCGGCCATCCCAGCGAGGAGGTGGTCAAAAAGCTCTCTGCGGAGGTCGGAAGCGACAGAATATTCATCACAGCCAAGCAGGGAAATATCGAATTTATCACTGATGGTAATAAACTCTGGTACAAGACCGAAAAATAAGTGCGGAACTACTAAGATAAATACATTTGTGCAAAATCAAGTATAATAGCCGTAGAATGTATTTAAATTTTGATAATCAGCCGGGTTACCTAAAATCTGGCTACTATTGGGGGAGGTAATAATGCACGACAGGGTTGCTATATTTATCGATGGTAGCAATCTTTACCATTCGTTAAGGAACAATTTCAAACGGTTCGACCTTAATTTTGCAGAATTCACTAAAAAACTTTGTGGTTCCAGACGTCTCATCCGGACCTATTATTATAATGTCCTGCAGGATGCCAACATGAGGGTGGAGGGACAAAGAGAGCAACAGGATTTCCTGGAAACCCTGCGCAAAACCCCATACCTGGAGTTGAGATTGGGCACTACCAAACTATCGCAAGGCATACCTGTGGAAAGGGGAATAGACGTGATGCTGGCCACTGACTTGCTATATTTTGCGGCCAACAACTCATACGATATCGCTATTCTGGTCAGCGGCGATTCCGATTTCGGCTACACCTTACAGGTCGTCAAAGATATGGGCAAACATGTAGAAGTAGCCTATTTTGAAAACGCTGCTTCCAGGGACCTTTTGAATTCAGCCGACTACCTGCATGAGTTGGATAGAAAGTTCTTTACAGGCTTATGGACGACGGGCCAGCATCAGTATCTCAAAAGAAGGCGACCGCCTCGCTACAGGCCCGCTACTACAGCGATTATCGCCAGCCCTTCAACACAAGAAAACCACGCCCCTGTACAGGAACAGATCACAATTCAGGAACAGGTTGCAACACAGGATCAGACCTGAAAGCAGGATATTCCGCTATTAGAGTTTCGAAGCTAATTTCTTCACCTGTAATCCTATAAGCGCGCCTGGATTCTCCGAAATCTATAATCAGGAAGACCGGTTCCTTGGTGGCATGAAATGTTACTGTGCTATCAAAGTCCAGAGATATTATTGATCTCTTGACCAGAGGGACTACCCGCAGGTTACCCAGGTCCAGAGGTTGCTCACTGTCGATAATTACACTTTCCATTGGATTTAAAATAATAACTTCCTTACGTGTCGCACCGATGGGGAACAGATGAAACTCAAGCAAGGTACAATCACTGCAACAGGGCGAACACCGATAGTGCTCTTAAGGTAACCTTCCATTACAAGGTCTTCCTCAAAGGCGGGCACGATCCGGATATAAGTTCCAAAACGCTGATTGACAAGCAGGGATAGCGGTAATGCCAGTCCCGCCAGCATGCCTGTATAGTAATCGTCGCCCAGGCTGATCTTAAAATCAGAATCGACGTGCCGTATTTTTATATGTCCTGAGATACCTTTTACAAGAAGCTGAACCTGCTCCCATATTCCTCTGGTTTGAACAGCTTCATAGACATTTGAAAAAAGGGTTAAATCGTTTTCATCCTGGATTCTATCCTTTGTTTCAGGTTTAGTATTATCGGCTTGAACAACGTCCCACGCTATTAAGCCGAAAATTAGTTTCAGTCTCACAGTCAGATCGGTACGGCCGTGAACCAGCACAAAGATTTCAACTTCCAATGGTAGGGCCAGCAGCAGTAGGATAACGGCCAGGACGACCAGGACGATAATGATGAGAGTCAAGGTTAACTATTCCTTCTTCCGTTCTCCCCACTTGTCAGCTATCTTCTCCACTACACCAGGAACTTTTTCACTCAGTTTTTCAATGGCGGCTGCCACGCTGCTCTTAATGGGTTCAATACGGACACCATCTTTATCGATAATGATGACGGCAATGGGGCGCATACCGCCGGCCCCACCTGTTCCCCCCTTGAGTCCCTCATTAGCCTGTTTGATATCGCTTTTTCCGGAGCCGCCGGCTGCTCCGAATCCGAAACCGACGCTGAGCAGCGGGATCAACGTTGTATCGCCTACAATTATCGGTTCTCCAACTACCGTTTTACTGCTCAGCACCTTTTCGATCTGGCTGAGCGTTGTCTTAACCATGTTTTCGACATCTTCCATCTAATTACCCCCTGTTCGGAAACCTAATAAATTCGATTATTTTCAATTATATCTTATTCCCTTTGAATGCCCTATAAATGTTATCTATTTTACAAAAATTTAACTGTTACGCTTCTTGTTTTATACCTTTGTTATCTTCCAACCTTTATAATCGCAAAATACTAATGTAATAAAGGACAGGATATGGACAAGGCGGAGATAAAACCGATAAGCGTAGTCGGGCTCGGCGTGGTTGGGCTTACCACAGCCGTTGGATTTGCCCTCAAGGGGCACCGCGTGGTCGGGATTGATATTGACTCGGAAAAGGTAGCCAATATCAACGAAGGCATCAGCCCGGTTTATGAGGAAGGCCTGAGTCGGGCTATGCAGGATGTACGGATACATGCTACCACCGACTTCAATAAAATGTTGGACACGGATTTCACATTCTTATGCGGAGGCACTCCCGGCCAGAGTGATGGCTCGATCAATCTGAAGTTCGTTAGAGGTCCGGCTGAACAAACAGCTGAAGTACTAAAAAACAAATCCACCAGGCACGTGGTAGTCATGCGCAGCACTGTAGTCCCCGGTACTACCGAGACATATATAGAGCCGCTTTTTCAGGATAACAGCCAGGTCGGCATCTGCGTAAATCCTGAATTCCTGAGGGAAGGAACGGCGCTGGAGGATTTTACGCACCCCAATCGTATAATAATCGGTGAGAAAGATGAGGAAGTTGGCGACGCTCTGTGCAACGTGTACAGGACCTTCAGAAGCCCGATAATCAGGACCAATTTCCGCACGGCAGAAATGATCAAATATGCGTCCAATACCTTCCTGGCTACTAAAGTCTCCTTCATAAATGAAATCGGCAATATTTGCAAGAAGTTGGGGATCAACGTTTTTGATGTAACAGAGGCCATTGGTTACGACATGAGAATTGGTACCGATTATTTAAGAGCCGGCCTTGGATTCGGCGGGTTCTGCCTGCCAAAAGATACGGCCGCACTTATCGCCCGCTCCCAGGAACTAGGCTATGAACCTGAGTTATTAAAAACCGTAATCCAATTAAACGAGAGGCAACCCGGCATATTGATCGATCTTTTAAAAATTCACGTTCCCTATCTGGAAGGCAAAACTATTGGAATCCTGGGTCTGGCATTTAAGCCCAATACCGACGATGTCCGCAAAACCAAGTCCATCGATATCGTGCAGATGCTCCTGGATGAGGGAGCACTTGTAAGGGCTTACGACCCTCAGGCCATGAATAACTTCTCCAAGTTGTTCCCGGATATCGGATACACTACACCGGAAAAGGTTCTACAAGCCGATGCCGTTCTTATACTCACTGAATGGGACGTTTTTAACACCTATGATTATAGAGGTAAGATAGTCATCGACGGCAGGAAAATACCCAAGGCGGAAGAGGCGGATATTTATGAAGGGATCTCCTGGGCAAGCTATCATCACCCTTATTTTTGTAAACCGCCCAGAGCATTCATGGGGTAAGGCGGAATAAATGGCAAAATTGACAGCCCTTGTCACAGGAGGAGCTGGCTTCTTAGGCTCATATCTTTGTGACCTTCTTCTGAATCAAGAATATAAGGTTTTGTGCCTGGATAACCTGATTACGGGCAAGGAATCCAATATAAAGCATAGCCTGTCCAACCATGATTTTAAATTTATTAACAGAGACACGTGCAGTCAGGTCAAGCTCAGGGGAAAAATTGACATAATTTTCCATTTTGCCAGCCCGGCCAGCCCCATCGACTATCTTAATTTACCGATCGAGACCATGAAGGCGGGCTCGTTCGGCACTTATAACATGCTTGAGCTTGCCCGGACCAATAAATGTAAATTCCTAATCGCTTCAACTTCAGAGGTGTATGGGGACCCGCTTGAGAATCCACAGGAGGAAAGCTACTGGGGAAACGTTGATCCCATAGGGCCGAGATCTGTATACGACGAATCAAAAAGATTCTCCGAGGCGCTAACCATGGCCTATCACCGCTACTACGGCCTGGATATTAAACTAATACGCATCTTCAATACTTACGGTCCAAGGATGCGCAGCGACGACGGACGTGTCTTGCCTAACCTCATAATGCAGGCGTTGAAAAATGAGCCCCTAACAATTTTCGGGGACGGCCTCCAGACCAGGAGCTTTTGTTATGTCTCCGACCTCATGGACTGCATATGGAGAATGGCCCGGTCCGGGGAGCATGGCCCCGTCAATATAGGCAATCCAGAGGAAATTACCATAATGGAAGTAGCCGGCAAAGTAAAAAAGATTACCGGTTGCAAAAGCGGAATAACACATAAGCTGCTGCCTCAGGATGATCCCAGACTCAGACATCCCGATATAACTAAAGCCAAAACATTGCTGGGATGCAGCCCCTCAATCGATCTTGATACCGGCCTTAGCCAGACTATAGATTGGTTCAAACAGAACTATATTTAGAAAGGAGATGCTGTGGTAAAAAAAGTGCTTGTTACGGGTGGAGCAGGATTTATAGGCAGCCACTTGGTAGATGCGCTACTTAAAAAAGGACATACGGTTCGGATACTCGATAATTTTGAACCGCAAGTGCATGTTGCTGAACCTGATTACCTTAACAAAGCTGCAGAGTTAATAAGAGGGGATGTACGTAACAGCGAAGATCTGCCCACTGCATTAAAAGATATAGATATTGTTTTTCATTTCGCTGCGATGGTTGGCGTTGGGCAATCGATGTATCAAATTGAACGCTATACGGAAGTGAACTCGTTGGGCACCGCCAAATTGCTGGAGAAACTGGCAATTAGCAAAAAGCACATTGATAAGCTCATTGTCGCCTCATCTATGTCCATCTACGGCGAAGGAGCATACACCTGCGAAGACTGCGGGTTGCTGTATCCGAAGCTCAGGTCAGACGCGCAACTGAAAGCTTCCCAATGGGAAACGAAATGCGCCGATTGTAAAGCCCCGCTCAGGCCGGTAGCAACGTCGGAAGAAAAGCCGCTCTATCCCACGAGCGTCTATGCCGTGAATAAACGCGACCAGGAGGAACTATGCCTCTCGGTAGGGAGGGCTTATAACATACCTACCGTAGCACTACGGTTCTTCAATACCTACGGCACGAGACAATCATTGTCCAATCCCTATACGGGAGTATGCGCCATTTTCCTTTCCCGAATAAAAAACGACCAACCACCCCTTATTTTCGAGGACGGCAAACAACTAAGGGATTTTGTATCGGTGCACGACATAGTTCAATCATGTCTGCTTGCTATGGAGAAGAAGGAAGCAGATTACGATACGTTTAATGTCGGTACAGGCCACGCAGTATCCATCTACGAAATTGCGCAATTGTTAATAAGGTTGACGGGTAAGAACATTTCACCTGTAGTAACCGGAAAATTCAGGTCAGGCGATATCAGGCATTGCTACGCGGACATCTCCAAGATCAAAGAGAAGCTCGGTTACAATCCCAAAGTGACACTGGAAAAAGGTATGCAAGAGCTCATAGCCTGGGGGGAAAAGGCCTTTGCCCTGGACAAGTTCACCGAGGCCGAAGAGGAATTACATCAAAAACACCTACTTATTTAGACGGCCCAAGGAAATTAAAACGAAGAGGTAGTATGTTAAAGTCCAAGGATTGACCCCTAACTATAGGTGGAATGAATTCACGGGAGAACACTGATGAGTAACAAAACAATTTCCCATATACAAAAAGAGACCTTCCTTTATTCCCTGGCATCTATTGCCATCTTTCTTCTCATGGCGGTTATATTTTTTCTCCAGATGGGAACCATTTGGCTTTATATCGTCGCTCAAATCCTCTACCTTTTGACCTTCATAGTTGTGTTCTATTTCCTGACGCGTAAAATCAACTGGGTAGGTAAGTATGGGACTTTTATGCTTACGCCCGATAAAACCCCCCTGATAGTGCTCGCATACCCTGTACTCAGAGAGGACGAGGATACGATGCACTCGACAATGTTATCTCTGAGCAAAATAGATTACCCCAAGGATAAATACAGGGTAATTGCCATACCAAATTCAGACGACAAATTTACTATCGAAGCGCTTAAACGGTTGCAGATGGAATTCCCGTTCCTGGAAATCATGGAAGTCCCGCCTACTACAGATTCGAGCTGGGAAATCGTCTGGAAAGCATGGGACAGCAATCCCAAAGCTTACTGGTGGCATAAGGGAAAAACGAAAGGGGCGCATAATTTGCCACCGAAAAAGACCCGTCAGCTGATTTACCTGTTTTATACGCTGGTATCTAAAATAGGGACCGATTGGGTCCTCGACTATATAGATTGCGACAGTATTACGCCACCTTCGCATTTCAAGCTGGCAGCGGCAGGATTGCAAAAGTACGACGTATTACAGTCAACCAACGTGGTGGGTAATCTTCTGGATACATATTCAACGAGCTTGCATTCATTCGACCATATGACGTGGGATGGTATGCTTTACCCTCATATGTCAGCCAATGGAAAGCACCCCTATTATTTACTGGGAAAAGGGCTCTTTTACAAAGCCAGGGACCTGTGGGACCTGGGGGGTTTTCACCCATGGATAACCATTGAAGACCCCGAGGTAGGTATAAGGTTGTGGGCGAACGGCAAGCGCCTCGGCATCATCGAGGAACCCCTCATTGAAGAGGTCCCTCAGAATTTCATTACGGGGGGAATAACACAGCGTAATCGCTGGATGTGCGGTTTTTTCCAGACAATGTCCAGCCCGCTCAAAGATATGGGGCTGAAATTCGGGCAACGGCAACTGGCCAGATTAAACATGGTTCCTGTTATGTCGCTTTTGATTAATATAATAGGTATACCCACGGGGATTTACGCAGCGTACTTATTTATCCAGAATAGTGGAATACTTCCTTTCTGGGTTGTCTTCCTATCCATTATCAACATAATCTTCTATATATCGTTAATGATCGCCATCTATAGCAGCATATGGAAAAGAACAAAGCTCGTCCTGAATAAGACAGGTGACCGTATCAGCTATATGGTGCGTATTAATTTCATAGTGCTCTTTTTTTACTGGTTCTTGTGGGCTATACCTATAATAGGTGGATTTATCATGTTTGTGACCGATAAGGGCAAGGAATGGGCACGAACCGAAAAAGTAGATGCCGATAGGGATATAGCGGAGGGGCAAACTCTGCTGAAACAACAATAGACAACGGAACTTAATACTCGAGGGCGTGAGATTAGTTGCCCATTGGACGGGTCCTTTCTTCGGTTATATAGTTAAAGCGTGGAGTACCCGTGCATGACCGATTCCAAGATAAAGGCCGGCGTTATTGCTGTGTCTCTAATTCTAGTACTGTCAAACATATCATGCGGCTTTAGCCCAGGCGGAATGCAGCCTGTAAATGACACCGCAAATGGTATTAAGGTTCACGGTCATGTAACAGACGAAAATGGCAAGCCTATCCCGGGAGCCGATATCTATGTCTCAGATATCAATTACCAACCTCTTTCCAAAACAACCGCTGACTCATCGGGCTACTACCAAGTGTTTTTAACTGCAAGCAGCACTTATCACCTTTATACAGGTGTTCTCAGCCAGATCGATAAGTATAATTTTGCATATATACCGCAAAGCAGGGGCATTATACCCAGAGCCGATTCAGATAGTACGATTGATTTTAAATTAAGGCCCGGCGCCACCATTGTTCTGTATGCGTATGACAACGATGGGAACCTCATCCGCAATAAACAGTTCAGAGCATTAACCGGCGCCAACGATTTCGCCACTGCACTGAATAATCTACCCGAGTACAGTTTCTTTACGGCTATTAATGATTCTATTTCCAACTGGCAATGGGACCAGGCAATCCCAGCCTTCGTTGTGGAGCCTCAGTCCGCATATAAATTCGAAGTGAACTGGGAGGTGCCTGGATTCGGCAAGGTAATTTTAAACATTGATAACGAGTGTAAAGGTTATATCTGCAACACACAGGCTGAAAAACTGGAACTTAATTTTAATTACGAGGCAGCCAAGTCAAAGCTGACCGCTTTGCGAAACGATTACCTCACGTTAACAAAAGAGGAGTCAAAGGTACCACCAGATATAGTCGACCAGATTTCTCAAGCTGAATCACATTTGACGTCCGCCGAGGCGTTCCTGGCGAAAAACCCATCCCCCGATATGAAATCCGCCGTAGGTGAATTAAACCAGTCCCTTACCATGGCATTTTGGGCGCACGAAAGGGTCAACCTTGAGCAAGCTAAATATGACATAGAAAAATATAGGAAAGGCGATGGTAAAATCCAGGTGGTTGATATCAATGGTAAACCATTGTCCGGATATACGATAGCTTTTCAACAGGCCAGCAGTGATTTCCTCTTCGGCGCCAACCCGATGGGCAGCGATGGCTCCTACGATAAAACGTATGCGGATCTTATGCAACAGGCAGGCATCAACTACACCTGCATCACGAGTCGCTGGGGAAGGATTGAACCCGTTCCCGGCGAATTTAACTGGGATAACATCGATAACTTTCAGAATCTCGAGGCCCAGATGGCTGATGGATTCAGGCTCACGGGTTCTTTATGCTTATGGCTATATCGTAATGCATCGGTGGGCAATGATTTTTGCCCCACGTACCTGGATAATATGACATTTGCGCAATTGAAGGACGCTGTATACAGCCACGTCCATTCGCTTGCCTCAAGATACACAGGAAAGATTGATACCTGGGAAATGAATGAGTTGAACCTTCCCTGGGCAAACGCTCTGAATAATACTCTTGAGGAAAGGGTCGAGCTGGCAGAGACTTTTGCCAAAGCTGTAAAGGATGCCAATCCTAATGGCAAAGTACTGATGAATTCGTCGGCACTTCCTTTCGAATACAATATATCGGACTACTATACGTTCGATGATGTGCCCACGCCATATTTTATCGATTTACTTAAGTTACGCAAGGTCCCATTGGATATTATAGGGCTGGAATTCTATTATTCGGGCATAACCCAATCTAATACAATTCCTACCGTTCTGGACATGGCGTTAATATCCAACCTGCTCGATCAGTATAACCAGGATGGACTGCCTATTTATATCGAAGAACTCTCAGCGCCGTCCGTACAGACTGCAGGGTCGGGATGGTGGCACAGCAACTGGAGCCAGGATACGCAAGCTGAATATCTGACTGATTTCTACACTCTGGCTTTCAGTAAACCTATGGTACACGCTATCAATTGGTCGTGGGGTGTATCAGACCGAGAATCATTTATGGCTTACGGAGGCCTGCTGGATTCCAACCTTAAACCGAAGAAATCATATTATGCGCTGGAATATCTGATAAATTCGTGGAAAACCTACGGTGCGGGATCGACTAACAGCATGGGAGACTTCAATTTCCGTGGTTTCGGTGGTGACTATGCCGTTACTATAACCGGTCCAGACGGCAAGGAAGTCAAAACCAACTTACATATTACGGAACAGCAATCTCAATCTACAACCGCAGTATTTAAATAAATCGTGCCTTATTTGGTCGAATAGTAAATTTCAAGGTTTCCTATATCTATCCACGTCTCTCTAAAGGGGAAGGCAAATACCTTGTCCCTTTCCGTAAGATAAGTGATGAAATTACCAAGGTTGTCCCTTTTGGTTTCGACGCAAAACTCCATTACAAGAGGGAAAACCCTCGCAGGAATTATCCAACAGGCGGTAGATACCAAACTTGATTTGGGCTTGGCAGGCTTTTCCTCAAGTTCAACCACGCGCGTTCCTTCGAGTTTTACGACTCCGTATCTGGTGGCTTTTGAAGGGTCACCGACATCGTAAACCGCTATCAGTACATTTTTACCGTTAAACGCCCGTATGAACAGGGACAAATCGAATTCGAAATAGTTGTCGCTTCCGAAGAGCAAAAGGTCTTCATTGATATTCTTTTTCTTTATCCAATGAGCAACCGACCCGATGGCGCCCAGTTTTTCTTCATCGGAATAAACTTCTTCCACGCAAATTGTAATGTCCCTGGACTGTAGTCTCTGCCATTGATAAAAATCAGCTTCGAATTTTTTATTCACATTGACCAGGACTTCAATGCCGGGAGGGATTTTGTCTACGATATGGTTGATCATCGGTTTGCCTTTATAAGGTAGGAGGGGTTTGGCATGATTGAGCGTTAATGGGTACATACGTGTACCGAAACCGCTGGCCAGAATCAAGCACTTCACCTGCCTATATATCTCCTATTTACTCTATAGTTCCACAGTTTACCCCTTCATCAGACTCTAATCAACGGTAAGTTCATTTGTACGCGGGACGAGAGGAAAATACAATATATCCATGCAACCCAAAAGCAGGCCGCCTTTATCCGTAATCGGCCGGCAAGAAATAAAACTTCAAAACCGGAGTGTCAGTTACACACTCAAACAAAGCGCACGTATTCGGGCAATCCGGCTGGAAATACGAAGTGAATCAGGCCTGACCGTCGTCGTACCTAAAAGATATAGCCGCAGGCAGCTCAACGATATACTTGTGAAGAAGTCGGGTTGGATATTGCGACATCTACCTGCAACCAAGCCGTTGCAAATGCCGCTTTTCATAAAAGAAGTCGACCACGGTGAAAAAATATCCTTCATGGGCGGCACACTCGATCTGGCAATAGCAGCGGATGATGGCAAACACATGACACCTTTTCTTAAAGGTCGGACGCTGTTCATTCCACGTGGTTCAGTGGTTAAAAGCAGAGCTGAGATGCTTGAAGGCTGGTACCGTGAACAAGCCGCTCGTATTTTCAAGGAAAAGGCTGACAGGTTCCAGAAAATTATGGGGGTCCGATATAGCCGGATCACGATCCGAGGCCAGAGAAAACGCTGGGCAAGCGCCTCGCCGATGGGAAACTTATCTATTAACTGGAAGCTATTATTGGCCCCGGAGACGATTATTGACTATGTGATCGTGCATGAATTGGCCCATTTCAAGCATATGGACCATTCCAGGAAATTCTGGGATTATCTGGCTAGATATTGTCCAAAATGGCGGGAAAATCGAAAATGGCTGCTTGACCACGAAGACGACCTCAAAGCTAGGGCTTCTTTCGGCCGCTAAACAGCACATGCCCATCATTTGCGTAGATGAATGATTAATCAATCAATCTATTTGACATAGGGATAAAGCAGAGTTAACATATATTTTCGTTGTCCAACGCTGACCGCGAGAGAGAAACTATTTAATGCCGCAAAAGTCTTCCTTAAACAACAGGCCGCTTGAAATACGATGGCATGGACGAGGAGGACAGGGTGCGATCACTGCAGCCAAAATTATTGCTGCCGCAGCGTACGCCAAAGGCTACCGGGGAGTAACCGCTGCGCCGTCATTCGGCGCTGAACGGCGCGGAGCCCCAGTTAGCGCTTCCACCAGGATAGCCAGTGAGCCGGTCATGGTAGTCTCACAAGTCGAAAACCCCGACATCGTGGTTGTGCTCGACCATACCTTACTCTCCTATCCGGATGTTACACAGGGACTTGGCAAGAACGGTTGGATGATCGTTAATTCACCTCTCTTACCCAAAGAACTGGGAGTGAAGTGTGAATGCAACATAGCTACTGCCGACGCCACCAAAGTCTGTGAGAAACTGGGATTGATAGTGGCCGGCCTTGTAATAGTCAACACCGCAATATTGGGCGCGCTGATACGCGCTACAAAAATAGTCGATCTACCGACATTGGAGAAAATCATACGTGAAAGATTCTCTGCCAACACAGTTGACATCAATCTCGCAGCCGTTAACAGGACATATGAAATCACGAAGCTATCAAAATAGGGTTTGATAAGATGGGAACCAGAGATTGTAACCATATTTGCGATGAGTCATCACCTGGCATAGGCGAAGCCGGACGGACGGGTGAATGGCGCACGCTGATGCCTGTGATCGATGATAAAAAGTGCACTGCTTCGAAGCTGAACAAGCCCACCTGTTTCCTCTGCTGGCTCTATTGTCCCGAAGCTGTAATAACCAAGGGAATTCCCCCTTTAATAAACCTGGAGTACTGCAAAGGGTGTGGTATCTGTTCACAGGTTTGCCCCGTGCAGGCTATTGTTATGGTGCACGAAGAAAAAACGACAGGCTGATACAATGGCAATACAGAGAAAGGCTAACATACATATACTGGATGGAAACCAAGCCGCCGCTATAGCTGCCAAGATGAGCCGCGTGCAGGTTATCGCCGCCTACCCTATCACACCGCAGACCCCGCTTACCGAGCAGCTATCGCAATACGTGGAACAGGGCGAACTTCAGGCAGAATATGTAGCCGTCGAAAGCGAGCACAGCGCCATGGCCGTATGCACGTCCGCCTCCCTGGTGGGAGCACGCACTTTTACAGCAACCAGCTCTCATGGACTGGCCTATATGCACGAAATGCTTCATTGGGCCGCCGGAGCACGACTGCCCATTGTCCTGGCCTGTGTAAATCGTGCCATCGGCGCACCGTGGAATGTATTGAACGACCAGCAGGATTCCATTTCTCAGCGCGATACCGGCTGGATCCAGATATATTGTCGCAATAACCAGGAGATTATGGATACCATTATCCAGGCATACCGGATTGCGGAACAGGTTTTTGTCCCGGTTATGGTCTGCTATGATGGATATATCCTTTCACATACTGAAATGCCTGTTGACATCCCAACCCAGGAAGAAGTAGATAAGTATCTTCCGCCCTACACACCGCACACCGTGCTTGACCCGGCCGTGCCCAAAAACTATAACCTGGTAACGCTGGCCAATCCCCGGGTGGGAGTGGATGGCAAGCTATGTCACGGATATATGGAACTCAGGTACCTGCTCCAGGAAGCCCTACAAAATTCCAAGGAAGTCATTGTGAGGGCAGGCAAGGAATACAACCAGGTCTTCGGCAGGGACTATGCCAATGTGTTCTGGGAGGACCGCAATGAGGATGCCGAAATAACCATAGTGGCGATGGGCAGCCTGGCTATGGAAGCCATCGTGGCGGCAGATATGTTAAGGGAGCAGGGCATTAAGGTTGGCGTTCTCGGATTACGGGTCTTCCGTCCTTTCCCCAAATCGGAAGTGGTGCAGGCCCTGCGCAAATCCAAACTAATAGTAGTTTTCGATAAAAATATCAGCTACGGCTCCGAGGGCGCTACTTGCTCCGAAATTAAATCTGCGCTATATGGAACCTACATCAACGCTGCCATCAGGAATTTCATCGTCGGGCTGGGCGGACGGGATATAAAAGCCCGCGAGCTTGTCGAGGCCACTAAGAAGGCCATAGCATCGCTCAAAGAAACGGTTGTTAACCCCGATTACCCCGATTGGATTTGCGAGATTTAGGGAGTTGTAAATTTTGAAAGCCAATGCCGTCAATTTAATTGAACAGGAATGGATTTTACCGGGCAACCGGACCTGCCCCGGATGTGCCCTGTCTCTGGCCTATCGTCACATCCTGAAGGCGCTGGAGGGACAGTGCATCGTGACTGTGCCCGCAAGCTGCGCCACAGTGTTGCACGGCATGTATCCCATTACAGCGGTGAACGTGCCCTGTGTAAATACACCATTTGCCTCTACAGGGGCCTCGGCAACCGGGCTGGTGGCAGGTCTAAAAGCGCTGGGCAAAAAAGGTATAACCGTGCTGGCCTTCGCCGGAGATGGCGGCACACATGACATAGGCATTCAATCTCTGAGCGGCGCAGCCGAAAGGCAGATGGATTTTATTTACATTTGCTATGACAATGAGGGCTATATGAACACCGGCAACCAGCGTTCAGGCTCCACCCCGTTGGGCGCCGTATCGGGAACTACTCCTGTTCTGGGCAAGCAGCAATACCAGAAGGATATGACGGCCATCATGGAGTCACACGGGATACCATATGTGGCAACCTGCTCGGCATCCTATCCTCTCGACTTATATGAAAAAGTTAAAAAAGCCCGGACGATTGAAGGCACGCGGTTTTTGCACGTTCACACGCCATGCCCGCCGGGCTGGCTCTTCCCCTTCAGCGAGACGATAAAATTCGGCGAGATGGCCGTGGAGACCGGCCTGGTTGTCCTGTACGAAATCGAGCACGGCATCTTCAGGCTGACATCACATAGTGAATCGATGGCCCGCAGGGGAGGCAACCTTCAACCGGTACGGGAGTATTTCATCTCACAGGGTAGATTCAAGACTATAACGGAAGAACAGATAGATGAATTGCAGGATTGGGTCAATGCCCGTTGGAAGCAGTGCCTGCACCGGGCTACCAATTTATAATCGATTATCTCTTATTCAGATAAGAACACCTTTTCTGCTCGTTTCATCCTTATATTTGCACACAAATTGGACCCGGGCCGCTTCTTATCCTTGCTTAGATTCGCCCAACTCCCGGATTACGCGCTCGAACACTGCCATATCCTTGGCTGAAAAACGCTTGCGAAAATTTTCGTCCAGTTCGTCGGCGAATTTGACGATTTTGGGTCCCACTTCTCTCGCCTTGGGAGTAAGGTAAACAAGAAGTGACCGTCGGTCTTCGGCATTGGGCCGGCGTTCTACATAGCCGTTTTTCTCCATGCGGTCAAGTATGCCTGTGATCGTGGAACCATCCAGGGAGACACGCTGTCCGAGCTCCCCGATGGTTATGCCGTCCTCCATCCACAGGGCGTGGAAAATCATATACTGTGGCGTGGTCAGATTAAACGGAGCAAGACGCGCTTCGTAATGCTCGTAGACCCTGCGCATCACGAGCCCTATATTGAAGCAAATATAGTCTCTACAATCGTGCATAAGATATTAATTTTTAAACAATTATTTTGCACACAATATATTGAGTTTATAGGGTTTTGTCAATTCAAACATAGGGAATCGGCCCTCTTGACAAGATTATTCATTACTGTTAGACTGCATACAAATATATTGTACACAAAATACTTGCCCAAAGTAAATTAATCGAGGTGAAAAATGGCCAAAGCTATTTATGACAAACTCGCAGGAGCGTTAAATGCACGTAGTATGGCTGTGCCTGCCGTGCCGTGCGCTGAATATTACGAACTGGTTGAATTCCTTTTTTCAGAGGATGAGGCAGCTATCGTTTGTGCTATGCCCATAGAATATACCGGCGTGGAAGCGATCGCAGCTAACCTTGGGATCAACGACCTTAAAAAGCTGGCAGCACAACTTGAGACAATGGGAGATAAGGGCACCATACATATTAAAGAGGAAAACGGGAAGAAGCTCTACGAAGGCCTTCCGTTCGTTCCGGGCCTTATCGAGTTCCAACTGATGAGAGGTATCGTCGACGAACGGCATAAGAAATTTGCCACCCTGTTGAGGGATTACTCCAAGGCAATAAAGAGGGAATTCATGTCGGCTACACCACCCAAGTTGGAGAGATCAGCGGCGGGCAGGCAAATTCCGGTGGACAAAGAGATCAGGCAGGTAACGACTGTATTGCCCTACAAAGAGGCAAAGGAGCTGATCCAAAACACAGAATATATCGCTGCCGGCACTTGTGTCTGCCGCCACCAGGGCAACCTTATAGGAAAACCAAGTTCCGAGCCGCTTAACAACTGCATGGTCTTTGGCGAATCCGCCAAATTTGCCGTGCAGCGCGGCTTCACCAAGCGTTTAACCCGGGAAGAAGCTCTTGCCAGGCTTGATGAAGCAGAAAAAGCGGGACTGGTCCATAACTACGCCAATACTCCGCAGCAATTCACTAACCTATTGTGTAACTGTTGCGGCTGTCATTGCTGGATAATCAAAGGGGCCAAGAACTCGCCGGCCCCCAGCCTGATGGTAAATGCCAGATATCTGGTGCATATTAATGAGGAAGACTGCACAACCTGTGAAGCATGTATAGAAAGGTGCTGGATGCAGGCGCTGAAGATAGTAGGCGGTAAGTTAACGCGGGATGAAAAACGCTGTATAGGCTGCGGTATTTGCATGTTAGTCTGCCCAACCGAAGCGCTCTATCTCGAACCCCGGGCAGCGGGCAAGATACCGATTAAAGCCTGCTAATCCGGCTCTTTCTCTTTCCTGGCTGCGCGATCCCGCGCCCAGCGGTGGATCTCATCCAGTGCTGGTGGTGCCACGCTGAAGACGTCAACGTCTTTGGGGAATTGCACCAGGTGCCCTTCTCTGATAAAAAGCAGGGCCACGTCGCCATCCTTAAGCGTTTCGTCTATGGCCTTGCTGATATACTGGTACCTCTTACGGGAGGCCTCACCAAAAAATTCATAAACTTTGGTAGCGACCTTGTCGCTCAGAAATCCAATCATAAGACAACGCTCCCAGTCCATCACCTCTTCCAGCAATTTGGTATCCTCAATACATTTTAGTTTGTCGCCATCTTTGCATCGGTTGCATATCAATTCATGGCTTTTGGGGTTAAGCTGTTCCAATAACTTGAGTCCTTCCTCCCCATCTGTATTAACTGTTTCATGGTAAATTACGGTTACAGTGCCGAGGCTATTCTCGAGCTTGTTTACAATTTCATTAACCTGCTGCCAGTATTTGTCGAACAGCTCCACATACTCTATAGGTGAGTCTTTGCCAGCATAGATAAGAGGCACCTGAAGGATTTTCCTATTGTGCTTGAAGCTGCCGACTTCAGGTTTTTCTACTTTCCCTAGTTCCTGCGACATAGCCTATAATCCCCATTTATCAAAAACATACTTCCTTAATTTTAAATTCATGCACTGGTAACGACAAATCTGCCCTACCGGCTAGTCGGTCAGACATTCTGCACCAGCGATAGGCAAGCGATAAATTTGAGTGATCGGATTTGTTGCGGTTAACTATTGTGGCCCGATTAGGGTGTCACCTCGAAGTAACCTTCCAGCCTGATATCTCGCGAAGATGCTCCGATCATCACTTTAAAAACCCCCGGCTCAACCGTGGGTTTCATAGATTTATCATAAAAAGCAAGCTCCCGGCCTTGGATCTCGAATTCCACCTTCCTGGTCTCGCCCGCCTTTATATCTATTCGACGGAAACCCTTCAACTCCTTTACGGGCCTGGTTATACTGGCCACTATATCGTTTATATAAAGTTGCGCTACTTCTGGGCCATCTTTCTTTCCAGTGTTTGTAATATCGGTCACTATCTTTACCTTTCCAGTTCGAGCTATCCTACGCGGCGTTATGCGAAGATTTCGATACAGATATTTGGTATAGCTGAGCCCAAAGCCGAATTCAAAAAGCGGACCGGTGCAGGAGTCGACGTATTCACCCCAGAATTGCGATTTTCCGCCGGTTGGTTTGAGCCCATAGTATACCGGGAGTTGGCCAACTTCACGTGGAAATGATATGGGAAGTTTTCCGCCCGGATTATAATCTCCAAAAAGAATATCGGCGATGGCGTTGCCACCCTCCTCCCCAGGCAACCAGGCTTCAATAATGGCGGGCACCTTCTCAACCATCCAGCCAAAAGCCAAGGGCCTGCCGTCAACTACAACCAGGACAACAGGCTTGCCCACTTCGCAGATGGCGCGTACCAGGTCCTGTTGCACCTTGGGCAGCCCGAGAGTTGTTCTGTCCCTCATTTCGCCGCAGGTGCATTCCGGCGTTAACCCCGATTTCCCACCCATAACCATCACCACGACATCAGCAGACCTGGCGGCATCGACGGCCTCGGCAAACCCTTCCGTCGAATCGTTCCCGAATGCACATCCTTGGGCATATATCACTTCGCATGACGAAGCAAGTTTTTTCTGTATGCCCTCCAGTACGCCGACGACCGGTACGGTCATGGTATCCGGTTTCAGCTCATCCGGCGGCAATTTGCATTCCAGAGTAAACGCGGTCATGCCCATCACCTGAATATGGGCCGGATAAGTATAATCACCCAACTGGCTCCTGGGATTATCTGCGTTCGGTCCTATTACCGCCAGCCTTTTTATGCCTTTGTCCAGTGGTAATAGATCATCGTCATTTTTCAGAAGTACAACAGATTCTCGTGCGGCTTTAAGTGCCAGGTTACGATGTTCCTGCGTATCGTAGACTTTGCCGGCATGCATGCGTCGCACATAGGGTTTCTCGAACAATCCCAGCATAAATTTGATTTTCAACACACGCCTGACAGAACGATCTATTACATCTATCGGGAACTCGCCCGAGCCTACTTCGCGCTTGAAGGCTTCAGTCAAACAATCTTGGTTCGGGAGTTCCTGGTCTATGCCCGCTCTAAGTGCCAGTTTAGCGGCGTCTTCTCTTGTCTCGGCAATAAAGTGGTTCTGACGCAGCATGATAACGGCATAATAGTCCGAAACAACGATACCCTCGAATCCCAATTCATCGCGCAAGAGCCGTGTTAGCAACTCCTCGGAAGCGGCGCAGGGGATACCGTCGATTTCGTTATATGCATTCATGATCGATAGTGCATTGGCTTCCCTTATTACCCTTCCAAAGGGATATAAATACACCTCCCTCAACATCCTGGGCGGGATATCCGCCGGAGCATGGTTCAGGCCACCCTCGGCTTTACCGTAGCCTATAAAGTGCTTTAACGTGGCGACGACCCCGTGTTTGATATCGGCCCCTTGCAGGGCTTTGACATACGCTATCCCCATTTGAGCTGTTAGATAAGGGTCCTCACCGTAAGTTTCCTCCACACGGCCCCATCTGGGATCACGCGCAATATCCAGGACAGGCGAAAGACCCTGTCGAATGCCTGCGGCCTTCATCTGCTTTCTAATAACTGTCGCCATTTCCCCGATTAATACAGGGTCCCAGCTACTCGCCATGCCTATTATCTGCGGAAATATCGTAGCTTCTTTGGAGACAAATCCATTCAGACACTCCTCATGTACAATGGCAGGAATACTCAACCTGGTCTTTTCAACGAGGAAACGCTGCAGGTCATTAACATAGTCTACGATGTTCTCAGGAGTTAGAAGTGTACCGGCGGCAGCCCTGCATATCTGCCCGATGCCGTTATTAATAAGCTTTTTCGCTCGAGCAACAGAAAACTTGCCCTTGTGGAGCAATTGCATAGCCCAAACGCCACCCAGTTGGGCGACCTTTTCATCTATATTCATACGGGAGAGCAGGTCTTCTGTTCTCTCTTCGATGGTATGGGCAGGATTTCTGTATATCTCCACTGGTGCTGCTCACAAATTATTTAAATGGCAGGCGTATGTTGCCGCCAGGGATGGGCTTTCTCAAAGGCGGCAGATGCACGCAGTACAAGCGCCTCCTCAAATCTCCGGCCTACGATCTGCAGACCGACTGGTAAGCTCTCCGAATTAAATCCGCAGGGGATTGAGGCTGCCGGTTGTCCCGTGAAGTTAAAGGGATACGTAAAGCTAACCCAGGCACTGGGACTACCGTCTTTATCGCCAATTTTAGCCGGCCCAAGCGGTCCCTGCTCCCCCGCTTCGAAGGCGGCTACTGCGGTAGTGGGAGTGAGAAGGAGATCATATTTCTCAAAGAACTTGCCTGCCTGTTCACAAAGTGTATATCTATTGAACTGTCCCCGGACAACGTCCCGACAGGTAAATACAGCAGCAACGTCCATGAATGGAAGATAAGGCGGGAATGCAACACTCTTGTATTTATCCGGGTCTCCCTCATTGGCCGTAAGAGTTTCAGCCAATTCAATAGTTATAAAAGCTGTCTCCATATTTATCCACCCCGGTTTCACTTCCTCTATGCTACAACCCAAATCTTTAAAGTAGAAAGCGGCTTTTTGGGTGATCTCCAGGACTTCCTTATCCACAGGGAAACCACCACCCAGGTCCGAACAATATGCTACGCGCAGGCCTTTAATATCCCCCTTCATATCTTGAAGAAATTTGCCGGGGTATTTGGGAAGAGTGGTCTGATCATAAGGCGAAGGGCCGGCCATAACATCCAGCATGAGAGCGGCATCCTCCACGGAACGGGTTATAGGGCCCTCATGATTAAGTGTCTCCCAGCCTGGGAAATGCGGATAATATGGCACCCGGCCAAAAGTTGGTTTAAGTCCGAACAGACCGCACAGACTCGATGGAATCCTTATTGACCCTCCGCCATCATTCCCTTGAGCAATGGGGCAGAGTCCCGCGGCCACGGCAGCTGCAGAACCGCCGCTGGAGCCGCCGCAAGTCCTGCCGGTATTCCACGGGTTGACAGTTTTACCGAATAACACGTTATCGGTTATACCGAGCAGGCCGAATTCAGGTAAATTCGTCTTGCCGAGAATATCAGCACCCGCATCCTTCAGCCTTTCCACCAATACGGCATCCTTATCAGGAACGTAGTTATCGTATAATTTCGATCCGTCTGTGGTTCTAATACCTTTAGTGAAAGTATTGTCCTTTATAGCGACTGGAATGCCGTCCAGCATCCCGGCTTTCCCCTTTAGATATCTTTTTTCCGACTCACGCGCCGACGCCAGCGCAACGTCCGGCACCAGTGTTACAAAGGCATTTAGCTTAGGATTAATCTTGTCGATTCTATCAAGCAGATATTTTGTAACCTCTACAGGCGAAAGTTTCTTTTTCTTATACGCATTGATGAGTTCTATAGCCGACATCCAGCAGATTTCCGACATCTTCTGTTTCCCCCTCTCTTAAATATTGATAGGATAAACCTGTAATCACACAGTGTCAATCTCCTTTAACGGCCAATATGCAACTGAGTCGCTTAGACAGACTGTTTTGCCTCTGTGATATAATTCTCAAGTTGCTATGACTAAGTTCAGCTTGATGCCGCGGGATGACAAGTTTTTTGACCTCTTCGAGGCAGGAGTAACCAATATGGTAAGGGCTGCGGAAAGCCTGAAAGACCTTATCTGCGGATGGGAAAACATAGACCAAAGGGTTGAAGAATTAATTAAAATCGAGCACCAGGGCGACACCATAACCCACGAGATCATGTTCCAATTGAACCGCTCTTTCATCACACCATTTGACAGGGAGGATATCGGACTGCTGGCGCACTCCCTCGATGACGTTACCGACCTTATCCAGGCGGCTGCCGACAGTATGCTGCTGTATAAAGTCAAAAGGCCGGGAAAGCGCGCTCAGGAACTTGCTGACACACTGGTCCAAATTACTTCCGAGGTGGTAAACGTAATGCCTCTTTTGAGAAAACACAATGCCAACCTGGAAAAAATACTGACCAGCTGTGTCGAGATAAACCGACTTGAAAACCTGGCAGATACGATTTACCGCTCGGCTCTATCGGAATTGTTCGTTGACGCCACCGAGATCGCCGACGTTATCAAGTGGCGTGAAATATACGAACATATGGAAGGCGCTATCGATATGTGTGAAGATGTGGCCAATGTCCTTGAGAGCGTAGCGCTTAAACACGCCTGATTCGAATATAATACCCCGTTTTCATGGGGCAAATTACAGGTTCGTAATATCGGAAATCTCATCGTTTGAAGTGGAGGAAGATACTATGAGTCTAAAAGACCTCGTTTCGAAAAATCGCAGCTATCGCCGTTATCACGAGGATGTGGGTGTTGCGCTTGATACGCTGAAGGAATTAGTTGACCTGGCCAGAAACTCCGCCTCCGGTCTTAACCTGCAACCATTAAAATATATTCTTTCCAACGAAGCCAAGAGAAATTCACTGATATTTCCACAACTTGGCTGGGCACGCCTTATACCCAATTGGGCCGGACCGGCTGAAGGAGAAAGGCCAACAGCGTATATCGTGATACTCGGGGACACAAAGATCAGCGGGAATTTCGGCACCGACTGCGGAATAGCTGCTCAAAGTATTTTGCTGGGGGCGGTCGAGAAAGGTTTGGGGGGTTGCATGATAGCCACAATTCGTAAAAAGGAACTGGCGCAGGCGCCGAACGTGGACCCGCGCTATGAGATATTGCTGGTAATATCTATCGGAAAGCCGGGGGAAACAGTTAAGCTGGAACCGCTGGCAAAGGACGGCGATACTAAATACTGGAGGGACGAACAGGGAATTCACCACGTCCCCAAACGTGCCCTTACAGATATTATTTTAATCTAACCCATTGCGCTAATATCGGTATTTGCCTGTTTTCGGTTACAGATTACTGGCTGGAGGCATCCGGACAGTCAATGCGATGACTGTATGTTATCCAATTTATCTATTACCCTGAGAAAAACCTTTACGACCGATGGATCGAACTGGGTACCTGCATTCTTTTTAATCTCTTCGATTGCTTCCTGAACTGATAAATGCTTCTTGTAAGGGCGTGGCGTTACCATATCATCATAAGCTTCTGTTACGGCGATGATCTGCGATTCAAGGGGAATTTGGTCGCCGCTTATTTTATGAGGGTAGCCTTTGCCATCCCATCTTTCATGGTGTGTCAATACTACCTGCGCACAGGTAGCGAATTCGGGAAATTGCTCAAGAATCTGTGATCCGTATTGAGGATGCTTTGCCATCTCATCCCACTCCTGCGCGTTGAGCTGCCCCGGCTTGGTTATTACGCTGGCAGGAATGCAGATTTTACCTACATCATGCATCAGTGCCATGATCCGAAGTTGTTTTACTGAAGCGCCGGGCAGCCCGACTGCCTGGGCCATTGCCACCGAATACTTGGCCACGGTATGCGAATGCGGCCTGGAATAGTGTTCGGTCAAATCAAGCGAGGCGAGCAGGTTATAAATGGTCGGCGGGCCCCCCTGCTTAAGATTGGCAATCCATTCATTGATGTTCTTACCCGCCAGTTCCAAGGCACTGGAAGCAAGCATGAACTGGTTATTTCCCTTTATAATGGACTGGCTTAAAGCTGACTCCGCTCGCCTTATCAGTCCGTCTTTGGACACCTCGTCAGCTGGAAAACAGGCAATACCTACATTGGCAAATATATTTACATCAACACCGTTATTGCGGACTATCGGGTAATTGGTGAGGCTTTGGATGAGCTTCTGCGCTGCCGCCTGGGCTCCGTCTGCGTCCGTGCCGGGCAACACTATGGCAAACTTGCTATCGGTATATAAATAATTCCTGTCGACCGTCCTCATGGTGACATTCAACAGCTTATAGATGGCCCTCATGATTATAGCCCGCGCTTCGCCGTCCAATCCTAATATTTTGTTTTCCAAATTGCTGATGGAAAGTATCATGAGCGAAAACTTCTGACCATAACGGGAGCTTCTTAAAACTTCGTCATTCAACGCTTGGAGAAACGTATCATTTTGTAGCGATTTGTCTTCGCACTCTTTTCCACCACCGGCGCCGGCATCCGTGGCTACTGCCATACAGGAAGAATTGCCCCCCTTATCCTTGCCTCTCGAAAAAGCTTCAGTTACCACTTTTACTAAATGATCGTATGAAACTGCATCTTTAGGATACGAGGCCATTCCTATAGTGGCTGTTAATTTTACCTTGGTGGACATACTGTTAAAAGAGAATACCCTTTCAACTGTCTGCCTGATTTTTTCTGCAACTTTTAAAGTACCTTCGGCGTTGGTATATGGCAGCATAACCGCAGTTTTTCCGGGCTCTACGTGGCAGTAAATATCTGTATTTCTTACGGCATCTCTCAGGACTGTACCATACATGCTGACGATTTCCTGTGTCGGGCCTTCGCCGTATTTTTTTAAATAAACATCCAGATTATCCAGCTCGATATATAATACAGATATTTCATACTTATAACGAGTACTTCTAGCTACTTCCTCTTCCAGCCTTTCATTGAAATATCCAGGGTCGTTTTTCCTCTCAAGAGGGGTTTTAGCAGCTTCAAGCTTGGCTATCTGTTCCTTTAGCTTGGCTATCTCGTTTTCCAGCTGCTCTACAGTCTTCTCGTCGTCCTGAATATTCATTGTTGCCGGCGCCCCTGCTGAAAGTGGGACAATTGTTATATGCGCATAATTTATACTGTACTTAAATTTATGTCAATACATATTTGGATTTGAATAAAAATAAAAACCGGGCGCAACCCCGGCGCCCGGTTTTTATTAGTTAAGGAGGAAAACAAACTAGGTTTTACTTATTTTAAATACCTTTTTACCGCATGAAGGGCATACTCCGGCAGTGGCCGGCCTCCCATTTCTCATCTTCACGGTCTTGGCATCCTTGATTTCCGTTTCCTTGTGGCATTTCATGCAAAAGGCTGTCATGGCTAAGGTTATTACCTCCAATTAAATTTTTATTATGTCCACCGACCCGGTGGGCCTTTCACATTAAAAACGTTATTTCAGGGCAAAGGTTTATGCCACTTCAAGTCAATTACAGAGTCTCCAGAACCGATGGTTTATAGTAGAGTTTGGACGGTTAAATAGTCATAAAACGGAGAGGAAAAATATTAAATAATCGTGTCATTCTGCAGTTGCTTATTTCCTCTTTCGTCTGAAAAATAATTCAATAAGAAGGATATTGAGAAAAACCGCCAGGATAACGGGTATGGTTATCAGCCACAAGTTCTTAAAAATATCGATATTAAAATAGAGACAAACATAGAACAGGATGAAGCACATAATTATTCCCAGCATTCCGCAACCGATGGCAAAATAAATATATGCAGCCGTCGTTTTCATTGTTTCCATCTTCCCAAGCAACCTTAATATAATTTCTTGCTACGGGTAATGCAAATTCATATCCAGCGGAATGTTCTATCCGGAAGGTTCTTTTGCTATAATCATGGCTCGAAATGTCTTATTTCCTGGGCATGGATATCGGCTCCGTTAGCGCCAAGCTGGCAGTCGTCGATACTGTTGGAAGCGTTCTTTATCTCGATACGCAGAAGATAACCCGCAGCCCCCGGTCAGCAATTATTTCCCTTCTTAACAGGCTCAGCGAAAAGTTCGATCTCAACCTGATCGCAGCCGCCGGCCTATCGGGTTCCGGCAAATCCATAATACCGCGAGAGCTGGAATGGGTTGAATATAGCAGTCC
The DNA here is from genome assembly GCA_963705905.1 of uncultured Chloroflexia bacterium. Classification (GTDB taxonomy): domain Bacteria; phylum Chloroflexota; class Dehalococcoidia; order GIF9; family UBA5629; genus UBA1162. The sequence continues at coordinate 2,149,488 of OY970123.1, read as the reverse complement.
CCTTGCTATTGCAGCCGGACTTCTGCACTTTTACCCGGATGCCGGCACAATAATTCAAATAGGTGGGCAGAGCTCGCTGGTCATTGAGTTGGAAGATGGTTTAAAGAAGCCCTGGAGGGTCACTACCAATCCCCTCTGTGCGGCAGGTACAGGCAGGTTTCTGGAACAGCAGGCATACAGGCTGGGCATAGATATTGATGACTTTGCAAGCCTGGCCATGCACAGCGAGGGCAGTCCGCCCAGAATTGCAGCCAGATGCAGCGTATTCGCCAAGACCGACCTTATCCATCTGCAACAGAAGGGGGCGCCGGTGGAAGCGATGCTATACGCTCTCTGTGAGAGCATTGCACGCATGGTTGCCTCGCTTAAAAAAGGCGTTTTTCGTGTCCCTGTCTATTTCCTTGGCGGTGTAGCCGCCAATGCTTCAGTCGCCAGGTCTCTTAACGATATGTTGGCTTCGAGAAATGGATATCAAGTAAATGTTGTTATCCCAGAAAACTACCTTCATATCGAGGCGCTGGGATCAGCCCTGCTATCCAGAGGTAAAATTTCGAAGTCAATTTTGTTACCAGAGAGCGATAAAAAGCAGGCCTACTTCGAGATGCCGGGCCTCGAGCCTCTTAAGCCCAAAGAAAAGGGCCGGGAGCTAAAGATTAGCGGAGAATGCAACGGTTATCTGGGCGTTGATATCGGCTCGACCAGCACCAAGGCTGTGATACTCGATCAGACCGGCAGGAAAGTCCTGGCAAAAAGTTACCTGATGACTGCCGGAAAGCCTGTGACCGCTGTTAAAGAAGTGTTCGAGAACCTGGTTAAAGATGGCGCCGATAGGGTTAAAATATGCGGCGCAGGCATCACTGGATCAGGGAGATATCTGGTTGGCAGCCTTATAGGGGCCGACCTGATTAAGAACGAGATCACCGCGCAGACCAGAGCGGCAGCCGATATTGATCCTGAAGCGGATATCATCGAGATAGGCGGCCAGGACTCGAAGCTTGTAATCAAGAGGAACGGTGTAGTTATCGACTACCAGATGAACAAGGCCTGTGCGGCGGGAACGGGTAGCTTCATCGATGAGCTGGCCGAAATGCTGGGGGTCTCAGTAAAAGACGGGGAGTTTTCAAGGCTGGCCTTTGCAGCGCAACATACTATCGACCTGGGCACGCGTTGCGCCGCTTTCATGGGCCAGGCTGTAGCTACAGCCCAGCAGGAAGGCTTGCCCTTGGAAGTTATTACAGCCAGCCTTGCTAACTCAATCGCTAAAAATTATCTCTCAAAAGTCGTAGGGAATAGAAAACTGGGCAACAAGGTTATCTTAACGGGAGCCGTATTTTACAACCTGGCCGTGGTCTCCGCATTCCACCAGCAGCTCAAAGGTAAAATATTGACCGTACCGGAGCATAACGAGGTCAGCGGGGCTATGGGAGCGGCGCTACTGGCCAAAGAGGCCCCCGGACAATCAAAATTCAAGGGCTTCCGGGAGGTCATCGGGGCGGAATGCGTTCTTTCCACATTCACCTGCAAATCTTGCGACAACAACTGCACAATTACCCGGATGCAAACTCCGAGTGAGAAACCGACTTTTTACGGCAGCAGATGCGACCGCTACGACAGCGACCTGGGGCATGCAAAAATACAGACCTTTTTCGACCAGCGCGAGAAGCTTCTTTTCATGGACCACCGGGATGGCGCCGGCCAGGGCCCGATAGTAGGGATACCCAGGGCACTTCTTGTATATGATTATGCGCCACTTTTAATCGGCTACCTCAATTCGCTGGATGCCAGAGTTAAACTTTCCGGCATCACTAACAGCCAAATTATCCACCAGGCCGCAGAGTTAAGCTATACCGATAGCTGTTTCCCCGTAAAACTGCTTCACGGGCATGCCGCCGCATTGAAAGATACCGACTACATACTTTCCCCGTGCTCAATCCGGTTGGGTGAAAAGGAGGGCGACGAAAACCAGAAGTACGCCTGTCCGCTTGTGCAGGCTTCCCCTTATATCATCCGCCAGGTGCTTGACCTGAAAGACCGGCTCCTGATACCAATTGTCGATTTTACCCACGGGCCCGAGGAAACCATAAATAATCTCGCCGATGCGGCGGTAAAAATGGGATTTAGCAGAAGTCTGGGCAAAAAGGCAGCCCTTGCAGGTATAGAAGCACAGCGAACATTCGAGAAAGAGCGTGACATCCTGGGCAGCAGGTTACTCGATCAACTGCATACAAGCGGCAAGACGGGTGTGGTGCTTTTCACCAGGGCCTATATGTCCCAAGATTCCGGCGCCAACCTTGGCATTGCCGAAAAACTGGCTCAGTTGGGAGTAGTGCCTATACCACTGGACTTCCTGCCACTGGCCTCGATCGATCCGAAAAAATATTCGGACCGGCCCTACTGGTTCTATGAAAGCAAATTGATAGCAGGGGCCGCAATTACGGCTGGCGATCCTCAGCTTTATGGGCTGATATTGACCAATTTCGGCTGTGGACCGAATTCATTTGCCTTGAGGTTGGTTGAAGATATCATGGGCGGCAAACCTCTGGGGCAACTGGAGATAGACGAACATGCCGCCGAGGCCGGTATAGTTACCAGGTTGGAAGCGTTCGTAGATACGATCAACGGATTTTCGAGACCCGTTTCGCCCTCCGGGGGTCCCTCCAAATATTATTACCGTGGAGCATCCCCAGTCATAAACACGCATAAAACCCTGCTTATACCAAGGATGGCGTCCCATGCCGAAGTTGTGGCTGCAGCCATGAACGCCTGTGGTGTCAGGACCATAGTTCTTAACGAATCGGATGAGCGTAGCCTGCTCTATAGCAACGAGTTGACCTCCGGTACCGAATGCTTGCCTTACCGCGTATGCCTGGGGGACTTTATCCGGTTTTACCGCGACAACGGCGACGGCCTTAAGAATGTCGAGGGTTTTATGGCAGGCTCATATGGTCCCTGCCGGCTGGGCAAATACGCTATCGAACAAATGAGGGTGCTGAAGGAAATAGGTATCGACTTGCCTATACGGACTACAGTCTCCAACAATGCCTATCGCGATCTCAACATAGGCGCTGATTTTGAACGGCTTGCCTGGAAGGGACTGGTGGCCTTTGACCACCTGGAGAGATTGCTCTGGCGTACACGTCCCTATGAAAGAGAGGCCGGGGCCGCAAACAGACTTTTCAAAGAATATACGGGCAGGATTGTAAGAAAGGTCCACAATAAGGAGCCTTTTGAAAAAGTCCTCTCCGCCGCTGCTTCTGAGTTCAGGGCATTGATCGACACCGGCATAACACGAAAACCTGTAATCGGCATTAACGGCGAGATCTTTTTACGATCCAACAAGTTCAGCAATAGCCACCTTGTAGAGGTCTGCGAATCTGCCGGCCTGGAGGTCGTGGTATCGCCGCTGAGCGAATGGTTTAAATATACTTCCTTCCGTAATTTGGAAGATGCTTTACGCGACAGCAAGTTAAAGAAGGCGCTCATCAGCTATATAAAAAGGTATGTGCAGGAACACGATGAACACTGCCTGGCCTCATGCTGCCGCGAATTGCTGGATACCGATCAGCCTTCTATTGAAAAATTGTTATCTCTATCAGGCAAATATATCTCTCCGCGGTGTGGTAGCGAAGCCGTGCTCAGCATCGGCAGCGGTATTGATTGGATGCGTGACCCGGAATATGCCGGCGTTATCTCCGTGATGCCGCACGGATGTATGCCGGGAGGGATCGTAGCCGCTATGTCCGACAAGTTCAGCGCAGAATATCGAAAACCCTGGATCAGCCTTACGTACGATGGTTTCCCCGAGACCAACAACCTTGCCAGGATAACCAATTTTGCCGAGGTTCTCAGGTATTGCAGGGAAAGCGATCCTGATATATCTCACCGTTCATAAATGTTACAACAATTTAACCTTCCCATCGTACATGTTCCTTCGCAGGCAATGGCAAAAAATCTATAATTAAAGAAAGGCAAGGATTTAACGAGGCAGAAGGAGGTGCAAAATGTCCGGAAGTTGGACTATTAATCTGAGCAAATGGGTCGCAGTAATTTGTATTGTGCTGTTAGTTGTCATTATAGGAGCGGCTGCACTGGGGGGTTACTGGTTAGGCAATAACGGAGGATATAAAAGCGGTTACGACCAGGGTAAGGCGGAAGGTGATAAAGCCGGATATGCCAGGGGGATGACCGACGGACAAAAGGCGGGCTATGATACGGGCTACCAGGCTGGTGATAAAGACGGCTACGATCGCGGCAACAAGGCTGGATATGATCAGGGCTACGCCAAAGGCAAAGATGATGGTTATACGCAGGGTGACTCAGCCGGATATAACAGGGGTTTAAGCCAGAGTTACTCTACCTATGTGCCGTTTATCTACCCCGGGTATTACAGGTACTGGTATTGATTAGGGCGTGCTAAATAAATTCTTAATATTTAAGGGCTATTCTTAAATTAGTAGACCGCAGAACATCATATGAAAAAGGAAAGCGGCCTTTACAGCATAAGATGAAAGATACGCGGCAACGATATCAATGCCCCAGGTGCGGGGCTAAGGTCATTTTGGGTGAAAGATTTTGTGCAGGCTGCGGCGTCAACTTCACGTGGATAGTAGAGTCCGAACAAACGCCCGTGCCGCCAGCCGCGTACAAAAACCAGTATTCAAATCAACAGACGGCCCTATGGCATAGTGCGCAATTCGATCAGCAACCATTTTTAAATGAAAAATATATGGTGGACGGGGCATCTGACGCACACCAAAAGGGCTCATCGACGGGCGGCGCCTCCACCCCCATAAGCGCGGAAATTTCCAAACTATTGGAAGACGTCTTCGGAAAGCATATCAAATATCATAAAGTGCAATAGCGGCACATCAAATTTGTTCAGAGGGCAGGCCCTTGTACCCGCTTCTATAAAACCCGCCATTATCTATTAAGTAATTTTCTTTCGATCAGCTCAATATGTTTCTCGATCTGCTCGAACCTTTTCACAAGTATCTGCACGTTTTTGTTCCACTCCGTGTAAGGGAAATACTCACGATGTCCATGCATCTCCGATTTAGCTTCGAGCGCCTTGGCGATTTTCCCGTCCATCTCAGCGCGAAGTCTGTTTTCGAGATCGGCCATGTCGCTCAGCCATTCCTTTCTAAGTTGAGCTAACAACTCGTCTATATTCATTGACAACCTCCCCGAAAACGATAGTTAAATATATTCTAAGTTTAACTTATATACAATGTTGAATTCAAAATAAAGCACTCCATGTTTACTAAAGCCCTACATAAAAGTATAATCATAAAAAATAGGTATCAGGAGGCTTGTAATGGCCGGAAAAGGTAGCTGTTATGTTCATCCCGACAGGGAAGCTACCAATGGCTGCTGGCGCTGCCAGCAGCTTATCTGCGACGAATGCACCACCGTATTGTTCGGCGAAACATATTGCAAAAAATGCGCCCTCGAGGTTTCCAAGATAACATCGGGTCAAGCTGGGTCGAATTTGTTCAATCGCCAAATTAATTCCAGGTGGCTCGTCATTGGCATTATCATAATCACCTTGATTATCACCGCCGTTGAGATATTTATTATGACCAGGGGTGGCTGAGACAGGACAAGTCCTCAGAGTCCACAGGTATTTTTTCTCTAAGACAAGAAAGAGGCAGTTCTCCGTGACCGGAGTTTAAGGGTTTAACTGCCCGGAAAGCTTATCTAGATTATCTTTCATGTTATTACGCACGGTACTGTAGGTCTGATACCAGTCCTGCCATTTCAATTGCGGATCGGTATTCTCGTTCCAGGCCGCCGCAACGGTATTAGCGAAGGTTTTATCGTCAAACCGCGGCAAGATAGCGGCCAGCCTGGCACGATGTTCGGTGAATTGCTGGTCGGCATAGGCAATGGTTATATCCTTGGAGTTTTGCTGGCTGATAGTGGCCGCATCGTCCAGTATTAGTAGGTTCAAATCAAGATAAGGTTGCATAGTGGTAAGGGTTGTTCTGGGTGCTTGCAAAGGGTCGCCGGTAACGACCGGCGTATTCTGGCTCTGGCTTTTCAGGGCTGCTATTTCCGCATTGGCTGCAGCAAGCTGGTCCTTTGTAGTTTCCAGTTCTGCCTGCAATGAACTGTATTCTTGTTGCGATACAGCGGGGGCACAGCCTGACAGCAACGGAACTGATAATACCAGTAATAGGAAGGTGATTTTATTGAATGCTGATATATGCACGTTTTATACCTGCCTGCAAAAATTTATTCTAAATGATATATTACATCTCATAACATTCCAGTCCGTCAAATATTAAGCGTCTCGATTATGGTAAGGGGGTAAGTATGAAGTTCAAGGACAAGGTAGCATTGGTAACCGGGGCAGGCTGTGGCATCGGCAAGGCCGTTGCCCTGGCATTCGCCAGGGAAGGGGCCAAGGTTGTAGTCAACGATGTAAATGCCGATGCAATTGAGACCACCCTGGCCGAGATTGTTAAATTGGGCGGCGAAGGCCTGGGCATAACTGCCGACGTTTCAAATGCCGGGGAAGTCAAGGATATGTTTGCCCGGACGATGAAGAAATTCGGCACCCTCGACATCCTTGTCAATAATGCAGGGATCGCAAAGACAACCGATGAAGTTTTGAAAAGGAGCGACGTTTGCATCCAGGAATTAATGACATCCGGTCGTGTAACCACGTCCGTGGAAGCTACCAGGAACATGACCGATGAAGCCTGGGACCGTGTGTTGGCGGTGCACCTTTACGGTACGTTCTACTGCACGCGCGAGGCGCTCAATATCATGGAGGACAGGGGAAAGGGGAAAATCATTAACATGGCTTCCATAGCGGGAATATTGGGGATTCCCGGGAGTCCTGACTATTCGGCTGCCAAAGGGGCCATCATAGCCTTCACCAAGTCGGTTGCGCGCGAAGTCATCGCACGCGGCGTTTATGTGAACGCCATCGCCCCCGGCTGGATAGATACGCCGCTGCTGACCAATCAATTGACTCCGACTTTCAGATTCGTTGCCATAACGCAGACGCCGGTCGGCAGGATGGGCACCCCCGAAGAGGTGGCTACAGTAGCCTTATTCCTGGCCTCCGACGATGCAAGCTTTGTAGTGGGACAGGTGATTTGCCCTACGGGAGGCGGCTACGTTTAACCGGTGACGCTATTCATCATGTGCAATTTTTACATGCTATAATATCTACGCGTGAGAGGATACCAGTCATAAATTTAGGGAGGTTTATATGAAAGGCGCACCCAAAGTAATCGAGGTCCTTAATTCCCAATTGGCGGACGAGTTAACAGCTATAAACCAGTATATGGTCCATTCGGAAATGTGTGAAAACTGGGGCTATGAAAAACTCGGAAAAACCATCCAGAAGCGTGCCGTCGAAGAGATGAAGCATGCAGAAAAGCTCATCGCCCGCATAATATTCCTGGAAGGCATACCTATCGTCAGCGAACTCAGGAAGATGAGCATCGGGGCCGATGTGCCTAAAATGTTCGCCAGCGACCATGGCCTGGAGGCCGGGGCGATCAAATCTTATAACGCCGGCATATCGGTATGCGGCGAGGCCAAAGACTTCGCCACGCGGGAGCTACTGGAAAGCATCCTCAATGATGAGGACCGACATATCGACGGCATCGAAGAGGTCCAGGACGAGATACAGCAGATGAGTATCGGGGTATTCCTGTCCACCCAGCTCTAATACAGCTGTTTTTATCGAAATAAATCAAGTTTTCAGCGGCTATGAGTCGGCCCGGGCCATAAAATATATCCGGGCCGGCTATAGCCAGCCGATTACAGTTCTCCAATGACCGCATCGTTTTAGTTATATGAAAAATTCAGGCTATTTGATTGTGCTTGCAGTGGTGCTGGTCCTTTCCTCAGTCATACTTTTTGTAATCGATTACCTGATTTTTGGAGACCTGCGCAATAACCTTTTCTACCTTTTTCAGGACCTGGCCTTCCTGCCTTTGCAGGTCCTGCTGGTGGGCATCATTGTCGAACGCCTTATGACCCGCCGGGAAGTCCAGGAGAAAATAAGCAAAATGAATATGGTGGTAGGCACTTTCTTCTCGGAAGTCGGCCATCAGCTATCGAACATGCTGTTGGAAGCGGCCGACGATAAAACGAAAATACTGGAAAACCTTCATGTAATTGCTTCCTGGAAACAGCCCGAGTTTAAAAAAGCGCTGGATTTTGCTAAAAACGAATCACACACGCAGTTCCCGGCGATGGACCTCGATGAACTGAAATCCTTCCTGGTGAGCAAACGTACTTTCCTGCTGGCCCTTATCGAGAACCCCAACCTGCTCGAACATGAGCGGTTCACCGACCTGCTGCTATCCGTATTCCATCTTACGGAGGAGCTCGAATCCCGCCCGTCACTGGCCAACCTGCCGCCTAAAGACCTGGCCCACATCGGCGTGGATATCTCACGGGCCTATCAATACCTGCTGGTGGAATGGCTGGACTACATGCAACACCTCAAATCCAACTACCCCTTCCTATATTCACACTACCTCAGGATACATCCCTTTCAACCTAATCCATCCGCCATTGTCGAATAGCCCATTGGCCTTATATTGGGGCGCCCTATTTCTTCGCCGGCCTCATGCCGAAGAGGAAACGCAGTACATTTACACGCCGCACCAGCAGATCGTAAATAGCCATAATAAGCGTAAACGAAGCTAGAGCAATAATAAGATACTTCAGTGCGGGGTCCATGTTCCACTGGACCACATAGAATCCTATGCTGATGATAACCGTCTGATGCAGAATGTAAAATGGCAAAACAGCCTCATTGGCATAGCTGAGGAACCTGTTGGTAAAATCAAGATACCGCCTTCCCAGGTTGATTATGATAACCAGCAGGCACCAGGTATTCAGCGCCTGTATAGCCTGGGCTGCGATATAGACAATGGAGCCGTAATTGGTTTGCCAGTCCACTAAGGCATTAATAAAATAGATAAGTGCAAGCGAGGCAATTATGACCGCAATGCTGGTAAACCAGCGTAGCCTTCTCAATAATTCGATCATCTTCTGGTTGGCGAAAAGCAGATACCCGGAGAGATAGAACAGGAAATAGACTACTATATTCCAGCCTCCGAAATCACGGTTGCCCCAGAAAGCGCCGGGATATAAAAAGATATCAACGGCTGCTACCGGAATCACCACAAGCAGCATGAGTTTCCAGGGTGTATCTATTACCGATGCCAGTCCACCTATGCCGCTGCTTCGTTTTCCAGGTAAAACTAGAAAAAGCGGCAGGCAGACAATCGAGAAAATAAACAAAAATGCCAGGAACCACAGATGATAAAAATCCCAGCCTAAAAAACGGCCGGGCAAGCTGGCAAGGTATTGAGGATAGAATTGCAGAAAATTAACACCGGATAAATGCCCGCGGAAAAGAAGCTCATAATAAGCCTGCGGCGCGACAATTACAACCACTCCGAACACGAAAGGAATCAGCAGGCGCAGCGACCTCTCACCTATAAACCGGCCTGCAGTCCTCGCTTTGAGGGAATAGTAGGTACCGGCGCCGGCAAGTATGAAGAAAAGTGGCATGATCCATTGACTCACGAATCCGACTATTATGGAACCGCCGATCCAGGTCGAAGAGTTTTTAACATGCCAATCGGAAAAAATGTCAAAGAACCTGGCAGTATGGAAAAGGAATATGCTCAGCATCGAAAGCACCCTCAGCCAGTCGATGTAACGTACATGCGCCATCCCATCGCCGGTGCTTAATTTGGTGTTTACGATCGAATCGCTCACTGCCGTCTAAGAATTATAGTATAATGCGGGATTGTAAGATAGATTCGAAGATGTCAATGAACCTTACCGAAATAAGGTCTCATAATAAGAATCAAGGACAGGTGAAATAATGGAAACAGTCCTTCAATAGTTTACCCTTGGATGCCATGGTTGATACTCCTGGCCCTTGCATGGACTTTGCCATGGAAGGGAGTAGCCTTATGGAAATCAGCCCGCAACGGTCACACAGCGTGGTTTGTAGTCTTACTAATAATCAACACCCTGGCGATCCTGGAGATAATCTACATTTTCGGCTTCAGCAAGAAGAAGCCGCTTGTTTCATAGTTCGCCCGGCTGAAATTTGGTCTGCCTTACTGGTATCTCAGTGCTTCGATAGGATTGAGGCGAGATGCCTGCCATGCAGGATAGAACCCGAAGAACAGCCCGATGGCAATAGATACCGATACGGCCAGCACAACGATGTCCGCACTTACGAGTGTGGTCATTGACCCAAACACTGATATCAAATATGCCGCTCCCCATCCCAATACGACCCCGATAAGGCCGCCGGCAAGTGAAAGAAACGCCGACTCTATCAGGAATTGAACCCATATGTCCGTATCCTTGGCGCCCAATGCCTTGCGAATTCCGATCTCCCTGGTCCTTTCCAGCACTGAAACCAGCATGATATTCATTACGCCTATGCCGCCCACGAGCAGCGAAATTGCAGCTATCGATCCGAGCAGCATGGTGGTGGTAGCCATGGTTGCGGATACAGTGCTGGCCACCTCCTGCATTGAGGTAATTGTAAAGTCGTCAGCAGCCGACGCAATCAATTGGTGCCGCGTGCGCAGCAGATCTGTGAGCTGCTGCACTATGTAGTCGCTGTTTTTTATGTCTTTCACTGTTAGCGAAATGGAGGATATGACCTGCTGTCCGCTTGCGGTGCGCTGCTGCGCCACCGCCTGTTGCATGGTGGTGAGAGGGATAAACACCATATTATCGGGCGATCCGCTGACTGAACCCTTGCTGGCCAGTACGCCTATCACGCGTACGATGATAGTGCCAAGCCTCAAGTTCTGCCCCAGCGGGTCATTACTGCCATAAAGCGTCTGCGCAACGGTGGCCCCCAAAACGGCCACAGCGGTTCCCTGTTGATAATCGTAATCGGAGAAGAAGGTGCCGCTGGTCGTATTCAAATTGTATGTCGTCATGTAGGCCGTGGTTGTGCCTGTGACCTGCGCATTCATATTCTGGCTGCCGGCTATCAGTTGCAGGCTTTTGGAAAAGATCGGGGCCACTGAAGTAACGAGGTCGGTCCTTGCCTGGATGGCCTCAGCATCTTCCATAGTCAACGTTGTAACGCTGCCGGCTGCGCCTCTGACCCCCCCGGCCCCCATGGTCGACCCAGGAGTGATCATCATCAGGTTCGCCCCGAGCGTCTCTATCCTGGCCAGTATATCCTGCTCGGCGCCTTTGCCGACCGACATCAGGGCGATCACTGCGGAAACACCGATCACAATCCCCAGTATGGTCAACAGGCTGCGGAGCTTGTGAGAGGTGACACCTCCCCAGGCGTTGGCGAAAGGCCTGAGCAGTTTACTGTATTTTTTCATCTTTCTCTACCATACCGTCCATAATATGTATGATGCGCTGGCAGTGCCGGGCAATCCCCGGATCGTGCGTGATCATTACCAGGGTAATACCTTGCTCCGCATGAAGTGCGGTCAGCATATTGATTATCTCCTCGCCGGCCTTGCTGTCCAGATTGCCGGTCGGCTCATCGGCCAGTATAAGGGGAGGGTTCTTAGCCAGCGCTCGGGCTATGGCAACACGCTGCTGCTCACCTCCCGAAAGTTCGGTGGGGCGGTGGTCGGCCCGGTCGGCCAGTCCCACAGTTGTAAGCGACTCCATGGCAGATGAGTAATCATCGGCGCCCGCATATTCGAGGCCCAGTTTAACATTAGCCAGGGCCGACAACTTGGGCAACAGGTTGAATTGCTGGAAGACGAATCCTATCTTTTGCGCCCTGACATGAGCGAGTTCTTTGCTGTTAAGCCGGCTCACTTCCTCGCCATCCAAAATGTAGCTGCCGGAAGTCGGCACGTCCAGGCAGCCCAGAACATTCAGGAGGGTTGATTTCCCCGATCCCGAAGGTCCCATAATGGCGACGAGCTCCCCTTTTTCTATGGTGAAACTTACACCTCTTAACACCTGGAGCTCCCTGTCCCCGATCTGATATATTTTTTGAATGTCGTGCAATTCGATCATCTTGAAGTGGGTAAGCGGACTCCCGGGATCGAAGTGATCGAAGAGGTGGGTGCCCTCTGCTGTTGAGATGTGGTTGTCGTGCTCGCGACAATATTGGTCGCAGTAGATACAACGTCCCCCGCATTGAGGCCGCTGACGACCTCCGTATTCTGGCCGTCGGTGATGCCCGTCTGTATCACTTTCTGGGTGGTAGTTCCAGCCGAAACAAGCTGTACATAATATCTTCCACCCTGGCTGGTAATTGCCTTATTGGGCACCAGGAGGATATTGGTCTTCTGTGCGGTTACAATGCTGACGGTAACGGTCAGCCCTTCCCTCAAGCGGAAATCCGCGGGCACGGTTGTCGCTGCCTGAACCTGCTGATTTTGGCCGCCAGCGCTTGCCGACTGTCCAGCATAAGAACGACTCGTCGCGTTTGAACCGGCGGCCGTCTGATTACCGGATGGTTGGCCGGAAAAAGCTTGTCCGTTAAGTGTTCGATTATCGGATGCCGTTTGATTGGCTGACTGCGTATTGGCGGTCGCCTGCGAGTTTGACGTCTGCCCTGCGGCGCCCGACGGCCTGGAGCGTGCAGATGCAGATCCCGCAGAAGTACGATTCAATTGTGCCTGGAGTGTAGCCGCGTCCACCGGGTCCATCAGTACTGTCACCTGATAGTTCACCACGTTTGATTGAATTGTCGGCGCTTCCGCTATGAGCGAGACTTTGCCCGGGAAAGTATACGCGGGCAGCGCAACCGCCTGGACAGTTGCCGGCGTGCCTATGCTCAAATTGTATATTTGCATCTCACTAACCAGTACATTAACCTGGAAATTCACGGGGTCGATGATGCGCACGCCGACGAAGTTGGCGGCTACCTGGTCGCCCGGTACGACATTAACATTGGTTACCAGCCCGGCAAAAGGAGCGGTAATAGTGGCCTCATCCAATTCCTTTTGCGCCTCAACCTGACTGGCCTGGGCGTCCTGCAACTGCAACTGCTTGATGTCGATATTAAGTGGGTCGGGGGCCGAGATAACCGTACCGGAGGAATCCGTCTGGGGTTCCTCGGCGTTTTCCAGGTTCATCTGGGCCGTTTCGACATTTATTTTGGCCTGAGCCAGGTTGCTTCCAAGGGGTGCCGTATCGAGTTTCGCCAGGGCCTGTCCCTCTGTAACGTTATCGCCGATTTTTACCAGCACGTCCTCGACCGTCCCTGCCGAGTAGAAAGCCAGGTCTGCTTCGTTGGCCGTCACCAGGTTGCCGCTGGCCAGGATATCGACACTGAGATTGCCGCTCTGAACCGTGGCAGTCTGGCCGGCCGCCGCGGCGGAATTGGATTTGGAAGTACAACTCAGTGCAATGACACCTATGAGAGGGACCAGTAATATAGAAAATATTGCCCTGAATTTTCTCATGGTGGTCAGTCTATGAACCGGATATATCAAACTTATTCAAGTTTACCACTGTAACAGTCTATGTGAAAATTATTAGGATTTTATTAAGTTAGGTTCGGGAAAATATCCGATTAATAATAAATTAATATTTTTGATGTATGATAGCGCGGGGTTTTGGAAATAATTCGTGCCATCTTGGGGGACTTCCCATAGGAAAGGTATCTAGCAAAACGATTTACTGGCTGCTGGCGGCATTGCTGCCGGCAGTAATTTTGGCCGGTTTATGCGGGGCGGCCAGCGCCCAGGAGCCGCCCTCGGGCCAGCCGCTCCGATGGGAAGAGATATACAAGCCGGGCGCGACGGGAAATATCGTCGTTGCACCCTCCGAGGTCAACCGTATTGTCGCCAGCCATGACATTGTGTACGCCCTGGATACCGTCAACAACCTCCTTTACAGCTCGGATAATGGCGGGCTGACCTTTAACGATATAACGCACTCGCTTCCTATTGGCGTAGGTTTGCGCTGGTACGAAATCGCCGTTGCCCCCGACCGTCCTCAGTATGTCGCCCTGGTCACTAACAACCGTAGCGCCGTATTCATATCCAACGACGGCGGGCAGACATGGAATGACACCAGCATAACCCCGCCTCCCGGCGAGCAAATTCAGTGTATAACTATCTCCAATGGTTATTCATCAAGTAATAATTCGATCCTGCACGATGTTGCTGTAGGGACTGCCAACTGGACCCTCGGTACCGGCCATGTGTTGGCGCTTCAAATAGGCGGCATAACTTCCACCTGGACAGACCAGATTCTTACCCCAAGCGGGCCCGTATCGGCGATCGCCTTTTCGCCGCATTACAACCCGGGTAATGCGAACTTTGCGAATTCGGATTCCACCATACTGGCAACGGCTTCCGACAGCACCGGCACTTATTTGTGTATCGGAACAAGAAACATCTCTGCACAAAGCACTCAATGGAATGATCCGTCGTCCTATCCCAATTACCCGGTGCCGATAGTGAAAGAGTCGATAGCCTTTCCAATAAATATCATCTATTCCAGTATAGCCCTGCCCTCCAATTATGGCGGGGCCAGTCAAATAACACGCAAAGAATTCGTAAGCTACAGCCGGATAGGCGATGCCAGTAATGATGTTTACCGGGTTGACGACGGCATAAACCAGGTGGACAGGCTCAAAGTGACCGACGCCACCTCGATGAATATAAGCAGCATCGCCTATTTCGGCACCCTCATATCGGGAAAGCTTCTGGCCGGGTTCGTCGAACCGACCCCCATGGTGTCGAATGTGGTGCAGGTTAAATGGAGCGTCAATCCCCTGGGCACGCCGCCCGGGAGCCCCGGTACTGTTGTCTGGTTTAAGGCCAACCAGCCTCCCTCCGGGCCGGGTAATGCCCAGGTTGCCTGGAGCTACAGCGGCGCCGTGGGATTTTGCGGCACGGGTATTGCCCAACCTCCAATTCCAACACCGTCTCCGCCTCCGCCCGGACCCTTTTATGATGAAAGCGCCTTCTCACAGAGCCTGGATAACGGCAATAACTGGACTCAGACCAGCCTTATGAACACCAGTATACAAATCAGCGACATCGCGCCCGCACCCGATTCCCGCAGCCTGTTCATGGCCAGCTATAGCGAGTTCGGGCCGGAAAGCGTGTGGCGCAGCGCCGGAGAGCCGCTGGGCCAGTACTGGGGCCGGCTGTTGAACATGCAGACCGAAACCAACAGGGTAATCCTCAGGTTAAGCCCGGACTATGCCACAGACTATACTCTGTACGCAGTGGAGGTAGATAACATAACATCAGAAAACGTGCCGGTAAATTCACATCTGCTGGAGATATCGTTAAACCGAGGAAATACCTGGAAGAAGCTTTTCATCCCCGGGCCGGTTATCGATATGGTCACAGCAGGCCAGTATATTCTCTACATGGCGACCAGCGGGGGCTGTGTCCGTAGAAGCACGGACGGCGGCGTGACCTGGGGTGACAAGGTGACGACCGGGCTCAATAATATCAACATGCTGGCGCTAGGCGACAACGGTCATCTTTTCGCCAGCAGCACAGACGGGTGGGTGGCTTATTCCACCGACGGGGGCGCCACTTTTACAGAAATACCGGTGCCCGTAAGCTATTTTCTAAGCGACATTCAGGTCGTCCCTGATGCCAACTATGCGGCCAACAACGTTATCTATGCAGGCGGCCGCACGGACGGCCCCCCGGACAGCCATTCCCTTCCGACGGAGAATGTCACGGGAGGCATATGGCGCTGGACTATCGGCCAGTCGGCAAAATGGGAACAGATCGATATATCCATAGCTGACAACATCACGGAAGAACAGGTCAGCGGGCTGAAGGTAGGCCCCGAAGGCACCCTTTATGCGCTCAGGGCGGACAATATTACGGCGGCCGACGCAGTACATTTGGGATGGTCGGAAAATATTACTAATATTATCGGCAGGTCCGAAGGCATGAACCGGACATTGGACCCGGTCTACCCCATTGCCGAACTTATGGAATGGGATATGATCAACCGCACGCTTACAGGCAGTCAGATCGCATTTGATCCCGCCCCGCTTACTTTTGCCGGCGATGTGCCCTGGCTCAAGCTGTCGGGAAACGCCGGTGAGAACGACCTGTGGGCAATAGATACTTCCAATGGTGTGAACGATAATACCACTGCCATCTACAGGTTCAGGGACACGTTATGCAAGGCCGGGCCGTGGGCAACCGGCCCCTCCGAAACGGGCTGCGACCCGGTCACAGGACGCAATGACCAGGTCGATTTTTCATGGGAGCAACTGTCCCTGTCGGACAAGTACGAGTTGCAGCTGGCCAAGGACCAGGCTTTCGACTTGAGGGTCGACCCGTCAATGAACAATTCGGAAAATGTAACTGCTGTAACCGGTTCAATTCTCATCAGGACCGACCCTGATAATGTCCTCAGCCCGGCCGTATGGCTGCCTCCGGGCTCGCTTCCCGAAGCGGGAGCTACATACTTCTGGCGTATACGGACCGATCATGCCGCCACAGGGGAATATATTCGGAGCCCCTGGTCGGATACAGGTAATTTCATCGTGAAGCCCGGATTCCCCGTGGCTACCCCATACCTTGGCCCCCAGTTGCTGTCGCCTGCCAATAACTGTGATTGTGCGTTCAATTCGCCCATCGGCTTCACATGGACACCTGACAAAGAGGCAACAGCTTATAAATTTGAGCTATCGGAGAGGTCCGACATGAGCCGGCCTCTGGTCTCCGCAACAGTGGACGGCCCGGCGTACCTATACTCCGGTCAGTTGAGAAATAATACGATCTATTTCTGGCGTGTCGCGGCTGTGCAGCCCGTACCCGGAGAATCCAGCGCCACCTTCAGTTTCCACACGGCGCCCGCCTCAGCACCGGCTCATCTGGCTCCAAAGTCGCAGTCCATACCCCTGTGGGTCATAGTCGGCTCGGCAATCGGCGCTCTCGCCTGCATCATCCTGCTTGTGCTGATTTTTCGCAGGTGGGGCATGTTCTAATAGGAAGGCATGGTTATATAGCCGATAGCGCAGGTAAAAAAGAATGAACTGGGGACTTTATCTAGCGTGATCGGTGCCGCATCGGCAGTGCCGGTGGCCTCCGATCGAATTAACTATAACCGGGTTAAGGGGTTGGGATGGGGCAACAGAAATGTTTAGCAACACGGGTACTTGGAGCGGCGAATTGTCCGCACCCGAAGCTGTGATGGTGATGGTATCAGTGTAGGTGCCCGGTTTAAGACCGTTAATATTGACCGATAGCGCAAAACTGCCCGCATTTATGCCGCCCGATTTGGAAAGGGTAAGCCAGGCAGCCGTATTATACAGGAACCAGTTCAGAGCGCCGGCGCCGGATTTGGAGACTTTTAATATCCTGTCGGACGGGTTGGTCCCATTTTGCGGGACATTGTAGCTGAAGCTGTCAGGGTTCAGGCTGATAACTGTGGGATCGGGCGGCGCCTCGGCAACTGCAAATGTGACGGGCATGGCCTGCGGTATATTCATCGCTTGAGCGGCGACAGCCGTGTGCGACGAGGTTTCTGAAGAAGACACGCAGCCCAATCCGATACAAACCGCCGGTATGATAATGACAATTAGCGCGAGCCATCTTATTTTCATAACGATATTCACCTAAGAAAATAATAGCAAGGTGGCCCTGCAATAGTAATATAATCGGGTCGGAATATATAAAATACTTATGACATTTGACGGTTCAGCCGTGGTTGGTTGATTAAATAGACTATTTTACGAATTCAGCGGCCTACCGCAGAAGGCGCAAAATGTTGCACCTGTTGGCGATTTCTTGCCGCAGGACGAACAGACGGCTGCCGGTTTTGAAGCGCTTTCAGAGATAGATGCAATTTGCCGGCGGATATCCTGGCTTCTTGCGGCCATAAAAGATACCACCGAACTGAACCGGCTGCCGGCCTGCTTCCGGGTAAGGGTTCCGGCAGCATCACTTCTCTCGATCAATGCCCTGGCAACTTCGTTTCCCCGCTCAAGGGCGACGGCATAGAGGGCTTTTAACTCCGGAGGATTTAGCTTTTCGCCGTTGGCGCACCACCGGTAAATAGCTTCGCCGACCACATAGGTCCCCGAGTAAGCAATCACTATCTTGGGCACGATGCCGATGACAGGTATCAGGCCGGCCAGGTAACGCCCCAGTTGGCGCCAGAGAAAAGCAGAGCCAATCACGGCAGCCATTTTAGGAATTGTATCGCGCCATTCGGCCTGCATGCCCATAGCCAGCGTGATTTCGTAAGCCATGAGGGCCTGATTCTTGGTCAATACGATGACATCCGCCAAATTCAAGGGCAGATCCAGAAACGGTACAATCTCTGCCAGACCGGTCGTAAGACTGTAGGTAGCATTGATAAGACACATATCATCAATTAGCTTTTGTGCAACGGGGGCACGTAGCAACGGCACGTAGCGTGCCATGCGCACCTCGCGGCCTTTGCAGGCACGCAGGATGGCGGGTGCCAGATAACGTATCAGGGTGTCGCGATCGGCGGCCGTAATGGCAACAGTCTCCGCGCCGGCCCAGGCTGCCTTGTCCAGCTTCGCAATTTCGTCGCCAGCCATGCCAGGGGCGTTATAGCAGACAACCGTCGCAACCTTCCTGGCAACGAGACCTTCGAAGAGCGCCCGTTCCCTTGGATGGCTGCGCCTCGCAGCGTCCAGTAACAGCAGCACCAGCGCGTCATCGGGAATTTGCAGGGTTGGCTCCGGCCGATGCATAGTAACGGCGGACAATATGGGCACCTGCTCCGGTCTCGGACCGGAAATCAACTGCCCGGTCAAAGCTGTCTTGCCGGCCCCGGCTTCTCCAACAACCATAACATAAGGGCGTATTTCAGCCTGGATGCGGACCGCATTCAGGTCCACCTCCTTCAGCATTTTGAATCCATTGACCAGATCCGGCAGCTTTGGCATAGAGCATCCTTACCCTTTCATTGTAAGTCAAAAGGTTAGGATACGATAACCGGATCGATGGCAAATGACAGTTTATTAACCTTATGATAATATAATCGTCAGACCGTAAGACAGGGAGAATTTAAGTATAAGGGAGGTGGCAATGAGTATCATTTTAATAATTGCGGCTGTTATCTTTGTTTTGTGGCTGCTGGGTTTCATTTTTTTCCGAGCCCTGGGTTGGTTTATCCATCTAGCGCTTATTATTGCGGTTATTCTCCTGATTTGGTGGCTGCTGACCAGCGTATTTAAGCTTTTTTAATCCGTCCAATCCATTCCGTCAGTTTTTGCGTTTAAAACAAAAACAATAGAGGTCACCTGCCGGTGGTCTCCGAGGCAGAACACCCGTGGGACTACCGGTTTCACATCCCCTTTTCATCAATCTATCGGCCCTATAACTTATCGATATCATAACTATTTAACATATCGTAGCCCGATTATATTACTTCTATATGTTCACACTGCTACCATTTATTCAGTAAAAATTATAGGAGTATGTAAATGGATAACAATATAGTCAAAGGAAAATGGAACCAGGTCAAGGGCAAGGTCACTGAAGAGTCCGGTAAATTAACCGGCAATAAATCACAGGAAATCAGAGGTAAGGCGGAGCAGGCAGGCGGAAAAATGCAGGAACAGTACGGCAAGGTCAAAAGAAATATCAAAAAAGCGATAGGAAGCTAGCCCGCTCTTAATCGCAAATGACCCGGCGCTACTTTTTAAAAAACAGCGTACCCTTGACCGGGTTCCTGCCGTCAAAATAAATAGGGATCCCCTCTTCCTGCCAGATGTTCTTGCCCGTCACCTGCATGGCATGAACATGTGTATGCGGCGCATCGGTCATGCCTGAGTTGCCTACCTGACCGATGACATCGCCTGTTTTTACCATATCTCCCGCCTTCACTTTTATGCTCCCGCTCTGCATATGGCCCAGCAGCACCTGGTAGCCTTCATTCCTTATGACGACATGGTTCCCTACATTATAGGGATAGTGACCGCTGAAGGGAGTCTCATTGGGCAGGCCGTCCACCACCTCGACCACGGCGCCGTCGCAGGGCGCCAGTATATCCTGGTGGTAAATAACGAATTTCTCCAGCTTGGTCGGCAATATTCCCCATTCCGAACTTCCCAGGATATTCAATTTTTCTATATCCACTGCATATATCATCGGCCTGTTGACGCCGGCCCTGGTGTGCATCGACCCGGTATAGTGGTAGTTCATCAACCGGCTTGAGGCGCCGTTGCCGCCCCAGTTGACCGCATAGACACCATTGCGGAAAGGGAACGCCAATCTGACAGGCTTTACAGGGTAAAAATATGCGCCGACTGCTCCCACGATGATATAAATAAAAGCCAGCGAGAAAGCAATATCCAAACCCACCCGCACCCATTCTAATGCACTAAGCTGCACGAAAAATGGAAGCCCGCGCACTCCCATATAAGAAACAATACCGGCAACGATGAAAAGCAGCACCCATAAATAGCGCAGGTAGACGCTGAGATAGTGCCAGAACCCGATAAAAAAAATCGCCAGGACAAAGGTTGCCATAAATATGGCGGTCACCAGCCACCTGAACTGGCTGGGAGACTGGCCCAGCCAGAACAACAATATCAGCCCAAGGGGTAAAACCAACTGGATTACGATAAGCAGGAGCAGGGGAACAGCACGGTTTTTAAACATCGCCAATCCTCCTCCGTAACTATAACACAACGTATATATACTTTTGAATAGACGTGGACTTTTCTAATGAGCTGATTCGTGGCATTATATTATTCAAGAAAGGAGGTGGATGTATGTCCTGGTTGAACTTCGGGTTACCCTTTGCGGGGCCGACATTAGGTTTCATATTACTTATCATTGGCGTCCTGATACTCATATTCCCGAGGATCATTAATTACCTGATCGGCATAGCTTTGATCATCAGCGGGATCATGTGGATCATCGGCGGGGTATGGTTGTGGGGGATAATCTCCCTTATTTTCGGCATTGTCGTCATGATTTTCCCGAGGATACTCAATTACCTGGTGGGGATATACCTGATCATAATCGGCATAGGGCAGATCATTTCATCGGGATTTGTGTTGGGAGTGCCTCTTGTCGTGGGCGCCCTCACCTTGATCTTCGGCATTATCGTGATGGTTAGTCCGGCTATTCTCAACTTCCTGGTCGCAATTATTTTTATCATCCAGGGCGTTCTCATACTCGGGCAGTATTATCATTGGTTTTAACTGCATAGATTAATGCTCTGAAAACACGGAAGGGAAACCCTTTCCAGGGTTTCCCTTCTAAGAAATCAGGAATAATCGCCCTGTTATTGTACAACTACCAGGGTATTTGAAGTTGACGTCCCGTATTGATTGCTGGCAGTGATAACGTAACCGGTCGTGGTATAGGGGCTAATCGGCATACTTCCCGTTGGCTGCACATTTCCAATTCCCCAGATATATACCGAAGAGGCGTTGTCCACTTGCCAGTATAAAACCGTTGAATCGCCGGGCCTTATGACGTCCGGCCTCGCCCGGAACTCCTGAACGATAGGCACCCCCTGTCCCTGAGACCCGCTGGTTGCGCTACCCACAGTAACCTGAACAAGGGATGTGCTCGTACCACTGGCATTGGTGGCAATCAGTGTGTAGGTTGCTGATATTTCGGGATAAACGGTCCGGCTCCCTGAAGCTTCAACATCGCCGACATTGGTTATGAGCACGGATGTGGCATTGGAGACATTCCAGTATAGTGTCGTGGAACCTCCGACGCCAATGGCATTGGGATTAGCGTAAAACTGAGATATGACCGGAAGTCCCATGGCCGACTGGCCGTTCAGAGTTACTACAGCTGTTGCCGTCACACTGCCATATGGGTTGCTTGCTGTCATAGTATAGTTGACCGTGGATGCCGGCGAAACAATGCGGGTACCCGTGGCGGGCACAACTCCAATGCCCTGGTCGATAGATACAGTTGTAGCATTAGTCACAGCCCAGACCAGCGTCGATTGGCCGCCGGCGGCAATGGATGTCGGCACTGCGGTAAAAGCCGCTATTGTAGGGTGGCCCGTCAGTTGTCCCGGAGGAGCGGTGTAGTAAATACAGCTGCGACGAACACTAATAGTATACATGCCAAAATCAATAGTCCCCTCATATTTTCACCTCATCTAAAAAATCATCTTTGCCTGATTCGGTGCCCGGATGCTTGTGTCATAAGGCCGCAATATTAATATTGCGGCCTTATGATTGCATGTTGGCTCTAACTTTTGCGTATCTCTATCGTCTGCCGATCAGCTCGAGGATGCCCCATACTATTAAGAAGATACCCACGACCCACTGCAACGGCAGCCAGTTGAAGAGGATGAGCAGGCCCGCGATGATAGCCAGGATTGCTATTAATGTGCCGCTTAGTTGAAAACCTTTACCAGCCATAGTTTGTGTCCACCTCCTAAATATGAACTGCAACCATAATATGTGTTCGGCTGTTGCGGGGTAATAAAATAAGCCGCAAAAAGCTTAAATTACTATAAAATTTATATCGCGGGCGGCGCTATATGCTCCGATCACTCAGCCAACCGGCAACGTAGCCTGCAACCTCTTCCCAGCCGCTCTGCCCGATGATAAAATGTGTTCGCCCCGCAAACTCTTTGAAATCGACAATCGATGCAGGATTTTTATACTTGTTGAAGTTCGTTTTGTTCAACGAGGCCGGGATAAGGTGGTCGTTGGATCCGGCTATCATCAAAAGAGGGGCATGTTGCTTCTTGAAATCGATGGCGGCCAGGGAAGTCAGAGAGCCGGCGGGCACCCTGCGGGACTCGGGCACTACATACCTGTCGTAGGCTGCCCGTTGTTCCTCCAACGGCAGAGAATTGACGAAGCAGTATTGAAAACGTTCAAAGGACATTATGACGGGCTGGCCCTGAGGCACAAACGGGTTGATATGCGGCCAGTTGGACTTGAGGAACTCCCAGCGGGTAGTCAACACTCCCAGGGGCGGCGCCGAGTCGATAGCAACTCCGGCGGCGGCTATATCCTGCTGAAGCAGGATTTGCACCACCAGCGCGCCCATGGAATGTCCGATGAGGACAGGTTTTTCCTTGAGCGTTTTGACACTGTTGGCGACTTCGTCAACCACGGCCTTAAGCGAGAGATTGCCGAGTTCCAGGCCTGGTTTGCGTAATATTTCGACGGTCTTATCGCGGCCGGGCCAGGCCGGGGCTAGACATGTGTAGCCTTTGGCCTGAAAAAAAGCCATCCAGTGCTCCCAGCACAGGGGCGTCATATACATCCCGTGTATGAATACGATCGTATTTGATTTCATTTCTTTCTCCCTTCACCCTTTTCCTATCTGTGTGCAACCCTGCTAACCATTCAGTGGTTTGCACGCTGTTATAGTAGACCCGCCGGGATGAAAAAGGCATAACAACGGCATAAAACATATAAAATAGCCATTACATTTTTCCGGGCCTCTAAAAGAAATTGAATGAGGGCTATTTATTCGGATAGCTACCGTCAACCCGTATGCACAAATTAAAGGGAATGGGACTGCCGTAAGGGCTGTATAAGCGTACCCAACTATCGGGTTTAGCTCCATCGTCCGAAATCATTGACCTTGTGTTCACGTCCTTGCCCACGATTTTTTCATATGCCAGCGCCAGATAGTTATAAGAAGGACTCTTTTCCGTAGTGCATTCGTTGCTCTCGGTTAAAAATTCTACTGAAAAATCCCCGGTGACAAGGACATCCTCTACGTCGATGCTCCTCCAGACTGCCTTTGGAACCTTATCTGACGAATCGCTTCGAAACGTGCTCCAGGGTAATGATTTTGTCCATATCTCATGGCCGTTGTCATCCAGTATCCGTACGACAAATAGTTGGCTATTATACTCGTCTGGAGAGCCTGTAATGTTAGCAACGCCTGCAATATCCAATTTCTGTATTTTGAAGGGCGTCTGCGCGGGAGAAAAGGTAGTCATCAGTCCCCAACCTGGCGCTTTCAGGCGGTCGGCCTCGTCCAACTGGTCGTTATACCATGTCGTTCCCAACTTATAGTATTTGTACGTCAGGCCGGCATAATTCCGGACGATGCATACCATGCCATCTCCCAGCGGCAAAATAATCAAAGGACTTTTCACAGGAATCCCGGTCGCACTGGAGGAGGTGAACCCCCGCAATACATCTACCGAGTAGCCGGCAGAAGCGACACTGGTAGCACTCGGCAATTTTGCATATGTATGCCAGACTGCTATCTGGTTCGACAAATAGTCGTTCGAGCTACTACCCAAATTATCATATCTGAGCGTAATCATGGCGCTGGAAGAGTTGTCGGCTACGCTGCTTGCCGGCGCCGGAACATTTGTGTCCGGAGTCTGTATTTCGCTTAAGTCCGCCGCAGGGTTGACAGTAATGGTAACAGAGAGGCTCTGCTTACTATCCGGCACGGTTAAAACATAGGTTGTAGTCGACGATGGGACAACAATTGCATTGCCGGAAGGATATACATCACCAACACCGCTAATATTGGCCCTCCTGGCACCGCTGACGTCCCATGTAAGAGTGACCGCCTGCCCGCTGGTGATGGTGGTCGGGGACGCATTGAAATAATTAAATACCGGAGGTGGGCTGCACGACGGGAGTCCACTCAATACCAGGCTCAGAATCAGAATAAGGATAAGGAAAGAAATTCTATTTAAACGAGTGGAAAATCTACGTTGCATCCAGGAATACCTCCATTAAATTATAACTATATTTCTTGTTTTCATATATCTACTCTGCGCCAGGATATATACGCTTCGGTATGTCCTTTGACTGTCAGTTGCGAGCACTGATACTCTTTATGTATGCCGTATGACAGGACCGGTCCGCTTAAGCCGATCAAATGGTATAAAGACCTCGCCACAAAGAAGGGACGGTTTGAAGCAGGGGCTTTCCTGGTGGAAGGGTCCCGTGCCATCCGGCAGATAGTCAGCAGCAGTCCGCATGAACTGCTGGAAATTTTGTCCACCCAACCGTTGCCGGCTATTTACAGGAAATATGCTCAACGGCTGATTACCGGGAGCCAGCTGCACTCCATCTGCTCGACAAAGACGCCCCAGGAAATTGCTGCCGTCGTGCGCCTGCCTGCGGATACGTATTCCGACCGCCTGCCCGGTAAGCCCGGCGCTAAAATACTTTTGCTCGAAGATGTCCAGGACCCGGGCAATGTGGGGACCCTTATACGTTCGGCCGCAGCCTTTGGCTTTTCCGGGGTTATCCTGACGGAGAAATGCGCCGACCACCTGTCGCCAAAATGCGTCCAATCGACCGCCGGCACCGTGCTATCCTTGTGGGCCCGCAGGACCTCCCGTTACATGGAGCTTATAGAGGTACTGCAGAGCGACGGATATGTGCTGGTAGCCACAGATTTAGATGGCGTCGAAGACACTTCGGTCCTGCAGCGCCGGGATAAACTTTTACTGGCCCTGGGGAATGAGGCATCCGGCCTGTCGAAAGCGCTGCTCAAAGCAGCCGGCCATATCCTGAGGATCCCCATAGCAAGGGGAAAAGCAGAATCGCTTAATGTAGCCGCCTGCGGCGCCATCTGCATGTACCTGACCTGCCCGTAGGCCTGCGATCCTGCGTATCGCAAGTCCAAAATAGAACCATAAGTCTCGCCAAAGCGAGCCGGTCGGCAGCAGACTTCTTTATCGCAACTCCTATAAGATTAACTCATTGGCAAGGGGGCAATATGCGGACCCATACTGAGAGGAAACCGAAAAACGGACTCGGCCCGGCCAGGGCCGATTTATCCCGTGTAGAGGAGCTTAAGGACAAGCTGTCGCAGTCGGAAGAAAGATACCGCACCATACTAAACCAGATGCAGGAATCTTATTCTGAGGTGGACCTGGCAGGTAATTATACCTTCATGACTGAATCTACAAGCAGTAGCCTGGGTTATTCATGCGAGGAGATGGTTGGCAAGAATTATCGCCTCGTCGTATTGGAAGAGGATACTCAAAGTATCTTCGATGCTTTCAATGAAGTGTACAGGACGGGCAAACCAAACAGGGGCTTCCCCTACAGGGTCCGCCACAAAGACGGCAGCATAATATTTTTAGAAGTATCGATCGATCTCAAAAAGGATGAGCTGGGCAGGGTTACGGGGTTCAAGTGCGTCAGCCGCGATATAAGCGAGCGCAAGCAGATGAAGGAGGAGCTGAGGGAGACCGAGGCGCAGTTCAGGACCTTGATGGAGAATGCCCCTGACGGCGTCTATATGAACGATCTGGAAGGAAATTTCCTTTACGGTAACCGTAAATGCGAGGAAATAATAGGCTACCGGCGTGAAGAGCTGATCGGCAAAAACTTCCTGGAATTGAATATCCTACCTGAAAAGAGCCTTGCCAGGGCTGCACAGTTATTACAGGATAATATCGACGGCAAATCCACGGGGCCGGATGAGCTGGAGCTCATCAGAAAGGATGGCTGTATTATACCCATAGAAATTAACACCAATGTCGTGCAGCGTAAAGGCCAGCCGGTCGTACTGGCTTTTGTCAGGGACATCACAGAACGCAAACGTGCTGAAACGGCACTGCAAAATAGCGAGGAAAAATACCGCAATCTCTTTGACAATGCCATCGAAGCCATTTTTGTAGCGCAGGATGGTAAAATCGTTTTTCTCAACCCCCGTACGTCCGGCATAAGCGGCTATACCAGGGAGGAATTAACTGCAAGGCCGTTCATCGATTTCATTCACCCGGAAGACCGGGAGCTGGTTATGGACCGGCACTTAAGACGCTTAAAGGGAGAGGAAATACCACTCCTGTATGAGTTCCGCATTATCCGGAAGAACGGCGGCACCACGTGGGTAGAACTGCATGCAGTAGTAATAAGCTGGGAACGTAAGCAGGCAACGCTGAATTTTTTAGAGGATATCACCGAGCGCAAACTGGCTGAAGAAAAACTTGGGAAAAGCTACAAATCTTTGAAAAAAACCCTGAATGACTCAATAGAGACCATGGTTAAAATCGTGGAAATGAGAGATCCTTACACTGCAGGCCATCAACGTAAGGTGGCCGACCTGGCAACTGCCATAGCTAAAGAAATGAAATTTGAAGATGCCGAAATTGAGCAGCTCAAGATGGCGGCAATAATTCACGATATCGGGAAAATATATGTTCCATCGGACATCCTCAATAAACCTGGCAAGCTTTCAGAAATTGAGCTTCAACTGATAAAAAGCCATTCCCAATACGGCCATGATATTGTCAGAGGCATGAACTGCCCCTGTTCCGTTGCGCAGGCCATTTTGCAGCACCACGAAAGAGTGGATGGTTCAGGATATCCCAACCGCTTAAAGGGCCAGGATACGCTGTTAGATGCCAAAATACTGGCCGTTGCTGACGTGGTTGAAGCTATAGCTTCACACCGTCCCTACAGGCCGGCCCGGGGTATACATATAGCAATGGAGGAATTATTAAAGAATAAAGGCAAGTTATATTATCCCGATGTAGTGGATGCCTGCCTTAATCTCTTCACTAGCGGTAAATTCGAGTTTAAACCCATTTGATTCATATCGGCTCCCTCTCGTACGGCATACCTTACGACTAATTCCGGCACTTTTTCCCATCAATATGGGCCTAACGGGTCATTGACCTTGTGCCTTGCGGGCCTTTTGCTACAGTAAATACGCACGTACTATTTTAATGAATCAAAATAGAATTGCGCGGTGATCGATATGAAAGCACTCAAGAATTTGTTTAAAAACCAAAAAGGTATGACCGGCCTGGAAACAGCCATCATACTCATCGCCTTCGTGACTGTGGCAGCCGTTTTCGGCTATGCCATTCTAAGCGCAGGCTTATTCTCAGCCGAGCAGGGCAAGGAGACCATCTATGCCGGCCTGAACGAAGCCCAGACTAACCTGGAGCTTTCAGGCTCGGTAGTTGCCAAGAGCGATGACAGCGTCAACGTCAGGTCGATATTATTCACGGTCAAGAACGCCATCGCAGGCAACCCCATCGACATGACCCCCAACGACGGCAGCGGCCATAATAAATGCGTCATCAGCCTTAAGACCAAAAACGACTATATCAACAACGTGAAATGGTCCTTCGTCCCAATAGGCGCCGACAACGGCAACAACCTTTTGGAAACCGGCGAACAGTTCGAGATCACGATTGACCTGACCGATCTTGGTTCCGCCGGTTCACTCAGCGAGAACCTGACGGCCAACCAAACATTCACCCTTCAGGTTAAGCCGTCCGTGGGCTCCACCATAACCATCCAGAGGCAATTGCCTCCCGCTATCGGGCCCATCATGGACCTGGACCTTATGACTGCCTACGGCGGCGGCCATTCAGCCAGCGAGAATACCAGCGGCGGTGGCGGGATATCGGGTGTTACATGCACAAGAGTGCAGGTAGACTACTCGTCCAGCGATTCCTATATGCTCTATCTTTTCTTCTACTTAAAAAACAATGGAACAATGCCGGTAACTATCAGCATGGCAGGCCTTACCATTGATGTCAATGGTGGCGGCGCCGTGGTCCCATGGTGGGGGATCAATGGCGAAAGCCGAGTTTACCCAATTCATATTGCGGCGGGGGACACCGCTGACATAATACTCGACTTAAGGGCAACTCCGACTGTGACACTACGGCCCGGCGACACGTTTACGTCGACTGTGGAACCCTTCAGTGGGCCTATTCTCACCATTACGAAGACGATACCAAGCTCTTTGAACAACGGCATTACCGACCTGCCTTAGACGCGGTGGATAGCCACTAAATGGTTTCCTTCGATCAAAGGATTGCCACAGCACTTCGTGCTTCGCAATGACGTGGTTAAATAAGAGGCTTGGCGGCAGCGACTAGATTCGAACTAGTGACCAAGGGCTTATAAGTTCCATTCTCCTTCTTAAATCGAAGCTAGTCGGATAACAAGCTCTGGCACATCTCCTATATTGCCAGCCATTCAGCGGCGAGATACTCGAGCACCTGCCAGCGGTTCTTGTCGGTGATGTCGCCATGATGTGACTCCTTGGATTATTTCATCAATATGATACCAATGGGTCATTGACCTTATGCCCTGCAGGGCTTTTGCCTCAGTAAATAAACACATACTATGTCAACAAGCCAAAATTGAATTGCGCGGTGATTATATGAAAACATTTAAGCATTTATTAAAAACCCAGCAGGGCATGACAGGCCTGGAGACTGCCATCATACTCATAGCCTTCGTTACCGTGGCAGCCGTATTCGGCTACGCGGTACTGGGCGCGGGCTTATTCTCGGCCGAACAGGGCAAGGAGACCATCTACGCCGGCCTGAACGAAGCCAAAAGCAACCTCGAG
Source organism: uncultured Chloroflexia bacterium (assembly GCA_963705905.1). Classification (GTDB taxonomy): domain Bacteria; phylum Chloroflexota; class Dehalococcoidia; order GIF9; family UBA5629; genus UBA1162. The sequence continues at coordinate 2,120,269 of OY970123.1, read as the reverse complement.
CTTTCCGGTTCGGTCATAGCCAAAAGCGATGACAGCGTCAACGTAAGGTCAGTACTCTTCACGGTTAAGAACGCCATCGCAGGCAACCCCATCGACATGACCCCCAACGACGGCAGCGGCCATAATAAATGCGTCATCAGCCTCAAGACCAATAATGATTATATCAACAATGTGAAATGGTCCTTCGTCCCCATCGGCGCCGACAACGGCAACAACCTTTTGGAAACCGGCGAACAGTTCGAGATCACGGTTGACCTGACCGACCTCGGCTCTGCCGGCTCTCTCAGCGAGAACCTGACCGCCAATCAGACGTTCGCGCTGCAGGTCAAGCCGTCGCTGGGCTCCACGATCACCATCCAGAGGCAACTGCCTCCCGCTATCGGGCCTATTATGGACCTGGACCTCATGACCAGCTATGGTGGCGGCCATTCAGCCAGCGAGAATACCAGCGGCGGTGGCGGGACTCCGTCGCTTATATGCACAGACGTACAGGCATTCTCTACGGGCGGCAGCGTGGTCGACCTTTACTTTTACCTGCAGAACAACGGAACAGGTCCAGCCCATATCAGCACCTCAGGTGTTACCATTGCCGTTAATGGCGGCGGTGCTCAGGTTATCAATTGGTGGGTCCAAGGCGGCACAAACCCGTTTGCAGTGGGGGAAACCTGTCACATTGGAATGTATTCATCTGACACGCCTTCGTTTCTGAAGCTCGGGGATACGTTTACAGTGACCGTAACACCCGACGGGGGATCTGCGCTCACTATTACCAAGACAATACCGGGCACGTTGGATATAGGCTTCACCGAACTGCCCTAGAATACGGGGAAATGGATTCCATTTCAACACCCTCCTTTTCCTGACACCTCATTGCAAGGCGATCCGGACGGCCGCTTGCGCTGAGCATGTACTATCGTTGCCGTGGTACTGCGATGGTACATGATGATAGAACCAGTGAGCTAAAGCATATTTGCGAAATTCATCAATACGGGGATGGATTTACAGGGCAGCCTTAGCTGAGCACCCTGCTGTAGAAACCTTTGATGCCCACCCAGAGGAATAAAACGCACAGGGCTATGAGCACCGGGTAGATTACATACAGCGGCATGTGCGGCGCAGTTGTCAGCGCAGCCCGGAAGCCTTCGGTCACATAGATCAGCGGATTGATACAGACCAGCGCCTGCAGCCAGGGGAAACCCCAAATCTTGATGGCCCCCAGCGCCGTCCAGGGATAGTATGTGCCACCGAGAAAGGTTATCGGCAGGACGATAAAACCGAACATGAGGCCGATATTGCGTGGTGAGATGCGGGTACCCAAAACCAGGCCAAGGCTTGAGGTCATGATACAGGTTAAAGGCATGAAGGTGAGCAGCACCGGCCAGTTTACCGTCAGTTCCGGATGAACGCCTTCTGCATGAATAACCGCCGCGATGGGGAAGACTATAACGGCTGCTATCAGCCCCTGGATGGCCCCGGCGACTACCTTGCCAATAGCCACGTAGGCCACCGGCAAAGGCGCCAGCACCCGGTCTTCGATCTCCTTGGTGTACCCGAACTCATTGGCCAGCGGCAGGGCCACCGCCTGTATTCCCTGAAACAGGGTCGACAACGCTACTACACCGGCAACCAGCACGGTAGCGAACGCGGATTCACCGCTCACGCCGCCCCCTCCTCCAATACCTTCGCCAATCTGGGGAAATACATACAGGAATACAAAGACCAGCAGGAATGGCTGAATGAGAGTACGGGCAATGAAAAAACCTATGCCCTTCCTCAACACTGTGAGGTCGCGTAACAGCAGCGCCCAGAAAGCTGCACGGCTTACGGCCAACTCCGATTTCGCCAGATTGAGTGAAGAAACGTTGATAGAACTTGTACTCATCAGTCGCGCAACTCCTTGCCTGTCAGTTTTATAAACACAGTCTCCAGTGTGGGCTCGGTGATCGAAATATCCGTGATATTGTAGCCTGCCTGCTCGGCAACGCTGATAACTTTAGGCAGGACACCGTTGGCGCCTTTTACGTGGAGCTGAATAATATTATCAGTCCGCTGGCTCATAGTCACACCCTCGATCCTCTCCTTTAATATCGAAGCCAGTGCATCGAGGTCTCCGGGCGCTGAAATCTTCACGATGTTATCTGCAGCAACCGATTCTTTAAGATTCATTGAAGTACCCATGGCCAGGATGCGGCCGTGGTCCATTATCGCCAGGCGGTCGCACAGTGTGTCGGCTTCCTCCATATAATGAGTGGTTAACAGGATAGTCTGGCCTTCGGCATGCAGCTCATGAAGTATATCCCAGAGGGCCAGGCGGCTCTGAGGATCGAGGCCGGCCGTAGGCTCATCGAGAAAAAGCACTGACGGGTGATGCAACAGGGCGCGGGCAACCTGCAGCCGTTTAGCCATGCCGCCCGAAATGGCCGTCACTTCCGCTGCGGCGCGCTCGACCAGGCGGAACTTCACCAGTGATTCTTCGGCAGCTTTACGGGCCTGCGTGGAGCTCATGCCAAAGTAGCGGCCGTGGTAGTAAAGGTTCTCACGGACGGTCAAGGCACGGTCCAGGTTATTGGTCTGCGCCACCACGCCGATCAAGCGTTTAACCAGCGCCGGGCGCCTGACTACATCGATACCGGCGGTAAACGCTTTACCGGAAGTGGGGACTACCAGGGTGGTGAGCATGCCCACGGTGGTGGTCTTGCCGGCGCCATTGGGGCCGAGCAGCCCGAAAATCTCGCCCCGGTTCACCGCCAGGTCCAGCCTGTCCACGGCCAGGATATCGCCGTCTTTATAACGTTTGGTCAGTTTTTCGCAGCGGATGACATCGTCTGCCTGCATACCCATTTTCTAAATCTCTTTAAACCGAACCCCTTATTGTATCGCTCTTTTCGCTGGTTCTTCGTATCTATGGTAATGGTGCAACCGGGTTGAGTCAAACCCCTGGCTGTATATCGCCCTGTCACTCAAGTATGGTATGCTTCAAGCGTTCAAGAAAGCTTGTGAAAAATTTATATGAAGAGGTGCTGAAATGGTTGCGATTGCCGTACTTGAGCTGCTGACAGGCGTCGGGTTAATACTTTTCTGGATAGGCTTTTTTACCATAGGCCTTGCACCGAAAAATCCTCCGAAAGGATATATGGAGTATGAGCACTCCTTCCCGCTGCCGGATGGATTGCTGGCCTTACTGCTGCTGGCGGCCGGCATACTGCTATTGTTAAATAATCCGTGGGGCAGCCATCTGTCGCTGATAGCGGCCGGCGCACTGGTATTTTTGGGGGTGTTAGACTTCAGCTTCAACATTCAGAACGGCGTCTATAAGATCTCCAAGAGTGACCTGATATTAAACGCTTTTCTCAACGTTTGGTGTGTAGGCTTTGGCGTTGCCATTGCCCTGGTGATAATCTGAAAACCCCTGATATTATAGACTTCCGTTGACACCGCCGCGCAAAACTCCTAAAATGGCTTTCGCTGATTCATTCAATATCACGCTCCAGGTAGAAGGTCACAGCAGCGTGGAATTGGCACCCGGGGCAGTGGCCCCCGGGTTCGATGGGAAATTTCGGGTCATAGCCGGACAGGCTTGTTCTTTATGTGTCCGGCTGTGGCAGATGCGATAACGTTAAACAAATAATCTTACTATTGGAGGAACGAATGACACAGAGAGAAGTAGTTTTTATTGACGGTGTGAGGACACCATTTGGAAGAATGGGCGGTACAATCCGCGATTTCTTCTGTTCACAGCTGGGCGGCATGGCCCTGAAGGGGCTTGTTGAGAAAACCAAGATCACTGAAAGGGGCACCGTGGACTGTGTTTTTGCCGGGTCGGCTCTCGGGTGCTCCAATGCGATGAATCCCGCCCGTTGGGTTTTGCTGGCGGCAGGGCTGCCCAAAGAGACATCAGCATCCTACGTAGAGATGCAATGCGGTTCGGCCATTGATTCAATCAACCATGCAGCATGGAAAATCCTTGCAAATCATGCCGATGTAATCATTGCCGGGGGCATGGAATCCTACAGCCAGGCCTATGCCAAGTTTTCCATGGCCACGCAGCCATATAAATTAACCCCGCCTATGCCTATTACACGCTTATTGTCTCCCGTACCCTCAGAGAATATCGGCATGGGGTTGACGGCTGAGAACCTGCAGGTCAAGTACAACATCCCGCGTGAAGCGGCAGATGAGTTTGCCTATCAGAGCCAGGCAAGGACAAAGATGGCCATGGACAACAACTACTTCAAGGACGAGATCGTCCCGGTGGTTATCCCGGGCGGCAAGAAGGCCCCCGATATAGTCTTTAACAAAGATGAGCATCCACGTCCTGAGACCACGCTGGAAGGCCTGGCCAAGCTTCCACCCGTGTTTAAACCCGGTGGTACGGTAACGGCAGGTAATTCCTCAGGGCAGAATGATGGAGCGGCTTTCGTATTAATGATGAGCGCTGATAAAGCGAAGGAACTGGGTTACAAACCCATGGCAAAATGGATTGCGGGTGGAGACTACGGCTGCGACCCCGTTATCATGGGCATTGCCCCCGCCTATGCCGTCCCGCTGGCTATGAAACGTGCGGGGCTGAAGCTCAGCGATTTCGACCATATGGAATGCAATGAGGCCTTTGCCGTGCAAAACCTGGCGGTCATTAAGGAACTTGAGAACCAGACGGGGGGAAAAGTGGACCGCAAGAAGTGGAACCCGCTGGGTGGAGCTATATCTTATGGACATCCCAACGGCGCTTCCGGGGCAAGGATCGGCATGTTCACAATGCGTCAGTTGGCCCGCACCGGCGGGAGATATGGATTCTTCAGCTCCTGCTGCGGCGGCGGATTGGGAGTAGCCACGATCATAGAGAACTTGCAGAGATAATCTTTGGCGGACAAATGCTAAACCTGCCGGTATGCATACCTCGCTGGCCGAGGGTCACTGGATATCGGCTTGCGAGTAATAATGAAGGTCAGGGGAGTCTAACCCCTGACCTTTTGATTACGAGGAAAAACCGGGGGCATGCGGTTTAACTACCAGGAATATTGCAGGCTTCTTGCCGGTTCAGGTCTGCTTAGAGTGAAATTACTTTGCAGCTTTTTCCTGGGGTCTGGTAATAGTAAATATGCTGACGCTATTGCTTTACCGAATTGATGATTAGATACTTTATTTGCAAGTTCTTCGCTTGTGGCCAATTTCTTTAAAAACGGCAGGTCTGCGTCATCCGTGCCGATGGTAATAATATCTATTCCCTCATTTTTGGCAGTTTGTCCGGCTTGGAGCGCAGACTGCGTCTTATCGGGCCGTCCATCGGTGGCAATAACCATTACCCTCGTATACTTGCTATCGTCAAGGTGTTGATGGGCCATAGTTATCCCTGCCGCCATATTGGTTGAACCGTTGGCATTGATCTTATCTAAATACTCCCCCAGGTTTCCCATGTCGGACTTTGGCTCGCAAAGGTGGGTCGCAGAGCTATCAAACTTAATTAAACCCACCAGGTAATCTTTTTCTATGGCGTCCTGTGCAAAGTCCAGTATGCCTCTTTTTACCTGGCCTATTTTATGGCCGTCCATACTGCCGGAACAGTCTACAACCAGATACACCATCCCCTTTCCATTCTCAAACTGATAATTTATACTTCCCGGCGTAGTGCTTTCCGTCCTGCCGGAGATCATTGATAGTTCATCGCTACCCTGTGTATTGATAACCCTTATGCTGATTATTTTGCCGATCATCTATCGATAACCTCCGACAATATTGCCTTTCATTTATTGCGCTGGCAGCCTTTGGCCGTCTTCATATCTGTACACGTAGCTTAATGCCTTCCTTCACCCCCATCATCATCCCCGGCTATACATTTAACGAAATCCTTTTGGAAAATGTTTATTTCAAACCTGATTCTTTTATCCGCAGAAGCAATCCCGAATAATAGTTTAAGTAAGTCTGCCTCTCGTTGAATAGTCAGGTATATGTATTACGGCAATAGTACTCTTACTGTATACTTACTTCTGTCTGTAATGAAGGAGATGCATAAATGGTCAAAATTATCTGCGACAGCAGCGGTGATATACCGGAGGACATGCGGAAACAATACGATATAACAATTGTGCCGCAGAGTATATTATTTGGCTCCAACGCTTACCAGGATGGTGTGAACATTACACCGGGGCAATTTTACAAAATGCTGGTGGAGAGCAAGGTGCACCCTACTACTTCACAACCTGCCCCCAGCTTGTACGCAGAAGCGTACCAGAAATTGGCTAAGGAAACTGATGAAATAATGGTGCTGACCATATCAGGCGGAATCAGCGGCACTTATGAGAGCGCCATGCGGGCCAAACAATTGATGGATAGCAGTCTCAAAATAGAAGTCATCGATACCAGGATGGCCTGTGCCGGGTTGCTGCTGCCCACTCTTAAGGCTGCGAGAGCAGCTGAGAAAGGCATGCAACTTGCAGAGATTACAGCGATGGTGAAAGACATCCTGCCTCACCTGCGCCTCTATATGATATTCGATACCCTTGAGTATCTGAGGAAGGGCGGCCGCATCGGGCGGTCCAAGGCGCTGCTGGGTGGGTTGCTCAAGCTTAACCCCGTATTGATGCTAAAGGATGGTATAGTCACCCCTGTTACCCAGACACGTGGCCGTGCCAGGGCCGTAGAGATACTGGTTGACCTGATGAAAAAAACCGGCAATCCCGAGGAAGTAGTGGTTGAGGACGCTACCACACCGGATGAGCTCGATAACCTGGCCAGGCGGATTAGCGCCGTCCTGCCTGAAGCTACAATACTGCGCAGCACGGTAAGCCCGGCAATCGGTGTTCACGTAGGGCCAAGCGTGATGGTCGCCGGCGCTATCAGTACCATCTGATCTTCAATTTGTCCACCGCATCTGTGTTATTATGGTTCCGTAACAGGATAGGAGGTAAATACTATGGCAGGTATTGTCAATTGGTATGATAAAGGGATAGAGAAGATAAGACAGTTATCAAAAGGTCATCTATTATTATTCGTAACGGTCAAGTTTCTTGCCGGCGTGGCAGTAGGTTTGCTGCTTGCAATATGGTTGCCAATATGGACGTGGTTGATATTTCTTGTTGTGGCTCTGGTGATTGCGATTCCTCTCTATGCTAAGATTTGGGGCAAGTAACCTGGTTAGGGGACAAGTGTCACGCATGGATTTCATGTCTATCTCAGGTGGTCTATTCTTTGAATGTCTCGTAGCACACAATCTCATTGAGAGATTTTCGTATTTTGGGTCTTCCCGTTTGCTTTGGGAAACCCAGGGGCATTATAGTGACAACGCGACGGTCAGCCGGGACGTTTAATATTTCTCTAGCCTTTTCCTGCGAAAAGGCACCGATCCAACAAGTCCCGAGTCCCTCATCTACCGCAGCGAGAGTCATGTGGTCCACGGCAATAGCCAAATCTACAGCGTAAGCTGGGACTCCACAGCTCATGACATACTCCGGCAAAGTAGACACAGCGGCAATGACTACAGGTGCCGCTGCTAAGTGAGATTGCCCTCCCGCCGCCTGGGACAGTTCCCGGCGTTTCTTAGCTTCTCTCACGACTATAAACTTCCACTTCTGCCTGTTACTGGCAGACGGAGCCAGGCGGGCCGCTTCGAGAACTTTGAGTAGTTTCTCCTCCGGCACAGGCTTATCCTCATAATCCCGAACACTCTCTCTTTTCCTGATTGCATCCTTCAGTTCCATTCGCACTTCTCCTATTAATACTTAGCCCGAGAGAATCATATCATGATTATCATATCAGTGTCCGACAGGATAGGAGACTTAAAATGCGCATCCTATCAACTGTCCTTAGATTGCTCATATATTAACGTTGTTTTTCACTAAAAAGAACCAACTCTTATATTACCCTGATCAGGTATTTGCAGGCTTATGCAGTTTTTACTTTTGAAATCTGTCGCCATTGACAATGCTTAATCGCTATAGTACTTTAAAACTATGGAGATATTATATGCCACGAGAAGTTGAACTAGATCGCTTCACAGTCAAGACTGATGAAGGGAAAGAATACACGATTATTGAATACCAGGAATATATTCCATCCAGGGGTTATGATGATCCATCTACTGAAACGCTTGGTCTAAAAAGATGGACTACTTCCGAAGAATTACATGTTCACTATATAGACCCCACAACATTTAAGATATTTGAGACTGGCGAGATAGTCAGGAAAATCTAAAAGCCGGTATTTATCGTAACCGACGAATCTCAGCAAAAAACCAACTATCCAACTATTCATTGGGATATACGAAAGTTAAACAGAATGAATTGGCACGTTTATATAGTCGAGTGTAGCGACGGAACTCTTTATACAGGTATCAGTAATAACATTGATAAGCGTATAAGGGAGCACAATTTAGGGATTGGTTCTAAATACACTAGAGGAAGGAGACCTGTTAAATTACTAGCCAAGTGGAATTATGCCGATAAATCACATGCATCTAAAATGGAGTATAAAATTAAGAGACTTACTAGAGAAGCTAAACTAAAATCAATCATCAATGGTCAGGTTTAACTCGAAGTCTATCCATCTGCCCAATCACTCGCGTCCTGAATATCGCCTTACCCGTTTCAAATGTGGTATGCTTCTCAAACTTAGAGGCCTGCATTGGTAAGAAAATCCGAGAGATTTCCCGGCGTGGAATGGGTCGGCGAGACCGGCGCATTCATCAAGCTAGACGAGAAGAAGTGCACCGGGTGCGGCAACTGCTTGAAAGTCTGCCTGGGAAGCTGTTTCGAGATTGAGAACAAGCTGGCCCGCATCAAAAGCCTCGATGAATGCATGGAATGTGCTGCATGCTGGTATATTTGCTCCGACGGGGCCATAGATTTTGCCTGGCCTCCCGGAGGCACGGGATACAGGAGCGATTGGGGCTAAGATGCAGCAGCAATACGATGTAGTCGTGGTGGGCGCCGGGTTTGCGGGTCCGGTGGCGGCCAAGAAGTGCGCCGAAGCCGGCCTGAAAACGCTCATGTTGGAAAGATCGGAGAATCCCGGTGAGAAGGTCATCTCGGGCCTTACTATTCCCATTTACGGCTTCCTGTTCGGTCCCGCCTTTATCAGGGACGGCAGCCCGCCCATCGAGAGGCCGGTGGACGGCATTAAAAACTATGTCATTTACGATATAAAGTCCGGGGATATCGACACAATCGAGCTGAGGATACCCAGGCCGCTTTCGCCCATCTTCGCCTTCGGCTATAACGCCTACTGCAAGCCCTTCATCACCTGGGAGGTGGACCAGGCCATTAAAGCCGGAGCCGGGCTGAGGACTTCCACAACGGCAATAGACGTCATCAAAGAGGACGGCCACATTAAAGGCATCGTAACGGATAAGGGCGACCAAATAGCGGCGAGAGTGGTGATAAATTGCGAAGGTTCGCAGGGCATCCTGGCGGTAAAAGCCGGGGTGAGGGAGAAATATCCGCCGCAAACCATTTCGCTGGCGGACACTTACGATTATGAATGTCCCAGGGAGGTTATCGATAGGGTCTTCGGCCACACGCTGCGTTTCTGCTGGGGGTTCGATGAGCAGATGATTGCTCCTCCCCTGGGCCACGGCAACGGGCTGATGAGCTGGCCCTACAGGAACAGCATCCACTGGATGCAGGACCAGTGCCTGGCGCTGGACGGGGGCCAAGTGCCGAACCTGCGAAAGCTATTCGACGAGTATCACGGGAATATTACCACGCAGCTCCCCTGGTGGAGGGACGAGATCGCCCCCAACGCCAAATTGAGGGCTAGGATGTGGGAGGGCTTCGAGATATTCGTCGGGCTGGATGACAGGCTGCGTAACATGCCCAACTACACGGACGGCATGATACTGGTGGGGGATGCCGCCGGGCTCGAGAGCACGGGCCTGTGCGACGGCGTGCCGGCTGCCTGGTTCTCAGCCGATATAGCGGCTGATACGGCTATCGAGGCTATCAAGACCGGCGACACTTCCGCCGGGTTTCTCAAGAGATACGATCAAAGGATAAAGGCCGACCCCATGATCCAGTGGACGATCACCTGCCAGGGCAGGTGGGACCTGCGCAAGGCACAGGATAGTCACGATCGAAAGGAATTGAAGGCCAGGGTTGACCACCAGTTTGGCACCGGCCTGCTCACCCATCTGGCTACTCCACTGACCAGGAGCATCCTTGAGCAGTTGATTAAAGACCCGAATGTTATTACCAAATGGGTCAAAATGTTTATGAGGTATTACTATAACTGGGAGAATGAGGGCCGCGAAATTCAGCCGGGACAGGGTAAAAAGAAAGGGGCTCTTGGAACAATTCTGGTGTTTTCCGATGCTCTGGGCAAACTGCTCAGCCCCTTGACCAGGGCCGCAGCCTGGTTACTGGAGCCCCTGGCCGGATCCGTAAACCCTTTGACCAAAGCGCTCCACCCCTTAATCGAGCTTATATTAAGCGGAGTGATCAAAATGGAGCCAGTATTCAGGCGCGCAACGAAGTGGATGACCAATTCTGTAAAGCGGGCTGATCCAACAATATTTTATACCGCAAAATATCGGCTTTGACTTGATAGAGCAAGATGCTCTGCGCAAATTACTCGGTAAGAGTAGAACCAAATAAAAGTTACCTAGGGAAAAAGGTACAGATCTCAGCATTAATTGATATTAAGTTCTTTTCTGAGTGATTTAAACTTTTCGTCGATATGCTTATATAACCATCTCACGTCATCTTCCGCATCATGATCAATCCGAGACGCTGTTTCCCGCCAACCATATATCTTCGGAAGAAGTTCGTCAGGCAGGAGATATAACTTTGGGAGCATTAAACCAAGAGCCCTATTAAGCCATTCGTGAAATTCTTCTTCATCCCACTCAGAGAAATAGTGCTCAGGATCCTGATCAGGAATAATAACTAATTCTAAATAAAGAGGCTTATATAGCTCCAATAATTGCTGCCTTTGGCTTTCTTCTTTGCGCTGTCGACGCGTACGCTGGATTCCAAGAAGGTCGTTAATTAATGGTCTAATCACTGAACCAAGGATAGCACCAAAAAACGCTGCACTTGCCCCTATTATTGCTACACTTAATACATCGGCCATTTAGATGTCCTCTAAATATAATATGAAAGTTTGGATCAAGGCGGCCTCAGATAGCCAAGTCAAAAGGGAGATCGCTTATATCACGAAGACGACTGCCTTGAATCATAATTTGCAATATATCTAATTGATCCTGATTTTTAAGCGACTCTACCGACAGTTTAAGCTCGGGAAGAGCAAAATGATAAACGCAGTCCAGATCACCTGTGCCCAATGCCAGCGCCGCAATTCGCGTAGGCAATGGCTCAGCGGTCACAGCTACAACATGTGGTAAATTACCCTTTCGATGTCTTATCAGATTGAGCGCTTCGGTCCTCGTGTTTTGAGATCGGTCGCTTCGGATAGTCCACTTGCAAGATATGCTTGCATGCAATATTTCTTTCTCTTGATTGTGTCCTCTAAGTGGAGTAAGCGACGCAATTTTATCGTTTTTGTCTATCAAAGATGCTTGCGCATTTATTTCCTTATCTGAGACCGGTTTTCTACTTATTATGACATCTGGCTTTACAATGTAGTCTCCTTTTAGTGCAGCATACAACTCAGTATCTTTTTTTAATACCGTGTCGATGTGTGACAAATGCTGATATTGAGCATAAGAACTAATTGGCCTGCTTACATCATAGCTCCAACTTCCTGGCCTTAATATTTTCATTTGCTCAAAAGTTTCCACTAGGAAATCCCTGGTAAATTGCTCAAATAAATTCCCCGCGGCTTGTTCGGTTACAATACCTTTGCCAATAGGTTGATTAAGTTGATTCACAATTTCCAAGGCAATCTGAATACTTGAACGATTCCCGGAATCAGCAAAATTCAGATAGCGCAATTTCTTATTCTTTTTATATCGTACTATTTCTTTGCACACGCGTGCGTGATATGCCGTCCTGATTTCACTTATTAACATGGTTTATAAAATCCGATGATCTGTTCTTCGTGCATCCTGTTCTGGACAGTAGAATTCAGATCCACTTGATTGCCCATAGGCATCATTCTATGATTGCGGTCTATGCTTCTTCTCCCAATTGCCGGAACCGAGAAACCCTGTGCCTTGCCTATCTCTGCCAAGCACTCTGCAGTATGTGTATTTTTGCCCTTGATTACTGAATCGCCCACGACTAAGATCGCGGCTTTTCCAGGCTTCAGTACCCTGTACATTTCACCTAGCGCCAATGTCATGTCGGCCAAATAGGAACGCAAAATTTCGCTCTTGTTTTTATCCAGCTTAGCTACATCCGCAACAATAGACCTTGAAAAACGTGGCAGAGTTGCTTTGGTATCCTTGATACTGTGAGCGCCAATGTATTCTGCTTTGGTTTTAGATAGCTCCGGTATTGTATAACCAAGCCAGACAAGCGAAAACTTATGGGCACGCATGTAATCAATCGCATTGGACGCATACGGAGGTGAGGTTACAATTAAATCGACTGATTCATCAGACAGAGGTAATTCTTGAGCAAAGCCGCGATGGATCTGTGGCCGAATTTCATTTGTTGATCCCGAACATGCCCGTACCGCATTCAGATTCACGATAAATTTCTTTTCAAAATCTTTAATGGCGGAACGAATACGTTTACCCTTGACAATTTTGCCCTTCTCTTGATTCTCCGTAATTATAGGGACCTTATGTGGTCTAGTATGTCCCAAATCCATGGCCACTGAGACTCCTCCTGATTTTGTAATAATGATTGAAGAAAATGTGAGTACAAGGAAATCTCTTATTTCCAGATTCGTCACGTGTTCTATTTCCCTTAGTAAAGCTAGGAGTTCAATCTGAGTTTGTGGTAAAAACCAATAATCAATAAACGCTTTTGTCTTTTCATCCCATTTTATTTGAAGTTCATTTAATAGAAGTTGCTGCGAACTATCGAGAGCAACCTTGGCGGATGCCAATACTTTCAAACCGACCTCTAATATATCATCCGGATTGGGCGAAGACGTCTTGACTCGTGAGATTAGTAGCGCAAGGGGATCAATATCAAATCCAATACCACGTCTACCACAAAGATATGCTTCTAAAATTGTTGTTCCAGAACCCACCATTGGATCCAAAACACTTTCCGTTGTGTTGGTTAATGCAAGGATAAATGCTTTAGGTAGTTCTGGTGGGAACTTAGCAGGAAATGAATGGAAATTGTGTAGATAATTTTTTCCCGATCCATCTGTAAAATTAAGATCACTCAATAGTAGTTGAGATAATTTTTCGATGTATGCCGGAACCGCTGGTGAAATAGCCACACTTATTCTCCGCACTCAATCAATATCCCAAGCACCTAATGCTGTTAATGGTGGACCTGAGGGGAGTCGAACCCCTTACCTTCTGACTGCCAGTCAGACGCTCTCCCAGTTGAGCTACAGGCCCATGACGACAACGTACCAATTTAGCAAAAAGCAGGCAAAAACTCAAATCGCCGGACCCTTTATTGGGGGTTCCACGAATGCACCAGCGGACGGTACCAGCGGTCCTTGCGGTATTCGCCCGCTATGAGCACAATGTCCATCAGCCACCAGATACCGAGACCGCCCAGGCAGCTCAGCTTCATCCAGCCCGACTTATAACGGGCTATATAAAACCGATCGGCGCCGCACCAGCCGAAGAAAATGGCCAGCAGCAGCGTAATGTACCAGCTTCGCAAGCGAGGAGGAGGCTTCTTCAAAACGGCCAGTGACCCCCCAGTATCTGCATCAGGGCCTTGACGCCGAAAAAGCCCGCCCCGGCGACGATGGTATTCTTGACCGTCTTGCCCGCCAGGCACAGGATGAAAAAGCGCCACCAGCCGAAATGCATCATGCCGGCCAGCGCCGTGAAGGGATAGAAAAGCGGATTGAAAATGGCCGACATGGCGAATACCGAGATGGCCCCCCTTGTCTTCATCCAGATCTGGAACTTCTTCATGACGTTGTTATCGAGGGCGTGCATCGGCCTGGCGCCGGTCAGCCCAGTAACATAGACCATCATGCTGCCCACCGCTTCGCCCAATCCTGCGATCAACCCGATGAGCACCGGGTTGAGCACAGCCCCCAGTGTAAAAACGACCAGGACGCTGGGCACGGGAACAAAGAGGGTTACGCCGGCCAGCAGGCTGACGACCAGCACCCCTACATAACCGTATTTGGCAAAGCCCGTGAAGTCCTCCCAGTAGAGGGCCACAAATATACACAGGGCCGCCGTTATGACCAGCGAGATGCCGCCCATGACATAGTTCTTCCACGGGCTGCGGCGCCTCAGGGCCATTTCGTGCATGATAGGGGAGCTATTCACTTATGCGGCTATCTTAGTTCTCTTTCTCTTTTTAGGCCCGGCGGCAGAGTCTTCTTCACCCTGCCGGCCGGCCGCAATTGTCGAACCGACCACGTTGAAGGTCAGCACGTCTTTTTCCACGGCAACTTTGACCAGATCGCCGTCCTTGATCTCGCCCGCAATGATCTTGCTGGAAAGCGGGTTCTCAATGTAGCGCTGTATGGCCCTCCTGAGCGGACGCGCCCCGTACTCAGGGTCGTATTCCTTGCGGAAAACCCATTCCCTGGCCTCGTCGGTCAGCTCCAGACCGATCCTGCGATCGTCCAGCAGTTTCCCGACCTCTTTGACCAGCATGTCGATGATCTGTTTGAGGTTCTGCTCGTTGAGCGGATGGAAGATGATGATGTCGTCGATCCTGTTAAGCAGCTCCGGCTTGAAGGTCTTCTTGAGGTCGACCTCGATGACCTTCTTGAGCTTCTCCCATTCATCCTTATCGGCCTTTTCCTGCGGGGTATTAAAGCCGATAATACGCTGGGCCTGGCGCCGGAACTCATGCATGCCCAGGTTGCTGGTCATGATGATGACCGTCTCCTTGAAGCTGACAGTGCGGCCGTGGCCGTCCGTCAGCCTGCCGTCCTCCAGCATCTGCAGCAAGATATTGAATACATCAGGATGCGCCTTCTCGATCTCATCGAAGAGTATCACGCGGAAGGGACGCCTCCTCACGGCCTCGGTTAGCTGCCCGGCCTCGTCGTAGCCGACATAGCCCGGCGGCGCGCCGATCAGCCTGGCCACCGAATGCTCCTGCATGTATTCCGACATGTCGATGCGAATTAAGGCGTCTTCATCGTCGAAGAGGAACTGCGCCAGGACTTTGGCCAGCTCGCTCTTGCCCACGCCGGTGGGACCTAGGAAGATGAAGCTGCCGATGGGGCGTTTGGGGTCCCTCAGCCCGGCCCTGCTCCTCCTGATGGCCTCGGATACGGCGTTTATGGCCTCCTGCTGGTCGACTATCCTGTCGTGAAGCCTGTCCTCCATATGCATAAGCTTGTCGGACTCGCTCTCTTTCATGGTCGAAACCGGTATGCCGGTCTGTTTGGCGATCAAATCGGCGATGGTGTCGGCGGTAACCTCGTTGTCGAGCTTCTTTTCCTGCAGCCATTTCTCCCTGGCCTTGCCGCACTCCTCTTCAATTTGCAGCCGTTCGGCCTTGAGCTCGGCCGCCTTCTGGTAGTCGCTGCGCTGCGAGGCCGCTGCCTCTTCATCACGCAGCTGCTGCACCTTTTGCTCCATCTGTTTTACTTCGGGCGGAGCGCTCTCCATGTCGATGCGCAGCTTGCTGGCCGCCTCATCGATGAGGTCGATGGCCTTGTCCGGCAGGAACCTGTCGGAAATATAGCGTTTGCTCAACTGGGCCGCCGCCTCCAGCGCTTCGTCGGAGATCTTGACGCTGTGGTGCGCCTCGTAGCGCGGCCTGAGGCCGCGCAGCATCTGCACCGTGGCATTCACGCTGGGCTCGCCCACAAAAACGGGCTGGAGCCTGCGCTCGAGCGCCTTGTCGGGCTCGATGTGCTTGCGGTATTCATCCAAAGTAGTGGCGCCCACGCACTGCAGCTCGCCGCGGGCCAGCGCCGGTTTCAACATGTTGCTGGCATCGATGGCGCCCTCTGCCGCGCCTGCGCCCACCACGGTATGCATCTCGTCTATAAATAGGATCACGTCGCCCTTGGCCTGCCGGACCTCGTCCATGACGGCCTTGAGCCGCTCCTCGAACTCGCCGCGGAACTTGCTGCCGGCCACCAATGCGCCCATGTCCAGAGCTATGACTTTGCGCCCCTTGAGGGAACTGGGCACGTCGCCGGCCACTATCTTGAGGGCCAGGCCCTCGGCCACCGCCGTCTTGCCCACACCGGCCTCGCCGATGAGCACCGGGTTGTTCTTGGTGCGCCTGATAAGCACCTGCATGACACGCTTGATCTCATCCTCGCGCTCGATGACGGGGTCGATCTTATTTTCGCGGGCAAGCTGCGTCAGGTCGCGGCCGTACTTTTCCAGCGAACGGTACTTGGTCTCGGCTCGGGGATCGTCCACGCGGTGGGCGCCGCGTATATTAAGCAGCGCCTGGTAGATCTTCTCCTGGTCGACATCGAACTCCTTGAGGATGGCCACAGCGTCGCCGCTGGCCTCGCTGGCGATGGCGATCAGCAGGTGTTCGACACCCACGTATTCATCGTTCAAACGGTCGGCTTCTCCGACTGCCGCCTGCAGCACCTGGGCCACCCTGGGCGTCGGGTAAATCTGGACGCCGCCGATGGAGCCGCGGGGCTGCTCGGTGATCTTGGGATATTGTTCCAGCACGTCGGCCAGGCGTTTTTTCATGGCCGTCAGGTTGACGTTCAACCTCTTGAGTATCTCGGCCGCCAGGCCGTTCTGCTGTTCGAGCAGGGCCAGGAATATATGCTCAACATCCCACATGGAATTGCGGAACCTGCTGACCAGCTGCTGCGATGCGCCCAGGACTTCCTGGGCCTGTTCGGTAAATCTTTCCTGTCTCATATCTTATTTATTCGCGGCTGTCTCTTCGTTTATCAGTTTATCCCGGTAATCTACGACATACTTGCAGTCGGGACCCTGGCACAGGGCTATTTTACCCTTGATTTGTTTAGGAAATTTTTGCCTCGGGTCTTCATCCGCCGCTTTCTTGTATTTGGCCCACCACGTGCACCTGCACGACCAGTCGCCGTAGACCATGATGGTCACGTAATCGCTTACTATGTCGCACTGGATGGTGGTCGCAGTAACCTGCCAGCCGGCGGGCGGTATGTCTGTCCGGGCCTCAGCCACTAATTAACCTCCTGGTTTAACTTTTTTACTGCCTGTGTCTGCCTTCTTAAGCCTTTTCAGCTCGGATTCCAGGCTATCGATCCTGTGCTGCTTCTCCGCCAGCATTTCCCCCAGCTTCAAAATTACCTCGACGCCGGCCATATTGACGCCCATGTCTTCCATGAGCACCTTGATATGGCGCAGCTTGCCGATGTCGGCCTCGGAATAATAGCGGATATTGCCTTCCGAGCGGAAGGGCTGAACCAGCCCCAGCCTCTCGTAATACCTGAGCGTATGGATCTCTAAGCCCAGCAACCTGGCTGCAATGCTTATAACGTATCTTGGTTCGTAGACTTCTTGAGGCATTTTATCTTATCACCCCATAGATTCATATTCAATATCAACTGGGCCTCATTTTTTGGAACTGCTCAAATAAGGCCCGCTCTTTAGCGCTCAAATTGGTTGGCAGCACGACGGCAACCTTGGCCATCATGTCGCCACGGCTGGTATCGTTGAGGCGCGGCATGCCCTGCCTGGCCAGCCTGAAGATCTTACCGTTCTGCGTCTCGGGCGGCAGCTTCAAAGCGAGCTTGCTGCCCTTCAGGGTAGGCACCTGGACCTCGCCTCCCAGCACGGCAGCCGTGAGCGAAACGGGCACTTCCACCAGCAGGTCGTCACCCTCACGTTTAAACATGGGATGGGGCGCGACCTTGACGACCAGGTAAAGGTCGCCGTTGGGACCTCCCTGGCCCGGGTTGCCTTCACCGGCTACCCTGACCCTCGAACCGTCCTTGACCCCGGCGGGTATCTTGACCTCCAGCCGCCTGGGCTTGATGACGCGTCCGGCGCCCCTGCATTGAGGACAGGCCGCATTCTTGACACGTCCGGTGCCCTGGCAGGTAGGACACGGCTGCTCCGACTGGAGCTCCATGACACGCGCCGTGCCGTTAAAGGCTTCCTCAAGCGACAGCTCGATGGGATGCTCGATATCCTGCCCGCGCCGCGCCGCCGGCCTTCTGCCGCCGGTCCTGGTGCCCGCGCCGGCGGTCGGCCCGAAGCCGCGAAAGAGGTTCTCGAAGACCTCGTTGAGGTCGCCCATGTCGCCCGGTTCGTAAGTGGTGAAGGGCTGTCCCCCCGGCTGTTGTGTACGGCCGAAACCGCCGTACTGCTGCCGGGCCTGCTGCTGCGCACGAGCATAGGCTTCGGCCTGGTCGGCGTCCGACCCGTACTGGTCGTATTTCTTCCTTTTGTCGGCGTCGGAAAGCGTTTCGTAAGCCTCGTTGATCAGCTTGAATTTAGCCTCCGCAGCCTTGTCGCCGGGATTAACGTCCGGATGCCATTTGCGGGCCAGCTTGCGGTAAGCTGCTTTTATATCCTTGTCGGGGGCATTTTTAGGTACGCCGAGTGTGCTGTAATAATCTTTTCCTGCCATTTCTCCACCTTGGGCTGAATTATAGGTGTCATGCTATCTTAGCGTCAAGATAGCTCATAAATTTATAACATATACATTATATTATTAGTAATGATACTTGACAAATTTTATTAGGTTTTATAAACCTGCATTCCTTTTGTGGGGAAAATTGAAGCTGCGAAAGCGGGGGTAGAGAGCTAACTCTGGCAGCCGGCGCCGCTCACGGAGCGCAAGATATCCAGGAACTGGTTTAAGATCCAGGCCGTAGCGCCCCAGATAACATGGCCGTCGACATCGAATGTATATACGTGGATAGGCACGCCCATGAAGACCATGTCCTCTTCCTTTTTATCGGTCTTCATGAGGTCTTCCAGCGGCAGGTCGAAGATCTCCTCCACCTCGAAATCGTCCTTTTTGAATTCGTAGGGATAGGGGATGAGGCCCACGAAGGGTGTAATGCGGTAATTTGAGGTGGCGGTGGCTGCATCATCGAGCTCGCCCAGAATCTCGACGTCCCCGGCTTCAAGCCCTATCTCCTCTCGGCTTTCACGCAGGGCTGTCTCGAGTGGGGATTTATCGTCTTCATGCCGGCCGCCGCCGGGAAAGGATATCTGCCCCTGGTGGTGCGCCAGGTGCGAAGTACGCTTGGTAAATAAAATGCGGCATTTTCCGTCCTTCTCGAATATGGGGAGCAGCACGGCCGAATCGGTCAGGCTGCTGTCGGCAATGGTCATCTTGCTGCGCTCAGCCAGGGCCTGCCTGATCTTTTCTTTCATAGTCGTTTGTAATCATACAACTTAAAGGAAATACGTTACAAATATGGTAGCCCGTCCGGAATCAGGCAATAACCGCCGATCCGGAAGGGCCGTATCTAATATTTGATTACGCCCTCGTCATTTGTATATACTTTCTAATTGAGGTTTTTTTATATATGGCGACACAAAAAGACTACTACGACCTGCTGGGCATACCGCACAATGCCACGGATGAGCAGATAAAAAAGGCTTTCCGCAGGCAGGCCATGGAACATCATCCGGACCGCAACAACAGCCCGGAAGCCTCAGAAAGGTTCAAAGAGGTCAACGAGGCCTACGAGGTACTTTCCGATTCCCAGAAGAGGGCCTACTATGACCGCTACGGGCGGACGCCGGGGAACGGCGGGGAAAGCATGGGATTCGATACATTCGAGTTCGGCGGCCTGGGCGATATCTTCGAGGCTTTCTTCGGCGGGGCCACGTCCACTGCCCAGCGGCGCTCGCCGCACAAGGGCTCGGATATCGTCGCCAGGGTCAGCCTGACATTCGAGGAAGCTTATTCAGGCGTCCAGCGTGAAATCGAGATCAGCCGCGTTGAGCTTTGCGGCGTTTGCAAGGGCGTGGGCAGCCAGCCGGGCACCAACCCCGAGAAATGCCCGGAATGCAACGGCGCCGGACAGGTGCGCCGCACCCAGCAGAGTATTTTCGGCCGCTTCGTCCAAACTTCGACATGCCCCCGCTGCGGCGGCCAGGGCACGGTCATAAACAATCCCTGCACGCATTGTAAGGGCCAGGGCAGGGAGCGGGTGAAACGCAAGCTGTCAGCCACCATACCGGCAGGCGTGGACGAAGAGAGCCAGATGAAGCTGCAGCACGAGGGCGAGGCGGGCTTCTACGGCGGGTCGGCCGGCGACCTTTATATCAGGTTCGAGATTAAACCGCACAAGTTCTTCGTGCGCAGGCATTCGGATATCATCATGGCGTTGCCTTTGAATTTTGCGCAGGCCGCTTTGGGCTACAGTGTCGAAATCCCGACCATGGAAGGGAAGTTCACCTTGAAGCTGCCCGGAGGCACGCAGCACGGAAAGGTAGTGCATATCAAGGACAAGGGCTTCCCGCGCGTCCATTCCAAGAGCCGCGGCGACCAGATAGTCATCGTCAAGGTGCTTACGCCGGACAAGCTGGATGAGAAGCAGAGGCAACTGTTGGAAGAGCTTTCACAGAGCCTGCCCAAAACCGACGAGTGGTCCCGTCCCAACGATGACCTGCTGCAGTATCTAAGCTGAGCCCGCCGATCAGTTAATTACCTTCCGCCGTTGCTAGGGAAGTACCCGGGCGCTTTTGTCACCCAGCTTGGACTCAGTGCCGGCCTGCAGCCGTATGATGTTGGTGCGGTGCTGAAAGACGATAAGGCCGACCGCCAACAGACCATAGATCATGTAGACGGGCGCTGCTATGGTCAGCAGGACGGCCGCCGACAAAACCAGCAATGTCCCCAGGGCGCCCAATATCGATCCCAGAGATACATACCTGGTGATCAATATGACTATGCCGCCGATCAGCACTCCCACCAGGCAAACGAACCAGTTGATGACCAGCATCCCGCCTACGAAGGTAGCCACGCCCTTGCCGCCCTTAAACTTGATGTAGACCGACCAGTTATGGCCCACCATAACAAGGATGGCGGCCAGCACCTGGGCAAACTGCGCGTGTATGTCATACCCGGCCAGGAATATTTTGTCGTCGGCGATGATATAGCCGGCAGCCAGAACGGGCAAAGCCGACTTGGCCAGGTCGAGCACCAGCGTTATCAGTCCGGCCTTAGTTCCCAGCACGCGGAAGACGTTGGTGGCGCCTATATTACCGCTGCCATGCTTCCTGATATCAATACCATACAACCTGCGGGACACGATAAGGCCGAAGGGAATAGCCCCTACCAGGTAGGCCATAAGCGCTACCGCAACGTATTTTATAATCAAAATCATGAAATCTTTCCTCCGGATTTAGTCGGCCGTTTACCGGCCTTTTTAAAAAGTAACTTGAGCGACGTCCCGGAAAATCCGAACGTCTGGCGCAGCCTGTTCTCAAGGTAGCGTTCGTAAGAAAAATGCACCAGCCTGGGATCGTTGACCATGAAGGTGAACGAAGGGGGGTTGATGCCGGCCTGGTAGGCCCTGAAAACCTCCAGCCGTTTAGTGCCCCTGGGCGGCGGAGCATGCGACGCCACCGCTTCCTGGACCAGCCTATCGATGACATTGTCGGGCAACTGCTTTTTTCTCTCGCTCCAGGCTTCCAGGCCTATGGGGATCACGTTCTTAACGCCCAGCCCGGTCAAGGCCGACGTAAAAAGCAGCGGCGCGTGCGCAATGAACTTCATGCGTTTGTCGACGTCGCGGACGTATGCATCCTGCTGGTCCCTGTCGGCCAGGTCCCACTTATTGACTATGAGCACGATGCCTTTGCATGCTTCCTTGATATAGCCGGCTATATGGGTATCCTGGGCGGTTATGAACTCGGTGGCGTCCATGACCAGCAGGGCCACGTCGCAGCGGTTGATGGCGCGCAGCGTGCGCACCAGCCCGTAATATTCGAGGCCGGTCCCGGCCTTGCTCCTCTTGCGTATGCCGGCCGTGTCTATGAGCTGGACTTCCTGCCCCTTGTAATTAACGACTGTATCGGTGGCATCACGCGTGGTGCCTGCCGTGGGATCGACTATCACCCTCTCTTTGCCCACCAGGGCGTTGAGCAGCATGGACTTGCCGACATTGGGCCTCCCCACTATAGCCAGCTTGGGTTTTTCGCTATCCTCGGATGCGGCCTCAGCCGCGGGCAGCACCTTGACCAGGACTTCCAGCAGATCGTTGATGCCCCTCCCATGATGGCCGCTGACCGGCAGGGGGTCGCCCATACCCAGCTGATAAAACTCGGCGCTGGACTCCCGCAGCTTCTCGGTCTCGGCCTTGTTGGCGGCCAGCACAACAGGTTTGCCCAGCTTGCGCAGAATATCTGCTATTTCACGGTCGGCTGCGATCAGGCCGTCCCTTACATCGACAACGAAAATAATGGCGTCGGATTCTGCAATAGCGGCTTCGATCTGTTTTTGGATTTTCTTGTTCATATCTAAGGGGGACTCAGGCTCCATGCCGCCCGTGTCGATCAGCGTAACTTCGCGGTCCAGCATCTCGACATCGGCGAATATGCGGTCGCGAGTGGTCCCCGGCAGGTCTTCGACAATAGCGATCGGAGCGCCTGCTATACGGTTAAATAAGGTCGACTTGCCCACGTTGGGCCTGCCGACTATCGTGACTATTGGGTTCATTCTGCTCCCATAATTTTAACAGATAAAAACATTAATAATAATACGTAGTTCTACGAAGATTTTTGGGGCGAAGTGATATTTATTTGTAAAGCTCAGCCAGCAGCGTGCGCTGGAAATGAAGCCTGTTTTCGGCCTGGTCGAAGATCACGGAACGGTAGCGGTCTACAATGCCCACCGCCACCTCCTCTCCATGGTGCGCCGGAAGCGGGTGCATGACGAGGGCGTCCTTTTTGGCCAGTGCAAGCAGTTTATCGTTAACCTGGTATTCAGCGAAGGCTATGCAGCGTTGCTCGTATTCTTCCTCCTGACCCATGCTGGTCCAGACATCGGTATAAATTACGTCGGCATCCTTGGCTGCCATGGCGGGCTCTTCCAGCAGCATGATCTGGCTGCCGCTTTTTTCCGCATATTTATTGGCGATCATCAGGACGTTGTCTTGCAAGCTGTACTCCTGGGGCGATGCTATGAGGAAGTTGATGCCGACCATCGAGCAGGCCAGCAGAAGGGAGTTGGCTACATTGTTGCCGTCGCCGACAAAAGCCAGGCTAAGGCCCTTGAATTTGCCCTTGCGCTCGTAGATGGTGGTGAGGTCCGCCAGGGCCTGGCAGGGGTGCTCGTAATCCGAGAGGGCGTTAATCACTGGGACTGTGCTGAATTCGGCCAGCGTCTCAAGCGTGCGGTGCTGGAAGGTGCGGGCAACTATCCCCTGCACGAAGCGGCTGAGGACGTGTGCCACATCGGGCACTGCCTCTCGTTTGCCGAGGCCTACTTCGTCAGGCGACATGTACATGGCGTAACCGCCCAGTTGATGGACGGCCAACTCGAAGCTCAACCTGGTGCGGAGCGAAGGTTTTTCGAACAGCAGGATGATCGATTTGCCGGCCAGTACCTGCGGCCACGCTTCTTTCTTCGATTTTATGGCCTGCTTTACAAGCTGCTCGATTTCGCCGGGCGTCAGATCCGTAACCGATAGAATATCTCGTTTCGCCAATCTATTTTTACTCCTGTACAAAATATCAGTATACCATATAGACCGGCTATTTATGGAGTTGTCGGGACGCGGCGTAAGGGTACAAAACAGGGCCGCCGTTTTGAAACGGCGGCCCTGCAAATAGTCGCTTCCCTGTATTAGGATTTAGGATTCAATGTATTTTGATAGGCGGTTGTCAGGTCACTCAACTTCATCACAATGTTGCCGTTGCTGACCTGGTAGGGAACCGACTGCTTGGGATACCTGACACAGGCGCCGGAAATGCCTACACCGGTGTTAGCATTAAAGGTAGTGCCGCAAATATCGCAGACCAGAGTGTTTCCGCTCAGAGTAAAGAGCTTGCCCCTGCAGGGTACGCAGATGCTGGCGCGAACATATGTTTGTCCGTCCAGGTTATAGGCCATAAAGCTTTGCAGACCTCCAGGGGTATTCACCACGAAATGCACATTCCAGTCTTTTTGGACTGCGCTGACCGGGATGGTGACGATACCATTGGCCACGGTCGGCACGATCTCAGTAGCATCTATGGGGCCGGAAGGTTTGTTGGGCGCAGCAGCAGTGTTGGCAGTCTGTGAGACCGGGGTGAGATTTACCGGGGCCTGTGAGGTGGGGGTAAGGTTAACCGGGTTGTCTGCCGGCGCAGAGGCGGCCGGGGTCGCTGATCCGGAACACGCCGACAGTATTAATGTCAGTGCTAGTAGCACCATCGCCACAATTATCTTTCCACGCATAAACTATTTTCTCCTTCTTAATAAGACTTTGCTTATCTATTTTTCACTTCTATGTTGCCTGTATCAACGTTATCTACTGGCCGCAGCAGCTCCTCTGTGTAATGATTGAGGAGTTCGGAGTGCTCTGCGCTCCGCCTCCGCCGCAGCAGCTTGCTCCCGCAACAGGACCAATAGTTGACGAAGCTGTCCCTGCGGTCGTCTTTGGTTGGCAGCAGGCAGGCAAGTTCGAAGCCGTCGCTCCCGCAGCCAGTGGGGTATTAGCCGTCGACTGCGTTGCAACCACATCGAACTGTCCGGCCATCTGGTCGAGGCTAACTGTATAAGACTGGACCGAATCCTTGGACGTGTTGAATGTTACATCGCGGCTGCCTCCGGCCGGAATGTCTACGTTGCCCACGGCTTCAACTACGCCATTGACTTTGAGCTGGGCATTATAGGTCCCGTCCGCACCGCCCGTGTTAGCGATTTTGGCATTGATAAAGACTTTCTCTCCCGGGCCGACCTGGGAGGGGTTGACGCCCAACCCGATAACTTTGAACTCCGCCTGCGGTGCAGTTGTCGGATCGGCGGCCA
This sequence comes from uncultured Chloroflexia bacterium, assembly GCA_963705905.1. Lineage (GTDB taxonomy): Bacteria > Chloroflexota > Dehalococcoidia > GIF9 > UBA5629 > UBA1162. The sequence goes on along the minus strand of OY970123.1, from coordinate 2,095,373 downwards.
CAGGGTTGGCCCTGGCTGCGGTGCATGCCACCAGTACGAGCGAAGCTGTAACCAGCGCCACCGCTACAATAGCAGCCACCAGGATTCCTTTCGGCATCTGACTCATAATTTTTAGCATCTTTTCTACCTCACTAATTGCTGAACGGCCTTGCTGATTATGCGGCCGTCCTGCAGCGTTATGATTTGCTTGGCCTGCCTGGCAATATCGGCGCTGTGCGTAACCATGAGTATGCTGCGCCCTTCCTGATTCAATTCTTTGAAAAGTTCGAGGATTTCATTGCCCGTCTTCTGGTCCATATTGCCGGTGGGTTCATCGGCCAGAATAAGGCTGGGGCCGACGACCAGCGCCCTGGCGATAGCCACCCTTTGCTGTTCACCGCCGCTTAGCTGGCTCGGCTTGTGCTCGGCCCTTTTGCCCAGGCCCACCCTGGATAGTATGGTCTCTACCTTTTGTTCATCACCGCCGTTGCCGCAGAATATTAAAGGCAGCAGCACATTCTCCATGGCTGTCAGCGACGGGAGCAGGTGGTACTGTTGGAACACGTAGGCGATCTTGCCGCGCCTGATATCCACCAGCTCATTCTCTCCCAGGTTGTCTATACGATGTCCGTCCAGGATCACCTCGCCGCTGGTGAGCCGGTCCAGTCCCCCTATGATATTAAGAAAAGTGGACTTGCCGCTGCCCGAGGGGCCCATGATGGCGATAAAATCGCCGTCTTCAACTTTAAGCGAGACCCGGTCCAGGGCCACCACGCGGGCGGTCCCTTCGCCGTATATCTTGGTCACATTATTGATTTCAAGCATCTTTCCTCCTGAATTCTCTCAGCCATCCCACCCGGTTAAACCGACCGAAAGGAGTCGGCAACCCTGATCCGGCTGGCACGGATAGCCGGGTAAATGGTAGCCGCTACGGCCACGATAATTGATACGCCCAATGCCAGGGGGAAGTATTGAGGCACAAAGGCGATGGCAGTTCCCTCAAAGACCAGCGGCCCTATGGCAAATGCCAGCGCAGTCCCCAGAAAATAGCCGGCTATGCCTCCCAGCACACCGATGATCAAAGCCTCATAGATGAATACCTTGATTATCTGGTTGCGGGATGCGCCGACCGCCCTCATTATTCCTATATCCTTGATCCTCTCATGTACAGATGACATCATGGTGTTGACCACACCGAAGAGCCCGACGGCAAGAGTTATGCCGCCCAGAGCCAGCATGAGGTTGCTCATCTTGTCCACCAGCCCCATCTCGGACTTGGCGATCTGTTTTACAGCGATAGCTGTTACACCCGGGATATTCTTGTTTATGCTGTCCGCAATGGTTTCCACCGGGCACGAATTGCAGAGGGCGCGTATATCCAGCGAGGAAATCATGCCGTCCTTATCGAAGGCCTTCTGCACAGAGGCCAGCGGAGCGAATATCTGATAATCATCGCTTGAGCCGGTTTCATCCAGGATACCTGCGATCTTCAGCTCGTTATTATTAAGCAGTATGGTATCGCCGACATTCAGCTTTAAAAGCTCGGCGGCCAGTGATCCGACCAATACGCCGTCAGGACCGTCGATGTAGTTACCCTTACCGACATTCCACCAGCTTTTGACTAACTTTTCGGGTTCGGGGTCCACCCCCACCACTACTACCGATACCCCGTTAACCTTGGTATTTTCATAAAGGTAAGGCGCCAGGGTAGCTATGTTGCCCTGGTCATCGATCTTCATGACTTCCCTGATATTGCTGTCGGCGATCTGCCTGATGGCTGGCAACTCGCTCTGGGAAATATAATTATCCCCCACTGTAAGCGTTCCCATGCTAAGGTTGCCCAGCTTCATATCCAGGTTGTTTACTGCCGGTATCACCGTCAGGTTGGGGCCATACTGCTCCAACTGTTTATAGATCTTAGCCTGGCCGGCAAAGGCCATGGTCAGAATACCTACGACTGTCATAGTCCCTATGACTACACCCAGTGCCGCATACAAAACGCGCCGCTTGCGGCGCATGACGTCTTTGGCAACAATCTGATATAGCTTCATTCAGTCCTCCTCCTGTTTGGACACAAGATTACCTGACAATTGTGAGAATTTGATGGAAATTGTTTGAAGAATTGATGAATTTTTCTCGTTTTCCCATATGGATTCATCAGCACTGGAATCTTCTTAATGCTATCTATGGAAGTATAATATATAATGAACGTTAAAAGTAGCGGTGTACGGCCGGGCACGGGAGATGTCTAAAGAAAAGCCCCTTTTAATACTCTTCGATGGCAATGCATTGGTCCATCGCGCCTTCCATGCGCTGCCTCCTCTGACCATCACCAAAACGGGTGAGATGGTCAATGCCGTGCAGGGATTCGCCAGCACGCTCTTAAAACTGCTACGGGAGAATAAGCCGGACTACTGGGCGATCGCCTTCGACCGCCGCGCCCCCACCTTCCGTCATCAAATGTTCGAGGACTACAAGGCGCAGCGCCCCAAGACCCCTCAGGAACTCGTCAACCCAGATCGATAGAGTGCATGAGCTTTCGGAAGCATTTAACCTGCCGGTGTTCGAGATGGACGGCTTTGAGGCCGATGATATCATCGGTACCCTGAGCCGGCAGGCTGCAGCCAAGGGCGTCGATACCCTCATCGTGACCGGCGATAATGACATGCTGCAGGTAGTATCGCCCGGTATAAAGGTGATGGCTCCCCGGCGTGGATTTGCAGATACTATTACGTACGACGAGGCAGCGGTGCAGAATAAATACGGGCTCTCGCCCGTACAGCTTATCAGCTACAAGGCGCTGGTAGGAGACGCTTCGGATAATATACCGGGAGTAAGGGGCATAGGCGACAAGACCGCCGTCAAGCTGCTCCAGCAGTTCGACGACCTGGAGGGGATTTACAGCCACATTGAAGAGGTTGAACCGGAAAGGCTGCGCCGGCTCCTTTCAGAAAACAGTGAGCAAGCGAAGCGCAACCGGCAGCTTGCAGCTATCGTAACCGACGTACCTGTACCTTTCAATATAGAAACGTGTACGGTCAGTTCTTATGATCGTAATAAAGTGGTCGAGCTATTCCGCGAGCTGGGTTTCTCATCTCTTCTGTCGAGGCTGCCCGGCGAGATCGGTGCGGAGCCGGCAGCTGCACCCAAGGCTCCTCCCATCATAGAAAGTTATCGCCTGGTCAGTACGGCCGCTGAGCTGGATGACCTTGCGTTGCGGTTATCCTACGCCGGGACCTTCGCACTATCGGTCGTTCCGGGGGGCGATAACGCCATGCTCAGCAGGCTGGTGGGAATTGCCCTTTCACCTGCCAAAGGCGAAGCCTACTATATCCCGCTGGCGCATGAGACGCTCAGCCAGGTCGAACAACTTCCGCAATCCAGCGTGCTCAATGTACTTAAACCTTTTATCGAACAGGAAAAATATGCCAAAGTAGCCTACGACGGTAAATTCGATATTATCCTGCTGGCGCAGAACGGGCTTACGCTCAATAACGTGGCCTTCGATGATTTGATTGCGGCTTACCTGATCGGCGAGAAATCACTCAAACTTCAATCCATATCCTTCAATAAGCTGGGTATCGAGATAGCCTCGCTTTCCGACCTGACCGGCAGCGGGGCCAAACAGACCCCTCTGGCACGTTTCCCTATCGACCGAGTTGGCGAGCTGGCAGCCACCGATGCCGATATGACTTGCAGGCTCAAGGAATCCCTGGAAAAGGACCTCCGCTCGGAGGAGCTCTGGAGCCTGTTCAACGATGTGGAGATGCCGCTCGTTCCGCTGCTGGCTGAGATGGAAATGAACGGTGTCCTGCTGGATAGGGGACTGCTGAATGAGATGTCCTCCAGCATCGGCACCGATATGCTGCGGCTGGAAAGCGAGATATACAACGCCGTCGGCCACGATTTCAATATCAACTCATCACAGCAGCTCTCAACCGTGCTGTTTGCCGAACTGGGACTCCGGTCCGGGCGCAAGACGCAGAGCGGGTACTCGACGGATGCAGCAGTCCTCGAAGCGCTGGCAGACGCGCACCCGGTCATAAAATTCATACTTGAATACAGGCAACTCTCAAAATTGAAATCGACCTATACCGACGCATTGCCGATGCTGGTCAATCCTGGAACAGACAGGATACACACCAGCTTTAATCAGACGGGGACAACCACTGGGAGGCTATCGTCCAGCGAGCCAAACTTGCAGAACATCCCCATACGCGGCGAGTTGGGCGCCAAAATCAGGCAGGCCATTATTGCACAGCCGGGCTGGTATCTGCTCTCCGCCGACTATTCGCAGATAGACCTGAGGGCACTGGCCCATATTTCACAGGATGCCGAACTTATAGCCACTTTCCAGCGTGACGAAGATGTCCATACTCATACAGCGTCAGAAGTTTTCGGCGTGCCCGATGCGGAGGTCACACCCAAGATGCGCCGGGCGGCCAAGACCATCAACTTCGGTGTGATTTACGGTATGAGCGGCTACGGACTGCAGCAGGCGACGGACCTGAGCAGGGAGGAGGCCGAGCTTTTTATCAGCACTTATTTCAGCCGCTATCCGGGCATAAAGAGCTATATCGAGGAGACCAAAAAGCAGGCAGCCAAGTTGGGTTATGTGCAGACGGTGTTGGGCAGACGCCGCTATATCCCCGAGATCAATTCGACAAACCGGGTGGCACGTGAAGCAGCGGAAAGGATGGCCATCAATATGCCCGTGCAGGGTACATCGGCGGATATAATAAAGATAGCCATGGTAGAGCTGCATCGCGAGATGCGCAAAAGGGGCATAAAAACCATGATGACAATGCAGGTACATGACGAGCTGGTCTTCGAAGTACCTCCGGATGAGCTGGATACCATGAAACATCTGGTGCAAGAAATTATGCCCAACGCTATGAAACTGATTGTCCCCCTAAAAATTGATATTAAAGTCGGCAAGAACTGGGGTGAGATGAGCTGATGCCCGAGTTGCCTGAAGTCGAAACAATTAAAAACTGCCTGGAACCTTCAGTAGTCGGGCGTACCTTCACCGGAGTCAAAATCGACGATGTTCGGCCTCTGCAGAATTTAAAGGCCGAGGAGTTCCGCAGGCGGCTCACCGGTAAGACAATACTAAGTTTGAAGCGACGCGGCAAATACATCATATTCGGGCTTTCGGGCGGAGAGAACCTCATCGTCCACCTACGAATGACCGGGGCGCTGCTCTGGAACCCCGAATGTGAGGAACCTTTCGCACGTATAGAGTTTTCCTTTGACGATGGAGGACGCCTGCTGTATACGGACGTCAGGCGGTTCGGCACCATGTGGCTGGTCGGGAACGTTTCCTCGATAACAGGCAAGCTGGGCATCGAACCTCTTAGCGACCGGTTTACGCTGGGGTATCTGGCCTATATCTTGAATTCGCGCTCAACCCCTGTAAAATCTTTGCTGCTAAACCAGGAGCGGATTGCCGGCATCGGTAATATGTATGCGGATGAGGCGCTTTTCCACGCCAGGATACATCCTTTGAGGCCGGGAAATTCTCTCGATGAGGCGGAAATAAAACGTCTCCATAGAGGTATACAGTATGTGCTCAAGAAGGGCATCAAGAACAGGGGGGCCAGCATCCGCAACTACCGGTGTCCCGATGGGCAGGCCGGTACGGCGCATGAAGAGTTTGCGGTCGCCCATCGTGAAGGCCAACCCTGCCCAAGCTGCGGCGGAAAGATCGCCCGCACGGTGGTGGGACAGAGGGGCACCTATTATTGTCCCAGGTGTCAACCCTTAAATAATATTTCGAAGAGGAAGATAAGATGAAAGCACAGTGGCTGATGATAGGCGGAGCCGCACTTTTTGTGATAAGCTGGGCGGCGCACGACATTTTTAAAATCTTCACCAACGGTTGGGAAGCCACCGCCCTTAGCTTGTTTATTTTCATTAGCCCGCTGGTTGCGCTGCTGGGTATCGTAATATTTCTACTGTCGCGCATGCGACAAAGAAAACCGCCTCAAAGCTGAAGATACGTCCGGCCAATTGCATTCTTATACGCTTTGTGGTAAAAAAAACGAGGACCGTATAAAAGGAGGTAGCCATAATGCCTGTGTGGATGAACATGACCGACCAGTTGGGACCGGAAAAACTATTGCACGTATATGATCCGGAGACGGGGATGAAGGGCGTGGTTGTTGTAGACACCACATCGACTATGGGCGCGGCCGGCGGCCTGCGGCTTCTGCCTGATTTTACTACCGATGATATTTTCCGTTTTGCGAGGGCTACCTCATATAAATTTGCCTTTCTTGACCTCCCGGTAGGAGGCGCTAAAGCAGGTGTCTGGGCGGAGCCCGAAATACACGGACCCCAACGCCGGGAGCTTTTTGCCTCCTTCGGCAATGCGGTTAAAACACTGCTCTGTTCCGGCATTACCCTGGCAGCGGATATGGGCACGGATCGCGACGATATCGCAGTCCTCTATGAAACTGCCTGCACAACTAAAAGGTCCACAGGCCTCTCAACACAAGTTGTGGACGGAGAGCCGTTGGAAGATCATGCCAGCGGATATGGTGTTGTGGTCGCGGTGGTTGCCGCCTGCCAGGTAGCGGGACTAAATATCAAGGACGCACGCGTAGCGATTGAAGGTTTCGGCAAAACGGGAGGCGCTGTAGCCCGCTATATAAGTGAGTCCGGCGCCAAAGTAGTAGCTATTTCAACAATTAACGGGGCTGCGTACAATAAGGACGGCCTGGACGTCATGAACATACTGCAGGCTCGAAAAGTTGCCGGCGATAAAGCTATTACTGAGTGCAGGCAATCTAAACATATTAAGTCTAAAGACCTTTACGGGCTGAAAGTCGATATCCTGGTGCCCGGCGCCAGGCCCTACGTTATAACCAAGAAAAATGCGAAAAGCATTAAGGCCAGGGTCATAGCCTGTGCGGCCGATTTACCCGTAACAGATGAGGCTGAGGAAATACTATTTAAGAAAGGCATCATATCTGTACCTGACTTTATATCCAACGCCGGGGGCATGATTTTCGATGTGGTAGATGCGGTCGGAGGGTCTTCCGATGATGTATTCAGAGTGCTCAGAGATTACTATGGCCCGCTGGTCTCGCAGCTTCTGGCGGAATCCAAACAGCAGAAAATCAATCCCCGGACCATGGCAATCAGAAAAGCAACGGAAAAAATACTTGCGGCCAGAAGGCAGCCCCCGACTGCTGACCTGGAACAGACGGTGGGTGAATTACGAAAGCGCCTGGGCGTAAAGTAATAGAAGCGCTCTAACGGCATAAACATAGTATAGGGAGGTGTCATATGGCAGATTCCGCCGCAAGGGCACTTGCGCTATTGCGTGACGGCAGCCATTTTCAGTGGTACATAATCCCGTTATTGTTACTCGTTCTGTACGTATATGCCAACGAGGTCGAGCGAAGAAACTGGAGCCTGGTGCTGGCCGGTCTGGCTTTCTGGCTAATGGACTGGTTCAATGAGATCTGGAACGGCCTGGTTTTTCATTTTACCAACTACGCTCCTGTTTGGGCCACCCCCGGCAACGGCAGTTCGCTGGTAATCCTGATCGGGCTTAATATCGAGATCTGTTTTATGTTCGCCATCATGGGTATTGTGATGGCAAAACAGCTCCCGGCCGATAAAAATTTGAAGATACTTGGTATACCCAACCGACTGCTGTACGCCATGGTCGGCTCTGCATTAGCTGTTTGTGTAGAATGCCTTCTCAACTGGGTTGGGGCGCTAACCTGGGAATACCCCTGGTGGAACCTACACGCGCCCTGGCTCATCTGGCTGATAGGTTATATGCCGTTTTTCCTGATGGCTTTCTGGGTCTACGATATGAAGTCAATGAAAAATAAACTGATCACAGTCGGCACTATTTTTGCCGTAGATGCGATAGCCCTAATCCTTTTTATAAGCATTCTGAAATGGATCTAGCTGGTTCCTAATTGCTATCCTCGGTTTCAAGGGGCCGCCGATTTACATCGGCGGCCCCTCATTTTTGTCTACTGCCACCCTGGTTTGAATCAGCCAAAAGTATGACCCTGGTGTCATATTTTAGGCTTAGGCATACCTCCTCATATGTCCCCCCAAAGTAAGACCCCACTCCGATTACACACCAGCCATACTGGGGTACACTTTGTAAGTCTGTTAAAGGAGTATGTACATTAATGATGAACCCTCAAACCTCAGCCAAGGAACAAACCAGCACCGCAATTTTAGAAAAGGTTATCGCATTTGGAAATAACGGTATAAATCTTACAGGTAAGATGTTTATACCGGCCAACGCCGGCAAGCATAATCGCGTCCCTGGAGCCGTCCTTTGCCACGGATACGGCTCCGACCAGTTGGTATTTGAACACAGTGCCAGGGAACTGGCGGCAGAGGGTATCGCCACCCTGACTTTTGATTTCCGCGGGCACGGCGCCAGCGAGGGTGAACTGGACGGTCACATCGTAGATGACGTTATGGATGCCTGGGATTACCTTCATGCTCAACCCGAAGTTGACCATAAACATATGGGGTTGATCGGGCACAGCATGGGTGCTTTTTCCGCCATCCTGGCTGCGGGCAAACTGAGGAAAGCCAAGGTGCTGGTCGCCCTTGCCTGCCCGGGCGAGATTAATAATCCTATCGCGGTGAACCCACGGCACTTCTTGCACCCGGCTTTGAGCTGGGGCATCACGATGATCTTCAAGTTCGTCCAACGTACGCACAATCTTAAGGCGCGCGTAAACTGGAAGAAGTTCATAGCGTTCTGGCCCAAGATGAAACCGTCCAAAGCGTTGGCGGAGATGGACGAATGCTCCAAGCTATTCGTCTTCTGCCTGGGAGACCTTGCAGCACCGTACAGCAAGTTCCTCTACTCGTATGCCATGGCCAGCGAACCCAAGAGGATAATGGTCACCACAGGTAATCACGATTCACCCATGGAAGAAGATATGCTCCGTTCACAGTGGGAGAAGTGGACTATCGGCGCCCTTCACGGAAGGCACCCGTATTAGATCAAGGGAAAAATTATCAGATGAAAGTTTTGATAACGGGCGGCGCGGGGCACCTGGGGATAATTATATCGCGCTATTTTTTAAAGCACGGCGTTTCAGTCAAAATATTCGACCTGGACAACGCCCGCAATCGTAAATCTGTATCAGAGCTAAATGATTCGGCGGAAATATCCTGGGGCGATATAACGGATGGAACCTCAATAAGAAATGCACTGGAAGGAATCGATACCGTTGTGCATATGGCAGCTATATTGCCTCCAGTCTCCGACCTGAGGCCTTCACTGGCGAATAAGGTCAATATCGTTGGCACACGCCTGCTCGTTAATGAGATCAAGGCCATCGGACGGGCTATCCCACTAATTTATACTTCCTCGGTAGCAGTACATGGACCCACTCCCGATGCGGCGGAACCGATTTGCGCCGAACAACATATCTGCAAACCCAAAGGTACCTACGCGCAGACCAAGTATGAAGCCGAGAATATAATTAAGAAATCCGGCTTGGATTATGTAATCCTGCGGCTGTCGGTTAACATGTATTTCAATTTCGAGATAAGTGATATCAAGCGCATGTTCAGTATCCCCCTGAAAAACCGCATCGAGTTCTGCCACCCCGATAACACTGCTTTGGCCATAGTGAATGCAGCGGTCAAATTCCAGCAGGTCAAGAACCAGACTTTCATAATAAGCGGCGGACCCAGAGACCGGATGCATTACAGGGACCTGATTAGCGCCATCCTCAACGTTATGGGACTACCGGTCCCCCCTGAATATAAATTTACGAGCAAGCCCTATTATCTGGACTGGTATGACACACATAAATCAGAGGCTGTGCTGACATACCACGTAAAGACCTTTGCACACTATATGCAGGACTACACCCGGGAACTAAGCCGGCGATTCACACCGGCCTTTGTTCCTTTTATGCGTTACTTTGTCGGACCCGTATTCGGCTGGATGGTAGTACGCTTCATGTAGCCGAAATCATAGTATAACCTCCTTATTAGAAAATAGAGGGCTGCACCGGCCCTCTATTTTTTTCTCTTTCGATGCATAACTGTATAATGATTTACAGGTAGTTTTCATATCTGGTTTCTTAGTTCCGGGAGGTTGATCTCTAAGATGGAGAGCATTATTTGCAAAGAGCTGAAATTACGCTATCCGCCGATCGCCGTGGTCCTTACAAATGAAAAGCAGGGAACCTCTCCCAAATTCAAAGAAAATGGCTGGTCATGTATGATAAAAATGTTCGTACAGGCCGCACGCGGCGACATCGTCGCGCTGGACCGTAAGGCTGTCCGTTGCCCGGGAGGCAAGACCGGAGTAGGCTTCGGCAACTCTTACGCCAACCATCTCGATCTGGTTTCCCATTTTCTATCGACCGGCAAGCCCGGCAAATTCGAAGGGGAAGCCTACAAAAAAACACCCGAACTGGCCAAAGGCATGCTCGACAGCATGCCTGCCCTGGACATACCCTTTAAATACGTGATCCTCAAACCACTGGAAAAAGTCGACCTCTCTTCGGAAACACCGCGTTTGATAATTTTCCTGGCTAACCCAGACCAGCTTTCGGCGTTGACCATGCTGGCCAATTACAATCGCTCCAACAATCACAGCGTCATAGTCAGCATGGGCTCCGCTTGCAGCTCGATTTGCCTGTATCCTTTCAACGAGGCTGAGAATGGGTCTCCCAGGGCAATCATAGGCCTTACCGACATCACGGCCCGTCACTATCTCGATCCGGATATCCTCTCATTCACAGTGCCCTACCGTATGTTTTTACAGATGGAAACGGACGTCCCCGGTAGTTTCCTTGCAAAGAAGCCCTGGTTAAACCTGAAGGAGCGGATAGCGGGCTAGCCTGAGGCAAGTCAACCTGTCCAGGATTGTAATGTAAGAGCCGGTTTCAGAATGAGTATATTTGAGAGGATGGCCTATGCAATTTTCCGTATTGCTACGGGTGATAGTAGAAAGCGCTGGTTCTACACGCCCATAGCGGGCCTGTTGTTCCTCTGTTTTCTGTCGCTCTTCTATATTGCGGCGGTCTTCACAGACAAATGGCTTAACCTGCCTTCAATCAGCTATCTTCCTTGGACACTGATACCGGCCTTAATTCTACTCGTGCCAGGCATTATCCTGGTGTTATGGACCTGGATCCAATTTATACGTGCGAGAGGTACTCCCGTTCCCCTCAACCCACCCCAGGAACTGATCACGTCGGGCCTGTACGCTTTCAGCCGCAATCCCATGCTTTTGGGTATTTTTCTGATATTTTTTGGTTCCGGCGTGTGGATGGGCTCACTATCCCTTATTGTATTCTACACTCCCCTGATCATCGTGATTTTTTATTTCCAGATAACAAAAATCGAGGAAAAGGAGATGGAACTTAAATTCGGCCAGCCTTACCTGGAATATAAAAGGAAAGTCCCACTGTTTTTTCCCTTCTTGAAGCGGCGCGATAAACTTAATTAACCGTATAAAACTACTATTGACCCATATCATGGATAATGGAACGAAGAACTTGAAAACGATATCGCTGCATATCTCAGGGATGATGTGCGCTGCCTGTGTGGCGCACAACGAGGAAGCCCTGTCTGCTTTGCCGGGTGTAACTAAAGCCGTGGTCAACCTTGCTACGGGTAAGGCCAGGGTGGAATATGACCCGGATAAAGTAACCCTGGAAGATATGGAAAAAGCCGTCTCTGATGTGGGTTATACGGTGGTGCCCGACAATATTCAGTTAAAAATAGGCGGCATGAGTTGCCAGGCCTGCGCATCCAACATCGAGACGGCGGTCGGCTCTTTACCCGGAGTCGATAAGGCCGTGGTGAACTTTGCAGCCGGCAGCGCCGGCATTGATTACGTTCCCGATATAACTTCCCTGGAAGAAATACTCGATGCCATCCACGAGCTTGGTTACGACGTGATAGAGAGGGTTGAAGGACAGGACGCGCTGGATAGGGAAAGGGAGGCACGGCAAAAAGAAATACGGCGCCAGCTCATCAATCTAATTATCTCGGGCACCCTGGGCACCATTGTCATGATCGGTATGCTTCAGCCTTACTGGATTTTCCCGGCGTTCGTACCGGAGTGGCTGAATAATAAAGTAGTGCTGTTTTTCCTGACTACACCGATCGTGTTTGGCCCGGCCAGGCAGTTCTTTATCAACAGCTGGAACGGCCTTCGCCACGGAGTCACAGACATGAATCTCCTTTACGCCACAGGTATCGGTGCGGCCTACGGCATCGCCATCATCAATACATTCTGGCCGGATGCCGGATTCGGCGGCAAAAACGCCACTTTTTACGAAGCCGCGGCGCTGCTAACAGCATTTATCATCCTCGGACGCTATCTCGAGGCGGTCACTCGCGGCAGGACATCCGAGGCAATCCGGAGGCTGATGAAATTGCAACCGAGACGGGCACGCGTGATCCGTGACGAAGTGGAGGTTGAAATACCAGCCGAAGAAGTCCAACTGGATGAGATAGTCGTCGTGCGGCCCGGGGAAGCACTGCCTGTCGACGGCATAGTTACTGAGGGTTATTCATCAATAGACCAGTCCATGATCACAGGCGAAAGCATACCGGTGGAAAAGAAGGCGGGAGATGAAGTAATAGGCGGAACCATCAATAAGACCGGCGCCTTCAAATTCCGCGCTACGAGGATCGGCAAAGACACGGCGTTATCTCAGATCATCAAGCTGGTTGAGGATGCTCAAACGACCAAGGCGCCGATTCAGAAAATCGCCGACAAAGTGGCAGGCAGGTTCATACTGGGTGTTCATATTCTCTCCCTGATAACATTTTTGTTCTGGTTCTTTATAGGTTTTTCCCTGTGGTTCACGCCGGAGAGCCGTATGATGCTGACTCCCTACTCGCTTTCACTGGTTGGAGCATTCGGTTTTTCGCTGCTGGTATCCGTCACAGTGTTGGTCATATCCTGTCCCTGCGCACTGGGACTGGCTACGCCCAGTGCAATCATGGCCGGGACGGGGAAAGGGGCCGAATACGGCATACTTTTTAAAGGCGCAGATGCCATGGAGATAACAGCGCGAATCAAGGCCATTATCTTCGATAAAACGGGTACACTCACTAAAGGGGAACCGTCGGTAACCGATGTGATCGCTTTGGACGGCAATGATAACGAGGTGCTGCATATGGCAGCCGTAGCCGAAAAAAACTCTGAACACCCGCTTGGGGGTACCATATTGTCGGGAGCGCGGGGCAGGGGCATTAAAGTGGAGGATGCCGACAACTTCGAGGCTATTCCGGGGCAGGGGGTATCCGCCGTCCTTGGAGGTCGCAAGCTGCTGCTGGGAAACCGCCGCCTGATGCTGGAACAAAATGTGGCTATAGAGAAAATGCTGCCGGAAGCAGAACGACTGGAGTACGAGGGCAAGACGGTGATGTTTCTTGCTATTGACGACCTTGCCTCCGGTTTAGTGGCGGTGGCCGATACGCTCAAGGACTCGTCGGTACCGGCGATTGAGGAGCTTCGGCGCATGGGCATCGAAGTGATAATGATCACGGGAGATAACAGCCGGACAGCGCAGGCCATAGCCCGACAGGTCGGTATCAACCGTGTTTTATCTGAAGTGCTTCCTGAGGACAAAGCCGAGGAAGTCAGGAAGCTACAGTCCGAGGGTAAAATCGTGGCCATGGTCGGGGATGGGATAAACGATGCCCCAGCTCTTGCTCAGGCAGATGCCGGTATTGCCATAGGGTCGGGTACGGATGTTGCCAAGGAAACGGGCAACGTTATACTGGTTAGAGATGACCTGCTGGACGTCGTAGCAGGCATACAGGTTGCCAGGGCCACTTTACGAAAGATAAAGGAAAATCTAATTTGGGCGTTTGGTTACAATACACTGGCTATCCCGTTCGGCATGGGCGTTTTATATCCCTTTGTAGCCCAACTTGTCAGCCCGGAGCTGGCGGCGCTGCTCATGGCAACCAGTTCATTGTCGGTCACCTTAAATACCCTGCGTATGCGAAGCTACGTTCCCCCGATAAAACGCAGGCAGGCGGATATTATTTCCAAGCTGGAGACCTCATCGGCAGGATAATGATTTTGGAAAGGGAAGCAAGATGAAAAATTCAGATATAATAAGCGCCTCAATTTATATATGCATATCGCTTCTGGCAGCCGGGATCTTTGTAATTGCCACGCTTTCACCACAATACTCCAATGTTGACCGGTTCGGGGGAGCAGCCTGGGTTTTTATACTGTCCATGATCATACTCATGCCGGTGATCATCCCACTTGTTAAAAAGAGGTGATCTATACCGACCTTTCCAGCCAAGTTTATTCGAATGTCAGGCGAAAACCGGCACCGTAAAATAAAAGGTGCTTCCTTTACCCAACTCGGTCTCGACCCATACCCTGCCTCCGTGCAGTTCAACATATTTCTTGACCAGGGCCAACCCTATGCCTGCGCCTCCATATCCGCGCTGGCGCGACTTGTCTGCTTTATAAAAATGATCGAATACATATGGCAGGTCAGCAGGGTCGATCCCGCTGCCCGCGTCGGTCACGGAGATGTTTATGTAGCTTTCGTCTTCCGGTTGAGCTTTCACCTTGATAGTGCCCCCTGCAGGGGAATACCTTAAAGCATTTTCCAGGAGGTTATGCAGTACCTGTCTTATGCGATCTTGATCGATGTTAGCCTGCGGAAGATTTTCAGCAATATCTGCTTCCAGTTTGACCTGTTTTTCCTGGCACCTTACATTGAAGGCAGTTATCTCGGCATTGATAAGTTCTCCAAGATTGGATCGTTCAAGCCGCAATTTCAGTTGACCGGCCTCGGCTAGAGAAAGCTGGCGCAGGTCGCTGACAAGCCTGTTCAAAAGTATGGTTTCATCATAAACCGAAGCTACCTGATCGGGAGATGGAGTAATAACGCCATCGAGCCAGGCTTCGAGATTGCCCTGTACAATACTCAGTGGGTTTCTTAGCTCGTGGGCGATATCGGCAAGCAGTTGCTTGCGGCTCTTTTCTTTCATTTCAAGCTGTTCTGCCATAGAATTAAACGCCAAGGATACCTCGCCTACCTCATCATCGCTATTATGCTTCACCCGCTGTGTTAAATCACCGGCAGCTATCCTGTGCGCTGATGTTGCCAGCTGTCGCATAGGACGTGTTATAAGATTACTTACTATGATCCCCAGGACTACAGCAAAAACCACGGCGACCAGGGCTGCAATGCCCAGCGATCTCTGCGAATTCTGCAGGAACTGTTGCTCTGGATCTCCCAACCCTATTACGCCTGTTGTGGGATTGGGGCACATACATGTCTCGCCATGTTGCATGCAATAGTTATCAAAGTTGGCGGTGACAGATTGGTTTACCCAGACCGCCAAAATACCTATGCTGACAAGCGCCAGTCCGGCGAATAACAGACTGAGTTTGATCGATAGATTTTTCATATATTATTCCAGCTTATAGCCCACACCCCTGACTGTAATAACAGGGATGTCACTTTCACCTGTAATTTTCGAAAATTTCTGCCGTATGTTCTTGATATGTGCATCGATAGTCCTGTCATACCCCTCGTATGTCTCACCAAAAGCTGAATCCATAAGTTGGAGTCGCGTGAATACGCGGCCCGGGTTCTTTGCCATGACGGTCAACAATTTGAACTCCGCAGCGGTCAGGGCAACAGGCTCATCTCTGTACTTTACTTCGTGCCTGTCGAAATCCACGTGCAAGTCTCCCACTGCTAATTTGGTTACCGCCTTCGGCCCCTCAGAATACCTTCTAAGGACAGCTGCCACCCTGGCAGCCAGCTCCCGCGGGCTGAACGGTTTGGTGACGTAATCATCTGCGCCCAACTGAAGGCCCACTATTTTGTCCACTTCATCGTCGCGTGCTGTCACCATGATGACAGGCACATCCGAAAACGTTCGTATATTGCGGAATGTTTCCAGGCCGTCCATCTCCGGCAGGTTCAGGTCCAGTACTACTAAATCCGGACGTCTGCCACGGGCAAGCTCCACCGCTCTGTTGCCATCGCTGGCTATGATAGTTTCATAACCATCTTTTTCCAGGTAAGCCTTTATTAGCTCACACACCTTCGGCTCGTCGTCCACTACCAGCACTGTTTTTACCGCCATTTTTAAACTATCCTTTACCTCCGATTTTACCATACACAAAATAAAGGGACGAAGTGGTCGATACTTCGTCCCTTCAGCAGGAGGATGGATATACATTTACAGGTTTTGTCTCGTTAATCCCGGTATCCGCCGCAACATGAACCGCCAATATACCCACCGGTAGCATTATTGCCCTGCGTACCGGTAACGCAACAACCCGGTCGAGTAGTGTAGCCGTAGGAAGGAGCCGTTGTGCCGCCGTCGGAATTTGCTGCACTTTGTGTATAACCCGGGCAGTTGGGACACAGTGCAGGTCCTGCATACTGTGTCGAGGCTTTCAACGGTACCAAGGTAGTTGATGAAATCACTCTATCTGGGCTATTCCTGGTTACTAGAAGCGTGATGGTCACGGCACAAACAACAAGTAAAATAACCACCAACACGGGCATACCTATTTTAAACCAGTTATTCAATCGATTAGCCTCCTCGCCAAACTGACAAGCGTATTTTATAAAGCTGTTGTGAATTTATTATGAAGAGAACGGCATATTTTTATGAATCCCCTACCACAAATCGCAGGCCTATATTGACATCTCCGTCATATTCCGATAATCTTTGTCTCGGTAGATGAAGACTCGGCAGGATTGGTTATCCATGGCAGGCGGTGGCGTTTTATTAGCCGTTCAATTTTCTCAGTGGCTATCGTGCATATTCCCTCGCGTTTATGTCATGATCGGTTATGACACCCCGGCAAGGCATTAACCTCATAAGCCAGGCCGGAATTTGGTGTTTATAACCTTTCATAAATTAATTGAATGGAGGTGCAGTCTTATAACATAGTTAAATTCAAACGGTTCACTGGCAAACGCCCATCTTATTGGTAACTAATTAAAATAGGGAGGAAATTGTAAGTGAGCGCACAACAACCATCGTGGGCAGATTTTACACCTGCATGCTTGTATTCACAGGCGGTTGGCTTCCTCGGCCTGGGTGCTCTCTTCGCAGGCCTGGTACCTGCATTAAGCGCCGTAATATTAATACCCTGGTTCTTCGGCATAGCCCTGGTCAATATCATAGGCGGCATCATCTTGATGCGTAATAATAATATATTTGCGGGCACATTGAACTTCATAGTTGGTGCCGTGTTCTTCACCTCCGGCAACTGGGCAGCTTTGCTGACCAGAGTTGTTGGATTCCCCCTCGCTCAACCAACTTTTGGCATGTTCAATCAAGTACCTCTACCAACTCAAATCGATGGTTATTTCTTCGGCATGCTGGTTATTTTCCTGATCGTTGCTGGAATCCTGGCTTTAAGACTGGCATGGTTCGTCGGCGTAATGATCTTCGTAGTTGCTTTGGCAGTAATTTTTGGTCCCTGCATTTGGAACCTGATGGGACAACCGGGAGTACCTACTGATCCTGCCGCAGCAATCAGCAATCCGTTCGCAATGATTTCCGGGGTCTTTTTCATCATATTTGCATTCATGAACCTGTATCTGGCCACATCCTTGTGGGTACTGCATGACACCGGTAAACTGGTGTTACCGATAGGAAAACCCTGGCTAAAATAGAATAGGAACTGCAATACAAATAAATAGGCTAGCCTGGCGGCTGGCCTATTTATTCTTACTGAAATTATAAGATTAAAGCTCCTTTTTCTGACGCCACTGGTAATATCTAAAAACTCTGGTCAAAGCTGTGGCGGCGCGCTCGGCGGATGGGAACACGGCAAAACCCGCTTCCTGCACCTTAATGAATGATTTCTCGGG
This sequence comes from uncultured Chloroflexia bacterium, assembly GCA_963705905.1. Lineage (GTDB taxonomy): Bacteria > Chloroflexota > Dehalococcoidia > GIF9 > UBA5629 > UBA1162. Next base: position 2,077,539 of record OY970123.1, on the reverse strand, counting down.
CATGCCATCGTCACCCGGCATAGTGTTAACGTTGATAGCCAGCACAACCGGCTTGGGAGATAACTTAGCCCACTCAATAAGAACTTTGGTTGTAACTTTGTATTCAAAATCGCGTGGCATGAAAGGAGTCTGCTCGGGCGTGGAAAGCAGTAAAATGACATCAACGCCGTCCCAGCCCGCAACTGCGTTGAAGGCCTCACGTGCCTTGTCCATTCCCCAGTAAGGGTTGATATCAAGCGGGTTCTTGAAAATGTTGCCGGCGTCAGTCTTGTAAACTCGCATCAAGGCCTGCCGAAGCTCGGCCGGTAAGATCGTAATTTCCAGCCCAACCCGACAGCAATCGTCCGAAGCCTGCACACAAAACCCACCCCCATGTCCGACCAGCAGAGTATTTAACCCTTTTATTTCCGGGCAATGCTGTAGCACTGAGACTACATCAAACATTTCCTTGATGTTGTAAACGCGGATAGTTCCGGTCTGTTGTAGCAGAGCCTCCCAGGTCAAATCGGAGCCGGCGATAGCGCTCGTGTGGGACACGGCCGCCTGCGACCCGCCTTCCGTAGATGCACATTTAAAAAGAACAACGGGCTTATGCTTGGTAGCTTCCTTCAACAGCTCAAAAAGCCTTGGGCCGTGGTTGGTGCCCTCGATATAAGCCGTGATAATATCCGTCTGCGGATCCTTGGTAAAATACTCTATCAGGTCACACTCATTTACATCGGCGGCATTACCGTAGCTGACAACCTTGCTGAAAAAAATGTTGCGCCGGTTAGCTTCTTTGATACCGAGAATGCTCTGGCCTCCGCTCTGCGATAAAAAACCCACCCGGCCTACAACAGGTGAGAAACCCCGGGCATAAGTCAGGCGAGAAGAGGGACAATAAATGCCCATACAATTAGGCCCGACTAGTCTAATCCCATAGTCTTTCGCAGTATGCAGTATCTCTTCCTGCAACTCGGCACCCATCTTGTCCTCAATCTCACCAAAGCCGGATACAAAAAGGTGTATGACTTTGACCCCTTTCTGTCCACAGTCTTCGACCAGTTGAGGGATGAGACGGTTGGGGATGACAGCTATTACATAGTCAAGCTCCGTGGGGATATCCTTTACATTCTGGTATAGCTTAAGCCCGCTTACCTCTCCTTCCTTGATCCCTACAGCGTATAATTTCCCCGTAAACCCGAATTCAAGCAAAGCTTCTATAAAGCGGTTACCTATATTGACCTTAAATTTCTCCTCCGATGTGGCACCCACAACGGCCAGGGATTTAGGAAAGAAGACAGGTTCAAATTCATGCAGGATATTGTTTTGTTTAGTCAACTTACCGGCCCTTTTGGTTTATTAAGAGTTTATTTTTTGCAAGGCTGTCTTCAGCCGCTCCAAACAATGTGCTCTGCCAAGCACCGCCATGGTCTGGAAAAGCGGCGGAGAAGCAGTTCGACCCGTTATGGCCACGCGAAGAACGCCGAAAAAGGGGCCGGCTTTCATGCCAAGCTCATCAACCAGAGGACGTATGGCCTTTTCCATGATATCCGGGTCCCATTCTTTCAATTGTTCAAGCATAACTATAGATTTCTCAATCACTTTAACAGCCTGTCCCTTATCAAGTTTGCCCTGTAACATAATTGTGTCATATTGAAGCTCACTAACAAAAAAGAAGTCCACAAGTTGAGGGACCTCGTTCAAAGTCTTGGCTCTCTCCTGAATAAGGGGAGCCATCTGCTTCAGGTATGCGGTATCGATAGGCCGCTTCACCTCCTCCGATAGCTCACGCTCGACAAAAGGCAGGCACCTCGCTGTAAAATCATCTATACCCAGGTTCCGAATATATACACCATTCATCCATTCCAGTTTATCCTTGTTAAAAACGGCGGCCGTTTTACTCACACGTTCGATGGAGAAGTTCGTGATGATCTCCTGGCGGCTCATAATCTCGGTTCTATCGTCCAGTGACCATCCCAGCAGAGACAGGAAGTTTATCATTGTTTCAGGTAAATAACCCTCATTTTGATATTCATTGATGGCTGTGGCTCCGTGGCGTTTGCTAAGTTTGGATTTATCCGGGCCAAGGATCATCGGCAAATGGGCAAACTGCGGAGGCTTCCATCCAAAGGCGGAATACAATAGCACGTGCCGCGGCGTGCTTGAAAGCCATTCCTCTGCCCGCAGAACATGCGAGATATTCATAAAATGATCGTCCACAATATTAGCGAGGTGATAAGTCGGATATCCATCCGATTTTAAAAGGACAAAATCATCAAGAAGACTATTTTCGAAAATCACTTCTCCCCTGATCAGGTCGTTTATAGGCGTTTGTCCCTCGAGGGGCGACTTGAATCGCACCACCGGGACTGTGCCCTCCGCTTTTTCAGCTTCAATTTGTTCATTTGAAAGACAGCGACAACGCCTGTCGTATCCCGGCGGAAGTTTGCGCGCTGCCTGATCTTTTCGCATAGCATCCAACCGCTCTCCTGAGCAAAAACAGTAATACGCCTTGCCTTGGGTAACCAACTGTCCGGCATATTTTTTGTACATGTCCAGTCTTTGCGATTGGAAAAAAGGCCCCTCGTCCCAATCCATGCCCAGCCATTTAAGGCTGTCCATTATGATCTCGGTCGCACCCTCCACCTTACGTTCCTGGTCCGTATCTTCTATGCGAAGAAGAAATATACCTTTATTATGGCGGGCAAAAAGCCAGTTAAACAGAGCGGTTCTGATATTACCCACGTGGGGATATCCGGTTGGACTTGGCGCAAAACGGACTCTCACCTCACTTCCCATATCAGCCGACCCCTCCCCTGGCCAAAGTCTGGCTGTAGATGACCTGCTTCACGGGGAGCTTAACCACATAGGTACCGGCTATCCTGTCGTGCAGGCCCTGTTTATGGCTATCAAAGGCAATTAAAATAAATCCAATCCCAAGCATAGCAACACACAGCACACTGCCCAGGAAACGGATAAGGGATGACCGAATATCCAGAGGAGAACTGTCCGTACGTATAATTTTAATACCGACCCCCATTTTACCTAACGTTTGGCCCGAAGCTGCACTGCAGGCTACGCAATAAATGGTCCCGCCAACCAGAAAGGTCAACATAATAGTTGCCATTACCCAGATCAGGCTCCCAGATATAGGTGCGCCGTTCGAGATATCGATCAAACCATTGAACAGGCTGCGTATATCAGGGAATATCCAGAAAAGCGACTGTGAAATAACACAATACAAAATATATAGTCCGGCAACCAACACTGAAAAATCGATTAAAGCGGCGGCTAATCTTAACCAGAACCCGGCGTATTCCAGGGCGTACTCTTTAGGTTTCTCTTTCAACGCCTGACTCCTTAATAGATACCGCCTTATCTCAAGGTTATACTGAAAGCTTAAACGGACGGGTGTTTTCTAAGAGGCGCCCCAAAGATTAATAGTTACAGAAAAGTTGTTATTTTTCCTTGCCTTTCCCCTTGGTCAGCGTTTTGTACATCTCTTCGTATTCCCTCAGGCTCTGCCTAAGCCTTTCTACCAGCAACTCGGCCTGCCTTAATTTACCCTTGGTCTCTTCGATCTGCGTGGTAATATTAAACAGCAACTCGTTGCGCCTGTTGGCGGAGTCGGCCTCGAAAGTGCCGAAATCCTCTACACTGCCTCCAGGAGGAGGCGCGTTAGAGATCTGGTTGTAGATATCATTCTGACCGCTTATATGGTCTTTCTTAATCTGGCCGAATTTATCTTGTGGTCTCATATTCTGAACCTCTCCTTTGACTAAAATTTATCACATCGGCATTATAAATAGCAACAGATTTCTTATTCATTACCGACCGAGCGTAATAAGGGCCTGTTTTAGATCGTCGGGCAATTCAGAGTCGAAAGCGCGCGGAAGGTTACTGCTAGGAAGCTTGAATTCGAGATGAGAGGCATGTAAAAACTGTCTCTTTATCAAATTGGACTTTACTCCGTACGCCACGTCTCCCACCACCGGATATCCGATCGCTTTGAAGTGCACCCTTATTTGATGGGTCCTGCCGGTCCGGATTCTGGCTTCCACCAGTGTATAGTCGTCCAGATACTTGAGTACATGATAGTCAGTCCTGGCATTTCGACCTTTTGACACCACGGCCATACGTTTGCGGTCGGAAGGATCACGCCCTATCGGGGCCTCGATGGCGCCATTGGATGGTTCCAGCCTGCCTTTTATCAATACCAAATAACATTTTTTTACGGAGCGGTCTTTGAACTGGTTTATTAAGCTTTGACGGGCTGCCTCGCTCCGCGCAATTACCATAAGACCGGAGGTATCCTTATCCAGTCTATGCACGATGCCCGGCCTCATGGAACCCCCAAACCCCTCAAGATCTGGAAACCGTTTGATCAAGGCGTTAACCAGTGTGTGCCGGGAATGGCCCGGAGCCGGATGCACTGTTAGTCCAGCCGGCTTATTTATTACAATTACGTCCCTATCCTCATAAATGACCTCGAAGGGGATATCTTCCGGTAATATGACGGCAGGCTCGGGGGGAGGGACGGTGATTTCGATACGATCTTTGAGCTTTAATTGTAATGCGACACGCGCGCTCCTCCCATTGACGGTTACATTGCCGCCTTCAATCAGCTTTTGAATAAAGGTCCGGGTAAATTCGGGATAGTATTGAGCAAGGTACTTGTCCAGGCGGTTTACAGGGCCTGAGACCTCAAGTGACCTGTGGTCTATCACCTTTTTTGCTGCATCCTTTTTCCCCAGGCTTACCAGCGTAATCACGGCCAGTGAAATAGCGCCAATCGTAATAGCAGAATCGGATACATTGAATGCCGGCCAGAATACGTCACCCCAAAGTCTTACATAAATAAAATCCGTGACATGACCGAACCTTAGGCGGTCAATTAGATTTCCCAGCGCGCCCGCAAAGATCAGGCTCAGGGCAATTCCACTAAGAAAACCAAGGTCGTTCATATAGCGGAAAAAGGCCAGGACGATGATAAGGCCCGCAATGGCCACCAGGCTCAGTAAGAATGCCTGGTTGGTGAAAAGGCCAAAAGCCGAGCCAGTATTTTCAATATTGACAATAACCACTCTGAATTGTTCGGGCAATGAGCCGCCAAGCGGGATATTAGCGCGTATCCACTCTTTGCTGATTACGTCGAGGCAAACAATGGAACCGGCAATTGCTAGGAAAATCAATCCTTTCCACCAGGTCAAACGGTTAGAAGTTTCGGCGTTTTTCATCTGGCGTGATTTACATTTGATACATACATTAGATTGCAGCGATTTATTCTAACCCAGGAGTTATTACAAGTACAAGCTGGTCAAGCATGGAGCGCACCTGTCTGATGGTATCTACAGCCTGGCTCCTCCAGTGGTTATTGGCAAAAATAAAAGTATTCTTGGCCAACTTATTCATCTGACTGATCTTGGGAAGCCACTCTTGCAGTTCTTCCCTTTTGTACGTGTAATCATACCTTTCCCAGGCCTCATCATGTTGCCACCATTTGGCAGTATTTCGGCCGTGAAAGCGGATATAAGCTATATCACCGGTTACTTCGGCTACCGGCGGCAATAAACTGGGCAACTGCGGCTCATCTACACAGCAGAAACCTATGTTCCTTTCCCTCATCCACTTTAATACGTCCTCGTTTAACCAGGTTGCGTTGCGGAACTCGACAACCAGTGGAAGACCTCCAATCCAGTCATAGTAACATTGCAGGTATTTAAAGTTGACTGCGTTTTGATTGAAGCTATAAGGGAACTGCGCCAGTATGCATCCCAATTTATTAGCAGCAATCAACGGCTGCAATATTTTAACGAACGCCTCATAGATATCCCGGCCCGCCTGCCTTTTGTGAGTCATATCCTGGTTGGCTTTGACGGAAAAAAGAAATCCTTCGCCCGTTTTTCTGACGAGGGATTGCATCACCGAAATATCCGGCAGCGTATAGTAAGTCGAGTTTAGCTCCAGTGCATTGAACTCCTGTGCATAATAGCTGAGCCAATTCCTGCGCGGCAGCCCCGGGGGTAATACATTCCAACCCAATCGTCATAGCTGAAACCACTTGTACCGCAATATAGCATTTTTAATTCTTGCCCGCATGAGGCTGGCCGCAATCCTAAGTTCCATCAGAGTTAAATAATAGTTGCCCACAAGCCTGTGATTATCAGGCATATTCCAACCAGGTAATTCAGGATCTTGGGGAATATCATCACTGTAATGCCGAATATCAGCGTCATGATGCCCATAAAAAGGCCGCCGGCCGACCGTATAGCTAAAAACATCCCAACTTCCCTTTCTTATTTGTTAATCAAGCTGAGGATACCCCAGACAATAAGGAAAATACCAATAATGAATTTGGCGTATTCAAACCAGAAAATTACCAGTATGCCTGCCACAATAGCAATAACAGCCATCGCTGTGTTACTCAGTGTGATTGTCTTTTTCGCCATGATTAATAAGATCCTCCTCGTGTAAAATTATGCTGAAAATAATATGTTTTTAGCTGCCTACTGTCAACGTATGGCAGGTTCACACCAGATAAGTTATTCTGCCGCCGGAAATAAAAAAGGCGGCGGGTTTAAAAACTCGCCGCTTTCCTTGACATCAAAAGTATTTAAACTTCTCTGAATTCGCCTTCGACAGTTCCTTCATCCTTGGGTGGAGGAGGAGCTTCTCCTTCCGCCGACCCTGCGCCTCCAGCTCCACCACCGGGAGGAGGTGATGTATGCTGATAAACGGCAGCGCCTATTTTTTGCATGGAATCGTTCAGGGCCTGCAAAGTATTCTTAGTGTAGTTTATGTCGGACCCCTGTAAGGCCGACCTGACTGCAGCAATTTTACCCTCGACCTCAGTCTTGAGGTCTGCCGGTATTTTATCACCGTATTCACGGATAGTTTTCTCCGCAGAATAAACGGTGGCTTCAGCCATGTTTTTAGTCTCAACCTCTTCTTTTTTACGGGTATCCTCAGCGGCGTGGGCCTCTGCTTCACGGCGCATTTTTTCAACTTCGTCCTTATTCAGACCGCTGGATGCCGTGATAGTGATTTTTTGTTCTTTGCCCGTGCCTTTATCTTGAGCACGTACATTTAGTATGCCGTTAGCATCAAGGTCGAATGTAACTTCGATCTGCGGCACGCCACGCGGCGCTGGCAATATTCCATCGAGGATGAACCTGCCTAGCGTTTTGTTATCTCCCGACATGGGGCGTTCGCCCTGCAATACATGAATTTCAACGCTCGGCTGGTTGTCGGCGGCCGTGCTGAATACCTGGCTTTTCGAGGTCGGTATCGTTGTGTTCCTGGGAATAAGCGGTGTCATAACTCCGCCCATTGTTTCGATACCCAGTGTAAGCGGCGTCACATCGAGCAGCAGTATGTCTTTGACATCGCCCTTTAGCACCCCACCCTGTATGGCCGCACCGAGGGCCACCGCCTCGTCCGGGTTAACGCCTTTGATAGGTTCCTTACCAAAGAACTGACGTACGATCTCCTGTACTTTGGGCATCCTGGTCTGACCGCCCACCAGGATAACATCCGTGACCTGTGCCGCTGTAAGGCTTGCATCCGCTAGAGCTTTCTTGCACGGCTCTATACTCCTCTCCAGCAAATCAGCCGATAGTTGCTCCAGCTTGGCACGCGTCAATGTTATATTGAGATGCTTGGGACCTGAAGAGTCGGCGGTGATAAACGGAAGATTGATCTCGGTTTGTCCGGTAGTTGAAAGCTCCCTCTTGGCTTTCTCAGCGGCATCCTTAAGCCTCTGTAAGGCCATCTTATCCTGTCTGAGATCGATGCCCTGTTCTTTCTTGAATTCATCGGTCAGCCAGTCCATAACCTTGAGGTCGATATCGTCGCCACCCAGATGGGTGTCTCCGTTCGTTGATTTTACCTGGAATGTGCCGTCGCCCAGTTCCAGTATGGAGATATCAAAAGTGCCACCGCCGAGATCGTACACGGCGATCATCTCTTCTTTCTTCTTGTCCATACCGTAAGCCAAAGCCGAGGCCGTGGGCTCGTTGACAATGCGGATGACGTTCAAGCCTGCAATAGCCCCAGCATCCTTGGTGGATTGTCTTTGGCTATCATTGAAATATGCAGGCACTGTAATCACCGCATCTGTGACTTTCTCGCCCATATACGCTTCCGCGTCAAGCTTAAGTTTCTGCAGTATCATGGCAGAAATCTCGGGCGGACTATATTCTTTGCCTCCCATGATAACCTTGGCATCCCCATTCGTTGCCTCGACAATCTTATAGGGGAGCCGCTTGATATCGTTTTGGACCTCGGTATCTTTGTACTTACGTCCCATCAAACGCTTAATGCTGAAAATGGTATTTTCAGGGTTGGTGATAGCTTGTCTCTTGGCAAGCAGGCCAACCAATCGTTCTCCTTTTTTATCGATTGCCACCACAGATGGAGTCAGGCGCTCGCCTTCCCGGTTAGTGATAATGACCGGTTCACCACCTTCCATAGTTGCAACCAGACTGAATGTCGTTCCTAAGTCTATACCTACTGTTCTACCCATTTTGTCCTCCTTTTGCGTGACTTTAATTATTGTCGGTTAAATAGCGTTTTAATTAATAAAATTATTTTCTTATTTACCGGTATTTTCCCCTGCAGTTTTACCTTTGCCAACAGTTACCTGGGAGGCACGCAGCACCTTGTTTTTCATGGTATAGCCTTTTCTATGCTCCGAGACTATTATGCCTTCCTCCCCATCTTCATAGCCGATAGCCTCATGAAGATTAGGATCGAAAGGTTTGCCCACGCATTCTATCTCGCTGCACCCATGTGCATGCAAGATATCTTGCATATTGCGTTGAATGATTTTAAAACCTTCTCCCCAGCTTGATTCCTTTACCGTCGGCTCCATCATAGATATAGCTCGCTCCATATCATCAACAACCGGGAGAAGGGACTTGATCAACTCGGCATTAGTCCAGGTTAATGCTTCCTGCTTCTCCTGCTCTATTCTTTTCTTATAGTTCCGGAAATCTGCTTCCGATCTCTGAAGGCTCGCCAGATAACTGCTGGCCTTATCTTTCTCCTCGGTAACTGCTTGTTTTAGCTCATCTATACTTTCGTTTTCTTGAGTAGCGGGTTCCTCTGCCAATATACCCTCCTTAACAATTATAAGCTATAAGCTTTACTGGTCGCGACAAACCCTGGCAACGAGCTGGCTCAGTAGGCCCGAAATATAATTAACGGCAGATATAGCCCTGCGATAATCCATCCTCTTCGGACCGATAATGCCTACAGTTCCCATAGCCTGCTCAGGAACACCGTAGTTGCTCAATACAAGGCTTAGATCATGGAATCCGGTTTCACGGTTTTCATCACCAATGATCACTTTGACACCTTCATCAGTGACCTGCCAGTCGATAATATGCCTGAGCCACCCTTTAGCTTCCATCAACTCAAGCACGCCTAGCATCCTTTCACGTTGAATGAATTCGGGCTGTCCAAGCATTAATCTCAGGCCCTCCAGGTAGGAGTTATCGTATTCAACAGTGTCTTCACTGGCCATAACATCGGTAACCGCTTTGAATATTTTCTTTTCAGTGTCAGTCAACTCAAGTTTTTTATTCTTCATCTGGCTTCTCGACTGACCGGTATATTCACGGTTAAATTTCGCTGCAGACTGGTCTAGTTGCGCCTGATCAACATGCTCTCCCAGGTTAAAAGTTTGACGCCGCAGTACTGCATTGCTCAATATCAATACCAGCAGCGCCATATACTGCTGCATTTCAACCAGTTCCAGATGCTTGAACTTGCTTTCTGCGGATTTGGGGAATGTAACGATAGCTGCGTTGCCGACCAGCTTGGCCATAGAGCTGGCTGCGGTTTTAAGCAATATGTCATACTCATCGACGGCAGTATCCAATAGTTGCCTGATTCGCTTCTGGTCTTCTCCCGGCAGGTCAATACGCTGGGAAAGCGTCTCTACATAAAACCTGTATCCTTTATCCAGCGGCACCCCGCCCGAGGAAGTATAGGGCCTGGTAATAAAACCCTCCTCCTCAAGGGAAGCCATGTCATTGCGTATAGTTGCCGGACTGACTCCGAGGCTATGATGGCGCAGAATGGACTCCGACGCTACCGGTGTCGCCGTAGCTATATACTCACTTACTATTATTTTTAAGACCGCATCCCGTCTTCTATAGGCAGCCTTGCTCATTTTTTAGCACTCTCCTGTTTAGACTGCTAATTCACTATATAATGTAGCACCTCGCGTAAAACAAGTCAAAGCCGTTGGAAATGTAGGGGCGGCTGTTTAGCCGCCCCTATAAACAACTGGGCAATGCGACTATTTGGGTGAAGCTGTAACCTCCAGCGCCACATCCGACCATTGTATGAACTGAGCTTTATTATCCCCGTTGGTGGCGTGTTTCATAAACCCGGCTTCAACCTGAAAACGCGGCAACTGATTGTAAATGGCATTAACCATCTCGGGCGTCACGTCAACAGTATCCAACTCCTTATTCAGATATGTTTCAGCCCTCTCAAGCTGGCCGCCGCCCTGGACGTCGAATTGGGGAAGAGTGCTTCCATAGCTAAAACTACGTAACTGGAATCCACCTACTCCCGTGACCGGATCGAAGGGATCGCTGCCGACTACAGTCGTACCGACGAATTTAAGCGTGGCCTGCTTGATATCCATGCCTGCAAGAGGCAAAATGTTATAGCTGAAAAATGCCCGGTAACCTATATTCTTTTCGTCATCGCCCGCCTTGTAAACGGTATTATCACGGTTACCGTCAGAAGAGACCGTGCCACTCTCCTGCTTGACCAGGCTAAATGTCTGGGTGCTACTTACAGGGGCAACCGGTATGACGAGCTCCTGCCTGGTTTCTCCACCCTTGCCATCACTTACAGTCACAAAGACACTGTAATCGGCAGCTTTAGTCGCAGGAGATATCCAGGTCACCACATTGCCGTTCCCGCTTAGAGTGCCGTCTTTAGCCTCCCATGTATACTGGAGAGAATCGCCATCGGGATCGCTGGCGATACAGGTCAACGTTGCGCTGGAAGAAAACTGAAGTGACGACGGGTCTGCCTTCAGGCTCGAAATGACAGGTGGGTGATTGGTACTTACCGTAATGGGGATGGTAGCTTCTGCTGTACCACCTTTTCCATCATCTACCGTCAGCTTGATCTGATAAGTCCCGACGGACGTGGGGGCAGTCCACGTATTATTGGCGCGGCCCGATTCAACAAAGCTACCCCCTGTAGCCGTCCACTGGAAATTTAGATTATCGTTATTGGGATCAGAAACCACGCTCTGGAAATTCACCATGCCCCCGGGGTAAGTCTGACTGGATGCGGCTGTAAAGCTTGATATTACCGGCGGTTGATTCCCCGTTGGAACGGTTGCCGGCGCCTCGCTTGCCTTCGCACACGATAATGCTCCAAATAAAGCAAGGATCGTTATTAGTGCCATCAAGAACGCAAATTGCCCGCCTCTAAACATAAAAACCTCCCAAATTTCTTTTATTGAGTATATGGAGCAAATGTTACATAGAGGACCGCATCCGGCCATTCTATGTAATCCATTGCGCTGTTACCACTGCTGGGCTTTTTGAATGCCGCTTCCAATTGAAACCTGCTCGGACCGGCTGCGATCTTCTGGTTGATCTCCTGCGTTACGTCGATCTCAGCGGGTGCGGAACTGAACAGGCCTTTGGATGAATAGAGGTTATCGCCTATGGTATTGAAATCCGGTAAGCCGTTGCCATAGCTGACCTGCGAAATTCTGAGACCACCCAATGCGCCAAACGGATCGCCCGTGATCTGGCCCGGGCCGAACTTGACCGTGGCAAGCCTTACCTTGGTATTATTAAGTGAAAAGATATCATAGCTAAAAAAGGCATTGTAGCCGACATTATTATTGTCATCGCCGGCACGATATTGAGTTGTGTCCTTATCCCCCGACGCTGATACAGTACCGCTTTCCTGCTTAACAAGGTTGATGGTCACAGTGCTTCCCGCCTCAGTCACACTAACGGTTATAGTCTGTTTCGATTCACCACCTTTGCCATCACTGACTACACAGGTTATACCGAAATCACCAGTATTGTTGGGAGCCATCCAGGACACTTTATTGCCTGTGCCTGAGATGTAACCGCCGCTTGCATTCCAACTATACCGTACAATATCACCGTCGGGATCGCTGGCGGTGCAAGTGATCACTGTACTGCCTCCTGGAGTCACATTCATCTGGCTGGATGACAGGTCGGTAATCGCAGGAGCCCTGTTGCTGGAAACCGTAATGGATGTATTGCCCTGGGCGGTGCCGCCTTTGCCGTCTTCAACAGTCAGCGTAATTTGATATACGCCGGACTGCGGCGGGGCCTGCCAGATATTATTTGCCCCCGAACTGCCAAACCCACCCCCCGTGGCTGACCACTTGTACGTAAGGGAGGCGTTGCCCGGGTTAACGACCTTACTCTCTATGACAACCGTCCCACCCGGTGTGGTCTGTGTCTGGACCGGATTTAGGCTCTGGACTGTCAGGGACTGAGTGACTTTGCTCTCGCCCGCTCCCGAACAAGAAATGAAAATTAAAGTGGATACAACTACGACTATAAAAAAGAAAGGCACGCCTCTGCCCATTTTCATTGGTTTTCGCCTCCTCACCTTAATAATTATGCCCGTTGCAAGAAATTATACCTTAAGAACAATCATCCACTAAATTTATTGGCTCGTGGCCGCTATTTCATAGCTACGCGCCTTCCATGCGTCAGGGTTTGTTAGCTGCACGCCAAAATACCAGACTTCGCCCGCACCTAAAGAATCTCTGGTAGTCGATGCAATTCCCACTACATTGCCCTTTTCATCGACAAAAGTAACCTTGATCTCGCATCCACTAACGGCATGATTACTTACATTTTTCGCTGTACCGCTTACGGCGGCCATGCTTTGAGAAGTATTTGTCTGCCCTGTAAACTGACGGGTAGTAAGCTGCTGGGTTAGAATCTGAAGGCTGCCACCGGAGCCGCAAGCAGGCAATGTGACAAATAAAATAGAAATGAAGGTGATTAAAAATAGTAACCGGTTTAAGGCTTTAGTCATTAGCTTTCCGGAAAAGTATATCTCATGCCGGTCCGCTCCACAATCATTTTGCTGCTGGAAATTTACAGGCCGTACACCGCTGAGTTAAGTCTTTCGCTGGTAGTGGATTAGATTAAAGCTTGTTAATTTCAGGTTCATTCGTGTATGCTTTATAAAAAATCCCCGAGAGGTAAGCCATGGCTGATTTTCAGAACAAGATAGAAACCCTTCTAAATAAGGCTGTCGCCAATAATATATGGAGGCAGCGGGAATGCATTAACCTGATCCCATCGGAATCGAGCCCAAGCCTGCTTGTAAAGCTTTGTGAGATATCCGACCCTGTCGGCAGATACGCCGAGCATAGGACCATGAAGGGCAAAGAAGTATATTTCTACCAGGCGACAGATTTCATACGGGACGTCGAAGATGAGCTGCGAAAAGAGCTACAGCAATATTTTGAATGCACCAATATCGAGCTCAGGCCGATTAGCGGCAATATGGCCAACGAGGTGGTCTTCAAGGGCATTGTCAGATTTCTCAACAGGGAGAAACCGAAGAACCAACCGCTCCGCAAAATGCGCGCCGTGATCAATAACGAACTGAATAAAGGCGGCCACTTGAGCGCGCAGCCTATGGGTGCATTATTTAATTTTGTCGACGATAATCTTGAGACGGGAAAGGAGAATGTCTACAATTTCCCCGTATATAAAGACAACCTTTATAAAACGGACACCAGCAAGCTTGGCGACCTCATCCATTCGGTTAAGCCTGAGCTGATTATCTTCGGCAAGAGCATGTTCCTTTACCAGGAGCCTGTAAAATTCGTCTATGAAATCACGAGCAAGATGGATCCTAAGCCTATCCTGATGTTCGATATGGCCCATGTATTGGGCCTGTACGGGAGTTTCCAATCGCCCTTTGCTGAAGGTGCAGACGTAGTTACCGGCAGTACTCACAAAACCTTCTTTGGCCCTCAAAGGGGTGTCGTCGCCGGTAACATGAGCGAAGGTACCGGGCTGGAAAAACTATGGGTGGAGATCAAAGGACGGGCCTTCCCAGGTTCGACCAGCAATCACCATCTCGGCACCCTGCTGGGATTGCTAATGGCTACCTACGAAATGAATGAATTCAGGAAGGACTATCAGTCACAGGTAATAAAGAATGCCCGGGCCTTTGCCGCTGCTCTTAATGCCCAGGGTGTTACAGTGGAAGGAAGTGCAGCCGACGGTTTCACACAGTCTCACCAGGTCGTCATACGCGTCAGGCAATACGGACTGGGCGAGGATATTGCGCGCAGGCTGGAAGAAAATAATATAATTACCAATTACCAGGCCTTGCCGGACGATGAAAGTTTCATAGGTTCCAGCGGGATCAGAATGGGTACCCAGGAGATGACACGTTTCGGTATGAAAGAACCCGATTTCCAGCAACTGGCGGTCTTTCTTGCAGACTGTGTCAAATCTAATAAAAATGTCAAGGCCGAGGTCAAGAAACTCAGGGAAAAATTCCTGCTTATGCGCTATTGCCTGCCTCTGGACAAGTCTATTCCGCTCGCTGCCCAGATTTTATCTTCGATATTGCCGGGGGATCCCTACCTGGATAAATTTGCCGATAACTTGAAATCTTATTCGAAGAAATGATTCGCCAAGGATAGAGAGTTCGGTTTTCTCAAGGAGATACTGGCGGCTCCCGTCCGCTTATTCCACAGTTACGTTGAGCTTAAAGGTCCAGGTTGCCTTTTGTCCGCCCGGCCAGGGCTGGCTATATTCCTCATAGATGGTGCTGGTACCTGATTTAAGCGCGCTAAATGTCCAGACTTCATTTCCGGCCACCCCAACCTTTCCACCTGTATCAGAGGGCGGAACCCAATTGTAGCCCGACTGAGATACAACGGTAGGATCACTTATCTGGGCGTTTTCCGTCCAGGAATAACCGGTAGTCCGGTTGGATATGAGTTGAACGGTTATCGTTTTGCCGGCCGGAACGCTAATATCTTGCACAATATTGTTCTGCTTGGAAAACTGGTCGTACGTAACGTTAATAGATGTACCGCCTGCCGATGGTGTGCATGCTAGAGCCAGGATCGCCACTAGAGAAACAAGACTGAATATTAGAAGGCTATTCTTAATCATCCTACTTTACCTCCGCTTATGCCCTTAATGATTTATCAGCATTTTAAACTCTAGTGGATATAATTTCAACGACTGATTTCCATTTTATCGTTCACTATTGACATTGCTATACCCTATGATTACAATTTGCCATCATTTGACCAACACATTTAAAAAGTGAAGAAAAACTGGCAACCCAAGCCGGGCACCAAGTTCGGCCGCCCCCAAAGATTTAAGATAAGACCGCTCAGGCGGATCCTGCGTACGACTCATCTTTTTAGCATCGCCTATGGGGACGTTGGCTCCTCAATTTACTATGCCCTGGGCGTCGTTGCATTAGCTGCCAGCGGTGCCACGCCTTTGGCGCTGGGACTGGCGGGCATAATCTTCGTTTTTACAGCACTCTCCTACGCAGAAGGGACCGCCATGTTTCGCCAATCCGGCGGGTCAGCCAGCTTTTCACGTCATGCGTTCAATGACTTAGCGGCGTTTATAGCCGGCTGGGGCCTGATGTTCGGATATATAGTGACCATATCTATATCATCTTTCGCTATACCGTCGTATCTCGGTTTTTTCTGGGGACCGCTCAAGACCTCACCGGTTGTCATGACAAGCTGCGCCATGGCAATTCTATTATTTTTAATGACTATCAATATTGTAGGTGTAAGAGAATCCTCGATTTTGAATATAGCACTGGCTATTCTTGACCTGTCAACTCAGGCTGTTTTGATTGCACTTGCTCTGCTCTTCTTTTTCAATCCACAGCTCGTCTTCGAGAGGATAACCAACTATTGGCCTGACCCACAATACCTGCTTTTCGGTATAGCGGTGGCGTCAATTGCCTTTACCGGCTTGGAAACCATATCCCAGATGGCGGAGGAAACTAAGAGGCCGGAGGTGCGCGCACCGAGGGCCTTGATTATTATGACTGTAGTTGTTCTGGTAGTTTATGCCGGCATCTCACTTGCGGCCTTTTCTACCATGACCCCGGCCGAGCTGGCTATCAATTGGTCTACCGATCCGATTGCCGGCATTGCTAACCAGATATCGCACGGGGTAGTGCCGGCCGACCTCACGGCCAAGCTATTTAATGTCCAGGCTTACAGGGTCGTTTTTACCTGGGTAATAGGATGGGTCCAATCCTTTTTGCCTGTGCTGGTCGCCATACTGGTATCCACAATTTTGCTGATTGCCACCAACTCAGGATTGTTGGGAATCTCAAGACTGGCCTTCTCGCTGAGCCGATTTAAATTAATACCCGAGATAATGGGCAGAGTTCATCCCAACTTCAAAACACCTTATTTTTCCCTTGTTCTTTTTACCAGCGTTGCAATTATGTTACAGTCCCCCGGTTTCTTTATACCCAACATGTATGCCAACCTGGGAGGCCTTTATGCATTCGGTTCGATGATAGCTTTCGCTCTTGCACATGCTTCGATCCTGGCACTTCGCATCAGGCAGCCAAATATTGAAAGGCCCTTCAAATTGGGCTGGAATATCAAGGTCAAAGGATACCATTTACCCCTTACTGCCATACTGGGATTGATTGGAACGATCATAATCTGGGTTACAGTAGTCATTATGCAGCCCTATAGCCGTTGGGTTGGCTTTGCGTGGATTGCAGTGGGACTTGTTATATATTGGTACACACACAGATATAAAAAGGCGGAGCCGGATAGTGCTTCGGGAGATATTGAAATGGCTTCCAGTTAATAATAAACTGGTATAACGATAATAGGCACACTATAATAGTGAATAACTCAGAGAAATAACTTTTATGGAAATAGATAAAATTCTGGTAGCAGCACGCGGCAACGGGGTTGACCAGGTAGCCGTAGAGTTGGCCTGCAAATTAGGGAAAAAAAGCAAGGCTAAAATATATATCGTTTACGTTATCGAAGTTAACCGCAGTTTACCTGTGGATGCTATAATTAAACCCGATATGGAACTGGCTGAGAAAGTCCTGCTTGAAGCTGAAGAGTATGCACAGGACAATGATTTTGAAGTGGATACGGAGATCATCCAGGCACGTGAGGTTGGGCCAGCCATCATTGAAGTTGCCAGGCAGAACAACGTAGACATGATAATCATGGGGATCACCTATAAAAAACGGTTTGGCTCCTTCACCATGGGCAATGCAGTGCCGCATGTCCTGGAAGAAGCCCCTTGCAGGGTACTTATATGCCGGGAACCGAAGCAATAAAACAAAGTAAAAGCAATATAGTAATCATGGGCTGCGGCCGCGTCGGCGGCAAACTGGCAGCCATGTTCGATGCGGCCGGCCATAAAGTGACAGTAGTAGACCTTGACGCCTACAGCTTCAGGAGATTGCCCCCGACCTTCAGTGGGACCGCTTTGATAGGCGATGGCACTGATGAAGATATGTTGCGCAAAGCGGGAATCGAGAATGCCAACGCCTTCATCGCCTTGACCCAGGGCGATAACCGCAACGTAATGGCAGCCCAGATAGCCAAGCATATTTTTGAAGTGCCACGAGTCATCTGCCGCATATATGATCCGCTTAGAAAAGATATATATGAACAGCTTGGATTGGAATCCATCAGCCCCACGGAAGTCTTTGCCGACCTACTCTTCCAGAGGTTGTCACAGAAAATATAGCCATGCTTAAACCCCTTTATATCGTAATAGTGGGAGGAGGTAATATCGGTTATTACCTCAGCAAAGCCCTGCTCAGCCAGGGCCACGAAGTCCTCATTATTGAGAGGGATATACATACATGCGAACGTTTGGAGGATGAGCTCGGCAGTTGCTCCATGAGAGGAGACGGATGCGAGACCGCCATCCTGACTGAAGCCGGACTTAACCGCGCCAACGTGCTGATAGCTACTACCAGCCATGATGAAGATAACCTGGCATCCTGTCAGGTGGCAAAACATCGTTTTAAAGTACCCAGGACTATAGCCCTGGTCAATAACCCGATCAATGAGAAAATTTTCAAGAAGCTTGGCGTCGATGCAACCATTTCAGTTACTAACACGATCCTGGAACACGTCGAGCAGGAGATACCTGCGCATTCGTTGATCCATCTGCTTACCATGAGCGGCCAAATGGAAGAGGTGGTAGAGATGACCATTAACAGGGAATCTCCGGCCATAGGGAAATCAATTGCTCACCTGAGGTTGCCGGCTGATACCACTATTGCCCTGCTTATGAGGGAGGGCGAACGACCAAGAATACCGGGAGTGGACGCGGTTCTCAAGGAAAACGATCGGGTCATTGTGTTAACTACTTTGGAAAGCGAGGGAAACCTTGAGAAGGCACTGGTGGGCTGAGCTTATCAAAATTATACGGCCTTAAATTAATCCTTGATCGCCCGGTTCCGCAGGCCGGCCTTAAGCTTAGAATACATGGTTTCCAGACCCTCCGATAGTACCCTGGTATCAGCGAGAACAGTCATGAAGTTATGATCACCGTTCCATCTGGGTACAACGTGCGTATGTATATGTCCCTCAATTCCGGCGCCCGCCACTCTCCCCAGGTTCATGCCGATGTTAAAGCCCGCCGGTTTTATTTCGGTTATTAGCACCCTCACACATAGTTTAACAAGTTCGACCTGTTCCCTGCTTTCCGCCACGCTCAGGTCCAGCAAATTTCCTATGTGACGATACGGAGCAACCATCAAATGGCCAGGTGTATACGGATAGGCATTTAAAATTATAAAATTCTCTTTGCCACGGTACAGGATATAGTTAGCCTTGTCCTTTTTTTCAGCGGGTTTATTACATAGTATGCAACCTTTTTCCTTATCGGTTTTCAGTATGTAAGCTGCGCGCCAGGGCGCCCAAATTCTTTTCATCTCCGAATTCCTCTGACCTTTAATTTTCCTATTGTAGCACGGTTATTGACTTTACTGCTCAAGATTGATATCTTTGTCTTAATCAGATATGGCCGAATCGGATATAAGCTATTTTTCCAGGGGCAAAGTCTCCGGGAGCTTTAAAAAAGAGGTTTCTGAGGTACTAAACGACCTTTACAAAAGGTTTGGAAAGCGTTCTCCCTATAAAGTCGAAGTCTTTACTTTTGATACCGAAGATAACCTGAACAATTTCTTGCGCGAAGAGAAGTTTAAACGCGGACTTTCCTTTAACACTATTGACGATGCGGAAGCGTGCACTTATGACGTATTGCGCGGCTATCCGCGCCTGCTGATATGCGGCGATCGCCTGGCAAGATATAGTAAGCAAGGAAGGGCCGGCGCTATAAGACATGAAGCCGCACACACTATCCTTCACGGCTCCCTGGAATATAACATCTTCCAGATCCCCGACGACTGCCGACATACAGCCATGCTAAAGGGCATCGACAATGAAAAATTGGAAGAGGTCTTTTTCCAACTCTCGATGGGGGTCAAGGATTACGAGGCAACCAGGCTGCTTATTGAGTATGAATACATTAATTGCCAGTTCGCCTACGCCTTGGAATGGATTCAGCCCATAGAAGATGACAGGACCGCCTGGAACATTTCAAAAACCAATAGACAGACCCGTTTTGTCTATGAGAGCGCACTTATGCGGCCTATTTTGTTTACCAATCCTCTGCTCTCCTTACCTAAATCTAAAAAGGTCCCGGACGAAGAGCATGTTCAATTAGGTGCCCGGATCGAGAATATGATATCCATGCTGGGAGAGACCGAGGAAAATAAGGTGCTGCAAGTCGCCGGGTCGATAATAGACGCTCTTGTCGATGATACCCATAAAAATATCGACGCTGCCTTTCATCTGCTTATCAACCTTATTTAAATACCACTTTCAAGAAGGCGGGCTCTTATGAAATATCACAACACCATCAAATTATCGGATAACATGTATAGTTATATCTGGCAGGGTATGGGAAATAACTGCAATACCTGTGTCCTGACCGGTATTCTCAAAGGCGATAAACAGCACGTTATCATCGATCCCGGGCATATTATCAATGAGGCGCGTGAGGACTGCCTTGCCAGCCTTGAAGCGGCTATGGCATTCGACGGCATTAGAATTGAAGACATCGGTTTGATCATCAATACACACAGCCATCCCGACCATTGCGAAGCCAACGATGTGATAGCCGGCAGAAGCGGCGCATCGGTCACCCTGTCTGAGCAGGAGGATAAATTCAGACTAACCGTCGGACAGCAGATGTACAAACTATTCGATATGGCCCCGCCTCGTTTCACTCCCTTATTCTATTTGAAGGAAGGAAGCCTGGACCTCGGCAAGGACGGATTTAAAGTCAACGTTATCCTTACGCCCGGCCATTCCCCGGGCTCTGTTTGTCTTTATTTTGAGAAAGAGAAAATATTGATTACGGGAGATGTCATATTTTATATGAGCGTAGGAAGGACCGATTTCCCCGGAGGAGATATCGATCTTCTAGAAAAAAGCATCCGGCGCCTTTCGCTTCTGGACGTGGAATGCCTGGTCCCAGGACATAATACTGAGCCCAACGGGGTAATTCGCGGTAAGCAGCAGGTTCAACGCAACTTCGAAGCGGTAAAAATGTTTTTTTAGTGCCGGAGTCCACATGGAAATTGACGATAAAATTAAATTTGCCATTGAACAAACCCAGGTGCTGAGGTCCCCCAGGCAGCAGCTGGCTACTTTCGGCATTACCAATATTTATTACTATATGATTACGGAACTTATGCAGGAAGTGAACGTGGTCAGGGAGGGCAGGGTCATATCAGCCAAGCCTAGAATAGTTACACCCACATACCTGATCAATTTGGAGGGCTTCAGCGGGTCGGCAAAACGGTATATTCAAATGATGTCAGAATATAATCCCCATGAACCGGGAATTCTATATTCGTATAAAAATGAGAATACAGAAATGAATGTGGTGCCACAGCCATTGCCCCTGGTGCTCGAAAAAATCAATAATCGTATAGATAGCCGCAACGATCCGCTCTCGGCAGTGATCAAAGGTGTAGAAGAAATGTGGGATGTCTCTTTAATAAAATTCACCTTCGAGCTAACCAGGGATTCGGCAAGGCATAATTTTTTAGAGCTATACGGCCAGGGACGATTGGCTGCCGATGGACAGGGAATGCCTAAAGATGCCCGGGAAACTATCGAAGAGCTTTTTGAAATATGCAAGAGGGACCCCTCTTTCGCGCCGGAGCTCGTAAGTGAACTTCAACGCTGGAATGTATGGGCGGAATATCAGGACCGTTTTTTACGGCTGTTCAAAAAGGCTTGAGCTTGGATATATAATGCGGTTCAAGGTAGCCCGCAAGAGGAAAATGCATTCTATTGACAATACAGGTAAAGAGTTATATATTACTGCTACGTACGTTCCGAACTGGGAGAGGAGGGCGGTAATCAGTCTTGAAGTCCCGGAAGGCTTGATATTTGGTATGCCGGCAAACAAAAATGGAGGAGTTGCATATGTCGGAAAAAAGGATGCTCATTCTTGACGCGGAAACCGTTCAGAAGATTGAAGAGAACCGTGGCGATATGAGCGTCTCCGAATTTATCAACTTTATTATCGACAGCCATTTTGAACGTACTAATAACTCACGGAACAATGATTACATTACCCGGGAAGAATTGCATCAGTTTGAAGAAGGCATTCGGGATCTGTTACGCAGCTTTCTGGAGTTTTTCCTGAGCTACGGACTGGAACTCGGCAAGCAGCCCGTCAATGGTGAACTAGATAAATTAAGCCTCAAGCTACAGGGATTGAGCAAGACAATTAAGACCAAAAAATATTAATCCCCCATATGCTCGTCCGACAGGCCCACCATTTCCTTTCCATTAGAGAAGTTACAAGGCTTCCGTAGAAATAATACCCGCCCGCATATCCATTTTCCATATGAAACTTTAGTACTAGTACCCACCTAAATTCCCCCAATACCTATTGACATCTATATACGGCACCCCGATAATGGATTTCGCGACCAAATTAATAGACAAAGGAAAATCGTATTAGTAGTAATTTCGAATATTTTAAACACCACTTCTTAGATATCCGGCTGATAACGCGTAGAGGGCTGACATTAATTGCGCTGGCGGCTATTGGAGTAGGGATTTACCTTCTGCTGTCATTCATCGGCCGGTCGATTTTCAAGGTTGAGATAACCGCTATCGGCCTGGCTCTGAGCATAGGTATCGCCCTTTTAATTGCATATGTTATTTACCAGACGCGTAATTTTGCTGCCAGACAAATTGACCGGCTCTTCTACCGCGATAGTTATCAGTACCGTCATGAGTTAGATGAATTTGCCCGAAAACGCATAAGGGGATTGATCAGCCTGAATGAGTTGGGTACCGAACTGTTAACTTTGCTGTGCGGTGCTGTCAAATGCAGGCAATCATATCTTTTGCTTCCGAGAGAGGACACGGGAGATTTTTATATACGCTTTGCCGTACCTCTCAAGGAGGACATGCCGCCATTTATCATTAAGAAAGACAGCCCGTTCATGCAGCAGCTGGAAAATAACGGCTATCTATCGAAAGAAAGGCTGGAAGCGGACAGGGAACTCAAAGCTCTTCGGCAGGAGGACAAGGAAAGCATTAGCCAACTGGGTATTCAACTATTCTTCCCCATAATAAGCCGCCGCAGAATTATCGGTATCCTGGCATTGGGCGAAAAGATGGTCAAAGCCAAATATACCAGGGAGGAAATAAGTTTATCGGAAAGGGCCGTTAACGACGTAGCCACCAGCCTCGAAAAAGAATATCTGGCAGACCAGCTGAAGAAAAGGGAAAAGGAACTTTCTATCATTAACACGCTGGCAGGCGTAATCTCCTCCAGTCTCAACATACAGGAAGTTTACGAGGCCTTTGTAAAAGAACTCAAGCGGGTCGTCGAGGCGGACTTTACGGCCATCGCTTTGGTTGAGGAAAACGAAATATACTTTTCTGCCCTATCGACAGAGGTTGGGTCCGCGTGGCATACAGGCCAAAAAATACCTATCAGCGATACTGCCACCGAATGGGTGTTCCTCAATAAAAAACCCTACTATGAAAAAAATCTCTACAAAACTAAGCAGTTCCGCAGCGGCGAAGAATTTATCAACCGGGGCATCCAATCCCTATCATATCTGCCGCTTATCAATAAGGGTGAAGTTATAGGGGTGCTCATTCTGGGAAGCAAGAAACCGGAAGCCTACAGCGCAGAGCAAATAACTCTGCTTGAACGACTTTCGGCACAGATCGCTGCGCCTATTGAAAACAGCAGGTTATACGCCAAAACCGAGGCTATAGCACGTGTAGATGCCATCACGGGGCTTTTCAATCGCCGGCACTTCGATGAACGTTTAAGAGAAGAAATTATTCGTCGCACCAATTACGGGGACACATTTTCACTCATCCTGATCGATATGGACAACTTTAAAAAATACAATGATACTTTCGGACATATGGCCGGAGACCGCATTCTTGTCCTGGCGGCCAGACTCATCGAGGGCTCGATCAGGTCATCCGATATTGCTTTCAGATATGGAGGGGACGAATTCGTCATAATTCTTCCAAACGCCTCGGCCCTGGATGCTTTCAGTGTAGCGGAGCGCATCCGTGAAAAAATCGCCTGTGAAATGGCAGTTAAGCAGCTGGATTTATCGGTAAGCATTGGGGTTGCTTCATGGCCGGGGGATGGTTCAACTCTGGACGAGCTTTGTTATGCCGCCGATATGGCCCTGTATTATGCTAAGCACACAGGTCAAAACAGGACTTCTATCGCATCTAAAACGCTTTTCTCGCTCAACGAGCCTGCTACAAATGTCAATAGCGAAGCTGACGTACTGGCAACCATTTACGCTCTGGCGGCAACACTGGAGGCCAGGGACAAGTATACATACGGACATTCACGCAGAGTTAGCCGCTATGCCGTTGCAACAGCCGAGGCTTTGAATTTGCCTCCCGAGCAGGTGGCAGTCATCAGTGCAGCTTCCCTTCTGCATGATATCGGCAAGGTTGGCATTCCCGATAATGTGCTAAACAAGAGTGGTAAATTGCTGGACGAAGAGTGGGAACTGCTTAAACAGCATCCCAAGCTGTCTGCCACTATAGTGGGACACATACCCAGCCTCAATGCTTGCCTGGCAGCCGTTCGTCATCATCACGAGAGATGGGATGGCACCGGGTACCCTAGTGGGCTAAAGGGCGAAGCAATACCTATTGAGGCTCGTATACTTTGCGTGACGGATGCCTTTGAAGCTATGATCTCGGACCGGCCATACCGAGGTCCGCTGACTTTCAAACAGGCCATCGCCGAGCTGGAAACCTGTTCCGGCAGCCAGTTCGACCCCAATATAGTACATGTTTTTATACCTATAGCCCTGTCTACAGCTCCCGAGGATACCGAGTTAGAAGCCCTCAATAATTATCGCTGAGAATTAATCAGCCCCAGCCAGAACACATATATTCCTGGAGAAAAACTTAAAGGGCAATCTGTAAGCTTTTTCAGGAAAGGTTTTCAACACCTTAAATCCCGCGGACCTGACCTGCTGCTCTATTTCCGGGTACGTGTAGAGGTAATAATAGCGCAGTATTTCGCCGTCTTTAGTCTTCCACGGTACCATAGCCTGTCGTCCCTTGTTCCAGAATGCCTTCTGCCAGCGGTTCCACACAGTAATGAATACCTCGCCCTTGGGCTTGATAACCCGTCTCAACTCGGCAAAGGCCGCTTTTCTTTCCCCTTTATCACTAATATGATGATACGCAGCCACGGATATGGCCCAATCAAACGCCCCGTCTTTAAAAGGCAGACTGGCGGCATCCCCCACTATCAAGCCGGTATGGAATTTATACTTGGCCGAGTATTTAAGTGCCATATTGATCATATTCTCAGAAGAGTCTAGCCCCCAGAGATCGAATTTGTCTGTAAAGGGCAGGAAATCGGGCCCGTGCGCGCAGCCTATATTAAGCAGGCTCCCACCCCGCCATCTCCGCGCCATCCCTTCCAGTTCCATCTTAAAGCGGGTCCAATGCCTCAGGCGGTACCAGCTTTCCGCTATCTCATCGTACGTGTTCAATCAGCAGTTTTCCTTTGTGACCGTTCAGGCAATTTGCTAAACTGTCAAAGTAGATCAAATATAGCACAACGATTACCATGAATCACCCCGTCAGAAAAATCTCGCGCACGATATCCGGTGTTACGCCCGTGGCCGTGATGGCCAAGGCTACACATTGCCCCGGCTCGTGCGTATTTTGCCCAACCTATGAACAGGCACCCAAAAGCTATACGCCGGAATCCCCGGCTGTCTTACGAGCACTGGCCTGCGACTATGATGCCAAGAAACAGGTCGTTCTGCGCCTCAAGGCTCTGTCGCAGATGGGACACCCCGCTAACAAGGTCGAGCTTATTATTATGGGCGGCACCTTCCCGGCCTGCCCACCCGACTACCAGTATAACTTCATCAAGGACTGTTACGATGCCCTGAACGGCTGTGACTCGCACGACCTCGAGGAAGCCAAAAACACCAATGAAACGGCCGTGCACAGGTGTACCGGCCTATGCATCGAAACCCGGCCCGACTGGTGCGGGGAGGACGACGTTAAGCGCATGCTGGAATTCGGAGCCACGCGCGTCGAGTTGGGTGTTCAAACCCTGGATGATGACATATACCAGCTGGTGCGCAGGGGGCATACCGTTGCGGATGTAATAAAGGCGACCCGGCTGCTGAAAAAATACGGGTTAAAAGTCTACTACCACTGGATGCCCGGGCTGCCCGGATCTTCACCGGAGCACGATCTGGCCATGACGCGCGAACTTTTTGAAAATGACTGCTTCAAACCCGACGGCCTGAAGCTCTATCCCACGCTTGTGGTAGCCAGCACGGAGCTCGAAAAGTGGTTTAAGGACGGCGTCTACGCTCCTTATACCAAGGATGAGACAGTTGAGCTGCTGACCGGCATGAAGGGCCTGGTACCTGAATACGTACGGATACCCCGTGTTATGCGTGATATACCCACCAAATTCATCGTAGCAGGATGCAAAGACTTATCCCTCAGATCATCCGTCAGGGAGGCTATGAAGGTAAAAAATTTACAGTGCGCGTGCACGCGCTGCCGCGAATACGGTCACAGGCTGCGCGACGGCTGGAAAATAGGACAGCCGGCCCTGAAGAAATACGAATATACCGCATCCAACGGCAGGGAAATATTCCTGTCATATGAAGACGAAGGTGGCACTCTCTTCGGCCTGCTTCGTTTGCGCATCGGCACCTGCGGGGAAGATGTCTATCCAGCGATGGTACGTGAAATACATGTTTTCGGTTCCGAGGTACCTATCGGTGAGCAAAGTAAGCTCGCTGCGCAACACAAGGGGCTGGGGGCGGAGTTGCTCAAGCAGGCCGAGCAGATCGCCCGGCAGGACTATTCAGCCAAAAAGATCGCTGTCATTAGCGGTGTAGGGGCCAGAGACTATTTCCGCATCGAATGCGGCTATATGCTGGAAGGCCACTACATGGTCAAAACCCTGTAACGCCGGTGGGCTAGTAGAGATGGCAAGCCACGAAGTGGCCGGGTGCGACTTCGCGGTATTCCGGTTCAACTTCAGGACAAATAGCTATCATGCGGTGACACCTGGTGTGAAAATGACAGCCGCTGGGAGGTTTGAGCGGAGATGGCACATCTCCTTTCAGCAAAATCCTTTCCTTGTTGGCCGGGCGCAGGCTGGAAATCGCCGAAAGCAGGGCCTCGGAATAAGGATGCAAGGAATTCTTGAAGAACTCCTGCTTTTCGGCCAGCTCGACTATGCGGCCCAAATACATCACGGCCACGCGGTCCGACACATATTTCACGATAGATAGGTCGTGGCTGACGAATAGGTAAGCCAGCCCATCCCTGTCCTTGATATCCATCATCAAGTTCAGTATCTGGGCCTGGACCGACACATCCAGTGCGCTAACCGGCTCGTCGGCGATAATCAGTTCCGGGTCCATAGCCAGGGCCCTGGCTATGCCTATGCGCTGCTTCTGCCCTCCGCTGAATTCATGCGGATACCTTTCGTAAAACCCGGCCTCCAGACCGACTTTCTCCATAAGTGCGGCCACACGTTCGGAGCGCTCACCTGCGCTTTTAACGCCCTGTACGACCAGGGCCTCCTCGATGGACTCTCCCACGGCCATCCTGGGGTCCAGCGATGAATCGGGGTCCTGGAACACTATCTGAAGTTTGCCCCGCAATTTCCGCAGGTCCCTTTTGTCCAACTTTACAACGTCCGTCCCGTCAAAAATAATCTCGCCGGAAGTGGGTTCTTCCAAACGTAAAATCGTCTTGCCCAGCGTGGTTTTCCCGCAACCTGACTCTCCGACCAGCCCCAGCACCTCTCCTTGAGCGATTGTCAGCGATACCCCATCCACCGCTTTTATATCGCCTGCCGGTCTGGGTATCAGTCCCGATGTCACCCGGTAGTACTTTTTCAGCTCTTTTATTTCCAAAATCTGTAGGGTGCTCATAACCTTTTACTCATCATCTCGGCGTCATACAGGTGACATGCGACAGTCTGTACACCGGATATGTTCAACATTTCCGGCTCGACAGCATGGCAAATATCCATGACGCTGGGGCACCTGGGATGGAATGGGCAGCCGGATGGTATATCGATGGGGTTGGGCGTATTGCCCGGTATCGACGGCAGCCTCTTAAGGTCCGAGGAAATATCAGGGAGGCAGCTTATCAAGCCTATAGTGTAAGGATGCGCCGGCTTATTCAAAATGTGTTCAACCGGCGCTATTTCTACCACTTTGCCGGCATAGACGACGGCCGCCCGGTCGCCTATCTCCCCTACCAGTGAAAGATCATGCGTAATGAAAATGATCGACATATTACGTCTGGCTTTCAGCTCTTGAAGTATGTATATGATTTGTGCGCGTATCGTGACATCCACGGCTGTAGTCGGCTCGTCGGCAATCAAGATCTTTGGATCGCAGGAAAGGCCCATGGCTATCATGGCCCTTTGTTTCATACCGCCCGACATCTGGTGGGGATACGTGTTGAGAGCCCTGGCAGCTTCAGGTATTTTCATCTCTTCAAGCAGCGCTGTGGCCTTGACCCTCGAATTCCCCTGATTGTGCGCGGCGTGGGTATTGATCTGCTCTTCTATCTGGTCCCCGATGGTAAAAACAGGGTTCAGCGCCGATTGGGCGTTCTGGAAGACCATGGCAATATCCTTTCCTCTTATGGCGCGAAGTTGCGGCATCGGACAGGTAGCCAGGTCGATGCCGGCGTAAAGTACCCGGCCTTCGATGATTTTGCCAGGAGGGCTGTCAAAAAGACGCAGGATGGAGAGTGCGGTAACGGATTTGCCGCAACCCGATTCCCCTACAAGGCAAAGGCATTCGCCCTCATCCAGGGTAAAGGTCACACCGTTCACAGCTTTGACTATGCCCCGGCGCGTGTAGAACCAGGTTTTTAAATTCTTTACCTCCAGTATTGTTTTAGATGCCAAATTACTCATTTCCTCGCATTTAATCTTAAACAGTCGCTTTCGGATCGAAGGCGTCGCGCAAACCGTCACCGAAGAAATTGAATGATAATACCGTTAGAAAGAGCATGATGCCGGGCTCGACTGCCACCCACCAGGCGGTATCCAGGCTGTGCTGGCCGGTGTTCAGGATGGTGCCCCAGCTTGTACTCATCGGGTCGCCCATGCCGATAAAGCTCAAAGCCGCCTCCGCCATGATCACCCCCGGAATGGACAGGGTAGCCATGACTATGATCAAGCTCGCCACGTTGGGAATGAGGTGCTTGAATATTATCCTGTTATCGCTGGCGCCCAGTGCCTTCGAAGCCGTGATGAAATCCCTGGTCCTCAGCGAAAGGGCTTCACTGCGTATGAGCCGCGCCGCTCC
The DNA here is from genome assembly GCA_963705905.1 of uncultured Chloroflexia bacterium. Taxonomy (GTDB): domain Bacteria; phylum Chloroflexota; class Dehalococcoidia; order GIF9; family UBA5629; genus UBA1162. The sequence continues at coordinate 2,048,598 of OY970123.1, read as the reverse complement.
GGTCCATCCCGTGAGGCCGATGACGATCACAATAATTGTAAGGCTGGGCCCGAATATAAAGACGATCAGCACCAGCAATAGAAAGAAGGGGAAAGTCATCATGACGTCGGTAAATCTCATCAGAGCGTTATCCGCCCAACCACCCAGATAGGCGGACAGCACACCCAGGAAAGTACCCAAAAATATGGCGATCCCCGTAGCGATCAAACCTACCAGTAGCGAAATCCTCGAGCCCGATATCAACATGGCGAGCATATCCCGTCCCTTGCTGTCGGTTCCGAGGGGATGGTCCGGCCTGCCTGGATGCACAGTTGTTGTAAAGGTATTGCTCTGAATGTCGTATATCGATTCCTGCGTGGAAAATCCCAGCGGTGGGAGGTTCTTAACATCGAAGTCGACGTGTTGCGGGTCCATGGTAAAGAACGGACCGAATATACCGACCAGCGCCAGGAATATAATAAAACCCAGGCCGGCTAGTGAAAGCTTATTCTTCTTAAGCCTGTCCCAGTAATACGCTAACAGTCGCCGGTTTATATGGACAGGCATTTTGACCTTGCGGCGGCTTAGTTTCTCTTCACTCATATCTTATCCTCGGATCCAAATACGTGTAAAAGAGGTCGGTTGCCAGGTTGATAAAGAGCACCAGGAAGGTGCCTATCAATGTTACGGCAACCACCACTGCGTAGTCGTTGGCAAAGATGGCGTTGAAGGAGACCTGCCCCAGGCCTGGTATCCCAAATACGATCTCGGTAAGGTAAGCGCCGCCGAAAACTACGCTGCCCAGGTCGAACATAATGATGGTGACCAGCGGTAAAATAGCGTTGCGCAAAACATGCTTGCCGATTACGGTCCTTTCCGGCAGGCCCTTGGCCCGCGCCGTTGTGACGAATTCTTTACGCAGGTTATCCAGCATGGCCGAACGCGTATAACGCACATAGCCCGCCAGTTCGCCTATGCCCAGCGCCATCACCGGCAATATCAATTGTTTGAGGTTCTCGAGAGACCAGATAGGATAGTTCGTGTCATAATAGGTCTTAAAAACACCCAGGTAGACAGCGAAGACCAGAATCAACATCAAACCCAGCCAGAAACCCGGGATCGAAATGCCTATGAAAGAAAAAATGGAGGCAGCGTAATCGAACTTCGTATTCTGCTTCACAGCCGCCAGCATGCCCAAACCCACTCCTAGGATAATGGCAAAGATAGTAGCCAGCAAGATCAACTGAAAAGAATAAATCCAATGGGAGCCAATCAACTCCAAAACGGGCATGGAAGCGCTGAACGACCATCCCCAGTTTCCTTGTAGAAGGTTGGCCATATATGAGAAATATTGCTCAGTGATGGGTTTATTAAGGCCATATCTGGCCTCTATAGCCTGCTTGACGGACTCCACATCTTGCCCCCTGGCGGCGATGTTGAGGATATACCTGTCAACCGGCGAAGAGGGGCCCACACGCAACAGGATAAATGTGATAGTAAGAATGCCCCAGGCGATAATAACGCTGTAGATCAGACGCTTGATAATGTAATTGCGCATAGTACTATGCCCGGCGCAGCGCCGGCGCGGTCGGAGCGGTCAGACGGTAAGCCGGTTATTCGAAGCGCCACAGATAAGAATTATATCCCAAGTTGATGCCCGGCTCTATTCCCGTCACGTTTTTCTGAAAGCCCAGGTTGTTCCGCGTATAGACCAGGAAATCGACGGGCTGCTCGTCTGAAATGATGCCGGCCAGCTCGGCGTACATTTTGGCCCGTTCTGTTTTGTCCAGTCCTTCCTTGGACCTGATCTTTTTGAACAGGTCGTCCACCTGACTATTATAAAAACCGAAGGAATTCAGGCCGCCGTCGCTGGCATAGAATAAACTGGTGCCCGAGGGCGCCAGCGGGTCGGTGCTATGTCCCATCAAGGTCATGTCCCATGATTCGTCGCTTACTGCCTGTGGACCATTATTATATCTCGGTTCCTGGTTAGTGCCGGGCACCTTATTCATCATGTAGCTGCGCAGCAGCGTCGGCCACTGCACCCATTTGACTTCAACATCGATACCGATGGCTGCCAGCTCCTGCTTTATCAGCAGTGAGAGCGACTCCACTACGTCACTGCCGGGTGTGGTGACTAACAGCAGCTTAACCGGCTTGCCGTCTTTTCCCAGCAGCACATCATGGTCTCCATCTTTGCCGTATGTATAGCCGGCTTCTTTAAGCATATCGATAGCTTTATCCTTGCTGTTGAGCGGGGCAACCCCGAGTTTTAGCGAAGTCTGGTCGTTGAACCAGGGGGAACTGGGGGGAATAAAACTGAAAGCAGGTTCAGCAAAGCCCAGGTATATTTGTTTGACGATAGGGTCCTTGTCCAGGGCCATGGAGATAGCCTGGCGGACCCCTTTATTGCGCAGGCCCTCCCAACCGTTGGCACGCTCGTTGTAAGAGATGAGGTTATAGCCCCTGGTCGGTATGGTGAAGACATTGATGCGAGGCATATTCTTGAATTTGGCAACGTTTTGCGGCTCTAAGCCGCAAAAGTTTATATCGCCGGCCTCGAGTGCGGCCTGCATAACCGCCGATGTGCCGAACTGCTTTATAGTGTACTCCTGGAAATAGGGAGCGCCATTGTCCTTCCCCAGATAGTAGTCGGGATTTCTTTCGAGCACAAATTTATCGTTTTTCAGCCACTCTTTGAATTTATAGGGTCCGAGATTGCCCGTATATGAAAGATCATTGAATTCCTTGGCCTGTGTGAATGCGTCGATGTTGCCTTCATACTTAACGGCTATGTATTTCGGGTAAGGAGTGAGGCTATACAGGGTGTAAATAAATTCCGGCTGAACGCTCTGCCGGGTGATGGAAAATGTGGTATTATCCACTACTTGCGGGTTGACGAAAACCTTCGTGCCGCCGACCTCCTCCTGCCAGTCATCCTTATAGTTGTAGTTCAGCCAGTCTGAGAACATCAGGTTCTTGAGGGTATATACATAATCGTCAGCTGTCACCTGTGAGCCGTCGCTCCATTTCAGGTCATCCCTGATTGTGATGGTATAGACCAGGCCATCCGGTGAAACTTCGATATCCTTGGCCAGGCAGCGAAGCACGATATTGAATTGATTATCGTAGGTGGCCAGCGAGTCAAGGGTATACCCTACGTAACCAAAGGACGATGCATCCGCGGCGAGGATGTAGTTTAAAGTCTCAGCTTCGCCTCCGGTCACGTCTCCTTCTATGAAATTGCCTTTAGGCTCCGGCGCGGCACAGCCGCCTAAGGAAAGTATCAGCAAGACTCCGGCCGCTGCGACGGCAAGGCCCTTTTTCAGTCCGCTCGTAAGCAACTCTTACCCCTTTTGCCCAAATAGTTTCATTGGAAGTACCAGACCTGGTAGTTATAAAGCATATTGGGACCCGGTTCCACGCCTTTCACGTTATTCTGGAAGACGTAGTTATCGTTATAGAATACCAGGAAATCCACCGGCTGATCGTCCGATATAGTCTTGGACAGCTCTGTGTAAATCTGTTTATGAGTCTGAGGACTCACGCCCTCGGCGGACCTGGCTCTTTGATAGAGAGCGTCTACTTTATCGTTGAAGTATCCAAAAAGGTTAAACCTGCCGGTCGACGAGAAGAAGTCACTGCTCGCACCCAACGCCAGAGGGTTGGCATGCGTGGAAAGGATTGCCAGGTCCCACGGTTGGGATCCCACCGCCCTCGGCCCGTTATTTAAAGAGGGCTGGTCACTGGAGCCGGGTACTTTATTCATAAGTCCGGCATAGAGCATGTCGCGCGGAGAGAATTTAGGGGTGATATCCAGGCCGATGCCCAGCAAATTCTGCCTGATGAGGATGGCCAGGTTTTGCTCGAAATCGCTACCCATGTCCACCGGAAAGATAAGTTTTATGGGGTTGCCATCCTTGTCCACGAACACCATTTTGCCGCCGACCTCTTTTTGTTCGTAGCCGGCGCTCTTGATCAGGTCGATAGCTTTTTGCTGGTCCGCCTCCGGGCTCATACCGTACTTATTCAATACGCTCTCGTCATACCAGGGTGAGTATGGCGGGATAAAGCTGAATGCCGGGACGGCATATCCCTGGTACATTTGCTGTATAACCGCCGGTTTGTCAATAATCAGGGATAGGGCCTGCCTTACCCTGGCGTCTTTCAACCCTGCCCAGCCGTTGTCGCGCTGGTTATAAGCTACATAAACGTAAAAACCGGTTGGTATATTGTATACTGTGGTATTGCCCTGTCTGAAAGTATTGGCATCACCCGGCTCAACATACGCTGACGTGATTTGTCCCGCAATCAGCCCCTCGTTAATTAGTGATTGGAGGCCTATGGCCTTAATGACATACTTTTCGAAGTAAGGGATGCCTGTTTCTCTACCCAGGTAATAATCGGGATTACGGACCATAACGAATCCTTCGACGGCATTCCAGGACGTGGGAAGATAAGCCCCCATATTGCCTGAATAGTTCATATCGACAAATTCAGGAGCGGCCGTAAATTCATCGGCCTTATTCTCATAATGCACCGCTATTGCTTTGGGATAGGGCATCAAATCGTAAATGGTATACAGAAAGTCGGGATCGGCTGAGCGGCGTGTAATTTTGAATGATGTGTCGCTTATACGCTCCGGGCTCACGGCATATGTCTGGTTATCCACCGTTTCCTGCCACTTGGACTTGTCCGCGCACTTAAGCCAATCCGCCAGCATAATATTCTTTAAAGTATAAACATAATCGTCGGCCGTGACGCTGCTCCCGTCGGACCATCTTAAATCGTCCCGGATGGTCACCGTATATACCAGCCCATCGGATGAGACCTCAATATCCTTGGCCAGGCAGCGCAATTGAAGCTTAAACTGGTTATCGAACACAGCCAGTGGATCAACCATGAAGCTGGCATACCGTTTGGATGCTCCTCCATCTGTCGCTATGATCCAGTTCAGGGTCTGGGCATCACCGCCCAACTGGGCCTCCGTAAATGTGCCTTTAGCCGTGCGAGTCTGCGGACCTGCGGTACAGGCCGGCAGAAGCATGGAAAAAATCGCCATGACGGCAGCCACGTATATTATCTTTTTCATTGCTCTCCTCGAAATGATTTATATATATAACGCCGGTTTTTCAATTTGGTTGTATAAATTATTTATTCTTTGCGTTTAGCCCTGGGGCCGCCGAAGGTGTGGATCGTACGTGTACCTGCTGACCATTCGCCTGCATGCGAGACCCCTCCGGGTATCAAATACTCTTTTCCAGCCGTCACGGGTATCCTCTTCCCGCCAATAATCAACGTATACGGACCCTCTACAACTAACATATATTCGTCATAACCATGGGTGTGTTCCAACGATACTCCTGCCTGAGGGCACTCCCAGAAGGCCATCTGACTCCTATCGGCGCCATCGAAAACATAGCCTGCTATTCCTTTGCTCTGTGAAGCTGAATCTATGGCATTGGCGGGATTCTTCATAAAATCGGGGAAGTGCTTCAACCCGAAACCCTCTCAGTCTGATCTTTATTTTTCTCTTTAAAAACGCTATATACTATCACAAACTCATCTTCAAATGAAGCGTTCCTTGATGCTGGCGATGAGTGCGTCCACTTTTTCCTCAGTATCAGCGCCCACGCGCGTGAGAGCTTCATCAACCCTCTGATATTTCCCGGCGTTAAAAATGTCATTCAGGTCCTCATAAAGGCCTGCCCTCCTGCCCAGCCTGAAATTCAGCCTGTCTCTGAGTGACATATTCAGATATCTGTTAATGGCATCCAGGCATTTCTGTTTGGACAGCGGAAAGCGGCCTTCCAGTTCGGGCAGCAAGTTCAAAACATGGTCGCTTTTCAATTCTCCTGTGAAATCCAGCTTCTCGATAAATTCGCCGATCTCCCTTACCACTTCATCCTCGCCCTGCAGGCTAAATTCACCCTTTTCCAGCCTGGACCACAGCAGCATACTCTGGCCCACCTGCAGGGTACGCAGGCGGATGAAATCAGGATTGATTTCGCTGAGCACGCGTGCCGATTGGGAGGCATGCTCATGCGACCACTGTCTTCCTCCCAGTCCCGGCATATAGTATTCGGACAGCTCAATGCCTGCTTCTTTAACGTTCTTACCGCCTTTGATATGGTCTTCAGCCTTGGTACCTTTATCGATAAATTCAAGCACCGTATCCGAGCCGCTCTCCATGCCGATGTGGATGCGCGAGAGCCCGGCTTCCTTGATCTCCTTGAGCTCGGCCGTCCCTTTCTTGGCGGCGGTCTTGGAACGGCAGTAAGAAGTGACCCGTTCCAGCGACGGGAAGGACTCCTTGAGGTATTTCAGTACATTTACCAGGTCGGGCGTTCTCATGATGACGCTGTTGGCGTCTTGCAGGAAAGCCGACGTGCCGCCCGCCCACAGCCACAGCGCAACTTGCCTCACGCAATCCCTGGCTGTAATCTGGTTATAAATATAAGCGGCGACCTCCTTCAGCCGCCCCTCTTCGCCCTCTTTCGATCCCAGTTCTCTGATACCATTGGCTATCAATCTGGCGGTTTCTATATCTTTGATCACGTCTGCGGCCGGACGCAGCTCGAACTTTTGCCCCTTATACGTATTACAGAACTCGCAGCGGTTCCAGGGACAGTTGCGCGTCGCCCTGATCAGAAGAGAGTAGGCTTCGCTGGGCGGCCTGATGGGGCCGGTCTCAAAATAATAACTGTTAATTTTTTCGAAGTTCATATTCCCATTATTTTAACGCCTATTTTAGGCCGGGGAAAATCTGTGGCCTAAACGGCGCCAAACCTGAACATGCTAAAATCTTAAAGCATGAATGCGCCAAAAGACGGAATTAAGGTGGTATCTTTCGATGTTGAAGGTACCCTGGTTACCACGGATTTCAGCTATGCCATCTGGTTCGAGATGATTCCGCGGCGGTATGCTCAGCGGCACGGTCTCGATGTAGAAGAAGCCACGAGCAGGATCCGCAAAGAATACGACGGCGTGGGCGACCAGCGCCTGGAATGGTACGACGTCCAGTACTGGTTCACCCGGTTCGACCTCGGCCGGGCCGACATAGCCATGGAAGAATTGCAAAACAGGGTCAATTACTACCCGGACACAAAAGGTGTTCTGGAAAAACTTAGCAAGAGATATCAATTGAGCGTGGCGTCGGGCTCCCCCAGGCCGTTCCTGAAGCACCTTCTACGCGATGTCGAACACAAATTCAGCTCGGTTTTCTCCTCGACTTCCGATTTCAAGAAGGTCAAGACGGCCGATTTCTACCGGGAAATCTGTGGCCGTCTGGGGGTTGAGGCCGGCCAAATCGCGCATGTTGGGGACAATGTGCAGTTCGATTTTCTTGAGCCGGCCAGCGTCGGCATAAAGGCCTTCCACCTGGACCGCGAAGGCAAGAGCGGCAACCCGGCCGCACTGCGCAGCCTTTCAGAACTGGCGGACCTGCTCGACAGCCGTTAGCCTTTCGGGTCAAGCCCCGTCTCGACGGTCAGAACTGTGCCCCTGCCCTGCTCGGATTGAATATTCAGGCTGCCGCCCAGCAATTTCGCTCTCTGTTTCATTATATCCAGGCCAAGCTGGCTATTTTCGATATCGTCTGACAGGTTGGATGGGATAACGAACCCGCAGCCGTTATCCTGCACCGTCATCTTGACATCCCTTGCAGCAAAATCAAGTATAACCTCAGCCTCGGTGGCCTTCGAGTGCTGCCTTACATTGCTCAACGCTTCCTGCGCTATACGAAAGATTAACATCTCGATCTCAGGTTTCATTTTATGCTGTTTGCCGTTGACCGTAACGCTCACCTTAATATCCGTTTCCTGGCTCACGCTTTCGGCCAGCCATTTAATGGCCGGCACCAGCCCAGTGTTATCCAGGACGGAGGTCCTCAGGCCCTGGCTCATTTTGCGTATGTTGTCTATGACGTGCAGTATCTCATTTTCAACCCGTCCGACGCGGTTTCTAGTCCCGATCGGCAGCTCGCCATGTTTACCGGCCTCCAACGCGTGAAGATGGTTCACGATCACCAGAAGGTCCTGTATAGCATCGTCGTGCAGGTCCCGTGCAAAACGTTTGCGTTCATTTTCCTGCACCCTCAAGATACGCGCTACTGAATTCCAGCGTTTGGGAGCGAGCTTTTCTATCAGCGCCTTCTCATGCCGCGACGACGAGATCCAAAGTGCGACCAGCAGCCCCAGAAGCAATGCCACCACAGCAAAAAGTCCGAACTTCAGGCCGTCTTCAAGGGTATGCACCTCAAGCGCCGTCCTGGGCGCGATGCCGATGAGAAAGACGAACCAGGTCAGCAGCGTGCCACGCACGCCGTAGATGTAACTGGCATAGATGATAGGCACGATAAATACGAAACTGAGCACCAGGAGCTCGGCGCCGTGTGCCGCCACGATATCGCGACTCCAGGGGAACCATGCTGAAATATTGATGAAGTTAGAGTTATAGATCACGATGAAGAAGTCCATGATGATGGCTATGATCCACATGTGCAGACCACGGTTAACCCTGGGAGGAATTTTTGTGCCGTTCTTCATCACCGCTCACACAAACGCAAGCTACTTCACATCATCCACGGAGAGGAAACCGGCACGCAAGCCGGTCATGACCGCCTCGGTCCTGGACTTTACGCGTAGTTTTGTAAAAATATCTGCAAAATGGCCTTTAACGGTGCGTATGTTCAGCCCCAGGGTTGAAGCTATATCCTTGTTGGCCATTCCCTGGGCGGTCAGCCTGAGTATCTCCAGTTCGCGCGTCGAGAGTTTCTCCCCGGCATCCAGTTTGACCGGCTTGAGAGGCCGCTGCGCCGCTCGCTTGACCAGCTGTTTGCCGATGGCCGACGAAAAGACAATGTCCCCCGACATGACAGAACGGATGGCCTGTACCACCTCCTGGCCAAAGACGCTTTTCAGCAGGTAGCCTGAGGCCCCTGCCTGCATGATATCTCCAATGCTCTGATCGTCATCCAGTACCGTGAGCACCAGCACGGACACACCGGGAAATTTTTCTTTAATGCTGCGGGTGGCCTCCAGTCCGTTCATTTTAGGCATGCTGAAGTCCATTATCACCACGTCCGGCGATAGTCTCTGGACCATCTCGATAGCTGTAATGCCGTCGCCCGCTTCACCGGCGATGTTGATGTCTTTCTCCTCGCTTAAGATGCTCTTGATCGCCTCCCGTATCAGAGGATGATCGTCCACCAGAAGCACTTTGATGGTCGTAGGATTGCCGCGGCCTATTTCAGCAATAGTCGGATTGACAGTCACAGCAGGTATTGTACTACCGGCCGCGAAGCATTCACAAAAACGTATCCTTTGGCCACGTACTTTAGTACATAACGGCGTACTATCGGCCGCGTCATGTACCAAAGTTACGGTCCAAAAGCCTCTTGTGGGTCATGAGGTCCGGGGTTAAACTTTAGCGCCAACGGTATAGACCGGGGGGATAACTATGACCATATCTCAATCTCAAACTGTTACCGATAATCACGGAAGGCTGGAAGAACTGCTCCAAATGAAGGAGCAGCAGCTTTGCGGGGGCGGCAGCCGGCGCATACAGGACCAGCACGACAAGGGCAAGCTCACCGCACGCGAGCGCATAGCCATGTTCCTGGACCCCGGCAGCTTCGAAGAGATCGATTCTTTCGTTACGCATAACTGCTCTCATTTCAAGATGGCCGAGCAGAAATATGCCGGGGACGCAGTCGTCACCGGCTACGGGACCGTCAACGGACGCCGGACCTTCGTCTTTGCTCAGGACTTCACCGTCTTCGGCGGTACCCTGTCCGTAGCCTCAGCCGGTAAGATGTGCAAGGTGATGGACCTGGCGGCCAAGGCGGGCGCCCCGATCATCGGGCTGCTCGATTCCGGCGGTGCGCGCATCCAGGAAGGCGTCGACAGCCTGGCCGGATGCGGCGAGGTCTTCGCCCGTAATACGCTTTATTCCGGCGTCGTGCCGCAAATATCGGTCATTATGGGCCCCTGCGCAGGCGCAGCTGTCTATTCGCCGGCCCTTACCGATTTTATATTCATGATCAAGGGCATCGGACAGATGTATATCACAGGCCCTAACGTGATTAAGTCCGTCACAGGCGAAGACGTCAGCTTCGAACAGCTCGGCGCCGCTAAAGTACATGCCTCCAGGAGCGGCAACTGCCATTTCGTAGCCGAAAACGAACAGGAAGGGCTGCAAATGGTGCGCCGCCTGCTCAGCTTTTTGCCGCAGAACAACCGGGAAAAGCCCCCCTCGGTAACTTGCACTCAGGAGGCCGACGCTCCAGACGAAGCCATGCTCTCCCTGGTGCCGGCCGATTCTCACCGCCCCTACGATATGAAACAGGTCATCCAAAGGATCGTAGACGGCGCTGATTTTATGGAAGTCCACGCCGATTTCGGGCAGAGCCTCATCACCGGCTTCGCCAGGCTGGGAGGTATGAGCGTGGGCATCGTAGCCCAGCAGCCCAAATGCTTCGCCGGCGCTATCAATGTGGACTCGGCGGACAAAGGCGCCAGGTTTGTGCGCTTCTGCGACTGCTTCAACATACCGCTCATTACGCTGGTGGATGTCCCCGGCTACATGCCTAGCGTCGACGAGGAATACCGCGGCATCATACGGCATGGCGCCAAGCTGCTTTTCGCCTATGCCGAGGCCACCGTGCCCAAGATCTCACTCATCCTGCGCAAGGCCTACGGCGGCGCCTACGTCGCCATGAGCAGCAAGAGCCTGCGCACCGACATCAACCTTGCCTGGCCCGGCGCCGAGATAGCTGTCATGGGGCCGCTGGGCGCAGTCAACATACTCTACCGCTCCCTGGTCGAGAAATCGGACGACCCGCATGGCACGCGGCAAAGGCTGGTGGAAGAATACAGCAACGAGTTTGCCAATCCCTATATCGCCGCGGCCAACGGGCATATAGACGACGTTATCGACCCCCGCCTGACCAGGTCCAAGCTCATCAAAGCCCTCAGGCTACTGGAGAATAAGTCCGACACCAACCCGTACAAAAAACACAGCAATATCCCCCTTTAATCGGGGACTTCGATATAACTCAATTCATTCCAGATAAAAGGAGCAAATAAATGAACGTATTGGAAGAAGTAAAAAAGGCCGTTATCAAAATCCAGCCGGGCATCGAGGAAAGCAAAATCGTTCCCTCGGCTAAATTAAAAGAGGACCTCGAGATAGACTCGCTGAGCAAAGTGGAGATGGCGCTGGCGCTCGAAGACGAGCTCGGCCTTTCGCTCCAGGATACCGAGCTGGAGGATATCAAGACCATCGGACAGGTGGTCGACCTGATCGAATCCAAACTTAAGGTCAGGAATGCCTGAACGTGTAGCCGTAACCGGCTATGGCGCCATTACGCCCCTCGGCCTCAGCGTCGAGGAAACCTGGAAGAACCTTGTAGAGGGCGTCTGCGGCATAGGCTATCTCAGCCTCTTCAATACCGCCGACTTCGATATCAAGATCGCCGCCGAGGTTAAAGGTTTCAACCCCGTCGACTTCATGGACCCGGTCACCGCCCGCTATAGCGACAGGTTCACCCAATTTGCGCTGGCCGCCGCCTTTCAGGCCATCGATAAAGCCAGCCTGAAGGTCGATGATTCGAATGCTTACGATATCGGCATACTGGTGGGCAGCGGCGTGGGAGGGCTCAGCACGCTCTCTCAGCAGCTTAATACCCTGTTCGCCAGGGGACCGAAACGGGTCAGCCCCTTCCTGGTACCCATGATGATATCCGACAGCGCACCGGCCCAGATCTCCATCAAGACCGGCATTAAGGGGCCCAACTTCAGCCTGGCCTCTTCCTGCGCCACAGGCGCCGACGCGCTGGGCATGGCCTATAAGCTCATCAAGCACGGCGAGATAGGCGCCATGATTGTGGGCGGGGCCGACGCCGCCATAACGCCGATCGGCATAGCCGGCTTTACGCAGGCCGGTGCACTGTCGAAAAATCCCGACCCTTCCAAAGCCTGCCGTCCCTTCGACAAAAACCGCGACGGTTTTATTGTGGGTGAGGGCGCGGCCATGTTCGTGTTGGAGAATCTTGAACACGCTAAATCAAGGGGCGCCCATATCCTGGCTGAGATAACGGGCTACGGGGCCACCTCCGACGCCTACCATGTCACCAAGCCGCTGGAGAGCGGCGAAGGGGCCGCCAGGGCCATGCAGACCGCACTCAAATGCGCAGGACTCGACACGGTCGATTATATCAACGCCCACGGCACCTCCACGTCTTTCAATGATTTGAGCGAGACCAAGGCCATCAAACAGGTGCTGGGAGATAAGGCCTACCGAGTACCGGTCAGCTCCACCAAGTCCATGCATGCGCATATGCTGGGTTCGGCCGGGGCCGTCGAGGCGATGATATGCTGCAAAGCAGTGCAGGAGGGCGTTATCCCCCCCACCATCAACCTGAACGAGCCCGACCCCGATTGCGACCTGGACTACGTCCCCAACAGGGCCAGGAAGGCCGACCTGCGCAACGCCATGTCCAACTCCTTCGGGTTCGGCGGCCATAATTCGGTAATCACTATCAGCAGGTACCCGCAGTAGGCAGGAGCTTTATATGAATCAAACATCGACATCGATCGGGGTGGATATTATAGAAATAAGCCGTATTAAAGGGGCGGTATCCCGCTGGCACGATGCCTTCCTCAAGCGGGTCTACTCGCAGGCGGAACTCGACTATTGCCGCAGCATGTATCCCAGCCTGGCGGCCCGCTTCGCAGCCAAGGAGGCAATCATCAAGTTGCTGGGCAGGGGTGGCAGCGGATTTAGCTGGCTTGAGATAGAGATACTGCCCGGCCCCAACGACGCCCCCTATGTAAAATTGAGCGGCAGGGCGCGCAGCAAGGCGGAAGAGCTCGGCCTGACGGATCTGTGGGTCTCCCTTTCGCACTGCCAGGAATACGCCGTCGCATTTTCGGTGGGCCATGCTTAATAATTCACCGCTCTGCAAACTGCTGGGCATTAAATACCCCATCATCCAGGGAGGCATGGCCTGGCTGGGTACATCCGAACTGGTCTCGGCTGTTTCGAAGGCCGGGGGTCTGGGAACGATAGGCAGCGGACACGCCCACCCTGACTGGCTGCGCGAGCAGATCAGGCGGGTCAAGGAATCCACGCCCAACCCCTTCGCCGTTAACATCATGCTCATGTCGCCTTTCCTCAAAGACAATATGAAGGTAGTGCTGGACGAAGCCGTGCCGGTCGTGACCTTCGGCGCAGGCAATCCCGGCAGCTATATACCCGTTTTGAAGGAAGCAGGCATCAAAGCCGTCCCGGTCGTTTCCAGCGTGGCCCTGGCCATCAGGCTGGACCGGCTGGGCGCAGACGCCTTCGTGGCCGAGGGCATGGAGTCGGGCGGACATATCGGCGACATCGCCACCTTCCCCCTCATCCCCCAGATCGTCGACGCCGTCAAAGCGCCGGTCATCGCAGCCGGGGGTATAGCCGACGGACGCGGCCTGGTGGCAGCCATGGCGCTGGGTGCGCAGGGCATTCAGATGGGCACACGCTTCATCTGCTCCAACGAGTGTATCGCCCATTTGAAGTTCAAGCAGCAGATAGTCCAGGCGCGCGACCGCTCGACCGTGGTCACCGGGGCCACAACCGGGCATCCCGTGCGCTGCCTGGCCAATAAATTCACCCGGCAGTTCTCCACGCTGGAAAAGTCCTGCTCCACACTCGAGGAGCTGGAAACCCTGGGCAAGGGCCGCATGTACTGCGGCGTGTTACAGGGCGACGTGGAAGAAGGCTCGCTCATGGCCGGTCAGATCGCCGGCCTCATCAAAGATATCAAACCGGTCCGGGCCATCATCGAAGACATTATGGCCGAGGCGGACGCCGTTATGCTAAGCCTGGCCGGACTTAAATACGAGGAATGCCTTAAATGACCAAACTAGCTTATGTTTTCCCCGGGCAGGGTTCCCAGGCGGTGGGCATGGGACAGGATATCTATTTCCGCTTTGCTTCCGCCCGCAGAGTATTCGAAGAGGCCGACGAGGCGCTGGGCTTTTCATTATCCCGCCTGTGTTTCGAAGGTCCCGAAGAGGAGCTGATCAAGACCGTCAACGTGCAGCCTGCCGTCCTGACGGTCAGCATCGCCTATTTGAAAGCTGCCCGTGAAGCGGACGGCGCTGTCCTCCCGCCCCCCGATTTTGTTGCCGGCCACAGCCTGGGGCAGTATTCTGCGCTGGTTGCCGCCGGAGTTCTTAGCCTGGCCGACGCTGTCAGGCTGGTCAGGGAAAGGGGCAGGCTGATGTACGAGGCGGGCCTGACGGCGCCCGGTGGTATGCTGGCCGTAATAGGGGCCGATGAGGGGCTGATAAGGGAGTTCTGCGATGCCACCGGCGCGCAGGTCTCCAATATCAATGCGCCCGGACAGATAGTTGTCAGCGGGGCACTGACGGATCTTGAAGAGTTCAAAAGCCTGGCCTCACAGAAAGGCGTCCGCCGCATTATCCCGCTCAAAGTCAGCGGCGCCTTCCATTCACGCTTAATGCAGCCGGCTGCGGACGGGCTGAAAAGGGCTATCGCTAATTGCACGTTCAACTGTCCCGATGTGCCCGTCATCTCCAATGTGACCGCCGGTGCCCTCTATGATCCTGAGTCGATCAAACAGGAGCTGGCGAACCAGTTAACGGCCTGCGTCCTGTGGCAAAAGTCGATCCAGAATATGGTGCGGGACGGCGCAACGGCCTTTTGCGAGATCGGACACGGCCAGGTGCTGAGCGGGCTTATCAAGCGCATCGACCCCGCCGTGCAGGTAAGCCATATCGCCGACCTGCTCAAAGTTACAAGCTGATTGCGAAGAGGCCGCTATGTCAATCGATTTCCTCAAAGAAGATAAGACAGCCATCATTACACTCAACCGCCCGGATGCCATGAACGCCATTGACCCGGAGCACATCGCAGCCCTTAGTAAGGCGCTGCTCGATTTCGATAACACTAAAGACCTGTGGGTGGCGGTCATCACCGGCGCCGGCAACGCCTTTTCGGTGGGCGCCGATATAGCCAGCATGCTGCCCGAGCTCAAGAAAAACGCCGGACGCTCGTATGCCGGCCCTCCCACCATCATGCGCGGGCTTACTTTATCCAAACCGGTCATCGCCGCCGTCAACGGGGCTGCGCTGGGAGGCGGGCTCGAGCTGGCGCTGGCCTGCGACCTGCGCATAGCTTCAGAGAACGCCCTCTTCGGCTTCCCCGAGGTCAACCTGGGGCTCATCCCCGGCTGGGGCGGTACTCAGCGCATAATCCGGGCTGTCCCCTCCGCCATAGCCATAGAATTGCTTTTATTGGGACGGCCAGTTAATGCCTCCCGTGCCCTGCAGGCCGGGCTGGTCAACAGGGTAGTCCCGCGCTCGGAGATCATGTCCACGGCCAAAAGCATGGCCTCCGCTATTTGCAAATGTGCTCCGCTGGCGGTCAGGGCTGCCAGGAAGGCCGCACTGGAGGGCATGGAGCTTTCGCTGGAGGAGGGGCTTGATTTAGAGAAATCGCTCAACGACGAACTGGTCTTCACGCACGATTTCGACGAGGGCTGCCTGGCGCACCTTGAGAAAAGGAAGCCCTCCTTTAAGGAAGAGTAGAACAATGGAAAATGCTGATATGAAGAAAATAGGCGTGGTCGGCCTGGGCATCATGGGGCGCGGCATCGCCGAAACGGCGGCCTCGGCAGGCTACCGTGTGGCCGTTACCGAAGCCGGCCGGGAGCTCCTGGAGAACGGTATTAAGGGCATCAACGATTCGCTGGCCGTCGCCGTACGCCGCGGCAAGTTGACTGAAGAAGACCGGGATGCGGCTTCAGGCAGGATCAGCGGCACTCTCAATATGAATAACTTCGGAGACTGCTTCCTGGTCATCGAAGCGGTCACCGAGAATATGGATGTTAAGAAAAAGATATTCCGCGACCTGGACGCCGCCTGCAACGCTGAGGCCATCCTGGCCACCAACACCTCCTGTCTGTCAGTCATCGATATCGCCTCGGTAACCGGCAGGATGGACAAAGTGCTGGGCCTGCACTTTTTCAACCCCGTCCCCGCCATGAAACTGGTGGAGATCGTCCGGACCATCTCCACAGGCGACGCTGCTGTTGCGACCGCAAGGGAATTCGCACAGTCCATCGGCAAAACGGTGGTGCTGGCGCCCGATATTCCGGGCTTTATCGTCAACCGCCTGCTCATGCCCTTTTTCCTGGAGGCCATCCGTCTGGTAGAGTCGGGCCAGGCAACGAAGGAGGACATTGACCGTGCGGTGATGCTGGGCCTGAACCACCCTATGGGGCCGCTCAAGCTGGCCGATTACGTGGGGCTGGATACCGCCTGCTTCATCGCCGAGGCCATGTACGACGAGATGAAGGACGACCGTTTTGCCCCGCCCGTGCTGCTCAGGAAAATGGTATCCGCCCGCCGCTACGGGCGCAAAACCAAAAAGGGGTTCTACGATTACACCTGAGCTCTCAACCGCTGCAACCCGTTCATTTTTCATTGGATTCATCGCCAGCTTGAAAGGAGTACACCTATGATCATCGCCGTAGATGCAACAGGCGGGGACTATGCACCGCAGGAGATAGTCAAAGGCGCCGTCGAGGCCGCCCCGGAATTCGATATAGAGATCGTCCTGCTGGGCGATAAGCCCAGGCTGGACTCCCTTTTAAAACAAGCGGTCAAAAAGGGAAAGATAACGACGGTGCGGACCACGCAGGATATCACAGGCGACGAGCATCCCGTTCAGGCCGTACGCAATAAGCCCGACTCGTCCATCGTGAGGGGAATACAGATGGTCCGGAAGGGGACAGCCGCCGCCTTTGTCTCGGCGGGCAATACCGGGGCCGTTCTGGCCGCCTCCGTTTTTGTGCTCGAGAGGCTTCCGGGCATTGAGCGACCCGCCATCGGCGTGGTCGTCCCCGTCGGCCCGGGCGGCCCTTTCCTGTTCCTGGACGCCGGCGCCAATGCCGACTGCCGCGCCAGGTACCTGGTGCAGTTCGCCAGGGTGGGTTCGGTCTTCGCCCGCCTTGACATGGGCATAGCATCGCCGCGGGTGGGGCTTTTGAACAACGGCGGGGAGGAGGCCAAGGGCAATGCTCTGACCGTCGAGGCACATCAGTTGCTCAAGAAGTCCGGGCTAAACTTCATCGGCAATGTGGAGGGACAGGACATACTCAAGGGCAAGGCAGACGTGCTGGTCACGGACGGCTTCACAGGCAACATCGTCCTCAAAACCATGGAAGGTTTCGGCGATATGCTGCACAGCGTACTTATGCTGGAAAGCCGGCCTGCGCCTGAGAAAAAGCATACCGGGACGGATGGACTGGGCGACGGCAAGATATCTTCTCTGGTCAAGCTCATGGACTTCAGCGAATACGGCGGCTCCTGTCTGCTGGGATTAAAGGGCAATGTAATTATCTGTCACGGCCGGAGCAAGGCCCGGGCCATTAAGAACGCCATCCGCTCCGCCCACCAGGCGGCGGCCTCGGGCATGATCGAGACGCTCATGAGGGAGCTCAAGCCGGATAGCGGCAATATTCAAAAAGGACCTGATGTAAATGACTGATAACAAACGGCGCGTAGTAGTCACCGGCATGGGGATGCTGAGTCCTCTGGGTGTCGGCGTAAACGAGAACTGGGAGGCCATCATCCAGGGCAAATCCGGCATCGGGCCCATGACTCATTTCAACGCTTCGCAGCTCAAGTGCCGGGTGGCCGGGGAGCTCAAGGATTTCAAGCCGCTGGACTTCATGGACAGCAAGTTCGTGCGCCGCTTCGATCCCTTCATTCTGTATGCCATGGCGGCGGCCAGGATGGCGGTAGAGGACGCCGGCCTCAAAAGCGGCCTGGGAGATCCCGACCGCGCCGGGGTGATCATCGGCACTGCCGTAGGCGCTCATAATTATTACAAGCCCGTTTACAAAGTCATAGAGCAGGGGCAGTTGAACAAGGTGCCTCCTTTCCTGATACTCAACGCCGCCGGCAACCTGGTGGCGGGGGTGATCGCCATCGAGTTCGGCGCCAGGGGTCCGCACCACTGCGTCATGGACGCCTGCGCAGCCGGGACCAACGCTATCGGCCTGGCTTTCCGGGCCGTGCGCAGCGGAGAGGCCGATATCATGATCGCCGGAGGTTCTGAGGCGCCGGTGATAGAGTCCATGATGGCCACGCTCGATGCTTTGGGAGCTATGAGTTCCAAGCGCAATGACGAGCCGCACAAAGCCAGCCGTCCCTTCGACGGCGACCGGGACGGTTTCGTTTCCGGAGAGGGGAGCGGGGTCATCATACTGGAAGAGCTGGGGCACGCCCTGGAGAGGGGGGCTCATATCTACGGGGAGGTGGCGGGCTACGGCAACAACTGCGACGGTTATCATTACACGGCGCCCTCGCCCAACGGCGAGGTGCAGGCCACCTGTATGAGGATTGCCCTCAAAGACGCCGGGCTGTCGCCGGACGACATCGATTTCATCAATGCGCACGGCACTTCCACGGTACTCAACGATGCCGGCGAGACCATGGCTATCAAAGCCGTTTTCGCTGAGCATGCCAGGAAGCTGGCGGTCAGCTCCAATAAGTCGGCCATCGGGCATATGTGGGGTGCGGCCGGCGCTGTGGAGGCCATTTTCACGCTGCTGACCATCAAGCACGGCATCCTCACGCCGACCCTGAACCAGGAATTCCCCGACCCCGGGTGCGACCTGGACTACGTGCCCAACGAGTCGCGCAAAGCGGATGTCAAAGCCGCCCTTTCCAATTCCTTCGGCTTCGGCGGCATCAACGGAACCCTCGCTTTGAGGAAATATTAACATAGGAGGGCGTTGAAGAGGGAACTCGTTCCCTCTTAGAAAACAAAAATTCCCCTCTCCTGGGAGGGTTCTCTTATATCTCTATTGATAAGAGTATAAGTAGAATCTCTCGATAAATAAAATTAAAGGAGAGGGAAAATGGAAAAGAACCGAACGCAGCTATTAATGGAAATAACTGTCAAAACAAGGAAAGCACCCGAAAAAGAAGCCTATAAATTTATAGCTCCACTTGCTAAGCCTGGGGTCTCTAAATCCAAGCTCCAAAGGATCGCACGGACTGTGAAAGTAGTAAATGGCAAGATAATAACTTAAAAAGGCCAATCGTAACCGTGCGTCTTGAAATAAGGATAGGATTTTATGTATAGAGGTAACTTCCTATATTTACGCACATGTCTCCAGACTGCCCCTGCTTCAACTTGCTTAGTATCAGCGTATTCATCTAACTCGATATATCTAAAGAGTTTACCTTTCGGGCATCTCTTATTTCTGATATGTGCTAATAAGCGACCTCTAACGCTTTTATCGCTACTGCCTATATACACAGGTTTCTTATCGATGTCACCTATCCAATATATGCCTGCCATCCCCCTATCAACGTCAAGAACCTTCTCCCGAGTAAATTCATACCACCTTCTTTCCACTGGCATCTCACACCTCCGCAATATCGTGCGTATTATATCAGATATATATGATAGATTGATTTATGACTCTTACAAATGGGGTATTCACTTTAATAGAATTAAAGGATGGAATTTCTCGTGAGTGAGATTGCCTGTAAATATTGCAATTCAGATGACATCGTGAAGGATGGCATTAATACAGGTGAGCAATATTACCTGTGCCGATCTTGCAAGCGCAGGTTCAATCTTAAAGATGCTCTAATCCACATGAAAACGCCTGCTAGTGCAGTTTCGGCGGCGGTCTCGATGTTTTATAAGGGCATGTCAGTCAATGACATCAAGCAAGAGCTAAAGCAGATATACGGCCTTGATGTGTCTGATTTTGCGGTCTATAACTGGGTAGAGCGGTTTACCAAAGATGCGGTTAATATAACCAATCAGTATAGGCCAGAAGTAGGTTATGTTTGGTTAGCCGATGAGACCGTAATAAATGTAGCAGGAAAACAATATTGGCTTCTTGATGTGATTGATGTCAAGACCAGATTCTTGATAGCTTCGTTTTTATCTCCAACTCGCAGAGTTGAGGATGTGCAAGAAGTCATGAAGGAAGCCTATGCCCGTACAGGCCGTATTCCAAAGGTCATAATGACCGACCACCTAGAAGCGTATATTTATGGCATCCGGCACACCTTCGGAGATAAAGCTAAACACTTACAGGTCAAGAAAATCACAGCGAAACCGAACAACAACATAATTGAGCGTATGCAAGGCACGATTAAGGAACGCACAAAGGTCATGCGTGACCTTAAAAGCTCAGAATCGGCGCAGTTACTACTTGACGGCTTCCTAGTAAATTACAACTATTTCCGACCGCATGAAACTATCGGCACAACACCCGCAAATAAGGCTCAAATACAATTCCCATATAAGGATTGGGAAGTATTGATAAGATGTACTCCCGAAATGGCTAAATTAACGTTATCAAGAGCTTCGTTTGATATTCCACCTTTGCCATATGTGAGGATGACAGATAGAGAAAGAAAGCAAACTGATTCAAGATTACACAAGCGCAGGCTCCTAACAGAAAGACGCACTGGCATTAAGCATGTTCCAAAGAGCAAGGGTGGCGGGCGAAGGCCACAGCCGATAATACAAGAGATTAAATCATTGAGGTTTTACAAGTGATGGATACAACCACGCTGGTAATATTTATAATAGTGCTATTTCAATTCATCTTGTATTATCAGATTCAATTAACATTGATAAAGAATAGTCAGAAACATATTGAGGATATGCTATCTAAATATTTTCTTAAAGAGACCAACTGCATCCAAAGTGTTAGCAATAAAGGAAAGTATTCCGAGTGCAATCAAAATAATAGAGAGCATGGTTTTACCTGGGCTATCAGTTATTGTATTAAGCGCTTGCGAGAGCATTTGACCGCCCATAAAACTAACAACTAAGGAAACGATATATATGAAAATTACTCGAATTAACTTATCAATCTTCATAATGAGAGTCAATTCATTGTTAATTTACCTTTTCTTGCGCTTTAAATACTTACGTTCTATTGCATTATCCAATACTTCAAATATTTTTTCTCTTTGCACAATAGCTTTATGCCTTGTAGTTACCTCGTCTTTAGTATTCTCTATCCCAAGTTCTTTTTCTCGCTTGGCTAATTTCTTGTTTAATTCCACGTCAATATTATCTTCGTATTTATCCATAGCTAACCCTCTATATACACACTTTAATCATAACAGGTCGATAGTATGAGCATCAATAGAGATATAAGAGAACCCTCCCGGGAGAGGGGATTTCTTTTTTCTAAGAGGGAACGAGTTCCCTCTTCAACGCCTTCCTTTAGTCGAAGGAGGCTGGCCGGACTTGACGCCGAAGGATTGCCACGTCGCCTGCGGCTCCTCGCAATGACGTGTTAGTACTTCTCTCCTCAACGCCTTCCTTTAGTCGAAGGAGTCTTGCCGGACTTGATGCCGAAGGATTGCCACGTCGCCTGCGGCTCCTCGCAATGACGTGTTAATACTTACTTTTCAATGCCTATCCGCACGGTACCGCGTCATTGCGAGCGATAGCGAAGCAATCCTTTGATCGAAGGAGACTTGCCTGAAGCAATACCAAAGGATTGCCACGTCGCCTGCGGCTCCTCGCAATGACGTGTTAATACTTACTTTTCAATGCCTATCCGCACGGTACCGCGTCATTGCGAGCGATAGCGAAGCAATCCTTTGATCGAAGGAGACTTGCCTGAAGCAATACCAAAGGATTGCCACGTCGCCTGCGGCTCCTCGCAATGACGTGAATAAACCGTCAATCCCACACCCCCTGCCCCTCTCCCAGGGGTTCTCTTATATCTCTATTGATGCTCATACTATCGACCTGTTATGATTAAAGTGTGTATATAGAGGGTTAGCTATGGATAAATACGAAGATAATATTGACGTGGAATTAAACAAGAAATTAGCCAAGCGAGAAAAAGAACTTGGGATAGAGAATACTAAAGACGAGGTAACTACAAGGCATAAAGCTATTGTGCAAAGAGAAAAAATATTTGAAGTATTGGATAATGCAATAGAACGTAAGTATTTAAAGCGCAAGAAAAGGTAAATTAACAATGAATTGACTCTCATTATGAAGATTGATAAGTTAATTCGAGTAATTTTCATATATATCGTTTCCTTAGTTGTTAGTTTTATGGGCGGTCAAATGCTCTCGCAAGCGCTTAATACAATAACTGATAGCCCAGGTAAAACCATGCTCTCTATTATTTTGATTGCACTCGGAATACTTTCCTTTATTGCTAACACTTTGGATGCAGTTGGTCTCTTTAAGAAAATATTTAGATAGCATATCCTCAATATGTTTCTGACTATTCTTTATCAATGTTAATTGAATCTGATAATACAAGATGAATTGAAATAGCACTATTATAAATATTACCAGCGTGGTTGTATCCATCACTTGTAAAACCTCAATGATTTAATCTCTTGTATTATCGGCTGTGGCCTTCGCCCGCCACCCTTGCTCTTTGGAACATGCTTAATGCCAGTGCGTCTTTCTGTTAGGAGCCTGCGCTTGTGTAATCTTGAATCAGTTTGCTTTCTTTCTCTATCTGTCATCCTCACATATGGCAAAGGTGGAATATCAAACGAAGCTCTTGATAACGTTAATTTAGCCATTTCGGGAGTACATCTTATCAATACTTCCCAATCCTTATATGGGAATTGTATTTGAGCCTTATTTGCGGGTGTTGTGCCGATAGTTTCATGCGGTCGGAAATAGTTGTAATTTACTAGGAAGCCGTCAAGTAGTAACTGCGCCGATTCT
Source organism: uncultured Chloroflexia bacterium (assembly GCA_963705905.1). Classification (GTDB taxonomy): domain Bacteria; phylum Chloroflexota; class Dehalococcoidia; order GIF9; family UBA5629; genus UBA1162. The sequence continues at coordinate 2,025,852 of OY970123.1, read as the reverse complement.
GAGCTTTTAAGGTCACGCATGACCTTTGTGCGTTCCTTAATCGTGCCTTGCATACGCTCAATTATGTTGTTGTTCGGTTTCGCTGTGATTTTCTTGACCTGTAAGTGTTTAGCTTTATCTCCGAAGGTGTGCCGGATGCCATAAATATACGCTTCTAGGTGGTCGGTCATTATGACCTTTGGAATACGGCCTGTACGGGCATAGGCTTCCTTCATGACTTCTTGCACATCCTCAACTCTGCGAGTTGGAGATAAAAACGAAGCTATCAAGAATCTGGTCTTGACATCAATCACATCAAGAAGCCAATATTGTTTTCCTGCTACATTTATTACGGTCTCATCGGCTAACCAAACATAACCTACTTCTGGCCTATACTGATTGGTTATATTAACCGCATCTTTGGTAAACCGCTCTACCCAGTTATAGACCGCAAAATCAGACACATCAAGGCCGTATATCTGCTTTAGCTCTTGCTTGATGTCATTGACTGACATGCCCTTATAAAACATCGAGACCGCCGCCGAAACTGCACTAGCAGGCGTTTTCATGTGGATTAGAGCATCTTTAAGATTGAACCTGCGCTTGCAAGATCGGCACAGGTAATATTGCTCACCTGTATTAATGCCATCCTTCACGATGTCATCTGAATTGCAATATTTACAGGCAATCTCACTCACGAGAAATTCCATCCTTTAATTCTATTAAAGTGAATACCCCATTTGTAAGAGTCATAAATCAATCTATCATATATATCTGATATAATACGCACGATATTGCGGAGGTGTGAGATGCCAGTGGAAAGAAGGTGGTATGAATTTACTCGGGAGAAGGTTCTTGACGTTGATAGGGGGATGGCAGGCATATATTGGATAGGTGACATCGATAAGAAACCTGTGTATATAGGCAGTAGCGATAAAAGCGTTAGAGGTCGCTTATTAGCACATATCAGAAATAAGAGATGCCCGAAAGGTAAACTCTTTAGATATATCGAGTTAGATGAATACGCTGATACTAAGCAAGTTGAAGCAGGGGCAGTCTGGAGACATGTGCGTAAATATAGGAAGTTACCTCTATACATAAAATCCTATCCTTATTTCAAGACGCACGGTTACGATTGGCCTTTTTAAGTTATTATCTTGCCATTTACTACTTTCACAGTCCGTGCGATCCTTTGGAGCTTGGATTTAGAGACCCCAGGCTTAGCAAGTGGAGCTATAAATTTATAGGCTTCTTTTTCGGGTGCTTTCCTTGTTTTGACAGTTATTTCCATTAATAGCTGCGTTCGGTTCTTTTCCATTTTCCCTCTCCTTTAATTTTATTTATCGAGAGATTCTACTTATACTCTTATCAATAGAGATATAAGAGAACCCCCGGGAGAGGGGCAGGGGTGAGGGAATAAATTGCCATCCGGCCCCAAATCGACTATTATTAAGTTAGAGCCATTTACATAACACGTGCCGGTCATTTACAAACGACCGGTTTTTTATTGAATAAGCATCGTGGGAAGGTGTTTGGCGGGGCGGCCTGAAGAGTCCGGGAAAGACTCAAATTAGTAGATAAAATCATAGCCAGGAGGCTAATAGGCATGGAAATGAGTCAATTCGCAGACACAAGCAAAGACCTCTACACGCAGATCAAGGTTGTCGAGAACCTGATAAAGGGCGATCAATTCAAAGAGGCGCGCAAGCTACTGCCAACGGCGGAAAAAGCCTGCAATAATCTGGAATCTCTAATGACTGAGGATAACAGGATACAGAAGAATATAGTAACCAACCGAAGACGGGAAATAAACTGGATCCATGACGCCATTCAGCAAAACACAGCCAAAGCCAAGAGCAAACCCGTCAGAAAGCCTGCCTCCAAATCCAAATAGCTCTTACCGCTTACGCAGTCCTATTCGCCTGACCGATCAGCCTTCTTTTTCGCAGCATACTGCGCTTTGTGACTCCTGGCCGGCGGACACGTGCACGCTTTGCAGTTTTTTATCGTGATCTCATCGCGTGTATGGTTTACCAGGTGGAAAGTAAACTCACAGCTCTCGCCGTGAATATTAAGCCCATTGCAAAAACCTTTAGTCGTATCGAAATTCATTTTTCTCTCCTAACACTCGACCGGGGACATACATAAGCCCTCACGGGCCTGCATATGTCCCCGGTTTAATTTTTGTGTCCTTACTTACCTGCTGCTGTAGCTGCGCGGACCGTAGCTTGATTCGCCGTTCTGCATTTTCTTAGCTTTTCTGCAGCCCGGACAGCGCTTCGGTTCGTTGGTATAACCTTTAGTGGCGAAGAACTCTTGTTCTCCCGAAGTAAAGGTAAAGTTAGTACCACAATCGGTGCACTTTAGCGATTTGTCTTGAAAACTCATCGGATGCCCTCCTTAAATAAATTTAGCCAGTATTCGGGCCATCCAATGCTTAATAGAAGTGGCGGGGTATAAGAAGCTTGTAATAACCTAAACTTGAACTATATTGGAAGTATACACCCAAATGTAACTTATGTAAAGAAACCGTGTAATCAGCACTCAGGCTATCGGAGTCCAAATCGGCAGTTCTCCGATAAATCGACAATCGACACACCGTAGGAGATGCGAAAAGTTCGTATGCTGATTGCTGCCAAGACTTATTGCACCGTCACAGTCACAGACGCGGTTGTGGAGCCGTTACCATTAGTGGCGGTAAGGGTGTAAATCGTGGTCTTCGTAGGAAAGACCTGCGGCTGTTCAAATGGCCGCGGTGTACCTACGTCAGGATCGATGGAAATCGCTGTCGCTCCCGTGACAGTGAACGCCAGGGTCGACGGCTGCCCGGAAAAAACTGTATCCGGCGTTGCCGTAAAGCTCGATATAACCGGAAGCGTGCCGGTCGTCCCACCCACGGTAATCGTAGCTGTAGCCGTCGTAGGGCCATTGGCATTGCTGGCAGTAAGTGTATAGGTCGTGGTTGCCGCCGGGGATTCGGCTTGTGTGCCCGTGGCACTCACAGTACCGATGCCCATATCGATAGAAACGGACGTCGCTCCCGTGACATTCCACTGCAAAGTCGCAGACCCCCCGGTAGAAATATTGCTCGGGCTCGCCGTAAAGGTTACCACCGGCTTGGCAGTCACAGCGGATGGTATGGTAATCGTGGCAGGTCCGTTGACGGAGCCCACGCTGTTGGTGGCAGTAAGCGTATAGGTGGTAGTCAAGACGGGGTGTACCACGCGTGTACCTGAGGCAGTTACGGGGCCTATGCCCGGACTTATGGAAACCGACGTTGCCCCGCTTATATCCCATTGCAGAGTCGATGTCTCCCCCGTAACAATCTGGGCCGGGTCGGCGGTAAAACTGTTTATGGTCGGCGGCTTTGTCTGTCCAATCGTAACGGCCGCCGTTTTGGAAACGGAACCGGCGGCGTTGGAGGCGCTCAGGGTATAGGTAGTAGCTGCGTTAACTGTAACCGTTTTGGTCCCTGCAATATCGACCTTGCCTATGCCCTGGTCTATGCTTACCGACGTAGCTCCTGTGACAACCCACTGCAATGTCGAAGTTTGCCCGGAGGTAATCATGGCAGGGGTCGCGCTAAAATTGACGATGGAAGGCGGATTGGGAGCCGACACTGTCACCGAGGCCGATTTGGTGACGACACCGGCGACGTTGATTGCGTTTAAGGTGTAGGTGGTGGATTGAGTGGGTGTCAGATCCATGGTACCCGCGACATCGACCTGGCCGATGCCCGGGTCAATAGTAACGGATTCAGCCCCCGTCACATTCCACAGCAGGGTCGTCGTCCCGCCGGTAGTGATCGCCATTGGACTGGCGTCAAAAGCCACGATAACCGGGGGCTCCGTCGGCGCAGTTGGACCAGCACAGCCTGCTACCAAGACCAATAGTGCTGACAGAGAAAGAAAAACGAACTTTTTCATCATGCTTATCCCCCCGAATATATTATCTCTAATGTGGGCTGCGAGGTAATTTTAGCTTACAACCGCCTTTGGCTCCTCATATACTCTATATCTTAATACAGTGCCGAATCAATAATCTAGCGCCGCGCAAAGCATTGACAATGCCCTCCACCTCTGATATAAGTATTGGATTCCATGCCGAGACCAAAAATTCCGGGAGGAGGAGGTATAGCATGAAAACCGGCAAAGCGTTCCAAAAGCATATCTGGCTGGCCTGTTCAGCCATATTAATCTCTATCCTGCTGGCATCTTCTATCCTGGCAGCCTGCGCCGGGCCTGCAGGCGTTGCCAGTGCGACGGTTAAGCCGGAGGACGTGGGACTCTCGTCGGCCAAGCTGGACGAGATCGGAGCCACGTTGAATGCCGATATAGCCGACGGCAAAATTACCGGAGCCGTCCTGCTGGTGGCCCGCAACGGCAAAACTGCCTATCTTAAAAGCTTCGGAACGCGGGACACCGACAATAAGCTGCCTATGCAAACCGATTCGATCTTCCGCATTTTCTCCATGACTAAATCGCTCACCGCCGTATCGGTCGCCATGTTGCTGGAGGAAGGCAAACTGGCACTGACGGACCCGGTCTCCAAATACATACCGGCCTTTAAGGATATGAAGCTGGTGCAGATAAATAAAGACAAGGACGGCAATGATGTCATTATCCTGGTCAAACCGGACAGGGAGATCACTATCGAGGACCTGGCCACACACACATCCGGCCTGGGCTACTGGTTCTTACTGCCGACCCCCATTCAGGACATATACCTGCAGGCCGGCATGGCCGACCTCGAAGGATTCACCAATGCCCAGGTGTGCGACAAAATAGCTAACCTGCCGCTGATGGAAAATCCCGGGACTCACTACAGGTACGGGATGAACTACGATGTGCTGGGCCGTGTGATTGAGATTGTTTCCGGCATGACTCTGGACCAGTTCTTTGCCGAGCGTATTTACAAACCGCTGAAAATGAACGACTCCAGCTTCCAACTTGCAGCCAAGGACGCGGACCGGCTGGTCTACCTGGACCCAACGTGGCCCTTTTATACAGACCCGACCAGTCCCGACAGGAAATTCTGGAGCGGAGGGAGTGCCTCGCTGTCCACCGCCCCGGACTATGCACGCTTTGCCCAGATGTTGCTTAATGGCGGCGAACTGGACGGTGTGAGACTCTTGAAACCGGAGACGGTGGCACTGATAACTTCGGACCAGTTGGGACCGCTGGGCGACCTTAAAGACAGTATGTACGTGCCCGGCCTCGGCTACGGGGAAGGCTTCGATTTTTATGTCCGCGTGAATGATCCGGCTTCAAATGCCCCGGGAAGCATCGGCGCATTCTCCAAGGACGGCATTGCCGGCACCTGCTACTGGGTCGATCCCACAGAAAAACTGGTGGCGGTTTTTATGATTAGTTCGACCTCACTGGGGCAGTATTACCGTTTTTCAATGGGGCCGGCGATTTACCAGGCCATTATTAAATAGAAATGCACTGGGACAACGAATACAAGCAGCAAAAGCATGTCTGGGGGAAAGGGCCCAGCGAGTTGGCCGTCTTCGCCGTCGACCATTTGAAGCGGCATCCGCTGCCCAAAACCCCGAGCATCATAGACCTGGGCTGCGGGTACGGCCGCGATGTTTTCTACCTAGCGGAGAATGTTCCCTGCAACATACTGGGCATCGATAAGTCGCCCGAAGCGCTGAAGATGGCCGAGGACGGCCGCCCCTCAAAGTCCCCAAGCGAGATCAGGTTCGAACAACGGGACTTCCTGGCGCTCCCATCCGGCAGCAAATACGATGTCGTATTCACGTCAAATATCTACCACCTGCTCGGGCCGGAGGAGAGGCACAGGTTCAGGGACGTCATAAAATCGGTCCTGAACCCTCAAGGAATGCTTTTCTTAAGCGTAATGTCGGTGCGCGACCCGCAGCATTACGGCAAGGGCGCGGCGGTGGCAGGCGAAAAGAACTCGTTCGTAGATAAGGTCTATCTCCATCTCTGTTCGGAGGAGGAGTTGCGCGAGGATTTCGGCTTCCTGGCCGTCAGGGAACTACAGGAAAACCCTTACGACGAGCCCCGCTCCAACGGCGAGACCCATCATCACATGATCTGGCTGATGGCCGGACAAAAATCCTCCAGATAATTTAGTATAATTGTGCCCACTATTTATCGGAGGATACCAGCATGAAGAGACATTACCTGTTAATCGCAGTCACGGTCTGCCTGGCTGTACTGGCCGCACTATCCGGATGCATCGCAGTGAATACACCAAGTACTCCAGGGTCGTCTTCCGGCACGCCTCCGTCGACTAAGGTCCAGCAGACGCCCGCTGCTACGCCCTCTCCAACTCCAACCCCAACTCCGACGCCTTCCTCCAGCCTGCCCGTTATAAACTATTTCACGGCCACCCCCTCCACCGTCACAACCGGATCATATACCTCCCTGAGCTGGAGTACATCCAATGCCACCAGCGCAACCATCACACCGGGGATAGGCCCGGCATCCCTTTCCGGTAGAATACCCGAAGCACCATCCCAAACGATGACCTTCACCCTGACAGCAACGGGCCCGGGCGGAAGTGCGAGCTCCACTACCACTGTTACCGTCTCCGACCACCCGCTACCTTCACGGTAACCATGTCGCCCGACGGCTGATGGTCGGGCACATGGCAATATTCTCCTTCCGGCACCTATGCGGGCGGAGGGTTCGAATTCTATAGGAATAAACGCAGCCTCCACGTATTTTGACCCGCCCTTTTCGTCCTGCTATAATACGGCAACAGGTTTCCGTAATATCATGCCATACGATACTCAGGACGTAGAAAGAAAGACTTATTCCATCCTCAGGGTCCTGGCCGATTCACCCGAGCCGCTGGGGTCCATCGTCATTGCCCGCAAGCTGCAGGACCTGGGCGTAGACCTGGGAGAGCGGGCCATTCGGTATCATTTCAAGCTGCTGGACGAGCAGGGGCTGACCCGCCTGGCGGGCAGACGCGACGGCAGGGAGATCACGGACCTGGGGCTTAAAGAGCTCAAGCAGGGGCTGGTCAAGGACAAGGTGGGCCTTGCCATATCCAGGATCGAGCTGCTGGCCTTCCGCACCACCTTCGATATAGACAAACGCTCGGGGCTCGTGCCCGTCAATATTTCGTTCATTAAAAAGCAGGACTTCCAGAAGGCCCTGCGCATCATGGAGCCGGTCTTCTCCTCAGGGCTGTGCGTCAGCAACCTGGTCAAGAAGGCGCGCAGCGGCGAGAGCATCGGCGACATCGTAGTCCCGGAGGGCAAGACGGCCCTGGCTACCGTGTGCAGCATCGTGGTCAACAGCACCCTTCACCGTGCGGGAGTATCCATGAACTCCAAGTTCGCCGGGCTGCTGCAGATTGAGAACCGCAAGCCCCGGCGCTTCGTTGAGCTCATCCACTACGCCGGATGCTCCCTCGACCCGTCCGAGGTCTTTATCCGGGCTCGCATGACATCCGTTTCCCAGGCGGTCAAGACGGGAAGCGGCAATATCCTGGCCAACTACCGCGAGATACCGGCTATCTGCCGTCCGATGGCGCAGACGGTCATATCCAGACTGGCCGGGGCCAGGATCAACGGCACGCTGATGGTAGGACATGTCAGCGAGCCGGTGTGCGAAATCCCCATGGAACTGAACAGGGTAGGTATGGTCCTCATCGGAGGCCTCAACCCCATAGCCGTGCTGGAAGAGGCCGGCATAGAGGTCGAGGCGCACGCCATGAGCACTGTGGTCGATTACAATGATCTTACTGAATTCGAGGAGCTCCTGAATAACAATAGACTGGTTTCAGCCGACACCCGGACCGGCTGATAACTCAAAGTCTTTAAAGGCAAAATTTATGAATAATCACGGTTTGAAAATAGACCTGTTCTGCTGCTCGACAAGCTTCGACCCCGACGAGCTGGCACGCGGCTACAGCCACCGCGATGACCGGCTAAAGGTGATACCCCTGCCGTGCTCGGGCAAGGTGGATATCCTTTACCTGACCAAGGCCTTCGAAACGGGCGCCGACGGCGTGGCCGTGGTGACCTGCAAAGAAGGAGAGTGCCAGTACCTGGAAGGCAACCTGCGCGCCAGGAAAAGGGTGGAAGCCGTTGACGCGCTGCTGGAGGAGACCGGCCTGGGCAAAGGCCGCATGGTCATCATCCACATGGGCGAGGGCGGCGTTAAACAGGTGCTTAAGGAAGTGGAAGATTTCCGCTCGGGAATTCAGGCTGCGCCCGGCAAGGATAAGGCATAGAACTTCTTAAAGTGATAAACGCCGGCGACGGCGGAATAAGGAAAGAATGAGATGAAACCTGACAGCAAACTGGCAAGCAAGATAGAGGGCAAGGATTTTATTATCACGGCTGAATACCTGCCGCCCGCAGGGACCAGCGCGGCTGCCGTGGAAGCAGGCGCCGCTTACCTGCGCGACGGCCTGACCGCCGCCAATGCCGCCGATAACGTCAATGGCATCGCCATGTCCAGCCTGGCAGCCTCGCTGGCGCTGATGAAGGCCGGCGTGGAACCGGTTTACCAGCTTGTTACGCGGGACAGGAACCGCATCGCCCTGGAGTCCGACCTGCTGGGAGCGGCCTCGCTGGGCATCAAGAACGTGCTCTGCCTGACCGGCTATCACCAGGCTCTGATGGGCTGTCCCGATTCCGCCAATTGCTTCGATATCGACTCCATCCAGCTCATCGCCGCCGTAAAGAGGATGAACGAGGGTTCACTGATCGACGGCAGAAAGATAGAAGGCCAGTTTTCCATGTTGATCGGGGCCGTAGCCAACCCCTCGCTCAAACCGCTGGAACTGAATATGATTCGCCTCAGGAAAAAGATAGCAGCCGGGGCCGACTTCATCCAGACCCAGGCAGTATTCGATGTTGATGCCTTCAAACTCTGGCTGGAAGCCGCCCGCAAGGAAGGGCTGACGGAAAAGGCCGCCATACTGGCGGGCGTCTGGCCGCTGACCGGCACGGCCGAAGCAAAATTACTGTCCAAGGACTATACCGATATGGATATCCCCGAAGGCGTGATTGCACGTTTGGGAAAGGCCGGCGACGCAGAGGCGCAGAAAAAAGAAGGACTGGCCATATGCGTTGAGATAGTTAAGCAGCTCAAGGCCCTGCCGGGACTGAGGGGTATTCACATCATGTCCCCCGCCAATCCGGCCGCCATACCTCAGGTCATGGCAGCCTTAAAGTAAACAGGGAAGAGAATTATGCCTGACAAATATCATATTAAAACGCAACCGGTCCCGGCCCGCCGCCCACGCATCGGCAAATGCGGGGTGGTGGACTGGCGCGAAGACTGCGCCAGGTGCCATAACTGCGTAAAGAAGGCCTGCGTCTTCGACCGCTACAGGCAGGAAGCGGACTATATCCGCGGCCTGACCGAGATGGACGCCTTCTTCTTCCAGTGCATGGGCTGCTTCTCCTGCGTACAGCAATGCACCAAGGGGCTGCTGGCGCTGTCGGCCAATCCAGTCTATGAAAGGCTGGGCAACAGGTACTGGACACCCGACATAATCGAGACCACCTGGGCGCAGGCTGAGACCGCCAAGATCCCGGTATCCGGCGCAGGCTACCGCGGCAAGTTCTCCGGCCCTGGCTTCGACTCCATGTGGACCGACATGTCGGAGATCGTCCGGCCCACGCGCGACGGCATCCACGGGCGTGAATATATCAGCACCGCCGTTGATATCGGCAGGAAAGTGCCCGTGCTGCATTTCGATAAAAACCAGAAACTAACAATGCCGCCCCTGGTGGATATCCCCATGCCCATGCTGATCGACTTGCTGCCCAAAGAATACAGCCTGCCGCAGCTCCTGCCGGTCTTCAAGGCCGTGGCAGCCGCTACCGGCATCATCATGATCGCCGACCCGAAAGATATCGGGCTGCTGGGCAATGACCTGCGACCATACCTCCCCAATATCGCATTTTATTTCGCCAGCGGGGCGCCGCTGCTGAGTAAAGACATATTGCAGAAGACAAGGCTGGCCGAGATCAGCGACGACGATAAGATCGACCAGCGCATTAAAGAGCTCAAGAGCATCAATCCCGACATAGTGGTCGCCGTACGCGTGGATCTGGATGCGGCAGGCGTCAAGCGCGCCATCGAGCTGGCCCACCGGCCGCACATCGAGGCCATCCACGTGGTAGCGGACATGAATGGCGACGAGATCGGCGCTAAAAATCCCAGGTTCGTGAAGGACATGGTGCGCCAGATACATAACCCGCTGGTGGCCGACGGCATCCGCAACGAGGTCACCATTATAGCGGGCGGGGGCATTGCTCTGGCCGAGCATATGGCCAAGCAGCTCCTCTGCGGCGCCGACGCCGTAACCATCAACCTGCCCTTGCTGATCGGTCTGGAATGCCATCTCTGCCCTATTTGCGACGTTTCACGCTGTCCCGCCAGGCTCAATGAGATGGACGAGAAATATGCCGTAGGGCGCATGATCAACCTGATCGCAGCCTGGCACGACCAGCTTATCGAGGTCATGGGCGCTATGGGCATTCGTGATGCGCGAAGGCTGCGCGGCGAAGCAGGCCGCGCCCTATTCTTTGAAGAGCTCGAGGAGGCAACCTTTGGCAAAATCTTTGGTTCCCGAAAAAATAGATAACGAAAACCTGCCGCCCAACACGGTAAAAACGCTCGTCCCGCAGGTGAAGGTGGAGCGCGTCATTAAACCGGCGCCGCCCCGCTACCGCAACGAGCTTGCCAAGTATATTATCCGGCGCAGCGCCGACTGTATCATGTGCGGGAAATGCGTCGAGGTCTGTCCGCAGGGCGTGCACATTATGAAAGAGGGCTATAAGTATTTCGCCGCCCCGCATCAGAATACCTGCATCGGCCCGGCCTGTCAGAAGACCGACCATTATTGCGTGGCCCTCTGCCCGCAGAAGGCCCTGCGCATGGTCGAGAACCCCATGATGAAGCTGCTGGGCGACTACCGCTGGCCCGCCGACCTGATCCTGGCCACCTGGAAGATGGCGGAGACCGGCGAACCGCCCTCACCTGAATACGGATATGATTACGAATGCGGTGCCTCCGAAGGGGGCTTCGACCGCCTCAGGTTCAAGTTCCCAAAGAAACCGCCCGTAGAACTGAGAGAAGACGAGATCGATACGACCCTCGAGTTGAACAGGCGCAACGACGGAAGACCGCAGATCAAGCTGGACGTGCCCTGGTACGGCGGCGGCATGTCGTTCGGCTCCGTAAGCAATGTAACACAGCTCTCCAAGGCACGCGCTGCAGTGGCATTTAATACTTTCACCTGTACCGGCGAGGGCGGCTATATGGAGCGCATGCAGCCCTACGACGACCATGTTATCACGCAGGTCGCCACCGGGCTTTTCGGCGTGCGCGAGGAGACCATCCAGCGCGTGCGCATTGTTGAATTTAAATATGCCCAGGGCGCCAAGCCGGGACTGGGCGGCCACCTGCTGGCCGATAAGGTAACGCCGGCCGTGGCCCGCATGAGGGAGACTGTTCTGGGCATCTCGCTCTTCTCCCCCTTCCCTTTCCACAGCGTCTATTCGATCGAAGACCATAAGAAGCATATGGACTGGATCAAGCATATTAACAGAAAGACACTCGTATCGGCTAAAGTGTCTACGCCCATCGACGTGGATATGGTGGCCGTGGGCAGCTACTCCGCCGGAGCGCACATAGTGCACATGGACGGCGGCTACGGCGGGACAGGCGCCGCTCCGGATATCGCCAAGAAGAATATCGCCATGCCCATCGAGTACGCCATTGTCAAAGTGCACGACTTCCTGGTGAAGGAAGGTGTGCGTGATAAGGTCACACTGATCGTCAGCGGCGGCATACGCAACGCCCAGGATATAGCCAAGGCCATAGCTCTTGGGGCCGACGGAGTGGTCGTCGGGACCGGCGAGCTGGTGGCGCTGGGCTGTGTCCGCTGCAGTCGCTGCGAGAGCGGCCGTGGCTGCCCCCGCGGCATCGCTACTACCGATGAGGGGCTGGCCGAACAGATCAGTGTGGAATGGGGCTCGCAGAGGGTCATCAACCTCTACAATGCCTGGCGCATAGAACTGGTCAATATTTTAAGAAGGCTGGGACTGCGCAGCGTGGCCGAGCTGCGCGGGCGCACGGATTTACTCATGCACCTGGACTACACCAACGAAGTGGAGCCAAAGAAATGAAGGGCGACAGGATCGAACAGCTTATACTTTCCCGTAAAAACCTCTCTGCATCTCTCCAGCCGGCGACTACTGAAAGGAAGCTGGAGGAAGAGGGCGGATGCGGCGTCGTGGGCTTTTGCTGCACCGAGCCGGTGGCAGCCAGGCATATCTATGAGCCTTCCAAGCAGATGCACAACCGGGGCAATGGCAAGGGCGGCGGCATCGCTGCGGCGGGCCTTAAACCGGAACAGCTCGGCGTGAGCCGGGATGTGCTGGAAAACTATTATATGCTGCACGTGGCCTTCCTGGACCCTTCAGTCCGCACGGCACTGGAGCAGAAATATATCACCCCGCATTTCGAGATCAGCTCTTCTCAGAAACTGGACTCGCTCGACGACTGGACCAAGGTGGAGGGCCTGGAGGCCAAGCCACCCGAGGTCTGGCGTCATTTCGTAAAAGTGAAAAAAGCGGTGCTCGATGAATTCATAGCAGCCAACAAGTTTACCGGCCTGAGCCTGGACGAGGCGGAAGCCGAATTCATCAACCAGAACAGCATCAAGCTCAACCAGGAATACTACGCCTCGCTGGGAGAGCAGAAGGCCTTCGTCATGTCCGAGGGCAAGAATATTATGATACTCAAGGTCGTCGGCTACGCTGAGGCCATCGTAAAATATTATAAGATCGAAGAGCTCTGCGCCCATGTATGGATCGCCCATCAGCGCTTCCCCACCAAGGGCCGTGTCTGGCACCCCGGCGGCGCCCATCCCTTCGGCGGCATCAACGCCGCGCTGGTGCATAACGGCGACTTCGCCAACTATTTCTCGGTATGCGAGTACCTGGCCGAAAGGCACATTTACCCTCAGTTTCTGACGGATACCGAGGTAAGCATCCTGCTGTTCGATCTGATGGAACGGGTCTACCATTACCCGCTGGAATACATCATTGAGGCTTTAGCGCCCACTTCCGAGCTGGACTTCGACCGCCTCCCGGAAGATAAGCAACGGATTTACAGGGCGGTACAGGCGGCGCACATCCACGCCTCGCCCGACGGCCCTTGGTTCTTCATCATCGCCCGCAGCATACCCGAAAAGAAGAAATTCCAGCTTATGGGCATCACGGATACCGCCATGCTGCGTCCGCAGGTGTTCGCCTTCTGCGACGGCGAAGTGCAGGTCGGACTCATAGCTTCGGAAAAACAGGCCATCGACGCCACGCTGCTCAGCCTTCACAAAGATGACCCGCGCATCTGCCCTATCGCCGACCGTTACTGGAACGCCAGGGGCGGCAGCCATACCGACGGCGGCGCCTTCATCTTCGACCTGGAGAAGAACGCCCAGGGCAAGCTGCGCATGACCTGCACCGACAAGTTCGGCACGACCGTCCCCATGCCGTCCGGCACAGAGGCCTGCGATTTTACAGTCACCTCAAGCAAATCGAACGGCAACATAGGCGGCAGTATCCATAAGTGCTTCGAGACCAGGAGCGCGGCCTCCGTTTTCGATTACGTCGCGGGCAACATGAAAAAATGGTCCTACGATGATATACGCACGGCCTGCGGCGCCATCGTGGAGCTGGCCAACGATGCTAAAAACACAGCTATCGCCATTGAGACACTCACGTTGCTCAATGACCGCAAGTATGCCTGCGGCGCCAAGAAACGCAATCATATTTTATACATAGTACGCGAAGCTCTGAGACGGCTGTTCGGCGCTCTGCCCAAGCTTGATTCCGCTGATGCTGAGAACCCCTACCGCCTGGTGGATTCCGCTACCCGCGGCCTGCTGCGTCCGCCTCACGGCGTCGAGACTACTCTGGTCATCAATGTAAACGGCTTCGACGCTGAGGGCGACCACTGCGATGCTTCGCTGCTGATGGACGCCTACCTCAAGGGCTGGAAGCATTTCATCAGCTATAACTGCATCGGTCAGCGCTTCGTCGGCTGCGGACTGGGGCCTGAGACCGAGGGCGTGACCGTCGATGTTTATGACAGCTCAGGCGATTACTTGGGCTCCGGCATAGACGGATTAACCATCACGGTGCACGGCAATGCGCAGGACCAGGTGGGACAGATCATCAAGACCGGCAAACTCGTGATACACGGAGATTTCGGGCAGACCTTCTTGTACGGCGCCAAGGGCGGCAGCACCTATATCCTGGGCAATGGCGCAGGACGTCCGCTCATTAACTCAGTAGGAAGGCCCAAGGTGGTCATCAACGGAACGTGCCTGGACTTTCTGGGAGAGTCGTTCATGGCAGGCGATGTCCTCAACGGCGGCGGCTTTGTCATACTTAACGGAGTCAAGTTCGATGACGAGGGCAAAATGGTGCCTTTGCCGGAACCCTACCCCGGCAGCAACCTGTTCTCGCTGGCTTCAGGCGGCGCCATTTATATCCGCGACCCGGAGCAGCGCCTGGTCTGGCAGCAGCTCAACGGATGCGGTTTCTTCCCGTTGACCGACACAGAGTGGGACCTGATACTGCCTTACCTAGAGGAAAACGAGCGTTTATTCGGCATCAAGGTCGAGGAGTTGCTGACGGTCAATGGAAAGCGTATGGAGCCCTCTGCCGTCTACCGCAAGGTGGCTCCGGTCAAAGTGGCGGCCCTGGGCAAGAAAATGGCCGGGCCCGAAAGTGAAATCGAGGTTCTTACCGCATCGGATGGCGGCGATTCAGACTAAGAAAGAGTACGAATATGACGATAAAGATTAAGAAACAATCGGAAAAAGGCCTCAGACAGACGGTGGAAGAAATGTCCGGCGTCGATATGAGCTTATGTTACCAGTGCAAGAAATGCACCAGCGGTTGCCCTGTCACCAAATACGTTAAGTCGCCACCCTCGGAGATTGTCCGACGCCTGCACCTGGGCGCGGGGGATGAGTTGCTGGAGAGCGACCTGGTCTGGCTGTGCCTGTCCTGCGAGACCTGCTACGGGCGCTGCCCCATGGATATAAACATACCTGCGGTTATCGACGCCTTGCGCAGCCTGGCCCTGGAGAAAGGAGCAAAATCGCCCAAGGGTGACATGCCGCTCTTCAACCGCAAGTTCCTGGACACGGTCAAAGCCTACGGCCGTTCCTACGACCTCTCCATGATCATGAGCTATAAACTTGGTTCCGGCTCGCTGATGCAGGACGTGGAGAAATTCCCCTCCATGCTGGCCAAAGGCAAGATGGCCGTGCTGCCCCCTTCGGGCGCCGAGAAAAAGGTCGTCAAGCGGATATTCGACCGTTCCAAACAGTCTAAAGGAAAGAAGAAATGAGATACGCATATTATCCGGGCTGCTCGGCCCATTCCACGGCGCGTGACATGCATGAATCGGCGGACGCCATTGCACGCCTGCTGGGCATCGACCTGGTAGAGTTGAAAGGCTGGTCGTGCTGCGGGGCTACCTCAGCTCACCAGACCGACCGTGTCATGGCTGCTTCATTACCGGCGGCCAACCTGCTGCTGGCCAAAGAGCTGGGGCTGGATACCGTCGTCACCTGCGCCGCTTGTTACAGCCGCATGAAGACCGCCAACCATGATATTACTTCCTCGGCGGATATGCGCGCCGCGGTGGCCGACGCCGTGGGACAGCCTTATGACGGCTCGGTCAAAGTACGCCATTTCATAGAGATTTTATTAGAGGATGTCGGCATCGATAAGCTGCGCAAGCATTTCAAAAAGTCCCTCAACGGGTTAAAGGTCGCCAGCTACTACGGATGCCTGCTGGTACGACCCGGCAACGTAACACATTTCGACGATCCGGAGAACCCCACCTCGCTGGACCGGCTCGTCACAGCCATGGGCGGGGAAAGCATCGACTGGCCGCACAAAGTCTCCTGCTGCGGAGGTGGTCTCAACCTGACCCGCACCGATGTAGCGGTCGAGCTGTCAGCCTCCATAGTGGAGATGGCGGCCGCCTCGGGAGCAGAATGCATCGCTGTAGCCTGCCCCATGTGCCAGGCCAGCCTGGACCTCAGGCAGAAAGATATAGATGCTGCTACGGGCAAGAAACACCATATGCCCGTTCTTTACGTCACCCAGCTCCTTGGCCTGTGCCTGGGAATCCCCGAAAAAGAGTTGGGACTCAGCCGGCTGATGGTATCGCCTTCAGGAGTATTGAAGGCGCTGCAGCCTACATCCTCACATTAAGTTAAAGAAGGTTACCGATATGGATAAAACTACTGATAAAAAGACCGGAGCGGTGCTGGTACAGGGCGGAGGCATAGCCGGTATTCAGGCTGCCCTCGACCTGGCCAACTCAGGGTTCAAGGTCTATTTGATAGAGCGTTCACCGGCCATCGGCGGCATGATGTCCCAACTGGACAAGACCTTCCCCACCGGGGACTGCGCCACCTGCATCGTCTCCCCCAAGCTGGTGGAATGCGCACGCAACCTTAACGTGGAGATTTTGACGCTTTCGGAGCTGGTAGACCTGGAAGGCCAGCCGGGCAATTTCAAGGCTACCGTCAAACGCTACCCGCGCTACATAGACGAGGTGAAATGCACCGCCTGCGAACAGTGTACGGATGCCTGCCCGGTTAACGTTCCCAACCGCTTTGACCGCAACATGGGCACACGCAAGGCCATCGCCAAGTATTTCGCCCAGGCCAGCCCCAACATCTTCGGCATCATCAAGAACGGGCACGCACCCTGCAAGGTAACCTGCCCGGCCAACATAAACGTGCAGGGCTATATCCAGCTCATCAAGAAGAAGGAATACGTTAAGGCCGTTAATTTGATCAGGGAGAGGAATCCTCTCTCCGCTATTTGCGGACGTGCCTGCAACCATCCCTGCGAGGCCGTCTGCACACGCAACTCCGTCGATTCTCCCGTAGCCATCAGGCTGCTCAAGCGCTTCGCCTCCGATAAGGAAATGGAGATGGTAGAGGCAGGACTTATCTCGCTGCCGGAAGAGAAAACACCGGCCGCAGGCGCCAGGAAGGTCGGGATAATCGGCGCCGGACCCGCCGGCCTTACGGCTGCGGCGGACCTGGCAGACCGCGGTTTTGCCGTTACGATTTATGAAGCGACTCCAGCAGCGGGCGGCATGCTGCGCTGGGGCATCCCTGAATACAGGCTGCCCAAGAATATACTCGATTACGAGGTTGAGCTAATCAGGAGCAAGGGCGTCACATTTAAATATAATTGCAATGTCGGCAAGGATATCACCCTGGAGCAGATCCGCCGTGACAACGAGGCGGTATTTGCCGGAGTGGGAGTGCAGACCAGCCGTAAGCTGGGCGTGGAAGGTGAGGACAAGGCCGGCATCAACTATGGCGTGGAGTTCCTGAGGCAGGCCGGTGACAAAGATAATCCGCCCGAGGTCAAGGACAGGGTCATCGTGATCGGCGGCGGCAACGTAGCCGTGGACGTGGCCCGTACAGCTCTGCGGCTGGGGGCAGGACACGTCGAGATGGTCTCACTGGAGCAAAGGCAGGAGATGCCGGCGCTGCCCGAGGAGATAGAGGCGACCCTTGAAGAAGGGATCACCGTACACAACGGCTGGGGACCTCAGCGAATACTGGGCAACGGAAAAGTAGAAGGCATCGAGTTTAAACTCTGTACAAGCGTTTTCGACAAAGAAGGGCGTTTCAGCCCCACTTACGATACATGCACCCTTACCAGCCTGAAGGCCGACCAGGTGATCATCGCCATCGGCCAATCGCTGGACAACGGGTTCCTGGATAACAAAGAAGTTGCACTGGAGCGCGGTGTGCTGAAAGCCGACCCCGTGACCCTCGAGACATCGGTCAAAGGGCTTTTCGCCGGAGGCGACGACGTGTCAGGCCCGGGCTCCATCATTCAGGCAGTAGCTGCTGGAAAACGCGCCGCCGAGTCCATCGAACGTTATCTGAAGGGAGAGGACATGCGGACCGCCCGTTTCAGCGACAGCGTGAAACAGGTCCCGGAGGAATTGCTCCCCACCACGAAGGATAAAGAGAAGAAAGCCAGGGCCGTGCCCGGCGAGATAGCAGTCGAAGAGAGGAAGAATAATTTCGTGGAGGTCGAGGGCGGCTTTAGCGAAGAGCAGGCGCTGGCCGAATGCGAGCGCTGCCTTAACTGCGCCATGTGTTCTGAATGCCAGGAATGTGTGGTCGCCTGCGAACAGAACGCCATAGACCATTTTATGCTGGAGAAGACAGTCAAGCTGGATGTGGGCTCGGTCATCCTGGCCCCCGGCTTCGAAGAGTTCGCCGCAGAAAAGAAGGGCGAGTTCGGCTTCGGCCGTTACCCCAACGTGATGACCAGCGTCCAGTTCGAGCGGATGCTCTCCGCCTCAGGTCCCTTCGAGGGACATGTCATCAGGCGCTCAGATGGTGAAGAAGCCAGGCGCATTGCCTGGATACAGTGCGTCGGCTCACGCGACTCCAAGTGCGGCAATGATTACTGCTCATCCGTCTGCTGCATGGTCTCGACCAAGCAGGCCCTGATTGCTTCGGACCATTCACCCGATCTGCAGGCCTCGGTTTTCTATATGGATATACGCGCACACGGCAAGGACTTCGACCAGTATTACGAGCGCGCCAGGAACCAGGGAAATATCAACTATATTAAGAGCATGCCCTCCAGGGTGCTTCAGGTACCGGGTTCGAAAGACCTGCGTCTGCAATATTATGACGAATCAGGCAAGCTGGCGGAAGCCGATTTCGACCTGGTCGTACTGTCCGTTGGCATGGAGCCCGGATCGGCGGCCAGGGCCTGTGCCCAGCGCATCGGTATCGACCTGAATGAATATGGTTTCTGCGCTACCGACCGCTTCAGCCCGCTAACTACCTCCAAGCCGGGTGTCTTCGTGGCCGGGGCCTTCCAGGAGCCCAAAGACATCCCCGAGACGGTCACACAGGCCAGCGCTGCCGCATCCATGTCGATGGAGCTGCTGGCATCGGCCCGCAACACGCTGGTTACCAAACGTGTCTATCCCAACGAGCACGACGTGACCGATGAGGAGCCCCGCATCGGCGTCTTTATCTGTCACTGCGGCAAGAACATCGCCTCAGTGGTCGACGTAGAACATGTGGCTGAAGTGGCTTCACAACAGCCCAACGTGGTCTTCGCCACGCACACCATGTATACCTGCGCCGACTCCAATTTGAATAACATCAGGGACATGATCCATGAGCACCGGCTCAACAGGATCGTGGTCGCCTCCTGCACACCCAGGACACACGAGCCTATCTTCCGCGACACATTACGAGAGGCAGGGCTTAACCCTTACCTCTTCGAGCTGGCCAATATCAGGGACCAATGCTCGTGGGTGCACTCGGCAGAGCCCGAAAAGGCCACGGAAAAAGCCATCGAACTGATGAAGATGTCCGTTGCACGCTCCCGGCTGCTTTCCCCGCTGATCGGCACTTCGTTTGCCGTCAACCAGACGGGGATGGTCATCGGAGGCGGCGTCAGCGGCATGACTGCCGCCCTGGCGCTGGCCAACCAGGGCTTCAAGGTCCACCTGGTCGAAAGATCGGAGAGGCTGGGCGGCAACGCGTTGGACCTGAATTACACGCTGGAGCACGATGACGTCCAGGCCTTTGTTTCTAAACTGGCCGGACAGGTAGAAAAGCATGAGAATATCGCCTTACACTTGAGTACCGAGGTCTCCGCAGTGGCGGGCTTCATCGGCTCCTTCGAAGTTACCCTTTCCAGGGAAGGCCAGAATAAGGACGTAAAATGCGGGGCTATCCTAGTAGCTACCGGCGCCGGGCCGGCGACGACCCGGGAGTTCCTCTATGGTAAGTCCGAAAGGGTCCTGACGCAGGTGGAGCTGGAGAAAAAGCTGGCTAAGAAAGCTATGCCGCTGAAGGAACGCAATATAGTCATGATACAGTGCGTTGGCTCTCGCAACGAGGAGAGGCCATACTGCAGCCGCATCTGCTGCTCGATGGCGGTCAAGAACGCCTTGAAGATCAAGCAGCAGGACCCCAGCGCCAATGTTTATGTGCTTTACAGGGATATCAGGACCTACGGCTTTAGGGAGAAATACTATAAACAGGCGCGTGAGGCAGGCGTGGTCTTCATCCGCTACGAGCGCAACACGCCGCCGGCAGTATCCGACGGCGGTATGCTGACGGTCACGGTCAATAGCCCCGACTTCCCGGAGCCCGTCGAGATAGAGACGGACAACCTGGTACTCAGCACAGCCGTGGACGCTCCCAGGGACAGCCGTAAGCTGGCCGACATGCTCAAGGTGCCGCTCAACGCCGATGGCTTTTACGTGGAAGCACACATGAAACTGCGCCCGGTTGATTTCGCCACTGAGGGTATCTTCCTGTGCGGCCTGGCCCATTCGCCCAAGATGATGGACGAGAATATCTCACAGGCACGCGCCGCCGCAGCCAGGGCCGCCACGGTACTATCCAAGACGCTGCTCGAAGTGGGCGCCCAGGTCTCGCAGGTCGACCAGGAAAAATGCATCTCCTGCATGACCTGCACCAAGGTCTGCCCATACGGAGCTCCTACCGTGAACGCCGACAGGAAGGCCGAGATTATCGCAGCCAAGTGCATGGGATGCGGCATCTGCGCCGCCGAGTGCCCGGCCTGCGCTATACAGTTGAACCATTTCGAATCGAAGCAGTTCAAATCTATGCTGGACGAGCTTTTCAACGTTGAGAAGGAAGAAACTACTAAGCCGGTCGGAGCGCCGCAGTAAAGAAGTATAAATATGAGTTCAAATAACAACAAGGAAATCACCGTCGTTGCCTTTTGCTGCCTGTATTGTGCCTATGCGGCCGCCGACCTGGCCGGCTCAATGCGCATTCAGTACCCGGCCAATGTCAGGATCGTTCGCACACCCTGCACCGGCAGGCTGGAAGTGGAGTTTTTCCTCAAAGCCTTCGAGAGCGGCGCCGATGGAGTGCTGGTGGCCGGCTGCGAAGAGGGCAGTTGCCATTTCAAGGAAGGCAACCTGGTGGCCAAACGCCGCGTAAACTATGCGCGCAAGTATTTGCAGGAGAGCGGCCTAGAGCCGGAACGCCTGCGCATGGTCAACGTCAGCTCAGCCATGGCGCGGCAGCTCACCGACCACATCAAGGACATGGTTGAGACGGTACGCAAGCTGGGCCCCAGCCCGCTCAACAAAGCCAAAAGACGACAACAACAGGAGATAAAGTCATGATAGTCGCAGAGAGAAAGACCATCCCCGAAATAGTCGATATACTCAAGGGGCATAAGAATATTTTAGTGCTGGGATGCGGTACCTGCGTTACCGTCTGCCTGGCGGGCGGCGAGCGCGAGGTCAGCATCATGGCTTCGGCATTGCGCATCGCTTCCCGCGCCCAGAACTTGGGTTTTAAGGTCAGCGAGCTGACCATCGAACGTCAATGCGACAACATTTTTATCGAGCAGGCGGCCGAAGCCATCGAGAAAGCCGATGCCGTACTCTCCCTGGGCTGCGGGGCAGGCGTACAGGCTATAGCCGAGCGTTTCGCTAAGAAGCCGGTCTACGCCGGGCTCAATACGAAGTTCCTGGGCATCCTGGAGGAGAGGGGCACCTGGACGGAGAAATGCGCGCAGTGCGGCGAGTGCGTACTGGCTGAATACGGCGGCATCTGCCCCGTGACACGCTGCGCCAAGCATCTTCTCAACGGCCCTTGCGGAGGTTCGAGAGAGGACCGCTGCGAGGTGAATCCAGATCGCGCTTGCGCCTGGCAGTTGATCTATAAGAGGCTCAAGGATATCGGACAGCTGGATAGGCTGGAAAAGATATCTATGCCCAAGAAGTGGGGCGCCAGCCTGAGCGGAGGGCCGCGCGTTATCGTCCGCGAAGACCACCGGATCTAATCGGTTCCGTCAAAATTACTATTTGGTAGCCACGTAAACAGCGGCGGCGCCGAAGAACAGCCTTTTGAATGTAACCTGTTTGAATCCCGCTTTGGTGAGAAATTCCCGTGCCTCTTCCGCCGAGAAAAATTGCTCGGCCGACTCCACCAGGTATTTATAGGCCGCTTTATTTCCCGATATCAACAGGCCCGAGGGGAAAACCCACAGCCGCAGGTAAAGATGGTCCAGAGCACGGATAAAAGCCGACCTGGGCTGGCTGCTCTCCACGATAACGTATTTACCGCCCGGTTTGAGCACGCGCAGCACCTCGTCCAAATGCTCCTGAACGAGCGGGTTTTTATAGGTCAGGTTGCGGAAGGCGAACGAGATGCCCACGCAGTCGAACCAGCTATCCGGGAAAGGCAACTGCGCAATCTCTGAGTTGACGAACTTGATGTCCTTACCCCCTGCCAGTTTGGCGGCTTTTTCAGCGGCCTTGTCCAGCATCGGCTGGCTGTAGTCGACACCCGTGATCTCCGGATTATAGTCCGCCAGCCGGGCCATGGCGATCGTCAGGTCGCCCGTGCCGCAGCAGATATCCAGGATGCGCTGCGGCCGTGAGGAGAGGCAGGCCAGGGCTGCCTGTTTCCTCCAGCCTGTATCCATGCCCAGCGTGATGACATGGTTGATCAGGTCGTAGCGTTCGGGGATAGCTGTGAATATACGGTGCAGCGGCTTGGGTTTCCCGGCCGGTTGATTTTCTGCCATATGAATCTATTAGACCTTGAAGACCCCGGATAGGATATAGCCGATGCCCGTCAAAAGCTGGGTCAGCAGCACTACCATCACGTTGTTGGCCATGGCAGGTATCAGCTTACCCAAATCTTCCGATTTAAATGAGCCCCGGATGGCCTTTATGGCCAGGGGCAGGGTAAATATTGCAATCAGGCAAAAAACAGGCATGGCTTTGAATATCACTGCGCCTATGATCCACACATAAGCCAGCAGCGTGAAAACCGTGTAAAAAATAGCTGCGTTACGCCTGCCGATGGTTATGGGCAGCGTTTTCCTGCGACCTATCTTATCGGCCTCGATATCAGGGAACTCATTCAGCAGCAACAGGTTGTGCACGAGGAACCCGGAGGGTATAGCTGCGATTACGGCAGGCCAGGTATACATACCGGTTTGAGCGAAATAGATGCCAAGCACCGGCAACACGCCCAGTCCCAGGAAGGGCGACCATTCGGGCCAGTATCCCCGTAGTATTAGCGGGCTATATAAGATGACGCATAAGGCAGCGACTATGATCAGTGGCAGCAGCAGCCAGCCTTTGATCCAGACGAAATAAGCGCCGATAAAGAGATCGATGGCCAGGCATATTATCCCTATCCACACTGCTTCACTAGGTTTGATTAGTCCGGCCTTAATCAGTCCGCTGCCGCCGCTGAAAGGCGTCACGTTGGTAGCTTTGTCGACGCCGCTCTTATAGTCGAAGTAATCGTTGAGTGAATTGCAGGCGGCGTGGGCCAATACCAGCCCGATGCCGGCGATAATCGCATTGCCAAGATTGAAAAAGCCGTCATACCAGGCTATGCAGGTTCCCAATATAGCGAGGACAACCGCCAGGGTTAAAAATTGCGGCCTCGTCTCCAGAAAATACAGCTTTAATTTCATCCTGTCCTCCGATGTAGAAAGCACGATTATAACATAAAATCGGCTTCGAGACTGTCCGTGCTTGACCGCCCTAGTGACGGAATGTTACGCTTAGGTCATAGTTGAAGAGGTGCCAGTATGATTGATGAAAAGGCCATAGAAAACATCCGGCAATTCGGATGTACGGGAGGTAGGGGCGAGAAGAAAAGGCAGGTACTTGTAGAGGAACTGGGTTTCCCCATCAATAAAAAAGCTGAATACGCCGTTATTGCAGGGTGCTTTCAACCGGAAGGCATGCCGCATGTATTTCGTGCCTTCAGGAACGTGCTGAACCATTTAAACATAGACTATACGCTGCTTGATAAAGAATACTGCTGCGGCTGGCTGGCTTTCGGCCAGATGGCGGTGATAACCAAAAATGAAGAGGACATAGCCCGGTTCAAAGAGGTTTCCAGGGAGTTTGTAGAAGAGAACTTTAAACAGGCCAAAAAGCTGGGCGCCAGGTCTATAGTCCTCTTTTGCAGCGCCTGCGAGCCCAATTACACTAACTACAAGGATTTAACCGACCTGGAGGTCATTACCTATCCTCAATTGATTGACCGCTATTTCCAGGGCGGCAAGCTGCACAAAAAAATCGATTACTATGCCGGCTGCTATCGTTTCCGCCGACGCATAACCGATGTCCCCGTGGACACCGGTGCCGCCATTAGTATCATGGACAAGATCGAAGGGCTGGAAGTAAATCCCCTGGAAGGCAAACTATGCTGTAATATACCGCCTCATATGGAACAACTTCTGGCTTCGATCAAGAGCAACACTGTAGTTAACATCTGCACCGGTTGTTACTATGCTCTAAAAGCGAAGCTGGGCGGGGATCCAAATATCGAAGTTAAAATGTTGCCCGAAATTGTCTGGGAGGCCATGGAGGGGCAGTAATATCGAGGATGAGTAGTCAGACTCTATCCCTATGGCCGGCTCAGGGCAAAAATGGTGGTGACATAGGTTGACTCGGTATTGACATGGCACATGTGCTTGCGTACACTATGGTCACTGAGCACGAAATTAAACGGGGGAATTATCAGGAGGGGTCTCATGAAAAGGATACTTGTGCTTTTGCTGCTGTCACTGGCTGCCGTTCAGTTAACCATCCCTATTGACGCAGCTTACGGGTTTGGAGCAGGATTTACAGTAACTACCTTGCCGGCAACCAATATCGGCTTCAATCAAGCCACACTTAATGCCACGAGTATAGTAGCGGACTTCCGTACTGGAGACATTTCCCCGAGTAATACTATAACCGTCGGCGATATTCCAGGATACGCAGGCATATTTACAACTTTAAAGGGATATTTCCTGTACGGAACAAGTCCCGGCACTTTTACGAACCAAACTCCTATGATCGACCTGGCCGGCAGCACAACATTTAAATCTGATATAACAGGGCTGCTGCCGGGTACAACTTACTACGCTCAAGCCGTGATAGTTGCCAGTGGACTTATAATGCACCGCTCAAAGCCGGGTGATAATTTATTCTCGCTCTGTTCGGAGGCTTCGCAATTTACGGATATGCACGGGGCTGGAGTCGGTCTGAATACGATTCCTATTGTAAACCCGGAATCTTTTAGAGCTACCGGAAATACTATAAGCTTTACGACTTTAATTCCAAATGGGACAGCTTTGCATGGCAGCTCCAATGGTGCGGGTCCATCCTCTCCGCCGGCGCAGATACCCAACATCATCGTTCAAAGCGCTTCTCTATCATCTTCCAAAGCAGGCCCCGGAGATCAAGTCAAGGTAACCGCAATTTTAACCAACAGGGGAAACTACCAGGGTACTGCCAAGATAAACCTGTATGTTAATGGTACAGAGGAAGATTCAACTGGGATTAATCTGGACAGCGGCCAGACGATATCAACCGTGTTCACTATCGGCCGTAGCGAGCCCGGCACTTACAATGTATACGTGAATAGCGTTCCGGCTGGAAGCTTTACCGTAGACATGTTTTACAATAATGACATGCTTATATACGGAATAATAGCTGTATTCACGCTCGCTATAGTCTCGATACTAGTGTTTATTGTAAAAAGACAAAAACGTTAGAACCAAGTTTTTGATTGTGAATCAACATATTGTCACTGAGCACGAAATTATACAGGGGAATTATCAGGAGGGGTCTCATGAAAAGGATACTGGCGCTTTTGCTGCTGTCGCTGGCTGCCGTTCAGTTAACCATCCCTATTGGCGCAGCTTACGGAACGACAAGAGTATTTACAGTAAATACCTTACCTGCTACCAATATCGGCTTCAATCAAGCCACACTTAATGCTACGGCTGTAGCGAACTTCAGTACTGGAGACATTTCCCCGAGTAATCCTATAACCGTCAGCAATATTTCCGGATACGCAGCCGGATCAACAGCTTACGAAGGATATTTCCTCTACGGAACAAGTCCCGGCACTTTTACGAACCAAACTCCCATGATCGACCTGGCCGGCAGCACAACATTTAAGTCTGATATAACCGGGCTGCTGCCAGGTGCAACTTACTACGCTCAAGCCATGATAGTTGGCAGTGGCCTGATAATATACCGCCCAGGGCCGAAAGATTATTTATTGTCGCTTGTTTCCACGGCTTCTCAATTTACTGATATGCACGGGGCCGGGGTCGGTCTGGATACAATTCCTATCGTGAACCCGGGATCTTTTAGCGTTACAGGAAATACTATAAGCTTTACTACTTTAATTCCAAATGGTACAGCTCGGCATGGCAGCTCTATCGGTGCGGGTCTATCCTCTCCGCCGGAGCAGATATCCAACATCATCGTTCAAAGCGCTTCCCTATCATCTTCCAAAGCAGGCCCCGGAGATCAAGTCAAGGTAACCGCAATTTTAACCAACAGGGGGAATTACCAGGGTACTGCCAAGATAAACCTGTATGTCAACGGTACAGAGGAAGCTTCGAAAGGGATTAATCTGGACAGCGGTCAGACGATGTCAACCGTTTTCACTATCGGCCGTAGCGAGCCCGGCACTTATAACGTATACGTGGATAGCGTTCCTGCTGGAAGCTTTACCGTAGACATGTTTTACAATAATGACATCCTTATATACGGAATAATAGCTATATTCGCGCTCGCTATAGTCTCGATGCTGGTGTTTATTGTAAAAAGGCGCTAGAACGGCAGCTTGTCAACTTTGACATCGGGCAGAAGTCTCTCGACATCCTCCTTATGGCATAGCTCGGTGCCTGGAGCGAGGGTAGCAGCCGTGCCGCAGGCTGCGGCAAGGCGTGAGGCTTCCTCCAATGTGCCTCCCTGGCTCAGCTTGAGCACTAATCCCGCCACTGCTGAGTCGCCGGCGCCCACTGTGCTCAAGACCTGCACATCGGGCGGCACTACTTTATAGACGGCGTCTTTGTCGGCGATGATCATGCCATCCCTGCCCCTCGAGATGCAAACTATTTTGATGCCGCTGCCAACCAGTGTTTTGGCGGCGTGAATTATATCTTCTTCGGTCTTAAGCTCTACCCCGAGCAGTCCTTCCGCTTCCCTGACGTTGGGCTTGATAATATCCGGCGTAGCCTTCACTCCCTCTTTGAGCCATTGGTCGGCCGAGTCCAGTACAGTCACTATCCCCTGGCTTTTCATCTTATCTATCAGAACATGGTAGATATCGTCCGGGACCCCCGGCGGCACGCTTCCGGCAAAAACCATGTAGCGGGGACGACGCTTGAGACGGGTAATTTTATCGATCAGCTTCTTAAGCTCGCCCGGAGATATCTCAGGTCCGGGAGCGGATATTCTAGTCTGTTTGTGTGTCTTGAGGTCGGTAATAATAAAATTGCTCCTGATCTCCAGCTTGATGTTAGTAAAATCAAAAGGCACATCATTTTGCTTCAAAATGGTCTTCAGAACGCCCCCGTCGAGGCCCCCCATGAAACCATAAGCCATGGTATCCCCACCCATCTGGCAGACGACCCGGGACACATTTATCCCCTTGCCGCCGGGCATATATGAGAAGCTTACCCAGCGGTTTGTATCGTCCAGCACCAGGTTATCTACGGCGACATGCCTGTCCAACGAAGGGTTCAACGTTACACTGGATATCATTTAGATCTTCTCCACTTTAAGCATATTAGTCGTACCAGCCTTACCGATGGGGATACCCGCTGTTACCACGACCAGGTCACCTTTTTGTACACAGCCCAACTTTTTAGCCGCCCGCGCAGCCTGAGTAAACATATTCAAGATTGACCTCGGCTCGGGCACCTTAAGGGCGGTCACTCCCCAGGTCAGGGATAACTGCCTTTGGGTGGATTCGTCAGGGGTAATGGCCAGTATTTGCGTGCGCGGCCTGTATTTCGAGACCCTCCTGGCCGTGCTGCCCGAGGCTGTGTAGGCAATAACAGCTTTGGCGCTGAGCTGGCGCGCTATATGGCAGGCGGCATAGCTGATGGCGTCATCAGTAAGCGGCAAGAGGTCTTTGCCCTTGCTTGCAAAGTTATCATCGTAAGGCAGGGCGCCTTCAGCCTCCACAGCTATGAGTGACATCATTTTGACCGCCTCCACCACGTAATGTCCGATGGCCGTCTCCTCCGAAAGCATGGTCGCATCCGCCCCGTCGAAGATGGCGTTAGCCACATCAGTAGCCTCCGCACGCGTGGGCATGGGCGAATCAACCATTGACTCCAGCATCTGCGTGGCCACGATAACTGGTTTGCCGGCATGGTTGCTTTTGCAGATCAGGTCTTTCTGGACGACAGGTACCTTCTGTATGGGTATCTGAACGCCCAGGTCGCCGCGCGCCACCATTATGCCGTCGGCCGCCGCCAGTATCTCATCGAAGTTATTAAGGCCTTCCACCCTCTCGATCTTGGCGATGATCTGTGCCAGTGAACCCTTATCCCGCAGGAACCGCCTTACCTCAATGACGTCGTCGGCCTTGCTGACAAAGGAAAGCCCCACGAAATCGATTTCATGCTCTATGGCGAAATAGAGGTGCTGCCAGTCTTCCTCGGTCACGGCATCTACGTCCCAGGTCACGCCGGGAACAGTTACGCCCTTATTGTCAAAAAGCCGGCCTCCCGTAATAACTTTGCACTTAACATCCCGATGGCTGATCGACACCACTTCCAGCTTGATAATGCCATCATCCAGGAAAATATCCTGCCCAAGCTTCACATGCTTCGGAAGCTCGGGAAGGTCCACGGAGACCTGAGTCTCATCGCCCAGCACGTCCCTGGTCGTCAAGATAAATTCGGCGCCGTCTTTGAGCTTTATCCCGCCTTTCTTGACCTTTCCAGTGCGGTCCTTGGGTCCGGGCAGATCGAGTAGGAAGGCCAGCGGTAATTTAAGCTTCTGGGCTTCCTGCCGCAGTGTTTGGATATAATGCAGATGCTCGTCCGGGGTACCGTGCGAGGCGTTAATGCGCGCCACGTTCATGCCCGCCTCAAGCAACTGACGGACAACCGGGGCAGAATTGCTGGCCGGGCCGATGGTACAAATTATTTTCGTTTTACGCGCCGGTACAAATTCCGTGGCCGTTTTTTTTTCTTTTGGCAATTTGGAGTCCTTAATATTTTCGATACCAGTCCTGGTCCACGTCGACCAGTTGGGTTGGCGACAGGCTTAGCTTTTCATGCCAGGGACGGGCATATTTCTCCGTGATATGGGCCAGTTGCTCCAGCCTTTGACCAGCTACAGTCTTGAAATATTCCATCCGCCTCTGCCTGTCCGCGATCTGCATGGCTTCCTGCCAGATGGCCCTACCCCCCAGGAATCCGGATGCGCCGGACTTGCAGGCGATGGTCACTTCGTCCTTGAAAGTCTCATAATCCACGCCTGCGCTGAGTATGACCCATGGAGTCCGTGAGGCAGCGTCGAGCTGCTGGCAATATTTACCTAACTCAGAGACGTCTTTATCATATTTCATATCCGCGGGGAATTCGGCCTTCAGCACGTCGATAGGAAGGGCGGTAATTTGCCTAGCGGTCTCGATGACCATCTCCGGCAGCTTGGAAGCAAACTCTTTGGAGTCCATTTTTTCGCCTTCTATTCGGTACGTTTTAGGCTCGACCAGGAAGGGGATATCATATTTAATGCATTCATCGGCGACCCTGGCGATAGTCTTGAGCTGTTTATCGGCTAGCTTCTTGATATCGGGACGGTAATAGACCAGCATCTTAACGGCCGAGGCACCCATGCGTTTGATCTTTTCCACTCCCCAGTCCTTGAGCAACTCTGTAAGTCGTCCCATGGGGTCTTTCTCATAGCCTGTAGCCTCAATGCTGACCAGCAGGCCGACCCTGCCTCCCAGCACATTGCCCGCTATGCACTGTGCTGCACCGTACTCAGGATCGAGTAGTACGCCGCTGGCATGCCGGCCGAAGGCCGCGCACATATCCAGCTTCATATTGACCAGCTCCGCATAGTCCGGAACGCCGTGTTGCGCATCCTCGATCATGGAGATCAGGCCTGATCTGTGGTCCATAGCACACATGACAAAGATGCCCGGCCTCCTGGAAATCTGCTGCAATCCCCGGATCTTACCGATCGTCAAACTCTTCATTATTCCTCCCCCATATAGTCATAACTCATACAAATATAACCGTTTACAGGTGCCCTGACAAGTCAACGCCAATAGCCTTGGGGAAACTCTAAAGACTAAATCCTTACGGCAGTGCGAAACTCACTGAACGATGAAAATGACTTATTGCACGATATATTAATGAAGCTGAAAAGATGTCCCACCCCAAGCTGAAGTCTATTTGAAGAAGTAGATCCCCTACTGGTAAGTTAACCCGTACTAATCCTGTGAGCCTATTTGTGCCGTTTAAATGTATGTGACAGACTCATGGCGAAAGAATCGTAAATGACCATTGAGAAAATGCGAACTCCTGGATGGATAGCCGGACGTTCCTGAATTGCCCTTAAACTACAACATTAAACCGGTAAATATAATCCGAAATATGATCCTCAACTCAACTTTATCTTTTTGATAAGTTTGGAGACAGCCTTATTGTAGCGAGGCTCAAAGAACAAGAAGGGCTGGATAGGATACCTGGTACCCTTTTCATCGGTTTCCATGATCCCTGTAAGAAGGTCCTGTAATTTTGCTACGGGCAAAGCAAAGCACATCTCGTCGTCGGCGGCCATACCTATCTGCCTCTCGCCCCGGCCTGGCACCACATAAACAGCTTTGCCGGAAACAACGGGCTCGATCATCTCGCCGATACATGAAACGCCTGCGTGCGCCCGGGATTCTATCACACCACCTTCGGAATAGATCATGGATTGCGCCAGCCGGGCAATCTGCGCCGGGTTGCCGTAGATTAAAATCACGTCGGGTTCGGCTATTACCCCGGAATCTATGGGAGCTACAATAAGCCCCCTCGAGAGTAATTTTTTCTCTCCGTTAAAATACGGCTGCGTGGCCAGCGACGATTTCGCCTTCTCCGTGTCTTTGATGTAGCCGGCAGAGACCATGAAGTTGACAAGCTCTTCCTGACGGTTAAGGTCTGCCAGGTCTCCCCATCCGAAGGCTAGAAGGGCAGCTGCGCAATTGACATCTTCAGGTGTCACCGCCATCGCCATGTTCCACTTCCTGGCGATTGTATTCACCTGGCAGATAGCCATCTTTGTGCCGCCTGTACCTGGCCTTAAAATGCCCTCAGGAATCTCAGAACTGTTCTGAATAAACTTGATTGACAGCGGGCGGGTCTTAACCCTCAGATAACGCAACAATACATCGGATGCTTCCTTAAAATCTATCGCCATATAACCCCCCTTTTTTCAGATATAATCAGGTTTTCCCCCGGCCTTCAAGTATCAACTCGCCGGCTATGCGTGCCGCTTTCTGAGCCGGTGCACGGCATTTCCTGATAGCGTCCGCCTTGACGAATTGAGCCTGGTCGTTTGGATCAGCCAGGTTAAAACTCCTGCCGAAGATATTATGCTGCACCTCGCGGCAGGTGCAGCCACCGAATTCCTCCTCAAAACGTTTGCACAACTTACGGGCTGCACTGGTGGTACGCTGGACCGCCTTGAAGTCGTCGGGCTTCTCCCTGCCGAAGGCCATTCCGAGCGCCATGATGGCACCTACGACAGCACCACAGGCCTCTCCCCTGAGGGCGATGCCGGGCATAGCGGTGGCAGCCTTGAGTGTCTGCGCATTCCCCAAATTGAACTCCTCCTGCAATGCCAGCAGCGTGCCCTGGGCGCAACTGCCGTACAACTCCTCATAATCACCCGCCTTCTGTTCAACGTGTTCCAGCATCTCCTGGAATGTTTTTTCCGGCATAACATTATCCTCCGTTTCTACTTCAAACAAATGGCCCTTCGTTGCCATCGTGCCAGCCTGCGCTATTCGCCGCGGGAAGCGTTATCCGCAAAAATATGTTTAGCCAGCATGGCCGTGAGGCCGGGATCGTATGGACCGGCTTCAACATTCAGCCTGCATTCCTCCATGATCTTATCGGCATCGCCATAGTTGTAAAATTTCTTGAGCTTATCCTCAAAGTGGATGCCCATGGTTTCACCAATAAGCGAAAGCAAGTTTTCTATTTGGAATGGGTATTCGGCCTGCGAAGCGCAAAACTGGAAATGACATCCCTGGCAGGCATCCACCATCACATCGGCACCGGTCTTCAGCGCTTCTTCCAGTACCTGCCGCGCCAGTGCGCGGCCAACCCCGGGCAGCCTGCGGCTGGCTACCGCACCGCAGCAAATAGATTCTTCTCTATTTTTACTCATCTCCACCAGGGAAATGCTGGGGATGGCATTTAATAACCTGCGGAGTGAGGTATTGTCGCCAAGTACCCTGCCTAGGGAGCAGGGATCATGCAGAGTGACCTTCTTGTTAACCGGCTGTGTAAACTCCATTTGCTCAATACGAAGGCTCAGGAAGTGGAACACCTCATCATATATGAACGGCACACGGCTGATTTCCCTGTCGAAGAAGGAAATCCGGCCGGTACATTCGGCACAGCAGAAGATGACCTGCTGCGGACTGAAAGCAGCCAAGGAATGCAGCAGCTTTCTGGTTAAAGACTCGGATTCAGCCAGGTCCGTGCCAAGGTAACGCGCTCCGCAGCAAAGTTCTCCGCCCGAAACTACCACGAAATCGAGGCCCAGTTTTTTCAGGATTTCACGAACGAGAAAAATCTTATCGGGCATCATTACCATGGCGCAGCCCGTGAAGACCACGATGTCTTTATGACCTGGGTTAGCGGGAACCCGGCTGAGCCAGAGCTTTTGCTCCGGTTTCACCTGCATGCTGGCCAGGATGTCGGGTATAAAGAGGTTGGTGTCACCCAGCTTGAGTTCCATAAGGGGACGACGTTTGCCCGTCAGTTTTACCAGCTCCAGCTGAAGCAATTCCTGCAGAATTACGGGGTTGATATCCAGTGGACAGGTGTCCCGGCATGAATTACAATGTGCGCAACTGGCCGCTCTTACTGCAGCTTCCTCGGACATGCTGCCCCCAAGCAACTGCATAACCTTTGCCTGGATATCGCAAGCGGAGGAGGAGCTAAGTGAAGTCAACGGTACCGTCGGGCAGGCTTCCACGCAAATGCCGCAAAGGTTACAGTCTTGGATATACTGCTGCTTTCTGCGGCTGTACAGTTCACTGAGAGAAAGGCCTTCCATATTATTCCCGGTTAATTCTTGCAGGTCATGAAGTACAATACAAGCACCATTAATATTAGCTAATGTGAACAATCTATGCACATATTTGACGAAATCGCTCAATGCGGGATATCGTTGTATGTGTAAAATTTGAGGACAGGAGGTCAATTCCGCATGCCTCAACTTCAATTCGACAAAGACAAGTGCGTTAGGTGTAAGTCCATCTCGTGTCTCACTAAATGCCAGTATATCAAGCTCGACCGGGTATCGGCCAAAAAGGAGTGGCAGAAGATCATAAATGGCGAAAACTCCTTTGTGCTTGAAGCGTGTACAACCTGCTACGCATGTGAAGAATATTGTTCGCACGGCAATCATCCATTTTACATGCTTGTGGACAGGCAGGAGGAAAAAGGAATTCTGCCCTCTCCCAGACCGATAATTACGATGTGGGTAAATCAGTGTGAACCTGTTGGGAAGTTCATGATCGGGGCCTTGCAAGAAAGGGCATTGTCCTATTGTCTCCTACCGCATTTTAATAGATTGGCTCATGGTAAGCTGTTCGAAGACCTTGAATGGTCCGTGATTTTCGGTCAAGAGTTCTTCTGTAATGCGGTGTATTTGCACTATGCCAAGACCTCGCTGATAAACGAAAGACTGGTAAAAGTATTGGATAATATAAAAAAACAGGGCATAAAGGAATTGGTCTGCCTTCATGACGAGTGCTATGCCACCTACACGTCGCTTGCTCCGGCCTATGGAATCCATGTCCCTTTTAAGCCGGTACACTATTTTGAGTATTTGCTGGAACGGCTGTCAAAATTGACGGGACAGGTGAAACCTTTGAACCTGAAAGTGGCCTACCAGAGGAATTGTTCCACGCGGCTGATACCCCAGGTCGACCATATGGTGGATGATATTTTCGCCTTGATCGGGGTCGAGAGGTTGGAGAGAAAATACGACAGGGAAAATGCCATGTGCTGTGCCGAGATTATGCGCATGGGCAAGGGACCTGACCTCGCCGATGATGTACAGAAGAAGAACCTGGATGACATGCAGGAATCGGGTGCTGACTTCGTGGTATTCAATTGTCCTGCCTGCTGGGACTCGCTCGCCCCAAAGGTTGCTGAACGCGGCCTGAAACCCATACACATTATTGATCTTTGCAAACTTGCCATTGGCGAGAAGCAGAGCCTGAAGCTATCCAAAACAGAAGTCGAGGTGTAGCGACATGACGGACATATATGCTGAACTGATCAAAATCCTTGATAAAGACTATGTATCAAATTCCGCGGAGGAAAGATATCTCTATGGGCGTGACCCGGGTCTGATGCCGCCGCATGAGCCCGATTACGTGGTGATGCCGTCCAGCACTCAAGAAGTACAAAAAATTGTAAAATTGGCCAACCGGGAGAAGGTAGCGATCGTGCCTAAGGGCGGTGGACTATCGTTGACAGGCCTTGTCATCCCCCAGAAGGGCGGCATACTCCTGGATATGAAACGGATGGACAAAATCTTGGAGATAAATGAGAAGGGCGGCTATGCGGTGCTGGAGGGCGGAGTAAACCATGGTAAATTGAAAAGTCATCTGGTAAAGAATTATCCAAATCTGCGGCACAGCATACCCGATTCTCCGCCGATAGCTACGGTCGTAGCCAATGCCGTTATTCATGGACAGGGGAGGCTCACCCAGCAGCGCGGCTTCAACTCCGACATGGTCTGCGGGCTTGAAGTAGTGCTGCCCACGAGTGAGATATGCAAGATAGGCTCATGCTCTGTCACCGACTACTGGTTCTCCAAGGGGCCCCCGCTCCCCGACCTAAGCAGCCTTTTCTTCGGCTGGTTTGGGACAACTGGCGTCATAACCAAGATTGCAATCAAGCTCTATCCGGCGAAGAAGATAAGGGATGTTATGCTGTTCCTAACGGACACAGCTGAACTCGTACCTGAAATAATGTCGAAGTTGGGCCGCACGGAGATGATAGAGGACCTTGTGGTTACCGCTCAACCGATACCGCTCAGGTACCGGGGCAATTACTATATACTTTTCTATGTGACCGGCGATACGGAAGAGGAGATTGAATTCAAAAAGAAGATGGCTTGGAACGTGCTCTGGCCTTACTTTAAAAGTAGAGACGGAGGATTCGTCAGCCTACTCCCCGAGATGAAAGCGCCCATGATGTATATGCCTTCGAAGGATACTACCAGGTTTGCAGACGTGAGCAAAGGCGGCGGGTTTGAGTACAGCGGCCCGATCGCTGCCCTGGAGAAATACCCTATCTACGTTAAAAAGTTAGCTGAACTTGCTGGGAAATACGATCTGTTCTATTCATCTGCCGCGCGTATGATAGACGGCGGGCACAGCATGATGTTTTCATTTTCTTACACGTTTAACCGGGCCGAGCCGGAGACCATGAAGAGGGCCAAGAGGGCGCTCGATGAAGCCGCCGAGTTTGCGCTGGAGAATGGCGGAGTCATGTGGAAACCGAATATTGACGAACAAAAGATGACGATGGCCAGGATGGACCCCAACACACTTGACCTTATGATGCGGATAAAAAAGCTGCTGGACCCGAATGGCATAATGAACCCGGGCAACTGGGAGGTGACGCGATGAAGAAATACCAGGCCCAGATACACAGGTGCTTTCGCTGCGGCTACTGCAAGTTCCCGACTGATTATTCCGCATTTAACTGCCCTTCCTACAATAGGTTCAGATTCGACACATATTCGACGGGCGGCAGGCTGTGGTTGACCTATGGTTGGCTGAAGGGTGAACTACCCTGGTCGGAACACCTTGCCGAAATACTCTATGCCTGTACTACCTGTAAAAATTGCACGGAGCAGTGCCCTATGAAATTTGCGCCGGACATTGTTGAATGGATTATTGGGGCCAGGAGCGACATGGTTGAGCAGGGAAAGGTGCCCGCAAGGGTAAAACGTTTCCTTGAATCAGTCTATAACTACGGCAACCCTTTCAAGAATCTCAGGGAGGAACGTGGCGCCTGGGCCAACGGTACTAAGATATACGAAAAAGGTGACGATTTTCTGCTGTATATCGGTTGTCTCGGCTCCTATGATGAAAACGGCCGGATAATGGCAGGCAACCTCGTGCATATTCTTGAGAAGGCGGGCCTGTCGTTTGGTATCCTTGGTAATGAAGAGGAATGCTGCGGCAACGAAGTCTATGCCCTGGGAGAGATGGAGTTATTCAAGGCGTTGGCCAGTAAAAATATTGAAAAATTTAAAGAGCTGGCCGTGAAGAAGGTTATAACACTTTGTCCGCACGGCTATAACGTAATGAAGAACCAGTACCAGGATATGGGCTACAAGTTCGATGTCTACCATTACACACAGGTGCTGGATAGTCTGATCAAAGATAAAAAGTTGAAGCCTTCAGGCACAAGCTCAAAGGTCACTTACCACGATCCATGCTACCTTGGCAGGCATAACAAGCTCTACGACGCGTCGCGGAGAATATTGCAGAGTGTGCCGGGGGCTGAGACCGTCGAAATGGCAAGAAACCGGGTCGACTCTTTCTGCTGCGGGGGAGGCAGCGGCAACTTTGTCACCGATTATCTGGCGGGTGGGGAGAACAGCCCGGCCAGGGTGCGCATCAGGGAAGCTTCAGAGACAGGTGCTACGATATTAGCATTGGCATGTCCCGGCTGCATGGTTATGTTTAAGGACGCCGTTAAAGCCGAAAACCTGGAAGACAAGCTTCAGGTAAAGGATATCTCCACTATAATCAGGGAAGCAATTACGCCGTGATGGCGATGGGAACCACACAGCCGGGGATATAATTCAGCACGGTATACATGTCAACTATCTGACGAAAATATAAAGGAAATGGCGGAGACCGGCAGGATTCGAACCTGCGAGACCTCCGTCTTATTTGCCATGATGTGACTCCTTGGAATATTTCTTGGGAAATATTTACTTAGCAGAGCTAAGTGGCTCTCGCAGAATTTGCAGATTTGTAACATTGGTTTTGACAGCCACCTGCCAAAGGAATACTATCGTGACCAAGGTCAATGACGGATGACAATCGGTTCGCTGCTTATTAAAATGGGGACCCCCATATAAATAGTGTAAACTCGGTCTATTAACCGTAGGAGGCATAAGTGATCGAAGAATCGCAGGAAACACTTAATAAAGCTTTTAACCTTTCCAAGAAATACGAGATGGAAAATGGCGACTGTGCCCAGTGTGTATTTGCCGGGGTTACCGAGGCTCTGGGAATTGAGAACAATGATGTGTTCCGTGCGGCAACCGGATTTGCCGACGGTATAGGGTTGACGGGAGATGGACACTGTGGTGCTTTATCGGGTGGCGTAATGGCCATAAGTTATGTATTCGGCCGGAAGCGCGATGAATTTAGCCGCCGGGGCAAGATGATGAAAGCGTTGCTGCTATCAAAAGAGCTACAAAGGCGTTTCAAGGAGAGATACGGCACCTGCCGCTGCCATGATATTCAGATAAAGTTCCACGGCAGGTTTTTCAACATGTTTGATGCTGCAGACATGGAAGAGGCTGTTAAATCAGGACTGATGGAAACTTGCTCCACGCTGGCCGGCGATGTAGCGCGTATCAGTGCTGAGCTTATCATTGAGCAACAGGATAAAGAAACTGCCGCAACTCCCTGAGCTTTTATGTTTTCAGCCGCCATATTCCAAGTTCTCAAATACGAAGCTTTTAAGAAATTGAATTGTAAATTAAAGGCTAGCCTGATTAGTGCAACCTGTTGATCAGGTTGGGCAGTTTACCTTCCGTATAAAGCTTAATCGCCTCGTCAATATTCGTGACATCGGTTACTATGGGCTCTATTTTATAGCTCTTCATACTTTCGTAGGCGCCCATGCCCATACCACCAGCTATTAACACCTGGCTGTCTTTGATCGCCTCAGCCATGCTTGCATGTTTTTGCTGGGAAGCGGCATCAAAACCATGCTTGGCTTCATGAGTTGAATGCGGTCCGTCAGCAGCTGCGAAATGGCTGTGACCCATCTTAGGCCGCTTCTCTTTGCCGGTTATTTTGCCGTCCTCCACCGTGTAAACGACGTACCATGACGCCCTTCCGAAATGTTGGCTTATAGTAACCTCATCGTCTGTAATAACTGCAATTTTCATACCAGTTTTTCTCCTTATTTCAATTTCGTTATATCGATCAAAGCTATTCCGATCTTCACTGTCCAGACCTCCACTCACTGCCGCAAGCACCGGTGCGTTATTGCGTACCTTGTGGCAAATAGAGCAGGATTCAGTCGACCACCTCGCCAACATATCTGCAGACAAATCCTGGTTGCAACCAATCCTGCAGCAACATTGCGGTGTCTCCAATTCAAAGAAGCCTCCATCTATTTTTATAGCTTTGCCACCCAGCAGCCCTACAGCTATCTTTTTCCTGGCCGACTCAAGTATTCGTTGAAAAGTCGCACGCGAAACATTCATGTATTGGGCACATTGTTCCTGATCCAAATTCTCAATATCTCGCAGCCGCAGGGATTCCATTTCCTCAACAGTAATGCAAACTTCATCCAGCATCCGCATAGGCACGCCAGCCGGCTTAAAATAAGTAGTGTCCGGAAGGAAAGCTACCCTACACCTCTTCTTGGGTCGAGGCATGTAAATAGCATCCTTGTATTTTGTGCATATGCTCATAACAATTATATTTTAGCTATTACATCCTGTCAAGCGGATGTAACTTGATAGGGGGTAAAATATATTGTATACTTGCAATAGTTCGCAACTATTATATTGCAGCTGAATGAATTACCCGACTACGTCTCGCCATTTACATGCGAGGTCTCTTAATGCAAACGAAAGACCGGGACTAAATAATTAAAACAAAAAGGAGTGAGCAAATATGGCTGACCTGGCAGTTGTTACTGAAAAGAAACCTCGTGAAGATGAGAGGAAAATTGAAGGGCTATCAATGGTCGTCTTTTCCGGCGACCTAGATAAGGCACTGGCAGCTTTTGTTATTGCCAACGGCGCCGCTGCCATGGATATCCCGGTGACCATGTTCTTTACGTTTTGGGGAACCAATATTATGCGCCGCGAAGGCCCGATCAAGCTGCTGGAACAAAAGACGTTCATGGAGAAAATGTTCGGTTGGATGATGCCCAAAGGGGCCAATAAGCTGGTGCTGTCCAAGATGAACATGGGAGGAATGGGAACAATGCTGATGAAGAATGAAATGGCAAAGAAGAATGTCTATAATTTGCCTAAATTGATCCAGGAGGCTCGTGACCAGGGCGTGAGGATGATAATCTGCACTATGTCCATGGATATTATGGGCTTCAAAAAGGAAGAACTTCTGCCGGGGGTAGAATTCGGCGGCGTGGGTAAATTCATGGCAAGCGCAGACGATAGCAGGACGACCTTATTTATATAGGTCGATAGTACGTATTGTTTTATTGTTTACGGAGCATAGAATATGGAAGTAAATCCCAACTATATTTTAGAATTACAGGCGGAGATGCTGGGTGCGCTTTCCAATCCCAAACGCCTCATGATACTGAAAGTATTGGGCAAAGGGGAAAAAACGGTTGGAGAAATTGCGGTGCAGGTTGGCATTGAGATGCAGAACACATCCCAGCATCTCCGTATCATGAAGGCCCATGGGATAGTGTCGGCCAGAAGGGACAGCCAGACAGTCTATTATGAGCTTACGACCCCAATCTTCGCGGAATGCTGCGAACTAGTGCGGAAGGCAATCGTGGAAGATTTGGAAAAAAGAAGTACGCTGCTTCAAGAAATAAAATGAATTATACATCACGCCAGGAGGTTAACCGATGACTGAAATCGATCTTAAAAATATAAAAGCAGACAAAACTGTCGATGCCCGCGGCACTGCTTGCCCGGGTCCCTTGCTGGAAGCTAAACGTGGCATGGCGGCAGTGCCTATGGCCGGTATACTTGAAGTGCTATCTTCCGATATTGGTACAACTGAGGACCTTCCTCTGTGGGCCAACAAGGTTGGACATCAATATCTGGGAACCATCGAGGAAGCGGGTTATTGGAGGGTCTTCGTTAAAAGAGGCAAGTAGTGGCTTTATCCAGTTCGTCCAAAAGCAGTGGTCCGAAGATATTGGTCTTCTCGACAAATAATATATCCGATCCCGGTATCGACTTGGCGGGCAGTTCACATATGAATTATCCAACTTCCGTCCAGGTCATAGCGTTGCCATGTTCCAGTGGTATTAATCCCAGATGGGTATTACATGCGCTTGAATCCGGGTTCGATGGAGTCTTCATTGCCGCCGATGGGACCGACTGCGCTTACTTGCCGGATTGCACCGACCGCACGGCGTCTATAGTTCAGAAGGCGCAAGACCTTATCAAAGAACACGGCCTCGATCCCAGAAGGCTGAAAATGGCTGCCATATGCTCGGTCTGCTCAGAATCCTTCGTGTCACATATGGAGAATTTCCACAAGGCGCTAGGCGAACTCAAAACATAACTTGCGAGAAACAGAATTGTTATGGGAAAAAACTCTAACGTAGATTATGATGCACTGATTGTTGGAGCTGGCATTGCGGGGATGGAATCCGCCCTGACGCTGGGCGACATGGGATTCAGGGTTTTGCTGGTGGAAAAGGAAGCCAGCATAGGCGGTAAAATGATCCTGCTGAGCAAAGTATTCCCCACGCTTGACTGCTCGAGTTGCATCTCCACACCCAAAATGGCAGCGACGGCCAATCATCCCAACATCAGAGTACTCACGTATTCGGAGATCGATGAAATATCACGAAAGGAAGACGGCAGCTTTGCCGTTGCTCTCAGGCGTAAACCCAAATTTGTCGATCCGCTGAAATGTACAGGCTGTGCACAGTGCGAAAACGCCTGTACCGTAGCAATTGCTGACGAATTCAATTCTGATCTGATAGCACGAAGGGCGGCCCATATCGCCTTTCCCCAGGCTGTGCCCAAGAAGGCGATCATCGATCGCAAGGGCACGTCGCCGTGCTCATTTACCTGTCCCGCAGGAGTAAAACCCCACGGATACGTCTCGCTGGTAAGAGCAGGAAAATACGATGAAGCATTCCGCTTGCACCTGGAGGATGCCCCACTTCCTGGCTGCCTGAGCAGGGCATGTTATGCTCCCTGCGAGGAAGAATGCACCAGGGGACAACTGGAGGGGTCCGTTCCCATAAGGGCAATCAAACGCT
The DNA here is from genome assembly GCA_963705905.1 of uncultured Chloroflexia bacterium. Taxonomy (GTDB): domain Bacteria; phylum Chloroflexota; class Dehalococcoidia; order GIF9; family UBA5629; genus UBA1162. Next base: position 1,984,568 of record OY970123.1, on the reverse strand, counting down.
TTATGGTTGACCGTTATTATGCCGGCCATCCGGAACCCGAATACGGCATACCCGACAAATTGAACGGCAAAAGGGTAGCCATCGTCGGATCGGGCCCTGCAGGTCTATCTGCAGCTTATTTCCTGGCCCATTCAGGATACTCTATCACCGTCTTTGAGTCGGAGCCGGAAGCGGGCGGCATCATGCGTTGGGGCATACCGTCCTACCGCTTACCCAAGGACATATTAACTCGCGACATCAAGAACATCACCTCCCTCGGCGTGAAGATCACCACCGGCACAAAGGTCGGCAGCACGCAAAATCTGAAGGAGGACGGCTTTGACGCGGTATTCCTGGCCGTCGGCAATACCGGGGGACGCCGCATATCTATTCCGGGAGAGGACCTGAATGGTGTTGTCGATTGCATGGATTTCCTGAAAGCCTGCAATTCCGAAAGCCGGCCCGACATCAAAGGAAAGAGTGTCCTGGTGATAGGCGGGGGCAATGTTGCAATAGACTGCGGACGCAGTGCTCTCCGGCTGGGCGCACGTGAAGTGCAACTGGTCTGCCTTGAGTCCGATGAAGAAATGCCTTCCCATAAATGGGAGATTGAACAGGCCATTGATGAGGGTGTTGCCATAAACTGTTCTTGGGGACCCAAATCTATCAGTGCCATCGACGGAAAGGCCAAAGAGGTTAGGTTCGTATGCTGCACATCTGTTTTTGACGCCGGCGGTAAATTCAACCCTTCGTTCGACGAATCCAAGAGGAAGGCTTTCGACGCCGACATGGTTATAATGGCTGTCGGCCTTCTGCCAAATACCTCTCCATTCGCGACTGAGCTTGAACTGAACCGCAACAAGACCATTTACGCCGATAAGGAAACGTTACAGACTTCGAAACCCTGGGTTTTCGCCGGCGGAGACGCCGTAACCGGCCCGGCCATGATAGTGCAGGCCATCGGTCAGGGCAAGAGAGCCGCCTATTACATAGACCGTTATCTGCAGGGAATGCCTCTGGATTCCGGCCATTTCGATGAACGGCTGCCCATAGTAGATAAAGAGTCCGTCCTCAGCCGAGCATCAGGTGATATCTCTGCTAGAAAACCTATATCCCCCAAGCTTAAACCTCTTGACGAGTGGATACGTTCGTTTGATGAATATGAGATAACCATGACTGAGGATGAGGCCCGCTACAGCGCCAACCGTTGTCTTGATTGCGGCGGTTGTTCGCAGTGCCAGCAATGCGTAGGTATGTGCCCCGCCGATGCCATATCCTTTGACATGCGGACAGAGACGGAGAATGTAACTGCTGGTTCCGTGATGCTGTCAACGGGGTTCGATATCTTCAACGCTGCCAACAAACCGGCTTTGGGATACGGGAGGTTCCCCAATGTTATCAATGCCATGCAGATGGACCGTATTCTGGCCCCTACACGGCCATACAATGCGGTAATCCGTCCCTCTGACGGAAAAGCCCCCAGCAATATAGCTTTTGTTTTATGCACCGGCTCCAGGGATCAAAAGGTCAATAACCGCATATGCTCGCGTGTTTGCTGCATGTATTCTCTTAAGCAGGCGCAGCTCCTTATGGGCGCCTTACCTCTGGCTGATACCACCATCTACTATATCGATATACGCGCGTTCGGCAAAGGTTACGACGAGTTTTATGAGCAAGCGAAAGGTATGGGTGTCTATTTCGTCAAAGGCAAGGTGGCCAGGATCGAAGAAACGGCTGAGCAGAACCTGAAGGTATTTTACGAGGACATCGAAGGTGATGGAGGCACTAAGCAGGCCGAGCATGATCTTGTCGTGCTGTCGGTCGGAGTGCTTCCCACACAGGGCGCTCTATGCCTGTTCAAAGACGGCTCGCTGGAAGCGGACCCCTATTCCTATATCCGTGAAGTGGACGAAGACCTTGAACCAGGCAAGACAAGTATCGACGGCGTTTTCGTTGCAGGAACGGCGGCGGCCGCGCGGGACATACCTGATTCTATTCTGCATTCGGACGCCGCGGCAGCACAGGTGGCTGCCTATCTAAAGAGACCGAGGAACGGCTTATGACCGACAGGACAGAACGAAAACTGGGCGTATATATTTGCCACTGCGGCGGCAATATTTCCGACTACGTGAACGTGGAAAAGGTGGTGGACGCAGTTAAGGGAGAGCCTGACGTGGTCACGGTCAAGACCAATATATTTACGTGCTCCGATGCGGCACAGCAGGACATGATTTCCGAAATTCGAGAAAAGAAATTGGACGGAATTGTGATCGCTTCCTGTTCGCCCAAGCTTCACCTGAATACATTTAGAGCGATGGCAGAGCGTGCCGGTCTCAATCCCTATCAGTACACCCAGGTGAATATCCGTGAACAATGTTCATGGGCCCACACTCATTCAAACGATGCAGCAACGGATAAAGCCATCAAATTGGTCCGGGCGGGCATCGCCCGCACGGTGTTATCCATGCCGCTCAGCCGGCTGCGCGTCGATACTACGCCTGCCGCGCTGGTCGTAGGCGCCGGGGTGGCAGGGTTGCGTGCCGCCCTTGCACTATCCGATATAGGCATATCCGTACATGTAGTTGAACTGGCAGAGAAGCCAGGTGGAATGGTCGGAAAATGGGGAAAGATGTTCCCCAATGAAAAGAAAGGGTCGGAGATTATCGATTCACTGGAGAAGAAAGTCCGCCAGCGTGAAAACATCAACTTGTTTACCAATGCGAAAATAATCGAGAAATCCGGCAATGTCGGGAAATTTTCAATAAAGTTATCAGTCAACAGTAAAGATACGATTTCCCTCACGGTAGGAGGCATAATTGTGGCTACCGGTTTTGACCAATACGCTCCGCTTAGCGGTGAATTTGGCTTTGGGTTAGATGGTGTTATAACGCTTCCTGAATATGAAGAGCTGCTCGCCCGATCGGCCGGACCTTTGAAATATAAGGGCAGGGATATCGGCACCGTCACTTACATATACTGTGTTGGATCAAGGGAGCATTTGAAGGGGGATAACCCTCACGCTTATTGCTCCCGCTACTGTTGCACTGCCGGCGTGCACGCCGCACTACGCACCGCTGAATTGACACCAGGGGCATATCAGTTTCACATTTTCCGCGATATGCGCACCTACGGCAAATATGAGCTGCTTTACGACCAGGCTTTAGAAAAGGGCTCTGTTTTCCTGCGCTATGAAGAGAGCGAGCCTCCAAAGGTAACTCTAGAGAACGGCAGCCTGAAAGTCAGGGTTAAAGACCGTCTTACCGGCGGAGAAGAAATTGAAATTGTCACTGACCTTGTGGTACTGATAACAGGCATGGTTCCCAGGACCAATCCCGAACTGGTTAACGTGCTCAAACTCCCGGTAGGTAAGGACGGTTTCTTCAATGAAGTCCATCCCAAATTGAAGCCGGTTGAGACCGTGATAGATGGGCTTTTCATCGCTGGAGCGGCGCAGGGCCCAAAGACGCTGGCCGAAAGCGTGGCCAGTTCCATGGCGGCATCAGCCAAGGTGGCCGGGCTTCTTCTTAAAGGATATATCGATTTGGAGCCGCTTGTAGCCAAAGTCGATCCGGACCTGTGCGTGTGGTGTGGCGCCTGTGAGCAGGCCTGCCCGTACGGAGCGGTCCAGCACATCAATTGCGACGGCAAAGAAATCGCAGACATAAACCCCGTGCTGTGCAAGGGGGAAGGGGCATGCGTCCCGGTTTGTCCCAAACAGGCCATAGATGTTGCCGGGTACACAAATAAGCAGGTCGAGTCTATGATTGAAGCTCTTGCAAGGGAGGCCTGATGGAAAGGAAGGCAGCGCGCAATGACGCCGAAGTGCTGCGGGATGAAATGTATATGCGTGACCGGATAATCGGAATCCTGGCAAAGGGCCCCAAAACCATATCGGAGATTGCAGGCGAGCTTGGTTACCCGTCCGACGAAGTGCTCAAATGGGTCATGGCTATGAGACGGTATGGAGTTATCACAGAGCTACCAAAGGCCAGGGCCGACGACTATTATCGTTACAAACTGCGGGAACAGGAAGAAAAATGATAAAAACAGACGCGCAATTTGTTGAATCTGTGAAGGCGGGCACTGAATTCAATGCCTTTGCCTGCATTAACTGCGGTTCCTGCACGGCGCTTTGCCCCCTGGGTATCGATCTGCACCCCAGGACCCTGTTCCGCTATGTACTGATCGGGGCGCGGGACAAAGTATTGCAAAATACCGCCAATATCTACTCATGCCTTTTATGCAAAATGTGCGAAGACAACTGTCCGGCCGATGTTCCCATCGCGGAAAATATCAGGTCATTACGCAGCTACATCAACCGGGACGTTTTTTGGCTCTCGAGAGGTTAATTCATGCCGTTACCGATACATAATGTTTTAGGAATACTTTCAGATAATCTGAAGAACAGAAAGAGCGTAATCCCTCTTTCCCCGGGGAAAGTTGATGCATGGACCCGCGGACTGAATATACCTTTCGGCGGGGACACCGTTATCTACACCGGCCAGATGTATCAATTGATACCGTCGATAAACTCGATGTCCGCCGTGATGGCCAAATTCGAAGATTCATGGGTTACCCGGTTTTTCGGTATGGGCCGCATCATGAATAGAATTATAAATATCTCATGGTTAATGGCGCTCGGTTCCGGCAGAGAGCAAAAGGCCTATGACAACATTTTGAAGAACATTGCCATCCTGCTTAAAGCGGCGGGGGTGGACTTCGGTTATCTATATGGAAAGGAGCTATACTCCGGAGCACTGGTCTACGATGAGGGGCTTGACGAAGTATTTGCGGAGCATGCCCGAAGAGTGTACCGGACATTCAAAGAAAATGGCGTCAAGCAGGTCATCACAGTGGACCCTCATACTACCAATATGTTGAAGAGCGTTTACCCGAAAATTATCGATGGGTATGACCTTATTACAAAGAGCTACCTGGAAATACTCGCAGAAAAAGATTTGAAATGCGTAATGCGGCTTTCATTGGAACTCGTTATCCACGATTCTTGCGTCTATGCAAGGCACGAAGGCGTAGTTGATGAACCGCGCCGTTTGCTAAAAACTGCCGGGGCAACAATCCATGTACCCGAATTATCCGGAAGGTTAACACAGTGCTGCGGCGGTCCGCTCGAATCATTATTCCCCGGCAAGGCCTATGAAGTCGCTGGAAAACGCGTGGCGCAGTTAGCCGATTGCGGCAACAGCATTGTGACAATGTGTCCGATCTGCCTAACCAATTTGAGACGTGCAGCAAATAATACTAAACTGGAAATTAAGGATATATCTGAACATCTTGTTAATAGTTACTGTATGCCGGCTGGCAAAAAGGGCGAGGGTGGAATGGCAGGGACCGATAAAAATTAGCTTCACAATTTCAGTTTAGGGATAAAACATTAAGGAGGTTGAGACAGGAAGACTATGGCAGAGAAAATGGTAATTTTTGCGACTCATGGAGGAGAAGATCCTGAGAAGGCCACCCTGCCCTTCGTGGTGGGCAACGCTGCGCTGGCAATGGACGTCCAGGTGACTATAGTGCTTCAATCAATGGGCGTTATGCTTGCCAAAAAGGGATGCTACGATCATATCTACGCATCCGGTTTCGATTCAGTCAAGAAAATGGTTGACAGCTTCATCGAGTTCGGCGGCCAGATTTTCGTATGCATTCCGTGTATTGAATCCAGAAAGATAACCCCTGATTTACTGATTGATAAGGCACAGTTGGTTAAGGCAGGAAAAGTGGTCCAGGAAGTTCTGGAAGCTAAAGCGGTGTTGAACTACTAATACCAGTGTCCGGTGGTATTTTGCCCGGTAGAAGGGCGGCCTATAGAAACGCATTGAAGGACGCCGTTATCTACGCCTATTTCTCGGTTGATATATTTACCTTTAAAAGGGGGCAACCGGTTAGTGCCTTTTAGCTAGCTTGCTTTTGTACCATGAGATCGGTGGTTTTAACTTTTCTTTCCAGTTGCCACTGTCATCTCCAAACGAAGAAGCTATATGTTGGCTGTACTTTTGCATAAACATCAATCCTAAATAAATAACGCCTTAACTCACCGTATTTGGTATAATTCCACCAAAACTAAAGGGAGGAGCCTTTTGCCGAATAAAGCGGAGATGTTCCCGCACGATAATTCGCTCGAGAAACTGCCTTTTCAGAAAAGGGAGAAGACGCTTAACAAAAAACTGAGGCAGCTTGTTAAATACGCTTTCGAAAAAGCCCCCGGCTTCGTAGCAAGAATGAATGCTGCAGGCATCGTCCCGGCCGATATTAAATCCACGGCCGACCTTGCCAAGATACCTGTCCTGCACAAAGATGATTTGATCCAGTTGCAGAAGGAAAATCCGCCCTTTGGCGGCTATCTGGCCGTGCCCCTGAGCGAGGTCGAACATATCTACCAGTCCCCTGGCCCATTGTTCGACCCGCAGAGGAAGATCAGGACCAACACGGATACCGCCGGGACCGGCAAGGGACAAATCGTTATGAACACCTGGTCGTACCACATCACGCCGGCCGGTATGATCATGGACCGCGTGCTAAGGGGCATGGGTTTCACCGTATTCCCTGCCGGCACGGGCAACACCGAACTTCAAGTGCAGATCATGCATGACCTTAAAGTGAGCGGCTTTGTTGGCACACCCTCCTTCCTGGCGGCCATTATCAAGAAGGCAGAGGAGCTGGGCTACGATTTTAAGAGGGACTTCAATCTGAAATTCGCCATGGTCTTCGGCGAGATGGGCGGCGATGCACTACGCAAAATTTTCACTGAGAAATACGGCATAGCCTGCCCGGGAGGAGACACCTACGTGACCGCCGATATCGGGGTTATCGCCACCTCCTGCAGTCAAAATGCAGGCATGCACATCAGCACTGACCTTATTCTTGAGATCGTCGATCCGGCCACGGGCCAGGCCGTCCCTGCCGGAGAAGTTGGCGAGATAGTCGTAACTCCTTTCGACGAGGTCTATCCCCTTATCCGCTTCGGGACGGGCGACCTGTCATCACTGGTGATTGAGCCCTGCCTCTGCGGACGAACGACGCCCCGTCTTCCCAAGATCATGGGCAGGACCGGAGACGCGGTCAGGGTACGGGCTATGTTCGTCCACCCGCGTCAGACTGACGAGGTCATGGCAAAATATCCGGAGATAGCCGCCTATCAACTAATCGTGACTCGCAGGGAAAACCGCGACGAGATGCTACTGCAAGTCGAACTGGGGGCTGAACCGAAGGACAAAGAAGCCTGGCTGGAATCGCTGAAGAAGGACTTCCAGGGTATCTGCAAGGTGAAGTTCGATAATGTCGAGTACGTGAAAACCGGCGCAATCGCTAGAGATACTAAAAAAATAATCGATAAACGCGTTTATTAAGGATCAACATGAATTATTCCTATAGATTTGTGGCCGTAGCCGCTCTCTTTGTAACCTGCCTGCTGGCAGCCAACATTCTCATAGTCAAACAGATATACGTCCTGGGGCTGACCCTGCCGGCGGCCATCGTAATTTTCCCGATGAGCTACATTTTCGGAGACGTCCTGACGGAGGTCTACGGATATGCGCAAGCCAGGCGGGTCATATGGCTGGGCTTTTTCTGCAACCTGGTACTGGTTATCGCCATATGGCTGGTCGGCATCCTGCCTGCGGCGCCTGTATTCGATGCCCAGGCCGCCTACGACCGTATACTGGGCAGCGCTCCGCGCTTCCTCATAGCTTCCTTCCTGGCCTATCTGGCAGGCGAGTTTCTCAACTCATATGTACTGGCTAAAATGAAGATATTCACCAAAGGCAAATGGCTGTGGACCAGGACTATCGGCTCGACTGTAGCCGGGCAGGGCGTGGATACCGTCATCGTCCTTTCTATCGGCTTTTACGGCACCCTTCCAAACGAGATTATTCTGACAATGATGTTCTGGCACTGGATCTTCAAGTCAGCCTACGAGATTATCGCCACGCCTTTCACCTATTGGCTGGTCGGCCATCTCAAAAGGACTGAGAAAATGGATAAATACGACTACGGCACTAACTTCAATCCCTTGCGGGCCGACTGATCAGGGCATAGAATTTAGGGGAGCGTGGAACCAAAGTTTATCACCGATGTGAACGTCGGCAAGCTTGGCAAGTGGCTGCGGCTGATGGGATATGACACCTTGTTCTTTGATGAACATGACGACGGACTGATGGTAAAGGCCGCCATAGCACAGGGACGCATCGTCCTCACCAAGGATTCCGAGTTTATGAAGCGCCGCGCTATCTCCACGGGAAAGGTCAAAGCCGTCCTGATCAGCAGCGACAGTCCCGAACAGCAATTGTCCGATATAATCAGCGCTCTCAAACTCACGGATGAATACAAGCCTTTTACGCGTTGCCTTGAATGCAACGCGGAACTGGTCACCCGGGATAGAGAGGAGGTTAAGGGATCGGTGCCGCCGAGGGTCTACGAGAAACACGATCAATATATGCAATGCCCTTCCTGCGGACGCATTTACTGGAAGGGGACGCACTGGCAGGCTATGTCCAGAAAGTTAAGTCAGTTGGCCTTATCTCAGCAAGAACAGAAAGGAGAAAACTTATGAAGATAGTTACCTCCCAGCAGATGATGGAGATCGATCAAAGGGCGGCTGAAGCAGGTATAGCCACGGAATTCCTGATGGAGAATGCGGGCCGGGAAGTAGCCAGGGAAACCCGCAATTTTGTTGACTACATTGCCGAAAAGAACATACTCGTATTCGCCGGCCCCGGCAACAACGGTGGCGATGCCCTGGTGGCGGCGCGCTACTTTGACGAATGGGGCGCCAAGGTTAGCGTATACCTGTTGAGCGACCGAAGCAGGCAAGATAAAAACGTGGCACTGGCTAAACAGCAGGAGATAGCGCTTCATTTCGCTTCCAAGGATCAGAAATGCACTAAGCTGAAAAACGTGCTGTCTGCCGCCGACATTGTTATCGACGGCATCCTGGGCACGGGCAGGTCCAGGCCGATCGAGGGAGCCTTTAAGGACATCCTGGGAAGGATTAACCAGGAAAAGCTTAAGCGTCCCGGAATGATTATCGTGGCGGTTGACATCCCTACCGGCCTTAATGCAGATACCGGAGAAGTCGATCACAGTTGTCCCCATACCGATCTAACCGTCACGCTGGGACTGCCCAAACCCGGCCTGTACAATTTCCCGGGAGCGGAGCGGGCCGGCAAAGTGGTTATAGCCGATATAGGCATACCGCCTGAGATGAGCCGCGATATTCAGACCGAGCTTATTACCGACCATTGGGCTATGGCAGCCCTGCCGGCGCGCCCCGCAGGCGCCAATAAAGGATCTTTTGGCAGGGTGTTGGCAGTGGTCGGCTCGGAGAACTATATCGGCGCAGCTTACCTGGCCTGCATGGGAGCTGCCAGGGTAGGGGTAGGAGTAGTCACCCTCTCTATGGCCAGGAGCCTTCAGCCTATCCTCGCTTCCAAGCTGACCGAGGTTACCTATGCTCCCCTGCCTGAATCCGATAAGGGTCTGCTGCCGGATAAAGCATCAGCTGCCATACTTGGTATCTTCCCCTTCTACAGGGTGGTGCTGATGGGATGCGGTCTGGGGCAACATCCGCACACCAAAGATTTTATAAAGAACGTATTATCCGGCCTCCCGGAAAAACCGCCGGTTATGGTGCTGGATGCCGATGCCTTGAACATACTGTCGGAGATACCCAGGTGGTGGAAAAAAGTGTCTTCTGCAACAGTTGTAACGCCCCACGCAGGGGAGATGGCCAGATTATTGGGGATCTCTATCGAGGAGGTTCAACGCAACCGTTTGGAGGTGTGCCGGAAGGCTGCGATACAATGGCAAAAAACCGTAGTCTTAAAGGGGGCATTCACCGTTATCGCCGAACCCGGAGGGAGAGTCAGGATAAGCAGCGCAGCCAATGCCGGGCTGGCTTCGGCGGGGACAGGAGACGTTCTGGCAGGCGCCATCTCGGGTCTGGCCGCGCAGGGCATACCTCTCTTTGATGCGGCCGCTCTGGGCGTTTACCTGCACGCAGCTGCCGGAGAAATGGTAAGACGCGAGATGGGCGACGCCGGCATGCTGGCTACGGACCTTCTGCCTGCACTGCCAAAGGTGATAAAGAAGCTCAAGGAAAACCCTAAGCCCTAAGCACTAAATTCTAAATCAAATTTGAAGGCCTTGAGCTTTGAATTTTGTAATTGTTTAGAGTTTGGAATTTATATATGATGAAGCTTGGAATTTTCCTGTGTATTTATGTAATAATGAAATACCATGCTGTTAGCTATTGATATCGGAAACACCAATGTGACCTTCGGTGCATTCGAAGGCGAACATATCAAGGCCACCTGGCGGGTATCGACGGCCATACATCGCATGCCCGACGAATACGCCAACCTGATGCTTTCGCTCATGGAAAGGCAGGGTGTCAAGGCGGCGCAAATCGATGAAGTGGTGATCTGCAGCGTGGTCCCTCCCCTATTGCTTATCTTCGAAGACGTATGTAAGAAATACATGAAGAAAAAGCCGCTGGTGGTGGAAGCCGGCGTCAAGACCGGCGTGCGCATTGACATGGACAACCCGCGTGAGGTGGGCCCCGACCGTATAGTCAATGCCGTAGCAGCGCACCACCTGTACGGCGGCCCTGTCATAGTAATCGATATGGGCACAGCCACTACCATGGACGTAGTGGCCAAGGGTGGCAAGTATATCGGCGGCGCTATAGCGCCCGGCATCGCCATCTCTACCGAGGCGTTATTCACACGTACCGCGGTGCTGCCCAGGATAGAGTTATCACTACCTAAGAAAGCCATAGGAAGAAATACCGTGGCGGCTATGCAGTCCGGCATAGTATTCGGCTATATAGGCCTGATCGAAGGCCTGATAACTCGCATACAGGCCGAGTTGGACGAAAAGGCCAAAGTAGTGGCAACAGGCGGTTTTGCCACGCTAATGGTACGGGCGACTGACCTTATAGACGAAGTCAACCCGGATTTAACCTTAATAGGGTTGCGTCTGATATATAATATGAACAGGGACTAGGAGCCGGCAACGTATGGCTACAAAGAGTAAAACGATCGTCCTGGGCATAACAGGCAGCATAGCCGCCTACAAGGCGGCCGACCTGGCCGCCCGCTTCACCAAAGATGGTTTCCGGGTGGATGCCGTGTTCACTGAATCGGCCATGAAATTTGCCTCACCCATGACCGTGCGCAATCTGACGGGACGCCCGGTGGTAACCACCATGTGGGAGTTGTCCACGGAATTCAGCGTAGAGCATGTAGCTCTATCTGAAGCGGCCGACGTAGTCCTGGTTGCACCGGCCAGCGCCAACATTATCGCCAGGCTGGCCAACGGCATAGCCGACGATATGCTTACCTGCACTGTGCTGGCAACTAAAGCGCCGGTCATTATCGCACCTGCTATGAACGATAACATGTGGGCCAACCAGGTGACACAGGACAATGTGGCCAAACTTAAAAAGCGCGGCTTTATTTTCGTGGGGCCCGCCTACGGCAGGCTGGCTTCCGGTAAAATGGGCTTGGGCCGACTGACCGAGCTCGACGAGATATACGGCGTAACCCTTCAGGTGCTGGGTAAGAAAGGTGATCTGGCGGGCAGGCATCTGGTCGTTACGGCCGGTGGCACCCAGGAACCGGTCGACCCGGTTCGCTGCCTTACCAACCGCTCATCGGGAAAGATGGGATATGCCATCGCCGAGGCGGCTCGCAATAGAGGTGCGGAGGTTACTTTGATCAGTGGGCCCACCTCTCTGGCTAAACCGGCTGGAGTTAAATTCGTAGATATTAAGACAACAGAGGATATGTTAAAAGCCGTATTGGACGCTACTAAAAAGGCCGATGCCCTTATAATGGCAGCCGCTGTAGCGGATTTCCGTCCGGCCAGGCCATCCGGCAGCAAGATCAAAAGGGCGGGTGTGACCGGGCTTTCGTTGAACCTGGAAAAAACACCGGACATCCTGGAGCAGGTGAAGGGCAATATAGTCCGTGTGGGCTTCGCTGCCGAGAGCGATAACGTTATCGCCAACGCTACTGATAAGGTTAAGCGCAAGGGGCTGGACCTCATCGTGGCCAACAACATCACAGAAGAGGGAAGCGGCTTTGGGACCGACACCAACCGCGTCGCCATTATCGACAGCAAGGGCAAAGTTGAAGAGTTGCCCCTTCTTACTAAGCGCGAGGTGGCAGACGAGATACTGGATAGGGTATCCCGGTTGCTCAAGAAAAAATAGGCCAGTAAATATTCCGGTGGTCTAAAAATACCCTGGTTGATGATCTGTTCCCACTGGCCCCCCAAGCAGTACTAATAAAAATGGAAGATGACGTAAAACTAAACCGTGAAAAAGACCTTAGCCGCTTGCTGGCACTGACGGACGGCGTCTTCGCCTTCGCCATCACCTTACTGATAGTGAACGTTGCGCTGCCTGCGGGCACTCTCCAGGCCGATTTGCCGGTTGCCTTGAAGGCTCTCTGGCCAAAATACACGGCTTTTATCATCAGCTTTATCGTCATTGGCCTCTACTGGACAGTGCATGTACGCCAATTTCGAATAATCATGAGATACAATACGCAATTAATGTGGTTGAACTTGCTGTTCTTGATGTTCATTGTTATTATCCCATTCTCAACCACCGTCCTGAGCGACTACCACGGCCAACTCCCGGTCACAATTTACGCCGCGAATATGGCCTGCGCCGGTTTCGCAGCGACGGGCACCTGGCTTTATGCAACACAAAACCACAGGTTGGTAGTTGAAGACCTTAGCAGAGGATTCGTTAAGCGCGGTATAATATTGAGACTCGTTGCGCCCATCATATTTTCACTGTCTATAGGCGTAGCCTTTTTTAATACAACCTTCGCCCAATTTATATGGGTGAGCATATTTGTACTTCATTTTATATTATCGAGAATGTACAGGGCGCCTGAAAAAGGCGAGAATATTTGATTGCCGGGGTAATACATGAGTGAAATACCTAAAGCCTATGAACCGGGGCCCGTTGAAAAGGAGCGCTACAAGTTCTGGATGGACGGCGGTTATTTCAAACCTAAAATCGATCACAGAAAGAAGCCGTTCACCATCATTATGCCCCCGCCTAACGTTACCGGCGAGCTCCACGTCGGCCATGCACTGACGGCCGCCCTGGAAGATATCATGATCCGCTGGCACCGCATGCTGGGCGACCCTTCCCTATGGCTGCCCGGTGTGGACCATGCAGGTATCGCCACGCAGGTGGTGGTAGAGAAGGAGCTGGCCAAAGAGGGGCTCGACCGCCATCAGATAGGCAGGGAGAAGTTCGAAGAACGCGTCTGGCAGTGGGCCAATAAGTCCCGCTCCGCCATAACTATCCAGCATGAAAGGCTGGGCGCCTCCTGCGACTGGTCCCGTGAGCGCTTCACGCTGGACGAAGGCCCGGTCAAAGCGGTAAAGACCGCCTTCGTCCGTCTTTACAATAAAGGCCTTATATATCGCGGCGAACGCATTATCAACTGGTGCCCCAGGTGCCGTACCGCACTCTCCGATCTCGAGGTGCAGAGCAAGGACCTGACCAGCAACATGTGGCATATGAAATATCCCTATGAGGACGGCAGCGGCTATATCACGGTAGCCACTACCCGTCCCGAGACCTACCTGGGCGACGCCGCAGTAGCAGTCAATCCGGAGGACGGGCGATATACGAGGCTGATAGGCAAAAAAGTGGTGCTGCCTTTTATCAACCGGGCCATACCCATAATTGAGGATGAAGCTATCGATAAGGAATTCGGCACCGGCATGGTCAAGGTTACCCCGGCCCACGATCCCGTCGACTTCGAGATATCCGAAAGGCACCATCTGCCGGTCATACACATACTTAACCCGGATGCCACCATGAATGACAATGCCGGCCCCTATGCCGGGCTGGACAGGTTCGAAGCACGCAAAAAGGTGGTGCGAGGACTTCGAAAAAGCCGGGTTGATGGAGAAGATCGAACCCTATTCCCATGCTATCCCGCATTGCTTCAGGTGCTCGACCGTGATAGAGCCTGAGATCAGCAAGCAGTGGTTCGTTAAGATCGCTCCGTTGGCCGCTCCCGCCATCGAGGCGGTCAAAGATGGCAGAATTAAAATAATCCCCGAGCGGTTCACCAAAATATACCTGAACTGGATGGAGAATATCCGCGATTGGTGCATCAGCCGCCAACTCTGGTGGGGACACCGCATTCCGGTCTGGTACTGCCAGGCTTGCGGGGAAATGATCGTATCCGTTGAGGTTCCCACCAAATGCACCAAATGCGGAAGCAGCGACCTGGTGCAGGACCCCGACGTGCTGGATACCTGGTTCAGCTCCGGGCTCTGGCCGCACTCGACACTGGGCTGGCCCGACCAGACTGAAGATCTCAAGTATTTCTACCCTACGTCTGTGATGGAGACCGGCTACGATATCCTTTTTTTCTGGGTAGCCCGTATGATCATGATGGGCATTGAAGATACCGGCGATGTGCCTTTCCGCGTGGTCTATCTGCATGGACTGATACGCGATGAAAAAGGCGAGAAGATGAGCAAAATGAAGGGCAACGTGCTCAACCCCCTGACTGCCATTGACCGCTATGGATGCGATGCGTTGCGTTTCGCCCTGACTACAGGAACGGCGCCGGGTAACGACCTCAATATGGGAGAGCACAGGCTGGAAGCCGGAAGGAATTTCGCCAACAAGATATGGAATGCCGGGCGCTTCGTCATGACTTCGCTGGAGAAAGAGCCCGTCAGTAAACAGGCCCTGGAAAAAGTGGCTAAAAATAAATTGAAGGAGAGCGAAGACCGCTGGATCATCTCCAGGCTCAACAGCCTGATCAGGGAGGTCGACAAACTGATGCTCGATTTCCAGTTCGGCGAGGCCGAGAGCGATATCCACGATTTTCTGTGGGGCGAGTTCTGCGACTGGTATATCGAGATCTGCAAACAGAGGCTGGGCAAGGAGAATTCCCCCATGGCGGTGCTGGTCTACGTGCTGGAAACATCTCTCAGGCTGCTGCACCCCTTCATGCCTTTCATAACCGAGGAACTCTGGCAGAACCTGAAGGACAGGCTGCCACAAGGTACCCTGGCATCCCCGGCGTTGATAGTTGCCACCTACCCCAAGCCGAATGAGAAGCTCATCGACATGGATTCCGAGCGCATTATGGAAACCGTCATGGATATCGTACGTTCCCTGCGCAATACCCGCGCTGAGCATAAGGTTGATATCGGCAAGTCGATCGAGGCAACGGTTTACACCGACAGCCTTCTATCCGAGATAAGAGCCAGGACTGATATTATAGGGAGGCTGGCCAAGACCAGTCTGAGCGTCCTGCCCAGGGAAAAACGGCTGCCAAAGGACGAAAAAGCAGTCGTGTCAGTATTGAAGGACGCCGAGATCGTAGTGCCTCTCAAAGGCATGGTGGACATCGATGCGGAAAAAGCCCGCCTGGCCAAAGAGATAGATGTCCTGGAGCAGCGAGATAGTGCGACTGACGCAGCGGCTGGGAGACGCCCAGTTCACGTCCAAAGCTCCGGCGCCCGTCATCGAGAAGGAGAAAAACAGGCTGCAGGAGTACGAAAATAAAGTCGGCCGGATGAAGACCGAAATCCAACAGCTCGGCTAGGCCGACAGATAGGACATTTTACGGTACATCAGCGCCAGTGCCTTCTTCGTATCGCTGGCGATTTTAGGTTTCTCGCTGATCTTGATACGGTACTTGAACAGCCAGTAGGTGAATTCTTTCAGCTCAGTCAGAGTCAGGGATTTACGTTGCGGGTATTTCTTCTCTTTTTGAAATTCCTGCAGCAGCTCCGATGGACCCGTCCTGTAGACACGGCGGTAGGCCTGCTCGTACTCATCTTCAGATTTCAAGGCCACGATGCTCCCTTTGCGCAGCTCGTATATATTGGCCAGGATCAATGCCTGCTCGGTTAATACACCATATAGATAGTTCAAGTAAGCCCGGTATTTGGCCGGGCCCAGCGCCTCCTTGAACTCGGCTTCCGTCATTTTGACGGGTGATCTGTCGTAAAACAGGAGGCTGGCTAGTTCGTCCTCGGGTATCTTGTCCCTTATCTCAATGCACAGCCGCTCGGCCAGGCGCAGCCAGTCGAAGGCTTCACCGCCAAGCAGGTACTTGAAGTTAGCGCCGTCGTAAATCTCTTCCGGGCTGCGCCACAGGCGTATAGCTTCCAGCAAAGCCAGGTACCAGTTTTGTCCGTCGTTTACTGCATTTTTCAGATGCTGGATGGCTCGCGCGTCTCCGGCCAGGGCCGCGGCCCTTTCTTCATTTTGGTCGCCGGCATTCATATTATCGTTCATATTTCTTAAGAAACGACTTCACTATGTTAAGCGATGAAAATTGCTGCTGCGTCATCTCCGCTATTATGCCCTCATCTCCAAAAATCTCCTGCCTGATCTGCTCGGTATCCATTCCCCTGCTGTGAAGCTCCGCTACCCTGGCGCCCACATCCTCCAGGTAGTCGATAGTCCTATCTAATTTATCGGCCGGATCGAGTACTACGTGGGTCGGGGCAGGAAACATGATGCGAGGGTTCAGCGCCCTGATTTTTTTCAAGTCTTCAAGGATCTGCGGCATATCGAACATGGGACGGGAGGCCGTGGGGCGGGTGGTGACATAGAGGTCTCCGGTGAATAGCCAACCTTGTGATCGCTCAAAAAGGCAGACGTGGTCCAGGTCGTGGCCCGGCGTGGCGATTACTTCGAAGCTGTATTTCTCCGTCTCAACGATATCACCAAGAGGCTTTACAAGGCTCGGGACGGGATATCCCCACACCTCTTCCTGGTAGGGATACAGCTCAGCCGGCCGGTTAATTTTATCGATGGCCAGCGCATGCGCAAATATCTCCACGCCGTAAGCATCCTGCAATAGCTTATTGGCAGATATATGGTCCTCATGGAAGTGTGTATTTACAACTTTCTTAACGATCTTATCTTTGAGAAAAGCCGTAAGCTCCTGAGCCGTGTGGGCGGGTCCACTGTCTACCAGCAGGCCGTCGACCAGGTACGCGCAGACCCAGGTCGCAGGCGGGAAATCCGGATAGCGGCACATCCTGATTTGAAGGACTTCCCCATAAGCTTTAGACTCGATCATTGAGTCGGCCTCCTGTCAAGAAATTGCAGCAGATCTTCCAGCGTTAGCGTATTTAAAATATCTTTTGACTGGCACCAGGCACGACGGGCAACTCCCACACCGAAACGCATCATATTCAGGTGCCAGGTCGCATGTGAATCAGTGCAGATGGCCAGCCTGACGCCCAACTCGCGCGCACGGTATGCGTGCAGGTCCTTAAGGTCCAGCCTGTCCGGCATGGCGTTGATTTCCAGCGCTTTACCGTTGGCTGCGGCAGCGCGAAAAACGGCTTCCAGGTCTACGTCGACCGGCTCGCGCTCACCTATTTTACGCGTGGTGGGATGGGCGATAATATCTACGTGGGGATTCTTTATGGCCCCAATTATACGGTTGGTCATGGTAGCTCGGTCCTGCAGGAAGGAAGAATGGACTGATGCTACCACTATATCAAGGTCTGCCAGCACCTCGTCGGGAAGGTCGAGGCTGCCATCGGCCCGTATATCTACCTCCACACCATTGAGCAGATAAATCCCCCGCGTTGATTGGTTCAAGCGTTTTATCTCGGCGGTCTGTCCGGCAAGCCTTTCTATCTTTCTGGCAGAGGTAATATTACGCCCGCTGGAATGGTCGGTTATGGCCAGATATTCGTATCCCAGCCCTTTAGCTTCCCTCGCCATGTCCTCCAGTGTATCGTTTCCGTCGCTGCTGACCGTGTGGATATGCAGGTCGCCCTTGATATCCCCGAGCTCTATCAAACGGGGAATCGCATTTTTCTCTGCCAGCGCTATCTCCCCCATATCCTCCCTGATTTCAGGCGGAATATATTGAAGCCCCAGAAAGTTATAGAAGGACTCTTCATCCGCAAATTTTTCCACTTCCCCAGTTTTAATATCGGTAATGCCATATTCGCTCAGGCTAAGCCCCTGCTTCTGCGACCTTGTACGTAGGGCGACGTTGTGCTCCTTGCTGCCAGTGAAGTGCTGCAGGAGCGAGCCGAAGTCCTCGTGCTCCACCATCCTCAGGTCAGCCTGCAGCCCTTTGGGCAATATTACACTGGCCTTGGTCGGACCTTGTGAAAGAACCTCCCTGACCTGTGGCAGTTTCACGAAGGCTTGGATGACGGATCCCGGATCATCGGCCGTGCCCATCATATCGATATCGCCCACACTTTCCTTAAAGCGCCTTAGGCTGCCCGCAGGCATCAGATTTTGTACTCCGGCCACGTGACGTAACGAGTTGAGAATTTCTTCGACAATCGGCAGAGCCTCGCCCAGAGGGATGCGCCTGTCCTTGCGCCTGAAGACTTCGATAGAATGCAATATATTGGCGGCTGTCTTCTCTCCCATGCGTTCCAGCGATGCCACGCGTCCGTCCTTTATGGCCTGCTCCAACTGGTCCACCGAGCCTACATTCAATTCGGTGCCTAGGCGATAGGCGGTCTTGGGGCCGATACCAGGTATATCCAGCAAGTTAATGATGCCCTGGGGGAACTCAGCTTTGAGATCCTCATAGAATTTGAGCTTCCCGGTGGTTATCAATTCCACGGATTTTTTGGCAATTGCATCTCCGATGCCGGCTATATCCTGAAGGTCCCTGCCCTCCTCATGCATCAACTCCATCTCCTGGGGTAGGTGATGAATTATCTGTGCAGCCCGCGCGTAGGCGCGGATTTTGAACTTGTTGTCCCCTTTAAGATCAAGCAGGTCGGCGATATTCTCGAATACCGTCGCTATGTCCGAGTTTTTCATCAACCTATATTATATCAAGGCTGATAACCATACCATTTCAATACTAAAGGCGATAGTCGTTACCCCCGTTTGCCTTGGCCCTGTACATCGCCCTGTCAGAACTGATCAACAGGGCTTCAAGATCAGTGCCGCCTTCCGGAAATATTGCAATGCCAATACTGGTAGTAATATTTAGTTCATGCCCCTCGAAAATAAATGGCTGACGAAACTCGTGGAGTATCTTTTGCGCAACCTGGACGGCATCTTCCTTCCGTTCAATTGCCGTTGCCAGCACAACGAACTCATCTCCCCCAATGCGGGCAATTGTATCGGTCTGGCGCAAACTGCTTGCTAGTCGGACTGCGGACTCAACCAGTACTTTGTCTCCCTTGGCATGACCAAGCGTATCATTTATCACCTTAAATTTGTCAAGGTCAAGCGTCATTATGGATACTTGTTTTTTCTCACGCTTGGCCTGCGCTAAAGCTACTCCAAAACGGTCATTTAGCAATACCCTGTTGGGCAGGCCTGTCAGGGCATCATGGGTAGCCATCTCCTGCAGTTTCCGCTTCAATTGCTCTTTTTCCGTTATATCGCGGATACTACATTGAATCAGTCTTGCATTATCAACAACAAACACGCTGGATATTAACTCAACTTCAAACAACCGTCCCTCTTTGGTTTGCAGGGGCAAATTCTCGTAACAAATATAGTCTTTGCTCTGCAGTGCCCTGCAGGCCTCCTTGCCCCTATCTACATCTTTGAATGCACCTAATTCCAATAGCCTTTTGCCTACTATTTCTTCCTGCGAATACCCAAGTATTTTTATCATATATGGGTTCACATCCTCGATTCTCCCGGTATCACCGTCCAGGACCAATATACCGTGCTCAGCCGTTTCAAAAAGCCTCCTAAACTTTGCTTCGGAGGCTTTTAATTCCTCGTTTTCTTTTCTGCGACCCGATAGCACTTCTTCCAACTTTACCTTCGTCATGTCTTTCACCTCCCTGGTTCCTTCCTAGCTTTATTGGGTCATGTTAGTCTTTCATTCTTGTTTTCTCTGTAACTTTTGTACCAGTCCCGCGCTGCTGAATCGAGGCAGTTTATTCCGGGTCTTCTCCCCTACACGCTTCATTGCGGTTGAGCCTGTTCCTTAAGAAAATTGATACAGTGCAGGAATCGCGTGGTAAAGATTATACTTACAAATAGGACATACAATCAGGGGTTATTGGGGTCTTTCTGGCGAAACTCTATTTACCGTGGCAATGCTTATATTTCTTGCCAGAGCCGCAGGGGCAGGGATCGTTACGGCCGACCTTGCCTCCGACAGGCACCTGCTGCGGCCGCTGTGGAGCTTCCCTTTTCTCAAGGTTGGCTTTATAGATGAAATGGACAATGTCATTCTTAATGCCCGCCATAAGGCTCTCAAAGTAGTCGCCGCCCTCTTTCTTGTAAATAACCAGCGGGTCTATTTGTCTGACCGACTGCAGGCCCACGCTTTGTCTGAGATGGTCCATGGCAGTGAGATGTAGCTTCCAGTTATCATCTATTACCCGCAGCATCACGAGACGCTCCATCAGCCGCATATCATTGGGGCCAACCTGCTGCTCCCTCAAATCATATATCTGGTGGGCGTAGTCTATTAGCCTCTCAGCAAGCTGCTTCGGTTTAAAGCTTTCAAGGCCCTGTTCTTTGATATTGTCCGGCAACGGAAAGATATCCGAAAGGTCCTGCAACAGGCCTTCTAAATCGGGCTCTTCATATCCGCGACTGAAGTGCTGGTTGACCAGTTGCTCTATCTGCTCGTCGATCATACTCAGGATATTGGCCTTTAAATCCGCTCCCTGCAATATCTTGTCGCGTTCCCCGTATATGACTTCCCTGTGTTTGTTGACCACATCGTCATAGTCAACCAAGTGTTTGCGTATGTCAAAATGAAAGGCTTCTACCTTGACCTGTGAATTTTCAATGGCCTTGCTGATCCAGGGGTGTTCGATGGATGTATTTTCATCCATGCCGGCCCACTCCATGACCCCTTTAACTCGATCGCCGCCGAAGCGGCTGACGATATCATCCTCCAGCGATACGAAAAACTGCGAGCTGCCGGGGTCGCCCTGCCTGCCGGCTCGACCGCGAAGCTGGTTGTCGATACGGCGTGCTTCGTGCCTTTCGGTGCCGATAACGTTAAGGCCGCCCAGATTGAGCACCTTATCATGTTCCATCTTCCAGTCAGCATATTTTTTATCGTAGTCTTTCTCGTCCTCGAATTCCTCACGGTCGGGCGGCTTGCCGCCCAATATAATATCTACTCCACGGCCGGCCATGTTCGTAGCGACGGTCACAGCCCCCACGTGGCCCGCGTTTTTAATTATCTCGGCTTCCCTTTCGTGGTACTTGGCATTCAGCACCTGGTGCTGTACGCCCTTACGCATCATCAGGTCGCTTAAAAGTTCGGATTTCTCTATAGAGATGGTGCCCACCAGGACCGGCTTGCCCTCCTTATTCATCTCCTCTATGTGGTTGGCGATAGCTTTGAATTTGGCCTCCTCGTCTTTATAGATCAGGTCCTGGTGATCTGTACGTATCATGGGCCGGTTGGAGGGTATAACTACTACTTCAAGCTTATATATTTTGAACAGTTCTTCTGCTTCGGTTGCAGCGGTACCGGTCATGCCGGCTAATTTACAATAAAGCCTGAACAAGTTTTGAAAAGTTATGGTTGCAAGGGTGACGCTCTCTTTCTGTATCTTGACTCTCTCTTTGGCCTCGATGGCCTGGTGCAAGCCTTCGGAATAGCGGCGGCCAAACATTAACCTGCCCGTAAACTCATCGACAATAATGACCTCTCCGTCCTTCACCATATATTCTTTATCACGCTTAAACAGTACCTGGGCCTTCAGAGCACTATCCATATATTCCGTCAGGTGCAAATTGGATGGGTCATAAAGGTCGGGCGCCTTTAGCATGCCCTTCCTCCTGAGCATTTCCTCCATGCGGGCACTGCCGGACTCAGTAAGGTAGACCTGCCGCTCCCTCTCCTCTATTTTATAGTCTTCGGGAATGAGCCTGGCGACAAGCTCGGCAAAGGTGTAATACTTTAATGTTGGATCTTCGCCCTCGCCGCTGATGATGAGCGGGGTGCGTGCTTCGTCGATCAGGATGTTATCGACTTCATCGACGATGGCGTAGTTGAGCTGACGCTGCACTTTATGCGAGAGGTCTATGGCCATATTGTCGCGCAGGTAATCGAAGCCGAACTCGTTGTTAGTACCATAAGTTATATCGGCGCGGTAGGCTTCATAGCGATTCACGGGCCTAAAATGGGGCCAGCGCTTGTCCTTCTCATCCACGTAATCAGGATCGTAAATCAAGGCCGGCAGACGTTCTGCAGCGCTCTGTACCGGGTATATGCTTGCCACGCTTACGCCAAGTGCATGATAGACTGGCGCCATCCAGTAAGCATCGCGGCGGGCCAGGTAATCATTGACCGTGACCAGATGACAACCCTTGCCGTCCAATGAGTTGAGGTATAGAGGTAAGGTTGCAACCAGCGTTTTGCCTTCGCCGGTTTTCATTTCAGCTATCTTTCCCTCGTGTAATACGATCCCACCCATCAACTGCACGTCGAAATGGCGCAGCCCGATGGTCCGTCTTGATGCTTCCCGAACAGCGGCGAAGGCCTCAGGCAGAAGAGCGTCCAGCGTTTCTCCGTTCTCCAGCCTTGCTTTGAATTCCCCGGTCTTGGCCGCCAGTTCATCACCGGACAGTTTTTGAAACTCAGGTTCGAGGGAATTGATCTCCTCTACGGCAGGTTTAAGACGATTGATTTCCTTTTCGTTGGAATCGAAAAGTTTTTCAAACCAGTTGGGCATGGTAAGTCCTAGTCCGAGAACATAGCACCGATCGACATTCCGGTGTGGATGCGGTGTATGGCTTCGCCCAGCAGGGGCGCTATCGGCAATACAGTTATTTTATTAATTTTCTTCGACCCATTGACCGGTATAGTATCGGCCACCACAACTTCCTTAACGGCTGATTTGGCTATGCGCTCGATAGCAGGGCCGGACAATACCGGGTGCGTGCAGCAGGAGTAGACCTCTTTAGCGCCTTCCTTGAGCAGGGCGTCAACAGCATTTACCAGGGAGCCGGCCGTATCTATTTCATCGTCTACGGTTATGGCACGTTTTCCCGCGACATCACCTATAATGTTCAGTGTCTCGGTGGCATCATGGTTGCCCAGGCGGCGTTTCTCTATGATGGCCAGCGGGGCGTTGAGTTTTTCCGCCAAGTCGCGGGCCCGTTTGCTGATGCCGATATCTGTAGCGACGACTACGACATCTTTCAAATTTTTACTCTTCCAATAATCGCTCAATATAAAAAGAGCGGTAAGCTCATCTACAGGAATATTAAAAAAACCCTGTATTTGCGGAGCGTGTAAGTCGACCGTCAGAATGCGCTCTGCACCTGCTGTGGTTAGTAGATCGGCCACCAGGCGTGCTGTAATTGGCACACGTGGCTGGTCCTTCTTATCGGTGCGTGCATAGCCGTAGTATGGGACGACAGCAGTTATACGCTCCGCCGAGGCCCGCCTGAAGGCGTCCAGTATAATCAGCAGCTCGACCAGGTTTCTCTGGACGGGCGAGCAGATGGGCTGGATAATGAACACGTCGCGTTCGCGTACATTTTCCATTATTCGCACAAAGATATTCTCATTTGTGAACTCAAATACTTCCATTTTGCCCAGCGGAATATCCAGGTAATCGCAAACAGCCTGTGCCAACGATGGGTGAGCATTGCCGCAAAAGACTTTGATCTCATCTTGGCCAGCAAATTTCTTCATACAATTACCTCCGGACTCAATGCCAGATTATTATAGCATCAACAGCCGAAACGCCCATAACTCCATCCGCCTTTTGTCGCTTCGTCTGCGATATAGGTCCTCGGATTAATTGATGCGGCAAATAGGGTATAATTTTAAACTGATAACAGGAGGAAGGGGAAAATAAATGACTCATAAAGCCGTAGAGCTTCTCAGTAGCTACATAAAACTCGATACTACCAATCCACCCGGCAATGAATATCTGGGCGTCGAATTTTTCTCCCATATCCTTGAAAGCCATAGCATTCCGTTTAAGACTTACCAGTCAAAACCCGGCAGGGCTTCAATACGTGCGGTAATCGAAGGCTCCGGCCGGAAAAAACCACTTATCATGCTGCACCACATGGATGTGGTGCCTGCCAACGGAGATGAGTGGAGCTTCGACCCTTTCGGGGGCGAGATCATGCACGGATATATCTGCGGGCGGGGCACCCTGGACACCAAGTCGCTGGGGATCATACAGCTTCTGGCCCTGCTGGAAATCAAAAAACGAAGCGTAAAGCTTGATCGCGACCTTATATTCCTGGCAACGGCGGATGAGGAATCGGGCGGCGATTGCGGCGTCGAATATTTGCTGCGGGAACATGCGGACGATTTTCAGGCAGGTCTTGTTTTGAACGAGGGCGGTTATTTAGTAAAAGACCCCGGCAGCAATAGCTTGTTATCCATGATCTCACCGGGCGAAAAGGGCCCTTGTTGGCTGAAGCTTAGCCGGAAGGGCATGCCGGGCCACGGTTCCACGCCGCACAGCCAGAACTGTCTGGAAAAAATGACCAGGGCTGTGAACCGGCTCCTCAACTACGAAGCGCCCGCTAACGTGACACAGATTGCAGCCGAATATTTTAAAAAGATTGCGCAATCATGGGAGCTGCTGAAGCCATACGCCGATGACGGCCGGGCGGATACCCTTCTTAAGATACTGGAGGATAATGGGCTGCTGGCACTCCCCCAGATTAGCGCCATGCTGCGCAATACCATCAGTCTTAACATGTTGAAATCGGGCGACAGGGTGAACGTTATCCCGTCCTGCGCCGAAGCGTTGATCGATACCCGTCTTCTGCCCGGCCAGGATCTTCACAAGTGGCTGAATTTTGTCAAAAGCCAATTGGCCGACGATCAAATACAAATAGATATAGTGCTTGGCAACGAAGGCAACGCCTCAGATATGTATACAGAAAGTTACAATATAATTGAAAAAGCGCTGATCGACCATTATCCGGACGCCGTCGTGGCCCCTTACCTGATGACGGGAACCACCGATTCACGATTCTTCAGAGAGAAAAATATGCCGGCTTACGGCCTGTGCCCGGTTGAAGTGCTGATGGATGACCTGAAGTCTATCCATGGAATCGATGAAAAAGTCTCCGTAGCCAGCTTTATCAAGGGTACCGAGGTCTACACGGATATCATCCGGAGACTGTGCTCTTAACAATGTCTAAACCGGATGTCGATCTAGTCTTGAACCGCCTGATCGTCGCCTACGGCGACCGCAAATGGAAACGCCGCCTCGAGCCGGTCGGTGAACTGGTTCAGACTATCCTGTCGCAAAATACGTCTGATACCAACTCCCGCCGCGCTTATAATTCGCTGGTTGACAAATTCGGAAGCTGGCACAACATAGCTGAAGCCAGTACACAGAAAATCGCTGACTCCATACGTACCGGAGGCCTGGCTGATATAAAAGCCAGGTACATCAAAAGTGCTCTCATAGACCTTGAGAAACAATCGACCGGCTTCGAACTTCAGTTTCTAAAAAACATGGACGTTGAAACGGCGCGGCACTGGCTTCTAAAGTTGCCGGGAGTGGGCATGAAAACGGCAAGCTGTGTCCTGCTTTTTTCGCTCGGCATGCCGGCCTTCCCGGTGGATACTCACGTCTTCAGGGTAGGCAGGAGGCTGGGGCTGATAAGCAGCAAATTATCCGTTGATGACGCCCACCTGGCAATGGAAAAGCTCGTCGTCTCGAAAAATATATACAGGTGCCACGTTCTACTAATAGAGCACGGCAGGAAGACCTGCAAGGCCCAACACCCTTCATGCCCGACATGTGTTCTTGCAGATATCTGTCCCAGCTATAAATTGTTCGTCAAATAAATCCCACGCTTTAACTTTTAATAAGCCAGTACGTATAATTATCTGCTTTGTAAAACCAGGTAAAAACTAGGTCTACCGGGGAGATCTTCATGAGAAAAGCCAGTATGCACTTTGTCCTCGATATCATTGAGGGTTTAATTTTACTATTGCTAGTTATATCGGGTTTTATATTGTGGTTTGCTCTTCCCGAAGGTAGCGAGGCCGGAAAAACCGTTCTTTATGATCGCCACACATGGATACAAGTACACCGGTGGCTGGCCGTCGGGCTATTGATTTTCTTCAGCACACACGTACTGACACACTGGACCTGGATCTCTTATATGATCCGGTCTTATTTGAAGAGGTTTAAGAAAGGCTGACGCTGATCCGGCTCAGCGTATTTCACCCGGAGACGGGCGTGAAAGGTTTGGGGTAAACCTTGACAGCACAAAGCTTGAAAAACTATTATTTCTCATTACGCCTATGAATGTGTCTTTGACTGCCCGTTACATCCTGGTATCCCTGGTAATAATAGCTTCTCTTTTTGTTACATCCTGCTCCAATCTGCCTTTTTTCGGTCCCCATCTGCACGATCCTGTGCTTTCCACGGGCCTTGAGGCGGATTACCGTCCAAAAGACAGCGCCAATTCTTTCTACATAGACAGCCCGCAGGTATACTGTTCTCTCAGGCTTTCCGGCTCAGATGAAAACACCACCGTCCTGGCCCGCTGGATTTTTGAAAAAAGCGAAGCCGGGGGGAACGTTAATAAAGTTGTCTTTGAAGATACTAAAAACCAGGTCAGAGACGGTTACCTCGGATTTACACTTAATGCCCCTCCACAAGGATTCAGCGATGGTCAATACAAGCTCGATCTCTACATCAATGGCAGCGCGCAACTTTCTATTCCCTTCTCCATAAAAAGCGACGAATCGGGTCCGCTTCCTCAGATCAACTATTTCTCTGCCGAACCACTGCAAATAGTGGCAGGAACGACATCTAAATTAAGTTGGAGTGTGGCGGGGTCCAGCCGAGTGAGCATAGAGCCATCCCCGGGAGCCGTTGCACCTGAAGGAAGTACCGATACTGCCCCGACGGCGGATACCCCTTATACTCTCTGGGCGGTCAACAAGCGGGGAAATACATCAAGTGAGATCGCAGTTGCAGTCGTACAGCCTGTTAAAGAAAAGGCTGACCTGGTTATAACCGATTTCTGGACCAGCGGCAATGTCCTTTCCTACCGCATTAAGAACATAGGCAACCTGGCATCATGTGCTACGGAGAGTTACCTTTACAAGAATGACACTCTTGTTTCCAACGACTATGTGGAGCCCCTTGCTCCTGGTGAAGAGAGGGGAGGGTCTTTCTCCAAATATCATTTCTCACCTCGTTTCTCATCATTTTCAGCATCCTTGACGGAAGGCGACAGCTGTTACATGAGGGTATGCGCTAATGCTGACCGTTCCTGTCTGGAGGCCGATTACTCCAACAATTGCATGGAACATAACTTCGGGCCGCTGCTAAATTTTAACTTGTTGCAAAACGCGGCCAATGCTCAATGGCAAAGCAGCTCAGATTCGACGGGTTGGCTCATGTCTACCGGCAGCGCGGTACAGCTTGGTACTGCACAGATAAAAAGCGATCTCAGTTACCAGAATGCACTATTGATACGGCCTCCCGCTTCCGGACACAGTTGGATACAGGGTACGTTCGGGGTGCCACTCGGAGCCCCGGTCGAACTGCGACCGTTCACTATCCCTCATGACTGCAAATTCAGCGCCAACGTGGGGCTTACCGTCGAAGCGCCGGCAGCTGCACAGGTTAGATTTATTCTCGGCACCTTACAGGGAGGTACTATTAACTACTTCCCCCCCGTGACCGTAAATTCGGGCGGCGGGCTTGCGCCTTACGTCGTTGATTTATCCGGACTGGCCGGCCAGAAAGTTCTGTTTATCTTGCGTGTTGAATCCGACGGTCCTCTACCTGAGGGAAGTGCGGCTTGGATAGAACCAGTTATCAGTCAGCAAAGATAGCCTGCAAAATTCTGTTATCGGCCGTTAGCCTGCTTACGGTAATAACAATCAGTTCCCCATCCCTTTCGATCTCTCCGGTATCTGCCGATACTCCTTCGACCTGTGTTTTGAAATGGGCCACTATTGATACACCGGGCAGCTATCCTCAGCGCTACGATATCATGACTCCCTGTGAGCTTAACGGGTTGGTGGTATCCGGGGATGGTAAAACCGTGTACGCCATAGACATACCGGACGCCAGCGCCGGGCCACTGGTCAAGGCAGGTATCTGGAAGAGCTCAGACGGCGGTATTTCCTGGAGCATGCGGCCCAGTATGTGGCTGGCACAGTCGTCGCCTGCCCCGGTTTTTCCCGTTGCGGATATCGCAGTCTCCCCGGATGATCCCGATTTCATAGCTGCCGTCTGCATGGACAGCGGGGGCACTCACCGCAGGGAAGTCTATATCTCGACAGACGGAGGAATAAACTGGTCCTACAGCGGCCATATACCCTGGCTCTACGGCCCGGGTGAGCAAATCGGCGGCATCGTTATATCGGCACTTTACACGTGCCGTGGAAATGCTGTGCACGACATCATTATCGGCAGCCGCAATCCTGCCGACGGTCTGGCACAGGGTGAGGTCTACGTGCTAAGTTACCCGGCCATGGGAGCGTGGAAGGCGCAGGGATTCACGGGCGGAGATATCATCTCACTTATGGCCTCGCCCGCTTACACAGCCGATTCCACGCTGGTGATCATGTCAAGCACTACTCAGCGGACCCACATAAATCTCGGCTACCGCGATTTCGCAGCCAACAGCTTCACGTGGAACCAGTATAGTGGCTGGCCGGTTGAACTATGCACGCCTGATCAGGCCGGTGGAACAGGCAGCGGCGAAAACAGGATCATTACCGGTTACATAGCCCTTCCCACCGATTTCGACGGCAACGTCCCCGCAAAACGTATCATATTCGCTGCGTACGATTCAAACGGGGCCTCCGTCGGGGTTTCCCAACCCCTTGATGATATTTATCGCTTCAACGACACTATAGTAACCCGGCTCCGGGTACCGGGTGTCGCGGGTAAGCCGAGATTAAGTTCAATCGCATACAGCGGAACCACATTGTCAGGTAAGTTATTGGCTGGAAGCGTAATCGCCGATCCGCTGACAGCCCTGGCCGGCACTTTTTTTACCTCTGATCCGTTAGGGTTATGCTCAACCTGGATCAAGCCCCTCAAAGCTCCTACGGGCGGATACGGCTCCGGCTTTGCCAATGTAAGGGTAGCCTGGACACAAGGTGCTTCGGTTGCTGTGTGCGTCACGGGATCGGGCAACCGGGACGCGCCGCTCAAATGGTCGAATCCCAATGACGCGTCGTGGAACGCAGTGCCACTGGACGAAACCGCCTTCTCTGTAAGCGAAGACGATGGTAGTTCCTGGAACCAGCTTGGACTGATAGATACCATCCTGGATCGTTTTAAGGCTCTATCTGTATCGGGCGACGGTAAGACTGCCTACATTTCTTCGGTGAATCGCAGGGGCCTGGACAGCACCTGGCGTAGCCGCACAAACCCCATAGGAGAATCCTGGCAGAGAGTGCTTTGTAATGACTGCTCCATGCCATTGCTCAAGCTGTCGCCGGACGACCAGAAGGGAGCAGTGGTTTTTCTGGGCACCCAGCTGACGACTAACCTGCTGCAGTCTCGGGATGGCGGCCAGACCTGGAAAGACTGCTTTCCCGATATAATGCTGCAGGATATGGCCGCACAAGAGGGCGCAGGGTTATTTGTATTGCAATTGGACGGTCTGGTCCGGCACGGGCAATATACCGGCAAAGGCTGGCGCTGGGACCTTTCCAGCGATACAGGCCTTAACCTTACCCATACCATAGAAGTGCAGCAAAACAGGGTCCTGGTCGGCGCAGGCAATGGTAAGCAATGCCCGGTATCCTATTCTCTGGATGGCGGAAATAGTTGGATTCAGATTCCCGAACCCGCTTACAGCTATGGCAACAAGCATGTCGCATTCGACGACCAATTCACAAACAACAACTTTATTTACGTTGCCGACGATGCAGGCGGCCTTTACCGCTGGGCCATCGACATTAACGAGCGCTGGGACGATATGAGCCCACCTGACAACAGTTACTATGGCCTCTGCGTTGCAGGCCGCGGCACTCTCTATGCAGCCTATAACCCCGCCGGAGCAGGTGTCGACAGGACTCTTTATTCCCGCACTGCCATCCCAAGTAACAATGTTTCCTGGGACTCCCTGGCAACTGGTTTGCCGGCAGGCGTCGTTTTCAAGACGGAACCTGATGCACTAATTTGCGCAGATGAGACTATATGGGCGATCGATTCGCGGGATTATGATCCCTATAATGGCATGGGCCGGCTATGGGCTTTCAAAGATACGCTGGCAGATCATTCTCCCTGGCTGATCGCACCCAAGCCGGGTAGTTTTGTATATTGTGAT
This sequence comes from uncultured Chloroflexia bacterium, assembly GCA_963705905.1. Lineage (GTDB taxonomy): Bacteria > Chloroflexota > Dehalococcoidia > GIF9 > UBA5629 > UBA1162. Next base: position 1,954,336 of record OY970123.1, on the reverse strand, counting down.
CCGGTTACCGGACGCAACGGGCAGGTCGATCTCAAATGGGAACAACTATCACTGGCGGATGCCTATGAGGTCGAGATCGGCAAGGATAGCTGGTTCGATATGACAGTAGATACGGCGGCGCCTTCCACCAGCCCTTTCTATGTGCCGCAGGACTTGCTTTATCCGTCATACTACATAACCGATGGAGCATTGCCTGAGGCGGGCAGCAGCTACTGCTGGCATGTACGCGTTAGGCGTGCCGTAACAGGACAGGTCATACGCAGCCGGTGGTCTTACGGCGTGAGCTTCAATATTCGTCCGGGCTATCCGGTAACCGCAACCGACTATCCAGGTCTTCAAGCCCTGAAACCGCCAAGCGGGACGGGTAACATGCCTGTTTACCCTGTAAGTTTTTCGTGGACGCCCCTGCAAAACTCTACGGCCTACCGCTTTGTTTTGGCTGCCGATCCGGGGCTGGCCAAACCCCTTATCGACGAGAAGGTCACAGGTACAGCCTATAACCTGAACTGGGAACTGAGCAACAAAACGGCTTATTTCTGGCAGGTGACCCCGCTGGAACCTCTCCCCGGTGAACCAAGCCCTGTCTTCTCGTTCACAACAGCCAGCGGCCCGGACTCTCAATCCAGGGTTATTCAAACGGACGATAACGTGACACATGTACTACATATTGTGTTGATCCTGGTCATCCTCTTCGGACTCTCGGTTCAGGTCATTCTATATCATAGAAGGCAGCGTTAATTGCGCGACCTGCTAACCCTGTATTCCTAAACCGCCACCGCCCTTCCACTAAACCATTTTGCCTGATAAACTGTTGAGAAAGATTACTAATTACGGGAGGTAGAGGCCATGGCCGGTAAAGATTTCTTTGATGTTCCCAAAACGATCGCTAATACGTCAGAGGGCGAGCTTGAGTTGCCCGTGCTCTATTACGACGTATCCGTACGGCAGCTAAACTTTTGGGTAGATTATGAGAAAGCGCTCCCCAAGCTGGAAGGCACTGGGCTTGAACCGGTCAGGTTCTCCAATAATAAGACCATCGTGAGCATGGTCTTCTACAACTACCGCCGGACCAGTGTCTCTTCCTACGAGGAGTTGGGCCTGGCCATTACAGCGCAGCCGCAATCTCCCAAAAACAAGACCCGCAGATTAATAACGATTTTTGGCATTCCTATGATCGGCAAGGGTATCAGCGCCTATGTACTTAGAGCTTCCCGTAACTACCCCTATTGCGCGCGCCGCAGGCCGGGAGATATGGGGCTATCCCAAATTCGTCACCAGCCTGCCATTCAAATTCGGCGAATCCGGCTTCGAATTCGCTGCGATGGATCCTGCTTCTGGAGAATCCATAGTTTCAGTCAAAGCTGACCTTTCAAAGGGAAGTGGTATGGCCACTCGTGGGTTCGACCTTGTCACTTACTCCAATTTGAACGATTGGATTTTAAAAACCGTCGTAAACGTAGACGTTAAATATAAAACATATTTGAACAGGCCTGCCGAAATAAAGGTCGGCCCGGCCCAACACAGGATGACTGCCAACCTGATAGACCTGGGGCTGGACCGCACGCAGCCATTCGTCATCCAGACTACTAATTCCTTCCGGTCGCGCTTGAATAAAGGAGAGCCCGTCGCGCAATGGAATACTCCTCCTATGCCTTACCCAATAAATAAATAACTTCTTTAAGTTTAAGGAGCTTGAAATGGCCTATCTTGATCTAGACGTAACCCTTACAGAACAGCAGCGCCAACTCAAGGCTGAAGTGCATAAATTTGCTATGGAGGTTCTCCGTCCGGCTGCTATAACGCTGGACAAGATGCCGCCCGAAAAAGTAGTCGAGAAAGGTTCCCTGTACTGGCAGACGATGGCCAAAATGTATGAAAATGGCTATCACACTGCCACTTTGCTGGGACATCCGGGCAGCCTGGCGCAGGATCCTGTGGCCCTTCACATCCTGTGGGAGGAGCTGGCTTACGGGAGCGTGGGTTTTGCCGTCGCCCTTGGTGTCAGCTTTTTCTGCGCTACTGCCGCTCAGACGGTCGGTAATCCTAAATTGATTGATAAGTTTTATAATCCCTTTATCAACTGCAAAGACGCCAGCATCATGAGTTGCTGGGGCGCTACTGAGCCTGACCACGGGTCCGATAACCTGATGATGGGCACTGACATTTTTCACAATAAAAATATTACCCAGCAATGCAAAGCGGTTAAAAAAAGTTCCGACTGGATAATTAACGGCCAGAAAGCTGCCTGGGTCTCGAACGGGCCGGTCGCCACCAATATTATGCTCTCCGTCAATCTCGTCCCTGAGATGGGGATGGCGGGCGGGGGAAGCTGCATGTTGGAGCTGAACCAGCCAGGCGTAAGCCGCGGCAAGCCGCTGGATAAGTTGGGACAGAGGGAGCTGCCGCAGGGTGAGATCTTCTTCGATAACGTTGTCTGTCCGGGCGACCAGATGATCATGGACCCGACGGTCTACGAGCTTGTCGGCGAGTTTACCCTGGCCCACGCCAACATGGGTATGGGAGCCTTCTTCACCGGCCTGGCCCAGGCGTGCTACGACCTGGCCCTCCAATATACTAAGGAAAGGGTCCAGGGCGGCAGGAGGCTGTGCGAACACGCCTGGATCCAGGCCAGGCTTTTCGATATGTTTTCCATGGTTGAGACCTGCCGGGCTTTTTCGCGCAGTGTCATGGTGTATAACACTAAGACATTCCCGCCATCTCCACAGCACGGCGTCGCATCCAAAGTATATTGCACTAATGCCGCGTACAAGGTAGCAACCGAGGCAGTGCAGATTTTCGGTGGGCTGGGCCTGAGCAAGGAGCTACCCATAGAAAAGCTGTTTCGCGATGCCCGTGCAGGGCTAATAGAAGATGGTACCAACGACGCCCTATCCATCGTAGGCGGCAATATGCTGGTGAGATAGGCATCTTTCATCGTCAGTAATAGAAAGGCAGACGTGGGTTGGTAAGGGGCGTGAGCTAAACTGTGGTATAATTTCACGCCGTAATCGGATGGTGAGTGTGGCCCAGAGGCCTAAGGCGCCAGGTTGTGGCCCTGGATATCGAGGGTTCGAATCCCTCCACTCACCCCACCCTTTCCCTCCCCGATCAGTTTTGTTTTCCTGCGCCTGTAGCTCAGCGGACCAGAGCATCGGTCTTCGGAACCGGGGGTCGTGGGTTCGAATCCCTCCAGGCGCGCCACTTATTTGAAGAACAACTGCTTAAATTCTGCACTAAAAATGACCCTGGCTATTTACTGATTTACTGTATAATTGACTGACTGCACATCAGCATTAGCTACATTAAGCCTAAACCTCAAATAGACGGCAAACAGGAGGTCTAACATGGGTTTTGTTCAAAGCTGGGAAGATCTGGCCAAGCTGGTAGAAGCACGCCAAACGTCCGAGTTCTATGACGCTCAAATGTTGACGGTTATGTGGGAGACGAAGCCGGAAATCGTTAAACGACTATTGCCTGCACCCCTGGCTCCGGCCCCCAAACCCATTGCCACGGCCTTCGTGGCCTATTATCCCAAAACCAGCTTCGGGCCACCCTACTATGAGGGCGCCCTGTTCCTCAGGGCTGTTTACGATGGCATTGAGGGCAACTACTGCCTGGCTATGCCGGTAACCGGCGACCTGGCTATGGCCGGCGGCCGGGAAGTGTTCGGATATCCCAAGAAGCTTGCCAGTATCCAGTTAAAAAGAGACGGCACCATAATGGAAGGGAGCATTGAAAGGCACGGCCTATGCTTTTTCAAGCTGCGCGTCAAACTTACAGGCACGACTAATACCGATGAATTTGTGGATATTGTTCTTAACTCGTCCTCCCAAGAGGGGACCATATCCTATAACGTCAAGCATTTCTTTGCTTCGGACGGCAGCGGCTTCGACTATAACCCGCGCCTCATCAGGGAAAGGGTAGTCCTGCGGCCCAAGTCGGCTGAGCTCGGAGAAGCGGAGGTGGAGCTGGGACATTCCGACTACGATCCATGGTCGGAGGTTGAGATCGTAAGGATTCTTGGCGCAGCATATGCAATCGGCGACAATACCATGCTGAAAGGCGATGTCGTAGCGGAGCTGGACCCCATCGCCTTCGCGCCCTATGCGTTCCTAAAATGGGATGCCCCGTATTTCCTGGGGCGCTCCACTTAATTCAGGCAAAACCCGCGCCTATTTTGTGTACGTTCATGCGGGATTTGACCAATTATGTCAATAAAACTATCATTAACTAGTAGCAAATATAAAAACAAGTCAGTTACAAATAGCCGCATATACGGGAATGCTGTGAACTAGTTAAATTTACAGAATAGCAAAATTTGAAACCGACCATTTGTAAATGGTCGGTTTTTTGTTTTATAAATGGAATTTTGCAGGATGATTGGCAACCAGAAAGCGTATTACACAGCTGATATCATGCGCGCTCGGGAAAGCGTGAAATATGCAGAAAATAAACAAGGGAATATCAAAGGACTCCATCGAGTATTTGAAAGAAATCCTCGATACCATGAGCGATGGCGTGTATATCGTCAACCGTCATTGCGATATTGAATATGTGAATTCCGCAATCATGCGCGAGTTCGGAGCGTCCGGCAACCAGAAATGCTATAAATATTTACATGGCCGTAAGCAGGTATGCCCGTGGTGCGTTAATAAGGAAATATTCGAGGGCAAATCGGTAAGCTGGCGCTGGTCCAATCCTAAGACCGGCAAAACCTACGATCTGTTCGACACCCCGCTCAGGAATCCTGATGGCAGCATCTCCAAGCTGGAATTCTTCCATGAGGTCACCGATTTCGTAAAAACTCAGGAAGAACTCAAGATCAGCGAGACGAAATATAAGGTGCTGTTCGAATCGCTTCCCATCGGAGTTACAGTCTCCGACTCCAGCGGGCAAATCAGGGAAAGCAACAGGGAGTCCGAGCGTCTGCTGGCACTATCCCAGCATGAGCAGGCCAGCAGGAAAATAGACGGGACAGAGTGGCACGTCTTGCGGCCGGACGGTTCAACTATGCCGCCTGAAGAATATCCCAGCACCAGGGCCCTGAAGGAAAAACGCATCATCCGCGACGTTGAGCTTGGCGTTATCAAGCCGGACGGAATTGTATCCTGGATCAATATAACTGCCGCACCGGTACCGCTGGAAGGCTATGGGGTGGTTATAACCTACAGCGATATCGGCCCACGTAAAAAGGTGGAGATGGAGCTTACCGAAGCCAATGCTTTTCTCAACAGCATGATCGAGCAAAGCCCCACTCCCATGTGGATTTCCGATGATAAAGGCACCCTTATCCGCATAAACGGGGCGTGCTGCAGACTTTTAAATATTACTGAAAAGGATGTCCTTGGGAAATACAACATTTTCAAGGATAACCTGGTTGAGGATCAAGGCTTTATGCCTCTGGTGGAAAACGTCTTCAGAGAGGGGAAGCAAGCCAGGTTCGAGATTAAATATGATACGTCACAGTTGAAAAATCTTGCCCTTGAGAACCGTGCCTCCGTGTTCGTGGACGTGACCATTTTCCCCATAATTGATCGTCAGGGAAAGGTCACCAATGCAGTAATCCAGCATATAGATATTACCGGCCGCAAAACCGCTGAGGAAGCTCTCTTCAAGAGCGAAGATAGATACCGCACCCTGGTGGATAATGCCGCCGAAGGGGTCTTCGTCATTCAGAATGGGAAGGTTGTGTTCGCCAATCCCAAAGCCTTTGCCATGGTAAATTACCGTCTTGACGAGAGGGAACCCCAGTATTTTGTAGACTTCGTCCATCCTGATGACAGGCCAATGGTCATCGACCGGCATCTAAGACGGCTGTCGGGCGAGGAGTTCCAGGAAACCTATACTATTCGCTTGATTGACCGTCACGGCAGTACCAGGTGGATACGGGTCAGCTCAGCAGGTATTATCTGGGAAAACAGTCCCGCCACGCTGACTTTAGCTACCGACATCACCGAGCACCGGTTGGATGAGGAGAAAATCCAGGAAAGCGAAGAGCGTTACCATACCTTATTCGATAACATGCTCAACGGCGTGGCCTATTGCCAAATGATTTTCGAGGATGAACGTCCGCAGGACTTTATCTATATACTGGTTAACGAGGCTTTCGGCAAGCTGACAGGCCTAAAGGACGTAGTCGGGAAAAGGGTAACCGAAGTCATCCCCGGCATACGGGAATCAAACCCTGAATTGTTCGAAATCTACGGAAGAGTATCCCTTACCGGCAAACCCGAGAAATTCGAGACCTTTTTAAGTACCCTTGGTATCTGGCTTTCTATCTCTGTTTACAGCACGGCTAAGGGCTACTTCGTGGCACTGTTCGATAACATCACCGAGAGCAAACAGTCACAGGAAAAACTAGAAAAAAGCTATGTTGCGCTGAAGAAAACGCTAAATGACGCAATAGATACGCTTTCCAAGATAGTTGAAATGAGGGACCCCTATACATCCGGCCATCAAAATAAAGTGGCCGCACTTTCCACCGCCATAGCTTCGGAAATGAAACTGAGCAACGATCAAATCGAGCGCCTGAGGATGGCTGCTACCATTCATGATATAGGCAAGATCTATGTGCCCTCGGATATCCTGAGCAAGCCCGGCAAGCTGGACAAGCTGGAATTTGAAATAATCAAGACCCATCCCCGGGGGGGCTACGATATCATAAAGGGCATGGATTTCCCCTGCGCTGTTGCTCAGACCGTGTTGCAACACCATGAGCGGCTTGACGGCTCCGGCTATCCATCCGGGCTTACCGGCAAGGATATTTCCATTGAGGCCAGGATCCTGGCCGTGGCGGACGTAGTTGAAGCCATGGGGTCGCACCGCCCATACCGGCCGGCAATGGGACTCGAACAGGCTTTGGCCGAGATATCGGCCGGCAAAGGCAAACTTTACGACCCCGAAGTGGTAGACGTCTGCCTGAAGCTTTTCAAGGACGGCAGGTTTAAATTAGAATAAGTTAGAGAAATTTTCTGCAATGAAGTGGCCGGGCCTACTAAGGCTTGACGGATATCTGCCGGAAGGCATGGAAAGGGAGTACAGGCGGTACCGCCTTAAGGATGATGTGCGGACGGCCTCTATTTCCATCGTCATTATCACTATACTGCTGGTTGCCTTCGCCTATAACGACTATGCTCTCTTCGGTCTTACTCCGACCTTCTACTATCTGATTGCAATAAGAAGTATATATCTGTTTATTAACATCGGGCTGATAATTTCCCTCCAGAAAAACAGAAGCCCCGTTAAATTCGATTGGAATCTACTTATATGGTTTATTTTTAGCGGCCTGGTGGTGAGCGCCATCAACCTGACCAGGCCCAACAGTTACATTGGGGACATCCCGATAGACGTCGTTCTAATATTAATAATCTACCTGGGAGTGCCCATGAGGCTGATGTTCAGGGCTACAGGCGGGATACTTTTCATGCTGGCCGAGTCGCTGAACCTGCTTTTTTTACACCGTGCAGCATTGGGTACGACGATATATGCGTCGCTGGTGGCCCTCCTTATGGCTAATATAATCGGCATTTACGCTTCCAGCCGCCTCTATTCTTTCAGGCGCAGCGAGTTCAAAGCGCGGGAGGAAGAATCTCATACCCTGGACCTTTTAAACGAGACTGGCGAAATGGCCAGTGTAGGCGGCTGGGAATTCGATGTTAAAACGCGGCTGCAGACCTGGACCAATGAAGTCTATCGTATTCATGAGATGGAACCAGGCCGGCGGATAACTGCGGACGAAGGAATAAAATACTACTCGCCTGAAGCTGTACCGGTAATATATGAGGCTGTACAGCATGCCGTCATCTTCGGCGAGCCGTTCGACCTGGAGTTGCCCCTAATTACAGCCAAAGGCAACCGCCGCTGGGTACACGCAGTCGGCAAAGCTTACAGCGAAAACGGCCTGATAACGAGGGTGGGAGGGACTATCCAGGATATAACTGCGGTTAAGAAGGCGGATGATATTATCAAAAGGACATCCGAGCAGTGGCAGGCAACGTTCGACGCTATTTCAGACCTGGTCTCAATCCAGGATAAGGATTTCAGGCTCATACGGGTGAATAAAGCCTACGCTGACGCATTCCAGGTAAGGCCGGAAGAGCTTGTCGGCAAGCATTGCTATGAGATTGTTCACATGTCTTCCGTACCGATTCCCAACTGTCCTCATGAAAAGGCAGTCGAGTGTAAATCCGGTGTAATCGAAGAAGTCTTCGAGCCGCGTTTGGGGATGTATATGGAAGTCTCCTGCTCGCCGATATTTAATGATAGTGGCGAGCTCGAGGGCACTGTGCATATAGTAAAAAACATTACAGAACGAAAGAAGGCGGACGAGAAACTTAGGGAGAGCGAGAAGCAATACCGTGAGATGCTCGATTTCCTGCCAATATCAGCTTTTGAAATTGATACCGCAGCCAGGATTATCTCCTTTAATCAAACTGCCCTTAAAGTCTTCGGGTATAGTGAAGAAGATTACATAGCGGGAATGAACGCATCTCAGTTCTTTTCGCCCAAAGAATTGCAGAGATTTGGAGAGAACTTTGGGAAGGTAATGGAGGGAAAATCAATCCCCGGTGATGAGTATAGCTTTCTCAGGAAAGATGGCAGCACGTTTATCGGACTCATCTACGCCGCGCCAGTTATTCGTCAGAATAAACTCGCAGGGGTAAGAGGAGCCATTGTAGATATCACCAGGCGCAAACAAATCGAGGAGGAGCGGCAAAAGGCTTCTGAGAGGATCCAGGACCTTTATAACAACGCGCCGGCCGGCTACCATTCGCTGGATAAAGAAGGAGTCTACGTGCAGGTCAACGATACCGAGCTTGCCTGGATCGGATATACCCGGGATGAGGTCATCGGAAAGATAAAATTCGTTGACCTGCTCTCGCCTGAAAGCCGTAAAGATTTCGCCGTTAATTTTCCTCTTTTTAAGCAACGCGGATGGTTGAAGGACGTTGAGACTGAAATTGTACGCAAGGATGGGACCGTTATGTCGGCGCTGGTGAGCGCTACGGCTGTCAAAGATGAGGCCGGGAATTTTCTTATGAGCAGGACCACCCTGTTCGACATTACTGAAGTCAGGCGGCTTCAGAAGACAATTTCGGAGTCCGAAAAGAGATTCCGGACCATACTGGAAGAGATGAACGATTCCTATTTTGAGCTGGACCTGGCGGGCAATTTTACCTTTGTGAATAACGCATTTTGCAGGGTCTTGCGTGTTACCAGGGAAGAGGTAATCGGAGCGAACTTCCGTTCTATTACCATACTGGATGAAATAAATAATATTGTGAGTCAGTTCGTCCGGGTCCGTGAAACCGGTGAACCGCACAAGGGGCTGATCTTCAGGCTGGCTCGTAAAGACGGCGTTATAGAGTTCGCTGAGATTTCGATATCCCCGCAAAAAGATGAACATGGGAATGTTGTGGGTTACCGCTGTGTGGGCCGTGATGTAACTGAGCGCATGGAACTACAAAATAAGCTGGCCGTTCTGGCCATGCACGATGCCCTGACCGGCCTGCCCAACCGGTCGCTACTTTATGACCGCTTTAATATTGCCTGCGCCCAGGCTCAACGTCATAAAAAGAAGCTGGCCGCCATGGAACTCGATCTGGATAATTTCAAAACTATCAATGATACCCTAGGCCACGCCGCCGGCGATGAACTTCTCAAAGCCACGGCTGATCGATTAACTGCGCTCGTACGCAAAAGTGACACTGTGGCCAGGCTGGGCGGTGACGAATTTGTAGTTCTCATCCCGGAGTTCACCAATGTCAAAGACGTGATTAAAGCTGCGCAGAAAATACTGGCGGCTTTTCAAAAGCCATTGGCGATCGACGGGCGGGATCTACAGGTGACTACCAGCATCGGCATTGCCATTTATCCCCGGGACGGTTCCAATATCGAAGACCTGCTTAAAGTGGCGGACGCGGCCATGTACTATACCAAGGAGCACGGCCGCAACAGCTACAAGCTGAGCGGCGATAAAGCCAGGGCTTGTACGACAACTCCTCCCGCGAAAACTCTAATCATCAAAAATTTAAAATAGTTTTATCCAAATGATACAACCCTTCACTGCGATCACGCGTGAGACAGCCCTCCGCCTAAAGCTCATCATGACCGACGTGGACGGCACGCTTAATAACGGTGGGGACGCGCTCAGCCCTGCCGTCTCGCACGCCATGCAGAATTTAAAGGAGAGCGGCATCATGGTAGGGCTGGTCTCCGGCCGCACAGATCCCATGCTGGTAGCTATGGCCGCCGGCCTGGATATCGGGGGACCCCTCATCGCGGAAAACGGCGCGGTCGCCAGGATGACTTATAAAAGCACCCTGGTCGAGCTGGGCTATTCACGCCGGCCCGCTATCGAGGCGCTGCAGAAGCTCAAATCCAGGTATCCGGGCCATATTCGGGAGAGAGAGGACAATGCCGAAAGGCTGATCGATATTGTCTGCCGGGCCGACGGCATTGATATAGAAGAACTTAGAGATTGCGTAAGGGATGTCCAATTATTGGATTCTACCTATATCCTGCATCTCATGCAGAAAGGTATAGATAAGGGGACCACGCTAAAAAAGTTGCTGGAGTTGATGGACTGGCCGGTGGTCAAGCCGGAAGAGGTGCTGGTCGTGGGCGATTCCATGACCGATCTTTCCCTCTTCAAACTGTTCACACAAAGTGTTCTTATTCCCAACCCCGACCTGCCGGAAACCGATAAAAGGACCCTCCGCAGGTCCGCCCGCTATATCAGTAAACATGGAGCAGGCGAAGGTTTTGCCGAGGTCGTCCTGCACATAATTAGTGCGCGAACATAAGCGGTCTACCAGATAAACGGCATAAGCCGGTATTTCACTTTCTTCTTGTAATCAGCATAGCCTTCCAGTTCATCGGCCAGCATTTTCTCTTCCCCAGTTATCCTGAAAGCCAGTAGGAAAAGCATCAATACCCCTATCAACAGACCATATAAAGAGCCGAGCAGCAGCGGTACGCCCATGAACATCAATATACCAGCCAGGTACATAGGGTGGCGAACCAGGCCGTAAGTCCCGCTGGAAATTACCTGCTGTTTGCGCTCCGCCTGTATCCTTACCAGAGGTGAGGCGAAGCTATTTTCCGTTAACGCCCTGTAGAAAAGGATGAAGGATAGCACCATCGCTACAATTCCGACAGCCTTCACCCAGACGGGGAAACCTGAGGTCCAAAAGAACCTCCTGGCATCCAGCGGCATGATCACTGCCCAGGCGATAAAACCCAACACCAGACCGTAAACAATATAGCGGTCCCAGCCTTTCTGACCGGCTTCTCCCGGCTGTTGGTACCTCTCCGCCAGCAGGGCCGGGTCCTTGATGTAAAGGCTGATGACGGTTGTGAAGCACAACACCAGGAACCAGATATTAAATATCCAGCCTTCCGGCCACAGCCAGTCCCCCGACAGCCACAGCAGCACCACAGGCCAGATCAGTATCCACACAGCCGTGTAGACCATTTTGCCCGCCGTCATCTTATTTCTCTCACTTGCCATTGCTTTTCCACCTTCTGATTCGTGCCCCTAATTCTATTACCGGCCACCACCGCCAACAACCTGTAATTGGAATTTGGCCTTTGGAATTTGGAATTTTCACCTTCACCAGAATATCATTATAAGCACACATGAAGTACCGTGACTTCGGCAAAAAACTGTCCTGGCAGTCTTCGGCCCTGGGCTTCGGAGCCATGCGCCTTCCACAGACGTCACCTAACCCGGCAGATATCGACGAGGCCGAAGCGGTCAGGATGATTCGCTACTCAATCGATAACGGCGTTAACTATGTGGACACCGCTTACCCTTACCACGCCGGGCGCAGCGAAGTCGTGGTCGGCAAGGCGCTGTGCGACGGCTACCGGCAGAAAGTGAAGCTGGCAACCAAGATGCCCTCCTGGGCCATCAGGTCGGCGGCCGATTTCGACCGCTATTTCGAGGAGCAACTGAAGCGCCTGCAGACCGATAAGATCGATTTCTACCTCCTGCACGGCCTTAATAACGACTACTGGCCTAACTTGCTTAACCTCAAAGTGTTCCAGTGGGCCGAAAAAGCCATGGCCAAAGGGCGTATCGGCCGGCTGGGATTCTCCTTCCACGATGAATTCGAGCTTTTCAAAAAGATACGTGGACGGCTACGACAACTGGACCTTCTGCCAGATCCAATATAACTATATGGATACAGAGTTCCAGGCCGGCGAGAAAGGCCTCAAATACGCCGCCAGCAAGGGACTTGCCGTCGTGGTCATGGAACCCTTGAGGGGCGGCGGTCTGGCTAAACAACCGCCCTCGTCTATAGCCAAAATATGGGAGGGAGCCAGGCATCAGCGGCCCATGGCCGAATGGGCCCTGCTGTGGGTCTGGGAGCACCCCGAAGTATCGCTGGCCCTCAGCGGCATGAGCACCATGGATCAAGTGGAGCAAAACCTTGCAACAGCCGACCTCAGCGGTCCGGGCTCGCTTACTCGGGACGATATGGCTCTGATCGAACATGTCAAAACGGCTTTCCGGGGATTCAGCCCTATTCCCTGCACAAACTGCGGATATTGCCAGCCTTGCAGCAGCGGGGTGGATATTCCACGTGTCTTCCAATTTTATAACAACGGCATCATGTATAATGACCTCAGGGCAGCCCGCTTTTACTATAATAGCCCGATTTCTATGAAACCTGATCAGCGGGCCGACGCCTGCATCGAATGTGGCGAATGCGAGGAGGCCTGCCCCCAGAAAATCCCTATCGCCGAATGGCTCAAAAAGGTGCACGCTGAGCTCGGGCCGCGAAAATGATTTGGCCTGGTTCATATTAAAGAAGCATAATTTTCTCAAGGAGGCTGTGCTATGAAGAAAGCGGATAAGGAACGGTTTATCGGACAGTGGAAGAAGTATTTCAATAACGCCGAGCTGCCCCTCACTTTTTATTATACCGATGAGGAAGGACGTGCCGACCTGGTCAAGCCTGGCTCTGTGAATAGATGTATCATCGCGGCACTGCAGAAAGCCAGAAAGGGGAATCCCATGTCCTTCGGTGTAGAATCGATAGGCTGTTTCGGCGGGAAAAGATACGTGGGCTTTGCCACACAGATCATGCCCAACTTCGAGTATTTCCTATCCTGTGGGATACCGGGCAAGCTGGAAGGCGAACGCTATAAAAAGTCACCCGAACTGGTCAAAGAGGTTATGACGCAGCAGCAGCCCTTTAAGGCGCCCGGCCGTTATATCGTCTTTAAACGCTGGGATATTCTGGAGGAGTCGGACAACCCGCTGGTGGCCATCTTCTTTGCCAAACCCGACGTGCTGGCGGGCCTTTTTACCCTTGCCAGCTTCGATGAAGCCGAGCCCAATGGCGTCATCTCGCCCTTCGGTTCCGGATGCTCGTCAATCGTGCACCATCCGCTGATGCAGGCTGAATCCGGCCACCCCAGGCCGGTTGTCGGGATGTTCGACATCTCGGCCAGGCCCTTCGTGGATAAATATGAGCTATCTTTTGCAGTGCCCATGAAGAAATTCGAGAGCATGGTCAGCAACATGGACGAGAGCTTTTTGATTACTGGATCATGGGGGAAGATAAAAAAGAGAATACCCTGAAACAAAACTCTAAATTCTAAACACTAAACTCTAAACAAGTTCAAAATTCAAAATACAAAGTATAGGGAACTTTGGGATGACGAAAAAAGAGAGGATCAAAGCAGTTCTCGAGGGGAAAGAGGTCGATCGTGTGCCTGTGGGCTTCTGGAGGCACTGGCCGCAGGAAGACCAGCAGCCGGAGACACTGGCGGCGGCGGCAGTGGCATTTCAAAAGCTCTACGATCTTGATTTTATTAAGGTACCCGTAGCCTCAACCTTCTGCGTGGACGACTACGGGGTTAAGCATGCCTGGCGGGGCAGCCCCATGGGTGATCGCGACTACCTGGAATATGCCATTAAGAAGATCGATGACTGGGACCGTATCGAACCGTTGGATGTTAAAAAAGGTACTTACGGCCGCATGTTGCAGGCGCTCCAAATCATTGTCGAAAAAAAGGACAAGGATACGCCGGTTGTCTTCACGATCTTCAACCCCATCAACTCCGCCTGTTACCTGGCCGGCGACGAGACCTGCCTCGTGCATTTGAGACGCGAGCCTGACCGTGTAGAGCGCGGCATAAAGGCGCTGACAGAAACCTGTGTACGTTTTGTGCGGGCTGCAATGGAAGAGGGGTGCGATGGCATATTCCTCTCGGCACGGGCGGCAAGCTTCGATGTTATGAGTACGGAAGAGTACTTCCACTACGGACGTCCCGGAGACCAAAGGGTGCTGGAGGCGGCCGCCTCAGGGTGGTTTAACGTGATGCATCTTCACGGCAAAAATCCAATGTTCAAAGAGTTGGCGGACTATCCGGTCCATGCCATGAACTGGCATGACCGCACGGCCTGGCCGGGCCTGGATGAAGCAGGCAAAATATTTAAGGGCGCCCTAATGGGCGGCATCGAACAATTTAAAACTCTGTTAACCGGGCGCACAGATGACATTAAGAAGCAGGCCGACGATGCCATAAAGCAGATGAACGGCCGGCGGCTCATACTCGCTCCCGGCTGTACCTACCCCATCACTGTGCCGCATATCAACCTCATGGCCCTGCGGAAATCGGTAGAGCGATAAATACCAAGTTCCAGATTCCAAGCTCCAAAAAATTATCTAAAATTCTAAGGTAACTATCCCTTGACACCACGAACTTTATATGATATACTACGTTCAAGAGGGTAGAAAAATGAAGACGAAACAGGCCAAGTACACAGGCAAAACTTTCGCAAAGGAATTCCCGAATAACGATGCTTGTCTTGAATGGCTCAAGAATAAGCATTATCCGAATGGCGTTGAATGCCCGATTTGTAAGAAAATAACAAGGCATTACAAAGTTGCTAAACGACCTTGCTATAAATGCGAGTGTGGACATGAATATTATCCGACCGCTGGAACTATCTTCCACAAATCTACTACCCCCCTTACAGTATGGTTCGAGGCTATGTTTTGGATGGCTACGACCCGATCCGGTCATTCTGCCAAAGAGCTTCAACGCAGGACTGGCGTAACCTACAAGACAGCTTGGCGTATGTTTAAGCAAATCCGCACACTTCTTGATGAGAACGAGGGCATGTTCAAGAACGAAGTGGAAATTGACGAGACCTATATCGGCGGCAAAAGGCGTGGTGATAACCAGGGTCGTCCGGCTGAAGGGTCTCACAAGGTTCCAGTGATTGGTATTGCACAGCGCAACGGCAAGGTCAGCGTTAAAGCGGTTGCTAACGTCAAACGCTCTACGGTAATGCCACTTATTGCCAAGAACGTTGAGCGCAAAACAATCATCTTTACAGATGAATATTCCATTTACAATACTCTTGAGGATGCTGGATTCGGTCATGTGCGTTGCAATCATGCCCTTGGAGAATATGTTGTTGGTAATGCTCATACCAATACCATTGAGGGCTTTTGGAGCCTTGTAAAGCGTGGAATAGGCGGCGTTTATCATGCTGTCAGTCCGAAGTATCTTCAGTCATATCTGAATGAATATCAATTTCGTTACAACCATCGTCTTGAGGAACGTCCGATGTTTCTAGCTGTTCTAAATCAGATTCAGTAGGCTTAACCCGTTCAGCCGCCTTACCAAGTAGGGTGTAAAACTGTTCCCTTGTAATATCACGCTTGATTATTTTTCGTTTGGGCATCTTCTTCTATCCATTTTACATATAAATCTGAGTTTTTCTTTTGGTCGGGGAAAACATCGCTTATTTTGCCGACAATAAAATACTTCCATTCGGTATCTGATTGGCTATCTGCGCTCCACATTATGGATACTCGATATATTCCTTCTTGTAATTCTGTATCATATTTTTCATCTGCACCTGCGGCCATTACCTTACCCTTTAAAACTTCTGCTATTTTCACTTCTGCATATTTATATTTGGATGCAGGGAGAATTACTTGTTTATGTTTGTTGTTAGGGTCATCGCTGAGCCTTATATTAGAAGCAGAGGAACCAAGCACAATCAGTTCTGGTTCTCCAAATGCATCCTTATGCGTCATATCCTCAATATCTACACTAACTGTCAATGCTTGCACAATTCTCCTTCCCCCGCTTAACCGATCAATGCATCTATTTTCAATTGGGATATTTCGGACTCGGATTATTAATTCTATAACTCTTCCTATAGTGTCAACCTTTATCTTGGATGGCCCCCATATCATTTGGAAAATGGTGGTCATAAGCCACCCCAACAATGCAATAATCGTCCCAAACCCAGCAAATACACTGAACCATTGCCAACCGCTTGAAGGAGGTAAGGATAATCCACACATGCTATAATTCTACCACGATTGTATAGTGGTTGTCGTGGCGTGGCGGGATACTTACCAATTCTAAATACTAAACCCTAAGCTCTAAACAAATCCTAAACTCAAAATCCAAAAACAAATTGAACTTACGATTTGGTGTTTGTTTATTAACATGTAGGGACAGGTCTTCAGACCCGTCCGAAAATATCCGAAAATGCGGGCGCACCTGAAGGTACGCCCCTACACAGAAGGAAGCTGGAATTCAGGGTTTAGGATTGGGAATTTGGAGTTTTCCCACGGGGGCGTTTAATTTGCGGGCAAATTCGGCCACTATTTTGCCCGCACCCTTCCTGAGCGGAAAACCATGCCCAAAGCAGGCCGTATCAAAATCCAGCTCCGCCAGCTTCCGGATAGAGTTCATCTCTTGCTCTATATCAGCGATGAATACCATTGAGGGCAGCTTGATCCCCAGCCGCCTTGCCAACAGGTCGCCGGTAAAAACCAGCCCCTCCTGTTTAAGGTAAATACAGATGCTGCCCGGAGTATGTCCGGGGGTGTGAATTATCTTAATGCCGCCCGCTACCGGCAGATCATCTCCGTCATCCACCTCGATATCAACTATAGTCGGCGGTGTGGCCAGCACCCCGCTAAAAATGCCCGACGAACGCTTCAGCCAATCCGGTCGTGAAGGCCCAGCCTGAGGTAACCGGCCGTCTATAAAGGGCGCATCCAATTTGTGAGCGATGGTCTTCGCACCGGTCAGCTTTTTGAGGGCGGCCAGGCCGCCTATGTGGTCCGGATGATGGTGTGTGATGATAATATGCCGGATCCTAGTTGGAGCAAAACCCAGGCTGTAAATCCTTTTCAATATTTGTCTGTACTTATTGCGGTAGCCTGCATCGACCAGAGTAAGCTCTCCACCCGATGCCAGCAGGTATACATTGGCTCCCAGGTCGGCCTGGTCCCAGATACCACTGATCTTGTAGACGCCGTGTACCACTTCCACCATAGAAATTGCTGCAAACAGATATTTGGAGGCATCCGCCCGTTATGTTATCGTTTATTATAATCGTTTCAAGGAGTGAACTGTGAAAATAGACGACCTGCGTAAGCTGAGAGATGATTATTTCGAGGAAGAGGAATACCTCAAATCGATGGACCAGTGCGTCGAACTGGCTGCACAACATGCCGAGGAACTGACCTTCGATGATACCTTCAAGAAGGGGCTGTGCCATTTTAAACTGGAAGAGGATGCAGAGGCCACCGGCTGTTTTAATAAAGCGCTGGAAAAGGAGCCCGACAACGTGATGGCCCTTACCAACAAGGGTATCTGCCTGTATAACATGGGTAAGGTTCAGGAGGCTTTTGAGATCTTCAACCGGGCTGTGAAAATCAATCCCAATGTATTCCCACCCTTCTATTACATCGGTATGCACTACATGCGTATTTTCCAGGATACCGGCGACCTTAACGCTATGGAGAAGCTGGTGAACGCCTACCGTCCGGTACTGGCTCAGGCGCCTGATTTCGGGCCGTTATTGATGCACGACCCCAACAAGGATGCCGATTATACTCTCGATCTTTTCCTGATGCTGCACGACAATGTGAAGGAGATGTCCATCGACGAGCTGACCGCTCTATAGCGGCAGCGGGTTCTGATATTCCTTACCCGTCATATCAGTGAGCTTTTTGATGATCTCGACCATCCCGCCGGTATCCTGCCCGCAGTATTCCTCCAGGCCCCGCCGTATTTTCAACCGTTCCTCTTCGTCGGCATTGCTGTAGGTTGCAGCCATGAAAGCGACACCGGCTAACTTGCCGTCGCTGATTTCCAATCCGTCATAGCTGATCCCGGTCAGGGCTGGTAACACCTTTTTAAGCGAGGCGCTGCCCCTTTGCTCCGGGTGATAATAGTAGAAGTTGCTGAAGGGCTTGAGCAGGTCCAGAATGCGGGATTGCAATCCATCGACCCACTTCCGGCAGCCGGGGAAGGCATCGGCCAGCTCAGACAACACCTGTTTCTCAAATGGGGCATAATAAGCCACGATGCTGCCTTTGTCTCCCAGCGAATTCTTAAGCGCCTCCAGCAGTTGCGGGCGGGGGTCGCCCTTACCTTCGGCCAGGTAGCCATAATGTTTTATCGGCCCCTCCCTCGTCTCTTCCACATGCACAGAAAACTGGAAGGGTATTTGCTGGTAAGGACGCGTGCCGTCGAAGAGCGGAATGGCAGTGCTGCAGGTCTCGAAATCAAGATAGTATACAGGGTACTGTAATGAATCGAGAAAGCTGCGAATGCCCTCCCTGTCTACATGTGGCTCGCCGCTTGCCACGCACCTGACCTGTATCTGTTGCTTGCCGTTCAGGCCGCAGCCGTCAGGTATATCCAGGATATTCACGATGCCGCTTTCAAATAGCTCGTAGCGTTTTTTACCGCCCCAGTAAAGGTCGAAGATGCTGTGCTCAGGCAGGAAAGCCCAGCACACCTCTTGAAGCGGGCATTCATAAGGGGCGCTACAGTGGGGCCCTATGCCAATTTCCGGGCATTGCGTCTTGACCATAACGTCCAGTATCTCGTTTATCTTACCTCTTAAAGTGTCGCTGAACTCATTGACCCTGCCTGAGATATCCTCGACATTGAAAAGCTGCTGCGGATCTATCTCGCCGTGCCTGATATAGCGCGTATTGATGTAGGCCACCTTGCAGTTGCGGATTTTGAGGCCGGCATTCTCGCAGCATAACCTCTGAAAAGCAACGTCCCAGATATTGACGTCCTTAACGCTGGTTACGCTCTTGACTTCAATGATGTCCCAGGCGCCCTCGCCAACAGGGTTGAGTATATCCAGCCGGCAATAGAGATTGCCGGCTGAAATACCGGCCTCGAAGAGCGGTTTATCGCCGTTTAAATTCTCCCGCGTAATCCGCGTATTTGCGGCAAAATCGTCGGTGGGTACGTTTATACCGTCAGGAAAAAGCTTCCTGGCCAGTTCGCCAACCTCATGGCCCTGGTCGAAGATAAACTGCATGGCAGCATCGACCCGCGGAATGCTTCTCTGATCGTGCAACTGCGTCCAGAGGTACTTATGGCATTGCAGCCCGTACAGGAAGCTCGTCTTGGATAGAATAGGGGACATTATCTAAACATTTCCTTCAGCCACACACTGCCGACGGCGGGGATACAAGTGTCTTTTTCCGTACTTTAGACCAATACATAAAATCTGTCAATGCGTTTCATAAACCAATAACAATATAAAGTTCTTAATACTAAACCGTGTCCTGACGCAATGGCGGCTAAATGAACCTCGATGTGTAGGGGCGTACCTTCAGGTGCGCCCGCATTTTCGGACGGGTCTGAAGACCCGTCCCTACATGCTATTTTTGGTTTTGAGCTTGCGTAGAATTTAATAATTATTTTGGACTTTGGAGCTTGGAATTTATTCAGTCGTTCATCAATTTCCTGGTAATAAAAGGGGTGGCCGCCAGCAGAACGGCCAGCATGGCAAGATAAGTCAACAATTGAACGGCGCTTACGTAGGGGTCGCCGGTGGCCAGGCGGGCCACCAGGGCGAAAGGAGAAGGGCTGATGAAATATGTTAGTGCAAAGAGCACCAGTATCACCAGCGAGTAGATGAACTGCGAACGTTCCCGGTCACGGAATACCAGCGCCACCAACAGGGCCAGGATGGCAATTATGGCAGTGATCATGATCGAAAGCAACAGTATCAGACCGGCATTCTGTATGGTGAAACCGTTGAAGCCCAGCAGTACGATCCATAATATGCATTGAAAGGCCCCCACCACCACCGAGGCTATGATCTTAGCGCCGGTGATATAGTTGATCGATACGGGCGCCGAAAGCAGCGTATCGAGAGTCTTGTTCTCTACCTCCTCCGAGATCGAGTCGATAACCATGCTTCCTGCAATGAAGGCCGGGAAAAACATCAAAATGGGTATGATCAACGTATACAGGAATTCATAGGTAGTGAAGGGTTTGCCCTGCACGTCATGGTATCTGAGCGTCACCCCCTCCTGGTCGCGAAGGAAATTTTCATAACGCGTCATGGGGTCCTTGAGCAGCATCAGCGCCAGCGTGGCCTGGGCATCCATGTCCGGTAGCACCAGCTTCATATTCACCACGCCTTTATCTGAATCGGGCAGGACTACGATGGCGTCCACCCTGCCGGTTTTGAAAGCCGCCTCGGCACGTGAAGCATTATCATAAATACGTACTCGGTAGTTGCGGTCCCCCAGGTACTTGATGAACATACTGTTGCTGTTACCGATCACTCCCACGTTGAGGCCGACCTGCGATGTTTGACCTATAGACCCGGGGTCATAATAGACCATGATGCCCAGCAGAATGACCGACGAGAAGGAAGCGATGAAAAGCTGGATGAGGATTGCGAACATAATGGTCTTTTCTTTGCGCAGCGCCTTCATTTCACGCAAGACCATAGCCATGAAACCCCTCATCTGAACACCCCTATCAGCGAAAGGTTATAGAGTCCATGAAGCAGGGAACCGATCAGCACTGCCAGGGGATAGCCCTTTAGGCCTGTTTTCCAGGTTATCAGGCAGACGGCCGAGGTACAGCCCATGTGCACCAGCAGCGGTATCCACAGCATATTACCGGCGAAGACGGCTGTGGTAAAAAGCGATTCAGAAATGACCTTGAGCGACATAAACAGTAGAAGCTTTTCGCCGATAAAGAAAAAGGCAGCCGATACCAGAGCAAGAGTAAAAACCTGGAACCAGCGTTTAACCAGCCGGTGTTCGATAGTGACTGCCACTGTCAGCGATTTGGCGATTTCCTCGATGACCACGCAGATAAAAAGGCTGAAGCCCAGAGCCAGGGCTTTGGGCAGGTTGAAGGATACGGCGATAACGCCCATCTCCACCATAAAAACCACGGGGATTAAGAGCAGAGCGAAGACGGCAGCTGAAATCGCCAGGTGGTGCTTATTCATGGCGTAATAGATAGCATCGCGAATCTTGACATGCAGCGGTCGGAAGCTCAGCAAATATTCTTCGTTAAAAACGCGCGAGCCCACGGTTACAGCCAGCACGAAGATGAGCAGCATAGGCACCGCTGAAAGCATATACTGGTACGGCGTAATATCAATTCCGCGGTACATCTGCACCGCCAGAGTAAGCGGGGACACGTAGCTCAAATCGTTGATGCCTACAAACATAGCAGGGAAGACGAGGTAGCCGGTTATGCCCGTTACCGCCACCAGCGAGAAGAAGGTCTGGTCCTTGAAAGTGCGGTACTGCAGGGCAACGCCCAGGTAGATGGCGAAGATGAACAGAATTACCGGCAGAAAGATGGCCAGCGCCAGCAGCAGGTTACCGTGCAGCACCAGGGTTATGATTATTACGATCAGCAGCGAGTATCCTATATAGGGCAACATCTTGCCTATAATGATCTGAAAAGGGGTAACGGGGGCGGAGAGAAGGATATTTAGCTTGCGTCCCAGCTTCTCCTCCAAAAAGCCGCTGGTAAAAAAAATGCTGATGAAGAATATCGGCAATATGTAAGCAAAGGCCAGCATAACCTGGGCGAGGGGAATGGGCGGGTTCATCAAAGAAGGCACAATGACCTCACCCTGGTCAGCAAATTGGGCCTTGAACTCCGGCACGAGCTTGGCGCTTTGTAAACCCTGGAGCTGCTTCAGAACCATCTCATCGGTGGCGTTGGGGACTGCTTCCCCAGGAGGGGAAGGCTGGGAGCCGGCCCCTTCTGTTATATCGCCTCCGGGTGGCAGCGAGGGGGACGCATTCTCCTTGGCGGCCTTGTTCAAAATATCGGCCAGCGTTAATGGCGAAGCCGAGCCGATATCCTTTGACGGCGCCTGGAGGTAATTGATCTCCACCCTCAAGGGGAAAGCCTGGTTAAGCGGATAGTCCACGGCCAATCGCGCAAGCTCATTTTTTTCCAGATAAGTTTTGAGCGCACCCGCCGCGTATTGTGAGCGGTCATCCTGACGATAATAAAGCGCCGCGCCTGTTAAATATACGTCTATCCGCCTGTCTTTAAGTGACTGGGCGCTGTCGGCGATAGGAACCTGCAAAATGTGGAAACGCGGGTCATCCAATAGTGGCGCATTTGGCGAAACTCCTATGATGTAGAAGTCCTTGGCCAGCACCATGCCCTGCTGGAAGACCATGAAAGAAACCCCTGCGGCACAGGCTGCCAATATGAGTACGGCCGTGATCATCTTGCCGCCGAAGCGGGCTCGCAGGCGCATTATCTCCCGACCTGCTATAATCAGAACATTGCGCATTGCCTGATATTTTATACTCGACCGCTTATATAATGCGAGAAACGATCGTCAAACTGGATAAAATCTCCAAATACTACGGCAGCTTTGCCGCCGTAGATGAACTTGACCTGGCGGTAAACAAGGGGGAGATCGTGGGCATTATCGGGCACAACGGCGCCGGCAAGACCACCACCCTCAAGATGATAGTGGGGTTGATCACCCCAACGGCAGGCTCCCTGACTGTCATGGGGCAGGATATCCAGAAGAACGGGCTCAAAGTCAAGAAATCGTTGGGCTACCTGCCTGAGGAAAACCCGCTATATGAAAATATGACCGCCCAGGAGTACCTGGCTTTCTTCTCCGATATCTACGGTATGCCCCGTAAAAAAGCGGCCGAAAGGGGCGAATCTCTATTGGACTCGCTTAAGCTGGAGGCGGGCAAAAAGCTCATTGGCGAGATGTCCAAGGGCATGAAACGCAAGGTGTCCATAGCCCGCACGCTAATACATGATCCGGACCTGCTGATATTGGATGAGCCGAACTCAGGCCTGGACCCTCTTACATCTTTCTTTATCATCGACTACCTCAAAAATCTGCCTAAAGAGGGCAAGACCATTATCCTGAGCGCTCATAACCTCTTCCACGTTGAATACATCTGCGACCGTATAGCTATCTTAAAACGCGGCAAGCTGATTGTTTTCGATACCATGGATAATCTTCGCAAGAGCCTGGGCACGCGCGAGTTCGAGATCGTTTTCAAGTCGGAATTCAACCTCGATTATCCGCGCAAAGACGGCAACTACAGCGTTAAGACATCCAATATCGAGGAAATGGCCAACCTGCTGCGCAAGATATCGGATAACAACTGGGCACTGGTCGACCTGGCTATCAGGCAATCGGCCCTGGAAGATATCTACCTGGATATCATGAGCGACGAAAAATTATAAACCTTGCTGGGAAACTCTAAACCCCAAGCACTAAATCCTAAACAAACCCAAAACTCTAAATTCTATAACTTTGGAGCTTGGAGTTTTGAACTTGCTTAGAACTTAGAGTTTAGGATTTAGAACTTGAAGCGGATTGCTTTTGCAAGCAATCCGCTTTTATTAGTCTATTCTCTTAAACAGCTTGCCTTTAGTGGCGCAGACCGGGCAGAGGTCGGGCACATCCTTCCCCACTGTATAACCGCATACGGGGCAAACATAGTACGCGTGGTTCTCCTGGCTTTTGCCCAGCGTATCCAGCAAACCCTTATACAGCCCGGCATGTATCTTCTCGACCTCGTTGGCACGCCAGAAGCTGATCTCAGCATCCTTATTTTCTTCAGCCTTGGCAGTTTCAATCATGCCTGGATACATGCTGGTAAACTCATAGGTCTCGCCGCCGATAGCTTCCTGAAGGTTATCTTTGGTAGACTTAACGCCTTTCATAGCCTTAAGGTGACTAATGGCATGCACCGTCTCCGCCTCAGCCGCCGCCCTGAACAGCCTGGCCACCTGCGGGAAACCCTCCCTGTCGGCCTCCGCCGCAAAGGCCAGGTACCTGCGGTTGGCCTGCGATTCTCCAGCAAATGCCGCCTTTAGCGCATCTTCAGATTTGGACATGATCTCTCCTCCTGAACTTCAACATTCCTAAAAATATAATAGCAGCCCTTAACAAGTCAGTTAATGACTTTTATCACTTCCGCACGTCAAAGCGCCAGGGCGAAGTTAAGGTATAGCTGAGCCGCCTGTACCACCTGGTTGAAATTTACCGACTCCTCCGGAGTATGCGCCGTTTCCAGGCGTCCGGGTCCCAATATTATAGGGTCAACGCCTGCTCCCCACAGCACATTGCCATCGGAATGGCTGCGGAAGTCCTGCGTCTCCCAGTCAATATTCATGGCCTTGCATACCTGACGCAGCCTGCGCACCAGAGGCCTCTCTTGAGATATACGGTATCCTGACTGCGTGTTTTCGAAGCGTATATAGGCATCCAGCGCCGGAATCTCCCTGCCGGCGTTCTCCACCAGCTCCTCCAGCTCAGCCTTAAGCACATCCATGCGGGAATCGGGTGGCAAATGCAGGTCCAGCCAGGCTTCGCATGTATCCGGCACAACGAAACCGCCCGGGAAGCCCGAAAGCTGCCGGATATTATAAACCAGCCCGCTGGACACGGAGGTTGCGTACCCGGTCACATCCAGTAATAGTTTGAGCATATTCTCGATGGCGTTCTGTCCCAGTTCGGGCATAGAGGAATGAGCTTTCTTGCCGCGTGTGCGCAATAGCACTTCCAGGTAGCCGTAGTGGCCCAGGCAGGGGACCATGTTGGTGGGCTCGGCGACTACTGCCCAGGGAAAGCGATATTCACGCACCAGTGTCTTGGCGCCGTCGCTCTCCTCTTCCTCGCCCACTACCAGCGCCAGCCCCACGGACGGGAAACGGGTCATCTTCTGCGCAAGAACGGTAAAAGCTTCGATCATGGCTGCACAGCCGGCCTTCATATCCGAGCTGCCCAGGCCGAAGACCTTTTCCTCCTCCTCATAAAAGCCGAAGTCGTCAAGGTCATGGGCCGTCACGGTATCCAGGTGACCCACGAAACAAAGATCGACCTCATCGGTTTTAGGGGGCAGCACCACAATATTAAATCGGTTCTCATCTACGGTCTGCCTTTTGACCTTAAGCCCGGCTGCCTTAAGATAGTCCTCGCTGAACTGGAGTATCTCCTCCTCCTTGCCCGAGGGGCTGTAGATATCCACCATATCCTTGAGGAGTTTTTTCAGCCTGTCCGGCTGGATTTCAGCCGTTACGCCTGTGGTCGTTCCCATTTTTCTTGCCTCTCGAACCGCGCTTCTTTTCCTTCTGCTGCTCAATAGTGGCGGGGTTATAAGTCATATAAATGTGCTGCTGGGGATTGCCGAAGCCCCTGGACCGGAAGAATTGAAGTGCAGGCAGGTTGTCGGCCTCCGTATCTACCAGGAACATGCGCACCCCGTCTTCAACCATTTTATCAGTAAGCTTATTGAAAAGCCTGCCGGCGACACCCATCCTCTGGAATTTGGGTGATACCACAAGCCACACGATATAGCCGTATTTCCAGGCCGATCTCTTCTTCTCCACCACGTTGCCAAGGGCAAAGCCTATTATCTGACCCTCGATCTCAGCTACGAAGCAGTAATCCGTCTCGGCATTGAACATGGAAACGACTTCGAATTCGTCCCACGTGCGGTAGAGGGTCGGAGTTTTTTCGGCTGTAAAGACCTGCTCGCCGAGGTGAAAAACCGCCGGTATGTCATCCACCCCCATATCTCGGATATCGATATCCGGCTTTTTCCGGCCGTTTTCTTCAATTGCATGCAGCTCAAATATATCCTTACGCATATTTTCAGTATCGGAACGCTGCCTTTTGGCAGCCTGTTCTCATAGGACCTCCATTAATAGGGTAACACGACAGGAAGAAAAAATCATAGTGAAAAAGGCATGGGCAAAATTAAAACTGGTAGCCCAGCGACCTTGCCTTGTCGTAGCATTTTTGAGCTTCGGTGTCGCGGTTCATATCCTCAAGTGTAAGCCCTTTGCTGTACCATAGCGCCGGGTTATTAGGCTCGATGGCCAGCCCCTTATCGAAGGCCACCAGGGCTTCATCGTACCTTTTCAGATTGTAAAGCGCCTTGGCCCGGTAGCCCCAGGCTTCCGCATTGACCTGGTCCAGGGAAAGCGCCTTATCGCAGGAAGTTATGGCATCGTCAAATTTCCTGGCACTTACCTGAGCGTCGGCCAGCATCGTCCAGGCATCGGCGTTGCCAGGGTCAAGGGAAACGTCCTTCTGGTAGCTTGCCACCGATTCATTATATCTATTCTGAACCAGCAAAATAAGCCCCTTGGTATTCCAGTACCTTCCCACGTTGCCGTTTATATTTATGGCACTATTGATGCTGTTAAGCGCCTGGTCGTACTCCTGCTTGTCATAGTAAGAAAGCGCCTCATTGGCCCAGGCATCGGCGAAGTTGGGATCCAGTTTGATGGCCTGGTTATACGAGTCAATAGCTTCATCGTATTTTTGCATCCCATCCAGCGCCTGGCCGTTATTGAACCAGAGCGCCGGGTTGCCGGGGTCGATCTTGATGGCCTTACCGAAATTAATAATCGCCACGCTGTACGACCCCGCGTTATAGAATTTCATGCCGGTCTCATTCAATTGGACCGCCTCCGGATCGCCTTTGTAACCCTGTGGCGCTGGCTGGCAGCCGGCCGCAGATATAACGGTCAAGAGCACAACCAATATGGGCCCTAAGAACAATAGTCTATTATTCCAATTAAACATTTTCATGTGGATTCCTTCACCAGTATTTATATACGGTAACCAAATATGCGACAAAAATGAGCCGTATGGGGACAAATTTTAGCACCGCTTGAAAATCTAGTACAGTTTTCGAGAACACCTTACATTGGCCTGCATTGATACTAAAAGGTTATTGACACTCAAAAGACGTGCTGCAGTATTATGGGTCCGAATGTAGACCCTATTGAAATAAAACCTGGTTCAAGGCACAATAATATCATAGCTTGACCGGGTTGAGCGCTATATAGACTGCCGGGCTTACAGGCACAATATTAATGCTTGTGGAGGACAATATGTTGTACAGGTTCGCTGCCTCGTTTTGCGCAATAATCCTTCTTGCCCTGGCGGCTGCGCCCGCCTTTGCTCAGGATGAACCCATACCCGGGCCGATCGGAGGAGAAAGCATTTCGGTTTCCACGTCAGGCGCAACCAGCGTTACCGAGTCTTCAGCCGTCCTCAACGGGTACCTGGGATCGATCGGACCTTACAGCACAGTTGAAGTCTTTTTTGAGACATCGGACGGGCAGTCTACCTCACGGCAAATGATGAGCGGGCCCGGCAGCTTTAGTATCGGCCTCACCGGACTGTCATCGGGAACCTCATACTCCTTCCATGCAGTTGCCATGTCCAGTCTGCTTGGCGGGCAGCGGGCCGAGGGCGTATGGCTTGATTTCACCACCCAGCATACCATACCGTCGGCGCCCATCCAGATCTCCACCAGTTCGGCTTCGGATATTACTTCAAGCACTGCGACCTTGAGGGGTTACCTTTCCGGCATGGGCCCCTATAATACCGTCACGGTTTATTTCCAATGGGGAAATAATCCCGCTATGCAGAATAGCACCGGGTCGCAGGTCATGTATGGACCGGGATCCTTCAGCATACCCGTTTCAGGGCTGGCCCCCAATACAACTTACTATTTCCAGGCCGTCGGCAAGCCCGATGTTATCGGTGTGGCACCGGTATATGGCGATAGCAACTCCTTCTATACATCGGGCGGCGGCACGCTTTCCGTGAGCACCGGCGCACAGACCGGCGTGACCGCTACATCCGCTACCGTCAACGGCTACCTCGATTCACTTGGAAACTACGGGGACGCTTACGTGTGGTTCGAATGGGGCACGTCCACCGGCTACGGTCAGACCACCGGTATTCAGACCCTTTACAGTGCCGGCACGTTCAGCACCGCCCTGCAGGGATTGAATCCCGGCACGCTCTATCACTTCCGTGCACTGGCGGCGCCCTCGACGGCGGGCGGCGTCACGGTCCACGGCTTTGATGGAGTTTTTACCACCTCGTTCTCACCCGGTGGCAAGGTCAGCACCTCCTCTGCCAGCAATATCGGGCAGCGGTCGGCAACCTTAAACGGTTTCCTGACCTCTACAGGTTCCAGCCCGAATGCTTCAGTATGGTTTGAATATGGGACCGATACCACTTTCGGCTATTCCACACCCCAGCAGAATATAAATAACCCGGGCAGTTTCAGCTTCAATATCGGAGGCCTGCAACCCGGCTTTACGTACTATTACCGGGCGGTGGCTATAGCCAATGGCAACAACAGCTTCGGCCAATACAGCGTCTTTCAGACGGCCGGGTCCGTACCCGTAAACATTTCCACCAACGCAGCCAGCAGCATTGCCACCAACATAGCCACCTTAAACGGCTATATAAGTTCCATAGGCACCCTGCCCTCTGTACAGGTCTGGTTTAACTATGGCACAACACCCGGTTACGGCAAGATCACTACTTATCAAACGATCAACATGCCCCAGGGATTTTCGGCGCAAATCACCGGACTTAATCCGGGCATCGACTACTATTTTCAGGCTGTGGCACAGACGCCCGACGGCACCAAGGTATATGGCTCACAACAGGTTTTCTCCACCGTTTCCAATTCCAGCATCTCGGTTATCACAGCATCTGCAAGCAGTATCACCGCTTCGACCGCGGTGCTAAACGGCGGACTCAGCAACCTGGGTAACACACCTTACGCGCAGGTCTGGTTTGAATATGGAACTACCGCCGATTTCGGCAACTCCACCGACTTGCAGCAGTTGAACGGCCCGGGCAATTTCAGCTCAGCCGTGGCAGGACTGGCGCCGGGCCGGACATATTATTACCATGCGGCAGCCCTCAACCCAACGGGCGGCTCCCGCTCCGTCTACGGTGCGGCAACATCGTTTAGCACTCCGGGCAGCGGATCCGGGCCCGGCCCCGGACCGACCGCGGGGATACCGGTTTTCATCTGGGTGATCATGGGCGTTTTTCTCATCCTTATATTTGTGCTGATCCTGCTCCTGGCCATGCGCTGAAAATTCAACCCCTGCATTTCAAGCCCCGGCAGAATCTGCCGGGGCTTTTCGTTTGGATGCGACCGCATACGAAGGCCGTTCGCTGACGATGCAGCAAGAATGCTATAATAATTTAAGCTAAATTTTCTCCGTTTTTGCGAAAACCGTGATATGGGCAAAGTATTTTTTATCGATGTAACCAACCGTGACGGCGTGCAGACTGCCCGGCTGAGCCTGTCCAAGCTCCAGAAAACCATGATCAATATGTACCTGAATGAATTTGGCGTGTATCAGTCGGAGTTCGGCTTCCCCACCACGGCGCACGAGACTAATTATTTGCGCGCCAACCTCGAGCTGGCAGCCAAAGGAGTACTCAAGCCCATAAGGCTCAGCGGCTGGATCAGGGCCACCGTCGAAGATGTGGAAAAGACGTTCGAGATGGTGCCGGAAATCGAATACCTCAATCTCTCCCTCTCCACCTCAGAACAGATGATCCAGGGTAAATTTAAAGGCAGGAAATCCCGTGTCGACCTGCTGGAGCAAATGGTGGAGTCCGTCAAGAAAGCCAGGAGCCTGGGCGCCAAAGCCATCGGAGTGAATGCTGAAGATGCGTCCAGGACCGATGTAAATTTCCTCATTGATTTTGCCCGGGAGGCCAGGGATGCGGGAGCGGACAGGTTCCGCTATTGCGATACACTGGGATACGACGACCCCTTCAGCATATATGAGACCGTCGGTAAAATAGTCAGCGCGACATCTATGCCGGTCGAAATACACTGTCACGGCGACCTGGGCATGGCGGTTGCCAATTCTATTGCAGGAGCCAAGGCGGCTGTGGATGCAGGCAGTGATGCTTACATTAACACTACTTTAAACGGCATAGGCGAGAGGGCCGGCAATGCCGACCTGGTTTCATGTGTCCTGGCCCTGGTTAAATCCAAGGGTTTTGCCAGTAGATACGAGTTAGGCAGGCCCCTGGAGCTCAGCAAAGCTTACAAGCTGGCCAAATATGCCAGCTTCGCATTCGGTGTCCCCATACCCATCAACCAGCCGGGGGTCGGCGATAATGCCTTCTCACACGCCTCCGGCATCCATGCCGACGGTGTTCTCAAGGACCCCGAAAACTATGAGCTATACGCCTACGAAGAGCTCGGCAGGGGCGAGCCCGAGCTGGTGGAAACGGGCCGCATGATCTGTTCCGGCGAGTATTCAGGTATATCCGGATTCAGCCACATCATGGGTAAGATGGAGGTCTCCTTCTCCAATGCCAGCCAGGCCAGGAAGATACTTGAGCTTGTCAGGTATGCCAACGTGGAGGCGCAGACTCCCCTGACCGAGGACGAGCTTCTCTTTATTGCCAGATATCCCGATATAGCCAAAAAGCTGCTTACCCTGACCCCGCTTGAATAGATGCGATTTTAAATGATAGGGGCTTTGGACGTGTGCAGGTCCAAAGCCCCTATTTCTATCTTTTGTGTCGTTACGTTTACTGGCCGGAACCCGTCTGGTTACCTGATCCCATGATAGCTTGTTGCGCCTGTTGCATAGCGGCAGAAATCTGATCTGCCGAGATATTTAAAGTCGTTGCCATTTGAGCGTAAACTTTAGTCATCATTGCTGACGCACCCTGCTGCCCGCCGCCGTTTCCGGAAGGCGGCTGGCCGCCGCTGCGACCCTGGCCCGACCAGTTCTCGCTGCCGGAAGGATGCTGAGGAGGCTGGCCTGATGGGGTGGAGCCACCCGAAGGTTGCTGGCTGCCGAAGACGCTCTTCTGCGCATCATTGAAGGCACTGGTAAATGTGCTCTCAGAAATGCCGAGTATATCGGCCGCTTTATTCAATACTGCGGTCATGTTTGATCCACCCGACCCGCGGGATCCCCGTTGCCCGGAAGGCGTATTGGCCTGCCCGTTACCGGAAGATGACGGTGTGGATGAAGAAGGTGTCGATGATGAAGGTGTGGATGAAGACGAAGGCTGCTGCACCGCTGGAGTAGAAGTCTGAGCGCCGGTTCCCGAGCTGCAGCCCGAAAGGCCCAGGCCCGCCAGGATAACCATAATGATAAATATTATTGGTAAAACTTTAAGTGATTTTGCCATCTATTGCCCTCCGAATATTTTATTTTTCTGACCCATGTTAGTCCTGAATTATTAATCTATTATTAATCAGGCTCCTTAATAATTAATTAATAATATGCTGTTACTTTATATTCGAACGCGGCGCCTCCTTATAATGTGGAAGGCGCACTCCTGTTGCTGGAGGCGCCTTCCCATTTGATCCGGGAACGCAGCTTTTAATGACGTTGGAATGCAATTTTATTTTAGTTTATAGTTTTATTAATGGATTTTGAATATGGCTGCAAAAAAAATACTGGTCGTTGATGACGACCCCAAAACCGTTGAGCTGGTAAAACTCTACCTTGAGCGGGATGGATACTCGGTCGTGGTTGCCTACGATGGGCTATCTGCCCTGCGGGTTTTCAGAGAGGAACAGCCCCATTTGGTGATATTGGACCTGATGTTGCCGGGCATCGACGGCGTGGAAATATGCCGCATGCTGCGGGCGGAGTCCGAGGTCCCCATCATCATGCTCACCGCCAGGACACAGGATAGAGATAAGATGGTCGGGCTCGATACGGGCGCAGATGATTATGTTACCAAGCCCTTCAGCCCGGGTGAACTGGCAGCCAGGGTGCGGGCCCTGTTCAGGCGCCTGCCCTTCGAGCGCGGTCCCACTGAGATCAAACACGGGGATTTCATCATGAATTTCCCCAAACGCGACGTCTCTTTAAAAAATAAACAGCTTAAATTGACCGCCGTGGAATTTAAAATACTGGCGACCTTTTTAAAAGAGCCGGGCCGGGTCTTCGACAGGGTAGAGCTTATAGACAAAGCTTTCGGCTACGATTTCGAAAGTTTCGACCGGGCTATTGACGTGCATATTTTCAACCTGAGGCATAAGATAGAACCTGACCCCAAGCATCCCAGGTACATAAAAACCGTGTACGGAGCCGGATACAAGTTTTCCGAGTGACGGTATGAAGCATAGCCTGCAGTTCCGCTTAATCATCGCCTTTACACTGGTCATCCTGCTGACTGTCGGCGCTGTCTTCCTCATGATGTGGCAGGCCACCGTCGACCAGGTCCGCCAGTTCGGCCACCGCGTCGACTTCGAGATCGGCGGCCGTATCCAGTTCGAAATCGTCAGGTACTACGCGCAGAACGATAGCTGGGATGGCGTTCAGCCCCTGGTGGTCGAATTAAGCGACCAGTTCCGGCACAGGATAGTGCTGGCCGATGCCGACGGCAAGATCATTGCCGATTCAGAAAATTCTTCCGATGTCCAGCTAACCCCGGATAAGTTTATCAAACGGCCGATCGTTTCCCCGCTCGAATCTTCGGGGCCGGGACCGGCGCCGTCATTGACATCGCAGCCCGAGTCAGCGATAGGATGGCCGCCGGGTTCTCAGGGGCCGGCATCTCCGGGACCGGGTCCGGGCGCCCCATCGCAGGTGCAAGTCTCGCCGTCCACCGGGTCAAGCCAGACGGTAGTCGGTTATCTTTACCTTGCGCCCACAGCGCAATCCGAGATAAGCCTTGCAGCTCTGCAATTTATGTATAACGAGATCGGCCGCTATTTCGTGCTCGGTGCGATACTGGCGGTCATAGTTGCCATTTTGCTTACCATTGCAATATCGAGGCCGATACTGGCGCCAATCAGGGCCCTGACCCTGGCGGCTCAAAAGCTCGGCAAAGGCGATTTCGCGCAGCGCGTAAAAATCGCCGACAAGAGCGAAATCGGCGAGCTGGCAACGACCTTTAACTCTATGGCGCATGACCTGCAGAGGGATGAGCAATTGAGAAAGGATATGATAGCCGACATAGCTCACGAGCTCAGGAGCCCGCTCACCAACGTAAGAGGATACCTGGAAGCCATACGGGACGATGTAATGAAGCCGGACAACAGCACAGTTAACTCCATTTACGACGAGACAATGCTGCTCTCAAGGCTGATCGATGACCTGCAGGAACTCAGCCTGGCTGAGACGGGAGAGATGAAGCTTTACTATGAAATTGAAGATGTAGGTGCGTTGATCGACCAGGCCGTGGCCGCCGTACGTACCCGGGCTACCGACAAAGGCCTGTCCATTGCTACCCAACTCGAGGCCGGCCTTCCGTCAGTCAACATAGACTTCCTGCGCATCAAACAGGTCCTGCTCAACCTGCTGCAAAATGCTATAGTCCACACGCCTGCCGGCGGCAGCATTACCATCGGCGCCGCCCGCAAAGAAGACATGGTTGAGATCAATGTAACCGATACGGGTGAGGGGATACCGGCGGAAGAGTTGGAGAATATTTTCGAGCGTTTCCACCGGGTAGATAAGTCCAGGTCCCGCCAAACGGGCGGTACAGGCCTGGGCCTGACCATTGCCAAATCCCTGGTGGAAGCTCATAAGGGCACGATAAGCGTCCAGAGCCAGCCCGGCAAGGGCAGCCGTTTTTCTTTCACTTTGCCCGTGGCCGAATAACTACGACCCATAAATTCTTAATAATTCCCTAAAATTCTTTTGTTAACTTATTTACAGGACGCCTCCTTCTTAATAATCTGAAGGTGCTTGCCAGCCCAGGCAGGCACCTTCCCTCTTATTTAAAGGGGTTGTAAAGGCCGGGGGATTACCCTAGAATACGCTTAATAGCACCCAAGAGGAGGCATGCATCATGGCTCAATTCGCAACAGAGGAATGGATCAAACTATGGGCGGACGCCATCAATAACAGCAAGGCTTATGAGGCAGCGGCCCAAACATGGGAAGGTGACTTCTACATGATCGTCGAGGCTGGCGGGCCGATAAAAGAACCCGTTTACCAGTATATCGATCTCTGGCACGGCAAGTGCCGCAAGGCAACGGTGGCTAAAAGCGAGTCGGAGTATAAACCTGAGTTCATCCTCTCAGCGCCGCAGGTCACCTGGAGAAGGGTAGCCGAAAAGAAACTCGACCCCATCCAGGCAATTGTTACGCGCCAGCTCAAACTGAAGGGCAACATGGCCAAGATCATGCGCGCGGTCAAAGCCGCGCAGGAGCTGGTCAACACGGTGACCCAGGTCAAGACCGAGTACCTGGAATAGCCTTATTAAACCCTAAACTCCAAACACTAAATACTAAATAAACTCAAAATGCTAAATTCAAAAGCATTTGGGTTTTGCGCTTGGAACTTGTTTAGAGCTTAGAGTTTCCTTGACTGTCATTGCGAGGAGCCCGCAGGCGACGTGGCAATCCCTTAATTCGAAGCCTGAAGCCCCGCTGGGAAACCCTAAACTCCAAACACTAAATACTAAACAAATACAAAATCCTAAACTCAAAAGCATTTGGGTTTTGAGCTTGGAACTTGTTTAGAGCTTAGAGTTTAGTATTTAGAGTTTTCCTGAATTGTCATTGCGAGGAGCCCGCAGGCAACGTGGCAATCCTTCAATTCGAAGCCTGAAGCCCCGCTGGGGAAACCCTAAACTCCAAACACTAAATACTAAACAAATACAAAATCCTAAACTCAAAGACATTTGGATTTTGAGCTTGGAACTTGTTTAGAGCTTAGAATTTAGTATTTAGTATTTTCCCTCGACTGTCATTGCGAGGAGCCCGCAGGCGACGTGGCAATCCCTTAATTCGAAGGCCTCGGTCCCCTTCGCACAAAGAATTGCTTCGCTTCGCTCGCAATGACGGGTCGAAGGGGTAGTCCGCGAGACCAAGCGGGCGCACCTGAAGGTACGCCCCTACATAAAACTTAGAACTTAGTATTTAGAATTTTCCCTCGACTGTCATTGCGAGGAGCCCGCAGGCGACGTGGCAATCCTTCAATCCGAAGGCCTCGGGGGGAAACCCTAAACTCCAAACACTAAATACTAAACAAATACAAAATCCTAAATTCAAAAGCATTTGGGTTTTGAGCTTGGAACTTGTTTAGAGCTTAGAATTTAGTATTTAGAATTTTTCCTCGACTGCCATTGCGAGGAGCCCGCAGGCGACGTGGCAATCCCTCAATCCGAAGGCCTCGCTCCTTCGCACAAAGGATTGCTTCGCTACGCTCGCAATGACGTGTCGAGTGAGTAGTAAATACGTCATTGCGAGGAGCCCGCAGGCGACGTGGCAATCCCTCAATCCGAAGGCCTCGGTCCCTTTCGTACAAAGGATTGCTTCGCTTCGCTCGCAATGACGGGTCGAAGGGGTAGTCCGCGAGACCAAGCGGGCGCACCTGAAGGTACGCCCCTACATAAAACTTAGAATTTAGTATTTAGAATTTTCCTTTCGACAGTCTTAATAAAATCCTAATATTCTATTGATATCCTGAATCAAGTCAGCGCTGGGCAATTTTCGGAAAAAATTATAAAGTATAGAAAAGAGGCGTATAGGGACTCAGGGACTTCCCTCCGGCCAAATAATTGCTATAATGATAAGCGTTTTGTATAGACCCGCTGCCGCAGCTACAAACGGCTATCCAGGTCACACTTTTGTAACTATTTTAAACGTCCGCCTTCTGATGCAACCTAAATATACTAGTCAACGTTAAAAAGAAGAAAACCCGAACATGCGTAAATTAATTAAAACTTCTCTCATCGTACTTCTGACCTGCCTGTCGGTCATTCCCATTGTAAGCTGCGCAGCCGCCAAGCCGGCGGCCACGGTACGGACCGTGCCAGTCACGCGCGGCAACCTGGCTGTCAACGTCAGTGTGGACGGCAACTTGAACATGCCCAACGAGTATGACCTGCGCTTCGGCGCCCCCGGCCAGGTCAAAAATATCTATGTACAGGATGGTGATACAGTAAAGGCCGGGCAGATACTGGCCACGCTGGATGACAAGACCGAGCGCCAGGGCCTCGAGACCGCCAGCAACACGCTGCAGCAGACCCTGAGCAGCCTATATGAGACCATACCCTTTACTCCGGAGGTCTCGGGATATAATGAATCCCTGGTAACACCCGCTCCATCCACTGGTACTAATCTCACTCCCTTTTGGATCCCGTCTCCGTCTATTCCTATTGCACCTCTTACCCCTGTTACTGCTCCTCAATACTATTATTCATTGCCCAATAATATAGATACTACCCTTATGACTCCCAATCCGCCTACTTATTTCGCAAGTGAGAGCGCCGTGGAGGCCCTGAGCTGGGCGCAGACCGAGATCAACAACGCCTACAATCTTGCATACAGCAATAACTACACCATGGCCGTATCCCAGTTGAATATGGCCGCAGCCGACCTGGATTCCGCAGCCGTCATACTCCAGGACACGGTGGACAACCCGCAGTCCGGCCTGGGCAACACGGCGCCCTTCCTCACGGATAACAATACCTGGTCTTACCTGCTCGCCCACCCGGACAGCTCCGCAGCCTCCAACATCCTGGACCTGCGCAGGACCATCGGCCTTTTGAAGCAGAGGGAAGCGGATATTCAAGCAGTCCAGGGAGCAATCTCCGAGAATAGCACTGATACGGCCGGGCCGCTCTTCCTGGACCTCTTCAACCAGATGCAGACGACCTCTTCGGCAGTTTACAGCGATATCGATTTCATCAAGGTCTATTACACCTATCCTTTCCCCTTCCAGGATGTAAGCAGCTATTTTTACGGTAAGGCACAGGACAGCCTGGCCAAAACGCTCAATACCTCGCAGACGGGGGCAATCAACTCGGCCGGGTTCTATGAGAACCTGACCCTGGCCAGGCATTACATGGAGCTGGTCAACTCCTTCCTGGGCAGCAACGAGATCGACCTGCAGCACGGCCTGAGCCAGCCCAACGAGCAGAACTTCAAGGTCAACCTGTCCAAGAACGCGGTGGGCCTGGAAAGCGCCAACCTGAATCTGCTCAACAGCGTCCTCATCGCCCCCGTCGACGGCATCGTCGTAAACGTGGGCATAAAGGCCAATGACGTGCTATCCAACCAGAACTACTCCTCGGTGCAGGCCGTTCTGCTGGTAGATACCAGTGCCGTAGAGTTCGACGGGCTGGTGGATGAGATCGACATCAGCAAGGTCCAGGACGGGCAGAAGGTCAACATCTCGGTGGATGCCGTGCCCAATAAGACCTTCACCGGCGTAGTCAGCTTCATATCACCTTTTGGCAACACGGTGAGCAACGTCCAAAAATTTAGCGTCAAAATAGCGCTCGACCCGACAGACGTGGCCCTCAAGGGCGGGCTCAGCGCCACCGCCGATATAATGGTAAATACGATAAATAACGTGCTGTTGGTGCCGGTCAGCGTGCTGAATACTGCGGCCGACGGCACTACAACCGTCACAGTGGTTGATCCCAAGACCGGCGTAAGCACGGTAACGAAGGTCACCGTGGGCAGCCAGAACCTTCAATATGCCGAGATTAAATCCGGCCTTAATGAGGGTGACCACGTAGCCGTGAACGCCAGCAACAACACTGCGATCATCACAACCTTCCCGAGCGGCGGAGGCGGCGGAGGCGGAGGCGGTGGTGGAGGCGCGCCCCCCGGCCGTTAAAGTATGAGCGACAGGGTAATATGAAATGAAAATAAGGATAATAACTATAATCGTAACAGGCCTGGTGCTGGCAGGCATGCTCCTGAGTGGCTGCAGCAAAAGCACGGCGCCGGCGGCGGGCACGGTCTATAATATCAAGAAGGGTGAATTCG
Source organism: uncultured Chloroflexia bacterium (assembly GCA_963705905.1). Taxonomy (GTDB): domain Bacteria; phylum Chloroflexota; class Dehalococcoidia; order GIF9; family UBA5629; genus UBA1162. Next base: position 1,916,492 of record OY970123.1, on the reverse strand, counting down.
ACATCACTGTGGAGTCCGACGGCTATGTCAATACGCCCAATACGTATAATCTGGCCTTCAATACCAACGGCATCATCACGCAAATACTGGTGGATGATGGCGACGTGGTGCATGCCGGGGCCATGCTGGCCTTCCTGGATGATACCAGCGAGATAAACGGCGTCGAGAACGCCCTGTACAACCTGCAAAATACAGTCAACACCCAGAACGCGCCCAACGGCACGATCAACTGCAACGTGGTGGTGCCCTACAGCTACCCCGATATGAGCTCACAGGTCATCTTCGAGGAAGCTCAGAAGGATATGGACCTATGTCTGGCCTACTACCAGCAGGCGGACTACAAGGACGCCGGCTACCAGCTCGCCCAGGTCTATTTCGATATCGACGTCTGCGCTGACTTGATATCCTCGCGCATCAACAGCCAGCAGTATGCCGGCATGCCGACCACTTCACCTTATTTCGGCCCCGACAATTTGAGCCCCGTAAACACCACGGCCGCCAACGATAAAAAGGTCATCGACTACCTTAAACAGTACCAGCAAAGGTTGCTGAATGTATCTGCGTTGTTCATGCACGGACAATACAGCGACCTGGATAGCGAGCTTCCCGCAGCGCAGCAGGAGATGCTGACCGGCTACGCCCTGGTCAAGAGCACGGTCTACCTGCATGACAAGGCCGCCTTCACCTATACGGATACGCCCACCAGCCGCGACTTCCTGCTGGCGGCGGAGACCAGGCTGGATGAGATGGACAAATACCTGGCCGACAACGGCACCGATCCCGTGGCGATAACTAAAAAGCTGTTCACCGCGCAGGAGAGCCTCTCCATCGGCAGCGATATGCTGAATAACCAGAAGCTTTTCTTCAGCTGGGACGGGTTTAACTGGAAGACGCTTCAGACATATAATCTTCAGCTTCAGGCCAATGAGATCGCCCTTCAGCAGGCCAAACAGCAGATTATGAACACCGTCATCATAGCCCCGGCCAACGGCACTATCACAGCCAAGAACCTCACAGTTGCTTCAGTGCTGTCGACCATAGATTTCGCCTCCAGGCCGGCGCTGCAACTGGTGGATACCAGCACCATAGAGTTCGACGGGCTTATCGACGAGATCGATATATTGGATATATTTAAGGGGCAGCATGCCGATATAACCGTGGATGCTGTGCCTAACAAGGTTTACTCGGGCACCATAACTTTTATCTCCCCGTACTCGGACGCTTCTTCCACCACAGTCGTAAAATTCGACGTGAAGATCCTGCTCGACAACCCTGCGCCCGAGCTAAAGGGCGGCATGAGCGCCACGGCCCTTATCAAGACCTACACCAATCCCAACGCAGTACTGCTGCCTGTGTCGGCTATTGCCTACACATCTGCTAAACAGCCTTACGTGGCCCTGGTTGATAATGTCACTGGCGTGCCCGTATACAGGGAGGTCACCCTGGGCCACCAGAACTTCCAGTACGCTGAAGCTTTGTCCGGCCTGCAGGATGGCGATAAAGTACTGCCGGCCAGCGCCAACGCTGTAAAACCCCCCATCGCTCCCACGCGTGCCGGCGGGGGCGGATTGCCGGGACTGGGCGGCGGGCTACGTGCACCGGGCGGGGGCGGCGGAGGCGGCGGAGGCAGGGGCGGCGGTGGCGGAGGAGGAGGCGGGAGATAACGTCCTGCCCATTTAGAAAAATAAATTAACTGGACTAAAATATACTAGCCATGAAAATGATTGAACTGCAAAATTTGAGCAAGATTTATGACCTGGGTGAAGTAAAGGTCACCGGCCTGGATAATATAAACTTCAGTGTCGAATCCGGCGAAATGGTCTCCATTATGGGGCCGTCGGGCTCCGGAAAATCGACCATGATGAACATCCTCGGATGCCTGGACAGGCCTACTTCCGGCCTCTACCTGCTGGACGGCGACGATGTTTCCAAGCTCTCCGACGACCAACTCGCCAAGGTCAGGAACCAGAAGCTGGGCTTTGTGTTCCAGTCATATAACCTGCTGCCCAAGATCGATGCACAGGCTAATGTGGAGCTGCCGCTGATCTATTCGGGCCAGGACCACAGGCATGAGCGCGCCACGAAGGCGCTGGAAATGGTCGGTATAGCCAAGAGGGCGCATCACCTACCTCCTGAGATGTCGGGCGGCGAGAAGCAGCGCGTTGCCATTGCCCGCGCCCTGATAAATAACCCGGTCGTGATACTGGCCGATGAGCCGACCGGCAACCTGGATACTACCACCAGCCACAGCATCATGGCCCTGCTGACCGACCTCAATAAAAAAGGCATCACGGTCGTTATCGTAACCCACGAGGAAGATATAGCGGCCTATACTCAAAGGACCATCCATGTGAGGGACGGTAAAATTACCGAGGATAAGCAGCTATGAGCGTCTGGGAAAGCCTGAAGACGGCATTCAATGCTATCTGGACCAACAAAATGCGCTCCGCACTGACCATGCTGGGCATAGTCATCGGCGTCTGTGCCGTGGTGCTGCTGGTATCCCTGGGCCAGGGGTTTCAGACCAGCATGACCAATACCTTCAATGCCCTGGGCGCCAGTGCCGTGTATATATCGACTTCGACCGACAAGACTCTCTCGACCGTACGGCCCCTGACGCTGGATGATGCCAACGCGCTGATGGATAAGACCCTTGCCCCAGCCATAGGCGTAGTAGCCCCCACAATCAATAAAGGTGTAACAGTACAATTCGGGACTGTTAGCGATAGTTTGCAGGCCACGGGTTGCACTCCTGCTTACGCCCAGATAAAAAGCTACCCCATACAGTATGGCAGGTTCATAAACGACCAGGATATAACCGACAGGGCCAGTGTAGTTGTACTGGGCTGGCAGACGGACCAGGACTTGTTCGCCGGCGGCGACCCTAGCGGCCAGAGCGTACGCGTTGCAGGCCAGAAGTTCCAGGTCATCGGCAGTTTCCAGAAGCTGGGCGGCATGCAGGGCGATGGTTATATATTAATGCCTCTGAGCACCATGCAGTCCAAGATGGTGGGCGGCACTAACGTGCAAACGATCGCAGTCAAGGCTACGACCTCCGACGATGTGGATACCGCCGAAGCTGAGATAACCTCCATTTTAAACGCCCGGCATTATATAAAGCCGGGTGGGACATCCGATTTCACTATCCGTGACATGCGTCAGACACTTCAGAACATGGAGGCCACCCTGGCAGGTTTCTCGCTCTTCATGGGCGCCGTAGGCGCCATATCGCTCATCGTGGGCGGCATCGGTATCATGAATATAATGCTGGTTTCGGTCACCGAACGCACACGCGAGATCGGCATACGCAAAGCCATCGGCGCCAAGCGCCGCGATATACTGCTGCAGTTCCTCATAGAGGCAGCGACTTTAAGCCTGTCGGGGGGATTGATAGGCCTGGGCATGGCCATGGCCGGCGCAATGGCCATGGGACACGTCACAATAGGTAATGCTCAGGTTGTGCCCGAGATATCGGCCAGCATAGTCATTATTGCGCTGGGCGTATCCATCGGAACGGGCCTGCTCTCCGGCACTTACCCCGCTTTCAGAGCCGCACAGCTGGACCCCATAGAATCACTCAGACACGAGTAAAGATTAAATTCTAAATTCTAAGCTCTAAACCCCAAGCAAGTTCAAAGCTCAAAATACAATAATATTTGAGCTTGAAACTATATATCCGCTGTATCCGATATTATACCTTAACGATTTTAGCGTTCAGTTCGTTTGTGCCCATATCAAAGAAACCGTCTGCCAGGCCTTGAGTTGAGTTTAGCCACGCTAATTCCTTGCAGCCTGTGTGGTAGGTTATGGTTTCCTTGATGGCAAAACGACCGTCCGGGGCGGCTGTCGAAAATCCTGAGGCTTCAACCGAAATCAGGTCGCCTCCATCTGTGGTGATGACACCGTGAATATGTAAGCAGCCTACAGCATCAGAGCGCAATAGCATATAATCTACCCCATCAAATTTCCCGTGTATGCCGGGCCCGCTTACTCTTCCAGTGAAAGGGAAGTCAACTCTCGTTCCCTCGGGCACGGCGCCTATAATTACCGCGGGCGACAACTTAAGCTCCATTTCATACAGTACCTCTGCTTGCATATGAATCCTCCTTTCTCACGATTTAGATTATTAGGCCGCACCTGACTGGTAAAATAAGAATACGGTTCAGTTTTAGCTTTTCGCTCGAGCTTTCGAGTGCCGGTGCAGGAAGTCCAGGATTATTTGATTGGCTTTATCCATTTTCTCAAGATTGTATCGTGTTAAATAAGAATTGAGTTAGTGAAACCTGCCTAGACAGGAAAGTTTTTTTCTCCCAGCGCCATACGCACCAGGTCAGTGATGTAAATCTTATGCAGGCTGCGTTTGGTGGTCGGACTCCGCAGCACGAGGTCGCACATCGGACAGAGCGTCACTAGTGCGTCGGCGCCACACTTGATGGCATCGTCTACGTTTTTGGCCTGCACCTCGGCGGTCTCGGCGGCTAGTGGCGGGTAGACCCAGACCAAGGGACCGGCGCAGCATAACGCCTTTTCCCTCTCATATTCTCTCTTTGGGCGTTCTACGCCGATCAGGTCGAAAATCTCGTCGACGAAGATATCCTTGGTCGGTGTGTAGCGCGAGGCGCAGGGCCGTTGATAGGCGACCTTTTTACTCAGCTTCGTGATCTTGCTCTTGTTATCGCACAAGTAGTTGCGCATGTATTCTAGAATGTGCATGTATTTGAACGGTACCTTTATGCCGTAATCCTTTATCTTGACATCAACCATGGCGTAGCAGTCATCATGCAGGAAAATGATCTCGTTGCCGAGTTTAGCGATATTGTCGATAAACTTTTGGGCATTTTCGGCTATGGGCGTTTCCAGACCGGCATGCACAAAGCCCACATAGCAGAAATAGTCCCCTCCTTTCGCGATGGTAAATCCATCGAACATCTGCCCGCCGATGGCATCCGGCGGCAGCGCAATCTCCATCGCGCAAAGCGAGAGGACGGGCTTGCCCGGTTGGCCATTAATAACCTGGTTGGGAACCGAGGAAAACCTGTTGAAGAAGCTCATCCCCTCGGGCTTGATGGGGAAGGACTTGTACTTTTCCATCATTTTGAGTATCAGATCGAATGGATCGGCTCCCGTCGGGCAGTATTCACGACAGGCACAGCAGGTGATGCACCTTCCCAGTATCTCCGCGTTTTCTCCCTTCATCAAGGCTTTGATGTCCTTAGTGGCTCGGTCCTTATCGTAATCAATGTAAAGGCATTTGGTAAGGCAATCACCACAAAGATCACATTTTGAAATGTTCCACATTTTGCTCCTCGATTTTATGCTCTGGATTTTGTCGCCTGGGCACAACTCGGTTTTAGCTTTTTGCACGAGCTTTCGAGTGCCGACGCAGGAAGTCCAGGATTATTTTACTGGCTTTCTCCGTCGAATCATCGAAGAATTGGTGTCCAGCATTCTCAATTATCGCCAGCTCGGCACCAGGTATCCTGGAAGCCAACAACTTCGAGTTCTCATACGGAATCATACGATCTCCGGTGCCTGTAATAACCAGCGTCGGGGCCTTAATATTTGTCAAACGGTCGTACGTATCGTGGGCCAGGATAGCATTTTGGTGGGATACAGCTATCTGCGGCGGCGTGGGATACTCACAGTAAGTCGCTACAAACCGTTCTGTAGCGGCGGGATTGTTTTCCACAAATTCCTTGCTCCATATCCACGGAATTACACTGCGGGCCTGGTCTTCTACCGATAGTTTGGCACGTTCAGGATCTATAAGAAAGGCCACCACCTCTGGAGTAGACTGGACCCCTCTAGTACCCCCACAGGAAGTACAACCCAGGATAAGGTTGTTTAACCGATCGGGATAATTGAGCGCAAACTCTTGTGCAATCATCCCGCCCATTGAAATGCCAAAAACATTGGCTACATCTATACCAAGTACATCCAGCAGGCCCGCAACATCTCCGGCCATCATTTTGGCCGTGTAAGGTATTTCAGGTTTATCACTCCGGCCGGTACCGCGGTTATCAAATACTATGACACGATATTCCCTGGCCAGTTTATCCTGAATCGCGTACCAATGAGCACCGCGTAAAGTGTAACCCATAATAAGCACCAGAGGTTCGCCTTTGCCATGGATCTCGTAATATAAATTGATATCACCAACCTTTGCAACGGACATCTACGTACCTCCCTATTATTATTTGATATTCAATTTACGTGCTATTTAATGCCGAACGTGCTCACCAGTTCGCCCATGCCCAAATCCTGCATGCGAGTTTTCGAGGGCTTGCCGGTGACATTATTCCAATCGCGTATCTGATAATATTCAGGCAGCATCTTTTTCATATTGGGCACGTGGCCTTGCTGGCCGCTGTCCGGTATCGGGCGCAATGCGATTGCGGGAAGGTTATCATCACCAGGAGTGACGCCCAGCTTGCAAGTCATGGCGCGCATAAGCTGGAAAATGCGCTCGCCGGCCTTGAGCGCAGCATCAAGGTCCATATTCCATCCGGTAGAGGTGTTTATCATGTCGATGATGGACCGGGTAGAGAGCACGGCCATCACGCAGAGGCCAATGGCATCGGTAAATGATCCCCAGTCCTGTGAGCGCACGACCATTTTGGCCTTGTCATCACCGAAGCGGTCGCCCGGCACAAGACCGAGGTCCGGCTTGCCCATGCCGAAATCCACCATAAAAGCGCCGCTTTTGTTATGGTCTGCTCCGCGGTTGCCAGTGGCATAGACCAGGCCCATGCAGGAGAAAGCCCGCGGGTCGTGCATGGGGATGTCCAGTCCCTTAACCTGCATGGCCTCTTCCAGACGGCCGTACCTGACGGCCATGCGCCTGGTGCCTTCCTGGACGATTTTGCCGAAGCCCTCGTTTTTAGCGATAAGATGCAGGAGCTTGATGGCGGCGTCGATATCGCCCCACTGGAGCTCCAACCCGCCGGTATCTTTGGACGTTATCACGCCCTTTTCATACAGGTAGAAAGCGAAGGCAGCGCTGGCGCCGCTGCTGATGCTGTCCATGCCATAGCCGTTGATTAGCGTATTCATATGGGTGATGGCACCTATATCGGCGATCATCAGCATTGGGCCCCAGGCTGCCAGTGTCTCGTACTCCGGTCCCTCCGTGGGTTTCTCAGTCTTGAAGCGGCCCTCCTTGATATGCAGTACCTTGCGGCATGCGATAGGGCAGCCGAAGCAGGCCGTGTTGCCGACCTGGTATTTCTCCTTTTGCACCACGCCGCTGATATTCGTCGCCTCAGGCATGGTGCCTAACGTGTAATACTTCACCGGTGTATCGCCAAAGGCGATACCGGAATCCACCCAGCCACTGGTGCCGGCTTCATGCATAAACTTTGTGACGAAGCCAGACTTGACTTCTTCCATGGCAGTATGTGCCGCTTTGCTAAACTTCTCGGCATCAGCCATCGGTATCCTGGCCTTGCCCCGCACGGCTATGGCTTTCAGCTTCTTGGAGCCCATGACGCAGCCCATACCGGCGCGTCCGGCACAGTGTCCTTCCTCGGTCATAATGTTGGCGAACAGCACCTGGTTCTCACCTGCCTGCCCGATGCATGCGACTCTCATGCGCTGGTCATCGTGCTCCTTGCGGATGGCCTCGATCGTATCATACGTGTTCTTGCCCCAGAGCCCGCCGGCATCTTTCAGTTCTGCCTTGCCGTCCCTGATAAACAGGTAAACGGGTTTTGACGATTTGCCCTTGATGATGATGCCGTCATACCCGGAGAAGCGCATCTCGGACCCGAAAAATGCTCCGCAGTTGGCGTCACCGTAGTAGGTTGTGTAAGGCGAGCGCGAAGCAACCACCCAGCGGCTGAAGCTGGGGGCGCCCGTGCCAGTTAGCAGGCCCGCCATAAAAATAAGCGGGTTCGCGGATCCCAGGGGATCGGTCTTCTCATCGACCATATCCGCCAGATAACGGCAGGCGATGCCTCCGGCGCCGATGAAATCGCGGGCATATTGTTCGTTCAACGGCTCATCTTTTATCTCCATTTTCGTCAGGTCGACCATTAGTATCTTTCCCATATAACCGTTCATAACAGACTCCTTAATTTAATTTTGTGCATGCACGGCTGGAACTATTGAAAAACATACTTTGTTCCGACATTATTAAGAATGCATTGTTGAGGCATCGTGTCAACAAATCGATTGATCGCCTTCCAACCCGTGCAGTGCATAGGCACTATCATTTCAGGGCCTATCTTCTTCATCTCCTCAACCGTTACATCTATTATTGGCTCAAACAGCGGCCCTGTTAGATGGAATCCACCCATAACGGCATGAATCCTTTCTATGCCTGAGATTTTCCGGGCATGCTTGACTGTGTTGATTATACCCGCGTGGCTGCATCCGCTAATGACCACCAGTCCCTTGCCCTTTAAATTAATTGCTATGCCCTGGTCATCACGGAAAGGGTCCGTAACCCATTTGTCATCGATTTTCGCTTCAGCCCACGGAAAGCCTTTCTCGAAATCAGTCACCCGCTCCACTTCTCCTGTGACCATAACCAAACCGTCAGCCAGGGTCGACGCTTCCGCAACCTTATGAATTGTCACTCCCGTCTGCCGCAACTCCGCCTCGCTGAGCATGCCCATACTCACCGGTACCCCGATGGCGGGAATGTTTATGCGCCGTTCGAGAAAGGCATCCGGGTGGAGTACAAGTGACACCTTATGCCCTCCGCCCTGCAGGAATTGCAGCAGGGAACCAAAATGGTCGAAGTGGCCATGGCTAAGAGCAATTGATTCGACCTTCGTAAAATCTATTTTCAGAAGTTTTGCATTGTGAAAGAAACAAATAGTTGATGCACCTGCATCAAACAACACCAGGTGCTCATCAGCACCCGCTAGCACTTTAATAAGACACGAGAATCCGTGTTCTGCCAGTGGCATATTCGGTGGAGGACTGAGCAGTCGCTGAGCAATACCTGATCCCTGCAAGAACACATCTGAATAGTTGTCAACAAGTACTGTTACCTCAAGCCTGTCTGCTTCGCGCAAACGTAATGTATTCATACCGGCTACCTCCCTTCAAATTAACTTCCAAGTGTCGCTTTCCCACAACTAAAGACCGCCGTGTAAACCGTGATCAATAATCAATACCAGGGGTCTCCCCTCACCTTTTCCATAATATTCTCTGTCCTGTCTTATTAGGGGTAGTATCCGGGTGTATTAATTAAAATGAACACCTTCTGTGGGTGTGGTTGTAACCAACAGGGGATGATCTGATCACTCTGCTACCCGATCCCATTCTCAACCCTTCAACGCAATTGTAACACTGAAATTGTAAAATTAAATTACAGTTATATTAAATGTTTACTAAAAAACATGAACGACAGGCTTAATAGTTATTCGTTTAAATGTTCGTTATTGTATTTAATCATACGTATATTGTCAATCAGGACTGTACAAATTATTTTTCCGAGGTAAATATTAAGAATATCATCAAGGGAATTGGAATTTTACTTAGCTTTCAGAGCCGCACAATTGGACCCCATCGAATCACTCAGACACGAGTAAAGATTAAATTCTAAATTCTAAGCTCTAAACCCCAAGCAAGTTCAAAGCTCAAAATACAATTATTTTAACTTGGAATTTTGTGTTTGTTTAGTATTTAGAGTTTCATGTTTGGAGTTTCGCGGACAGGTGTTGTATTCTATTGCGGGTTGAGCGTGTGTAGATCGGCCTGGGCCTTTTGAGTCAGCGTGTCATCGGTGGACATTTTGATCACAGTTTGTAAATCGGCGATGGCCAAGTCATTCTCTTTAAGGCCGCGGTAGGCCAGGCTGCGATTGTAGTAAAACGCCGCCTGGGTGGCATCGAGGCCGATCGCTTTATTGGCATCGGCCAACGACTCATCGTATTTCCTGAGCTTGTAGTTGGAGTAAGCGCGCTCGCTGTAGGCGGGCGCAAAATTAGGCATCATAGAAAGCGTTTTATTGAGGTCGAGGAAGGCGAGAGGGAACTGCCACTGGTCATCATAAAACCGTCCCCGTTCATAATAGACTTTAAAGTACACCGGAGCCGCTTGAACCGCACTGGTAAGGTCGCTGATAGCGTAAGGGTTTAATCTCCTTTCCCAGTAGAACCAGGCGCGGGCTATCAGGGCATCAGCCAGTTTCTCTCTGTTGGCCTCGGTGGCGGAAGCGGCCAGAGCGGAGCGTCCCATTGCTACTGCCTGATCGTAAGCGTCCGAATTCAAAACAGATGCATAGTTGCCGACGGCGGCCTGGTCGGTCTGTGTTTTCACGTTGGCCGTGATATCCTGGGCCTGAGCCTGGCCGGACGCACTGGAACCGGGCGCAGCCTGCCCTGCGGGACTAGCCGGCTGTCCCGGGACAGCAGCACAGGAAATGAGTATGGTTATCATAATTGAAACGGCCGCAAAGCTAAGTATCGCCGGGATATTTCTTAATTTCATCGATATTGATCCTTCAGTAAAATATGAACTATATTATATGTTCAAACCTCTGATCAGTGAAAATATTAACCGGCAGCAGAGAGGCCAGGGAAAGATTAATGGTTGGCAGCCAGAGCCTGAATATGCGTTCGGCCTTAGAAAACCGTCACCGCTGCCTACTGGTTGCCATGAAGATCACGCCGCCAAGCAAGCGAATCTATTTAACGACATTCGTGAGGTTTATGACCGTTATCATTTCAGCCAGCAGTGTCCAACTATTGTAATCTGCAACTACAGTTTGTCCGACGGCCAATGAATTAAGGCCACTCAGATCTATGTTGGTGTTTGAGTCGATGGACAGAGTGACTGGAAGGCCCATATCGCTGGGTGTAATCGTAATGAAATTACCGGAAATTGATGAAATATCACCTTGGATACTAATGGCATCCCAATCTGGAGAGGTACCTAGCGTCGGACCAGCAGCTGAAACGATCGCTGCGGGAGAACCCAATCCCGTTGCTAAGCCCAAAGCTGCCAGAAAGACCAGGCCTGCCTTGAAAACTTTATTCATCATCCTCTCCTCTCCAATTTTCATCATAACATGAGCTATCAACATAATCAATCTTTTTCATAGGTATTTGAGTATTGGATATCTATAACCGCTATGCCTTCAGATTTTTCTCATTGAGTCTGAGATATCTCCTTTCACCACGGCGGCAACTATGCTATGCTAACGTTGCGTGTTAATTTCCTGATGATGTCATCGTGGAGATTCGCCAATTGAAGAAAAATGGATTCGCTTTGCTATTCATCGTGCTAAGGAGGAATTGAACAAGAATAAAGCATGGAAGGAGGCCTCAGGAATTCCTGGCATGACCTGATGTTGAATTAATAGTGGGGTATCACTGTATACTGGAACCGGGAGACAAGAGATGAAGCTTGGCATAGTATTTTTAGTGATCGGAATCTTATTATTGATTACAACAATTCCATATTCAATAATGAGTATTGTTTCGAGTATCAATGAATTGAGCCAGGGCAACGTCTCCGGTGGGTTCACCGGAACTTTACTTATTATAGGTGTTTTTCTCGGATTCATCTTAATATCAATCGGGGCCACGGAGATATTCTTCAGGAAAAAAAGGTAACACACAGGCGACATGCTCAGATTCTCTGAGCTAATCAAGAAGGACCCCAAAATTAGTTTATCTTATGAAGAAATAATATAATAATTACTTGCAGACAAAATCTGTTGATGATCGAATAATTGAAATTTATTTATTATAGATAGCAGTATAGGTAGTACACAATTTGAATTGTCTCATTTTGTAGGAAGAAACATCTCAGTGCTATATTAAATTCCCATCCAGCAGCCGTGTGTGCCAGGCATGCGAAACGACGAGTTATAGCATAGCTTACAGACTTATTTCGAAATGACCTGCTTGCATCAGAAATCAACTAAAATGACGTGCAGACATATTACCTTTCCAGCAGTAATGATACCCTTTCACACACCTCTGAGATGGCTTACTTTAACAGGAGTTAAGCGATGCCCCTGGAAAAATTGTTACTCCCGTTGTCATAGGTTGTGCCTGCAAGCAAGTAACTAATATTATGTTCCCGACAACTAAAGACCCATCCGCAGTTTCTGACGCTTGATTAGATTGTGAAGGATAACAGTAAATGAGCATCTGGGAAAGCATTAAAACGGCTGTAGGAACTATCATGGCCAGTAAACTGCGGGCGGGATTGACAATGCTCGGAATAGTTATTGGCGTCTTCGCTGTTACACTATTGGTTTCCCTGGGCCAGGGATTCCAGTCCGGCGTAACCAATATTTTTGCCAGCATGGGAGCCAATGCATTTTACGTGCTGAGTTCCCCGGATAAAACGCTAAACAGTGTTCGCCCACTGACGGTGGACGATGCCAATGCCCTGATTGATAAGGACTTAGCTCCTGATATAGCCGTGGTGTCCCCGACGCTGAGCAGAAACGTCACCGTGCATTATGGCAAAAATAGCTCCTACGTGCCTGCTACGGGCGTTTATCCGGTTATAACTCAGATCAGGACTTTCACTCAGGATCAGGGGCGGTTCATTAACGATCAGGACGTAGCGAGTAGAGACAGAGTGTGTGAGCTGGGCTGGCAAACCGAGCAGGACCTGTTCAACGGCCAAGATGCCGTAGGGCAGAGCGTGAGAGTCCATGGAGAGAAATACAAAGTAATAGGTACAATTCAGAAGATGGGCGGGCCACAGGGTGATGGGTATATACTAATTCCTTTGAGTACCATGCATGCTGACATAACTGGCGGAATCAACGTGCAGAGCATTGCCGTCCTGGCTACCAGCCCGGACCAGGTAGATAATGCCATAAATGAAGTGACTGCTATACTTAACGTCAGACACTATATCCGGCCAGCAGCTTCATCAGATTTTGCTATCAGAGATATGCGCCAGATACTTCAAACCATGATGGCCACGCTGGCTGGTTTCGCTCTATTCATGAGTGCCATTGGTGCCATATCACTAGTCGTGGGTGGCATTGGCATCATGAACATCATGCTCGTCTCGGTCAGCGAGCGAACGAGGGAAATCGGTTTACGCAAAGCCATCGGCGCCAGACACCGCGATATATTGCTTCAGTTCCTTATCGAGTCATCTTTATTGAGCCTTATGGGAGGGTTGATAGGCTTGGTGCTCGCTGTTGTCGCCACATCAACCATGGGCCAAGTCACACTTGGCCGGGCGACCTTTGTGCCGCAGATACCAGCTGGCATTGTTATCATTGCTCTCGGTGTCTCCATCGGCACCGGGTTATTATCCGGCACCTATCCCGCCTACCGCGCTGCACAGCTGGATCCCATTGAATCATTGAGGCATGAGTAAATCCCGGGTTTAGCAACCTTGCACTCATAATTGTCTTCCCGACTAATAGTGGCTCTTCAGTTACACATTATCCAGCCACAGTGTCGGTTAAACATAGAAAAACCTTGACTATGCAGCCTGGCCAACACATCTCATACAACTTGAACTCCGTATGGCCCGGAACCAACTTGCTATAAGCAGTGCACCAGTTAGCCATGTTAAATCAGTATATAACCATGTTTATCCCTTACTGTGGTATGCAGGATGCAAACTTTTTACCCAATTTTAAGGCTTCATTGTGAGCTTGATTAGAAAAAAAGGGCTTTTAGCTTGACTCACCGTTGGATTCCTGATAAATTTGATGCCAATCGAATATTCACTAGGGGAGCTGGAAAGCTGAGAGCCCCGCTGACACGGGACGACCCTTATGACCTGATCTCGGTAATGCGAGCGTAGGGAAGTTATAAACCAGAAGTCATTCCAGCTTCTGGTTATTTTTTTAGGATTACAGACGGAGAGTGAAATTATGACGGAGATGCCCGAGATCGGCAAAATCTCGCCCGATGTTTTCGAGAAGATCATCCTGCCCTTCCTGGGCGCCGGAGATAAAAGCGTGCTGGTCGGGCCGCAAAACGGAGTGGATGTGGGCATAATTGAAATCGGGGGTAAGGCCGTATCCTTCACTACCGACCCCGTCTTTATCGTCCCCGAATACGGTTGGGAGCGGGCTGCCTGGTTCGCTATCCACATCATCGCCTCGGACTCGGCTACCAGCGGGTTACGGCCGCGCTACCTTTCGATAGACCTGAATTTACCTATGGAGATGACCGGCGCTCAACTGGAGACGGTCTGGCAGACCATGCACGGTGAGTGCCGGAAACTGGGTATCGCCGTTGTCACCGGCCACACCGGCAGATATGAAAATTGCCACTATCCCATGGTGGGGGGAGCGACTATGGTCGGCACAGGTGAACTCGACCAGTATGTTACCCCCGCCCTGGCCCGGCCCGGCGATAAGATCATCGTCACCAAGGGTCCGGCCATCGAGGCTTCCGGCATATTCGCCACCATGTTCCCCAAACTTCTCGAGAAAGAGTTCGGCGCAGCTTTCAGCCGTAAGGCACAGGGGATCTTCTTCAAGATGTCCGTGGTGGAGGATGCCGTGACGGCCGTCGGCGTGGGAATCCGCGATAACGGCGTGACCGCCATGCACGACGCCACCGAGTGCGGAATCTGGGGAGGGCTTTTCGAAATTGCCCAGGCAGCCGGGCTGGGCGTTACCGTAGAGAAAGAAAATATAGTTGTTGAGGATTGCGTCAAAGAAATATGCGGCTATTTCGGCATCGACCCTTACGCGTCAATAAGCGAAGGCACCCTGATCATCGCCTGCCGCCCTCATAAAGCAGAGGATGTTGTAAAGGCCCTGAATAAAAAGAATATCAAGGCTTCCATCGCGGGTGAGCTGACAGAGCCTTCGCGGGGATGATACTGGTCAAAGAGGGCAGGCCCGGCCGACTGGCGCATCCGGTAGTCGACCCCTTCTGGCGCGCTTTTTACGACGCACTGACCAGGGGAAACTGACGTATATTCGTATATGTTTTAAAGCACAAACCGCGTCAAAAATCCGTCCCCAAAAATCCATCGTAGCTTCAATATGAAAAATTTTTGAAAATTTTTGCCCAAAATACTTGACAGGTTTTTTTAATAATGCTATAAAAAACAAAAGAATAAAAAAATACGATTGCACCAAATAGGAAAAAATTTAAGCGTTTAAGGAGGCACAGCCCAAGGTGGCGCAAACGACTACGACAAAACAAAAGGACATATTTGATCTCTCCGCAGAAGAGGAACCTCCAGGCCATCCTGCAACTGAAGTAGAAGAGCCTCCAAGCTTGCGCCTGCTGAAAAACAGGCAACGGTTTTTCGGCAGTGTAAAAGACGAACAGTGGAACGACTGGAAATGGCAGTTCCGCAACCGCATAACCAGTGTTGAACAACTCTGTAAATTAACCCCTCTGGCCATACGCGACCAGATAAACATGCAACTGGTCACCGAAAAATTCCCTATCTCAATTACCCCTTATTATTTCTGTTTGATCAATCAGGACGACCCCCTGGATCCCATCAGAAGGCAGGCCATGCCTGCTTACGAGGAAATCTCACTATCCGGCATTTTATCCGAAGACCCGCTGGAGGAAGAAAGGGATTCCGTCCTGCCCGGCATGGTCCACCGCTATCCCGACCGCGTCCTCATGGTCGTAACCGACATCTGCCCCATGTTCTGCCGGCACTGCACGCGCAAACGCGAGTGGCGGCACGGCCGCTGGGTCAGGCCTCCCGAGCAGATTGACCGCATGATGGACTATATCCGCAGCAATCCTGCGATTAGGGATGTCATCATCTCCGGCGGCGACCCGCTGACGCTGTCCACCAAGCATCTGGAGAATATCCTGCGTAAAATACGTGAGATAGGCCATGTAGACATCATCCGCATCGGCAGCCGCGTGCCCGTGGTAATGCCCCAGCGCGTCGATGACGAACTTTGCGAAATGCTCGCCAGGTACGGGGCGGTCTGGTTGAACACGCATTTCAACCATGTTCATGAGCTGACCGACGAGGCTGTAGCAGCCTGCGACCGCATTTTGCGGCACGGTATCCCCGTCAATAACCAGTCGGTGCTGCTGGCCGGTGTCAACGATTCCGTAGAAAAACAGCTCGACCTGTGTCGTGGGCTGCTCAAATCCAGGATAAGGCCTTACTACCTCTTCCAGGCAGATGAGGTGGAGGGCACGGAACACCTTCGCACTACCGTGGAAAAGGGACTGAAGATTATCGAAGGTATGCGGGGCCACACTTCAGGCCTGGCCGTGCCGACCTATGTGGTCGACCTCCCGGGGGGCGGAGGAAAGGTACCCCTGCAGTCCAACTACCTGTTATCCAGCATCGAAGGCCGGCTGGCCTTCAGGAACTACCTGGGTAAAATCTACACCTATCACAATCCTAAATCTCCAGCCGCCGGCGGACGCAACGGGCGCCGCAAGGTAAATGACCTCCAGATGGCACTGCCAGACCTGGTGGCGGCCTAAAAGAACAGCATGAAAATCGGCCTGGCTTACGACTTGAAGGAAGATATCGAGACAGGCCGGGAAACCACTGAAGACGCCCTCGAAGAATATGACTCCCTGGAAGTTATAAATGCTATCGCCGGCGCCTTACGCTCCATGGGACATTCCACCGTCCGCCTGGGCGGCGGCAGGGGCTTCCTGCAAAAGATACTGAAAACCAGGGTGGATTTCGTATTTAATATCGCCGAGGGCCGGGGCTCCGGGCGCAGCCGTGAGGCACAGGTCCCGGCCGTGCTTGAAATGCTGGGCATCCCTTACTCGGGCTCTGACCCCCAGACCCTGTCCGTGACCCTCGATAAACCTCTTGCAAAACAGCTCCTGCGGGCCGCTGGCGTGCCCACGCCGCCTTTTCAGGTCATATCCCACATCCAGGAGCTGAAAGACCTGCCAGACAGGAAAATACCACTGCCCGCATTTATTAAACCCGCCTGGGAGGGATCCAGCAAGGGCATCCGCCTTACATCGAGAGCCGACACTGCTGCCAGGGCCCGGACGGTCGCACGCAGGCTGCTGAAAGACTATGCCCAGCCTGTCCTCATAGAGAAGTATATAGAGGGTGACGAAGTTACTGTGGGCATGGTGGGTAATTCGCCTCCCGGCATCGTCGGCATCATGCGGGTCGTCCCTAAAAAGGCCTTCAAAACCTTCGTTTATTCGCTTGAGGTTAAAAGGGACTGGCGTAATCTTGTTGACTATGAATGTCCTGCTAAATTGAACAAATCCACAACCAGGCGCATTGCCGCGGCCAGCCTTGCCGCCTACCGTGTGCTGGGCTGCCGTGATTTTTCCAGGATCGACTTCCGCGTCGGGCCGGACGGGACACCTTACCTCCTCGAGGTGAACCCGCTCCCGGGACTCAACCCGTCGTCAGGCGATCTTCCAATTATGTCATACAAAATGGGTTGGGTGTATAATGGCCTGATCAGGGCCGTATTTGAGGCTGCTCTGGCAAGATATACTTGATGCCGCTGAAAGTAGCAATCATCTACAACGACCCCTTCGCAGACTCACCCGGCGAGATCGGTGAGAGCGAGGCCATTGTCGGTGTGCTGGAAGAGGTGGTGGCAGTAAAAAAAGCGCTGATCGAACTGGGACACCAGGTGCAGCAGATTGCACTGCGTAAGCCGTTGGAAACAGTCAAGCAAACCATTCGCGATATCAAGGCTGACGTCATATTCAACCTCTTCGAAGGATTCGACGATGATCCCAATACTGAGCCGCAGGTGGCTTATATGATGGAAGAGATCGGCATGCCATTTACAGGCAACTCTTCAGCAGTGCTGGCGCTCACGCTCGACAAATTCAAAATGAAGAGAGTGCTTCAAAAGGCTAATGTGCCTTCGCCGCCTGCCCAGGTGTTGACGCCCCACGACATATTCACGTTCGCACTAAACTTCCCCTGTATAGTCAAACCTAAGGACGAGGACGCCAGCCACGGGCTTACTAAGGCCAGCATTGTAAGGAATATGGCAGAGTTATTCGACCAGGTCAATTACATAAGCCGCAACTTCCGCGGCCAGGCCCTGGTGGAGGAATTTGTGGAGGGAAGGGAGTTCAATGCTTCTGTCCTGGGCAACCGCGAGCTCGAACTGGTCGAGATATCCGAGATAACTTATTCACTTCCGCCCGAACTGCCGCGCATATTGACATTCGAGTCAAAATGGTTCGAGGAAACCGATTACTACAAGGGGACGGGTGTGGCCTGCCCGGCCCAGCTTAGCGAGAAACTGAGGGAAGAGGTCGTGAATACCGTTTTAGAGTCGTGCAGGGCGGCGGGTTGCCGCGGCTACGCCAGGGTTGATATGCGGCAGGCTAAGGATGGTTCCATAAAGGTGCTCGAAGTCAATGCCAATCCGGACATCTCACCGGAGCTGGGGATAGCCCGTCAGGCGGCCAGCCGGGGTATGACCTACACAGACCTGATACAGAAAATTTTGGACCTGGCACTGGAGTAACCCATGCCGTTTAAAATTCGGCGCATGTCGAGGGCGGACCGGTCTGCAATCATAGAGATGCTGCGGAACACGCCCGCCTTCATCCCCGAGGAAGTGGAGACGGCGGGTGAATTGATCGACTGCTATTTCGAAGACCCGTCGGGCTGCGGCTATCATTTTTTCGTGGCCGAGCATGAAGGCAAAGTGGCAGGATATATCTGCTACGGCCGGACACCCCTCACCAAGGGGACATGGGACGTATACTGGCTGGCAACTACCGCTGCTTTGCGGGGCCAGGGAATCGGCGGGTCCCTCTTAAAACTTGCCGAACAGGATATTATGGACCTGGGCGGCCGGCTGATCCTCATCGAGACCTCTTCTAACCCTAATTACGAAGCTGCCAGAAAATTTTATTGCTCCCACAGCTATATCGAAGTCAGCACCATACCTGACTTTTACTCGCCCGGAGATAACAAGGTCACGTTTTGGAAGGCGCTGTAAAATATATATAATACTTTCAGCCGTTCTGCAGGAGTATTTAATATGACACCGTTCAAAAGCCTTAAGCCGTGGCATGCTATAACATCTCTAACGCTCATTTTGATCCTGCTATTTACAGCCTGCTCCCCGGCGGTTCAGGTCGAAACTCCGTTAAAAGAAATAACCACCGCCCCCCTTACCGTTACCATCCTGCACGTGGGCGATACGCATTCTTACGATATACCCCACGATATCATGCTGAAAATCAACGGCACGAATACTCTGGCAACGGTAGGCGGCTGGACCACGCTGATGGCGGCGGTCCAGGATATCCGCTACAGGGAGAAGAACGTACTTTTACTGCATTCCGGAGACATCATCGAAGGGACTATCTGGACTAATAAATTCGGCGGACTGGCCGATTGTGATGCCATGAATGCCCTGCAGTTCGACGCCATGGAGCTCGGCAACCACGAGTTTTCCAAAGGGCCTGACGAAGCGGCCAACCTGGTCAACAGGATCCAGTTCCCAGTGCTGGCAGCCAACCTCGACGTATCCCGTGAACCGGCCCTGGCAGGTAAGATTAAACCCTATACCACCGTTCAATTTGAAGGGCAGAAAATAGGCATTATCGGGTTGATTACCCCCGACACAGCATTTATAAACTACCCCGGCAAGAATATAGTTTTTCTGCCTGTTGAAGCTACTGCGAGGAAATATATATCAGAGCTCAACGGCCAGGGGATCAATAAAATAATCGTGCTTTCACATCTGGGATACCCGGCCGACGTCAGCCTGGCCAAAGCTGTGCCCGGCATCGATATAATTGTTGGCGGCCATTCCCATACTTTTATGGGAGGGCCTGAATTTCAGCAGATCGGGCTCCAGCCAGAGATGCCGTACCCCACCGAAATGACAGGCCCATCGGGAGATAAAGTGCTTATCGTACATGCCTGGGAATATAATCAGCTGCTGGGCCAAATCAAGCTTAACTTCGACGATAAGGGAAAAATCGAAAGCTACACGGCCTCTCCGTTCATCTACTCAACCAACGGATTTAAACTGGAGGATTCCACCGGTTGGAACCATTTATGCTCCTGCATGACCCAATACGGGGACATCATGTCCGTCATAGCTAAAAACCCCGAGTTCAAGATTTATTGGAATAGCCCGGAAATGGACAAGGTGCTGCAACCCTACGTAAACGAGGCCGCAGCCGAAATCAATGCTGTGGTGGGGACCAGCAGCGATGACCTGATTCGCGGACCCAATACCGGCCCGGGCCCTGTCGTTGCCGACGCCTTCCTGTGGAGCGCCCAAAAAATTGATCCGTCCGTACAGATGGCGTTATACGATACTTACGACGTGCGTGCAGACATATTCAAGGGCCCCGTCCTGGAAAATGACGCCTATATGGTGCTTCCCCTGCGTCAGAACCTGGTCACCATGACTGTAAGCGGCAGCATTTTAAAAAAGCTGCTGGAAATGGGTATCGATTCACACGTCAAAATCGATATGCCTCCGCCCTGCTTCGAGATCGCAGGCTTTAAGATGACCGTCGACATGACCCGTAAAAGCGGTGAGCGCATTACCAGTATTGAGGTGAAGAATGCAGACGGCAGCTTTACCGGTCTTGATAGCAATGCCCAATATAAAGTCGTGACCACGGACTACCTGGCGGACAAAGGCATTACACCCTTGATTAATAAATTGAGCTGGCTGGGTCCCCTGGCCGATAACGTCAAATCCTGGATTATGAGTTATGTAAGCTATAAACCCCTGGGTATACGCGATGTGGATTCGTTGATCGATTACATCCAAACGCAAAAGACCATTGGAAATAATGTGGAGGAAAGAACGACCGTAATAGAGCCGCCCGGCAAATAGAGTTGTAGCGGGGAGGAAGTCTGTAATTTCATGCGCATTTTCCCCGCTTTTTGACTTTGATTTAAGCTTCGCTTGAATGTATGATAAAGGCAGGTGCAAAAGTTATGGGTGAAAGGAGGTAAGCAAGCATGGCTATCAGGAACAAAGAGGATGCGCAGAGAGTATTAAAGCACGTTCCGGATGAAAAACGCTTCTATTGCCACGACGGCAAGATTTTGAATAACATTTTTGATTTAAAAACAGCTCTGGATACAATGAGCGGCCATACATATGGTTACCATGTAAACGAGGAGAAAAATGACTTCGCCCGCTGGGTCAAAGAGGTTCTGGGTGATGATAAGCTGGCCAGGGACCTGGCGAAAATGATGGAGCAGAAAGATGCTGCTGCGCTGGTAGCCGAGAGGATCAACTGGCTGCAGGACAGGGCTTGATAATAATACGTAAGAATAAATATCGGTTACCCAATTGACTATAAACTACACTCCCAAAGACGCCGTTATAGATGTCATCGCTATCGCGCTTATTGTCGCACCTGAACCGCTTACCACAGGAATAGGCATAAGCCTACTGCTACGCAAGAGGGGCAGCTCTGCTGAGCATGAGCCCGGCAGACCACACCATAACTATCCGGACTACGTCTATAAGGTCGATACCATCCACGGTCGTGAAATCACCTGGGAAGTGCGCACCATTCAGCCCGGCCAGCTCCCGCTCAAGGAACTGAACAAGCCCGAGGTCAAGATCAAACCCAGGGAACAATATATACTTTCGCGAACAGCTCCTGCCAAAAGCGCTTCGCAGAGGCTGGCGGAGAATCTGCCACCGGGCGTCAGGGTCCATCACGAGATTTTCAGGCCTTCACCAATCCCTATTTCAGGCAGGCAGGTTTTCATACCCGGAGAGACTATTCATCATGCTATCCGTCAACTGCCGCAGCTCAACACGATGTCCAACCGGGCGCAGCCCGGTGCAACTATTCACCATACAATTGAAAACAGCCCCGGCTATTATAGAGCACAGGCGGGCGGCAACAACGTCTCGTCGAGTCCTAAAATAATTCATCATACGATTAAGGATTCCCCGGGGGTACAGCAAGGCAACCCTGCCAACATCGTGAGGCCGGTTCGGATCATCGAACACCATAGCCTTAATGCCACGCCGCCGGTCAGAGTAAACGGCCGCCTATTTCAACCCTCTACTGCCCCCTCTTATAAGGGCGGTATACTGGGTAAATACGGGAACGACGCTTACCGGCGCTAGCAATATCCCCCCAAACTGTAAATCCGTACTGCAGGGATTACGAGGCCGCTAACGGGCATATAATTGCCAACTCGCTTTCCAAGTCATAGAATTATGACTTGGAGCTTTAATTAAACAGCCGGAGTAAAACTTATGCCCTCAAAAGCTAAAAGGCATGATTACAAAACGCACATTATCGAGGAATACTATATCATCGAGGAGCCGTTTTATCTCCCTCTTAAAGATGAGATAGCTCTTTTCGAGGCTGCTTATGCTGAAAAGATACCTGTCCTGCTTAAGGGCCCTACCGGCTGCGGAAAAACGCGCTTCCTGGAATATATGACTTACCGCATGAGTAAAAAGTTGTTCCCGCACACTTCTTCCCAGGCTGCCACCGGAACAACCCATCAAAAAGACGGTATCCCGTTGATTACGATCGCCTGCCATGAAGACCTCACTGCCAGTGACCTGGTCGGCAAATACTTGCTGGAAGGCGATACCACTCGCTGGGTCGACGGCCCTTTGACAAGGGCGGTCAAAAGCGGGGGTATCTGTTACCTCGATGAGGTAGTCGAAGCACGCAAAGACACTATCGTGCTTATCCATCCTCTGGCCGACCATCGCAGGTCTTTATATATCGAGAAAAAAGGCGAGATGCTCGAGGCCAGCGATAGCTTTATGCTGGTCATTTCATATAACCCGGGCTATCAGAGCATCCTGAAAAATTTGAAGCACAGCACGAGGCAGAGATTCATAGCCATCGAATTCACGCATCCGCCCGGAAATATAGAGACCAGGATTATCCAACATGAAGCAGGTATCGGTAGCGATATCGCCGACAGGCTTGCCCGGCTGGGCGAAAAGATACGCAACCTTAAGGACCAGGACCTCTCCGAAGTTATCAGCACACGTCTTTTGATCTATGCCGCAAGGTTGATCAAGGAAGGCATAGCACCCCGCCGGGCTTGCGAGGCGGCAGCCGTCTGGTCGATCACGGATGACCTCGAGGTACAAAAATCACTCAAAGAAGTCGTTACCGCGATCTTTGAATAGCAGGCCTTGACGGCGGTTAGCCATGGAAAACGTAACTGGTCAGCTACAACAGTCCTCTCATCAGGGCGATAGATATTTCGGCATTGAGTTTGCTTCGATTGAGCCGGTGCTCCACATCTACTGCAAGGCTCTCACAGGCAAGGAAGTAGATATTTCCACAGGCAGTATCCCGCTGAATGCCTTTCGTAATCTATGGTGGAAGCAGCTGGCCTCGGGTAATCCCTCCACCAGCCGTATTAAGGCATCGGTTCCGGCCACCTTTATGGAATACCCTGCCTATGATGATAACTTTGGCTGGTATAAGTCAGTTCTGACCCAGCAGGTCAGCCACTATGAATTCGGGTCCCCGGATTTCGACTTCGATAAAGAATCGTCTTTATTTGAAAATCTGAGATACCAGATACACGGGGAAGAAGTCCCCGGCAGCCTGGCACTTGAGAGATACCTTTCTCTGTTCGAAGACCGGCCGCTGGCGGCCCGCGTCTTTGTGGCAGTTGAAAACTCACGCATCAATTACCTGGTCAAAAGTTTTTATCCGGGCGTGGCCACGGACTACAGGCGTATGCAGCAAGGAGTATTGCACGCCCTCTACCAATTGCCCGGTATGACACTTTCACGCGCCTTCTGCGAACTGCTCGAGGGGTTAGAGATCGATTGCGCCCATGCCGGGCTGGATGAACTCGATAAGCCCCTGCAGGCTGCCAAACCGGTACTGGATTGTCTGTTCTCACCATGCGCAACCGTGGAGGATTCCGCAGAAGCTGCTATACGGCTCTATGATATTGCCGCTAAATTGCCGCAGGATAAGTTTGTATCCCTGGCCGGAGGCTACGTTACGGAGATACGGGAATCAGCCTTTTCGGACCTTGAAGGTGCCGAATTCACCGGCAATTTCGATACCGGCAACCTTAAGCTTAACCTCGAAATGCGCCCCGGAGCCGGACAGAGGTCTAGTGTTCCCATGACGGCGGAAGAGCTGCAAAAACTGGCCGACCAGCAGATCGGCATCAATGATATTATCGATGTAGACTCG
Organism: uncultured Chloroflexia bacterium; assembly: GCA_963705905.1. Classification (GTDB taxonomy): domain Bacteria; phylum Chloroflexota; class Dehalococcoidia; order GIF9; family UBA5629; genus UBA1162. The sequence continues at coordinate 1,892,451 of OY970123.1, read as the reverse complement.
CTACCCGGCAGCGGACTCTCCGTCTCTGACATTCCGCGCGGACTCCCTATTTATCAATTCTCACAGGATAAATACCATCAATCGGGCCGGCCGCAGGGCAGAGATGCGTGCCCGCCTCCCGTTCAAGAGGAAAACGAGAAGTTATTCAGTTACGATGAATGGGACTTCCGTGATAACTGCTATCTGCCGGACTGGTGCTGCGTCCATGAGAAAATACTGGGAGAAGGCAGCAGCAATTTCTACAACAAGACGCTGGAGAATAGCAAGACCCTGTCAGCCGAAATCAAGAGGCAGTTCGAAAAACTTCCGTCCGAGATGCTTTACAAGGTGAGGAACCTTGATGACGGGGATGAATACGACCTGGACCTGGTCGTGAATGAATTGATCGATAAGCGGGCCGGCCATACTCCGTCCGGCAAGGTCTATACCAAGAAACAAAAAGTTCAGCGGGACGTTGCGGTCGTCTTTTTACTGGACATGAGCGGCTCTACGGCCGACCTCATCAGCAAGAACCGCACACCCATGCAGTACGAAGAATCCATCAAATACAATTTTATGAAGTTCGTCATGCAGCAGCGCCGCCGCATTATAGATATAGAAAAGGAGAGCATCGTCCTCCTGATCAACGCTATCGAAATGCTGGGAGACACGTACGGCATTTACGGGTTCTCCGGACATGGAAGGTCGAAGGTGCAATTCCTTGTAATCAAGGACCTCGGAGAATCGTTCTCGGAGAAAGTTAAACGCAGGGTAGACTCGATCGCCCCCATCCACGGGACACGCATGGGCGCGGCCATCCGCCACGCTGTTGCCAAGCTGGACGCCTGCGGATGCAGCCTTAAATTGCTTTTCCTGGTCAGTGACGGCTACCCGCAAGATGCCCTGTATGGCTGGGACGATGACGACAAGGAATATGCTATCCACGATACCAAAATGGCCCTGATAGAAGCGACCCAAAAAAATATTTCGCCCTTTTGCCTTACTGTAGATTCGGCGGGCAACGATTATCTGCGGACCATGTGCCGGGATATGGGTTACGAGGTACTGGATGATATCGAAACTCTGCCGGAGCGGCTTCCCATTCTATATAAAAAGCTGTCGGTTTAGCCGTTCTGAAAAGTGGAGGGCAGCGGCATCGTACACAGTGTTTGTCGGTATTGATTATCGTTAATCAGTAATATATAATCTAGCAATCGGCCCAGTCACATCTCAATTTACGGTGTCTCGTCCTAGGGAGGCGAGAAAGGAGGATGAGATAATGCCGACACGTGAGAAGGGGTATACCTTCGTCGAGTTACTGGTTGTAATGTCCATCATGGGCACACTGGCAAGCACTACCACACTGACGGTAACCAAGTATATGAATGCCGGCCGGCCCCAGGCTTTACGGGTAGAATATAAAACCATCGCCACCGCGTCCTACGCATTCTACATGGATAACCAGAGGTGGCCGTCCTCCGGCAAGGAACTGGCGGATGAGGGGTATATCGATTCAGCGCCTACCCTGGCGAACTATACGATCGATTCCAGCGGGAATATCACCCAGACACCCACACAGCCCATTCCCTTACCACCCGCTCCCGCGGACTAGTCCATAAAACGATGCTTCAGATTCATTACATCCCGGAAAAGGATGACTCCCATCAACCTTTGAAAATTGTCTACTACCGGGATGGAGCGGAATTCATAGCGATCGAAGAGTTCGGAAGCCTCTTCCAGTGTGCTTGCGGGGTCCAGCACTATTACCTTATCCTCCATGATATCTTTAAGTAGCGCTTCCGACTCGCCCTGCAAAAGCTCTTTTATGTCGATAATTCCTAGTAGCTTATCATTCTCATCGACCACGTGGATATACATTACGGCGTCCTTGCCTTTGGCGATTTTGCGGTATTCCCGCTGGGCTTCACCCACGGTCTTATCCGGCGGAAGCTTGATAAAGCTCTGAGTGGCGAAGTCGATGATTTTCTGCTCCTGCCTGGTGAGTATAGACTGGATTTTGTGTGCCTTGTCCTGATCGAGCAAGGCCAGGATGGCCCTGGACTCAGATGACGGCAGGACGGCCAGAACATCGGCTGCCTGTCCCGTGGTCATCTCGTTGACCAGGCGCGCCACTTTTTCCTTCCTCAAGGAGGGGACAAGGTCCCTCTGGATGTTGGGAGTTATCTCCTCTAATGTATCTGAAGCGTGCTCAGTTTCGAGCTCATCGAAGATGGCAACCCTCTGGTCATGGTCCAGGTCCTCGATGATATCGGCCATGTCCTCCGGACGTATGTCAGCCAGTTTCTCCTTGAGCACTTTAAGACGCACATCTCCCTTGAAGCTGCTGATTTGTTTGGGCAGTGGTTGAATATAGGTCCATGACAGCGTCTGGTCTTTGAACCTCTCAGCCAGTTTGTTGATGAAATCCGCCAGGAATTTTAAATGCACACGGCGTATTAATCCATAGCGGCTGAAGTCTACATCTGTTGCATAGAGCTTCTGGTTCTTGCATACGAGCTTAATATCGTAGACCACGTCTACTTCGCTCCCATCGAGGTCCAGCACTTTCTTATCGAGGATATGGTCACGCAGCAATACCATGTCTTCGGCGGGCTCGGCCTGGTATTTTTCCAGGTCCTCAATGTCGATAACCACTTCTTTCGAAGACAGCGATTTTATTTTTTCCCAGGGCACCAGCAGTGACGGATAACCGAAAGGCCGCGTGATGTATAACCGTGTTACCTCGGCGATGTTGCCGTCCATAATCACTATATCGGCGAGCGAACCTATTTTTTTACCGTTCCAGAGGACCTTTGTGCCGAGTATCGAACTGAGGAAATAAGTCTCTTCTGTGCCATTTTTTACTGCGTTACCGTTACTGATCATATTTCACCCCGATTTTACTTGCCTGTTAATATCGTAAAAAACTTGTAAAACAGTATAGCTACCAGCAACAAAAGGTAAATTCGCAGGAGCAGCATAACTACACTGGTCATGGGAGTCATTTTAATGCGCGGTTTGGCATACTTCCTGTTGATTTCAGTTATCTTCGCAAACCATCTGGACAGAAGCCTTTTTATGCCGTTAAATACCGACCTAATCCGGTTATCAATCATTAGCTCACCATCATTATAATTTATTACTTATTTTAATATTTCAGGGAACAGGGCGCTTATAGCATAGAGTGTAGAAAGCACCACTATTGCCAAAACTATAATCCAGGCCCAGAAGTTCTGTAAGGCAGTGTTTTTATATTTACCCATCAAATCGCCGTCGTTAAGCAGGAGTATCAAAAAGACCAGTGCTGCCGGCAAGAGCGTTACGGCTATAACCTGGACAAAAAGGGTGATCAATATGAGCGGCGCGCCCGGTGTCAATACAACAGCTGCGGCGCCTCCCAGGGTTACAAAATAAAAGACGTAGAACCAGGGGGCTTCCTTTACCTTGGTATTAAGTGAATGCGCCCAGCCGAACACCTCACCGAAAGCCCAGGAGCTCGCAAGTGATATGCAGATGGCGCCCAGCAGGCCTGCATCGAAAAGTCCGATGGCCATGAAGGAGCCGACGTATTTGTTTATACCCATAATCATCTGCGATGCCTGGGCGGCGTCCTCGATATTGACCCCCCTCAGAACCGTACCCGTCACTATGATTATGAAGACCGCTACTATAACTGTGGCAAATGCGCCGACCATTGTGTCGAGCTTGCTCCACAGGATATCCTTTTCCTGAAGCCCCTTATCCACCACCGAACTCTGCTGGAAGAATATCATCCAGGGAGCTATGGTCGTGCCGATGTTGGCCATAAGCAGAAAGAAAAAATCGTTGTTGAAACCGCCGGGGATATTGGGTATCAGGCCGTCATGCAGTATCGCGGATACCGGTGGGTTGACCATGAAAGCGGCGGGAATGTAGATTAAGTTCAGTACACAGAACCCCATAGCTATCTTTTCCCATGTCCAGTAGCGCCCCTGAATCACCATGAATCCCATCAAGAGGATAACGGCAATAACCGTGACAAGAGGGGGTATGTGGAAAATGCTGAAGGCCGCCGTCATGCCGATGAATTCGGTGATAAGCGTCAGGAAATCCAGCAGGCCGAGATCGAAAAGCGAAAACCATCCCCAAAAGGGACCGAATGCGTCGAAAATAGCCTCGGCGTGCCCGCGTTTCGTCACAGCGCCGAGGCGAACGGTCATTTCCTGGATAACATAGGCTACAGGACCAAGCAACACAAGAAACCAGATCAGATTGTAGCCGTATTTAGCGCCGGTTACTGCATATGTGGTAATGCCGCCGGCATCATTGTCCGCCACCATCACGATAATGCCCGGCCCGGCTATAAGCGCAAACAGCTTCAGGAATTTGGCAACCCTGCGGGAGCTGTAAAATATCTTTGAGAGTAAGTTCATCGAAGGATAAGTCGGCCTCTATCATATTTTGATGCTTTTAAACCTGCCTTTTGAATCGTAGTTTATGTCCAGCCTAACGCCGGATTATAACACCTAAAATTGGGGCTGGCAACAAGGCTAATCGATCGTAAATAGTCCGTTTTAAACCTGTTTAGAGGTATCGGCCTCCTGAAGTTTTTTGTGCCTGGCTTTGTATCTTCGGTAGAGAAAATATAGCAACAGTCCGATGCCCACCCAGGTGAAGCCTACAATCCGCCCTATATGGTGCGTATAAACTACTATCACCCAGGTAACAGCCGTTATCAGTCCTCCCAGTACAGAGGTGATGGGGATATCCCGCCCTTTTATTTTAATATTGAGAGGAATTTTGAAGGGACGGGGCAAGTCCGGTTCCTTGATCCGCAAAGCTACTATCGATGCGTGCGCCAGGGTATACGCCATGACGGCGCCGAAAGCATAAAGGTCGGCTAATAGGTCCACCTTGCCCGTAGATACGAGAACTGCTGCTATTACAGAGAATATCAGTATGGCGTTGGTAGGCACATGTGCCCTTTTGCTAATGTTGCCGAAAAAGCCGGGCAACTGCTGCCTTTGGCCCATAAAATAAGCCAGGCGGGATGCGCCCAGCATGCCGGCATTGGTTGCTATGATGAGTATCGTAGCCGCTAGCAAGGCCACCCAGAAGCCCAGGAAATAGGGGATGAAGCCGGGCATGGCATAGGCAATACCCATAACCGGGTCTTCAAGGAATTTTTGCGTTAGATCGGTCACCCATTTACCATCCGGCGCCTGGTAGACGGGGTAGGCGCTGAGGGCTGTCATGGACAGGAAGGCGTACATGAGTATGACGGCGGCAAAGACAAGCATAACCGCCCTGGGTATACTTTTACCAGGGTTTTTGGTCTCACTGCCCAGGTTAGCTACTGTCTCGATGCCGGTATAGGCCACCATCGATATCGAAATACCGAATAGAAGCTGATCGAAGGTTGGAGCAACCCCCCAGTGGATATTGTTGATGAGGGTGGGAAGATTGATAATGAGAAACGCGCCCAGTATGGCCACCAGTATCTGGGTACCCAGGTCGATGACAACCAGCACGATATTTAATCTCGATGACTCTCTAAGTCCGAGGCTGTTGATTAAGGCCAGGCCTCCTACTATCCCCATCCCTACGATACTGTTTGTAGGCCATGTTTTTAATATCGGTAAAAAGAACCCGAGGTAATTGGCAGCTGAGAAAGCAGAAATGGACATGGTAACGATATAGTCCATCATTAAAACCCAGCTTGCTACAAAGCTTACCCAGTCATTAAAAGCACGCTTGGCAAATGCCCCTGAACCTCCTGCTTCCGGAAGCATAGTAGCCCCTTCAGCATATGTCAGCGCCGTAAAAAGGAAAATAATGCCGGAAACCATCAGTACGGGAGGGGTGAGCCCCAGGGCCGACATCGATACTATGCCCAGCGCATAGTAAACTGATGACCCGACATCGCCGTATGCAGCACCGAACAACCCCCCAACCCCGAGCACACGGTGCAGCCTCGTGGGCAACTTGAGATGGCGCTGAAGAAAAACATTGCCGGGACGATCACCCCTAAGAAGGCGATCATGTGTGGACAGTTCCGGCAAACTATCTCCCTTGTTCAAATCGAAGACTACCTGCAGGTAGGATAAAAAATCAAGTTAATAATACTATTTCGTAATGCGGAAATTATATACTTTGGACGCTGGATTAAACAATATGAAAATACCGGGTTCATCCGGCCGGATTAGCCCGGTATTATTCACCTTTTCAGTCTTTGGGCTAGTAATTCTCAGCCAAAACTTCATAGTAAGCCTGCGGGTGTTTGCACGCCGGGCACTGAGTGGGAGGTTCAGTTCCTTCGTAAATATAGCCGCAGTTACTGCAGTGCCATTTGATTTTCTCTTTTTTCTTAAATACTTCCTGCTTGGAAACGTTACTCGCTAGTTTCCGGTACCTCGCTTCATGGAATTTTTCTACTTCGGAGATCTGTTCGAAGGAATTGGCGACCTCCGGAAAGCCTTCTTCTCCAGCTATTTTGCCGAAATCTGAATAGAGCTTGGTCCACTCCAATTTTTCGCCCTCTGCAGCTGCCAGAAGGTTGGACATTGTGTCTTTGATGATGCCGGCCGGATACATCGCTGTGATCTCCACATCCCCGCCCTCAAGATATTGAAAGAAGACTTTAGCATGCTCTTTCTCGTTGCCCGCAGTCTCTTCAAAAATATTGGCAATCTGCATAAACCCGTCTTTCCGCGCCTGGCTGGCAAAGAACGTGTACCTGTTCCTGGCCTGCGACTCGCCGGCGAAAGCCTTAAGTAAGTTCTGCTCGGTTTGCGTGCCCTTTAACGATTTGCCCATGGAAATCCTCCCTGCTTTTTTATTTACTAGATGCTACTCAAGACAGGTAAATTTTACTGTAACCTCGATCACTTGTAATTGAACACTATTGCTCAGGTATTTGTCCACTCCGCATGGCGTACATATATAGTTTTGCCAACGACCGTACGGTGATGTCGGCAGCCGGGTAAACCGGGTAGTTTTTCTTCTCGAAAGCGTTTTTAAGCATCAGGTTGGCATTCCGATCGCCTTCGTCTTCAAGGAAGGGATCAAGGGAAACGGCCAGAAACACAGGCTTGCCCAGCGACTCGCGGCAATAATCGCTTCCTTCAAGCAACATATCAATCACGGTTTTCATATGCCCGTAGGCTTCCTCTTTCCTAACGCGCCTTATATACCTGAATTGATCGAACATGATAACCAGCGAATCTATATTGTTGTCCGAAGCTACTGCCTTAACAATGTCCGCCAGGCTGCCCTCCTTTTTAAATATCTTGTAGAAGATAGGCCAGGCGTCTAACGGGTTGCCGATGGAAGTGCCGGCCAGCGGCACCAGTTCCCTTAGCTTTCGCAGGGTATCATCCGTAAACCTGGGCACAGCCATTCCTTCCGCAGCGCATAGATCGGTCTGAATCACGCTGAACCCTCCGGAGTTGCTGATAATCCCGCACCTGTTGCCTTTGGGTAATGGCGAATGGCTAAAGGCTATGACCGAATTAACCATCTCATCGTGGCTATGGACTTGAATTACTCCGCATTGCCTGAATAGTGCTTCCCACATCTGCGGCGTACCGGTCATCTGGCCGGTATGGGATCTTGCCACCCTGTTGCCGTTATCCGTTAATCCTCCCTTGATAGCTACAACCGGCTTTTTGCCCGCTGCATAGGCTAATGCTTCTTTTAGCCGTTTACCGTCCTTGGAGCCCTCAATATAGAGCGCGATCACCTTTGTTTCCGGATCATCGGCCATATATTCAAGGAAATCCGGGCAATCAAGGTCGATGGCGTTGCCATAGCTGACGACTTTGCTGAAAAACAGGTTCTTGGTTTTGCCGAAATAAGAAAAAGACTCCGCGACGCTTCCGCTCTGAGTGATCACACCGACATGTCCCGGCTCTTCCGACGATTCCGGCACTATAGCTAATCCCGACTCAGGGCAATAAATGCCAAAACAGTTGGGACCGATAATCCTGATTTTGCCCCGTGAGATTTCCGTCAGCTTTTTCTCAAGTTCAATCCCATCCTGCAGCCCTGTCTCACTGAACCCGGAGGTGTAAATATGCACTGCCTTGACACCCTTCACAATGCAGGCCTTGATAATATCCGGAACCAGGACGGCGTTTACACCAACAATTACATAATCAATGGGTGCGGGTACTTCCAATATAGTCGGGTAACATTTTTTACCAAACATTTCATGATACTTCGGGTTAACGAAATACACGCGGTCCCTAATTTTCGTGCTCATATGGGCCAACGTCGCCAAATCGGATACGGGGGAAGCCCCTACAATGGCCACGTTGCCCGGATGAAATATATTGTCCAGCTTTTGATAGCTCGTCTTATCCATGTAACTATCTCCCAATGGTTGGCTTTCTAACCCTCTCATTTAATATTAAGGGTCTAAAATTATATAATATCTGGGTTACTATCATTAACTGAGCCGGGGCGACGGATTACTTCCCTGATTGATTTTGAGACTGGAATGCCTGGCTCCATAAAGGAGTGTACATGGTCAAAATAATAAGCCGGTTTTCTTTTTTAACAATTACAATTGCAGCCTTACTGATTGTTTTTACCTCGTGCGCTGCCGCACCGACTTCAACCGGTCCCGCAACGACTGTATCTTCAACGCCAGCATCATTTAAGGTTTTAGGCATTATGGCCATAAGCGAGATTAAGCCCTCAACGGTAGATAACCTGACCTGTGTAACTTCCAACGACGCTGCAACGGATCTTATTTATACCTGGACTTCGGCAGACGGCACAATCCAGGGTAACGGCAGGCAGGTCACCTGGTTAGCGCCCGATGCGCCGGGCGATTATGCAATATCAGTTAAAGTTACCAGTGCAGGCCAGGAGGGTACCTATAACCGTAATATCAAGGTTACAACCAACCCCTTCAATAACGATCAACCGGACCAGACTGTCTATCTGAAGCTAACCCTTCCCGGTACCGACACTGTAAAAGAGGCACGTACCATTAGAGTCTGGACTACAACGGAAATACAATGCGTCGTTGCTGGCAGCAACCCCGAGGATTTAACTTATACCTGGACTATTCCGGGCGGCAAGCTTGCGGGTAACGGGGCCGCTGAAGGTAAGGCGAGCAAAGTCGGGTGGATTGCCCCGGGTGAATCATCTGATTACATAGTTAGTGTTGTAGTGGCCGACAAATTTGGGAACTCTGCCAGAGGCCAAGTGGACTTTACCGTCTTCTGCTGCCATCCACCGGATAATTCTAGTAACTAACATTAAGAGAAAATAAAAATATGAAAATTCCACATATAGTAACTGTTCTAATGGGAATTACACTCGCATCACTATTTGTCGTGAGTACCGGTACCGGCTGCAATTTGCAACCTAAGGCAGAACAACCAAACAGACCCCCGGTAATAGATCAAATTATTGGGCCAAAGGCGTGGCTACCCCAAACCGAATCCCCGCTGACGTGCGTGGCATCGGACCCTGACGGAGACAACCTGACATATACGTGGACGGCTGACAACGGCACGATCAAAGGCTCCGGGTCAACTATTACATGGATGTCACCCGCCAGGGATGGATTATATAATATTACGCTCACTGTGAGTGACGGCAGGGGAGGCACTGCGACTATGGTACAGCCGGAAAGAGTTATTTTTAACGCCGATGGCAGCATTAGTCAGGATGCCCCTGTGGTGCTGGAGATAACCTTGCCATCCTCGGACGTAGTAGCGGATGTAGTAACGGCCGCCAAAAGGGTACGCATATGGACAGCTTCCAGTGTTATCGCCATGGTTGATGGTGCGGAAACGAAAAGCTTGAAATATATATGGACATCTTCCAACGGACGTATCCAGGCTAAGGGACTAAATGAGGGCACAGCCAGCCAGGTTAACTGGATCGCGCCCGGAGCTGCAGGGGACTATACTCTCGATGTGGTTGTAAACGACAATAAAGGAAACTCTGCCAAAGGTACCGTCAACTTCAAAGTATTTTGTTGCGGTAATTGACATTAGATGGAACGGGATGACATCGTCTACTACGCGCAACCTAACTTGCGCAAGCCAAATTTGGTAGCTGCCTTTTTGGGTTGGCCGGATGCGGCCCAGGTGTCGACCAGCGCAATATCTTACCTGATAGATAAGTTGCCTGCACTTAAACTGGCCGAGATAAAATCTGACGAATACTACGATTTTACAAAAATAAGACCCACCGTAAACATAGAAAGCGGCATCATTGGCCCCCTGAATGTTCCCAGGAACGGTCTGTACTACTGGGAGAATAGTGAAGGCTCCAACGACCTGATTTTTCTAACAGGAATAGAGCCCCAGTCGCACTGGCGATCATATGCTGAAATGGTTGCGGATCTGGCAGGATTTTATAAGGTGCATCATGCCTTTTTTATCGGGGGCCTTTACGACAGGATACCTCATACACGCGAGACGCGCATCAGCGGGCTTGTCAATGATCGAAGCATGATGGAAGTGCTTAAGAAATTTAACATTGAGCCTATCGATTATAACGGGCCCAGCAGCATACACGGACTGCTGATGAATATGTTCGCCAACAGGAGAATACCGGCTGCCAGCCTGTGGGGACACGTTCCATTTTACATTCGCTCCGAGAGTAACCCCATGGTCTGCCTGGAAATAGTAAAGAAATTGGCCTCAATTCTCGGTGTTAGCGTCGATCTGCACGAACTTAAGCGGTCGTCGCAAAAGCTATATCAGATATTGACAAAGATGCTAGCCGAAAATGAGCAGATGAATGATTTTCTAAAATCGCTTGAAACTCAATACGACCTCGAAGGAAGTTCCCTTGGCACACAGGTTGAAGGCGATGATCAAATAATCAAAGATATCGAGTATTTCCTCAAGCGCAAACGCCAGGATAATTGACCTCCGCAGGTAAGCCGACAATCAGCATCAGTCTCGTGCCTGGCTATTAACCTGTGGAATTGCATTAATATAGGCCGGGCTATCGATCAATTCCGATCTTAAAAGGGGAGTATATATGCAACTGGAAATCGCTTTTCTCTACATGGCTATCTGGCTCATGATGCTCTGGCTCGGATCAGCAGCGCTAGAAGCAACCGGCATGGAACGCTCCAGGGCGCATTTTCAAGCCCTCTCAGCTTTAACCGGTACCGGTTTTACTACCAAGGATGCCGAGACTGTGGTAAGCCATTCTTCAAGGCGATGGATCGTAACGTGGCTCATGTTCATCGGCAATGCCGGCTTTGTCACGGTGCTTATTCTGATCATCATTTCAGTGCAATCGAACGTAGCTAATATTTCCATGTCGCACTTGATCTGGGTATCAGTACTGCTGGTGGCCTGTGGGCTGTTCGTCTGGCTGGGCATGATGGACCGTGTGAGCGACGCCATGGTCAGGTTTATGCGCAAAAGGAGTTTCCTGAATCAGGATATTACCGACTGGGATCTCCTGCACCGTGAGGGTGAATATGGTATTTTCAGAATATCGATGCAGCATGCCCTCCACCATGTCGATTCGGCGCTCAAGGACTCTCCCTTCTGCAAACCTTCGATAGGCGTTCTCGCCCTTGAACGGGATGGGGGAGTGATTCCATTTCCGTCTCCGGAAATTAAAGTTGAGCCGGCAGATATGCTTTTATGCTATGGCAAAATAAAGGAGATAATGGGCATTACCAGGCAAGATTAATTATCTGATAAAACAGAAATCACATATTCCTTCGATACATGCCGCCTACTTCATAGAGGGCTCCCGTGATTTGTCCGAGTGAAGCAACGCGTGCTGTCTCCATCATCTCCTCGAAGATATTGCCCTCTTCCATTGCAACCTGCTGAAGTTTCCTGAGCGCTTCCCTGGCGGCTACTTCATTTCGTTTTTGAAAGTCCCTCAAGTTGTCCAGTTGCTGTTGCTTCTCTTCCTGTGTGGAGCGGCTAAGCTGAATCTGGTCCGGGATGAGGTCTTCGGTATGGGGACTGACATAAGTATTGACGCCGATGACGGGCAGTTCGCCAGAGTGCTTGCGCTGCTCGTAGAGCAAGGATTCATCCTGAATTTTTCCTCGCTGGTATTGTAACTCCATGGCTCCCAGCACGCCGCCGCGTTTGGAAATTCGCTCGAATTCGTCCAGAATAGCCTCTTCCACCAGTTCCGTTAACTCTTCGAGTATATAAGAGCCCTGCCACACATTCTCGTTAGATGTCAATCCGAACTCCCGCAGCAAGATCAACTGGATAGCCATAGCGCGCCTGACGGATTCCTCAGTAGGCGTAGTTATTGCTTCATCATATGAATTTGTGTGCAGAGAGTTGCAGTTGTCATAAAAAGCCAGCAGTGCCTGCAGGGTTGTGCGGATGTCATTAAATTGTATTTCCTGCGCATGTAGCGACCTGCCAGATGTCTGAATATGGTACTTAAGCTGACAACTGCGTTCATTGGCATGGTATTTATGTTTCATGGCCAATGCCCATATCCTGCGCGCCACCCTGCCTATAACCGAATACTCCGCATCCATTCCATTGGAGAAAAAGAAAGACAGGTTGGGAGCAAATGAATCGATGGGAAAACCACGTTCGAGATAATATTCGACATAGGTAAATCCATTGGCAAGCGTGAAGGCAACCTGGGTTATGGGGTTGGCTCCTGCCTCGGCAATGTGATACCCCGAGATGGACACCGAATAGTAATTACGCACGTCATGCTTGATAAAATATTCCTGTATATCACCCATCATCTTGAGGGCAAATTCGGTCGAAAAAATGCAAGTGTTCTGACCTTGATCTTCCTTTAGTATGTCCGCCTGCACCGTGCCCCTCACGCTGCTCAGTGTACGGGCCTGGATTTTCTCACGTTCAACCTTGGTGGGCTGCCTTCCATGTTCTTTCACAAATATTCCGATCTGCTGATCGATAGCAGCATTCAAGAAAAAGGCCAGCATTACGGGCGCCGGACCGTTGATAGTCATGGAAACCGATGTATCCGGCGAGCACAGGTCGAAGCCGGCATAGAGCTTCTTTATATCTTCTATGGTGCAGATCGAGACTCCTGACTCGCCGACCTTGCCGAATATGTCCGGCCTCTCTTGCGGGTCTTCACCGTAAAGTGTAACGGAATCAAAGGCTGTGGACAGCCTCTTAGCCTTTTCACCCTGTGAAAGATAGTGGAATCTCAAGTTGGTGCGCACGGGACCACCTTCACCGGCAAACTGGCGCCTCGGTTCCTCTCCCTGGCGGCGGAAAGGAAACACGCCGGCAGTGTACGGAAACGCGCCGGGCACGTTCTCCAGCAAAAGGTATTCCAATTTGCTTCCATCATCCTTGAAATCGGGCACTATTACGCGCCTGATGTGTGTGCCCGAAAGAGTCAATTGTATGAGTTGTACATCATATTCGTTATCACGCACTTTATAATGGAAAACATCCCCGGCATATGCGCTACGCATGCTCTCCCAGCTTTCCAGCAATTGTAGAGCTTCGCTAGTCTGTTTCGAACACAGATGCCGCATGCTTTTTTCAATAGCTTCCTGTGCGCTTTCATCTTTAACTTCAAGCAGCGCGGCGCGCAGATGTTGCATCCGGCGCGCTATTTCCGCTTGATTGCGCGCCGCTTTTTTATATTCCCTGACCGTACCGGCGATCTCACCCAGGTAACGGATACGCTCGGGAGGAATGATGTGTCTAACGGCGCTGGTTCTAGCCATCCTGTCGCCGGAAATGTTGCACTCGAATTTGATTCCTATCTTCTGCTTGATCAAATCCGTCAGGCTGCGATAGAGTCCATTTATGCCTTCGTCGTTGTGCCTGGCGGCAATTGTACCGAATACCGGCATTTCTTCCGGCGCGCTGATCGAACTGATGACGTGAACGTCGCAGTTGCCTGCGAACATCCCGCAAGGCATCCTCAGAACCTTTGCGGTCGAACTTGTTCAGCACTATGATATCCCCGAAGTCGAGCATATCTATTTTTTCCAATTGAGAGGGCGCCCCGTATTCTGAAGTCATAACGTAAAGGCAAATATCCGATATATCCACTACAGCAGTATTACCCTGCCCAATACCGGCTGTTTCCACCAGTATCAAATCATATCCGGCCGCCTTTACGATGGCGATGGCATCCTGAATAACGTCCGGCAGCTCGGTTTTGAACCTCGTGTGGCCAGAGAACGCATATAAATGCCGTCCCCGTATACATTGTTCATGCGGATGCGGTCGCCAAGCAATGCCCCCCCAGTGCGCCTTTTGAAGGATCAGCAGAAATGATGGCTACCGTTTTGCCCGGATTGTCCCGTCGAAAACGTAGAACAAGTTCGTCCAGCAGGGAACTTTTCCCCGCGCCGCCGGTTCCGGTAATGCCAATGACGGGAGCTTTGTTTAGTTTGGCCCTTTCCTGAATGCCTTGTGCCATTTTTTCCCAGGGCTCAACGCCCATCTCTGCCAGTGTGATCATGCGGGCGACAGAGACTGCCTGCCTTTTATCCAGGTTCCCGGAGTCAGGTATCTCTGCCCCTCGTTTCGATTTAACGTGCTGAGAATCAATGTTAATCGTGTGGAAATCGGAACGTTGAAGCAGGTCATCGATCATGCCGGTTAACCCGATCTTCCTCCCATCCTCCGGATCATATATACGTTCAATGCCGTACGCCTGTAATTCTTTGATTTCGCTGGGTCTTATGACTCCTCCACCACCACCAAATATTCGAATGTGGCCGGCGCCTCTTGCTGCCAGCGTGTCATGCATGTATTTGAAGTACTCCATGTGGCCGCCTTGATACGATGATACTGCGACTGCCTGTACGTCTTCCTGGATTGCAGCCTCAACAATCTCGTGGACCGAGCGGCTGTGACCGAGATGAATAACCTCTGCGCCACCGGACTGAATTAACCTGCGCATTATATTAATGGCCGCATCATGACCATCGAATAGGCTTGTGGCTGTGACAACCCTCACCTGATGCCTAAGTTCATAGCGGCCGCTCCTGTTTTCACCCATAACTGCCTCTTTTACAAATACAAAGCACGATTCGCAAATTCAGCCATCTTAGACAGAATACTCGAAACAGCAAATATTTTCCAAGTATAAATACGATAGTGATTCATTTCCAGAAAATAAATAGTCCGGGCCGTTTCAGACAACGGCCCGGACCGAAAGATCAAGCTGTCAGGATAGCCGGCTTCAGATTATTTCATCCTCGGCAGGCCAAGGCCGTACCAGGCGATAATATTGCGTTGTATTTCGTTGGTACCCATTGAGACTATGGGCACAAAACAGGTCTGGTATGTGGATTCCCAGCTTCCATTCATCTTGGCGAACTTGGAATGGCTCACCTGCCCGTAGGGCCCAAGCAAGTCGGTGGCAACCTGAGCCATTTTTTCCATCAGCTCGCTGGAGAAAACTTTCACAGCTGCAGCGTCCATAAGCCCCATTTCATGGCGGCTCTGCATGTCGGCAATATGCAGTGCCAGAGTGCGGACTGCCTCCAGGCCCGTCGCCAGGTCGGCAATGCGGCTTCTTATAATGGGGTCCTTCGAAAGAAGTACACCGTTGCGCTTGGTCTGATTGCAGTAAACGACGAGGTTCTCAACAGCACTCAAAAGACCATAGACCAGACCAATATTGGACCTTTCAAAACCGGCCAGCACGTTGACCACAGCCCAACCGCCCCCGTCTTTCCCTACTATCTGGTTGGCAGGGATATGCACATCATCCATATAGACCTCGTTATATATATGAGAACCGTCCATATAGGGTATACCTTTGATTGTGATACCCGGAGATTTCATATCGCACAAAAGGAATGTAAGGTTTTTATGTTTGGGCGCCTGTGGGTCATTCCTGTATACGCCGAATGCCCAGTCCGCCCTGTGGGCGCTCGTGTTCCAGGTTTTCTGGCCGTTCACGATATACTCGTCGCCTTTCTTGAGAGCGGTTGTAGTGAGGGCAGCCAAGTCGGAGCCGGCATTGGGCTCGCTCCAGAGCTCGCACCACATCGTTTCACCAGAAGCGATCCCGGGGAGGAACTTCTTTTTTACCTCTTCACTGGCTGCGGCCAGAAGAGTGGGTGCCAGCATAGCCACGCCGAATTCATCAACTCCTGGCAAACCAAAGTATCCAACAGCCTCGCTGAACATCACTTTATCCATCATATCGCCGGCGCCTCCGTATTCAGCCGGCCATCCGAAAGTCAGCCACCCCCGCTTGCCATACTCCCTGGCACAATAACGATGAAAATCCCAGCATTCATCGATATTGTTCTTGGATTCGATGCCGCTGTATGAAGCAGGCTTTTTGTCATAGAGCTCCTTGCATACCTTGTAGAATTCTTTCTTTCGAGCATCTTGCTCAGGGGTCAATCTGAAATCCATGATTTAACTCCTTTTTTGTTACTTGGTTTCACCGGGATCGATAGCTGCAAACCAGCTTTATATTCGGTTGCTGAATCGCCCGAACAAATCAACATTATATCATAAACCGATCTCATGCTAAATAGCGTATTTCTCATCGAGTTGCCCACGACAATTTCTATATTAAGTATTATATTATTATATAAATAGAAACAGGCCTTGGAAGAAGCAAAGGAGGTGGGAAATTGGCTGACATAGTAGAACATGCAGTGGGTGTTACTGCGCCGGATTTCACATTAAAGGACCAGGACGGCAAGGATATTAAGCTGTCTGAACAGAGGGGAAAACGCGTTTTGCTCTCTTTCCACCCGCTGGCGTGGACCGGAGTATGTACTCAACAGATGCAGGCAATAGAAGACAACTATGCGGTATTCGAGTCCCTGAATACCCTGCCCCTGGGGATGAGTGTCGATCCTGCGCCGTCAAAAAAAGCCTGGGCAGAGCACCATGGATGGAAAAAGATACGCCTTCCCTCAGACTTCTGGCCACACGGAGAGGTGGCCTCCCTTTTTAGTATATTTCGCCAGAAAAATGGATTCTCAGAACGGGCTAATGTCATTATAGACGAAAAGGGCGTTATTACTTTCTTTAAGACATACCCGCTGAGCCAGCTACCTGATATTAGCGAGGTTATTGCTACCTTAAAGAAAATGTAACCAGTACCGTTTGTGTACTCGTCAGAAATCAGCGCCTTTCAGGAGGGGACAAAATGGGAAAGGGAGTACTGTTTCTAGCGTTAGCGTTAGTTTTGGCGGCGGGTTGTGTAACGGTGTCGGCTCCGCCTCCAGCTTCGGGGCCTTCGACTACGACGCCTTCCGGCCAGGTACCGGTCATCATTAGCTTTGAGGCAACTCCGTCCAGTCTCTCTCCAGGAGCCTCAGCGACCCTACAGTGGGCAGTCACCAATGCCACTACTGTGAGTATCGACCAGGGAATTGGCTCCGTTGCATTATCGGGCAATCGGTTTATTAACCCGGGATCTACAACCGCTTACAAATTGACGGCGACTAACCAATATGGAAGCTCTACAGCCACGACCCACGTATCCATAACTGAAGCATCACCCCCGGCCGGCTCTATCTATAATCTACCCTATGTGGCGGTTTTCACTGTCCAGCCGCTTAACACTATCGCCGATAACCCGATCTTGCTAACCTGGGATGTGCAAAATGCCTTTGACGTTGCCATAGACCCCGGCCTGCGTATCATTCCTCCAAAAGGTTCGAGCAAGCTCACCGCTCCGCGATTTACTACTACTTACAAACTTACAGCCACCAATGACCAGGGCTCGATTCTGGCTACAACGACCCTAACGATATCCGGCTCATTGCCTAACATAGAGACCCCGGTCATAAATTATTTCACGGCTAACCCATATGTTATCCATAAGGGTGATAAAGCTACGCTGGCCTGGCAGACGGTGGGTGGATCGGCGGTAACTATAGATCAAGGGATGGGTACGGTTTCAGGCGAGGGAACCGCGCAGGTTTCACCCGGCGAGACCACCACCTATACCATGATTGTGACCAATCCTGCCGGGGCGCAATACCAAACAACGACCATCAACGTAAAGTGAGGTAAGGCGCTAAGGATCAGTCTTGGAGACCAAGTTCCCTGAGTTCCACGAAACCTTTATTGATTTCGGCGAATACATCTACACGGTCCGAGCGAAATTTCCTGCGGGACTGGCGGGCCCTGGCCCATTGGTCAAAGACGGCAAGCCTTAAATAATGCATTTTCCCGTGCCCATTGGTTACTTTGCGTCTCTCCAGCGTTCCCCCCAGTTTAAGTATTCCCCGCTCCATTGCGGTGTCCCTCCCGGGATCGCAATCCATCCACCTGCCCAGCCATACTTCACAGTCTACATGGTCGCGTTCTTCTCCCAGTTCCCGTAAGCGCTGAGCTTTCCCACCCAACTCACCCAAACGGTTCCATAGTACGGCTTCGGCCTTTATCCTGTATACCCTATACCTGGCCGGGATCCCGGCTGACCTTAGCATGGCCACCAGCAAATTGGTCTTGCCGGAACACATTCCCCAGCCCTTACGCAATGTTTGAGAAGCCTTGAGGTCCCAGTCATCAAGCCCATAGGGCAATTCCTTGACGAAATCAAAAATCTTCTGGAACTTCTCTTTTCGGTTTCGGCAATTTCTAGTCAGATCAAGTGCTTTGCGTTTGACTTCGGCACTGGTGTCAAAATCGCAGAGTCCGCTCGGCACAAGGTATTTTTGTCTATCAATGGCCATAATCAGCCCGACCTGATCTCAATTATTTTATGTCTGCCGGAAAATCCGGAGATGATCCTGACCGCAGTTTTTGCCACCTTGAAATGCTTGGCAAGCAAATTTATCACTGCCTCGTTAGCTTTATTGTCCTGGGGAACCGCCCTGACCCTGACCACGTATTCATCACCCTGTATTATGACCTCATCCTTTGGCGCGTGCGGCGAGACTCTGACTTTCAATTTCATCCAAGCACCTCACCCCATAATTCGCCGTGATTTCCCCTGGTCGAGGTCCGCAGGGAAAGTTCTTTCAGGTCCCTGGCCCGACTGAGTAACCTGGTCTTTATAATTTTGTTCGTTAGATCCTCGTCGCTTTTGGCGTATGTCCGGACATAGTTATCTGTAAAGCCGGTATAAATACCCGAGCCGCGCCTTATTTCATTTTCCCACAGGATCTTCCTGGCTTCCCCGACGAACCTTTCGGCGAATTTATCGGCGCTGTGAGCGGCCAGTTGCAGCATTTTAAGGCTTCGCTCTTTTT
This sequence comes from uncultured Chloroflexia bacterium, assembly GCA_963705905.1. Taxonomy (GTDB): domain Bacteria; phylum Chloroflexota; class Dehalococcoidia; order GIF9; family UBA5629; genus UBA1162. The sequence goes on along the minus strand of OY970123.1, from coordinate 1,873,337 downwards.
TCAATTTCTCTCCTACTTTGTCCGGCATTTGGGCCGCCAACGTACCCGGCCTGACCGAATAAACGAACACATGCATACCGGCAAATCGGGCATTTTTACAGAAATTGTAGCTTTCCAGGAACTCTGCATCGCTTTCGCCAGGAAAACCGACCATTACGTCGGTGGTAACCGATGCATCAGGAATTATATCAAGTATCCTGTCCATTGTCCTTTTAAATTTCGCCGTGTTATAGCAGCGTCGCATCCTTTGCAAAACACTGTCGCTGCCGCTCTGCAAGGCCAGGTGAAAATGACGTGACAGCCTACCGTCCTTCCAAAGGTTGAGCAATTGAGTGTTGATTCCCTGTGGCTGAAGGGATGAAAGATGCAGCCTATGGATATCTGTCTCACTCAAAATACGTTGAACCAGGCCGCTCAACTTCAGACTGTTCATACTATAAGCGCCGATCTCAGTGCCGGTGAGCACAATCTCGGCATATCCGGCGGCGACTTTTTCCCTGATTTCGGCTATCACCTTATCCACATCTACGCTGAAAACCTTGGAGCGAACATAAGGAACGATGCAATAGGCGCAGAAGTTGGTGCAGCCGTCCTGAATTTTAATAAAGCTGCGCACTTTTCCGGTGGCCGGCGTATTGTCGCATCCTTGCCCACCCCCCAGCGACCCCTTAATTTCCGCGGCTATCATATCCGGAAGCGACATTTTATCCCTGTTAGCGATGACCGAGTCGGCTCCGCAATCTATCAGGTCTTGTTCCGCATTTTCAGCATAACAACCGGTGACCACGATATATGATTGTGGATTCCGCCGGCGGAGCATCCTTACCATGTGTCGCGACTTACTGTCTGCAACGTGAGTGACTGTACAGGTATTCAGGACATGGACCTCCGCAGATCTTCCCAACGTCAAGACGTACCCGGCCAGAGACAATTTTTGTGCCAGCTTTTCGGATTCGGCCTGGTTCAGCTTACAGCCGAGGGTATGAATGGCTAGTGTGGGTCTATAGGTCATTTTACAGGTTGATTATATTAATAGCCCTGGATACAGGTCAAAGATGGCGATTGTGACCAAAGTGGTTGACAAAACCGCCTAATGACCTAAAATTAGAGTTGTACGTGAGAAACATCTGAGAGCCCGTTATCTACCCTCTTAGCAGATAGCCCGCGTTAGAATATTAGCCGCACAGGAGGCCACGATATGACTACTCAAAGTTGTAATACACCAAGGTATTCCATTAAGGAGCCGAAAAACCTTTCCCCGCGCATCAAATGGCTTCGCGATTACTACTTCCAGGGGAATAAACGGCCCTGGAATAATGAATTCGTAGGATTCACAACAGGCACACCCTGGGATATACAGTACCAGGAAGGAAACTACTATATTGTGCCTGAAACCTACGTCTTCTTCCCAACCTTTACCGGCGCCTTTCAGCAGGCATCTCACAAGGTCGAACTGCCTGAGGGATTTTGGGAATGGAGCCTGGCCGAGCGACAGGCCTGGTTTGTAAAAGAAGTCATGGTCTATTATTTGCCCCACGAGGTACTGCCGGGCGACCTCATTGCCGGCGGGAGGTTCAATATACAAACTTCCAAGTGCTTTACCGAAAAAGAAGCGAAGAAATACGCAATGGAAGTGTACGGCAAAAAGGGCGCCAGGGCGGCTGAGCTTTGGTTCCACAGCCACGGATACGGCAATGCCGGGGCTACAAGCGGCCACCTTATTCCCGACTATCCGCGTATATTGAAGGAGGGCTGGAAGGGCATTCACGAAGATCTGAACCGCAAACTCGCCTCGCTCTCAAAGCGGGAATATGATGGAGAAAAAGGCGCCCAGATCAGGGCTATGCTGGTGGCGGCTACTATGGCACGCGATGTAGCCTTCGAATACAGCGAGGAATGTACGAGGCTGGCCTCACAAGAAAGTGACGGTCAACGGAAAAAAGAGCTGCTCAAGATGGCTGACATGCTTAAGCGAGTGCCCTGGGAGCCTGCCGGGTCTTTCTGGGAAGCCATGCAGTCGCTGTGGATCACGCATATGCTGGTTATGAGCGAAGAGAACTATCCCGGCCCGGGAGTATCGTTCGGCAGGGCCGATCAGTATCTTTATCCTTTCTGGAAGAAGTCGCTGGAAGAGGATTTGGACCGTGAATTCGGCAAAGAGATTTTGAAGTGTTTCTGGATACACTGTAATTATGCGTATGATGCCATGATACGCACGGGGGGCAATCAGGGTATTACAGCCGGGTTCGGCCAGTTGATCACACTATCCGGAATGGGAAAAGGCGGCGTTGATCTAAGCAACGACCTCACGTACGCCATGCTTGACGTAATAGATGAGCTTACCCCTCTTCTGGAACCCAAACCAAACGTACGCCTTCACAGGAACAGCCCGGATAAATTAATGGACAGGGTGGTTGACATGATCGCCTCCAGCCAGGGGTCACCCTTCCTGCTGAACTTCGACGAAAGGTCCATAGCCGGTATGTTGCGGGAAGCCAGAATGGCGAATGCGGGGAAGCTTATCAATGCTGATAATGTCTTCGATTATGCGCCGGTTGGCTGCCTGGAAAATACCATGTGCGGAAATGACCGCTCGGGCACAGTTGATATCAACCTCAACCTGCTTAAAGCCGTCGAACATGCGCTGACTGGAGGTTACGACCTGATCCCCTGGACCGATCCCATGACCGGAAAACAAGAACCGCTCAAGCGCTGGGGCGACGCCACGGGGGATGCAACCAAATTTGGAAACTGGGATGAATTCTGGGATGCTTACGGTAAGCAGACCAGGGCAATAGTTAAAAGGGCCGCCGAACTGTATGACCGTACCGACTGCGTAAGGGCTGAGTACTTCCGCACGCCTTACCTTTCCTGTTTGGTACGTGGCTGCATTGACAAGGCCAAAGACGTCAACCAGGGCGGCGCCGAACTCAACTTCGTAACGGTTGAGGCTGTCACTTTCGCCAACACTGTGGACTCTCTCCTGGCTGTTAAAAGCCTGGTTTTCGAAAATAAAGACTGCACGATGCAAGAGCTGGTGCAGGCGCTCAGAGATAACTGGAAGGGACACGAGGTGTTGCAGGCCAGGGCTACCAATAAGACGCCCAAATATGGAAGGGACGACGATAAGGCCGATGACATGGGCAAAAAGGTGATGGAATTGTGGACCGCTGAGTCCTGGAAATATAAGACGTCTGTAACCGGAAAGCAGTTCCGGCCGGGCATGCTGTCATGGAATTACTGGGTAGGTGATGGCTATATCCTTCCGGCCAGCCCCGATGGGCGTCCCAAGGGCAGGTTCCTCTCAAATGCCATCTGCCCCTGCGCCGGAGCGGATATCAACGGCCCGACGGCCAATGTAAATTCGGTCGGTAAAGTACTGGGCGGTAAAGACGCTGCAGGCAAAGGCGATTGGGAAGGATATTTGAACTTGTTACCCAATGGCGCCAGCCATACTATGACCTTTAGCCCGTCAATGCTCAGGGACGCGGAACACCGGGCTAAATTTAAAGCCTTTTTACGCAGCTATGCGGAGAACGGCGGAAGCGCCCTGCAGGTAAATATGATAGACGCCGATATCCTGCGTGACGCCCAGAAGAACCCCGAGGACTACCGCCATTTGCTGGTGCGCGTTACCGGTTATAATGCCTACTTCACTTCGATCGGCCGGGAGCTGCAGAACGAAATCATCGCCCGCGAAAGCCACAGGATGTAGTTTACCCCTATGAAAACGGACAGGGAACCTGCCCTTAAGTTGGATGTCGAGGGGTCGACTCCTGACACCACCAGCGGAGAGCGGGCCGTTATCCTGCACACGCAGAGGTTGTCCACTGAGGACGGCCCTGGTATACGCACGACCGTTTTTTTTAAAGGGTGTCCCCTGCACTGTGCCTGGTGCCACAACCCTGAAAGCATCTCTTCCAGGCCGCAGGTACATTGGATGGAGGTGCACTGTATCGGATGCGGCATATGCCTGAAGACCTGCCCGTCCGGTTGCCTGGAGAATAAGGAAGGCACTATCGTAAGGGACAGGTCACTCTGCCAGGCCTGCGGTAAATGCGTTGCGGCCTGTCCGGCAGGAGCGCAGGAGATGCTGGGGAGGATAGTGGGACTGGAAGAATTGCTTTCCGAGCTGCTCAAGGACAGGGTCTATTATGATAAGTCGGGTGGAGGGGTCACGCTTTCAGGCGGTGAGCCGCTGATGCAGCCTAAATTTGCTGCCACTTTGTTAAGAAGGCTCAAAGAAAACGGTATCAGCACTGCCGTAGATACCTGCGGTCTCTGCTCTCCGGCCTCTCTGGAACTCGTCCTTCCGCACACGGATTTAGTCTTATTCGACCTTAAGGAAATCGACCCCGAAAAGCACAGGGAATATACCGGGCAGGACAACCGGCGGATACTGGAAAATTTGCTTTTCCTCAGGGATTACCTGACTGCTCATCCGGCAGCTACATCCCTCTGGATACGTACTCCACTCATTCCGGGCGCCACTGCCAACCCTGAGACCGTGGAGAGGGTGGGAAAATTTATCCACGCTAATCTCGAAGGCATGGTACAGCGCTGGGAGCTCTGCGCATTCAACAACCTTTGCCGCGATAAGTACCGGCGCCTTGATATTGAATGGATATACGCGGCCACGCCGCTGCTCAGCAAGCAGGAGCTTGAGGAACTGGAAAAAATCGCAAAACAGTCGGGGCCCAATCCCGATATAATATCAGCCACGGGAGCCACCCGGGTTGAAAATGCATGAAGGAGGCCGCAGATGCAGACGAACAAATACACCACTTTTTCAGAACAGGATATAGAAAGCTTCAAGCCGGAGATGAAAATCGGCCTGCTGGCCACCGTCGACACTGATGGGCTACCGCATCTCACCCTCATCTCAACCCTTCAGGCAAATTCGCCCACCGAGCTTTTCTGGGGCCAGTTCTCCGAGGGCATGAGCAAGGCCAATATACAGAAAAATCCCAAGGCCGGCTTCCTGATCATGACGCTGGATAGGAACCTGTGGCGCGGCAAGGCCAAATTCACTCGAACGGCCAGGACAGGCGCAGAATTCGACCTGCTCAATAATACGCCTATGTTCCGCTACAACGCCTATTTCGGCATTCACACTGTTTACTATATGGACCTGGTAGAGCATCTCGGCAAAGAACCTCTCCCTACAGGCGATGTAATCCAGGCTGCCATTAAGACTATGGTCGCCAAAACCCTGGCAGGCAAGGGGAGCGGCAAGGAAGTACTCAATCCGTTCACACACAAGCTTATTGACAAGATCGACAACTTAAAATTCCTGGCATATATCGACAGTGACGGCTATCCGGTGACAATTCCGGTTATACAGGCCCAAACAGCAGGGACCGACCGGGTTATTTTTGCGTCATCCGTTTATGCCAACGATCTTGGGGCCATATCGCAGGATGCCTCGTGTGCATTATTCTGCATGTCATTCGATATGCAGACCGTACTGCTGCGGGGCATATTCCGGGGCATTCACAGCATCGGCGGCATCAAATGCGGAGAAATCGAAGTTAACTGGATTTACAGCCCCATGCCACCCAAGATGGAGCAAGTCTATCCCCCGATGAAATTGGAAAAGATCACTTCTTTTTAAAATTCAACTAACGGTCATTTTTTGCCGTGCCGCTTCATAAAGCCCTGCACAAAAATTCTGGAGGAATCCTGGGCTTCGATATAAAAGTAGTGCAGCTTGTCCTGCAAGAGTGTCAGCTCTGCCCCGGGTATCCTCTCCTCAAGTATCTCGCTGTTCTTAAAGGGAATTATTTGATCCGACGTGCCGTGGATTATCATAGTGGGCGCCTTGATACTGGGCAGCCTTTCCCAGGTATCGAATTTGGATATCGCATCCGCCTGCCAGATAAATACATCTAATGGAGTAGGATAGCGTGTAGTTACCTCATGGTAGTACTTTAAGGCATCGGGGTTGGCCTCAGTAAACTCGTCCGAGCATAAAAAGCGGAATATCTCACGGGACCTTTGTTCGGGGGTCATGGCAATCAAGTACTTATAATCAAAAAGTATTTTCGCACCTTCCGGCGTGGGCGGAACTGACTGCGATCCTCCGCACATCGTGCAACCCAGGACTAAATTCACCAGCCTGTCGGCATGGTTCAGCGCAAACTCCTGGGCTATCATGCCCCCCATGGAGACACCGAACACGCTGGCCTTCTTGATCGATAGGGCATCCAGAACCTTACAGATATCATCTGCCATATCCGCTATACTGAATGGCGCAGTCGGCTTTTCGCTTCTGCCTGTGCCGCGGTTATCGATGAGAATTACCTGGTATTGCAGCTTGGCGAATTCTACAGGCAGGGTTCCCCAGTGCAACAGGTGATGGCCATAGCCCTGAATTAGGACCAGCGGGTCTCCCTGACCCACGACTTCGTAGTATATTTTCACACCGCCCGAATCGGCGAATGGCATAGCTTTCCTCCTTTAGTGGTAAATCTCAGCCGGTCTCACTGTTTTTGCGCGCAAAGTAACTAATTATACATATTATCGAAACCGTAGCAAGTAATTTGCATTGGATCGGCCAATCCTGTTTTGACAACTCTATTCTGATATATTAAGATATATCTTGTTATATTTATTATATCTCTAGGAGGTTGACTATGCACGGACATAAATTTGGACACGGCCCCTGGATGGGCAGGATGTTCCGCAAAGGCGATTTTAAGTATGTAATACTCGACATGCTCAAGGATAAGCCCCGCTACGGCTATGAGATTATCCGTGAATTGGAGGACCAATTCGGGGGTTTATACGTTCCTAGCGCAGGAATAGTCTACCCCACTCTTCAATACCTTGAAGAGCTCGGGTATGTTTCGGCCGCTGAACAGGACGGCAAAAAGGTGTATACCATAACCGACGAAGGACGAAAATTTCTTGAGACTCAAAAAGTTACCGTTGACGGCATAAGGGACCATATAAAGCATTGCGGGTTTTCGCAATCTCACCATGAATTTCACGACCTCATGCATGACGTGGGCCGCATATCCAGGCTGTGCGCCAGGAGCGGATGGGCGGTGCCGCCTGATGACCTGAAAAAAGTACGTAAAATCGTAGATGATGCATACGAAGAGATCGACAAAATATTGAAACATTAACGAACGCTCATTTTGCAAACAGTCTGAGCCGTTTTATAATCACTCTAGGTAAATTAAGTCAAATATTTCTCTACCGGTATACTGAGTGAGGTGAATATGGGTGGAAAAAAGCGGTTTTCGGCACTTTTAGCTTTGGCTTTTACTGTCGTGGCCCTTGTTTACATGGGCTGCGTGGCCGCGGCGCCGTCGGATCAATCGCAACAGGCGCCCCCACCGGCGCCCGTGCCCCTCTTCACTTATGACACCCTCTCTATCACACCCCTGCCCGTAGTGGCAGGCCAACCTTTCACCATCACTATGCCCATAGGCAATACGGGAACAGTAGCAGGAATCTACAATGCCGACCTCTATATAAACGGCTCAAAAATAGATACACAGAGCGTACCAGTCTCTCCCGGCACCAGCGGCAAAGCCGTTTTTAAGACGTCCATAGCCGACCCCGGACTGGCTACAATTAAAATCGGGCCGCAGACCCTACAAGTCAGTGTTATGGCCAACCGCGTCCCTATTACGCTTAAATTGGATACGGGAGAGGTCGATGGATGCGATGTCCTTGCCGGCAGTACCTCCGATGCAGGTAATGCCATTCAATCACCCGATGCATACATGATAAAACTTACTGCGCCTGCGGGCGGCGCCACAGTCAACGCACTCGAAGTGTTCGGTTCCATCAAAAGCAGCACTTATGATTACAATAACAGCAATATATGGGGACCCGGCACGTGGTCGTATGGCTGGGATATAGCCTCGTACGAACCGGTCAACCCGCAATTTACTGTAAATATTTACGATGTTCATAAAACCAGGCTGTATACAGGCAGCTTCTCCAGGGGCATGTTTGGCTACGTCCCGGGGTGGATAACCGTAACTATTCCAGACACCAACGTAAATGGAGATTTTTACGTTGAGGTGTTCCCCTATAACCTCCCCGAGCTTAACACACAGGGCTTTGGATTCCGGGACACGTGGGGCAGGTATATCGTAAACGATTGGTACGATCAGATATGCGTCGGCTATGAGCGGGTTATAGATGTGCAATCGTGGGTCTCGTATAAGGGCGGCGTCATGCCGGAGCGCTATCTAAATTACAACTGGCTGATCCGCGCCGACGGCTATCAGGCTCAATAACAGCTTCCGCAATTGCTTTACAGGCAAGCCGGCCTCCCTTATTTACTTTGCCCCTGTTTTATGGTATAAAACAGCTTAAGAAAGCGAAGATGCAATTTGGCTCATACTCATTGGAAAATCCTACCCGAATCAGATAAACCCCTTGCTTACAAGGGCGTAGACGCGCTCGTTGCACGGCTGCTTTACAACAGGGGTGTGCGCAATTCCTCGGACGCCGAAATCTTCCTTACGGCAGACAAACGCCTTTCCATTGACCCTTTTACCATCCCCGATATGCATCCAGCCGTCAGCCGCGTTTACAAAGCCCTTATTTCGGGCGAAAAAATCGCTATCTATGGCGATTTCGATGCCGACGGCATAACCGCTACGGCCCTGCTGGTGCAGGGGCTTAGCGCTCTTGGGGCCGATGTCGTACCGTATATACCGCACCGCCTGCATGAAGGCTACGGGTTAAAAATAGCGGCCCTGGAAAAACTGCGCAAACAGGGCGTCACCCTGGTTATCACGGTTGATACCGGCATAACCGCCTTTGAAGAAATCGAGAAATCCCACAAAATGGGGATGGAGATACTGGTTACCGATCACCATGTACCACTGCAGGAACTGCCTCCGGCCAAAATTATAGTGGACCCCAAGCGTTCCGATCCCGCCGGCGCATTCGTCGATTTCGCCGGTGTGGGCGTGGCTTTCAAACTTCTGCAGGCCCTCCTCTCCGGCAGCCGTGAAGATTTATTGAACAGCTCTCTGGAACTGGTCACGCTAGGAACAATCACCGACATGTCCCCCCTGTTAAGCGAAAATCGCTACCTGGTAAAATCCGGGTTGCAAGTCCTGAATAAAACGAATCGGGTCGGCCTAGTGGAATTGATGAATTGCGCGGGCATCGATAAAAGCAAGCTGACCACCGAGACAATTTCATACCAGATAGGTCCGCGTTTAAACTCGGCCGGACGCCTGGACGATGCCGGTACCAGCTATCAGTTGCTCGTGACACAGGACCGGGCACAGGCTAACGCCCTGGCTATGGAACTGGAGGGGAAAAATAAGGAGCGGCAGCGCATTGTAGCCGAGACTTATGATAAGGTTCGCCGGCAGATCGTAGAGGATGGCGTTGACAGGCCGATACTATGGGCCAGCGACGCCGACTATCAGTCGGGAGTGATGGGGCTGGTGGCCGGCAAATTGACCGATGAATTTTACAGGCCTGTGATACTGATAAAGATAGGGAGCGAAACCTGCCGCGGCAGCGGGCGCAGCATCCCCGAGTTCGACCTCATGGCTGCCCTTAAAACCTGCCACCATCTTCTCACCAGATACGGAGGACACGCCCGGGCGGCGGGCTTTAACCTTCATACACGTGACCTGCAGCAGGTGCAGAAAAGGCTGAGCATGCTGGCCGGGGAGCAGTTGACCGGCCTGGACTTGCGGCCCCATATCAATATCGATGCCGAAGTGCCGCTATCAGCTTTTTCCAAAGGAGTGTTCAACGATATACGCCACCTGGAACCATTCGGGATGGATAACCCGGTGCCCGTATTTCTAAGCCGCAAGGTAGAGGTCGTGGAGCAGAAGCTGGTCGGCAGCCAGAATGACCACATCAAATTGAAGCTTAAACAGGACGGCATAGTCTGGGATACTATGGGCTTCCGGCTGGGAGGCTATCTGGGCGAACTGGCACGACATATCGATGTAGTCTACTGCGTGGAAGTCGATAACTTTAACGGCAAAGGCCAGCTACGGCTCAACCTTCTGGACTTTTCACGCTCGTATTAGCCTGTTCTCCGGCTGCGGGCCCTCCGCGCGATTTATATCTGATTGCCCTCACAATCAATATAATCAGCGCCGTCGGTACCATGATAAGATCCACGTCCTGGGCTTGCTGCAGGCCGAAAAGGAAGGGCGTTCCCTCCCTGAAAAAGTGAACCACAAAATCACCCACGCCGAAGACGATGAAATAGAGCATGAATAGCTGGCCGGCGGGCTTCATCCTTTTGCGCAGCGCCCATAATATGCCGAACCCGATCAGGTTCCAGACCAGGTGCATCAGCTCAGTGGGGTAGATGGGGACGCCCTGAGGGGCATAGCTGTTAGGGCTGCTGTAAGTTACCGCAATGGGCAGGTCGCAGGTGTCGCCGTAGCAGCAGCCGTTGATCAGGCATCCCACCCTGCCGATGGCCTGGGCCAGGATTGCCCCGGGAGCTAAGATGTCACCGAGCTGCCAGAAGGAGATTTTCTTAATCAGCACATAAATTGCAATGGCTACCAGCGCACCCAGCGCTGCTCCCCAGACGGCCAGGCCGGCAAAATTCAGCAGCTCCTCCGGATGGAGCATGTAGTAATTCCACTGGTCAATGATATGCAGCAGCCTGGCGCCGACTATCCCGCCGATGACTGCCCACAGAGCTACGTCCCAGATTACATCCTGCGAGAAGCCCCTTCGCTTAGCCTCCCACAGGGAAATACCAATGGCGGCTACGACAGCCAGGACGATCATAACGCCGTACCACCTTATCTCCAGTGTGCCTATGGTTAGAAGTATCGGATTAATATTTATATCCCACATTTTTTATACTGCCTTACTAAAGATTGCGTCGACGAATAACCCGGCGTCGAAAGGGGCAATATCATCGATCTTCTCGCCGGTGCCGATATATTTAATAGGTATTCCAAGCTCATTGCAAATCGCAAATACGATGCCCCCTTTGGCCGTGCCGTCCAGTTTCGACAAAAATATACCCGTAACATCGGTGGCTTCAGTAAAATTGCGAGCCTGCGACAGCCCGTTTTGGCCGGTAGTAGCATCTATAACCAGCAACACCTCCATGTCCGTCTGATATCTGGCTGCTACTTTTTTTAATTTTTTTAGCTCATCCATGAGATTGTGCTTGGTCTGGAGCCTCCCGGCTGTATCTACTATAACGACATCCGTCTTGCGGCTGCGCGCAGCCTCCAGGGTATCAAATACTACAGCGCCCGGATCGGCGCCCGGCTGGTGAGCTATAACATCCACGCCTACCCTTTCCCCCCACATTTTAAGCTGGTCTGCGGCAGCAGCACGGAAAGTGTCTGCGGCTCCCAGCAGGACCTTCTCACCCCTATTTTTATATTCGTTAGCCAGCTTGGCAATGCTGGTAGTCTTGCCCGTGCCGTTAACGCCCACCATCAGGACTATTTTCATGGTGTCCGCCGGAACTGGATTCATAGCCTTCGGCGCAACATCCAGGAGCAGCTTCATTTCCGCTTTTAAAGCATCACGGACCTGGCTGCCTGCCTCCAGCTTTTCATTCCTGACGCGTTTTCTGACCTCTGAAAGCAGCCTGTCTGTAGTCTCGACTCCGACATCGGCCGTGATAAGTAATTCCTCAAGCTCGTTCCACGTAGAGTCTTCGATCTTGGACCTGCTGAAAAGATCGGCGATCCTGCCGAAAAGCCCTTCGCGGCTGCGTTTGAGGCCGCGTTCCGTACGTTCGAATAATTCCGTCATTTAAATGCCGTTTAACCTGGGAATTGTATTCCATTGACGGCATTATGGGCAAATAGCAGTGGACTGAACCTGTCTATTTCGAAAATAGTATCTGGCGGAGGGACGCTGAGATCACTACTTGGTCTCGACCACCTTCTGGTAATTCTTGATCATCTCGGTCTTGATCATTTTGCGCACCATCTCACGCATCTTGGGGTCCTGGATCATCTTGATCATCTGCCCGCTGAACTCAAGATACCTGGTATCATCCTGAGGGAAATCGAACATGTTGTGCGATTCATAAAATCGGAAATCGGCATCGAAAGGAAAGCGCAATCGCGACCAGATCTGATCACGGAAGAGCTTGTGCCCGCCCACTCCCAGGAAGGTGCTGGGTTTAACGTATTTTTGTTGAGAATAGTCCACACACCTGGCAGCGAAACCATCGATAAGTGCGTCTACTTGAGACGAATCCCCGCTCTCGTCGGTCACTATGCCGGCCAGGTTGGCTTCCCCCATCTCCGCATTGGCCAACATTATCTCCTGCAGATTAGCCAGTTGCGAAAGCGGGCCCGATACGATAAAGCCGACCTGCTTGCCTATCTGTGTGGGCGCATGGCCGTTGAAAAAACTCCTATCCCAGAACATCTTGATCCTCGATGATAGAAAGCGGTCCTTAATCGCCCCGGCGAATATGGTTACGTCTGCATCGCGCCCCGAGTTGAAGAATTCCATGAAGCCGTCCTTATCCTTGTAGACGCAAACGTTGTCGAATCCGCACTGTATGCAACCCAGGCAACCGCCCTTAATGTCGATTTCGCTCAGGTTGAACACCCCGATCTCCTGTTTAAAGGCCTTGCGGAACCTCTCAACCATGCCTGCCACGTTGGATTTTTCATCCATATCGGCGAGCACCCTGATATTAAGTCCGCCGGTATCTATCGGATTGGCTGATTTGCCCGGTTTATAGACGAACGGGCTGTATTTCAAGGGGGCGAAGCTTTTCGCAGTTAGCGTTTTGTTCTCGATAGCCTGGAGAAAATCTCCAGCCCACTTAATCAACATCCTGCGTTTATCTTCGATAAAAATATCGTCCATATCGGCTGAGAATGACTCGACAAATTTCATATCCAGGTCGTCGCAGATGCCGTGTATATAGTTGTGCGCAGTATGGTCGAAGAAATGAATGGAAGTGCTTAGCGCACATGCGTATTTGCCCTCGAAAGCGCCGGTCATGCCCTGCTCGCTGATCATCTCGATGAACCTTTTATATTGGGAAGCTACCAGGAAAACGTAGAGGGGAAAAGCCCATATTACCCCATCCGACTCTTTTACCTTCTCTATGACCTTAAGGAATTCCTGTTTATCCTTTTCCAGCTTCAAAATATCGTGCGCAATGTTGATAATCTCGAAGTCATGATCCGGGAACTTCTTCTGTACGAACTTAACATACTGGACTGTGACGCTTATTTCACCTTTCGGACTGCCGTTAAGAACCGCTATTTTCACAGGTTTACCCTCCCATAAAAACTGATGGAAGCGAGAACGTTCTCGCTTCCATCAAGCATATCACAAAGATATTTTGTGTACAAACTATTATTACGGGACCGTTATGGTGGTTGTCTGTGCTACTGTATTCCCGCCATTGCTGGCCATTAAGGTATAGGTAGTTGAGGTGACCGGATACACCTTGTACGACCCGCTTGATCCGACTGCTCCAACACCATGATCTATGACTATGGTATCGGCGCTGGAAACGCTCCAGTACAGCTTTGCCTCCAATACTCCTCCCGAACCGACAACGATGCCGCTGTTATAGAAATTGTTAATGGTCGGCCAGGCCGACGGCACGGGCATGGCAACGGGCGCTACCACGACCTGCGTAGTGGCAATCGTATTGCCTGCCGAGTTATAGGCCGTCAGAGTATAGATTGTGGTCGAATGAGGTGAAATCACAGCCGACCCATTGGCGCTTACGTAACCTACCCCGTTATCAATGTACACCGAAGTAGCATAGTAGGTGCCCCAGGTAAGCGTCGTGGATGCCCCTGCGCTGATGCTGGGAGGATCGGCGTAAAAGGCGCTGATATGCGGCACTGTCCCCGCAGGGGACGGAGAGGAGCCGCTGCCGACCGTGATGGTTGTTGTGGCATAATTCATCCCGGTCGAATTCGATGCCGTCAGGGTCAGCATCATCGTTGAGGAGGGAGTGACCATCATGCTTCCGCTTGAAGCCACGGGACCCAGGCCCGTGATGCTCACCGACGAAGCATTGATAACGTTCCAGCTCAATATGGTCGAACCGCCGGCTTCAATTGCCGACGGACTGGCAGAGAAGGCAATTATGCTCGGGATACTTCCCCCCGAGTACGGGGGAACGGTTGAACCTGCAACCGTAATTACCGTCGAAGCCGCGCTCTGGCCAATGCTGTTATATGCTTCCAGGACATATGTGGTGGTCGTCGCGGGGTAGACGGACGTGCTTCCGCTGGTACCTACACTCCCTATTCCGCTGATCTTGGCGCTGGTGGCGTTAGTCACGCTCCAGCTTAAAACGGAGGATGATCCTGCGCTGATCGAAGAAGGAGTGGCAGAGAAAGAAGTTATAACAGGTAATCCGACGCTGCCTGAGGGTGTAGCCGGCGTAGTTGGCGGTATAACCGCCCCACTAACGGTAAGTAAAGCTGTAGCCCTGGTGCTGCCGGATTTATTGCCGGCCGTGATAGTGTAGGTAGTAGTAGTTGCCGGCGACACTTTTTCCGAACCGTGCGTCGATGTACTGCCTATACCGGGGTCGATACTGACCGATGAAGCATTGGATACCTCCCAGCTTAATATTGACGCCCCTCCCGGGTTGATACTGATGGGATTTACCTCGAACTTAACTATTTGGGGCGCCTGGCTCGATCCCCCACCCATATCTATGGTTATACAACCCGCCAAAACCAATAACAGGGCCGGGAAAACGAATAGAACGCTTTTCATCTCAATACCACCCCCTTAAAAATTAACGAATTGTTAAGTGAGGGTATGATACAGTGCCTGCGATTCCATGTAAAGAGCTACTTTGGTACTGTATTTGTTAAACTGAGCGGCTTACTTTGCCCAAGCCCTTGGGAATAATGACAGGATTACGGCATTTATGCCATAATTCGGCCGGGTAAATTTCCTATGTTAATAATCAGGCCGGCCCTACCGGGTGATTTAGAGTCCATAACCGCGATATATAATGAGGCAATACACAATACGACCGCAACCTTTGATACGGAGCCCAAAAGTGCAGAGGAACAAAATACCTGGTTTGCCGGGCACAACGCTCAATATCCGGTGCTGGCGGCGGAACAGGAAGGTCGCGTAATCGGCTGGGCCTCGCTTTCGAAATGGTCTGACAGGTGCGCTTACAGCGACACCGCGGAAATCTCTCTTTATATAGAATCGGGCCAGCGGGCCAGGGGCACAGGCCGGAAATTATTTGAAGCAATCCTGCTTGAAGCGCAAAAACGGAATCTACATACCGTGATAGCCAGGATCGTGGCGGGCAACCTGCCCAGTATACACTTGTGCGAATCGACCGGCTTTACTCACATCGGAGTCATGAAAGAGGTTGGCCGCAAATTCGGCCGTCTTTTAGACGTGATTCTAATGCAGAAAATTCTTCCTGGCGGAGCGTGATGGAATGGCCTATGCCTTTAACCTATATCCGGCACTCAACCCGATCACTCCGTAGTAAATATGCGCCTTGGCTATTTCAATTCCAGGCCTATCTTGAACGCTTTGCCGACTTCTTCGCCAAGTCCCTGATAGACGTTGGTTGGCAGCATGGTCCAGATCAATGGCATGATCTTTTTAACATCAGGATGCTGGCCCGTAAAACAGTTGCCAGATACGTATACCTCTTCGATCTTGCCGATTACCAGAACGTGGCTGCCCAGATCTAGGGTGTGCTCGATTTTGCATTCAAGGTTTACAGGACACTGGTCTATCATGGGCGCCGTCTTCAGTTCCCCGTAGAATACTTCAAACCCGCAGACCTTGGCCTTATCTGTTTTGGCACCGCTGACTATGCCGCAATAGTCAACCTCTTTGGCCTGGTGCGTAGAAGGGACATTTACGGAGAATGTCCCGTTCTCGTTCATGCCTTTGAGTGTGTAGCGCACATGCCTTATAGCTACGGATATCATGGGGGGATCGCTGCAGGCTATTCCCGACCAGGCCACCGTCATAAAATTAGCTTTGCCTTCGACGTTAGCCCCGACTAGCAGCGCGGGTGTGGGATAGACCAGGGTCTGAGGCCCCATTTTGACCTTTTTCATTCCTATTACTCCTTTGATTTAATATGCCCCGTTTATTTCTCAAGCATCACTTTCATGGGCGTCCAGTAGTAATCGATCCAGCCCTGCTTGATATCCTCGTAAAACTCATCCGGCACCGCGCTTTGCGTAAATATCAGCCTTGTCCCCCCTTCAACGTTCTTGAATATAAAAGTCGCCTTCGAGTAATGTCCTTTGGGCCAGTCGCTGTATCGCCAGGTCTGAACGATCTTTTCGTCCGGCACCAGCTCGAGATTCTGGCCTTCGATATAATCGCCGACCGTGAACTTCCCTCCTATGCTGCGGCTGATTTTGGCCTGGTCGCCAGCCAGTACGGAATGCTTTTTAGAATCCATCAGCAACTCGTAGACCGCATGTGGACTGGCTTTGAATGTCGCCTGCTGTTTGATCAACCTCGTCTCCATTTCAACCCCCTTGTTAGATATATCTGAAGAATTCTAGCATAAAAACTGTTGGGGTCGAGTTAACTAATGATTGCCGCGATCAAGCCCGGGTGCGGCAATTGGAAGACAATATTGAAAGGAAAATGCGGGCAGCTTTAATTAGTATCGGCGAAGCAGTGGAAGATTACTCAATGGATTAGAATGCCAGATCAAAGCCCGGCGCGATGACTATACCAATACGGCAGGTGCGTCGACCTCCTGGAGCCTGGACTTTATCAATTCAACCATCCCCTTCGCCGCCAGCCTGCGCTCACTCTCGGTCAACGTGATGGAGTCTCTCCACTTGATATAAGGTGATGTATCGACTAGACACTTGAGATTCCTCAGATGGTCGCAGTCTCCCCATACAGGACAGGGAAGATAGGGACTTGCCTGCCTGCTATATTCACAGCCCGGGCACATTCCCCACATCTTTCCGTATTTTCTCCATCCTTCCCATCTGCACACGTTCCCCTCGCCTGTCGTCTGCAGCCACTCCCAGAGTTCCAGCCAGATCTCCAGTGCTTTACGCTTCGTTAACTGCATCTTGTCACCTCACTTCACGAGCACATGCCAACGATGCTTCTTAATCTATTATACCAGCACAGTCAATCGTAAGCGTCTTTAATCAATCTTAAAAATCTATTACTTTAGTACTAAAAATAGTGTGACTAATTGGCTATTTATATTACGATCGGGGATAGTATAATTGTCTGGCAGGATAAAAACATGAAAATCAAAGCGCAATATATCAAAGTGGCTTTCACCGCATTGCTATGCTTTGTTATCCTGTCATTTTCTTTTATCCCGTCGCAGGCTGTGAATGCTGCAAATGTAACCATCACGTTATATATATATTCATATGACAGCAGGATCGGCGGCCAGGCGCTTCCGGGCGTGCTGGTGACAGGCAAGGACGGTAACGGCGTTTATTTTTCACAAACTACAAATGCCAGCGGCAGTGTGACAATTGCAGGAGCTACGGGAGCCTGGTTTTTTACCGCCTCCACGTACGGCTACCAGACGAGCACCTGGTGGGCCGGCGTTTCTTCTTCAACTACGCTGCAAAATTCTCTGATCCCATCGTCGCAACTGACCTCGGGTATTTAACGTCAGGCAAGCAGACCGATAGAACCCGGACAAACAGCACCCACATCCTCAACTACGCTTCAATGTTTCCCGATTCCCCGTATGTGTAAAGCTATATTAGGCTTGAATATTTTTATTGATCGGGTAGGGTCACTATCTTAGTGTGATTCAACAGGATTACCATTAAGGTCCATCTGATAAACATCGAAATTAACCGATCCTGTTGCTGTGTGTCCCGCCTTGTCGCTTATTTGAACGTTTACAGTATATTGCCCCGGGACTCCCGGCGGCAACCAGCCTACCCGGCTGGCTTTCCCGTCTGCAATGCCATCCCCCGAAAGCTTTCCCACCGGAGCAGACCACACTATCGTTAATTGGTTCGGGTCTGCGTTGGAGAAGGTGCACTGTATTTCTGAAACGGTGTCATACGGCACACGTTTGGAGACCGTCACCGGGCCCGGCGACGGGAAGGTAAACTTTAAATAAACGGTGTTGTCTTGAGGCAGGTTGAACAGGGGATCCACTTGAAAGGTTCTGCTTTGCGTCGCTTGAGCTCCGGCTTCATTTGTCACAATAACGGTTACCGTGTATTGTCCGGCGGCAGCCGGCGTCGTCCAGGTAACCTGCGGACCGTCGCCCTTCAGTGTTCCGTTGTCGACCGACCAGCTATAGGTCAGTTTGGTGCCCTGTGGGTCTGTTGCCACGCAGGAAAGCGGGCCCTTGGAGGTAGTAGTCCATTCCGACCTGCCCGCTATCCCCTCGATGATGGGGGGCCCGGCAGCCGGCTGCGAGGCCGGTGTACTGACCGGGGGAGGTGTCGCAACTCGCTGCGGTGCAGCAGAGCAGGCAGCCGCCAATAAAATAAAAGCTGCTGTACTTGAGATTAGAAATGGGAATATTTTATTCATATTATTTCTTTTTATTTTAACGTAGTGCGAGAAAAATTGTTTCATCATGTTAGAGTCTGGTGATCAAACAGCGTCCACTTCTATGCGTATAACTCGAACATAGTTTTTTAGTTGCAGAAATATCGGCCGATCAATTATACCTGTGGATGCTTAAAACAAGCGAGGGTTAACTGACCGGAAATGTCGCTTTATTTTGAGTTTGCCGGAGGATGCAGTAGACCATCGTCCTCCTGTTTATTCCAGGCGTCCGATGATTTGGCCGTGTTTTGGAAATTATCGATTACTTTGTTTACCTGGTCGCTGACATTGTCGCTCACATAAGCACTATTAACCATCGATGAATCTTTTTGTTGAAGCAATGCAGAATTTGCGAGGTTTTTCCCAATGTCTCCCGTATTTTGCCCGATGTTTAAGGCAACAAATGAAAATATCGCACCTACAATCGCAGTTCCAATCAGCATGAGCATAGTCCCCTGGCCGGCACCCCCTTGGTCACACCCATGCAAGCTGTGTAATACCTTCACAATATTATTCATTTCAGTCCTCTTTGTGTTAATTCCAATTTGCTATCTGTATTGCTCAAGCAAATTATATGCGTCCGAGATTGGTTTTCAATGACTATTCAGTACCAGGTTGCAAAGTACATAAGTACTGCCTGATAGGCTATGTGCGGCTGCATTAGAAATAGGAAATAAATAACTGTTTATAGGCCTTTCATTTTGCCAATAGTCGATAAGGACCTATTTTGAAGGTAGGGAAATACCCGTAAGAACTGCGGTTCTTGGGATACTCAAAATTACATAACGAATATTAAATATCCAAGCATCAGGAATCAGGGTATAGTTGCAACGATGGTGGCCAGCCGTTCATATGTGTCTTTAAAAGATGATGGTAATGCCTTTTCCATCTCAGTCCGGTTCAGATGCGAGATTCTTGCCGCCTCTATTACCCAAAGCCCTGCTACCTGGATGATTGCCGCTTTTACTTCTGGTTCCATTACGCGTACCTACCTCTTAAGAATATTCCCATAAGGATAGAGCTAAGAAAGTGCAAAATCAACCATGAGTTAACCTGATTTAGATTCTCTTACTTCTCCATACGGAAATAATGACAATGATAGTAATTACCACAAGAATAAGCCACACCACTGTTAAAATGACCGAGTTAGTACTTGGAATGTTTGTGGCTAGACAGGTTACGGCGGTTTGGCAATTGGTAATTGTATCCGTTACAAAGAAAATACAGACTAATAATAGTAAAAGTATTATCCCTATCTTCGGTACGCTCACACTTACCTCCTGTCCAAGAATGTGCTAGTCAGGATATGGTAGCAGGAATGGGAAATCAACCAAGAGTTAACTTGACCGTAGTATTATTTATACTTCTTACTTAGAAACCACCAGATCACTATTCCAATGCCCGCCACTAAAAAGAAAACTGGTATCGCGTAATCCCAAGGTACAAATGTCATAAGGGCGGCAATGACAATAAATATAAGTCCCAATACGAGACCTAAGAATTTATCCATAATCACACCTTCCTGAAACAATGATTGAATAGTATAGCAGGAATGCCAATAGTGGAAATAATATAGCCTTATAGCTATATCAGATATAGCAAATCGGAATGTTTTTAGTTTAAGGTATGCTTATCTAAGGGACACGACTGGGGTTGTAATCCGCAGAATCACGACGGCTGCGCAAAATAAAAGAGCCATTGCTAACCAAATTACCCCTACCGTTACCATGACCTTACCCAAATCCTTTTGTTGATCCGGTGATCCTGTCGCCTCCAATCCTTTACCTTGGTAATACATTAATAAGCCAACACCTGCAATTGCGATAAATATCCCTATTGTCCATACAATTGTTAATCCCATACCAACCTCCCATGATTATCTTACTATGTTAGCACAGGTTAATCTTAATATTTATGGCTATTGTGTAATCAGGAAAGGTCAAAATTAAAAGATTCGGGGTATTAAGCGCCAGCGCACTTTCTTGCAGTACTCTGCGTATCCTGCCAGGTTTTTGGATAGCAATCTTTCCTCATAAAAGAGCCGCCATAGTCCAAGCGGGAGCATAATCGCAACCGCCAGCAGTCCCCAGTACGAGCCGAGGGCCAGCGGTATCCCGATACAATAGAGAAAGCTTCCTGCGTACATTGGATGGCGCACGACTGCATACGGCCCGGTTGAAACCACCTTTTGATCTGCCGCCACTTTGATGTTCGGCAATGTAAAGCTATTTTCCCGGAAGACAAGGAAAACGATAAACCACCCGACGGCGACGAGTATATCTCCCAGGATAGCGACGTAAAAGGGGACCTGAGACCAATGAATCCGATGATCAAGCGCCGGGACCACGAGGAGAGCGATAAAGCCGAGACTCATGATGGACATTAGAAACTTTTGAGATATTTCTGTTTCAGAGAGGGGGCTGCCGGTCATCCGGCGCTCCATAAGCGCCGGGTCCTTGTTTAAAAGGTAGATCAATATCAGGCATGTCATGCCAAAATATACCAGGAGAAATACCCACGCTTGCCAATAGTCAACCGTTCCGGCTGGAACAAAAAGCAAAAGACCCATCGCGATGGCTAGGGCAATAGCTGAGAACCATGATTTCATATTGAGATTTTTCATAACCTATATTTCATTTTTAACATAACCTCGATAGACAAACGCCCCTTTTTTCCGCAACCTGCCAAACTGCGCCAGATAACACGAGACATATTATTTTTAGTAATACATCGTATATTTGTTGAACATAATTATCCGTTGAGGAAGTAGTATTGTTTACTAATACCTGGCTCTTTTATCCGCCACGAGTTACTCTGGTTAAAACGAATACCACTATAGCTATAGCACTAGCTATAAGATATACGGCAGACAATCCTAGCCAAACCTTACCCAAGGTTACCATCATCTTACCCCAGTGCTTTTGTTTATCCGGTTCTCCCGTTGCCTCTAATGCTTTACCCTGGCTAAATAACGATGATCCAACGCCTGCCATTGCAATAAGTATTCCTATTATTAAATCAATTGTAAGAATCATGCTAGCCTCCTCAACCATCATATTAGCACAGGTCAATCTTAATATTTATGGCTAAGGTGTAATAAGGAAATCTCTCTTACAATCCTTAAAATAAAGCTAAACCAACTAAGAGTTAACTTGACCCCCAAAGAATACGTTTATACGTGGAATTTTTAGTCTATTTTAAAAGTTTTAACGTGCTGTGTTAGATTTTCAGTTGAATTATCAGCCGAATGCAAAGATTTAAAATATGGAATATCTAAAACACGTATGATAGTGATAAGAACGATTGCTACCGCCACTAGTGCTGCTATTTGCGCTGGCAATGCTTCATTTCGTGCCATACTTCTTGCCACCCTTCCAAAACACCCCTCAAGGATAGGCTACATAATACGAGAAATCAACCAAGAGTTAACTTGACCTACACTTGAAATATGTCCACAAACATTGTACATTGGAACATAATAGGTGTTCGCAATGATGGTCCTCAAGTATTTCATCACGTCCAAAGCCAAGAGAGCGGTGCTCAAGCTCTTCCTTGCCGACGTTGACAGCGCCTTCTATACGAGGGAGGTCGCCCGCCTGACCCATGAGCCCCTCAACGCAGTCCGCCGTGAGCTGGGCCACCTGGAGAAAGCGGGGCTGCTTCGCTCCCATATGCAGGGCAACCTGAAATATTTTGAAGTTCTCCCGGAGTTCCCTTTCCTGGCTGAATGGCGCAACATAGTCCTACAAACGCCCGACGAACCGCCTGCAGCTCCCAATAAGCACGCCCGGGTCGAGAAAGCCGAAGAAAGCCCTAAATCCCTGGAAGAGCCGATAATCCCCGGCGCCCGTGTAATAATGGGGCGCCAGCCGGGGCCGGCCGGGGCAGCCGATACGGCACAGTTCCCCGCCCATTCAGTGGCAAGCATCACTCAGCGCCTGGCGGAACAGTTTAAAGATGTTCCTTCGGTCACGCTGGCGCTGATTCACGGGGAGGCCGCTATCTCCAGCGAAATACCCGCCGACGGTATAGACCTGCTGGTGGTGGGCGATGTTTCGGAAAGCGACCTCCTGCAGTTGCTGGCAAGCGTCGAAGAGGAGACAGGTATAAAGATTAACATGCGGCGTATGACACGCAGCGACTTCGATTATCGCAATGTAAGGGGCGATCCCTTCGTCCGGCGTATTTGGAGCGAGAAGAAGCTGGTCGTCAAGGCCAGGCACTAGTTATTCTTTATACGGCAACACCTTCGCTTCGCCGTCCAGCAATATCACCATGATATCGTTTGCCTCCGATGTGCCGATCTCTGTTGCCAACCTCTCCAACTCCTCTTCAGACCTCTGCGTCGGAATGGCCGGAGGCTCTCCGCCATATTGCATGCAACGGACTTTATAACCCAGCTTATTCTGTATGAAAGTCAGCTCAGGCGAGTTTTTGTCGTACAGCATCACCGTGATATTTTTGCGGGATAGCGCCTTCTCCGATCCCAGCCGCTGATCCTGCCTGATGGCAGCCAGATGGTACAGCAGGACCGGAACGGCAATGAAGACCGTCTGCAGGCTCCATTTCATGTCGCTGAGCACGCTAACCCCCGCCTTTCCGGTCAGGATGCCGTTCAATATCTGGTATATGATATTGACCAGATCGAAAGCCAGCGTAACTACAGCAATGCCGGTTACGCCAAAAAGATAGGTGCGGCGCGATCTGGCCCCGCGTTCAGCCAACCCGCCCTTTTCGACCATGGCTATAATGCGGCTCCAGTAGGCCAGCCAGATCGGGACGGATACCGCCAGCAGTGCCAGCCCGAGGCTGAGCTCATTGGTCCACCAGGCGGGCCCGGTTACCACGGTCTCAGGCCTGAGGTTGCGCATGATGGCATCCACAGGTATACCCAGCAAGATGATAAGGCCCGCTACCAGCGTTCCCAGCCCGAGGAACGACATCAGGTAGTAGTGCACGCGCCTGGCCGACAGGCGGCGGTCTTGTATATAAAGTGCCTCCTCCTCCGCCATGCGCAGATGGTAAAACCAGATGGCACCGGCAACCAGCATGGCCGGGACCGTCCAACCCAGGAACTGGAAATATGCCTGCTCGTCATGACCGCCTCCCGAAAGCCAGAAAACAATCTTATAGATGGTCTGGGTCAGTGCTGTAAGGCCGGCCACGGCGCCACATAGAACGGCAAACAGGTAAAAATACACCTGGCGCAGCGAGGAACCCAGGTCCCAGTTCCCCATGTACATCCAGTGAAAAGCCCAGACCAGCAACCCGACCAGTGCCCAGGAAATATTGCTCTGCGTTTCACCGTTCCAGAAGCTGCCTCTTACGATTTCCTGGGGCCATATCGGAAAGGTGAGGAAAGCGGTGTTAGCCAGCATAATGAGACTGGCCGACAGCCACACCAGGCCCATGGCCGCAAAAAGATAGACGTACAGGTTCCGTAGAGTCCGTGATATGGGAATGGGATGCCCCTCACGCTCGGCTATACGCCAGTGATAATACCATACCGCTGCAGCCACGATCAGCGTGGCAAAATCGCCGGGCCTCAGCCTGCCCGGGTCACAACCTCCCAGCAGCCAGGCCAGCACTGAGCTCAAGGCAAAAATGGCAGTCATGGCGGCCGCCACGATGATGACCGTCAGCGAAAAAGCACGCATGGCCGAGCCCGTCTCTTCGGGATGCGCCTTAACCTGGCGCTGAATTATTCCCCAGAAAACCAGCCACAGGGGGCACCCTATGATGAGGAGGGCGATACCCAGGCTTAGCTGACCTTTAATGTCCCCGACGCTAAAAAGCTTGACGCTGCTGGCGATGGTATCGAATGAAAGCGACAGCAGATTGCGCAACCCCGCTGCCAGGATGCCCAGCGTGATCAGCGCCAGGAGGTAAAAGAATACCCGCCTTACGGTGCTCAACAGTCACCCCCTCTATTTCAGTACAGCCACCAGAGGTCCACCGGCTGATCGATCAGCCAGGCGTCGCCGGATTTATGAAGCGAAAATGTGACCTGGCTTGTGCTAACCGGATCGCTTAGCAGCCCGCCGGGCCTGAATACGTCCGCGGCAACCTGGACGGTGGCGCTGTCGCCTTTGACGGTTGATTTCACTATGCTGGCCTTCCAGGAGGAATTGGTGCTTCCGGCCGACTGCCTCGATTTAACCCACTGGTCCAGGTCATTATATTTGTCCGTTTCTGAGGGAGGAGCCACCAAAGCTTCCGCCACAGTATAATCCTGGTCCTTGATGGCCGTCAGGAACCGCTGCACCGTGCCCTCAGGGGTATTTTCGGGCAGAACTTTGACCGGCTGGTTGCTTCCAATTACGGCAATCACGACGGCAGCCGCAACTATAACCAGGATCAAAATGCCGAAACCCAGCAGAAACCGGTTGGAACTACTCATACTGCCATGCCGCCCCGATACGCTTCATCAAGGCATTTTGCCACAGTTTATATGTAGCTGCAAGCTCATTAGCTCTCGCTCTCACGTTCTTCTTCTTTGTCACGACCTATCAACAGGTACTCAAACACCGATATGGCGAAAATAGCAAACAATACCATGGCCAGCATGTCGCCCGGCCGGAAGCCGTTGGCTTTCATCCAGTCACCTATGGATGTTTGATCATACATCCAGCTGGCCAGCATAAAGAAGTTGAAAATGGTCAGGTAAAATGTGATGCGGCTAAAGGTGTAGCTTAACGCGGTGCGCATCGCTTTCTTCAGGTAGTTGTAAGTCTCCATGGTTCTCCTTAAATTTATTTTTACTGAAAGACGCCCAGCAGCCCTCTCAGTAGTATGATGGCCGCCTTCTTATCCAGAGGTTCGTTGTTGTTGCCGCATTTGGGCGATTGAATGCAGGCGGGGCAGCCGTCACGGCAGGGGCATTCCTCGATGGCTTTTAACGTGGCAGCCCATAGCTGATCGATAATCTGATATCCTTTTTCGACGATGCCTATGCCGCCCGGGTAACCGTCATAGATAAAGATCTGCGCACGGCCCGTATCGGCATGGAAGGGCGTTGACACGCCGCCTATATCATTGCGGTCGCACATGGCGAAAAGTGGCAGGATGGCTATGGCTGCATGCTCTGCAGCGTGCAGGCCGCCGTGAAAATCAAGCTTGCCTTTCTCAATCGTATCCACGGCTTTCTGCGGCAGGTCGAACCACAGCGACTGGGTTATAAAACGCATGGGCGGCAGGTCCAGCACTTCTTCGCCCACCACTTCATCGGTATAGTGCTTTTTCTTCTTGAAGCCGTCCACCTGGTTGGTAACGTCCACTATGCCCAGCGATACACGCACTCCATTGCATTCTTTGTCATACATCTTCTGGATGATCCTGATATCGGTCATCTCCAGGGTCTGCGTATAGTAAGGGACCGTGGCCGGTTCGACGATGGCGATGTGTTTCTCGATATCCAGCTCCCTGACGAAATAGGATTCCCCCTGGTGCAAATAGATGGCCCCGGGATGCACCTGCCAGAAGGCATGGTCCTCCTCTACCGTCTCCAAAAGGTCATAGCCTTTGGAAGAATCCAGCACCTGGTAATTCTGGCTGGAAGCCGATCGGACATTAACATCCTGGGCCGGGTAGGAAAGCTGGGGAGCGATATACCAGCGGTCGCCGACCTTCCTCAGCCTGCCTTCCTCTTCCAACTCGGCAATCGCCGGGGCCAGGGGGTCTCCGAAATAGTTGAAATCATTCTCGTCCAATTGCCTTTCCCAGGCGGCGCAAAGCAGGTGAGGCTTTAAGATGTTGCCGTTTTCCCAGTTAATCAGGGCGTTTTCAAACGGCTTACCGAAAAAAAAGTCGGGATTGTTCATGAAATACTGGTCCAGCGGATTGTTTTGCGCTATGAGAAAGGTAAGCGATTTTTCTCCCCGCCGGCCGCTGCGGCCCGCCTGCTGCCAGGCACTGGCTATGCTGCCGGGGTAGCCGGTGATAACGGTTGCATCCAGGTCGCCGATATCGATGCCCAGCTCCAGAGCGTTGGTGGCGACCGCCCCCAGAAGCCGGCCGGAAAATAGTTCGCGTTCGATTTCACGCCGGTCCGATGCCAAATATCCGGCACGGTAGGGTTTGATCTTATCGGCCAACGGCTTTCCAAGCAGGTCCCTGCTGTAAACATAGATAAGCTCGGTGAGCTTACGGGTCCCGGCGAAAGTGAGCGTTCGCACGCCCTGGCGCACAAGCCCGGTGAAAAGGTAGGTCGCCTCGCTGTTGGCGCTGCGCCGGGAGCTCCGCGCCTCGTCGATGATGGGAGGGTTCCAGAAGACGAAGGCCTTGCCCCCATAAGGAGCGCCGTCTTTATCGACTACTTTAAAGGGAAGGCCAGTCAATCTTTCGGCATGCTCGCCGGGATTGGCAATGGTAGCCGAGCAGAATACAAATTGTGGACGGCTTCCGTAGAAATTGCAGATACGCCTGAGCCTGCGAAGTATACAGGCCAGGTGTGACCCGAAGACCCCGCGATAGACGTGTGCCTCGTCGACAACTACATATTTCAGCCGCCGGAAAAATCTATCCCAGGACTGATGATTGGGCATTATGCTGACATGCAGCATGTCGGGATTTGTGAGCACAATCCGTGCGCGCTTCCTGATCCCCGCACGGTCGTCGGACGGGGTATCACCATCATAAGTCGAGCATTCCCAGGGCAAATTGATGGTCTTCCCGGCCAGTTCCGTCAATGAACGCAGCTGGTCCTGGGCCAGCGCCTTGGTTGGAAACAGATACAGAGCGCGCGTGGTGGTGTTTTCAAGCATGGTATTCAGGACCGGGATGTTGTAGCAAAGGGTTTTACCGCTGGCGCTGGGAGTCGCCACCATGACGTTGTTCCCCTGCCTGACTGCATTTATAGCCTCCGCCTGGTGGGCGTAGAGGGTGGTAAGGCCTGCCCTGTCCAAGCGGTCCTGCAGCAGGGATTCAAGCGGTTTATCCAGCCAGCCTGGCCGCGCATCGCGGGCCGGAATATGCTGTACGTGAACTATCTGGTCATGGTATTCGGGATCATTTTTCAGATAGTTGAGGAAGGCAATGGTATCCATTGTCGTAATTATACAAACTCTAAAAACTAAACTCTAAAACCTAAATAAATACAAAATCCTAAATTCAAAATGTTTTGAGCTTAGAGCTTAGAATTTGGGGCTTAGAGTTTATTAGTAGGTTTCGATTTCTTTTTCTATGATTTCAACGGTAGGATAGTCGCGGTTAATTAAAGCGATGGCCGAATCGATGACCTCATCCACACGGTGATTATGATTGCTGACGCAGGCTATTCCGATCGTGGCTATCTGCCACAGATCATGGTCATCAACCTCGGCGATGGAAATATTGAACTGTTTCTGAAGGCGTGAAATAAGCGATTTCACCGTACTTCGCTTATCCTTGAGAGACTGGCTCTCAGGGATGTGTATCTTCAGCCTGCAGATACCAATATTCACGAAAGCCCGATCTGCCGCCCCGGTGTTATACACTGGTAAATACTCCCGCGGGAGACTGCGGGAGATTTATATATATTTAACGTTCCGGTTTAGACGAAGCGTAACAGGCGCTGCAATAAACCGGACGTTCCTGTCTCGGTTCAAAGGGTACTTCACACTCGGTGCCGCACCTTGCACATGTGGCTTTGAACATCTGCCTGGACTTGCCTGAACCGCCAGAGCGGGACTGCTTCCTGTTGGTTCTGCAATCAGGGCAGCGCTTGGGTTCGTTCTGAAGTCCTTTCGACTGGTAGAATTCCTGTTCGCCTATCGTGAAGACGAAAGATTTGCCGCACTCGGCACATGTAAGGGTCTTGTCCGTTAGGGCCATTGATGCCTCCTTGTTGATAATCACTATGCCCCATGGATTCTGGACGGGTCCGTTCGGCTCAAGACCTCTTGAAACACCACGCTGGGAGTCTTTTCCCGGCATTGTGGTCTCCCGATTTTAAGAGGTTGCCAGTTTAAGACTCACCATAAAACCAAGGTTTGCATACTCGCACTAGTGTAGATTATAATTTCGATTAAGTCAAGACGTATACATCGTATAAGGATATCAACATGCCAACTACCTATGAATATGTAAAACAGCCCATGGTCCGCAGAACAATCAGTATTGTGGCCTGTACCATCATCGGCGCCATCCTGCTTTTCGCGGGTATAGGCAAGCTATCCGAACTGGGTACAATCCCGGGCCAGACCGAATTCCTGGATAGGTTTATACCCGACTTTATATTGACGCCGGACGTAGCGCGCTTTATCGGCCTGGTATTTATCCCCTGGATATTGCCTGTAAGTGAAATCATTATAGGTGGGGCCCTGGTGATCGGGATCTGGCCGCGCCTGTTCGCGATAGTCTTTATACCGCTTGTGTTGGGATTTATGGCCAATAACTCTTACGCAATAGCCATAGGAAGGGAAAAATTCCCCGAGTGCGAGTGTTTCGGAATTTTCGGCGGCCTGACTCCCCTTCAGTCGATGTATATCGACATCGGGATGTTTATTCTAGTCGTCCTTATAATTGTGGTACATCCCAGCCCCTTCTTTTCACACCAGTTCTGGGTCAACAAGCTGCTGTCTAAGAAGAAAGAGTAAACTCGTGTCGGCTCTTTCAGGGCTTTAAGCGCATGATTTCAAGATTATTCATTCGGACCGCCATCGCAAGTATCCTTTCCTTGTTGCTCGTTCCGGCCGTAGTCGGCTGCAGCGGACAGCAGCAGGAAGCGGCCCCGGTCCAGCAGCCTGCGGTGGTTACCACAACAGATCCGGTAATTACTGCTTTGACCGCCGACCACCAGGTCCCCCTCCTGGGCAAGACAAGAGTTGACTGCGAAGTCTCCGATCCCAACGGCGATAATCTAACCTACAAATGGACAGCCACGGGCGGCGCCATCGAAGGTACGGCTTCAACAGTTACCTGGACAGCCCCGGATAACGGCGGCGACTTCGATATCACGGTTGTAGTCAGCAATAGCAGGGGCGGCTCCGCCACCGGCAACGTCATTATCAATGTACCCGAGAAACCCAATAGTCCCCCGGTTATTTCAGCTTTAAAATTCACGCGGGAGGGACGCCTGCCGATAACGATCAAATTGTCCGATGTTCAGCAGAACAAGATCCCTGACCTGGTAATCAAAAAATTTGAGACAGCCGAAATTTCGTGCCTGGCCAGCGACCCGGATAACGATAAGCTTGACTATGTTTGGATGACAACGGGGGGTAAACTGATCGGCAATGGTCCAACCGTACAGTGGATTGCAGCCGGCGAGCCGGGCGACTACACAATAAGTGTGGATGTATCCGATAGCAGGGGAGCAACGACCACTTTCACTATCCCCGTTACCGTAAAATGCTGTGGAGTCTGATTTATTTCTATATTTTAACCAGCTTTATTTCGCCCCAGGCCCCCATCTTATCGCCAACAATTATTACTATCCCCCTGACGCCCTTTATCCCTTTTCCATAGTCCAGGGCGCCCTGAACGTCATCCGCCATTTTAACCAGGTTGCCCACGGCCGTTGCCGCAGCATCCGCCAGCGCCGCTGACCTGGATGTAACTATCGTGGCATCCGTCGATCCCAGGCTCAGGGAGGGTCCCACCGTCCCCGACGAGGTGCATATTCCAAGAGGTGTTTCTCCCGGGTCGATTTCCAGCGCCAGCTTATCCGTAAAAGGTGAGTTACCCGCAAATATGCCGATGCGCCGCCGCTTGCTGATTTTCATAAATATATCACCGCCGTTTTCGACTATGACTTCGGGGGAGAAGTCGAGAAGCTTTTTACCTACGAGTTCAGCCATGGCGCCGGCCACGGCCGCCATCGGTCCGACGCCTGCAGCCTTTCCTGCCTGAGACATCAGCAGAACGATACCGGGGGCATCGGCTTCAACCGGTAACGGCTCAAGGCTGTGCAGAAAAAGAGGATGCGAACGGACATATTCTTCCAGCGGTCTGCGGTAATTTTCAATTAAAGCGAGTGTTTCAGTTTTTAGCTCGCTACGGGCCAGGACAAAGAGGTCGGTCTCCTTAATTTTTGTAGTGAAGGAGACAAGGCCGGAGCCTTTTATCTTATGGCGATAGGTCCGCTGCTCATACATGACGTCAAAGGCAGCAACTCGTCAAAGCGTTAGAAATGAAGCTCCATTGCCCTCGGCGGGCAGGCCCTCACGCACAGCTCGCAGACTATGCACTTGGAATTATCGAAGGCTACTTTTCTGGTGCGCTTCTCCAGTGAAAATGCCCTTGTCGGGCACATTGTGATACACGCTCCGCAGTGCGTGCAGCGCTCTTCGTTGCGTGTTACATCCTGGCTCAATGACTGTATTTCCACGCCGGCCGACTGAAGATATTGGATCCCGCGATCATATTCTTTCTGGTCCCCCGACAGCTCCATAATCATCAGGCCTTCCTCGCCGGGAGATATGGAAGCCTTAAGGATGTTAAACTCAAGCCCATATTGTCTGATTAAGCCGGAGACGATGGGCTTGTCGGTGGTCTTTTGAGGAAAGTGCAATACTATTTTTTTAGAAACTTTCATTTCTCTTTTCTCCTTCAAGGCAAAGGCCGTTCCTCAAGTGTCTTGAGTTTAACGCCCGATTCGACGCCCGGCAAAGCCGCCACCGGATCGGTCAGCAGGAATTCGCCCTTCTTGATCCAGTCCTTGAGTGTATTGGCTATCTCCACCGCCCCCGGGTAGCTTGAAAGCGAGGCTGTAGGAATCTCTTTGCTGTTGACAATTATCTTGCCTGTCTTCAGCTCGGCGTAGCTTACTTCAGCCAGGACGTCGGGTTTCCGGTTGGGATAAGCATCGGAATAGTCTACAACCGGGGCCAGAATATCGGCATCTGTTACCAACGTATAGCCGAGGACCTCCTCACTCAAAATGGGTATGGGTACCCCGATGCCGACCGTAAGCGTCGCTCCGTACCCCAGGAAACTGGTGCCCACCAGCCATTTCGCCTTCATTTGCTTCAGGTCTCCGATTACAGCCAGTGTGCCTGCGCCGCGGGTCGGGACGCCCTTTTCCGTGCGGGGGGCGGAGGGATTATGCTGTGTGCCGTTCCAGGCCACGTAGCCCACGCCGCCACCCAAAAATATCCTTGTGCCAATGCCGATCGTTTTGTAGAATGGATCATTGAGCAGCGGGGCCAGTTGCCCTGCCGAACAGAAATTGGCGTTTCCCATCCTGGGTTTAAGTACGCCCATGTACGTGTAAATCATGCGGTCGCTGACATTCACCGCCACGTTATAGTTCTGGTAAGCATTGCGCAGGTTGAACAAAACGGCCTCATTGATTGTATTTATATTTATCCAGGTCTCCAGCTTCTTCTTGGGGTAGCAGTCCGTGCCGTAGGCCGTCGCTACCATTTTGATATCTTTGCCTGCCACCAGCTCTTCAATGACATGCCCGCCCCCGTACTTGAACTCGCCCGGGTATATCCTGTTTTGGGATCGTCATCCGGCATAGCTGTTGCCCCCAGGATAACATCGACGGCGGCCACCCCCGTATAGGCCGGGACATCATTGAGGTAAACTCTGCCTCCGCCCACTTTCATCCTCGGGCTGGTATGGCCAAGATTCATATAAGCGCTGGACGAGCACATCGGGCCGAAGGTCCCGGTAGTCACCACGTCGATCTCTTTGGCTGCGGCGGCTACACCCTTCTTTTTAGCGATATCGATCACCTCTTCAGCGGTGACCACAATCGCCTGGCCTTTTTTAATTTTCTCATTGATCTCAGCGATCGTCTTGGCCATATTTTCCTCCTCTATAAAAATTTACAGCCCGTGCAGTGAAGCTATGAGGCTCGTTAACCGCAGCGGGCAGAAAAGGTCTTTTGAAGAAAGCGTTTAAATTCTAGTGCTTTCCGTACTTTTCGTAAAATACAATTTCTGCAAGTTCTCTGCGCGGCGGCGCCTTGGCCTCGCCCGCCGGGAATCCCAGAGGCGTCATCTCAACTGAAACGATCCCCTCAGGCAAGCCCAGGATTTCATCTATCTTTTTTGAATCCGGTATCAACCCCACGTGGACGGTCCCCAGTCCCAGGGCCTGTGCCGCAAGCGCCAGGTTCTCCATGGCGATCCCCACATCAAACATAAACCAATCGCCCCTGTCGGTAACCGCCATATCCTTGTAATAGCCCGATTTCTTGAGCTCTGCGCAGGCTACGATGATGATAGGCGCATTTTTCAGGGCTTCCGTGGCCGGGTTGCCCTTGTTGACGCACTCGGCCAATTTTGCCTTGGTTGCCGGGTCCTTAATAACTACGTACCTGGTGCACTGTGAATTAGCCCAGGAAGGCGCCCAGCGGGCCGCGTCCAACACCCTGTTCAGCATTTCGTCAGGCACCTGCCTGTCCAGATAGCGCCGTATGCTCCGTCGGTTATAAATAGCTTCAAAAGTGTCCATAGTAAACCCCTTAAATCTTTTTTATATTGTGGAAAGCTTTTTCAGTTCTTCCGGTTGGACTTCTTGCTGCTCGCCCGTCTCCATATTACGTAACATCACCGTCCCGCTTTTCACTTCATCATCGCCGATAATTGCTGCTGAGACAGCGCCGACGGCATTGGCATGCCTGAGCTGGGCTTTCAGGCTTCGTTCTCCGGCAGACACTACCACAGAAATGCCCGCTTCACGTAAATCGGCAGCGATTTTTATAGCTGCAGTCTTTGCTTCCTCGCCCATGCAAGCGATAAATAAAGCTGGTTTGTTGTTATGCGGGACCTCAATGCTCTGACCCTTCAAGTTGAGCACAATTCGCTCAAGACCGGTGGCAAAGCCGATGGCAGGAGTGGGTTTACCGCCTAGCACGCCGATCAAGTCGTCATAGCGCCCGCCGCCCCCCAGGGCGCTTTGCGAGCCTCCCTCATAAGGCTGTATTTCAAAAACTGTCTTGGTATAGTAGTCCAGGCCCCTGACCAGCCTGTGGTTAAGTATGAATTCGATTCCGAGGGCCGCCAGATACTTTTTCAACGACTCCCAGTGCTGGCCGCACTCCTCGCAGAGATAGTCTGAGCTTTTAGGGGACTCATTGGCTGCAACCTGACAGGTTGCTTTTTTACAGTCCAGCAACCTCAGTGGGTTCTTATCCAGCCTGGTTTGGCAGTCGCTGCACAGTTGGTCCTTTAGAGGAGTATAGTATTCCCGTAGCCGTTCGAGATACGCCGGCCTGCATTTTTTACAGCCGATGCTATTCAACTGCAGAGAATAATTGGTGAGCCCCAAAGACTTAAAGAATGCGAGGGCCATATGGATTATCTCGGCGTCCAGCATGGGAGAGGCTTCGCCAATAGCTTCACAGCCGAACTGATGGTGTTGTCGGTAGCGGCCGGCCTGCGGCCTTTCATAGCGGAAGATGTCCGCGAAATAAAATAGCTTCACAGGCTGAGGCAGGTTATCCATGCCGTGCTCAAGATAGGACCGGCAAACCGATGCAGTCCCCTCGGGCCGAAGCGCCAGTTCGTTATCGCTGCGGTCTTTGAAGACATACATCTCCTTATTTACGATGTCTGTGCCTTCGCCCACGCTGCGCGTAAACAGCCCCGCATCTTCGAATGCGGGGGTGCTTATCATGCTAAAACCGTATTGCCTGCAGATGGACATGGCTTTTTCTTCGATGTAACGCCAGTAAGCCTGCTCCTCCGGCAATATATCGGCTGTGCCGCGCGGCGCTTTAAACACGTAATCCACCTCCCAGGGGCTTATTATAATATATGAAAGGGTTCAATACATATTACAGTTGTACTTCGCTTTGGATCCAATCGAGGTAATCGGGGTTCCCGTCTATCACAGGCAAAGCTATTATCTCAGGGACAGTGTAGCTGTGATTGGCTTTGACCAGGTCAATAACGGCCTTTATCGCCGGGGCAGTCGTCTTTATTACCAGCAGGGATTCTTCGGCTTTATCTATATTGCCCTTCCACCAGAAACTGGAGTGGACCCCGGGCATTATATTTACGCAGGCTGCTTTACGTTTATCCAAAACGGCGGCAGCGATCTTTCGTGCTTCTTCAAGGCTGGAAGCTGTGACCAGGATGACCACGTACTCCGGCGGCTGCATCCCGACTCACCCCGTGCTACGTGACCCTTTGTGCATGAGCTGAGTATATCTGTACATGTTGCTGACCGTATTAATGGCAGAGTTAAGCGAAGGATAAACGGCAAGATTCTGCTCTTCGCAGCGGGCCTTAAACTCCAGGTATACCTTTCTTTCGAGTTCATTGCTCTGGAAAGGGTCAATATATAGGCTGATCATGATCACCTTGCCGGCGGTATCACGGGTATAATGGCAGCCCTCGGCAACGATATTGCTGAAGCTATTGAAGTGCTCTAATAACTTTTTCCCCCATGTCGCAGCCAGAAACCTCAGGTTATCAACCTGTAAAATTATGGAATCAATCTGGCTTTCATCGGCAACGATTTTGACGATTTCATCCAGTGTACCCTGCTCCTTGTGGACCCTGTGAAATACCGGCCAGGCATCCAGCGGGTTCCCGATCATAGTGCCGGCAGTGGGCACTATCTTGCGCAATTTTTCCCGGGCTTTGTCCGAAAGTTGCGGCACATCCAGACCCGCCTTAATTGCCAAGTCACTCTGAACAACGCTAAAACCACCCGAATATGTGATGATAGAGAGACCTTTGCCCGCCGGCGGCTTCAGACAGCTGAAGGCCAGCGTAGTATTAATAAGTTCGTCTATATCGTTGACAAGCACTGCCCCGGCCTGTTGAAACATCGTCTCCCAGATCCGGCCCGCCCCTGCCAAAGATCCTGTGTGAGATGACGCCACCCGCGCACCCTGCTCTGTTAGTCCGCCTTTTAAAGCTATTACGGGTTTCTTAGCTGCCGCCCGCGTAAGCGCTTCCTTAAGCAATCGCCCATCTTTTATGCCCTCTACATATAAGGCGATAGTATGTGTGTCAGGATCGTCCGCGTAGTAATCGAGCAACTCCGGGCAGTCGATGTCTACGGCATTGCCGTAGCTTATCATCTTGCTTATGCGGATATTGCGGGGTTTTTCGGCTTGAATGAAAAATTGTGCGAACGTTCCGCTCTGCGTGATTATGCCGATATTGCCTTCCCTGTAAGCTGACATCGGATTGAAAGACAGGCCGGACTTGGGGCAATATATACCCATACAGTTGGGGCCTATCATCCTTATCCTGCCTTTAACCAGAGCGGCCAGCTCTTTCTCCAGTCTAATGCCCTCCGCAGTCCCGGTCTCACTGAAACCCGACGTAAAAAGGTGTACTCCTTTCACTCCCTTTTGAATGCATTCCTGCACTGCCTTAATTGCCACTCGCGCGGGCACTACAAGAACGGCATAGTCTACGGGTTCGTCTATATCCAGGATGCTTTTATAGCACTTCTTGCCCATCACCTCCTCGTAGTTGGGATGGACCGGAAAGAAATGCTCCTTCATTTTTCCGCCCATCATGGCCCAGGTAAAAAAATCTTTATACGAAGCTCCAATTACTGCGGCATTTCGCGGTAAAAAAATAGAGTCAAGGTCGGTACTTACTTTGGTTATCATGGCAGTCCTCTCGATCGAAATATGGCGTGCGGTTAATAAAGCATACCGCTACAACGGCTTGAGTTCAACTTCGGGAAGGTCCCCTGAACGTAGAAAATCTTGGGATATATGCTAATTGATCAAAGAATAAGTCCACCGGGTGGGGCGGTGGACTTTATTCCAATTGTCTAAATTTTGTTGTTAAATCTCTTTTGCCAGGATCTTCTCTTTCAGGATCTCGAATTCATCTGTGCTCAGCACGCAGGTATTTTCATCCTCGCCGATTTCCACCCTGTTTTCATATACCTTGACTGCCGGGCAACATGTGCCCTCACGGCAAAGTTTCACTATTTTCATTAAGCACCTCCAGGTATTTTGATCTAACTATTAATGTTCGCCCACCGGCGGTCGCATGTAACACATTCAACCGTCGACATACAAAGTATAATACGAATATAGTGCGGCCATGCAAATGACCAAAATCACATTTATTATATTTGCCATAGCCACCGGCATGCTTTATCATACTGATGAACCGGTGAACGTATGGATCCTTCTCCATTATTTAAAAAGGCCAGGGAGTATTTGCCTCCCGAAAAGGTTGCCCTCGTAGAGGCTGCCTACAAATATGCCCATGATGCGCACGAAGGACAAAAACGTAAATCCGGTGTTCCCTACCTGGAACATCCTCTTGAAACTGCCATAACCCTGGCTAATCTTCAGTTGGATGCTGCAACTCTTGCCGCCGCCCTTCTACATGATGTCCCCGAGGATTGCAACGTATCGATTACCGAATTAGACAAGAAATTCGGCCCGGTAGTCGGTAAGTTGGTAGATGGTGTTACAAAGCTGAGCAGGGTTGCCTGGAAACGGGAGATTGTCGTAAGCAGCCAGGAAAGCCAGGCGGAGAACCTCCGCAAGATGCTCATAGCCATGGCGGAGGATATGCGGGTTGTCTTCATTAAATTGGCCGACCGGTTGCATAATATGGAGACCCTGGAAGCGCTGCCCGTCGAAAGGCGCCGTGCCATAGCACAGGAGACTTTGGAAATATATGCTCCGCTTGCCCACCGGCTGGGCATGTGGCAGATCAAATGGCAACTTGAGGACCTGGCTTTCCGCTTCCTCGAGCCCGAACAGTATCATGAAATCGCACGCATGGTATCTGTGCGCAGGGCTGAACGCGAGGGCTTCGTCGAGGACTCCGCCAATATACTGCGTGAAGAAATGAAAAAGGCGGCAATCGAAGGAGAGGTAACAGGCAGACCGAAGCACATCTACAGCATCTTCAACAAGATCCATAAATACGCCACTATCGGCAGAAACTTCGGCGACATTCACGATCTCTTTGCCCTTCGGGTATTGGTAGATTCAATCCCGGACTGTTACAAGGTACTCGGCATAATACATAACCTCTGGCACCCCATCACCGATGAATTCACAGATTACATAGCCAATCCCAAGGAAAACGGCTACCAGTCTCTGCATACCACAGTCCTCATGCAGGGCACCACCCCCCTGGAAATTCAAATACGCACCTACGATATGCATCGTGTATCCGAATACGGCGTGGCTGCTCACTGGCGTTACAAGGAAGGGGCCAAGCCGGACCTGCATTTTGAAGAAAAGTTGTCCTGGCTGCGACAGTTGATCGACTGGCAGAGCTCACTCGACAGCGAAGAGTTCTTGAAAACTGTCAAAGAGGACTTTTTCGTTGACCAGGTATTCGTGTACACTCCAAAAGGCGAGATTAAACCCTTCCCCAAGGGCGCCACACCACTCGATTTCGCTTACCGGATCCATACCGACCTGGGTCACCGTTGCATCGGTGCAAAGGTCAATGGACGGCTGGTGCCGCTCAACTATGAACTTAAGAACAGCGACATAGTTGATATCATGGTCAGCAAAGGGGAGAAGGCCCCCAGCCTGGACTGGCTCAACTCCGATCTGGGGTTCGTTAAAACCGCACACGCCAAGGAAAAAATCCGTGCCTGGTTCAAAAGGCAGGAAAGGGTTCAGAACATCGAGCGCGGCAGGGGGATATTGGAGAAAGAACGTAAGCGTGTGGGATTGGACCTGGAAAATATCGAAGATATGGCCAGATTGATGGAGTTTGATTCTGTCGACGATTTTCTGGCGGCCATCGGTTACGGGGGCATTACACCTCATCAGATCGCGCTGAAAGTAACCGGCCTGCCGGAAGAGCTTCCAGTGGCACCGGTTAAATCGCCTACTCCCATAGTCAAACACCATCCGGGCTCCGGCATACAGGTTCTAGGTGTGGGTGACCTGCTTACACACCTGGCTCAATGTTGCCATCCGGTGCCAGGTGATGATATCATCGGATACATTACGCGGAGCAGCGGCATAACAGTCCACCGCAAAAACTGCATTAATATAATTAACGAGGAAGAGAAAGAGCGGCTGATTGAAGTCAGCTGGGGTGTGGCTGAGGACGTCTATCCTGTAAACATACACGTTGAATCGTGGGACAGGGTGGGTCTGCTGCGCGATATTACTACGGTAGTAGCCGAGGAAAAGATAAATATAACGAGTGTGAGCACTCAATATAACGACGACGTATTTTCAATGTTCGCAACGATTGAAATAAAAAATATGGCGCAGTTGAATCATGTACTGAGTAGAATTATGGGCCTGCGTGGCGTGATCAGTGCTACCAAGGCGCAAAAAGACAGACTCAACGTAAGTTCTTGATATCAAAGGAGGTAGGCACAATTGCCCAAGACTAAAACAGCCGAGAAATCGGCCAGATCAGCCGCCAGGAAAGCGGAACGTAATAAGGCTATCAGAAGCAGTACCAGGACCGAGGTTGCCAAGGCAGAGAAACTCGTAACCGGTAAAAAAAGCGAAGAAGCCCAGTCAGCCGTAGTTCAGGCTATAAGCGCACTCGATAAAGCCGCCAGGAAAAACGTCATACACCGTAATACTGCCGCCCGAAAGAAATCGAGGCTCATGAAAAAGCTTAACGCCTCTAATAAAAAAGCTTCCTGACCGGCGCAGTCTCGTGGACCGATCGCCGATAGCGCATCATAGTCGGACCGTTATATCAGATCGTTCACATGAAGGAGGTAAGGTAACTTGGACACAGCCTTTACCGATGTATTACCGCACTTTAAGACCATTGGACGCGATCTCTACACCCGGGGCATGGTCTCTATGCA
This sequence comes from uncultured Chloroflexia bacterium, assembly GCA_963705905.1. Taxonomy (GTDB): domain Bacteria; phylum Chloroflexota; class Dehalococcoidia; order GIF9; family UBA5629; genus UBA1162. The sequence continues at coordinate 1,834,178 of OY970123.1, read as the reverse complement.
CGGCGGCAATCTCAGCCTGAAGCAGGGGACCAATCTGTGCATCACAATCAGTGGCAGCAGGTTGGGCTACCTGGAAGAAACCGACCTGGTCGTGACCGGTGTAGACAAGGACGACGAAAACACGCGCAAAGCGTCTTCTGAATTGGTCGTGCACCGTGCCATATATACAAAGACCCTTTCGACCGCGATAGTTCACTGCCACCCCATACATGCCACAGCCCTCTCATTCCTCAGTGATAAAATCTTTCCGCAGGACGAGGCCGGTAAGATATTTATCCCCACCGTCCCGGTAGTCGGGTTCGGTGTGGAACCTGTACCCGGCGGATTTGCTGCCGAAGTAGCCGAAGCGCTTAAAACCAACGCTGTGGTGATGGTACATAAGCATGGCAGCTTTGCCAGGGGTATGACTTTAGAGGAAGCTTTTGTCATGACCGAGCTCCTTGAAATCAGTTGCCGCATCCTCTATATGCTGGAAGCTATGAAACGCTGAAACAGCCTCGGATATTACCTCTTCTTCCACATCACCGGGTTCGTCCAGTTTTCAGCTTTCCAGGGGGCGTTTTGGGGTGAAACGAGAGGCAAAACCTCTTTGAAAAGTTCCAATCGCTCTTCATCAGTCAGCGGTTTATATTTCTCGGCTACAGCCAGGTTATTTTTCAACTGCTCCATATTTTCCATACCTATTACTGCGGTGTCTATGGGTAATCCGAAGGAGTAGCGCATGGCTTTTTCATAAAGATGGGCCAGGATCCCCAGCCCGATTATCTTCATACCCGCAACAGCCGCACCCTTGGCTTTGGCTACGGGTATAAATTCTTCTGCAAAGCTAAGTACGAAGTGGTCAAGTACCGAAGTAGAACAGAGAACACTATCGAAGGGAAATCGCTCCAACGCCTCGACCTGGACCCGGGGGTTGCTATGTCCGCTGATGCTGATATTACGTGTCAGTCCTTCCTTGCGGGCCTGAATTGCCGTTTCCAGCGCTCCACCGGGGCCGGTCAGCTTATCCAGCTCTTCTATGGACCAGACATTGTGCAGCCGCCACTCGTCGACATGGTCGGTCTGAAGCCGCTTTAAACTCTGCTCCAGTTGAGTTCTCGCCCCCTTTTTATCGCGCGCCCACACTTTAGTGACTAGCCACATTTCAGAACGCCTGCTTTTAGCTACCTTTCCGACACGCTCTTCGGATTGCCCTGCCGAATATATCCAGGCTGTATCGAAATACCTTATGCCGTGGTCCAGCGCATAGTTTACCATCCTGACGGCCTCGTCTTCAGAACACCCGTTTGAGTCTACAATTCGCTGAGCGCCGAAACTCAATATAGAAAACTTTTCGCCCGTCTTGCCGTAAGCTCTCTGTTCCATCTGACCTTTCCCTCCTGTCTCATTCCCCACCAAAGATTGTAGATCGTTCCCGTCCAATAGTTATAAAATACGATGCAAATTATCTAAACGGCCTTTCTCGCCCTCACCACGGTACCTCGCCATTCCCTGTGTTCTGTCCCCTCTTTACCCCTTACAAATGCTTCCAGACGTTTGACACCTTCTTCGAACTCGCTTTGCGGAAGGAGGTGATAAGTGGAAACAAATTTGTTTTTAACCTGCTCAAGATACCGCAGGTCTATGGGAATGCCCTCAACATATACCTCTGCATGGTCTACATCCTTGAACCCGATCTCTCTGAGCAGATTCTCGATCTGCGGTATATCCGTAAACCTGGCTTTCTCGATTTCGACAGTGCCCGGGGAAAACTCACTGATGACCGGATGCTGGCTTTCTATCTGTTTGTGGCTCGATGTCAGAAGCACAAGAAATCCTTCTCTCAGGACCCTATAACATTCCCCCAAAAGCAATCCCAGGTTCTCGATATGTTGAATAACATATGCGGCAACAACCGTATCAAAGGAATCCGGTCGGAAAGGTAAATTAACATAGTCAGCGTCCGCACAAACAACGTCCACACCTTTGGCCGCGGCTGCTTCCAGCATGGATAGGGATTTATCCAAGCCTATAATTTCTATGTCGACCATCTCCCGTATCCGGGAAGATACGTTCCCTGTGCCGCAACCGACATCCAGCACCCTGGTTCCAGCTTGGATTTCTCCGAACCGGCCAATCTTTGTAATCAGGCCCTGCGGATAAGAGCGATATCTATCATAGGTACCTGATATAGAAGAATAGTCGATTTTCACCTGATTTCCTTTTTCCAAATGGCGGCCTTAGTTACCAAGAGTTATATTCTGTTTGTTACGTATCCCTGGTTTTATCGCTGCGTTTCTGCTTCAGTTTCATAGTATATCCCGTCTGGATCGAATCGAAACCATATTTATCACGTATCCCATCGATGGCACGGTCAACCTGCTCCAGTTTCTTATTTTCGGAATCGAATAGTCCCAATTGAGTTTCGCTATTTATAAAGTTTGATACTTCAAGGCCGATAAGCCTGACCGCCCTGAACTTTTTCGCCAGTGTCGAGTCCAATAACTTTACCGCCGCCTGGAAAATCTTGTCGTCAAGATTAGTCGCTTCCCGCGCTGTAGTACTGCGGTTAATCGTTTCGAAATCGGCGTAGCGCAGCTTCAAGGTCACCGTGCGCGTCTTTTTTTCCGAGTCCCGCAGTTCAGCCCCTAATTTTTCAGAAAAGTATCTCAGCGTAGCCTTTAAAAGACCTGTGTCGGAAGTATCTTTTTCAAAGGTGGTTTCACGGCTGGCAGATTTGGCTTCTCCGTACGCCTCTACAAGGCTGGTATCCATTCCGTTGGCACGCTCGCGCAGCCATAGCGAACCCTCACCGAAGCGATTTTTAAACAGCGGCTCCGGCATATCAGCCAATTGCCCGATGGTCAGGATATTCATTGATTTCATAACACGATTTGTTTTTTCTCCCACTCCGGGCATCTTTTGCACGGGCAATGGGTACAAAAACGCCTTTTCCTGTCCCGGAGCCACTTCGATCAACCCGTCCGGCTTACTCAAGTCGGAAGCTATTTTGGCGACAACTTTGCAGGGGGCGATACCGATCGATGCTACCAGGCCCGTTTCCTTTTTTATACGCTCTTTAATTTTAATTGCTAGATTACGCCACGAGCCGAAGTTCTCACAGCCAGTAACATCGAGGTATGCTTCATCCAGCCCTCCCGGTTGAAAGTTCGGTGAATAGTCAGCCAGGATGTCCATAAATTTGCGGGAGAATTCCACATAGCGATGGTAATTGCCTGTCAGAAAGACCGCCTGCGGACATAAGCGTTTGGCCTTTGAAAGCGGCATGGCAGAGTGCACCCCGCATTTCCTGGCCTCATAGGATGCAGTAGCTACCACTCCGCGGCCCTCCGGTCTGCCGCCTACTATAACAGCCTTGCCGGCTAGTGCAGGGTTGAGCACCTGCTCCACAGTGACAAAAAAAGCATCCAGGTCGATATGAAAAATGGTGCGAGCGGTCCCTGTTATTTCAGCCATACCAATAACCCCGGATTGAAATTCGTAAGTAGTGTGACGGGCTTTTAAAGGCCGCGGAGTTGGTTGATCTTGTCCCGAAGCTCTTTGGCTGTTCTGCGGGCAGCCTGCGCATAGTCAGGTCCTTTGGAAGCGTAAAGCACCTGCCTGGCAGCTACGATTATAGCTTTCTCTGAATGAGTATCGACACCGTATTTAACCGAAAGCTCCAGGTCGCCGCCCTGCGCTCCGATGCCCGGTATTAGAAGCAGCATATCGGGGCACATCTTCCTGATTTCTTTTAGCTCTTCGGGATAAGTGGCACCCACCACCAGGCCGATGTTATTCTCCTTATTCCATTCCCTGGCACGCATAGCCACCGACTGGTAAAACCTCATGCCGAAATTGTCCACGAGGTCCTGAAAATCGGCTGCGCTGCGGTTGGAAGTGCGGCAAAGTACGAAGACTCCTTTGTTTTTATATTGAAGGAAAGGTTCGACCGAATCGTATCCCAGATAAGGGTTGACTGTTACTGCGTCGAATTTTAAATAGCCGAAAAGAGCTTTGGCATAGGCGTCGGCCGTATTGCCGATATCACCCCTTTTAGCATCTCCGATGATTGGGATGCCGGCCGGAATACAGGCAATGGTCTTCTTAAGGGCCTGCAGTCCGCGTATGCCAAGCGCCTCATAGAATGCCAGGTTGGGTTTATATGCGCATACCAGGTCGGCCGTGGCATCGATTATAGCCTTATTAAACTCAAAAACATCCTTGACCGGCAGTTTCTGCGGGTCCGGATCCAAGCCCACGCAAAGCAGGCTGCGATTCCTGCGCCCTGCTTCCAAAAGCTTGTTAACAAATTTCATAAAATAATTATATAATAATTCCCCGATGCTTAGCTTAGCTTGGGTGTGTGCAGGATTGGTTCTGGGCTCATTACCTTTCTCTTACTGGATCGGCCTAATTTTCCTGCATAAAGATATCAGGACCTACGGTGACGGCGCACCCGGCGCCTCCAATGTAGCAAGGGCAGGAAGCAAGGGCCTCTACATCGTTGCCGCGCTGCTGGATGCTTTCAAGGGCAGCGTACCGGTCTGGCTCTCTCAGCTTTTATCAGGAGTCCACGGATGGGAGTTGGCGGCCGTTGCTATTGCTCCCGTACTGGCCCATGCCTTTTCCCCGTTTTTGAAATTCAGGGGAGGCATGGGGGTAGCGACAACCTACGGCGTCTGGCTGGGTCTGACCGGGTGGGTAGGCCCTGTAATAATGGCAGCTTTTATGGGGTTGATGTTCGCCATCCAGAAAAACTGGGTGTGGACCTCCATTGGCGGGATGATAGGCTTTTTAATTATATTGCTTGTGCTGCAATTTCCACTATACCTCATAGTCATATGCCTCGCACATACTGCAATTCTTGCCGTTAAAAGGTATACTTATTTCACTGCCTGGCCTGAACTACAGCCATGGTTAGGCAATATGCGGAGGAAGTCATGATACCCTCAGATCCGTTGCTTTTACCAAATACGCTGATCATGTTTTTTATACTGGCAATGCTTGTCATGGCTGTCATTAATATGCGCAACCTTAAGAACCTCAATGATTATAAAAAACTCGGCGCCTGCCCCCGTGTATCATTACTGGTACCGGCCAGGGATGAAGAAAAACAGATAGGCCAGTGTGTAAAATCACTTTTAGCCCAGGATTACCCTGATTTCCAGGTCATTGTGCTGGATGACAATTCCAGGGACAGGACCGGAGAGGTATTGGAAGAGTTGGGTCGGTCGGATAGCCGTCTGAAGGTAATCAGGGGGAAACCTTTGCCACTGGACTGGCTGGGCAAGCACTGGGCCTGTCATCAGCTATACCTGGCATCCGACGGAGATCTAATTCTTTTCACCGATTCAGATACCGTACATTCCCCCGACACGCTACGGTGCGCCGTATCCGCTATGATGCAGGAAGGGGCAGATATGATTTCGATCATGCCGCGGCATATTATGGTTTCATGGGCAGAAAAACTTATCATGCCGATTTTCGCCCTGGGCGTATTTGCCGTCGTGCCCCTGAGGGCACGCTTCAGACCGAAGAAGACAACGATACTATCTTCAAGCGGTAAACTAATGATGTTCCGCCGGAAATCGTATGCAGCTTGTGGTGGATTCGAAGAGATCCGTCAAAACGTGCTGGATGATCTACAATTGCCTCAGAGGATAATAGCTGCAGGTCTCCGTTACCGGCTCTTCGATGGAACGAACAACGTGTCATGCAGGATGTACTATAATCTGAAAGAAGTACACCAGGGCCTGGCCAAGAATATGTTTGCAGCCTACGATTACAATGTGCCTCTTTTCAGCATCACATGGCTCTGGATACTTTTTGCCATGTGGGAACCCATCATAGTACTGGCAATTTTTAAAATGCCGCAATACCCACCGACCCTTTCACTGGGCTTATCAGCCATATCCATTATCGGTACCATTCTGATATGGTGTATCTATTATCAACGCTTCAAATTTCCTATGCATACTATTATTTTCTACCCGGTTAGCGCCCTTATGATGGCGGCTATTTCAGCCTCCTCAATGGTACTGACGCTTTCCGGCCGGGCTACCTGGAAAGACCGTAAATTGCCGAAACAGAAAATGTATTGAGCTCCCTCCGGGAGGAGATTTGCCACAGAATTTGTTTTTCGATGTCCTGTTTTACCTGCAAACGGCCATCATCGTCGGCCTTGTTGTACTACTCTTAATCTCGTTGACCAACCTGCGCTATCTACGCAAGCTACATAGCTATCCACCGCCCCCCAGGTGGCCCCGGTTCTCAGTCCTGGTGCCGGCACGCAACGAGGAGCCAAACATAGCTAATTGCGTGAGGGGTCTGCTTAATCAGGATTACCCCGACTATCAGGTTATTGCTCTTGATGACAACTCGACGGACCGTACCTGGGAAATATTGCAGGACTTCGCTCAAAAGAGCAGCATCTTAAAAGTGATAAAGGGCAAGCCCCTGCCGGACGATTGGTTGGGTAAGCATTGGGCCTGCAGCCAGCTGGCCGAAGCGGCAGACGGGGAATTGCTCCTCTTCGTTGATGCCGATACCGTTCATGCGCCCGATATGTTGCGCTGCGCGGCGTCAGCCATGGCCGGGGAAGATGCTGCCCTGATCTCGGCTTTGCCCAGTCAAATCGTAGTTACCTGGGCTGAGCAGTTGACCATACCTGCTTTTTATCTGGGCACGCTTTGCGGCATACCTATCGGCCTGACCCGCATCCAGCGCAATCCCCTGCTATTCGCTTGTGTCGGCCAGTTCCTTTTATTCACAAGGCAAGCTTACGAAGCTTCCGGAGGATATGCTGCCGTACGGCGAAATGTCGTCGATGACGTGGCCATAGGCAGACGTGTACATTCTATGGGGCTTCGTTATAGATTGCTTGATGGCAACCGGCATATTTCCTGCCGCATGTACCACAATTCCCGTGAGGTCTGGAAAGGACTGACTAAGAGCAATTTCGCCACCTTCAATTTCGACCCATTCCTGCTGATCTCTATGTATCTGCTCGTCCTGGCAGTCTTCATTGGGCCGCTCGCCATATTGGGGATAAATCTGGCCCAATCACAACCTCATGTCGATCTCACCTTCGCAGCTATTATGGCCGTTTTCCTCACGCTTGTACTCTGGTGGGTCAACCAGATACGTTTTCATTTCTCTCCATATTTGATAATCCTTTACCCGCTGAGCGCCATCGCCATGATTGTTATTGCCTTTGCATCCATGATACTGACCATGCAGGGCAAAGCTGAATGGAAGGGGCGTAATATGCCCAAGAACGTCAAACCCTGAATGGGACCTTCATCCGTCCTCGCTGCGTTCCGCCTGTACTCGAAAGCGGTGCTATAATGCAGTCCACTATGAACTACACGCAAGCCGTAAGGTTTCTCCAAAGCCTCGAGGACTATGAAAAATCCCCCGGTGTGGCCTACAATGCCGTCAATTATGATCTGAGGCGGATGGAGATACTGCTGGATAGGCTCGGCAACCCGCATAAAGGCATAAAAACGATCCATATTGCCGGCACCAAGGGCAAGGGAAGCGTAGCCGCCATGATCTCCACTGTTCTATCCTCGGCCGGTTATCGGACAGGCCTTTTCACCTCACCTCACCTGGTCTCCTGGCAGGAGAGGATAATTGTTAACCGGAGGCCGATATCTCAAAAAAGCTTTGCCCGGCTGATGGCTTTAATCGCCAAGCATGTTCACGTCATCAACCGGGAGGCAGCTTTCGGCAGACTTACCACGTTTGAAGTTGTGACCGCCCTTGCGTTCTCGTATTTCCGTGAAACCAACGTCGACTTCCAGGTGCTTGAAACAGGTATGGGAGGCCGGTTGGACGCAACTAATCTGGTTGACCCGGACGTATGCATAATAACTTCGATAAGCCTGGACCACACGCAGGTGCTGGGTGATACCCTGGCACAGATTGCCGGTGAAAAAGCCGGGATTATCAAGTCCGGCTGCGTCGCCATCAGCGCCCCTCAGGACCGTAAGGTGATGGCCGTTATCCGGGGAAAATGTGCGCAGTCGGGTGTAAGGTTTATTAGGGCCGGAGTGGACATTACCTGGGAGCCCCTCGATAGCGACCTGAAAATGCAGCGCTTCTGTATGCACGGCACCCTGCAAAACTACGATTTGAATATACCCCTGCTGGGAGACTTTCAGATGGAGAACGCCGCATTGTCGGTTGCAGCCCTGGAGGTTATTCAACAGCAGGGCTATAATTTAAAATGTACAGATATTGTGCGCGGATTTAGCAAAGTAAAATGGCCGGCACGCATGCAAATCCTGAGAACATCACCTCTATTGATTGTTGATGGTGCACACAATCCGTATTCAATCGGCAAAATCGTTCAATCCCTTGATAAACACTGTCAGCATAAAGAAGTGATAACAATTTTTGGTTGTTCGGGGGACAAGGATATCCGGGGCATGGCTGCGCAGTTGGCCGGATTTGCAGATCATGTAATCATCACCGGCTCCAGCCACCCGAGGGCTGCCGCCATCAGTACACTTGTACCTATCTTTAACAAGTCGTGGCCGGCAATTGAAACGGCATCTAACCCGGCGCAAGCGCTTTCGAAGGCTCTGTTTGAGGCTGGACCCCAAGACCTGATACTGGCTACAGGCTCACTGTTTTTAGCCGCGGACATTCTGAATGAGTATAAGAAAGGAAAATTGATATAAGTCGTCGCAACGCCATTGGGTGGCGCTCGAAATAACAAGGTTAGAAACTATATGGATTTGTCGGTTTCTGCCTGAGGCAGCATTTTGCCAAGCAGCCGCTGCAGCGTCATGATGTGCACGCACTCTCCCCACTGCATAAAGAAGTGACAGTTGCAATGCCATTTACCGTTATTCAGGCCCAGAATATGGCTGTCGTTTTCGCCATGGAACTCCGCTGTAAAATCGGAGATTGCAACACGTTCGGGCTCTTCCGCGTAGCGCTTGGCTTTTTCGATTTTCCCAATGAGGCTGGACTGCATAGTCTACCTCCTTTGAAAGTATATAATAGGGTCCGCTTAAAAGTCCATCCAGATTTGAGCTCATTTTTTGTCAATTAAAACCCGCCTTGGTAGCTTTACTTTATATTGAATCGGCTCTCATAAAGACGGTCTTTCCATGCAATACCGGCTCCCATAGCGTGCCGGGCTGTGGAATATAGAGCAACGCAAATAAGGAAAATGAGGCCCAAAGGATGAAGGACAAACGAGAAAAAAGGTCCCCGGAAACGGTAGTCGACTACGCAACGCATGGCAACGATCGTTAGTACCTGCGCCAGAACAATCAATATCCAATCGACAGGCTGCTTATCCATCATTAGGCCATTAACCAACCAGAAGAACGGAGCAAGAAAAACCAGGTAAGCTATGGCAAACAGCCCGAAAAGGGCCAGGGGAGAAAGATCAATAATCGAATAAAACCATTTGGCCCAGCCTTCTATCATCGGCCCGATCGATTTATACATGTCAGTAAACATAACCTGCGAAAGGTCCACGGACATAAATTTGCCGCCCGCTTTCTTTATCTCCACGCCAAACCATACATCCTCGATAATCCTGTTTTTCACCGCCTGGTGCCCGCCAACCTTCCAGTACTCATCCCTGGGGAAAAGCATGAATTGCCCGATGGCAAGCGTCGGCCAGGGTTTCCTGGTACGATTGAGAAACCAGAGCGGGAACCAGCTTAGTACCAGAGAATACATAAAAGGCATAACGATCTTCTGGGGAAGACCTGCCGTCATCTGTCGAGGTAAACCGGACAGCAGGGATACTTTCTGATCCACAGCGACCTTCATCACGCTTCGCAACATATAGGACGCGTGCATTGTGTCGGCATCGACAAATAGTATCCATGAGCCTTTTGCCTGCTGTGCCAACTGATAGCAAGCAAATGGCTTGCCGGCCCACCCCTCGGGTAACGGCTTACCATGCAATAACTTGATAGAGGGGGTGCCTATTTGAATTCGCGATACTATTTCAGATGTCTTATCTATCGAATTATCGTCGAGGACCAGGATCTCATAGGCCGGGTAGTCCTGGTTTTTCAGCGAATCCAGACAACGCTCGATATTGGCCTCTTCGTTCCTGGCAGGCACCAGGATCGAGACAAACGGAGCAGGATCCAACATTTCGTCCGCGCTGGAGGGCCGTTTTAAAAACAGCAGATTTAAAGCAAGGTTAAGTGCGAAAAGCAGCAGCAGTGCCAGTATAAAAATCTGAAATATCATAGCTGTTACCCCCGCCCGACGCCCGGTTTAATACTTTAAAGGGCCATCTGCAATCATATCTTCACATTAATGAAATTGTCAATTAGTAACTCCCGTTGTTCCGGTAGTCAAATAGCCTGTTCTTTCACGCATGCCGAGTTAATTTGATACAATTAATTACCAGGTCCGTACATGAAAAATGAACTTTTTTCTGCGATCGCAGGACAAAAAGCAGACTATATCGAGATTCGCCTTGATGAAAGCAGGTCAAGCAGGCTGACCTTCCGCGGGGAACGCCTGGAGGAGGCGGGGAGAAGCGCCAGCACAGGCGGCAACGTAAGGGCACTCGTGCGCGGCGGCTGGGGATTTGTAACCTTTAACAGCCTGGAAAAGCTGGCGGACAAGGTGGCCCTGGCCGTTGAACAGGCCGTTCATGTTGGCAAGGAAGCTAGCAAGTTCAGCCCTGTCCCTCCTGCAACGGACATCGTAGCAGCCGAATTCAAGAAAAACCCTCTGGATATAACGCTTTCCGCCAAGAAAGACATCCTCGATCAATACAACCGCTTGATGCTGGGCACGCCGGAAGTACAAACAACCAGCATCGGCTACTCCGATGCTCAGAAAAAGGTAACGCTGGCCACGTCGGAAGGGACGTATATCGAGCAGAGCCGTATCGACGTCAGCCTGCGCCTTACGGCCATAGCCAGCAGGAATGGCGATGTGCAGCAGGTTGGCCTTAGCATAGGCAGCAAAGGTGATTTCGCCGTTGTAGAAAATTTACAGGACGAAGCCAAAGATATCGCCCGCCGAGCCGTTGCGCTGCTCTCGGCTCCCCACGTGAAAGGAGGGACTTATACAGTAGTGCTGGACCCCATACTGGCAGGCGTATTTGTACATGAAGCCTTTGGCCACCTTTCCGAGGCTGATCATGTTTATGAGAATCCTCAGCTGCGGGATATTATGGTGCTGGGACGCAGATTCGGTGGCAAGCATTTGAATATCATCGACGGTGCAGCCGTCCCAGGCCTGCGCGGCAGCTTTAAATATGACGACGAGGGTACCCCCGCCGCTAAAACATACCTCATCCAGGAGGGTGTCCTTAATAGCCGTCTTCATTCCAGGGAGACAGCCGCCAGGATGAGGGAACAACCCACAGGCAACGCCAGGGCCATAAATTACCAGTTCCCGCCCATAGTGCGCATGACCAATACCTATATTGAACCGGGACGGACTTCCTTCGACGATATGATCAGCGACATAAAAGAGGGCATCTATGCCAGGGAATGGTATGGGGGGACTACCAGCCTGGAAATGTTTACATTCTCCGCAGGTGAAGCTTATATGATCAGGGGTGGCAAAGTCGCCGAGATGATTAAACCCATAGTGCTCACGGGCAATGTTTTTAGTACGCTTGATAATATAGATGCAATAGGGAATGACCTCGATATGAACCAGGGCGGAGGTTGCGGAAAGGCCGGCCAATCGCCATTGCCTGTTTCCAACGGCAGCCCGCATATACGGATAAAGAATTGCCTGATCGGGGGGAAGTGATTGGAAAAGCTCCTTGATATGGCGCGCAAATCCGTTGAAAGCGCTGAGGTCTTTCATATGGTGTCCAACAGGACTACGGCTCAGTTTGAAGCCAACCGTTTGAAACAGATACAAACCCGGGAAAGCACGGTCACGGCTTTACGCATCGTTAAGAATGGCAGGGTGGGCTTCGCCCAGGCAAGCGGCAACATCAAAGTCGAAGACTTACTCCAAATGGCGCTGGAAACCAGTCCTTTCGGCTATCAGGCCAATTTCCTCTTCCCCTCCTTTAAGTCTTTCCCCGGCGTGGATGTATTTGATCCTAAAGTGGAAGAGGTCCCGGTCGAGGACATGATCAGGCTGGGTGAAAACATTATTGCAGATGTCTGTGCCAACACGTCGGGGATCCTGTGCGAAGGCAGCCTGTCACGCGGCACCGCCACCCTGACAATCGATAATACTAGCGGAGAGAGCCTTGTCTGCAAACGCAGCAGTTTTAGCATCAGCATGGATGGGATGTTGATTCGCGATGGAGGCATGCTCTACGTCGGCGATATCCGAAGCTCGTGCCGGCCAATAACCGACCACGACCTCCTCTCCGGCGAGATTATACGGCAGCTGGACCTGGCCAAAGAAAATGGTTCAATCGGCACAGGCACATTCCCCGTCATCTTTACGCCCTTCGGGATTGCGGGTGCCCTGCTGGCGCCCCTCATTTCGGCTTTTAACGGCAAGACGGTGCTGGACGGCGCCTCCCCCTTGAAGGATAAAATCGGGAAGCAGCCATTCGATAAACGCTTCTCGTTCCATGACGATCCATCCGTACCCTTCCAACCGGGCAGCACACCCTTTGACGACGAAGGCGTACCGGCCCGTAAAAATACGCTCGTCGACGCTGGGAAAGTAAAGCAGTTCTATTACGATCTGCACACGGCAGCCCTGGCTGGAACGAGCAGCACCGGCAATGGCAACCGTAACGGCGGCATGCCGTCTCCTTCACCCCATGCGCTGGTTATCGATCCCGGCCACACATCGCTGGACGAAATGATAAAAAATATAAAGGAAGGCCTGGTCATAGAGCAATTGATGGGGGCGGAGCAGGGTAATATTCTCAATGGCGATTTCAGCGGCAATGTATTACTGGGATATAAGGTCGAAAATGGAGCTATAGCCGGCCGGGTCAAAGATACCATGGTATATGGCAATGTCTTCCAGCTGCTTCAAGACATCACAGCTATAGGGAACGACTCTCGCTGGATAGCGGGCTACGTTAATACCCCCAGCATCTGTTGCCCGCAGATATCAGTTGCCTCAAAATAACGATTATGAAAAAACTGGTTAACTTCCGCAAAGAACCGAGGCCGAAATCGTGTGACCTGCTGGCCGCCTGGCCCGGTATTGGAAATCTTTCGCTTATATTAACCAGGTACCTCAGGGAAAGGCTTGGGGCTGAAGAGATTGGGGAAATCGAGCCCTTCTCCTTCTTCGATCCTATCGGTGTGATGGTAAAGGACAATATAGTTGAGGCGCCGCAATTTCCTGAAGGTAAATTCTATTACTGGCATAATCCCAGCGGCAAAAAAGATATTATTTTCTTCATCAGCGATGAGCAGCCAACTTTCAAAGGGTATGATCTGGCCAACTTTATACTGGACATAGCCCGCAAATTCAAAGTACAGAGGATTTATACCTTTGCGGCAGCCATCGCCAAGATACACCACACGGAGCAGCCCAAAGTCTGGGGCGTAGCTACCGACCAAAGGCTCATCGATTTCCTAAAGAAATATGAAGTGGTACTGAGGGGCCGCTTACAGATAGCCGGACTCAACGGACTGCTTCTGGGCGTCGCCAGGGAGCGTGGTATGGAAGGCATTTGCCTGCTGGGGGAGGTGCCTTCGTATACTACCCGTATACCCAACCCTAAAGCTGCACTGGCCGTAATAAAGGTGCTGCTAAAAATTCTCGACGTTTCCGTCGATCTCACAGAACTGGCCAAAATAGCCGAAGAATCCGACCAGCAGATGAAACGCCTGGCTGCCCAGGCCATGGGCGAATATATCGACCGCTATACCAGGCCTATCTGGCCCCCGCCTGAGGATGAAGAATTCGAGGAAGACGAAGAAGACGAGGACGAGGAGGACTAAATGGATCCCAAGCAAAAGCAGGTCGGTGAAGTATTAGATAAATTTTCGGCTGCAGGCCAAGAAATATTGAATTCCGAAATTGCTGTGTTGTCCGACCTCAACGATGATGATTTCTCCAGATTCAGAACAGTCTGGCGCAGCCTTGACCTGGAGAAAAGGTTAAGCCTGCTCTCCAGATTGATAAGCATTAGTGAAGATGATTTGATCCTTGATTTTACCAGGATGTTCAAGCTGGGACTGGATGATCCTGAGGAAAGTATACGCCTAAAGTCCCTCGAAGGGCTTGAATTGGAGGATAAATATGTCTATGCCCGGCCTGTCATCAAAGTTCTGAAATCGGATGAATCGGATGAGGTACGGGCGGCAGCGGCGCGCAGCCTCCGCAAGTTCGCCCTAATGGCGGAGCTCGGCGACGTGCCCGAAAGCGTCAGCCAGGATATCTTCAACGCGCTGCTGGAGGCCCTGGAAAACACTAAAGAATCGATTACCGTCCGCCGTCGCTCTTTGGAAGCCATCGCCCCATTCCGTCAGGAACTGGTGGAAGATTATATAGAGGACTATTATCATAGCGAAGACGTCAAGGTTAAAGCCAGCGCCATATTCGCCATGGGTCTCAACTGCAATCCACGCTGGCTCGATTTTCTCATCGATGAGATGCAGAGTAAAACGCCGGAGTTCAGGTACGAGGCGGCCAAAGCCAGCGGTGAGATCGAGGATGAGCAGGCTGTGCCTTATCTGCTGAAATTGTTAAACGACAATGATCCTGAAGTACAGGATGCCTCTATTATGTCGCTCGGCAAAATTGGCGGCATAGAGGCGAAACAGGCTTTGCAGAAGCTCAGTAAATCCAAAGAAACACGGATTAAAGAAGCGGCCAACGCCGCTTTAACAGAGCTTTCATCTTGCGAAGATCCACTATCTTTGAATTTTTAAACAAACAGCCTGACCTGACGGGAGAAAAGGTCAGACTGCGCTCAAGGCGTCTGGACGATGCAGTCGATGAATACCGCTGGCGCCTTGACGATGAGTTATGCAAACTTGATGCCGCTATACCCATCACCCTGCCCTATAACGAGTTTCGAGAGCGTTATGCGCTGGAGCTTGAGTATCCCGGGCTAACCTATACACTGGCTATCGACTCCCTCGATGGTAAGCACATAGGCAACTGCAGCCTTTTCAACTTCGATTTCCTCAACTCCATAGGCGAGATCGGAATCCTGATCGGCGAGAAAACTTACTGGGAACACGGGTACGGAGTGGATACGGTAAAAACTTTCATAAAACATATTTTTGAAACGTCGGAGATAAACAGGATCATCCTCAGAACGCTGAACTGGAACAGCCGCGCACAAAAATGCTTCGAGAAATGCGGCTTTCAGGCCTATGGCAACCTCTCCAAAGGCGAATATGACTTTATACTTATGGATATTAGACGGCGTAATGCGGAAAAGGAAAATCAGTAGACAAATATCGGAGCTTCATCCGTTATAACACGCCTGGCCCGGTTAAGCTTCTGCCTCAGTCTTTTAGGCAAAGAGAAGAGACCGCGGTGCGCAATCCCATCGTACGATCTTAAAGTTCCGGATAATCTCTCTGCGATCCGCCTGTTTATTTCGCGTGGTGATAGGCGGGTTGGGTCCAGGCTGTCCGATGCGGTATGAAAGCCCCACAGGTCTACAAAGGAAGGCACATAAACCTGGTACGGACGCACTACCTTGAATATACTTTTCAACGTCCGGTTAATAGCACAGAAATTGTGCAGGTTTATCCAGCCTGATTGACCCGACTGCACTACCATTACGCCGCCCGGCTTCAATTTATCTTTCACCAGCTGATAGAATTCACGTGTATACAGCATACGGGCAGGTCCCTCTTCCACAGGGTCGGCCAGGTCTATGAGGGCAACATCGAAACGGATCGGGGTCTCCGAGATATATTTCCTGGCATCATCATAAATTACTTGAGCCCGGGGGTCATCGAAGGCGCCCCGGTGAAATGATGGAAGATATTTGCGGCAAAGTCTGACAACCTTTTCATCGATATCTACCATTACGGCCTTTTTGACTGTCTTGTGCAGCAAAACATCCCGTAAGGTGGCCCCCTCACCCCCTCCGGCTATAAATACATTGTGAGGGTTGGGGTGGGCCAGCATGGCTGGATGGACCAGCGACTCATGGTATATGAACTCGTCTTTCTCGCCCGATTGAATCTTCCCGTCCAGGACGAGGCATATGCCGAAGGTATGTGTATCAATTATCTGGGCATGCTGATACTTGGTAGTAGTGTCACGTAGAACGCGATCGATCCCGTGTATCTGTACCAGGTCATGCGAAAGCTCATCGACAAGCCACTTGTCCTTATTGAAGAAATCGGGCCTGGCCGCCATTAAAGCACCAGTACCTTGCTCTCGATAAGGACGCCCCGCTTCAACTCAATATAGGTCACCGATTTGGCCTTCAACCTTTCTGCCATCGGCTTAACCGCATCTTTCGGTTCGATCACGTCGCCGCAGGTAAAAACATCGATTGCGGCGAAACTGTACTCCGGCCAGGTATGTATGGAAATATGCGATTCGGCTATTATGACCACGCCGCTAATCCCCTGCGGTGTGAACTGGTAGAAAGAGTCTTTTATAACGGTGGCACCTATCGACCGCGCAACGTCGGTCAACAGAGTCCGCAGGTATTCTACATCGTTCAGTAGCTCCGCATCGCAATCCTTTAATTCAATTAATACTTGTTTCCCCAAGGCAGCCAATCGGTTATCCTCCTTTGTCGTGTTCGGGAAGCTAATGTTACATTTTCATAAACTTTTCAAATAGGCTGTAATTTTATACTTTTATGTTGAGCAATTTCAAGAAAATGTACCCTTTTGGCTATTGACAAAGTCTATTTGACCTTGTAAAATGCCAGCAAAATTCATCATAAGGAGGCGTATGCCGTGAGGAGAATTTTGGATACCCTCGTCGCACTCGTTGTGGCAGTATCATTGGTGCTGATACCCGTCGCAGTTTCAGCCGATCTTGGCAAGTGCACAGGCTGGGACAAAGTTAAATGGGAAGATAACCAGAACTCCTGGAAGATATATCTCCAGCACTGGGGAAGGACACCCACAAGTGCCATGTCCAGGTTGAGGGGACTTTGCGGTCCGGATAAACTTTGTGCCGGCGTTTGCAACCTCTCGAAATGTCCGCAGCCCACTGGCTGTGACATCAGTCAATGCTTGGGTGGCTGCAGCAACGCCAACACCCAGACTGGAACACTTGGATCTGCCTGCACCACTGGACAGAATGCTCTGAATCCACCTACCACGCCTACCTCTCTGCCGCTGGACGATTGTACGTTGAATTGCCCGACCGCCACAAGCACTGCTGGGCTTGGAACCTCCAAGTGCTCCGGCTGCTGGGGCAAGAGCCTGTCTTTTGCAGAGAAGAGTTGGGCAACCGCTGACCTCGGCACCAACTCGCTCATCGTCAACACTCAGATGAACCACGGCGCCACTGGCGGCGGCGGAATGGGCGGTGACTGGGGCATTACCGGCTGCATGCATCCGGAGTGCGTTTCTCAGACTTGGTGTCTGCAGAACAACCTGCTTTCCAAATGCACTATTTGCAAGTAAATCAATTTAGTTAAGTAAAATAAATAAGCGCGACCGCAATCGGTCGCGCTTATTTATTTATAGCACAGGTTTATATCTATGCAACACGAAGATAAGCTGGTTACTATATATAAAGCTTGCGGACAACCTGAAGCTGAAATAATTAAAGGCAGGCTTACGGTGGAAGGCATACCGGCCGCCCTCAAATATGAGAGCGTGGGAAGTGTGTACGGCCTCACCATGGACGGCCTGGGCCAGGTGGATGTTCAGGTACCGGCAAAATACGAAAGTAGAGCCCGCGAAGTTATCGCAGATTGCGGCGAACTGGAAGAGCCGGACTGAGCGCTATTTAAGGCCCAATGCTGCGTTCAGTGTTTTATAATCGAAGCGGCTGTCGAGTAGGGCCGTCATCGCCTGCAGTTTGCCAGCACTCTGGAACCTGGCATCTGCAATGGCTTTCTCAATCCCCGAAACGATATCCGGAATATCTCTGTCGACTACCATGACGGGCACCTTTTTGTCTTCGGCTTTGACCATCACTGTAGCGTGCGGTTTGGTCCCGGAGACAATCAGACATTTTGTCGACGTATCGAGGGCCGCCAGTTGCATATCGGGCCTTTCCGTCCTTGTAATAACAGCCTTATTTTTCTTGCCGGCATAGTATTCTCTTACCAGGTCGGGGGTCATGGCCCCCAGCATAATATTTTCAACCAGATCATTCGCTTTATCTTTTGAAGATATGATTACGCCGCCCACTGCCTCTGCAATCCTGGCAACACTGACACCAAGAAGGGCCCTTGATTCCGGCAACACACCAAGCACATTTATACCCTTGGACTTGAAGTACTCGGTGCACTCCCCCTGTACCTTGCTCAGCCTGGATTCAGGTACCTGGTTAAGCACGACCCCAACCAGCTTTTCACCCAGTTTAGCAGCCGCCTGGAGTATCCCCGCCTCCTTAAAGTCAGAAGAAAAGCATACAAGTAAAATGACCCGGGTATCTATTTTCTCGTTTATTGTATAAGAGGCCAAAGCCGAAACTTTATCATTCTTCAGGCTCCCGGGGCTCTCAATGATGAGGACATCGGCCCCACCGGCGGCTTTTTCGCAGGCCGCCTTTATTTTGCCTGCGAAGTTATCGAAATCTTCGGAGAGATTACGCCACAGTTCCTCCTGTGAAACCTTAATGGGACACATTTGTTCTTTATTTTCACCCAGTTCAAGGGCCTCATTGATAAAAGTTGCATCCGAACATTCATCCGACGGCCGATGGTCCGTGATATTGATAGGCCGGATATAGGCTATTTTCTTACCAGCTCCGGCCAGCTTTTTCCCGATGCCGGCGCATAAAGCTGTTTTCCCGCAGGGTTCGTAGGATAAAATCTGCAATGTACTCATGGTGCCTCCTGACTTTGAGCCGGCAGATATTATACCACTCTTTACATCTCGGTTGCATCGGAATATAATGTTTTGAAAGTTGTTAAAAGCTGAGAGTTTTTTCGACTCTCAGTTTTTTAATATTTGGCATGCCGGGAGGTGAACCCCATGACACAGAAAAGGTTTGATATTACCGGGGAAGGGTTGGAGAAGCTAAAAACTGAGTATGAACAACTTATTTCAGTTCGCCGCCAGGAAGTAGCCGATAAAATTAAACGCGCCCGCGAGATGGGCGGCACTGAAAATAATGCCGAATACGAAGACGCTAAGAACGAACAAGCCTTCATCGAGGGAAGGATCAGCTCCCTGGAAAATATAATTCTTAATGCACGTATCATAGAGGCTCCCCATCATCTGGGAGTAGTGGAGTTGGGAGATACAGTTTTGATACAAAACCAGGATGGCAAAATTGACCGCTATACCATTGTCGGCACCACTGAGGCCAGCCCGGTCGATGGTAAAATATCCAGCGAATCCCCGGTTGGAAAGGCGTTGCTGGGCAAGAAGAAGGGTGACAAAATAGAGGTACGGACTCCTGCCGGGATAATGAAATTACACGTGATCGAAGTAAGTTAATAA
Organism: uncultured Chloroflexia bacterium; assembly: GCA_963705905.1. GTDB lineage: Bacteria > Chloroflexota > Dehalococcoidia > GIF9 > UBA5629 > UBA1162. The sequence goes on along the minus strand of OY970123.1, from coordinate 1,814,700 downwards.
AATGGCCGGGCAGGAACGTATTGAAAAACCGCGCCTGGAAAAACTAGACGATCTCATCAAACGCGGCATCAACCCTTACCCCTATAAATTTTACCGCAGTAATACCAACCTGGAGGCGGTAGAACTCTTCCGGAAATTATCTGAAACCGACGAACATGCAACATTGCCGGATATCAGCCTGGCCGGCAGGATAACCGCCGCCCGTTTTATGGGCAAAGCGGCATTTTTCGATATCCGTGACGGGTCTGGCAAAATACAGCTTTTCTTTCGCCGTGATGGCCTGGGCGACGAAAAATACGAGCTGCTTCACGACCTCGACCTCGGCGACTTTCTCGGTGCTTCGGGAAAGATCTTCAAAACCCGCAGCGGCGAGATTACTCTGGAAGTAGCCGATTTTGCCATACTCTCCAAGTCCATACTGCCGCTGCCCGAAAAATGGCACGGCCTGGTTGATGTCGAAAAAAGGTACCGCCAGAGATACCTGGACTTGATTTCCAACGAAGAAATCAAACGTATCTTCTTGACTAGAAGCCAGATTATCACCGCTATTCGCAAGTTCATGGATAACCGTGGCTTCATCGAAGTCGAGACGCCCGTGCTTCAGCCCACCTTCGGAGGTGCGCTGGCCAGGCCATTTACTACGCATCATCATTCGCTCGACCAGAACCTCTACCTCAGGATTGCCCTGGAGCTCTATCTAAAAAGATTGATTATCGGCGGATTCGATAAGGTTTATGAGATCAGCCGGGTCTTCCGTAATGAAGGCATCTCCGTCAAGCACAACCCGGAGTTTACCATGATGGAAAGCTACGAGGCCTACGCTGACTACAACGATGTCATGCAGATGACTGAAGACCTTGTCAGTACCATCGCCGTCCAGGTGCTGGGCACCAGCGATATAAATTTCGGAGGCGAGATCATCAAGCTGGAGCCGCCGTGGACACGGCTGCCGCTCAGGCAAGCACTCATAGATAAATGCGGAATAGATTTTATGGATTATCCGACTGCGGACACGCTACGAGCCAGGATGGAAAAGATGGGCATGAAGGTCGATCCACTTAAAGACAGGGGGCGGTTGATCGACGAGTTGCTTTCCACCTACGTCGAGCTCGATCTCAAACAGCCCACTTTTATCATCGACTATCCTATCGAGATGTCGCCGCTGGCTAAAAAGCATCGCGATGATCCCCGGCTGGTTGAACGTTTTGAGGCTTTCATCGGCGCCATGGAATTAGCCAACTCATTCTCCGAATTGAACGATCCAAGGGAGCAACGCCAAAGATTTGCCGGGCAGAAGCAGTCGGAAAATACTAAACTAATTATGCAGTCCAAATTAGCCGGCGATGTTGAACCTGAGATCGAGCAGATCGATGACGATTTTGTTACGGCTATGGAACATGGTATGCCGCCCACAGGAGGCCTCGGCGTGGGCATCGACCGACTGGTCATGCTTATGACAGACAAGCAGTCCATTCGCGAGGTAATCCTCTTCCCGCAGCTCAAAACAAAATAGGGCGCAGAGAACATGATAGATATTAAACTGATACGTGAAAACCCCGATATTGTATTCAAGGCTATGGAAAAACGCGGGGAGGACCTTGAACAGGTCAGGGAGGTAATCGACCTGGATAATTCGTATCGCCGCTTGCTCAAAGAAGCTGAGGCTCTACGGTCCAGGCGAAACGATGTCAGCAAACAAATCAGCCGCATGAAAGACAAGCCTGCCGGCCTGATAGCTGAAATGCGCCAGGTCGGTGACGATATTACCCGGATAGAGGTCGAAGCCAAACAGGTTGCCGATAAACTGGAGGATAAGTCCTTGCGTCTGCCCAATATACCTGCAGATGATGTGCCTGTTGGGAAAGATGCGGCGGCTAACAAGGAGGTTAGGGTCTGGGGCAAGCCCAAAGATTTCGCATTTGATCCGTTGCCTCACTGGGAGCTTGGGGAAAAGCTGGGCATCATTGATTTCCAGCGCGGCGTAAAGCTCTCCGGGACTAGGTTTTACGTCTTGAGCGGCCTTGGCTCTCAACTGCAACGGGCGCTGATCAATTTTATGCTGGACACTCACGGCAAGCAACACGGGTATACAGAGATATATCCTCCTTTTATGGTTAAGCGGGAGTGCCTGGTGGGATCGAGCAACCTGCCTAAGTTCGCGGATAATTTATATCATGACGCCGAGGAAGATTATTGGTTCATTCCAACTGCCGAAGTGCCCTTGACCAACCTGCACCGTGACGAGATCATTCCGCCCGCAACCCTACCCATCTATTATGTGTCCCATACATCATGCTTCCGCAGGGAAAAAATGGCCGCAGGGAAGGATACCCGCGGAATTAAACGCGGGCACCAGTTCGAAAAGGTGGAAATGTACAAATTCGTTGAACCAGAGACCTCCGATAGTGAACTGACCAGATTGGTCGGCGACGCCGAGGACATCTGCCAAAAACTGGAGCTTCCATATCACGTCATCCAGTTGTGTACAGGCGACCTGGGGTTTGCGGCTGTCAAAACATTCGATATCGAGATGTGGGCTCCCGGCTGCAAAGAGTGGCTCGAGGTCAGCTCCTGCAGCAACTGCGGCGATTTCCAGGCCAGGAGGGCCAACGTCCGCTATCGCCCCGATCCAGAAGCCAAGCCCCGTTTGGTCCACACCCTGAACGGCTCGGGACTGGCCCTGCCTCGGGTTATGATCGCTATCATGGAGAACTACCAGCAGGCGGACGGCAGCATAGCGGTACCGGAAGTGCTAAGGCCCTATATGAACACGGCGGTCATTAAATAACACTGCCTTCAAAACCACGCCAGGTCCAAATCCGGCCGGCAGGTTTTCCGTATTATAGATCGGATACGCATACTTACCAAATATGCCCGGCCTTGACATCCCCTTTAAATTCAATTTAACTATATATATAATTAGGTTAATTTCAGTATCAACTTGTTTCTATTATGCCTGAAGCCGAATCACAGACGGGCCCACGATTCTGCCGCCAGTGCGGCGCCGTAGTACCTGAAGGTACAACAGTTTGCCCGCGATGCGGCAAGCGCTGGTATATGGACCGCGTTGAGCAGCAGGGTGTGGAGCTCTGGCAGAAGATCCTTGAAAAAAGGTCCGCTGCCGGACAGGGAGAACCTGATTTAAAAGAGCAAAAGGAATATCGCTGCCCTAACTGTATGGCGATATTGAAGGAGCCGGTCGCAGTCTGCCCGCACTGCGGTAAAAGCACCGTAAAAGCGAAAATTGTTCCTCAGGACCGGGATTCGGAAGACCTTGGAAAATCCGAAGGCGGGGCTGAAGGTTTGCCCCGTATGCCTGAGTTTGTCAAGGGGCTGGCATCCATTAAAGGTGCTTCCAAGCGCGCCGGCAGTCTGCGTAGGAGGAAAAAGCTAAAACCGCTTGATATCATCATCATTTGCGCCATAGTCGTACTTATCGCAGGAATTTGTATTTTAATGGTCTATCAGAACGGATTCTCGTCTTTGTTCCCCGGCTCAAAGCCTGCTAAGCCGGCTCAGACGTCAACGACAGCTACGGCCCCGGCCAAGCCCGTAATCTCAAATATCTCGATATCTAATATTACAGTGGACGGGTCGGCCATCGGCTGGAGCACAGATGTACCGGCTTACGGCAAGGTAGTCTATGGGACCAGCGCTACTTACGGCGCCGAGACCCCTGTGGATAATATCTCTTCTTCCCACACGATAACACTATCCGGATTGCTTCCTGCAAGTGCTTACCACTTCGCAATACTGGCAACCGATGCCGGCGGTAAAGAGCTTTCCCGTAGCGAAGATACGATTTTCAATACGCTTACTCCGGCAACCGCTAAACCTCCTGTTGTTTCACAGTTCAAAGTGCTGCCCACGGATGTCAGCGCAATCGTCACATGGACTACCGATAAACCTGCAACCAGCCAGGTGTTGTATGGACTTGATAAGTCGGCTTCGAATTCTACACCCGAAGATTCAAAATTCGTTACTGACCATACCGTGCGAATCAGCGGGTTACAACCCAACTCGACATATTACTACCGCATTAAGTCCGTAGATACCGACGGTGTAGCGGCCACTATGGATCCACCCGATGTATTTATCACCCTGGTAAGCGTACCGATCGGTTCTGTTGTCGGCAATCGGGCGCCTGATTTCACCTTGAATATATTCGAAACTCAGGATAGCATATCGTTGCGCGATTACAAGGGTCAAAAAGTGCTGCTTGCCTTCTGGTCCGTGTTCTGCCCTGAGTGCGACCGCGAGCTTTCACTGCTGCAGACGTTAAAAGATAAGAACATGCCCGGCGTCAACATAATCGCCGTCTTCATCGATAGTAAACCGGAAGATATCGAGAAGACCATAGCACAATATAAGTCCCAAAATGGAGAGCTGACGGTCCCCATATGTGTGGATATGTACAAGACAACCGCTCATGTTTACAATGTAGAAAAAGTCCCCTGCACCTTCTTTATAGACGGCGATATGATTGTCCGCGATATCGAGTACGGTAACTTCAATAGCGATCAAATCGAACAGATACTTGACGGTCTTTAATTGTTAATCTTTGTGTTCCTTGACAGCAGCTTCATCCCGTTGTAGTGTAGATATTAAAATGATCTTGACAATTGAGCATGTATACTATTTTAGATGCAGGTCGATAGCTGCCCGAAGAAATCCGCGAATTCGTTTATCGAGGAGAGAATACGTTGGAAAGCCAGTTCAGGTGTAAATGCGGAAATCCCGTATCCTCAATCAACCAGCTATGTTCGGAGTGTGGCAGCCTGGGTCCACATTTATTCTCAGGGAAGACCGGAGATACGGCCGAACCGTCTCGCGGGAGTCAATTCGCCTCCAGGAAGGATAGCTACCCCGCAGAGCGCATTGAAAGGCGCGAACCGCCTGCACGCTTCGAAAGTTCCGGAGGCGGTGAAGCAGTGGATATCGCTCCTGAATCGTCTCCTCGTATGCGAGGAGGAGGTGGAGGCGGTGACGATGATGACATCAGATTTCCTGCCGGCATGCGCTCCAGAAGCCCGATACTCGATCATATCGAAGATATGGGCGATGACTATGATGAGAAGCAGTCCAGAAAGCGCCGGGGGAAAGACAGCGAATCGGAGTACGAAGATGACTCCGAAGAAATTGTGGACGATGAGTACGTCGATGAGGAACAAGATGAAGGGGAACCCCAAAAGAAGGGGATGAGCGTAACCGCAATTGTAGCTAGCATCGTCCTTGTGCTGTTATTGATCGCAGCAGCGATTTATGTATACTATAATTTCGATTCTGTCACGGCGTGGCTGGCATCGCCCACCGTGCCGGAGACCATAAAGCCGTCTCAATGATCCATGTCTCTCCCCTATTTACGCTCGAATTTGAGGTCCGATTCACTTGAGCCCTGAATACCGCTGTGAACGCTGTGGAAGACCCTTAAACAACGAGTTCCAGACTTGTATCCATTGTTTTACCTCCGAATCTAACACCCATGAACCACAGGCTCGCACCAGGAAACCCTCGGGCAAATGGCGAAAGTGGCTTCGTGCTTTTGCAAATAAAGAAGGTCTCGTTCGTAAGACCCAAGCTCCTGCTGAACGGAAAAATCGTACCCCTTTATCTTCGGTAGATCCTCGTGATATTAGTAGTCTGTGGGCCAATGAACCGCGAAAACGCAAAATAAATATAGCCCCCTGGCAAATAGTAGCCGTTATTTTAGCCACAATACTTGTAATCGTTGGTGTCTTAAAGATTACACAGGCCATGGTCAACGATGTCGCCTTCCGGGACCTTCCTAGTAATCTGGGCAGGCTGGTCAGCAGCATACATATCCCAGTCGAAAATAAAACTGTCACAGTTGCAGTTCAACCGCCTATTGATATCAACCAGGTCCCCTATAAAACCAATGTTGCGTCGGGTCAAAACCCGATAACCAAGCCTGTAGCTATCAATAACAGCGAAAATAAAACACCCGCCGTTTTGACTGATAATGCTACCAATATAAATTCAAACGGATCAACCGTCCCAAATCCTCCCTTGTCAACGGATACTCAGTTGCCTGTCATAACCGATATTGCTTATGTTTCAGGTACTTACTCAGTAACCGTCTCCTGGACAACCAGCGAAAATGCCTCGTCCTTCATAAAATATGGCACCGACCTGTCGCTAACATTCCCTTCTACAGAGGTCCCGCAGCTGAGCACGGAGCACAGCATTTTTATCAATGGTCTCACGCCCAATACAAGTTACCACTATAAAATATTTTCGAGCAATGCAGCGGGGGATACCGCGACAAAGGGGGGAACGGCTGACGACGACAGGACTTTTACAACCCAACCCGCATCCAACGCGGCCCCTTATTCGGGCAGCATGGCGCCCGATTTTACTCTCCATTATCTGGACAACAATGAAGTTTCAAGCAAGGAAATTTCACTCAGCCAGTACCTCGGCAAAAAAGTAATCCTGAATTTCTGGGCCAGTTGGTGCGGCCCCTGTAAAATGGAGCTCCCACATTTGCAGGCGATATGGACCAAATACCGTAACAGCTCGGATATCATGCTGCTGACCGTAGCAGGGAGCCAATCCGATATAAGCGTCATCAAAGACTTCATGGCTCAAAATAATTTTGATTTTACGGTTTGCCTGGATGAAAACGACGGGGTATTCAACACTTATGGCATCTCCAGCATTCCCAGGACCTACTTTCTGGATAAAAACGGCGTCATTCGTAAGATACAGCAGGGCATGTTTACCAGTCCCGGTGAAGTTGAATTCATGCTCGACTCCTATTGATTCACCATTCCTCGATGTTGTGCTATACTGCAATATCCTATGAATTTTGCCCGCTTTCAGGCGTAGCGCCTTCTTCAAACTTGACATATGAAATTGTCTGCCTTAACTTTAATATTAAATTATAGGTTTTCATCCGTGGAATTTAATTCATGCCCAGCATAATATGTCAGCGTTGTCACGACATCAACGAATCTAACGCTACTGTCTGCCAGAAATGCGGCGCAAGGTTCTGTCCCAGCTGCCACCTGGTAATTGATTCTCCCAGCGCCAGCATTTGTCCACATTGCGGCAAGAAAGACCTGGGCTTTAGGCCGGGTAAATTTGCCGCTACTACCTATATTCCGCCCAGTGCACAAAGCTCCGGCTTTAACCAGACCTATTGTTCCAATTGCGGATCGAAAATAGACCCGGGCATGAAAAAATGCCCGTATTGCGGCCGCCTCGGCGATCTTGTCACTCAAACACCTCAGCAGGGCTACGGCGTTATGAAGCCGGCGCACGGTGAACCTGTTTCCGGCTATTCCAGGCCCCAGCCGGAAGCGCCGGTCACTCAGAAGGTCTGCATGAAATGCGGCACACCCATCCCGCCCGGCTCCAGCCTGTGCCCGATCCATGGTAAATTCGGCGGTGGCAGCACACTGTCCGAAAATGCCCCTCCACTACCCGGCAGGCATACAGGAGATCTCTGGAGGAGGATAGAGGAAAAAAGAGCTGCCAGTGCGGCCGCCGAGCAGATGCGGACCCAGATGCGTCACACACCACCGGAGCAGATCTATCCTCAAATGAATGCGGCTGCACCTGAGCAGGGAGAAGCGGTGATGCAACCTGAATCGGCCGAGTTGCGTATCTGCCCTAACTGCGGCGCACAGGTCCCCGATCGCAGCAAAATATGCCCTAATTGCGGGAATAACCGCCTGCCTCATCAGAGAAGCAACCCGATGCTTAAGGCGGAAGAATACTATAAGAGCAGGGTAGCCACTGTTCCACAGCCGGTCCCTGCATATACACCGCCTCAGGAGCAATACTATGGGCGGCCCGCTGTGCAGCCCTTCGAAATGGCCCAGCCGGCCCCATACCCTGAGGTCGTGGCCAGGCCTCATCCCGAACGTAAGAGGGTAAAACATAGGGAGCCTAAAGAAGCCGGACGTCCCGAAAGAGCGCACCGGCAAAAGAAATCGCCTCTGCCCATACTTTTGGCCCTGCTGGCGGTGACCGGGGTAATAATCATTTCCGTAGTCCTGGTTATGGACCAGCTACAGACGCCCCAACAGCCGGTGATTACTAAAACGACTCCTTCTAAAACTACTGTTGCTGCCCCCACCAACCCGGTGATATCAAATATACAATATAGCGATATCACAGAATCAAGCGCTACCGTCACCTGGAAAACGGATGTACGGTCAAACAGCCTGGTTATATATTGTCTCAACGGCGGCACACAGTGCGAAAACGCCAGGGATGACGCTCTTGTAACAGACCATAGCGTGAATCTGACAGACCTGCAGGCGGGCAAATCATATCACATAACCGTTCAATCCAGATTAAGCTCCGATCCGGATTCAGCACAGGGCAGCCTGGAAGCAACAAATGACCTTCAGGCTACCGCCATCGTCGATACTACTCCCCCCAAGATTACCGGGCCCGTCGTGAAGAACCTGATCAGCGGTGCCACCGCTGCCAAAGCCACCATCGAATGGCAGACCGACAAACCTGCCACCAGCCAGGTCAGCTACGGCACATCCAACACTTACGGTACGGTGCAGCCGGCCGAGGCCGACACCACTCTGGTAAAAGATCACAGTGTGGCGCTGAATATGTTGCCGCTATCTGCTACTATCCACTATAAAGTTGTGTCCAAAGATGCCTCAGGCAACGAGGCCGATTCGGTGGATACGACCTTCGTTACTCCTACAGCCGCCGGAACCGCCATAGGTCAATCCGCACCTGATTTCACCCTTACGTGTACCGATGGAAGCCAGGTGGAGTTAAATATGTTGCAAGGCAAAAAGGTAATCATCAATTTCTGGAACCTTGACTGTCACTATTGTATGGATGAACTGCCTTACTTTCAGGCCGTCAAAGACAATCCTGCTAACAGTAACGTGGCTTTGCTTATTGTCAATACCTCTGCCGGTGGTTTCCCCAACAATAAGCCCGAGGAAGTCGGCGCACAGCTTCAAAATTCCAACTATACTTTTACGGTCCCGCTTGACAGTACCGGCGCTGTGGCGCAATCTTATTCCGTTACAAACGGCATTCCAGTCACATATTTCCTGGATTCATCGGGCATAATTAGAAGTTTTCAGGATGGATCATTCAGCAGCGCAAATGACATACAAAGCAGGCTGAACTCATATCAGTAACCGCCCGTTATACCCTTCACATTCAATTTGCTGCAATCACCCCCGATTAAATATACTAATATGTCCTGTGGAGGGGTGACCGAGCGGCCGATGGTGACGGTCTTGAAAACCGTTTTAGCTTCGTGCTAACGCGGGTTCGAATCCCGCCCCCTCCGCCAATTCAACCTTCAAAGATGGCGGATCAATATGCTGAAAATGGTTAACAAACAACTTCTAATAGATTCCCTGGGTTGGGGATTTGCCTTATAGTTGATAGGTTATATCCTTGGCATTATTCTTTTTTTTATCCTTCCCCCTGCTCTGATCGGTTGGATAATCTTGCCGATAGGCATTATTCTCACTCCGGGGATATATTTGAGTTCTTCAAAGAGAATCCCAGCGCTATCAGCATCACACCGAAAAGCACCATATACACTGCGATCATCACTATTATCAGCGTGGCGCCAAAAGCCATGTTGGAGAATATGAGGATGCCCAGCAGCACGGAGAAAATCCCACCCAGCAGCAGCAGCCACTTGTCGGGCAGTGTCTTCCACTGTGCCACGGCAAATATAATTTCGAATACGCCTGTCAAAAGGGCCCAGAGGGCAACGGTGAAGAGCAGGATAACACCCGCCAGCAGAGGGGATGTGAAAATCACGATGCCGGCGAGAATCCCTATAATGCCTTCAGTTATGAGCCACCACCTATCTCTATGAGCAGGCCTGTTTATAATGCCCACGGCCAGTGCGAAACAGCCGTCCACCAGGGCGTAGGCGCCGATGAAAAGTATCAGGAACCCGGCTGCCATCTCTGGCGGCATGACCAGTAATATAACGCCAAGGATGAGCGCCACCAGGCCTCGCAAGGATACCAGCCACCAGTTGCGTACCAACGTCTCCAGCATACAGACCTCCTTCTATTTGCTTAAGCGTATTATAAACCGGCGCACTGGCCCTGAAAAGCTTTTCTATATTGCCAGCAGAGTATGCCCAATTTATAATATGTGCCGGCGCATTCAGCTATGGAAAGCAAATATTTGAAAACGGCTGTAATCCTGGTTTTCGCCAGCTTTGTACTGGTCAGTATCGGCTTCGGCATTATTGTGCTGGTAGTCAGAGGTCCTTCATTTCTGGGGCGCGTATCCCAAACCCCGGCTTGTACGCAGGAGACCGCCTCTTCGCTCGCCGCTAACCTGATAAAAAGCAGCTCCACCTTTGCCTTTGACGGGATAGGGGGCAGTATCGTACAGGTAAGTGCGGATTCGCCCGACAAGGGGCAGACCTGGAAGCTGGTTTACACGTTCAAAGCCGCCCATCCCGGCTACGGTGACAGAAAGGGGCAGGTGTTGGCCCAGGTTATTACCGAACATTCGGTACAGCTTACGCTATTCGACTGCAAAATAGTTTCTGCCGTATGTGATAACTCGTGGGACCTGCTTTCGGACAGCGCAATCCGGCGTAACTAAATCAGCGTTTCTCAATAATTCTTTCCCGGAATAGATTCTCAAACATAGAGTTGGTGGAAGGGCAAAGTGAACCTGCTATAATAGGCGAAGAAGATCTCTCCGGGAAAAGCTTCAAATGGATATCTGGAAAAAGCTCCTTAATCGCATGATCCGCGCATCCAGGATGGACTCCAGCCTCTACGAGGAGATGGAGACCGATGATGAAGCCCTCGGCCAAGCCTTAATGATCGCACTGCTAGCCAGTGCGGCAACAGGCATAGGCATGGCCCTGGCAGGGTTGATCGGTGGGGCCGGGCTTTTATGGCCGGTATGGGGCCTTCTCAGCGGTTTCTTCGCATCGCTCGCCGGCTGGTTTGTTTGGGTCCTGATAACCTACTTCCTGGGAACAACCTTCCTCAAAGGCCCTGAAAAGGTAAGCTTGGCCGAACTCAGCCGAACGCTGGGCTTCGCCAATTCACCTGGCACTTTACGATTTCTGGCATTTATCCCCCTGCTGGGCTGGCTGATCATTCTTTTAACCGGTATCTGGACACTGGCGTCGGGAGTAATTGCGGTCAAACAATCGCTGGACTTCTCAACGAGCAGAGCGGCGGCCACCTGCCTGCCGGGCTGGATAGTTTATATAGTTGTGCTACTACTAATTTACCTGTGGCTGCCATCCCCTTTCAAGATGTTTCACGGCTAGATTTCTTCATACATAGAAATTTCGGCCTTGCCTTCGAGGAAAGGCTTCATTGCCGTGAACATCTCTTTGAAGTGGGGCGCCGTCGAATGAAAAGCCAGCGCCTTATCGTCTTCATACCTTTCATAGAATAAGAATACGTTGCGGTTATCGGCGCGGCGCTGTACATTGTAGTCGATGCACCCGGGGTCCTTCAGAAATTTAGGGGCGAAGTTTTTAATTACTTTGGCCAACTCATCCCCCTGGCCCTCTTTGGCCCTCATCATGGCAGTTATTATGATCATATTTACCTCCTTCAATTGAATCTATCGAAATAGTTATTATACTCCGGTTGTCCTGTCGCCCGGGACGTAAAATTCTTGCCGTCGGCCCATTCCACATCGCCCAGGTCGGCCAACAATTCCAGGTGGCTCATAACCTCCCGCCGTGCCATATATTTTCCCCATCCCTTGCGCAGCCTGGGCGGGAATAGCTCGACAGATATCTCCTCCAGATTGAGGGTTCTGGAGCCCAGTATTTTCAGTATATTCTCGCAGCGCTCCCGATGAAAATATATTACCTCTTTAGCCCTCTCAGCCGGCTTCAAGTAGTTAATGCTGCCATGTTCATATAACCTGTGGCCAGGCAATAACAAGTCGGCGCCGGCACATTCAATCTCTATCCTGTGTAATGAATTAATATAGGCCGCCAGCCCGTAGGCATCGTTACGGTCGCCGTAGCCCTCGGGCAGAACACGCTTATTGACCAGGTATTCCAGCATCAGTGAGGGATGTGGGGTGATGGTCGGAAGTAAAGTATCCCCTCCGAAGACGATTTCTTCGTCCAATACAGCGCAAATCGAATCGGGTGAGTGGCCCGGCGTCAGTATAAAACGCATTTCTAAATCGGGCAGGGTTGCTCCTTCCTTAACCGGGTTATCTATTATTATCAGGCTCCTCTCATATTGATACCGCCGGCAATTTTTATTGAACTCATCCGGCATTACGCAGTTGCGGCAGGAGCCGGGGAAATCAGGCCGGTTGGCCCCGTCATCGATCCCGGGATAGTAGGCGACCATGTTCTGATAGGCGAAATGCGCCCAAAGTTCCGGGCTAGTGTCTTTAAAAATATCTGTCAGGTTTCCGTCGTGGTCCTCATGGCCGTGCGTTATTACCACTCTGCCTACATCCTTCACGTCAAAGCCGGACCTCTTCAACATCGGCTTAAGCAGATCGTATTTATCGAATTGGCCGGTATCTACCAATGTCATTTTTCTACCGGGGATGACATAGCACCAGGAAGGCCCCAGGTCCCAATCCTCACCGGATGCATAGTAGAGCGGGACGCCCAGACAATAAATCTCCGTTCCTCTGGCCGTACGATAGAGCAGGATCACTCCCTCCCCGTTGGGCTTGCCTTGCTGAACTATTTCGAACTCGTGCAAAAAAATATCCGCTTCAAAATTAACAAAGAATTATTGTAAGCGTTTGACCGCCGGGTGTCCAAGTTTGCTACAATTATACAAGGAACCTCTGTAAGGCCTTCATACCGGAGGTGATTATAATGGAAGACAAAATAGGCAGATTTATCTCCAAACTAAATACAGACAAGGTCAGGTTGACCGAGCTGATCGCCCACTTTACACACGATGTGACGGGGACTGAGAAAGAAGCGATCATTTTCAAGAAAATTCTGCCGGCCCTTCTGAATATGGAAAAGACCGAGAAGATCAAGCTTTCGTGGGATGTCCTGTTGACCCGTTACAGGTTTCCCCGCTATATCTACACCAAAAGTGAGGAAACGGAAGAAGCCAAGTCTGCTAAATTGGAGCAGCCTCTATGGCAAAAGCAGATCGAGGACATCCTGAAAAAGGATGCATCCCTCTATCACAAAAAGGTGCGCGAGTTGCGCTTGCAGGACAAGTTCGAGAAATTTGTAAAGAGATATGAAAAAAGCTCGGAGGAGATCGCGCCGTCGGAGGATTGGATCAAGATTATAACGGCGGTTATGGAAACCAATCTGTCTCAGTATGACGTGATGCGCGCATGTATCGAGGCTTTCAAAGCCGGCGCAGTGTGGGAAAAATACAGAAAAGAGTTTGATGGATAACCGGGTTGCCTTGGTTTTTTAGCCTTGCTTGTCAAGTTCCCTTGCTACAGCCAGCAAACGCAGTAAATCGGCCTCATCCGCCGTGCCATAAAAAACCGCTTCCCTCGGGCTGCGGTTCAATGCTTCCAATGTTTTGAGAGCTTTGCGCTCTGTCATGTCGTAATGGTAGATCAACCAGGCCGCCAGCACCTGTCCGGTCCTCCCCAGCCCGGCAGAGCAGTGTATGACCGTCTTCTGTCCGTCCTCCGCCGCCTTCTGTAAGAAATAACAAATATGCTTGATGGCTTCGCCGCTGCAAAGGTGTCTATCCTGTGTTGGCGCCCACAGCACATTATCCTGGCCGAAGCTATCTATGTAAACTCCCAGCAATCCGCCGGGCAACGTGGGATAATAGCTGAGCTCTTCATCGGAAAGCATGCAAACCAAACGGTTGATACCCTGTTTTTTCATGAATGCCAGCCATTCATCCACCAGTTGTCTCTGAACAAACTTTCCGGGATAGCCCGGGCGCCGCGCGCCGAATACTTGCTCCTCCTCGGGTAACGGCGCTCCAAATCCATACTCAGCCATCTTTAATTCAAATCTCCATTCAGTTCGGGATTATATATCACGATCTTTCATTAGTACAACACCGCATATCGTATTTCTACAAATTGACGAAAAAGCCGACAATTTATATCATAAGCGGGTTGGCCATTCGGGCACGGGCCCGGAGCACACAATCGAAGAATAGCTGGGGATCAATATGGGTATAAAAATAACTGATACTACTCTGCGTGACGCGCATCAATCGCTAATCGCGACCAGGATGAGGACGCGGGACATGCTCCCGATTGTTGAGAAGATGGACAGGGTTGGTTTTTTCTCCCTGGAAATGTGGGGCGGAGCCACCTTTGATACATGCATCCGCTATTTAAATGAAGATCCATGGGAACGTCTTACAGATATCCGTGCAAGGGTCAAAAACACTCACCTTCAAATGCTGCTGCGCGGCCAGAATCTGGTGGGCTACAGGCACTATTCGGACGATGTTGTCAAAGAATTCATCCGCTTTGCCCACAAAAACGGCGTGGACGTATTCCGCGTTTTCGATGCGCTCAACGATATACGCAATATGGAGTTGGCCATCCGGGAATGCAAAAAATACAAATGCCATGTGCAGGGAACGATCTGCTACACCATAAGCCCTGTTCACAGTGTGGAAGGCTTTGCATCCATGGCAAAGGAACTGGAGAACCTGGGCTGTGATTCGATCTGCATCAAGGACATGGCAGGGCTTATATCTCCGCCTCAGACAACCGCCTTGATGAAGGCAATTAAGTCCCGGGTAAAAGTCCCCATCGACCTGCACTCCCATTGTTCCAGCGGAATGGCGCCCATGAGCTACCAGGCGGCGGCCGAGGCCGGTGTGGACATACTTGATACCGCTTTTTCGCCCTTCGCCTGGGGCACTTCCCAGCCGCCTACAGAAAGCGTCGTTGCAGCTCTACAAGGCACGCCCTATGAAAGCGGGCTCGACCTGGAGCTGTTATATGAGATCGGGGAAGATTTCGCCTCAATGGCGGTCAAATATCATATGCTGCTTACCTCCGAAGCCACCAGGCCCAGCGTCAATGTCCTGCTGCACCAGATACCCGGAGGCATGTATTCCAACCTGATAAGCCAGCTCCGTGAACAAAATGCGCTCGACAAAATAGGGGCCGTGCTTGAGGAGATACCCAGGGTGCGCGCCGACCTGGGCTACCCGCCGCTGGTTACTCCGACCAGCCAGATCGTGGGGATACAGGCAGTACTTAACGTGCTCAATGGCGAGAGATATAAAAAAGTTACCAAAGAGGTCAGGGACTATTTCCAGGGCTACTACGGCAGGCCTCCGGGGCAGTTGAACGAGGAGGTTCGCAAAGCCATAGTAGGGGACTCACCCACCATCGAGGGACGGCCCGGGGCCCATATTGAAGCTGAACTGCCCAAATTAAAAGATGAAACCCATAAACTCGGCATACTTCACAAGGAAGAAGACCTCATAACCTATGCCCTTTACCCGCAGGTAGCTGTTAAATTCCTGCGGGGTGAGGGCAAGGAAGAAGTCCTGGCCGGCCCCGTTTCAGCCGCCGCATCGAACCAACGGGGAGTCGATTCACCGGCTGAGTTCAGTGTGGATGTCGACGGCGAGGTCTTCAATATCAAGATCGCTCCGGTGCTGGGTAAAACCGTGGAAGTTGAGAAAAAGACTAAGCCCAGGGAAACCGTCAAGGGAGCTGTATTATCTCCCATGCAGGGCATGGTATTGACCGTCAAAGTTAAGGTGGGAGATAAGGTCACCGAGGGAGACACCGTGGTTATAACCGAGGCCATGAAAATGCAGAACGATGTTCACAGTCCTTACACCGGAACGGTAAAAGAGATATTCGCCTTCAATGGCGAAATCGTCAATAAGGACGACGTACTGATGGTTATCGACTAAGATGCTCAAGAAGATATTGATCGCCAATCGCGGTGAAATCGCCATACGTGTTATGCGCGCCTGCCGCGAACTGGGAATTCGCACCGTTGCCATTTATTCCGACGCCGACAGGGACGCTCTTTTCGCCAAATACGCGGATGAGGCTTATTATATCGGCGCCTCGCCTGCCTCCGAAAGCTACCTGAACATCAAGAATATTATCGCCGTAGCCAAAGAGAGTATGTGCGAGGGGATACATCCCGGCTACGGTTTCCTGGCTGAGAACCCGAGCTTCGCCTATGCGTGCGAGCTTGAAGGGATAAAATTCATTGGCCCGTCCAGCAAGGTTATTGAACTGATGGGGAACAAGATAGCAGCCCGTCAGGAGATGGCCAAAGCCGGCGTGCCCATCACGCCCGGCGCAAAGGACTCCGTCAGCGAATTTGAAGAGGCCAGACAGATTGCCCGGCAAATCGGTTATCCCGTGATTGTTAAACCTTCCGGCGGAGGCGGCGGGATCGGAATGACCATTGTCCATGATGAAGCCAACCTCAAGAAAGGGCTGGAGATGTCCAGCAAGATCGCAGCCAGCACCTTTGGCTTGCCCGAAATATATATAGAGAAATATATCGAACATCCGCGCCACATAGAGTTCCAGGTGCTTGCAGACGCCCATGGCAACGTCGTTCATCTGGGCGAACGCGAATGCTCGATCCAGCGCCGGCACCAGAAGCTGATCGAGGAAGCGCCCTCGCCCGCACTAACTCCTGAGCTGCGTAAACACATGGGAGAGATAGCAGTAAAAGCCGCCAGGCAGATCCACTATGAGAATGCGGGCACAATAGAGTTCATTTTCACCCATGGTGAGTTCTATTTTATGGAGATGAATACCCGTATCCAGGTCGAGCACCCGGTCACCGAAATGGTAACCGGCGTCGATATTTTAAAGGAACAATTGCTGATCGCCTCGGGGGAACGGCTGGGCATCAAACAGAGCGACGTGCACATGAATGGCTGGGCCATAGAATGCCGTATTAACGCTGAAGACCCGCTCAACAATTTCGTGCCCGCGCCGGGAAAACTGCGCGGCTACCGTTCGCCCGGAGGGGTGGGAATCCGCGTAGACAGCGGTGTACATACACGCTACGTGATATCGCCTATGTACGACCCCATGATTTCCAAGTTGGTCGCCTGGGGGCGGACCAGGGACGAGGCCATTCAGAGGATGAGGCGGGCCCTTTACGAATATGTCATCGTAGGAGTAAAAACCAACATCCCCTTCCACAAGGCTGTAATGGAAAACAAACGTTTCCAGAGTGGTGAACTGGGCACCCACTTCATCACCCAGGAGACGACTCTAATTGAAGATATGAAGGCCATTATGGCACGTGAACAGCCTCTTGAAGAAAAACTTTCGCAGGTATTCGATGACAACAAACGCACAGCCGCTATAGCGGCCGCGCTGGCCTACTCACAACTGCTGAATAAAAATCC
The DNA here is from genome assembly GCA_963705905.1 of uncultured Chloroflexia bacterium. Lineage (GTDB taxonomy): Bacteria > Chloroflexota > Dehalococcoidia > GIF9 > UBA5629 > UBA1162. The sequence goes on along the minus strand of OY970123.1, from coordinate 1,797,400 downwards.
CGGCTCCGATGCAAGGCCGTAAGGCCTTACGCTCGCCAAATTAGGGATACTACTAACCTCATGGCTTATTGCCGGATTTATCATCCTTCGTCATATCCGCCACACTTTTACCGAAAGCCTGGGCAGCCTTGCCTGCTTCCCTGAATTTGGCTTTTACTTCTTCGTCTTTAAACCTGTCCCCCAGTGTCTGGGCGGACTCTTTCACAACTTTGCCCAGCTCTGCGGCTTTTTCCTTCACCTTGGGGTCGTTGAAAATCTGGCTCATGGCGTTACCAAGCGCATCAAACATCTCGCCCAGATTATCTGCCGCACCTTTGTCCTTTGGATTTTTCTGCTCTTCCATAGTAAAACTCCTCGTCATGCTCAACTATTCACTATTTTACCGTAAAAAGTTTGAGCCGGCTTCCGGGATAATAATTAAACCGGGTGAAATCTGATAATATATTGAGAGAATCTATTTGGTCCCCCATTCGCAAGGAGAGGTTATGAAGCTTGTTAAAGCAGGGTCCGGGGCAGTGGTAATAGTGTTGGATCAAGAATTCACTTCGAAATCCGAAAGGCAACTGTTCGATACTCTTGAACAATCGGGGGTATCCCGTGGTAAAGCTCTAATCCTGGATTTTACGGGGGTCGAGACGCTGGATAACACGGGTATAAATGTCCTGGTCAAACTGTATGTGCGCGCCCGGGAAACAAAGAATCAGCTATTCGCTATCGGATTGAGTTCACCTTACCGCAACGTATTTAGCCTGGCCGGTCTGGATAAAATATTTCATATAAACACCAGAGCTTCAGCAATGTTCAAAATGGCGAGCCTTACAGGCAGCAGGGAAGTCACCAGGTCCGAATCCCAGGCTGACAGTCACTGGTCCACCAGGGTAGGAAAGCTAAGAGTGCCGGCCGCACCCCCACAGGCTATCAACCTGAATGTGAACGGCCGCAGTACGGCAGGCCCGGTGCAAGGCTTCGGACAGTTATGGGAAAAGACCTACAGGATCGACCTTTCAGATACCAGGCTGGCGCCGGCCAGGATCATTAGTACTGTAAAAAGTAAATTCCCCGAGTTCCAGCCTCTGGAAAACCGCTTTTACCCTACGGAAAAGGGCATTGCGCCGGGTGAGATTGTGCTTATCAATGCCCTGACCCCGGGCGGCCTGGTAGCCACAGGAGTGCTGGTGCTTTACGCCGACGATTACGCTTTCACATTCATTACACCGCAGGGACATCCTGAGGCCGGTTGGGTGACATTTAAATCATTCGAGGAAGGCGGACGAACTATACTGCAAATACAGGGCCTCGCCCGTGCCAGCGATCCCGTTTACGAATTGGCTTTCCGTTTCTCCGGTTCACGTATCCAGGAAAAAATATGGAGTCACGTACTTGAGTCCACAGCTAAATACCTGGGTAGCGCAGCCCGGGTAGAGATCGAAAAGAAATGCCTGGATTCTTCGCTGCAGTGGTTCAGGTTTTTCAATGTCCTTCAGAATGCCCAGATCTTAAGCATAGTTCACAGCATCACATATCCCTTCAGCAAGAATAAATAGCAGTGTATATGGAAAGATCCTGCGAGTACGACGCCGCAGTTGTCGGTTCAGGGCCGAACGGGATGGCAGCAGCCATAACGCTGGCCGAACGTGGTCTTAAGGTAGTTGTCCTGGAAGCGGGTGTTGTAGCGGGAGGAGCAGCCCGCACGGCGGAATTGACTCTACCCGGATTCCGTCACGATGTCGGGTCGGCAATCCATCCGATGGCGGCCGTATCCCCCTTCCTCTCATCGTTGCCCCTCTCCCGCTTCGGGCTGCAGTGGGTTAAAGCCCCTGTACATTTGGCACACCCCTCCGATGATGGGTGCGCCGCTCTTCTCAAAACCTCGGTGGAAGAGTCTTCCCTGACCCTTTCAGACGACGCACATGCCTATATACAACTAGTCCAGCCTCTTTTAGACCGGTTTGATGCGTTAGGGGAATATCTACTCGGTACTATGCGCTCTGCGAAAAATCCCTGGTTTTTAGCGAATTTCGGGCTTAAGGCACTGCACTCTGCCGAAAACCTGTCGATGGGCCATTTTAAGGGTGCGTTGGCAAGGGGGTTTTTCGCCGGAATGGCCGCACATTCCATATTACCCCTGAACCAATCACCATCTGCGGCTTTCGGCCTGATACTTTGCACAACCGGACATGCGGTTGGTTGGCCTATTCCGGTGGGGGGGGCAGGCAGCATCTCTTCCGCCCTGTCCGGCTACTTCGCCTCGCTTGGCGGCACACTGGTTACCGGGCATAAAATTAACTCCTTAACAGACCTTCCCGATGCCAAAGCTGTATTCTTCGATACCGGTCCCGGACAATTGCTGAAACTATATGATCAAAGACTACCGGCAGGATATAAAAAGTCCCTGCAAAATTATCGCTATGGCCCCGGCATATTCAAAGTAGACTGGGCACTTTCCGGTCCTATACCCTGGGCGGCCAAGGATTGTTGTTCGGCAGGCACCTTACATTTAGGCGGGACCTTGGCTGAAATTGCGGAAGCGGAATTGTTAGTCTGGCAGGGGAAAACCCCTCCCAAACCATTTGTAATCCTGGCGCAACCCAGCCTGTTTGACAGCTCCCGTGCGCCTGCCGGACAACATACAGCCTGGGCCTATTGTCATGTACCCAACGACTGTTCCTACGATATGGCGGCACCTATTGAGGCTCAGATAGAACGTTTCGCGCCGGGTTTTAAAAGCTTGATCCTTCGAAGACGCTCGTCCGCTCCGGCCGACCTGGAAGCCGATAATCCCAACCTGGTGGGCGGCGATATAACCGGCGGCGCCCAGACCTTGAAGCAGATTCTCTGCCGCCCGACCTGCCGCTTAATTCCCTACTCCACCCCTATCCGGAATGTGTATCTGTGCTCAGCTTCAACACCTCCCGGCGCCGGGGTGCACGGCATGTGCGGCTCTCATGCAGCCAGGGCCTACCTTAAAACGCTCAGGATGTGAAAATGCCGGACTGGGCTTATATCCGGTCACGTTTGTACCCATATTGATGCTGTATAATCATGGTAAGGACTATCATGATCGGATTCCCTGACGCCTACCTTGATATTGAGACGACCGGCCTCTATAGTGGCAATTGCAGCATCACCGTGATCGGCATTTATTTCTGCAACGAATATGAGGACATGCTGGTCCAGCTTTACAACGAGAATTTGACGCGCCGGCGCTTGCTGGAGGTATTGGAAGGTTCGGACTACCTCTACACCTATAACGGTGAGCGCTTCGACCTGCCTTTTATACATCACCGGCTGGGCCCTGACCTGAGCCGGATGTACCTGCACAGCGACCTGATGCACCGTTGTCACCGGCATATGTTGAAAGGGGGGTTAAAAGTCGTACTTAACCGGCTGGGCATATCCCGAGAGACGGAGGGGCTCACGGGCTGGCATGCCGTCTGGCTTTGGAAAAAATATTGTGCCTTTAACGACCATAAGTCCCTCGATCTGCTGCTGCGCTACAACAGGGATGATGTGGTCAATTTGCGTGACCTTCGAGAGAAATTAGACTTATTGGACCGTGCGGCGTCTGCCCGCGATTAGTCGTCAAAATAGAGAGAGGGGGCTGACTTCAAGTCAGCCCCCTCTCTCTGCCAAATCTGAGATATATCTACTAAGCTACTTTATCGAGTTCCCTGAGGTGGGTGTCTATTCCCTTCCCAAAGAGCTTCAGCACAATGGGTTCGCCGTTGCCATATTTCTTGTATACCCTGCAGGTCTCGCAGATGCTGGTGTCGCGGCCGGTTGCGCCTTTATCATCCAGCTTGCAATAGGTCCCTTCAATCTCCCAGCACGGTAAGAACTGATATTTTTCGACCGGGCATTCGCTCTTGATCATATCCGGGCAATTGCACAATTCGAAACACGGTGCCTTACCGGTCCAGAAATTAACGCCGCTCTCTTCCTTTACCCCGGCAGCTTTCTTCACATTTACTTTAGTCTCAGCCATTTGATTTGCCTCCTATATTTATGTTGTTTGTTTGTTTTGTTACGTTACCAATTTAACATACGCTTTGCTTACCGCCATCCGTTTTAACGCTTAACTTGCGTTTGCGCAAAAGCGCACCTGTAAGTCCGCATTATGCAGCCGGGAAATAAAAATCCCTCCCCCGAAAAGGGGAGGGATTAAGAGCTTAATTATATTTCAGGAGGTTAGACAACCGATGTTTTTTCAAGCATCTGCAAAGAGGTGTTAATGCCGCGGCCCATCAGCTTAAGCTGAATCGGTTTGCCCTCGCCATAGGTCTTATACACCCGGCAGACCTCGCAAATGCTGGTGTCTTTGCCGTCGGTCCCGTAATCATCCAGTTTGCAGTATGTGCCTTCTATCTCCCAGCAGGGGAGGAACTGATACTTGAATGCCGGGCATTCCGCCTTGATCATATTAGTGCAATGTGAAGTCTCCCAGCATGGAGTTTTATCCGTCCAGAAATTGAAACCTCTATCTTCCTTCGGTTCCGCCTTGGTTTCAATCTTTTCCATTGTTTTAGCCATTTTCTTTACCTCCTGTCTACCTTCATCTTGGGTTGACTATAATTTAACATCCCCGCAATGTTGGAGCATCCGCCGTAATGCTTAGTAAGCAATTGCGCTTTTGCGCAACTGCATATTAGTAAAGAGATGCATGTTGGCAAAGCTTTACTTTATTAAATACCCCGCTTTTCATCTCCGACGTGTTATTCAATTATTTTATGCAATGTTATAATATCCAGCTAAAACTCATGCGTAATCCACTAATTTCACGGGGAATCAAGCAATGACCGGTAAAGCGCAGGGAGGAAGCTTCTACGGGTGGTGGCTGCTGCCGGTACTCTGCCTGGTGTATTCCATACCCATCGGTTTCGCCCTTTACGGGCCGCCGGTAATCAACACCTTCATGGCTGATACCCTCAAATGGCCGCGTGGCGAGATAAACCTGGGCTATTCCATTATCGGCCTTATGCTGGGCGTCGGCGCGCTATTGATTCCGTGGATGATGGATCGCTTCGGGCCGAGAAAAACACTGGCCACCGGCGCCGTAATAGCGGCAATTTCAAGCATCCTGGTTGCCTTGCTCGGACATATATCCATAACGCTTAACGGCCATATCTACCCCATTGCTTATTGGGTGATATGTTTCTTTGTGGGTTTGGGCGTCTCGTTCGGGACAGTAGTCCCCGTTCAAGCCCTGGTCATGCTTTGGTTTAATATGCGCCGTGCCCTGGCCATGGGACTTGTGCTGGGCGGAGGCGCCATGGGCGGCTTCATCTACCCGCAGATCATAAGCGCTGCCATTGTAAAATCAGGGGGCGACTGGCACATCGGATGGTACCTAATCGCACTGGCCTGTTTCGCAGGAGCGGTCATAGCCATACTGGCTGTCCGCAACCGGCCGGAGGACCTGGGCCAACACCCTGACGGCCTATCGCAGGATCAGTTGCAGCAATCTGCTAGACATACTAAACGGGATATGGTTAATACCTACCGTTCTCCGGGGAACTGGCGATTTGGTGATGCCATTAAAACCCGCACACTCTGGACCATCGTGATAGCTATAGCCTTTATATATTATTTATGGCAAACGATCCTGACACAGACGCCGGCACATTTGCACGACCGGGGTTTTTCCCCATCAGACCCGGTATTGGTCTTGCAGCCGGCATTTGTTTACGGGCTTATACTGGCTTTCAGTATAATCGGCAGGCTAAGCGTTTCCTTCCTGGGAGAACGTATCGAGTCGCGATATATTATATCGATTGCCGGCCTGTCCCTTTTAATTGGAGGCGTCCTCTTCTGGCTGGCCTCCCGGGAGAACCTGTGGGCAGTTTACCTCTACCCTCTCTTTACCGGTTTTGGTTTCGGAGCAACTTACGTCTGCCAACCCCTCATAATCGGCAACTACTTCGGAGTTGGGTCGTTTGCCGCTATCAGCAGAATCAGCAGCCCCATAGGATCGATTTTTCAATACTCAGCGCCTGCCATTGCCGGCTTTATCTACGATATTAATGGAAACTATGCTCCGGCCGTTATCATCGGCTGCGCGGGCGCGTTCATCGGCATGTTGTTGATACTTTTCTGCGTGCCGCCCAAACCCTTCAGTCTTGAAGCTTGACATACTGGCTGACCCGACGTAATTTTATACAGTTCATACGCGGTATGATATGGAATCCATCCATCAATAATTGTAAAGGAGCGGTTCAATGCAATTTCAAACACTCTCTTATGCTGAAAAAGAAGGCATCCTTCATGTAAAACTCAACCGGCCCGAAAAAAGAAACGCCGTTAACCAACAGGTTATCACCGATATACGCCAGTGCTTCGCCGAGTTGGCCACCAGGCCCAGCGTGCAGGTGGTGCTTTTATCGGGCGAAGGGAAGGGGTTCTGTGCCGGCACAGACCTCACTTCCTTCCAGGCCGGCGCCGACCAGCAGGATATCCGCAGGTTCGTCAGGTACTACCAGAGCGCTTTTCGCGAAATCGAGTTACTTGAAAAAGCGGTCATTGCACTCATGCATGGCTTTTGTTTCGGGGCCGCCCTCGAATTGGCCCTTGCCTGCGATATGAGGATCTGTACTCCGGAAACCATCTTCAACATACCGGAGGTAAATATGGGCATCGTCCCTGACGGCGGCGGCAGTCAGAGGCTGCCGCGCGTGGTGGGCATGGGACGCGCCAAGGAACTTATCCTGACCGGTAAGGTCATCGATGCGCAAAAGGCCGAAAAATGGGGACTGGTAAACGAGATAGTCAAGCCGGAAGACCTGGAAAAGACCGGTATTGCCTGGGCTAAAGAAATTATGGCAAACAGCGTCATCGGCGTAGGACTCTCAAAGCGCAATATGGATATGAGCATGAATATGGGCATGGACGATGCCCTGGAATGCGCAGGTATGGCGCAAAGCCTGGCGTTTTCCGATCCCAGCTTTCTGAAAAGGATTGAACAGCGCTTTATGGACAAGGTCAAAGGCAAAAAAGGCTGAAGACCGTTAAAATATGTATTGATGAAGATTGTTCTGCACGTCTGCTGCGGTATATGCGCGGCAGGCGCCGCCAGCGTGCTCATCGCCGAAGGCCATACCGTTACAGGCTATTTCTATAATCCTAACATCTTCCCTGAAAGCGAATATTGCCGGAGGCTAGCTGCAGCAAGGACGACTGCCAACCGGTTGGGGTTCTCACTGGTCGAGGGTCCGTACGATCCGTCGGCCTGGGACTCAGCAACAGAAGCCTTTAAGCATGAGCCGGAAGGTGGTCTACGTTGCTCCGTTTGTTACCGATTACGCCTTGAAAGGTCATATAAATTTATGGTTGAGACGGCAAACGATGTTTTTACATCCACACTGACCATAAGCCCCCATAAATCCGCAAAAATTATCAATGCTATAGGTGAAGAGATGGGCGGTGTAAGCTTTCTGGCCCGTGACTTCAAAAAGAAGGATGGCTTTAAAAAAGCCACACACCTGGCCAAAAGCTGGGAACTGTACAGGCAAAATTACTGCGGTTGCCTCTATAGCAAAAGGGAAGGCGATTCGTGAACCCTGCTACCCGCACAGACCGCTAACGCTGTTTCTTTTGGCAGATGGCCAGGAATTTTTCTATCGAACGGTCATAGGTGCGTTCGATTTCCGGCGGGAAATAGCAGGCCGGCAATTCACCGAATCCCTGATGATACCTTATGCATTCGCAGCACATGCCCTTGCGAGGGCATGGTTCGTAGGTGCAATTGCACTCGGCCTTGTTATCATTTAGCTTGCATTCTCTCATCTAAACTCACCCCGGTGTCCGGACATATTAATCAAGCGACGTTATGCGGGATGCCGGTCTTGGCTTCAATTCAAATATAATTCCGGTTTCTTTAAAAAGATCTAAAAAAGCATCGTCCGAATATTTCCCGAATGTGACAAAGCGTTTGATCCTGGCATTGGCCAGCATCTTGGCGCACAGGATGCAGGGAGTGTGGGTGCAATAAAGTGTGGCGCCTTCCAGGCTTACGCCGTGCAGGGAAGCCTGAATAATGGCATTCTGCTCCGCGTGAATGCCGCGGCAGATTTCGTGCCGGGTCCCGGACTCGATCTTAAGCTCATCCCTGAGACAGCCCAACTCCAGGCAGTCTTTGACCCCGGCTGCGGCACCGTTATAGCCCGTCGACAATATATGTTTGTCTCTGACAGCTACGGCTCCAACATTATGCCTGCGGCAGGTAGCACGTTCGGCAACCACAGATGCTATTTTCAAGAAATATTCGTCCAACTCTGGCCTTCTGACTTCCTTCATTTTATAACCCTTAATATTTTATTGGCCTGTTCTGTCAACTCTTCTAGCGTCGAATCATTGGACAGAGTGTAGTCCGCCATCGCAATAGGCCCGCCCTTGTTGACATTTTCGATTTCGGCAAAATCTCGTGCCCTGGCCTGTTCCCCCGTCAAGGGCCTCACCTTTCTGTCCTGCAATCTCTCGTAGCGCAAAGAGGGCGGGGCCCACACGGCCACCAGATTCAGTTTGCCTCCTACTCTATCTTTGAGGTATTTATACTCTTCCCAAGAATAAAGGCCGTCCACAACTACGTCTGAGGTCTGTAAGGCCGCTTCGATTTTGGGCAGGCTCAAAACGGCGTATGCCGGCATGCCGTACTGTTTTCTCAGGTCTTCTCTCACAAACCGCTCGTTATGTTCATTCAACTCAAGGCCTCGCTTGCCTACTTCTTCATCCGTAATATCGCCAAACCTGATCTTTTTGTATCCCCTGGATTCAAAGACCCTGGCTACCTCCGATTTACCCGAGCCGGGCATCCCGACTAACGCCACTAGTTTCATAGCTTGACTCAATTGATTAACATACCTTGGCAATTGCCAATTATAGGGAAAAGGGACTGCTCTGGCAAAAGCCCGGCCCGGCACTGAAACTCTTCTCGTGGGCGTTCCTGGCGGGGCCTTATCATTTTTTACGAAGGTCGCCTGCATAAACTTTTACGAATTTTTTTACTTTTTTACGTTCAATTACGGAAAATTTTACCAATCATATCTGCCGCAGGTACGGCGCTCTACTTGACAAGCTTCAAACAATCCACTATTCTAATCGTAAATACGTAGGAGGTAAATTAATGGAAGCTTATTGCATGAAATGCAGGGCCAAGAGGGAAATGAAAAATGCCAAGGCCATCAAGATGAAGAATGGCAAACCGGCGACCCAGGGTGTCTGCGCAAAATGCGGTACCAAGATGTTCCGCATCGGCAAAGCCTAATATCACTATAAGCTGACATTTACAGAACAAAGACGGTCTGGTAGACCGTCTTTGTTCTGTTTGTTTTTGGATAGCGGTACCACTGCAATCGTATTCAACAGGCCAGCGGCTATCCCGATATGATTCCTTTTTTTCTGTACGCGTCGCGTACTGCGCCGCGCGCCGAGGAAAATTTCCAGGCGAAAATCAAGGCGCCTGCTATGTAAAGCCCGCCTCCGGACAGGAGCGTTGCAGGAGTCCCAATTGAGCTGGCCAGGCCGCCGTAAAGCAGGCTGCCGAAAGGTGCCAATCCCATGAATGCCATGACGTAAAAGCCCATAACCCTACCACGTTTATCGTCGTCGGCTATGCTCTGTAAAAAGGTATTGCAACTGGCCATGGTTACCACCATGCCGAATCCGGCCAACGACATGGCCATCAACGAGAGCCACAGCACTCTGGTGAAAGACAGCATTATCAGCCCCACCCCGAAAATAAGGGACGCTATCACCAGTATTCTGACAATCCCGACCACGCTCTTTCGAGTAGCCATATAGATAGCACCTACTAATGCCCCGACCCCCGCAGCTGTGGTCAGGAATCCAAGTATACTAGCGCCGCCCTTGAGTATTTGGCTGGCAAAGACCGGCAAGAGGACGGTATACGGCATGATAACGAGGCTGGCGAAGCTTAGTAGCAGGATAATGTTTCTGATCGGCGCAAATCCGAAGGCGTAGTTCAGTCCTTCTTTCATGCCTTTGAAGAAATCTGGTTGCTCAGTCCCGGCCGGCTTAGGAGAGATCTTCATAGCCAGTAAACAGGCGATAACCGCAATAAAGCTCAGACCGTTTGCAAGGAAGCAAAGCCCTTCGCCTATGGTGGCAACCAGTATGCCTGCAACGGAAGGACCAATCAGCCTGGCGCTGTTAAATAATGACGAGTTAAGGGCTATGGCATTGCTGAGGTCCTCCTTGTTGTCCACCATCTCGATCACAAATGACTGCCGTGTCGGCATGTCTACAGCATTGATGATGCCCAAAACGGCACTTAAAAGTATCAGGTTCCACACCGCAGCGTTGCCTGTCATCACTACGGCAGTGAGGGCCAGCGCTTGCACCATGGACAGGCTTTGTGTAATAACTACGATGCGGTGCCGATTAAGCCTGTCGACTAGCACCCCGGTAAATGGCGCCAGGATAAAGCTGAAAATGGTCGAGGAGAACGCTACCACACCGAGTAAAAAAGCGGAATTGGTCATGCTGTAGACCAGCCAGCTCATGGCCACCTGCTGCATCCAGGTGCCGATCAGCGATATGCCCTGCCCTATGAAAAACAGCCGGTAATTGCGGCCGCGCAGTGCCCTGAACACATGGGCAAACGCGCCGGGCTCGCCGGAGATATCATTATTTTGAAATCCATTCGAAGAAACCATAACGTATTATTTTAATACAATACGCGGGCAGAAAGAACCTGTGTTTATCACTTCAGCGGCAAGCTGGTATTTTTGAAGCCTCCAATACGACAAATATTGTATAATAAACGCAAACATTGCTTAATCCGGAAAACCCCATGCGCGATATTTTTAAACAGTTCCAGCCTAAAAAGATCATTGATAATCCCTCTGAAGAAGAGCTCAGGGAGTGGGCATTGGAGCAGGGAGGGGTCATCACAGAATTTGGCAACCTCGCCGTCACTACCAGGGTGCGCAACCGCATCGCCAAATTTACTGAGGTTGTCATGGGCGAACCGGAAGAAGAATATACCAACCTTGTATCGGATGTCATGGCATATCTGAAGGACAAGGATGTCATCATGCTGGACCGTGTGATGTGCCAGAAGCAGGGCTACAAAAGAAAATGCCGGGTTTATGTGGTTTCCAGCTACCCTCGTATCCCCCTCATGTGGGGTAATACTCTCTTCCCGGCTGAGCCGGGAGAACCCGACTTTATTACCATCACTGTCCCAGACTGGCCGGAAAAGAAGGTGTTGGTCTTCCCTGAGTCCGGCATGACATTGATTATGGGCAGCGATTATAAGGGCGAAAACAAGAAGGCCATGCTGCGGCAGGTCATGTACTGGGCTAAAAAAGAGGGCAACCTGGGGCTGCATGCAGCCAGCAAGATATTGCGGGTCGTGAGAGATGGCAAGCTGGTAGATAAGGGCTTCTTACTATTCGGTCTCAGCGGGACCGGCAAAACGTCCCTGGCCTGCCATTCCCACTGGCTTCGCCCTCCGGAGAGGGTAATAATCCGCCAGGATGACGTGGTTATATTGAAATCAGACAGCAGCGCAATAGGGACAGAGGAATCATTCTATATGAAGACCGACTCCTTGGAGCCCGGGGCCCAGCCCCTGCTGTACTCCGCCGCCATCAGCCCCCGGGCTATACTTGAGAACGTACATGTCGACGCGGCCACCGGCAAAGTGGATTTTTTCGATTCCACCCTCACATCAAATGGGCGGGCCATGGTCAAAAGGCGTGATATAGCCTTCACCGATAATACTATCGACCTGGAGCGGGTGGATAACCTGGTTTTTATTACCAGGCATAATGAGATCATCCCCCCTGTGGTCAGGCTGTCAAGGGAGTGGGGGGCCGCAGCGTTCATGCTGGGCGAATCGGTCGAGACGTCAGCCGGCGACCCCAGCCAGGCTGGCAAGCCGCGCCGTGTAGTTGGCACCAATCCCTTCATAGTGGGATCGGAGGAAGAAGAAGGAAATCTTTTCCTCAAGATATTGAGGGATAATCCCCACATGCAGTGCTATCTTTTGAATACCGGCACTGTAGGCGGAACCGTGCGCGGCCAGAAGATAACCGTGGTCGACTCCGTAAAAATCCTGGAGATGATAGCAAGGGATAAAATCATCTGGAAAAGGGATGACTTCTGGGGCTATGAAGTGCCGGCCGAGATACCGGGTATTGATATGTCACGCTTTGACTTAAACAACTACTACGCGGAATACCAGATTAAAAAGCTCTGCCAGGTATTAAAGAAAGAAAGGGTGGAATGGCTTTCGCAGTTCAGCGGGCTCGATCCTGCTATTGTCAGCGCGCTCAAACCTTAGCCCGGCCCCTTTCCAGGTTATGCTAATTCATAATATAAGAGGTGCCCCGTGAAACGAAGCATTCTCCTGGTTTTTGCCCACCCCGACGACGAGAGTTTCGGTATGTCGGGGACCATACTCAAGTACACGCGCCAGGGCATCCCGGTAGATTTAATCTGCGCTACCAAAGGTGAGCGCGGTAAACGCCTGGATGTACCTGCAGATATCGATACAGGCGCAGCACGTGAAGCTGAGTTACGTTGTGCGGCCGCCATCCTGGGCATACGAGACATTTATTTCCTGGGCTATATAGACGCCGATGTAAATAAGATCCCCACCGATGAGATCGCCAACAAAATTCTGGGCATAATGCTAAAGGTGCGGCCTGCGGTGGTCATAACCTTCGGCCCTGACGGAGTCAGCCGGCATCCCGACCATATCGCCGTCGGCAAGGCAGCCACCAAAGCTTATAAAAAACTGCCTGAGGGCGATGGCGGCCCGTCCAAGCTGTACTATGTAACGTTGCCGGCCAGCCTCGTGCCCAACGCTGATGAATTGGGAGTTGTAACCCGTCCCGATGATGAGGTAACAACGACCATAGATATAACAGGTTTTCTCGATCTTAAAATTCAGGCCCTTTCCTGCCACAGGTCTCAGCAAGATGCACGAGAGTTCATAGAAATGCTGCGTCAGGACAGGGCGGCCGTTTTTACCGGCAAAGAATTCCTGTACCTGGTCCATCCCAATTCACAGGTGAAAGAAAGCGACCTTTTTCAGTAACAGGTCGGCCTGTTAGCGGCGCGAAGCCGCGCCCACTTTGCTCGTCTTCTTAGCAGTGCTGCCTGCTTTCTCAAGCATTAGCACCTGCTTGCCATCATCCAGTTCGTAGGAAAAACGCAACCCGATGTCCTTTGCTGCAGGAGCGAACATCCCGTAAATCGACGCCATTTCCTTGGCTGTCACACCAAAGTCGCCCAGAAGTTCAGCAGGCGTCGTGCCGAATTTCTTCAATACCTTGCGGCTCGGCAAGGGGGTCAAGATAACCTCCGTTTTTCCTCCTGCAGTCTTACTGGATACAACCTCCGCGCCCATCGGCAGCACTTCCAACGTCAACAGGTGCTCCATCACGCTTTCGACTTTTTCTCCCTCCAATCCTCCCCAGGAGCCCTCGAACTGGTCCCCAATGTAATTCACCCAATCCGTGATGGGTATCTTGCGCTTCTTGAGAAAACTCATGGTGCCCGCCAGCAAAGCAGACAGGGTCATCTGCGCTCCGTCCAACAATACTTCGTTAGATACGCTTGCTTTAGCCATTGCTGCCTCCTGCAATAATCTGAGTTCATTAATAAGACGCATCTTAAGCAATTGACTCTTAAATAGTCATAAAACAATGACGCGGATAGTTAAAAAGTTATAAAATTTCGATGGGTTTCTCCGAAGTTTATAGTGGCCGGCAAATATTTGTAAGGGTTAGAGTTGAATAGAAGCACCAGGCTTCCCACTATTGCAGTCGTTATTCCTGCCTGTAACGAGGCTGCTTCTATAGCAAAGGTTTTGTCCGACATTCCAAAGGGGCTGGCTGCTGAGATAGTGGTAGTAAATAACAATTCCGTCGATGACACAGCTCACATCGCGCAGGAAATGGGGGCAATAGTGGTGGACGAGCCGCGACAGGGTTACGGATATGCCTGTATGAAAGGGGTCGATTTCTTGAAATCACGGGCCCATAAGCCGGATATCATAGTCTTCCTGGATGCCGACTACTCCGACTATCCGGAGGAGATGACAGCCCTTATTGAACCTATTCTCGAAGAGAACTTCGATCTGGTCCTGGGCTCCAGATCCGGGGATAAAATGCAAAAGGGGGCAATGCCTGCGCAGCAGATTTTGGGCAATCGGCTGGCAACCTCCCTTATAAAGACCTTATACGGGGTGCAGTTCACGGATTTAGGGCCGTTCAGGGCCGTGAAATTCGATAAACTGCTATCCCTGGATTTGCGAGACAGGACTTATGGCTGGCCGATTGAAATGCAATTAAAGGCAGTCAGGCAGTACATGAGAATCTGCGAGGTTCCCGTCAGCTATCGTGCCCGCATAGGCAAATCCAAAATATCGGGTACAATTAAAGGAACAATTATGGCCGGTTACAAAATACTCAGCGCTATTTTGAGGTACAGGTAGGCAGGACTGCGAGCAATGACCAATATTCCAATCTGGATGGTAATTGTTTTCGCAGTTTACGCCGTACCCCTGTTGTTTATCTTCTTATATAGCCTGACCCAGGTTAACCTGGTCTACCGATGTTTCAGACACCGCAAAAATGCCCCGCCAGACTCGCAAAACGAAGCCGCCCGCTCATTCAATGGTGATATCTTGCCTTTGGTGACGGTTCAACTGCCCGTCTTTAACGAGCTATACGTTGTAGAAAGGTTGATCGACGCAGTCAGCGTTTTTGACTACCCGGCAGACAGGCTCGAAATCCAGGTGCTGGACGACTCGACCGACGAGACCTACGACCTGGCCGAAGCCAAATGTCAGGCGTTGCGAGCAAGAGGCTTAGACATTTCACACGTCCGAAGAAGCGACCGCACAGGCTTCAAGGCGGGTGCTCTTGCTCATGGCCTTTCGCTGGCAAAGGGCGAATTCATAGCTATCTTCGACGCAGATTTCCTGCCCCCACCCGATTTTCTTATGTCTACCATCCCTCATTTTAAAGACCCATGTATCGGCGTAGTGCAGACAAAGTGGGAACATGTTAACGAAGATTACTCTTTGCTGACACACCTGCAGGCCTTCGGACTGGATGCGCACTTCAACGTCGAGCAGCAGGGACGCTATGCCGGCGGATACTTTATCAATTTTAATGGGACGGGGGGCGTATGGCGCAGGGCATGTATCCTCAATGCCGGCAACTGGCATAACGACACATTGACCGAGGACCTCGACCTAAGTTACCGGGCACAGGTCAGGGGTTGGAAATTCAAATACCTGGAAAAGGTGGGCACCCCCGCCGAGCTACCTGTCACTATGAGTGCACTCAAGACCCAGCAATTCCGATGGACCAAAGGAGCTGCCGAGTGCGCCAGGAAAAACCTGCCTGCGATCTTCAACTCTCCTGAAATTTCCGTTCTAACCAAAATCCATGCCTTTTTCCATTTGACCAACAGCACCGTCTTCCCCTGCATCCTGATCTCATCACTGCTTAGCATTCCCTTCCTCTTTATTAAAAACAGCTACCCCCAATATGCCGGCATCTACTTGTACGCTTCTTTCTCCCTCCTGAGCCTGATTGCGCTCGGCTTCTTCTTCCATGCTTCCAAAGGCTCCGGCAAAGCTGTTTCCTTTTCCTCATTTTTGAAGGACTTCCTGATGTTCCTATCCTTTTCCATGGGATTCTCGCTGCACAATAGCGTGGCGGTTATTGAAGGTTATGCGGGAAAAAAAATCCCGTTTATAAGGACCCCAAAATATAACATTCACAGCAGCGCCGACAGCTGGAAAGGGAAAAAATACCTGGTCGACAGCACTGACATCATCACCGTGCTGGAGTTTCTGCTGTCATTGTATTTTCTCAGCGGTGTTATTTTTGCCTTCTACCTGCGGGAATACGCCCTTTTGCCCTTCCATATCATGCTGGCCCTCGGTTTCGGCACCGTGGCCGGCTATTCCATATGGCAATCCAGGTTAATACAGAAATAGGCAGATGACAAAGCAGAGAGCGCTCCAGGCGGCCTTTGTCTTATTTTCCCTGGCAGGCTATGTCTGGCTGGGTTATTTCACACTGCGGACCAGCTTTATTCAGGTGCTGCTGCTCTATGCTTTCCTCTTTGCTCTATACTTGTTGATATTCCTCAGCAGGGCGTTCTCAAATAACTGGAAGATCGCTATCGGGGCTGCTCTATTTTTGAGGTTGTCCCTGCTTTTTATGACGCCGAACTTGTCGGACGACTATTTCAGGTTCATTTGGGACGGCCTGCTTTTCGCCCATGGCTATAATCCGTACCTGGTGTTACCGTCGGCTTTCGTGCATGGCGTTCAGACCGTGCCCGGGATCGACCCGGCTCTTTACGGGCACTTGAACTCTCAGAACTACTATTCTGTCTATCCGCCGGTTTGCCAATTCATCTTCGGTTTGAGCGCCAAAATCTGGGGCGGGAATCTCCTGGCTAATATAATTTTCCTGCGCGTTTTTATCCTGGCCGCCGAGTTCGGTACTTTAATTCTCCTCGCCAGGACGGCTAAACTCCTGGGTTTTTCGTCTTCTTCCGTACTACTTTACGCCTTCAATCCCCTGGTTATTGTGGAACTCACCGGCAACCTGCATCCAGAAGCGTTCATGATTTTCTTTTTACTGCTGGCGGTCTATTTTCTGATCCGTGAAAGGCAAATCTATTCAGCCTTAAGCTTCGCTTTGGCTGTGGGAGCAAAACTCATACCTCTTATCTTCCTGCCGCTATTGATCAAGCGGTTGGGTCTACGTAAAAGCCTTCTGTATTTTGTTGTGGCAGGCATTGCACTATTGCTCCTCTTTGCGCCATTCCTCAGCGTTCAATCCGTCTCCAATTTCTTGGCGGGCCTGTCGCTTTATTTTAATGTTTTCGAATTCAACGCCGGGCTTTACTACGTTGCCCGGTGGATCGGTTACCTGATTAAAGGCTATGACACCATTGCAGTTAACGGCATTTTGCTCGCCACTATATCTCTCATAACTATCATCGCCATTGCCTGGAGGGAGGAAAAGGCGAGCTGGAAGAACTTATTTACCGTCATGCTCTTCTGCCTGACGGCCTATCTTCTCTGCGCAACCATAGTTCACCCCTGGTATCTAACGCCCCTGGTTGCGTTCTCGGTATTCACCCGTTACAGGTACGCCATCCTATGGTCGGGATTGATCGTTCTAAGCTATTCCGCCTACCAGACTTTCCCCTACTCTGAGAGCCTGTGGCTGGTGGCCCTTGAATACGCTGGCCTGGCTGCCTGGATGGTGTGGGAACTATTCTTCAAAAAAGGGACGGCGACGCAGATTTATTACTCAAAGACATAGCTGCCGTTTCGGTTACGTGGTTGCACCGCCGCAGCTGCTCCCCGCCCCTGCCGTGCAGCCGAAGCAATGTGCTCCGAAAACAATGCGCCTATCCAAGAATTGATCGTAGTTGAAATTGAAGACCGTTACAGGGCTGGACAGCTTTGATTGAAGTCCCAGCGCCTGGTTGAAATCGCAATCATACACCCGTCCTTCACAGTCCACGCTCATCTGGCTGCGGCACATGGCGTTCAGGGCGGCCGCCGGGTTAAAGGCATCCCTGAGCTTGAGCATACAGTCCCCGTAACTATCCGAGCGTTCCAGCTGCCCCCTGAAACGGTTGATCGGCATGTTGGTGATAGCGAAGAGATGATTGAAAACCACGCTGTGCCGGTTGAGAAGCTCACGTCTAAAATCAGCCTCCAAAGAAGCCTGTGAAGCAGGGATGAAAAAACCCGCAGGATTGTAAACCAGGTTGAGTACCAGGCCGCTGCCGTCATGGCCGTAGCCAGCCTTGTTCAGCAATTGAACCGCTCGATCACCGGCTGCACCATCCGCTCTGTCCTATTGGGCGAGGCCTCTATATGGCAATGTGTGCATGCCTGATTGCACTGCCGAGTAATGTTCAACTGCAATGTAGAAACGGATATCGGATTCACCTCAAGCCGGTGCTGTGCCAGCACGGCCCTGAAATCGAACCCGCTACTATTATCTCCTGCCTGGCTTTTTTTCAGGGAGTCCTTGACCGTATCGCTCATTGTGCTTCTATTAAACCCCGCTGCGTTTCATAGCATTGCGCATCTGGATACCCATCACCAGTATGGCAGCAGCGCCAACAGCCGATGCCACGTGCACGGCCTCGGTCATCTGCTCGGGGTCAGCCCCCGCTTCGAGACATTTGGTTGTGAAGGCGTCTATGCAATAAGGGCACTCTCTGGAATGCGCGACAGCCAGCCCTATCAGGGCCTTTTCACGTACCGTTAATGCGCCTTCGACGGATGTGCTGGCCCCATAGTACGAAAAAAATTTGTTCGCCAGGTCTTTACTGAAATCCCCTATCTCAGCGAACCGTTTAAGGTCTTCAGGCTCATAATAGCTCATATTACTCCCCTCCAAATAATTGCCTCAAATAATTATAACTATCATCCTAAATAAACAGGTCATGAAGGGTTAAGACAACTAATAAAATCGGCCATGTCCTTGTCTCGAACGTTGCACAGGGACAGCCACATTTTGAAATCCTCGAAGTTGTCGATATCTATGAGAGTGGGCAGAAGGCAGGCGGTCAACCCCATCTCGCCAGCCCTGGCAAGCGTCCTCTCCGTCACTTCCGGAGTACTCCACGGGATACCCCGGAAGAGCTCCTCGTGGGGCTTGTTCATGCCAAGTAAGTAGTAGCCGCCGTCATGGGATGGTCCCAGGACTATATCATTGCAATCAAGGGCCTCAATGGCCCGGTTAACCATGTCGGCCGAGATATCCGGAACGTCGCTGGCAATTATCACTGCCTTCCCGGCTGCCACCGAAAAGACTTCTCCGAAAGCGTTAATCAGGCGCTCGCCCAGGTCTTCCCCGGCCTGCGCTTTAAAATTGAAACCGGGCCCCGCCCATTCCTCTACGTTGCGGCGGTCCCCGATGTCCGTGAAAAAAATATACTTGGCGATTTTATTGGGGAGCCTGCCCAGCTCCCGTAAAATCTGCCGGGCGCAAATCCGGTAAAACTCAGCCGCTTTCTCCGGCCCCATATCAGCAGCCAGCCTGGTTTTTGCCTTGCCTGCGACCGGGTAGCGCACCATTATGAGTACAGAATCTGTCACCTTTCCAAACGCTGCCTGCTGTTAACTATACGTGAATAGTATAGCATCCGCTTTCATCAGTTAAGAATATTCGTACGTAATTTAACATGCTGCTCCCCTTGCTATAAAATGGTCGGGACGGCAATGCCGGTTTAAAAAGGAGGCAAAGGACAATATGAATAGACTTGCCAGGGCAATCGACAAAACTTATATCAATGGGGGCTTGCCGCTGCTGCTCATGGGATTCCTATGGCTGGGGCTCTGGCTTTTCCCCTGGTACCAATCTTTTTTACAGAATCCGCACTGGGGTCATAACTATGGCGAGTCCATGGCTTTCCTGGCGGTGGGATTGGCCTTCTTCAATCGCCGGACCTTTTCCTGGATACTGGCCTTTCTGGCAACCATATTAATCGTCCCCATCTCTCTCGAATGGCTTCCGCATCCCGACACTGCGGCTATAAGCGCGGTCCTCATTATCCTGATTGTGATTGATATTATCGTGGAAAGAAACCGCAAAGCCGATTTGTTCGCTCCTTCCGAGCAGGAGGCCGCCCGGCTGAAGAAATGGCTAACCTGCCTCTCTTACATCATGCTGGCTTCACTGGGCTTGATATATTACCTGATCCGTCTGCCCGCCGGGACGTACGAAACAGATGCGGACGTGCAGGCCTTTGACGCACTGCTCATACCTTTCGTCGTTATACTGCTTATCGAAGCTCTGGCGGGAAAAGAAGGCAGAGTCTGGCCGAGTTACCTGGCGTTTTTCTTTGGAATGGGGATCATGGATGTACTCCTCATCATTCAGCTCGATCAGCCCGAGACATGGCCTGTGCTGGCCTTTACCCTCGTCGTAACTATCCTGGGCATCCTCGTCGTTATCTTTGCCCGCAGGCCTGAAACTTCAAAAGCATGAGCCTCTAAGATGGTATGGCCTTCTGATAGTTGGTCCTGTCCCTTTCGTACTGCTCATAATGCTCGGCCATCATGTCCCGGATGGGCAGATGGTAGGGACAGCGTTCCTCACATTCCCCGCACAGGCTGCATGCAGCAGCCTTATCCATGACCGCCGACCAGAAGCCTGAAAAGAGCTGGTGCGACGGCAAACGCGCTGCCAGACTGGGATAAATCATGACCGTCGATATAGCGATGCCTTCTTTACAGGGTTGACAGTAGTCGCAGCGGTGGCAGAACCGGGTGCCGAGCTGCTCTTTCAGCTTCTGCATCTCTTTCTTTTCCGCTGCCGTCAACTTGAGAGGGCCATTTAATATGCCGACGATCTCATCGATCTCATGTAGCTTTTCTATGCCGGGGATGGTAGCCACATCCGGGAACTGGAAGAGGTATTTAAAAGCTATTTTCGCATTGGTTATCATCCCGCCCGCCAGAGGCTTCATATCTATAAAACCAACGTCATATTGGCGCGCCACGGGAAGCAACTCCCGTTCCGCTTCGTCAGTGACGAAATTAAAGGGGAACATGATGGTCTCGAAGCGGCCTGTCGCCACCGCTTTTTTGGCAACGTCGATCTGGTGGCTCGTTATGCCGACATGTTTGATTTTACCCGCCTTTTTGGCCTCTTCCACGGCCGCCATGGGGCCGTCCGGGGCCAGCACCATGTCCAATGACACGAAGTCGCTTACACTGTGAAACTGGTAAAGGTCGAGAGAGTCCACCCCAAGCTGCTTGAGACTTTGCTCAATATGCGCTTTTACTCCCTTATTCGACCTCGACAGCGACTTGGTGGCCAGTATAAGACCGTCCCTTCTCCCGGCGATGGCTTTGCCGATGCGTTCCTCACTGGTCGAATAGCCGTTGGCTGTATCGATGAAATTTATTCCCAGGTCCAGGCATCTTGTGACGACAGCAACCGCGTCGTCCTCGTTGAGCCTCTGAATCGGGATTCCTCCGAAGCCGATTCTGGTAACCATTAAATTGGTCTTGCCCAGCCTTATTTTTTGCATGTTATCACCTCACAAAAGGACGGCGTTGCCTTTTATATTACAATGGCCCGCTATATTTCCCCAAATGATTTTACTGCAAACCGGGTTAGAGCTATTATTTTAATTGTTAGTCCTATAAGAAAAAACAGGAGGAGCAGGTGACATGGATGTAGCTGAAGCCATCAACAAACGCAGGTCCATCCGCAGTTTTAAACCCGACCCGGTGCCCTGGGATATACTCAAGAACATAGTTTCCGCGGCTTTGCGCTCCCCATCTGCCTCCAATAGCCAACCGTGGGAGTTTGCCATAGTATCCGGAGCCAAGCTGGAAGAGATAAAGAAGGCCTTTATAGACAACTCAAGCAAATTGCCCGCCCTAGATATATCCATTCCTATGAAATACCCCGAACCATGGGCCAGCCGGCGCGCCGCCGTGATGGCCGGTGTGCTCGACAAGTTGGGAGTAGCCCGCGAAGACAAGCAGAAACGAATGGAGTGGGGATTGCGCGGCTTCAACCTGTGGGGCGCTCCCAGCTGTATATATGTCATGATCGAACACTCCTTCTATATGGCCGGCGATGCCACCAATGTATGGAACCTCTTTGATTGCGGCCTCATAGCCCAGGACATCATGTTGTTGGCGACCGAGTTTGGGTTGGGCACTATTCCCGCCATACAGCCGGTGCTATATCCTGACGTTATACGCAAGATACTGGGCCTGCCTGATTCCAAGCTGATGGTAATGGGTATACCTATTGGATACCCGGCACCGGATGATCCAGTCAACCAGTTCCGTACCGAGCGGGAACCACTGGAAAAAGTAGCCAAATTTTATCAATGATTCAAGTTGAGAAACAGACAACGGCCGTTTTCCGCACGATTAGCAGGATGGTGAAATGGCCAGGGATATAATAATACTCGGATTTGCAGCCAGTCTCAGGAAGGGTTCATATAATAAGGCCCTTCTGCGAGCTGCCGGGGAACTATTACCTGAGGGGGTTACCCTTGAGACCTTCGACCTGGAAGGCATTCCGCCCTTCAACCAGGACCTGGAAAACACGCTGCCCGAGAGGGTCAAGGAATTCAAAAGCAGGATCAGGGCCGCTGACGCCGTCCTGATCGTATCGCCGGAATATAACTTTTCTATGCCGGGCGTGCTCAAAAATGCCATAGACTACGCCTCCCGGCCCTATGGGGACAGCGTCTGGCCGGGTAAACCTGTAGCTGTCATGAGCGCCTCTAACGGTATGCTGGGAGGCTCGAGAATGCAGTATCACCTCCGCCAGACTTTCCTTTATCTTGAGGTAACAGCTGTCACCAAGCCGGAAGTCTTCGTGACCTTTTCCGCCCAAAAGTTCGATGAGAACGGCAAACTGACGGATGAGCCCACCCGGGCAATCGTTAAACAACTGGTCCAGGCGCTGGTCGACCTGGCCCGCAAACAAAAGGGCTAAAACTCCCCCTTCGTTCAAACGATGTCGAACACGAAAGATATACGAACACCTTTTGTTCGAATACCCTTTAATTAGTAGCCTCATATTTGTTGTATAATTACTATTCTGGCGGCATCGTTAACGCTGCCTATTTTTAAAATCTGGAGGTATCTCACATGGCACAGATGACCGGCAAACAATACAAAGAAAGCCTTAAGAAATTAAAGCCGCAAATCTATTATATGGGCGAGAAAGTCGACGATATTACCCAGCACCCGGCCTTCATCCCGCATATCAATGCCGCGGCTCTGACCTACGATATGGCGCTGGCGCCAGAGTTTGAAGAATTATGCTCGGCCAAGTCTCACCTCACCGGCGAGAAGATCAACCGCTTCACTCATATACATCAGAACCATGACGACCTGATAAAGAAGGTCAAAATGCTGCGCGCTATCGGCCAGCAGACGGGTAGCTGTTTCCAGAGATGTGTGGGTTTTGACGGTATGAATGCCACCTATTCGATCACCTATGACGTCGATAAGAAGTTAGGCACCGGCTACCATGAGCGTTTTAAGAATTTCGTTAAAATGGTACAGACAAAAGACCTCATGCCCTCCGGCGCCATGACTGATCCCAAAGGCGACCGCAGCCTTTCTCCCAGCCAGCAGAAAGACCCAGACATGTATGTGCACGTAGTCGAGAAAAGAAAAGACGGAATAGTGGTCAGCGGCGCTAAGGCCCATATCACGGGCGGCGTCAATTCGCACGGTCATCTGGTTATGCCCACCACTGCCATGAGAGAAGAAGACAAAGATTACGCCGTCTGCTTCTATGTGCCTATCGACGCTCCAGGCGTGCTGCATGTTTTCGGCCGCCAGTCCAACGACACCCGCAAATGCGACTGCTCCATGGACCAGGGTAACTGCGAATATGGCTGCGTTGGCGGCGAGGCCCTTATCGTCTTCGACAAGGTCTTCGTTCCGAATGAGTTTGTTTTTATGTGCGGCGAATGGGAATTCGCCGGCGAGCTGGTAGAAAGGTTCGCCACCTTCCACAGGCAGAATTACGGCGGCTGCAAAGGCGGCCTGGCGGATGTCCTGGTAGGCGCCGTCTATTCTCTGGCACAGGCACAGGGTACCGCTAAAGCATCGCACGTCAGGGAAAAGCTGGCGGAGATGATCCACCTAGCAGAGACAATCTATTGCTGCTCAATTGCCTGCTCCTGCCAGGGCTTCGCCCAGCCGGCCGGGTCCTTCCAGGCTGACCCTTTGTTGGCCAATATCACGAAGCTTAATGTTACACGCAATGTCTACGAAATCGCCCGCCTGGCACACGATATCACCGGAGGCCTACTGGCCACCATGCCTTCGGAGTTCGACCTGCATGATCCAACGGTTGGTAAATGGGTCGATAAATATATGAAAGGCTCCTCCAGCGTGCCGGCTGAGACCAGGATGCGCCTGATCCGACTGATCGACGCCATGACCTGTGGAACGGCCCTGGCCGAATCAATGCATGGCGCCGGCTCTCCACAGGCACAGATGATCATGATCGAGAGGCGCGGCAGCCTTGAGCGCAAGAAGAAGTTGGCTGAGAAACTGGCCAAGATCGGCGACCAGCCTGTTTTGGTCTGTTAATAAAGTCCTGCGAGGCGACCGTAAAATAAAAATAGCGCTGAAATTTTGCGGGTCCTGCAATCCCGAAATAGACCTGACGGCTCTGGCCGGACGGATAAAGAAGCACGCTTCCAGCCGGGCCGATTTTGAGTTTGTATCACCCGATGCAGCCGGCCTGGACCTGCTTATCGTACTTTGCGGATGTCTGCGGGCCTGCGCAGATAAAGAAGAAATAAGGGGACTTGCCGCACGGCACATCATCATCGCGGGTGAGAGCCTGTCCGGCACGGCTCAGAACGAGGGCCGGCTGGCCACGCTGCTGGCCGCTGAGATCGATCGGCTCTGCCCTCCCGGTGACTAAAATCACTTCCATTGCCCGGCCTCAGGCATATAATTTATTAGTTTTATTACTATTAACTGGAGGAATAACATGGAAAAAGAGAATGGGCTGGTGCTGGAAGTAAACGAAAAGAACATTGACGAGACGATAAAGAATAATCCGGCACTGGTTGTTGATTGCTGGGCCCCCTGGTGCGGCCCCTGCCGTATGATGACGCCGGTCATTGACGAGCTTGCTTCCGACTATAAAGGCAAGATTACGTTCGGCAAACTTAACACCGATGAAAACCGGGAGATCGCTGAAAAGTACCTCATACAGGCTATCCCCACACTGCTCATCTTCAAAGACGGCAAGCTGGCCGACCGCAAGGTAGGGGCCCTGCCCAAGAAGTTACTGGAAGAGGAATTGACTAAAACCCTGGTATAAAATTAAAGTTAGCAAGCGCTTTCTTACAAAGATATCCACCCGTAAAAAAGACCCAATAAGGCTTGCGGTAGCCATGCCTGTATTTCTGGACATGCCGTTCATCATCAACTAAAATGTTGAATCGTCCACAATGGTTGTAGAGTGGTGAAATTTTCACGGAGGCTTCCTGATGAACGGTTCGTCCGGAGATGAGCAGGTCCCCATTTACGACCAACCTGCCGAGATACTTAAACACCTCATTCAATATAACACGACTAACCCGCCGGGCAACGAGGCGAGCTGTATAAACTTTATTAAGAGTTTGCTGGACTGGGCCGGCATACCCAATCAGATCGTAGCCTCCGATCCGGCTCGCCCCAACCTCATCGCAAGGGTTCAGGGCACGGGCGGTTCGCCCCCATTGTTGCTATACGGCCACATCGACGTAGTCACCACGGTTAACCAGCAGTGGAAGGTAAACCCTTTCCTGGGCGAGGAGATAGACGGCTATATCTGGGGCAGAGGTGCACTGGATATGAAGGGCGCAGTCGCCATGATGTTATCGGCGGTTATGAAGGCCAGGCTCGAAGGCCCTGTCCCGCCTGGTGATGTGATCCTGGCAATACTCAGCGACGAGGAAAATACCAGCGCCCTTGGTGCGGAATTTTTGGTAAATAACCACCCCCAGCTCTTTCAGGGCGTCCGCTATGCCGTCGGCGAGTTCGGCGGCTATACCAGTTATATGGGCAAGCGCCGCTTCTATCCCATTATGGTGGCGGAGAAACAGGGCTGTGGACTACAGGCTTACATACGCGGCAAGGGCGGCCACGGTGCATGGCCGGCACGCGGCGGCATCATGGCCAGGGTAGCGCGCTATCTGCAAAGCCTGGAACACCGGCTTCCCGTCCACATTACCCCGGTCGCCAAGGAGCAGGTACGTATGACTGCCGAGGGCTTGCCCACACCCCTCAAGCAGACAGTTATGCAACTCCTTGTCCCGTCTCTAACGGACTCGATCCTCGATACGCTGGGAGCGCAGGTACGTATGTTCGATCCCATCTTGCATAATACGGCCGTGGTTACAGCCATTCACGGTGGGGAAAGTTACAACATGGTCCCCAGTCAGGTGTGTATAACGTTGGACTGCCGCCTGTTGCCCGGATTCACGATCGATGACTTGATGCCCGAACTGAAAGCCCTCGGGGGAAAGGATGTGGAGTACGAGACCATCGTTTTTAACCCGGGCCCCTCGCAGCCGGACATGGGGCTATACGAAACGCTGGCCGTTATACTACGTGAGGCGGATCCGGGCAGCACACCAACACCTATGCTCTTCCCGGCTGTCACCGATGCGCGTATCTTTTCCAGGCTGGGTATCCAGACCTACGGTTTTACACCTCTTAACCTGCCGCCGGAGCTAAATTTCGAAGGGCTCTTCCATGCCGCCGACGAGCGCGTTCCTATTTCAGCACTAGAGTTCGGCGCCGATGCACTCTGTACGCTTTTGCGCAGGTTCGGTGATTAGGGATGGTGGCCAAACGACTGGACAAAATCGGCAAGATCAAAGTCCTCGGGGGATCATCAATTTTCTCCAGCCTTGATGAAAGTGAGCTGGCTGAGCTATCCGAAATAGTTTCCGAGAAAGAATTCAGGCAGGGAGACCACGTGTTCTGGGAGGGCGATCCGGCCGGATATTTTTATGTCCTGGCGGCAGGCCGAATCAAAGTCTCCAAAGCATCGCCATCGGGGCGCGAGTTCGTGGTTGCTTTTTTCGGGCCGGGGGACATCTTTGGCGAGGTGGCAGTCTTCGAGGACAGGCCATATCCTGCGTCCGCTCAGGCTACTGAGTCGACTATCGTGCTGGCGATCGACAAGGACAGGTTCACAAAATTCCTGTCCCGATATCCGGCCGTTGCTCTCAAGATCATCAACATGCTGGGTAGCAGACTACGAGACGCTATGGGACGGCTGCGCGACCTGGCGGGAGAGCGTGTGGAGCAGCGTATAGCCGGTATATTGGTCATGCTTTCATCCAAATTCGGCCCCGAACTTCCCTTCACCCGGCGGGAGATTGCCGATATGGCCGGCTCAACCATCGAAACGACCATACGTACCATGACCAGGTTCAAAGAAAAAGGCATCATCAAATCAGCCCGCGGCAGTCTAACAATTCTTGATAAAAACGGTCTGCAGATTATCGCCCAGGGATTTTCTCAGAAATAATTCCCCTCTGTGGCGCCAGTCTTCTCCCAATATGACGCAAATCATACAAGCCGTGCCTTACCACCCCTATAATTAAGTCATATTAAATGGAGCAGATGAAATGATTTCCCGTTGCCCGGGGAATATGGCTCAGGGGACCCCCACCATCAAGATCAAAAAATGCCCTCAGTGCGGGGGTGAGGTAGAGCTTTTCTCCACGGATATGAAAATGGCATGCCCGTCCTGCGGCCAGCCGGTTTTCAACAATGTAAACTCATGCGCCGAGTACTGCCGGTATGCTGAGCAGTGCCTGGGAGCGGAAACCTATCAAAGGCTGAAGAAACAGCAAAAGCAGTTCAAGGAGGATAGAAATGGAAAACACAGCAACTAAAATTAAGCGGAAGATCGTCAAAATAGACGAGGATAAGTGCAACGGCTGCGGGATATGCATACCTTCCTGCGCCGAAGGTGCGCTGCAGATAGTGGATGGCAAAGCCCGGCTGGTATCGGATAAATACTGCGATAGCCTGGGCGCCTGCCTCTCGGAATGCCCGCAGGGGGCCATCAGCATCGAGGAACGCGTGGCCGAACCTTTCGATGAAGAGGCCGTCAAGCAGCGCCTGCAGAAAAAGCCCGGGTTGAAGACTGATCCGGCCTGTGGCTGCTCCCCGGCAATGGTACAGGAGTTCGAGAAAAAAGATACCCTGCCCTGCGGCTGTCCATCATCCAGCGTGACGCAGTTCAAAGAAACAGCAATCGAGTCTGGGGCGACCGTTAGCGGCCAGCCCTCGGCCCTTGGCCACTGGCCGGTACAGCTGACGCTGGTACCGCCCAAAGCGCCGTTTCTACAGGGCACCGACGTTCTGCTGGCAGCGGACTGCACAGCTTTCTCATATGGAGGTTTCCATACGGACTTTTTAAAGGAGCACGCCCTCATAATAGCCTGCCCTAAACTCGATAACTACGAGGCGCACATGGCAAAGCTGACAGATATACTGCGTCAATCCGACATCAGGACCTTGAGCGTCCTGCGCATGGAAGTGCCATGCTGCGCCGGTCTTACACGCATGGCCATGCAGGCCCTACTTTCCAGCGGCAAGGATATCCCTTTTAAAGAGACCATCATCGGCATCCGTGGAGATATCCAGAACTGAAGCCGGGATTTAAGATATAATGGCCTCAGGCTTTATGAAACAGCAGAACAAGCGTCGAAAACCGGATAAAAAGGAGGCCGCCGTATGCGGCCTCTTCTGCCCGTCTTGCACTCTGTTCATCGGCACGCATGAGGACCCCCCTAGATTAGAGATTATGGCAGCCGCCTTTAACCAGCCGGTAGAATCCCTGAAGTGCGACGGCTGCCGCGCAGAGCGTAGAACCATGTATTGCAGCTCGTGCAAACTGACATTGTGCGCTTCTGAGAAGGGCCTGGATTTCTGCGGGCAGTGTAGCGAATATCCCTGTGAGGAATTGAAGGCCTTCCAGTCCATCCTCCCGCACAGGCTGGAACTCTGGCAATCGCTGGAACGCATCCGCGAGATAGGGTGGGAGCAGTGGTATGGGGAGATGGTCGATCACTATTCATGTCCGCAATGCGGGACGATAAACTCAGCTTACGATAAAGTATGCCGCAAATGCGGGGCTACGCCCAGCTGCGAATATGTAAGGGTCAACCAGGAAGGCATTATCAAACGCTGGCCCGGGCCCCAATGAGCCTGATCAATCCGCCTTCTTGATA
This sequence comes from uncultured Chloroflexia bacterium, assembly GCA_963705905.1. Classification (GTDB taxonomy): domain Bacteria; phylum Chloroflexota; class Dehalococcoidia; order GIF9; family UBA5629; genus UBA1162. The sequence continues at coordinate 1,768,630 of OY970123.1, read as the reverse complement.
AACGTACCTAACCTGTACTCTTCGAAAGCTGTCCTGAGTTCTTCTTCCGTGTTCATAACGATGGGGCCGTACCATGCCACGGGCTCGCGCAGAGGTTTGCCGGATATCAGCAGGAACCTTACCGGTTTATCCCCCGTCCTGACAGCTATCTCGTCACCATCCCCGAACATAACCAGGTATTCCGCTCCAAACATAGCGTCTTCTTCGAAGTCGAAATACCTGTCGCTGACTACCTCATAATGATATGGGTCCCGCCTATCGTCGAAATATCCTGCACCGTCAATTACATAGGCGAAGGCCGTATGCCAGCCGGTGATCGAGCGTTTGAAATCCGATTGGGGAGGGACGGTGACGTCCAGGTATTCCGGACTGGTGATGATGTCCTTCACCGGCCCGGTCACCTTATCAATCTTGCCGCAGATTATTTTTACACTGGCGCCGCTGGAAGTGGTGACTTCGGGTATCTGTTTCGCCGTTATCCCGCGGTAGCGGGGAGGCATCATTTTGTGCGACGCGGGCAGATTGGCCCAGAGCTGAAAACCCCACATCAGGCCATCCTGTTGCCCCTTTGGCATCTCTTGGTGAATAATGCCGCTGCCGGCCGTCATCCACTGGACGTCTCCCGGGCTGATCACGCCGGAATTCCCCATACTGTCGCCATGCTCCACCCTACCGTTCAGCATATAAGTGATGGTTTCAATGCCCCTGTGCGGATGCCAGGGGAAACCCCTGATATAGTCCCTAGGATTATTGGAATGGAAATCGTCAAGCAGCAGGAAGGGGTCCAACAAATTTGTCCGGTCAAAGCCTAAGGCACGCCTTAAATGCACCCCTGCCCCCTCCAGCGTTGGCCTGCTTTTATACGCTTTTTTAACCCTCCGGATGCCGCTCATCCGTTCCTCCTCTTACCTGCAGCCAAAATCGAATTTGAACCGGGTATGAGTATAATTTATATCTTCCGGCATGGTTTTCAAAATGACAGGGAAAAACGGCATTAAGACCCCTGAGGTTGCTTAACGCAAACGGATTACCAGCGGCCGGTTTTCCCCAGGCGGTACCCGTAAATAATAATATCTATAAAATACCAGACCATACAGCCGCCAAGGGTGATAAATTTAATGATACCAGCCGCAATTTGGCGTTTGTAAAACCTGTCCAGGCCGAAGATGCCGAAGAATAATGAGAAAAGGGAATAAGTGGCAAAGAACCCCCACCATTCTGCGCTCCCCACGTTGTTTACAGGCATTTCAGTCGTAGCTTGCACGGCACACCTCCTGAATCAACTCAATTAACGCTATCCAGTCTAATATACTACTTTCAATCTTTCGTGCATAGAACTGTATTCCATTCTGGTCTTGTATTCTAACTTACAATCTTTGACTATAAAGCCGGCCTGCCGTGCTAAAATAACCTTTACCGGGTATCTCAAAATATGTGGAGGTATCAATATCGACATTAGCATGGTCCTCCTGGGGACTCTCTCGATAGTAGTAGGTTTCCTGGGCGCGCTAACAGGGCTGGGTGGGGCAAGCATACTCGTTCCGGTTCTGGTGGTCCTGGGTATTCCCGTCAAGGTTGCCATAGCTTCCTCAATGATCAGCATCATTGCCACCTCGGGGGGCGCCGCTTCGGCATATATCAGGGAACGTATCACCAACATAAAAATCGCCATGTTCCTGGAGGTATTCACTATAACGGGAGCAATTATCGGCGCCACGATCACTACTTTTATAGCCCCTATATTCCTCTACTTTTTCTTTGCCGCCTTCCTGCTGACCTCTTTTTCCAGGGTCACCCAGTTTGCACAGGACTATGTTCCAGCCGCACATTCCCAGGATAAAATTTCCCAAGTACTGGACCTGCAGGGCAGCTATTTCGACGAGGCTCGAGAACAGGTTATTGAATACAGGGCGACCAATTCGCTACTCGGAGGCATGGGGATGGTTGTGGCAGGGCTGGCTGCAGGCATGTTAGGGATCGGAGCGGGAGCCTTCAAGGTAACCGTACAGGAGCATATTCTCAAGCTCCCGCCCAAGGTCTCCAGCACGACCAGTAACTTCATCATAGGCATGACTGCCCTGGCAGCCACCAGCGTTTATCTCTTCTCCGGGTTTTTAAATTTAACATTGATGGCCCCCATTGCTCTCGGCACTACGATCGGGGCACTGTTTGGCGCCCGGGTTTTAAACAAGCTGAACGACAAAATCGTCAGGGTACTCTTCTACGTCATAGTAGCTATGCTTACTATCCAGATGCTCTATAAAGGGATAACTGCTCTATGATGCATTTAGGCAGCGGTGAATCGAAACTTGAAACGGTGATAAGCTATTTGCTTATAGCGGGAATTGCGTCCAGCCTGCTATTGATCGTCACCGGACTAGCCTTTTTTTACATCTCTTCCGGTAATCTGAATATATCCTTGAGTAATAGTTCCCTATATATCCACGGGCAGAACTTCTTCAGCTTTATTTATGAGCTACTTTCCAATCGGTATACACAGGATAGAGCAGCCTACTTTATATCACTTGGGATTGTTATGCTGCTGCTCACCGCTTATGTGCGGGTGATTGTATCTGTACTTTATTTTGCCTGGAAAAAAGACCTTAAATATTCGATCTTGACCGCTTTGGTCTTGATTGCTATTACGCTGAGTCTGGCTTTACACTAGCTACATGACAGCTTTCATAAGGCTGTTCTTATAATTGGTCCACGGCTGTAGCCGATTAATTCCAACCCGCAGACATAAAAAATAGGCTCCAGATTTTTATTCCGGCAGCCTATCTTCTACTTCGTTCCACTACTCCTTCCTTTAGCTTTCCTGAGCTATTATGGTCAGATTACCTGCTGGGCCCTTTTTCCCAATCAAATCAAGGAGCTCGGGAACCTTCCTCTCTCCTCCCCGGCCGATCTTTATGGTCAACCCTGGAGGAGCGGCCGGCAATCAGGTTGCGCCGACCCAACATGCTTAGTATCTTCATCATGTCACTCACCTCCTTCCTTTTGCCTCCTCTGCCTCTTCCTCTTTCTTATACTCATATCCTAGTCCCTCATTGCCGTTTTTTCTGTAACTTTTGTACCAGTTCTGTGCCTTCAACTGCAAGTGAAGGTACGATTGACAAATCCGCTACCCTCGTCTAGGATTACCACAGAGGAGGTGGAGGATGGAGACTTGGACGTGTGAGGCTAACCTATGATCAATGCAGGTCTGGTCCTGGTACATGGGATGGGCCATCAGGATGCGGGATGGTCCGGGAAAATGCAGCAGGCACTTAAAAGCTCTCTTCCGAACCTAAATATCAATCCCGTTTTCTACGAGACACTCTATAGTGACCTGGTCGAGGGCAAAACATTTCAGGCGGTATTTGCTAAAAAGACCAGGGACCTCACTCCCACGGATATAAAAGTAATGTTCAATGTGCAGCGTATGGAAGCGGCCATAGGTCTGGCTGTAGCCAAAATGGCGCCGTCGGATGTGTCCCGCAAAGGGTTTAGTGACGAGGCCATCGACATATTCAACAACCTTATGCGTTATGTGGCCGGTTACTTATTCAATAACAGGCTAAAATCGCAGATCAACGCCCGTATCCGCAAAGCTCTGGCAGACGCTTCAACCGCCGCAGGCCGGGACGGCCGGGTCTTGCTCATAGGACATAGCCTTGGGTCAGTGGTCTCATGGAGTGTGGCCACGGATAATAACTACCCTCTCCCGGACCGCTTCTATAAGCTTGTAACTCTGGGAAGCCCTCTGGGATTCCTGGAGTCGATAGACATCATTAAGCCAAATAAAGCTCCCTATTACTGGGCTAATGTGTCTGCACCGGGAGACGTCGTCAGTGCCATAGGGGTGGACGATCCGCCATTTTCTTCCGATAAGGGGCTGATTGCACTGCGCGTGAGAAGGGTGAGTTCCGACCCTCATGGCTCCCTGATAAACGATGCAGGAGTTGTTGCCGACTGGATGCCCATGTTGGCCTGATATTATTCAGGCTCTGCGATCGATTTGCGCAGTGCTAATATCATTTCCGGCACATCGATCCGCACAGGACATCTCACCCGGCAGCGGCCGCATGTCAGGCAGGTATATGCCATGGATGAGGCCTTTTCCAGGTTTCCCGTAACCTCTTTGGCCCAGACAGCGCCGACCCCGGCGAAATATTTATCACCGAAAAAGCCGGCTGTCAACCCGAAGACCGGGCATTCATAAAGGCATCCCCCACAACGCAGACAATAGAGCGCCTGCCGCAAAAGGGGATTCGCCGCCAGACGTGTCCTGCCGTCATCCATAAATATAACGTGAAACTCTTTGGGACCATGTGCGCCGTATGTTGTGACTTTTTCGATATCGCCGGTCTTGCTGGGTCCGGAGACCATGTTGACGTAGGAGGGGACGGTGTAGTTGGCGTAACGCCAGGTCACCTGGGCCACCTTGAACGCATCGTCCAACGTCGGCACCAGCTTCTCCAATCCAACCAGGGCGATATGCACCGGCGGCGCCCCGGTGGTCAGTCGGATATTTCCCTCATTTTCGATGATAAATAAGGTGCCCGTATCTGCAGCCACGACATTGGCGCCGCTGATACCGATATCGGCGCTGAAAAATTTCTCCCGCAGAAGCTGCCTGGCTGTGGCCACCAGTGTGGGAATATCAGGGGGCAGTTCCTTGCCAGTAATCTCGGAGAAAAGCTTTGCCACATCCTCACGCGGGACATGGATGGCCGGTGAAAGAATGTGCATGGGACGGTGCCCCATCTTCTGGATGATAAACTCCCCAAGGTCAGTCTCGAAGACTTCGTTCCCGGCCTTTTCCAGGTGCTCCCTCAGGTCGATCTCATCGGCAGTCATACTCTTAGCTTTGACGATCAGCTTGCCGGTGCCGACCAGCCCCTCGATGATGGTCAATGCCTCCCCTGCCGTCCTGGCCATATATGCCTTACCGTGGTTCTCCTCGATGCATTGTCCGGCTTTCTCAGCCAAATCCCACATATGTTGGATGGAATGCTCCTTGATCTTCCTTACGTCTTCCGCCATCTTCAATGTTTGCGGGAACTTCTTAAGAGCATTTTTTGTGTTCGTGCGGTAGCTTTTGACTGCCCGGGAGACCGCCAAACGGATCCTCTCGTTGGCGTGGGCTTCCTTCAATTCTTTTCTGTATTCTTTAGATATGGTCATCGTTCTTACTTTGTGTTCATTTAGGGCAGAGCCCGTGCCAGCAGGCTGGCCAGATCGATAATTTCAATAGCATCCTTCTTAAGGTCCTTGAGCCCGGCTTTAAGCTGCATCAGGCAGCCCGGACATTGGGTAGCAATGACATCCGCCCCGGTCTCGGCCAGTTCCGCTGCCCGGTTTATTGCGAGTGTCCGGCTCATGTCCGGAAAGACAACTTCGAACCCGCCTCCGCCACCGCAGCAGGTGGACCATTCGCCGGAGGTCCATTCCGGCTCCACCAGCTCTACATTTTCAACCGCTCTCAACACTGTGCGAGGCTGTTCGATCAGACCCATATACCGGCCAAGCTGGCATGGATCGTGATAGACCACCTTTACCCCGCGGGGATATCTGAATTTTGCATTCCCCATATTATCAGCGACAGCCTCTATGAAATGCTTCACTTCGATATCGAAGCCCGGCGTCACTCGGGGGAAGAGGTTTCGCAGGGCATAGGTGCAGGAGGGCACCATGCCGATGATCTTTCTGACTCCCGCGCACTTCAACCGTTCATAAGCCTTGCCTGCATTAACCTTGAACTCTTTTTGAAGGCCTATATGGTAAAGAGGGGCGCCGCAGCAGGGTTCTTCCTCACCCAAGTAGTCTATCTCCAGACCGACGGCCTTTAAGACTCTTACAGCATCACGCAAAACGGAGGAATCGCCGCTGCCGTCCCTGGAAGCAACTTTTGAAAAAAGGCGCGCCGCGTCCACGCCCAGCTTCTTAGACATGCCCCCCAGCTTAATCGGCAGGTCAGGATCATTCGATACCCGGTCTGCCTGGATTAACGCAGCCACCAGAGGCTCAAGCATGGCCGAATATTGGTAGCCGCAGCCGGCAAAAAAGACCGTGGATCTGTCCTGGGAGAAATCAATCCCCTCTGCCCATCTGGACTTGTTTGCTTTGTGAAGGCCCAGTATATTATCCCCGGCATTTATATTATCGGCTATATAGGCCAGCCCGGCCGGTATGGGCCTCCGCACATTTCTGTCCGCCATCATCTTTGATATCCGCCCGAAAAACTTATATATTCTAACAGGTTTACTTTCAAATTAAATCATAAACTCGTTACCTGCTGGATGAAAAGCAGCAGCCCGGCAACAAACAGGATTGTATATATAAGCACCTTGAAAACCAGCGCCCTGAATTTCAAATAGCTGCCCAGGACTATACCGGCGATAAGTCCCGGCAGCAGGATACCGGTAGTAGTCAGGGTATCGATATTTATCTGTCCTGTGGAATGCAGGCTCACCACCAGGCCTATGTTGAGGATGAGCCATAAGGTCGATAATGTGGCACGGAAATCTGCCGGCTCCTTAAATTCGCGGCTGGAATAGTAAATAATGAGCGGGCTGCCCGTGGCATAGATACCGTGAAATATGCCGCCCACAATGAGGATCGGCCAGCCTATATACCAGGGCAGGCTGCCTCCGGCTGCTTTGGTCTTGTAGATAAGCACTATCTCCATTACCGATACTGCCATAATGAAAATGCCCAAGAGTATAAGCAGCTGTGTATAGTTGGCCACCTGTGTACGGTAATAGATGCCGATCGCCAATCCTATTACGGCCCCGGGCAAAATCTTTAGAAGCAGCACGCGCCACTGTATATGGCGGACCCAGCGAGCTACCAGCCAGGTGCTTTGCAGAAGACCCAGTATGACCAGTACGGGCAGCAAAGTATCAAAGGGCAAGATGAAAATGCCGAGAGCCAGAGCAATGGTAGTGGCTCCAAATCCCAGCACGGTCTCGACTGTGTGGGACAATACCAGCACCAGTACCAGCAGGAACAGCTTTACCAGTATTGGATTTACCATGTTTTCAAGTTATATGCAGACCTTTAGGCTTCGCCATCTAAGGCTGAACGATTTTATCACTTCATGCCCGCACTGTCATGCGGCGGAATCGCCTCGGCTGCATGGACAAAGGCTATTTCCCGGCAGGGCCAAGCCCTTTCCTTTCCAGCCAGGCATCCTCGGCGTGCAGATAGCTGAGGATGGCCATCTCACTCACGAACCTGATGGGTTCGGGCGGCCATTTAAAGACCTTGCGGTTCACCGGGAAGCACTCTGTCCATTCCGACTTGCGTTCCAGCAGCAAGTCGGCCATCACTTCGCCGTTAAGGTGGGTCAGGGAAACGCCGTGGCCCATGCATCCCAGGCTATAGACAGCCCGCTTGTCATCCAGGTATCCCAGAGCAGGGACCATATCCATGGGTACAGACACCGGCCCGCCCCAGCGGTGCGTTATCTGCAGTCCTTTAAGGCATGGATAAAAATCAACAATGTCCTGCTCGAGTTGGGAGAAAATCTGGGGGTTCATGTCGTTATCCATATTGGCGCCGTATTTTACGATGATATCGCGTCCGCCCATCAGCAGGCGGTTATCCGGTGTCAGCCGGTAATAATGCACAAGATTGCGATAGTCCTCTATACCTTCACGCCCCTGCCAACCGATCTCATCCAGTTGTTCCTTTTTGAGAGGCTCGCTCAGTATAATATATGTCCACACCGGCTGCTGCATAGCCTTCAACTCGGGGACGGCCAGTGAATAGCCGTTGGTGGCCAGGGCTATCTTATCGGCAGTTACAGTCCCTCCCGGTGTCTTAAGCATGAAATTCTGTGCCGCCCGTTTTATCTCCGTCACGGGAGTCATCTCGTAGACTTCAGCCCCGTACTGCACGGCCACCCTTTTCATCTCGCGTGCCAGCTTCGCCGGGTTTACCAGGGCGCACCTTGGCTCCCACCAGGCTCCCATATACTGCGGCGAGCGCACACGTTTCTGCACCTCATCGCCTTCAATCCAATCGACACCCGACAGGCCCAGCTCTTTGACCAAGTCCACTTCCTCTTTAATACGCTTGACATAGGCGGGCGTGGTAGCGATGCGCAAAAAACCGGGTAGCTCATAGTCGCAGTCCAGTTTATGTTCCTTGACCAGTTCACCGACCAGGTCCACCGCTCTTTCCATATAACGGTGCGCTTGCTTGGTCCTTTCGGCGCCGAAAAGCAGCTTGGTGATGGACATCATCAGGCCGAAGGTAGTCATGGCAAAGCCGGCGTTGCGGCCGGACGCCCCGTAGCCGATTACATTGCTTTCTATTACAGCCACTTTAAGCGAGGGTTGTGCCTTCTTGAGATAGTATGCGGTGGCAATCCCGGCAAACCCGCCTCCCACTACTGCAACATCGCACTTGAGATCTCCTTCCAGAGGTGGATTTTCCTTATAGCTCCCTGAGTTACCCAGCCAAAAGCTTTTCTCCGCATAATCTTCAGTCATCATGCCTCCTAAACCCTATTTGAATTCGTTTGAAGTAACAGAGCAGCACTACTATACAGGAAAAGCGGGTTAGCATCAACAGGTTTATTTGGACAGGATGTCTACCGCTTCCGGCACGCGGGACAGGGGGCCCTTGAAATTGGGGGTCGGAATCCCCTCCGTATCACTGCCGATAACATGTTTGCTGACTTCCAGCGGCGATTCCACGTAACTCAAGCTGTCAACGGCCATGTAAGTCTTCATGCCAATCCTAGCCGATACCATATCATTAGCTGGGTCATCGCCGACCATCAGGCAGTCCTCGGGCTTTTCATCGATCTCCCGGCAAATCTGCCGGAAATAACCTAGCTGTGGCTTGCAGAAGCTCATATTATCTATGTCGGTCACCAAGGCAGCATCGATATCGCCCAGCCCCGCCCACTCCAGTTTCTTCATCTGCGCAATATGTGGAAAGATCGGGTTAGTGGCTATGACTATCTTCAGGCCTCTGAGGCCGATAGTCCTGAAAACATCGCTTGTATGGTCGGGTATTTTGACTTCATCTTTTAACTTATCCCAGTCTTCCAGGTAAAAGTTTTCGAAACGTGACCAGATATCGTCCCATCTCCAATCCGTACCCTGACAGAAAGCGCCCATAAACCGCTCGCGATTAGTCATGGAGCCGTCATTTTGATGCATGACCAGCGTTGCCTGCATGAGCTTGTCGGCGAACCTATCCGAAGGTATGATGTCCTTGAACCTGGCCGCCACCATGGGAAAGTAGCTCTGCAGAAATCTGGCCTCATCGTAGAGGATCAGAGTGTTGTCAATGTCAAATAGTACTGCTTTAAGCATCTCGCAAAACCAAAAGTTAATTTTACGGCGTTTATAGCGGATTGCACAACTTTCCGCCGGGTACCGGTCATCCCCGACGAGTCCTTTACGATCATAATGTTGCCTTTTGTAAAAATTTTTTCCCATCGTGGCGCTATAGCTGACACGGCTTCAAAAATGGCTCTTGAAATCCGCGTCGCGGCTTGCTAAAATAGGCACTCGACAATTCTTCCGGATTTCCTGATTACCACCCCAAAAATAATCGCGTAAAGGGGAGGCTCGCATGAGGCAGAACGAGGGTTATTTCACAGGCACGGGCAATACCAAACTCTATTGGAGGTGCTGGCTTCCCGACGGTCAACCTAAAGCAGTTATAATTGCAGTTCACGGCCTGGGCGAACACATTTCCCGTTATAACAACCTTGTTAACGATGTTGTGCCAAAGGGGTATGCGGTCTATGGCCTCGACCATTACGGCCACGGCAAATCCGAGGGCATAAGGGTCTTCATCCCGCGTTTTCAGGTTTACCTGGATGATCTTAAGACCTTCTATGACACTGTTAAAAAAGACAATCCCGGCCTGAAGATCTTCCTTCTGGGGCACAGCATGGGCGGCTTGATAGCCACAGCCTATGCTGTGGAACACCAGCAGGAACTTGCCGGGCTCATCGTCTCGGCTCCGGCGGTTTTGCCCGGAGAAAGCATCACTTCATCCACCATAACCCTGGCCAAAGTCCTCTCAGCTATAGCGCCAAAGCTGGGAGTGCAAGCCCTCGATTCATCCACGCTCAGCCGAGACAAGGCCGTTGTTGAAGCCTACGATAATGACCCTCTGGTCTACCGCGGCAAGATAACCGCCCGCCTGGGATCTGAGCTGTTCACTGCCATGTCCGGTCTGGAACAACGGATGCCGACCATCACGCTCCCTATCCTAATTATGCAGGGGTCGGAAGACAGGTTGGTAAATCACGAAGGCAGCAAGCTATTGTATGCAAAAGCCGGATCGCAGGATAAGACGCTTAAAATTTACGACGGTTTCTATCATGAGATTTTCAATGAACCGGACAGGGCCAGGGTCTTTGCCGACCTGGACGCCTGGCTGCAAAGCCACACCTAAACCCCTGGCGTGGGCCTTGCGTTTTAGAAGTTAATTTCAGGAGACGTAGCTTATACCAACAGGGGCATACGCCCGCTTTTTAGCGACAGGATCTCAATGGACAATCTTGTTTACAGGGAACTGCTGGATAACCTCTACGACGGCGTTTATTTCGTAGACCTGAACAGGGTAATCACCTTCTGGAACAAGTCTGCCGAGCGTATCACCGGCTACAGCGAAGATGAGGTTCTGGGCAAGGGATGCTGCGACAATTTGCTGGCCCACGTTGATGAAAAAGGCAGCTGCCTTTGCAGGGCGGACTGTCCCCTTTTAGCCACCATGAAGGACGGCAGGCGCCGCGAAATTAACACTTATTTGCAGCATAAAGACGGCCATATGCTCCCGGCCCTGGTTAAAGTGAGTGCCATACGTAATTCAAGAGGGGCTATCATCGGAGGCATACAGAGCTTTGCCGACAACTCAGCCGTAATCGCCATCAGGGAAAGGGCTGCAGACCTGGAAAAAATGACACTTATCGACCCGCTGACAGGGGTGGGCAACCGCAGATACGCCGATATGAGCCTGCAAAATAAGCTTTCGGAGCTCAAACGCTACGGTTGGCCCTTCGGAGTGCTCTTTGCCGACCTGGATGATTTTAAAAGTGTAAACGATACGTTCGGTCACGATGCGGGCGATGAGGTCCTCAAAATTGTGTCCCGCACGATGCTGAACAATCTAAGATCCTTCGATTTCATTTTCCGCTGGGGAGGCGAGGAATTCCTGATAATAGTTGCCAATGTTGACGAACTCCAATTGCGGACATCGGCAGAAAGGCTGCGCATTATGGTGCAGAACGCCGGACTTCGATTAGGATCCAAAACGATCAGGATAACGGTATCTATCGGCGGCACTCTGGTAAAAAGCGATGACAGTGAGAAGAGTATCCTCACGCGCATTGACGACTACATGTACCAGTGCAAGAAAGGCGGCAGGAACCGCTGCCTGATCGATAACTACTACTGCACACCAGCTAAAAAGATAGTCCGCTAATCCCGGCGTAACCAGCTCAAATAGATTTCTTCCCGCTCATACTTACTATCTCTATTTTAATGATAACTATTTTATCCACCCTGGCAGGATCAAAACTGAAGATGCCTTGTGCATAATGCTGCATGATCACGCTCAGTGCTTCTTCCTTGGCCGCATGATCGTCTATCAAGGTGGCCAGCCCACGGCCCATCACGCTTTTATACTTCATTGAAAAGCTGCAGGCATTATCTGACTCCTTCATAATCAGGTCGGTACAGACCGTAAAACTGACGCGGTTGTCCGCCCTCAGGACATCGATTTTCCTGCCTTCCGGTGCTGAATGAATGTAAAGGAAGCGGCCGTCGTAGCCATAATTGACCGGCACGACGTAGCACTCGCCCCGATCGTTTAGCCCCAGATGACAGATCGAAGCTCGTAACAGAATGTCATCTATCTCAGACCGATCGTGTATCTCTTTATCAGACCTTCGCAACTCGCCCTCCATTTAAGCCTAGCACGATATTTTAAACGTTTATCATGCTTTTTTACAGGGCGTCGGGATTTACATTTTGTCAGCCCCCGTTTAAGTTGTATAGTAATATGCGATAGATCAATTTCAGGGTGTGCGATGATAGGAAGGAGGTGGATTAATGAAGATCTCTTTGATTTTGATGCTGGTGGTGGTGCTTTTAGCATTCAGCTGCACTCTACCTGTTTTTAAGCAGCAGACTCCAAAGCCCGTAGCAAGTGCCGGACCGGTCATTGACTATTTCTACTCGAGTCCCGCCTGTAGCGCCTGCCGCGATAATGTAACTCTAACATGGCACGTTACTGGGGCGGATAATATCAGTATCGACCAGGGCATCGGCAAAGTCAGCGCGGCAGACAACCTGACGGTATCGCCTGCCGCGACAACGACCTACACGCTTACAGCCGGGTCGGGCAATCTGGCGACTGCCGATTCAACTACAGTGGTCGTCGCCCCCGCGACTGCGGCGGCCACAAGCACGCCTGCTCCTACTACCCAGGCTGCACCCGCGCCGGTTGTAAATTACTTCGATACGACTCCCAATATAGTAGCTCCCGGTGACATCATGACGCTGGTATGGAAAACGACCGGCGCCAGCTCGGCCAGCATCGATAACGGCATCGGCTCCGTGAGCACCAGCGGCCGTTATAGCCTCATACTTTTCACCACTACCGCCTTCGCCCTTACCGTTGCGAACTCCTCGGGGCAAGTAACTGCACAGGTAGTGGCGGACGTTGAAGCGCCGGGCGGCCCCGTATTCCTGCCGGTCCAGGTATCGCCTTACACAGATGTCGATGCTGTGGTCGGAGAACAGTTTACGATTTTGCAGGACTGGAACAACTCGGAAAATTATGTGTGGGCGGCAGATTATTTAGACCCCTCAACCATACAATTTGTGAGTAGCACTTATAAAACTTATAATCCCGCCTACCGGGGCGTCAACGGAGAGGAGCAATTCGTTCTTAAAGCTTTGAAGGCCGGAGACACCAAATTGATGCTATCCAACTATAACGTTAATTCTCCTATAAATTCATATAGCCTGTACTATACTATCCATATTCATGCACCGTAACTTCATCGTTTGAAGATAGGGCCGGGGGTGTGGATATCCCGGCCCTGTTTTTTTGCGCCTTTCTAATCCTGTATTAATCTTTGAAGCGTTCTTAAAGCCGATGCTATAATTATAGGGCCCCATGAATATCCCCATCCTAATCTCTGATAATCTCTTCATCGTTTTCCTGTGTAAGGAGGGTAATGCATTTGAAATGTATAGTTGCAGCTAAAATGTCCGCCGCTGCGGCAATCCTGATGTTCTTGATAGCAGGGACAGGTTGCGGAAGCTACGGTGGCGCCGACATTTACCTGGAAAACGTCAACATCGGTTCTGCATCCATGGAGGGAAAACCTGTAACAGGGCTTCCCACCCAGAACGTGAATATTGTTCTCAAGACCAATTCCAATAAGGTCATGGTAAGTCAGTCCAACGGCAAGACCACCTTGAAACTTCAGCCTTCCGGCGCCGTGGTAACCAGCGGCCCGGACGGTATATCTTTCACCGGGGTAGACTCCAGTCAAGTTGAAATCGTGTGGCAGGGAACGACGCAGTAACCTTATGGATATACTGGCAGGGCTAAACCCGGCGCAGAAAGAGGCTGTGCAGCACATAGAAGGGCCGATCCTGATCTTGGCCGGACCGGGCAGCGGCAAAACTCGCGTTATCACGCATCGTATTGCTTACCTTATAAAGACAACCGGAGTAAGCCCGCGTCGCATTATGGCTGTGACCTTTACCAACAAGGCTGCACGCGAAATGAAAGAGCGCCTGCAAAAGCTGCTGGGAGAGGTTGCAGAAAACGTTACCGCCGGCACTTTTCACGCTATCTGCGCACGCATATTGAGGCAAGACGGCAAGCCTGTAGGCCTCGACGCTAACTTTGTGATCTACGATGAGGACGACCAGCAGAGCCTGGTTAAGCAATGCCTGCAGGACCTGGACCTCGATCCGCGGCAATATAACCCGCAGAAGATCCGCAATGCTATCAGCTATGCGAAAAGCCAGCATTTGACCCCTTCAGGACTGGCAAGCCAGAACGCCGGGCACTGGGACGAAGTAATCTCACGCGTTTATGAGCGCTACCAGGAGCAACTCGGACAAAGCAACGCAGTAGACTTCGACGACCTTCTCATGAAAGTCGTGCAGCTATTCGAGAAACATGCTGAAGTACTTGAGAAATACCAGTCCCGTTACCTGCATATGCTGGTGGACGAGTTTCAGGATACCAATATTACACAGTACAAGCTCATTCGCATGCTGGCGGGAAAGCATCGCAATGTCTGCGTGGTGGGCGACCCCGACCAGTCCATCTATTCTTGGCGTTTCGCCGATATACGTAATATCCTCAGCTTCGAAAAGGATTACCCGGACGCCAGGGTCATAGTCCTGGAGCAGAATTACCGCTCGACTAAGAATATCCTGGAGGCGGCCTCGGACATTATCTCCGCCAACAAGAAGCGCAAGCAAAAGAAGCTCTGGACGGCCAACACTGAAGGGACGCCTGTTTATTTGGTCAAGGAGTACGACGAGCAGAGCGAGTCGCAATTCGTGGTTAATGAGATATTGCGGCTTTCCAGCAGCGAGGGCGTTAAGCCGGGCGACTGCGTGGTGATGTACCGTACCAATGCACAATCACGAGCCGTGGAAGAAGCCTTCATGCGTTACGGCATCAAGTACAGGCTGGTGGGAGGTACCCGGTTTTACCAGAGGCGCGAGATAAAAGATTTCATCGCTTATTTGAGGGTCATCCATAACCCCTTCGACAACATCAGCCTGGCACGCATTATTAAGGTGCCGGGCCGCGGCATAGGCCCCAAAACGCTCTCCGACCTGACTAATTGGGCACGGGATAATAACTTCTCGCTGTTCGCCGCCATGAAGGCGGTCAGCGAGGGTGGCGGGCCGGGATTCGGCTCCCGCATAAGCGCCGCAATTACCGGATTCTACAAAATGCTCAACGACTTGATCGTCGAGAGCCAGCAATTAAGCATCGTCAACCTGATGGATGCTGTCCTGGAAAAATCCGGCTACCGCGATACGATCAGGGAAGAAGACGACGGCGAGGAGCGATGGGAGAATATCCTGGAGTTGCGCACCGTCGCTATGGATTACGATGGTTTGCCTCCGGGCGAGGGACTCTCCCCGTTTCTGGAGCAGGTAAGCCTTGTAGCTGATGCCGACGAAATCGAAAATAGGGAAGATACTACCACGCTCATTACACTGCACCAGGCCAAAGGCCTTGAGTTCCCGGTCGTTTTTATCGTGGGCATGGAGGAAGGACTGCTTCCTCATCGCAGGTCAATGGAAGATGGCGGAGACGAACTGGAAGAGGAACGCAGGCTTTGTTATGTGGGGGTCACAAGGGCGGAGAAGCGCGTTTACCTGCTTTACACCGCCCGGCGCAATATCTATGGGGCAAGCTCCGAGAGTATCCCCTCGAGATTCCTGGATGATTTACCCGACCATCTAATTGAACGCCGGGGCCTTACGGGCGTGTTGGAGCACGCCGGGGGCCGCAACGCAACCCGTGCCGGGCAGAGGCATGATGACGATGGGATCAATATCGCCGACCTTCTCGCTCAAAAGCGGCAGGTTCAGCAACTTCCCAGGGAACCGATCACATTGACCCCGGGCGACCGCGTGCGCCATACCAGGTTTGGCGAGGGACAGGTTATCGGCATCAAGCCTACCGGGCAGGATAAAGAGGTCATAGTAGCTTTCGAAGGCGTCGGCGTGAAAAAGCTGCTGCTAAGCATGGCGCCGCTGGAAAAGATCTCATAATCTACAATAAATAAGTTGACCGATATGGACCTTTTAGAGGGCCTCAATTCCGAGCAGATAGAAGCGGTAAAAACCCTGGAAGGACCCCTGCTGGTCCACGCCGGTCCCGGCAGCGGCAAGACACGCGTCATAGTCCACCGTATCGCCTACATGGTACTGAAGGCCAAAATCAAGCCCCGCCATATACTGGCTGTGACTTTTTCCAGGAAAGCCGCCGGGGAAATGCAAAAACGGCTGGAAGAGCTGCTGGGTGAGACGGCTTCGATGCTTCCCGTGAGCACAATACATTCTGCCTGCCTGCGCATTTTACGGCGTGAGGGAGTACCCGGCCTGGGAACTTCCTTCGAAATCTACGATGACGAGGAACAGAACAAGCTTATTAAACAATGCATGGAAAAGGCCGGACTCAGCATCGAGGAAAACGATCTGCGAAAATTCAAGGGCATTATAAGCTACGCTAAGATAAATATGATTAATCCCGACTCCATCGTCCCCCGCTCCGGCGGCCGCTTTGATGATACTTCGGCTGCCGTCTACCGGAGCTATCAGCAGTCCCTCAAAAAGCAGAGGGCGCTGGACTACGACGATATGCTCATCTCCACCCACGGGCTTCTCAAAGAGAATGAACCTGTGCTGAAGAAATATCAGCAGCTGTATAGATATATCCTGGTGGACGAATTTCAGGATACCAGCAGTCTTCAGTACCAGATCATCAAGCTGTTGGCGTTAGGGCACAGCAATGTCTGCGTGGTGGGCGATCCCGACCAGACCATCTACTCCTGGAGGCAGGCCGAGATACGCAATATCGACCACTTCCGCAAAGATTTCCCCGGCACCCGGGTAATAGGCATGGATGAGAATTACCGGTCTACCAGGGCAATAGTGGACGCCGCCAACGCGCTGATAGCCCACAATAGCCGGCGCAAGGAAAAACAGCTAACAACTTCACGTGAAGAGGGAAATAAAGTCGCCCTGGTAAAACTTGAAGACGAGGATGCGGAAGCGCGCTTCGTCGCCCGGACTATCAGGGCCCTGGGGGTGCAAAGCGGGCTTAGAAACCGCGATTTCGCCGTCCTCTACCGGGTGAATGCCCAATCACGAGCATTGGAAGATGGGTTCAACGTGGAAGGACTGCCTTATAAGCTGGCCACAGGCACCCCCTTCTACAAAAGAAGGGAGATTATGGACATGGCAGCCTGGCTGCGTGTGATCCGCAATCCTGCGGATGATTCGGCCCTGGCACGAGCAATAAGGCTGGCAGGTAAGGGCATAGGCGCACAATCGATGGCAGCATTGCAGTCACACGCTGAAAAGTCCGGAACCCACCTTTTCACGGCCCTGGAGCAGGCCGCGGCCTGCGCCTTGCCCTCTTTGCCTGTCAGGACGCAGCGCTCTGCGGCCCATTTTTTAACCCTGGTGCATGACTTGCAGGCTGAAGCAAGGCATATCAGCCTGGTCACCCTCATGAATCGTATTTTAGAAAGAACCGCCTATCTGGAACACCTCAAAGGCGAGGACGACCCGGAGGAGCGCTGGGAAAATGTGCTGGAGCTAATATCTTTAGCCGGGGCCTATGAACATCTCAACCCTATCGAGGCGCTGTCGTCCCTGCTGCAGAAAATTACCGTTGCGTCGGATGCCGCCGAGAGGGGGCAGGGAGAGGAAGCGGTCACCTTTAATACGCTACATGGCTCCAAGGGCACGGAGTTCCCTGTGGTTTTCATCGCCGGGGCGGAAGAAGGGCTGCTTCCGCACAACAAGTCGATGGATGACCCTGAGAGGCTGGAAGAGGAGCGCCGCCTCTGCTACGTAGGCATTACACGGGCAATGGATGCCGTCTATTTAACGTACTCTGAAAAACGCCGCTCTTATGGAGAAATCAGCTATCGTGTGCCGTCGCGTTTTATACGCGAGATACCCCGGCATCTTGTAATGGAGAGCGACCTGAGCACGCCCGGGAAAGCTAATCCTGAAAAATAAACTCCGGACAAGTGGTCCGGCTTAAGCCGTTCCCAATTTGTAAAGTCCGTCTATTTTAACCGTAGCGACGCCGCCAAAGATAACCCTTAACTTGCCCTCTTTTTCCACGGTGGATAATTTGACTTGATTAGGTCGCTCAAAGTTGTTGTTCTGCTCAATGGTTAAGCTGCCGCCGTCCCAGGCGCCCTTCCTAAGCAGATAGTAACCTAAAGCTGAATTTCCCGAGCCCGTGGCCGGGTCTTCCAGATAGCCGTATTTTGGTGCAAATACGCGGGTCCTGTAATCGTGGCCTTTGCCGGCCGTTTCCTGCGTAAAGACCAGCACAATATCTATGCCGTTGTCCAAGCAAAAGGTCTTCAATTTTAGTTCGTCCGGCTTAATGGCAAGACATACGCTAAGTCCCGCTATGGGCACTATCAATGTATTTAGTCCGGCGTTGATCAAGGCAGGCTCTGAAGCCGCTGCGATGTAGCTTTCATCAATACCAAGTGCAGCGCTGATTTCCCCTGCCTTCAAAGTAAGAAAGTGGTACTTCGGCTCCGGCGCCGTGATATAAACACAATTATCGGTCCCCAGCCGGTTATAGACCTGCAGATATTCGTTTTTCACACTTATCTCCATGACGTCACGGCAACGCACATCGGGGCTTGTGCTTATGTAATCATACATAGCCGCAATTGTGCCGTGTCCACAGAAGTCCACCTCAGATTCTGCGGAATAGTACCTGAAGAAGATGCCGTCTTTCTCGGGAAACAGGTAAACGACCTCGTTAACAAAGCCCTTCAGTTCCCTGGCAATCTGCTGCATCTCCTCTTCCGAGATATCCCCTGATTTGCTCAAATAAATACAGCCAGCCGGGTTTCCCGCAGATTCGCCCCTGGTGAAGGCGTCGATTTTCTTGAACGGAAAAGCCTTCATATTATCACTTCTTGTATCTGGTTTATGCTGTGCTCCCGGACAGAATATTAAATGCTGATCGTACCTTTCAGGTAAAGAACCGCCCTCCCGCTGATCTCCACCCTATCGCCCAGGTACCTGCAAAACAGCTCTCCACGCCGTTGGGACAATTGATAAGCATGCAAGGTATCTTTCTTTAATCTTTTGGCCCAATATGGGATCAGCGTCGAATGGGCGGAGCCTGTGACCGGGTCCTCGTTTATTCCCACGGACGGGGCGAAAAACCTGGAGACGAAATCCGCTTCATCTCCCGGCGCAGAAATAATTATTCCAAGGCAGTCGAGCTTTTTCAGAAGCTCGAAGTCAGGCTTTATGGATAGTATTTCTTCTTCGCTGGCATAAATAGCCAGATAGTCCCTGGTCTTATAGAGCTCCAAAGGTCTCCTTTTAAGCCCCTGGTTTATTATTTCGTTTTCATTCATCGAAACCGCCGCCATGGCCGGGAAATTCATCCTTATCAAGTCGGTATCGCGGGCAACAGTCAATTTACCGCTCTTAGAGGAAAAAATGATCTCTTTGGCACCGCGGTCGAAGTAATTGAAAATTACATAAGCGGCAGCCAGTGTCGGATGGCCGGCCAAGTCGATCTCGATTTTAGGTGTAAACCAGCGTATTTCATAACCTGCCCCGCTTTTTACAAAAAATGCAGTTTCAGACAGATTGTTTTCTTCGGCGATCTTTTGCATCAAGCCATCATCAAGCCAGGCATCGAGCGGGCATACTGCAGCAGGATTGCCGCCGAACATCCGGCCGGTGAACGCATCGATCTGATATAACGGTATTTCCATCTCACTATCTCATTGATGATATTACGTAAATGACGGGGTCGTTATGTGTGTAAAGGATTATATCCAATCCTGCCTAGCTTTGTACAACAGCCTGCGCAGAAATTTACCCCCAGAATAATTTATAATAGTAGCTCAAAGTTTGGATGTGGCAACCCCGGACCGCTATTAAAATGATGAACGGTATGCATGAATAACGGTACCAGTCCCCTACAATTTCCCGATGGCTTTTTTTGGGGGGTAGGTACGTCCGCCTACCAGGTTGAGGGGGACAGCGTCAACACCCAGTGGTATGAGTTCGAGAACGGCGGCGGAATAAAGACCGGAGATCGCAGCGGGAAGGCCGCCGACTGGTGGAACAATGCCGAGCAGGATTTCGATATCGCACAGAGTATGGGATTGAATTCCCTGAGGCTTTCAGTAAGCTGGGCCAGGATCGAGCCTGAGGAGGGCGTCTTCAATCCCGAGGCCATCGAACGCTATCGCCAGATGCTGGCTGCGTTGATCGAGCGCAATATCCGTCCTATAGTCTGCCTGCACCATTTTTCGCACCCTGTATGGTTCGAGAAAAAAGGTGCATTCCTCTCTAAAAGTTGCCATGAGGACTTCGGGCGCTTTGTGAAGTTCACGGTAACGGAGCTTTACGACCTGTGCAGCGATTGGATTACCTTCAACGAGCCCAACGTCTATGCCCTGGAGGGCTACTTGGAAGGCGACCATCCACCAGCTAAATCCGGCCATCCATTACTATACTTCAAGGTGCTGGGGAATATGGGCCGCTGCCATGCCGCCGCCTATTACACTATACACAAACTCCAGCACGATGCAATGGTCAGTTTCGCTAACCACTTCATCATCTTCACAGGCGTAAAAAAACATATTTTAGATAGGCTGGCCGCCCGTATTGCCAGCGATTCTTTTAACAACGTATTTATTAATATGATGACGGGTAAGAAGGTGCCCTTCCTTAACAGGCTGCTCGGTAATTGCAGTCATGTCAAAGATACATGGGACTTCGTGGGCGTGAATATTTACGGCGGCACTGGCGTCAGCTTCGACATCACCCTACCAGGAATGGCCTTTGTAAAGCGCGTCCAGCCTAAAGGCAAGCCAACCGGCGATCTGGACCCCGGTGGAAAACCAATGTTCGGCGAGATTTATCCTCAGGGCATAGCTATTGTCGTCGATAAACTGGCCAAATACAATAAGCCCTTTTTCATACTTGAAAACGGCGTGCCTGACAAAGAGGATAAGCTCCGGCCCTGGGTCATAGCCAAGGCCGTTCGCACCATGTACGACCTTATACAAAAGGGCTATGACATCATCGGCTATCATCACTGGACGCTGGTAGATAACTTCGAGTGGGCGCTGGGCTACTCCATGAAATTCGGCATGGTGGAGATGGACCCCAACACCCAGCGAAGAAAGCCGCGTCCTTCCGCCTCATTTTATTCTGAGATAGTTAAAGCAAACGCACTAAGCCCTGATATGGTCAAGAAATATGTCCCGGAAGCCATTGACGAGATTTTCCCGTTTAAACAGGAAGCGTGAACGTATCTATTACTGAAAGTTGAAGTTAGGCTAAGGGTTTTGCTAAAATCGATCGAGAGAGCGATGAGGCTCGCCGGAGCATAGTCTCTGAAATGCCCAAGCTGGGATGATAGCCTCTACTAGTTAACTAGTAGAGGCTTTTTTTATTTGGAATTATGGCTATTAATAATAATGAGAATGTACATCTGAATATACTGCAGGAGCAGGTCCAAGGCTATATCTCAAAATGCCACCTGCCGGATGGAGGTTATTTCTTCGCCATGATGCCCCCGTCCAGCGCCATGGATACGTATTATGCGGTTAAAACTCTATCCCTGCTCGGCGTTGAACCGGACCGGACTGGCGAAATAGAAGATTTCTTCATTAATGCTCTAGAAAAGAATCCCTTCATGGGTATTAACGGCCTATTCTCTGCCTCTGAGGTACTATATGACCTCAATCTTGAGAATAAATCTTTATATGGGTACCTCCCAAAATTAAAACTTATGAGGAACAGCGTGGGAGGTTTCGGCGCATTTGAAAATCTCGATCTCGAAGTAGTTTCGGAAATGGAAACGACCTTCCGCGTTGTGTCTATATTGAATCGATTGGGCAGGGATTTTAATACGCAGCCAATAATAAATTTTGTCCTCAAATTCAATAATGCCGATGGAGGCTTTGGGAACGGCCGCATTTCAACCCTGGCTTCCACTTTTTATGCCACCGAGATTTTTAAATTAATAATGTATGACGGTACTAAATTGAAGCTCACTGTGAACTATCTCCGCGATAGAGAAAATATGTGGCAGCTGAACTTTATAGAGGATATATATTGGCTGTCCAATAGCCTTTGCAACCTTGGACAAAGGGTACGTATCCCCGAACGGCTAATATCTTTTGTTAAAGCCTGTCAGCGGCCCAACGGCGGTTTCGCCAGAAAGGACGTGATGGGGATCCCTACGCTGGAAGATACTTTTTATGCCGTTTCGATACTGAAAACACTTTCATACATATAACTAATTGACTGCTCATAAACGCAGTTGTAATATTATTCTAACTGAATAAGAGCGATGAAGCTCGCTGACGGGCGTTAAGCCCCTTGTAGCCGAGAGGCTGATAGCTTCTACTGGAAACGGTAGAAGCTTTTTTTATGGAGTTAGTATGTCCAGGAAAATTGACAGCATGGAAAATTTAAATGGCGTTCCTGACGGTTTGGTTACCAAGCCGAGGGTAACTATCTTAAGCTCTTTACTGGCTAAAATTGATAACGTTCTCGCCGGGTTTGGAAGCGAGTTCACAGCCGAAAAACAGCGCCTATCCGAGCTAAATGATCGTTTCGTCACATCCCGTTTTCACCTCGCAGTTCTGGGGCAATTCAAGAGGGGAAAAAGCACTTTCCTTAACGCCTTGTTGGGAGAAAAGCTTCTACCTTCAGCCGTCATTCCTCTTACCTCCGTTCCCACCTATATTTCCTGGGCGCCTGAACGGAAAATAAAAGTCATTTACCGCGACGGCAGGATTGAAGAATTCACGACTGCTGATGACGAGCAGGCAAGCAGTATCCTGGCAAAATATGTAACTGAGGAAAATAATCCACGTAACCGCCAGGGCGTGGAGTCGGTTGAAGTCGGCCATCCGTCATCCCTTTTGCGCGATGGGGTTGTCCTTATAGATACGCCTGGTATAGGCTCCACCTTCGAGCATAATACCGAAGCAACGATGCAATTTATCCCGCAGTGTGATGCCGCATTGTTCCTGATATCCGCCGACCCCCCTATCACCCAGGTTGAGATAGAGTTCCTTAAGTCGGTGCGGTCCCGCATCGTGAAACTTTTCTTCATAGTGAATAAGATTGACTATCTCAATGAAAGAGAACAGGAAGCCGCCGTATCGTTCCTGCGCAAGGTGCTTCAGGAGCAGTTCGGCGCCACGGGCAAGGAGCCGATTTTCTGTGTCTCGTCGCGCCAGGGGCTTGACGCACGGGCAACCCAAGATGACGAGCAATGGAATAGAAGCGGCATGGCTGAAATAGAACAGCACCTGATAAATTTCCTGGTTGAAGAAAAAAGCCATACCTTGCACCTGGCTTTGACCAGGAAAACACAGGATATTGCCGGTAATTCCTTGATGCGCTTGCAGCTCCAGCAGAAGTCATTGAGCCTCCCAATCGAGGACCTGGAGAAGCGGCTGCAGACATTCCAACATAAATTACAGGAAGCCGAGCAAAAAAGGATTGTGTTTAAGGACCTGCTGGCTGGCGATGAGAAACGTACCATCGAACTTATCAACGAGCAGTCAGGCGACCTCTACCGTGCATATTATAAGCAGCTTGGCGCGGCAGTCGAAAAAATACTCAATGGGGCGACCGATCTGGGTTCAATTGAAAAGCAAGCACGGCGGCATATATCGGAGGTTATCCCCGGCGTGTTTAATCAAGCGCTGGATAAAACCGCATTGCAGATGGATGAGCACATCAATCGTATCATCGGGTCCTATCAACAGCAGTTGTTGGAGCTTGTGGAGACCGTTCGCAAGACAGCCGCCGATATATTTGAAATCGGCTACGTGGGATCTCACGGAGAGGAGATTTTCGAGATGAAACACGAGCCATTCTGGGTTACTGAGGGATGGAGGGTAAACTGGAGCCCGTTGCCCGAAAACGTGTTCGAGAGTATTTTGCCCAGGAACATCAGGATCAAAAGGCTAAAGAAACGGCTTCTGGAAGATATTGACTCGATCATCTCGCATAATGTGGGCAACTTGAGGTGGGCGACTGTCTGCAATATTACAGACTCGTTTTACCGCTTCCGCATCGATATAGACGGGCAAATTCAGAAGGTTATCGAGTCCACTGCAGGCGCCATAGTGGCAGCCCGTGACAAACGGATCAAGGAGAGCGACAGCATCGAGCCGGAGCAAAATAGGATTACAGCCGCGGTTGAACAGTTGACAGCTATCAAGTCGGATCTGGCCCAGTTGGAAGAAACTATGTCAAAATCGGATTCGATGGATGGCCGGTGATAATATGCTGCCTAACTAAAAGCCGATCTGACTGTCAATTCAGGAATGGCTATGTTCGACAATGATTTGGATCAGTTTCATAATATTGTCCCCGGCGACGACAATGGTGGCTATCTTGCGAACGCAGAGGTGCATTATCTCTGGTATTTCATGCAGGGGTCCATCATGGATCCATATGTCCGCCGTCATTTGAGAAATTCCTGGGGCTTCTGCCAGAGGCATATGGCAGGCTGGTTACTTGTTGAATCTGCATTCCATCATAACTATTTTCATGGGCCGAGTATACTTTTGGCCGACCTGATCGGACGAGCACAAACCTGTTTCTCCCGTTATCAGGTTCCCTTGGTCACGGCGGTTCGTCTGCGAAATAAAAAACCTTGCCTCATGTGCTACCTTGGTTTCAATACGGAGTGCAAAGGAAGTGCAAATGCAGACATAATGAGGCAGGGAAATGATGCGAGCTGCCTGAAACGGTTTGCCCGTGAAACGGGAATGTACTGGCGCAAGTTTGCATGCCCGCGGTGCGTCGAAAATGTGGAAGCTGAAGGAATGCTGTGCCGAAGACATCTAATCGAGGAATTGTTTCACAATAGGTATTCAGACGTTGGCAGTCAGGGAGCATCTATTGACTATCTATGCAAACAACTCACGTTTTTCTCCCACTCATTTAGATGGGAATCCCGCGGCAGCGCAACCACTGAATGTAAAGCCTCGCTCATCAGTGTGGCAGGCTGGCTGGGTGGATGGAAGGAGTTGATCAACCTTGTCGAGAAATGGAGGTAAACTGATGGATTCGAAAATAAAGTCAGTTCATGGGCGAGAGATACTGGATTCCAGAGGCAATCCCACCATTGAAGTCGATGTCACATTGAATTGCGGTGCGATTGGTCGAGCCGCCGTTCCTTCGGGAGCTTCAACCGGCAAGCATGAGGCGGTGGAGCTGCGAGATGCTGATTCAACCAGGTATCTTAGAAAAGGTGTCCTGGCTGCGGTCAATAATATCAATATCACTTTGGCCACTGCGCTTATCGGGAAAGACGCTGCTGATCAATCCGGCATTGATAAGCTGATGATTGACCGCGATGGCACATCAAATAAGTCTAATCTTGGAGCTAATGCAATATTGGGTGTATCCATGGCTGTGGCACGTGCTGCCGCCGGATCTTTGGGCATACCTCTGTATAAACATCTTTCCAGCTCCAGCAAAGCTCTCATGCCGGTGCCTATGTTTAACATCATCAATGGCGGTTTGCACGCCCAGTGGCAGGGCTCCGACTTCCAGGAATATATGATAGCCCCCTTTGGCGCTCCCAGTTTCAGTGAAGCCCTGCGCTGGGGAAGCGAGATTTACCATACCTTAATGGGTATCTTGAAGGACAGCGGGCAAAATATAGGGGTCGGTGACGAAGGTGGTTTTATACCCAGGGTCTCCAGCAATCACAAACCCATCGAATATATAACTACTTCCATAGAAAAAGCCGGTTATGCGCCGGGAAAGGATGTAGGCATTGCAATTGATGCCGCAGCCAGCGGGTTTTATGAAGATGGTCACTATTTGCTGAAAACAGAAGGACGCAGGTTAAGCTCGACCGAGATGATTCTTGAATACGAAAAAATCATTTCGAAATATCCCATTATCCTGTTGGAGGATGGCCTGGCAGAGGATGATTGGGACGGTTGGCAGCTTCTTACTAAGAAACTGGGGAATAAAATTGAAATAGTAGGCGATGATCTCTTCGTTACTAATATCGACCGCATCAAGAAGGGTATTGATTGCCGGGCGGCCAACTCTGTATTAATAAAATTGAATCAAATCGGTACTGTCTCAGAGACAATTGCGGCCATCAAACTGGCCCACCTGAATAAATGGGGAGCTATGGTTTCACATCGCAGTGGTGAAACCGTTGATAGCTTCATAGCGGACTTGACGGTAGCTTTGGAAACCGGACATCTCAAATCAGGGGCGCCCTGCCGTGGGGAAAGGGTAGAGAAATATAATCAATTACTCCGCATAGAGGAAGAGCTGAGCGGGCCCGCTATTTACGCCGGCAGGAACGCTTTCGTCCGTTAGGATTACTTTGCATGTCGTAACCTGTGCTAATCTCATAAAGAGCTGTAATGCAAACAAATTTATTCACAATGTTGGTTGGTATTGGAGCATCATTTAGCCTGATAGCCGCAATTATGGCTTACCTGATCTCATATCTTGAATACGAGAAACACTTTATTGATAATAAAGGAAAAGCCAAACTCATGTCTTTGCAATCTGCTGCAATCATATTCGCCCTGTTTATAGTCATTTCCATCGTGATTGCCTTCTACTTTAGCAGCTCAGCGATCACCGGAAATTCTTAGCGCTGATCTATAGCCGAATAATTGAAGCTACTTCTGCCAGTTCTTCAGGATTCGCAGACTGGCTACCGTGGCCAAATCTTAATACCACACCGTCGTCCCGGTACCTTGGGACGATGTGTAAATGAAAATGATCTATCGTCTGTCCACCGGCCTTACCGTTTGCTTGAATCAGATTCAGCCCTTCAGGATGCAAAGCCAGCTTAATTGCTTTAGCCAAAAGTATTGCTGTTTTCATGATTTCCATGCCGGTATCCATCGGCATTTCGTAAATAGTGGGGACATGAGACTTAGGCAAAACAAGGGTATGTCCCCTGGTCGCCGGGAAAAGGTCCAACATAGCAATTACCTGCTCACTTTCGTATAGAATGTGAGATTCAGCCTCGTGGCCTGAAATTCTACACAAAATGCAATCCCTATCCGTTTTCATAAATTCCGCTCCTTATATCAGTCACGCCGATAATTATAACTGATATAATTGAGCCTCGATTTAAGAGCCTATACACACATTGACCATCGATATGACAATTTGTTATTATTGAAGTGAGCCACGTTTAAAACAGAGCTGTAAGATCGAGCTTAATAAGGGGGTCTATATGATAGGTTTCAGTCCTTCCGAAGAACAGAAAATGATCGTCAACACGGTTAAACAGTTCGCCACCGATGTCATGCGCAAGAAGTTCCGGGATTGCGATGAGTCCGGCGAAATTCCATCGGAAATCATCGACGGCGCCTGGGAGCTGGGACTGGTTGCAAGCTGCATCCCTGAACAGCTCGGGGGCGCCGGATGGGAGCATTCGGCCTTAACCGGCACGTTGCTGGCGGAGGAGCTGGCCTGGGGAGACCTCTCAATGGCCATGCATATCCTGGCCCCGTCCCTGGCCATACTTCCCATCGTTGAAATGGGCACCGAGGAGCAGAAAAAGAAATACCTGCCTGCCCTGTGCGGCAACAAGTTCACCGCCGCTACCGCCGCCTTCATCGAACCGCTTTACGATTTCGACCCCAACGAGTTCAGCACGACTGCCAAACGTAACAGCGGGTATACGCTCAACGGTCAGAAATGCTATGTCCCGCTGGCCGCCGGGGCGGATTTCATACTGGTGTACGCCGGAGAGGGAGAGGAAAGGCAGTGCTTCATTGTAGAAAAAGGCACTAAGGGACTTGAGATCGGGGACCGTGAGCAAAACATGGGCATAAAGGCCCTGGCTACCTACGAGCTGAACCTGAAGGACTGTAAGATAGCGGCTGAGAACCGGTTGGGCGGGAAAAAGGGCTGCGATTTCAACCGGCTGGCCAACCTGTCCCGTGTAGCGCTGGCCTCCATGGCGGTAGGGGTGGCCCGCAGCTCATTCGAGTTTTCACGTGATTATGCCAAGGAACGCCACGCCTTTGGCGAACCGATCGCCTCCCGCCAGGCAATCGCCTTCATGCTGGCCGATATGGCCATCGAGGTCGACGCCGCCAGGCTGCTCACCTGGGAAGCCGCCTGGAAGCTGGATAGAAATGAGGATGCAACCAGGGAAGCCTGCCTCGCCAAGTCGTATGCCGATAACATGGCGATGCTGGTGACCGACTATGGGGTACAGGTGATGGGCGGTCACGGATATATCAGGGACAATCCTGTGGAGCTCTGGTTTAGGAACGCCAGGGGTTTCACCACCTTTACCGGCATGGCCATTGTATAAGGAGGAACACACCAATGATAGATTTTGAAATTTCAGCTGAAGATAAAGCCAAGGTCGAAGAGGCACATGATATAGCGCAGAACCTCTTCCGGCCGATCAGCCGCTACTATGACGAGCATGAACACGAAGACCCTATGGACCTCATAGACACCATGTGGAAGATGCGCGGCAAAGGATTCCTTACCGGACTGGGCGTAACCGGAGCCCTGATGGTGGAGGAGCTCTGCTGGGGAGATGCAGGGCTCTACCTTGCCAGCCCCGGCCCGGGTCTGGGGGGCGCAGCGGTATTTGCTGCCGGCACCCAGGAGCAGTGGGGACGTTTCCTGGCCCGCTATGGCGAGGGAAAACCGAAATGGGGCGCCATGGCTATGACAGAGCCGGGCTGCGGCTCGGATACATCTGCTATCCAGGCCACCGCTGTTCGCGACGGCGATTACTGGGTGCTGAACGGCGAGAAGATCTTTGTGACCATGGGCCGGCGGGCGCTCGAGCTCTCCGAAGGCATCATCGTCGTCTGGGCCACCGTTGATAAATCGGCCGGCAGGGCTGGCATGAAGTCCTTTGTGGTCGAGGCCGGGACGCCGGGCATGAAGGTCGAAAAGCAGGAGAAAAAGCTGGGAATCAAGGCGAGCGATACGGTTACCGTGGTATTCGAGAACTGCCGCATACCTTTCAACAACATTCTGGGCAAGGCCGAAATCAAGACCAAGACCGAGGGTTTCAAGGGAGCCATGGCTACCTTCGATGTCACACGTCCGCTGGTGGCCGCACAGGCGTTGGGTGTAACCAGGGCCGCCTTGGACATGCTCAGGGATGAGCTGACCAAGCGGGGCATCAAGGTCCGCTATGACGTACCGCGCAGCAAGCAGACGGCCATCGAGAGGGATTTCATGGAGATGGAGTCCAACTGGAGAGCGGCCCACCTGCTGGTAATACGCGCCATGTGGCAACTGCAAAGTGGGACCCCCAATGCGCTGGAAGCGTCTATGGCCAAGGCCAAAGCGGGGCGCGCCGCTACATTGATCACGCAGAGGGCTGTCGAGCTGATGGGTCCCTTGGGCTACTCCCGCAAGCTGCTCTTCGAGAAATTTATGCGGGATGCCAAGATCAACGACATCTTCGAAGGCACCGGCCAGATCAACACGCTGGTTGTGGCACGACGTGTGCTCGGTTATACGAGAGACCAGCTTAAGTAAACTGCAAAACTATTATTTGAAAAACCTGCGCCTGATAGACTCGGCTGTAAAAGGCCCGCCGTGTCCGGCATAGATTATTTTCGGCTGCAGGTCCAGTACCTTTTGAATGCTCCGTAAAAGGTCCTCCACGCTTTCTGCGAAATAGGGGAAGCCCGGAGCGGTCGGCCTGATAAGACCGCCGAATATAAGGTCGCCGACCAGGACCTCACCGCTTTCAAGCATGATGGAAATGCCGCCAGGTGTATGTCCGGGAGTCAATATTATCTTCCCCTTAACACCATACTTTGCCAGGTCCATTTCGCCTTCTATCAAAATATCCGGCTCCAGGCCCGTCACTTCCGGCTTTTTCACCATCCTTGATACCGCTTCCATAATCTTGCCTTTGGTCCCCACCGGATATAGGGGTGGACTTCCGCCGGTCTTGAGGTATCCGGAGTCGGCTTTGTGTACTGCCACGGGCGCACCCGTTTTCTGCTTCATAGCGGCTAAGCTGCCGAAATGGTCCTGGTGGCAATGTGTGATGATGATCAGGGTTATATCAGCCGGACTAATCCCGTTCTTTTCCATTGCCTGCAATATACGGGTATCATAGCCGGGCAGGCCGGTATCTATCAGAATAGGCTTATCTCCCCGGATAATATAGGAATTGACCATGGGGGTCGCTATAGGGATAACCGTTTCTTTGTTTTCCACCATTTGCCACCTCTTTAAATATATTCTATGCGAGGACGGAATCAATTTTCTGCCGCAAGGCGCCCTCGGGCAATGCTCCTAGGCTCCTGTCTATCTCCTCTCCGCCCTTGAAGAAGACCAGCAGCGGGATGCTCATGGCATTATATCTGGCAGCCGGTCCGGGGTTCTCATCGACGTTGATCTTGCAGAATTTAAGGCGTCCGGCATACTGGCCCGAGAGCTTCTCCATGATGGGCGAAATCATACGGCAGGGCCCGCACCAGGGCGCCCAGAAGTCCACCACTACGGGTAAGCTGCTCTTATTGACCTCCCGCTCAAATGAGGATTCGTCAATTTCCATAACGCCTCCACCCGCTTCCTTGAGCTTGACTGTGATCAAAATATCGCCCGGACGCCCATCCGTAACCAGCAGGGCATTGGTCAGCTTAACCACGGTACCTTCCCCGGAACCCGGAGGAATGGTCACCTCCAATCTTTTGTCCAGCCTGTTTAACAGCTTTTTGGTGCCTGATCGGGCTTCCCCGGGGCTTAATGACATCTCATAGTGCACTTCGCCGTCAAATCCCGTGCCCATTTCTTCCTGTCCTCCACTAAATCTTCTTTTTCCGTTTGGGTTGGAGAAGCTCGAACCCGCTTTCCTTGTCCGGCAGCCTGGCTACGCCGGCGCCCAGTATCTCGTAAAGCACCACCTCGCCCACCAGCCAGGTCTTGACGCCCAGGCGCAAACAGCCTGTCATGGTGCGGCCGGCCCGGCCGAGCGCAGCATGGATATGAAGAGAAGGCTTGCCCCTTTTATCCGGCGCCAGCACTCCAATCCCTACTACTTCATGGACGCCATCTATGGGTAATATCATGGGGTCCGGAGGCATCATAGTATTCTTGCGGGGCCCGACCACCATATCCCCACTGCCAACGCCTCCGATGAGCACGGCCTGCCCGGCGCTGATATTGTGCTCCTGAGCGAATTTCTCTATGCATGCCGGCAGCTTATCGCCGTCCTCCAGCCTGATAATGAAGACCCGCCCTATTTTACCTTCGCTATAGATCACGCTCTGCCTCCCTTTCGCCAACTTCCATTTTACCTAAATCAGCGGTGCACGACAGGTACTGAATGCTGAAAATTAAGTTATTCCACGATATGTCAAATAAGTTTATTTTTTCGCCCCAGGCTAAAGTCTATCAGGTGTAACAGGTGAATATCTAGCGGCAAGTTATCCGCACTAATCTTTCTGGCAGGTTTAAGCTTGTATCCTTTCAAAAAGATACGTACCTACACCGAGTAATATCACAGCGACGATAACGATTACCATCATGTCCGTGCCTATTCCAAAGCTGCCCGTGCCGCCCAGCGCCGAGCGTATACCATCGACTCCGTAGGTTAGCGGATCGATTCTCGTAATCGCCTCCAGCGCAGTCGGCAGACCCTGCAGCGGAAATAGCGCACCCGAGAGGAAAAAAATCGGCATAACCATGAAGTTCATTATCAACTGGAATCCCTGCATATCTTCAATTATTGATGCTATGGCAACGCCAAGAGATGTAAAGAGCAGTGCAATAAGAATAATGAACAAAAGGGCAACGGGCAGCATAAGCGGGTCGGAGATTTTAAAACCTACAAAGAGGGCGAGTACAAAAACAATCACTCCCTGGATGGATGCAACAGTAGCCCCTCCCACCGTCTTGCCGAGCATGATTTGCCACCTGGGAACCGGGGCCACCATCGTCTCCTTGAGGAATCCGAACTGCTTGTCCCAGATGAGGTCGATGCCGGAAAAAATAGCGGTGAAGAGAACGCTCATCATGATTATTCCGGATGTCAGGAACTGGATGTAGTTTCCCTGCCCGGCCTGCTGAAAAATAGCTCCGAAGCCGAATCCAAAAACCAATAAAAACAATAGTGGCTGACCGAGCGAACCGATAATGCGCGATTTAGCGCGAAAAATACTTCTTTACTTGCCTGAGCCAGAGAATATATATTGTACTCATGAATGATACCTCCAAATATGGCGCGTTGATCTTAAGCGGAGAACAAACATTGTGCCCATTAGTTTCGCCCCATCATCCTGCCCATTAATCTCATCCGGTCGCTGCCATTTACCTGCTCTTCTCTGATAACACTCCCGGTAAGGGCAATATAGGCCTCCTCCAATGTAGCTGTTTTCGTTTTTTCTTCCAGTTCGGCGGCGCTGCCGATAGCCACGATCCTTCCGTGGTCAATGATGGCTATCCGCTGGGCTACTTTCTCTGCTTCTTCCATATAGTGCGTTGAAAAGAAAATAGTCATACCCTCCTTCCGGTTAATCTCCAATAAGTAGTTCCATATATGGTTTCTTGTTTGAGGGTCCAACCCGAGAGTGGGCTCATCCAGGAATATGATTTTGGGATGATGCAGCAATCCCCTGGCCATTTCCAATCTGCGTTTCATACCGCCCGAAAAGGTTTTGACCATATCATTTTTGCGGTCCCAGAGCTCGACAAAGCGCAATAGTTCTTCTATCCTTTTCTTCCTGATATCCGCAGGTACTTTGAATAACACGGCGTGATACTGCAGGTTTTCCATTGCGGTCATATCGATATCCAGGCTGGGGTCCTGAAAGACTATACCGAAGGATTTTCTTACGGCGTCCTTATCATTTTTGGGATCATGGCCGTTGATTGTCATGCTCCCACTTGTTGGCACAAGCAAGGTGGTAAGCATTTTTATGGTAGTAGACTTGCCCGCCCCGTTGGGGCCTAAAAATGCAAAGATTTCCCCTTTCTTAACGTCAAAAGAAATGTTGTCAACCGCCGCGAAATCCTTGAACCGCTTGGTCAGTCCCGAGATAGAAATAATATTTGTGTCCTTTACATTAGAAACCATGTATTTCTCTCCTTGTGTATGTAATATCCGACTGGACCGCACCCTTATGGCTGGACAGAACAGGTTAAGCTGATGAGTTTCCTCCTTCTTCTGCTGTTGCTGCACCAATGCTTGATACTTAACCGGTGACAGGTAGCCAATTGATGAGTGAAGCCGTTTGAAATTATAAACCTGCTCGATGAAATAGGGAAGCCGTGATTTGGAAGCCGGCTTGCTGACGGCAATGACCCGTTAAATGTCTTGGGAGGATAATGCTACAATAACTTCATGCCCATCAAAGTACTGCCGCCGGAGGTAACCTCCAAAATCGCCGCCGGCGAGGTTATCGAGCGGCCTTCTTCAGTTGCCAAGGAACTGCTCGAGAACTCCCTTGATGCCGGCGCCAGGGAAATCGTTGTAGAAGCCCATAATGGCGGCGTCAGCTATCTAAGGGTCGCCGACAATGGCTGCGGCCTTTCCGCAGCGGATGTGGAAGTCGCCGTCAGGCGCCATGCCACAAGCAAGATAACCAAGCTGGACGACCTGGAACATATCAGCACACTGGGCTTTCGCGGCGAAGCGCTGCCCAGTATAGCTGCTGTGGCGGAAGTTGAGATACTAACCAGGGACATGGGCAGCAGCGCGGCCAGCTACCTTCACCTTGAGAACGGCAGAATCATATCCAGGGAGAAGAAAAGCCGGCCGCAGGGAACGTCCATCACAGTCCGCCACCTGTTCCGCAGCCTGCCGGCCAGGCTCAAATTCCTGAAGTCCTCCACCACCGAGTCCGGTCACATAGCCTCACTGGTCAGCCAGTACGCTCTGGCTTTCCCCGAAGTTAAATTCCAACTTACAATAGACGGTCGTACCAGCTTGCAGACGCCGGGTGACGGAGACCTCCGCTCTGCGGTTTCAGCAGTTTATGGTCTCGAGACCGCCCAAAAGATGCTTGAGGTCGAAGGTACCGACGGCTTCATGTATATCCAGGGGTTGGCCAGCCCTCCTTCTGTGCAACGATCAAACCGCAGCTACCTCAGCTTTTTTGTGAACAGGCGATACGTGAGAAATAGTTTACTGGCCAAAGCCGTAGAAACCGCCTTTGAGGGATTGCTCATGACCGGAAGGCACCCGGTAGTCATTCTGAACGTAGCCATCCCGCCGGAAGAGGTGGATGTCAACGTGCATCCCAGCAAGCAGGAGGTCAAATTCCGCAATAACAGCTCTGTATTCACGGCAGCTTTAAAAATTATCAGAGCTACGCTGGAGAAATCACCCCTCCCTGGCGTGCGCCTGGAATCCGAAACCGCCGAGGTCCAATCACTTTGGGAGCGCTTCCCACATGCCTCCACAACGCTGCCCTCACTCCAGACCCTGGGGCAACTATCGGCAAACTATATACTGGCAGAGGGCGAGGGGGGCCTTTACCTGATCGATCAGCATGCCGCCCATGAGCGTATTCTGTTCGATAACATAGTGGCCCAGCGTGCCCGCAAGCAACCGGATATACAGGGCATGCTGGAACCCCTTTCCATTGAGCTTTCGCCTTCACAAGAAGAGGTAATGAAGCACATCCAGGAGTTGCTGGCTGAATTCGGGTTCACTATAGAGCCCTTTGGCAGCAGGACCTACCTGGTAAGGGCGGTGCCCTCCATGCTGGACAGCACCAACCTGGTTGAGACCTTAAAGGAGCTTCTGGATGAGATCGGGGCGGAGCAGGATACGGCACAAAGAGAGTTAAAAGCCGCTCAGTCGCTGGCTTGTCACGGGGCCATCCGGGCCGGACAGCAGTTGAACACGCAGGAGATGCAAAACCTCATAAGGCAACTCGAGCATACCTCGCAGCCGCGCACCTGCCCGCACGGCAGACCGACCATGATACACCTTAGCTCACAGCAGCTAAAGAAAGAGTTCGGCCGAACAGGATAACTAAATCCTGTAAGGGTGGGCCAATGGACATGTCCGTCTTGCCGGGCGCACCTGAAGTTACGCCCCTACGTTTTCGTGTAGAAACCCTGCGGGTCAAAGAGCCGCAAAAGCATTTTTTCTTCGTAGGAAGGCAGGTCGATCTTCTTGAGGGGAGATGCCACTTCCAGTTCCCAGCCAACCAGCCGCTTTATTCCCTTTATGGCCTCCTCCTCCCTGATCGCCGTGCCATAGGGGATGTATGAGGTCAGAGTCAGCGTATCGCTACCCTCCTGTTTTTCGAAGATCCCTACGTCCGTTATGAGCGTCTTGACACGGGCACCGGGAAAGGTGATATAGGGCACCTGGGCAGGTAACCGTTCTTTTCCCGCGGAAGCGAACACAATTGCTTCACTGCAGCTGGAGGCCACATCGTTGGCGCCGCCCGAGCCGACTATGAAGAATACATTGGGTATCTTGGTCGAGTTGCCGTTGCCGTACCTGTCCACCTGTGCTGCACCGAGGACGCCCAGGCAGGAGCCAGCCGAGCCTCCTACCATGACACCCAGCGCCGTCTCGATATTGGTCAGGATTTTGCAGGAGGGGAGGTTATCCATGCTGAAGACGGTTGGGTCGGAGGGCCTGGGCATAAAGCCGAACATACCGATCTCGGCCACCAGTTCCACATCCTTCTTCTGGTCTTTCAATTTGTAAGCGGCCATCCAGGCGGCAAGGTTGGACACCCCGACGCCTGCCAAAATGGTCTTGTATCCCTTGGATACGCATAGCTCAGCGATATACCTGCTGCCAGCAATAATCATCCGTTCGATCTGGTTGGATTCTTTATGGAAGTCAACTTGCGGCACCGCAGCCAGGGTCTCTACCACCCAGGAGTGGGGCTTGGCCTTTTCTTTGAGGTAGCGCTGCCTCTCTCTGCCGAGCTTATCCAGGTATTGCTCCTGGTTCCGGCAGCCAAGAATCCACTCATGAATAAAACTCAGGAACCTGGATTCGTCCATCGAGGCGTCGTTTATCATGGTGGCGAATTCATAGTCGTCGAAATAGCCTTCGAATTGCGGGATGCCGCTGTTGGAAAGCCCGCCCGGGTGTGCGCCGAAAGGAACTTCACAGACGGCTTTGACCATATAAGAGGGTACGCGCACCAGGTGTGCGTGGCTCCTGATATAGTCAGTGGGTACAATATGTTCCACACTGACTATTACACCCTCCCGGGATGCCCAGGCGCCATAGGCATCAGCTCCGAGGGGATAGGGCAGGATAGTATTCCCGGCCCTGTCGGCCGCCAACCCGTGGACCAGGGTTATATCAGGCCGCAGCGCCCGCAGAAGCCCGGTCTTTTCCCCCGTCCCGAAGGGAGAATCGATCACGCTGAAATTCTCCTTATTTTCCTCGGCCATACTGCTGCCGATGAGCGAGTTGGTGGGTATGAACTCCCATCCCATAGCGCCCGCCAGCAGCCGCTGGGTTAGGGTCAACATGGTCCAGTTCTCGAACTCGATAGCCCCGGATATATAGGCCTTTTGTACATGCGGGTTGGGGCCGGGCGTGGGATATGAGTTGCCCAGAAAGGTGGTTACAGCCTTTTTAATCATCTCCCCCCGTATGAGGGCAAGGAGATAGGACGATGTGGACGGGCTGATCAAAGTGAAGTCGGGCCGTTTGCCCCAGAACTCACGGACCAGTTGAAAGAAGAGCGCGCCGCCTTTATTGGCGATGTGGATCGAGCTACCGGCACGAACGTGCTTGGCGATGGCCTCAGCCATCGGGCGGACCTTGTCTTCTCCCTCTATCGGAGCAATATGGAACTTTGAGTCGATAAATGCTTTTAATTCGTCTTCCATATCGCTTGCCCGGTCACATTATACCTTGTAACAGATCTCCGGAAGTTTCACTCCCGGGTTGCTCTCCCTGACATAGCGCAAAAGCTGGTTGGCCAGCGATATAGTTATGGTGGCCAACTCATCTCCCCTGATCATTCTGACCTTTTCACCGCTGTACAGGGCTCGCAGCCTGGCAGGGAACTCATCATCGGCCTTATTAAAGGCAAAATGAACTATGACGCCGGGATACAGCTCCTTGCTTACCGCCCAATCTTCGTCCAGTCCAAGACTTTCAACCCTGCCTCCCAGGTATTGAGCCAGCGCTCCGGCCTCTCTGACATACTCAAGTGCAGAAGACCTCATTTTGAGCGCCCCTTTAACCTGCAACTGGTGCGGGCTGACCTTGCCCTCGATATCGGCCAGGTTGAGTAATTTCTCCACTCTTTTATCCTGTTCAGGCTGCCCGATTTCCCGTCTTCCGCAAATACGAAGAATATTATCGGATTCTGAGTTTATAAAGTATTTCCTGCACCGCAATGCGGAATCTGGAGTCCAACGGAAGCAGGGTAAGCGGCTTGCCGCTCATATCCAGGTCGGCGATTGCCGAGTCCTCCGGGATAGTGGCAAAGAGCATCAGCCCTGATTTGGTGATGGCCTGCTTAAATTCCGGGGCCAGTCCGTTCCTGAGCCTGTTGACTACCAGCAACACGCCGCCTTTAATGTTAGTCCGTATCTCTCCACTGAGCTGCTCGAGGCGGATGCAGGTATTGAGGCCGCGTATAGTCGGGTCGGTAATCGCCAGCAGGTAGTCTATATCCTGCGTGGTCTGCCGGCTGATATGCTCCAGGCCGGCCTCGCAGTCCATGACGACATAGTCGTAGCTTTTAGCCAGCTTGTCGATAGAGAAACGAATCATATGATTGGCGGCGCAGTAGCACCCGGGGCCTTCCGGCCTACCCATGGCCAGCAGGTCGAACCGGCTGGTCTCTACGAGGGACTCATGGATACGGCTGTCCAGTATCTCCTGTTTGGAGACAGCCATAGTCAGGCGCCCGCCCTTGATCTCGTCGGTCATCTTCTCGCGGGTCTTCCCTACAGTGCTCTGGAGGTCTACTCCCAGTGCATCGTTGAGGTTGGTGCTGGGATCGGCGTCCACCGCCAGAACCGCCCCCAGGTTGGATAAAAAATCGACCAGCACGGCCGATACAGCAGTCTTGCCCACGCCTCCCTTACCGGCAACAGCAATGGTCACAGTCATTTTTTTAAGGCTCCTTCGAAGGCGTATCCGGCCTGACCCGCCGGTTTTCCGGGACGAGACTGACCGGTGATAATCTTATCACAGCATTATACTCCACGGGGCAGACCAGCTCACAACTGCCACACTTGGTGCACTTGGACTGGTCCACGACCTTCAGTCCGTTCTCATCGCTGAAAACAGCCTCCGCCGGGCAGGCCAGAACGCAGTGATCGCAACCCTTTTCGCACTTTTCAGGCAATATATAATAGGCCGTTAAGTCCTTGCACACGCCTGCCGGGCAGCGTTTCTCGAGTATATGAGCCTTATACTCATCCTTGTAGTAGCGCAGCGTGGTCAGCACGGGGTTGGGCGCCATCTTGCCCAGCCCGCACAGCGAGCCGGCTTTAACATCATTCCCAAGCTCTTCCAGCATACTAAGGCCTTCCAGAGTACCCAGGCCCTTAGTTACATCTTGCAGGATATCCAGCATGTGGAAGGTGCCGATGCGGCAGGGCGTACACTTGCCACACGATTCCTGCTGGCTGAAATCGATGAAAAATTTAGCTGTATCCACCATACAGTTGTCCTCGTCTATCACGATGATGCCCCCCGAGCCCATAATGGCCCCGGCTTCCTTCAGGGAATCGAAGTCCACTGGCGTGTCCAGGAGAGCTTCCGGAAGGCAGCCGCCCGAAGGACCGCCGATTTGAACGCCCTTGAACTGCTTGTTCTCACGTGTGCCGCCGCCGATATCATAAACCAGCGTTCGAAGTGTCGTACCCATCGGCACTTCCGCCAGCCCCGTATTGATCAGTTTACCGGCCAGTGCGAACAGGGCGGTGCCTGGGCTTTCCTTCGTCCCCGTTCCCCTAAACCATTTGCCACCGTTATTTACTACCAGCGGAATATATGCCAGCGTCTTCACATTGTTGACCAGCGTAGGCCTGCCCCATAAACCAGCCTCAGAGGGGTAGGGCGGGCGGTGTTCCGGCCAGGAGCGCCTTCCCTCCATGGCCGCCGTCATAGCCGTCTCCTCACCGGATACAAAGGCCCCTGCGCCTTTTACAATCTCGATATCGAAATTGAAAGAAGAGTCAAGTATGTTTTTGCCCAGTAAGCCCTTTTCTTCAGATTGCATCAGCGCAGTCTGAATCCTGGATATCGCCAGGGGATACTCCTCTCGAATATAGATAAAGCCTTTTGCGCTCCGATGGCGTAACCTGCGATCGCCATGCCCTCGATCACGGCATGGGGGTCGCTCTCCAGCAGTATCCGGTCCATAAATGCGCCGGGGTCGCCTTCATCCGCATTGCAGACAACATATTTGGTATCGCTTTTAGCGGCGTAACATGTCCGCCACTTGGCGGCGGTGGGGAATCCCGCTCCGCCGCGTCCGCGCAGTCCGGATCTTTCCACTTCTTCTATCAATATTTCGGGATCAGTTATCAGGGCCTTGGCCAAAGCTTTATAGCCTTCGCAGGCCAGGTAATGTTCGATCTCCAGCGGAGAGGTATAGCCGCTGTTGCGCAGCAGCAGTCTTTTCTCGTGAGCAAAGCGCTCCAGCTCGGGGATGACGGCAGGTTCGTGTCCGCCTCCCGTAAGGGCGCCGAGGGCCAGGTCGAGGCACGGATCGTCGCCCATTACATAGCCCTGTACCAGACGGGGCACCAACTGCGGTGTTACGTGGTGATAGCATATAGCGAAATCATTGGGCTTGATGATCGTCACCAGGGGTTCGTAGGAGCAGAGGCCCATACAGCCGACCTCGGAGATGGCGACCTGAACATCCAGGCCTTCAATTTCATGCCTTAAAGCCTCGAGAACGGCCATTGACCCGGCGGCGCGGCCGCAGGTAGCCGTACCCACCAGAACATGGATAGTCCGGCCGCTATAAAGAGATTCCCAATTAGATACCGCCTGTTGGAGTATCTGCTCGAAGCTCATGGCCGACTTTCAGTCCCCGGTGCGTCCGAAGCAGCAGCCTTTATCTTTACAAATACCTCTTCCACCCCGGGCGGCGTCATCCTGGGATGCACCTCTCCCCCGACTGTCAGCACGGGCGCAAGGGCGCAGCAGCCGATGCAGGCGACACGTTCCAGGCTGAATTCCCTGTCTTCGGTTGTTCCGCCGATCTCAATCGCCAGCTCGCGTGCCGTGGCCTCCAACACGAGCCGGCCTCCCGCCAGGTGACAGGCCGTACCCAGGCAGACCTTGACCGGCTTCCTGCCCGGCGGTGTAAAGCGGAATTGATTATAGAAGGTAGCCACCCCCCATACCGCACTGGCGGGTATATCTAGGAATTTAGATACAGCCAGCATTGCCTGCCGGGATAAATATCCCTCTTCTACCTGAATATCCTGAAGGATATCGATCAGGTGGCGGTGTTGCCTGCGTTCAGGCCGCAGGATCCCCGATAAATCGTTATCTGCCGAATCGTTTTCCATATCGCCCTTGTAAAAGCTTCCAAAATATATATACTCTGTATTTTAAAAGAAATACGGAATATATGAAATGCGGATGAACTGGCGCAAGATAATTATCTGGTGTGTGGCCTTGCCGGCATTTGCCGGGTTTCTGATGCTATGTGCCTGCCAGCTTCCCCAGTCGCCGTCAACACAATCTACGCCTGCTATTCAGGCGGGGGAGCCCGGCGCTTTCTTCCCCAGGGCAGGACAGGACCCTGCGCCCATCCTTGTAAATCTTTATAATGGAGCGTCCACAAGTCTCGATGTGGCAATCTATAGCCTGACGCATCCCGACATCGTTAAGGCCATCGGCGACGCTAAACAGCGGGGCGTACGGGTGCGCGTTATTACGGATAAAGAGCAGGCCGCCGGCAATACTCAGAAACATGCGATGAACGACCTGCTGAACCTGGGCATCCCGGTTAAGGTCAACATCCACTCCGGCCTCATGCATTTGAAAATGAGCATGATCGACGGCAAAACAGCTACCATCGGAAGCTATAATTACACGTTGAGCGCCAGTCAGCAGAACGACGAGGTTATGGCTGTGGTGACGCAGCCCGCCTTCGTTAATAGCTGCCAGGACGAGTTCAACCGGTTGTGGGATTCACCGGGACTGACGGATGCCAAATCATCGTATTGATAAGTAAATTTACACGCTAGCGGGTAGTGTATCATTTTGAAAATCGGTAGTGGGTCATTTTGACTTGGGTGGAGTTATTTTCCGCATACCCATTGCTTTGCTTCGTTAACATCGCGAGATATCTTTAGATCCAATGCGTTATTGACAAATACAGTTTCAAGGAAGCGAGCATCTTTATAATCTTTTGCTACAACGGCTAATCGCTTGATAACTCTCGCGTTAAGTCCAAATGATGCGAAAGTGTCAATCACTATTCCCGGCATTTGGTAAATCTCAGAGGTTGATAGTTTAAAATTCGCTTCACGGTAATCATGTAAAACACAAGTGCCACCCTTCTCTTTAATAGCTAGTACATTTTCTTTAAGGATTTCCTTGAAATAGTCCAAGGTTAAATCCCCTTGAACTTTCAATTCAATAACCTGCTTTTCTGGGTTATAAATGATTGTGTGTGGCATCGCTTTCCCTTTCCCCTCCATCCTTTATAGCCTACCTCATGTGTTACGAATTCATTATAGAGGCATAATAATATGAAATCAACCATAACCCAACGGACGCTAAGTAGTTAGTTTCACGATTTCTTCAATAGTCCAGATATGGTCACTAATCCCCAATGCCATAGCGGGAGTCCTTGGATAAGGGTTAGCCAGCGATTTGTGCGGTCGAGCAAAGTTGTAAAACATATAATGCAAGGCTAGATTGTATTTCAGATTGTCGATTTTCTTTGAGAATACATTGGTCTGCCTGGTAAACCGCCCGATACCGGTTGCGCAGCGTAATTAGGCTAGTTTTTCCAGCTTTTGACGAGGGTGGGGAGATAGGAGGGTATCTCATTGGCTTCGCGTGGGCCGACGATGATGTCCCAGTCGGGGAGGGCTTCGGTCAATTCATGACGGATGCGGGCCACCTTACCAGGGATGATCAGCCTTCGGTGGTTGACCTTGCTCTCGATGCTGCACTTCTTGATGAAGGGGGCTATGTTGTCGCCGCTGAACTTGCCGGCCGCCCAGGCCGTCAGTACCCCCAGGCCGCCTGCCTCCTTGACGCATAGCCACGAAGGAACCTTGCTGCTCTCTATCTCGGACGAGACGATAAAGTAGGTCAGCGCCCAGTTCGTAGTTATCAATACTGGGGAGCTGGCATCGGGATTGTTGATGGGGTAGACCTTTTCCTCCATGGACATCGGAATGCGCGGGTCGGTATAAATATTCATCCTCTGCACCAGTAGCGGCAGCAAGGAATGCTCACTGATATCGGAAAGGACGATGATCCCGGCGTACTTGGCTATGAACGTAGAAGCCAGAAGTATCTCACGTTGTCTGTCCCCGGTCATGAAGCAAGGGAAAGCCACCGTGGGATATCCGAGCGGCCTGAAGACCTGCTTAAGGGCAGAGCGCCGTATAAGAGTCTGGTCCCTGATGGCCGATTGTAAATTCCTGGATCCCGGGTCCAGCAAAACGTCTTCCAGCCCAGCTTCTTTGAGGCGGTTGGTAAGCGGAACCAGGGATTCCACTCCGGCCGCTTTAATAGCCACTACAGCAGGCCGGGCCTGAACGGCGCCTATGATTTTTTCCAGGTTCTGCGTCGTGACGGGGTAGAGCAGCGGCTTCCTTTCAGCACATAAATTGTGCGCATCCAGCAGGGCGTCGGTATCCTCCGAGATCAGCATGAGGGGGCAGTCGGCAACAGGTAGTACTTTACTAACGAGGGCTGCGTATGCGGCGCGATCGTCCGAGGCATGCCGCAGCGCCAGCATATCGGCCTTCAGCACCTTGCCCACCCATTGGAACTGCATCTCCTTGAGTTTCTTGATTTTGGCGTTTACAGTTTCCGCGGGCTCGTCGTCCGAGATCAGCACGGCTATGCCAGGCTGGTGAATAAAGGTCTTCTCATGGCGGTAAAGCACCTGCTCATCGCCTATGGTAAGGGCGTTAGCTCCTGTGCCGATGATCACAGGTTTAATGGGCGGGGAAAGGGCGTCCTCCAGTTCGATCCTTACTTCCGGTGAAATATACGGGCATTTATCGATGGCGATTCCTCCCGATGCCAGCTTCATGGCAAAGGCGAAGCAGGTGGGCAGTCCGCACTCTCTACAGTTTTTCTTGCCGCCTTCGGGCAGCTTCTTAACTATATCTGTACCTTTGATTGCCAAGCGTCTCTCCTTTTAGACGGGCAGTTTGACCTCGCCCTTGACCCAGGGGTGGCCGACCCGATCCAGAAACTCGACAAGCTCCTCAACATTCCTGACGTCGTTTTCGGTGGCTATTTTGCCGTATAAATCCATCGGGCAGGCGTCCCGGTAAAGTTCTTTGATGGCCTGCGGCATCCAAACGATCCTGTACCATCCGCCGTCGGCTTTGAGGAAGCTGGGTGAGCGCAGGTATTCCAGCGCCATGCCCAGGAACCCTTCCACCTGACGTCCCCCGCTGGTATCGCCTGCCATCTCCGTGAAAGGCACGCCTATAACCGTATCTCCCTCGAAATCACGGTTTACGATGCCGAAGGCGTCCACC
Organism: uncultured Chloroflexia bacterium; assembly: GCA_963705905.1. Classification (GTDB taxonomy): domain Bacteria; phylum Chloroflexota; class Dehalococcoidia; order GIF9; family UBA5629; genus UBA1162. Next base: position 1,725,206 of record OY970123.1, on the reverse strand, counting down.
TCCGGTATGTAGAAGCAGATAGCCTGGAAGCAGCCACAGGAAGTATGGGGATAGCCAAAGGCGCTGTGCAAATACATCTTGTCGTAGGCGCCCATCGATTTCTCCAGTGATAACTTATTGACTCCCTCATATTCCCCGCGGATAGGATCGATGATGAAGCCTTTCTTCACCCGCTGGATGGGTCCCTCGGTATCGAGCTGATAAGCGGCCTTGCCGTCGAACCAGTTGATAGCACCGCAGTTGGCGATGCGCTCAGGGGTGATGCAGCAAATATGGGTGGGGGCAAAACTCTGGCAGAGGGCGCAGCTATAAAACTCATCTACATCGGCCTCGCGCAGGCCGCGTATCTTCTCGTCACGAGCGCGGTAAACCTCCATGGCCTTCTGCAAAAGCTCTTCGACCCTGGCGGGGTCTGTAGCGATGGTGATCTGTATCTTTTCGATGATATCGATCTCGGACGTATAGAGGAAAATCAGAATCTCGCCCAGCGTCTTGAGCGACTTCAGCCCCTTACTGAAGGACTCTTTTTTCAAGCGCATCCAGACATCCTGACGCTGGTTCATGTGGTAGAAACCCTCAATATAATTCAAATACAGGTGCAGACGGCGCTCCAGGACCGGCTCTATATCCTTTTCCAGCCGGGCTCCCGCTACATCCACCAGCAGGGCGATGGGCTGGCTGCTGCCTTCAGGGAAATCAGGGATGTCGGGGCCGATCACCTCCACCTTTTCATGGGTGACCTCTTCGGGCTTCTTAATGGTCACCAGCTCGAACTTGGACCTGACGTTGGGTCCGCCGAACTCGACCATCATGTCGGCTTTCCTGATGACCTCGCCCTCATACTGGGGCCCTATGTCAACCGGGAATACTCCGTCAGACATACCGCACCCGCCTTTTAATTAATATACGTTCTCCCATAGCAATATTGACTATATATTATATCCGTACCGATCGGGGTTATCCTAATGCCAAAGCCAGGTTTTCAGTGGACGACCTCGTCCAGGGTTACGCTGGAGGGATAGGTGCCGATCAAGGTGGGCAGAGACAGCACCGGCTTCTCCGTCCAACCGGCCTCTTTTAGTTTTACCTGCAGGTCTTTCTTATAGAAAATGGGTATATCAGAAGACTTTCTCACGTAGAGGCCCACGTCATCCGGCAGCTTGCCGAAATATTGCTTGTGCAGGCCGATGTAGTGTGTGAGCTTGGTCGAGCGCCCCTGCGGCGTATCGTTCTTGCGCATGCACAGCCTGGCCAGCGCTACCATGGCGCTCCCCTTATCCGCCAACAGGTTGAGAAGGTGCTCCGGCGATGGTTCGCCTGTGTCGACAGGCTTCTTTTCTCGGCCGTCCATCACGCTCCAGTCGGTTTCTCCCGGCCTGCTTAGATAAAGCCGGCCGTATTTAATGCAGTGCGGCCCAACGATGACCGGTATGCCCAGCCGGTTGCAGCCTGTAGCCAGTGCCAGTTCCTCCTCGCCGCAGGCCCCCCAGGCCAGCCCGCAGGCGCCCACGCGGTTGAGTATGTAGTCAGCCACCACCTCGTAGTTAGCCCTCAACGGCAGGGCTGCGAAGATGCTGGCAATCTTGATGGCGGCCCCTGATATATGGGAGGCCGCTGCGCCGGAACCGATATTGACGATTCCGCCTGCTTCGAAATCAGGCGGGTATTTTTCGTAAATGGACTTGCCGTCGGCGTCCTTCTTCAAAGCCGCGGCAATGGCCGACTCCCCAGCCAGCACTACTACGTATTTACGTTTGGCAAACTCCTCGGCTATCTCCGCGATATCATCCGGCGACCCCGGATAGTTCGAACCGCCGACGATGGCTATCACACCGGGGATGGTGCCCAGCACCAGAGGAGCTCCTACTTTCCTTATCTCGGTATCCATGACAGGGCCGCGCCCCACTCGCATCTTGGCATCCTCCCTGCGAGCCGCCCCCTGCATCATGCGCAATACCGGTACCTGACCCTTTACAGCAGCTTCGCATTTCCCGCAACCGATGCATTTTTCGAACACTTCCGCCATCAGCTCGAACTCGTTGTGCGTAGCGGCCTCGATGGCGCCTGCGATAGGCAGCTTGTTGGGGCAGGCTTCATCGCACGGCTTGCAGGACTTATACCGGGCGGCCATCTCCGCAACTTCTTCCTTCTGTAAAATCGATTTCTTCCTGGACGATGAGAGCTTAAGCGCAGCTTCCACGGCTACGGCAGCCGCCTTCCTGGGATCGAGCACCAGGGCGCCCTTCCCCTGATTAAGATCGACCAGTATCTCCTCGGTATCCCTGGCCGTGACATCCTCAAATCCATATGCCGCCTGTGCATCCGTAGCAATAAAGGCTGCCCCGCCGGCGGCCGTCTCAGCGGCTATATCCGTCAGCAAATTGCCGCCTCCGCACATCACAACATCAGCCACACCCATCCTTAGGATATACAAAAGCCTGGATAATGGGCCAGCAATCCGGGCCCTGGAACTATAGCGGACAAGCTCGTGCGCCACCGGCCCCATACCAGCCACCAGTATTTTATCCTCCAACCGGCTGCTTCTAAGGTAATCCACCAGGCAGACGGCCGAGACCGTGTCGTTGCCTGTGACCAGTATTACCGGCTTGTCGAGTGGAAGCGAGGCCCAGCCCACCTCAACCAGGGGCGTATCGGCAATTGAGGTGGGGAAGCCGAACCCGGATATCTGGGCTATTTCCGCAGCCTCCATAGCTACGTGGCTAAGCATGGAGGCCTGCAGCGCTTTGGATTCGAAATCCAGGTTGGAGCCTTCGATGCCTGTGTTGGCTGCCGTAAGTAGCAGCGTAGCTTGATGCTCCAAATACGACAGCACCCTGTCGAGATCGCCCAGATTGACGGGCTTGAGCCCGATGACCGTCCTGATATGGGGGGCTTCGATGCTTACCCTGTCGCCCGGTTCAAGGGCCATGTCCCTGCCTTTAACGTCAATTAAATATCCGACAATGCGCCTGGCCCGGGTCGTAGAAAGCGCCAGGCCCTCGCAACAGGATTGCAAATTGAGGCGTGCCTGCATGACGGAGCCGTCTATACCGCAGGAACCCTTCTTGCCATCTGAGAGATCGCATTCGCCGTAGGTGCAAAGGTTACACCTATCGGTAACGGGGACATAAAGGGGCTTCCAGGTCTGAAGCAGCCGCCGGTCCCAGTTCCTCAGATCGAGAACGCCGGGCAAAGGGGTGTGCCCTACCGGCTCCCAGCTATCCTCAGCGCGTATAAATTCCCGGGCTTCTCTGCCTTGCCGCTCTGTTTTAGCCACAGCATCAGCCTCCTAAATCTTTCCTTCTATGGCTTCCTTCAAGAGTCTGCAGTTATCCGGGTGGCGTAATACCAGGACGTCCGCCCCGGCTAGCAGCAGGCTCATAGCCGTGATGCTCTCCCAATGCATGCCCTGTTCCCTGTCGGCCCTGGCCTGGTTGGTCTTCCAGCACTCGCCGCCCAGGTCGGCAATGATGGGCATCTGCATGGCCACATCGCCGAATATGACACCTATCTGCCTCGTGCGTTCCATGATGGTAAAGCTGTATTCCATACCGTAACCGAGCGCCGAGCTCAATGGGTCGATGACTATCCTCTCTGGGGGGAGCTGTTTCAATAGTTTAACGTTAAGCTCCTTCTCCAGGTTGAGGTCGATAGGCGTCTGGGCGATGATGCAGTGCCCGTTTTCGGCCACCGCCCGGGCAACAGCCTCGTAGTTTTCCTTAACGGCAGGCCCCAGCAAAAGGTTCTCCCCCTTGCAGGCTTCTGCCACCGCAGTAAGCACCTCGACGTCCTTTTTATCGTCTCCGCATCCGTAAACAATTAAGGGAACGTCCACCCCTGAGCGGACCTTCTTTACTACAGCAGCAGCCTCCGCAGCCGAGCGATTCGCCCCCTGAGGGTCCGTGCCGTCCAGGTGCAGGCAGATTAGATCGGCGCCCAGGTCGAGGCACCTCCTGGCCCATTTAACCGGGTCAGATACAACTTCCTTATACGGTTCCACTACCCAATCCGCCCAGCCGGCAGCCCCGTTGTCATTGACCTCCAGCGCCACCAGCGGCCGGTTTACGACGCTGCCTTCAAAATAGTGAAGGGGCAGGATATTTCCTCCGCCTATCTTAAGTGCACCTGCCCCTTTGCCCAGCGTGACTTCCCTGACCCTTCCGGTGTACGTTTCCAGCGGCGCCTTATATTCCATAACAATTACCTACTATCTACTAATTATGCAGGTTTCAGGCCCTTAACCAGATCCTGCGCCAACACTATCTCACAGCCAATTTTACTCAATTCTTCAATACCTTTTTCATAGATGCCTGACAGGGCATCTTGGACGGCTATAAGCCTGAAGTCACGTTCACTGGCCTCATAAATTGAGGTCCTCGGGCAATTTGGGAAATTGCAGCCGGTGAAAGCCAGCGTATTTATCTTATGCTTTTTCAGGAACTTTTCCAGCGGTGTTCCATAAAATGCGCCCCAGCGCGGCTTATAGATAGCATATTCGTTGGGCGCCAACTCCTGCACTCCACCCTTCAACAGCGATTTCGAGTCCAGCCTCACAGCGCCCGGTTTCATTTCCTTTACCAGTTCAGCCCCTTCCGAGCCCGGCCTCAGCACACTTCCTCCGATGACGATCCGTTTCCGCCTGACAATATCGACGTTGGAACCGTCTTCTTTATATAGTCTTATGATGTGGATAACCGGTTTGGACAATTCCCTGAATAGCTGCAGCAGGATTGCGATATTAGGGACTACCTCCATTGTGCCCTTAATTTCTAACGGTGCACCGGGCAGGGTAGAGTCATTCTGAACATCAATGGTTATGAGGGCCAGATGCTGATAGTCCGGTAATGTATATTCGTCCATATTTCTTCAACCTACAGGCCACAGTTACCCGGTTCAGGATTCCAACCAGGCGTGAGAATAAAGGGCCTCGCCCATCAACACCCTGGCAGATTTTACATAATTCCTCTCTGTCTCCGGCAACCCGTCAATATCGATCGGTTCCTCGTCCATTACCTTATAAATAAGGCTACGAATGGCAGATTCGGCGCCGCGATTCAGCCCTATCAGCTCCGGGTCGAGCACGTCCGCAATGGCAGAAAAAAGCCCGTTTTTCTCCAGCATCACCATGTACGTGCGGTTGAGGATACCGCGCAGTTGGGGCGGCGTTCCATTGGATACGTTGGAGAGGCCAACTACCGACTTCACGCCGGGAAGAAGGTCAGGCAGTATTTTGACGAACTCCAGCGCTTCACGAACCTGTTTCTGATCGGCGCTCACAGGCAGGATAATGGGGTCGATCCAGATGTCCTCGTTACCGATGCCTAATTCATTGGCAAAGGCTACCGTATCCATAATGCTCTCCACACGGGAATCAACGTCCGGCGGGCAGCCCTGGTCGGTTATCACGGAAATTATGACCTCCGTGTTGTATTTTACGGCCAGAGGCATCATATTCGATTTGCTTTCGGACTTCCCCGAGGCCGAGTTCAAAAGAGGGCGCTTTTTACATATCTTCAAACCGGCTTCCATGGCCACAGGATTCATGGTGTCCAGGGAGATGGGCAAGTCAGCGACTCCCTGAACGGTGTTTACCAGCCAGGCGACAACCTCCTCGGGGTCTTTGCGGGCCGGGCCCAGGTTCAAATCGAGGTAATCTGCGCCTGCTTTGGACTGTTCCCGGGCAAGCAATTGGATAGGGGCAGCGTCCCGGTTCCTGACCGCCTCGCTAACCACCTTGGAAATAATGTGGATATTTTCGCCGATTAAGATCATGCTATGCGGAAAAGACGGTTAAATCAGGGGAATTCTATCATCCCCTAACTGCTGCGGGCAAGGACTAATCGCGGCCGGTTCATCATGCTTTGAGCAAACTTTCCACAATCTCAGCTGCATCCTCGACGAGTTTGGGGCAGATCCTCTGGGGTATACCGTTCTTCATGGCATCCCGGAATTCCCCCGGTTTGCTGAAGTCAGCTCCCAGTAGTTTGCTGCATGTTATCGAACCATGCTGGGCCCTGAACTTCTCAGTAAATTCCCGCACCTTGCCGAAGGCGGCCCTGTGCGACTGTGAGCCGTCAGCCACTGTCATGCCGTATTTAAGGCCGATGACCATGAACGCCCCCGTCACAGCCCCGCAGGTCTTACCCATATGCCCCATGCCTCCACCGAAGCCGGAGGCGACTTTATAGGCCATGATACGGTCCAGCCCGAAATCATCGCCGAAAGCGGCTAAAACTGCCTGAGTACAGTTGAATCCTTGTCTAAACGTAACTCGCGCATCCTCAGCTTTGCTCATCTGGCGCCCTTCCTATTTGCTCCGCTTAACGGCGCTTACTTTTATGCTCCTGACGGAATTGCCGATCTTTTTCAGGTCTTCCCTGGATATATTTTCACTCTCTACAATCGCCTTCAAAGCCGGCTCTGTTTCCACAAAATCGACAGCAAAGCCTGTGTCGCCGATGACCTTGACCTCATCAAAGCCGGCTGTTTTTACATCGTCCAGGTAGTCTTGCTTTAAGGAGGCGCCGGCCACGCAGCCGATATAGGCGGCAACCGATTTCTGGACAGCCGGAGGCAATCCCTGCAGCAGGACTATGTCCGAAACCATCAGCCTTCCGCCCGGCTTCAGCACGCGGTAGGCTTCGCTGAATACCCGCTTTTTATCCGGCGCCAGGTTAATGACGCAGTTAGAAATTATGATATCGGCGTAATTGTCCGCCACCGGCAGGTTCTCTATCTCGCCCAGCCTAAACTCCACGTTCTTATAACCGCCTTTAGCTGCGTTCTCCCTGGCTTTTTCCAGCATTTCGCTTGTCATATCCACACCTATGACTTTGCCCTTTTCTCCAACATTACGGGACGCCAGGAAGCAGTCGAAGCCCGCTCCTGAACCCAGATCCACCACGACTTCCCCTTCTTTTAGCGAGGCCAGGGCTACGGGATTGCCGCAGCCCAACCCCAAATTGGCACCCACGGGCGCCGCATTCAAGTCCTCGTCCGTGTAACCGACGCTTTTGCTGATCTTTTTGGCAAGGTCTGTCGTGCCGCAGCAACTCGTGGCCTGTGGCGCGCAGCAGGAACCGCCCAGTTTGGCTAATTTCCCGTATCGTTCCCTGACAGTTTTCTTGATCTCCTGTTCTTTCATCTGAACTCCTTTTAATTACGCTTTTTGGCTTTTACCCTGATAAAAACCTTTCATCTTCTCTTTCATCCCCTCCGGGAAGGACCCGCTGCCGCAGCAGTCTTCCAACATTTTGCTCATTTCCTCAGGCATGCAACCGCAGCCGCTACCCATAAAGGCACTGGTCTTTTCCTCCCGTATGGGCATATCGCCGCCGCAGCCGCAACCTCCCAAGGTTGAATCTTCTTTCCCTTCCCCGGCCGTTTTCGTCGTGTTCTCTTTTTCCATGATTTGCCTCCTTTTATTTGATTATTAATGCAAAGTACCCTATTTATAGCTCGTACAAAATCTCGGACACCTTGTAAGCCGTGCCACTGGTTAACCTGGCACAGTTTTCCAGCCTCTCCTTTCCTTTTGCCGTTAAATGCTGCTCCACCACCTCTGCGGTATTGAACCAGTCATAACCCGATATCTCGGAGCAGACCGTGCTTTTATACTGGAGCTTGAACCACTGCGCCAGCTTGTGGCAGGGCTCCATCATCGGCATCAGCCCGTCGAACCCATCCTCAATTTTCCTTCGTCCCGACCTGGCGCTGATCAGCATGAAACCGGTATTCAGCGCACCGCAGGTCAACCAGCAGCCCCCTCCACCCTGTAAGCCGCCCACGGCCCGGAACCAGAACTCATCCTGCAACCCCAGAACGTCCATGAAGGCCCGCATCATGGATTGGGCGCAGCCATAATGCTGCCGGAAGTTATCGTAGGCCTTCTGACCGATCAACTCACGTTTATCCTCGAAACCCAGCAGATCTGTAATTCGCCTGTCGAATAACTCACCGAAGTTTCCCGTATTCACGTATACAAGATTGCTCATTTCTGTCTCCAGCCTTACAATTTTTTATTACTATTATTCGAAATATATCGATATCAAAGGGTAAAAATTTTTAGTCCGGTGCAGGGGTTTTGAAGAAGTCAGCTAGCTTGCCCAGTATGCTTTCATCAACCGAGCACTCAATGCGCTGCCCGTTGCGACGGCAATTAATCAGACCTGCCCGGTGCAACTCCTTCATGTGATGTGAAATTGTGGACTGTGCTATGCCCAGGTCGCTGCTGAGATCACCCACGCATTCGCAAGGCTTATCCGTCTTGCAGGCTATGCCATCAGTACCGCAACATGCCAGCCTCAGGAATATCTTCAGCCGGTGTGGATTGGACAATGCCTTGAAAATCTCTGCATATTTTTCTGCGTTACAGCAATCATTGTTCGACATATTACGAAGTATAGAACTATTAAAAATATTTTGTCAAGTTTAGCTTCAATTTCTACATTATGACGCCCCGGTCGAGAGGCCCCTTCGCCCGCAAATAGCGTATAATTGGCCCATGCCCGGCACGGATAAAATCATTATTTACTGTGATGGCGCATGTTCGGGCAACCAGTACCGGGTCAATGCCGGGGGTTGGGGAGCCATATTGAGGCACCAGGGGAGAGTCAAGGAGATCTACGGAGGGGAGTTGAATACGACCAACCAGAGGATGGAGCTGACAGCCTGCATTAAAGCCCTCGAGTTGATTAAGACCCCCGGCCACCTTATAGAGGTCTATACGGATAGTGCTTACCTGGTGAACTGCATTCAGAAGAAATGGTATTTAACCTGGCAGAAAAACGGCTGGAAGAACGCCAATAGACAACCTGTGGAAAACCGGGACCTCTGGGAAAGGCTCCTGGACCTGCTATCAAAATACAAGGTGCTTTTTCATAAAGTTGCGGGGCACGCCGGCGATGAGTTGAATGAAAGGGCGGACGAGCTGGCCAGGCAGGGGATTTCACACGTAAAAAAGATCGGTCTGAACTGATGCATTTTCATCTTAAATATGCTATACTAAAGTACGAAATTGCAAGTCCTAGTAGGCTTCGTCTGAGCAAACACAATATATTGTGATGCTTATTTCTATAACCCGCCATTTAGCGGGCCAGGACACACAAAATCCATCATAAGAGATAAACTATGGCTTCTGAACAGGTCAACAATTCACATAACGGCGAATATACAGCAGAAAACATCCGCGTGCTGGATGGGCTGGAAGCGGTACGCATGCGTCCGGGCATGTACATCGGCGATACCGGCAAGGACGGCCTGCACCACCTGGTTTACGAGATCGTCTATAACAGTATAGACGAGGCCATGGCCGGCTACTGCGATCACATACAGGTGATTATTCATCACGATAACTCGATAACGGTTATAGACAACGGCCGCGGCATACCCGTAGACCTGCATCCCGAAAAAGGCATCTCCGCCCTGGAGGTCGTCATGACCACCCTGCATGCCGGAGGCAAATTCGGCGATGGCGCTTACAGCGTCTCAAGCGGTCTGCACGGTGTTGGCGCTTCGGTAGTGAGTGCATTGTCTTCCTGGATGAGGGCCGAGGTCAGACGGGACGGCAAGATCTGGCGCCAGGATTATAAGATCGGTATCCGGCAGGCCGACGTTAAATCGGTCGGCAGGACCGATGAAACCGGGACCACGATCACATTTATGGCAGACTCTGAGATTTTCGGAGAAGTCCGCTACGATTTCGCAGTGCTTGCCGAGCGCCTCAGGGAGCTGGCTTTCCTTAACAAGGGTGTCGAGATAAGCCTCAAGGATGAAAAGACGGAAGAAGAGGTTACATATTTCTTCGAGGGCGGCATTGCCAGTCTGGTCAGACGGATTAACAAAACACGCCAGGTCCTGGATAAATCCATCTATATCGCAGGCAAGATCAACAGCACAGCTGTAGAGATCGCTATACAATACAATGACGGCTACTCCGAGAATGTGACAGCCTTCGCCAATTGCGTCAATACCCGGGAAGGCGGGACACACATGACAGGGTTCCGTGCGGCGCTGACACGTGTGCTTAACGATTATGCCCGTAAGAACAAGTTCCTCAAGGACAATGATGCCAACCTGACCGGCGACGATATCCGCGACGGCCTGACGGCGGTCGTCAGTGTAAAGGTGGGGTCACCCCAATTCGAAGGACAGACCAAGGCCAAGCTGGGTAATCCAGAGGTAAAGGGCCAGGTTGAATCGATAGCCAGCGACGGCCTTAACGAGTACCTTGAGAAGCATCCCGACGAAGGCAAATCCATCATCGATAAATGCTTGCTGGCGGCCAAAGCCAGGGAGGCGGCCCGCAAAGCGCGTGACCTCATCCTTAAGAAGACCGGCCTCGAGTTCGGCACGCTTCCCGGCAAACTGGCGGATTGCTCCAGCAATAACCCCAAGGAGTGCGAGCTCTACCTGGTGGAGGGCGATTCGGCAGGAGGCTCCGCCAAGCAGGGGCGGGACCGCAATTTCCAGGCCATCCTCCCTCTACGCGGTAAGATCCTCAATGTGGAGAAAGCAGCCAAGGACAAGATTTTTGACCATGAGGAGATCCGGGCCCTTATCACCGCCCTGGGTACGGGAATCGGCGATGCGTTCGAGCTGGGTAAACTGCGCTATCATCAGATCATCATCATGACAGATGCCGATGTCGATGGCGCACATATCCGCACCCTGCTCCTCACTTTCTTCTATCGCAATATGGCAGACCTCATCCAGAATGGCCACCTGTTCATTGCTCAGCCGCCGCTGTACCGGCTGGCAGCCGGCAAACAGCAGTATTGGGTTTATTCCGACATGGAGAAAGATGCCAAACTGGCTACGCTAAAGGCCAGCAAGGTAGATATACAACGCTATAAGGGCCTGGGCGAAATGAGCCCTGAACAACTCTGGGATACGACCATGAACCCGGCTACCAGGACATTGCTCAAAGTGCAGGTTGATGACGCCATGAAGGCCGATGATATATTCCACGTGCTTATGGGCAGCGAAGTGCCGCCCCGCAAGTCTTTTATCCAGGCGCACGCCCGCAGCGTTAAAAACCTGGATATCTAGGTCCCGCCCCCGGCCCGTTTACTCAACAATTCGGCTAACTATTTCCGATAAAGACCGTTTTCGGTTATATACTTCTCAACCATGTCCGGCACCAGGTAACGGATCGATTTACCTTCAGCAATTCTGGCCCGGATAGAGGTCGAACTTATATCCATGCATGGCCCTTCCATTATTACGCTTCTCTCGGAGAAGCCCGGAATGACATCTTCCATAGCTTTCAGGTCGGGCCGGGAGAATCCCGGTCGGGGGAATGCGACCACGGTGGCTATTTTGGAGATACGGTAAGGGGCTTTCCAGTTGGGCATGTCTTTCAAACTGTCCCAACTCATCAGCAAAAACAGTTTGGACTCGTAGCCCATGTCCTTCCATAACTCTTCCAGAGTATCCACGGTGAATGTGGAGCCGGGCCGGTCTACCTCGATAGTCACGAGGCTAAAAAAGGGATTGGACTGAATGGCCAGCTTGACCATTTCCGCCCGCTGCTGAGGTGGTGTTATCTGGCGGCCGAATTTCATCCAGGGGTTGCCCGCCGGGATAAACATTATTTTATCGAGCTCCAGAGCTGTCCTGGCCTCCTCGGCAATGATAAGGTGCCCCAGGTGTATAGGATCGAATGTGCCGCCCATAATTCCAATTTTCATATTAGTCATGCCTGTCAACCGGTTTAGGCCGGAAGACTACCTCCGGCTTCGTATCCTGGGCTTCCACAGTCTCCTTCTGGAGAGCGATTTTATGCACGGCTGTTATGAGCTCTTTCAATCCCTCTCCTGTTTTGGCCGAGACGAAAAACAGGGGCAGCCCGAAAAAGTCAGGCATATGACGTATTTCTTCCAATTTCCCCCCATCTTCTACTAAATCGATCTTGTTAATCGCCACGACCAGGCTTTTATGTATTATACCGGGGTCGAAAGCCGTAATCTCCTCTTTTAGATGATTCAAATCGGTCGCGGGATCCTTTACCTCTGCATCGAGCAGAAATATTAACGCTTTGGCCCTTTCTGCATGGCTCAGAAAACCATTACCCAGCCCTTTGCCCTGGTGAGAACCCTCGATTATGGCCGGCATCTCGGCCCATGTAAGTTTATCAACGCTGTCGTCAACATTACCCAGGACCGGCTCCACAGTAGTGAAAGGGAAATCCGCCACCTGTGGTCTAGCTCCTGAAATGGCAGCAAGCAAAGTGGACTTGCCGCTGTTAGGATACCCGATAATACAAACGTCAGTAGCCAATGTTAAACGCAGCACTATGTCAAGCTGCTCTCCTTCCTCGCCCGGCTGGAAAATCTTAGGCGCTTTTCTTGTGGCTGTGGCATAATGCACGTTGCCCTGACCCCCTTTTCCACCCTTAGCCATCAAAACCTTCTGTCCTTTACTGCTCAAATCAGCTACCAGCGCTTCTTTACCTTCCAGCTTGACATAAGCTGAAGTCCCTACCGGTACCCTTATGATGAGGTCTGTAGCATTAACCCCGTGCATCTTATTCTTTCCGCCTCTGCCCCCGTTCTCAGCCCTGAATAGTGATTTATGTTTAAAATACTTCAGGTCTTCCGCGTCATCACTCGCTAAAATACAAATATCTCCCCCTTTGCCTCCATCACCTCCGTCCGGCCCGCCAAAGGGTTTAAACTTTTCACGATTAAAGCTTGCCAGGCCACTTCCTCCATGACCGGACATAAGTCTTACTTCTACCTTATCAACAAACATATCTTGTATACTACTTATCTTCTGCATCTATATAGTCTATCTATATAATCATACCAATTATAAGCTGGTTGATGTTGTGGATGTTAGCTATCGGAGTGTGGAAACGTAGTTTCAGAGGAAAGGAAGAGTGGAAAAACTGCAAAAGTTGTCCACAATAAGGGTTAAATTTTCCACATTGAATGTTGGGAGGTCAGGAGGGTTTGTAGGATTTCAACAGAATGCGTATATCTTCAATGGATTTGCTGAGTTGAGAGTCGACACTAATTTGAGTGGATATTTTTTCACACCCGTGAATTATTGTGGAGTGATCCCGGTCGCCGAGAACCCTGCCGATGTCGGCAAGGCTGCAATGGTTCTGCTGACGCAGGAGATACATGACAACGTGGCGGGCCCGGGATGTCTTTAAATCCCTTTTCTTGCTGGGGATGTCTTCGGGTGAAATGCCGTAGTAGTCGGCCACCGCCTCGATAATAGTTGACGGTTGGTAGCGGCCGCTGTTCTGCTTGGAAATCGAGATGAGATCGTTTAAAATGTATTTGACTGAATCCAGGTCCGGATCGGAATTATTCAGACGGGCATAAGTTGCCAGCCGGATAAGCGCTCCTTCCAACTCACGTACACTGCGGTGAAAATGTGTGGCCAGGAAGTCCATTATGGAAGCGTCAAAGGAAGATTTAAGGACCTTAGCTTTCGATTCCAGTATGGCAAGCCTGGTCTTGTGATCCGGCGGGAAAATATCGACAACAAGGCCCCCCTCCAATCTCGAAAGGAGCCGCAGATTGAAGCACTCTATTTCTTTGGGAGGCCGGTCGGAGGAGATTACTACCTGCCTGTTATCTGCCAGGAAATCGTTTAATATATGGAACATACATTCTTGAGTCCCTGTCTTCCCGCTAAGAAACTGAATATCATCCAGCAGCAGCACGTCCAAATTGCTGAATTTACCCCTGAACTCCTCGGCCTTCTTGCTGCGGATAGCGACTACGAATTCATTGGTGAATTGCTCTGCGCTCATATAACATGTGGACATATTCAGCAACTTTGCCGAATGGCCTATAGCGTGGAGCAGATGCGTCTTGCCCGTGCCGGTCCCCCCATATATAAAGAATGGGTTGAACACTTCCCCCGGGTTGCTGGCAATTTCGATAGAAGCGGTGTAAGGAAAGCGGTTGCAGTCTCCCGTAATGAAGTTAGCGAAGGTATACCTGGGATTCAGGGAAGTTGATTTCATACCGGATCCACGCATCTTCAAGCTGACGCCGCCGTCCGGCATCAAGCTGGCTGTAACCGGAGCAGGCGGTGCGTTGACCGCCTGAACCAGGAAATTCACCGAGGTGTTTTGGCCGACTATGCCTGAAACGACTCTGCAGACGAGCGAATAAAGCCTGCTCTTCAACCACTCTGCTATAAAAGTGGAAGGGACGGCAACTGTAAACTCGCCGTTAGAAAAATCTAAACCCCTGGTATCCCGTAGCCACGTATTATAGTTTGCTTTACTTACCTGAAGCTGCAGCTCGCCAAGAGCCGCCTGCCATATTTTATCAGCTTGCATCTATATCTAATCCGTACTATATTGTATTCGTGGACGCCGGAATTTGGGCAAAAAATCCCCCCAATGCAATAGAAATGCAGACTTTTTTAATTTAGTTAGTAAGGGTTGTGATTACTGGATCTATCTGCCTGTTTCTTCCGTGGTGCCCCCCCGAAAAACATCAATAGATTACCACAGTGTTCTTTTGGTCTGTCAATGGTTATTTTGACATAATGGTTAAAAATAAATAAATTTTATGGTTACGATGAAAACTGTATTTATGGGGTCTCCGGATTTTGCCCTTCCGGCTTTACAGTCACTTATGTCAAACAAATACGACATAAGAATGGTCTACACTCAACCGGATAAACGCACCGGGCGTGGGCAGCAGGTAATGTCTTGCGCGGTAAAAAAGTTTGCCGCGGCCAACGGTCTTAATGTAGCACAGCCGGAGTCGTTAAGGGATGCCAATGTCCTGGCGGAGTTATCAAAAATACGGCCCGACATAATAGTAGTTGCGGCCTATGGACAGATCCTGCCTGAGACCATATTACGCATCCCTAAATATAAATGTATCAATATCCATCCCTCATTGCTACCCAAGTACCGGGGGCCGTCTCCCATAGCTTCCGCAATCCTTAATGGCGATGCCGAGACAGGCGTAACGATTATGTTAATTGAGAAAAAGGTCGACAGCGGCCCCATACTGAGACAGCGGCGGACGGCCATTTCCGATGCAGACGATGCAGAATCGCTATCAGGCAAGCTGGCAGCGCTCGGCGCCGGGCTATTGATTGAGACTCTGCCTGATTGGATCGCGGGCAAAATAGAACCTGTAGCGCAGGACGACAATCTAGCCAGCTATACCGGGATGGAAACTAAGGAAGACGGCCGGTTGGACTTGAACCTGCCAGCCGTGCAGCTATGGCGTAAGGTCAGGGCTTACCATCCGTGGCCGGGCTGTTATGTGCTCTGGAAAGGGGGAAGGCTGAAAATAATAAAAGCCGTACCTGTAAATGATGGCATCCACAGCGAGATAGGACAGATTATCGCCCTCCCGCATGTACAAACGGCCAGGCTGGCGGTGCAGACCGGGGATGGCCTGCTCGGGCTAATAACTGTGCAACCTGAAGGAAAACGGGAAATGGCGGCCGCCGAGTTCATTGCCGGCCACCGGGATTTCATCGGCGGCCTTTTGACTTAAAACCGATCGCGAAATAAACTAGTAACTGTTCAATTTAGTCTTTCAGGAGTATCAAAATGTTCTTCTTTGACCCGCTTTGGTTGATCATAATGGCGCCTGCCTTCATTTTCATGATCTATGCTCAGATGAAGGTGAGTTCGACTTATAAAAAATATGCCAAGGTTTACAATCAGAAAGGCATTACCGGCGCCCAGGCTGCCACGCAGATGCTGAGGGCCAACGGTTTAAGCGACGTTCCCGTACAGACCATTGAAGGGAAACTGACGGATAACTACGATCCAACTAAAAGGGTACTGAGGTTATCCGCCGATATAGCCAATAACCCTTCAGTAGCCGCGGTAGGTGTCGCGCTACACGAAGTAGGCCATGCAATACAGCATAAAACTAAATACGGGCTGATGGGCATCCGGGCAGCGCTTGTGCCGGCCGCCAATATCGGGAGCACGTTGGGCTGGGTCCTAGTTTTTGTGGGAGTGCTCCTCATGGGCGCATCCAAAGTGATGGGAGGAGCTGTGGCCTCTATAGGCATCATCTTCTTTGCGGCCGCAGTGCTCTTCACCCTGGTTACACTTCCAGTTGAATTCGATGCAAGTACGCGTGCAAGGCACATGATAAAGGAAACGGGCCTGCTGGTCGGGCCGGAGTATGACGGTGCCAGCGCTGTCCTCTCGGCAGCGGCCCTGACCTACGTCGCGGCTATGCTGCAGGCGGTAGCCCAACTGCTCTACTTCGTTCTGATAGTCTTCGGCGGAAGGCGAAACTGATTCCCCGGGAACGCGGGCATTAAACAAGATTAGAGAACTTAAGGTCAGCCGGTATATACCGGCTGACCTTACTTTATTTATAATGGGGGCTGGATACCGACCGCAAACATTATTTAATAAGGAATAGAACCATGAGTAGAAGCAAATCTGAATTCAGCGACGAAGAACTGGGCCGATTTGAAACTTTCAAGAAGATAATAGAACGGTTGCGAGGGCCAGGCGGTTGCCCTTGGGACCGCAAGCAAACGCACGTTTCCCTGAAACGTTACCTGGTGGAAGAATGCTATGAAGTACTGGAAACTATAGATGAGCAGCGCATACCCGCCCTCTGCGAAGAGTTGGGCGACCTATGGCTGCAGATCATGTTGCACGCGCAGATTGCGCGGGAGTCCGCTGAATTCACTCTCGAAGACGTACTGCGCAAAATAAATGCCAAGCTCATATACCGGCATCCACATGTGTTCGGGGATAAAAAAGCTAAAGATGCCGACGACGTGGCGGCCACTTGGGAAGAGCTTAAAGGGCTGGAGAAGCCGGATAATTTCTCCCTGCTGGCGGGGGTCCCACGCGAGATGCCGGCACTGGCCTACAGCCAGTCTGTCCAGCGCAGGGCGGCCGCGGTAGGATTCGATTGGGAGAAGATCGACCATATAATAGAGAAGCTGGTGGAGGAAGTGGAGGAGCTGAAAAGAGCGGAAGGGCAGGAACAGAAGTCCCGTGAATTTGGAGATATCGTGCTGACACTGGCCAACGTTGCCCGCCGTATGGATATCGACCTTGAGTCTGCATTGCGCCAGGCCAATGCACGTTTTACACGGCGCTTCCAATTTATAGAGGATTCTTGCCGCGGGTCCGGAGCGGACCTGAAAACTCTCACATTGGCGGAAATGGATAAACTCTGGAATGAAGCCAAGAAGGTTGTTGGATAAGATAGCTATTGGTCGGGGAGAGAGGGCTCGAACCTCCGACCTCAGCGTCCCGAACGCTGCGCGCTAACCAACTGCGCTACTCCCCGCACGAGCTAATTATTATAGTCGGCTTTAACTTTTAGGGCAACAATTGTAAACTTGTTGACTATGAAGTTTTGCGTGGTCATAATGGACGGTGCGTCCGGATGGCCTCTACCGGAGCACGGCAATAAAACCTGCCTGGAACTGGCAGCAACTCCTAACCTCGATAAAATGGCCGGGAGTGGTCACATGGGTGCCGCTCTTACGGTACCGCCTGGTATGGAGCCCGGAAGTGCACCCGCCTGCATGTCAGTCATGGGATATGATCCGGTAAAATATTACCGGGGCAGGAGCGCTATTGAAGCGCGTAGCGTGGGAGTGCCGGTTGGTGCCGGTGAAGTGACTTTTCGCTGTAATCTGGTCACGGTCGTTGATGGAAAGATGGCCAGCTACAACGCCGGCGATATTACTACCGCAGAAGCGGCTGCCATTATCGGGACCTTGAACGAGAAACTGGGTTCCGAACAGGTGAGCTTTTTCCCCGGAGTAAACTACCGCCATATATGTAAAATAAAGGGCGGTGAAGAGAGTTTAAAGGCGGAGTGTACTCCGCCGCATGACATCTCCGGGAGGCCGGTAGGCGACTACCTGCCTAAAGGCCCTGGCAGCGCGGTACTGCGCGATTTAATGAAAGGATCGGAGTCCGTTCTGGCCGACCATCCGGTCAACAGAGATCGGAAGATAGCAGGGAAACTGCCTGCTACCACAATATGGCTCTTCTGGGGCAGCGGCCAGATACCTGAGATGCCTGCCTTCAAGCAGGAATATGGACTTAAGGCTTCTATGACCTCCGGCGTGGACTTACTGCGCGGGCTGGCTGACATGGCCGACATGGAAGTGCTCAAGATAAAAGGGGTAACCGATGGCCTGGACAACGATTATAGTGCGCAAGTAAGTGGAGCACTCGATTCATTAAAGCGAAACGACCTGGCGATAATACACATCGAAGCTCCGGACGAGATGGGGCACAGGGGATCTGTAAAGGACAAAATAAAGGCCATTGAACAGATCGATTCGGCGATGATAAGCAGGTTGATCGAACGATCGCAGGATGACTTTAAGGTACTGGTTATGCCGGACCATCCCACTCCAATTAAGATCAAGACGCATTATGCTGAGCCTGTCCCCTTCCTGATCTGGGGAAAGGGGGTCAAGCACAATCATGGAAAGAGATTCACTGAAGAGCAGGCGGGCAAAACGGGCGTTTTTATAGACCCCGGCTATAAGATAATGGGCGTTTTCACGCAGAATTAAATAAATGTAGGGATAATTAAAAATATGGCTATCGTAGTCCAAAAGTATGGAGGAAGCTCGGTAGCGGATGCGGACAAGATCCGCAACGTGGCACGCAGGATTTCGGAATCCTTTAATAAAGGTAATAGTGTAGTGGCCGTGGTCTCGGCCATGGGTGATACAACAGACGACCTGATAGAGTTGGCGGAACGCATTACTCCCAACCCCGAGCCGAGGGAAATGGACCTTCTTTTGTCTACAGGCGAGATTGTGTCCAGTACGCTATTGGCTATGGCACTGCATGCTATGGGCTATAAAGCGGTGGCCCTCAGCGGACCTCAAGCGGGCATTTCCACTGATTCAAGCTTCAGCCGTGCCAGGATAACGGGCATAGAGCCCAGGCGAATTATCAAAGAGTTGGATAAAGGCAATATCGTAATCGTTGCTGGCTTTCAAGGGCTGACGGCTGACAACGATATTGCTACACTCGGTCGTGGCGGTTCAGATACCACGGCGGTGGCTCTGGCCGCCAGCCTTAAGGCAAGTATCTGCGAGATATATACCGACGTGGAAGGCGTTTATACTGCCGATCCGCGTATCGAGCCGGAGGCTGTCAAGCTGGATGAAATAGGTTATGAAGAAATGTTGGAAATGGCTACTTCAGGGGCCCGAGTCATGCACCACAGGTCGGTCGAACTTGGCCAGGTGTACAATATGCCGATCATGGTGGCATCCAGCATGGTAGAAAAACGGGGCACTGTCATTCACGGAGGGAAAGATATGGAAGCCAGAAATAAAGTCAGGGGCATTGCTCACGATATGGACGTTGCCAAAATAACGGTCACAAATGTGCCCGACCGTCCAGGTATCGCTGCTGCCATCTTCCTGCCGCTGGCTAAAGCCGGCATCAGCGTCGATACAATCGTTCAGAATGCCAGCGCCAACAATATCACCGATCTTACCTTTACTGTTACCAGGAAGGATCTCGCTAGGGCTATGGATATCATCGCGCCCGTTGCCAAAGAAATCGGCGCCAGGGAATGTCTTAGCGATTCAAAACTGGGGAAAGTATCGATTATCGGCACCGGCATGCAAAACACGCCCGGTTACGCAGCCAAAATGTTTCAGACACTTTTCGAACACAGCATAAATATACAGCTGATCACGACGTCGGAGATACGCATCACCTGCATAATAGCTGAAGATAAGGTAAAAGATGCTGTCAGGGCCTTACATAAAGCTTTCGAGCTAAATAAAGGTTAAGCCGTTAGTTAAACAGCAACAACTTCCTTGACTCCGGACACTTTCTCTTTCAGAAAACGCTCGATTCCTTTTTTCAATGTCATGGTAGACATCGGGCATCCCGCGCAGGCTCCCTTCAATTTGACGCTAACAATGCCTTCTTTTACATCTACGAGTTCAACATCGCCGCCGTCAGCCTGCAAACTGGGCCTGATAACGTTAAGAGCTTCCTGTACTTGTTCTTTCATGTATGTACCTTCTTGTTGACTAAATTTAGGTTACGTGGTAATTTAGCACCGCCTGAAAAGCATTGTCAAATTACCGTAACGGGTTAAAGCATATCAGTTAAGGGGATCATAATAAACGACTAAAATCACAACTGTTGACGGACAGGACATTTTCGTCTTGCCATAGTTTTTGTATTGGATAAAATGTTTGCACATAATATATTAGCTGTTATGATAGAAGCAGAGGTTCGGACACATGCCTGAGCGCGAAGAAGAAAAAGCCAGGATATGGCGTTACAAGATACAGGAAGCGATAAAGCTGGCTACGGAAAACCGGTGGCAGGAAGCTGTGGCTGCCAACGAAGGCATAATTGATGTATTCCCGACGGATGTAGACGCTTTGAACCGGCTGGGTCGTGCGCAGATGGAACTCGGCGAATATAAGAAGGCTAAGGAAGCTTACAGCAAGGCCCTGGAGCTCTCGCCAACCAATAGCATTGCCAAGAAAAACCTTGATAGGCTGGCTTTGCTCAAAGGCGTACAGGTCGCCAAGAACGAACAACGCCGCAAATTGCCTCCCAGCGCCTTTATAGCTGAGATCGGCAAAGCCGGGGTGGTTAATCTGCTGGAGTTGGCAGCTCAGGCTGTCCTGGTTAAGTTAACACCGGGAGAGCAGGTTTTCTTGAGGATCAAAGACCAAGACGTAGCGGTTGAGAACTATAAAAATGAATACCTGGGACTGGTTGAACCCGAACATGGGCTGAGACTGGCCAAATTGATTAAAGGAGGCAACCAGTACATAGCGGCTGTAGTCAGCCTTGATAACGAAAAGGTAAAAGTAATAGTTCGCGAGACGTTACAACATCCCAGCCAGACCGGCAAGCTATCCTTCCCCATCAGGGTAACTGAAGCCTACCCGGCGCATGTTAAGGACAGCTTGCTCAGGCACAGGGCGGGCGAAGACGAGGGCGGGGAAGAAGTCGATTACGGCGAATCCGAGGATACAGAGACTGTTCCTGAAGGATTTTCCATATATGAAGGATATACCGCTCCTGACGATCTGCAGCACATAAACGGCAATTTCGGAGACGAGGAGTAAATATGGAGTTAGGACTATCGATCAAGCCGATTGGCATTGAAGAGGAGATGAAGCGCTCATACCTGGATTACGCCATGAGCGTTATTGTTTCCCGTGCACTGCCCGATGTACGCGACGGCCTCAAACCGGTACACCGCCGTATCCTCTATGCCATGCATGATCTCAATATGAGATATAACGCGCCGTATAAGAAAAGTGCGCGCATAGTCGGTGAGGTCCTGGGCAAATATCATCCACACGGCGATTCATCGGTCTACGACGCCATGGTCAGGATGGCGCAAGACTTCTCCATGCGTTATCGTTTGGTGGATGGACAGGGTAACTTTGGCAGTATCGATGACGACCCGCCTGCCGCTATGCGTTACACCGAGGCACGCCTGTCCAGGATCGCCGATGAGATGCTGGTTGATATCGATAAAGAGACGATTGATTTCGTTCCCAACTTCGACGACAGCCTCAGGGAACCGTCCGTTCTGCCGTCCAGGCTGCCTAACCTGCTCGTTAACGGTTCATCGGGTATTGCAGTCGGCATGGCTACCAATATACCGCCCCATAACCTGAGCGAGGTATGCGACGCCATACATTATCTGATAGAAAACCCGGAAGCCACGGTCGACGACCTTATGCAGTTCGTCAAAGGACCCGATTTCCCCACTGCCGGTATTATCTGTGGTGTGGAAGGCATTAAGAATGCCTATGCAGCCGGACAGGGCAAGGTCGTACTGAGGGCCAGGGTCGTGGAGGAGTCCACCAAGGGCGGGAAAATGCAACTGGTGGTTACAGAATTACCATACCAGACCAATAAGGCGGAACTGGTTAAGAAGATAGCCGAATTGGCCAGGGATAAGCGCATAGAGGGCATCAGCGATGTGCGTGACGAATCGGACAGACAGGGCATGCGTCTGGTAATAGGTTTGCGCAAAGACGCGCATCCGGCCAAGGTGCAGAATAACCTTTTTAAGAGCACTGCCATGCAGTCCGCTTTCTTCATCAACATGATTGCACTGGTAGACGGCCAGCCCAGGGTAATAAACCTCAAGGAAGCGTTGCAGTGCTATATAGCATTCCGCACTGAAGTAATCACGCGCCGTACCAAATTCGACTTGCAGAAGGCCAAGGAACGCGCCCATATCTTAGAGGGCTTTAAGATCGCCCTCGATCACCTGGACCAGGTCATCAAGACTATCCGGGAATCGGATACGGCGGAATCTGCACGCGCCAACTTGATGACGGAATTTTCACTCAGCCAGATCCAGGCACAGGCCATACTGGATATGCAGCTGCGCAGGCTGGCTAACCTTGAGCGCAAGAAGATACTGGATGAATATAAAGATATCCTCAAGACGATATCACATCTCGAAAACCTGCTGGCCAACCCCGAAAAGATACTTAAGCTGATTCAGGAGGATGTAAAGGAACTTAAGACCAAGTTCGGGGACAAACGGCGAAGTGTAATCACGACAGACGAAGTCGGTCAGTTCCAGGTGCAGGACCTGATCCCGCACTTGGACGTAATCGTAACCCTGAGCGAGGAGGGATATATTAAACGCATACCCGCCGACGTATTCCGCAAGCAATTACGTGGCGGGAGGGGCGTAAAAGGCATGGTTACCCGCGATAGTGATGATGTAATGAGCTCGATGTCGGCGGATACGCATGACAACCTGCTTTTCTTCACTAACAGGGGACGTGTCTTCAAGATGAAATGCTACGAGATACCGCAGGATATCGCCAGAACGACTAAAGGCATCAATATAGTAAACCTTATCCCAATCGAGGCCAGGGAAAAGGTTACCGCCATGTTTGTGCCGGAGAAGACCAATCCCGGCCTGTTTATGCTGCTGGCGACCTCCAAAGGGATCGTGAAAAAGACCAGCCTGGATAACTTCAAGGACGTCCGCCGCAGCGGCCTGATCGCCATGAAGCTGCGTCCGGATGAGGAGTTGATCGGTGTGGACGTCGTAGCGAATTCCGACAAGGTCATGCTGGTCAGCCGCAACGGGCAGGCCGTTAAGTTCCAGGTGGAGCCGCTGCGCAATGCTTCGCGCACCAGCGGCGGTGTACGCGGCATTAACCTTAATAAGGGAGACGTTGTAGTCAGTATGGGGACGGTTCGCCCGGCCGCCGACCTGATTACAGTCACGGAAAACGGCTACGGCAAGCGGACCAAAGTTGATAAATTCCCACTACACGGAAGGGGAGGTAAAGGCGTGATGGCGCACCGGGTTAACGATAAAACAGGAAAAGTCATTGCCGCCAAATTTGTACCTCAGGGATACGAGCTGTTCATAACTACCGCTAATGGCGTCCAGTTGAGAATTAACGTTAATGCCGAGAAAGAAACCAGGGAAGAAGACGGAGGAAAGAAGAAAAGACGAGAGGGGGTGCCGGTAAAAGGCAGGATAACCCAGGGTGTAATGCTGTCCAGGCTCGATGAGGGCGACAGGGTGGTCTCCATTGCACTGGTAGAAACCGAGAACCCGGAGGAACAGGCTGCCAAAGAGACCAGGGCCGTCGCCAAGGTGCCTCCCAAGCCCCTGATTACAGGTCAATCCGAACTGCCCTTTGCAGCTTAACAGGATTTCTTACCCGGAGCAGTTCTAGTCTATATATCGAGGACCCGGCAAATCAGGTTTGGATTAAGAAAATGAAGCTGGTTTTTATACATGGATCGGGCGCTGTAGGCGCCGTCTGGTATTTTCAAAAGCAGCATTTTATTGATGCAGACACCCCCGACCTGCCCGGCCATCCCGTGGGGAACCTGTGTACGAGTGTCGAGGAGTATGTAGACTGGCTTCATAGTTATATTCAGGAGAGGGAGTACAAGGATGTGGTGCTGACCGGCCATTCTCTGGGCGGAGGAATCGTGCTCATGCATGCTCTCAAGTACCCGGGGGACCTTAAAGGTATAATCCCGATTGGGTCCGGGGCCAGGTTGAGGGTAAAACCCGCAATCCTGGAGTTCCTGATGAACAATCTGAACGACACAGAAGCGTGGATGGATGAACTGGTCATCCCGCTGCACTCGACGGTGGACGAAAAACTGCAAAAAATATTGCTGCCGAAGTTGAGAGATGTCGGCCCAGCCGCCCAGCTAAACGATTTTTTATGCTGCGATAAATTTGATATTATGGACAAGATAGACGAGATCAAATTGCCGGCGCTGGCGATAGTGGGCGATGTAGACAATATGACCCCGCCTAAATATTCTCAATACCTGGCCGCTCACCTGCCGGACTGCAGGATATCTGTCATTGAGGGCACCGGTCACCTGGCGTTCATGGAAAAAGCGGACCAGGTTAACAGAGCAATCGAAGGTTTTTTAAAACAGATTGCGACTTAGGATTTAGGACTATGATGAAAGGATCGTTTCGCGTAGCCCGCATAGCCGGAATCGATATCGGGATTCACTATACCTGGATTCTGATATTTGTACTCGTAACCTGGTCGCTGGCGGTATATTTCCCCGTACAATACCCGGGCTGGACAACATTGACCTACTGGCTGACAGCCGTGGTTGCCTCCCTACTGCTGTTCATTTCGGTACTGCTGCACGAGCTCGCACATTCACTGGTAGCCAAATCGCGCGGTCTGCCTGTCAAGAGCATTACGCTGTTCCTGCTCGGCGGCGTCAGCAATCTGGAGAGCGAGCCGGAAAAGCCCGGCGTAGAGTTTTCTGTGGCCATAGTAGGACCCCTTTCCAGCGTAGCGCTGGCCGGAATATTCTGGGCCGTCGAATTGTTGGGGTGGGCTCCGGCCGGGCCGGTGATGGCAACGGTAGACTATCTTGTGACAATTAACATCTTGCTGGCCGCCTTTAACATATTACCGGGTTTCCCCCTGGACGGCGGCCGAGTATTGCGCTCTATCATCTGGGGAGCCACCAACAATTTAAAAAAGGCAACCAACATTGCCTCCACTGTGGGGCAGGTATTCGGATGGTTGATGATAGCAGGCGGCATATTTATGGCGCTCTCAGGCAACCTGATTAGCGGTATCTGGCTGGCATTTATAGGATGGTTCCTCAATGGCTCAGCCGAGGCCTCCAGGCGTGAATTGGAAATGCGTACGATGTGGCTTAACGTACGGGTATCCACCGTTATGAATGAACATGTAGAGACCGTCGATCCCAGCTCGCCAATCGAAACACTGGTCAATGAAGTTTATATAAAGAAAGGCATACGCGTGGCACCTGTTGCAGAAGGAGAACGCCTGCTGGGCATAATTACACTATCCGATATTAAGAAGGTACATGCCAACGAATGGCGAAATACGCCTGTTTCAACAGCCATGACGCACGTGCCACTTCAAACCGTTAAGCCGGACGATAATATGAGCGCCGCCGTTCAAATGATGGCCGAGCACGGGCTCAATCAGCTGCCGGTAGTTGTTGATGGTAAGATCGTAGGCATGCTATGTCGTGCCGATATTATTAGATATGTCCAGGTGCATTACGAGCTGGGGAAACGTTAGGCTATTTGACACGCGGCTTTCGTATCGTGAGCACAGGACAGGATGCCTGTCGAACAATTTGCTCGGTGGTTGAGCCCGATATGAATCTACGCCAGCCGGACAGGCCGTGTGTAGCAATCACGATCATATCAGCCGCCTTTTCGCTGGCATAGCGCAGCACTTCGCCTGCGGCGTTGCCTATCAAGACTTCGGTCACAATGTTGGCCCCGCCGTTTAGCTTTTCGTCAACCAGCTCCTTGAGGGATTTTTTAGCTTGCATTTCAAGCTCCTGTTGATAGGAAGCGACGTTGAAGCTGGCGGACTCAACGCCTATTGGGGCTTCAACTATCGGCACCAGGGGTACCACATTAACTACATGCAGAGTCGCTTTAAAATGGTCGGCAAGCTCGGCCGCAGCCTTCAGAGCTTCGAAAGAAGGTTCACTGAAATCCGTTGGGCAGACGATATTCTTAATTGGCAACATCTCTAATTTCCCCTCCTGCAGAAGCTTTTGGCGCAAATTAAAGCGTCATCAGTGCCCGCCAGGACCCCTGTCTACAGGTACTATTTACTCCAATGATTATATTTACATCACCTTACCTGGGTTGTCAAGAGGTTTGCGTATATATTTTTTAACTTCACTGATGTATAATCGAATAAATATAGCAGGTTTAAACGCATATAAATGCAACAGAGTTTTCTCTGTCCGCGTTGCAACAGTTTATCCTCCCTGGGACAGCGTTTTTGCGGCTATTGTGACCTTGCCTTCCTTTATACCTGTCCTGTATGCGGATACGAGATAATTCCCGGTTGCAGCTACTGCGGCAGTTGCGGCACCAAAGTTGAATGGGTGGAAACTACAACTCAACTTGGCGCCCCTCCGTCGTCTGCCCCTCCGCCTGTTTCCGAATTCATGGCCCCCGCACCGGTTGGTGGAATTCAACACGCGCCGTCGGAGCCAACACCAAGAGAAAAAGCGGAAGCGCATCAGGAGAGGAGCTTCGCTTTACTTAAGGATGGCCACTATACACTGGCAATCGAAGAACTCACCAAGGCCATCGAATATGATCCGAGTAAGGCCATCGTCTATCTTATGAGGGGAGGCGCTTACTACCGAAAGGGCGACCACGACCTGGCATTGCCCGATCTTGATAAAGCAATCGAGCTCGACCCGGATATCGCTGCCGCTTACTATAACCGGGGCAGCATCTATTATTATAAGAAAATGTTTGATAAGGCTATTTCAGATTTCTCTCGTGCAATTGCCCTCGATGATAGCGACCCGGGTGCATACCACAACCGCGGCTGCGCTTACATTATGAAAGAGCAATATGACAAGGCCATTGCCGATATAACACGTTCAATAGAGCTTGATCCCAGTGACCCCCGTGTATTCGCCAGCCGGGGCAGGGCCTACATAGGTAATCAGCAAAGGGACCAGGCTGTAAAAGATTTCCGCAAGGCGTTAAGTATGACGTCCGATCCTGAGGTTATCAGCAAAGCTAAAGAAGTACTGCGCGAATTAGGCGAAGGGTAGCTCATCGAATGAGAGCCAGCACAGCCTAATTCAGTCACTATCCGGGCTGCAAGCATCGTCGCTCCCGGCATCCTCGATCATTTTAGGCTCGTCCTCCACGGGCCCCAATTCCTCTAAACCTCTTTCTTTACGGATATCGTCGATCTTTTTTAACGGCCGTTCTAGCTTGTTCCTGCGGGTGGTGACAAGGCTGTCGAATTCCTTTTGAGCGTCGCATAGCCTCTTGCCCATTTTGTCCATACTGTCCGCGTAGCTCTGCCACTGCACGAGGAAGAGGTTGACCTGCCGGATAATCTCGTCGATGGCCCTCTCGGTCTTGAAATTCCTTACCGTCTGGTTGATCAGAGCGAGGACGGCGTACAATGTGACCGGGGAGCAAAGCACTACCTTATTCTGCAGGGCATAGTCCAGAAAGGAAGGATCGCTTTCATTGATGAAACGGTAGACCTGCTCGTTAGGGATCAGGACCAGGACATAGTCGACAGTTTCAGGATTGATATAGTTGCGATTGCTGACCTCTTTGACCCTTTGACGAGAATCCTTGAGGAAATCATTTTTGAATGCCTCGCGGTCGGTTTCAGAATCGGTGTTGACATATTTCATGTAGTTGTCCAGGGGGAATTTTACATCCATGTTCAATTTCAGGTTGTTGGGGATCATGAATGTATAATCCGGCCTGTTGCCCTCCGCATCGGCGGCCTGCTGTTTGACGTAATTGATCCCTTCCACGAAGCCGATTTTCTGCAGGATATCGTCCGCCATCCGCTCACCCCACTGCCCCCTCACCCTGGCATTGCCCAGCGCCAGTTGCAGCTTGCCGGTAGTCTCCTGAAGCTTCAACGTTTGCTCCGACGCCGTTTGAAGCTGTTGCGCTAGTTGCCCGAAGACCTCCGCCCGGTCCTTTTCAAGGCCGGTAACCAGGTCCTCAACTCCTTTCAGGTTGTCCCTCACCTCTTTTATGGACTGGTCAATGAGCTGTTTCTTGGTATCGAGGTTCTTTTCACCGAGCTCCGTGTGCTTGGAAATGACCTGGTCCGACATATTAACCAGATGCTGGACGGAGGCCTGCATGGCCGTATCGGTAAAGGCAGCCATGTTCTTCTGTATCTCGCCGGTCATGGTCAGCATATCCTGTTTGTAGTATGGTTTATAAAGGCGTGTCACAATAAAGGTCAATACAATGCCCAGGATAAGCCCGCCCAGGAAGATCAGCCCGTAGATCACAAGATCGCTCATTTAATCACCGCCTTATAAATTAATTGAATTTTTTCGGTTGCATTAGATTTAATACAGCCAAGGCATCACGTTACCCAACAGGTTTTGGTTTATGCCCAGGATGGTCAAGATTTTATAAACAGAAACGGCCAGTACCGCGAGCGCAATAAAAAAGATTACTTGAGCAATAAGTGCGCTTACCCCCCACCACATCCAGGTTCGCTGTGTCTTTTTAAAATGTTCGATGCTATCCCATTTCTTTCGCTGCCAGGCCCATTCATTACCCCGGACGCCCAGGATGATACGCATAACAAGCTCGATTACCAGGCCGATCCATGGTATAAAGCTAAGCAGGGCGATAAGAGATATCCAGACGTTGTTGCCGATGCCCCAAATCCAGGTCAGGAGGAAGCCACCCCAGTTCCAACCCCTAATTTCTTCCGGCACGGGCGTATTGGCTCCCATGCCCGGGTTGCAGGAAGCGGACCGGGGTTGTCCGGGCCAGGCGCCTGTTTTCAAGCGGGATTGCAGGCAGGCGTTGCAATAGGCACTGCCGGCTATGGATACCTTGCATTCGGGGCAGACGAACCTGCCGCAATTGCTGCATGCCTCCACAGCATCCCGTTCGGTGTGTATGGCACATTTCATTTCAATCTTTCCTGCATTTCGGACTATACCGGCCCCGTAATATTAATACTATCCGGTCCCCCTTTGTTGTATTGCCAGGAGAAGCAGGCTCACTATTAATACGGCAATGATGACAATGATGACCGTAACTGCAATTGTTAAACCCCAGCCCCACATAGTCCAGATATGCTGTACCCTTTTAAAGTGCTCTACGCTTTCCCATCTCTTATTTTGCCACGCCCATTCATTTCCTTTGAAGGCCAGGACAAACGGAATTACGCTCCATCCCAGGAAGGGCACGAAGAACAAGAAAGACAACCACACGTTATTACCTATACCCCATACCCAGGTAAGCAGAAATCCGCCCCAATTCCATTCCCCCAGGCCGGCTGGAACGGCTGCTCCGCTGCCCCTGCCGGAAGTATTCTCAAATACTATCGATGCCGGTTGAGCCGTAAAGCAAGTCCCCGCCGCCACTTTTTTCTCGATGCAGGAGTTGCAGAAGATCCGCCCGTCATATTCAACCTTACATTCGGGGCAAACTGCACTTCCGCATTCCACGCACGCAGCCACGGCCTCACGGTCGGGGTGGTTGCTACATTGCACGGGGGGCACCTCCTTCTGACTGATCCTTATCTCGCAAAGTCCGTATTAAATAAAGTATATTCAAGCAAGCCGAATAAATCTACCCTTACGACCGAAACCATGTAAACAAGCGTGGATAATTTTATTGAGCATTGCTGAAATCAATCACGGGGAATATACTAACCGCAAGACCAGGCGATCACAGATTGGAATGAAGATTGGTGTAATCTCCGACACGCACATCAGGCGTTTTGCCGAGTTGCCGCACAACCTCATTATTGCTCTGTCCAAGGTTGATTTGATCGTCCATGCAGGGGATATTGTTGCGCTGGATGTAGTAAAAGGATTGGAAGGCCTGGCGCCGGTTAAGGGAGTGTATGGCAATATGGATCTGCCCGAAATACGCACTGTTTTCCCGCAGACAGAGTTGCTTGATATTGAGGGCAAGGAGATTGCGATCGTACATGGAAGCGGTGGCCCCTGGGACCTGGCACTACGCGTCGGCAAGCTATTCACCGGCGTAGATGCTGTCATCTTCGGCCACAGCCACAGGGCTTTCAATAAGGTAGTCGGACAGGTCCTGTATTTTAATCCCGGCAGAGCCAGCGACTCTTACGGACTGCTGGAGGTTGACCGGGAAATTAAGGCAACCATATATGAGAATTATTATTAGGCATAAATAGGCATAAATATGAAGGGAAATTGGGGAAAGTATAAGGTCTTCGATCATCCTGACATCCTGCGCTTCCTCTTTTACCCCCGGCCGGACGATTCCAGGGTCATCGATTCCGAGACTGTTTTGAACCTGGAAGTGCCGGTTAGCAACAATATAGAGATATCCTATACCTTTTTTTTCGCAAATAGAACCTACCCAA
Organism: uncultured Chloroflexia bacterium; assembly: GCA_963705905.1. GTDB lineage: Bacteria > Chloroflexota > Dehalococcoidia > GIF9 > UBA5629 > UBA1162. The sequence goes on along the minus strand of OY970123.1, from coordinate 1,694,852 downwards.
ACTTACTCTTCTTTCACGGCAATGGCGAACTGGCCGGCGAATACAGGGAAATCGGCGAGGTCTTTAACCGTGTCGGCCTGAACCTTTTTGTAGCGGATTACCGGGGCTATGGAAGGAGCAGTGGCCGTCCGTCCGTGAGCTCTATGATCGAGGATGCTCATGGACTGCTGGCAGGCTTTAATAAGACTTTGAAAGATCGTGGCTTCACGGGCAGCCATTTTATCATGGGCCGGTCACTGGGAAGCGCTTCGGCTATTGAACTGGCCGCCAGCTATCCGGATGAATTTAAAGGCCTGATAATTGAGAGCGGTTTCTGCGATGTGACGGATTTACTTGCAAGGATAGGACTGAGGTTGCAGCAACCGCGGGAGGGTGATTTTGTATCACCCGGACTCGAAAGCGTTTCTAAAATCTCTCTGCCGGCCCTGGTCATCCACGGCCAATACGACTCCGTAGTGCCCTTGACAGAGGGGGAGAAGATCTATCGCAATTTAGTCTCTCAGGATAAAAAGATGGTTATTATCCCCGGTGCAGACCACAATAATATCTTCGCCGAAGGCATGGAACTATACATGAAAGAGCTGTCGAGTTTTGTTACCAGGCTGAAATAAGTAAAAAGAAAAGCCCCCTCGGAAAGAGGGGGCTTGATTATTCTGTAATCTATTTCTCGGCTTTCTCTTCCGCGACAGCCTCTTCCCCTTCCTTTTCCTCACCGACAACCTCTTCGCCCTCGGCGGCAACAGCAACTGCCGGCACTTCCTCGACCACCTTGCGCATCTCGGCTACCTTAATAACCATCTGGTCGGGGTCAGTGAGGACGGTAATTTTGCTGCCAACCTTTATATCCTTTACATGAAGGGCCTGTTCGGCTTCGGCCAGTCCCGAGATATCAACCTCGATATTGTGCGGCAGATCATCGGGTAAAGCTTCGATCTGCAAAGATGTAAGCGAATGCAGCAGAGAGACGTTTTTGAGTTTCATGGCAGGAGCTTCGCCGATAAATACCAGAGGCACCTCGGCCTTCAATTTCTCCGTCATCCTGACCTGGTAGAAGTCTACGTGTATGGGATTGCCGGTCATCGGGTCTCGCTGCACATCGCGGATGAGCACTTTGCCAGGCGATTCAGCCCCGGCCAATTTGATAGAGATCAGGTCGGTACCGCCGGCTCTCAAGAGCAAATGGCTTAAACGGCGCACCTCCACCTGGACGGGCATGGATTCCATGCCATGGCCGTATATATTGCAAGGTATCAGGCCGCCCCTGCGCAGAAACCTGACTTTCTTGCCCGTTACTTCTCTTTTTAATACTTCAAGCTCGAGTCTTCTCATCGCATCTCTCCAGAGTTAGTCACAAAGCATAAAGGTTATCCTGTTTAAGTCGCAAAGTCAAATTTAAAGTTAGCTTTTTAACATTTGCGCCCTGGCCTTGCAGGAAGGCTGGCTTCCCTGCAAACCGCAGAGGTTGCAATCAGCAGAGCGGCAATCTGAGGTCAGTTCTTCCGAAGATATCTTATGCTGCTCGGATTTCAAGAAGGACGTGCTGACGCCGGACGCAATATGTTGCCAGGGCAGTACTTCTTCGTGGTCACGCTGTCGGTGTGCATAAAATGAGGGATCGATTCCGCACTCGGAGAATGCCTGCCTCCATTTATCGAAATCTAAAAACTCGGACCAGGTGTCCAACCTGCTTCCCTTTTTCCATGCTGTATATATGACGGCTCCCATACGGCGGTCGCCTCTTGACAGGGTGGCTTCCAAAAAGCTGGTCCTGGTGTCATGCCAGGAAAGCTGGACGCCGCTACGATGTAGCCTGTCCTGCAATATAAGGTGCTTTTTGTTTAACATATCTTCAGGTTCTTGAGCTTCCCACTGACAGGGCGTATGCGGCTTGGGGATGAATGAAGAGACGGAGATTCTTACCCGCGGGGGTCTTCCCCGAATTCCTTTTCCCAGTTTACCCACTGAGTCCACCAGGTCGGCTATAGCTATAACATCGTCCAGAGTCTCGGTAGGCAGCCCAATCATGAAATACAGTTTCAAGTTCATCCAATTTTTCTCAAAAGCTGCAGTAAAAGACTCCATCATAGCGTCGTGCGGAATCCACTTATTAATGGCCTTCCTTAAACGATCGCTACCTGCTTCGGGCGCAAAGGTCAGCGTGGTTTTGCGGCCTGCGGGCAGCGAGTCTATGAGCTCGATCGAGGATTTATCCAATCTGAGGCTGGGCAGTGACAAAGTAATCCCATCACCCACGTATTTGTGGGTAATGCTGCCCACGAGATGATTGATGTTGCCGTAGTCGCCTGAGCTTAGTGAGACCAGGGAGAATGTATTGTAACCGCAGTTATACATAAGGCAATCGATGGCACTAAGGACCTCTTCTTCCGGCAATTCCCTGACAGGGCGGAAAAGGATGCCGGCCTGGCAGAACCGGCAGCCGCGGGTGCAGCCGCGCTGTATCTCAACCGCTCCACGGTCATGGATAACTTCAACGAAGGGGACTACCGGCCTGGTCACCGGCCTGAGTTGCCTGGCTATCGATCGCTGTATGACAGGCGGAGCGTTATTATGCACGTGTACCAGGGAGGAAAGTGTGCCATCTGAATTATAAGCAGGCTGATAAAAACCGGGCACGTAAATCCCGGGAAGTTCGGCCAGCCGCCGGAGTAACTCATCTCGATCGTGCCCATAAGTGTTATAAGCCTCTATCAGGCTTAATAAAGCCTCTTCCGCTTCCCCTATGAAAAACAAGTCGATAAAGTCGGCCATCGGCTCTGGATTCATGGCGCAACTTCCACCCGCTATTATTAGAGGATGTTGACCGCTCCGGTCACGGCTAAATACCGGGAGGCCTGCCAGATCGAGCATGTTAAGCACGGTAGTGTAACTCAGCTCGTAACCCAGCGAAAATCCAATAATATCGAATTCTCGTAGCGGACGATGGGTCTCGAGGCTGCAAAGGGGCAAACCGTGGATGCGAAGCTGCTCTTCCATATCCGTCCAGGGAGCATAAACCCGCTCTGCCAGCACGTCCTGTGAGTTGTTTAATATTTCGTAAAGAATTGGAATGGCCATATTCGACATGCCCACTTCGTAGATATCCGGGAAAGCCAGCGCCACATGTACCCGTGTATCATGCCAATCTTTAGGCAACGAGTTCCACTCGCCGCCGGTATACCTGGCCGGTTTCACGACACTGCGCAAGAGGGCATCTTGATTACTCGACTTCATAACAGACCGGTTCAATTATAGCTGTCGCCCTGAGGGTGCACAAAACAAGCAAAAATTTGGGCTATTAATCTCGCGATTATTGGCCGAAAGTCGTTGACACACGATCGCGTAAAAGAGTATAAAATAAACATAATAACAGAAATCGATCGTTATTTTGTAATTTTAACGGGGAAAGGGACATGGTGCGGAAAGGCAACAAAAAAGACAGCAAGAAATCCAAGACATCTGTACGCCCGGGCTCCCCTCAAAAAAGGAAGCTTAAAACCCCCGCGACCGAGACAGGACAGAATGCTCCGGTTCCACTCTTATCGGTAAACTTGCTAACAGATTTGCTATCCCGTTCGATGGCGCTTTGCTTTTTTGACAGGGAGGACAAGATCACTTTCTGCACCGACAATTTTGCGGCGTTGACCGGTTCTTCCTCGCAATCGTTAATCGGCAAGAGATTGAAGAAAAACGCGTTATGGGGCGCGCGTGGAGAGAAAGATGAGTTTCAGGAGCTTTACGGCAAGGCTAAGGAATCGGGCAAACCTCTGATTGTTAACACATTGCATATCAGGCCCGCCAGGGGAGATTCCAGGATCTGGAACTTGAGCCTGCTACCGCAGGCGGATAGCGATGAACATTATGCCGGGATGGGGCTGCTGATTGAAGATATTACCGGGAACCAGTTGCCCTCAGGTAGCGCTGATTTGCTTCACAGGTTTTATACTGCCGCTGAGCAACACACCGAGTTGAAAGCGTTGCTGGAAGAATTGCTTTGCCTGCTCAAAGATTTCAGCCGCTGTGATTCCGTCAAGATAGTGATAGCGGATCAGGCCGGAAACCAGTTGCTAAAAGCGGAAAGCGGCGTCAAGGCCGGATTGTGGGATAAAGATCATTTACTTTCGGCCTCAGCCATCAATAGCTTCTTCGTAAAGAGGGATGATCAACCGGGTAGTTTCTTTACACCAGGAGGCTCGCTTTATCTGAACGATGTAAATGCTCTCGAAGGGATGTTGAGGGGCAAATTAAAAGAGTTGGTAGTGGATACATGCAACTCTTATGGCTTCAATTCGCTGGCGCTAATACCGGTTAAATTGGGGAACTCGGTATGCGGTTTTATACAACTGGCCAATAAACACAGTGGGATTGCGGAAGACACAATCGCTACGGTGGAAAATATCTCGGAACTGCTGCAAATAATTTTCGAGCGCATAGCATTAAAACGCGAGATACATATGCAACGCGAAAGCCTGTTAAAACAAATGCATGGCCGAGGCGCTCACCTTGAAGCCTTAAGTGAACGGCTGAAGCAGGAAGCTGCCGAACGGAAAAAAGCGCAGGAAGAATTACTGTTAAGAAAAGACCTGGCGGTGGAGCTGACCGGCATAGAGAAAATAGAAGATGCATTACAATTATGCCTGGATACTGCCATTAGAGTATCGGGAATGGATAGCGGTGGAATATACGTTCTTGATGCTGCAACAGGCGGTCTTAATCTGGCCTGCACCCGGGGGCTTTCAGACAGCTTCATTGCGCAGGTTTCTCATTACGATGCTTCGGAACCTAATAATGTCCTGGTTAGGGAAGGCCGGCCACTTTATTCCCCCGAAGGTATAAAGACACAGGATGAGGCACTTTTTCAGACAGAGGGTATAAAAAGTCTGGCTGTCGTGCCGGTTATGCATCAGGGCAAGGTTATTGCCTGCATGAACATAGCATCGCACGAGCTGGAGGCTATTTCTTATTCCGCCAGGAATTCATTGGAATCCATAGCGGCGGAGATAGGTTTCACAATAGCCCGGATTAGAGACAGGGAAGCCCTGGCTGAAAGCGAAGGCCGCTACCGTATCCTCTTTGCAAAGTCGAAAAATCCGGTGCTGGTGATTGATGAAACGGGAAATTATATTGACGGCAACGCCGCCGCCCTGAGTTTCCTGGAATGCACGCATGAAGAGTTGCTGCGCATGAACGTTCGTGACACATTACCTCCTTATTTGGATGATGAATGGCTGGCGGGATTTCGCAAAATATGGGAAACGGGCGGACGGGTAGAGAGAGATTACTACGTCTGGGGCAAAATAAAAGTCATGGAGCTGACTATCACCCCTCTTGAGATAGGCAGCCGCAAAGTTATTTTCGGTATTGGAACGGATATCACGGAAAGGAAGAGGTTGGAGCAGGAACTGCGTCAGAGCGAAGAGAAGCATCGCAGTATATTGGACCAGATGCAGGATTCCTGCTATGAGATAGACCTGGAGGGGAAATACACCTATGTCAACGATGCTATGTGCCGGGGTCTGTGGTACACGCGGGAAGAGCTGATCGGCAAACGATACCGCCTGCTGGTGCCCGAGGAAGATCTGGATAACGTGTACCAGGCATTCTACCAGGTATACGAGACGGGCAAGCCGAATATCGGTTTTGCCCACAAAATCAGGCGTAAAGATGGTGCCGTTGGCATTGTCGAATCCTCTATTACACTTCTTAAGAACGAACGGGGAGAGCCGGATGGCTTCCTTTGCATAGGGCGTGACATTACCCAGCGAATCAGGCTGGAAGAAGCGCTGAAACGCTCCGAAGAGAAGTATAGCGCCATACTGGAAGAAATTGATGAAGCATATGTCGAATGTGATTCGACGGGAACCCCCACTTTTGTAAATGATGCTGCTTGCCGCCAGTTGGGATATACGCGGGAAGAGCTGATCGGAATGAATTACAAAATATTTTCATCACCTGAAGATCTTCATGATAGAGTCAGGATATTTAAGAAGGTCTTTGAGACCGGTGAACCGGTGTACTGGTGGCCGACCCAGATGATCAGAAAGGATGGGACTCGCATCCATGTCGAGAACTCCATTTTCCCCTTGAGAAACGAAAAAGGCGAGATAACAGGTTTGCGGGTCGTTCGGCGTAATGTAACTGAGTCAAAAATAGCAGCTCAGGAGCTTGAGAAAAGGGCACTCCTGCTGGATTCAGCTTATGACTCCATAATCGCCTTCGACCCGGAGGGAAATATTACATATGCCAACGAAAGGGCATATCAGACGCGTGGTTATGGACCGGAGGAGCTCTTAACCATGAACATACGGCAGTTAGTTGCAGTGGAACATATTCCCTTTTTGGAAGGACGCCTGGCAGAAGTTCTGGAAAGGGGTGAGCTGGAATTCCAGGCTGAACACGTCCGCCAGGATGGCTCAACCTTCACCGTAGAGGGAAGGTCCCGGTTGATAACCGTTTCGGGCCGGCAATTAATTGTCTCGGGCTATACCGATATTACCCTGCGCAAGAAAGCGGAAAAAGCTCTGGTTGAGAGCGAATCCAAATATCGCAGCCTGGTGGAAAGCGGCGGGGCCAGCATCGCTATTGTGGACATGGAAGGGAGATTTGCCTTTGTCAACGATACCCTCTGCAGGATGGCCGGCTATTCCAGAGAAGAGCTTCTGGGTAAAAATTTTATAGATTTCGTACATCCCGATGATAGGGATCGGGACGCCAAGCTTTTCCTTGAAGCGGTTGCCGGGGACGATACTGATATACGTTTGGAAACGCGGGGATTACGCAAGGACGGGCATATTATCTGGTTCTACACCAGTCCAGTTGAATTGAAGATTAACGACAGTCTTGTGGGTTTCAGCGTCATTTTGCAGGATATAACGGAACGCAAGGAGGCCGAAGCGAAGATCGAGCGTTTGAACCTGGTGCTGCAGGCCATCAGCCTGGTTAACCAGCTTATCGTCAGGGAAAAAGACCGTGATCAACTTCTGCAACTTGCATGCGAAAGCCTGGTCAATACACGGGGTTTCAAAAGTGCCAGCATTGTGCTGCTTGACGACGCTGGAAGGTACCTGATGATGAAGCAGGCAGGACTCGGGGAAAGCCTAAAGGAACTCCTGGAGAGATTGAAACAGGGGAGTACACCCTATTGCGTAACTTGTTCGCTTGAACGATCCGCCCCGACAGAGATTACAGATCAGATTTCCCAGTGCGCGGATTGCTCTCTCTGTAGCGTAGATCAAGACCATCCGGTTGTAAGCTCCCGGATCTGGCACGATGACAAGATTTACGGCGTGCTAACCGTCTTGATGCCTGAGAATATTACCCTTGAGAAAGAGGAAATGGAATTGGTAAGTGAGGTATCGGGCGATATCGGCTTTGCCCTGTATAACATAGAACTGGAGCAGAAAAAGAAAAAGTCGGATGCTGCCCTGCAGGAGTCGGAAGAGCATTTCCGCATTCTGGCGGAAGAATCACCGGATATGATTTTTATCCATGACATGAGACGGATTATCTATGCTAATAAGCGGTGCGAAGAGGTAATGGGATATACACGGGAAGAATTATATGCGGAAAGTTTTGATTTTATAAAATTAATTGTTCCCGAATTCCAGGACAGGTTGAGGGAGAGCTTTGCTGCGCATGTGGAGGGTAAGGAAGTTTCACAGATTGAGTATGCGCTGCTGACAAGAAGCGGCTCCCGCTTAGATGCTCTGATCAACACCAAGCTGATCATGTATTCTCACGGGCCGGCCATATTGGGCGTGGTGACCGATATAACCGCGATGAGAAGGATTGAGCGTGCTCTTCTCGAGAGTGAAAACAAGTACAGGGTAATCCTGGAGGAAGCCAACGAGGCCTACCTCGAGATAGATGCTAAAGGTTATTTAACCTTTGTAAACGACGCGGCGTGCGGCCACCTGGGTTATCCAAGGGAAGAGTTGGTCGGACTGAACTACAAAGCCATAACTCTGCCGGAAGATGTTCGCGGCAGGGTTGAGATTTGGGCCGAAGTTTTCCGGACAGGTATTCCGCGTCATCTGGTCGAATATAGGAATATGAGGAAAGACGGCTCGATCTACTATTCTGAATGCTCTATATTCCCTCTGCACGACCGGGAGGGCAGGATAGTCGGGCTGCGAACGGTCGCCCAGGATATTACGAGGCGTAAACGGGCCGAAGATGAATTGCGTGAGAGTGAGGAAAAATACCGTACCATTCTGGAAGAAATAGACGAATCATATGTCGAAGTCGATTTAAGGGGTAACATAACGTTTTTTAACGACGCACTCCTGCATAAGCTGGGTTACTCCAAAGAAGAAATGATGGGTCTCAACTATAAAGCTTATGTTCCTCCCGACCAAATAAGTGAGCAAGCCAGGATTTATTCTGAAGTAGCTAGGACCGGCAAACCTGTCTACTGGTATCCGATTGCTAATTTACGTAAAGACGGACAACTGGCGTTTGCTGAGGCCTGTGTTTTCCCGCTTCGCAATGAAAAAGGCGAGATTATCGGGTTGCGTACGGTCGCCAGGGATGTAACTAAGGCGAAGCTGGCTGCAGATGAATTGCAGAAACGGGCTCTGCTGCTGGACTCCGCTTATGATTCGATCATAGCATCCGATAACCTGGGCAAAATCATTTATGTTAATGAGAGGGCCTGTCAGACCCACGGGTATGAGCCCGATGAAATGTACAGGATGAGCGTCACGGATTTGTTGGCCGCGGAGGATAGGGCTGCGTTGGATAAGCGGATCATAGGTCTGCTGGAGAAAGGCTACCTGGAATTCGAAGCAATACATAAACGTAAAGACGGTTCGACCTTCCCGCTGGATGGAAGGGCGCGTATTGTGGATATTGCCGGACAACCCCTGGTTGTCGTCGCTTATACGGACGTTACACTGCGTAGACAAATGGAAAAAGCCCTGGTGGAGAGTGAAGAACGTTACCGCCTTCTGGCCGAAAACTCACTGGATATTATCTTTACTGTCGATATGGGAATTCAGCTGACCTACATTAGCCCATCAGTGAAATATCTGACGGGTTTTGGGCCGGAGGAATTAATGACGATGTTCCGGCAAAATAAGCTGACCGCGGAGTCCGTGGGGATTTCCTTAAGGGACGGCCATCGCTTTGAACAAACTCTGAGAGCTTTGATCGAAGACCCATCGCGAACAGAAGTCTTTGAGTTTGCGCTGAAACACAGGGACGGCCACATCAATTGGGCGGAAGTTCAGATGAGTGTCATGCGTGATAAGTTCGGTAAGGCAGTCGGCGTACTTGGCGTGGTCCGAGATATTTCTCAACAAAAGAAGATGACCGAGCGCCTTGTCAGCGCCGACCGCCTGGCATCGTTGGGAGAAATGGCAGCCGGCCTGGCCCATGAAGTTAATAATCCGCTAACGGCAGTGATGGGATTCTCCTACCTTTTATTGCAAAATACGGATACGCCCGCCGATGTCAGGAATGACGTGGAAGCTATATATAAGGAAGGTAAACGTGCGGCGGAGATAATCAGGAACTTCCTTACATTCGCGAGGGGGCAAAAACCTGAGAAACAGGCTGTCTATATCAATGACATCCTGGAGGAGGTCCTCAAGTTAAGGCATAACCAGATGGAGAACGAAAACATCCAGGTTAATGTTAACCTCTGGGAAGACCTGCCGGCCATACAGGGGGACATTTCGCAGCTTCAGCAGGTCTTCCTGAATATTATTTTGAACGCAGAGTATTTTATGTACCGGGTGAATAGAAGGGGCACTCTCACTGTAAATACAAGACTTGTCGACGGGAAGATAGTAGCCGTAATTGCAGATGACGGACCCGGCATAGCCCCTGATGCCATAGGCCGGATCTTCGACCCGTTTTATACTACGAAAGATGTGGGAGAGGGGACGGGTTTGGGTCTCAGCATTTGCCATGGCATCGTCATGGAACATGGAGGAACTATCTTTGCCGAAAGCGAGTTGGGGCGTGGAGCAACGCTCACCGTCGAACTGCCTATTCGGTAAACAGGATTCTATCCCTATTGTGTCCATTGTTGACAGGAATCTAAACCGTATGATAATATTTCCATTTGTTGCAAACTTGCGCTAATATTTATTGGTTTAGCGCTTCGTTTGTATGGCCTGGATATTAGATAAGCCGGCTGGTTGACCCGGGATGTGGGCCAGATCGGGAAGTAGTCCGGGAACAACTGGGTGGCTTTTTAATTTGCCGAAAAATAGAGAGTAAAACTGAGGAAATAGAATAGTATGCCGACTATAAACCAACTGGTAAGAAAGGGACGCCGCAAAGTGGCTAGGAAAACTAAAGCTCCTGCGCTGCAGGTCATTTACAACGCGCTTAAAAACCGCAGCAGGAAAGGCGTCTGCTCACCCCAGAAGCGTGGGGTATGTGTGCAGGTCAAGACTATGACCCCCAAAAAGCCTAATTCGGCTCTGCGCAAAATCGCCAGAGTAAGGCTGACCAATCATATCGAAGTCACGGCCTACATACCGGGTGAGGGCCACAACCTTCAGGAACACTCTGTAGTGCTTATCCGCGGAGGCAGGGTCAAAGACCTGCCCGGTGTCCGCTATCATATTATCAGGGGCACACTCGATGCTGCGGGAGTAGATAAACGTAGGCAGGGCCGCAGTAAATACGGCGCCAAACGTGCAAAGGCACCCGCCGCCGCCGCAAGCTAATTATAACGGGGAGATGATATGTCAAGGCGAGCCAAATTTGTCAACAAAATAGTCAGCCCGGATCCTAAATACGGGAGCCCGGTTGTTGCACGGTTTATTAATAAAATAATGTATAAGGGCAAGAAGGCCACAGCCCAGGGTATTGTTTATGACGCTTTCGACCGTATCAACAAACAAATGAAAACGGACCCCCTGGGCATTTTTGAGCAGGCTATGAAAAATGCGGCGCCCATGCTTCAGGTCAAATCCAGGCGTGTAGGCGGTGCCACATATCAGGTCCCAATTGAGGTCACACCAGAGCGCGGTGAGTTCCTTGCTACAAAGTGGATCATAACCTTCGCCCGGGATCGCAGCGGAAGGTCGATGGCTGAGAAGCTGGCTGCAGAGTTAATGGATGCTGCGCAGGGCCAGGGTAACTCCATTAAAAAGAAGCAGGATACGCATAAGATGGCCGAGGCCAATAAAGCGTTTGCGCACTACAGATGGTAACTTCAGGAATCAGAGAATCCCGGCCTAAATCCGGCCAGGGTGCTAAAACAATGACAAGATCATTTCCGCTTGATAAAGTTAGGAATATAGGTATTATTGCGCATATCGACGCCGGTAAGACTACCACTACGGAACGTATTTTATTCTACACCGGCAGGACTTATAAAGTAGGCGAAGTGCACGATGGCACTACAGTTATGGACTGGATGGTGCAGGAAAGGGAACGCGGCATCACCATAACCTCCGCTGCTACTACCTGCCACTGGCAAGAGCACCGCATAAACATTATTGATACACCGGGCCACGTGGATTTCACGGCCGAAGTTGAGCGCAGCCTGCGCGTACTTGACGGGGGAGTTGTGGTTCTGGACGCAGTAGCGGGTGTCGAAGCACAGTCCGAGACCGTGTGGCGTCAGGCCGACAGGTATGGCGTTCCCCGCATATGTTTCATTAATAAAATGGATAGGGTAGGCGCTGACTATCAACGCACTATCGGCATGATCGAGGATAGACTTAAGGCTAACACGGTTTCCATACAGCTCCCAATTGGCAGGGAGAGTTCGTTTACCGGGGTTGTTGACTTAGTTGCCAACAAGGCATGGACTTTCCCCGATGAAGTTACGGAAGACCCGCAGGAAATGTCAATCCCCGACGCTTTAAAAGAGGAAGCGTCTCAAGCCAGGCACAATATGATAGAAAAGCTGGCCGAAAGCGATGACCAGCTCATGCTTAAATACGTAGATAACCAGGATATCGGCATAGATGATATCAAAGCTGCCATCAGGCGGCTGACAGTTGCCAATAGGATCGTCCCTATTGTGTGCGGCACCGCCCTGCGAAACAAGGGAATTCAATTGGTGCTGGATGCCGTTGTCGATTACCTTCCATCCCCTTTGAACAAACCGCCCTTGAAGGCTATTGATACGCAGAGCGGGCAAGAAGTTGCCCGACCGGCCAGCGACGAAGCCCCTTTCAGCGCGCTGGCTTTCAAGGTTGTATCAGATCCCTTCGTGGGCAGGCTGGTCTATTTCAGGGTCTATTCAGGCCGCGTAAAAGTGGGCGCACAGATTTACAACGCCAGCAGGAGTACCAGGGAAAGGTTAGGCAGGCTTCTGCTGATGCATGCTAACAAACGAGAAGAGATCGATGAAGTCGATACAGGTTCCATTGCGGCCACGCTCGGCTTGAAGAATACCTTTACAGGCGACACGCTCTGCGAGGCCGGTCAATCCATTCTACTGGAAGACATTAAGTTCCCTGAGCCCGTTATTTCCATGGCGGTTGAGCCCAAGAGTAAAGCCGACCAGGATAAGCTGGGAGATGCTTTGGGCAGGCTGTCGGAAGAGGACCCAACGTTTAAAGTGCGTACTAACGAAGAAACAGGACAGACTATTATTTCCGGCATGGGCGAGCTACATCTTGAGGTCTTAATCGACCGAATGATGAGAGAGTTCGGTGTGCAGGTACGCGTAGGTAAACCTCAGGTCGCTTATAAAGAGACGGTCACCTTAGCTGTTGAAGCAGAAGGCCGTTTTATCCGGCAAACAGGTGGACATGGACAGTATGGACACTGCTGGCTGAGGATAGAGCCCGGGGAGCGCAACAGTGGCTTCAAATTTGTTAACGGGGTCCGCGGTGGAGATATATCCCGGCAATATATCCCTGCTATCGAAGCAGGCGTACGTGAAGCGCTGGATACCGGCGGGTTAAGTGGATATCCGTTGGTTGATGTCACTGTCACGGTATTCGACGGCAGTGAACACGAAGTAGACTCGTCGGAAATGGCATTTAAGATGGCCGGATCCATGGCTCTAAAAGAGGGTGTGGCCAAGGCCAAACCGGTAGTGCTGGAGCCGATTATGCGCCTGGAAGCCGTGACGCCGGCCTCCTTTATGGGCGACGTCATAGGCGATATTAACTCCAGGCGTGGCCATATCGAGGGCATCGAGACCCACGGCGAAACATGTGTTATCCATTGCTTCGTACCGTTGGCGGAATCATTTGGTTATACGACAGCATTAAGGTCGCTTACTCAGGGCAGAGCCACGTCTTCGATGGAATTCGATCATTATAGCGAAGTGCCGGCCAGCATACTTGAGGAAATGTTAGCTAAATCAAAGGGTAGGTAAATGACCAAGCAGAAGATAAGAATTAAACTGAGGGGATATGATCACAGGCTGGTGGACCAATCTGCCGGTCAGATCGTTGAAACTGCCATTAAATCGGGCGCAGAGGTCATCGGACCGGTGCCGCTGCCAACCAGGATTGAAAAGTTCTGCGTTATCCGCTCGCCTCACATCGACAAGGATTCACGTGAGCAATTTGAGATACGCACGCATAAAAGGCTGATCGATATTGTCGGTCCGACCAGCAAGACCATCGATGCGTTGACCCAGTTGCAGTTGCCCTCGGGCGTGGAAATCGATATTAGATTGTAGGGATTGATAATATGGCTGGCATACTTGGAAAAAAAATTGGCATGACGCAGCTCTACAAGGAGAACCTGGAGATAGCTGTAACGGCTATTGAAGCAGGGCCTTGCTGTGTAACGCAGGTTAAAACGGCCGAAAAGGATAAATATAATGCCGTGCAGATTGGCTTTGGCGAGTTCAAGAAACTGTCCAAAGCTGAAAAAGGCCACCTGAAAGAGAATGGCGACTACAGGTATCTCCGTGAGTTGCGGACTGATGATGTCAAAGATTACCAGGTGGGGCAGAAGATAGACGTGACTATATTCAAGCCTGGCGATATCGTCCAGGTAGAGGGAATTTCCAAAGGTAAAGGTTTTGCCGGCGGCGTGAAAAGATATCACTTCCGCGGCGGGCCCAAGACACACGGACAATCCGACAGGCATCGTGCTCCCGGTTCAGTCGGGTCTACAACAACACCCGGCCGCGTATTTAAGGGGCTGCGTATGGCAGGACATATGGGTGCCCGCAAAGTAACAGTACGCAATATCGAGGTAGTTGAAGTCGACCAGGCTAAAAATATAGTTTTGCTTAAAGGCGCGGTACCGGGCGGCAAAGGCGGGTTAGTTTTAATAGAGAGCGCTGCATAAGGGCTATTGTGATGGATTTAGAGGTAATTAATTTAAAGAGCAAAAAGGCCGGCAAAATAAGCGTCAGCGATTATGTTTTCGGTCAGACAGTGAACGAAGCGGTAGTCCACCAGGCACTGTTAGCGCAGCTTGCCAATCGCAGGCAGGGCACGGCCGATTCACAGACCCGGTCCGACGTGAGGCGAAGTACTAAGAAAATGTACGCTCAGAAACACACAGGCAGGGCAAGGCGTGGAAGTGCTACCTCCCCGTTATTGAAGGGCGGCGGAGTTGTTTTCGGCCCGCACCCGCGTAGTTATCGACAGGCCATGCCGAAAAAAATGCGCCGGCTGGCTTTGCGAAGCGTGCTTTCCGGAAAGCTACGCGATGGTGAGTTGAAGGTCCTCGACAAGCTGGAGATTAACGAGCCCAAAACCAGGCTGGTGAACGAGATCCTTGATCGTCTCGGTGTTGAAGGCACTGCGATAATAGGAGTGGCCCTAAGCAATGATTATATTACTATGGCAAGCTCCAATATACCGGGAATTAAGACCACGATGGTCTCGATGCTCAATGTAGCAGACCTGCTTTCTTACAAGATACTGGTCCTGGATGTCGATGCCGTAAGGCGTATCGAAGAGATTTGGGATAATAAAGATTCGGACAAGAAAGAAGAAAAGGCAGCATAGCGTTCAAGAGGATTAATATAAGTTTATGGATATATACGAAGTGCTTCGCAGGCCGCTTGTAACTGAGAAGAGCACCCGCCTCTCCGAAAAAAGCAAATATGTCTTTGAAGTGAATAAGAAGGCTACCAAAGACGAGGTAAAGAGGGCGGTAGAGAAGGCCTTTAAAGTGGGTGTGGTAAGCGTAAATGTCGTACAGGTGCCGGGTGAAACGAAGAAAATGGGCAGGCGACAGGTAACCAGCCCGCGCTGGAAAAAAGCAATAGTGACACTCAAAGAAGGGGATAAAATACAGCTCTTTGAGGGAGTGTAGCATAACAGGAGTAGAAATTGGGTTCTGTTATAAAGAAACGCAAAAAGAAGATGGCGAAGCATAAGCATCGTAAGCTCTTGAGAAAGAACCGATGGCAAAGACGCCATGGCTAAAATAGCTAGGAGAAATTAGATTTGGCTTTAAAGGTATTTCGCCCTACATCTCCCGGCCGTCGCGGGATGGTAAAGATATCGTTTGACGATGTCACCAAAACCGAGCCGGAAAAGTCACTGCTTGTCCCTCAGAAAAGGAAAGCCGGAAGGAACAGCAGGGGCGTTATCACAACACGCCACAGGGGCGGTGGCGCCAAACGCAGGACCCGCATCATAGATTTTAAACGCGATAAACTCGGCATACCGGGTAAGGTGGCTGCAGTTGAATATGATCCCGGCCGCTCCGCCCGTATTGCCTTAATTTTCTATGCCGATGGCGAAAAACGCTATATGCTATGCCCCCTGGGATTGGGCGTCGGCGATACAATTCTGGCCGGTGCTGATGCAGAGATCAAACCGGGCAATAATTTGCCTCTGGGAAACATCCCCTCCGGCACCATGATACATAACCTCGAATTCGAACCCAATAAGGGCGGACAGATAGTCCGTAGCGCAGGAACGTCTGCGCAGTTGCTTGGCCGCGAGGACAAATATGCTACGGTTCGCTTACCCTCGGGAGAAGTCAGGCGTTTCATGATCGAGTGCCGGGCTACCATCGGCCAGGTGGGCAATCTTGATCACCAGAACGTTAAATCAGGCAAAGCAGGCCGGATAAGGTTGCTGGGCCGGCGGCCCAAGGTAAGGGGCTCCGCCATGACCCCGCGTGATCATCCGCACGGCGGAGGTGAAGGCAGAGCGCCACGAGGCATGGCTCCCAAGACTCCGCAGGGAAAGCCTGCGTTGGGTCACAGGACCCGCACCGGTAAAACTTCGGATAAATTGATTGTCAGGCGCAGGTATGCCGATAAATAAAGGGGTAATTAAGTATGTCACGTTCAGCTAGAAAGGGCCCGTACTGTCATCCCAAGCTGCTGAAAAAAATTGAAGCGCTCAATAAGAAGGGCGAAAAACAGGTCATCAAGACCTGGGCTCGCTCTTCCACCATTATGCCCGAGATGATCGGTCATACGATCGGAGTGCATGACGGAAGGCGACATGTGCCTATTTTTATTACTGAAAATATGGTTGGACACAAGCTGGGCGAGTTTGCCATAACCCGTACTTTCCGCGGACATGTGGGAAAGGCAACCGCAGCACCAGCGCCGGTTAAGAAGGTTTAAGCAGGTAGAAAATGAGAGTAGGAGCTATAGTTAAAGATTTAGGCATACCGCCCCGCAAGGTCAGACTTGTGGTGGATATGGTGCGCGGCAAAAAAGTAGAAGACGCCATCAATATTCTTAAATTTACGCCCACGCCGGCGGCCAAGGCTGTCGCCAAGGCGATTAAATCTGCTTCGGCCAATGCCGAAAATAACTTTCAGATGGACCCGGCCGAATTAAAGGTAGTTTATATTGCAGCCGACGAGGCCCGCACTCTTAAAAGGTACAGGCCTCAATCCAGGGGTCGCTATAGCCCCATACTTAAGCGGGCGACGCATATCAAGGTTTTAGTTTCCGAGGAGGAAAAATAATTGGGACATAAAGTACACCCCTACGGTTTCAGGATCGGCGTCGTACGCGGCTGGAAAGCTAAATGGTACGATGAAAAGCATTACATGGAAACTTTGCATGATGACCTCAAACTGAGGAGGGCCATCAAAGAAAGGCTGCGTGAGGGGGCGGTTGCCAGGGTGGAGCTCGACCGTCAGGGGAACGATATATTAGTGACTATATTTACCGCCCGTCCCGGGATCGTGATAGGCAGGGGCGGCCAGCGGGCAGAAGAATTGAGATCGGAACTGGAAAGGACCTGCGGAAAGAAAGTTAAACTATCCATCAAGGAAGTCGAACAGCCCGAAATCGAGGCAGCTCTGGTTGCCCGCAATATTGCCGACTCGCTCGAAAGGCGTGTTGCTTTCAGGCGTGCCATGAAGCAGGCGGCTTTTAAGACCCGGCAAGCGGGGGCAAAAGGCATTAAGATAAGTTGTGCCGGAAGGCTGGGCGGCGCTGAAATCGCCAGGCGGGAAACTATCCACGAAGGCCAGTTGCCGCTACATACGTTGAGCGCGGATATCGACTACGGTTTTGCTGAAGCAGCAACTACTATGGGCAATATCGGCGTCAAAGTGTGGATTTATAAAGGACGAATTATACCTGAAGTAAGGAGAGAAAGTGTTACAACCGAAACGAGTGAAGTATCGTAAGTGCCACCGCGGCCACCTGCGTGGTAAAGCACAATCGGGTAATACAATTGTCTTCGGCGACTTCGGAATGCAGGCCGGGGAGGCCCATTGGATTACATCCAGGCAGATCGAAGCGGCTCGCCGTGTTATAGTACGCTACCTCCGCCGCGGCGGGCAGGTATGGATCCGCATCTTTCCGGACAAATCGGTTACCAAGAAACCGGCCGAAACACGTATGGGCAGCGGAAAAGGTGCTGTGGACCATTGGGTAGCTGTTGTCAAGCCCGGCCGGATGTTATTTGAGATCGGCGGCATAAAAGAGAATATGGCTAAAGAGGCTCTCACGTTAGCCGCTTACAAATTGCCGATAAAGACCAGGTTCGTAGCACGTGAGACCATTAAAGAAGAGGTAAAAGGTGAAACTCACTGAGATCAAGGCATTGGGAAATGCCGAACTGCATAAAAAATTGGAGGAAGCTCATCAAGAGCTGTTTAACCTGCGCTTCAAGCTGGCAACAAAACAACTGGTGAACCATCGCCAGTTACCGGCTGTAAGGAAAAGGATCGCCAGGATAAACACTATCATACGCGAAAGAGAGCTTGGCAAGAAATAGAAATGGAAAAAAACCGTAAAACCAGGACCGGTAAGGTTACCAGCAACAAGATGAATAAGACGGTTGTTGTGCAGACGGAAAGCCTGCGCAGGCATCCCCTGTATCACAAAGTTGTCAGGCAGTCCACACATTTTAAGGCACATGATGAGAATAATGAATGCAATATAGGCGACGTTGTGAAAATCGTTGAAACGCGGCCGCTTTCCAAAGATAAACGCTGGCGGATCGTAGAAATAGTTCAAAAAGCAAACATAGTCGGCGCCTTAAAAGACGACGTAGAACAGGGAAAGTAGGAGAACTGAAGTGATCCAGACTTTAACCAGACTTAAGGTAGCGGATAACACAGGTGCGCGTCAGGTGATGTGCATAGGTGTTCCGGGCGGCACGCGCAGACGCTACGCTACCGTGGGCGATGTGATCACCTGCAGCGTAAAGCGCGCCATACCGGGCGGTGTAGTCAAGAAAGGCGATGTGGTGAAAGCAGTGATAGTCAGGATTTCCAATCATCATCACAGGCCGGACGGCTCTTACGTGCGATTTGATGATAATGCCGCGGTCATCCTGGATGATAAGGGGAACCCCAAGGGGACCCGCATATTCGGGCCTGTGGCGAGGGAGCTAAGAGACAAGAATTTTATGAAAATAATTTCTCTGGCACCAGAGGTGCTCTAACAATGAAGATACAGAAGAATGATAATGTCCTTATCATAGCGGGTAAGGATAAGGGTAAAAAAGGCAAGGTGCGCAAGGCTTTAACGAAGAAGGAAAGCGTGATCGTGGAAGGCCTGAATTTAATTAAGCGGCATTCCAAGACCAAAGGCCAGACCAAGCAGGCAGGCATTATCGAACTCGAAGGACCCATCCACATTTCCAACGTGATGGTGATCTGCAATAAATGCAATAAGCCTGTGCGCGTCGGCTCCAGGGTGCTGGACGATGGGAGAAGGGCCAGGTTCTGCCATAATTGTTCTGAAATTATTGATTAAATAGAGGTAACCCATTAGATGGCAAGGCTAAAAGAGAGATATAACAAAGAGATCGTTCCGCAGCTGATTAAGAAGTTCGGCTATAGGAACATTATGGAAGTTCCCAGGGTCAACAAGATCGTACTCAACCTTGGGATGGGCGAGTCTCTGTCCAACCCCAAAGCTATGGAAGCGGCTGAGAAGGACCTGACGACCATTGCCGGCCAACATCCCGTGGTTACCAAGGCCAAAAAGTCTATAGCCGCCTTTAAACTCAGGGCTGGTGTTCCCATCGGCATGATGGTAACCCTGCGCGATAAGAGGATGTATGAATTCCTCGACAAACTGGTAAGCGTAGTCCTGCCCAGGATACGTGATTTTCAGGGCGTGCCGAGGGACTCTTTTGACGGCCAGGGCAACTATACATTGGGCATGAAAGAGCAAATTGTCTTCCCTGAGATCGAGTATGATAAGGTGGACAAAACCAGGGGAATAGAAATTACGATTGTGACAAGCGCTAAAACAGACGAAGACGGCAGACGGTTGCTAGAAGCGATCGGCATGCCTTTTAAGAAAAATTAGTAAGGTAAAATAATGTCGAAAATTTGTAAGATGGTTAAAGCAAGCCGGCCCCCGAAGTACAGAGTGCAACAGCATAACCGCTGCAAACTGTGCGGAAGGCCAAGGGCCTACATTAGGAAGTTCGGCATATGCCGTATTTGCTTCCGCACACTGGCTTTGAACGGTGAATTGCCCGGCGTACAGAAATCCAGCTGGTAATATAGAGACGGAGTTGTTTATCAATGGTTACTGATCCGATAGCCGATTTATTAACTAGGGTTCGCAATGCCGCTATGGCTCGCCACGACAGCGTGATGGTGCCTTCCTCCAAGATGAAAATGGCAATGACCAAAATCCTCAAGGACGAAGGATTCATCGCCGACTACTCCGTGGTTAAAGGGGATACTCAGCGTATGATTAAAATCATGCTCAAATATATTGATAAACAGCCGGCTTTCATCGGATTGGAACGTGTAAGTAAACCGGGGCTCAGGGTCTACAGCGGAAAAGGAGAAATACCGAGGGTATTCGGCGGCCTGGGTATTGCTATTTTATCTACATCCAAAGGGATTATGACCGGGCAGGAAGCCTGGAAGAGTAACCTTGGCGGCGAAGTATTATGTTATGTTTGGTAATTGAACTCAGAGAGGTGAATCTGTGTCTCGTATAGGACGAATGCCCGTAATTATCCCTGCCGGAGTCAAGATTAAGATCGTGGGCAAGGAAATTACTGTTGAAGGAAGCAAGGGTAAATTGACCCGCGAGTTTCATCCCGATATTCAAATTGCTCAGGAAGATGGGAAACTAGTCGTAACGCGGTCCAGCGATAACAGGATGCAGCGTTCACTGCATGGATTGACCAGGTCGCTGCTGAATAATATGGTTGAAGGCGTTACCAAAGGATTTGAGAAGAACCTCGAGTTGAGCGGGGTTGGCTACCGTGCGCAGAAAGCCGGCAGTAAGCTGACTTTGCAGATCGGGTACAGCCACCCGGTGGAATTCGATCCACCCAAGGGTATTGATATCACCGTTGAAGGCACCAACAAGATACGCATTTCCGGCATCGATAAAGAGTTGGTAGGTGAGACGGCGGCTGAGATTAGAAGGGTACGCATTCCCGACTCATATAAGGGTAAGGGTATCAAATACGCCGGCGAACGCCTGCGCCTGAAGCCAGGTAAGGCGGGCAAGACGGCTACAAAAGGGAAATAATAATGGCTAAAGTTAGTTCGAATATTGCAAGAAAGAGGCGCCATGCCCGTATAAGGGTCACGGTTTCCGGTACGGCAGATAAACCCCGGCTCTGTGTGTTCCGCAGCCTCAGCAACATTCATGCTCAGATAATCGATGATGCCAGCGGGGTAACACTGGCTGCAGCGGGCAGCATGGATGCCCCAATAAAGGAACAACTCAGTGGTAAAAACAAAACGCAGGTTGCCGAGCTGGTTGGCTCTGCACTGGCAAAGAATGCCCAGGAGAAAGGGATAAGCCTGGTTGTTTTCGACCGGGGTGGCTATAAATACCAGGGTAGGGTAAAAACCCTGGCCGAAGCGGCCCGCAAAGCCGGGCTAAAATTCTGAGGATTTAAATATGAAAGCATCGACAAGAATACATTTAGTCAAGCCGAGAATCGATACCAGTGAAATGGAGTTTACCGAAAAGCTGGTGTCGCTGACCCGCGTTACCAAGGTAGTGAAAGGTGGTAAAAACCTGCATTTCCGCGCTTTGGTAGTGGTCGGTGACGGCAAGGGACATGTTGGAGTAGGCCTGGGGAAAGCCAGGGAAGTGCCCGAAGCCATCCGCAAGGCCGGAGTGGCTGCCAAGAAAAACGTAATCGGCGTGGTTTTCAGGGACACTACCATACCGCATGAAAGCCTTTCCAAATTCGGGGCTGCAAGGGTCCTCGTAAGGCCTGCCTCCCCCGGCACAGGGGTTATTGCCGGAGGCGGAGTGCGCGCGGTAGTCGAAGCCGCGGGGATCAAAGATATTTTGACTAAATCGCTGGGATGCTCCAACCCGGTCAATGTTACTAAAGCTACTATGCTTGCTTTGGCTAACCTGAGAAATCCGGCCGAAAGCATTAGGAGACGCAAAGGACTATCAGGACCTGAGGAGAGTTAAGCAAGTGGCTAAAATACGCATCAAATGGATAAAAAGCGATATAGGGTACCCGGGTGACCAGAAGCGCACGCTTAAAGCGCTGGGCTTTCACAGGCTGAATGAGACGGTCGAAAAAGAGGATAACTCCGTTATCCGGGGTATGATTGCCAAAGTTAACCATATGTTATTGATAGAAGAGAACGACGATGGATCAAAGTAATTTAAAGCCCCCGGCAGGGGCCAAACACAAGAAGAAACGTGTCGGCTGCGGTGATGGCAGCGGACACGGTACGTTTTCTACACGCGGATGCAAAGGACAGAAATCGCGCTCCGGACGTGATCTGCGTCCCGGCTTTGAGGGTGGGCAGCTTCCGATCATTAAAAGGCTGCCCTGGACGAGAGGCTTTACCAATGTCGCCAAAATCCAGTACAGCGTGGTCAATGTCGGCGATTTAAGATTGTTCGATGCCGGTTCGGAGGTGAGCCCCGAGTCGATGCTGGATAAAGGACTGGTTAAATCAATCAAGTTTCCGGTCAAGATACTCGGCACTGGTGAGCTTGAAAGGTCCTTGACTGTCAAGGCCAATAAATTTTCTGTAACTGCCAAAACGAAAATAGAAGCAGCTGGTGGCAAGGTAGAGGAGATCTAATATGCCGCAGACACAATCCAGACCCCGCCTGATACAGGCGATGGTCGACGCGTTTTCACTGCCCGATTTGAGGCAAAAACTCCTGTTCACCTTCGCCATGCTGGTTATATTCAGGTTTGTTGCCCATGTGCCGATTCCGGGAGTAGACGTGGCAGCGCTGCAGCAGATATTCCAACGCAGCCAGTTGTTGGGCATGCTCGACCTGTTCAGCGGCGGCGCCATGAGGTATTTCAGCATCGCCGCTATGGGTGTATATCCTTATATTACTTCCTCAATTATCATGCAATTACTGGTACCTGTAATCCCGGCATTGCGAAGACTCTCGGAAGAGGGAGAATCGGGCAGGAACCGAATTAACCAGATAACTCACTGGCTTACTGTACCGCTGGCAGCCCTGCAGGGCTTCGCCCAGTTGCAGCTACTTCGCAGCCAGGGCGGTGTATTACCTACAGGTCCCCTTGAAACAATAGCCATTATTATAACGTTGACAGCCGGCACCATGTTCCTGGTCTGGATAGGTGAGCTTATAACGGAAAGGGGCATAGGCAACGGTGTTTCGATCATCATTTTCGGCGGCATTATCGCCCAGCTTCCCACTCAGGTCGGCGGCGGCTTCGTCTCAGCGGCTACCAACTGGATAGGTATAGCGGTCTTCGCAGTGCTGGCTCTGGTAACGGTGGTAATGATAGTAATCTTCACCGAAGGCCACCGCCGCATACCGGTACAATACGCTAAAACTGCTTTCAGAGGCGGCAAGATGTACCGCCAGGCCGGTTCCACTTATGTTCCCCTCAGGGTGAATATGGCAGGCATGATACCGCTGATCTTCGCCATGTCCCTGTTGATTTTCCCAGGAACCATAGCCAGCTATTTTGCGGCCCCTAACGGGCAGGAGCCCAATTTTGCTAATACAATCATGCAATGGTTTAATCCGGCCACGCCGTTACCCATAGGCCTGTTTTACTGGGTGCTGTATTTTGTGCTGGTAGTGGCCTTTACGTTCTTCTATACCATGGTTATATTTGAGCAGATGGACCTGGCTCGCACATTGCAGAGGCAGGGCGGGTTCATACCCGGGGTCAGGCCCGGGAAGCCGACTACAGATTATTTAAACGGCGTTATCAATCGGCTGACATGGGGCGGCGCAATCTTCCTTGCCGTCGTGGCCATCATGCCGTTTTTCGCCAGGTCACTTACTGATGTGGCCAATATGACCCTCTCGAGCACCGGCATCCTGATCGTAGTCGGTGTGGCTCTCGATACAATGAAGCAAATTGAAGCGCAGCTTACCATGCGGCGCTATGAAGGTTTCCTAAAATAAGGAGGATTTGAAAATGTTCTTTATATTGCTTGGGGCGCCCGGGGCGGGGAAGGGTACTCAGGCAGATATTATTGTAAAAGAGATGTCCTTGCCTCATGTAGCTTCCGGAGATCTCTTCAGGCATGCCCTTAAAAACGGGACTGAACTGGGCAAGCAGGCCGAATCCTATATGAAAGCCGGCAACCTGGTTCCCGACGAGATTACGATCAAGATGATCCTTGAGCGTATTGCGCAGCCTGATTGCAAAGCCGGCTGTGTTTTTGACGGATTCCCTAGGACGCTGGACCAGGCCAAAGCGCTCGACGCCGCTCTTGAAAAACAGGGAAAATCGATTGAGAAGGCCATTTATATAGAGGTCCCCGAGAGCGCATTGCTCGATAGGCTGACCGGGCGTTTTGTTTGCCGCAACTGCCAGTCGCCCTACCATAAGAAAAACTTTCCGCCCAAGAAAGAAGGTGTCTGCGATAAATGTTCCGGTGAGCTTTACCAGAGGGCCGATGACAAGGAAGAGACCATTAAGGAAAGGCTGAAGGTCTATTTTGCCCAGACCATGCCGCTGCTCGACTATTATGAGAAAAAGGGCAGGCTTTTCAGGGTAAACGGCAATCAACATATCGACCAGGTCGGCAAAGACATAGTGAAATTCCTGCGAGGATTGAAACAAAAGAAATAAATGACGATCATCAAGACGGCCGAAGAGATCGCTGTCATGCGAGACGCCGGAAGGATTGTAGCAACCGTATTGCAGAAAATGAAAGAAGCTGTGAAACCGGGTATAAAAACCAGGCAACTCGATAAGCTTGCCGAGGAGGAAATCGGCAGGTGGAACGGCGCCCGCGCTTCGTTTAAAGGCTATCATGGCTTCCCGGCGAACGTATGCGTCTCGGTCAATGATGAAATAGTGCATGGCATTCCGGGCAATAGAGTTTTAACAGAAGGTGATATAGTCTCACTGGACTTCGGTGTGGTTTTCAGGGGGTTCCAGGGTGACGCCGCTATAACGGTAGGTGTTGGCAAGATCAGCCCTGAGGCCTCAAAGTTGATGGAAGTCACTGAAGAGTCCCTGGCAAAGGGTATAAGCGCCGCACGTGACGGCGGTAATCTTGGCGATGTCGGAGCCGCTGTCCAGAGTTTCGTTGAGTCGAAGGGCTACAACGTGGTCAGGGAATACTCCGGGCACGGCATCGGTAAGGATATGCACGAGGACCCGCTGGTGCCCAACTTCGGCAGGAAAGGGGAAGGTCTGAAACTGCGCGAAGGCATGACCCTTGCCTTGGAACCGATGGTCAATATCGGCGGCTGGAAGACCAGGCTGAACAGCAACGGCTGGACCGTGCATACCTCGGACGGCAGCCTGTCGGCCCACTTCGAGCATACCATTGCCATCAGGAAAGATGAGGCTCAAATACTCACCTTGCTGTAAACTTATTATATGGATAAAAAAGAAGCCATTGAGGTCGAAGGAACGGTAATTGAGTCATTGCCCAATGCTACCTTTCGAGTTGAATTGGCCAATGGTCACAGGGTGCTTGCCCATATTTCGGGTAAAATGCGCCGGCATTACATCAGGATACTACCGGCGGACAAGGTTCTGGTAGAGCTTTCACCGTATGACCTGACCAGGGGCAGGATCACTTACCGGTTCAAGTGATTTAGCATGACTTCTTTTGACATAAAGTGAATAAAGAGATATATTATTAAGCGGTTTTTTTAAGAAACAAGGATATAATCGGAAATGAAGGTCAGAGCATCGGTAAAAAAACGTTGTGAAAAATGTAAAATAATCCGTCGTCGCGGCGTAGTCAGGGTGATTTGTACTAACCCCAAGCATAAGCAGCGGCAGGGTTAGTCACAGGAGTAGATTAAAACATGGCTCGTATTTCAGGCGTAGACATCCCGAGGGAAAAACAGGTGCTGGTTTCCCTGCAGTATATCCATGGGATCGGATCCAGCGTAAGCAAGAAAATATTGACGGATCTGAAAATCGATCCTGCTAAGAAGGTTAAAGACCTCACTGAAGAAGAAGTCAGCCATATACGCGAAAAGATCGACAAGGAATACAGTGTCGAGGGTGAACTGCGCAAAGAAGTCACCATGAATATTAAGCGGCTAATCGAGATAGGTAGCCGTCGCGGTATAAGGCACAAGAGGAACCTGCCCGTCAGAGGGCAAAGGACCCGCACCAATGCACGGACAAAGCGCGGAGCCAAGAAGACGGTCGCCGGGCGCGGTCAGAAACGCGGAGCTACTAAGAAATAAGGAGTAACCAGGTAATATGCCGCAGAAAAAGAAAGTAAGAACCAAAAGACGTGAAAAAAAGCTGATTCATGAAGGTAAAGCCTTCATCACATCATCTTTTAACAATACTATTATCACTTTGACCGATGCCAAAGGCGGCGTAATTTCATGGGGCAGCTCGGGTACGGCGGGCTTCAAAGGCTCCCGTAAAGGGACACCCTACGCTGCGCAGATGGCCGCTCAGGGCGCTTCCGCCAAGGCGAAAGAACACGGTTTACGCCAGGTGGAGGTTTTCGTGAGGGGACCGGGCAGCGGACGTGAAGCCGCTATCAGGGCCATTCAGGCTTCGGGCATTACAGTAACTGGAATCCGGGATGTGACACCCGTTCCTCATAATGGGTGCAGGCCGAGAAAACGAAGGCGAGTATAAGATATGGCTAGATATACTGAAGCTTACTGTCGGCTGTGCCGCCGTACCGGCACCAAATTGATGCTTAAAGGCCAGAGGTGCTTTAGCGAAAAATGCGCCATCGAGCGCCGCAATACACCACCGGGGCCACACTCTTCCGGCAAAGGTAGGAGGCGCTCCAAGGTATCCGATCACGGCATCCAGTTGATGGAAAAGCAGAAGGCCAAATATACCTATGGCAGCTATGAAAGACAATTCAGGCGCTTTTTCGATGAAGCCTCCAGGTTGCCCGGCATTAAAGGCGCCAACCTGCTGGTCTTGCTGGAAAGACGGTTGGACAACGTTGTCTTCCGGCTCGGCTTTGCCGATTCACGGTCGCAGGCCCGGCAAATCGTAAGGCATGGGCATATCAAGCTAAACGGGCGCAAGACCAATGTGCCTTCCTGCCTGGTTAAAGCGGACGATCTCGTAGAATGGCGCAAAGAAAGCACTAAAAGCGAATATTACAAAATCCTGGTTGAGAAAATCGAGGATAAAGATATACCAGCTTGGCTGTCTCTTGAAAAAGAAAACATGGTCGGCAAAGTGTTGGCGCTTCCGGCCGGACAGGACATAAGGACGAATTTTGACGAGAAAGCAATCGTGGAGTTTTATTCACGATAGGAGGATTTTTGGTTCAAGTAGTTTTGCCAAAAATTGAATGCACCCTATACAAGGAAAATTACGGAAAGTTCGTTGCAGAGCCCGTAGAGAAAGGCTTCGGCGTAATTCTCGGTAATAGCTTGAGGCGCGTCCTTCTCAGCTCGCTTAACGGCGCCGCTATTAATTCCGTCATGATCGAGGGAGTGACACAGGAGTTCAGCACCATACCCAATATGAAAGAGGATATGATAGATTTCCTCTTGAATGCCCGCGATATCAGGATCAGGATCCTATCCAAGGGGGCAACTTCGGGCAAGATGGTCCTCAACGCCAAGGGCAGGATGGATGTGCATGCATCGGATATTTCGGCTGTCGGCCCGCCCAATTTTGAAATAGTTAACCCGGAACTTTACCTCTGCACACTGGACTCGCCTGAGGCCAGGCTTAACGTTGAATTCAATATCAAGGTTGATAAAGGCTACCAGACAGCCAGCGCCGGCGATAATGTGGGCATAATTGTGACCAGCGGCGGTACCAGCAAAGAGATATCGGTGGATGCCATTTACTCGCCGGTCACGCGTGCCAACTACTCGGTCGAGAGCAGCGGTCCCGGCCAGGGCGCCGGAAAAGAGCGGCTGAGCATGGAGATCTGGACGGATGGCACTATCGGCCCCATCGAAGCCATAGGTGAGAGCGCGGCGATCCTTGTCGAGCAATTTAATAACTTTACGGGGCTGGCCACGACCATTGCTGAAAAAGAAGAGGTCGAGGCCTGGCAAAAGTCGATACCGACCGATGTATATAATATGCCTCTTGAGAAACTTAACCTCTCAACGCATACTTATAACAGCCTGCGCCGCGGCGGTATAACCATGACCGGCCAGTTGCTGGAAAAGGGCCTTGACGGACTGATGTCCCTGGGTGGTTTCGGCGTGAAATCCAGGGAAGAAGTAGAAGTGGCTTTGAAAGAACTGGGTGTTGAATTAACCGGCATCCCTGTAGAAAAAGATAAAAAGAAGAAAGAGCATGTTAACGATACAGGTTCTGAAGGTGAATAACTGATGAGACACAAGCTTTCCGGAAGAAAATTGGGTAGGCCTGCGGCGCACCGCTGGTCTATGTACCGTAATTTGGTCACCGATCTGCTCAACCATGAGAAGATCACTACCACCCTGCCCAAAGCCAAAGAAGCCAGGGGCCTGGCCGACAAGATGATTACCCTGGGGAAAGAAGGGAGCCTGGCATCACGGAGGAGGGCGCTTGCATTTATCTTCGACGAGAAAATCGTGGATAAGGTCTTTACATTTTATGCACCTAGGTATAAATCGCGCCCCGGCGGCTATACCAGGGTATTGAAACTGGGACCGCGCGAAGGTGATAAGGCACCCATGGCGCTTATCGAAATGGTGGAATAAACAGCTTGGGCGCAGGTGGAGCTCTTTAATAACCTAAGAAAAATAGTCCTCGTAGTCGAATACAACGGCAAGCGCTACTGCGGTTACCAGTGGCAGAAAGGACAGCCCACAATCCAGGATGAGTTGGAAAAGGCCATTCACCAGCTTACCGGGGAGAATCGGCGGGTGTCAGCAGCCTGCAGGACCGACACGGGAGTCCATGCCGAGGGACAGGTAGTCAGCTTCAGGATCGGGGTTGCGCTGGCGCCGCAGAAATTTGTCAGCGGCCTGAATTTTTACCTGCCTGAAGATATCTCAGTATTAAAGGCAGGCATGGTCAGCGAGAAGTTTAATGTTATGAAGGATGCCGTGCGGCGGGAATACCACTACCGGATATTGAACCGGAGGTCACGGTCACCCCTTCTCGGCGATTTTTACTTCCAGGTCAGCGCCGATCTGGATATCGGCCTCATGAAGGAGGCCTGCAAAGTGCTGACCGGTGAACATGATTTTGCTTCATTTGTTACTTCGTGGGATAGGGAAGAGAGCACAGTAAGGCATATTTATAAGACGGGGATTAAAAAGGAAGGCGATATAATAACCTTCCAGGTTATAGCGAACTCGTTCCTGACGCATCAGGTACGCAACATGGTGGGCACCCTGGTTAGAGTGGGGATGTCTAAACTGGGAGTTGAAAATTTTAAGGAGATTTTGGAATCGAAGAAATTGAGCCTGGCAGGGCCGACGGCGCCGGCGCACGGCCTGTGTCTGGTAAAGGTTACTTACGCGGATAATTCGGAGTTTAAATATGAAAACCTATGCACCTAAACTAAAGGAAATCGAAAGGAAATGGCACGTTATCGATGCCAACGGCCAGACCCTGGGCAGGATGTCGGTACAGGTTGCCAGACTGCTCATGGGAAAGCACAAGGCCATGTTTGCAAATAATATCGATACGGGCGATTTTGTGGTTGTTATCAATGCGGCCAAGGTGAGGGTCACCGGTAAGAAGATGAAGGAGAAATCCTACTACAGGTACTCCGGATACCCGGGAGGGATCAGTTCATTGACCCTGGGAGAGATGCTTGAAAAACACCCTACCCGCGCCGTGGAGCATGCTGTCAAAGGCATGCTGCCCAACAGCAGGCTGGGGCGGGCTATGTATAAGAAATTAAAGGTCTACGCCGGTGACGAACATCCGCACGAGGCCCAGGTTGCCGGTGCAAAAGAATCTGACAAAGGGAGCGTGGTTAAATGAGTGCAGCCACTTATCATAGAGGCACCGGCAGAAGGAAATGCGCCATAGCGCAGGTGAAACTGTCAACCGGTTCAGGCGAGATCACGATCAACGGGAAGCCTTATCAACAGGTCTTTCCGCTGGTGGACCACAGGCGCATGATAGAGCAGGCCTTCATCGTTACGGACACTTCCGGCAAATATAATGTCGAAGTCAGGGTTGTCGGAGGAGGCATCACCGGGCAGGCGGGCGCCATCAAGCATGGCATCGCCCGTGCGCTGGTGGATACCAATGAAGCCTTCAAAGCGCCTCTGCGCCAGCATGGCCTTCTAACGCGTGACCCCAGGATCAAGGAACGCAAGAAATACGGCCTCAAACGTGCGCGCAAAGCCCCGCAGTACACAAAACGTTAACGGTAGTACACGAAGTTGCTGACAAATGGGAAGATATACCGTTAACAGTTGAACATGCAGAATATGTTAAGTCAAGACTGATAGATACAATACATCAAATAATCTACGCGGTGGAACTTGATGCTTCTGATGATCAGCTATTCAGGTCAATCAACGACCTCATCCTAATCTATCTCAAACTGGAGATTTAGGTTTGACATCCTGTAGTTATTGTTTTGCTGTATCTGGTATAGCTTCAGGGACTTTATTGTTAACCGCTAGCTTAATAGTAAAGATATGACAAAAAACAAAACGACCAGAGCACACTTGGAAAAACAACTTAGACCCATCTTAGACACCGTCCTAAATCGGGAAATTGTTGAGCCGTTTAAAGATTCAATTTGTCGAGAACCCGTCAAAGGCTTGAGGCTTACAAATGCCTTTACTCTATTAATGATGTCTGAAACCTTACTCGTTGAATATGATTACAGGGAATCTAAATTCAATAGAAAGCCGGAAAAGGTAAAAGAAAAACTCCTTTTCCTCGGTTACTTAGGTAAGATATTTCAAAGTGCTTTAATACTAGTTGGCATAACAGACTATTTGGGGGCTATGGCTCTTTTCAGAGCGACATTTGAATTATTGATGGGGATCGCTACAGAAAATACTGGCTCAATGAAGAACAGGATTGATTCAGTGGCGTTTTTAAGTGAAGAAGAAAAGAATGCAGTCCTCGAATTATGGAACGAGCTATGTGCTTGGGCACATCCGTACGGGAAATGGATTAAAAACATATGCCCAGCATATTATGGAATTGGACGAAATTACCATCCAACGATTTTCGCTAAATGTCTGGATTTGTCAGACAAAATTCTCGACTTAATGCTAATAATCACGATAGAACATTTAAAATTGGTACCGCAAAGCTACGCAAACAAATACTCGGAGATACATAATATTGGCATTATGTTTGAAGCATCGGACTTCAAGATGTTTAAGAAACGACTCGGACTTTAAAAGAGGGGGATTTTTATTGGGACTCTGCCAAACGTTTTTTGAGCAGGTCGATTTCGGGAACGGGGCTGGGGTCGATACCGTTCAAAATCGCCAAGTAGTAGCTGACCCAGTCGCCCAGCAGCACCAGGCTCATAACCTGAGTGAGCGGGTCGGCGCCTTCGCTGTCCAGCACCTGGTAAGCAATATTGCTCTGCGACAGCAGCTCACCCGTAAATTTGTAGCGCAATTGTGTTCGCATATTGATAGAAGGGCAGCGCAGGAAGACTACGGTGATTTTATCCCTGGCCCAGGCAGGA
This sequence comes from uncultured Chloroflexia bacterium, assembly GCA_963705905.1. GTDB lineage: Bacteria > Chloroflexota > Dehalococcoidia > GIF9 > UBA5629 > UBA1162. The sequence goes on along the minus strand of OY970123.1, from coordinate 1,663,538 downwards.
TAGCGGTATCCAAGTACTGCATTGTGATTCAATTCCGGTAAGGTCTCGAAGAAGGCCCAGGCTTTGCTGTTCTCGTTGACCTGTGTTTTCCAGCGGCGCGCCACATCGGAGAGGATGCCTGCGCCGTAAACAACGACAACCTTGCCGTCGAGCGAAATAGCAAGCTGCTTGGCCTTGTTTTTCTCCTGCGGTGCATCCTCCTGCCAGCTTCGGCAGAGCTCCGTCAGGGAAGTGACCATACTCTTAACCTCTTCCGCTTTGCTGCCTGTGAAGCCCAGGTTCTGCATAATCGCCATCAGGGGTAGCAAACTATACCCCAGGGCCGCCCTGGGCGGAGAAACGTGCTCTATGACGAAAACCGGCACGCCCTTGGTGCGGGCCAGCAGGGTTAACTGGCCCCCCGTGGAGATAACCAGCTTTTTACATTTGGTGCCCAGGGCTGCGGTGAAGCCCGAAAGCGTTTCCTCCGTATTCCCGGAGTAGCTGGAAGCGATGACCAGAGTCTTTTCGTCAACAAAGGCGGGCAACCCGTAATCCCGGTGAACATAGACCGCAGGCCTGCTAAGGGAGGCGGTCAGCGCCTTGAGCAGGTCCCCGCCTATAGCGGAGCCGCCCATGCCCAGGATAACGACCTTATCGACGTCGGAGTAATCCGGCGGAAGCTTGAAATTAACGGCGCTGTTCCAGGCCTGCAGGCACTGCCCGGGCAACCCTCCTATCTGACGCCGCATTGATGATTTATCGAGGGAAGAATATAAATCCCGATCATCCAAGTTCACCACAGCTTACACCCCCAGTATTTTTTGTCCGTCCTGTATCAGCTTTTGCACTTCCTCAGCGCTGCTGCTTTCCGCATAGATCCGGATGAGCGGCTCGGTGCCGGAAAAGCGTATTAACAACCATGAGCCGTCTTCAAGTTTGTAGCGGAATCCGTCCGTTTTATTTAAATTGACTACTTTCTGCTGGCCTATTTTATCTATCTCACCCAGAGATGTCATGGCCGCACGGGCTTTCTGACTGGATTCCTCGGTGAGATGTATATCCGCCCTATCATAGTAATGAGGTCCCACTTTTTTATAAAGGTCGGCCAGCAGCTGCGATGGTGACTTGCCTGTACGTGCGATGTAATCGAGCAGGTAAAGGCCGGCCAATATACCATCCCGTTCCGGTATATGTCCGCGAAATGCATAACCGCCGCTTTCCTCACCGCCCAGCAGGGCGTTCTCCGCCATCATGACCGGAGCCACATATTTGAAGCCCACCTGCGTCTCGAAGACGGGGACTTTGTAGAGTTCACCGATCTTATACAACATGTCGGTCGAGGTCAGGGTTTTTACGATGGCGCCGCGCTCCTTGCGCACGTCCAGAAAGTACATGGCCAGCAGGGCAAACACTTCCTGTGTATTGCGGTACCTGCCGTTTTCATCGATCAGGCCGATGCGGTCGGCATCTCCGTCCGTAGCTAGTCCCGCAGCCGCACTATCCCTGATAACGTGCCTGGCCAGCTTGCCCAGGTTCTTGCTAATGGGCTCGGGCTGGATGCCGGGGAAGAGCGGATTTCTCACCCTGTTAATTTCATGGATATCAATCTGACCCCCTTCTAACAGGTTTTTGAAATAACCGATGCCCGCGCCGAACATGGAATCAGCAACTATCTTCAATTTCCTCTGACGCAACGCTTCCAGGTCGATAAGCTTGCCCAGGTGTTTGAAATAGGCGTGGTACGGGTCATGAAAGGAGACCAATTTCTTCTTGATGGCCTCTTTGAGCTCGACCCGGTTAATATTGCCGCCGGAAAGCACTTCGTTGGCGTTTTTCTCTATAAAGGAGATTACTTCGGTGGGTGCACTTGAGCCGCTCTCAACCTTATACTTGAACCCGTTATAATTGCCCGGGTTATGGCTGGCGGTTATCATGATTCCACCGGCAGCCCTAAGGTTGACTAGCGTGTAGCTGGTTACAGGCGTAGGAGCCGTCTTGGAGAGCAGTATGACCTTAATACCATTGCCGGCGATGACCTCAGCACAGGCCGCGGCGAAATCCTCCGAGGCGTAACGGGTGTCGTATCCAATCACCAGCCCCTTGCCGCCGGAGCCGGCATCCTTCAGGTAATCGGCCACCCCCTGTGCGCAAGCGCGAACGTTGTCGAATGTGAAATCCTCGGCAATAACGGCGCGCCAGCCATCGGTGCCGAATTTAATACCGGCGGACATACCTTACCCCCTATATCCCGGCTTCAGCCTTTAAGATCCTCGCTTTGTCCGTTTTCTCCCACGGGAATTTGATATCGGTGCGGCCGAAATGACCGTATGAGGCCGTGGCACGGTAGATCGGCCTTCGCAGGTCGAAATACCTGATGATGGCCTCGGGCCGCATATCGAAGTGCTTGTGGATTAATTTAAGTATGTTGGCATCGGAGATTTTCCCCGTGCCGAAAGTCTCGATGGAAACGGAAAGCGGATGCGCCACGCCGATGGAATAGGCCACCTGCAGCTCCAACCTCTCGGCCAGCCCGGCTGCCACGCAATTCTTGGCAATATAGCGTGCCATGTAGGTGGCAGAGCGGTCGACCTTAGTCGGGTCCTTACCGGAGAATGCCCCGCCGCCATGGCGGGCATAGCCTCCGTAGGTATCCACCAGCAGCTTGCGCCCGGTGAACCCTGTGTCGGATACCGGTCCGCCGACTACGAAGCGGCCGGCACTGTTGACGTATATTTTAGTGTTCTTATCCATGAGCGAAGCCGGTATGACCGGTTTGATGACCTTCTGAATTATGGTCTGCCGTATGGTCTCGTTATCCGGTTCCGGGTCATGATGGGCTCCGATAACGATGGCCTCTATCCTCTTAGGTTTGCCGTAGCTGTATTCCACGGTGACCTGCGATTTACCGTCCGGCCTAAGCCAGGGTATCACATTTTTCTTGCGGGTCTCGGCCAGTTTCTGTGTCAATTTGTGCGCCAGAGCGATGGGTAACGGCATCAACTCCTCGGTCTCGTTGCAGGCGAAGCCGAACATCATACCCTGGTCGCCCGCGCCCGTCAGGTCCAATTCGTCCACCTTCTTGCCCCTGGCCCTCACTTCCAACGCCTTGCTGACGCCGGCGTTGATGTCGGGCGACTGTTTTTTGATGGAAACTATGCATGCCAAGCTCTGGTAATCAAACTGATAATCGGGCCTGGTATAGCCGATCTCCTTAACTATATTGCGGACTACGTCCGGAATCTCTACGTATGTCTTGGTGGTGATTTCACCCAGGACGATCACCAACCCGATGGTAACCGCCACCTCGCAAGCAACCCTTGACTTGGGGTCACCCTTGATCATGGCATCGAGTATGCCATCGGCCACCTGGTCGCATAACTTATCGGGATGGCCTTCCGTAACCGATTCGGAAGTAAAGAAGTATTTGGGTAAACTCATGAAGGTATTTTTCATTGACGCTCCTCGTTAAATTAAGTTCCCTCTTGCCAGCTATTCATATATTTTTGCTGTTCGGGGGTAAGCTTATCGATAGAAATATCCATTGACTTCAATTTAAGCCGGCCCACTTCGCTGTCTATATCGTGAGGTACCGGGTAGACCTGAGGTTTAAGCTCATTGCCGTGTTTGACCAGATATTCCAGCCCCAAGGCCTGGTTGGCAAAGCTCATATCCATTACACTGGCCGGGTGGCCTTCGGCTGCAGCCAGGTTGATCAGCCGTCCCTCCCCGAGAAGGTAGATGCGCCTGCGGTCGGCCAACAAGTATTCGTCTACAAAAGCCCGGATGCGCCGCCTGCTGGAAGCAAGGCTTTCCAGGGCAGCGATATTGATCTCGGAATTGAAATGGCCGCTGTTGGCCAGGATGGCGCCGTCCTTCATGCGGGAAATATGCGCCTTATCTATAACGTTGTTATCTCCGGTCACCGTGATAAATACTTCACCGATTTTGGCTGCGTTAAGCAGGGGCATGACTTCATAGCCATCCATGGCCGCCTCCAGGGCGGAGATGGGGTCTACTTCTGTGACGATGACGTGCGAACCCATGCCCTTGGCGCGCAGCGCCACACCGCGGCCGCAGTAGCCGTAGCCGCAAACCACGACCTTCTTGCCGGCCCAGAGAATGTTGGTGGCCCTGGTTATGCCGTCGATAGTGCTCTGGCCCGTGCCGTAGCGGTTATCGAAGAAATGTTTGGTCTTGGCGTCGTTAACGGCGATGATAGGATATTTCAATTTTTTAGCTTTGGCCATGTTTCGCAGCCGGTTGACCCCGGTGGTTGTTTCCTCGGTGCCTCCGATGATGTCCGGCAGAAGTCGCGTCTTCTCCTTATGGATAGTGCTCACCAGGTCGGCGCCGTCGTCGATGGTCAGGTTGGGCTTATAGGCCAGTGCCGAAATTATATGGCCGTAGTAGGTCTTATTGTCCTCACCCTTTATACAAAACATAGGGAAGCCGAACTTGACCAGGGCCGCCGCCACATCATCCTGCGTGCTCAGGGGGTTGGAGGCGCACAGAACCAGGTCGGCCCCGCCGGCCTGCAAGGCCAGGGCCAGGTTGGCGGTCTCCGTGGTAATATGCAGGCATCCGGCGATGCGCACGCCTTTGAAGGGCTTCTCCAGTGCGAAGCGTGACTGGATAAGCTTTAATACCGGCATCTGGTGGCTGGCCCACTCAATGCGCAGCTTGCCTTCGGCTGCAAGCTTGATGTCTTTAATATCATAATTCATAAGTCCGACATCCTCTCCAAAATCAATGGAATAATATTACCTGATGGTTTGTCTGTGTCAAGTATCAAATGGTTTGCGATGGGCACTTCGTCAACTTTTTCAAATTCCCTTTTGAGGTCGGCGAAGATTTCCCATCTTCCGTCTGATACGGACCCCTTCCTCTGCCTTTCTTTGAGCCACTTTTTTATGGTCTTATCGTCCGCCTTGCACTCAATAACGAGGAAGCCGGCCCCGGCAGTACGTGACAGCTCCCGTGCAGCCAGCCTGTCCGAGCGTTTCTTGAAGGAAGCATCCAGAACGACCGACCGGCCTGTGGATAGCTGCCCGCGTGCACGCTGAATCATCTCTCCGTAAGTTTTACCTGTAAACTCGGGGCTGTATAGCCCTCTGTCGACCTCGTCGTAATGCCGCTCGGTAGCCGGGACTCCCGCTAACTCCTTCCTGATAACATCGGAGGAGAGCACAGAATAGCCCAGCCCGCGACCAATTATCTGTGCCATCGTGGTCTTGCCCGAGCCGATCAAACCGGTCACTATGATTACCAGCGGTTTCTTATCAGCATACCTGTGCGCCAGATTGAAATACAACTTCGCCTCAGCCAGGATGGAGGCCTTGTCCTTGATATAGGGATCGTCGTATTTAAAGCAGGCAACTTTGCCCCTAACGTAGGCGCGGTAGCATTTATAAAAATCCAATAGACCGGCGATGCCTTTGTCCCCGCTGGCTTTGAGATAGGCTTCCACGAAGGCGTTGGAGAGGTCGGCCCGGCCGTAGCGGTCGATATCCATAGCCAGGAAGGCGATCTCAGCGGCTACATCGCTGTAGCGGAACCTGTCGTTGAACTCGATGCAATCGTAGATATAGATCTCATCGCCGAAACAGATATGGGCTGCGTGCAGGTCTCCGTGGCAGTCCCTGATCCTGCCATCCGAGACGCGCCGGCCAAACAGCTCGCCGTTTCTGAGGGTGAATTCGTTGGTGTAGTCCCTTATAAAGCCGAACGTGCGCTCAGGAATGATTGAGCCGATATATTTCTCGGTTTGCGAGAAGTTCTCATCCGCATTGGTCTTGATCATGGGCAGGCTTCCGTAACTACCTATCTCTGCACTGGTAGCTGCCTTACTGTGGAAGGCGGACATCAATAGGGCCACCCGGCCAAGCATTTCCGGCGTGACCCGGTCTTCTTTAAGGAGCACGTCCATCATGCGGTCCCGCGGTAGTTGCTTCATCTTTACCGCGTACTCCATGGTTTCTCCAGTACCGCCGACCTTTATACCTTCTCCAGAGTGTGTAATGGGTAGCACGTCCAGGTATGCGCCCGGGGCGAGGCGGCGGTTGAGCTCAAGCTCCTGACGGCAGAAATGCAGCCTCTTTTCAAGAGTAGTGTAGTCCAGGTAACCCAGGTTGACCGGCTTTTTAGTCTTATATGTGTATTTGCCCGTCAAGAAAACGAAGGACATTTGCGTTTGTACCATTTCTACGCGGGTGGGGTGATCGGGATAGGCTTCAGGCTTGAGTAAAGCTTTCACGTAGGGAGGTAAAGCCGAAGACATGATGCGTTATTGTAGCAGGTTTGGCACTTTATGTCAGAAAATCTCTATGCAGAGGCGGGCCTTTAGATCTGTCCGATACCCAGATCCTTTCATGCGGGCGTACCTTCAGGTGCGCCCCTACAGGGAGCTGTTTTTATGCTCGGAATCGAGCCGGTCCATCCACTCGATCGATTTAAGCTGTTTTTCCAACAGGTACCTTATGTTTTCCCGCATCAAGTTCTTTATCTCACGGCTCAGATCAGCTGTCAGCCGCACACGGCAGGCCGTGGCGAAATCGCACGTGAGCCAGAGCCGCAATACCTTAAGCGCATTGATTGAGATGGTCCTGGCGCTTATATCTGGGTAGCCGCACTCACGGCATAATGCCCCACCCTGGTGCGGGCTGAAATAATTAACCCCGGGCTCGAGCTGGCGGCTGCAATTAGCGCATTTGTGAAGCTGAGGACGGTAGCCCATGTGGTTGAGCAGGCGCAGCTCGAAGTAGCGCAGGGCACGTTCCATATCGCCGGATGCGGCTATCTCCCTGAGTGTATTGAGGAAAAGGTCGAACAACTCGCGGTCCTCGACGTTCTCTTCGGTGAAGGAGTCTACCAGTTCCGTCAGGTAGAAGCCGCCGGACATTAGTTCCAGGCTGTCCCTGATCGGCAGGAAGTTTTCGATGGCCTGCGCCTGGGTGACGATATCCAGGTTGCGGCCGCGGGCCAGCATCAACTGGCTATAGGTGAGCAGTTCGACATTGCCGCCCAGCTTGCTCTTGGAACGCATGGCCCCCTTAGCGATAGCCCTTACTTTGCCGAAGTCGGAGGTGAAAAGGGTTATCAGGCGGTCTGCTTCGCCGAACTTGTGCCTCTTGATGATGATGGCTTCAGTCTGATAGACCCGTGAGGTCATTTTGGGATCGTTACATCTCCTGCCGGCCCTCGAGGGCACGGCTGAGCGTTACATCATCGGCGTATTCCAGGTCCCCGCCGAAGGGCAGGCCGCGCGCCAGCCGTGTGACCCGGATGCCGAGCGGGGTGATCAGGCGCTGTATATACATTGATGTTGCCTCACCTTCCACATTGGGGTTGGTGGCCAGTATAACCTCGGTTACGCTATTACTTCCCAGCCGATCCAGCAATTCCCTGATGCACAGGTCTTCCGGCTTGATGCCGTCTCCGGGGGAGATTACGCCGTGAAGCACATGGTAGAGGCCGCGGTATTTCCGGGTCCGCTCCAGCGGCATGATGTCGATTGGCTCTTCCACCACGCAGATTTTCAGATGGTCACGTGTTTCATCAGCGCAGATGCCGCAGGGGTCGGAGTCCGTTATATTGAGGCAGACTGAGCACAATCTCAGGTTTTCCTTGATGCCCAGTATAGCGTCGGCCAGGTCGCGGGATTTCTCGGGAGGAGCTTGCAAGAGATGATAGGCCAGGCGCTGGGCGGTCTTGGGCCCGACACCGGGCAACTTATGCAGCTCTTCGATGAGCCTCGAGATAGGTTTAGCAGCAGGCAGGAAGTCGGAGTTCAAGAATGCCTCCTAAAACAGTCCGGGTATCTTAAGTCCGCCCGTAAGTTTACTCATGCTCTGGGCTGCCATCTCCTGTGATTTCAGGATGGCCTCGTTGCAGGCCGCTAAGATGAGGTCCTGCAGAAAATCCACTTCTTCGTGGTTGACGACCTCCGGTGAGATGGTGATGGACTGGAACTGCTGGTGTCCGTTGATAACGATTTTGATGGCGCCCCCTCCCGCCGTCACCTCGATGTTGGTCTGGTTCAGTTCTTCCTGGGCTTTGGCGAGCTTGGCTTGAAGCTCCTGGATCTGACGCAGGTTAAACTGGCTCATTTTTCCTCCGTTTCAGCGTTTTCTTCGACGATCCTGGCTCCCATGCTCAGAGCGGCCTCCACAAGGTGATTGCTGCTGGCCGGTTTAAGCTCGGGCCTTTGCCCCTGGGGCATCATGGTGCAGGTGACTGTGTAGGTGTGACCGAATACTTCTTTGAGCTTTTTTTCGATCAGATGGAGGTATTTGCGGTTATCAATATAATTTTTATGGAATTCGTGGTAGAACCCCAGCTTGAGAACCTGCCCGTCGATCTCGACCGGCTCGCAGGCATGGCGCAGCCGTGCGTCGAGGTTGCCCTGCGATCCTTCGCCCCGCATCGAGTTAATGAAGTCTTTCCAGTGAATGCGAAGGTATTCAAGGTCATTAGGATCTTCCATCTTGAGCGGCTCTGAGAGCTTGGGCTGCTCGGCGGGGTCGGACCCATAATCGGGCGCTGATGAGTCGGCAACTTTGGACGGCTTGTTGACCAGGCTGGAAGGGCGGGACTGCTCGATGGGCTTGACGGTTTTCGACGGCGGAGGGGTAGGCCGCTGGTATTGCCATTCCCTATTAGTCTGAGATTCACCGGTTGAAGCTTTCTCCTTGATATGCTGCGAGAGGACACTCTCGACCAGGGCCAGCTCCAAAGGCAGGGGCGAATAGCTGTCCATGCGCAGGTCTACGCTGCTAAACAGCTTCACGGTATTCAATAAATAGTCCAGGCTGGCGCTGCCTGCCAGCTTTTGGATCTCAGCCAGATCGTCCACCGTGACGTCGATCATTTCGGCCGATCCCGATTTAGCCAGCAGCAACTGGCGGAGGTAGTCCACCAGCTCGCGGTTGAACTGCCGCAGGTCCAACCCCTCGGCGGCAACGGCGTTGATGATTTTGAGTCCGGACGACACGTCTTTGGCGATTATATAGCGGGCCAATTCGCCGATGCGCGAGTCCCCGCTGATGCCCAGCATGGCCTGAGCTTGGGCCAGCTCAATTTTATTCCCGTACTGCGTGATTAGCTGCTCGAGCAGGTTGGTGGCATCACGCAAACTGCCGGTAGTGGCCCTGGCGATCAACTTGAAGGCTTCGGGGTCGATGCTGATGCCCTCCTTTCCGCAGATATGGCTCAGGCGTGAGATGACGGCGCCACTGGAAATTCGGTGGAAATCAAAACGCTGGCAGCGTGACGTAATGGTCGAAATGATTTTATGCGGGTCTGTCGTGGCCAGGATAAAAATGACATGCGGTGGCGGCTCTTCAAGGGTTTTCAAAAAGGCATTGGCGCCCTCCCGCGTAATCATATGCACTTCGTCGATTATATAGACCTTATAGCGAAGTATATTAGGGGAATAGTTGACCCGCTCCTTAAGATCGTTCATATCGTCGATGCCGCGGTTGCTGGCCTCGTCGATCTCGATGATATCGAGAGCATTGCCCTTATTTACGGAAAGGCAAGAGTCGCATTTATTGCAGGGCTCGCCCTCTACCGGCCTCTGGCAGTTGACTGCCTTGGCCAATATGCGGGCTGTGCTGGTCTTGCCGCTGCCGCGCGGGCCGCAAAAGAGATAGGCATGCGCGATCCTGCCGCTTTTGATGGCATTGAGGAGGGTCTGTACTACGTGTTCCTGGCCGGCTATTTCGCTGAATGATTGTGGACGCCATTTACGATAGAAGACTTGTGAAGTCATGGTTCACTTATTATACCCCAACCCCGCGGGCGGAAAAACCGGATTAGTGACATGAGGCGGTCTTCAGCTTAAGAGAAAATTAGCGATTACAACTTTGCATATGTCCCAATCTTAATGAGAAGTTTGTCACGATTAATAAAACTTGGCCATCTTCTCCAACGGTTCGCGTGAGGAGCGGAATTTGTTGGCAGGGTGTTCCCAGTCGGGGTAGCCGATTGGTATGCCTGCTATGAAGAGCTTGTTAGCGGGTAGCCCCAGAATCTGACGCAGTATATCCGGATAGAGTACGGGCATAATAGCGGGTATGGTACCCAGTCCTTGCTCGGTAGCCAAAAGCATGATAGTCTGTGCAACCAGGCCGCAATCGAAAATATTGAGAGAGTTTGGGACTTCACCTGCGTTATACAAGTTCTTGTCAATGATAATGTAGATGCAAGAAGGAGCGCCCCACATTTGCATCCCCCAGTTGTTCCAGTCGGCGCGCTTCTGTTTATCCTCGCGGGATATGTCCAGCTTCTCTTGCACGCCGTGCATGAGGGCAGCGTAGCGAGAGCCCCAGGGCTCTGGATAATTCATTGAGATGGGTATATCGATTTTCGGCATCTGGGTACTGGCGGCCAGCACCGCGGCCTTTATATCTGCGAGCTTGGTGCCGCTGACCACGGCATATTCGCAAGGCTGGCTGTTGCCGGAAGAAGGGGCGTGTAGAGCGGCCTCAAGTATCTTTTTCAGGATGTCCGGAGGAACTGGATCGGGCTTGAAGGCCCGGATGGACTGACGTTTGATTACAGCTTCGCCGACGTTCATTTATCAACTCCTTTAAGTTTATTCTGCTTCATATGCCTGCCGCCGCTTCCTATACAACTTCCATTTGTTAAAAATTATAGCATAGCGATTTACATGCAATGATTGTCTCGCTATGCTATAATCTTGCGTTAGAGTTTATTCAGGAGTCAGGCATTGGATAAGGAAAAGAAGCAGTCCATAATGAAAACCTATGCTATCAATGAGAAAGATACGGGCTCTGCCGATGTTCAGATAGCCGTGCTTACCGAAAGGGTAAACCAGCTTTCCGGTCATCTCAAGGCACATGCCCAGGATCAGCATACACGTCGGTCTCTTCTCAAGCTTATCGGGAGGCGCAGGCGGCTGTTGGCTTACTTGAGCAGAGAAGATATCAACCGCTACCGCACCCTCATCGGCAAGCTTGGACTACGCAAATAAAATAATAGAAGGTTGAATAATGCCCCAAGATTTTAAGTGTCATATTGGGGACAGAGATCTTATCATCGCAACCGGCAAGCTTGCCCAGCAGGCTGACAGTTCAGTAACGGTACGTTACGGTGATACGGTTGTTCTTGTCACCGCATGCATCAGCGACGAAGCTAAGGAAAACAGCGACTTCGTCCGCCTCACAGTTGATTACGAGGAGCGCCATTACGCCGTCGGGAAAATCCCCGGCAGCTTCATGCGACGCGAAGGCCGCCCCGGCGAACAGGCCACTCTGGCCGCACGTCTATGCGACCGCTCCATACGGCCGCTCTTTCTCAAGAGCCTGCCCAACGATATACAGGTGGTCATCACTGTCCTTTCCACCGACCAGGAGAATGATCCTGACGTGCTGGGCGTCATCGGCGCCTCGGCTGCCCTGACCACGTCGTCCATACCATTCTTCGGTCCCATCGGAGCCACCCGTGTGGGCTACATCGACGGCAAATTTATCTTGAACCCCTTGCTGCCGCAGATGAATGACAGCCTGCTCGACCTGGTAGTGGCCAGCAGCCGCGATAACATTGTTATGGTGGAAGCGGGCTGCAGAGAAATAGCTCCGGAAATTTACATCGAAGCCGTAAAGTTGGCCCACGAGGAAAACCAGAAGATCATTAAGCTCCAGGACGATCTCAGAAACGCCATAGGTAAGCCCAAGAGGGACATCTCAGGAATTGAGATCAGCGCTGAGCTGTTAGCCTCGATTAACGCCGATTTCGGCGACAAGATCAGCGAAGCGCTACACCAGGTGACGCGGCCGGCGCGCCAGGCCATTATGGACGAAGTCAAGACTGCAGCTTTAGAAAAATTCAAGGAAACTTACCCCGAGTGGGAGATAGGCAATGTCATCGAAGATATAGCTAAGAAGACGTGCCGCAGTAAGATTTTGCGCACTCAGAAGCATGCAGACAACCGCGAATCTGACCCAGATAAGACCGTTGAGCGCCGAAGTAGGACTGCTGCCGCGCACTCACGGCTCGGGCCTCTTCTCCCGCGGCCAGACGCAGGTGCTCACTATAGCCACCCTTGGCTCGTTGGGACAGGGCCAGACCGTGGACGACCTTGGGCTGGAAGACACTAAACGTTTCATGCACCACTATAACTTCCCGCCCTTCTCCAACGGTGAGGTCAAGAGAATGGGCTCCCCCGGCAGGAGAGAGATAGGCCATGGCGCCCTGGCGCACAAGGCGCTGGTGCCTGTTATTCCCAGCGAACAGGAATTCGCCTACGCAATCCGGCTGGTATCCGAGGTGCTCAGTTCCAACGGCAGCACTTCCATGGGAAGCGTCTGTGCTTCAACACTGGCTCTGATGGACGCCGGAGTACCAATTAAGGCCCCTGTAGTCGGCATTGCCATGGGCCTGGTCACGGATAAGGACAACTCTTCGAATTATGTGATACTAACTGACATTGAAGGGCTGGAAGATTTCTACGGCGACATGGACTATAAGGTGGCAGGGACAGTCAACGGCATAACCGCCATTCAACTTGATATTAAACTGCAGGGTGTCAGCCAGGAGATACTGGCCAAAGCCACTATGCAGGCCAGGGATGCCCACTGGACTATCTTGGACGTGTTGAAAGGGGCCATCGCTGAAGTCCGTCCCAACCTGAGTAAATATGCTCCCAGGATGTATAAGATAACCATTGATCCTTCTAAGATCGGCGCTCTCATAGGGCCGGGCGGTAAAAATATCAAGGCCATCATTGAAGAGACCAAGACGACCATTGAGGTCTCCAATGACGGCACGGTGGTCATAGGGTCGCCCAGCGAGGAAGGCGCACAAGCCGCCATCCGAAGGGTGGAAGGCCTTACCCAGGATGTCGAAGTCGGCACCATTTACACCGGCAAAGTTACCAGGATCCAGAATTTCGGCGCCTTCGTAGAGGTGCTGCCCGGAAAAGAGGGTCTGGTGCATATAAGCGAGCTGGCGGACCACCACGTCGGCAAAGTGGAAGACGTAGTTAAAATAGGCGACGAGATTATGGTCAAGGTCACGGAAATAGACCGGCTCGGACGCATCAACCTTTCGCGCAAAGCGGTTTTTAACGATCAGAAGGCCTCCGGCGAAGGGCCGGCGCCCATAGCGACAGAAAGGCCGCACATGCCCCCAAGGCACCACCCGCCTTCCAGAGAGCACAGGGACGAACCGAGGCGGAACCCGCACAGACCTTAATAAAAGAGGTGTTCGGCCCGGATATAACCCGGCGAGGTTGTAAATCATGTCTCATATCAAGGTCGTAGTCAACGGAGCTTTAGGCAGGATGGGTCAGCAGGTGATAAGCGCCGTAGTTGCGGACCCCGGCCTTCAGCTCACAGGCGCCTCCGACATCAAGGCGGATGGCGATTATATAAGAGTGCCCGGGCAGACTAAAAAGATCCCGCTGCACAACAGCCTGACCACTCTAATCGAGATGTACCACCCGGACGTAGTGGTAGACTTTACCGTTGCCGATGCGGCCATGAGCACGGCCAGGCTGGCCTTAAAGAACGGCGCTAACCTTGTTATGGGGACGACCGGCCTTACCGACGCTAACCTGGTAGAGATCGATGAGGTTGCCCTGAAATACAATAAAGGCGCAGTCGTAGCAGCCAATTTTGCCATAGGCGCCGTAATATTAATGCACCTGGCTAAAATCGCTGCTAAATATCTTGATAACGTCGAGATTATAGAATTGCACCACGATAAAAAACTGGATGCTCCTTCCGGCACAGCCCTGGCGACGGCCGGAGGAATGTTGAAAGCCCGCGGCAAGCCCTTTACCTTTCCGGTGACAGAGAAGGAGATTTTGAAAGGTACCCGTGGCGGCCAGATGGAGGGCATAGCCATCCACAGCGTAAGGCTGCCGGGGCTGGTTGCCAGCCAGGAAGTTATCTTCGGAGCTCTGGGGCAAACATTAAGCATAAGACACGATACTGTAAGCAGAGAAAGCTTCATGCCGGGCGTGATTCTTGCTGTAAAAGAGGTCGTCAAACGTCACGGCCTGGTTCACGGATTGGATACGCTTCTAAATTTGGGAGACTGATATGAATAACGCCAATAACGGTTATCATGTGGCAATCGTAGGCGCTACGGGGATGGTCGGCCAGGAGTTTATCAAGGTGCTCCTGCAGAGAAATTTCCCTGGCAGCCTCAATCCAGCTATTTGCTTCCGACCGGTCAGCCGGTAGAAAGGTATTTGTGGGCCATCAGGAAAAGGTAGTCAAAGAGACTGCCAGCGACTCATTTGATAATGTGGATATCGCACTGTTTTCGGCCGGAGCTGAGATAAGCAAACATTTCGCCCCGGTTGCAGCTAAGGCAGGAGCGCTGGTCATAGACAACAGCGCAGCATGGCGCATGGACCCGCGCGTACCCCTGGTTGTGCCTGAGGTAAATGTGGAGGATATCAAGAAGCACAAGGGCATCATCGCCAATCCCAACTGCTCGACCATACAGATGGTGGTGGCCCTCAACCCGCTGCATAAAGTCAACCCTATCAAGCGTGTGACCGTGGCTACCTACCAGTCGGTTTCGGGCACCGGCATAGCAGCAGTGGAGGAGCTCACCAAGCAGTCCAAAGTTGTGCTGGACGGGGGCAACGTCGTTCCGCACGTCTATTCACACCAGATAGCCTTCAACCTGCTTCCCGAGATAGACGTTTTCCTGGAGAACGGGTATACCAAGGAAGAATGGAAGATGGTGGAGGAAACGCGTAAAATCATGCATGCCGAAAATATGGCGATATCGGCTACATGCGTGCGCGTGCCGGTTTTCATCAGCCATAGCGAGGCCGTGCAGATCGAATTTAATGAGTATATGGCTCCGGAAGAGGCGCGCAGTATTTTGAGCAAGTCTCCGGGCGTCAAGGTGCTGGACGATCCCAACGTCAGCCTTTATCCGCAGCCGTGGCTGGCGGCCGGGACGGACGAAGTGTACGTGGGAAGAATACGGTCTGATGCTTCTTACCTGAACGGCCTGGTCATGTGGGTAGTATCCGACAATATCCGCAAGGGTGCTGCCCTGAACGCCGTCCAGATAGCTGAAGAAGCCGTCAAGCGCGAGTGGGTCAAGCAAGCTGTTAAATAGCTTGAGGAGGACGCGATGAAGAAATTCGGACGTTTGCTTACAGCTATGGTCACTCCTTTCGACTCCGGGGGAAAGGTGGACTATGCCCAGGCCAGGAAGCTGGCCAAAGCTCTCCTGGCCTCCGGCAGCGACGGCCTGGTGGTATCGGGTACAACGGGCGAAAGCCCCACCCTGACCACCGACGAGAAACTGCGCCTGTTCGCTGAGATCAAGTCTGCCGTCAGCAGCAAGGTAACTATCATCGCCGGGACAGGCAACTACAATACCGGCGAAAGCATCGAGCTGACCAGAGAGGCGGAGAAGACCGGTGTGGACGGCTGCCTGTTGACCGTCCCCTATTACAATAAACCCAACCAGGAAGGCCTGTATGAGCATTTCAAGGCCATCGCCGGGGCTACTAAGCTTCCCTGTATTATTTATAATGTGCCTTCGCGCACTATAACCAACCTTTCCGCCGATACGGCTATAAAGCTCAGCAAGATTGATAACATAGTCGGGGTCAAGGAAGCCAGCGCCGACCTGGCGCAGATAGCCCGCATCATTGAAGGCGTGGATAAGAGCTTCATGATTTACAGCGGTAACGACGCCGATACGTTTCCCATCCTGGCGCTGGGCGGCTACGGTGTGATCGGAGTGATCACGCACCTGGTAGGCAAACAGTATAAGAAGATGATGGATGATTTCTTCGCCGGAAGGATAGAAGAGTCGGCGGCCATGCACCGCCACTTCATCCCCCTGGTGAATACCATGTTTATGATCGGCAGCCCCATGCCTATCAAATACGCTCTCAATTATCTTGGATTCAGGGTCGGCAAGCCGCGCTTGCCGCTGGTTGTGCCGGATGAAAAGACCAGGGCCGCCATTGAGCAGACGCTGAAGAACTATAAGATCGATCTGCCTCTAAAATAGCTTCGGATAGCTACTGCCAGTGGTAGTGGCTTTTCCGTTTGCGGGCCCAATTGTAGATGCCTTCGCCTTTCGTCATCCACAATAGGCTAAATAACGTTTTTAATTACGATGCTCTGTTCGCGGCGGGGGCCGATGGAGATTATATGGAACGGACAGCCGATCAGTTCTTCCAGGCGTTTAATGTATTTTCGGGCATTGGCCGGCAGCTTTTTGGCCTCACGTAGCTCGGTGGTGGAGGTTTTCCAGCCGGGTAGCTCTTCATATATTGGAGTGCAGTGGTCCAGAGCTTCCACATCCGCCGGAAAGCGGTCTATGGTTTTCTCACCCACTTTATAAGCGATGCATATTTTAACGGTTTCCATTTCGTCCAAAACGTCGAGCCGTGTGAGTATGCCGCTGGTAAAACCATTCAACTCGGTAGTGTAACGGCCTACTACCGCATCGAACCACCCGCAGCGGCGCGGCCTGCCCGTTGTTGCACCGTACTCATGGGCATGTTGCCGTATATATTCGCCTACATCATCTTTAAGCTCGGTGGGCATAGGGCCGCCGCCGACTCTAGTAGTGTAGGCTTTAAAAATACCCACTACGCGGTCGATCCTGCGCGGGTTGATGCCTGATCCTATGCAGGCCCCTGCCGCCAGCGGCGAGGACGACGTAACGAAAGGATAGGAGCCAAAATCGGGGTCCAGCATGGAGCCCTGCGCCCCCTCCAGAACTATGTTGCTTCCCTTACGTACCAGATCGCTTACCATGGCCGTAGTGTCTTTTATATAATGAGCCAGACGCTGGGCATAGCCCCAGTATTCTTTAAAAACAGCTTCGAGGTCCAGGGGAGCCACATTATATACACAGGTTAATATATCGTTCTTGGCCGCAAGGATGATAGCCAGCCTGGCTTTAAAAACAGCCGGGTCCAGCATATCGCAGGCACGAATGCCGCGCCTGGCCGTCTTATCGGCAAAAGCCGGGCCGATGCCTTTTTTGGTCGTGCCGATAGCACTCTCGCCGCGCCTTTCTTCTTCCAGGCCATCCAGAAGTATATGCCAGGGCATGATGAGATGCGCCCGGTCGCTGATATGGAGGTTGTCGATATTAACTCCCCTGGATTTAAGGTCGTCCAACTCTTTTAGCAGCACCCCCGGATTTATGACCACGCCGTTGCCTATGACGCAGGCTGTGCGGGGATAGCAAATGCCGGAGGGAACGATGTGGAGCTTGAACTCTCCTTTAGGATTTATGACCGTATGGCCGGCATTATCTCCACCGGAGAAACGTATGACTGCGTCGGCCTTCTCAGCCAGAAGGTCCACAATTTTTCCTTTGCCTTCATCGCCCCACTGGGCGCCGATTACTGCTACAACTGACATTTTATTTTCCTCTAATGGACGTGCCTGTATTATTAACGAATCATTAAACTATCGGGTTTATAAGAAGAACAACCAATTATTCCCGGGACATGTAATCTTTGCCCCAGAAATAGAGAAGTATGCCGCCGCCCACAATGAGCACGATCAGGCCGGTGAGTATATTGAGGAAGACAAGGAGGGAGGCATCCATATTGGCCGGTAGGATGCCGGTTGAGGCCAGTGTGATGCCTGCAATGATCCAGGCTGCCACCAGGACAGCGAGGGAGGACAGGCTCAACTCAAAGGTTTTGTCACTCATTTCAGGCCTTCGACGGTAATAAAAACTCCTTTATTTTCTCGCTTGCCGCCAGACATGGACTACACGCTGTCCAACGGTCACAAAAGAAAGGACTACTACGATGGCCAGGGCTATAAACACCTGGCTCAGGAGCAGTCCGAGCGCTATTATTATAACCCTCTCAACACGGGTAAACAAGCCCACCGTGCAGTCGATATTCAACGCCTCGGCCCTGGCCCTTATATAGCTGGTCAAATAAGACCCGATCAGGGCCAGGAAGATCAGCACCAGCTCCCAGGTAACATTGAAAGGCCAGACGGATACGCCCGTCACAAAGATCAGGCTCAGGAAAATAGCCCCCTCGGTAATGCGGTCGGACGTGGAATCTAAGAGCGCACCAAACCGGGTAGTCTTCTCCATATACCTGGCAAGAGCGCCATCAAGCAGATCAAAAACACCGGCCAACAAGAAGATTATGCCTCCGGCTAATAGGAAGCCGAAGCCGATGACCACTGCCGCAGCCAGGTTCAGTACTATGCCTGTGAAAGTCATCATATTCGGCGTCAGCTTAAGCCTGCTGATCACTGGTACCAGCGGATTGGTCAACATACGTGCAGCCTGTCTGCGTAAGTCCTGGAAGTTAGACATATAATTGTTCCTTAAGCATCATTTAATTAGAGATTTATAATACTCTTCCACCTGCCGGCTGACATTAACCCAGCTGTATTTTTCTGCCGTTACCAGGCCGTTCTCAGCCATTTTCTGCCGTTTCGGTTTATCGTGTATGAGGGTCAGGAGCGCATCGGCTATAGACCGCCTGTCCCTGGGCTTAGCTAGCAGGCCTTCACTGCCATCGGTCATAACGCTGGCATATCCCGGTATATTGGTGGCGACCACCGGTTTGCCGCTGGCCATCGCTTCCAGCAATACGATCCCGAAGCTTTCCCCTCCATTGGCAGGTGCGCAAAATATGTCCGCAGTCCTGTAATATTGAGGCAATTCGTCGAAGGGGACAAATCTGGTGAAGACAACCTGATCGGGCAGCAGCCTCTTAGCCATAAGTTCATACTGGTAGCGCCGCTGGAGGCCCGGCCCCGCAATAATCAGGCGAAAGTCCGGGAAATCCTCTTTGACCAGAGAGCAGGCATGTATAAGGTCAGCTACACCTTTGCGTTCCTCCAGCCTGCCCACGAAAAGTATGTTCAACTTGCCGTCGCAAAACTCTTTGCGTACGGGCCCCTCGGGCTTATAATTCTGCGTGTCCACGCCGTTGGGTATTATGCGGTATTCCGCCGGCAGATAGTGTTGGATGTATTCAAGCGCCGGTTGGGAGACAGCTATTTTGCCGTGCAATTTCTTGCTTAGCTTACGCATGATGGGCCGCCCTAACCAATAGCCGAGAGATCCTTCATGACAGGCGTGGAAGGTGCCGACATTGATAGTCTGTGACTCAATCAGGCTGCTCAGACAAAGCATGGGGATGAACGGCTCGTGCAGATGGATGATGTCAAAGCTTTCCCTGTCCAGTACCCTTTTGACCTGGTAGGGCAGCCAGGGGGAAAGAGCGATACGTGCAGTAGTGCCCCCGTACGGAATTGGCAAGGGCCTGCCTACTGAAGTTACTTCCTCGTCAAAGTAGCGTGTATTCTTCTTGCGCATGGGGGCGATGATTTTTACATCGTGTCCCAGCAGATGCAGATGGTGAGCCAGGTAGGAAACATGGTTGATAACACCGCCGGGATGTGAATAATCATAAGGCGCGATCATCCCAATTTTCATCGGTTTGCCTTTTCGAAGCGTTTTAGCTGAACTGTCGTCACTGGCGCAACGTCTTTAGTCGGAATCAGGTAGGGTTACGGGGTGTTGCTGGTCCTGTCCGCTGATAAACTGCTCCACACGCCTGCGTGCTTCATCATCCGAATACTGGATGGGAGGCGATTTCATGAAGTATGAGCTGGGGCCGACGATAGCTCCGGATAGCCCGCGGTCTTTGGCTAGTTTGAAGCAGCGGAGCGCATCTATTACCACTCCGGCCGAGTTGGGGCTATCCCACACCTCCAACTTGCATTCTAAGTTTAAAGGCACATCGCCGAAAGTCCGGCCCTCCATTCTGATATGGCAGAACTTGCGGTCCAGCAGCCAGGGCACGTAGTCGCTGGGGCCTACATGTATGTTATCCGGGTTCATTTCATAGTCGAGCTGCGAAGTGACTGCATTGGTTTTGGAGATCTTCTTGGATTCGAGGCGGTCGCGCTCGAGCATATTGTAGAAATCGGTATTGCCGCCAAAGTTAAGCTGATAAGTGCGTTCCAGCTTTACACCGCGGTCGCGGAATAAGCGGGTAAGCACCCTGTGGACTATGGTTGCGCCGACCTGCGACTTAATATCGTCCCCCAGGACCGGCAGTCCAGCCTCGTGGAAGCGGGTGTGCCAGTATTGTTCCCTGCCGATAAAAACCGGTATGCAGTTGATGAGCCCGACACCTGCGCTGAGAAGTTGCTCGATATACCACTTGGTGGCATGTTCGCTGCCTACCGGGAGATAGTTGATGGCCACGTCGGCCTTGACCTCTTTGAGTATGCCTATGATGTTGGCGGTGGGGCCGGGGGCTTTTTCAATGATCTTACTGAGGTATTTGCCCAGTCCGTCGTGTGTCATGCCGCGCACCACCTTCACGCCCGTGGTAGGGACATCGCAGAATTTGTAAGTGTTATTGGGAGGAGTATAAATGGCCTCGGCCAGGTCCTTGCCCACCTTGTTCTTGTCAATATCGATGGCGGCCACGAAATTGATATCGCTAATGTGATAGCCGCCCAGGTTAACGTGCATCAAACCGGGCACAAGCTCATCATCTTTGGCATTACGGTAATAGTGCACCCCCTGGACCAGGGAAGATGCACAATTCCCAACGCCAATAATTGCCACATTTATTTTTCCCATTTTGGTCAACTCCTTTATGATAAATGTTGAAGCTTAGCTCGCCTTATGGCCTTCGTGGTCAAGCATCTGGTCGATAATTTTCTTCGGCCTGACCAGCCACATGGGTGTCCTGGACTCGTGAAGGATTTTATCCGCCACGCTTCCAAGTACCCACCTGGCGATTCCGCTTCTTCCGTGTGTGGACATGGCTATCAGGTCCACCTTTTCGTGTTTGGCTATGTCAACGATCCTTTCAGCAGGGTCCCCTGTAATTATTCTTGCCGTAACATTAATCCCTTTCTCGGATAGCCTTTCACTGACCTTGATAAGATACTTGTTTCCAGCTTCGTGCATGGCTTTAACAAAGTCCACAAATTCAGGCCCCAGGATGCGGGACTCGATAGCATGGGGCTCGGGTATGACATGCAAAAGCACTATTGAGGCGCCCGTCTTAAGCGCTAGAGCTTCAGCATCGTGCAGGGCCGCTTCACCGATAACCGACCCGTCAAGCGGCGTCATTATGCGCTTGAAGGTTACCACCCGGTCTTTATCGAGCTCTTTGGCTTGCCTTCCGTGTATTCCCAGCACCGGCGACATTGAATTAGAAACGACTTTTTCAAATACACTTCCCAACCACCAGCGAAGCAGTCCTCCATGTCCGTGAGTTGCCATAACAACCAGGTTTACGCGCTGTTTTCGCTCATAATCCAGAATCATATCAGCAGGCCCGCCATAAACCACCTTGCCCCTGGCCTTAAGGTTGTTCGCCTCAGCGCTGACCTCGGCGAATGCAGCCAGCTCTTCCTCTTTATTACCATAAAGAACGATGGCCTGGCAGACTATATTCTGTTTCTGGAAGTGCTCAACGGTGTGCTGGACATAGTCATCCAGCAACTGGTTGACTCTGCGGCGCTTGCTGCCCAGGCCGACGCTAAGGACGTCAACCTCAGAGCCAAAACGGGTAGCAATATCCCTTACATATGGTAGTACGGTCTCCGCCTCACGTGAACCATCGAGCGGAACGAGTATTTTTTTAAACATGAGCGTTTAAAATCCGCTTTATTATAACAGATAATTATGCCGTTCTTGTATAGTTCAAGATTTTTATGCTAATTTATAGCGTGCTATATGACTTCCACTCTCACAGTTTCCACA
This sequence comes from uncultured Chloroflexia bacterium, assembly GCA_963705905.1. Taxonomy (GTDB): domain Bacteria; phylum Chloroflexota; class Dehalococcoidia; order GIF9; family UBA5629; genus UBA1162. The sequence continues at coordinate 1,641,818 of OY970123.1, read as the reverse complement.
GCGATGGCAAACTATCCCCAATGGAGTTGATCCGGCGGGCAGCAGTTAATGGTTATAGTGTCCTTGCGATAACGGATCACATGGCAGCAGGCTCACTGGCAAGGGTTATTAGGGAAGTCAGCCGCGACTGTGAGCTAGCAAGATCTCACTGGAATATACTGGCCGTGCCTGGTGTAGAACTGACGCACCTGCCCCATAAGGCTATCAACGATGCAGCCAGGGAGGCCAAAGAGTTGGGGGCATGGCTGGTAGTCGTGCATGGTGAATCACCGGTGGAGCCGGTGGAAGAAGGGACAAACCTGGCGGCAGTAAAGTCTCCCTACGTCGATATCCTGGCGCATCCGGGCCATCTTACGCCTCAGGTGGCAAATCTGGCGGCTAAGAACGAAGTCTTCATCGAGATAACTGCAAGGAGGGGCCACTGTATTACCAATTCCCATGTGGCCAGGGTGGCGGGGGAGGCCGGGGCTTTAATGCTGTTGAATTCCGATGCTCATGATGAGGATGATCTGCTCACCTCAGAATTGGCCAAAGACATCCTTGGTCGGGCAGGTATAAGCAACCGCAAGTTTAAGCAGGTATTGGAGCATAATCCCCTGAAATTGCTTCAGAGGATCAGGCAGTCGCCATAGATACTATTGATACTTGCCGGTCTTATTAGCTCTTTCCTATCCTGTATACCTTGGTTCCGCAAATCGGGCACGTGCCTTTGGTTGCCGGTCTGCCGTTCTTCAAAGTCACTTTCATCGGGTTCTTGATCTCTACCTTCTTCCTGTCCTTGAAGCAGTAGGCCTGTGTCATTTGGCACCTCCTGAAGCTAATTTGTAGCTCTTAAAGCTAATATAGCTAATACACATAGTTATGTCAAGGCTTTTGAGGAAGGAGACGGCGATTTTAGAGCGCGAAGACCTTTTCGGGGTGCCACAGGCCGGTTTCCGGTCTGAATTTCATGATGGCGATGAACCTTTCGTCGGGACCGTAGGCGCGGCAGAGGGACCCGGCAGACGGGTCTGCCGTGGGCCCGACTATATCGGTGCCTCGCTCGACTTCAAGGGCTGTTTTTTCGTCCAGTACCATTTTTTGCCAGTCGATAAGTGGGTAATCCACAGGATAAAGCAGGGGCTGAGGCCTGCCAGTTTCAAAGGCTGCCTGGATTTCTTCGGGTGAATGCGAGTCGTGAATCGTGAATGGCCCATAAGCCGTTCTGGTTAGGCCCTTTAAATAGGCGCCGCATCCCAGTTTTTCACCCAGGTCGTTGGCGAGAGACCTTACATACGTGCCTTTAGAGCATAGGATGCTCAATTTCAAGTAAGGAGGCTCAAATGCCAACAGCTCCATTCGTTCGATGCGGACCTGTCGAGGGTGGAGAGATATCTTGATGCCCTCCCTGGCCAGCGAATAAGCCTGCCTGCCCTTTATTTTGATGGCGCTATATACCGGTGGCACCTGGTCAATCGTACCGCGAAAGGAGTCCAGTGCTTGTTGAAGTAATGAAGGGGTGACGCTCGACGCGTCTTTACAGCTTATTACCCGGCCCTGGCCATCGAACGTATCCGTGCTGACACCCAACTCGATATCGGCGACGTATTGCTTGCTGAAGGCATGCAGGTATTCAGTTATCCTGGTCGCTTGTCCCAGGCATATGGGAAGTACGCCGGTCGCTGCGGGATCAAGCGTACCGGCGTGGCCGACGCGCTTTTCCCCGGTAATACGGCGGATTTTGGCTACGATGCTGAAAGAAGTACACTCGCCCGGTTTATTTACGTTTAGTATTCCGTTTACGCCCATTCGCTGTTTCCACATTTTCTGCTGCAGCGATGTTCTCTATGAGGCTGACGAGCTTAACCCCGCGCTCGATAGAATCATCGAACTCAAAAGTTAGTTCGGGAGTTATTCTTATGTTCAGGCGATGAGCGAGCTCCCGGCGTAAAAAACCTGATGCAGAGGCAAAGCCTTTGATAACCTCCTTACGATCGAGGTTATCTCCCAGGGCGCTTATGGATACCTTGGCGGTTTTTAAATCCCTGGCTACGGAGACCTCTGTAATGCTTATGAGCCTGTTCAGGCGGGGATCATTGACATGTTTACGTAAGAGGTCGCTGAGTTCTATCTGGATCAAATGATTTAGACGTTCTGTACGCCTGGTCATGGCTTTCTCCAAAAATAAATTTTATCCCCTGGTACAGGGAAATCAAAGGAAGCAAGGAGGATTTAATCTATTTGTTCCCGGCGGACGAATTGCAATATATCGCCGGCTTCGAAATTGTTAAAACCTTCGAGCTTTACGCCGCATTCCATTCCCGTAGTTACCTCCTTAACATCATCCTTAAAACGACGAAGCCCGGCCACCCGTGACTCTGCAATGACCTTGCCGCCACGTAAAACGCGTACCTGAGAGTCGCGCGTTGCTTTGCCTTCTTTTATTTGAGCACCGGCTATCTGCCCTTTCTTACCTGCCTCGAATACCGTTTTTACTTCGGCCTGGCCGACCACAACATCGGCAAATTCAGGTTCGAGCAAGCCCTTAAGCGCCTTCTCTACATCTTCGATAAGTTTATAAATTATGTTGTACTGGCGGATGCTAACGCTCTCCTGCTCAGCCAAGCGGCTAGCGCCGGGCTCGGGTTTGCTGTTAAACCCTACTATTACGGCTTTGGATGCCATGGCCAGCAAGATATCACTTTCCGTTATACTACCGCTGCCCGTATGTATAACTTTAACCCTGGTCTTGTCTGTACTGAGACGTTCCAGGGAGTCTTTGATAGGTTCGATGCTGCCGTGCACATCGGTTTTAAGGATTATATTGAGGTCCTTAATCTCGCCGGCGCTTGCCTGGGCTGCTACAGCTGTGAGGCTTATCCCCCTGGCGGAGGTAGAGCCGATCCCAGAATCGCGGTTTTTCTCAACCAGAGCTTTGGCTTCCTTCTCACCGGCTACTACCTGGAATATCTCACCCGCTTCGGGGACGGCGTTCATACCCAGTATCTCGGCCGGTGTGGCAGGTTCGGCTTTGCGGATATTTTTACCGGCGTCATTGAACATAGCCTTTATTTTACCGGCTACCGTGCCGATAACTATGTTATCGCCGGGTTTTAAAACACCCTTCTGTACCAGAACGGTGGCTAGCGGGCCGCGGTTTTTATCGAGCTTGGCTTCAATTACGACCCCTTCCGCCGGGCAATCCCATTCGGCTTTGAGCTCGAGCATATCTGCTACCAGCAGGAGGTTCTCCAGCAGCTCGTCGATGCCCACCTTTTTTTTAGCCGAGACAGGTACGCAAATTATATCGCCGCCCCATTCCTCAATTAAGAGGCCCAGATCTCCGAGCTGTTGCTTGATCCTGTCAGGGTTGGCGTCCGGTTTATCTATTTTATTCAGTGCTACGACTATATTTACACCGGCTGCACGGGCATGGTCGATGGCTTCAATCGTTTGAGGCATGACACCGTCATCGGCTGCTACTACGAGAACCGCAATATCGGTGGCCCTTGCCCCGCGTGCCCTCATGGCGGTAAACGCTTCGTGGCCCGGCGTATCCAGGAAGGTGATTTTACGGCCTTTCATTTCGATCTGGTAAGCACCGATGTGCTGTGTGATGGCGCCGGCCTCCCCTCCTGCGACGTTCGTCTGCCTGATGGCATCCAGCAGGCTGGTCTTGCCGTGGTCGACATGTCCCATGATGGTAATGACGGGTGGACGAGAGTGTAATTTAGCCCCCTTGGCAGCAATGCTCGTTTTACCATGTACCGGAACATGCAACCGTTTGGCCGTAAATCCGAAGTCGGCAACTAGTTTGGCGGCCGCCTCATAGTCGAGCGACTGGTTGATATTGGCCATGATGCCGGTGCGCATGAGCTGTTTGATGATCTCAATGCCGCTAACGCCCATCTGGTCGGCAAGCTGTTTGACGGTGATTACAGGAGGAAGGCCTAGCTGCGGAGCCGCCTGTTTGGCATTCTCGCCCTGGCTTCCAACCTGGTCCTGCTTGTTTTTCATCAATTAAATTTCCTTCTCTGCTAAGCTTTCGCCGTATTCAAGCAGCGTACCCCGGTTCTCCGCTGTTAATTTAGTTCGCAATCCAAATTCAATGCGGTTTCCTTTCAAGCCGGCTTCCCAGCACTTCCTGCTTGAGCAAATATATACGCCCCTGCCCGGTTTTTTGCCTCGGAGGTCTACTTCAACAACACCGTTGCTGCAAATGAGACGGAACAACTCCCTTTTGCCGCGCGTTTGGCGGCAGGCTACGCAAGTGCGCTGAGGAACGTGTTTCGGCCGGGCCGCCCGTACGATATTATCAGACTTCGGCATCTTCGTCTTCATAATATACAGTCTTCTTATGCTTGGCTTTCTTGGCCTTAGCGCCCGCGTCTTTACCATCCGCGTCTTTTTTGGCGCTCTCTTTCTTCTTGGCCTTGCCTTCTCTGCCGGCCATGATCTCTTCGGCGAAGCGTATCTTGGAGGGCTTTGCAGGAACGGTTTCAACCGGCATTAGTATCTCGATTTCCTGGCCCTGGACCTGGTCTTCAACCCCTGCGCCTGACGGGACCGCCTCCAACTCCTCCGATTCCAGTACGGCGGCCTCTTGCGCTTCCTCGATGGCGGTTACTTCCGTAGCTGCTTCCTCTTCGCCGGCGGCCGCGGCTTCCTCTTCTTCGGCCTGCCCGGTTAGTAACGCTTTTTCAGCTTCGAGCTCAGATGCGCTCTTGATGTCTATGCGCCAACCGGTAAGCTTGGCCGCCAGTCGGACGTTTTGGCCTTCCTTTCCTATGGCCAGCGAAAGATGTTTATCCGGCACCTTGACCAGGGCGGTCGTCTCAGCTTCATTCAAGGTAACGCCCAGCACCTGCGCCGGGCTAAGGGCATTGGCTATAAAAACCTTGGGATCGTCGGACCATTGCACGACATCTATTTTCTCTCCGCTCAACTCATTGACTATATTCTGGATGCGTATGCCGCGGAGTCCGACGCAACAGCCTACGGGATCGATATTGCTCTGACGGGTTGTTACAGCCACCTTGCTGCGGTAGCCGGCCTCCCTGGCAACGGCCTTAATCTCGACAGTGCCGCTGGATATCTCAGGGATTTCCAGTATAAGCAGGTCCCGCAAAAGGTTACGATGCGCTCTGGAGGCGATAACCTGTGGTCCCCTGGTTGTCCTGGCAACTTCAACTATATAGAGCTTTAAACGCTGTCCCTGCCGATAGCGTTCCGTGGGCACTTTCTCATTTTGAGGAATGATGGCCTCGGTCTTACCTATGTCTACAACTACATGCTCGGGGGTTACGCGTTGGACAGTTCCGGTGATGATCTCACCTTCTTTGCCGACGAATTCCTCGTAGATGGCGCCGCGCTCGGCATCATGAAGTTTCTGTAATATAACCTGCTTGGCGATCTGGGCAGGTATGCGTCCCGCATTCGGCGGTGCAATATCTGCGGTAACCGTGTCTCCAGCCTTGAGCGTTTTATCTTTTTTCTTGGCTTCCTTTAGAGAAATCTCACGGTATTCGTCCTCCGGCGTCTCAGCCACAACCTTTTTTAGTGTGAGCTTGACCTCACCCGTTATGGGGTGAATCTTGACGGCGATATCTTCTCCGTGTGTATAAGCTTCTTTCCTGTAAGCTGAAACCATGGCTGATTCCAGCGCAGTCAGCACTATTTCCTTGGGCAGGTTCTTTTCTGCCGCAAGCTGCATGAGGGCGTTCATAAACTCAGTCTTTGCCATCTAAGCTAATTTCCCTCATATTCATTTTTTCCAATAAAAAAGTGGGTACTAGGACCCACTTTTTGACAAGTATGGAATTCAATAAAATAATATCACATCTTAATTGAAAGTGCAAGCAGGGTTTAGTATGCGGCGATACTAGTACCTTTATTTATCTGCGGCTGGTGCCGTCGAGGCGGCCGGTCAGCTTAGATAGTTTCGCAAGCGACTTTTCCAATGTACGGTGTTTAATGGCGTCCAGTATGATGTTGCTGTGCCAATCAAAAGTGATATCGGGCGAGGCCAGCAGGGACTCGTGGATATCATGGCGCTCTATTATATCGAATATATGTTCTATCTGCTGATTATTGAGTTTGCTATAAAATCGGTGCGCCCAGTAGTCGATAGCCAACTCCTGCTTGAGAAGGTTATGCCATTTCTTTTGATATACGGATAATTTCCTTGCTGAAAAGTTACCATTTATAAACGCGTCGCATATTTCCTCGACAGCCATTCCAGCGCATAAAAGGCCAAAATAGATCCCTCCTCCTGTCGTAGGCTTGACATGCCCGGCCGCATCACCAACGACTAATACGCGTTCAGCGTAGGTTCTGGCCAGAGGTTTTAGCGGCACGGTGCCGTAGCTTATATCCCCGCGTACCGCTTCTATTTTACCCTGCTCCTGCAGCCTTTTAAGCAGGCCTTTTATATGTGGGGCGGGATTATTTCTGCACAGAAGGCCAGCCTTGGCCCTGGAATTGCCCGCGGGAGCCAGCCAGGCGAAGAAGCCGGGCGCTATATCCGTCCCCGAATAGACTTCGACCTCCTCAATGCCTACGGTAATGACTTCTACCTGCGCACCTTGTGCATATTCCTTTATCTGGCCGAGTCCCAGGGACTTTGTAAGCGGGGTTCCAAAACCGCTTGCGATGACGGCCAGCCTGGATTCTAAGCTGACTGGCCCGCCGTTGGCGGCCGCTTGAATGTTAACCAAATTAGCGTTTGTACGAATTCCCGACACAAATGTGGAGAAGTGAAATTCAGCGCCGTTTTTTGCGCTTGTTCAGCTATTTGAAAATCGAGAGCCGGCCTGTCGAGTATATAGGCCTGCGTAGTTTCACGCTCAACACGGATATACTTACCCGATGGGGAAAATATTTTGGCTGAACGAGCCTGCCATTGAACCATCCTCAGATCCAGAGAAAGCAATTCGAAACAATCCTTGCTGATTATGCCCGTACAGCTCGATTTATGCCCGGCCCGGGCGTTTTTTTCGAGCACACAGACGCTCAATCCCTGGCACGCCAGCTTACCGGCAAGGTAACTGCCAGCAATACCTGCTCCAATAACGATTACATCATACATATTTGATCCCGGGGAAAGCCTGACCGTGAGCGCTCCGCGATGAAAGTCTAAATAGTCCGCAGGCCGCCGAATCTCCTGTGCCGTTTGCTATACTCGACTAATGCCTTTTCTAGCTCTTCCTTTCCGAAATCAGGCCATAGAACTGGAGTAAAATAAAGCTCAGCGTAGGCCGCCTGCCAGATCAGGAAGTTGCTTAACCGCATCTCATCACCTGTGCGGATAAATAGGTCGGGATCGGGTATACCCGACGTGTAAAGGTATTTTGAAAAGAGCTCCTCATCTATCTTATCAGGGTCTATTTTTTTTCGGATTAAACTCTGAACTGCGTCGACTATCTCGCTGCGGCCGCCGTAGTTAAATGCGATGCTGACCGTCAACCCGGTATTATCTTTGGTCAAATTAATAACCTGCCGTGCTTTTTTTTGGATACCCGGCGAAAGTCTGTCCATCCTGCCAAGATGCTTGATACGGATGTTTTTAGCATGAGCTATTTTTATCGCTTCATCCAGATGCTCGGAGAGTAGCTTGATGATGCCCTCGACCTCGGCCTTGGGCCGGTTCCAGTTCTCGGTCGAGAACGCGTAGAGCGTTAAATAGGGGATATTGTACTTGGAGAAAAATTCTACGAAATCACGGGCGTGCAGCGCCCCCTGTTCGTGGCCGAATATGCGCGGCTGATGGCGTTTTTTGCCCAGCGGCCGTTCCCGTCCATAATAATGGCGACATGCCTGGGTAGCTTTATTTTCTTTACGTCAGGCATTATTCCCCCGGCCCTTTCCGTTTTTCACGTCGATCCTCACCGTTTAGCTTAATGACGTTCTTCAGGTGTTGGATGCCCGGCTTATACGAAGCAATAGTATTTGGTTCGAGGTCGGTATTCAGGCACACATGGGAGCCGACTATTGAGTTGGGGCCTATGCGTCTGCCGGGGAGGATCCCAGAGTTGATTCCTGTTTTGCAGTTGTCTCCGATAATGGCGCCGAAATGGTCCCTGCCCGTCCCCACCGGCTTTTCTTCATGCCGGACCGATATCTCTTTTTCATCGAAGCGGAAATTGGCGGTTATGCTGCCTGCGCCGAAGGAGCAATTATTACCAATAATCGAATCGCCGATATAACTCGAATGGAACCAGCAGCCGTCTCCAATGTATGAACCCTTTATCTCTGTGGAAAAACCGACCACGCAGTCTGCTCCAATGTGAGTATTATCCCGGACAAGGGCGTTATTGCCGATCACTGTATTCGGTCCTATATAGACGGGGCCTCTCACTACGGCATTCTCTAAAATACGCACGTTTTCACTTATTATCACCTTGCCGGCCACGGTGGCTTGATCGGATATCATGGCCGAAGCCGCGATTTGACGTTCACCGTCTGCAAGAAAACTGCTCACGATATCAAAGATATGCCAGGGATACTTGATGGGTGCCCAAAACCCATCATAAGGCACGACGCCGATTCGATGCCCGTCTTTTACCATATCATCCATTGCCGATTCATATATATCATCTTTTTTGCTCTTAACTTTCCCTATGTATTCGAACAGCTTGCCCGTATCGGTATGAAGGTGAAGAAGGATATTCACAAGGCTGGAGGGTTCTGTGCCGGGTTCTGGTTTTTCCACAATCCGTGTTAGTTCGCCCAGATTATTCACGGAAAGGTAACCGCCAGGAAAATATTGCTTGACTTCATAGCCAAGTATGTAGGACGAGGACTTTCCCTTTTTGTGTGCATCCAGTAAAACCCTATAGGCGGAGGCATGAAAAACATCGTTGGGGTTAACCACCAATATTTCCTTGTTTAACTTTGATTTCGCACATGTAAGTGCGTCAGCTATACCCAGCGGTCTGGGCTGAAGAGCAAATTCGAATCTGACGCTGCTGATAGAGGATACGATTTGTTTGATCTGCTCGATATTGCCAGGATTTCCAATGATGATAAAATCGTCAAGGCCGGCATCACGTGCCATCAATACCTGATGTTCGAGTAAAGTCCGGCCCAGAAAATCGAGGAGGAACTTGTCTTCAGTTATAGGGAACATCCGTTTGCCCACGCCACCGCACAAAAAGACCACTTTCATTTTTCCACCCCTTTTAAGGCTTCTTTTACTATAGCAACGCCGTTATTTATAAGTTCACCTGTGCGGGATGCCTGCCTGGATTCCGCTAACACCCTTATGGCCGGCTCAGTCCCGCTGGCCCTTATGAGCATCCAGGCGTCGCCTAACTCAAATCTTAACCCATCAAGGTCATTTATGCATGCGGCACGCAGGCCGGCTGAAAGCCCTTGAACGGCTTTCATAGTTTCGGCTTTATGCTCGTTGGGACATTCTACCTTATCCTTTTCATAATACAAGGGGGGCAATGTCTTGAAGAAATCTCGTATCTCGGACACATCTTTGATCGAGCCTAAGAGAGTTATGGCCGCGAAAATGCTATCCGGATAGTACCCTGCTTCGGGCAGTATATAAACACCAACTGATTCGACCCCCAGGGCTGCATCATTTTCACGGGCAAGATATGCTGCGTAAACGTCTCCTACTTTCCCCCTGATGACCGTGGCACCCAGGTCCTGTACCGCAAGATCCAATAACATACCGGTTTCTACCGTAGTGGCAACAGTCTTTTTCCCGGATGAACGTATGGCATGCCGGGAAATAAAAGCAATCATTTCATTGAATCCGAGGAAGCCCTGCTGATCGCAAAAAACCACGCGGTCGGCATCCCCGTCAAAACATATGGCCAGGTCTATGTTTTTCTGCCGCAGGAATTTAATAGTGCCCTGCAACGTATCTTCCTTTGGTTCCGGACTGCGGCCGGGAAATCGGCCGTCGGGGAAGTCGTTAACAGGAATGACTTTGAAACCGAGCTTCTCAAATATCTCACCGGCTATGCCTGAAGCGGCACCGTTACCGGGGTCGATCATTAACTTTAGTCCCAGGTTAAAATCCCAACCGCTTATAAGCGTCTTTAAATATTCGAAATACCTGTCTTTAATGCGAGGCACTGCCTCGACCGCTCCTATCTGTCCTGTCCTGAAAGTGCCTCTATAGTATATTTTTTCAATTTCCTCTTCCTGAGCCTGGCTGTAACCGATAGAATCGCTGTTAAAAAGCTTTATACCATTGAACTCAGGCGGATTGTGCGAAGCGGTGATCATGATGCCGGCGTCGAAGCCGATTTCACGTGTCAACAGCGCCAACGCAGGAGTAGGCACTATGCCCAGTTCTGCAACATTTACGCCGCACTCCGATAGCCCTTCTGTAACGGCGTCCTTGATAAGCTCGCGGCTTAACCGGGAGTCAGTGCCCACACAGACCGCCGACCCCTGTGGCAATATCGTGCCCAGCGCTTTTGACACATTTTTACACAGTTCGGGAGTGAGGTCCTGGTTTACTACGCCCCGCACACCGCTCGTTCCGAAAAGAGGTTTGTTCATTTTTCTAAAGGAATTATTTATGTAATACGGTAAGTGATAGTAATGCGTCGGCAGCTTAGTTGTCAATTTAAATTGGGATACGGAACACTGCAAAATATTGATTAAAGAACCAAGCAATATGTGGAGTATTCTTTCTCTATATAACGTACCACAATGATATTTAAGTACTCATGCGTATACTTAAATATTCCATTGACAGTACCCAAAATATCTGTTAACATCAGCTTTTAGTAAGTGAGCGGGGGAGAGAGAAAAAATAGTCAAATAAAGGGAATAAAGTGTTCGCAACAATTGAAACAACGCTGATCTACACCTTTCTTCTTGGCTCTCTTTATCTGTTGGTTTCTCTGGGTTTCTCCCTGATATGCGGTGTCCTGAGGATCTTCCATCTTGGCTATGCCTACATATTTGTAGCTACTATTTACCTGACCTGGACGTTTTTCCACACGCTCAACCTGCCCCTGTGGCCGTCCATTTTGTTGATGGTTGTTCTGCAGACTGCTATAGCCATCGGTCTTTATTACGGAATTATAGCCAAATATTTAAAGCAAGAAGAGAAGATCATTACCGGTCTATTGCTGGTAGCAATTGTTGCCAATGCGGCTGCCGCCAAGTGGTATCCCATACAGAGCGCCGTAAACCTGCCTACCACGATTATAGACGGCACTCTAAACGTCGGTTCTACAGTTGTTCCCATACAAATGGTCCTGGCCGCTATAACCGGTATCGTAGTCACAGCCTTGTTCGTTCTATTTTTTCTTAAGACCAAGACCGGGCTGGCCGCACGAGCCATCTCATATGATATTAATTCCGCCAAGATGATGGGAATCCGGGTCGAGCAGTTATATATGTTTATCATGGTAATAGTGGTTATTCCCGTCATTATTGCCATGCTGATGATTGCCCCCGTGCTTTCGGTCAACCCGGACATGGGATGGGGTTACATGACGACCGCCATATTGGTATCGGTTATGGGTGGCCTGGGCAACATCAGGGGCACCATTATTGCCAGCTACATTATTGGCTTTGCCCATTCGTTCGTATCCTTTCCCATTGGCGAGCCTCGACTGATGAACCTGGCGGCTTTGGTCGTGGTAATCATCATGCTGATTGTCAGGCCCCAGGGTATAGCCAAAACCGAGAGTTTGTGGTAATCCTATGGAACTAGAAATTAAGCGCGAGAAACTAGTATTAAGGGCCGGTACGCAAAAGTACGAGTGGCATATTGAGCCCAGGTACTGGCGCAATCCTTTTATCTATGTAGGTATCCTGATACTGATTCCGATAGTCGTTTATTTCTTATACCCCCAATGGCTTCCCACCGTGATAGATGCTAACCTGTTGGCTGCCATAGCCATTCCGCTGGGGTGGATGACTATCGGGACCGGACGAATGAATTTCGGCCCGCAGTTTTATATTGGAGTCGGGGGGTTTACGGCTGCACTCTGCAGCATTAACCTGGGTTGGCCGCCGTTTGTAACATTGCTCATGGCCATATTGGCAGGCCTGATCTTCGGGCTATTAATGAGTCCGCTCTCCATCATTGCTGGCGGCCTTTATTACACGCTGTTAACGCTGCTTTTCCCCCTGGTTTTCCTGGAAGTTACGTTCATTTATACGGACCTGTTCAAAGGCGATACCGGCCTGTTTGGCATTGCCCAGATGGTCAATGTGGGGCACTTTACAGTTAACCAGTTCCTCATATGCCTGATGTCATTATTTATGATGCTGCTGTATATGTTTATCGTGGATAAGATCATGCGGTCTAAATTTGCCGCATCGATGGCCGCTATCAATGATGATGAAGAAGTGGCGGAGGCCATGGGCGTAAACGTCAGGAAAATTAAGATTATTAGCTTTACCATCCCGGCAGTGATGGTAGCGGTCATAGGCTGGTTTTACGCTCATTATTACGGCACTTTCTCCGGCGTTACCTATCTGCCCCTGGCGTTTATGGTCAAGGTCCTGCTGGTGAGCATGATCGGCGGCCGTGTGCAGATATACGGCAATGTGATTGGCGGTTACTTTATAGTTATTCTTGAACTCCTTTTGTCCAGCGTGCTGGGTGAGTATTCACAGATAGTGTTCCCGATTATCTTGCTCATCCTGCTGCTTACACTTCCCGAAGGCCTATTCGGCCTGTACAGGAAACGCCGCTACAGGGAATACCTGCCGACACTGCATGTCAGGAGATAAATTTGTGCCCGAGATATTGAAAATAGATAGCGTATCCAAGCATTTCGGAGGGCTGATGGCGATTAATGACGTCAGCTTCTCAATTAACGAGGGCGAAACTCTGGGGCTTATGGGCCCCAACGGTGCAGGTAAAACAACCCTGGTGAACATGATCACCGGGAAGTATCTGGCAGATAGCGGCAACATCCAGTTTATGGGCCATGATATAACTCGAATGCCTGCATATAAGCGGTGCAAGCTGGGCATAAGCCGAACATATCAGATACCGCGGCCGTTCCCTGAACTTACGTCTTTAATGAGTGTTGTTGTAAGCGCATTGTACGGGAAGGACAGGACCAACCAGAGTCTTGAAGACGCTGCAACGGAGGCCACACACTACCTCGAGTTTTGCGGACTATTCAGTAAACGCAATGTTCTGGGCAAAGACCTTACATTATATGAGTTGCGCGGCCTGGAACTTGCCCGAGCGCTGGCTACCACTCCTAAATTAATCTTTGTGGATGAGGTTATGGCCGGTTTAAATCCCGATGAAGCCTATAAAGCGGTAAGGCTGCTTGAAAGGGCTAAGGAGGAATTTGGCGTTACCATACTCTGGATCGAACACGTGATGGCAGCATTGATGCAGGCGGCACAGAGGGTGGTTGTCCTTCATTATGGGCAGAAAATTTGTGAGGGGTTGCCGCAAGATGTTGCTAACGACCCCTACGTAATCGAATGTTACCTGGGATCATGCCATGTTTGAAGTACAAGAACTGTATGTTGCCTATGGTGTAACACCGGTCCTACACGGTGTGAATATGACAGTAGAGACAGGCGAAATGGTTGCGCTACTGGGCTCAAATGGCGCCGGCAAATCAACGCTAATCAACACAATACTGGGGATGTTGAAGCCCACCAAAGGCAAGATAATATTCGAAGGTGAGAGCATAGAAAAGTTGCAGCCCTACGAAATCATTAAGCGAGGGATTGCCGAGGTACCGGAGGCCCGCAGGATTTTCCCTTACATGAGCGTGATGGATAACCTGTTGGTCGGGTCTTATAACAAAAACGCCTGGAAAATCAGAAAGAAATCCCTGGAACGGGTTTTTAATATGTTCCCCATACTAAAAGAACGAAAAAATCAGTCAGCAGGCACGCTGAGCGGCGGTGAGCAACAGATGATGGTTATCGGCCGCGGCCTCATGTCCAATCCAAAAATGTTGATGGTGGATGAGCCTTCACTGGGCCTGGCGCCTAAAATACTCGAGCTGGTATATGACACTCTGGTCAAATTAAGAGAAGAGAAAATTACGACTATATTGTCCGAGCAGAATGCGAGGCAAGCTCTGGCCATTGCCGCACGGGGTTATATCATGGAGAACGGTCGGGTCATCTATGCGGATGTAAGTGAAAAATTGCTGGACAGCGACGTGGTTAAAAAGGCCTACCTCGGGATGTAAATAATGGAAGACTATTTCGATTATACAAAAAAGCTTTTCGACCCTCCGAAGACCAAGGAAAAACCCGAGGTATTCAAGGGGTTAAGGGTACTTGATTTTACGCATGTTATATACGGGCCTACTGCAGCCAAGATACTGGGGCAATATGGTGCAGAGGTCATAAAATTCGAGTTGCCGTGGGTGGGGGACCTCTGGCGTTTCGGGGTTTACTGGGGCAGTTTCTGGAGGCACTCCAGCGTATGCTTCCATTTCGTTCAATACGGGAAGTATTTCTTTGCTCTTAATCTTAAATTGCCCAAAGCTAAAGAAATAATTTACAAATTGGTGGAACAATCGGATGTCGTGATAGAAAACTTTGCGGCTGGGACGGCCGAGACCTGGGGAGTGGGATATAGTCAACTGGGTAAAATTAATCCGGGCCTCATATATCTTAGTTGTGCCACCTACGGTCAATATGGTCCAATGCGGTTTTTCCCTGGGTGGGATTTGTTAGCCCAGGCCGCCAGTGGCGTTATCAGCCTCACCGGCTATCCTGAAACCGACAAATATTATAAATTGCCGGACTATGTGGGTGATTTTTTACCGGGGAACGTCGGGGCCCTGGCCGTTATTATGGCGCTCAACTACCGCAAGAAAACGGGTAAAGGCCAGTATATCGACCTGGCGCAGACCGAAGCCTTGATGCGTATCATGCCAAACTTCACCTATGAAAGTATAACCGGCGAAGATTTGGGGCGAGTGGGTAATACAGACCCGGCAATGGCGCCTTCGGGAATATTCAAATCGAGCGACGGCAAATTCGTAGCCGTTGCCGCTGTGACGGATGAACAATATAAAGCTATTTGCCAGGCAATGGGCAGACCCGAACTGATGACCAGATATACCAATTCATTCGACAGGTTGAAAGCCGAGAATGCCAGGGAGCTTCACGATGCTGCTGAAGCATGGATCAAATCAAGCAGCTCCGAAAATCTTGTTAATTCGGCTAAAAAGTTTGGATTTTCTATTGGCCTGGTCGAGGATGACTTTGAGATTACTTATGACCAGTGGAGGCAAGAAAGGGGCAGCGTTATAGCTTTTCAAGATGATATGTACGGCAAACTCATGATACCCGGCCCATCAGCCATGCTGAGCAAGACGCCCGGCAGGATAAAATGGCTGGCCAGGCCGCTTGGTTATCACAACCGCTATATACTCAAACAACTGCTCGGCTATTCTGAAGAAGAGATCAAGCAACTGGAAAAGGAAAGAGTTGTCGGCTACTGGGACGATAGGCCCGGCATTAAGCCACCCGTTTACTACGACCTTTCCCAAGACCCCGTATTTAATTTCAAGGGATGATAAATGAGCAAGACCGAGAAAGAACAAATATTGGTAAGATACGGCGGAAGCCGTAAGGAACGGGAAGAGTTTCTCCGGGGCATGATAAACCCCGAGGGCAAGCCGGAAGTGCTTGACGATGTTACGGTATTGGACTTAAGTTATGCCAATTTGTCCGGCGATATATGCTCTAGCATATTCGCCGAATTCGGCGCTGAGGTGATCAAGATAGAGTCTGCCGAAGGCGATCCATCCCGCAAGGTAACTCCCTACGGAGTAAATCGCAATGGCGTTGGCGTCCCTTTTATCATGGAAGCGCGTAATAAGCGCTATTTTACCCTTGACCTTAAGACCGAGGAGGGGCGCCGGGACTTAAAGAGCCTGGCAGCAAAGGCCCAGGTAGTCATAGAGACCTATGCGCCAGGCACTATGGACTCCTGGGGGATTGGATACCGCCAGTTGGCTGAGATCAATCCCGGCCTGGTGTATATTGCGATAAGCCCCTACGGGCAGTACGGTGAAAAGGCCAAAGAGTTCATTAATGTCCCGGATTCGGACATTGCCGCTCAAGCTCTATCGGGTGTGTGCGCCAACATAGGCGATATGCCGGATTCCGGCGAGCCATATAACTGGCCGTTGAGGGCCGGAGTATGGCTAAGCTGGTACATTTCGGGTATGGAGGCGGCTTTAGGGGGTGCTATAGCTCGTTACTACTCTCAAGCTACCGGCGAGGGTCAGATGGTGGATGTGGCGACCGCAGACTCTTATGCTTCGCTGGTTGGCTACCCCGTCACCATAGGGTTTACCTGGGATAAGGCACGTCCCAGGATCGGCATACATGACTTTGCCATTTATCCGTATGGATTCTGGAAAAGCAAGGACGGCATCGTGGCCATTGCAGCGGGTAGGGACCACGACTTTAGAGCGCTGCTCAAGGTGTTAAAGCTGTGGCAGCATGAAGATGACTATCGATTTACCTTTGATAGGATACCTGACATACTCGCCCAGGTAGAACAGTTTTACAAGATTATTGAGGAAAAAACGCTCCAATATACTTCCGATGAACTGGTTAAAATGGCGCTCGAATACAGCATCAAATCCGCCCGTTCAAAATGGCGCGGCGGCGGCGTCCCTATAATTATGAAGGTGCAAAAGCCGGCGACTACTATGCAGAACCCTCACTGGGCCAAGCGTCAGTCCTTCCAGGAATTCAATGACGCAATGTTAGGCAAATTTAAAATGCCAGTCAATTTTATTAAGATGTCTGAATCTCCGCCACGTGTCAAATGGGTCAAATGCAGGATCGGCCAGGATGACGACTACGTCCGCGAGAAGTACCTTAAATAACAACCTTTTTAGCTGGCTTAAAAAAGAGCCTTCCAATTGGAAGGCTCTTTTTTACTGTTAAGGTTAAATTGTCTAAGGGTTGTTAGTAAAGCTCAAAGTGAAAGTTGTGTCTACTGATTTACTGAAGTTGGGATTGGAAACGGTAGCCTTTCCGACGACATCGTATTTGCAGGGTCCAGAGGGGTATGCAGCCCAGGCTTTATCCATAGGCCCCTGGACGGCGTTAACCAATCCAATAATCTTCAAATACTTTGCCGTAGCGGTGTTATTGTCGACAGCCCCACTGGTTATGTTGTCCGCTGTCGGGCCACTTCGGATAAGGTTAAGAACCTGTATGTTGGGATCTGTCCACAGACCTGGCTCCTTGCCGCCAAGCAGTTTCCATGGAGCAGCGCCCGCTATGAGGGACGGCACGTAAGGCATGCTCTTGGCCATGTAATAACCCTCGAATGCCACACCGCCGAAGCCATTGAACGGCAGCACATTGGCATAAGTTAGTTGCACGGCGGTATTTGCAGGTATTGCTATCTCAGGCCCTACTGTTCTCTGAGTCAGCGCCTGGCCGTTAAGGCTGATTGTATAGTTAAACTGGTCAAGCGTGACCGGGACGCTATTGGGATTTTCAATGCTGAAGACTGAATCGGCAACAATTGTCTCTGCGCCCTGCCACTCGTTGGAGATCAAGTTGAGTGTGACCGTTGCCGGTTTTAGCTCGGAAGGGGTACAAGCTGCGGACGCGAACAGGACTGCGATTAGAATGAATGCGATCGGCAAATGTAACTTTCTCAAAATTAGCACCTCCTCCTAAACTATTTAACACCAGCAGCAGCCCTGAGCTGTGCAGGAGTTTGATATTTATCCAATTGTGCGTATTTTCCGGGGTACGTCGGTATGTATACACCGTTAGCCTGGATCTGGGCTGAACCGATCGCCATGCCGTTGGGTAACAGTTGCGTGGGATCATTGGGATCGGCGCATACACGGGAATGGAAGAAGCCCGGTACCTTGGTCATTTCATACTTGGTTGGGCCGAGTGTGCCGTTATCGACCTGAACCGTCTCCAGCGCCGTAATCAGCTTGCCCACGTCGTCCGTGCCGCCGGCCATCTCAATGGCCGCCTTAATCTGGTACATATCATCATAAGCACAAAGCACATGCATCTGGCAGGGTATTCCCCTGGCCCTGGCTTTGGTTACGACAGCCATGTTGTAGTCGTTGATCGGTGTTTCGTAAGATGCCGTCAGCGCACCCAGCGCCTTGCCGCCGGTAAGCTGCCAGAAGTCGTGGGTCTGGTTTACGCCGCCATACAAGTATATCTGTATATCCTTGGCCGACGAGTCGGCCCACTGTTTGGCAATTACCTCGGTATCGGTAAACCAGCTTGAAACGACGAAGATCATGTCAGCACCGGCCTTGGAGATCTGGTCCATTATCGGCAGGTACATACCCGCCCTGGCGCTGAAAGGTTTGCTGTATACAACATCAATGCCATACTTGTCTTTGGCCATCTGATCCCAGGTAGGAAGATTGAGTGCGGGATAGCCATTGCGGAAAAGCGTTGTCCATGCCAGGTTCTCATAGAGTATAGCCCATTTTTTAGCTACCAAACCTTTGGGTGTGTTAGCACCGTTGGGTTGGGACCAGGAAAAAATGAGGTTTGCCCAAGCGTAATGACCGGGTTCGGGATTGAAATCACGGAAGATCATCTTTTCGTTGTCGTAGTTCGGGATCACTGAGGCGGTAACCTCTACGCCGCTGGCGCCATTAGCAATCATAATGTGCGGGTAATCTTTATATAGCTCGATCGATTTTTGCTTGGTTGCCAGCGCAATCTCCGTTCTGCCTTCTACAAAGTAGAACGTTGCCTTGTCACCAATGACCATCCTTTGTACGGCTGCCACTGATAGCGATGTCTCGCCCTTGCCGTCCTCGATAACGTACTTGATGGGCCTGCCCAAGATACCGCCCGCTGCATTGATCTCTTCAACAGCCATCTGCTGAATATCCATACAGGGTTTGGTGCCCGGTGATGCGACGTCGCCGACGTAGCCTATGACGATGGGGGCTTTCCCCGTCGATGGCTGCGCGCAGCCGCTCACGATCACTGCAGCGATGAGCGTGAAAATAATGGTTAGTGAAAGAATCGTGCCCTTGGTCTTCATTGCCACCTCCTCTTTATAATGAGGCCTATTATATCATATGGCGTCAATAAATTATGCGATTATTTAGATATGCAGAGAGTTGGCCGAACGTTCAATCGACGTGTGTAAAAAAACTGGCCGCAGATGTTAGATTTCTCTGCGGCCAGTCCGGATTGCCTGAGGTTTACTTAGAGGTTGGTCATGTTGCCGAGCCTGTCGAAAATATAGGCCTTGTTGACCTTGATGATGCCGGTCAATCCTTGTCGATAACGCTGAAATAAGTCGGCTTAAATAGTCATACCTCCGTCGACGATAAGGTTTTGGCCCGTGATGAAACCCGCCTCGTCTGAGGCCAGGAATACGGCCGCGCGGGCCATATCTTCGGGCTCAGCTATGCGTTTTAGTGGGGTTCTGGACATAATGTACTTATAAATTTCGGGATTGCCCCACAAGGCCTGGCTGAATTGGGTTTTGGTCTGGCCCGGCGACAGAGTATTAGTCCTAATTCCGTAGCACGCCCACTGTTGTGCCATTACCTTTGTGGCCATATTTACACCCGCCTTGCTGACCGAATAAATCGGTAAAATATCAGGAGTGACCCCGGCGATAGAAGATACGTTGACAATTACGCCCCCTCCATGCTCCTTCATGACACGGGCAACGGCCTGGCTGAGGAAAAACAGCCCTTTGAGATTGAGGTTCATTATAGAGTCCCAGGCCCGCTCCGAGACATCGATGGCGGAGTCCATGGTCGGGTTTGTTGCGGCATTATTTACCAGGATGTCTATTTTGCCGAACTCGTCCACAGCTTTGGAGACCAGGGCATTAATATCCTCCTGCTTGCCTATATGTGCGGCCACAGGCAAAGCCCTGACGCCACAGGCCTTGATTTCTTCGGCCACTTTTTCCAAGTCGGCGAGTTTGCGGCTTGCCAATATGATGTGGGCTCCTGATTTTGCCATTTCAAGGGCTATAGCCCTGCCGATACCTCGGCTGGCTCCGGTTATCATTGCCACCTTGTTTTTAAGCGAAATTTCCATTGAGCCACTCCTTTAATTATTTTCCAACAGAACGAATATTCTTTGCTGCTTTTGCAGTCTTAGCAATGCCTTGACGACCAATCTCGATGATAGATTCTTGATCCAGGGCTGTCAAGGGCGTTCATATAAATTAGCTAATTTAGGCAATAATATACTTGACACAGCATTTTGAGTGTGCTATACTGGTTGTAAGTGGAGGAATAACTACCATGAGAAAACCTAGAACACTCACTGAAGCGATCAAATACTTCTCCGATCCCGACGTTTGTTTGGACTTCGTTGTTCAACTGCGATGGCCTAATGGCGTCGTTTGTCCGACATGCGGGAGTACGGACGTTCGGTTCATCAAAACCCGTCGAATTTGGGAGTGCAAAGCCCAACATACTAAGCGTCAGTTTTCTGTCAAGGTCGGCACAATCTTTGAAGATAGCGCAATCGGACTTGATAAATGGCTCACAGCCATCTGGATGATTGCCAATGATAAGAACGGCATTAGTTCCTATGAGGTTGCTAGGGCACTTGGAATTACTCAGAAAAGTGCTTGGTTTATGCTTCACAGGATTAGGCTGGCAATGGAAATTGAACCAGATAAATTTTCTGGTACGATAGAGGTTGATGAAACCTATATCGGTGGTAAGGCTCGATTTATGCACAAGAGCAAACGGGAACAACTTACTGGAACTGGCGGCTCTGATAAGGTCGCTGTCATGGGATTGCTTCAACGTCATAGTTCTAAGGGCAAGAGCAAGGTGCAAACCAAAGTCGTGAAAAATATCCGTCGTAATTCTCTTGCTCCCGAAGTTCGACAGCGGGTAGACACAGGTAGCGAAGTATTTACTGACTCTCTGCGATCCTATAATGATCTGAGCCAAGACTATGCACACCAGGCCATTGATCATGCTGAAAGCTATGTCAAGGGACGAGTGCATACTAATGGACTTGAGAACTTTTGGAGTCTTCTTAAACGTGCTATTCGAGGAACCTATGTTAACGTTGATTCTTTTCATCTTTTCCGCTATCTTGATGAAGAAAGTTTTCGTTTTAATAATAGAGAAGCTAATGACGCTGAACGATTCCAGTCTATTGTAAACGGAATTACTGGCAAACGGCTGACTTACAATCAACTTATTGGAGCGAATACGACGCCAGCCTAAAAGAGGAAGAAAGCGAAATGAAAAAACCACAAAAGGATAAGATACCACCGAAGGGCGTATCACCCTTCGGTCGGTTTGAACAGGTTGCCCAAAAGATCGTGACTGTGCCAAAGCAAAAGACAAAGCGGAATAATAAATCGTCATCTACCACCTTGCCTATTGATCTTTCGCTTGGCAAGTAGCTGAGGGATTATGAATGCCTTAGCGCCAACAGTCGCGTTTCGGATATCAGCTTCCTTTAATCGTAGTAAGTGTGCGTGCCTTGTCATTACCATTTCAAGGTGTTTGGAATAGGGAACCTGCTTGCGGATGCTAGTATCTTCGTATCGTGCATGATAATGCCATTGCCATGCCAAAATATCGGCGGCTTGCAGAGGAACGAATCCCTCCTTTTGCGCTAGAGTAACAGAGTTAAATCTCACTGTCTTTCTTAACCGCCATTTGCTTATCGCTTTCGTCATGGCTGAAGCTATTTCTCCTGCACGATACGCACCAGTGTCTAGGAAATATGCAAGCTGAGGATCAGAATCATAGTGATGGTCAATCATGAGTTTAGGAAGACGAAAGGTTAAACATATTGCAGCAAAACCGTAAGCATCGCCAGGAATTGCATCCCTATCCGTGCCCATAGCGGCTGCATATTCTAGAACGGGCAAGATAACAGCAACAGAACATGTGGCACAGGCATTGATAATCCCTGCTAATCGCTGAAATCTCGTCTCGCATTCCTCAGTAGTCCAAGTACGATACACGCCATGGCGACCAGCAAAGTCACTCATGTGAAAATAGGGAAGTCCGAACTCAGAAATTGCTCTCTGCCATTCGGCTGTAAACGCTTTCCACTGATCGCACGTGGCGACATATCCCGCAAGTACGACGCTTGGTGACCCTCTAGGCCATCCGCTGTCATCCAAATATACAGCAAATACCATTACGTACCGGTTATCCCCCGTCACGTTCCAAGGGAAACACAGTTCCACTAGCCTACTAACGTATTCTAATCTTGATTGTATTACTGTGTCAAGTATATTATTGCCCTAATTTAAGGTGTTGTTGCGTAGCAACCATTAATGTCGGGGTATATACCATCCGTCTCCAGGGCATTTTTCATGGCTGAGACTGCTACCTCCAGCTGGCTGTCGGAGGGCTGACGGGTAGTCAGGGCCTGCAGCCATAAGCCGGGCACCAGAAACCATCTGACAAGCCGGTTATGACTATATTTAGCTTCAAATTTCAATAGCTCATAACTGACGGCAGCGATTACGGGGATTAAGATAATACGCGAGATGATGCCTATCCATATGGGAGGACGCCCCAGCAGGGCGAAGACTATTACTGCAATAACCAGCACAACCAGCAAAAAGCTTGTGCCGCAGCGCGTATGCGCCGTTGAATAGCCCCGTACCCTATCGATATTCAAAGGCACGCCCGCTTCGTAAGCATTCACAGACATATGCTCGGCCCCATGATAGGCGAAGATCTCGCGTATATCGCCCATGCGCCCGATGATTACCAGGTAGACGATGAATAAAAGGATGCGGACGGCGCCCTCGATGACATTGCTCAGAAATGACGACGCGATAAAAGCGTCGAAGGCCCGCACTAGGAGCAGGGGAAATATGAAAAAGAGGGCCACAGCCAATACCACACCTATAACAATACTTCCCCAGATCATGCCGGTTGTTATTTTCTCGTCCTCGGTCTCGGTTGAGACCCTTGCCGAGTACATGAGAGCGCTGGTGCCAAGGGCAACCGTCTCTATCAGCATGATGATACCTCTGACCAGAGGGATATTGCGCCATTTCCCTTTATACAAGGTGGCGAGGGGTTGGCTGCTGATTTCAATGCCGCCGTCCATTCTGCGGACGGCGATGGAGAAACTGTTCCGCCCGCGTATCATAACCCCGCCCATTACCGCCTGGCCGCCGTAGCTGAAAGGACTCTCTTTCTTCATCTATTTAAAAAAAAAGGGCGGTTTGATTATCCGCCCCTTTGGGTTGCTTGCCTGATTATTATTTTTCTTTCTTTTCCCGCTTGTAGCGCTTGTTGAAACGCTCCACACGGCCAGCTGTATCTATAATCTTCTGCTCCCCGGTGAAGAACGGGTGGCATTTGTTGCACAACTCAACCCTGAGGGTCTGCCTTGTTGACCCCGTTGTGAAGGTATTCCCGCATGAACAGGTCACCCTGGCATCGGTGTAATATTTGGGATGAATTTTCTCTTTCATGTCTATTATCCTGGGTAAACGCTGACCTTTTTCTTATTTTTCGAATGCGGCTCGAATTTAATGACACCGTCGATTGTGGCATAAATAGTATAGTCCCTGCCTACACCGACATTGGTGCCCGGGTGTATCTTAGTACCGCGCTGCCTGACGATTATGGTGCCCGCATTGACCTTCTGGCCGCCGTACCTTTTAACTCCCAGCCGCTTCGATTCGCTATCGCGGCCGCCGCGTGTGCTTCCTCCGCCTTTCTTGTGTGCCATTAGTTATCACCTCCGGTGGCTGCGGCTTTGGCTTTCGAGGCCCTTTTGCGGACTTTGCCGCCCGGCTTCACGATTTCCTTGATCAACAGCCTGGTATAGGGTTGCCTGTGCCCTGTTTTGGTTCGTGAACGCACTTTATTCTTGTAGCGGAAAACTATGATCTTGCGGGCCTTGCCCTCTTCGATACAGGTGGCAATCACTTTGGCGCCCTCGATTTCGGGGCTGCCAATAATTGCTTCTTCTCCATCGGATATCATCAGGACCTGGCTTAGTTCCACGTCCTTGCCTTTTTCTACATGCAGCAGATCGGTATTGATTACCTGCCCTGCCCTGACGCGAAACTGCTTGCCCCCGGCCGTCACGATTGCGTAAGAACTGTTCATTTTTTTATTCCCTGTTAATAACAATAACCGTATAAATATATCAATCCATCGTAATTGTGTCAAATATCGAGGCGCTAAATGCAGATGAAGATTGTCTGAAGGCGGGGTTAAATCCTGAATGTTTAAATGGCCGAGGTCAGTATCTAGCTTTCAGCGTCGCAATCACCGTTACTGGCAACATCGCAGTGTTTCATATACACGAGGTCGCTGGTGACGGAATCGCGCACGAGGTATCCACCTTCTATCTGGCTGACTATATCGAACCACCTGCCCGCTTCGTTCTGTAGTTTTTGAGGACTGATTGAAAAATCCATTGTTTCAGACACCCGGTTTTCCCCGGAATTCTATTCTAACATATCCGGTAAAAACTGCAAGGCTTATAGGTTAAGCGCTATTTCAGCCCCTTTTTCTACTGCCGCCAGTATTTTGCCCGGCTTGTCGGCATCGCCGATTATATATACTTCGCTCACCAGGCCTTTGACCTGTTCCGCCAGCTCGTTGACCGGGACAGCCCCTATGGCCAGCACGAAGGTGTCAAAAGGCCCTATCTTGCGTTCGCTCTCCGGCGTGGCGACCAACGCTGAACTATCCGATATGGCGTTGACTTTGGTCTGAGTCAGCAAATTTACGCGTTTTTCTTTGAGGCGTTTCCTCAGGAAAAAGCGGGCCGCCGGGCCTATGTCACGGGCCGTATGCTTGAGCATTTCCACCACGGTGACGTGCTTGCCTTTGCTTGCCAGATAGTCCGCAGTCTCGCAGCCTACCAGGCCTCCACCGATGACCAGCACATTATCCCCAACCTCTTCCGAACAAAGGGCCTTGCGGGCGGTCATCACGTTCTTGGCGTTTACTCCCGGTATATTGGGTATGGTTGGCTCTGATCCCGTGGCTATAATCAGTACATCAGGTTTGAGTTGACCGACTATTTCTGCGGTGAGCCTCTTTCCAACGTGGATATCTACTCCAAGCTCTTTAATTGCCTTTATTCTTGATTGAGCCACCTGGCAGTATATATCCTTGGCGGGAGGGATTGAAACCAGCTTGGTCTGTCCGCCAAGATAGCCGTCTTTTTCAAATAAAATCACTCTGTGCCCGCGCAAGGCGGCCGTGCGTGCTGCTTCCAGCCCGCCAGGTCCACCGCCCGCAATCAGCACTGTGCGGGGCTTGGACACGGCCGGCCGGGCGTATTGCTCCTCCCTTCCCAGGGCAAGGTTCTGAACGCAGGTAATAGAAGGCCTCTGCCATATGGCCAGCCCCTCTATACAGGCTTCATTGCAGGAAATACATTTAACTATATCCTGTACACGGCCTTCTTTGACTTTGTTGGGCCAATCAGGGTCGGTCAGCGACTGCCTGCCGATGTGAACTATATCGGCCTGCCCCGATCGAACAATTTGCGCGGCTACGGACGGCTCGTTAATACGTCCGACTACAAGGACAGGGACATCGAACACTTTTTTGAATTCCGCCGAAGTTTGGGCGTTGAATCCCTGCGGCACATCCGCCGGTGCGCTGGTATATTGAGCTGACTCCATGACGCCTATGGAAACGTCAATTGCGTTTATTCCAGCCTCGACCAGCCTTTTCATCATCTCGATGCTCTCAGAAACGGTGCGTCCTTCAGTTACTATTTCATCTGCGCTGATGCGGAAAAGCAGAGGGAAATCCGGGCCTACCAGCTCGCGTGAACGTTTAACTATCTCCAGCGGGAAGCGCAGGAAGCCTTCGAATCCGCCTCCGTACTCGTCAGTGCGTTTATTGGCATAACCGGACATAAATTCGGAGATAAGGTAGCCATGCGCCCCATGAAACTCCGCTGCGTCGCAGCCTGCCTCTTTTACGCGCAGCGCTCCCCGTGCGAATTTTTCGACCATGTCTTTGATCTCGCTAACGGTCAGTGTGCGGCATGTTTGGCGTATGACGGGCTCGGGGATTGCGGATGGCGCCACCGGCTCCCTGCCTCCGATGAGGCGCGGGAAAGTGCTGCGGCCGGGATGATAAATTTGGACCGCCAGCCTGGCGCCATACTTATGGACCATATCAGCCAGTTTTTTAAAACCCGGAATGAACTTATCGTCATATAGGCAAAGCGGGTGCCCGCTCCCCAAACCCGTTTGGCCGTCCACAGCTGCAATCTCCGTGGTTATAAGGCCGAAGCCACCTCTGGCCCGCAATTCATGGTATCTTATCAGCCTGTCTGAGACTCCGCCGCCATCTGCGGCGAACCCGGTGTGCATGGGGGGCACGCTGATCCGGTTTTTAATTTCCATTTTGCCTATTTTTATGGGCTGAAAAAGGACTGAATAATCTTCTGGCATCTCTCGGCTCCTGAATAGCGAATTATGAATAAAACCATCTGTAAGCATACCACTAATTAAGGATCGATATGCAAACAGGAGGCTCAACAGCATAGGAAATGAATGATAGAATATGGGGCAGCTCTAAATGTGGGAGACGGCATTATGGAAGCGACTTTTTTGGGTAAATATAGGATTGACGATGATTATAACAGGATAGATTTTGACCGGGTCCAGAGATGGCTCTCGTCAGCTTACTGGAGCGTCGGAATCGGAAAGGAGGAGATAGAAAGAGGGTCCCGTAACTCGTCCATTGTGGTGGGGGCATACATGGCTCAAGAACAGGTGGCTTTCCTCAGGGTTGTCAGCGATAAGACACGCTTCGCCTATTTCCTTGACGTATTCGTCGACGAGGCCCATCGCAGGCAGGGGCTGGCCAAAGCGTTAATCAAATATGTATTCGAGCATCCCGACTATAAGGATGTTTATTTGTGGCTGCTGGCAACCCACGATGCACATCCGGTCTATAAGGAACTCGGCTTTAAACCGCTGGACAACCCGCAATACTGGATGGCTATCTCTAAAGGCAGGGTGAATAGATAGTAAACCTAGCCGGAGCGTTTTCTCAGCTTCTTAAGTAAAGACCGCGCTTTTTGTGCCGCCCTGCCGCGGTGGCTTATCTCGTTTTTCAGCTCCGGCGAGATCTCGGCTATGGTCTTTTCATATTCCGGCAGGTAAAATACCGGATCGTAACCGAAGCCATTCATCCCCCGAGGCTCTAAAGCAATGCAGCCCCTGCAATCTCCTGACACGGTCTCAACTTTACCATCAGGTTCTGCAATGGCAATCACGCACCTGAACCTGGCGCTGCGCAGTTCACAGGGGACCCCTTTGAGCTTATCAAGCAGGAAATTGACGCGGTCCGCGTCCGAGGCATTTTCGCCTGCGTACCTTGATGACCGGACACCGGGCTCTCCTCCCACGGCGTCAACTTCCAGCCCGGAATCATCGGCCAAAGTAATAAGCCCGCTCAAAGCGGCGTAGAAAACTGCTTTTGAGCGGGCGTTCTCTTCGAAGGTGGAATAGTTCTCCGCAGCTTCCTGGCTGATGCCGACCTGATCGAGCGTGACCAGATCCAGGTCCAGTCCTTTCAAGAGCGACACATATTCAGCGGCTTTGCCGCGGTTGGTCGTAGCCAGCAGAAGCCTTAGCATAAAAACCGTTAGATGCTTTCGAACCTGTGCTGGAGCTTCTTCATGACCTGGGGCATAGTAGTGTATTCCATCTCGTCCAGGGGCAGCCTGTGGGGCTCGAACGGGCCGTGCCGCCTGAGCATATCGGCCATATCCAGCCCCTGCTGGCGTGCGTTGTTAAAAGCAATATCGTCGAACATATCGACCGGGCCAACCAGCCTGCCGTTCGCCAGTTGGAAGCCTGCTGCTACCACGCGGGGAGGACCATCGAAGCGTGTGGGGACGGCCTCTCGGACGGAAACCGGGATCAGGGGACCGTGGTGAGAACCGCGCATCCACCCTTCCACTATGTGGGGGCGGGCAAATGGTTCGAGCACTTCACCAACCGCCGGGAAGATGCCCTGGGCGCGGACTATGCATACCGGGTCATCCTTGCCAACATAACGTCCTGCAAGCAGGGAAAGTTTTTGAGTCGAGGAGCTGGCCGCTATCTCTCCGGTCTCACGTGAATAGACGGCCTTGACTGAATACCTGGATGGTGACCCGATGAAAACCAGCAGGTCATATATCTCTTCAGGACAATCAAAGGTTATCTTTTTGCTCTCTTTAACATCATGAACTTCGAACTTGAAGCCCTTATGCATGTTTGAGGAAATAACCAGTCCGATGGAATTAAAGGGGTCGGCGAAAATCGAATATAGAGGCAGGTTCCAGGCGCCCGAAGCTGTTTTATCGGCCATGAAGACTACCACCGGCTCCGCCTCCCTCTCTTCGATCTCCATCTCAGCTACGCCCGGGCCCTGGCCCTTGACATTGCCCGAGAAGGCGTCAACCAGCAGGTCCTGCCCGGCGCCGTGCAGTTTCAGTTTTTTGGCAACCGTCGTACAGCTTTTGAATGCATTCCACGCCATCTCATGCACTTCCCTGTTGTCCACGCCGTGGGTGTGCGTCATGATGAACTGTAAGTCATCTCCGCACTTGGTAACGTGGTAATCGATGATGAGCCCGGATTTCTTGGCCTTGGCCATGGAAACTTCCCCGTCCGCCATTAATTCAGGGTGCATTGCGCAGTGCCCCACCCATCCGCCGATGTCAGCCTTGATCACGCTAAGAGTTAATTTCATTGGGCCTCCTTTATTTTTGGCCACCCGTTCAAGCCGATATACTACTTCAATAACAACGGGAATAAGTAATATATCCAGGCACTTTACAAGATATTTGGGTGGGGCAACGATTTAAAAATCTGCCCAAAGTCGAATTTTAACAGATGCCCGATTTTAATGTCAAAGCAATTGCTGTATGTGATGACACATTTGATCTGCACAGTGCTATAATTTGCTGGAGGAACAGGATATGGTGGAGGGCGTACTATACGATAAGCTGGCCGGGCAGCGCGTACGCTGCAATGTATGCCTCTGGCGCTGTGTAATCAACCCGGACAAACTGGGGGTCTGTGGTGTGAGAAGGAACGAAGATGGAAAGGTGGTGCCCCTGAATTATGCCATGGTCTCCTCGGTAGCTGCTGACCCAATTGAGAAAAAACCGCTTTTTCATTTCTTCCCTGGCAGCACTGTGCTCTCATTTGGCACCATAGGCTGTAATTTCCACTGCATACATTGCCAGAACTGGGAAATAGCCTGTGTTGAGGAGCCGCATAACTTCGAAGGATCGTTGCGAAAAATATCGCCGGACGAATCTGTGCGCATGGCCAAAGTCAGCGGGTATCAAGGCCTGGCCTGGACTTATAACGAACCAACGATCTGGTTCGAATATACGCTCGATTCGGCCAGGCTGGCGCACGAGAACGGACTATACACGGTCTATGTCACTAATGGTTATATGACACCGGAGGCGCTGGATACTATAGGCCCCTACCTGGATGCATGGCGGGTGGACATCAAGGGCTTTTCGGACAGGCTCTATCATGATCTGGCAAAGGTGCGAAACTGGCGCTCGATTCTGGAAGTAGCTGAAAG
This sequence comes from uncultured Chloroflexia bacterium, assembly GCA_963705905.1. Classification (GTDB taxonomy): domain Bacteria; phylum Chloroflexota; class Dehalococcoidia; order GIF9; family UBA5629; genus UBA1162. The sequence continues at coordinate 1,612,341 of OY970123.1, read as the reverse complement.
GGCCAAAAATAAATGGAATATGCATATCGAGGTGGTTACCAATATCATCCCCGGCATGAACGACGATCAGGAGCAACTGTCAGGTATAGCCGGCTGGATAAAGACCGGGCTGGGCGAGTTAACCCCCTGGCACGTAACCCGCTTCCATCCCGACCGCAACCTCATGCATATACCGGCCACTCCCGTCGCAACGCTGGAAATGGCCTGGGATATCGGAAAGGAGGCTGGTCTGCGGTTTGTTTACCCGGGCAACGTCCCCGGGCATTCGAAGGAGAACACGGTCTGCTATAATTGCGGCAGCCTGGTGATCGAGCGGGCGGGTTATAACATTCACCTGAAGGCTGTGAAGGGGACGCACTGTGCGGTTTGCGGCGCCGATTTGAATATAAGGAATTCTATCAAAGCAGGGGTGAAAAGATGATCAGGGAAGCTGCTGTCGCGGGTCAGTTCTATCCCGGTTGGCCGGATGAATTGAAGGAAATGATCCAGTTCATGACCGGCAAGGAAAGCCCCAAAATGGACGCCATTGGCGTGGTATCGCCGCATGCCGGATACATCTATTCAGGGCCGGTGGCAGGTGCGGTATTCTCCCGTATAAAGTTTAAGAATACCTTTATCCTGATGGGGCCCAACCATCGTGGCATGGGCAAGCCTTTCAGCATTATGGCGGAAGGTAGCTGGAGGACCCCGCTGGGTGATGTGCGCATCAATACTGAGCTGGCAAGAGCGATCTTAAAGGCATCGGGCAACCTGAAGGAAGATAGCCTGGCACATCGCTACGAGCATTCATTGGAAGTCCAGGTCCCGTTTCTGCAATATTTCAAACGTGATGTCATGATAGTACCGATCGTATTGTCGCAGGCCGATCCCGATGTTTACAAGGAAATTGGAGTGGCGTTGGCATCGGCACTGAAGGAGACAGGAGCTGATGCTGTGATCGTGGCCAGCAGCGATATGACGCACTATGAGCCCAATGAGCGGGCACGCAGCAAAGACCAGAAAGCTATTGAGGCCATTCTCGATCTGGATGCCGACAAGTTGGTAGAACGTATAAACAAATACGATATAACAATGTGTGGGTATGCCGCAGCAGTGAGCCTGATAACTGCGGCCAAAATGCTGGGGGCAGGCAAAGCCGAGCTGGTCAAATACCAGACCAGCGGGGACACTTCGGGTGACTATACGAGTGTTGTCGGCTATGCCGGGATAATAATCGGCAAGTAAGAGGTGCTTAATGACAGAAGAAATGCATCCGGTAGTGCAGCTTGCCAGGCAGGCAGTCGAAAGCTATGTGAAGGACGGAGAGGTCATCCGGCCACGCAAGCTTTCACCTGAGATGAAGGAAAAAGCCGGAGTATTTGTTTCTCTCCACAAGCACGGGCAATTACGTGGCTGCATCGGTACTTTCGAACCGACCGAATCCAACGTGGCCGAAGAGATAGTACACAATGCCATCGCCTCGGCTGCAGGGGATCCCAGGTTCAACCCGGTCAGACCATCGGAATTAGCAGACCTCGATTACAGCGTTGATATCCTCACCACGCCTGAACCCGTCGAAGACATATCCAAGCTGGATCCGAAAACGCACGGTGTAATCGTCCAGTGCGGCTACAGGCGGGGACTTCTCCTGCCGGACCTGGAAGGGGTCAAGGATGTGGAGACGCAGATCGCCATCTGCCGTCAGAAAGCGGGCATCGGCAGTAACGAACCTATCAAGCTTTTTAGCTTTCAAGTACGCAGGTACAGGTAAAAAAACGGGGTGTTGCTATACCATCCCGTATCTGTTATGGTATATATCACCGGAAGGAATGTATCGGAACTTGCAGAATAACGGCGCGTCCTGCAGCGCATCCAGCGAATACATATTGCCTGGGAGTGATGAGATATGAAGCTGGTAGTCATCGGGATAGGCGATTGCGGCAGCAACCTGGCGGCGGAGTTCGTCCGCTTAAATAGCAGGGCTAGAGCTGAGACCGGTGTTGAAATACTCGTAAGGTCGTATGCCATAAATGACGATATTGCCAGTCTCAATACCGTCAAGAAAGTAGGCGACAAGCTGCTCACTATTCAGCTTCCGGCTCCCGACAGATCCAGCAAAGCTTCGGAAGTAGGCGCCGATCTCATGCGCTCCAACGGCGACCGCATCATAGCTACCATGAGGGCGGGGGAATTCTTCGAGACGGATGCCTTCCTCCTGGTGGCAAGCAGCGCCGGCTGTATAGGCTCCGGAGGCATTTCGATCTTGGCCAGGAAATTGCAGGACCGGTACGTCAATAAACCGGTCTACTCCATCATCGTGTTGCCGCTGGCTTCTGAAGACAACGTGCCCATGTTTGTATACAATACCGCCCTGTGTCTTAAATCGATAGACAAGACCTGCGATGCCGTCTTCCTATTCGATAACGAGAAGGTCAGGTCTGAGGCAAGCGTCAAATCTGCAGCGGGGAACGATGAGATCAACCGGGAGATGGTACTTCCCTTTTTCGATCTCTGCCGGGCCAGCGAGAAGGTGGATCCCAAGTATGTGGGGACCAGCAATATCGGCGTGGGCGAAATCGTCCAGTCGCTAAATGGCTGGACTGCCATCGGCTACGGCAGCGCCCAGTTACCTTCCCCCGGATTTTCACTTTTCAAAAAGACGGATGGCTTCGAGAATAAGGGTGAAGAGACTGTTAAGGCTATGGAGGCCATGAGCTCGGCGCTCAGCCATTTCTCGATCGAATGCAAATTGGAAGATGCACGTAAGGCGCTCTACTTGCTCTGTGTGCCAAGCAAGAATGCCAATATCGGGATGACCAGGGCGGTGGGCAATCGTATGCGTGAGCTCACCAACAACGGCGAAGTAAGGGGCGGGGATTTTTATGGAGTCAAAGATTATGCTACAGTTACGCTCATAGCTTCCAGGATAACCTATCTTGAGAAGATTAAGGACTACTATGAGCGGGCTTCAAGCCTGGCTCCGGAACTTAAGAAAAACGAGACGCAAATAACATGACCCTTTTCGACCTCGGTTCGCCTGAACTGGAAGGCCATAAGGGCGCCGGGGACATTAAGGAACCACTTTCCGCTTCGACAATGCCTCTGGCCGCCAGGATGCGCCCGCGCAATTTCAATGAGTACGTCGGCCAGCAGCAAATCATCGGTGAGGGCAGGGTGCTGCGCAAGGCTATCGAAGCAGACCAGCTTCCCTCTATTATTCTCTGGGGGCCGCCCGGCAGCGGCAAGACGACCCTGGCCTATGTCATCGCCAATGTCTCGCGGTTTTATTTTGTTCCCATGAGCGCTGTCACGGCGGGCGTGGCTGATCTGCGCAGAGTGATTGACGAAGCGCGAAAGCGGAGGAAGTCCACCGGCCAGCGCACTATACTTTTTATCGATGAAATCCACCGGTTTAACAAAAGCCAGCAGGATGCTATCCTGCCCTACGTAGAGAACGGCGAAGTTACCTTTATCGGAGCCACGACGGAAAATCCATCGTTCGAAGTTATTTCGGCACTGCTGTCGCGCTGCCGGGTTTTCACGCTGGACGCACTCACCGATGATGAAGTTAAAAGCATCGTGGAGAGGGCGCTCAAGGATAAAGAGAACGGCCTGGCTGCTCTTAATGTTGCCCTTGCCGACGAAGCCTTTCAGTTTCTCGTGACTGCAGCCAATGGTGATGCGAGGGTGGCCTTAAATGCCATGGAGATGGCGGCCCAGGCGGTTAAACCGGGCAAGGACGGCATACGCAGTATATCGCTGGGCGATATAGAGGAATCGATGCAGAAGAGGGCCTTGTTGTACGATAAAGCGGGCGATCAGCACTATGATTTCATATCGGCGCTGCATAAAACTCTGCGCGGCTCGGACCCTGATGCCGCTCTATACTGGCTGGGACGCATGCTGGAAGCCGGAGAGGACCCGCTGTATATCATCAGGCGGTTAATTCGTTTTGCCTCTGAAGACGTGGGCATGGCCGATCCCCAGGCTCTGGTCGTGGCTGTGGCGGCGCAGCAGGCCATACATTTTGTCGGCATGCCGGAATGCAACCTGGCCCTGGCCCAGGCGGTCGTTTACCTGGCCACAGCTCCCAAGAGCAACTCGCTGTATGCCGCTTATTCGCACGTGCAGAGGGACGTTGAGACCACACGTAATGACCCGGTGCCCCTACACCTCCGCAATGCCCCCACCAGTCTCATGAAGAACCTCGGCTACGGGAAAGGATATAAGTATGCGCACGATTATGAAGGCCATTTCGTGGAGCAGCAGAACCTGCCGGACTCCATGAAAGGGAAACGCTACTATTTTCCTTCGGAGCAGGGCTTCGAGAAGACAGTGCTGGCCAGGTTAAGGATATGGTGGGGCAGTAGAATGGAGAAAAAAGAATGAAAGCTGAACACATAATCTTCCCCTGCGGCAGATTGAAGCTCGAGGGTATATATTTCAACGTTGAAAAACCGGCTTCGCCAGCTGTGGTGGTAACCCACCCCCATCCTTATTACGGCGGCTCGATGAAGAATAATGTCATCTATGCTATTGTCGGTGCATTGGCCGGTGTGGATATAGCCGCCTTGATTTTTAACTTCAGGGGCGTTGGTGAAAGCGAGGGAGTCTATGGTGCAGGAATCGAGGAGCAAAATGACATCAAGGCAGCCCTCAACTGGCTTATGCAGCAGCCTGGCGTAAATGCGCACAAAATGGGCCTGGCCGGCTATTCCTTCGGCGGTGGCGTGGCCCTGCCGGTCGCCTGCGCTGACGAACGCGTCAAAGGGTTGGTGCTTATCTCGCCGTATTTCGAGCGCTCACCTTCAGCCCTGCTTAAAACCTGTGCCAAGCACATGCTGATAGTGGGGGGCAGCAAAGACCTGCAGGTTTCCATGGCCAGTATAAAGGTCTATGGGCGGGAAGCTGCCGGGCCTGTCAGCGCCAAGATTATGGAAGGCCCCGATCATTTCTGGAACGGTTACGAGCGTGAGATGGCCAAGGCCGTCGCCGATTTTTTCAGCGAGCTGTTCAAATAGGTCATCAGGGTATATAGCCTTTGCTCTGCATCATTCTTAGAGCTGCAGTGGCCGTATCTATCTGGTCCTGGTCCTTGGAGATCTGCAGGACCTTGCGCAGGTCGGCGGCTTCCAGTGGATAGTAATCCAGGTTTTGAGACGTATGCGCCAGGATATCGAGGGCTGCCGCCCGGTTTAAATAGGCTTCAGGTATGGTTGGATCAATCTGGATGGCCCGGTTCAGGACGTCCAGGCCGTTTTCTACGTCGGCGTTTGTGATAAGCATTTCTCCTAACGATATCTGCGCCATAATGTTATCAGGGTTCAGTTGCACCGCTTTCTTGGCGTCGGCCACTGCTTTTTCCAGTTGCAGTTCACCCCTATAGGAGATGGCGCGCTCAAAATACATGCCGGCCAAGTCATTGGCAAAAGGATCATGGGAATTGGGCACGGTGGAGGCGCTGGCAGTCAGATCGATAGCCTTGTTAAGGTCCTGCAGGGCATGATCGAAATCCTTATCGGCATTATAAAGATGGCCGCGATAATAATAGGCCATCGGATCGCTGTCATCCAGCCCGACGGCCGCATTCAGGTCTTTCAGAGCGGCGTTTACATTCTTGAGTTCGATGTTGGCCAATCCCCGCATTTTATAAGCCTCTGCCAGGTCGGGATCGATGCTTAAAGCTGTATCGAATTGCTGTAATGAGCCCGATATATTATCCGTTATGATGTAGATTTTTCCCCGGTAGCTGTAGGCAGGCGCCACGTTGGGGTTGATATTAATAGCTGAGTTCATGTCGGCCAACGCGTCCTTGGAGTCGCCTTTAGCATAATAGGCCGAGCCGCGGTTGAAATAGGCGTCATAGTCATTGGGATCAAGGGCCACGGCCCTGGTGGCTGCGTCGACGGCCTTGTCCCATTCTCCTTTTTGCACGTATAGCCAGCTAAGGTTGGTATAGGCCAGCTTGGCTTTGGGGTCCAGCTGCACTGTCTTGTTTAAGTCGTCAATGGCCTGATCGTATTGATTTTTTGCCAGGTAGGCAAAGGCGCGGTTTTGGTAATCGTCCGGCCTGCTGGGGTCCAGCTGGATGGCTTTGGTGAGATCGGCTATGGCCAGGTCCCATTCCGCCCTGGCATTATAGACCGCGCCCCTGTGCGTGTAGGCGGTCACCAGGTTAGGATTGGCGTCAATAGCCTTGGTATATTCCGCTATGGCCTCAACAAATTGGCCCTGGTCGTAATATGTATCACCCTGCCTGAGGTATTCCGTAGTTGCATCGCTGCAAGCCTGGAATAATATCAGAGCTAAAATGGTCAAAGCGATTATAGCGCCTGTTTTTTTCATGGAAGTTTCCCTATTAATTATATAAAGCCGCTGGACCGGATGACATCCAAACGCTGAATTTAGTGAGGCGAAATGCCAATTTATATAGCATACCAGATAACCTGAGGTGGAGTGAAAACCATTGCTGTTGCGGCATCTATTTGACGATCAATTTTCTGTTGCGGATTAGCGCCCCGATTTTGCGGTGCAGGTCGGCTAACGTGCCGTTGTTCTCGATCGAATAGTCGGCCATAGCCTCGGTCCTGGAGATTTTAAATGCGGTTTCCTCATTTTTATCCTGCACAAGGAATTCCCTGTAAGTAGCTGCATCCCTTCCCTCGTGGCGGAGCCTGAGCCGTTTGAAGCGCAGTCTGGGATCGCTCACAACAACCCGGATCAAAGTTAAGCTATCTCCGAAATGCTCTTTAAGAACTCGCACATCTGCCGGCGCCCGGATGCCGCTAATGCCGGCTATTTTCCATTTCTTCTTAATTATGTCTTCGGCTACCATCTTCACGAAGCAGCCCTTTCCCAACGTGCGAAAACATCGTTCCGATATCTCCTCGAGGTTTTCCCGCGTGGGTTCCAGGCCCTCCTCGTCTGCCATCCGGCGCACGATATCGCCGGCAGAAAGATAGGGGATATTATATCTGGCCTTCAGATATTTAAGGATTTCGTCTTTTCCCGAGCCTATTTTGCCTACCGTGCCGATTACCTTTATATTCATGTCCACCGCCTGAAAGGCTAATCAGAATATTAACATTAAAAACTTAAGGAAGGTAAATTTACGATGACGTTTTGCGGGTAAAAAGTATAGAATATGCTCTAAATGATTGAAGGAGGCCGGGAATGAACATTGTAGAAGCGTTGAAGTCCCGCAAAAGTATTCGTGGATTTAAAAAAGATCCCGTTCCACAGGCAATCCTGAAAGCCATTCTTGAAGCTGCCGTTCGAGCGCCTTCCGGTATGAATACACAGCCATGGGAGTTCGTAGTGGCCTCCGGCCACGCTCTCGATCAAATACGCGAGGAGTGTGGCAGGCTCTTCGACGCCGCCAGCTTTCCAACCAATGATATGCTGCGCAAGCCCTACGAGGGGGTTTACCGACAGCGGCAGGTCGACCTCGCCATGCAGATCTTCAGGCTGGTGGGAATTGAGCGGGATGATAAGGAAGCCCGCAAGAAATGGATGGTCCGCGGGTTCCGTATGTTCGATGCCCCCTGCGAGATAGTTATCTGCGCAGATAAGGAAATGGAATTCCACCTCGATATGCTGGGTATAGGAGCGGTCTGCCAGAGCATTTGCCTGGCGGCGCTCGAATACGGCCTGGGGAGCTGCATCGCCGACCAGGGCATAATGTACGACCAGGTATGGCGAAAGTACGCCAATATACCGGATTCCAAAAGGCTTATTGCCGGTATTTCACTGGGCTACCCGGACCCGGACTTCCCCGCCAACAAATTGGTCACTCCCAGAGAACCGGTCGATAAAATAACCACTTGGCTGGGATTTTAGAAAACCTATAAGGAGATTGTGAGATGGGTACGGAAGAGAATTTACGCGCTATCAATGAGGCGGATGTCAAACAGGCCTTTGCCTTTACGGATGAGGTAGTGGACAACTATCCCGGCCGCATAACCGGCAGCGAATCCTGCCGCAAAGCAGGGCAGAGGGTTAAAGAAGAATTCGAGAAATTCTGTGACAGGGGCTCGGTTAAAACCGAGGAATTCGTCATTCATCCCTGGAGCTTCCTTAAATATATTCCCGGGCTGGTCGCGGTCTATTTTATCTGCGCGGCTTTGCTTTATTTCGGCTTTTACTGGGTGGCCTTCGCCGGGCTGGCCCTAAGCGTGTTCGTTTTCACGGGCCAGTTCGTTTTCTACTGGCCGCTGCTCGACCCCCTGTTTCCGGCCAGGAAAGGATTCAATATCTCAGGCAGCATCGAGCCGGAAGATGAAGTCAGGCAGCAGGTCATTGTCAGTGCGCATCATGATGCCGCCTATGTATTTCAAATACTTGACCGCATGCCTAAATTGTATACGCCGGTGCTGGCATCCGGTGTGCTGTTCCTGCTGGCCGCTTTCGTAATTTCCCTTGTAGCGTCCCTTATGTCTTTATTCGGACTGCAGTTGCCGCAGTGGATAGCGCTGGTATTGCTCGTCGGCGTGATTTTCCAGATTCCTCTGCTTTTCTTCACAACTTCGCAGATTGTACCGGGCGCGGGAGATAATATGATCGCTGTAGCCATATCTGCCGGAACGGGCAAGATTTTCGGCGAGGCCAAGGCCGGGGGGAACAACCCTCTGAAGCATACCCGGCTGATACTGGCCTCCTTCGATGCCGAGGAATGCGGCCTGCGAGGCGCCCGGGCTTTCATCAGAGCTCACAAAGATGAATTGCTCAAAACCAAGACTTACGTCCTCAATATGGATACCATTTATCAGCTGAAAAGCCTGAATTTTATGGATGCCGACCTTAATTCCACCGTCAAGCTGTCGCATCAGATGGCCCAGCAATGCGTTGACATAGCCGGATCGATGGGCCACAAAGCCGTCATATCCCAAATGTCCCCCGGCGGCGGCAGCACCGATGCGGCGGCCTTCGGTCAGGCCGGTATCGAGGCCACCAACCTGGCAGCCATGAGTTTTAACATCAAGGACTATGAGCAGGGCTTCGTTTATCACACGTCCAGGGATTTAAGCAAATACATAGAGCCGGAAGCGGTAGAGGCATCCCTGAAGGTCGTCCGGCAGTACATACTGGAAAAGGACAGCCCGGCCTGACAAATTTAATACTGGGGCTGCCGATATGTTACTATATAGTATAAATGTCTACATTTGATTTCTATTTCCGCACGCGGTTGAGACCGTACCGACAGTAGACCATCTCAGGGGGCTACCTTGACTTCAGCATTCCGTGAAGATATAAGAAATATTGCTATTATTGCGCATGTCGACCATGGCAAGACCAGCCTGGTCGATGCATTGCTCAAACAGAGCAAGGTTTTCCGCGAGAACCAGCAGATGGGCGAACTGATCATGGACCGCAACGCCCTGGAGCGTGAGAAGGGCATAACCATACTTGCCAAGAATACGGCCGTCATGTACCGCGGCGTCAAGATAAATATCATCGATACGCCCGGGCATGCCGATTTCAGTGGCGAAGTCGAGCGTGTGGTCAACATGGCAGATGGCTGCCTGCTGCTGGTGGACTCGGTGGAAGGGCCTATGCCGCAGACCCGCTTCGTACTCAAACAGGCTTTCGATAAAGGCCTCAAACCCATCGTGGTCATAAATAAAATCGACCGGGAAAACGCGCGTATAGCCGAAGTCCTCAGCCTTACACAGGACCTTTTCCTGGAACTGGCCACTGACTCCGACCAGCTCGATTTCCCTGTTCTCTATGCCAGCGCCAGGAACGGCACCTGTACGACCGATCCGAATATGGAAGGCACCGACATGGTGCCGCTTTTCGAGGCCATACTCAAGCAGGTCCCGCCCCCGGCCATCGATGACGGCCCCTTCCAGATGCTGGTTTCCAATCTCGATTACGATACCTATAAAGGCAGGTATGCCATAGGCAGGATCAGCCGCGGCAGCATCAAACCCAAGGATATAGTAGCCGTTATAGGCTCAGACAACATACCTAAAAAATATCAAATAGACGATGTCTTCACCTTCATGGGACTCAGCCGTGTCGCGGTTGAAGAAGCCTTCGCCGGTGAGATAGTGTCGATTACAGGGCTGGAAGCCGTCAGCATCGGGGACACTGTGGTCGACCCGGACCACCCGGAAGCCATGCCGCGCATCGAGATCGGCGAGCCGACCGTCAAAATGACCTTTGGCGTAAACAGCTCGCCCTTCGCCGGGCGTGAAGGAAAATATTGTACCTCGCGGCAATTGCGCGAGAGGCTTTACCGTGAACTGGAGGTCAATATAAGCCTGCATGTGGAGGATACCGAAAGCCCCGACCTTTTCCTGGTTTCCGGGCGCGGTGAGCTGCACCTGGCGATACTGGTGGAGACCATGCGCCGGCAGGACTATGAGTTCGAGATTTCACGTCCGGAAGCGATTACTCATGAGGAAAACGGCAAAGTGATGGAACCGGTAGAGCAGTTGGTACTTGATACACGCGAGGACTATATCGGGGCAATCACGGAGATGCTGGCCAAACGTCTGGGTAAAATGACGGATATGCATAACGACGGCAAAGGTAATCTGCGCATGGAGTACCGCATCCCTACCCGAGGCCTGATAGGGTTCCGTAGCGCCTACCTCACCGCTACGCGCGGCGAAGGCGTTTTGAATACACTTTTCCTGGGGTATGAGCCGTATGCTGGGGAGATAGCCTCGACGCGCAGCGGCGCACTGGTTGCCGCTGAGGAAGGTGTGGCTGTGACCTACGGCCTCAACAATGCGCAGGAGCGCGGCATAACCTTCATCGAGCCGGGGACGACTGTCTACGAGGGCATGATAGTGGGCATAAACTCCCGCCCCACCGACCTGGCAGTCAACGTCTGCAAAGAAAAGAAACAGACCAACATCCGGTCGTCGACCTCGGATATCGCCGTCAGGTTGACACCGCCGCTGAAGTTCAGCCTGGAGGAATCCATGGATTTTATCAACAGCGATGAACTGGTGGAAGTGACGCCCAAAAATATAAGGCTTAGAAAAAGGCTGCTTACCCAGAACGAGAGGTTCCGGGCCAGGAAAGCTGTGGGCAGGGCACAGGAAGTCTGAGGGATTTGATCGTGGAAAAGCAGGGTTTGCGCAGGAAAGTTCATATATTTTACCAAAAATAAGCTAAACTACTAATATCCATTTATTGAATAATCGCCTATAATTATAATTTGTACGGTTTGCTACAGGCTTGCGTATACGTAGGGAGAATTTAATAACATGAAAATATTGATGGTGTATCCGGAATACCCGGATACCTTCTGGAGTTTTAAGCACGCCTTAAAATTCGTCAACAAAAAGGCCGCCTTTCCGCCGCTCGGGCTCTTGACTGTGGCCGGCATGCTGCCTCACGAACATGAGCTTAAACTGGTGGACATGAATACCAGCAAATTGAAGGACAAGCTTATCCAGTGGGCCGACCTGGTCTTTATTAGCGCTATGGTAGTGCAGAAGGACTCGGCCGATAAGGTCATTAAAAAGTGCAAGAACCTGGGAGCCCGGATAGTGGCCGGCGGCCCTCTCTTCACTACACAGTACGAGGATTTTCCCGGTGTGGACCATTTCGTACTGAACGAGGCCGAAGTCACGCTGCCTCCATTTCTGGATGACCTCAAAAAGGGCTGCGCCCAGCATATATATACTTCCGAGGTAAGGCCCGATATCCGGCTGGCGCCTGTGCCTAAATGGGACCTGGTCGATATTAATAAATACTCCGCCATGTCCGTTCAATACTCCCGTGGCTGCCCTTTCGACTGCGAGTTTTGCGATATCGTGGTGTTGAACGGAAGGGTGCCAAGGACCAAGAGCAGGGATCAGTTGCTGCGCGAGTTGGAGGCCATCTACAAAAGAGGCTGGCGGGAGAGCGTATTTATTGTCGACGACAATTTTATCGGCAACAAAAAGAAGCTGAAAACAGAGATCCTGCCGGCTGTCATCGACTGGATGAAAAAAAGGCATTATCCCTTCACATTTTTAACGCAGACTTCCATCAACCTGGCCGATGATGAATATCTGATGCAGCTTATGACCAAAGCTAATTTCAACCAGGTCTTCATCGGTATAGAGTCACCCAGCAAGGAAAGCCTGGCCGAATGCGGCAAAACCCAGAACGAGTCACGCGACCTGACATCGGCCATCAAAACACTTCAAAACCGCGGCCTGGAAGTGCAGGGCGGCTTCATCGTTGGATTCGACCACGACCCTCAGGCGATTTTTCAGGATATCATTAACTTCGTCCAGGGCAGCGGCGTGGTGACGGCCATGGTAGGACTGCTGCACGCTCCCAACGGCACCAGACTTTACAAACGTTTAAAAGGCGAGAACCGGCTTACAGGCAACTTTTCGGGCAATAACACCGACCTGGCCATTAATTTCATCCCCAAAATGAACATTAAAACCCTGATGGACGGCTACCAGAGGATAGTGGATACCCTGTATTCTCCCAAACAGTACTACGCAAGGGTGAGGACCTTTTTGACGGAATATAAGCGCAAATCACCCAGGACGAGCCGCTTGAAGTCGCAGCATTATATGGCGCTTTTCAAATCGTTCTGGGTGTTGGGAGTGAGAGAAAAAGGCAGGGAACATTTCTGGAAACTTATCTTCTGGACGATGTTCAAGCGCCCGCGGCAATTCCCAATGTCGATAACACTGGCGATCTATGGATTTCATTTCCGCCAGGTCGCCCATAAATATGCATTGCCTATGAAGTTGGCCGGCGCCTGAAATTCCACAGCGGAAGTTTGTCCCTGCGGAAAATTATGCCGCGGATGATTTGAACCCGCTGATCAGCCGCTCAAGCTGTCCGATGATTTTTTCATCCCCGACTACCTGTCGCGGTTTTTTAGCCAACGCCGTCACACCGCCGGCCCATTTCATATTGCAAACCGACGCGTAGGTCCTGAGGTTTTCGATGGCACTGCCTATACCTTCTTCGGCTACAGCTATTCCGGCGAAGGATTTACCTTGCAGCTTCGGCCATATGGGGCAGGTGCGGTCAATGAAATTCTTCAACAGGCCTGAAAGCATTTCAAAATAGACCGGGGTGCCGTAAACGATAAGGTCGGCTTCCAACAGAATGGGGTAGATATCCCGCATATCGTCTTTGATAGCGCAGATACCCTTTCTGTCTTCACCGCCTTTTTCGCAGGCAAGGCAGCCCCTGCACGGCTCTATTTCCCGCTTACGCAGAATAATGAGGTCGGACGTAATTCCGTTGGATAGGGCCATAGCGTGCAACTGTTTGAGTATCCATTCTGTATTGCCGTTGCGCGGGGAACCGCAGACGCTGATCAGTTTCATGCTTATTCAGTCCAGGTCGGCTTTGGTGAAACCCGTGAAAAAACAGCTCCGGTTGCCGGTGTGGCAGGTAGGACCGGCGGGCTCGGCTTTGACCAGCAGCGTATCGCCATCGCAGTCCACCACTATCGATTTCACCTTGAGCACATTGCCCGAGGTCCCTCCTTTGTGCCAGAGCTCCTGCCTGCTGCGGCTGTAGAACCACATCTCACCGCTCTCCAGCGTCAGCTTGAGCGACTCTTTGCTGGCGTAGCCCAGCATAAGGACTGTGCCGTCGGCAGCGTCCTGGATTATCACAGGTATTAGCCCTTTATTATCGAACTTCAACATAGTTAACTCCTTTATTTTATCCGGATTGAAGGGGGAAGTAGTAAGATCAGGCTACAGCCAGGGCTTCGGCAAGGTCGATATCGCCAGTGTAAAGGGCTTTGCCTATGATGGCGCCTTCAACCCCTATTGCAGCGAGTTTATGCAGGTGCTCGACCGATGATATGCCTCCCGAGGCGATTACGGGTATCTTCAGGCCTTTGACCAGTTCTTGCGTGGCTTCGAAATTGGGCTCGGTGAGCGTTCCGTCCCGTTTGACGTCTGTATAAATTATGCGTTTGGCGCCGATACCGGCCATCATACTGCTCAAGGCAACTGCGGTAATCCTGGAGATTTTTTGCCAGCCGTGCGTCGTCACATAAGAATCGCGCGCATCGATGCCGATAACGATGGCCTCGCCGAACCTTTTAATAATCCGCCTGGTCAGTTCCGACTGTTCCACGGCCACGGTACCCAGTATTACCCTTTGCACGCCCAGCTTGATGAGCTGCTCTACCACGTCTTCCCTTCTGATACCCCCTCCTAGCTCAACCGCAAGGGTGGTATTCTTTACTATACCCTCGATAGCCCCCGTATTGCGCACTTCGCCTGAAGCTGCGCCATCCAGGTCCACCAGGTGAAGCCGCCGCGCGCCCTTCTCCTGCCACTTTAAGGCGGTGGCTACGGGGTCCTCGGAGAAGACCGTCTCCTTGGTATAGTCGCCCTGGTAAAGGCGAACACATTTGCCCCCCTTTAAATCTATAGCAGGTATGATTTCCATCTTATTAATTCCATAAGATTACGCCCTTCCCGGCGAGAACGTCAATAGCATCGTTCGCATAGCCCCGGCGTATTTAAGGTCGGGAAATTCAAATATTTATACCACTACATATAGTTGTTTACAATGTAAAAAATACTATTTAAGGTCATTGACTTACAAAAATAGGGACTGTATACTTTGGGCACTATTGTATTTGGGGGTATTCTATGAAGCTGTCGTGTCTGCAGGAGAATCTTAACAAAGGCTTAGGTATTATCGGCAGAGCAGTCGCTACAAGAACCACCCTACCAATCACGCAGAATGTATTGATCTCCACCGACCAGTCTCAGCTCAAGCTGGCGGCTACTAATCTGGAGATTGCCATCAGCTCCTGGATAGGGGCCAAGATAGAAAACGAAGGCTCTATAACTGTGCCGGCGCGTGTTTTCACGGATTTCATAAGCTCATTGCCCAACGATGTTATCAGCCTCAACCTCAAACACCACACGCTCGAGATCAAGTGCGGACGCTACGAGGCCCGTATTAACGGTCTTGATGCGGCGGATTTCCCACCCATCCCCCAGGTGGGCGACGGTTTCATGACCAAAATATTGGAGGAGGAGCTGAAGCAGGCTATCGGCCAGGTTGCATTCGCTGCGGCCACTGAGGAATCCCGGCCGGTGTTGACCGGTGTGCAGACCGAGTTCGAGGGCGGCAAGCTCACGCTGGCTGCCGCCGATGGCTTCAGGCTGGCTGTGCACCGCTCCAATCTGATCGAGCCGGTCAAAGATAAAGTGTCCATGATCATACCAGCCAAGGCCTACCATGAACTGCACCGCCTTATGACCGAGCCGGACCAGGAAATCGAGATAACACAGAATGCGCAGAAGAGCCAGGTGCTCTTCAAGCTCAAGAATATCGAAATGGTATCGCAAATTATCCAGGGCAGCTTCCCCAACTACTCGCAGTTGATACCGCAGACCTACGGCACTAAGGCCAGGATAGACGTGGCCGAATTCCAGAGGGCCATCAAGATGGCATCCATCTTCGCACGTGACGGCAGCGGCATAGCGCGTGTGATAGTTACCCCCGGGGCCACCGTCGAAGCCGGCAAGGTTACCATCTCAGCCCGCGCCGATGAGATCGGCGATAACGTGGGTGAGATCGATGCGCTGGTGGACGGCGAGGCCGCCAAGATAGCCTTCAACGCCAGGTATCTTTCGGACGTGCTGTCGGTCATCAAGCAGGCGCAGGTATCGCTGGAAGTCACCACCCCCTCCAACCCCGGCGTCATCCGGCCGGTCGGCGTGGACAACTACGACCATGTCGTCATGCCGATGTTCGTGCAGTGGTGAGTAGGTTCGAAGAACCTTCTGCCGAGTGTGGCGACTCCGTCTCCAGCGGGATAACACCGTCGATACTCGCTTAGGGATTCACTGTAATCCCAATGTTCGTCCAGTGGCGATCAATTCTTACGGCTAAGATGCCCCAACACCGGTTTATAGTCCACTATAAATTAAAATTCTCTCGGTTTTGTTAGCTTATTCCGGTGGGGTCACATGAATGTCATAACTATTTGACAAATTCACGCCAGATTATATCACTAATCCATTCTCATCTTGCTATTATTTTAAATAACGATAGATATGCGGGGAAAGAGATGAAGAGATTATTGTCTATACTAAATCAGAGATGAAATATAATGATGTCAGGCAGCAAAATTCACCGAATGCTCAAATCAATGACACTATACTAAATACATCGGGGCAAGGGTTCTCATCCAGCGTTCCCCCTGAAATTAAAGGTTGGAATTGGGGAGCTTTCTCACTGACATGGATCTGGGGTATAAGTCATCGCATATGGATTTCCCTTCTTGCGTTAATACCATTCCCACTCATTGGGATAGCTGTGATGATAATTCTTGGAATAAAAGGCAATGAATGGGCGTGGCGGTATAAAAAATGGGATAGCATAGAACAGTTTCAAAAAAGTCAGCGTAAATGGAAGTTTTGGGGTATTGCATCATTAATAGCACCTATCGTCCTTATTATAGGGTTAACAATGCTGATAATTGGCCTGCTTGGTTATTATGGCTATATTAAATTTTAGTGAATCGGCTAATTATCTAATATTTCGAGTAATCCATCTCGATGTCTATGTTGTTTTGGCAGTATAATCTTTATTATGGGACTCGCAGCATAGAAGAATTAAGGAATTACCTTTGAATCAGGTAAAAATAGATCATTTGGTAGCGATTTGTATAATATCGCCACAGATACATAATATAAATTAAGAAGGAGTAATAAACATGGGATGTATAGGGAGAATTGTAGGGTCTGTTATCGGGGTAATCATATTGTCTATTGTTGTGATAATTATTTTGGTCTTAGTCATCGTAAACTATTCTGCAATCTCCCAATTCTTTAGTCATCTCGGCAGTTAACAGTCTTTACCTAAAGAGGATATTTGATCTGCCCCCTAACTGATCCAGTTATAATCATAGGCTGAAGATCAAAAGAGAAGTAGTCAATGGTCAAGGTCAAGCACCTATTACCGAGTTCTTCAAAGTGGGCATATAGCAATGCAGCCAAGTGAACTTATTGACGGTCTTGTTGCAAATCTTACTGATTGGCGCGGCACTACGTTTGCCAACATTAGAAGGATTATCCATGGGGCTGATCCTGAAATAGTAGAGGAATGGAAATGGATGGGGACTCCCGTCTGGTCCCACGATGGAATAGTCTGTATTGCCAATGCCTTCAAAGATAAAGTGAAGCTAACTTTTTATCAGGGGGCGCACCTTGCAGACCCGGACAAACTCTTCAATAACGGAATGGAAGGCAAACAATGGCGAAGCGTCGATATTTACAAGGACGACAAGATCAAAGAGAGCTCACTAAAGACTCTCATCATTGCTGCCGTGGACCACAATCGCGCCAAAATGAAGCCCACAAATAAGCCTAGCGGGACACGAGGCAGACTGAAGCAGAAACCGGCAAAGTAGCACACTCTATCTCAAAACGTACGCATGGAATGGTAAACATCCCGATGTTCGTGCAGTGGTGAGCAGGTTCGAAAAGCCTTCAACTGAACAAGGCGATTCGATTGCCCCTGGCCTCTCGGTTGAAAGGGAGCATTTGCTCGGGTTAGTCTTTACCCTTTTGCCACCTATTTTTCTGCAGGTATCCATATTCAATTTGAATTTGTTGGTGTTATAATAGGTACAGATATTTAAAACTAATTCAAATCTTGCGGGAGATGAAAGGGTAGGTGCGGAAGATGCCACGAAAAACAATCTCAGCAATATGTAAGTATAGGGCTATTCTGGAAGGGAAAGACCTGCCATACCCCAAACGTCGTTATAAATATGTGGAAATAGAGCTTGATGGTTTCATTGTCCAGCGGCCCATTCTTAAGAGTGTAAGGAATTCAAGACGGTTACCGATGCTAATTGCGTTTGCCGCGTCTGAAAATCCAGAACGTAAGATAAGACTCAGATTTGACGAATCGGGCTATTATGTTGTTGGCTATAGGCGCATAAGAGATAGAAAAACATTAGCTTTGATGGTTATTTGAAAATATGGGGGTGATATCATGGCAGCTAAGGCTTTTGTACTCGTCACCACGTCGGTAGGCCAGACTAAAGGAGTACTCAACAAACTTAAAAAACTCAATGGTGTCAAATCTGTGGATGTTGTTATGGGCCCCTATGATATCATCGCAGTAGTAGAGGGCGACTCTATTGACTCCATAGGCAAGCTTATCACTGAGCATCTTCACAAGGTTGACGGCATTGAGCGCACACTCACGTGTCAGGCAGTTCGTTTTACATAGTAACTCCTCTTTACCAGTGCAATTGCACGTTCAATTATTGTAGGTATATCTCGCACGGGCACAGGTTCTCTGCAACCTTGACCCTCTGATTATTATTATTTATACCGCTTGACAAATATATATCATAATGATATATTACATCATGATATATATTGTTAAAGGGAGCGACAATGCCCAAGATAAATAAGACCAAATACGCGATTCTTGGATTACTCAGCCTGAAGCCGGCCTCGGGGTATGATTTAAAAAAGACAGTGGATTGGAACATAGGCTTCTTCTGGAACGAAAACTTCGGTCACATCTATCCTATATTAAAGAGGCTTGAGAAGGATGGGCTGGTAAAAAAGCTTACCAGGCAATCCGGCAACTACCATGCAAAGAACATATACACACTGACGCCCATAGGGAAAAGAGAATTCCTCAACTGGCTGCGTGAATCGCCGGAAGAACCGCCTGTGCGCAACGAGATGCTCCTGAAACTGTTTTTCGGTCGGCAGAATGATCGGCATGAGGTCGAGTCTATGATAAGTGCCGAAAGAAAGAGAAACGAGGAACTACTTAAAATCTACGATGAAGTTGCGAAGAAAATATCGGCTTTCAAATCCGATGACTTTCCCTACTGGGATTACACGCTTAAATTCGGGATACGGAAATCGGAAATGGTCATATCATGGTGCAACGAAACATTGGGGTTATTAAAGGAATTGAAGTAGCAAAGGGTTGCTGATACCTAAACGATACGAATCCGTCGTCATGCAGGGGGAGGATCAATGAGGCGCATGCAGGCAATCGCACAGGAGGCAATACCAATGAATGAACAGGTCTATGCTGATTTGAGAATGCTTCTGGACACCCTTCCCAACGGGTATCCTTCCACCCACAACGGGGTGGAGATGAAGATTCTGCGAAAGGTCTTCACCGGGGAGGAGGCCGGACTTTTCCAGAAACTCAGGTTAAATTTCGAAACCACCGAGCAGATATCGGAGCGGACGGGCATCGACCTGGAGTACCTGAAAAAGATACTTCCCCAGATGTCAGACAAGGGACAGATCTTCGGCATCCACCTGGGGACGGTGTCTCTGTACAAGCTCCTCCCTTTTGTGTTCGGCATCTACGAGTTCCAGTTGAACAGGCTTGACAGAGACTTCGTCGAGCTTTTCGAAGAATACATAGACATTGCTTTCGGAAAGGAATTTTTCGGCCATAAACCGGCGCTCATGAAGGTCATCCCCGTGGGCATCGACGTTCCCGACGGCTCCTCCATCGAGCCCTACGAGAGCGTCGCACAGCTCATTGAGAACTCTAAATCGTGGGGTGTACACGATTGCATTTGTAAAAAATCTAGGGCCCTTGAAGGGCACCGCTGCGACAAGCCCATGGAGGTATGCTTTTCTTTTGCTCCTATAGAGCATGCATTCGACAACGCGGCGGGGACACGCGCCCTTACAAAGGAAGAGGCCCATGGCATACTGAAGATGGCCGAGGATTCCGGCCTGGTCCATATGACCTCTAACATGAAGTCGGGGCATTTCTATGTCTGCAACTGCTGTAAGTGCTGCTGCCATCCGTTGAGGCAATACAACCTTCACAGGAAAAATGCTGCGGCGAAATCCAACTATATCGCCTTTGTGGACAAGAACCTTTGTATAGCATGCGGAACCTGCCGCGACCGCTGCCAGGTTAATGCAATCGAGATCGAAGATTGTGCGATGGTCGGCGACTGCATCGGCTGCGGCCTATGTTCCACCACATGTCCCTCCGGGGCGATTATTATGCTGAGAAAAAAGGGGCCGGATGCTCCGCATGTTCCTGAGGACGAGCTGAAATGGTTTGAAGAAAGGGCTAATTCAAGAGGCATTGGAACTGAATATAAAAAATTCCTTTGAGATGGTAGTCGATAATTATCGCGAAAGCATTGCATAGAGCGGCAGGAAACATTTGCTCAGGTTAATCTTTACTCTTTTGCCACTCATTTTTCTGTAGATATCCATATTCAATTTGAATTTGTTGATGTTATAATAAGTTACAGATATCAAAAACTAATTCAAATCTTGTGGGAAATGAAAGGGTAGGTGCGGAAGATGCCACGAAAAACAATCTCAGCAATATGTAAGTATAGAGCTATTTTAGAGGGGAAGAAATGAAAATCTGTCGTATGGCTTATTTGTGGGTGGCTGTGCCGGTTATTGCCGCCACTGTCCTCAGTTCGTGCGGTCCAGTGCCCCAACCAACTCCGAAGGGCGTCCAGTCCCTTCCCAATATGGGCCAACAGATTACGCCGCTGGCACCCCAGGGTTCCACATTTGAACCGTTGAATCCTGATCTGGCCGACAATCCAAACTGGCTGGCCGGGCAGGCGGCTACTACGGTGGTGAGTCCGGATAAAAAGACCCTGCTGGTCCTGACGAGTGGCTACAACCGCGTCTTCAGGACCGACGACAAGATAGATGCCTTCGGCACCTATTTCAACTGGCCGGATTCGCAAGAGTACGTGTTCATCTACGACATTTCGACGAACAAGCCGGTCAAGAAACAAGTGATCATGGTCCCCAATACCTACTACGGGATGGCATTCGATCCTTCCGGGACGGCTTTCTACGTATCCAGCGGATCGGGGGATTTCCCTTATGACACCACCGGCGCCTTTAACCCCGCGAAGGCCGGCGGTGACAATATACACGTATTTACCCTGAACGCCAACGGATCCTGGCAGCAGGCCACAGAGCTTGCCTTGAACCATGCCGCGGGCAACGGCCTTGTCGTAGAGCCGCCTACCGGCGAACAGATCCCGGTCAACGAGATGGTCTCTGTAAGACCTATGGCCGCAGGTGTGGCGATCTCGCAGGATGGCCTGACGCTGGTCGTGGCGAATTACTATAACGACTCGATCACGGTGTTTACCGGAGGACTGGGCAAATGGTCCAATGGTACTGAGCTCGACCTGCGCCCCGGCAAGAACGACCCTGCCAAGGTGGGAGTACCGGGCGGGGAATATCCGTTCTGGGTGTCTGTGAAAGGGACGGGATCGAGCACCACTGCGTACGTGTCAAGCCTGCGCGATCGAGAGATCGTCGTCGTGAATCTGGGCGAAAAACTGGTAATAACGGCACGCATTCCGGTAAAAGGCCAACCTAATAAGATGACGCTGAACGCCGCACAGACCCTGCTGTATGTCGTCGATGACCAGGCGGATACCGTCGATGTCATCGACACTGTCAATAACGCAATCCTCGAAACGATCCCCGTACTGCCGCGTGGGTCAGTCTTGCCTGCCGCGCTGGAGAAGTATAAAGGAGCAAACCCCAACAGCGTGGCGCTATCCCCGGATGAAAAGCTGATCTACGTGACGGACGGCAATCTGAATGCCGTGACGGTGATTGCGCTGAGCGCGAGCAACAGTGGTTCCAAGGTGGTTGGACTCATTCCGACCGGTTGGTACCCGACCTCCGTGAGTTTAAGCGGAGATGGCAAATATGTGTACGTGGTGAATGCCAAGTCGCCGACAGGTGCAAACCCAACCATGTATTATAGCTTCGGCCCGCCGACACACCAAAATGGCTATGCCAGTAACGCGTATAATCCCCAGTTGATCAAAGCTGGTCTGCAGAGCTTCCCGACCCCCGATGAGGCGCAACTCCTGACGCTCACTGCGCAAGTAGCCGCGAACAACCGTTTCTCAAGCACCGTGAGTACAAATGACATGGCAGTCATGGACGCCGTACGTCAAGGTGTCAAGCACGTGATCTTTATCATCAAGGAAAATCGGACCTATGATCAGATTCTGGGCGACCTTGAGATCGGCAATGGCGACCCCGCTCTGGCTGAATTCGGCAAGGCGCTCACGCCCAATTTTCATTCGCTGGCTCGAACGTTCGTCACGCTGGATAACTTTATGTGTACCGCTGAAGTCAGCTATGATGGCTGGGCATGGTCCACTGCTGCTCAGGCTCAAAACATGGTAGAAAGCCAATACCCGGTGGCCTACGCGGGACGCGGCCTCAGCCTCGACCAAGGTGGTTTAAATCGTAGTGTGAACGTTGCCCTTCCAGGCGTTGCCGGGCGTCAGGCCGCAGATCCCCTGACGTCTGATGATCCGGATGTGCTGCCGGGCCAGACCGATGCGGCTGCCCCAGATGGACCGGACAATGAAATCAATACCGGATTTTTGTGGGACGCCGCGTTGCGGGCAAAACTCACCATTCGTAACTATGGGTTCTCCATTGATGGGACACGCTATACATTCCCCCAAACCTCCTCATACAGCCTTTCTCTCGCCCACGATCCGGCCTCAACCAACACGGTTACGGCTTACCCTACCCAGGTTGCCCTCATCCCGTATACTGATCCGTACTTCCGCGGTTGGGATCCCACGTATCCGGACTACTGGCGTTTCAAGGAGTGGGCGCGTGAGTTCGACACCAAGTACATCAATGGTGGAGAGGATCTTCCGCAGTTAAGCCTTGTCCGCTTGATGAACGATCACACCGGAAACTTTGCCACCGCGATTGACGGCGTGAATACTCCGGAGCTGCAACAAGCTGACAACGACTATGCGGTTGGTCTGCTGATTCAAAAGATCGCAGGCAGCAAGTACGCCAACAATACGCTGATCTTTATCGTTGAAGACGATTCCCAGGATGGGCCTGATCATGTCGATTCGCATCGCAGCCCTGCGTACATCGCCGGTGCTTATGTGAAGCAGGGTGCTCTGGTCTCCACACAGTACAACACCATCGACCTTTTGCGCACCATGGAAATGGTCCTGGGCCTCCCGCCGATGAACCTGAACGACGCACTCGGGACACCCATGGCTGATGTCTTCAACACGACGCCGAGCAAGTGGAGCTTTACCGCCGCTCCCTCACCGGCTCTCTACAATACACAACTGCCGCTGCCTCCCAAGCCGGCCAGCCTGATCGTGCCTCAGCCGATGCACGACGCGGAATACTGGGCAGAGGTCACGAAAGGGGTGGACTTTACCGGCGCAGACAAGATGGATTTCCCGACCTACAATCGCATCCTTTGGACAGGGTTGATGAGCAGTCAACCTTATCCCTCCGCACCGACCGGCGTGGACCTAAGTCAGAACCGCGAAGAACTCCTCTCGAGGTACGCACGGTCCCTGAAGCAATGACCCGTTTGGTGAAGGCAGCTACAACTATCTGAACAGGGCGATACTTTCGCCCCTGCCTCCCAGTCGAAAGGGAGCATTTGCGCACATTCGGCTACCATTATTGGATATGGATGTTATAGATCGTGGAATCAAATTGCGTCGGAGTCTTGTCGTTGACATAGGAAACAAGTATAACTGTATCGCCTTTATGCAGCGGCTGGAATGTAAATTGCTGCTGGCTGTCCACACCGCGGGCAATGGCGTTAAGCATTATAGTATTGCTGCCCACATATGAAAGTATTGTCGGGTCGTAGTAATCAACCACCCACTTGTAGCCCTTGGAGGTTTCTGCGTTCTGATTGATAGTCAGCGGCGATCCGGCGACAGCCGTCTGGCCGATACGAGTGAGATAGTAGCCTGGACTGTATTGCGGCGAGGCGGCCTGGTGCGGTGAGATAGACACGGTTACCTGTGCGGTCACGCTGCCAGCCGAACTGGTTGCCGTGAGAGTATAGGTCGTGCTGGCGACCGGCAGGACGGAATGGCGGCCCTGGGCGTCCACCTTTCCGATGCCGTTGTCGATGCTTAACGAGTCTGCCCCGCTCACGCTCCACACCAATATGCTGATACCGTTGGGCGGAATGGTAGTGCTCGAGGCCGAGAAATAGCTTATGACGGGTAATGTATAGCTGGAGGGCGGTGCGGGTTGCTCCGCGGCGGGCGGGGTGCTGGACGCTTCGGGAGTTGCAGGAGTTGCAGGCGTCACGTTGGCGGATGGGATTGAAGCGGCCGGGGCCGTATGGGACGCCGGCACCGGCGGCGTGGCGGGTTTGAGAAGCGTGCATCCTACGAAAATCATGCAGAGCAAGGCCACTATAGCCGGAAGGACCGGGTAAAGATAGAAATTACTGGGTTTCATAAACATACACTCCTTATCCCTGTAGGAAACAGCCGATGCAGCACTTTCAACATCCCTCCTTCAGGATTTTGCAGTTATCGTCCTGTCAGTTGCCCTAGCGCTATTTTAGATCACTTTATGTAATCCATCAAGCTGATCAACCGCCCGCGGTAGCTCATTTTTAAATATAAATAGCCTGGCTGATTCATCATTCTGCAACGGCCCGGGGTTATTTTTCCGTTAATTGACCAGTCAATTTACGATTGAGCTTGCATATATACAGCGGAATAGTATAATGACCCGTGGAAAATCTCCTTCTAAATCCTGCCAATCCCCACAGGCGGGAAAGTACAAAGGCCAAGAGAATCAACGGGAGGTATGACACATGGAGTTTAACGGCACGACCCTGGTCACCGGCGCTGCCGGTTTTATGGGCGGCCATCTGGTCGAATACCTGGTCTCAAAAGGCGTCCGAGTCAGGGCCACCGCCCGTCCCCGTAAGGACACTTCCTTCTTCGATAACCTTGGCGTGCAGTTTGTGGCCGCCGACCTGACCAAACCGGAGACTGTCCCGGCCTTATTTGAAGGTAACGTGGATAGGGTGTTTCACCTGGGCGCTATATGCAATTTTTCCACGCCCTATAAGATGCTTTATCCCACCAACGTAGCCGGGGTAGAGCTGATAACCGGGCTGGCGCTCAAGGCTAATGTTAAAAGATTTGTCCACGTTGCTTCCACCAGCGCCTACGGACCTTATCGCGGGACCCCCTTCACAGAGGACGGCCCCAGGGAGCCGCAGGATGATTACGGGAGGAGCAAGAGGGACGGTGAGAACAAGGTGCTGCAGAGGATTAAGGAAGGGCTGCCCGCCATTTTGACGCGGCCGTGCACGGTCTATGGCCCCCGATGCACCGACGGCGCCGGCAAGGCCTTCTCCAGGCCGACTTCCATCACCGCTATCCCCGGGAGCGGCAAACAGCTCCTGTCCAACGTGCGCGCCGAGGACGTGGCTGCGGCAGTAGAGTACCTCTCCCATCTGGATGATGCTGTAGGCCAGGCATATAACATCGCCGACGACAGCCATCCCACCGTCGAAGAGGCCCTGATCCTGGCGGCGGTGTCCTTCGGTACCAAACCGCCCTCGATGCACCTGCCTCTCTGGCTGGTCGGCATTGTGGCCAGGATCAACGGCATGACGGCCGGAGGGAAGGTGCCGGACCTCGAATTCGATGCCGTCAGGTACCTTTACGATGACTACGTGGTAGACAATTCAAAACTCAAGAAAACCGGCTACAAGTTCATCTATCCCGATTTTAAACAATCGATGGACCAGATGAAGGAGTGGTACAAGACTCAAGCTAAATAATTGTCCCTGATCTTGGAAATTTATTAAAAAGCGGAGGTAGATATGGCTCAAACAATAGTTATTACCGGTTTGGCGGATGGCATGGGACGGGATGTGGCAAAACTGCTGGCCCAGTCCGGAGATTCCATCGCCGGTTTCGATATGGACGAAGCGGGCGTTAATTCCCTGCGAGAGGAGTTGAAGGCCATCGGGGGAGACCATTTGCTGACCACGATGGACATCACCGACCGGCCGGGTATCCTCAAGTTCCGCGACCAGGTACTGCAAAAGTACGGCAAGGTCGATATTGTACTGTCCAACGTCGGCATCGGCTTTTTCGACCCCTTCGAAGAGGTCAACCTGGAAAAGGCTTTAAAATGCCTGGAGATCAACGTGATCGGCGCAGCCGCCATTTTCCAGGCTTTCATCCCTTCACTGAGAAAGCAGGGCGGCGGCAAGCTCATTGCCATGTCCTCGCTGGTCGGCCAGATCCCCTTCCCGTTCGAATCCATCTATACAGCCAGCAAATTCGCCATTGAAGGCATGGTCGATGCCCTGCGACTGGAGGTGGCGCCCTTCGGCATCCGCGTGGCTTTGATCGAACCGGCGCAGGTTTGTACCAAATTTGCCGCCAAAATCCATCACCTGCCGCCCGAGGGTTCGCCTTACAGGGAAAGGGCCAAAAGATTTATAGATAAAGATAACGAGCTTATCAAAACGGCGCCCTCCTGCAGCCAGGCGGCCAACATAATCGTCAAGGTATTGAAGTCCGATAAACCCAGCCTGCATAATCAGATGGCTTTCAGGGACTCGTTCTTTATGCTGATCAATAAATGGCTGCCCATGTCGGTCAGAGATAACATACTTGTGAATTTCATGGATATCAAAGTGTAACCACCGCATCTGGAGGGAGGTTCGCTATGAAAGAACAAAACGGTTCCGTAATGACAGCGCCGCGATCCCGGGTGGATAGGCTCAGGGAGCGCATTATCAACGCCCCTCAGGAGGTATGTATCGAGCGGGCGAGATACGTGACTCAATCGATGGCCCGGCACTGGTCCGAGCCTCCCCTGACGCGCATGAGCCTGGCGCTGGAACACATACTGAAGAACATCAGCGTCATCATCAGGGATGAGGAGATTATAGTAGGCTGCCGGACCAGCAAAATCAAGGGAGCGCCCCTTTTCCCCGAGAACAAGTCCCGCTGGATGGAAGGGGACCTGGAGAATTTCGATAAGAGGGTGCTACAGCGGGCTGGTATAACCGAGGCGGAGAAGCACGAGTTGCGGGATGAGATCCTTCCCTTCTGGAAGGGTAAGACAGTGGAAGAATACCTCGAGAAGCTGATCCCTGAGGACGTGGCCGCCGACATGGACAAGTATATCTTCACCATGATGCTGGAAATCACTTACGGCATCGGCCACTTTACGATGGACCATGCGAAAGTCCTTAAAATCGGCCTTTCCGGCCTCATCAAAGAGGCTGAGAATAAATATGCAGCGCTGCCCGCGGCTGAGAAGTCCTCGGGAAAAGGCCTTTTTTACCAGGCTGTCATACGTTCCCTCAAGGCAGCAATCGGTTTTGCCCGGCGCTATGCCGACCTGGCGCGAACGATGGCTGAAAAAGAGATCGATCCATTACGTGCAGCCGAGCTTAAAGAGATAGCACGGGTCTGCGACCGCATGCCCGAATACCCGGCAGCCTCGTTCCACGAGGCGGTGCAGAGCACCTATTTTATCCATCTAATCGCCCAGATCGAATCGGGCGGCAACTCGATCTCGCTGGGGCGATTCGACCAGTTCCTCTATCCGTACTATAAAGCCGATAAAGAGGCTGGGAAAATAACGCCCGACAGGGCCAAGGAACTCCTCTCCCTGCTTTTCCTTAAAACCAACGAGATATGGAATGTGCTTGAGGAGGCTTTCATCCCCGGTGGCGAGGGCGCCGAGGGTAAGACGACGCAGAACGTGACGGTGGGAGGGGTCGGCAGGGACGGCAACGATGCCACCAACGAGCTCAGCTACATCGGGCTCGATGCCTTTGCCGATATCCGGACGGTGCAGCCCAATTTCAGCGTGCGACTGGGCTCCAAAGCACCCGACGGATTTTTCGCGAAAGCGGCCGATTACGCCAGGGACGGCGTACCGCTGCATCTCTTAAACGATGATGCGATCATAAAATCCCTGGTCATGGGCGGCCATAGTCTGGAGGATGCCCGAGATTACGGCGTGGTCGGATGTCTCGAGGCGAACGCACAGGGCAAGACTTTCGGCTCGACCTTTGCCGTCCAGTTCAACGGGATCAAATGCGTCGAGTTTGCGCTGAGCAACGGCATTGACAATATCTTCGGTTATCAATCGGGACTCGAGACCGGCGACCCCGTCGGCTTCACCTCTTTCGAAGATGTCTGGAATGCCTATGCCACGCAGGTCTCACATTTCCTAGGCCAGGTGGTTAAGGGCATGAATGCGTTGGACAGGGCCATAGCCGAAAACGTGCCTTCCCCCTTTGCCTCGGCCATGATCGAGGGGCCTCTGGAAACAGGTATTGATTTGACCCGGGGAGGCGCTATTTATAACTCAACGGGCGTGCAGTACATGGGTTTCTCCAACGCTGCGGACAGCCTTTACGCCATAAAAAAGGCGGTCTTTGAAGACAGGAAAGTGTCAATCAGCGAGTTACCAGAGTGGCTAAGCAACGATTGGATGGGCAATGAAGATAAAAAAGCTTATTTTCTGAACAAGGTACCCAAGTACGGAAACGATAATGACGAAGTCGATGCCATGGCTGCCAGGATAGTGAATCATTATTGCGATGAGCTGGCAAAATATAAGAATTTCAGGGGCGGCGCTTTCTGGCCCGGCATATTCTCCGTGGCATTCCATATCGCTTTCGGTGCTTTTACAGGCGCCACAGCGGATGGCAGGGCTGCCGGCGCAATTCTGGGGAACGGACTTACCCCCAGCGAAGGCAGCGCAACAGCGGGCGTTACTGCCGTGATGAATTCAGTAACCAAGCTCCCCCTTGTCAAAGTTTATAACGGATGTAACCTTAACTTAAGATTTGCCGGTAACAAGATTAAACCGGATAACCTAACAGCTTTAGTAAAGGGGTATTTTGAGCGGGGGGGCTTTCAGGTCCAGTTTAACATGATAAGCTCGGAGAAGCTGAAAGACGCCCAGAAACATCCGGAAAGATATCGCGATTTAGTGGTGCGGATAAGCGGCTATTCGGTGTATTTTACCGACCTGAGCGAGATAGCTCAGGACGAGATAATAAGCCGCTGCCAATTCGCACTATAAGAGTATTCCCGATCACGGCTCGCTCCATTGTGGGAGCGAAGTAGATTTGCCAGCAGGAGGTGCACAATGGGTCATTACTATAAGGACAGCAACCAGCTTTATGATATTTACGGCCACTTGATGGAGCGCCTGCTCACGGACGAGAAGATTGGGCCCAAATTCGGCAGCGCAGGGATCATCATCAAATTTATTTATACCGACCCGGACGCCGTGATAACCATAGATTTAAAAAATCCCCCGTCGAAAGCCGGGTATTACGGCACCTATTACCTGGGTCCGTGTGCTGTGAAGGAGGACGTGTGGTCTAAACAATCGGCCGATTTTTCGCACAGCTTCTGGCATGGCTATGAAAACCCGGTGGCGGCGGTAGCCAAGGGCAAGATCAGCCAGGGCGGCAATATCGTTGCCATGTTAAAGCTCTTACCCGTAATCAAGCCGGCCTTCGTAATGTTCCCCAGGGTACTGGAGGACATGGGCCGCGGCGACCTGGTCATTCAGAAGAAATAACAGAGGTGTTACCATGTTTGGTTATCACGGCAAGTTTCTGCAGGTTGACCTGGGTACGGGTGAAACGAAAGTCCTGGAACTCAAGGCAGATGACCTGAAGAAGTTCATCGGCGGCTCCAGCCTCGCTGCCATGTTAATGTATGACAGCGTCAGGCCCGGACAAAGCCCCCTGTCACCCGACTCCCCGTTGGTTTTTGCCACCGGCCCTTTCACCGGCACCAAGGTCCCGATGGTCAGCCGCGTTGCGATATGCGGCATATCTCCGCTTACAGGTATATGGGGTGAGTCTACTACGGGAGGTACATTTCCCTTCAAGCTAAAAGCCTCAGGTTTCGACGGTATCATCATTACAGGTAAAGCACAGAGGCCAGTGTACCTGTATTTAAACAACGGCAACGCAGAAATCAGGGACGCATCCAGCCTTTGGGGCGATGATACTTACGAGGTCCAGAAAAAGCTAAAAGATGAACTGCAAGATGCCGGTGTGAGCGTTGCCTGCATAGGACCGGCCGGCGAAAACCTGGTGCCCTATGCCTGCGTTATGAATGACAAGGGTAGAGCAGCAGGCCGATGCGGACTGGGCGCCTTAATGGGTTCTAAAAAGCTCAAGGCTGTTGTGGCGGTCGGAAACTTAAAGACCGAACCGGCAAACAAAGAAAAAATCGACGAACTCACCAGGCAGGCTCGCAACACGGTTATTTCCCACTATATGAGTCCCATATTCCGGGAACTGGGCACCGTGGTATATATGGAACTGGGCATGGCGATGGGAGACGTTCCCGCAAAATATTTTACAAAAAGCGTCTTCCCTGCCGAAAAAATAGGCGGGAAAGCACTTAAGGAAACTTACGGCACAGACAAGCATGCCTGTTACGGTTGCCCGATGATGTGTGCACGGGTAGTGAAGAATTTCAATGGCATAGATGAAGTCCATGGACCCGAATACGAGACGGCGGCGGCCTTCGGGCCACTCTGTATGAATTTCGACCTCAACTCCATCGTGATGGCCAATCACCTGTGCAACGTTTACGGCCTGGACACCATGTCGGCAGGAGTAAGTATTGCTTATGCCATGCACCTCTATGAGAATGGCATCCTTACGAAGGATAGGGCCGGCATGGAAATCGAGTGGGGTAACGGTGACTTAATCGTTAGATTGGTGGAGATGATCGCCAACCGGCAGGGCATAGGCGAACTAATGGGTCAAGGCGTAAGAAGAATGTGTGAAGAGTTGAAAGCCGATCCGGAGGAAGCTGCGCATGTCAAAGGGCTGGAACTGCCCATGCACGATTCCAGGGCTTTTCAGGGCCAGGCGGTGTGCTATGCCACAGGCCCGCGGGGCGGCTGCCATCTAAAGGGCACCCACTATAGATTCGACCTTGGCTCCATGCCCATGCCCGAACTGGGCATTGCCCCCAGTGAAAGACTCAAGTCGGAAGGTAAAGCTGAAGTTGCAGCTATACTCCAGAACTATAACGAGGTCTTTGATTCTCTGCTTTTGTGTAAGTTCGCCACTCTCTCTGCAACACAGATAAGCGAGATGCTCAACAATATCACGGGATGGGAATACACACCGGCCGACCTAAATACCGCCGGTGAAAGGTCAATCAATATTAAAAGGGCTATTAGCAATAAACTCGGCGTCAGCAGAAAGGATGACAGGATGCCTCGCATATGTATCCAGCCGCTAAAAGAAGGAAGCACCGAAGGCAAATCCCCAGATATGGGACTGATGCTTAAGGAATATTACGACTATCGAAAGTGGGACTGGGCAACAGGCAAGCCCTCAAGGCAGAAGCTCGTAGAACTGGGCCTGGAGCAAGCTGCCGGCGACCTGTGGCCTTCCTCATAAATACCGGGCTGCGGCCGGGTTTACGGCCATCTGTCTGCATTTATCATCGATTGCCGTCCTGATGTAAACATGGCATTGTTAGCCGGCAGGAGCAAGCATGGATACTGAATTTAGGTTTGAAAAAAAGAAGATCGGCAACGCACTGCTGAATGTTTATGCCAAACGCCCTGCGAGCGTTTACAGCATGTTTTTAAATACTGTAGATGCGTACCCGCAGCGGCAGGCCGTAAAGTTCGGCGATATCGGCATCACCTACGCCGAGCTTGGCAGGAGGGTTGACGCTCTGTCTTCGGCGCTGGCCGGCGACTACAAGGTTGCTAAAGGAGACAGGGTTGCAATATTTTTAAAAAATGACGATGCTTTCCCTGCGGTTTTTCTGGCTATCTCCAAGCTTGGGGCTGTCTCTGTGGTGCTTAATACGCGGCTTACCAGGGGGGAACTGGAACATCAGCTCGAGATGACTGAGCCTGTAGCTGCTATCGTCGATGCCGAGATATGGGACAAGGGGCTAAACAAATTGTTAAGACACAAAATCGAGCGCAACAGCCTGGCTGAAATCTATGCCGGTGGCGGCACACACGCGGCGGAAGACTGCGACGAGGAGGATGTGCATACAGTTCTTTTCACATCGGGTACTACCGGTAAGGCCAAGGGAGTCAAAATCCTACAGCGCAATTTCATCCATAGCGCCATAAGAATGGAACAATACATGCGTGAGATATTGGGCTTCGACACACCTGAAGGGGGCAGCAAAACCCTCATCGTAGCGCCCCTATTTCATGTTATGGCATTGCAGGAGCAGCTCATGCCATGCCTGAAGATGGGCAATACAGTCATAATGCTCAGCGCGCTCAGCATAACGGCCTTCTTGGAAATAGTGGAAAAGGAAAAAGTGGAATTTCTGGTGGGATCTCCCGCTATCTACAGGATATTGCTCGGTTCCGCCGAAGTCGCCAAATATGATCTGAGCCCGGTCAAACTGGCCGGTTTCGGCGCTTCGCCCATGTCTCCCGACTTGATGTCTCTGATGAAGAAGTCCTTTACGGGGGCCAAGTTTTTCAATGGATTCGGCCTTACGGAGGCCTCAGTTTCGCTCGTTTCCCTGGACAGGGAGTGCATTGAGAATCCCACTTCCATCGGCCGCCCCAGCCTCGGATGTGAAGCCGCTATAGTGGATGAAAAAATTCGGGAATTGCCTGCGGGGAAAGTGGGCGAAATTGCCATTAAAGGGCCAAACGTTGCCGGAGGGTACTACAACGAACCCCGGGCAACTGCGGAGTCATTCAGGGACGGCTGGTTTTTGACCGGAGACCTGGGCAGATATGATGAAAACGGATTCTTCTACGTAGTCAGCAGGAAAAAAGATATGATAAACCGGGGTGGTGAGAACATATATCCGGTGGAGGTGGAGAACATTATTTATTTGCACCCCAAGGTGCTTGAAGTGGCCGTCTACAGGGTCCCCGACGCCGTCATGGGTGAGAAGGCCGCCGCCTCCATTGTAGCCGTGCCCAACACCAATCTTACGGCCGAAGAGATTCAGGAATTCTGCTCGGGCAAGCTGGCCAGGTATAAAATCCCCGAGTACATAGTGTTCACGGCGTCATTACCTAAGAATCCGGGGGGCAAAGTGATAAAGGAAGAATTGACCAGGAAGTTTTCCGCTGAAAGCGGGCCAACGCAAACTAAATAAACCAGGAGTTATAAAGATGGACTTTCAATTGACCGAAGAACAACTGATGTTGAAGAAGATGGTGCACGACCTGGCGGAGAAGGAGTTCCGTCCCAGGGCGGCCGAATGGGAGGCCAAAGCCGAACATATGCCGCTTACATATCTGAAAAAACTCGCTGAGCTAGGGCTTATGGGTTTGTGTCTGCCGGTCAAATACGGCGGCCAGGGACGGTCCGCCTTTGAAGCCGTGATTGCCATTGAAGAGCTGGCCAGGATATCGAGCGTGTGCGCCGCGCCCGTATTCGAATCGAACGTAGGTCCGGTCAAGGTTATTGAGCAGTTCGGCACTGAAGAGCAAAAACAGAAATACCTGCCGCCGGTATGCAGGGGGGAGTCATTGATCTCCATTGGAATGACGGAACCCGAGGCCGGATCGGCGCTGACCGACCTCTCTACCCGGGCGGTGCTCGACGGCGACCATTACATCATAAACGGTCAGAAACGCTTCTGCACGGGCGGGGGCGAGTCGGATGCCTATATGGTGTACGTCAGGCTCGGCGAGCATAAAGGCGCCAAGGGCATCGGTGGAGTGATCATTGAGAAGGGCACGCCCGGCTTTTCTTTCGGCAAGCAGGAACAACTCATGGGTTTGAGGGGCATGCCAAGCTGCGACCTGATCTTCGATAACTGCCGCGTGCCGAAGGAGAACCTGATCGTCAAGGAAGGCGAGTTCAGAAAGCTGATGCTGGCCTTCGACCTTGAGCGCTGCGGCAATGCCACCATGTGCCTGGGCATCGCCCAGGGTGCGCTGGAAGAGGCCGTTGCCTATTCGCAGAGCCGCAAGCAGTGGGGCAAGGATATTTGCGAGTTCCAGGCGATACAGTTCATGCTGGCCGATATGACCCTCAGGGTTGAAGCTGCCCGCCTGCTGATCTACAGGGCAACAGTCAACGCGGCCACCGGCCTGCCTGCGCCATTCGAAGCCAACCTGGCCAAATGCTTCGCCAACCAGATGGCCAGGGAGGTGACCGGCCTGGCGCTGCAAGTGCACGGCGGCTACGGCTATTCCAAGGAATACCCTGTGGAACGTATGATGCGTGATGCGTGGGGCTGGGGCCTGGCAGGCGGCACTATAGAGATACAGAAGGTCGCCATTGCCTCCATGTTGCTGAGACGCAGGTTCGACCAGAGAAGATGACGCAATCAGGCGTCGTCCGCCGGATAGGCATTGACAACTCCTGCCACATTGTCATATCTATGTTCGTCCAATGATGAATCTATGTGAAGCCAAACTGCAGTTCTCAGCATAGAAGCAGAGCATATACCAAGCTATTACTGTACACTACGTTCAGCAACAGTTCACGTCAACACCAACTTGAATTAAGATCTGATCATCTGTAGTTTATAATTAATCAAGGTTCTATATAGCCCACAATTGATTCTGCACGGGAAATAATAATTGCAAGGAGATGTGAAAAAATGAGCTGCTCAAAGATTTCTCTGGCCGGCAAAGTTGCGCTGATAACGGGCGGCAGCCGGGGCATAGGTGAGGCAACTGCCTACACGTTCGCCGATGCTGGCGCCAACGTCGTAGTAGCCAGCCGCAAGCAGGCGGACCTCGACCGCGTGGCCGAGGCGATCAGGAAGAAGGGGGTGAAAAGCCTGGCCATCGCGTCGCATGCTGCCAAAACCGATGAGTCTAAGAACCTGGTGGAGAAGGTACTGGCGGAGTTCGGGCGCATCGATATCCTGATGAATAATGCAGGTACAAACCCTTACTACGGGCCGTTAATGGAGACTGAGGAGTGGGCCTGGGATGCAACTATGAACCTTAACCTCAAAGGATTGTTTTTCCTGTCCCAGCTTGTGGCCCGCATCATGAAAAAGCAGGACAGCGGCTGCATCATAAACGTGTCATCTCTGGGTGGCATAAGGCCGGGCGAACTGGGTGTTTACCAGACTTCCAAAGCCGCCGTAATCATGCTGACGCAATGTATGGCCAAGGAGTGGGGCCAGTACAATATTCGCGTTAATGCACTAGCGCCCGGCGTGATCAAAACCAGACTGGCCGAGGCTTTATGGAAGGACCCCGCACTGGCCAAGGCGACGGCCAATGATTCCGCCTTGCTTCGCCTTGGTGAGCCGGATGACGTGGCTGGAGTGGCACTATTCCTGGCCTCCGATTTGGCAAAATATGTAACGGGCGAGACCATACTGGTGGACGGTGGCAGGATCATGGGCGCACCGTCATACCAGACCAAGTTCGTTTAAATAGCCGACCTTGCTAAAATTAAAATCTTGCTATGTTATAATTTTTTGGAACTATTAAAGCAGGGGGCCATATGATGCCTGAACAATTAACTGACGAGGAAATCCGCCGGATAGCAACGAGCCGTGTTAGACAGAAGAAAGGGTTCTTTATTCATCTTACAGTATATATTGCAGTCAATGTTTTTCTAGTAATAATCTGGGCTATAACGTCTGTCCAGGCTGGATACACTTTTCCCTGGTTTATATTTCCTTTGGTAGGATGGGGGATAGGGTTGTTGTTCCATTTCCTGGCCGTATTTGTGTTCCCTAAACAGGGTGGCGATTGGGAAAGGAAGGAAATACAAAAGGAGATGGAAAAACTCAAGAAAGGTTCATAAAGTCATCTCTTTGCCTGTCAACTATATATTGATGAACCTGCCGGCCGCTTGGAAAAGGATCCTGTATTAATTCTTCAAAAGCTTCCTGCTGCGATAGCACTTTACCATCCTCCAGTATCGTGCTAGGGTAATACTGAACGGGCTGGCACAGAGAGAGTATGCGATCGGAATTGGACCTCACAGATGTTGCAATAGCTCCTCCAGACGTACTTAAGGAAGATTTGGTGGAGAGGATTGCCGCAGTAGTAAATAAGGACCTCTATGGGACACGCCATTTATTAGCCGGAAACATTCCCAGGATCGTTGCCCGCTACACAAAGCCTGAGGATGCAGAATCCGTTGTCCAAAGTCTGAATGCTGCAGGCGTTGTTGCCTTTATGTATAAGGACTCTGAGCTTCACAAACCACCCCCTGCGCGCTTCAGAGCGCATAGCCTGAAACTTGGGGAGGGAAAGGTCACATTCCAGGACAATAATAATAGAGAAAAGAGCGTGGAGGCCGGGCAGGCATTTTTGATTCTTCAGGGGACGACACAAACCTATACTGAGAACGAGTCAATAAAGACCAGCATGAAGTTTAGCCTACCCAGAACGATATTACTGGGCGGCATCCCTGTCTGGCGCAAGGTCAAGGAGAAAACCAGGGATGTGGCAGTTCAAACTGCATCTTTCATCCGACTCTACGAACGGACATCGATGGACCCCAGTATAGAGATCATGCGTAACGATTTCGATTATTCGTTTCTGGGTCCGCGTATGGCTTCCTCCTCTCTCCTGAACCTGAACGCCACTGCTGCCGAACTCAGACAGGCCTTTCCGCAGGCAGCTTTCGATGACAGGCTGGCAAAATCCCTGGGAGCCGGCGGACCTTTCCCTTCCCCGGCAGACAGCATTGAACTCAACTACAGGCTAATTTACCTGTACTACCGGGCAGTCAGCAGTGTCGGTTGACGGAGTGTCTACGTTCCTGGATTAAGGGGGAACCGGCTATTTCATGGAATGCAGGCCTATCCGGTTTCCTTCCGTATCAATTATTTGTCCCATAAAGCCGGCATCGCCGATGCCTGTCTTGGGGAATACCACTTTCCCTCCGGCGAGAGCCACCCTGGCCAGCTCAACGGCAAGGTCGTCGCAGTAGAAATAAATTGTTATACTGTCCTTACTGGGTTTAGCGGCTTTCGACTTGAGAAGCGCGCCGCTGGCCATAGGGGCGTTTTGTTCCATTGGAAACGCGGCATATTCCATGCCGGGCATATTCATGTTCATGTCCGAAGCCTGTTTGCCGAAAACCTTCTGATAAAAGGTTTTGGCGCGTGCCATGTCCTTGACCGGGATCTCAAACCAATCGACAACATTCATGACTTACTTCCTCCCATTTATAAAACTACCCGTCGTATATTGCGTACTGGAAGACCTGTACATCCTCTCCGTCCACACTCCCGCGGGTTAGTACAAATAAAATTAAACATCCAAAATAAAAACGGGTCAAATGGCCGTGATTAAATAGCTAAAGCAAAGGCCTGCTGTTATAACAGCAGGCCCTTCTCTATTTCAACAATCCAAAGGGCTGTTCTTTCTTGATAATAACTGCCACGCCCTGGCCGCCTCCGCAGCATTTTTCATCGTGGCCTTGTAGAACCAATCGCTAAAAAATTATATAATCTTGGTTACCCGCCCGGGCGTATCGATGCGGATGGCGCCCGACCAGAAATCCATGCACCGACAGTTATTATGAATAATTGCTATGGATAACGAACATCCGATAAAAAGGCCGACAGTACTCTGGAACCGGAATTTCCTGCTGCTCTGGCAGGGCCAGCTGGTCAGCCAGGTAGGGCAGCGCGCCTTCGGCCTGGCTATGCTGTTCTATATCAAAGAAGCCACCGGCTCGGCCAGCCTGATGGGGCTGATGATGATGCTTTCCAGCCTGCCCGGCGTGCTCATGGGGCCGCTGGGTGGTACCTTTGCTGATAATTTCTCGCGTAAAAGGATCCTGGTCTACGGGGACCTGATCAACGGGATTTTTGTCTTGTCTCTGGCCGCGTTGCTTTTCTATATGCCGCAAAATATCGGCCTGGACGTTATCTGGCTGTTCATTGTGGCCATGGTGGGCGCCATAATCTTCGCCTTCTTTACCCCCGCCGTGCAGGCAGCCATCCCCGACCTGGTCCCGGAGAACAAGCTCGATCCCGCTAACTCGCTCAATCAGCTGGCCCTGTTCGTATCACTATTTATAGGGCAGGGACTGGGAGGACTTCTGTATTCGGTGACCGGAGCGCCGATGCTATTCCTCATTAACGGCTTCACCTATCTTTTCTCATCAGGCACGGAAGCCTTTATTAAGATCCCGCAGGTAGTCCCGGAGAGAGCTAAAAAGGGCAGTGTGGCATTCAAGACCTTTATTGCGGACACCAGGGAGGGCCTGCACTATGTCTGGAACCGCAAGGGCATGCGGGTACTATTTTTGGTGGCGGCCATGCTTTATCTGTTCATTGCACCCATGGCTTTGCTTCTGCCTTTTTATGTAGAAGACTATTTGAAGCTGAATGCCTCGTGGTACGGCTATCTGCTGATGTCCCTGGGAGTAGGCTCCGTATTGGGTTACGTTATTGCCGGGACGGCCAATGTGCGTGGCCGTGCGCAAAGCCGCATGATCATCATATCCCTGCTGGGCGCCGCCATCGCCATGGGCTTCCTGGGCTTCCTCACACAGCCATATATCGTACTGGGCGTTATATTCCTGGTCGGCCTTCTGGCCGGCATCTTTATGGTCAAAGCTACGACTATCCTGCAACTCTCCTCCAATAGCGAGATAAGGGGCAGGGTGTTCGGGCTGCTGGCTACACTGACCAGCGGCCTGGCCCCGCTTGGCATGGGTGTGGCGGGGGTTATAGCCGATATCGCCAATAAAAATATCCCCGCCATCTACGCCACCTGCGGAGTCCTGGTCTTCCTCCTGGCCGTGGCCATGTCACTATCCAAAGAAGCCAGGGATTTCCTGACCCTTTGTGCCAACCCCGAAGGTGAAAAGTGATTTAAACCGCCACTTTTTGTGGTATACTAGCGGACACCACCATGAACTGGATCAGCCTTATCTCCATACCCATCGCTTATCTTCTGGGTTCCCTGTCTTCCGCCTACATCGTGGGCAGGTTTAACGGCAAAATCGATATACGCGATGAGCCGGACGGACGTATCAGCGCCGCCGCTGTCTACAGGCGGGTAGGCCCGCTCTCCTTCCTGATCGTGGTATTTATGGATATCGGCAAGGCCATGCTTGCGGTCCTGATTGCGTGGTGGATGGGTGCCACATTGCCGGTTATACTGCTGGCGGGCATGGTCACCATAGCAGCGCACCAGTGGTCGCCTTTTATGAAATTCCAGGGCGGGCTGGGCGCCACCGTCATAGGAGGCGTGATGGTCACAATAGCCACCGTACCGACCATAATAGCCGCCGCCGTTGCGGCTATGGCGGCCTGGATAATAAAAAGTTCCAGCTACGGGTTCGGCATTGGCATGGTAACGTTGGCTATTGTCTTATTTGGCATGCATTTCGCCCATGTGGCCGTTCAGCCCTTTAATATAATTACCCCACCCCCCTTTCCCCCTGGCTGGATGCTGATCGTATATCCGCTGGTACTGCTGGGTATGATGATCGGAAAGGCGCTGCAGATCAAATATAGGCCGGGCACCCCGATAATTGTAAAATTAGTACAGGATAAGTAAGTTAGCGACTATGTTTATCCAGGCTGCTGCAAGTTTAAATGCATTCAAGGCCATCTGGGTGCCTCTGGTGGCCTGGTTCTTCGCGCAGTTATTCAAGGTCATTATCCTCCTGGTCAATGAAAAGCGGCTGGACCTTTCCCTGATGTACAGTCCCGGCGGCATGCCCAGCGCCCATGCTGCACTGATGACAGCTCTGGCAACAACCATGGGCCTGATCTATGGGTTCGACTCACCCTTCTTCGCCATTTCACTGGCGGTAGCCTTTATCGTAATGTACGATGCCGCCGGCGTGAGGAGAACGGTGGGATACCAGTCCACCATGCTCAACAAAATGCTGGACGAGCTGTTCAAAGGCAACAAGGAGTTCAGCCAGCGCCTTTCGGAGATCATCGGTCATTCCAAGTGGGAGGTGTTCGTGGGGGCGGTGCTGGGCATAGCCATGGCCATGCTCTTTACCTGGCCCTGGTGATATATCAATACCATAAACCCGATCCACTTCGGATAAGTAGGTCCTGACTCCTATTTAGACTTATTTCCATTAATTGACCAGTCAACCAAAATTGGACAAATGGCCGTATCTTAGCGTAATCTATAGCATAATTTTTCAGGAGATGTGGTATGGACAAGGCATTTGCTTCGGTTGAAGAGGCAGTCAGGGATGTTTTCGACGGCGCCGTCATAGCCTTTGCCGGCTTCTTTTCGGCCGGCAGGCCGCTCGCGCTGACCAGGGCGTTGGCCAAAACCGGCGTCAAAAACCTTACGATAGTGGCACAACAGGTCGGCACCGGCAATGAGGAGATACTGGAGCTGGTTGTTAACGGCCAGGTAAAAAAGGTGATCTCCAACTACCCCTTCCCGCGATCGGCTACCAAGGGGTTGGAGCATCCCTTCGAACGGGCCGTCAGGGAGGGTACAATAAAGGTCGAAGTATATCCCATGGGTACTTTCATTGAGAAGTTGCGGTGCGCCGGTGCGGGCTTGCCCGCTTTCTATACACCTACGGGCGTTGGCACGGTGGTCGCCGAAGGCAAAGAGGTCAGGGTTTTCAACGGGATCGAAAACCTGCTGGAGACCGCTCTGCCGGTAGACTTCGCCTTCGTTCATGCCTGGAAAGGCGACCGTGAAGGCAACATGGTCTACCACTGCACGGCACGCAATTATAATAACGTCATGGCCATGGCCGCGAAGGTTACCGTAGCCGAGGTGGAAACACTGTTCGATGCCGGCCGGCTGGACCCGGATTTTATACACACGCCGGGGATATTCGTCAAACGCGTGGTTGAGGTCGGAAGGCCGAAACTGGAAAAGGCCAGCGTTTAGAGGGGGTATATAAAAATGAGTGAGTTGAAGAAAGTTATCATACCGGAGATGCCCCCGCTGGAGCGCGAGATGATCGCCCTCAGGATCGCCAACATGCTGGAGGACGGTTCCTATGTTAACCTGGGCATCGGCATCCCCACCCTGGTCTCCAACTGGATAGAGGGAAGGGACATTATACTGCAGGCCGAGATAGGCATGCTCAAAAGCGGGCCGTTGGCAGAAGAAGGCCAGGAGGACCAGGACCTCATCAATGCCAGTTGCCAGTTCATATGCGCCCTGCCGGGCTCGAGCTATTTTGACAGTGAAACATCGTTTGCCATGATCAGGGGCGGGCGCATGGATGTGGCGGTGCTGGGGGCTTTGCAGGTATCGGCCAAAGGCGATTTGGCAGGCTGGAATAATCCCAGCCGCGGACTGGGCAAGGTGGGCAACATAGGCGGATCGATGGACCTGGCCGTGGGCGCCCGCAAGGTCATTATTGCTATGGAGCATTTCACCCCTGGCGGCGAGCCCAAAATCATGAGCGAGTGCAGCTACCCGCTCACGGCCAAAGCCTGTGTGGATATAATCGTTACTAATTATGCCGTCATCGAAGTCACGCCCGAAGGGCTGGTATTGAAGGAAGCCATCCCCGGAGTCACTGCCGAGGACATTCAAAAAATGACGGCGGCTCCCCTCAAAATTGCCGCAGATTTTAAAGAGATGGAGCTTTAAAAAGGTTTGCATACGACGTAGTTTCGGGATTAAAATTAAGCTCTGGAGGGAATTACAATGGCCAACCAGGTAGGCAAAAAATACATTTGCACAGTTTGCGGGTCCGAGTTTATAGTAACCAAAGGCGGCAACGGCCAGCTAACCTGCTGCAATAAGCCCATGGAATTGAAGAAATAGACCGGGACCATTTTCAGGAGAGATAAAATGGCAAACCAGCTTGGCAAAAGATATAAATGCGATACATGCAGCACCGAAGTCCTCTGCACCAAAGCCGGCGAGGGCACAGTCGCTTGCGACAGCAAAGACATGGAGCTGCAGAAGCCCAAGTCGCTGCCTTCTTCCGATTAACCGCTACCCCAATGATATAATAGGGATGTATGTCCCGCCCCCGTGAATTGAAGGCGCCCCTCGAGGGTATTCGCGTCCTCGATCTGGCGGACGAGAAAGCCGCCTTTACCTCAAAATTGCTGCATGACCTGGGCACCGAGGTGATCAAGGTGGAAGGGCCGTCCGGAGACCCGGCCAGGTACCAGGGCCCCTTCCTCGATAATACGCCCGGTCCATATAGCAGCCTTTCGTTCCTCTATAACAACGGCGGCAAATTAGGGGTCAGCCTCGACCTTAAAGAACCCCAGGCCAGACAGAAATTGTTGGAGATCGCTGCTGTCAGCGATGTCATAGTCGAATCTTTCGAGCCCGGTTATCTTGATCATGTGGAGCTGGGCTTTCAGACGCTTTCGAAGTTAAATCCCGGCCTGGTGCTGGCCTCGGTGACCGG
The DNA here is from genome assembly GCA_963705905.1 of uncultured Chloroflexia bacterium. Lineage (GTDB taxonomy): Bacteria > Chloroflexota > Dehalococcoidia > GIF9 > UBA5629 > UBA1162. The sequence continues at coordinate 1,570,287 of OY970123.1, read as the reverse complement.
TTTTGGCCAGTCCGGCCCATGCAGCCGGCATAAATCATGCGATCTCATCGCTTCCGCGGCGGGAGGGCAGATGTACTTATGCGGCCGGCCGGGGAAGCAGCCCCTTGAACCTTATGGCGGGCAGACTTATTACCTGTCATCGCTCTTTGCGGCGCTGGGGATTACTCTGGCATTGAGAGCACGTGAATCCAGCGGCAGGGGCCAGCATATCGATATCTCGGCACAGGAAGCAGCAGCGGCAGCCCTCGAACATATCCTCGTTCAGTATTTTTATGACGGCAAGGTCCCCTCCCGGCAGGGCAGCCTGCAGTGGAACAGCTCCTCCGATATATTTCCCTGTAAGGACGGCTATGTGCTTCTGACCTTTAACCGCGAATGGGATACTCTTATTGAGCTGCTGCATCAAAAATCAATGGCTGCCGATCTCAAACATCCCGCGTGGAGCGATGAAAATTTCCGCCGGGAACATATCGACGATATCGAGGATGTATTTACATTATGGACGTGCGTACAGAGCAACAGGGACGTATTCAAGCTGGGTCAGTCAATGCGCTTTCCCTGGGCTGCGCTCAACAATATCGATGAAGTGGCAGCGGATGAGCAACTCAGCGCCAGGGGCTATTTCATAACCGGCCGGCACCCTCCTGCGCACAAAGAATTCAAGGCGACCCGTCCGGTGATAAATTTTACAGGCGGCCCGGATTATATCCTTCGGGGAGCACCCTCTCCGGGCGAACATAACGAGACGGTTTTTCGAATGGTCCAGGCTGCGCAGCCCGTAAAAATTCAGGGGGTCAGCGGTCAGTCGCTGCTGAAGCTGCCGCTCGAAGGCGTACGCGTGCTGGATTTCACCTGGATGTTGGCTGGACCCTATGCCACACGGCTGTTGGCCGACTTCGGCGCTGAGGTCATCAAGATACAGTCGAAAAAGACGGCTACAGGCGCCGAGCAAAACGATACCGGATATTTTGCAAACTGGAACCGCAACAAACTGGGCATCACGCTCGACCTGAGCAGGCCGGAAGCCCGCAATATCGTTTTGGAGCTCGTCAAGAAAGGCGATGTACTGATGGAGAATTTTACGCCGCGCGTCATGGATAATTGGAATCTGAACTATGAGCAGTTGAAGGTTGTCAAACAGGACCTGGTCATGGTAAGCCTATCCGGCTTTGGGCACTCAGGGCCATGGCGCGAATTTGCTGCCCTGGGCCCGACAGTACAGGCCCTGAGCGGGCTGACTTCCCTGACCTCTTACGAGTCAGGAGCTCCTACCGGACTGGGCTTTGCCTATGCCGACCATATATCCGGGCTTTATGCCGCTCTGGCTGTTATGGCTGCCCTGCGGCGGCGTGATTTTTCGGGAGCAGGGTCCTATATAGATATCTCCGAATATGAAGCAACCTGCAGTCTTCTGGGCCCGGCGCTGCTCGACTACTTTGCAAACGGCCATATAGCCGGTCCGATGCCCAATAGACCGCAAGAGAAGATGGCTGCGCCCTACGGCTGCTACCCTTGCCGGGGGGAGGACCGCTGGATCGCTATAGCGGTTTTCAATGATAATGAGTGGGAATCGCTGTGCGGAGTCATGGGCGGCCCGGACTGGACACGGGCGGAAAGATTCTCAAGCATGCGGGGCCGCTTCGATAACTCTGAAGAGATGGATAACTGGATGACCGAATTTACTACCCGCAACGAGAGGGAAGATTTGGTCGAACAGCTTCAGGTTGCCGGTGTTGCGGCTGCGCCCGTTAATGATGCGCGTGATCTGGCCCGTGACTTGCACTTGAAGGAGCGCGGCTTTTTTGTAGACCTGCAGCATCCGGTGCTGGGAAAGGTACGCTCCGACGGCAACCCCATTAAGATGAGCGGGACTCCGGCCAGGTTTGAAAAGGCAGCGCCCCTGCTTGGCGAGAACAACAGGTACGTTTTCCTGGAGATACTGGGCATGGATGAAGAGCGGTTCAAAAGCTGTCTTGAAAGCGGCGTGATCGGCTAGGGTACGTTGCCGCAGGCCACCTTGCCGGCAAGCACGGTCATCTCCACCTTAATGTCCTTCAGTTCCTGTGGCTTTACGCCGAAGGGATCGGCATTAAGGATGGCCAGGTCTGCATATTTTCCTTTCGATATACTCCCCGCCTTCTTTTCCCAGAAGCATGTCCACGCTGCGCTGCTGGTGTAGAGCCTCAGGGCATCCATTACGGAAATAGACTCACGTTTGAGAACTTCCTGCCCTGATTCAGCCCTGCGCGTTACAGCGGCATAGATCCCCTTGAATGGATCGGGCGGCGCCACCGGAGCATCCGACCCCGCAGCAGCTATTAGTCCTGTCTGCAACATAGTTTCCAGGGCGTATAGATGCCTGAGCTGGTGTCGCGCCACGGTGGACAGATACCTTTCACCGCTGTAGTAAATGAAAGCCGGGTTGGTTACCACGCTTGCACCCAGCTTGCGAAGCCGCCTGGCTGTGCTCATATTACAGATTGAGCAGTGCTCTATGCGGTGGCGAGGTGTTTTATCCGGCAATACTCTTTGAGCATAGCTCAAGGCATTTATGGCTGCTTCCACCGTGGGCTCCTCCACGGCGTGAATTGCGATTTGCAGGCCCCTGAGATGTATGCCCGAGACAAGCCGGTTGAGTTCATCCTGAGACGGGTTGAGGCAGCCCCGCACCTCATCGAGCATGATCTTGACCGCCCCGCTTGCCAGTCCGGTTTCCGCGTCGTACAGCGGAAGCTCTCCGGCTTCTTTAGCGCCGAACATGAGAATGGTCCTCGGTAGAAAAATCCCTTTTCTCTTCCAGTCCAGGAACTGCCGCCAGCGTGCGCGGCCGTTGCCAGGCGAAGCATCCTGCACCGAGGTTACGCCCAGGCCAAGCAGCGTTTGGCCGGCTTGTTTAAGTGCAGTATCCATTTCGCGAGCGTCGCCGGGCGGGATTGCGCCGCTGAGATAGGCGCCCATACCGAATAGAAGGCCATTGGGCAAGCCCGTCACGATATCGCGCTCGATCATACATCCCGGCGGCTCCTCGCTTTCGTTGCCGATGCCTGCGAGGGACATGGCCGGCGTATTTAAAACATGCGCATGCCCGCTGCGGTGCGTCAGTTTGACCGGATGGGCTTTCGTTGCCCGGTCCAGGTCATGCCGGGTCGGGTGTCTTTTTTCCCTCAGATAGAACTCGTTATAGCCGGCACACCTTATCCATTGGCCGGGCGGCGTGCTGGTGGCTGCTTGCCTGATCTTGTTTACTATATCCTCAATGGAGCTTACACAGTCAGGTCCCATGTCGATGTTGAGCAGGCTCTCGGCGTAAGCCAGGATATGACAGTGGGCGTCATGGAAGGCCGGTATGACCGTGCTGCCCCTGCAGTCGATAACCTGGGCCGAGGGAGAGGCCAGCACACGCTCGATATCCTTGCTGCTGACCTTTAGAATGTTTCCCTGCCCCATATAAATGGTCCTGCCCTGCGGACGGCGGGCATCGAGCGTCACCGCATGGCAGTTGCGCAACACAAGGTCTGCCCTACAGCTTTCCATTTCGTACGTCCTGGAAATACCGGTTAAGTCCGTCATAGAAAGCCCGTGCATTACCATCCAGATCGGGAGGCGGCATAAGTTCTGCTTCGGACGGATGAAATAGTTCTTCTTCCCCGATCGGCAGTACCGGTAGAGGCGTGTCCGATTTGCCGTCCCAGCTTTGGGCAAAGGGCAGCCCGATCCTGCCAAGTGGCGGGTCGACGGTTGCATCCACCAGCACATATCTGTCCTCCAGGTAAACCCTGCAGGCCAGGTGGTTGACCGGCGCCATTTTTTGGGCCAGCTTCCACAGGTCGGGAGGATAGAGCTCCTCGAACTCGGCCCAGCGGTAAGGATAGACTGCGTAGAGTACATCCAACCCAAGCCGCAAGAACATGTTGCATAACAGCAGGTGCTTGGGCGTGCAGGAACCCATATTGGTTTCGAGTATGCGCAGGTATTGGCTGGGGCTGTTGAGCTCGGGTAGGATGCCGTATGGGATATCACGTACCTTATAGAAGACGGTCAGCATTGCCCGGCGCGGGCTCAGACCCGCAGTCCACTCCAGCAGCTTGCGGCCGATGACGTCTTCCGAAGACATATAATATTTTAAACTATCCGGCCGACGGGTATAAGGTAGACAGGCGTTTCTGAGGCCGGCAGTCCCAGGATCTCACGCGCCTTGCCGTTATCGAAGCCGCTGGCCGTGACCAGTCCCAGCCCCATAGCCGTTGCCTGAAGCGCAACATTCTCGGCAACGTGGCCGATCTCCAGGCTGGAAGCCCTCACAGCGAAGTCACCGAACGTCTTGGAGGCTTTGTCGTCCACCGACGCGATCACCACCAGGGTGGGGGCTGCGCCGAATACCTGCTGGCCAAGGCCGGCGAGCTGGCTTTCAAGCGCTCCGCTCTTGACCAGTTCAAGGCTGTGGTCCTGCGGCTTATAGGAGTATACGCCCGGCTTTAAACCGTCCACGTTACCGGCCACTAAATAGGCCTGTACCAGGTAAACAGCGATCGGCGAGGGAGCAGTGCGCAGGCCCTTGGCGGCAGTAATGCCCTGGGCCGCCCACAATAGCTGCGCCACATCCTCGAGTTTCAAGGCCGTGGCAGAGTACTCTCTGGTAGACCTCCTGGCGTGCAAGGCTTCTTCCACTGAAATCTTGCCCTTTAATTTAGCCGACGGGAGCTTGATTACGTCACCCATGTCCATACCTCCAGAATTTATTTTCCCTGTTTCTCAATAAGTTTATGGCTATGGAAGGCGGCGGTCAAAAGGCCGTTATAAATATAAATACGGCCGAGATGCGGTCCCGCGCGATGCTATTTTGGGTGATGGAATAAAATCAAGCGATCTATGACAAGTTCGTCGTTTGCCGGTCCTATTTTGGTGGCCTTTTCCAGATAAGCACTCAGTTACAAATTCGTTCCGGTGTTATAATTCTGTTTGTGAGGAGGACAGGATGATATGCATGCACCAAAAAAGATAAAACCTCAGTCCCTTTCCGATTACCTGGAAGTTATGAGCAAAGCTGTTTTTCAGACTGGGATTTCCTGGAAAGTGGTTGAATCAAAGTGGCTCGGCATTAAAGAAGCCTTTCACGGATTCGATCCCAATGTGCTTTCAAAGATGACTATGGCAGAAATCGAAATACTTTCGAAGGACAGCCGTATCATAAGAAACTTCCGTAAAGTTGATGCAATCGTGGGTAACGCCCGCCGCATGCTGGAACTGGATAAAAGCTACGGGACATTCACCAAATATCTGCGCTCATTTAAATCTTACGATGAGTTGACCAAAGACCTGCACAAACAGTTTAAGTTCCTTGGTGATATGGGCTGCTATTATTTCCTATGGGTGGTTGGTGAAAAGGTACCCAGCTACGAAGAGTGGAGCTCTAAATACGACGCGAAGCACAGTTAATTGATCTTAGCTAAGTTGATTCGGACGGCCGACGAAGCCGAAAACCTCCAGGGGGTTTAATGTGGATGTTATGTAGGCCATCAATTGAAGGCATATTGGTGATTCAATAGGAGTCGAGCATGACTTCGACTTGACCGGCACTGGTAAACATGTCCTGCTGTATCTTTCGTATGACCCCGTTTTTATCAAGGAAGAAAGTCCTGGGAGTGCTGGTGATACCATAGATGTTAAATACGCCTCCGCTTTCGTCCGGGCAAACTGTAAAATCGATATTATTTTGGGTCATGAAGGTTTTCATAGCGTCTGTATCGGATGCCCCGCCGGCTACAGTCAGCAGCGCAACATCGGAGCTGCCGCTATATTTGTTTGACACTGCTTGCATAGTGGGAAGTTCCATTTGACAGGCGCCGCACCAAGTTTCCCAGAAATTCAGGATTACTTTTTTACCCCTGTACTGGCTGAGCAAAATTTTGTTGTTCTGCAGGCTGTTGAGAGCAAAGTCGGGCGCTACGTTGCCCATATACGGGGAGGAATTGGATGGCGCAGTTGTAAATGTCATGTCGTCACCCGTCGTCCCGGTATTGCCCGCCGCATCGGTTGAAAATATTTTATAGTGGTAGCGTGTACTGGGCGCAAGGCCATTGAGAAAAATGCTATGTTGCGTGCTCATTTGCTCGGCTGTTGATGACGGGAATGGCAATGACAGGTCGGTGCCGTATTTTAGGAAGGACGTGGCATCTTTATTGGTTTTCCATGAGATCGATACTGAAGAAGCACTTGCGACATACTCGACATCGGTTATCAGCGGTTGCTCAGTTACAGTGGACACTACTGGGCTCTGAGTGATTGAACCGCTTACATTAGAGGCAGTGTCATTATCAGTAGAAACGGCGGGCGTTTTATTCTCGCCGTTATTGGCAACGGCAGGAGTGGGCGGCTTGGCAGTTGTGCCGCCGATATTGCATGCCAAACTCATGGCAGCAATGGCCGCCGCAATCACAATTATGGTTGTATCAATCAGCACCCATTTTAATTTCATAGCTGAACCTTATTCCTCACGTAATCAATAAATAGTATTTAATAGTCCGGGCTTATGCAAATTATATTCTGAATTTAGCGGGGCATGGACAGTTCCAGAACTCCTGTTCGACAGTAAAAAGCTAATTCCAACGCTTCAGCAATTGCTCATAGGGCGATAAAATGACAGACTAAATGTTCTGAATGCGGTTGTACAATACCACCGGATTCAACGAATGTAATTTCTCTTTTACGGTCTATGTTCACAATTATTTCTACCTATGTTGTGATAGATCGACATAAGAGGTTTGACTGAGGCTCAGGAATTCCTCGGTGTCAGCCGCCAGGCCATCTACAAGCTTAGGGATGAGGGCTTGCCATCACATAAGATCGGGAAGACGTGAGTGTTTTTGAAAGAAGACGTGGTGAAGTGGATCAAAGAACACTAAATTACATATCTATACTAGGTTGAATTCGCCAGACAGTAATGATAGTATTTCCAATAGAATAAACGAAAAGGAGGATTGTTGATGCTTGTCATCTTAATAATTGCGGGTATCGCACCCCGGCGGGTTTCAAGCTAAATACCATATCAACGTTTAATAGGTAGATTTCTAGTCGTTCCACCGGGAGCGGCTTTTTTGTTTTTCTCTTGATTAGGAAGTAAGGCTTGGTTGACCACGGGGTGTTACTCCGCAATTTATTGGTCATTGAATGATGTTCTAATTAACCTACTTTCGAAAAGGAGAAAGAATTGAATATAGATGCAAATCACTCCCAGCCGATGAACCTCAAAGATATTGGATGGGATTCGTTTTTTCAGAAAAACTTCCAAACGTTGAAAATACCCGATTCGGTGCCTGCCAGAGTTCTCTCTGAATTTAAGGATGCTTTTCAAGTTTATAGTGAATTCGGAGAATTAACTTCCACGGTTTCAGGCAAAATGCGATACCTTGCTGAGGCTGAAAAGCAATATCCATCTGTTGGTGATTGGGTTGTAATTAAACCGCTAAATAATGAGCAGAAAGCGATAATTCATGCCTTACTGCCAAGAAAGAGTAAATTCTCCAGAAAAGTCGCTGGAGAACGTACCGAAGAACAGGTTGTCTCGGCTAATATAGACACCGTTTTCATTGTTAGCGGTATGGACGGCGGTAGAAACTTCAACCTCCGAAGAATTGAGCGATATGTTACCCTTGCATGGAGCAGTGGTGCTACTCCAGTAGTTGTCCTAAATAAAATTGACCTGTGCACGGATATCGATACCTTCATTCACAAAGTCGAAACTATCGCTCCTGGCATAGCAATTCACCCGGTAAGTGCTAAAGAACGCATCGGATTAAATGCCTTAAGAAATTACTTGGGCAGAGGGAGAACGGCTGCTTTTTTGGGCTCTTCTGGAGTAGGTAAGTCTGCCCTGATCAATTCTCTACTTGGTGCGGAGAAACAAAAAACTGGAGAAGTTCGGCAAGATGATCGGATGGGTAGACATACTACGACAAAACGCGAACTTATCTTTCTTCCTGGTGGCGGCATGGTGATTGATACACCGGGTATGAGGGAGATCCAGATGTGGGCTGGAGAAGAGGACCTGCATGCAGCCTTTCACGACATTGAGATGCTAGCTAAAAGATGCCGCTTCAGCGATTGCAGCCACAACATCGAATCTGGCTGCGCTGTAAAAGCAGCCGTCGACAGGGGTGATCTTGACCCATCGAGATTGGAAAGTTACAGGAAATTACAAAAGGAGTTAAATTACCTCGCATACAGAGGGGAGCATAGTTCGCGTCTGTATGAAAAACTCAGATGGAAAAAAGTGGCCAGGTTAGTAAAAGAGATAAAGCATAGCCCCAAGAATCATTTATAGCTTATCTGCGAACATTTAACAGATAGCTCCCCGGTCATTCATTGTTAATTGCTAGGGAGCTATCTATTGTTTGCCTTGGCATTATATATAACCAACGGGATTATTTCTGACGCTCCCCCTGACCTCCTACTGAAACACATAGATGCCAAATACATCTAGGGAGGGCATTAAATTGGTACGATGGATTTGAAATGGTGGAGCAAAGGAGATTTGAACCTGTGACTCCCTGTGTGTAAGATTGGAGACACAGAACTGAGAATTATGCACGAGGGTTATGTTATGGATGTTTTAGAAGCGATCAAGTCCAGGTACAGCGTACGCGCTTTCAAAACCGATCCGGTGCCGAGAAAGGTGCTGGAAGAGTTGCTCAGCCTTTCCCTGCGCGCCCCTTCCTGGGCTAATACTCAGACCTGGGAGTTGGCGGTGGCTGGCGGAGACGTGATGAAAGACCTGAGGGAAACGATGGCAGCGAAGGCTTTTTCTCAGGACGAGCGCGGGCCGGATATCCCCCGCCCCGAATGGTCTTCACCCTATAAGGAGCGCCGCAAGGACAACGGCCTGCGGCTTTATGAGCTGCTGGGTATACGGCGGGATGATGTGGAAAAACAGTTGAACTGGTTCGTAGAAATGTACCGCTTCTTTGATGCGCCCAACGCCATCTTTATTTTCACTGAACGTGATGTGAGCGTATGGGCCATGATGAATATCGGGCTGCTGGCCCAGACCATCAGCCTGGCTGCCCTGAGCTTCGGCCTGGGATCGATCATGCTGGCTGCCGGGGCCAGCTACCCCGATATCGTCAGGAAGAAGCTGAATGTCTCAAATTCGAAGCAGCTTATTATCTCTATGGCCATAGGATACCCCGATCCCGATGCCCCGGTTAATAAATTCCGCACTGAAAGGGTTCCTCTGGGAGACGTATGTACGTGGCATGGAGTATAGTCGCCCATTTTATTTGCAGTTTGAATACTGCTATGATATTTAATCTATCAGTGGGGGGAGAACATGAATCGCGCTAATACACAGACTGCAACTTTAATAGATGTCGTTATCCCCGGCAGAGGCATTTTAAGGGAAGTTGCCCTTATAGTCGGCTTCGCATGTATTACGGCTATATGCGCTCAGGTGAGCTTTTGGATAGGCCCGGTCCCGGTAACCGGCCAGACCCTGGGGGTCATGATAGCGGGCGCTGCTCTGGGAAGCAGGCGGGGCGCTTTAAGTCAGTTGAGCTACCTTCTTATCGGAGCAACAGGTTTACCATTCTGGTTTGCCCTGGGCGGTCCGATAGGGATTACCAGGCTCATCGGTCCCACCGCCGGATATCTTTATGGTTTTATTGCTGAGGCATTTATCATCGGTTGGCTGATGGAAAATGGGTGGGGCAGGAAACTATACAAAACTGTTCCGGCGATGCTGCTCGGCGAGGTAGTCCTTTATGCTTGCGGCCTGGCATGGTTGGCGGCATTTGTTCCGGCCGATAGGCTGTTGCAGAGCGGGCTATACCCATTTATTATCGGCGACCTGGTTAAGATCGCACTAGCTTCGGCTGCCCTTCCAGCCTGTTGGGGCATCGTTGACAGAATAGATAAATAACCGGACGGCCTGTATAGGCCTAAATTGGATACCGAACCAGCCGTCTTTCCAGCTTAAGCCCTTCCTTCAGCGGCAGGTCCAGCCCCCTGGAGACTGCCTGTTTGATGGCCCGCACGGCGTGTTGGTCCCGGCCGGCTATTTTCTCAGCCAGGGATTCGGCTTCGGATAAGAGCCTTTCCTTTGGCACAACCCGGTTGACCAGCTTCATTTGCAGGGCTTCCTGTGCGTTGATGCGGCGTCCGGTTAGAAGAAGGTCCAGTGCCCTGCCGGGGCCGATGACACGGGGGACGGTCTGCGTGGCGCCTGCGGCGGGGATGATGCCCAGCGCCACCTCGGGAAGGCCGAACTGCGCATCCCCGGACGCTATCCTGATATCGCAGCACATCGACATCTCAATTCCAGACCCGAGCACATAGCCGTGCAGCGCTGCAATGACAGGTTGCGGCAAGCTCAGGAACCTGCCCCATACATCCCTCAACCAGCGGGAACGCCGCGCGCCGGTGGGCGAAGGCGCTGATAGGAACTCGCTCAAATCCGCGCCCGCGCAGAAAGCCTTTTCGCCTGCCCCTTTAAGTATAAGCACGCGTATCTCAGGATCCTCTTTGACGGCCCCCAGGACTTCATAAAGCTCGTCGCGCATGTGCAGGTTATAGATATTCAGCACATGCGGCCGGTTAAGCGTTATAAATGCCAGCCAGCCTTTCTTTTCGTATACTATGGTCTCGTAGCCGCTCATTACTCAACCTGTATTATTGCCGGCATAAGGCCCAATCAGCCTATTTGCCTTTAAACTTGGGCCTGCGCTTTTCTTTGAAAGCCGTGATCCCCTCGGTCCTGTCGGCGGTTGTGTGTAAAAGGAAATAAAGGTCGCCCTCAAGGTGCAGGCCTTGCTCAAGGGTCATGTCCAGCCCCTCCATCACCGCTTCCTTGCAGTATTTGAGCGCCAGCGAGGCTTTATCCGCCATCTGCTTTCCCATTTCAACGGCGAAGGGCAGCAGATTCTTCTGAGGCAGTACCTCGTTGACCAAACCAATTTGCAGAGCTTCCCCGGCTGTTAGAGTTCTCCCTGTCAGCATCAGTTCGATGGCCTTGCCCCTACCCACGAGGCGAGGCAGCCTTTGCGTGGCGCCGTCCGAGGGAATAAGGCCCCTCTCGATATAAGGCAACGAGAAGCGGGCTCTCACGGAAGCCAGGCGGATATCGCAGGCCAGCATCAGCTCAAGCCCTATACCCGAGGCTTCACCGCCGATAGCGGCGATAACAGGGCAATTCAGGGCGGCTACCGGACTCGAGAGCGAAAAGGATTGCGTTTTGCCGTCCGCCAAACCGGTGCAGAAGTCCTTTCGAGCGGGCGCTGTTATTATGACCGTCCGGATGTCCGAATCGAAGTTGATATCCTCGCAGATCTGGCTCAGTTCTGCAGCCAGCCCGGCATCGGCCAGGTTGCTTTTCCCCGTGCCGTTAATGGTCAGCAGAGCCAGGCCTTTCGCCGGATGGGTGATCTCCAATTTATCTTTCAAATGGTTTGCCCCTTGCTATTTCTGAGGCATGGCAGCCTGCACTACCAGCTGTCTGACTTTGAAGTCCTCGATCTGCTCCTTCGTGTATCCGATATCAAGCAAGACCTCTTCGGTATGCTGGCCCTGCATGGGAGCGGGGCGCACTACTCTGCCCGGTGTTTCCGAGCATTCGGGCACAACGCCCTGCAGCTGCACTCGTCCGTTCTGTGGATGGTCCTGGAACACGTAGACGCCGGTATCCAGGCAGAACTGGTCTTTGAGCAGGCTTTCCAGGTTCTGGGCCCTGGCCGCCGGCACACCCTTGACCAGAAGTAGCAGTGCCCATGCCCCGGCCGGGGTAGTAAGGAAGCTCTCGGTCAAGATGGCGGTCAATTCTTTATCATGTTTCTTGCGGGCTCCGGCCGTAGCGAAGCGCGGGTCCTGGGGAAGCTTCTTGAGGCCCAGCACCTCGCACATGGCAACCCAGTGCTCATCTTTGGCGCAATATACGTAAAGCCACTCACCATCGATACCCTGGTACAGGCGGTTGGTGGCGCTCAACCCCTTGATTTCGGGCTTGCCCAGGTCTTTACGTTTCATGCCCTTGTACTTAATGAAGTTGCCCGACTGAAGTGCAACCGCAGAGCGCAGAAGGGAGGTTTCAGCGAATTGTCCCTGACCCGTCCTGAGCTTGTGGAAAAGCGCCAGCGAGGCGCCGAAAGCGCCCAGCAGGGGTTCCAGTTCATCGGTTAGCTGGATCTTGTGAAAAACCGGCGTCTCTCCGACGCCTCCCTGACCCTCCATCATGCCGCTCCATGCCTGGAAAAGAGGGTCGTAGCCCGGCCGCTTGGCATCCGGTCCCCTGGAGCCGAAGGCGGGGCCGGATATGTATATAATGTCCGGTTTTACCTGCTTGACTGAGTCGTAGTCCATGCGCAGCTTTTGCATAATGCCGGGCCGGGAATTTTCAACCAGCATTGTACAGGTAGAAATGAGCTTGTAGGCGATATCGCAGGCCCCTTCTTTGCGGAGGTCTATTACGATGCCGCGTTTGCCGCGATTTACGCCCATGAATCCCCCGGCCAGCATGCGCCAGGGGTCTCCATCGACAGGCTCGATCTTGATTACATCGGCGCCCAGGTCAGCCAGCTCACGGCAAATGCCGGCGCCGGCCAGCATCGTAGTAAAATCTGCAATTCTTACATTTTCAAATGGCATCATTTTCTCATCTCCTACCTGACTACACCGGCTTTTTTCAGCTCTTTGATTTGCGCTGCACGATAGCCAAGCGTTTTAAGTATCTCTTTGGTATGTTGTCCCGGCAAAGGCGCCGGCCCCTTTATCTTGCCGGGTGTCTCCGTCAACTCAACCGGGATGCCCATCTCCTTGACCATACCAACTCCGGGTTGTTTCAGCGTTTTTACCATGTCGTTGGCTATAACCTGCGGCTCCTCCATAAAGGCGCTTACAGACTGTACCGGCGCCACCGGTATCTCGTTGGAAGTGAGGAGCTCGATCCACTCGTCCCGTGTTTTGCTTAGGTAGATATCCTTGAGCATAGCCATCACCTGCGCATTCCTGGGCGGGAAGATGAGGAAGGGCGCTCCCTCGAACAGAGGGTCGGTCAGCCATTCATCGTGTTCCAGAGCCAGTGCGAACTGCGTGAAGAACTTGGGGTTGCCCAGACCGGTAAACAGCCATTTACCGTCCTTGCACTTATAGGGGCGGTAGAGGGGCATCGGCCCGGTCGGACCCCATGGCGCCCGGAACATGCCCTCGAAGTCGACCAGGAATTGCCTGAATGTGCCGAGTATGACACGGAACATAGATACATCAATTTTTTGTCCTTTCCCGGTTTGCTCACGGATGCACAGCCCGGCCGTGACATCCAGTGCTGCCGCCGCCGCCGAATACAGGCTGGCCAGGGGGAGCACCAAGAAAAGAGGGTGTGTGGCGAAGCCCTGCTCGGTGTACACCGAGGCCAGCGCACTGACAATTTGATCATAGCCGGCGATATTGGAATATGAACCCCTGGGACCGAAGCCGGATATGGAGCAATATACGATGCGCGGGTTGAGGGCTTTAACAGCCTCATAGCCGACGCCCAGCTTGTCCATCATACCCGGTTTGAAATTTTCGATGATGATGTCCGACTGCTTTGCCAGGTCTAGTGCAATCTTCAATCCCTCAGGCTTTTTCAAGTCCAGGTTGATGGCTTTCTTGCTGCGGTTCCAGACCATGAAACCGTCTACGTGGCGGTAAGGGTCGCCCCCCGGCCTCTCAACTTTGATTACGTCGGCTCCCTGTTCGGCCAGTAATTGTGCCGCAAAAGGGCCTGCGATATATTGACCGAAATCGAGAATTTTAATGCCCGCTAGTGCTCCGCCCATAGGTTATTTACCTCCTGTCAGTAGATTTATTGTTGGGACAATCAACGGGTATAGCTTTAAAATAATCCGTCCGCGCCTGTGTTCCGACTGCAGAATTTGATTATCGGTTATATATAGCACCTTGCCAATCCAAAGTCAATGCCATTCCGAGAGTGAAAGAACATACAAAAATACGTATGGAATACCTTGCGCGGCCGCTTCCCTTGGGGTAATATAAGCGAACGCAGGACATTATGGTAAAACAAAGGCTGGATACGTTGCTGGTGACCAGGGGCCTGGCCGAGAATAAGATCAAAGCTCAGGCTGTGATCATGGCCGGGGCCGTCTCGGTAAACGGAAATATAATGACTAAAGCGGGAAGTCTGGTCCCGGAGGATTCTCAGGTGCAGATGGCCGCCAAGATGCCCTATGTAAGCCGCGGTGGCCTCAAACTGGAGCACGCCCTGAAGGAATTTAAAATCGTGGTCAAAGGGCTGACCTGCCTGGACGTGGGGGCTTCCACAGGAGGCTTCACCGATTGTCTTCTGAAAAATGGGGCGAACAGAGTGTATGCATTGGACGTGGGCTATGGTCAGCTTGACTACGGGCTGCGTCGGGATAGCCGTGTGGTTGTGATGGAGAAAGTAAATGCCCATTTCCCCTTCGGCCTGCCCCAGAAGGTGGATTTGGCCGTCATGGACCTCTCTTTTATATCCGTGACCAGCGTGATACCCAGCGTACTTCCTCACCTGAATCCGCCGGGCGATATGATAGTCCTGTTCAAGCCCCAGTTCGAGGCTGATAAGGATGATGTCGGCAGGGGAGGTATAGTCAAAGACCCTGCAGTCCATGCCGCGACCATAGCTAACTTGATCGTGTGGCTGAATAAAAACGGCTTAAGGTTGCTTAATCTTACGGCCTCGCCCATACTGGGAGCCGAAGGGAATAAGGAATTTCTAATATATATGAGGCCGCTAATATATGAGATTCAGTAAAATCGAGCTGGGCCAACTGGGCATTTGCATATTGGTCGTAGGCTTTTGCTTCTCCTTCGGCAGGTTTTTTGACAGTGAGGGCCAACCCTTCACGACTAACCTGATGAATTTCTTTGTCTCGATGCTGGTCAGCATTGTGGCCGTTGGCTTTGGGTTCCTCTTTCACGAGGTCGCACACAAGCTGACAGCGCAGAGGTACGGTTGCTGGGCGGAATTCAGGATCTGGAAGGCGGGCCTGATAATAGCCGTCGCCACCTCCGTCCTGAGCTTCGGCTCGTTTATCTTTTTAGCGCCGGGGGCTGTACATACGGTCTCCTCCCGTAAACTGAGCATCAAAGAGGAAGGGCATATTTCCTGCGCAGGGCCGCTCACCAACCTGGTGCTGGGAGTGCTTTTTTATATCCTGTATGCACTCCATGGTTCCTGGGGCCAGGTAGGAGATTTCCGCTGGCACCTGGAGATACTGGGTCTTACCCTGAACTCATATCCGGACAATATTTTCAAACTCATCGGAGAGTTCGGATTTAAGGTAAACTGGTGGCTGGCAGCCTTCAACCTGATACCATTCGGACCGCTGGACGGCGTGAACATCTTCAACTGGAATAAAATTGTCTGGAGCATCCTGGTTGTGCTGGCATGGGGCTTCCTTCTACTGGCGGCCTTCGGAGTGTTCACTCTGTGAAAAATTCTTCCGTGATCCTTTGTGCTGATGAGCTGATACTCGCCGGGGAGGTCTATATACCCGATGACTGCGAAAAATCTTATCCTGCAATTTGTATTTGCCACGGCATACCTGCAGTGCCATATAACCCCGATGAAAAGGGCGGCTACCCGGAGCTGGCTGCCAGGTTCTGCCAGGCTGGATTTGTCTCCATGGTCTTCAATTTCCGCGGCTGCGGTCCCAGCCAGGGCAGCATCGATATGCTGGGCTGGACGCACGACCTGGCCGCAGCAATCGACTTTCTGAACATGCTGCCCGAAGTCAACAGGTCCAGGATTTGCCTGCTCGGCTCATCTGGCGGTGCAGCCGTCTGCGTTTACGTTGCCGCCAGCGATCCCAGAATACATGCTGTGGCAACTTTCGCCTGCCCGGCGGAGTTCAATTTCATGGCCAGTGGGTTGACTGCCGACTCCTTGATAAGAAGGTTCAGAGACATCGGAGTAATCAAAGACCCGGCCTTTCCTCCCTCCCTGGAAAAGTGGTTGGAGGGTTTTAAAGCCATCGCACCGATTAATTATGTGAAAAAGATATCCCCCAGGCCGCTTTTGCTCGTTCATGGTGACGAAGATGAGATAGTACCGGTGGAGCAGGCGGACCGGCTTTACATCGAGGCCGGCGAACCCAAGCAGAAGGTTATATTGCCCGGTGCCGGGCACAGATTGAGGCAAGACGAGCGTGCAATCAAGGTAGCCATGGACTGGTTAATCGACCACTCGAAGTAGCTAGCAGCTGTGAGGCCGAAGTCGATATAATTTTTAACCTGCCCCGGAGTCCCACAGTGTTAGAAAGAAACTAACTGGTGTTCCGGCCGGGCTTCCGGACATCTCCAGTAAGTTGCCATCTCTTTTTCCAGGAACCTGTAAAGAATGAACTCTGCAGTGGTCATATTGTTGGCAAAGGGTATGTTCTGCACATTGCAGGACCTGAGAAACTCCATCAGGCCCGGATCGTCCAGGCAAAGCAGTGGATCGTGAAGGAAGACGACCATCCTCAGGTTGCCGGTGTTAACCAGCCTGGCCAACTGCAGATAGCCGCCTTCGGATCCGCAGGATAGAAGCCCTACGTCAATTCCGGTCATGCCCTTGATGACCGGCCCGATATCGAGAGTGGAAATTACAGAATGTTCTGCAATCCCATCCCGGTATTTCAGCACGAGGTTTACCAGGTCCCAAATTTTGGAGTTCTGAGCTATAAACGCAATATCAAACATAGCTTTTATACCCTCCCCTCGTATATTAGCAGCCGAAGTTTATAGACAGGTTAATATCAGGTTAAATATGTGTGAAATTTTATGCGCTGCATAACTTGTATCCAATTGACCGTCAAGCGTTAAAAGCCTTATAATCCATATGTAATCCGATGCATGATTTGCACGAAAGCTGCGGCATTTTCGGTATTTACGCCCCCGGAGTAGATGTAGCCAGAGTAACTTTCTTTGCCCTATACGCGCTTCAACACCGCGGGCAGGAAAGCGCCGGCATCGCTACCGCCGAGAGCGGGAAAATCTATATACACACGGATATGGGCCTCGTGTCCCACGCTTTCAATGAAACCGAGCTGGCACGGCTAAAAGGCAATATCGCCATCGGCCACAACCGATATTCCACAACAGGCTCCAGCGTGCTGTGCAATGCCCAACCCGTGCTGGTCGGAACGGTCGACACCAGCCTGGCCCTGGGTCATAACGGCAATATAACCAACTCAGCCTCGCTGCGCGCCGAGCTTGAAGAAAAAGGTTTCAAGTTTAACTCCTCGACCGATTCCGAAGTGATAGCCGACCTGATGCTTTCGGCTCCTGATAAAGATATAGAAGGCAAGATAAAATATGCCATGCGCCGTCTGCAGGGCGCCTATTCTCTGGTAGTGCTTTCCAATGATAAGCTCTACGGCGTGCGTGATCCTATGGGAGTCAGGCCCCTGTGCCTGGGCAGCCTCGATAGCGGCTGGGTGCTGGCATCGGAGACCTGCGCCCTCGACCACATAGGCGCACAGTTCGTGCGGGAGATCGAGCCGGGCGAGATAGTGACCATCGACGCCGGCGGGGTGCGCAGCACGCGCATCGAGAGCATACGTAGAGCCCTCTGCATTTTTGAATATATCTATTTCGCACGGCCGGACAGCGTATTGAACGGCAAGCTGATTTACACCATCCGCGAGAGGATGGGCGCCATCCTATCGCGTGAGCATCCTGTGGATGCCGATATCGTGATCGGAGTTCCCGATTCAGCTACCGCAGCCGGTATAGGTTATGCCAGGGCATCCGGTATCCCTTATCATGAAGGCCTGCTTAAAAACCGCTATGTAGGCCGAACATTTATCGAGCCCGATCAGAGGCTGCGCGAGCTGGGTGTTCGTCTAAAGTTCAATCCCCTTTCGCAGGAGATATCGGGCAAGCGGCTGATCGTAGTGGACGATAGTATCGTGCGCGGTACTACAACCCCCAGGGTCATTAACATGTTGAGGAAAGCAGGTGCCCGGGAAGTGCATATGAGGATCTGCGCGCCGCCTATCCGTTTTCCTTGCTTCTTCGGCGTGGATATGGCCACGCGCTGGGAGTTAATCGCCGCCCAGAAATCCGTATCGGAGATCAGGGATGCTATCGGCGCCGATACTCTGGGCTATATGAGTATGGAGGGATTGATCGAATCTGTCGGGCAGCCCCGCGATATATTCTGTGCTGCTTGCTTCACCGGAGATTACCCTACGCCCGTTCAGCTCGAGATGGATAAATTACAACTGGAGACTCTGCCCATGACCTCTGCGAGGAGCCTCAGTGAAATCGAGACATAAAGATGCCTACAGCCAGGCCGGCGTAGACATATCCGCTGCTGATAAGACTAAGGACCTCATCAAGGACCTTGCGCGCTCCACCTTCCGTCCGGAAGTCCTGACGGATATCGGCCATTTCGGAGCTTTTTTTAAACTCAAGCAATATCACGACCCTGTTTTGGTCTCCAGCGCCGATGGCGTGGGGACCAAGCTCAAAATAGCTGTTCTGATGGACAAGCATGACACGGTGGGTGCGGACCTTGTCAATCATTGTGTTAACGATATCCTCTGCTGCGGAGCAAGCCCGCTGTTTATGCTCGACTATATTGCTTTTGGCAAGCTCATGCCTCACAAGGTGGCGGCCATTGTTTCGGGGCTGTCTCAGGCCTGCAAAGAGGTCGATTGCGCCCTGATCGGGGGCGAGACGGCTGAGATGCCCGGCATGTACAAGTCCTCTGACTACGATCTGGTCGGCTTTATAGTGGGAGTTGTAGAAAAATCCAGGATTATAAAAGGCGACAAGATTGCCGAGGGCGATTTTGTCCTGGGACTGCCTTCCAGCGGGTTGCATACCAATGGATATTCACTGGTCCGCAAGGTATTCGGCATCGACCGCGATGCGCTGTCTTTGAAGATGTTTTATCCCGAGTTGGGCATGACACTGGGAGAAGCTCTTCTGCAACCACATCGCTGCTATCACAATGAGCTGAAACCCTTTTTAGATGATATTCACGGCCTGGCGCATATTACGGGCGGCGGGTTTCTCGGCAATATACCGCGCATATTACCTGAAGGCCTGACGGTACAGATAAACCGCTCCACATGGAGGATACCGGGAATATTCGAGCTTGTTCAGAAACGGGGGAATATCAGGGATGAAGAGATGTTCCATGTATTTAACATGGGCATCGGTATGATCGTAATCTGCCCCGGACAGGGCGATACACTCACGAAACTTAAGCATAGCCTGCCGGAAGCGGTAGAGATGGGTATGGTAATAAAATCCAACGGCAGCGAAAGAGTCATAATAGAATAAAGGGGGGTTCGTATGCGCGCTATCCTCAGCGTATCCAACAAGGCCGGAATAATCGATTTCGCCAGGCAACTGCTGGATTTAAAGCTACAAATATACAGCACGGGAGGCACTAAGAAGTCGTTATCGGAGGCCGGACTAAATATACACGGTGTTTCGGATATCACCGGTTTCCCTGAGATTCTGGACGGGCGTGTGAAAACCCTGCACCCCATGGTGCACGGCGGCATACTGGCCAGGCGTGATCTGCGCAAGCATATGGACGAGCTTGAAAAGCACAAGATCAGCCCCATAGATTTGGTGGTGGTCAACCTTTATCCCTTTGTAGAAACAGTCTCCCGCAGCAGTGTTACGCTGGAGGACGCGCTGGAAAATATCGACATCGGCGGCCCTACCATGATACGCGCCGCAGCTAAGAACTTTCCGCATGTGCTGGTCGTGGTTGATCCTTCAGATTATGACGTTGTTATCTCCGGTATTAAAAGCAACAAGATCGACCTCGCATTTCGCAAGAAGCTGGCGCAGAAGGCATTTCAGCATGTGGCGCTTTACGATACTGCCATCGCCCAATACCTGCTTGAGGGAGAAGCATTTCCTGATGATCTTACCCTGGCGCTTAAGAAGTCCTATAACCTGCGATACGGGGAGAACCCGCATCAAGCAGCTGCTTTATACATAGAAAAAGTGGCCGGCAGGAAAGCGTGGGGCATTGCTCAGGTTAAGCACCATTCGGGCCCTGAACTGTCTTTTAACAACTTCCTTGATATCGATTCGGCATGGAATGTAGTCAGTGATTTTGATGAGCCGACCGTAGCTATAATAAAGCATACTAACCCGTGCGGGCTGGCCGGCAATCATGACTTGCCGGAAGCTTATCGGCGGGCTCTGGCGGGGGATCCCATCGCCGCCTTTGGGGGGATAGTAGCCGTTAATAAGGTCATGGACATTGACCTGGCGACCGAAGTAGATAAGACCCATTTCGACGTCATTATTGCGGCCGGCTACTCCGAAGAGGCGCTGAAGTTATTGGGGCGAAAGAAGACCCTGCGGCTGGTATCCATGCCGCCGGAAGCCAGGGTCCCCAAGGGGAAAATCGTGGAGTTCCGCCCCATAACCGGAGGTTTCCTTTCACAGCTTAAGGACTTCTATACTGAGGAAGAGTTCAAGCCCAAAGTGGTAACCAAACGTAAGCCCACCAACAAGGAATGGGATGACCTTTTCTTCGCATGGAGGGCGGTCAAGCATATCAAGTCCAACGGTATCACCCTCGTCAAGGATTATACTCTGATGGGTATGGGGGCGGGACAGCCCAATCGCTCGGTCAGCGCACAGATCGCGTTGGAGCGTGCCGGGGACAGGTCGAAAGGCTGCGTCATGGGTTCGGACGCTTTCATACCTTTTCCCGATACCGTAGAACTGGCGGCTAAGGGCGGTGTGACGGCTATTATCCAGGTTGGCGGCTCCATACGCGACGAGCAGTCCATCGAGGCAGCCGATAAATTCGGCATGGCGATGGTATTTACGGGCGTACGTCATTTCAAGCATTAGCCCGAAGGATGTAAAATAATGGCGGACTGCAAGTCATGTTTATTATTAACATAGCTACCTTCCAAGATGCCAGGAAGAAACTGGCCGACCCGTCTACGCGTCAGCAAGGCATCGATACTCTCAGGAAAATACTCGAAATAAAGCGGGCGCACCTTTGGCGGTCGGAAGCTATTGCACCGTGTTGTGGCAACCTGGGAGGCTTTGCCTGCCAGCTAAATGAGGAGACCGGCCTGTTGGAGAAAGCCTTACTGATGATAGAGAAAGGCGACCTGGCTGCGGCATCGCCCCTGCTCGACAGGCTGGGGCTGTTGATAAGCTACGGAATGGGGCAGATAGAGACCCCCGAACTGATAGAGCGGCTTACCATTTCCACCGGCCAGGACTCAACTTAGTTGCCATTCGCAGGTTATAATGTCTTCTATTACGGAATTAGGCGAAATTGTAGCAGCCTTACCGCCGCAGACCCAACAGGTTTTTAATCATATTTTTTCAGTCAATATTACAAGGGGGATACTCAAACCACCGTCTCCGATGGTTCCCTGGATAGAAGAACGTTTTGGCTCACTGGATAAAGTAACCGGGCAGAAGGTAGTCAGGGTAACCAACCTCGTAACCGCAGAGAGTTCCATATTTAACCCTCTTCGCTCGCTTCGCCCGCATGATTTCAGCCAGGCAACTGCTGGTGAACCTCCAAACTTACCCCTGCCGGACGATGACCCCTTTTCCATGCCACTCGACAGCACGCCTGAGGATCCCTTCGGCAGGGTGAAAGGGAAATACTGCATCACTGCCAGCAATGTTGCGAAGTTCGAGCAATACCACTGCGTGCTCATATTTAAAAACCATGAGCCCCTTAGCTTTGACCGCGGTGAAGTTGCAGACTATATAGAGACGGGCTGGAAATGGGCACAGAAGGCGCATGCTTACGATCCCTTAGCTCAGTACTGCCTTTTTCTTTGGAACTGCACCAACCGGGCGGGCGCCAGCATCAAACACGGGCATGCACAGGTGGTTGTAGGCAGCGGCTCCCACTATGGCAGGGTCGAGCAATTATGCACAGCAGTAGAAGGATACAGCCATAGGTACGGCCGGAACTATTTTGATGACCTGTTCATGGTCCATGAAGCCCTGGGACTGGCATGGAAGGCAAAAGCTTCAAGGACGATCGTATACCTGTCCGCACTTAAACAGAAGGAGGTTATGGTGCTGGGTACTTCCCTGGACGATTCCTTCACCGGTTCCATATATAATGTGCTGTCCTGTTTCCGCGACCGGCTGCGGGTTAAAGCGTTCAACCTTGGTATCGTCTTCCCGCCGCTGGGAGATGTTTCCGGGTGGGAGGGTTTCCCGCTGATCGCCAGGATGGTAGACCGCGGCGATACGGGAGATTTATCCTCGGACATTGGGGCCATGGAGTTCTATGGCGCCAACGTGGTCAACAGCGACCCCTTTGAAGTAGCCCGTGCCTTGCGAGAATGTTTTAAAGGCTAGTGGGCAATGTTACCATTGTCATATTCCTGGACCCCACTACGTAATATATACTTTTGTATTGATGAATACTGGCAGGACAGGATAATTTGAGCGTGCATGAACATGGCGGGCCGGGTGCCGCCGCAAAATTAGGTTACGGGATCATCATCACTGCGGTAGTGCTGGTCATTGAGCTGGCAGGCGGCATTTTATCCAATAGCCTGGCTTTGTTAAGCGATGCGGGCCACGTTTTCACCGATGGTATTGCATTGCTTTTGAGCTGGTATGCGGTCAGGCAGGCGGAACGTCCTTCCAGCAGCAGCATGACCTTTGGCTATCACAGGATCGGCGTCATCATTGCCATGGTAAATGCCGTGAGTATAGTGGTGATAGCCGGCGTTATTTTATACGAGGCCTACCAGCGGTTCTTCGAACGGCCTGAAGTCAACGGCGTAATGATGCTGGCCGTGGCAGTGGTGGGACTGGCGGCCAATGTATTCGTGGCTGCCTGGCTGCACAGGGAGCAGGGCCGGAGCATTAATATCAAGAGCGCCTTCTGGCACGCGCTGGGCGACGCTCTGGCCTCGATAGGTGTGATCGTTGGCGGCGTCATCATCATATTAACTAAACTTTTCTGGGTGGATGCAGTGGTCAGCGTCCTCATCAGCTTCATTATCCTGTTCGGCGCCTGGGGCATCTTCAAGGAGGGATTGCGCATCCTGCTGGAAGCCGTTCCCGGCAATATAAAAGTTCCCGAAGTGGTGGAGGCACTGAAGGCTATTCCGGAGATCAAGGATGTGCATGACCTTCACGTCTGGAGTATTACATCCAATCTTAATGCCATGAGCAGCCATGTGGTCATAGATGATTGCTCGGTCAGCCAGGCCGAAAATATCCGGCGTCATGTCGAGGATGCAATGCAGGAGAAGTTCGGCATAGGCCATACGACGGTGCAATTCGAATGCAATCAGTGCGCGGACAACGGGCTATTCTGCAAAATGGCGCCCGATGACAACGACCAGAACAGGCCGGGTGACTGATCGGGGGAGGAGGTGGTATCAACAGTCAAAGTCGAGGCGGGATCATCAATATAGCTCACCGGGGTTACAGCCGCAATTTTCCCGAAAACACTCTGGAGGCATTTAAAGCTGCCATAGAATTAGGTGCTGATGGCATTGAGTTCGATGTGCAGGAAACTTCGGACGCCGAATTCTTCATTTTGCACGACGATGATGTCCAAGGAAAAAAGATCGCCGATATGCTCGCTGCCGATATAGGGGAAATCAGGATACGCGAAAAATATAAAATCCCCTCTTTGAAGGAAACGCTTTCCATCTGTGGACGCGCACTGATATTGATCGTCGAGCTAAAGCAGGTGAAATCGCTGGAAAAATTTCTGGCGATATTGCGCAGCAATACGGACACAGCACACGTCGTGACTGTATCTTTCGACAGGGAGTTGATATCCCGGCTGGCCGCACTGGCGCCCGAGATCATGCGGGCTGTGATCACAGCCGCCCCTGTGGACCGTCCTGAAGAGATAACTACGGCGGTTGGGTCAGCCGCCATCGGACTGCGCTGCCAGGATGTCCATGCAGAATCGGTTTACAGGCTTCATCAGAACGGTACGATGGTATTCGTCTGGGGTTGCCCGGATGCCCAGGCCGTCCGGGCCGTAATGAAATTCGATATAGACGGCATTATCTCGGACTTTCCCGACGCGGTTAAGGAAGGCAATGCAAACAGACGCTAACTTCATATACTGTGGAGATTGCCTGGAAGGCCTCAAAAACATTCCCCAGGATTCCGTCAATCTGGTCTATATCGATCCCCCTTTCAATTCTAACCGTGAACACAGGGCTCAGGGGAACAGGTCGGTAAAACGCAGTTTTAAAGATAAGTTCGAAGATGTAAATGCCTATCTGAAGTATATGCGTCCACGGCTTAAGGAGATACATAGAATCCTGAAGCCTACAGGCTGCTTTTTCTATCACTGCGACTGGCATGCATCCCACTATATAAAGGTGCTTCTGGACGCCCCGGATCTGTTTGGATACGATAATTTTCTGAATGAAATCGTATGGTGTTATAAGTCGGGCGGGGCAAGCCCCGGAAAACGCTTCAGTCGCAAGCATGATATCATCCTTGATTACAGTAAAACCCCGTCTTATTGCTTCAACCAGCTCAAAGAAAAATCGTATAACCGGCACCGCAAGCCCTATAAATTCAAAGGCATCAAAGAATACTGTGATGAAGACGGCTGGTACACTGTAGTGGGCATGAAAGACTACTGGGAAATCAACATGGTAGGGAGGACCAGCCGCGAGCGTCTGGACTACCCAACCCAAAAACCCCTGGCGCTTCTGGAGCGAATTATCAGCGCCGGGAGCAATGAGGGCGATATTGTTCTGGATGCGTTCTGCGGAAGTGGGACTACCCTGGCTGCAGCTCAGAAGCTAGGCAGGAGGTGGATCGGCATGGATATCTCGGCGGCTGCCTGTGAACTATCTGCGGAACGACTTCAAAACAGCTTCGGCCTCAAAGCAGGGCGCGAGTTTCGGGTCAAAGGTTTATCCCGTCGGTGAAAGGGGAAATCCGAAGCCGTTTGATGTTATCATAATATCCCGTTGCCCTAAATTCACCGTTAAGTAAAATGAGAACTTCGATTTTCGACCAGTTGAGGTCGTTCCTGCTCCCCTTTACAGTCCTGCTGATCATTCCTGCAGCCATCCTGTGGCCGACAGGTTTCAGGATCGGCTGGGGGCTGGGCTGGCCCTGGGATGGGGCAGTGGTTATGCTGGGGGCAGTTATCATAGGTAGTGGTTTGTACTTCCTTGCCGCTTGCATCCGGCTGTTTATGTTTGTAGGCAGAGGGACTCTGGCGCCATGGTCGCCAACCCGAAAATTGGTCATTGTCGGGCCGTACCAATATGTCCGCAACCCCATGATCAGCAGCGTATTAGCCATCCTGCTTGGCGAGGCCATAGCCTTCGGCTCGGTGGGAATCCTGGCCTGGTTCCTGCTCGCTTTAGGCATCAACCATGTCTATTTCATCATCTCTGAAGAGCCCGGGCTCTATAAGAGATTTGGCGATGAATACCTGGAATACAAGAAGAACGTCCCGCGCTGGATACCCAGGCTGACGCCCTGGTCCTGCGCAAAAAGCTAAATACAATTTACGATTAGTAACCAATAAGGAGGACTTTCTAGCAGTGGCCTTTCAGAAATCCGACCTGATAAATTTTTATTCACATCTGACGGCGGCAATCGCGTCGCTTGCCGGTTACATCATTCTGCTTTGCGTTTCGGACGGCTCCATTCCCAAGATAATTCTGTCGACTATCTACAGCCTTTGCGCCGTTTTTATTTTCACGTGCAGCTCGATCTATCACGGGCAGAAGGAGAAGGAGGATGATACCAACCCCTGGCGCAAGCTGGACCATATCGCCATCTTCTTCATGATAGCCGGCACGTATACTCCCATAAGCTATATCTATCTGCAGGGCTACTGGCGATGGGGCATAATTGCGGCGCAATGGCTGCTGGTTGCAATAGGACTGGTATTCAAGCTCGTTTACATTAAGGGACCACGCTGGCTGACGGCCCTTATTTATGTGTTGATGGGCTGGATGGCTTTGATAGCTTTGGACCAGTTGATTTTGACCATGCCCCTCAATTCGATCTACCTGCTGTTTGCGGGCGGCTTCGCTTATACCCTGGGTGCCATAATCTATGCCCTTAAAAAGCCCAATCCCTTTCCGGGCATATTCGGCTTTCACGAGATCTTCCACCTGCTGATCATCTGCGGGGCTATACTTCATTATCTGATAGTCTATTTTGCTATCGCCGGGGCCAGTATATAATGGTCATAAAGGAGGATGTAAATGAAAATTGAAATCCTCGGCGCACATAACTCCGAGACCGATAAGGCCAGGCTACCCAGTCTGCTGGTTGATGATGTTATCGCACTGGATGCAGGGGGGCTGACCTCCAGCCTATCGTTGGAGAGGCAACACCGGATAAATTCCGTGCTGCTCACGCATCATCATTTCGATCATACTCGTGACCTGGTGACATTGGGATCGAATGATACCAACCCGCCGTCTACTGTCGACGTTTATGGTTTACCCGCGACGCTTGAGATGGTCTATAAATACCTTCTGGACGGTAAGATGTACAAAGACTACACGCAGTGGCCCAAAGTTGAGGCGCCCAGGTTGCTGCTCAAACCTTTAGAAGCATACCGGCAACTTGTTATCGCGGGCCATATGATCACACCTGTGCCGGTCAACCATTCCGTGCCGGCAGTCGGTTTCCTGGTTACCTCCCGTAGCGGGAAAAGTTTCTTTTATACAGGTGACACCGGGTCCGGATTGTCCGGCTGCTGGGAACATATCAGTCCGGAGGTGTTGTTTATAGAGATCACGGGCCTGAACAGTATGGGAGATGCCATGCGCGGGCTGGGACATCTTACGCCGGACCTGCTGGTTGAGGAACTACGGCAGTTTCAAAAACTAAAGGGATACTTACCTCGCGTCATTGCGGCCCATGTATCGACACTCTGGGAAGATAAGTTGCGGGTCGAATTGGCCGGGGCCGGTCATAGTCTGGGTAAAGAACTGGAGGTAGGGTATGAAGGGCTCACCGTAGAATTATAGAAAATCCGTTAATATTACAAAAAGCGTTGGAGCGCCCCCGCCTGTTTGGTATATAATAAGTGTTGCTGCCCGGTCTGGGTCCCTCCACAGAGCGGCTACCTGAATAATTTTACGGAGGCATTATTCATGTCCTCAATTGAATGGAAAGTTGACGAGAACATCGCCGTGCTAACTATGAATGCCGGGGAGAACAGGTTCAACATAGCCTTCTGCAATGAGATACTGACCGCCCTCGATGATATCGAAAAGAAAACCCAGGCCAACGCCCTGGTCGTCACGGCCACCCATGAAAAAATATGGTCTAATGGCATGGACCTGGAATGGCTTGTGCCGGCTGTAGGAAGGAAGGACCCTGAGGTCATTACATTCCTGGACCTGCAGGATAAGATGATGAAGCGCATGTTGTTCTATCCCATGATAACCGTTGCGGCCATAACCGGACATGCCTTCGCCAGCGGCGCTATCTTTGCCAGCTGCTTCGATTTCCGCTTCATGCGCAGCGACCGCGGCTTTTATTGTTTTCCCGAGGTTGATATCAATATACCCTTCCTGCACTACATGGATGCCTTGATTAAGAAGGCCTTGCCCCAGCATATGGTGATAGAAGCCGAGTTTTTAGGTAAGCGCTTTACCGCCGCCGAGCTGGAAAAATATCATGTCGTACGCAAGGCCTGCACTTTGAGCGAGCTTATGCCGGAGGCCACGGCCTTTGCCAAAAGCCTGAATAAAGGCAGGTGGATCATAGGTGAAATGAAAAAAGTAATGTATAAGGATCTCGGCTACCTCATGGACCACGTCGAAAGAGCGAATCTCGACCCGGCCAGTGTGCCGATAAAGTGATTCGATTATTTTTACCCCCCCCACCTGTCGCGTCCGACCGCAAAAATATGAAGACTGCTTGTTTCCTGGTACTGGCGCTCGCGCTTTTTTTACTGCTGTTATGCTCTTGTTCCAACAAAATCGTGGATTCGGTTGTGAGAATTTATACGGACAATGACACCCTCAACGGTGTGATCATAGATAAGACCGGATATGTCGCTACCAGCGCTCAAAAGGTAGAAGGCGGCGGCAAGATCGAAATAGAATTAAAACCGGGCGGCACACGCTACGCGGGACTTTTGCTTTGCACCGATGATGTGCGGGATATTGCAGTGATAAAAATCAAGGGTGATTTCCCTGCTCTCCAGACTGCCCCGCTGGGCGACTCCGACCAGATTCTGCTGCAGGATGACGTTTCCGTGACGGCTTACCTTCCCTCTGCCAAAGCCTCCGCTACTATCAAGGGCACGATTACTGGGTTTCCGGACCGCGATACATATAAAGAATTTCAGACCGATGCTGCTTTGAACCCCGATTTGGCCGGCGGGGCAGTTGTCGATAAAGCCGGTGAAATAATAGGGACAGTGGGTTGGAACAATGCCCAGCCCGGACGTGAAGGCCTCGTGCTGGCCATAAATGAGATTAAGTCGGTGCTCGGCGAGGCACAGGACTGCGAGATACATCCGCTGTATATCGATACTGTCAGTGTAACCAGCGTGTTTAACGATCATGCTGTAATATCCTGGAAGGCCAGCAAACCCTCTACCGCCTTGCTCGAATATGGACTGGTTCCCGGCGACTATCCTTTTAAAGCAGGTGACGATTCAGCTCTAATTACCGACCATAGCGCGGTTATCCAAAATTTGCAGCCTAAGACTACCTATCACTACCATGTGAAAGCGGGTGACGTCTGTGGCAATGAAGCCGTCTCATCTGACGGTTCTTTTACGACTGCTGAGACCGGTGAAATGCCGGGAACGCTGGCCATTACCAATATCAATGTTTACGATATCACCAGTTCCGATGCCTGGGTAAGTTGGATCACCAACAAGCCGGCCACCAGCTCGGTCAGCTATACTGCGGATAAGACCCAAGAGAGCCAGATCGAGTCGGACACCAACAACGTTTTCGAGCATAAAATCCATCTGGACAGGCTGGATCCGCAAGCGCGTTACTTTTTGAGCGTAAAGTCGGACACTGAATACGGGGAATCGGCCCAGCAGGATGTCACACCGTTCACAACCCTGCAAACCGCTCCCGTCTGCTGCAAAATCAACTGCAGAATACCTGATTTTAGCTTTAAGACTCTCAATGATACAGGTTTCTCCAACGGCGATATAGCCGGTAAAAAGGTCATTCTGGTCTTCGTAAATACCGAATGCGGCATATGCACGCAGCAGGCGCTCATTTTAAATGAGTACTATGAAGGTGGGACCAGTAAGGATGTCACAATGTTCCTGGTTACCGGCAATCCCAAAATATCCGACGTAATAGACTGGGCTAAGAAATACGGGTTAACCGTTCCGATCTATATAGACCCCACCAGCCAGCTTGCCTCCACATGCCAGCTCAAAACGATACCATCATGGTTTGTTCTGGATACGGGGTCGGTTATCAGGTTCTATAAAAACGGCGGCTTCGGCAGTGTAAAGGAAGTGGACGAAACGCTGCAGAAGCTTCAGTAATTTGTTGAAGGCGAAAGGGAGCTTCCGCCCTCCTCTTTCGTTGATCTCGTTTACATACCGGCATTTTAAGGTTCGAGGGTTGATTTGGCGAAAGTTGATCTGGAATTAGAAGGAGAAGTTGCGGTTGTCACCCTGGACCAGGATGATAACCGGCTCAATCTCGATTTGTCCCTTTCCTTGCTTGAAATGCTGGATAGAATTGAGGCCGACACCGATGCTCTGGCGCTGGTGGTGAAATCCGGTCATGCCGGGGTATGGTCCAACGGCTTCGATATCGACTGGATCAACGCCAGGCTGGCCGCGGATGATAAAGAGAATGTTATTCAATTCCTGGCCAAGGACATCGAACTGCGCAGGAGACTGCTTACCTATCCGCTGCTTACCATAGCCGCCATCAACGGCCATGTCTTTGGGGGGGGCGCCGTGCTTAGCTGCTGCTTCGATTTTCGCTTCATGCTGTCTAAACGGGGGTATTTCTGCATACCGGCAATAGACAGGGAATACCCTATCTTGCCGGGCACTGCTGCGCTTTTGAAGCATGTCATGCCCATGTACATGGTGGAAGATATTATCCTTAGCGGCAGGCGCTTCACTGGTAAGGAGGCTGCCGCCGACCGGATCATCACGGCAACGTATGATGAAAACGAATTTTTTGGCAATGTGATGGCCTTCGCAAGGAGTTGCAACAAGGGTAGATGGATCGTAGGGGAGATGAGGAAGGTGTACCATATTGGCGTCCTGGAACAGATGGCAACCGATATGGAATATGTCGAACCAGGCAAGGTGCGCGTATAGTCAGGATCGATTCAAAAACGCTATTACAATTTCAGCAGATTCTTCAAATCCCTCTTGGCGTTTAAAATTTTAGCCCAGAGGTCGCCGATTTCGACCAGACGCCTTGGAACCGATCGTATATCGAAATCGACGGGTGATATTTTCCCCAGTTCATCCCAGCGAAGTGGGACCGAGACGGTCGCTCCAGGGGCGGCGCGGGGGGAGTAGGCCGACGCTAGTGTCTTACCCCTTACATTTTGATTGTAATCTATAAAAATCTTCCCGGTGCGCTTTTCCACAGCCCAATCGACGGTTACTTCACGCGGATGCTGGCTCAGCACGTAGCGGGCGATGGTCTCGGCCGCCGAACGGACGGCGCGGTAGTCCAATTGACGGTTGATAGGAACGTAAATATGCAGGCCGGTGCGTCCCGAGGTTTTGACGAAGGATGAGAGTGAGAGGGAGTCAAGTATCTCTTTGAGCCAGAACGCTACTTTACATACGCCGTCGAAGGCGGCTGTGTTGAACTCGGGCTCAGCGCCTTTGATTTCTTTGCCCGAATATATATAGGGGTCGAGGTCGAAGATGATAAAATCGGGATAATCTGTGATATCGATGTTTTTGGCATCAGAGTCGCCGATGCGGCCTTCGGGGGCCGCGCTGACACGGGAGAACCAGGAATGATATTCGATAGTACCCAACTGTCCCAGCCACAGCAACGTGGCGAAGTTATTACATTCCAGATAGTCTTTTACATTTGTTTCGTGTTCTGTGGCAAGGGCCACCGTCTCCACGAAATCAGGTTTGGGACTGTCCCAGTGCCTCTGGTAAAAGTGCTGGCTCTCTATGCCTGAAGGATAACGGCTGAGCGTAAGCGGACGGTCTTCCAGGTGGGGCAGTAGGAAGGGCGAGATGGTCGTCAGGTAGGTGATCAGGTCGCGTTTGGTAAAGGATGGACCTCCATCAGTTGCCGGCCACAGCGCTTTATCCAGGTTGGTCAGGGCGATTTTATGTCCCTGCACTGAGATATCCAGGTCTTCCCGTGGCCCGGCAATCTGTTTTAATATTTTTTCTATCTCTGTGGATGGCGGGTCGGCTTTGAGGGGCCTCACGTCGCCTGGTGCAGACAAGATCACGGTGCGATGAACTTCGCGCGGCATTTTATCTTCGCGAAGGCGTAAAAATACGGGCTGGCGCAGGCGGCCGTCCTGGGTCCACTGGGAGAACTTGACCTCGGCCACCATCTCGGGACGTATCCAGGTGGCGGCCGTATGCAGAGGTGGCGACGGGGTAAAGGGGCAATCGGTTGAGGCGATAGCCTCCATACGTGCCAGCAGATCGGACAATTTTTGATCATCGAAGCCGCTGCCCACGTGGCCTGCGTATGCCAGTCGACCCCCGGCATCATAATATCCCAATAGCAGCGCGCCGAAAGTGTGTGCCCGGTTGCCGTAACCCGGAGTAAAACCGCCGATCACAAAATCATCGCTGAGGGTAGCCTTTATTTTTAACCAGCTATGGCTGCGCCGGCCTGCCTCATAAAGACTGTCCAGACGCTTGGCTATGATCCCCTCCAGCCCCTGGCCGATAGCGGCGCGGTAGACTGAGGGCCCGTCATCCTCAAAGTAGGCTACAGTGTGGATAAACTCATTATCCAATAGGATCCGGCCCAGCAATTTTTTACGCTCAATCAGAGGAACGTTCCATAGCCCGTAACCGCCTAAATAAAGCATATCGAAGACGTAATATATGAGCGGCGCTGATGGCGTGCCCGCGTCGCCTTCCCTGTTGGCTTTCAGATAATCTTGCAAGCACTGGAAGCAGGGCCGGCCATTTTCATCCAGCGCCGTTATTTCACCGTCCAGTATGAGCTCGGTATACTTTTGGTTATTGAGTTCCCTGATCAGCGGGGGATAGCGGCCGCTGATATCCAGCCCGTTGCGCGATATGAGTTTGGCTTTACCTCCCTGGATAATTGCCAGGGAGCGAAAGCCGTCCAGTTTAGGTTCGAACAGCCACCCGGGTTCCATTGGTGGTGCGGCGGCCAGCCCTGCCAGCATGGGAGCTACTGAGAGCGGAAAAGGCTCCCGGCTTGCCCCGGGCAGGCTACCCGGGTCAGGATCACCGTCCGTGGCGTTGGGCAGCAAGTGCCCGGCTTTGATATCGTCGATGCTCAAGCCCGAGCGCACCGATGTATTTTCCTTTAGCAGATCGGCAGAGTCCCCGGCGAACTTGTCCCTGTGTTTAATCAGGAGCCAATTATTGTTGGGACCGGACATCTTGACCAGCGTCCATGACCCTTTCATGCGGCGGCCGCGCAGTGTAATCGATAATTTGCCGTTTTCAAGCCCCTGCCTCATCAATTTGCCTGCTGTTTGAGGGTCATCGAAGAACAACCGGTCACCGTCTTCCGGCGAATATTCGCCCTCATCCCAGACGATCACCTCGCCTGAGCCGTACTGGCCTTTGGGAATGACTCCTTCGAACGTGCGATAGTCCAGAGGGTGGTCTTCCACCATGACTGCCAGCCTCTTTACCGCGGGGTCGGCCGACGGCCCTGACGGCACGGACCAGGATTTGAGGACCCCGTCAACTTCCAGGCGGAAATCGTAATGAAGACGGCGGGCGGCATGTTTTTGAACGACAAATTTGAGTGCCCCCTCACCACCGGGCAAGCGTGGGACGGGCTCGGGGCTACGGGTGAAATCACGTTTCTCCTCGTACTCCCTCAACATCAATTCAATTATACCGCCGGAAAGTAAAAAAGCTCATCACGGGATGAAGAAATACAGGTACAGGACAGCACAGCATTGACCTGAAGCTAATATATGCTTATGATTAGATTAATACAGTATCGAATTGATGCCATGGGTCGAATTTTAATAGGCATTTCCTCGTGGGCCGACCCGGCCCTGCTAAAAAACGGTTTTTATCCAGAGGGTATTAAGACCCCGGCTGAGCGTCTTGGCTATTATAGCGCCCATTTTGCGGTGGCCGAGATAGATTCCGCTTTCCATATCATGCCTACCAGGACCAACCTGAATCTTTGGCTCACTCAAACGCCGCCGGGATTCGTTTTTGACATCAAAGTTTTTAGCCTGTTTACGGGGCACCCGACCCCCTTCAGTGCGCTACCCCCATTTGCCCGCACGGATCTGGAAGACTACAGTCATAGGAACCTCTATCTGAGCCTTATGCCGCCTCCATTGGTGGATGCCCTGTGGCGCTTATTTAATGACCTGGTAAAACCAGTGGCCGATGCCGGTAAGCTGGGGGTGTTGTTGCTGCAGTTTCCGCCGTGGTTCCATGCTCAGCACCGGAACATGAACTATATAACGGAATGCAAAGAGAAGCTGGCGGGATATGATCTTGCAGTGGAGTTCCGTACTAATGACTGGTTCAACGAGAGGAACCGGGAAACCACGCTTGAACTGCTGCACAGGCTGGATATCGCCATGGTTTGCGTCGACGGCCCGCAGGGTTTGAAGACCAGCGTAGAGCCGCTGGCCGAAGTCACGTCCTCGGTTGGAATCATCCGCTTTCACGGCCGCAATATTGAAAACTGGGAGAAGCGGGGCATAACCCCTGTCGAACGCTACAAATATTTATACGGGGAAGATGAGCTGCGGGAATGGCTGCCGCGCATACGGAAAATGGCAGCTGAGACTGATGAGCTGCATATTATCTTCAAGAATAAATATCAGGATAACCCCGTTAAGAACGCCAACCAGATGGCAAAACTGCTGGCTTGATCCCCCGGCTGCAACGGGTGGGGGAATCCTCGTACAATTTTTCTATTTTGCCCTGCCTGCCGCAGCAGTCTCCTTCCTGGCTGTCTCGATGCTCGTGCGCAATGCTTCCATGAGGTCTTTAACGGCCGCCTTCTGCTCCCTGGGCGCCTTGATCTCAAGTCCCTTCACCCTGGCGTCTATAACCTTTTTCAGGGCTTCGTGATACTCATCTCGGAAGTCTTCCGGTTTGAACTTTTTGGTCATAGCTTCAACCAGTGTGGCAGCCATCTTCAGCTCATCTTTAGAAAGCTCCTGTACGGGCATCTTGAGGTCGTCCCTGGGCAGGATGTCGGCCTGGTAGTGAATAGTATGCAGCATCATTATATTCTCGAAGGGACGGAGGCAGCAGAGGTGCTCCTGACGTTGAAATGTCACCTTGGCGATGCCGATACACCCGGTATTTAACAGGGTCTGGCGCAGCAGGCTAAAAGGTTTGACTCCCAGCTCATCGGGCTCGAGGTAGTGGCTGCCCTGGAAATAAATCGGATCGATCTCCCCGGCATCTACGAAGCCGGCGATGCTGATGGAGTGGAGGGTCTTGAGCGGGACCTTCTTAAAATCGCTCTCTTCCAGAACTGCATATTGGCCGGGTGCATATTCATAGCCCCTGGCGGTATCCTGAAGCGGCAGATACTCATTGTCCACGGGGCAGTACCACATCTGCTTTAAACGCGAGAGGCATTTCTTATGAAGAATATGGAAGCTTGTAGTGTGGACCTGGGTAGCCACATACATTTTAACGGGTATAGCTACCATGCCGAAGCTGATAACCCCTTTCCAAAAAGCCCTGGCCATCATTCAACCTCCTTGCTTACATCTCCGGGACGTTAAAATAATATCTCCTACAATGCTAGCATAAAAACTCCGGTTCGGAGTGTCGTGTATTTTGGATAGCCAAAGGCCGGCACGCATTTTTAAAACGCGCCGGCCTTTGGGTTACTAGATCCTGAAGGTGAGTTTTAAGGCGTCTGCTACCTCGATAGTGTCGCCGTTTCTCAATAGTTGCTTGCCCTTGCCTCGAATAGATTCGCCGTTGAGTCGTGTACCGTTGGTGCTGTTGGCATCTTCGATGTAGTAGTCTCCATTTTCGTAGTCCATCGTGAGATGTTTGCGTGATATGAGGTCAGCCTTGTCCGGCCCTGCCGCCAGAGACCGGAGATCGCTGCGTCCCAGAGACATAGCGCCTCCCCGGATAGGCAGCTCGCCGCCGCCGGCCGTAACCAGCCGTGCTGCACCAGCTCCAATAGGCGTGGTATGCGGTGTGCCGGTGGCCGGCAGTGTGGCTGCAGGCGCCGTCGCGGCTGCAGCGGTGGGGGCCGATGCCGTGCCGGAATGCTGAACTGATGCAGCAGGCTTCCTGGTGACGAGGGCTATGATAACCGCCGCTGCCACGCCCATCAGGGCGATCAGCAGGACGATGGGGAGCCACAGGTTGATCCCAGCCGGCGTCACCGGAGTATAGACTTCAGGAGCGATGGTGCTGGTATCTACCGGCGGGCTGCTATATGTTGGGTAAGTAGTCATCGCAGGCGCTACTGCGACGGTGGTGCTGGCAGTTACAGTGCCCACGCTGTTAGTAGCCGTTATAGTATAAGTCGTAGTAGTTGATGGTGTGACTGTGGCCGAGCTGGAGATGGCTACAGAGCCAACGTACGGGGATATGTTAACTGAGTTGGCGTTGCTAACGATCCACGATAGTGTGGCCGACTGTCCCGGTTGAACATAGTTGGGACTGGCTGTGAATGAGCTGATCGTCGGCGCATAGTCGGGCTGCGGTTGTATAGGATTGTTCAGGTAGTAGTTATAGTCATACGGAAACACCGAGTTGTAATAGTTGTAATAGGGGTAATACGTATACGGATACTGGTAATAAGGATAGGGATAGGGATAAGGACTCGGGTTGGGATTGGGGTTGGGATTGGGACGGTGATGATGCCCGAAGGTGCCCGAAGGGTCAGAAGGCGGCGGGTCTACAGCCGAAGGAGGCGTAAACGGGCGATGGTGTCCAAAAGTTCCAGCATCCCCTGAAGGAGCGGACGGCGGCGCCGACAAAGGTGCCGATGTAGTCCCGGCCGGGGGTGTTGCCATCACATTGGAAGGCGCTGTAGTAGGAGTGGTAGTAGTACTCGTTGTTGCCGCCGAATCAGTAGTTGATGTGGTTGGTGGAGGAGGTGGCGGGGGAGGTGTTGTGCCAGCCGCATCAGACACCGGCGGTATGGTCGTGCCGGTATCAGCAGTCGATACAGTCGTGGTGGTATCGGCCGGCGGAGTAGTCGTGGTCGTATCGGCTGGTGTTGCAGTCGCAGTCGTGTCGGCCGGCGGAGTAGTCGTAGTTGTGTCAGCCGGCGGTGTAGTCCCCGGGTCATCGTTAAGTTGAACGGCCGCTACTGTCCCCGGTGCTATAATACCGGATACTGCGTAAGCCGGCGTCAGGGGCAACGCAAAGATGGAGCATGCCACCAGCGATGCCAGTAAAAGAATGGTCTTTTTATAGTTCATAGTAACCTCCTTGGATTGCACTATTTTTTAAAACTAATCGTTAATTTATCTGCCAGGTCGATGGTATCACCATCATCCAGGGCACGTCTGCCGGTACCTTTGATCTCCATCCCGTTAACACGGGTGCCGTTGGTGCTGCTGCGGTCCTCGATGTAGTACCGGTCGTTCTCATACCAGATATTAATATGCTGCCTGGATATAAAAGAGACGCTATCCTGCGGCAGGAATTTGTCGAAATCGTGCCTGCCGAATGACCTCGAATTGCCCAGCAGCAATATCTCGCTGCCGTCCGGCATCGTAAGTTTGGCCGGGGGGACCTCCACTATCGATGTTATAGCAGGCGCTGTGCCGGCCGGCATGGTAGGCTCGATCTGACTGGTACCGGCTGCACGTGTTGCTGAGGCTTGGGATGTAGCTACCTTAGCCGGTTTTCTGGCCACCAATGCCGCGATGATTACAGCCGCCACGGCCAGCAAACCTATGAGGCCCCACAACAGAAAGGGCGGATGTTGCACGTTGACGGTTGCCGATGCTGATTGCGTGGCGCCGTCGATATAGGTTGCTGTCAGGTCGTAGGTAGTTGTATTCTGGGGCGTTATCCTGGCACTGCCGGTGGAGCTGAAGCTGCCCACTCCTGAAATGTATACCTGCGTTGCCGAGGGGGCATTCCAGGATAGGGTGGCATATTGACCGCTTTGTATCGTGGATTGGTCGGCTTTGAGTGTGGGAGCCACCCTGGGCGTAACCGCAATCGTAAGGGATGACGATACGGGATTGCCGGACTGGCCCGCAGCCGTAAGGGTGTAGGCGGTCGAGGCCGAAGGAGTGACTGTCGTAGCCCCGGATGAGGCCACTGTGCCCACGCCCGGAGAGATGGTCACGCTGCTGGCATTGCTGGTAGTCCAGGTCAGCGTTGCGGTCTGCCCCAGTTCCAGCGAGGATACGCTGGCATTGAACGAGTTGATTACAGGGGCTGCCACGGGTGTCGGTGTCGTGCCTGGTATGTCGTTGGGATAGTAGCCCCGAGTATAGTTGAAGCTCAACGTACGCGTCGACCACGTGAAACCGGAGATGAACCACATCTTCCAGTAATAACGACCGGATGTATCCCACTGCTGGGCGGCGAAGGGTCCTATCCTCCAGACGCCGGCTCCCGGACGGTACCACCTGTAGCATAGCCAGTGCCCGTAAGGGCTGTTACCCGAGGGGTAATACTCCCATAAATAAAAATAGCCCGGGCCGTTGAAGGATACGATCAGATAAACCTGCTGGGTGCTATAAAGGTTGGTCAGAAGTTGTCCGTAGTTGTTAACCAGGTAAGCGTTTGTAATCGAACTTGGGATACCCGGTTGGACTGGTGAGGGCAAAGGTATCTGCAGAGCCGGCCAATTCTGGCCGTATGTTTCCACGCCTACCGAAGGGTCTAGTGAAGTACCTCCGTCGTAGGGCGGCTGCCAAGTCTCATCCGGGCTTATAGGCGGCGTAGCTTCCGACTGCGCCAGGACCGGAGAGAAAATGCTGGCTGCAGACGTGCAAACTAAACCCAGTATAAGCAGCGGCATCAATATTTTTTTCATAGCGGACAAATCAACTCCGTTGAAATATATTCTCTGTAGATAAATATACTCAGTCGGGGATGAGATTGCTTGACCGCGGGCTTACAGGTCGCTGACAGTTTTCTGACAAAATGAAGCGTTTAAAGCAGGTGGAACTTGAGTTTAATGGCCCCGGCCGGTTCTACGGTATCCCCCTCGTTCAAGTCAACCGGCCCCTTGCCTTTGATTTCGATGCCGTTAAGCAATGTGCCGTTGGCGCTGTCTTTATCCTCTATCAAGAACTGACCTGCATCGTGGCTGATATTAAAGTGCTTTCGGGATATGAGCCCTAGATCATCCGGGGCCAGCGCCCGTGCCAGCTCTCCCCTTCCCAAGACTTTGCCGGGGACTGTAAGCTGAATATCAATACTATTGGGCAGGGACAGTTTGGCCCTGGCCGCAGTCTCGGGCACAACGGCGGCGGGGATTTTGTCCTCAGTGGAAATAGCAGTGGCTTCTTCGTAGTGAAGTTCAGCCGGTTCAGGCCCTGAAGCCGGCCTTACACGTCTTCTGCTGTAGACGATATAGGAGAAGACAAGGATGACTATCACCGAGGGGCCGAACAGGAGTACCAGCGGGTTGGTAAAAAAATCATATAACCGATCGGGTGAAGATGCTTGCTGTGTAGCCGGGGTGGGTTGGGGAGGCACCACAACTGGGGCAGCGCCTTTGGCATAGGTCCAGTAAAGCAGATTGTCCTTCGGACCTCCCGGCTCCTCGGCCGCCCATTGCCCGTTACCATAAAACCAAATCCTGTAGATATGCTGCCCTTCAGTCTCGTTATCCGACGGGCTAAACGGACCGAGGCTCCAATGGCCGCTTTCAGGCAGCTGCCATTTATAAGCGATCCATTTTCCCTGTGTATTATCGGGAGGGTAGTACTCGTAAATATACAACCAGCCGGCGCCGTTTACATCTAAATCGAGGTACCAGGTTTCGTTCCCCGTGACAACGCCGTTTCCCGAGGCGTTGATGAAATCGGCGATGAATGCCGGGGAGCTATTGTCGGTCTGCGATGTAGGACCCTGCAGGATAAAGTTAACAGGCGGCATGATGGCGGGGTAACCCGAGCCGCTATTCGGGAGGTCGGTAATTGTGTAATTTTCGGTGGGGGCGCCCATGGCAGACACTGCTGCAGTCCAGCATGCTGCCAGGGCCAGCAGTCCCAGCACCCACAGGATGGCGGTCATCTGCTTTTTATTCATTTTTTTACCGCCGCTTCCACGGGTTTTACGGAGCATCCGTTTTTCGGAGAGAGAGCGGAACGCATAGCTGCGGAGTTGGCGAACCTGTCTGCGGGGGAGAACATGATGGCCTGTGCAAGGCACCTGGCTGTACGCCTGGAGATGCCTACGGATATGAGGTATTCTGCGACGCGCCCTGCCTCGTCGTAGGTTCGCGGCCAGTTGGATTTGAATAGTCCCGAGCAAATCTCGTTGGGTTGTCTGAGCGTAAGCAGGTAGATGGCGGTCTGTGCCAGCCCACACAGGTCGCAGCGCTGGTCGCTCTCACCTCCCAGGAATAACTCCGGGATGTCGAAGCCTTTGTTTGCGATCTGAGTGAAGGGATCGCCACGCTCCCTGTCCTTATCCGTTTCGTTCAAGTTTTTGGCCGTGCCGAAATCGATCAGCTTAACGGAGCCGTCTCTGACCAGCATGATGTTCTTGGGGTTTACATCCCTGTGAATTATGCCTGCGGCATGTATATAGCCCAGTGCATCCAGCAGGCTGCAAGCCCAATCCAGCACCTTCTTTTCGCCCGGTGAGGACCTGGGAGATGAAGACATTAACGTCTCTCCATTCACAAAGTCCATGACAACATGGAACTCGCCGTTATAGTAAAAATCCTCTATATGTTTGACTATGACGGGGTGGTTCAATCTCTTGAGGTAGCCGGCTTCCAGCATGAGCTTGTCCAGGTAAACATTATCCATGTTGGTGCCCCTGCGCGGCGTCTTAATAATATAAGTCTTGCGTGTCTTGCGTTCGGTTGCGATCCAGATTGTGGCCATGCCCCCCTGTTTAAAGGGTTGCAGCCTGGCATCGTAGCGTCCGTTGACAGGGAATGTGTTCTTACCCACAGAAGGTGCGGCTGGCCGGCTTGCTTTTACGTTATTGGAGATGGGCCTGGGGTGCTTATTTCTGCGGGAAACCTGGACCAAAGCCACGGTCAAAGGTATGGCAGCACAGATGGCCACTATTATAACGATCATTATATTTCTGTCGGGTATCATGATGCCGTCCTGATGCTGGTTTTGGCTGCGGTCAGGGCCTGCCACGATGGCAGGTTGACAGGCCTCGCTACGATCACTGAAATATTGTCGGGACCGCCGGCCAGGTTGGCCTCGGCTACCAGTTCGGCACAGGCCTGGTTGGGTCCGGGAGAACTCAACACGGCTTCGGTGATCTTTTCTTGAGGAAGAACTCCGCAAAGTCCATCGGAACAAACCAGGATGTTGTCGCCAGAATAGAGCTTCACCTGGAGGAGATCCGGGATGCTATCTCCCGAGTAGCCCAGGACACGCGTTATCTCGTTGCGGCGGGGGTGTTTTCTAGCTTCTTCCTGGGTGATTTTCCCGGTATCCACAAGCTGCTGCACAACCGAGTGGTCCCTGGTGATCTGAAGGGTCTCACGGGTGTTGATTATATAGCAGCGGGAATCGCCTATGTGCGCCACATATAGATCATGGTCAATTATCAGTGCGGCTGTCAGAGTTGTGCCCATACCGTGCAGTTCCCTGTCCTCGGCGGCCTCTATAACGCTGCTGTTGGCCCTGTTGAAGGCATCCGACATCACCACAAGGGGTGCAGCAGGAGAACGGTCCAGCAAGCCGCCCAGGCACTCAGAGAAGAAGGTCTTGACAGCAAGGTTGCTGGCGACCTCGCCGGCATTGTGCCCTCCCATACCGTCGGCCACAGCGAACAAGCCGGCTGATGCCATCCCCAGGTGCGTCTTGATTTCGAAGCTGGTAAAAAAAATACTGTCTTCGTTCAGCTTGCGCAGAAGACCTGTATCCCAGCCATAGCCTATGTCCAATTAATTCTCCAGAGCGGTTCTAACATTACATCAGCTTAAAGGTCAGCGTCAGCTCAGGCTGCAGGGATAGCTCGATGCGGTCGCCGTCCTGTAGCGCCTGTCTGCCTTTATTGTGTATATCCACGTTATTGAGCTTGGTATGGTTTGTGCTTCCCCGGCCTTCACGGCCATAGTCCTGTACGTAGTAGGTCCCTCTGTCACATGTTATCAGAAGATGCTGCCTGGAAATGCTCATTAAAACGTCTCGCGGCAGCGTGCTGTCGAAGTTGCTGCGTTCGATAAAAGTAGGTGTTCCGGATAGCGGTATCTCACCTCCACCAGGCATTATCACCCTGGCCCGGGGTGCAGATAGAAGGGTGCCGGCCTGTTCCTCCTTTGCGGGGCCGTTTGCCACGTTATTGTTTTCAGTCCCGGCAAAATAATTGCCGCAGGTATAGCAGAAAAATCTGCCTGCACTGTTCACGCTCCCGCAACGGGAGCAGACAATGGTATTTTCTTCTATTTCATCCATAGTTTGCATAAAAGTCTAGTTAATCGCCAGGGGCAGTGCTTGACAGCTATCTGACGAATACCTAATATAAATCTGACAAATTCGCACTATGTCGCATTGCATTCAATATATTATACTGCAACCTGTATGACAGCTCGGAAGCGCTGGAGGTAAAGATTGGCCTTTATCATAGTCAAGAAAGGCGATGTTGAGGATGTGGGGAGGATATTCACGCTCGATAAAATCGAGACCGTAATCGGCCGCCGCACGCTGCAGAGCAAGCCCGATATCGAACTCAACGACGAGGTCGTTTCACGGCGGCATCTGGAGATAACTCAGAAAGGTGTCCGGTATTATATAAAGGACCTGGGCAGTACCAATGGCACCATGCTGGATGATGACAGGATAGTGCCGGGCAATTTATATGAGCTCAAGCATAACAGCAAGATCGGCCTGGGCGTCTCCGGGGATACGGCGCAGGTAATTCTCCAGTTCAAAGAGTCCGAGACCACGAACATCATGACCAGGGGCTCCGCTGTCGCTAAAAGCAAGAATGTTGCCGTTGCCTGGCTAAGGATCGATGAGGGAAAGAAAGAGGTGTGGGTAGATGCCAAACTGCAGAAGATATCTAAAAAGGAGTATGAGCTGATACTTTTCCTCTATAAAAACGCCGGCAATATCTGTTCGCGTGATGAGATCATTCAAGCCGTCTGGCCGGAGAGCAAAGACCCCTCCGCCATCTCCGATGCCACCATCGACCAGCTCGTACACCGCCTGCGCGAGAAGGTGGAACTCGAACCTGCCAGACCGGTCAGAATTGTCAGCAGGAAAGCATTCGGATACATGCTGGTGTAATTTCGAGGTTTATGACAGGCGGATGATTTAAACCCGGACAGCAGTCATCAACATGTCATCGATCAGCTGACGTACCCTGGATGAAGCCTCATCGAGTTGCGCAACTTCAGATGACAGCATCATTATCATGGTCTGCGGGTACTGGTCCATGACAGTCAGGATCTCGCTATATTCCGATATCAGAGAGGAAACGATATGTAGTAGCCCCGATATCTCCTCTTTGAGAAGCGAACTGTTAGTGCCCTTTTCAAGCGCCGTAAGCGCAATGAATTTATATTCGTCGGAAGCCAGCCTGGCTATGAGATGATTGGCCCGCCTGGTAATTTCGGACCAGTTCACACGTGTTGGCCCGACTGTAGGAAGGATTTTCCGGCGCGCTAATTTATTGTGTCGCGATACCAGTTCACTGGT
Organism: uncultured Chloroflexia bacterium; assembly: GCA_963705905.1. Taxonomy (GTDB): domain Bacteria; phylum Chloroflexota; class Dehalococcoidia; order GIF9; family UBA5629; genus UBA1162. The sequence continues at coordinate 1,527,357 of OY970123.1, read as the reverse complement.
CTCACTGAAAATATCTTTCAATGAATCGAGTTGGTGTATCTCTTGCCTGGCTGCTTGAAGCAAATGCAGTTCGCTCTCCGGTACCTCTCCCCTGTTAGGCTTAACTTTAGCCGGCAATGTCTTTTTCCCTCCCGCAGGTGGAGTAAACTATGCGCTCTGCGTTATTGATAATCTAAATCGTAGTAACGATTTTGTCAAGGGCTTATATGAATATTGCCGGATGTTTTCCCATTAGTTGGGCTTTGCTGAAATCTATTTTCCTATCTGCTAGAATAAACTGGTGACAGCCGGAGGGAACATGTGAACAAAACCGCTAAATTAATTGCCGGCATTTTAATTGCCTTAGTAGTGGGCAGTGCCATAGGTATCGGGTCCGCGCTTGCGGCCGTTGATGCAATGGCAAACAGGTTCAGCATACATAACGGGCCCTGGCAGACCAGCCTGGCCGCGGGCAGCCCGCAAGCAGATCCATATACCAGGGCCTCCATTGCCATGCACTTTCTCCTGGCGCTCAACCCGTCGGAAGTTATCTATTATAATGCCTATAAAGATGACAACGGTGATCCCCTGCAAGCAGACTGCACATACAGGATCGAAGGCAAAGAGTTGGATACACGCTGGTGGAGCATCACGGCTTATGGAGCGGATGATTTTCTCATCCCCAATGAATTAAACCGCTATTCCTATAACATGGACAATGTGCAATATGACGTCAATAAGAATTTCGTAATTTACCTGTCGAAAGCCTCAAAAGCGGGCGACTGGTTGCCGCTGGGCGACCAAAAGACTTTTTCTCTCTCGTTACGGCTGTATAATCCGGGCCAGTTGATCCGCGATCATCCGGATATCGTCGAACTGCCCCACATTATAAAGGAAGGCTGTAAATGAACAGGTGGCTATGGTGGACCGCGCTGGCAACTGTGGCGGTGGCGATATTGGTCCATTTCCTCACGCTATATGCAATACCCTACCTGATTATGGATGGCGCCATGACCAAATATCCCCAAAATGTACTAATGAAAAGCGGCCGGACAACAGCCGATAACAGGATGGTGGTCAGGCCGTGTCCCGACCTGGTCTATTCCATCCTCTTATATGACGTGAGCCAACAGCCAATCCGCTTCAAGGCCCAGGTGCCCACCGATACCTACTGGTCGGTAGCATTTTACGCGGCCAACACGGATAATTTCTTCACGTTGAATGACAGGCAGATCAAATCAAGCACAGTGGAGATCCTTCTCGTTAAAAAGGGCGCTCCTATCCCGGAAAACGAAACGGCGCAGATAGTCGTCTCACCCGGAGACAGGGGCATTATGCTGGTCCGGCACCTGCTTGTGAGTGACGACCAATATGACCAGGTGGTCAAAATCCAGGGGCAATCTTCGATCGATATAGGATATTGAAGTCGGGGCTAGATGCTGCTTTCGATGCAGTATTCTCTTAGAGTATTGAGCGAGGCGAAAAATTCTTTCATCATGGTGCCTACCGGGTACATGCCTTGCCGGGTAACCGAGATAAGTCCGTCTTTTTCCTGAACGATGCCTGTAGTTTTAAAGAAAAGCAACTCGGCCCACAATTTCGAGTGGATATCTGCGCCGAAGCGCTCCCTGAACGATTCGGCACTAAGCCCCATGCCGAAGAGCTGCGTAAGCATATAGTAGCGGCGATGCTCGAGTTCCGATAGCCGGCGCATGCGGACGACAGGCAGCTTACCCTGTGCCACCAGGCTATGATAGCCTTCTAGCGAGAAGGAGTTAACCAGAAAGTCCCCGCCCAGAAAGCCGACCGAGCCGGCGCCCACCCCGACATAGTCGTCATAATCGATGATATATTCATCGATCATACGGTCGCCGCGTGAGAAGCACCAGGCAGTGGCCGCCTTATAACCGCCGTCGAGCATCTCGCGCAGGATGATGTCGTAGAACCGTTTCTCCCTGGATGTATCTACCCTGCGGAATTTCCTTTCCAGTGCGTCCATTTTATGGGGGGAAGGCATTAGAGGGTAGAAGGTAACCTGGTCGCTGCCCAGGTCCTTGAATATCTTCACATCAGACCTGAACTGCTCGAGGGTTTGGGTGGGGAAGTTGAACATGAGGTCGACGTTGACGGTATCGAATTTGCCCTGCACCAGCTTGAGCTTCTCAATTGAGTCCTCGCCCTTAAAGAGCGTCCTGCCCATGGCTTTCAACAACGTATTATCAAAGCTCTGAACTCCCACCGAAAGGCGGTTGATGCCGAGCCATTGAAGTTGTGCTATCGTGTCCGCGGTCAGCTCGCGGGGAGTGGTCTCAAGGGAAATGCGCTTGACCTCGAATTTAGTTCTCAAATATCCGATAAAACCACTTAGTTCATCCATGAGGACGGTAGGCGTGCCGCCGCCGAAATAGAAGTCATTGAATTTGAAGCCAAGTGCGCTGTACATGTCGACTTCTTTGCGCAGATCGGCGAAGTAGCTGCGGGCCTGGTCCTCTTTGAAGAGATAGCGGTTGAAGCAGCAGAAGGGGCAAAGTGTTCGGCAGAATGGGATATGGATATAGAGAGAAATACGGCCGCCCGGCGTTGCTGCCTGGCTGGCGAGAAGGGACAGGTCGACATCCCCTGTGAATTTGAGGAATTTTTTACCTTCGCTGCGGACGACCGAGCCGACGAACCAGGGTATCATGACAAGAAATTATACAACATCGGTCGCCCTCTCCCTGCCATCTCCCTGGTTCTCTTATATTTCTATTGATGCTCATAGGCTGATTCCCTGATATGGCTCTGGTAAATCATTCATATGTTTTTGAGCTACTTCTAATAAATAGATTAATTGACTTGCTCCACTAAGTTCATGTACTTTAGGAAATAGGCTAATATTGGGGACAAAATGATTATATACACTATTTAATATCTGCCATGCGACTTCTAAAGATTTATCAAAATCCTTTTTACTAAGGCGTATCTTATCAAATTCTGAAAGATTCATAGCTACATTTAAATCAATATGACCAATAGTGGCATTTCGACTATTACGTATATTTTTGGATGCCTTTCTATACTTTTCAAATAAATCCTGTGAACCATTTATTTCGGCACTATTTAAAAGAGTCTCAAATGTGAGCCTATCATGTATAATCTTCTTTGATTTATATTCTTTGCGGTCTCCAAGCCTACATATGGTCATTACCATATCAGTTCGTAACGAATCTTCAATAATAATGAATGAAGTTTGTGCTAAATCCAATACTAAAGTGAAATTATGTTCATCGTCATACAAGGTTTTATAAAAATCCCATTTAAGTTGAAGCCATGAAACTTCATCATAGATAGCCTTGAAATAATTACGCACTTCCTGTGGCAAAGGTTCAAACATATCAGGTTCACTACTCATTTATATTAATGCTCATGTTTCTCATTATCTGATAATCCGTTTTCTTGCACTCCGAGTTTATTTGCAATTTTGTGCAATATAGAAAGTACATTCTGCATTGTTTTGTATTCCCTATCGCGTTTCTTTTCATCTATATACCATAACAAACCATATAAAATAACGACTACAAACACACCCAAATAAGCAAGCCAAGATATAGCTAAATCTGCCATGAGATTGTTCCAAAAATTGGGACTATAGGGTCTATTAATAAGAATCTGTATATGAGGGAAGAATATGTACATTGCAAGACCAAACAATAATATTCCCAGTATATACCGAGTAAAGAAACCACCCCACCTAACCATGCCCAAATTTTACCATTACCATACATGTCATCACCAACTAACTCCTTAGTGGCGATATTATTTGTATTGTAGGCGTTGGCCTTCGACCACCACCTTTACTTTTAGGCTGATGTGGAATACCAGTTCTCTTAGTCTCTAATCTCCGCCGTTTCTGTAATCTTTTCTCAGCTTGCTTTTGTTCTTGAAATGAGACCTTAACGATGTTTTCAGAATCACAATATTTACAAGTTATTCTTATAGCTTCGGAGTAGCTCATGTATGGGATTATAGGCAAACTTCTAGGGTGACACAATAGTTATACTTTCGCTATATCTGGTATAGCTTCAAGGGATTGATTCCACGATTGATATATGCTGGTATAATTATTTCTACAATGGACAATAATCCCATGCGCCTTGGTTCTCCCGAATCTCCATTTGGTGCTATGTACATTTTGCGGGATCGGGAAGATATGATAAAGATGTGTGCAGAGGTTTATGAAGCTACGTTCAAACTTAATGGTGGTATAGTGACACCTAAAATAAAAGACAAGATATTAGCATTGTGCAGAAGTATGCAAGATAAAAAAGACAGAGAAATTGATGCATTGGGAATACCAGATAATTTAAAGCCATTTTTCGAGCTACATTCCAAATCCAAGTTACGGCATTATTGTAGGAATCTTGTCATCACTGAAAAAGAACTTGCCATCCTTGCTCATAATTGTACACAGATAGGTTTTACACATCAGTTCAAGTTTCCGATATATGTTCCTGAACATTTGGAGGTAACCGATGCTGATATCGAAAATCTTCACAGGGGTAAACCTACTGACTTTTTCAAGAAAACTAATGCACGTCTAAATGGTCATGAAAAAAGAATACTTGTGGACTTATTTGAAAAAGGTGACGAATGGCACTGCTTCTACAATTCTTATCAAGATGCACAATCGGATAAGAACCATTGGGAGCATGGAGCGCATATACATTACGTGAGCCATTTGTGGCCGAATTATCGTAAGAGACAAATTTGGGAATTATTTGATAAGCGCAGCACTGATATTGATGGAAGCTTTCATATCAGATATGAAAAAACTGTATACCCACCACCTAACATTCCTTGGTAAACTAGTACGTTAGCCCTAAGTCGTAGAGTTATCCTTGGCAGAAAGCATTTCATTCAAAATAGCTCTATATATCGAGTCCACCAATGTCATAGCTCTAGTTATAAACAAGCATTGGTTTATAAACTCAGAAGCGTTCAATAAATCATCAATATACACATGATTAGCAAGCCTTATCAATCTCAAATCATCATGAAAACTATAATTGCAACCCAACCTAAGCATTTCAATACTCAAATTATGTTTTAGACTAGCATAATAAACTTCTATTAACTGTTTTGCCTCTGCTAATCGTTTTTCAGGCACTTTGGATATTCATTATCATCGGTGGGTAATAGTTTTAAATCAGCCCAAATCCCAATACGATGGGGGTCTTTTTCATTATAAGTTACATGTATTGGTCTACCAACACTATCTGTTAAATCAAATATAAAATATGTGCCTTCTACTGCGTCTGGTGATAGCCTATATGTATACTCTGGAATGTTCACCCATTCACGGATAGTTTGCTCTACTTCTTTTGGGGAATATTTGGATAGCTTTTTCTTTGAGCGATCCCGCAATACGTTAATTTGGTTTACAATCAAAAGTGTAAATGCGATTGAAGATATAACCGCTAGCCAAATGAAAGCAGGTTTAGGGCGGACTTTAAGAGGTCACTAAGAATGTCTTTCACGGGCCAGGACGGCGGCGCCGAGGGCGGCCATCAGCCGGGGGTTGTCGGGCACAATGGCTTTTACAGCCAGTTTTTCTTCGATGGCCTGTACCAGGCCGATATCCAGCGCCCCGCCTCCGATGATGACGACTTCCTTTTCCAACGTGAATCCGCGGGCCATGGCGGCGACCTTTTCGGCGATGGAGTGATGTATGCCGGCCAGTATGTCCTCCGGCCTGTCACCCTGCGAGATACGCGTGATTACCTCCGTCTCCAGGAAAACGCTGCACGAGGTGGAGAAGTTAGATGGTTTGGTAGCCTTTAACGAAAGGGGCCCTATCTGGTCCATACTTATCTGCAAAATGCGGGCCAGCACCTGCAGCAACCGTGCACTGCCAGTGGCGCAGATCTCCGATGCAGTGAAATTGATCACGTTACCCTCTTCGTCGATGGTGATCACCTGGCTGCCCTGGCCGCCGATATCGATGATGGTCCGTGCCGTGGGGAACGAGAGGCTGACCCCTCTGGCAGAGCAGATAATTACTCCGTGATAACTATCGGCCCCGGCGTTCCTGCCGCCGATGCCCGTAGCCGCGCTGCCTTTAATATCGGAAGACTGTATCCCCGCCTTGCTAAGGGCTTCGGCTTTTACAGCCGCCGTAGTGTTCACGTAGTTGGTGCCCGAGGGTATGACCGCCGACGCTACAATGTCCTTGTTATTGACGATAACGGCCTTGCTGCCGACCGACCCGATATCTATCCCCAGAAAATACTCTGTCACCGGCCGTTCTCCCCGAAATCGATGCGGGCTTCGCTGAGCTTTTTTTCACGTTGGGAATCGTATTCACCGCTCTGGATAAGCTGATTGTACCGGTCGTGCGCCAGTATGGCTGCGCCCAGGGCGCCGGTGATAAGCGGCTCTTCCGGCACCAGCACAGGCACGCCCAGAACGGTCTCGATGGCCTTGACCATGCCGGCGTTCTTGGCCACACCCCCTGTGAAGACCACCGGCGGTTCGACCTTCAATTGACGCGCCAGCTTAACCACGCGTGTGGCAATGGCGATATAGACCCCGGCCAGTATGTCGGGCAGGGGCTGCCCTTCGGATAGACGGGAGATAATCTCCTGCTGCGCGAAGATGGTGCACAGGCTGTTGATCCTGACCGGCTTGTCGGTCTGGAGAGATATACGTCCCATCTCGTCGAGGTCTAGTCCCAGTGTCTCGGCGGCCACTTCAAGAAACCTGCCGGTCCCGGCGGCGCATTTATCGTTGGTCAGGAAATCGATCAATTTGCCGTCTTTAATGCGCAGCACTTTGGCGTCCTGCCCGCCGATATCGATGGCCGTGCGCACAGCCGGGAAGAGGGAGGCCACACCCCTGGCATGGCAGGTCAGCTCGGTGACCTGTTTATCGGCGAAGGGGACATTAACCCGGCCGTAGCCGGTGGAGATGATATAGGCGACCTTATCCAGCGTCGTGCCGGCTTTCTGGAGCACATCCTCCATGACCTTGTTGGCGCGCAGGCGGTGTTCGGCGCCCGTTTGCCCAACCACGTAAGCCCGCATGCCGCCCCGGGCGTCAACTATGACGGCCTTGGACATGGTAGAACCGATATCGATGCCGGCGAAGAAAGGTCCGGAAGTAAGATCACTCATGGGGACTGTGCTTACCTCAGCCCAGCGTCTCCACGAATGCCTCCACCCTCGTTTTAATCGGAGCCAGCGACCTTTCGCTGTAGTCGTGCTCAATATAGAGGCTGGGTATGCCCAGCGCATCCAGATAGTGCCTCAAGTTGGGGACCTCGTAGCCGTGCGTATCGCAGTACTTAACGCTCTGCAAAATAGCTCCTTTAACCTTCCAGTCCGTCACGGCCTTCTTGATGTAGTCGAACCTGCTTTCCAGGTCCTTGTTATAATCCTTCTTCAATTCGGAAGGCTCCGCCTGGCGGTAGGTGCGGGGGCACTTGAGGTCCACCAGGTAGCGCTGCGCCAGGCTGTGCAGGTCGTAGGGCGGCTTCACGTCGGCCCAGAAAGCACGCGTGCCCACGCAGGTATCGTCAACTACCACGCTGGCGCCGGCGCTCTCAATCAGCTCGTAGAGTGAGGTATTGTCGAAGACCGGGCCCCAGACCAGCAGGCGGGGCTTCTTCTTTTCCGGTTTATCTTTGCGTTCCTTGACCTCCTGGATCACATTCTCCAGGAGCTCGTTGCCCTCTTCGACGGGCAAGCTGAAGAGCGCCACCAGAACCTCCAGGTTCTCCATAGAAGTTAGCAGTGGCGGGTCGGGCTTGCGCAGGTCGTAAAGCTGCCTGACGAGCTTGCGCTGCCTGTTATGCAGCTCGACGGCTTTGGCCAGTTTATCATCGGTCAACTGTTGGCCGGAGAACTCCTCGAGGTGCCGCTTGAAGGAGTTGATCTGCCCTTCAAAATAGTCGACAGCTGGGGCATGGTCGGTGTGCGGTACGTCCAGCAGGTGTGAAAAATTGGGCGATTTGACGAAATCGCGCCACTGTAAAATAAGGCCAGCCCCGATATCACAGGTATGGGCGCCCACGATCCCGTCAAGGAAGTTGAATTTGCCTTTGAGCGCCAGGTCTATGATGCTGCGCAGGAAGGGGCAGACCACGGTTGTGGATACCTGGTCGGCGGCCGTGATAGTCTCGTTCATATCGCCGAAAATGCGAAAGGGGATCATGCCCAGCGCAGTAATAAGCTCAACCGGGGGATAAAGGCATATATAGCCGATGATCTTCTTGCCGGACTTGCGCAGCTCACGCATCCGCAATCCCCTGTCTTGATAAACGCCCCTTGCCAGGGACAGCCCTTTCGTCATTGCTATAACCATATCAATCTCCAGATTTTACTTGCAATCACCAGTCCAGGCCCTGCGCTTTGCGGACCTTGCGATAATGCTCCATGGTCTGTTCGAAGGCTTCCGCCCTGGCCAGCACCTCCTGCGGGTTGAAGACACGCTTGTCGATGATGTCCCCTTCCACCCACAGGCTGGGCACGTCAAGCTTTTTCATCAAAAATTCCTGCACCGACCTCAAACCGGCGCTGGCGGCGCGGCAGGAAATGAGCGGATGCAGGAAGAACCCGTCAATCTTATATTCCCTGGCTGTGCGAAGATAGACCTCCACAATAGGATTAGCCATCCCATCCTCCAGGGCACATGGGTGTATGTTGAAGATAAAATTGCGACAGAGTCGTGCTAGCTTCTCCAGCGGGTCGCTGACGTGGCTGAAGTCGGGCGGCCTGGGTGCGTGATAGCCCCTGCTTTCGAAAACGAAGTTCCAGCCCATCTCGGCCAGGCTGTCGAAGAATTTAAGGCTGTGCCAGGGCGGGAGCTCGCTGAATACGATGCGGTATCTCTCCGGGTAGTTGATGCCGGCAATCTTATTATTTACGCGTTCCTGCACCTCGGCCAGCATATCCTGATAGAGCTTGAGTGACGTGGCCATGTCGCCCGAGAAGAAGAGTGAAGGGGGCATGCTGCTCCAGAAGTCGGTGGCATGCATAGGACCAGGGATCGATTTGCGCAGCTCGCTGATCTGCCACGTAGTCTCGTGAATTTTAACGGCCAGGTCGATCAGCTCTTCCAGCCTGGCCCAGTCCATTTTCCTGCCCAGGAATTTTTCAAGGAAGGCGATGAAGGCCTGCAATTCCTTGACCAGGAATTTGATCTGGTAGCCTTCCAGGTCCGGCTCGGTGCCTTCGGCCGTCCCCATCATTGGCATCTCGAGCACCCATTGAGGGGCATCGAAATATCTTCCCAGCGCCTGGAACCATTTGAAGCGGGCGTCGCAGATAATGCCTGAGCCCAGAAGCAGCGCTGGTTTGGCCATGCCTCCCAGCGGCGCCTCGGGAGGTATGCGGCCGTTAAGGTCTTTCATCATGCGGTAGGAATAACCGATCGTGCTGCGGCCATAGCCGCAAAGATGGGTGGGATACCCGTCGGAGTCCGCGGCGTCCAGGAAGGGTTCGGCACTTCCCGTGGAGGCCAGCAGCGTGGAATAGTTCTCCGGGTAAACTATGTTGAGACCCATGGCTTTGAGGGGCAGGTCCCCTTCCCAGTAGTTGAGCATGGCCCATACGGTGGGTTTGCCTTCGTTACTGGCGTTCAGTGTATCTATGTAGTCCTGCTGTACCAGGTTGCGCAGGGGATACATACTTTTAAGCCGGTTGATGGCCCTTTTCTTTTCGGTTTTGGCGGGAGCTGCGGTTTCGCTCATAGGACACCCCTTTTGGCAAATTATTGATTGGTGGACAAATCAGTCTTAATGTTAAGCATTATCAGGGTAAAAGTAAAGGTACATTCCTTCATAGAACTATAGTACGGTTGCTATATCTGAAAAGTATTAAGGGTCTACCGTATAGCGGGCCCATGAGTCACAGCCATGGCCCTCCGGGTTTTCCTTGCGCTCCCGGTCCCAATTCTCCTTGAGCTGTTTTACGTCGATAGTTTTAGCGGTGGGGGGAACGCACAGGTCGCTGGAGCCTCGTGCTATCAAAACGGCGTAATTTTCGCATGCGGCAGCATATTGCTCTATCGTATAGAAGTGGTAGAGGTGCCATCCTTTAAGGACCCAGGTATGGCAGATCGTTTCGATATTGACCGCCGCCAGCAACGGGTCACAGGTCTTGAATTGCCCCAGTTTGCATCCTTTATCTAGGATCTCTTTAAAGAGACTCACCACACGGAATTCCGTATGTACCACGTCCTCCAGCTGGTCCCATTCCAGGTGCTGTGCGGTGTTATACCAGAAGAGCACCATTTTATCTCTCGAATCGATAAGGTGAACGTATGTCCTGATGGCCTTCCTCAGCATCTCCTCGGGATCTGTATCTTCCATCTCCTTGCGCACTTCCCTTTCCCATTTCCTTATGTCCCTGATGTGGACTTTACTGAAGATGCGGGGGAAATCGTATTTAGAATTTATATAGTGATAGAGAGTCCCAACGCTGATCCCGCGCAGCCCGGCGATATCCCGGGCGGAGGTCTGCCAGAATCCTTTTTCGAAAAACAGGTTGGCAGCCACCTTGCAGATCTGCTGTAGCTTTTTACCCGAAGGTTTCTTCTCGCTGTTGGCCATAGGATTGACGCTATTTTACCCCAACTTAAATTCCGGTTCAAAATATTTCGCACGAGTTTTCGTGACTATTTACGAACGGTGGAAATTAGCTCCGTGGAAGTTTGTTGGGTCTCTCCGGGGTACCGTTGACAATAAATTTATGTTAGTGGTAAACTGCTGTCTATAATTATTCGAACGACCATTCGTTCGACCAGCTATAGGCTGGCTTGGATAATCAGGGCATAGCGGCAGTTTATCCAGAGATGGTATTATATAAAAGGATTTAATTACACTCGATAGATGATGAGGCAGGTAAGTGAAGTGATGGTCAATGTGACTGTGGACGCGGTAACTGCAATCAAGTCATTTCTGGTGGACAAAGATAACCGAAAACCTATTCGCATAGATATACATAACACCGGATGCTGTGATTGCTCGCTTGGACTGGTTGTGGACGAAGTCCGGGAAAATGATCTAATCCAGGAGATAGAAGGCCTGACATTTGTTATCAATCCCGATATACACGAGCTTGCGGGAGAGGTGACCATATCCTACATCGATGAAAAGGTAAAGAAGGGATTCGTTGTGACCTCCAGTAAGCCCTTGAATGAATGGGATGGTTTCGGGGTCTGCGACCTGAAGCAATAAAACTGCATATCTAAAGGTGAGCAATTACCTTAAATATGGCGACTTGTATCCACAAAAATATTTTAAGGAGGGAGGCATAAGTGGAACAATATAAGCTATTCATCGATGGCAAATTTGTAGACGCAGCCAGTGGCAAGACCTTCGAATCGATCGATCCCGGAACCGAAGCCCCCATAGCAACCATAGCGCAGGCAGGTAAAGCTGAGGCGGAGGCGGCTATAGCGGCGGCGCGCAAAGCGTTCAATAGCGGGGTCTGGAGCGGACTTACCCCGGCGGCCCGCATGGCCAAGATTCACGATTTCGCCGACGAGGTAGCTAAACAGGGCCTGCGTCTGGCTGCAACCGAGTGCATGGACTCGGGACAGATCATAGGCCTGGCCAAGTTTTCTCCTTTGCTGGGCATCGGGCTGATGCGCAACCTGAGCCTGGCGGCGGCCACCAAATTCCCCTGGGAGGAGGAGATCCCCGTATCCGGGAACGCCTTCGGACCCGGCCGTGAGTTCATTCGCAGGGAGCCCATCGGTGTATGCGTGGGCATTATACCCTGGAACTTCCCCATGAGCATGGCCTTCTGGAAAATCGCTCCTGCCCTCATTATGGGCAATTGCCTGGTATTGAAGCCTGCTTCGTATACATCGCTGAGTGCCCTTATACTTGCCGAATGTGCCAAAGCGGCAGGCATCCCTGACGGTGTGATAAACGTTATCGCCGGCCCGGGGGGGAATTGGGCAGTGTCCTCTGCACCCATCCTGATGTAGATAAGATCGCCTTCACCGGCAGCACCGAAGTGGGTCGTGAGATCATGAGGATGGCCTCGGATACCGTTAAAAAAGTGACCCTGGAACTGGGCGGTAAATCGGCCAATATCATACTTGACGACGCCGATATGGAGCTGGCCGTGGAAGGCGCCTGCTTCGGCACCTTCTTCCATCAGGGCCAGATATGCGAATCAGGCACCCGCGTGCTGGTGCCGTCCAAGATATATGATCAATTCGTAGAGAAAATGAAGAAACGCGCTGAAGCCCTGCGCATCGGCTACCAGACTTGACCCCACATCGCATATGGGGCCGCTGGTGAGCAAGCAACAGCTTGCTACGGTTGAACGCTACGTTAAGATCGGTAAGGATGAAGGCGCCAAACTGGTGACAGGCGGCAAACGTGTTGAGGTTGCGGGAATTAAAGGCGGCTACTATTATGCCCCGACCATCTTTGCCAATGTGAATAACAAGATGCGCATCGCGCAGGAGGAGATCTTCGGCCCGGTGGTTTGCGTTATCAAATATGACAGCGATGAAGAGGCAATTGCTATCGCCAACGATTCGATTTACGGCCTGGGCGGCGGTGTATTCTCCTCTAACCAGGCCAGGGCTGAGCGGGTGGCCCGCGCCGTACGCACCGGCACGATGTGGATAAACAACTACCATATCTTTGCCGATTACTGCCCCTTTGGCGGCTATAAACAGTCGGGAGTGGGCCGCGAGCTTGGCGTTGCGGGACTTACTGAGTATACCGTGATCAAGCGTATACACGTTAACACTCTGGCTGATGCCAAGAGCAACATGACCTTCCAGCTTATGTCCGATTATAAAAAGGTGGACGGTTTTGCCTACAATTGCCCGACGCAGGTAATTGCCGGGCACGGAGCTCTCAGCTCAATCTATAAGGTGATCGTAGACCTGGGGTGCAAAAGAGCATTGATACTCACCGATCCCGGCGTCAACCAGGCCGGGCTGGCTCAGAAGGTGAAGAATGCTCTGGCTGATTTCTGCGTGGGAATTTATGACAAAATCCCGTCCGACCCGGACCTGGAAGCAGTAGATGCTGCAACAGCAGTTGCGCGCGAGCTGAAAGCGGACTGCATCGTAAGTGTGGGAGGCGGCAGTGTTATCGATACCGCTAAAGGTGTATGCATAACCCTTAAGAACGGCGGCAACGCCAATGATTACCTCAACTTCCTGGTGCTGACAGAGCCTCAGACTCCGCACATCGCCATACCTACCACATCGGGCACCGGCAGTGAGGTGACCAACGTATCGGTGCTGACCAGCCATAAAGCCGGGCGCAAACTTTTCATTGTCGATGCCAAGATCATGCCCAACGTTGCCATACTGGACCCGGTATTTACCCTATCCCTGCCTAAGGCGATGACCGTCGCCACGGCCATGGATGCCATGACGCACGCCATTGAAGCTATGACAAGCACGATGTCGAATAAAATCTGCGACGGCATGGCGATGCAGGCCATCCGCATGATCAATGAGAACCTGCCGCTGGTGGCAGCCGACGGCAAGAACGAAAAAGCCCGACTGAACATGCAGCTAGCAGCCACCATGGCGGGATGGGCCTTCACCGTTGCGCAGGTAGGCCTGGCTCATGGCATGGCCCATACGGTAGGCGCACTGCACCATGTTCCGCACGGAGCGGCCTGCGGCATAGTGCTGCCCAAGGTGATGCGCTATAACGTGGAGACCTCGGCCGATAAGCTGGCGCAGGTAGCGCACGCCCTCGATGTCAATACTTCCAACATGTCCGAGAAGGATGCCGCCCTGGCAGCGGCGGATGCAGTTGAAGCGCTGATGGCAAAGGTTGGCCACCCGATGAGGCTGCGCGATGTGGGAGTTCCCGAGGAAAGCATCCCCGTCTGCGCTTTCCATGCCATAGCAGATACGGCCGTTATTTTCAACGGGCGGCCTGTCAACGATCCGAACGACATTATCAAGCTTTACCAGGAGGCATACTAGATCTGATAAAGACAGGGCAGCCAAAGAAGATTGAATAAACAGGACCGGGGCCGGTTTTTAAAACGTTCGTTTTATGACCGGCCCCGGCCCGCTTTGTGTCAGTCTAAGAGCCAGCCAGGGCAAAAAATAATATAATATGTCTTAGCAGGCTGCTCGAGTAATTAGGATAGATATGGCCAGGATTAATATTAACTTTACCGGCTCGTGGCGGCTTTTTGTAGGTGTCGGAGCTGTGACGGCGGATGTGAGCAGCATCGAGGAAGCCAGGGAGTATATCGAGACTAATTACGGCCCTGCTTACAAAGATAAATTGGTATCCATGGGTGTTAACCGGCAGTTGTCAATCTGGCAGAGCAGCAATGTACTGTTGAACGGCAAGAACGTCAAGCAGATGGACGATACTTTTAAATTGAAGGATGGCGACAAACTGGACCTGCTGCTGGCAGTGGCAGGCGGTTAACATGATAGGATTTCCTTCGTAAGTTGGTCCCGCTTGAGCGTTTTTTATCGAGTAATTGCCATTATTGACAAAGAACGAGGGATGATGGTAAATTACGCCAGCAAATATCGAACGAGCGACCAATCGACTGTTTTTAGTTCTCCACCATTTTAAACTGCTATAATCTATTGCAATCAGGGAATACAAATCAAATAAAAGGAGTAAATTAGCGTGGCAAAGTATGGAACGCAGGAATGGTGTGATCTTTACAAGGAGGAGCTCAATAAGAACACGGCCTGGTCGGAAGCTGCCAAGACCTGGGAAGGTGATTTCTATTTTATTACCGAGGTTGGAGGCCCGATCAAAGAGCCGCGTTATATGTATGTCGACCTTTATCATGGTGTCTGCCGCGCGGCTGAAATGGTTACCGACGCCGGTAAATACAAACCCGAATTCATCATTTCGGCGCCGTATCCTATCTGGAAAAGGATTTGTCTTAAGCAGCTCGATTCCACCCAGGCCATTATTACCAAACAGTCCAAGCTTACCGGCAATATGGCCAAGGTCATGCGCTATACCAAGGCGGCCAATGAGCTGACCAACACCACACAGAAGCTGCCGACTGAATGGGAAGACTAAAATAGCGAAAAATAAAAAATTGGGAGGTCAATATGTGGGCTTTTTCATCACCAATGATATCGTACGGCGATAATGCGCTGGAGTACATACTTCAGATCCGGGGTAATAAGGCCTTCGTTGTATCAGATAAGAACATTGTAAAGCTGGGACTTTTAAAGCTGGTGACAGACCAACTTGACGCCGCCGGCAAAAAATGGGAAGTATTCGATGAAGTCGAGCCCGAACCTTCCCTCATAACGATTAAAAAGGGCGGCGCCGCCGTGGCTAAATTCCAGCCTGATTGGGTCATTGGCGTGGGCGGCGGTTCGGTCATGGACGCAGCCAAAGCCATTATTTTGTTGCTGGCAAGGCCTGACCTGGAACCCGACGCTCTTTCACCGGCGGAGACGTACAATTTCAGGGATAAGGCCAGGCTTATGGCTATCCCCACTACCAGTGGCACCGGGTCCGAAGCTACGTGGGCCATTGTGCTCACCGACACGGTGCTGGGCCGCAAACTTGGCCTTGGCACACCCGAATGTATGCCTGATGTCGCCATACTCGATCCCGTCATGGTGATGGGCATGCCGCCGATGATTACGGCTGATACCGGCATGGATGTCTTGTGCCATGCCATCGAAGGGTACACATCCGCATGGGGCACCACCATTACCGACGGGCCGGGACTGATAGCCACGCGACGGGTTTTCCAGTACCTGGTCAAAGCCTACAAGGATGGCTCCGACCCGGAAGCGCGCAGGGAAATGATGTACGCAGCTACGCTCGGCGGTATGTCGTTCGGCAATTCGATGGCCGGCCTGGGGCATAGCCTGGGGCATGCTCTGGGAGCACTTTTCCACGTTCCCCATGGTCGAACCGTTGGATTGTTCCTGCCGTACACTATGGAATACCTCATCAACGGCTCCGAAGAGACCACGACAAAATATGCCGAAATGGCCCGCTTTTGCCTTGGCGCCAGCGGGGATGATAAGACATGTGCTAAAGCCCTGGTTGCCGCCGTACGCAAACTTGCGAAAACTCTGGCTCAGCCGCTTTCGGTAAAAGATTGCGGCATTGACAAAGCTAAATATGACCAGGTAATCCCGGAGCTAATTGACCGCGCTTTGAATGAAACTATGACCATCACGGTCACACGAATCCCGGAGAGCGAAGACCTGAACAAGATGTTCGCCTATGTTTACGAGGGCAAACCAATCGATTTCTAATGAAATTAGAGAGGGAAGACTATGAACGGATACTGGGGAAAGATACTGGTTGCAGATCTCACAAAGGGCGTTCTGTCCGAAGAGCCCCTGAATGAAAAATATGCCCGCGATTTCCTGGGAAGTTCAGGGCTGGCTGCTCGCTATCTGTTTGACATGGTGGACGCAAAGACAGACCCGTTGGGGCCCGATAATCCTCTTATACTGATGCCCGGGCTTTTCAATGGTACCAGCGGGCCCAGCGTAAGCCGCTGGGGAGGAGCAACAGTTTCCCCGTACACCGGGCATTATGGCGACGCTAATGCAGGCGCCTGGTTCGGAGCTGAATTCAAGAATGCCGGTTACGACGGCATTATACTTAAAGGCCAATCCGCCAAACCTGTTTACATTTTTATCCGTGACGGGGTGGCAGAGATCAAGGATGCTGCGCACCTGTGGGGCAAGGATACATATAAGACTCAGGAGGCGATCAAGACCGAGTATGATGATAATCGAGTGCAGGTAGCATGTATCGGGCCTGCCTCCGAGAATCTCGTGCCCATGGGTAACATCGTGTCGGAATGGGGACATTGCCTGGGGCGTGCCGGCCTGGGTTGCGTGATGGGCTCTAAAAAGGTCAAGGCCATAGCTGTGCGTGGCAAGTTGAAGATTCCTATGCAGGATCCCGAAAAATTCCGCGAAGCAGCGAAGAAGGCCATGGACGAGGTTAAAGAAGGCTTCCTTTCGCTGATTATGCATGAGACCGGGACGGCTGGATGGGTCGATTCCGCCATCAGCTACGGAGATGGGCCGACCCGCTACTACACGGCAGCCACTATGCCGGAGTCGACTGATTTAAGCGGCGTCACACAACTGGAGAAGTATCAGACGGGCAATACCGCATGCTACGGTTGTCCCATACGCTGCCGCAAAGTGCTGCAAATCAAAGAAGGCAAATATTTATACGATAAAGTTGAAGGCCCCGAGTATGAAACGGTCATGGCCTGGGGTCCCATGCAGGGGCTGGTCCTCGATATGTCCACTTCTGTATATTTCAACGAACTGACTAACGCCTATGGATATGACTCCATAAGCAGTGGCGCCAGTGTTGGTTATGCCTTTTATCTGTATGAACTGGGTGTCATAACTGAAAAAGATACCGGAGGGCTCAAGCTTAACTGGGGCAACATCGACGCCACAATCGAGCTGGCGCATCTCATTGGCAAGAACGAGGGCTTCGGCAAAATACTGGCCGGCGGGACAAGGCGCATGGCGAAAAAATATGGCCGCCCCATCGGCGAAGCCGTTCAATGCAAGGGCCTCGAGTTTCCTATGCATGAACCCAGAGCGTACCACTCGATGGCGCTGGTTTATGCCACAGCTCCGCGCGGCGCCGATCATAATAAGAGCGACGCTTACCAGGTTGACGGCGGCACGGGCCATTTTGACCTCGGCCTAAATGCGGGCGACCGCTGGGATAATGATAAAGCAGCAATGGTGGAAAAAAGCCAGAACTTCAGGGCGCTGACCGATTCGTTGGGCATCTGCCACTTCTGCATGCTGCCCTTTGCCAGTATGGTTGACATGATTAATAGTGCTACCGGCTGGAATACCGATGTAGACCAGTTACTCCAGGCGGGAGAGCGTATCTTCCAGTTGCAGAGAGCGCTTTCCTGCAGGCTGGGCATTTCTGCCAAGGACGATGTTATGCCTGAACTTGCACTCAGACCCATACCGGATGGTGGCCAGGAAGGGCATGTGCCCGACCTGGACAAAATGATGCCCGAATATTACAGGATACGTGAGTGGAATAAGGTCACAGGCAAGCCTTCAAAAAGCCGGCTGGAAAGCCTGGGAATGGCGGAAATAGCAGCTTCGATCGGCGCTCAATAGACGTAAAACTTAATAGATGTGGCGGGGAAGTCCCGGGAGATTGGAACGCTGATCTGGATGCAAACCAGAGGGGTTCTTTTAAGACGGTTACGATTTAGCTGTGCCGCGGGCCAGAGCTACTGCCATATCCTGGCACAGTTCGGAATACTCTTCTAAAGTATACTTGTCTCGCATAAACAGTCCCTTAAGGATCCATTCATGACAAAGCAGTTCTATGCTATATGCACTAACTCGTAAATCCCTGAACCCAAAGCACCCCTCTTTCTTGCCTTTTTCCAGGATTTCTTCAAAATAGCCGATAGCGCGAAATTCCGCATGTGTAATTGCCTTCAATTGGTCCTGTCTTAAATATCTAACCGTATCGTACCAGAACATAATCAATTTGTTCCGGCGGTTGATCCAGAACAGGTATTCGCTTACGGCCTTTCTCAGGGTATTCTCAAGGGTGTTGGTGACCATCTCCCTGTGTATTTTCTTTTCGATTATGTCGAGATCGCTGTTATGGATTTCGCAAAACATCTGAGGGAAATCATTTTTCGACTTGATATAGTAGTAGAGGGTGCCAACGCTCATGCCGCACGCCTCGGCCAATTCCTTGGTCGTGGTCTGCATAAATCCTTTTTTAAAGAAAAGGTTGGCTGCTACCTCAGCAATATACCTCCTCTTGGCAGCAGCGCTTTTTTTCTTTCTGGTTTGCCGGGGGTTGTTTTTTAGAGTTTTTTTTACCTTTGCCATTTAGCAGTCTCGTATTGTGCACAAGTAGAAAGCATTATATAGGAAACGCCCAGCCGCCTCAATTATTTAACTTTTTTTAAGCAAAATTTCACAGGTAATGTTGCTTTGTACCCCTTGACAATAATTTCCTGTTAATGTTAAAGTACCTTTCGCACAAATAAATCGAGCGATCAGTCGACTTCCAAACTAGATAGTTCTAATATAAATTTTAAGGAGGTTCAAGGTATATGCGGAAATGGCATGGGATTACGGCAGTTTTGGTCATTCTTGCGACTGTGCTGGGCATGGTGGCCTCTGCATGCGCGGGAGGTGGAGAAAAGGCGGCTCCTCCGGTGTCCACCGGGCCGGTCATCTATAAGATGGGATGCCCAACGCCGCTAAGCGGCCCTGCGGCGCCCTGGGGGCAGGCCGGGCACGATTTTTATCAAAAATGGATCGAGTTGTTTAATCAAGCCGGTGGTTTCAAAGTAGGGGACACTACCTATAACGTTACATATACTGAAGTAGACGATGAAAACACCCCCGAAGGCGGCGCGGCGGCAGCCAAACAGCTTATCTTCGGCGACGGCTGCCAGGCAATAGTCGCTTACTGGAGCTGGGGCATGCCGGCGGTACAGGCCGTAACTACACCAGCCAAGGTCCTCCTGCTAACCAGGACGGGCAACGAGGCTGTGCCTATGTCGGAAGGCGGTATATATGATCCGGCAAAGTATCCGTACACTGTATTTGCCAATCCTTCTCACGAACAGATTATCTCCGACTTTAAGGCCATCGCAAAAGCGTATCCGGGCAGAATTATCGGCATTGAAGACTCGACTCTGGGAAAAGGCGCCGGATGGGATGTTGTGGACAAGACGCTGGATGCGGCGGGCATCAAGTATCACCATGAGTGGTATACACCCGCGGCCACCGACTATACCCCGTACATCACCAAGTTCAAGGAAGCCGGATGCGGTGTTATCTACAACGCCGGCGATATCGGCGCAGCTTTTGATACTGCCAAGCAGCGCTGGGACATGGGCTACAAAGATATAGTGTGTGGCGTCGCCGGACCCTGTGTCGACCCGGCCGTATACAACGAGGTCGTAGGTTACGATGCTTCCCAGGGCTTCATCGATCAGTACTTTGGGATCTGGGATTACAAAGAGACCAAGATAGATCCCGCGATCTTGGCCATGGCCAAGCAGGTAAATGATGACGTGGCCAAGGATACTGGTGCTCCGGTTGTCTATACAGGCTGGATTGGCTGGATGCCCTCGCACATGTTGATTCTCACGCAGGCGATGACGAAAGCCGGGAGCACTGATCCCGATGCCGTCATGAAAGCGATCCAGGGCGGAACTTTCAGTACGACCACTGGCACCTATACGATGTCAGGCGCCAAGACCTATGGCTCCCCGATAGTTTTCGGCACCCCGGGCGCTCTCTCGCAGATTAAGGGCGATAAAGAAGTCTATCTCTCCGAGTCACCCTGGACTCCTCTGCCCTAGCAGCACTTAAGAATTATAAGGAGAAATGGTATGCCCCCTGCTGGAATATGGATCGATGGACTAGTCCAGAGTAGTACATATATAACCATGGCGTTCGGCATGGTGCTGGTATTCAGCATCCTGGGAATATTGAACTGGACGCATGGGCAGTATTATATGCTGGGAGCAGTCGTCGTTTTCTACGGCGTAACGGCAGCGGGCGTACCTTTCCCTTTCAGCATGCTGGTTACCGGCTTTATCATCGCGGGATTGGGCATGCTCGTCAAAAAGGTTATCATCGATCGCGTATCGGGCGATTTATATGTAGGTGCGGTCACGCTGGCGCTGATCTTCTTTTTTGAGGGCCTGGCCAGCATGCTCTTCGGCCTGCAGGATAAAGGCCTTGCCAATGTAATGCCCGGCTCTCTGGATTTGGTTACTTTCAGCGTCAGCTACCAGAAAATTGCCGTGGTCGGTTTCACGCTGGTAGTTCTGATAGCCATGTATATCGTGCTGAACCGCACTAAAATCGGTTTGTCCATACGGGCCGCCGCACAGGAACCAAGGGCGGCGAGTTTATATGGCGTTCGCGTGGAACGCGTTTCACTGATAGTTATGGGCATCGGGTGCCTGCTGGCTGCCTGGGCCGGCTGCATCATGGCCCCTGTTTACGCCATTAATCCCTTCATCGGGCGTATTCCCATGATTTTTTCACTGCTGGCCATCGTCATTGGTGGTCTGGGTAGTCTTAGCGGTGCAATTATCGGCGGACTCATCCTGGGTTTCCTTAACAGCGTCATGACCTATTATATTTCATATTATTCCGAGGTTGTTTTGTTTGTGCTGGTAATTATCCTATTGCTGGTCCGGCCGCAAGGACTATTCGGAGCTGCCTTGAAATGAATATATGGTTAAATAGATTCAGAACATACGACTGGAGAAACACCTGGCCCAAGGTAGTGGCTGTTGTTCCCGTCATCATTTTCCTCCTCATCCCCGTTTTCACCCAGGGTGAAATCGTCCTCAATATGCTGATATTAAGCGGCATCTGGGCGGTGGCGGCCATGGGCTTTACTCTGATATTGAGAACCGGGCAGTTCAGCCTGGGCCAGGCAGCGTTTATGGCAATAGGAGGATATACCTCTGCCATACTGTCGGTTGTGTTGGGCTGGCCGTGGTGGTTTGCATTTTTGCTCTCAGGCATCGTTTCGGGTATTGTGGCCATGGGGATCGGCGCTGTAGTGCTGCGCGTGGGCGGGATTTATTTTTCAATCATCACCCTGTCGCTGACAGAGGTTATAAGGATAATCGCTCAACAGTGGGATCCGGTTACTCACGGTTCGAGGGGACTGATAGCTACCCCGCCGCCCAATATCGACCTTGGCCCTCTGCACATCAATTTCATGGCCAATTCCGTCCCATTCTATTATTTAACCCTCATACTTGTGATAGTAACCGGCCTGGTTTTTTGGCAGATAGGGAAAACCCGTACGGGCGGCACTTTCTATGCCATGCTTGCCAATCAGACGCTTGCCGAACACGAAGGCATTCATTTGATGAGATACAGGGTGATTGCTTTTTCTATGTCCGGTGTATTCACCGGGTTTGCGGGCGCCATTTATGCCAATTACCTGACGGTAATATCACCGCTTATATTCGGCCTCTGGCAATCAATACAAATCATGATGATGAGCATCGTGGGCGGCATGAGCTCACTGGTTGCCGGTCCCATTATAGGTTCTACCGTACTATACGTTCTGGGCATACAGCTTTCAAAACTGCCGATGTACGGTGTTTCACAAATGCTCTACGGTGCGGTAGTCGTGCTCGTGCTGATATTCCTGCCTAAAGGTACCGGGCTTATCGACCTGTGGCCCAGGATATGGCGCAAGATATACCATGAGGTCGAGGAATACGAAATACCGGGCGAAACAAGACAGGAAGACTAATAAATCAGGAAATTAAAAAACGATGGTCTTTTTAGAATTAAATGACGTCACCAAACTTTTCGGTAAATTGGCGGCCGTTGAGGATGTCAGCTTTAAAGTAGAACAGGGTGAGGTCCTGGGCATAGTGGGGCCCAACGGATCGGGCAAGACTACTCTCATAAATTTGATTTCAGGCTACTATAAGCCGACACGCGGGACGATTTCCTTTATGGGCAAAAAGATCTCCGGGTTGAGGCCGGATCAGATAGCCAAATTGGGGCTGGTCAGGACTTTCCAATCGAACGTGCTTTACGAAAAAACGACGTTAGTCCAGAGCATGTTGATGAGTTCCCGCTTACAGTATAAGACCAGCGACCTCGAGTCATTTCTGGAAACTAAAAAATATAAAGACGAGCACGAAGGCGTGGTGGGGAATGTTCTCCAAACACTACAGTTGCTCGACCTGTTTAATGAGACTTTCAGGCCTGCATCCGTGCTGTCGCATGGATACCAGAGGATGCTGGGGATCGCCCTGGCACTGGCAGCCAATCCCAAGGTGCTGCTTCTGGATGAGCCGACAACCGGTATGAACTATGAGGAGGCCCAGTTCGTGGTCGAAAATATCAAAAGGATCAACGAGCAGGGTATCACGGTATTGCTGATCGAGCATAATATGAAGGTGCTGCTGAATGTGGCCACCAGGGTAGTCGTCCTCAGTTTTGGCAGTAAGATTGCCGATGGGAATCCTCACGAGATGATGAATAAACCGGAGGTCATCGAGGCCTACCTGGGAACGGAGACAGTATAAATCATGCTGGAACTGAAAAGTATTCTGGTCAAATACGGAAAAACTGTAGCTGTCAGGAAGTTATCTTTATCTGTGAACGAGGGGGGATTTATTACGATCCTGGGCGCTAACGGGGCAGGCAAGTCCTCGACCCTCAATGCGATCAGCGGCGTTGTCAAAATCAGGGGGGGCGAGATAGATTACAAGGGAGAGAAAATAAACGGTTTGAAGCCGGGAGAAATAGCTGCCAGAGGTATTATACAAATACCCGAAGGCAGAAGGCTTTTCCCGCTTATGACGGTTGAAGAGAACCTGAAAATGGGGGCCTACCTGCAAAATGACAAACAGAGGATAAAAGAAGCCCAGGAGAAGGTATTTTCCCTCTTCCCGGTACTAAAAGAAAAGATGCACGCCAAAGGACGCGAATTGAGCGGCGGCCAGCAGCAGATGGCTGCCATCGCCCGCGGAATGATGGCATTGCCCGAAGTTCTCATGTTCGATGAGCCGTCCCTGGGATTAAGCCCCTTGTTACGACAGCAACTTGCGGAAAAAATCAAAGAGATCAACCGTGACGGCGTCACTATCATCCTGGTTGAACAGAATGCACGGCTGGGATTGATGCTGGCCAATTACGGTTATGTTTTAGAAAACGGCGACCTGACATTGCAGGGAAAAACGTCGGACCTCATGCTCGATGCTAACGTCAAGAAAGCCTACCTCGGTGTCTAGACACTGTATCCGATAACCGAGCTTAAATTCGATCCCTGAACGCGACTGCGAGGCGTCCGTGAGCGTGAACGCCTCGCAGTTTTGGGAGGACTTGAAACAAAGACCGCTTAAATCAATTCATAAAAGCGATCCCGCATCCTGCTAGCAATGAAACGTCGACCAAACAGTCGGTCTAAACTTCATTAAATTGAGTTTAGCATCAAAGGTTATTAGTGTCAAGGAACAAGTCTCAGATATAAAACTGTAGCTGTCAGGTTTTAGAAGTGATACCGGTAAGAAGGGACTACTAAGTGCATTTTGGGGGATTAGACCGTTAATAAAGAAAATACCGGCATATAAGGGGGATTTCCCTTATATGCCGGTATTCTGTTCTTTTATTTTACTTGGACTTTTCTTCTTCCTGAAGGACTCTACGCAATACTTTGCCGACCATGGTCTTGGGCAGGTCTTTGCGGAACTCATAGAACCTGGGCACCTTGTAGCCGGTCAACTTTTCCCTGCAAAATTTCTGCAGTTCGTCGGCGGTTACCTCGCATCCCTCTTTGACGACTACCCAGGCTTTGACTGCTTCACCCTGGCGCGGATCGGGGATGCCGGCCACGCAAGCTTCGACTACCATGGGATGCATCATGATGATATCCTCTACGTCGCGCGGCCACACCTGGAAACCTCCGCACTTAATAAGGTCCTTCTTTCTGGAAGTGAGGAACATATAGCCGTCTTCATCAAGGTGTCCAATATCGCCGGTGTAGAGCCAGCCGTCACGCAGTGCCTCGGCGGTTTCCTTGGGATTCTTCCAAAACCCCTGCATCAGTTGGGGGGCCTTTATACATAGCTCGCCGTCTTCCCCGGTGGGGAGCTCTTTGGTTCCTGTTTCGAGGTCGACAATCTTGAAAATGGTGTCGGAAAGAGGGCAGCCTATGGAGCCCTGCTTCCATTTTGACCTGTCCGAGATGGGGGTGGTGCTGCCCGCAATAGCCGATTCGGTCATGCCGAAGCCTTCAGCGAGAATGCCATCTGGAGCAATTAGTTTTTCAAACGCAAGCTTGGTCTCGGTCATGAGCGGCGCTGCTCCCGAGCTGCAGCGGTTTACGCTTCTAAAGTCATCAGGGAGACGGTCGGGCGAATTGAGTAAAGCAATTAACATGCTGGGAGTGGCTGAAATGCTGGCGATCTTATATTCTCTAACCAGCTCTATCACACCCTTCATGTCACGGGGATTGAAGACCAGCACCTGCGTCATATGAGCCTGGAAATAAACGCCGAAGGCGACGAAACATCCAAATGCATGGAACATGGGCAGGTTGCCCAGCATATAGTCTTCCCAATCCTTGGAACGCGACTTCCACCAGGCATAATGCTGCATCCCTATAATAACCATGTTATGGTGCCTGTGCATCACGCCCTTGGGGGCGCCGGTCGTGCCACCGCTAAACAGAATCAGAGCGATGTCGTCCTTAGTTACCTTGACCGCGGGGCGGCCTTTGCCCATGTATTTCATGACTATATCGCTCAACCATTCGTCGCCAGCCTCGAGTTTGGTACCGCCTTCAGCCTCTTTCTTAATAGGCTTAACGGCATAGGCATCCAGGTCGGTGACAATCACCTTACGCAGCTTAGTTTTCGGCTGGAAGCCTTTGATGGTTGAATACCACAGCGAGGTTACTATGGCAACCTCGGCATCCACGATTTGAACGGCGTGTTCCAGCTCGAAGGGCGTGTAGAGCGGGTTGAGTGGAACTACAATCGCCCCGACCTTCCAGATGGCAAAATTGCATACAAAGACCTGCGGGCTGTTGAGGAAGAGTACCGTTACCCTGTCGCCTTTTTTGACTCCCATGTCGATCAGCGCGTGCGCCAGGGCGTTGCTTTGGTCCTCCAACTCCTGATAGCTCAGCTCCCTTTTCATGAAAACGGCCAGGGGGAAGTCCGGCCTCTCTTTTGTGTAGTCCGCCAACTGGTCCAGGACGGTAACATTAGGATAGGGTTCTAATGTATAGGGTACTCCGGGGTCGTAACTCTTAAACCAGGGATAGTCTTTCATTGGTCCTCCCTTTATTTAATAATATGATTAATTGTGTGTAAGTGATGAAAACCGGATCGATTCCACTGCTCAACCATAACGCATATTGTATTCGTACGTCGAAAAAAAGATTTATGCCCTTCCTGAAAGCCAACTCACCATCTACCCGACCATGCGCAATTTGTACTCTATCATTAATCGTAAATTACTGTCAAGCTGCACCTCGCTATCCGTACGGGTATGACCCGCTATTGTTTTCGAGTATAATTTCCCGCGGGTATCTTTCTAGCATGTTATTTATACGCACGATGGAAAAAATAGTGGTGGGATCACGATGAAGGTGCTTCTGGTTGCCATGCCGGATACCATTAGCGCACTGGATGCAGTAATGCATATGCCTAATCTCGGGCTGTGCTCCATAGCGGGCAACCTGGAGGGTTGCGAGGTTAAAATAGTGGACCTGGCATTCCATAGCAGGAATATAGCCAGCTTCATCCGTCATATAATGAATGAGTTCCGCCCGGGAATCGTGGGTCTAAGTGCCATGAGCTTTCAATATGACAGCGCATGCAGGGTGGCGCAAATCTGCCGTTCCTTCGATCCGGAGATCACAACGGTCCTGGGGGGATATCATGCTTCGTTGCTATTCGAAGAGATCGGCTCCGGTGAGGGAGCGCACCTATTCGATTTTATAGTGCGGGGTGAGGGAGAAGTTGTCTTTCAAAGGCTGGTCCAGGAATTAGTATCCGGGCGGCGGAATTTTGATGGCATTGTCGGACTTTCGGTCCGAATGGAAGGCCGGTTTCAACATAATCCACCGGCTCCTCTGTTAAACCTGGATTCCCTGAAGCCACCCGACCGTAGTTGCCGTGTGCTGGACGGCGCCCGCTTTTTAGGGCGGCGCTTTGATTGCGTTGAGACATCGCGAGGCTGCACCATGGGCTGCCGGTTTTGCAGTATAGCCCACATGTATGGGCGTTCCATCCGGTTTTTTGCTCTGGACCGGGTCGTTGAAGATCTGAGACGCCTTAAACAGCGTGGAGTGGAGGGAGTCTTTTTTGTCGATGATAATATTACTCTGGATGTTCAGCGGCTGAAAAAGTTATGCGACAGGATCGTCGCGGAGAGGCTAAATTCAATGGAATATGCTATCCAGGCCAGTGTTAAAGGGATTGCCTCGGATGAAGAGTTAGCGCCGCGGCTCAAGGCCGCTGGCTTCAAGTGGGTATTTCTCGGCATCGAAAGCGGCATAGCTAGAAACCTCGATTCTATGGGCAAGACGGGCGTATTGAACAATACCCGGCACGCAGTCTCATTGCTGCAAAAGCAAGGGATAGGTATTTTCGGCGGTTTTATTATAGGCAACCCCGATGACAGCCGTGAGGATATCCGCTCTGCCTACCGTTTCGCGCTGGAGCTGGGTGTAGACCATCCCATTATGCAGTGCATGACGCCCTATCCCAAGACGGAAATCCGTGAGCAGCTTCTTGCTGAAAACCTTATTATCAACCGCGACGACTTCAGTCTATACAACGGGTTTATCTGCAACGTACGCACCAGGCATATGAGCGGCAGGGAGCTCAGGGCGGCCATGTTCTGGGACGGCCTGCGCTTGTACTTTAATCCGCGCTACCTGGCCAGAAGCCGTTTCTGGCGTTATCGTCCTGTGCTCTGGCCTTCTCTGGCGGCCAATAACTTTCGCTACCTTGCAGGGGCGCTTAGAGGCACTATGTTCGCCTCGCGTCACAGTTGGTAGTGCAATAATCAGTTTTTGCGCAGCGCCTGTTTAGCGGGATATACTGATAAAGCACTTTTATTTAGCACGATCGGCAGGGGGAGTTCCTATGAAAAAAATGGTACGGTGCAAGGCGTGCGGTTACATTACGGAAGAGTCCAAGCTGGGGGATGCTTGCCCGGCCTGCGGCGTACCTCGCATTTCTTTTGAGCCATACACTGATCCGGTAGCTGAAAACCGGCGCAGACTTCTCAATTTCGATCTTCACCCCATAGCAGTACATTTCCCGGTATCCTTTACCGTGGCAGTGCTGGTTTTTTCGTTGGCATCGCTCGTGTGTTCAGGCCAGGTTGAAGATCTTATAACCTGCACAACCAAAATACTTGTCTTATTTTTGCCGCTTGTCGTTCTGTTGGCTTTTCTCGTGGGACTGCTGGACGGGAAGGCCCGTTTCCGCAAAATCAGGAATTCACACATACTCAAGACCAAGATAGTACTGGGGATTATCCTGTTTGCGCTATCATTGGGCCTCGCTGTAGTTATCTGGTTGAAAGCATTCACAGATCCCGTATTTGCGCTTATCTCAATTGTAATCGGCGCGGGGGCGCTTGCCTGCATTATTGTTTTGTCTCTTTTAGGCACGAGCGTATCCAATTCGGCTTTCCCGGGTAAATAGGCAATGGAAACTGTTGCACTTGATCTCGCACGTGCCCAGTTCGCCATCACCACCATCTTTCACATGATATGGCCCCTGCTGAGCATAGGGCTCAGCCTGATGATGGTGGTGATGGAAGTCTTATGGCTCAAAACAAAAAATGAAATCTATTACCGGCAGGTGCGCTTCTGGTCGGTTATCTTTATCATGGCCTTTGGCATAGGCGTGGCCAGCGGAGTCCCGCTGGAACTGGAATTCGGGACCAACTGGTCGCGTTTCTCTACGGTAGCGGGCGACATCTTTGGCACTATCCTGGCCTTCGAAGCATCCATGTCCTTCGCACTGGAAGCTGCCTTCTTGGCTGTGTTTTTTTTCGGGTGGGGCCGGGTACCCAGAGGCGTGCACCTATTTTCCAATATCATGGTGGCCCTGGGTGCATCTCTTTCAGCTTTCTGGATCATGTCGGCCAATTCGTGGATGCAGACCCCTGCGGGAGTACAGATGCAGGGAGGCAAAATGGTGATCACCAATTACCTTCAAGCCGTATTTAATCCGGACCTTCCCATTGCCTTTATACATATATGGGTGGCCAGTGTAGAAACCACGTTATTTTTTGTGGCGGGAATATGTGCATGGTATATCTTGCGCAGGCAGAATGTCGATTTCTTCCTTAAAACCTTTAAGGTTATGGTTGTCATTGGCATACTGGTTGCCCCTCTGCAGGTCTTCCTGGGCGACGCTTCGGGCCTGGCGGTACTCAAGAACCAGCCTGCCAAAGCGGCAGCAATGGAAGCAAACTGGGTAACCAATCCACCCGACACAAGCGCATCTTGGGTAGCTATTGGCTGGCCGGACCAGGCAGCGCAGAAAAACGTCTGGGAAGTTAAAGTGCCTTACATGTTGAGCTTGCTCAGCGACCGGTCGCTAACGGGACAGGTAACCGGCTTGAAAGATTTCCCTAGCAGTGACCAGCCTCCGGTTACCCTGCCCTTCTATGCCTTCCGGATCATGGTGGTTCTGGGCATACTAATGGTTCTGCTGATAATGTGGGCGTTGTGGCAATGGTACCGTAAAAAACTGCGCACCGATGTCGCCCCCCAAAGCAGGGTATTCTGGCTATTCTGGCTCTACGCTCTCCCCGCCGGTTTCATAGCTACTGAGTGCGGCTGGATAGTGCGTGAGATGGGGAGACAGCCATGGATGATCTACGGCATCCTGCGCACCAGCGATGGCGTCTCACAGATCGGCGTTGCCACAGTTGCTACCAGCCTGATACTCTTCATTCTGATTTATCTTTTGCTACTCGGGCTGTTTATCTATTTCACGCGTAAAATCCTGATCAAGGGGCCGGATTTAACCAGCCTTGTGCCCGGCCAAAGAGCATCGACCCCACCGGCCGAAAACGGCGCCGGTCACGGGGGTAAATAATCCATGGAAACCTTTTTGCCATTGATCTGGTTCTTCATCGTCGGCCTTACACTGTTATTGTTCGTTATTCTGGATGGAGCCGACCTGGGCATCGGCGTGTTGTCCCTGGGTGCCGGGGAAGCGCGTCGGGCCACTCTGCTCAATGCCATCGGCCCGCTCTGGTATGCGAATGAGACCTGGCTGGTAATTGCCGGCGCCATTATGTTCGGTGCCTTCCCACAGGCCTACAGCATTATTTTCAGCGCGATGTACATCCCTGCCATGATGCTCATCTTCGGCCTCATGTTCAGGGCTGTTTCGGTCGAATTCCTTGACCAGTCCCAAAATAAACAGTTGTGGGGGTATTGCCTGGGAGCGGGCAGCCTGCTCGCTATCCTGGGGCAGGGGTTTCTCCTGGGAGGGCTGCTTACCAACGTCAGCGTAGCCAACGGCTCATTTGCCGGCGGCCCCTGGGACTGGCTAAGCCCCATGTCAATTTTGATTGCGGTAGGGACATTAGCAGGCTACACCATGCTGGGCGCATCGTTCCTGGTCAATAAAGTCCGTGAAAACCCCCCGGCCGGCAACTGGCGCATATTGCAGGCCAGTTCCTGGATTGCATACGGTTTTTTTGTTTCAGCAGTAATCTTGATGCCGGTAGTGCGCACTCCGGTCTCTGAAATGTGGGTCCGGCAGTTATTGCGCACTGTCATTTCAGGCGGGCAGCAGTATATCTATATAATGCCGGTTCTATTGCTGGTAGCCATATTCGCCTTCATCATGATTTTTATTGGCTCAGCACGCCGAACTAATGCAAAGGCCCCGTATGTATGGAGCATCGTACTTTTTTTAAGCGTGATTTCTGCTATCGTAGCGGCGATTTTCCCGTTTTTAATACCTTTTTCCGTTACTATAAGCAGTGCCGCATCGTCCACAACGTCACTGATTTTCATGCTTTATGGCGCAGGCGCTGTGCTCCCCATAGTAATTATTTACAACTTATACGTACGCAAGGTTTTCGGCGACAAGGTCAGCGGCGAAGAAAAACAAAGCGGATACTAGGGTACGTGGTGTTTAACGGTTACTGAACCGGGGCCAAAGTAGTTCCGTCGACGCGAATCATCCAATTCACCTTGCTTCTATCGGTGTACCATACGGAATTGGGGTAGAAGTTTTCCATGGATATGATGGAAAGATAGGGAGGCTTGCCCTGGGCCAGGTCTGAATGTTCGTTTTCGATGCTATCGTCAACGCCTATTTGAACTCCATGGTGCATGCTCATGTTGGTATACAAATATATGAAGAATTTTCCCGTCAGGTCTATAGGGGGAACGTCGAAGTCCACCCATTCGGGCGGACGGTAGGGGAAAGCTCCCTCTACCGGGAATTTGGCGGCGTAATATGAGACGTTGTAGAGGACGGACTTCATATTGCTTCCGAGTATAGACAGCTCGAAGAGTTTGCCTTCCCATGCGGTACCGTAAAGCCCTCCGCAGATCCGTATTTTATCGAGGGTGAAGCCTTTATCAGGCGCAGTGAAGTCGATAAGGAAACCTCCGTTATTTCCGGCCCACAGGGCGTCTTTGGAAGTGCCGTTATCGTATTTTAGCTCTATCTCTTTTTCCGCAACTGCAGATACGGTGAGCGGAGAGCTTGAATCCACCAGGTTCACCGAGTACTTGCCAGCATCATTCAAGGTAAAAGTGAAGGTTACCGTCCTGGTGGCGCCGGGCTGTATCGTGACCGGGTTGCCCTGTATTTGCTTGCCGTTTATAATCAACGGGCCGGAAAAATTGCCGGGCATGCTGCCGGTATTGGTAACTTGTGCTGTTACTGTGACTTCCTCCCCTGTAAGCACCTGAGAGGGTTTCACCGACATCGATATCACCTCGAAATTGGCCGGTGTTTCCGTTTGCTGAGGAGCGCAGGCAGCCAGCCATATTGCTGCAACGGCGAAAATTAATGCGGGGCAGCAGATTTTAACTGTGCGACTCATGGTTAAAAGGCACCGATAAATGAGACGGGTTGACCATTGATCCGGCTGTATTATAACACCTGCAGGCCGCTAATCCCCGAAAATCCTCCTGGGATTTTCCACCATCATGAGGCCGATCTGCTCGTCCGTAACCCCCGCCTGCTTGAGCTGCGGGATGATATTTTGGAATAAATGGGTATACGACCAGTCTGCGATCATCTGGACAACAAAATCAGGTAAGTTATAAGGGCGCCCAAGCCATTTGGCTGAGAAATCGTGCGAGAGCACAACACGGTCGGCAAAACCCAGGCCCAGCAGGCCCAATAAGGTAGCCTTACGAAGATTATCGGGGAAAAGGAAATTGATGCCCCAGCGGTCAAAGCCTACGGAAACGCCCTTGTCTAAGACCGCCATCTGATACTGGAGGTTGGCATTGCCGCACATGTGCCCGATAACTATCTTGCGGGGGTCCACCCCTTCGCCGGTAAGCAGCGCTGCCTGTTCAGGCCCCATCGTACCCTGCTGCGTATGGGTTATTATGGGCACTCCGGTCTCTTTCTGCGCCCGGGCTGCAGCTTTTAGTACCCTATCCTCGTAGGGCGAAATATTGCCGTTGCCGGTGGCAACCTTGATGACGCCGGCTTTAACCCCGGATTTTCCGATGCCGATGGTGATCTCTTGTACAAAGGTCTCGTAGAGCTCAGTCAGCGTATCGTGAACCTGAGCGCGGAACTTTATGTAGGCGGGCATACCTTCCTCTTCCGTATACATTCCCGTGGAACAAATGATATTAAGCCCGGTCCTCTCCGAAACTAGCTTGATAAGATCAACATTGCGGTTGAGATCGTTAGGGGTGGCGTCGACTACAGTTTTAATCCCGTATTCTTTAACCGTTCCCAGCGAATCCGCCACGATTTTGGCCAGGTCGTTCAGTTCGATATGCTCGCACAATGCGTCCTTATCCCATCCCGCATATGCCAGGACCATGTGTTCATGCATGAGTGTGGGGCCCATTTGATCGGCTGGTATACTTCCCAGCACGGTATTGACCTTGGACATAACTAAACTACCTCCTCTTACCTCGTTGCTTTTGGATACGAAGGCACTATATCACTCGCTAAAATCAATGTCAACGACTTCTTTTTTATACATACCCCGCCCTCTTATAGTCTTGGGCCATACCTACATAAGCGTCGGCGCCCAGCCGTATAACGGCCAGCATTTCATCACTCAACTGCTCCTTTATACGGGCGGGCGAGCCGATGGCCAGCGATCTATCAGGTATCTTCATGTCCGGTGGTACCAGTGCGCCGGCCGCCACCAGGCAGGACCGCCCCACATCAGCATGTTGAAGCAGTACTGCGCTGATGCCTATCAAGCTGTCATCACCGATACTACGGCAGTGAACGGTCGCAGCATGGCCGATGATGACGTTATCGCCGATAGTGATTCCGTCCGGTGTATGAATAACGCAGTTATCCTCTACGCTGGTATTCTTGCCGATCTTTATGTGACCGAAATCTCCCCGGACGACTGCGCCCGGCCAGATACTGGAGCTCTCGCCGATCTCCACATCTCCCACAACATAGGCTGCCTCGCTGACAAAGGCTGTAGGGTGAACCTGCGGTGTCTTGCCCTTGAAACTTCTTATCATCGTTATTTCCTCGCTCGATTAGTCTGCTTTAATGTGTATTATAACGGATGTAAGTGCAGCGGCCCGTCCTCCTGTATTGACACCCGGATGGTCAGCACATACAATCTTCATCGTGAAAATCCTGGTCATATTTGCTCATCCCAACCAGGGGAGCTTCAACCACGCCATTGCTGAGAGGGCGATCCAGTCCCTGAATATGAATGGGCATAACGTTATTTCCCGTGACCTGTACCTGGAAGGGTTCAAGCCCGAGTTGTCTTATGACGAAATTGTGGAAGATGAAAAAATTCCCGGTGAGATCAATAAATATTGCAGGGAACTGGCCGAAGCCGAAGGGATCATCGTAGTGCATCCTAATTGGTGGGGGCAGCCCCCCGCCATACTGAAGGGTTACATAGACCGTATCTTCCGGCCTGGCGTCGCCTACAGGTTCGAGGAAGGCGATGGCGGAGAAGGTATTCCAAGGGGATTGCTTAAAGCAAAGGCCGCGGTGGTGTTTAACACCTCGAATACCAGTCTGGAAAGAGAGACGGAAGTTTTTGGCGACCCGCTTGAAACGCTCTGGAAAAATTGTATCTTTGACCTTTGCGGAGTCAGCACGTTCTACCGCAGGACGTTCGGAGTAATTGTTACCAGCGCCGCGGAGCAGCGGAGAGCCTGGTTGGATGAAGTTCAAGATATGGTAAACAGGTATTTCCCGCCCGGTTAAAGCCAGAGACGCAAGCGTTTAATAGCCGACATCTTCTCTTTATCGTCGACTTTAGCCCTTTCCAGCGCGTTGTGCAGTATTTCTATGCTTTTATCGTAGGTTTTCCTGTCTACCGGAAAGGGGATGCCGTCCTTGCCGCCGTGTGCGAAACTGAAGCGAGCCGGATCGCGGAAGCTTACAGGGACGCCATAGATGATCTCAGAGATAAGGCTAAGGGCGCGAAGAGTTTTGGCGCCTACGCCTTCCATTCCCAGCAGTTTCTCGAAGTTCTCGGGTTGCCTCTCATATGTCTGAATGAAGATTTTGTACAGGCGATCGGGATGAATATCCGCTGTCAATATGGCGTGGCGCCCGGGTAACTCGAGATTCTTGAGATGTTGCAGGTGGGACATTATCTTATCGGGATTTTCCTGGCGGGTTATATCTGCAATGGTATCCCTGGCGCCGGCGCTTTCCGCAGCCACCAGGTTGAGCGTAGTGGCTCCTGCCTCGGCGCACACAGCGCTGTGCGGCTCGCAAACAAAGTCTGTGACCTTGCCGCCCAACCAGTGATAGCGGCGGGCAAAGTGGTTCTCGTCGTTCATGCCCTGTTGAATTACCGCCCAGGAACCCTTCCCTGTGAAGCAAAACACGTGATGATAGAGCTGATATCCGTCCTGAACAGCGTTGTTGTCTACCTTGGCCGACAGGCGGCTGGCATAAACCAGCCTGGCGGCGTCCGCCTGTATCAAATGACCGGCGCTCTCAATCTCCGACGGGGTTTTGCGGGAGGTGCCGCCCTTGCCTCCGGCCACGAAAAATCCCAGGTCGGATTGCATGCCTTTAATGCCTTCCTTAACAGCTCCACATACGGTGGTCGTCACACCGCTGGAATGCCAGTCAAAACCCAGTACGCAGCCGAAAGCCTGGAACCAGTAGGGATCGGAAAGGCGGTTCAACATTTCCTCGGGTCCGAAATCCGAGATGATGGCGATAGTTATCTCCCTGGCCAGGTTAGTCATACGCTTGAACAGCCAGGCAGGTGCCTTGCCTCCGTGCAGGGGAAGATGCGCGATACCTGTGTGATGACCGGAAAAATCCATGGTTCTTGAGCCAACCCTTTACGATTTAATAATAGCAGAACAAGAAAGTTATAATATACATAGCGAAGGGAGGTAAAGATGAATAAAAATCCTATTATCTACAAAAACATGAAGGAGATAGTTGACCCGGCTCATACTGCGCTGGTCCTGTGGGACGTCCAGGACGCCCTGGTAAACATGATTTTTAACAGGCAAGAATTCCTCCTTAACCTGAAAATACTGGTCGATGCCGCCAGAAAACAAGGAGTCCCGGTTGTTTATACTAAGATCACGCCTTTGCCCCCGGCCTGGGAGTCATCCTTCAGGCTCTACATGCAGATGAAAAGGTCCCGTGTGGACTCCCTCGACAAGCTGAGGCCTTTCCCGCCGCCGGGGAGCCCCGAAGCCGAGATAAACAGCGAAGTGAAGCCCCTGGATGGCGACGTCGTACTTGACAAGCATACAGGAAGCATATTTATCGGCACGCATTTTGAAAACCTGATGAGAAATGCCGGCATAACCACAATTCTATTCACCGGCATCTCTACTGAGTTCGGCATCAGCTCATCCGCCAGGGACGCCTCCAACCGCGGTTTCTATCCTGTGGTAGTGGAAGACTGTGTGTCTTCTTCGGTAAAGGATATGCACGACGCAGCATTAAAGACAATGACAATTATAAGCATCGTCGTACCATCGACTGACATAATCAGGGAATGGGCTTAATAAATTGCAGATGCCTGTGCCAAAGGGGATGAAAAAAGAGATTAGATATAGCTGTCGGTACTTTTATTGAGGCCGCAGCAATATGAGACGGCCTTGCTGGCCAGTCCGATATACCTGTTGAGATAATAGTAGCGTTTTGTCTCCAGCGTGATCAATTCGCAGGATATATCGTCCTCCACGGTCATAATCCCATAGCTGCGGTGCATGGCGGGGAACCTGCCTATGACGCTGCCGGGATTGAAAAAGAGTATCCCGTCCTCAACAGTATTCCTGCATGAGTGCGTGTGGCCGTAGAGTATAGCATCCAGCTTGCCCTCGAACTGCGATGTCAGCCCCCATTTGAAACCGAAGGGGAAAACGCAGCCGTGGCCATGTATGATCCCTATGCGCTTGTGGTTGACTTCTATGAGGTCTTTCTCCGGAAGTCCAGGGATATGGCTGTCATGGTTACCGGCCACACCGCGAAAGTCTGCGATCTCTTTGAGGTCATTGACCAAATCCTCTGAATGGAAGTCTCCCAAATGAACTACCATGTCCATACAGGTAAGTACGCTGATAAGAGAAGAGGGCAACTCGCTGATGCGGTGTACGTGAGTGTCAGAAATTACACCTATTTTCATGATATTTACAACTAAGTCCGGACGAATCTTCTGATTAAGCGAACGTGGCAAATGTTACCACGTTTTTCGACCAATGTCTATCCTTTTTAAGTATAAATTTGCCAAATCTCGATCAATTCCGCTTGCTTAAGCCAGGTATATTATAGCTGAAGAAGTTTAAGACGAGGTTAACGTGCGATTAAATGTTTGTGAAATTTTATTCGCAGGCGTTAATTCATCGGTCCTCTCAATCTGCACGGCCGGATATACAGGCGATGACAGCAGGCAGGATTAAGAGGTATAATTCCAACGTTTTTCGTTTGTTTATAAGTGAGTCATGAATTGTGATCATCAAAAACCGTGAGGAACTGATATCATCGAATCTGCGGGCCAGGGCAGTGGAATTAATAGAATCCGGGATTACCCGCGTTCTGCCGGCCAACCTGCTCAAAGCTGCCGTTCGTTTTAATCACAATAGAAGAATCCTGCATGTTATGGGAGGAAGTTACGATCTGTCCAAGGGCAGGATATTTGTAGTGGGAGGCGGCAAGGCTTCCGGGCTCATGGCTCAAGAGTTGGAAAAGATAATCAACGCTTCTGACATTACAGCGGGAGTTGTGAACTGTAATAGTAGCGGTTATGAGACTAAGAAAATCGAGGTCCGGCAGGCAGGACACCCTCTGCCGGATGAGGCAGGAGTGCACGGCGTACAGGATATGCTGGCCATGAAGGCCCGTCACTCGATCGGCAGGGGAGACCTGGTCATATGTTTGATTTCTGGCGGGGGCTCGGCTCTTTTGCCCTGTCCTGCCAGCGGCATAACCCTTCAAAGCCAGCAGGAGATCACTCTGCTGCTGTTGCGTAGCGGCGCTAATATCAAAGAAATTAATATCGTACGCAAACATTTGTCTCTGACTAAAGGCGGCCAGTTGGGCGCTTTCTATGAGCCGGCTAAAATAGTTTCCCTGGTTATTTCCGATGTGGTCGGCGATGATCTCAATACCATAGCCTCCGGTCCGACCTTTCCCGACCCATCTACATTCGGTGATGCACAGGCTGTCTTGAAGAAATACGGTCTTATCACGAAAGCGCCCAAAAACGTAGTGGATTATATAAAACGGGGAATGGAGGGGCTTGAAGCTGAAACGCCCAAGGAGACCTGCAATTGCGACAACTATATTATCGGTAATAACAGCATGTGTCTCGAAGCCATGGCGGAGAAGGCCAGAGACCTGGGCTTGAGACCGACCATCGTGACGACGGAACTCAATGGGGATACGGCCGGGATGGCCTTTGAAATGGCGAAGGAAATTGCGGGCGGGAAATACAAAGGGTTCGATGTAATTTTACTGGGCGGCGAAACGACCCCTACCCTGCCCGAGAACTCGGGCCAGGGAGGCAGAAATCAGCATTATGCTGCTGTCTCGATGCTGGCAATGAAGAGACTGCGTTTCCCCTGGGTAGCGGCATCCGTGGGAACTGACGGCTCAGATTACCTGCCCGAAGTAGCCGGCGCCATGGTAGACGACCGCTCCCTAGCCGCGGCTACGGCAGCCAAGATCGATGTCGAGGACTATATTGCCAGGTTCGATAGTTATACGCTTTTCCGTAAGATGACGAGATCGCTGATAGTTACAGGGTCTACCGGCACCAACGTCAGCGATGTGATATTGTACCTGTTAGGCTGACAGGTCCTTTTCCATGAAACAGACCAGGAAGGGCAAGTGTTCAAACTGTTTTGTACCAGTTTCGACGAAACCGAAAGATTTATACCAGTTTTTTAAGTTCGTCTGGCTATTTACCATGCCCAGCGCCACTTTGGTGCCCCCCTGCTTGTGTATATAGTCCAGCAGATATTTCACCAGCTTCCGTCCATAGCCATGAAGCCTGAAGGCGGGCAGGATTGACAGCCGGTCCATATAGTAAACTCCGGCTTCGCCTTTTTCCGCCGCAATGAAACCAACCTGGTTCCCGTCTACATAAAGTCCGAAAAAAGTTGCCCTTTTATGCAGGTCCCGCAGCCTTTCCATGGTATAGAATGCGGGGTGGTCAGGGGTCTTTTCGCGCGTCATATTCATTTCTTCGGCAACCGTCCTGAAAGACTGCTTGATAACGTCCAGGCTCTTTGCGAGTTGTTCTTCAGTTATGATTTGCTGTATGTCCGGCATATTTCCTCTCCCTGGTCTTCTAACAAATCAGCTTTCTTATAAATAAGTGCCTACTCGATTCCGTTGAGCCTATTATAGCCCTGCCAGTACCTGCGGAAAAGGAAGCCCGGCCTGATCTCAGGCAAATTAGCCAGGGTTGATCCCCAATCCCAGACTATGCTTCTCGTTCCTGCAAAATACCTGTCTATGCTTGACTGGTTGGGCGATACGCCTGCACCTTCCACGTCTTTAAGCATCGCACTCTCATATAATGCTGTTTTCGATTGTATTTCCTTTAAAGCGGAAGGGAAACGCAACAGCGCCTGCCTGTGCAATTTTTCACATTGCCACCAGTAAGAGTCAGGATTGTAATCCGCCTCTCCCTCCAGGTAGCCGGCCGGGTTAGCTGTGCCGGGGCCGAATACCGGGTAGAAGGGGCTGAGGCAGGGGTTAGCCGCGCCGGTAACATATAGCAAGCCCCTCTTTTCATTTACGTTTCCTACCATTGAACCAACCGACTGGCTGCGGCGTATAAGTTTATCCCCTGCATGCATGCAGACCGTGCCGCCGTGTTTGTCGGGCCGGAAATCAGCGTGCCCGCCATGATCTCGCAGGAGGGCCATAAAGTCGGCCGTGGTCAACGCACCCTTCTTTTGCGCAAGAAGGGTCCTGGAGCATCCAACCCTATTTTTGGCGGCGGCGGCCCACGTATAGAGAGGGTCCGAATAGCATTGGGCGAAATCGAATGTTGATTCGTTGCGGCACCAGCGTTTCCTGATTGCGTTCTGGACCAGCCCTGGGGAGACAGCATCAAAATCGCGGCCGATAGAGATTACGTTGGAAATGCTCCAAATATCTTTAATTTTCTTCCAGGCCCACCAGGACTTAACAGCCTCCAATACGTATGCTTCTTGAGCATCGGCTATCAGATAGCTGTTCATATAGTAAAACTTCTGCCTGTAGCCACAGTTGCCGCCCTGGCCGTGTGTCTCAAGCAGCCGGATGATAATATCCAGCGCTTCTCTGGCCGTCCTGCCCCTTTCCAGTGCCAGACGCAGCAGGTCCATACCCGTCAGCCCAATCTTGTCAGGTTTCTCCTTGGTAAAAAGCGCTTCGTTGCCGATCATTACGCCGTATTCGTTGGCGCCCATCTCCGCGCCGAACATCCAGAAGGGCTGGCAGAGAAGTATCCTGGCGGTTTCCTCAACCTGCGGGACCGAAATATAGGTGCATTTAACCGTTTCTCCCGGTTTGTATCGTTTGCGCGGCTGTATAACAATATTCTGGACCTCGTCCGGCTCGCGGTCGCTGTTCTTTCCGAACAGAGTATTACCGTTTGCCGTAGCCGGTCCCAGGGCAACGATGGTATCGCACATGTATCCCTCCTTCCCGGTCGTCCTTGCTGCATCTTAACAGAATACAGCTAGGCTTGACAAAATAACCCCGGGCTTCATAAAGTGTGTTGATGGTTTGACCCAAAAATAGTTCGGGAGGTTTTTTACATGCCGAATTTGAAACAGTTTTCGCTTGAAGGGAAGGTCACCATGGTGACGGGCGCCAGCAGGGGCATCGGGCGTGCTACCGCCCTGGCATTCGCCAAAGCGGGTTCCGATTTGATATTAACCAGCCGCAAGGTGGAAGACCTCGAGAAAGTGGCGGCCGATATAAGAAATGAAGGCCGGCGGGCGCTCGTCATCAGCGCCCATCTGGGAAGGGTGGAAGATACTAAAAACGTGGCGAATACAGCCAGGGCGGCCTTCGGCAGGATAGACATACTGGTCAACAATGCTGGCACCAGCCCCATTTTCGCTTCTTTCCTTGAGTCGGACGAGAGACTGTGGGACGCTATTATGAACCTGAACCTCAAGGGGCTGTTCTTCCTGAGCCAGGCTGTGGCAAAAATTATGAAGGAACAGGGCGGGGGCTGCATCATAAACGTCGCCTCCATAGACGGCTTTTTACCGGAAGTTGACAACGGTGTGTATGCCGTCAGCAAGGCCGGGGTGATCATGGCTACCAAGGTCATGGCACGGGAGCTGGCGGCCTTTAATATCAGGGTAAATACACTGGCGCCCGGGTTTGTGCATACCAAGCTCCTCGATGCCAGCTTCACTGCCCGGCCCGGCCGTGAGGAAGAATGTAAAAGTTGGGTCCCGCAGGGACGGATCGGCGAGCCGGAAGATATGGTGGGAACTATGATCTACCTGGCATCGGATGCCTCGAAGTTCGTCACCGGGCATGTGGTGATCGCCGACGGCGGCATGCTTTATATTTAAGCTGGGGAAGGGCCGTTTGAAGTACGCTTGGGATAAGTGAGATGAATAAAAAAGATAGTAAAGCAAAAAAATATTTTCTTATGGGGAATGCTCTTGCCGCTCTCGGTCGGGGAGAGGACGCTCTTAAAGCCTACGATGAAGCGTTAAAGATCAAACCTGACTTTGAGGGAGCATGGTTTAATATGGGTGTTGCCCTTGGAAATCTTGGGAAATATGCTGAGGAAATCAAATGCTATAACAAGGCAATTAAGATAGATCCAAATCAGGCTGAGACGTGGTATAACAAGGGTAATGCCCTTGGAAATCTTGGGAAATATACTGAGGAAATCAAATGTTATAACAAGGCAATTAAGATAGATCCAAATCAGGCTGAGACGTGGTATAACAAGGGTAATGCCCTTGGAAATCTTGGGAAATATGCTGAAGAAATCAAATGCTATAACAAATCTATAAAGATAAATCCAAATGATGCCGATGCATGGAATAACAAAGGTATTGCCCTTGGAAGCCTTGGGAAATATACTGAGGAAATCAAATGCTATAACAAAGCCATAAAGATAAATTCA
This sequence comes from uncultured Chloroflexia bacterium, assembly GCA_963705905.1. Classification (GTDB taxonomy): domain Bacteria; phylum Chloroflexota; class Dehalococcoidia; order GIF9; family UBA5629; genus UBA1162. Next base: position 1,486,092 of record OY970123.1, on the reverse strand, counting down.
AATGACGCCGAGGTATGGAATAACAAGGGTACTGCTCTTGGAAATCTTGGGAAATATACTGAAGCGATCAAATGCTTTAACAAGGCTATAAAGATAAACCCAAATCATGCAGATATGTGGTATAACATGGGCATTGCCCTTGGAAACCTTAGGAAATATGCTAAGGCAATCAAATGCTATAACAAGGCTATAAAGATAAATCCAAATCATGCGGACGCGTGGTATAACAAGGGTAATGCCCTTGACAACCTTGGCAAATATGCTGAGGTAATCAAATGTTATAACAAGGCTATAAAAATAAATCCAAATGATGCAGCTGCATGGAATAACAAGGGTATTGCCCTTAAAAGCCTTGGTAAATATGCTGAGGCAATCAAATGCTATAACAAAGCTATCAAGATAAATCCAAATCATGCTGAGGCGTATGGAAATTTAGGCACCACTCTTCTGGATTTGCGTGAATTCAGTAGAGCGGCAACCAATTTAAGAAGAGCAAAAGAACTTTTTTCCAAGAGAGGCGAAGAAAAAAAGGCTGCCAAAGCACATAAGTATGAGTTATTAGCTAAAAATGCTTCAAAATTAATGTCTATGCTAAAACATTTGGACGAACAGTTTACAAAATGCATAAATAGTCGAAGTTTAACTGAATTAAAAGAAAAGACTTTGAAGGTTTCTGAAGAACTACAAAGCATTATTGATACGTTCAGAAAAATGAGAGTACCTAAGGATGTTAAAGAACTGTTACTTAGTAAGGACATTTGCCTTACTGCACTTTCAAGTGCGGTGAATTTTGAGGAAGTAGATTTTGAGAAATTGGGTAATGCAAAAACGGTTTTTGACAAATGGGGGCTGGATACATTCGTTATAGCAGCGAGTTCTATTGATACTTTCAGCCGTTTATTAAAGAAATACAAGAGTCTTACTGAAATCCCTACAGATAAAGAGGAATATCTATTGCGAGGAGTATTAGGTGCTTCGTATATTTTGGATGGGGAATTAACCAAAGAGATTACTAGTAAAATAACTGGTGAACCTTTTCTGATGAGAGCAAAAGGTAAGGAGATTGGGAGGGAGCCCAAAATAATATATAAATATATAGGCACCACTGAGAAAAAATGGATAAGTTTATGTTTAGTACAGTTAAATTTTTCTTTAGATTATCGAAAGCCGCGGGAGCAGTTCGGTTACTTTTTAATGGAAAAAGAGAAAGTCAAAAATAAAGTATTCAAAGCTCTGGAGATTGCAAAACAAAACGAAGTCGATGTCATCTGCTTCCCTGAACTTAGTTTTGATAAGGAATGGGTAAAAGAAATAGAGTCGGCGTACAAAGACATGATAATAATTGGAGGAAGTTACTATGATAAAGGGTATAATGTTTGCCCAATAATTATCGATGGAGCATTTGTTGACCCACCGTACAAAAAGCATAAGCCTTCACCTATTGAAAATCCTGAATCAACCGGGTATGGGATGAAATCAGGAAATATTTTGTATATTTTTCAAACAAAGTGCGGAAGATTTTCAATTTTGACCTGCATGGATTATGCAGATCAGAGTTACCGAATTTGTAGATATGAAGAGCATGGAGCCAAGGGGGTCGATTTTATTATTAACCCCTGTTATGATCAAAATATTTTTAGATTTCAAAATCATTGCAATTCCGACTGTGAAGATTATGGAATAGATGTCATACAAGTAAATAGAGCCCCAGAGGATAATAAATATGGAGGAACATGTATTATTGGCAAGGAACACGAAACTATTCTGGAAAGGTTGAAAGGTGACGCATTCAAGCCATCGGACGGCGTGAAATATAAGCTTGTTCAGTTAGATGCGGAAATGATAATTATAGCAAAACTTAATATAGAAATGAAAGCTCCCCCTGTGACAATCCCAATAGATTATTCTGGTAGGATAATAGTATCTAAGGAAAAATGCTATAAATATAACGGTACGCTTTGGTCATCGTTGTCTCGACGTACTCGTTCTTAAAAGAAACCCATGGGCCAGAGATAATTGTTTGTGGGGACACTACACAGATTGTTTGTTGGGTTTCTATATTTAATACAGGCGTGGGTATATCAGCTAAATAAGTTAGCGTCTACGCTTACGCCTAATTGGATTGTAAACACTTAAACGGTACAATGTCATGAGATGAACACCAATTCTCAAAATCGATTGGTCACAGGTTCAAATCCCCCGTCCCCGATTCTATGACGTTTTCCAGTGCCAGCGGCATGCTTTATATTTAGTCAGCTTGAATTGCTCTACTTGAGAGCGAGGGTCTTGCATATCGCCATTATCTGGTCTTTATTGGACTGGCCGCCGAGAGTCCAACCGCTAATAACGATCCCCATGCCGTCCTTGTTGATGCCAAGAGAATATCCCCACAGGTTGACTATCATTATTTTAGCAGTGACTATCGCTTCAACTGCGAAAGTTTTGCCATCTGCCAGCATCGTTACTTTGGATGACTGAACATCCGCAGTGGCGCCCACGTTTTTCATTCCCGGGCTCTCATCATAAGCAGCTTTAATGACTTTGCCGAAATCAGCTTCCGGTGTGTTGCTGGCGCTTGCGGGAGCGACGCTAACGTTCACGCTATCGGCACCCTGGAAGTTGCTGGCAGCTATGGCAAAAATCATAGCACCGGATATCTCCGCCGTTATCCAATTACCAGGATACTTGAAAGTGAAGCCGTACTCGTCATTGGTGTATGTAGCATCGAACACTTCCTGCCTCCTTCAACATAAATATGATCAATAGGGTAGTCTACTGCCGTATAATAACACCTTTCAACAACCTGATGCTCAAATTTGTAACCCGAAGATCCAGGTTCAAAGCCTGTCCCATTTCTAAGTTTTCAGACGCCGGCGACGCTCATTATATTCGACTACCTTTTTCAGAGCCTCGGCGGCTGCCGGGAAGCTGTAATAGACCGGTTTGTGGGACGCCACAATGGTTTGCACCAGTTCGAAAATCGCCTTCTGCCGTTCAGGGATGATGCCGTTTTCGCAGATATATGCTACCGGCTTGTGAGAAACATCGTAGGCTCGGCTGAGCGCATCGCCCCACATGAAGAGGGCGGCAAAGGCTTCGCGGGGCATCTGGCTCGGGCGCATAAAGCCCACGCAAAAATCTATCTCGTCCCAATCGGTCAGAAGATCTACGGCTTTTTCCAGGCTGCCGGAATCCATCATACTCTGTGAGTAGTCGATGGGATTAGCCAGCATATTGCCGGCTAGCTGGGTGAAGCCCACCAGCTTTTCTCGTATATGAGCGGGGACCGGGGGCAGCCTGAAACCCCTGCGCTCAAACTCGTCGGTCAGCAGAACGCTGGCGCCTCCTCCGGGGCCGATCAGAAGCACATTCCTGCCGCCCGGATCGGGTATGAAGGACAGTGTGACCATGATATCCACAAGCTCTTCCACATTATTGACCATGATGGCATTGGACTGCCGGCAGAGCGTTTCCCATATAGCATGGTTGCCGGCCAACGAAGCAGTATGAGTGGAGGTAGCCCTGGCCCCGGCCTCCCCGCAGCCCCCTTTCACCAGCGCTACGGTCTTTTCCCTGGCGGCCTTCTTAAACAGGGGGAGAAACCGCTTGCCGTCCCGCACGCCTTCCAGGTACATGGCAATAATTTCCGTTTGGGGATCCTCGATCAGGTATTCCAGGAAATCGCATTCATTGAGGTCGCAGGCATTGCCGAAGCTAATGACCTTGCTAAACCTTACGCCGCGCCAGCCGGCCTCCATAATAGCGTAATCGGTGTTGCCGCCGCTCTGGCTGATTAAACCTACATGGCCGCTTTCCCTGGGGAAGTTAGGGTCGAATGATACCTTTGATTCAGGGCAATAGATGCCCATGCAATTGGGCCCCAGGATCCTGATGCCCGTCTCGTGTGCCAGCCGGGTTAGCTCATCCTGCAATCCCGTGACATCTTCCTGGCCGGTTTCGGCGAAGCCCGCGGTGCAGAAATGGATGGCCTTAGCACCCTTGGCCGCACATTGCTTGACGATCCCGGGAGCAATTTTGGCATTGACTGTACCTATGGCATAGTCGATAGTCCCCGGTATTTCGTCGACCGATTGATAAACTTTATAGCCGTCCAGCTCGCCGCCGCGGGGATTGACAGGATACAGCGGGCCTTTGAACTCGAATTCACGCATGGCGCTCCAGAAGGTCCTGGTCCAGTGAAATGGATTGCTGGTGGTGATTCCCACCAGAGCAATATTACGCGGGTGGAATATGGGGTCAAGTACATCATAGATTTTAGTCATCAGGTATTCTCCATAGGTAACGAGAGATTATGTTGATTGACGGACTAATTAATTGCAGCAACTGAAATTATATGATATTGCAGTCAGGGTAGACAAGCCGCCTTTCAGGCGGCGCCCGCCTTTTCCGCACTTGCTTCTATGGCGTGGACACGTTGCAGCAACGGCGGATGCGTGTAATTCAGAAAAACGTAAAGGGGGTGCGGCGTGAGATTGGAGAGATTGTTCCTGGACAATTTCTTCAGAGAATCTACCATCTCTGTAGCATCCGGCACGGTTAAGGCCGCAAAGCGGTCCGCATCATATTCGTATTTTCGGGAAAGCATGTTCATAAGAACGCCCAGAATGAGCTCTATGGGTGTGTAGAGCAGCCCGAAAAAGATCAAGCCGGTATAGATTGAAGGCTGCTGCATATAAAAAGCCTGGTATAGCCCGGGGCTGTTGATGAACAGGGATAGCAGGAAAAGCAATATTCCGAAATGCAGAATGCTGGTGATCAGTCCCCACAGGATATGTTTTTTCTTGTAATGTCCAATCTCATGTGCCAGCACGGCTACCAGCTCCGGCACCGTATGCTGAGCTATGAGCGTGTCGAAGAGGGCTATCCTTTTATTGCGGCCGAACCCTGTGAAAAAGGCGTTGGACTTGCTCGACCTCCTCGAGCCGTCGATTACATAGACGTTGCTGATGGGGAATTTTACAGATTCAGCGTAGTTGATGATGGAGCTCCGCAATTCTCCTTCTCCAAGCGGTGTGAACTTATTGAAAAGCGGCATGATCCAGTTCGGTGCGATGAACTCGAAAACCAACAGGTAAATGGTCAGCGCCGCCCAGCAGTAAAGCCAGGCGTAAACGCCTGCCAGTTCGAATAAAGCTAAAATACAGGCCAGTAGGGGAGCTCCCAGGATAGCGGCCAGCAAAAGGGTCTTCAGCCTGTCGGCGACGAAGGTGCGCGGCGTTGTTTTGTTGAAGCCGAAATGCTGTTCGATAACGAAAGTGGCATAAATACTGAAAGGGAGCATTACGACGTTATAGGCCAGCAGCAAAATGCCCGTATACAACAGCCCGCTTACTATAGTGCCCAGCCCCCAGGTCCTGACCGCCTGGTCGAGCCAGTTGAAACCCCCGCTGAACCAGAATGCCAGCAGCAGGACCAGGGTGAAAGAGCCCGTGATCAGCCCGAAACGTGTATTTTCGCGTGTATATTCCTGCGACCTGCGGTAAGCATCGGGCGTATAAATATCCTTCAATGCATCAGGCGGCACGAGTTTGAGCGCTTTAAGGTTCAAGATATTGGAAACGAGGTCGAGCAGAAACTGTAAAACGAGGGCCGTCAGGATGACGGCGGCAAAAATATTCATGAGGAATATTATAGGAAAAATTCAAGGTATGTAAACCTTTGCTCTGTCGGGGCGTACCCTAACTTTGACAGGGCTTCTGCATATCCATTAAATTAGCCGGGTATGAAACCCTTAGTATTGGCTTCCTCCTCCCCGCGGCGAAAAGAGCTGCTGGAAATGACCGGGTTGAAATTCAGTGTCGATGCCGCCGAGATAGAAGAGGACATCGGGCGCAAGCTCAACCCTGCCGACCTGGTAAAAACTATTTCGCTGGAAAAGGCGGCCGCTGCCGCCGCCCGCCATCGCGATTCCATTATCATCGCCGCCGATACCATTGGAGTTCTGGAGAACCATTTGCTGGGTAAGCCGCGCAACGCGGCGGAGGCGGTTGCCATGCTCCGCACTATGAGCGGCCAATGCCACCGCGTTTTGACCGGGTTTACAATCTTGGATTCCGGAAGCGGCAGGGTGGTTTCAAAGGTCGTTGATACCAGTGTATATTTTAAAAAGCTGAATGACCGGAAAATCAAAAACTATGTGCAGAGTGGTGAACCTCTGGATAAGGCCGGGGCCTATGCCATTCAGGGCATCGGCTCTTCGCTGATAGAGAGGATAGAAGGTGACTATTACAATGTGATCGGCCTGCCGCTCTATGAGCTGACCCGTGAATTGAAGAAATTTGGCATAAATCTGCCTAGGGGAGTCAGCCATGCTTCGCTGCGGAATCCCCCGCCAGGTAGCCCGTGGAGAAAGCCGCCTGAAGGTTGAAGCCCCCCGTATCGGCATCGATGTCCAGCACTTCTCCGCAGAAATATAGCCCTTTAACCAGCTTCGATTGCATGGTGCGCGGGTCGACTTCGTCCAGGCAAATGCCTCCGGCCGTCACCATGGCCTCGGAAAACGGGCGTGCCCCAGTAACTCCGAACCTGAAGTCCTTCAAAGTCCGGACGATATTTTCACGCTGCAGGGCCGCAATCTGGTTGGCCCTTATCTGCCCCGGGACGCCGGCCCCGGCTAACACCTGTGCCGCTATTTTGGCCGGCACGAGATCTTCGAGTATATTTTGCGCATAACGGCTGCCGTTACTGCTTAACATTCCTTGCAGTTCCTCCTCTGCATGCTTGTGGCCTTTTTGGGGGATAAGGTCAATGGTAGCGGCAACGGGGCCCTGGTCCAGGGCATCTACCACCGCCAGGCTCATAAGCAGCACAGCCGGGCCGCTGAGGCCGTAATGCGTAAAGATAATATCCCCGGTACGGCTCTCGATAAGGGGTGGCCGGACCTTGCGGCCCGCTATGCCGCGACCGCAGTCTTTACCGGGGATTAAATAGGGGTCAATAGCTTCAGCCCTGCAGGCAAAGGATGTTATCCTTACGCCTTTCAGGCTGATGCCCTGTAAATCAGCGGCTATTGGCCCCTCCGTCACCAGCGGCACCAGCGCCGGCCGCAATTTTACGATCGAATGGCCCGCTGATTCCGCCATTTTATACCCATCTCCGCTCGATCCGGTCTGCGGGTAGGAGGCGCCGCCGGTCGCCAGAATAACGGCATCGGCCCTGTGGGAGCCAGCGGCGGTGTGTACAGCCGTAACGTTTCCACCTGATACTTCAATTGTCCTGACCGGCGATCCTGTGGCTATTTGAACTCCATTTTGCGACAGGTACTGCAGAAGAACGGCTACCACATCGGAGGCGCTGCCGGAAGCAGGAAAGATGCGGCCGTCCGGCTCGACAACTGTCTTAAGGCCCCGGCCGGCGAAAAAATTCAGAAGGTCGTTGCGGGAGAAAATACGCAGGGCGGCGTAAAGGAATTTCCCGTTCTTGCCGTACATGGAGATGAAAGTCTCGAAGTCGAGGGCGTTGGTGAGGTTGCAACGCGTATTGCCGCTAATGAGGACCTTTTTACCCGGGCGCTCCATCTTTTCCAGTAGAAGCGCATCGGCGCCCGATTCGGCAGCGCGGCCCGCTGCCATCATACCGGCCGCCCCGCCGCCGACAACTACAACCCTTTGCTTGCTCATACCTCTGTGCAATCCTCAAAAGATGCTTTACGCCGGGAGAATATCGAACGCCGGATCGTGGATATGTGCATGCCCCTCTCAATCCGTATTATAATAACATCATTTCCAGCCGGCAGGTATTTACCTACAGTGAAAGAAACAAGCGGCGTATTGACACGCGAAGACATGCTCGATTTACTCAAAGGTCAGCCTCCCCTGTTAACAGGGTTGGTAAACCTTCAAGAGCAATTGCAGCCCAATGGAGTCGACCTGACTGTACGTGAGATTAGCGCCTTTTCATCCAGGGGCAACCTTACAGAGTCCAATGAGGGCAGGGAGTTATCAAAAACAACCCCGCTGCTATTCGATACTCACGACGGTGTTGAGCTGCTGCCCGGCGCTTATCTTGTTACCTTCAATGAAATCGTCAATCTGCCCGCCAATATCATGGCTTTGGGCAGGCCACGCTCCAGCCTCAACCGCTGCGGCGTCAGCATGCACAGCGCCGTCTGGGACGCGGGCTATTCAGGACGTTCCCAGTCTATGCTGGTCGTATATAACACGCACGGCTTCCGGCTGCAGAGGAATGCACGCGTAATGCAGCTCGTCTTCATACATACTACGCAGGATGTTGGCCGGGGCTATAACGGCCGGTATCAGAATGAAAATATTTGATCTTTAAATAAGGAGAACCTATCCGGATGAAAATAACCAGACTCACATTTTGCTTGATGATATCGATTTCGTTGTTGCTGCCCGGATTATCCGGCTGCATCAACCAATCTCCCATCGAAGGGGCGATCATTACCGACAATGTTACCTCAAGCGGCCAGCCGGAATTGGCTGTGGACAACTTCACTCCAGATGTAAATAACATATATTGCTCAGTCAAGCTCTCCGACGTGTCGGCTTCATCTACGGTTAAAGCGGAGTGGTATGTAGCTAAAAGCGAGGAGGCAGGCCTTACTAACTCCTTGATAGCCAGTGAGAGCCTGGCAGCATCTAGCCCCTACGTTGTTTTTTCCTTCATCCGTGCTGACAAGCTGTTGCCCAGGGGCGATTACGAAGTAAAGCTGTATTACGACAATAAATACCAGAAATCCGCTCTATTCACAATAGCGGGCAGCGCCGGTCCGGCAGCCGCAGTGAGTGAAGCAACGATGTGCTCCGCCATAGACCTGCTGACCAATAAGCCGATCGATCAAATCAATACCTTCCCCAATGATGTCGGCAAGATATTCTGCTCCTTCAAAGTAAGCGGGGCAGGTGTAAATACCGTACTTAAAGCACACTGGGCATATGTCGGCGGCGAAATCCCGGCACTTGCAGGCAAGACTATCAACGATAGCTCTACCACCGCCGAGGGAAGGGATTATATAAGCTTCTCCATAGCCGTGCCGCCCGGCAAAACCTTCCCCAACGGCGAATATGATCTCAAGCTGCTGGTGGAAGACAAAGAAGTTTCGGACCTGCCCTTTAAAGTGGTGCCCCCATCATCCATCCCCGGACCTTTTTTCGCGAGCATGTCGACTTTCGCTGTTTCGGGTTCGGATAACAACACGATTGCTCTGACAGCACAATTCCCGGCCGATACCCCGCAGGTCAACCTGCTGGTCAGGGCTTACAATTTACCGGCCGGTACCGATCTCGACATCCAGTGGAGCATTGTTAAAAGCACCGACCTGACGGTCATCGACCAGGTCGTTAAAGAGGACAAGCAGCAGTTCCAGGGCTCGGGAGAGATCGTAAGCTCGCTCATCAGCAAGTCCAAACCCTTTATCACCGGCGACTACCAGGTCAAGCTACTGGCTGATAGCCAGGAAATAGGAACTGTCCCGTTCAAGGTCCAGTAACGGAGTGCCGGATATGAAAAAGGGTATCATCGTCATCCTGCTCCTGGCCTTGACCACAGTCGCGGCCCTGGCGGGATGCAGGCCCGCCATACAGGCGGACCGCGACACTCTGTTCCAGGTATCTACTATCAGCGCCCTGATGCAGGGCGTCTATGATGGAAGCATGACGCTGGGTGAGCTCAGGCCCTACGGTGATTTCGGCGTCGGCACATTCAAAGACCTGGACGGCGAAATGCTTTTCCTGGACGGTAAATTTTACCGGGCGCAGCTTGACGGCAGTATTGTCAGCGTGCCTGACGACACCATAACTCCCTTTGCCGAGGTTACTTTCTTCGATCACGACGTTACCTTAACGCCGGACAAGGCCATGAGTTTGAGCGAGTTGCAGGCGTACATAGACAGCCAATTGCCCAGCCTGAACCTTTTCTATGCTATCGAAGTGCAGGGCCATTTCGCTTATATGAAGACCAGGAGCGTGCCCGCCCAGAAACAGCCGTATCCCACGCTGACCGAAGCGGTTAAGAACCAGCAGGTCACGGAGTCCCGTGATATCGAGGGCACGATAATAGGCTTCAGATGCCCGCCTTATATAGACGGGGTCAATGTCCCGGGATACCACTTCCATTTCATCGACAAGTACCTCAAGAAGGGCGGACATGTGCTCGACTGCCAGACGTCGGACATCAAAGTAGTAATCGATAATACGGCCAATTTCATCATGGAGCTGCCGAGCAATAAGCACTTTTACCAGGTGAACCTGGGACAGTCCGACGAGCAGGGGCTTAACCAGGTGGAGAAGGGCAAGTAACCTTCGGGTTAGCCGGCGCTTTGACCTGCTTTTCAAGGTGAAGTAAACTCACATAGTATGACTAAGAAAAAGAAATTCAAACCTTCATGGTTCGACAATTTGAAGATCAGTGCTAAACAGGCACTGGGTATGAAAATTATCCTTTGCGATTCCTGCGCCTACGATTGGCGGGGCGCCTGCCATCAGCCGGCAAGGCCCAATGCGGTATGGTGCCCGGACTACCACAAACGCGGCAGCTAACCTTGGCCCTGGCCCATCCCCATCGGCGGCGCCTGAAGCACCCTGAGAGGAATGCGGGTCATCTCGTGCCCTTCAACCAGAGCGTGGATGGAATATGACCCGTACCTTGGAAATTCCACGTTATCGAAACGCATGGCTATGCGGCCTGTGCTCTCTGTGCCGGAGGGCGGCCGGGGGATGGTAATCTTGCCTTTCAGAGGCGGGATGATTTCCTTGCCGTCATCGTCTATCATGTGCACTTCGAAATTCTTGTCGCCGGCTTCGACAACTGTAGCGCGCATCTGGATAACCAGGAAAAAGGTGGGATGCCGGGTCGGTACCTGCTGGGCGACTATGGTATCAAAGCCTATGCCAAGTGCATTGATCTTGTTGGTGGCCTCGGCATAGTCGCAGATAAATGAGAAATCGACCTGCATTGCGCTCTTATTTTACCATGTCCGGAGGTGACATATTTATAGTCCAATTTTGCGAACTCGAAATATGGTATTTCTTTGACGGCACATATAGCTGATGTTATCATAAGTCCAACGCAGCGGCTATGACGGGAAGGATATGGACAATCAGCACGGTTTATATTTCATAATAATCTTCATATGTCTGCTTTTATCGGCGTTCTTTTCCAGCGCCGAAGTTGCCGTCGTCTCCATTAGCAGGATACGCGTGAAGCACCTGCTGAGCAACGACGTCAAGTTTGCGGATATACTGGAAAGCTTTAAGCAAAACCCGGGCATTTTCCTTTCAGCCATCCTGCTGGGCAATACGCTGGTCAATATTGCCGCTGCCTCTATGGCTACGATCATCGCCGTCAGCCTGTTTAAGGAGCAGTTGGCTGTAGTGATTGCGACCATCACCATAACCTTGATCATCCTGGTATTTTGCGAAGTAATCCCTAAAACCATAGCAGCGCATAATAACGAAAAACTGGCGCTGGCCTATTCCATCCCGGTACAGCTTTTAATCTGGATCCTTTACCCCTTCGTATGGGTATTGAGCAGGATAGGGGCAGGGTTCACACGCATAGTGTCGGGGGAGGAGGAAGCCAAGCTGACCGTGGATGAAGCCGAGATTCGCACGGCCATCGACGTGGGCGAGGCTGAAGGTGTATGGGAGGAGACTGAGGCCGACATGATACACAAGGCCCTCGAGTTCCCGGACCGGCCGGTGAAGGATGTGATGCAGCCGCGCACCGAGATTTCGTTCATTGAGGAGGGGACCAGGCTGGATGAGTTCCTCAAAATCTATAGCGACCATCCGCATTCCCGGTTCCCTGTGTTCAAAGAGACGCCCGATAATGTGACCGGCATGCTGACCACGAAGGATGTCTTGATGGCCATAGCCAGGAGTTCTGTTGAAATGACCGACCCTATAGACCTGATGGTCAGGCATGCCTATTTCGTGCCGGAGACCAAGCGCCTGGGCGAGATGCTGGCCGAGATGCGCGACAATAATTTCCACATGGCTATCGTCATAGATGAATTTGGGGGTGTGGCCGGCATAGCCAACCTGGAGCATCTGGCGGCCGAGATTATGGGCAGCATCGGCGACGAGATGACCACCGACGAAAAAGAGATAACTCCCATCGATGCCAATACCAACGAGATAGACGGCGGGCTCAGGGTTGAAGAAGCCAACGACCAGCTCGACCTGGACCTGCCCGCGGGGGAGTACGACACGGTGGCCGGGTTTATACTTAGCCACCTGGGACGCATACCCAAGCAGGGTGAGCATTTCAAATTCCGCGATCTGAAGATGGTGATTACGGAGATGAAGGATAGGAAGATCGAACGGATCACTATTACCAGGGAAAAGAATGCTTCGCCTGCGCCTTAAATTCGGCCGCGGAGAGCAGCTCAAATATCTTTCGCATCTGGACTTGATGAGATTATGGGAGCGCGCACTGCGACGTGCCGGACTGCCGGCTGCCTATTCTGAGGGTTTCAGCCCGCATCCCAGGATCTCTCTGGCCTCACCCCTGGCCGTAGGTGTGACCAGCCGTGCTGAATTAATGGACGTTTTCCTGAACCGCATGGCTTCCACCGAGCTTTTCATGCAGAAGGTAGTGCCCCAGCTCCCGCAGGGGATAGAAATTCTGGATGTGTTTGCTGTGAATATCGATGCTCCCTCACTTCAGTCGCGCCTGCGGCAAGCGGAATACCTGGTTGAGTTGGAGACTGATAAGAACGCGGAGCAAGTGACAGCGGAGATGAAATCCCTGCTGGCCAAAGAGAGCCTGCCCTGGCACCATTCAAGGGATACCGGCGAGCGGTTTTACGACCTGCGCCCGCTTATTGAGGACCTATGGCTGGCCGAGTTAATACAACCTATATGCCGCATCGGTATGCGGCTGCGCTGTGATGCCTCCGGCACCGGGAGGCCGGAGCAGGTGGTCAGGGCATTGAATTTCACGCGGCCGCCCGCCTGCATTGAACGCACCAAACTCATCTTCGCCTGAACCGGCTTTCCCGGTTCCCTTGATTGCGAGCGTCGGGGTTTAACCATATAATAAACCGTCGGCCATGGCATCCAAGGAGGAGACCTATTAAGCTGTATCTTATACGGCACGGCGAGACCGTCTGGAATAAACAGAGGATCATCCAGGGCAGCGGAAGCGATACTGAACTTAGTGAAACCGGCAAAATGCAGGTGGCGAAGCTGGCCCTGGCAATGAAAGACGTGCCGTTCACTGCAATATATTCCAGTCCCATGCAGCGCGCTATGGAGACTGCCGGCGCCATCGCCGGTCATCACGATCTGGAAGTCCATCCGGAACCTGACCTGAGGGAAATACACGTGGGAGAACTGGAAGGCATGTCGATGGAGAACTTTGCCAAAGGTTTCTCACAGTATCTGGTGGACTGGCAGACCAAAGGCGAGGAACTTAACTTCAACGGAGGTGAAAAGCTGGGCGAGTTCAGGGACAGGGTATGGTCGGTAGTCGAAAAGATCGTTAAGTCCAATCCCGGAGCCACTGTGGCCCTGGTCTCTCATTACTTTGTCACCGCTACTATCGTATGCACCGCATTGGGACTGCCCCTGACCGACCTGGTAAGGATACGTATTCAACCCAGCAGCCGCAGCGTCTTGGAATTCGAGGCCGGCTGTGCCCCCCGCCTTCTGCTGCTTAGTGATATCTGTCATTTAAGGGAGATGTGATTTGCCCGCCAGTGCCGTCAGCCTTTCCAAAAGTGTAATAACTTTTATACGGCAGTACGGCCTGTTGTCGGGAGGGGAAAAGGTGCTGGTAGCGGTGTCCGGCGGGCCGGACTCGGTGTGCCTGCTGCACGTGCTCAATGGTCTTAAAGACGAGCTAGGCGTTCAATTGCATGTAGCTCATCTTGACCACAGCCTGCGCGGCGCTGAATCCGATGCCGACTCACAGTACGTTTCCGACCTGTCGGGAAAGTTGAATTTGCCCGTCACCATCGTAAAAAAGGACGTGCTCGCACAAAGCGAACGGGGCAAGATTTCGTTGGAAGAGGCTGCCCGTGAAGCCAGGTACAGGTTTCTGGATGAGACTGCACACGAGGTCGGCGCTGTCAGGGTTGCCGTGGGCCACACGCATAATGACCAGGTGGAGACTGTGCTCATGCACTATTTGCGGGGCACAGGCGTACAGGGCCTGCGCGGGCTGAAGCCGGCGGTTCCGATCCCTTATGGCAAGAACGATGACGGCGTATGGGTGATCCGTCCGCTGCTTAATGTAACCCGGGAGCAAACGGAAGAATATTGCGAGTCCCTCGACTTGAAACCACGCCACGATTCGAGCAACGAGAGAACGGCCTTCCTGCGCAACCGCATCCGCTTGGAGCTCCTACCGTTGCTGAGACAGTACAATCCCGATATAGACGATGCGCTCACACGGCTGGCCGACCTGGCAGGAGAGGACGCCGATTTGCTGGATGCGCAGGCTGCGGCTGCCTATGACCAGACGGCCAGCGCCGAAGGCTGCCTGACCTGCCTGGATTCCGGCAAGCTGCGCGGCGCTCCGCTTGCTCTTCAGCGGCGAGTTTTCCGCATTGCGCTGGAGCAGGCCTACGGGAGCCTTAAGGATATAGAAGCCCAGCATGTCAACTCCCTGATCGACCTTTTGTTCGGCGCCACAGGCAGGTGCGTCAGCCTGCCCGGAGGTGTCACCGTTACCAGTGAGCGCAGCCGCATGGTCATATCCAGGCCGGGAGACCGCGTCTGTCCCTGGCCCGTTTTAACACAGAGCTATGATTTGAAAATTCCCGGCGAAACGAAGTTACCTGGCTGGGATATTACGGCGGAAGTCATCGGTGAAAATTACTATCGGGACGATGATATATTCAGCGCCAGCCTCGATCTGGCTAAAACCGGCAGGTCGCTGACGGTCAGGAGCCGGAAACCCGGCGACCGCTTCAGGCCGCTCGGCATGGAGCACAGCCGCAAGCTGCAGGATTTTATGGTCGACGCAGCCATACCGCGCTCATGGCGGGATACCGTTCCGCTGGTCTGTTCCCCCTCCCAGATCGTGTGGGTCGTCGGCTGGCGGATAGACGACCGCGTTAAGGTGACTGGCGGCACCGGGCAGGTGCTGCGCCTGGAATTCCACCGTCTAAGCCAGGATCTAAAATGACTAAAGACACATACAGCTCAAGGAAAGCCGGGAAGCCTGATGTAAATATGGAGCTTGACCTGCATGCCATGACGGTGGACGAGGCACTGCCCCTGTTGCAAGATTACCTGAACGATGCCTTCATGGCAGGCCTGAAAGAGGTCCGCATCGTACACGGAAAGGGTACGGGTACGCTGAGGCAGGCGGTCATGCGAGAGCTCAAAAAACATCCACTGGTCAGGTCTTTCCGCATTGGCGGCCGCTTCGAAGGCAGCACCGGGGCTACCGTGGTGAATTTCTAGGTGCACCATAAAAACTCTAAGCCCTAAACACTAAATCCTAAACAAATCCAAAATTCTAAATTTCAATATATTTTGAGCTTAGAAATTAGAGTTTGTTTGGAGTTTAGAGCTTAGTATTTAGGATTTCGCAGAAACTAAGATGGGGTGCACAATTTGTGCACCCCATCTTATTACGTACTTAAAAGGTGTTCTTTTATTGAGTTATGGTAATATTGACGAAAGCGGGCCTGTACCCATCTTTGTAAACGGCTATCTGATACTGGCCTGCTGAACTGAAAGTGAATACAACCTGACCGTTGGAGTCGGTAGTGCCTGCCGGTGAACTCTTGCCGTTATCATCCCTGTTGAAACGGGGATCCTGAGCGCCCGTACCATTGTCCACCCAATGCGGAGGCTGATCCGTGTCATTTTGATTCCTGTCATCCTGTCGGACATCGTTGCCCTTCTCAAATATGCCCATGCGGTTGCCCTTTCCGCCGAACAGGTCGCTACGACCGTTCTGAGAGTTGGAAACAGTGGGCATCAGTTTATTAATCTCTGTGCCCTTGAGTGTCAGGATGTTTACGCTGGCTCCGGCTACGGCGGTGGCATTGTCCGAAACAGTGATAGTGACCTGTTGTCCGGCAGCAGATGTTTGCGGGGCGGAGACTGTGAGCTGCTGTGGGCCCGGTCGGGTATCCCTGTCGGGAGTCCCCACGGACAGCAGAGAGTAACCGGGTGAGTAGTTGTCGCTTACTGCCATGAGGAAATAGCGGCCAGCAGTGGAGAACTCATAGGATACCTGGCCCTGGCTGTCGGTGGTGCCAAGCAGGATGCCCGACGCCTTGATGCCCGGTATGGAGATGGACCGGTTATCGCTACCCCGACCATTAGATTTATTGCCAAATCGCCCGGACTCCTTGTCAAGGCCGCCTTCAATGCTGTTGCCTGCAAAGCGCCGCGCGTAGAGCTGCGAGCCGGCAACCGCCTGTGCATTGTCCTTTTCAGTTACGGTGAAAGTGACAGTTTCATTTTCGGCCGCCGACGATGGCGACTGGATAACCAGAGCTTTTTGTGGGGCGGATGCTACTGTTAAACGTGAAAAACCCGGTACAAAACCATCTTTAGTTGCCGCCAGAACAACGCGCCCGGCCTCCGGGAATTGGAAAGACAGGCTGCCGTTATCGTCCGTCGAGCCGATCAAGGTCCCTTTGGACTGGATTAGAGTTGCGTACTCGGTGATCAATGCCGTGTAATTTTCGCTGCTCCTCTTGATGACCAGGTCATCGGCTTTGATAGAGTACAGCGAGGCGCCCGATATTTGATCGTGACCGCGTTTGCCGAAAACGGTGATATTAACTGATTGACCCAACTCCACCCTATTAGGCGCTCTAATTGCCAGTGCTGCCTGAAATGAAGCTGTGGTCTTATCTTTGTCTCCGGAGTCTGCAATAACAGGCGCCGTAGCGGGTATAGTCGCTACCAGCGCCAGAGCAAGCATAAGAATAGTTGAAAATGTGCGGTTCAAGCTAATCCTCCTGTTAAAATTACGGTGCCGAAGCCTTTAAGTTCACGTTCGGACCTCCGTTGCGTTTTCATGTTATGAATAACGATGCGAACCGGAAAATGGTTTAGTCCGGGCTCGTGGTAGTGCTTGACAGGATATCTGTCAACTGCGATAGTATATAGAAACACGTTTAGTTAAGGTTTTTATTAAATGAGGCATGGGCGGTAATCGATGATAAACCAAAATAATGGCTCTGACCTGGTCAATAAATATAAAATACTGGCCTGTACCGGCGAGCTGGTATTTACAGGTACTTTCGTATACGGGTTCGAGCAGCGGCTGATCGATGCCATGAACGAAGGCGTCAAGACCGGCGCCTCGACCAAGATCGTTGAGTTCCTGCCCTTGGAAGACGTGACCATGACGGGCCCGGCGGGCAAGGATCGAAAGTTCAGCCAGATATATATAGCCAAAAGCAACATAATCTTCGTGGCACAGAGCCCGAGTATTAGCCGGGAAAAGCCGCTGAGCACCTATCCCTTCAGGCAAAAAACACCCGTGGGTGTAACCATATACGCGGCGCAGATATATGTTGCGCAGGTCTATGCCGCCCCATATATATTAAAAGGCCAGCTTTACATCGATACCTGGGGCCAGGTCGCCGATGCAATTGAAGGCTCGGCGAATTTCATTCCGCTGACCAGGGCCGAGATAGAGCCTGCACTGCCGGGCGGCGCTTCTAAATTCGACTTCATAGCTATAAATAAGCAGCGCATCATAAGCATCAGCGAAGATCCCGGTTCGTAGAAGCTCAAAAGTAGCGTTTAAAAGCGGTAGCTGAACGTGAAGAAATTTATTGTGTCCGATCTGCATATTGGCCATCCGTTAGCGCAATATGATGTTATGGATGAGGCCGTCAAGTATATCCTGGAGAATGCGCAGGCTGGAGACAGTATCTGGGGACTGGGGGACTGGTTCCACCTTAACGAGATGGGGCTGAACCTTTGTATGAAACATCCGATAACGGCGAAATTGCGCGACCTCGCGATAAGAATTCCCACCAGGCTCATACCCGGCAACCATGATAATAAGCTGGGAATGTACTTCGACAATCCTGACCAGGTCAATCCTATTAGCCCCATTGAAATAATCAAGCCTTTCTGGCGTGATGGGTTCTATTATTGCCATGGCCATGAGTACGACCCGGCCGTTAAATATATAGGGTCATGGTTTCCCTCGTTCTGGGACCGGTTTACTCACACGAAAACTCCGGGCAACTTGAAGGCCGACAGATTAACCGGTGAGTTCCTGATGGCTGTCAGCCTGGTGCACTCCATTGCGCTGCTGGAACTTCCCGAACAGGCTCAAAAGGATAACCAGGAATGCCGGGGAATCGTATTGGGGCACACACATCTTCCTCTTCTGCAGCAGGCGCCGGAGCTGCACTTACTGGTCAATGACGGCGATATGAGGCATAGCTCCAGCTTTGCTGTTCTGGATGACGGCGGGTTCCATCTGATGAGATGGGACCGAAAGCTTAAAAAATGGCAAGAGTCTTCCGGCCTGAAACCCTGATATCGGTACCCTTATAACAGTGATCGTAAATACATATTAGGCATTCCTTTTTTAACCTCGTATTTGCCTTCTTTTCTTTGTACTGTGTTACCATATATAGCTACTTAATTCTGATATTTATATGACTGAAAGCTATGCGGTTTCCTGGAGCGGCGGCAAAGACGGCTGCATGGCGCTGTACGAAGCGCAGCGCGACGGGTTGAACGTATCCCACCTGGTGAACTTCGTTAATACGGAGCCTGACAAGGTGCGTCTGCACGGCAAAGACCCTGAATTGGTCCGGCTACAGAGTAAGGCCCTGAGTATCCCGCTTGTGCAGGTGGAGACCACCTGGAAGGGTTACGAACAGGACTTCAAATCAACACTGTTGCAGTTGAAACCATCGGGCCTGAAGGGCATGGTCTTCGGGGACATTTATTTGCAGGAGCACCTGGACTGGGTAAACCGGGTCTGCGGCGAGATCGGCCTCGAAGCTCTGGAGCCTCTGTGGGGAAAGGATACGGAGGAATTATTTTTTTCTTTTGTAGAAGCGGGCTTTGAAGCCTCCATTGTCAGCGCCAAATCCGATCTGATAGGCCGGGAATGGACCGGGCAAAATCTCGGAAAGCCATTTGCAGAGTATATGAGGCAAAGGGGTATCGACTTCTGCGGCGAAAAGGGCGAATATCATACTCTGGTAAAGTACGGCCCGCCGTTCCTCCGCAGGTTGGTATTCCAGGAGACCGCGATCGAGGAGCGTGACGGATACTGGCTTTTAGATATTAGAAAATACGGGCTGGAACAGGTTTAATCCGCTTTGATGTCCAAATCGTACAGCAGGTATAATCTTAACACGTATAAAATACTAATAATGTCCAATGAAGACTGACCAATTTCCCTTTTTGTTTAATGCCCGTTCGGTCGCCATGGTGGGCGCCTCCAATGACCGGCGTAAATGGGGCTACGTAATTTTAAAACACCTGGTCGACGGCGGCTTCGGCGGCAGTATCTACCCTGTCAATCCGGGTGAAAATGAAATACTGGGCCTCAAGGTCTATAAGAATATCGACCAGCTGCCGGAAACACCTGATATGGCTGTGATTGTAGTACCTCCTCCTGCTGTCCCCGCCGTTATGAAGCAGTGCGTCGGCAAAGGCATAAAAACCGGGATCATCATCACTGCCGGCTTTGCCGAGTTGGGCGGGGAGGGCGCACGATTACAGCAGGAGATAGCCGAGACGGCCCGCAAAGGGGGCATGATTTTCGTTGGACCGAACTGCAACGGCGTCATGAGCCCCTGGAACAAACAGTACGTGCAGTTCACTTCCTTTTTGGTACCCCCGGGCCCTGTAGCTATTGTGGCCCAGAGTGGTAATGTAATGGACTCGCTGGCGCGCCAGGTTATGCTTCACGGGCACGGCTGCCAGCCTTTGTATCGCCAGCGGTAATGAGGCCAGCCTGCATATAGAGGACTACCTGGAATATCTGGCGGATGATCCTCGCACCAAGGTTATTTTATCTTACGTAGAGGGATTCAAGGACGGTGACCGTTTTATCAAAGTGGCGCGTGAAGTCACTAAAAAGAAACCCATCGTTATGGCCAAGGCGGGCAGGACACAGGCGGGGGCCATGGCTGCGGCTTCGCACACTGCCGCTATTGCCGGCTCCGATGTCATTTTCGATGCCTTATGCAAACAAACGGGCATAATCAGAGCTGCCAGCCTAGATGAACTCATTAATGTAGGCCTGGGCCTCCTGCGACAGCCGCTACCCAAAGGGCGCGGCCTTGGCATAGTAACAGCAGGCGGTGGATGGGGTGTGCTGGCAGCCGATGCCTGCGCTTCACTGGGCTTTAACGTGGTCAAACTGCCGGACGAAACCATCAGAGAGCTGGATAAGCTTTTACCCGCTTGGTGGAACCGGGGCAACCCGGTCGACCTGGTGGCCGGCGTAGCTGGCGATAATATTTTCAAAGCAATCGAACTCGTCATGCAGGTCCCTTCGGTGGAATCCATGATGTTTTTAAGCATTATGCCTGCCCTGAAAGTAAGGGGATTCGATGCGCCGCGGGAACATAAAGCCAGGGAGAAATGGGGCGAGACCATAACAGGAGCGGTGATAGAGGTCTTTGAGCGGCTAAACGGTATTGCGGATAAATATCAAAAGCCGCTGGTAGTTGCGAGTGAACATATGTGGGCTACGGCGGTCGAGGAGGGCGAAATCGGCTATGCTCTAGGGCAGCATAACGCCGTCTGCTATCACATGCCCCATGAAGCGGCTGCTGTGCTGGATGCAATGGTAAAATATAATGATTATTTGCGGGGAAAAGCGCATTGAAACAGCTCAGCTTTGCACTTAGCGGGATAATTATCAAACCCCGGGGGAATAATTAGCTGAACTTGGGTTGGCAATGGATATCATCGAGGGTAAAAATCCTGTACTAGAGGCGCTTAAAGCGGGACGCCCGATCAGCAAAATATTGCTTGATAAGGGCATCAGGGGACAGGGGGCCGTCGATCAAATAGTCCGCCTGGCCAAAATCAAGGGCGTTGAAATCGAGTATGTAGACAAGCACGCAATGGACAGGCAGAGCGCAACGGATTCATACCAGGGAGTCATGGCCCTGGCGGCTGCTAAAAAATACGTTGGCTTGACGGACCTGCTGGCGATTTCACAGGCCAAAAAAGAGCCTGCTCTTTATTTGATGCTGGACGGCATAGAGGATCCGCATAACCTGGGTGCGATCCTGAGGACTGCCGATGCCGCAGGGGTCCACGGTGTCGTCATCCGGGAAAGAAGGGCCGTGGGTATAACACCGGCGGTGACCAAGGCCTCCGCAGGCGCAGTTGAATACGTGCCGGTGGCCATTGTATCCAATATCGCCCAGGCCATTGAAGCCTTGAAGAAAAACGGCGTTTGGGCGGTCGGGATAGATATGGCGGGCGAGACCGACTATAACCTTGTGGATCTCAGGTTGCCGACGGCCATAGTAATAGGTGGAGAGGGAAGAGGTCTTTCGGACCTGGTACGAAAGCGCTGCGATTTCACTGCTGCCATCCCCATGAAAGGGAAAATCTCGTCGCTCAACGCTTCCGTAGCGGCTGCGGTGGTCATGTACGAGGCGGTCAGGCAGCGAACTGCCCAGCTATAAAGCGGGTAGTTATTATTGACAGAGTTCTTCTGCAGGGAATCTTACCGTAATCACCATACAAGTACTTAGAATGCCTTTTTCTTTTTAGCCATTACGATGTAGATGCCATAGATGATAGTAAGGTAACCTAGCACCCGGATCACGAGAATAAGGCCGGACAGAGTGGCGGCCAGTCCCAGAAGGCTAAGAAGATGCGTGATGGCGAACAGGCCGAAGGCAATACCGATGTAAAGCACCGTGCGTGACTGGCTGCGCGCATATTCCCATACACCCATGATCAATATGATAGTGGAGAGAACGAGATTCGAGATGGTTACCATATCCATTTGACTAACCTCCAATTAGAATTACGGCGAGTACGGCCGCCGGCTAACTTCGTAGATCGGACAATATCCATCATAACATTATTTTGGACGAACAAAAACTGGAAGATTTTATTGTTTAGTAGACCGCCGTGGTTCAGGCGGTGAAGCTTTCCAGCGTTTTGCCGTTGCTATCCAGGCAGTCTCCTTTGAATTCGTAAACTGGCACGACGTAAGGTTGTTTTTCTGAGGGAGGCTCAATCCAGTATTTTAGCTCCACCTGTTTCACCACGAGCTGGCGGCATTCCAGCGGAACGTCCAAGCTGCCTCCCCCGCCCGTCAGATCACTGTAAGCGCTATCCTCCGGCCGCACGTTGCCGGAGTATTCGGGAATGAGGTATATCACCGATTAGCACCTCGATGAATGGTGACCGTTACTGATTTTAACGGCAGAGCTACTCAAAGGATCGTCAGGCATTTGTTGATTTCGTAGACCCGCCAATATACATTCATATCAGCGCCCTCTGATTGACACGCAGATATATTTAATATATATTTAAGTATATATATCATTTAGTATATATATCATTGAAGCGATCATAACCATCCGCTAGCGAGATTATAAACCTAGAAGGCAGGTTAAAAGTATGTTAATCGAGGATTTTTCAATTGAAACCAGTGAGGTGGGTGGATATCCCTTACAGGCCTTTAAGAAACGTTTTTCAAATACGTGGGAATTGTTTCATAAAAGCGCAATGATGTACAAGGATGATGTCTTCCTGATTGAAGGTCAGGCCCGCCTTACGTTTGGGCAAGCGGCCGACATGGCGGGCCGTCTGGCTGCGCACCTCAGGGAGAAGTCAGGCGTAGGCCGGGGTGACCATGTGGGACTCCTGATGGAGAACTCAATCCGCTTTATAGTCTCCTTCTGGGCGATACAGAATTTGGGGGCCACTGCGGTAATTTTTAATACCCGTTTAACGATTCCGGAGCTAAAACGGCAGCTTCAATTTTCCGATCTGAAAGTATTGCTCTCTTCGACAATTTTGTCGGAAAAAGTTCAAGTAATCCCTGCGCATGAACTTGACATTCAGATTGTCATACTTGGGGATGATTGGCTTGCTGAAATCCCCTCGTCGGGCGAAACACGGCCACCGGAAGGTATTTCCGAAGATGATACGGCTATCGTTCTTTTCACATCCGGGACATCCGGAACTTCTAAGGGGGTCATGCTTACCCACCGCAACATCATTACCTGTGCTTTCAGGTCCGGTGCTACTATTTCTCTTGGTATTGCTCTTGCTCTCTCCAAAGGTATTGTTCAAGGTCCCATATCCGGAGAGTCGCTCAAAGACCGGTATTTGCTGATTGTAGCTCCCCTTTTTCACATTATGGCCCTGGAGCAAATGTTTGCGGCCGTATTTCTTGGCCGGGGCAGTATTCTGGTCCCTTCTTTCAATCCAGAGGAAATTATGGAGATGATAAGTCGCGGAGATATTTACGGACTTACAGGAACTCCAACGATGTATTGGTTGCTGCTTAATAAAACACCCCTTCGTGGAATGAAAGTGGATAGCATCAAGTGGCTTAGTTTTGGTGCAGCTCCAATGCCACCTGATTTAATCAAAGACCTCAGGGAGGCCTTTCCCTCCGCACGCTTGAGGAATGGATATGGGATGACAGAAGCTCCTTCTATCAGCGCTCTGCCGGATATGTATATTGAGAATCATCTTACATCAGTAGGGAAACCTACTTTTTGTACCGAAACAAAGATTGTTGACCCTGTCGACAGAAAAGAATTGGGACCAAATGCTGTGGGCGAATTAGCGGTACGCGGTGCGACTGTGACCAAGGGTTACTACAAGGCTCCGGAAGAAACAGCCAAAGTATACGATCAGGGATGGTTTTATAGCGGAGATATGGCTTATCAGGATGTTGAAGGATTCATTTACCTGGTGGGACGCAGCCGGGAGATGATTAACCGGGGAGGAGAGAATGTCTACCCGGTGGAAGTGGAAAACGTATTGCACCTGCATCCCAAGATTCTTGATGTCGCGGTTTTTGGCCTACCCGATCCAGTTATGGGCAGCATCGTTGCCTGTGCAGTCGTTCCCAGGCCAGGAACAGAAAAAATTACCCTGAAAGAAATTCAGGATTTCGGCAAAGATCAATTGGCTTCTTATAAAATTCCCCAAAGGCTCTTCTTTTTACCGGAACTGCCGACAAATCCGGGCGGAAAGGTCATGAAGGATAAAATCATAGAACGGCTCAGAATTTAGAAACGAAATAACACTAAAGGAGCGGAAAGATGGATTTTCAATTGACCGAGGACCAAAAAATTTTCAAACAAACAGTGCATGATTTTGCAGATCAACGAATTGCCCCTCTCGTCGATGGATGGGAAAAACATGGTATTTCTATGACGCGTGATCTCATTGTTGAATATAAAGAGTTGGGCCTGCTGGGTATAACATTACCGGAGCAGTATGGAGGTGGCGGGCTACCGGCAATTTATGCGATCCTGGCTATGGAAGAGCTGGCCCGTGTCAGTACGCGGGCATCCGGCCCGGTTATGGAAAGCAGTTTTGGACCTATCAGGGCAGTAGAGAAATTTGGCACTGAAGAACAGAAGCAAAGATTTATCCCTGCCTGTTGCCGGGGAGAGAAGTTCATGTCGGTAGCTATGACCGAACCCGGTGTTGGATCGGCTCTGACTGACTTGACCACGCGGGCTGTCCTCAAAGGAAACTATTATGTGCTCAATGGCCAGAAAAGGTTTATTTCCGGCGGGGGCCATTCCGACTGGTATATGGTCTACGTTCGGCTTAGCGAACAAAAAGGGCACAGGGGAATCGGAGGGATTATCGCAGAAAAGGGCACCGCTGGATTCACCTTTGGTAAACAGGAGGAATTCATGGGGTTACGCGGGATGAATAGCTGCGACCTGATTTTTGAAGATTGCCTGGTCCCCAAAGAGAATTTAGTTATTCCAGAGGGCGGTTTCGCAAAGTTGATGCAGGCTTTTGATGTGGAGCGCTGTGGAAATGCCACTCAGTCCCTCGGAATTGCTTGGGGTGCATTAGAAGCGGCCAAGAAGTATTCGCAGGAGCGAATAGCTTTCGGCAAACCTATCTGCGAATTTCAGGCCATTCAGTTTCTCCTGGCAGATATGGCCATGAAGGTCGAGGCGGCCAGGCTTCTTATCTATCGTGCTGTCGTCAATGCTGGAATGGGATTACCTTCAGTATATGAAGCATCCATAGCTAAATGTTTCGCCAATGAAATGGCCAAGGAGGTCACGGATATGGCACTACAGGTCTTTGGCGGCTATGGCTATTCCAAGGAATACCCGATTGAACGGCTGCTGAGAGATAGCCGCGGCTGGCCGCTTGCTGGAGGTACGGTGCAAATGCAAAGGATTAACATCGCATCAGCCATGTTAGGCAGACGATTTAACCAGAGATAAATATCAGACCGACAATGGATAGAGACGGGGCTTTCTTTCATATGGCATCCCGTCTGCCCTACCACAGGGACATCTTATTAAACAGTTGATTCGTTAGACCACGCGTCGATAAAGACTGAACGAGGAGGATTTAGATGAAACTGCCAAAAGAAGTAGTAATTATAGATTATTTGCGGTCTCCATTTTCCAGGTCGCGTCCCCAGGAACCCGAGAAAGACGTGTTCAACAATGTAAGAATGGACGAGGTGGCAGCGATCTTAGTCAACGCGATAATTAAACGGACAAAGATAGATCCAAAAGAGATAGATGAATGCATTACCGGCACTGCGCGACCACAAGGAGAGACGGCTACTGGAGGAGGTAGATTTCCGGTACTCTTAGCTAAATTACCTCTTAACGTGGCGGGCCATGGAATAGACTCTGCATGCGGGTCCTCCCTAACCGCTCTGAGGACAGCTGTCATGACTATAGGATGTGATTTTGCTGAAACCATTTTCGTACTCGGAATTGAGAATATGAACCGCGAACCGGTAAGAGCACCATCCAAAAAGTTCGGAACTCAGGAATACGATTATCTCGATATGCGGACTGCGGGCAATATGGGCTTAACAGCAGAAAAACTGTATAAACAGACGAAGTTCAGCCGTAAAGACATGGATGAATTTGCGCTCAGATCACACCAGCTTGCAATGCGGGCGCAAAAGGAGGGTTATTTTAAACATGAGATCGTGCCCGTAGAGGTAACTCTTTCTGACGGATCCAAGCAAATTATTGACAATGATATATGTATTCGGGGGGATACAACACTGGAGTCATTGATGCATTTAAAGCCGGCATACAAGCTGGACGGTGAGATAACAGCAGGTAATTCTTCTCCGAGAAATGCCGGCGCTGCAGCCATGCTGGTTATGTCCCGGGATAAGGCGAAAAAGTTAGGTCTCAAGCCGATGGCTAGTTTTATATCTTTTGGTATGGAGGGCGTCGACCCATCGATTATGGGGATAGGCCCTGTACCTGCCTCTCGTAACGCGCTGGAATACGCAGGCCTTAAGGTGGAGGACATAGATTGGTGGGAAATCAATGAGGCATTCAGCATAGTCCCACTAAATGCCATTGCCGAACTTGGCATAAACTCTGAAAAGGTCAACGTGAAAGGCGGAGCTATAGCAATTGGCCATCCTCTGGGCGCATCGGGGGTAAGGTTGGTAGGTACGCTAGCAAGGATTCTAAAACTCAAGGGTGGCACCTACGGATTGGCAACTATGTGCTGCGGCATGGGACAGGGTGTTGCAACCATAGTAAAGAAAGAGTGACCCGATTGCTTCTAATTAGATTTATGGACTTGACCTAAACCTCTGTCCACACGTGGTGGTTTCCTTTGAGCGCATGAGTAACAAGATGCGATCAAACACCGATTTTATTCAGGAGTTCCAAGAGTGTGATTAATTCTTCATCGCTCAGTGAATCGAATGCATGACTTACTGTTGTAAAATAACATCGCTTAAAATCCGCGAAGTTGTTTTTAGCCTGCTTGGTGAGCTTCATGCTCAGAAGTCTCCTATCATTCGAATCTTCTTCACGCTTAACCAATTTTTTTTCGACGAGGGCATCCATAAACTGGCTAACTGCCCCAGAAGTTACATTGAGTTTCTCTGCGAGATCCTTGACGGAGACTCCATCATGTTTACGGGCGAGATAGAAAAGGATACGCAGCTGTTGCCCACCCACTTTGGTTTCCCCGATGGGGAATTGATTGGCAGTAAGCATGCTTCGTACAATCGAGCCCATTTTCTCTATCACGGTTGTTAAGAGTTTTTCTCTTCCTACTTTAGTCACTATATATGTCCTGCAGGTTAAATAATTTAGTTACTTATCATATTAGCATAAATGTATAATTGACACACACAATTTTGTTGATATATGCATAGTATGTTAGACTCATATAGATACTAATATGTTAAGATACTAAGATAATTGTCTGTCCTGATAGACAGCAAACTGTAGGAAAAACTAGCAACAATTGGTAACTTAAGGGGGTTCACATGATAGGTTTCAGTCCTTCCGAAGAACAGAAAATGATCGTCAACACGGTCAAACAGTTCGCCACCGACGTCATGCGTAAAAAGTTCCGGGATTGCGATGAGTCCGGTGAAATTCCATCGGAAATCATTGATAGCGCCTGGGAGCTGGGACTGGTTGCAAGCTGCATCCCTGAACAGCTCGGGGGCGCCGGATGGGAGCATTCGGCTTTAACCGGCACGTTGCTGGCGGAGGAGTTGGCCTGGGGAGACCTCTCAATGGCCATGCACATTTTAGCCCCGTCCCTGGCCATACTTCCCATCGTTGAAATGGGCACCGAGGAGCAGAAAAAGAAATACCTGCCTGCCCTGTGCGGCAACAAGTTCACCGCCGCTACCGCTGCGTTCATCGAACCGCTTTACGATTTCGACCCCAACGAGTTCAGCACGACTGCCAAACGTAACAGCGGGTATACGCTCAATGGTCAGAAATGCTATGTCCCGCTGGCCGCCGGGGCGGATTTCATACTGGTGTACGCCGGAGAGGGAGAGGAAAGGCAGTGCTTCATTGTAGAAAAAGGCACTAAGGGACTTGAGATCGGAGAGCGTGAGCAAAACATGGGCATAAAGGCCCTGGCCACCTACGAGCTAAACCTTAAGGATTGTAAGGTGCCCGCTGAGAACCGCTTGGGAGGGAAAAAGGGCAGCGATTTCAACCGCCTGGCCAATCTCTCACGCGTAGCGCTTGCCTCCATGGCGGTTGGCGTCGCACGCAGCTCATTCGAGTTTTCGCGTGACTACGCTAAGGAACGCCACGCTTTCGGCGAACCTATTGCCTCCCGCCAGGCAATCGCCTTCATGCTGGCCGATATGGCCATCGAGGTCGACGCCGCCAGGCTGCTCACCTGGGAAGCCGCCTGGAAGTTAGACAGGTATGAGGATGCCACCAGGGAGGCCTGCCTCGCCAAGTCGTATGCCGATAACATGGCGATACTGGTGACCGATTACGGGGTACAGGTGATGGGCGGTCACGGATATGTGAGGGACAATCCTGTGGAGCTCTGGTTTAGGAACGCCAGGGGTTTCACCACCTTTACCGGCATGGCCATTGTATAAGGAGGAACACACCAATGATAGATTTTGAAATTTCAGCTGAAGATAAAGCCAAGGTCGAAGAGGCACATGATATAGCGCAGAACCTCTTCCGGCCGATCAGCCGCTACTATGACGAGCATGAGCACGAAGACCCCACGGACCTCTTCGACACCGTGTGGAATTTGCGTCTCAAGGGCTCCCTGACAGCAGTGGGTATCGGTGCCGCATTGATGGTGGAGGAGCTTTGCTGGGGCGATGCCGGTCTTTACTCGGCCATCCCGGGTCCAGGCTTGGGTGGCGCCGCTGTCCGAGCCGCTGGAACGCCTGAGCAGAGGGAGTGCTTTCTAACCCGGTTCACGAAGGACAAGCCCAAGTGGGGCGCCATGGCTATGACGGAGCCGGGCTGCGGCTCCGATACGGCGGCCATTCAAGCTACCGCCGTTCGCGATGGCGATGACTGGGTACTTAACGGAGAAAAGATTTTCGTTACTATGGGGCACAGAGCTTTGGACCTGTCCGATGGTTTTATTGTGGTCTGGGCTACTATAGATAAGTCGGCAGGCCGTGCTGGCATTAAGTCGTTCGTGGTCGAGGCAGGAACGCCCGGCATGAGAGTGGAGAAGCTGGAGAAGAAGCTTGGTATAAAGGCCAGTGACACGGCCACTGTCGTCTTTGAGAATTGCCGAATTCCATTCAATAACATTCTGGGTAAGGCCGAGATCAAGACCAAGACCGACGGCTTCAAAGGAGCTATGGCCACCTTCGACATTACGCGCCCGGTTATTGCTGCACAGGCTCTGGGCGTAGCCAGGGCAGCCCTGGACCTGCTTAAAGAAGAATTGGATAAAGAGGGTATTGAGATACGTTATGACCTGGCGCACAACAGGCAAACTGCGCTCGAACGCGATTTCATGGAGATGGAGGCCAACTGGAGGGCGGCCCACCTGCTGATGCTGCGTGCTATGTGGCAATTACAGAACAGGATGCCCAATGCTCTGGAAGCGTCGATGGCCAAAGCCAAGGCCGGACGTGCTGCCACATTGATCACGCAGAGGGCCGTGGAGCTGATGGGCCCGCTGGGCTATTCACGCAACCTTCTGTTCGAAAAATTCATGCGGGATGCCAAGATCAACGATATCTTCGAGGGCACCGGACAGATCAATACGCTGATAGTTGCCCGGCGAGTGCTTGGCTTTACCAGGGACCAGCTTAAATAGTCCCATAAACTCTATACCTGATTTTAGGTGCTGCTGACAAGGAGAAAATACGGTGGCAAACTGGTCAAAAGAAGCAATTTTTTATCACATTTATCCGCTAGGTTTTTGTGGTGCTCCGAAAACCAATGATCATCTGTCAGTACCTATACGTCGTCTTCAACTAACCAAAAACTGGATTGAGCATATCAGATATCTGGGTGCCAATGCCATTTATTTCGGGCCTATATTTGAGTCTGATTCCCACGGCTACGATACCGTTGATTATCATTGTATCGATAGACGTTTAGGAACAAACGAAACATTTACCGAACTATCAAACCTACTCCATGGACAGAATATGAGAGTTATCATTGACGGAGTTTTCAATCATGTAGGACGAGGATTTTGGGCCTTTCAGGATGTCATAAAAGAGGGCCAAATCTCTAAATACCTTGATTGGTTTTCAAATCTACGTTTCGACAAGACAAGCCCTTATGGTGACAATTTTAGTTATGAATCATGGAATGGATTTTATGATCTGGTAAAACTGAATCTCAAGAATAAAGAAGTACGGGAATATTTATTTGACGCCATAAGTTCGTGGATCCTCAGTTATAACATTGATGGCCTCAGGCTTGATTGCGCAGACTGTTTAGATTTCGATTTCTTGAAGGACTTAAATGCTTTTTGCAAAGGTATAAAACCTGATTTTTTTCTTTTGGGAGAAGTCGTACACGGGCACGGGAGCTATGCAAAATGGTTGGCTGAGGGTATCCTTGATTCAGTAACAAATTATGAATGCTACAAGAGCCTATACTCCAGCCATAATGATGACAATTTCCATGAAATTGCATATTCCCTGAACCGGCAGTTCAACGAGGAACGTGGACTATACAAAGGCCTGTATCTATATTCCTTCGCGGACAATCACGATGTCGACCGAGTAGGCAGCACTTTAAAACGCGCCGCAGATTTGTACACCTTGTACGCTATCTTGTTTACAATGCCTGGAGTACCCTCAATATATTATGGAAGTGAATGGGGTATTCCGGGTAAAAAGGTAAACGGCTCTGATGAGGATTTGCGTCCCACACTTGACTTGGCAGATATTTCTGTAAACAGCCCCAATGGAGATCTTCCAAAAGCAATTGCAAAATTTACCAGCATCAGGAAATCCTCGCAGGCTTTGATGCACGGGCGATATAAACAACTTCTGGTAAAGAATACGTTATTTTGCTTCGCAAGAATATTAAGTGAAGAATGTATAATCGTGCTCATAAACGCTTCTGAACAATTGGAATCCGCTAGTTTAAATATTGCGGTAAAAGGGCGCATGCTTGTAGATCTGGTCAATCCGGGCGAAATGTTCAAAATTGATAATGGCAAATGCCATATTCCCAACATTTATCCCAATTGGGTAAGAATTTTGAAGGTGGAATAGAAATCCCCTAATCTAGATTTACTGGGTGTTTCCCACAAAACTTGTCTCTGTCTGTCGCTTTTTCGGGGGATGGATCAGCATAGACTATGCCACAATCTTTATGTAAAGATTAAGCAAATACGCTGACGATGTACGCGACATGATATCAATAATACAGATTGGAAAGTTAAGGCTGGTGGCGGAAGCCTATAGTATTTTTAAAAGCTCGAGGTCGAACGTAAGGTCCTTCCCGGCCAAAGGATGATTAGCATCTATGGTAACGGATGTATTGTCCGTTACCTTGATGATCGTGACCACCATAGTTGAGCCGTCTTTTGCGGTGGTCTGTAATTGCATCCCAACCTTCGGCGCCATGTCGCCCGGAAGTTGTGACCGGGATACTTCGGCGACCAGGTCGTCACGGCGTTGGCCGTAGGCATCGGCGGCGAGGATGGTTACGGTCTTCTTCTCGCCGACCCTCATGCCTGTAACCGCCTTATCGAAGCCGGGGATCACCTGACCTGATCCCAGGGTAAACTGCAGGGGCTGGCCTCCGACAGACGAATCGAATACGGTACCGTCCGCCAGTTTGCCGGTGTAATTTACCTGCACTGTATCTCCGGCCTTGGCCTGCGGTCCCGCGTTCAAGATACTACAGCCTGTTATCAGCATGGCGCTGAATAATATAAGTATTGATAAAAGAATGTGGTTTTTTTTCACCACGTACCTCCGGATTTAAAAAATGTCTCAAGATCATAAATTAATGTGGTATTTATCATAGCACAGTTTTGAATCCGAGCGTAATTATTAAGAGTCCGGATGGTTCTTCACATAAACGGCGGTACATATGTCGTATGTGCGCAGCACTTCACGGATGCTGGCTTTGTTAAGCCGTACCTTGCGCACACAGGTAAGCCTGTCGAAGATAAAGCTGCAATCCCGAAGGGAAGCTTGAAATCCTCCCTGCTCCATGAATTTCCGGATTTCTTCCAGAGTGGCGAACTGATGATATTTCCTGCCGGTTTTTTTCTCAATGCGGCTGTCTATGAGCTTAAGCAGCCAGGTTTTGCGTATTTTTTCGCGGGGGAAAAAATCGGTAGTTATCCATAGTCCTTTGGCAGCGTAACGGTCGAAGAACCCTGCTATATTATCACGCAGCTTAACCTTTTCCTCTGCGGCCAGGTACTGGGCCAGACCCTCATGAATCACTACAATATTGCCCTTATTCCCGTTGAAAAACCTGCGGCCGAGATCATCCCAGGCGTTAGGATCAAGTGCATTCAGGGCATAGAAATGATGGTTTAAGCTTGGCGCTGCGTTTTTCTCGGTGAGAATCTTCTGAATAACCTTTTGCTTGGTAGCCAGCATGTCCGGCAGGTCGGTCTCTATGAACACGGAAGGCTTGGATATCCTTTCCAGGCCTCTGGCCGACAGCCCGGAAGCAATCTCAATTACTGTATAACTATCATCGAGCGTGTTAAGTGCTTCATTAAGCGACAGATATCTACCTTCGAGGTAGGCAATCCGGCCCATGGTGCGCGGTGCAAATCTTGCCAGACTGGGAAAAAACGAGGGGGTCTTTTTAAAGAAGTGGGGTTGGGTCATCTGCCTTACCAGGGAATATATTTCTCCGGCATAAGGCATATCAGTGTAGCGGGCGCGCATGAATGCCACCAGCACCGCTGTAGGGCTTATCTTCTCATAGTCTTCAGGCATAACCTGCACATTATAGCAGTCAAATACTGGAAGCGGATAAATTAGTCGAATATTTTGCCCGGATTGAGGACATGGTGCGGATCGAGGGCGGCCTTGATCTTTTTAAGTGTTTTCAGCACCATTTTATCAACAGTAGAGTTGAAGAATTCTTTTTTGTCGATGCCGATACCGTGCTCGCCGCTCACAGAGCCCCCATAATGGTCGCATAGTGCATATATGTCTTTCATCAGGCTTGCCAGCCTCTTTTTCCAGACCGCATACGGCATATCCCGATGAACCGGATGAAGATGTACGTTGCCATCCCCGGCATGGCCGTAAACGATAACGGGAATATCGTATTTCGTCTCCAGCTTTTTGACGTCGGCCACGAAGCGTGCAATCTCGCTCCTGGGCACTACGGTATCCAGTATCTGCATAGGGGCAAATTTCTTGATGGCATGATAAAAACCCTCACGGGCTTCAAGCAGTTTTTTCATAGCCAGCCGTCCGGGAGGCACCATCGCCTCGGCCGCTCCGTGTTTTCGCACGACCGCCTCCACCTCGCAAAAATAGCCGGCTATTTCATCCTGGCTGTCGGCCTCGGCCAGGACCAGCAGAAAAGCCGCATAGCCCCTGTAAGGCAGCTTCTTGCCTGTATAGAGCTCGGCTATGTGCAGTATGCTTTCTTCCATGAACTCCAGGCCGACAGGGACCTTGCCCAGCATCAATATCTCGGGCACTGAGTCAATGGCCTGTTGCAGATTATGGAAGGGTATGAACAGTGCTTCACGGCAGGCAGGCCTGGTTTGCAGCTTAAGGGTTACCCTTGTGATAACTGCCAGGGTGCCTTCGGAGCCCACTAACAATTGCGTCAGGTCGTATCCGGAGGAGCATTTTACGAATCTACCCCCCGTACTTAGTATTTCTCCGCCGGCAAGTACTGCTTCCAAACCCAGAACATGATGCCGGGTGACTCCGTATTTGACGGCATTCATACCCCCGGCATTGGTAGCGATACTACCTCCCACTGTAGCTGTCATCTCCCCGAGTGTTACCGGGTAGCTCAGTCCTACCTCTTCCAGGCTGTCTCTCAGTTTTCCGAGCTGCAAGCCCGGCTCGACCACTGCAACAAAATTATTGCGGTCGATCTCCAGCAGGCGGTTCATCTTCTCCATCGACAGGACGATGCCGCCCTGAGTAGGCACACAGCCGCCGCTCAGACCGGTGCCGCCACCGCGTGTAGTGACGGCGATGCGTTTTTGGCTGGCGTATTTAAGCAGGGCGGAAACGGCCTGCGTATTTTGGGGTTTGATGACTATCTCCGGCAGTACGGGTTCAAGCAGGGGTGTCTCATCCCGGCCGTAGTCGATCAGCTTTTCCGGCGCCACGATGATATTTTCGCGGCCGGCAATGGCGGTCAGTGCGGTAATGTCTTCGGATGTGATTCTATGATAACTACGGAGTCCCGTTCTTTCACGGGACACTGTTCGGCTCCTCCAGTGAAAAGCCTTTTTCGCGGAATAATCGGATACAGGCATCGCCTACCGTCGTATCGTAAAGTGTTCCGCCATTTTTCGAAATTTCATCAAGGGCGGCATCGATGCCGCGGCTGGGGCGGTAAGGACGGTGGGAGCCCATGGCTTCTACCACATCCGCTACCATTAAAATCTTAGCCTCCAGTATGATCTCGTTTTCCTTTAAATGGCGTGGGTAGCCGGAACCATCCAGGCGCTCGTGATGCTGGTAAGCCGATTCAGCTACCGGCCAGGGAAAATCAATCGATTTTAATATATCGTAACTGCCGGCAGCATGTGTCTGAATGATCTGACGTTCGATAGCGGTGAGTATGCCCGGCTTGCTGAGGATCTCCATTGGAACATAAACCTTGCCTATATCATGAATTTTGGCGGTGAACTCAATGCCCTGAGCGAGCTCTTCGGGAAGGCCCATCTCTTCGGCGATGGCCCTGGCCAGCCTGGCAACCCTTTCCTGGTGCCCCGAAGTATAGGGGTCTTTTAGTTCCACGACTTTGGCCATGGCATCGATGACTCCCAGGACCGTCCTCTCCAGCATAGCCAGGCTTTTTTCGGCTCTCTCTTCGGCAGCTTTGCGGTCGGTAATCTCCCTGCCCTCGCACAGGACGGCTATGGGCTCCCCTTGTTCGTTTCTAACGAGCGAAAAAACTATCTCAGACCAGTAAGTCGAGCCGTCCTCCCGGTATAATTCTATCTCCATAGTGCGCGTCCGGTGAGGATCGGCTTTGCCCGACTTTTCGATTTCCATCTCCTGCTCATAAAGTTGAATAGCCCTTTGCAACGAATCGGGAGCTACCTGCCGGTCAAGGGGAAGCGACAGCCTTGCTTCTTTTGAGAACCCACGGAGCGACTGCTCGAACGGGTTGACCCAGATGACCTTCAAGCCCAGGTCTAACAGCCAAACCATGCTTTTAATGTTTTTCGATACGTCAAGACCGTAGTCATTGTGTTTCATATCTTTTTTCTCTTCGCCAACAGGTTTATTATACAGGGCAAGGTCGAACAATGTTGCTGTTTGCTGATTCATGCCGGGTACGGCACTGAGGTAGACTATGACTTCTTTTGAATTGCCTTCACGATCCACCAGATTGAACTTATATGTATCCGGTGCGGAACCCGGGTCCAGCCTCCTCATGAGATAATACCTCTTCAACCTGGCCCGATCTTGCAGCGCGACAAACTCAATCCAGCTTTTTTTACCTTCTATCTCAGATCTCGGGAAGCCGGAAAGTTTTTCGAAAGCGCTATTGACGGCGGCTATGGTCGTGTCTTCGTTGATCAGTATAAAAGCGGTAGAGGTGTTTTCCAGCGCTGCCGCGATGGCAGGGGCCGCTTGTTGCTCTGATTGAACTGCAGCAGCAGCCTGCCGATCATCAGGTTTTTCATCGGGGAGTACCGGAGCTTCAACTTCGGCCTGCTTATCGTCGGCCTTACCGCGCACGTGGATAACGATGCAGAGAGGCCCTCCCCTCTCGTTGTTGATCCACGAAATATCCATTGACACGGGGATGGCGGCGCCGTCCCTTTTAATCAAAGAGCAGCCGATCCTGCCCGGGGACCCATTCCTCATAATATCCATGATCTTGGATTGAATGAGTTCTGCTTCCGGACCTTCTATCAGGCTGCTTATATTTTTGACCAGTAAATCCTTACCGCTTTCATAGCCCAGCAGTGTGATAAACCTGCGGGAAACATGGGTCAAATGGCCGTCGAGGTCGGCTACCGCTACAGGTTCAAGCGAGAGGTCTACCAGCGAACGGTAGAGGCTCTCTTCCTCCTTCAAACCTGCCTCGATCCTTTTTTGCTCGGTGATATCCTGAAAATTAACGATGAAATATGTCGGGCCGTCTTCGCTGTCACCGATAAGCGAGATATTTACGGCGACCCATACCAGCCTTCCGTCCCTGCTCTGAAGACGCATTTGAAACGGCCTGTCCGGCTTTTCCAGGGAGAGGAAGAGGGCCATTATATCTCCGCAGGCCTCACGGTCATCCGGGCAAAGAACTTCGTCGAAGCGGCTCTCCAGAATATCCTTTTCTTCATAGCCGATCATATCGCAGAATGATTTATTGACCTTGAGGAAAATACCGTCTGTGCCGATTATGGTGAGACCTGTGGCCAGGTCTTCGAAAGCCGATTGAAAACGTCTTTCCGCCTCACGCCAGGCCTTTTCAACTGAATGATGCTCGCTGATATCCAGCCAGTGGCCAAGCGTCAGCCAGTTGCCGCCGTACTTGAAATAAGTGATCTTTTCCGAAATCCACTTTTTCTTCCCATCCCGGGTAGTGATTTTAAACTCGTGTCCTGTATCGGTGTCCTCTTCCAATAGAAAAGCAATGTTCTGCTTGGGCATTTGCCGGTAGCGCGGGTTAATAATTCTCTGGTAATCCTTGCCCGAAAGCTCATCCTGGCTGTAGCCCGTGACGCGGCGGAATTCGATATTGGTATAGATGAATTTACCGTCACGGGTAATATAGATACCCGCAGGCGAGTTTCTGAACAGCGCGGTGCAGAGCTCTGCAGCCGCTTCGGGCAATATTTTCAGGACGTCAGTCCTGTCTGAGATCACATCCATAAATTTACTCTCGGCCGTTGCCATCATCAGCCTCCGCATTCACCGGGCTAGCATGGATATAGCGTATAACCCTTTTCCACCGGCACTATTTTACCCTTATTGATGCCATCAGTAAAAACCACATATACTTGCACGACAACGGAAATGCTATAATAGCAATAATTTATAAAGGCCGGGGGAGTACACGGGGAACGAGTATGAAAACGGTTAGTTTTGTTGCTGCGATCGTTCTGTCCATTACCGTTTTTCTGACGCCTGCCTGCCAGATGACGCCGACAGGGTTGCCGTCGCAAATACCCATCGGTTGCCTGATGGCATCCTCAACAACGCCCACATGGGGTCCTAACTTAATAAAGGCCGCCCAACTGGCAGTGGACGAAGTAAATGCGGCTGGGGGAATAGGTGGGAAATCACTCTTGCTGATAGTGGAGGATGAGGGCCCTACGCCTGCTTCGGCCCTGTATGCGGCCCACAAACTGGTCGATGAGGATAAAGTACAGGTCATTATCGGCGGCACGACCAGCGATGCGGTAATGAATATCGGCCCCTATCTGGCGAGCAAGGGGGTGTTGCTGGTAACGCCTTCCGCGACTTCCAGCACCCTGACCGGCCAGAGCTGGTCAAAATGGGTATTTCTGGTATCGCCTGAGGACTCTCTACAGGGCGGAGTAGTTGCCAAATTGATAAAAGATGCCGGGTGCAAGAAGGTTGCCACCATTGTGCAGGATACTATCTACGGCAGGGGCATTGAGGATATGGCGGAGCAATTCCTCAAAGGCAGGGCTGATATCGTGGCTTCCATCAAGTATGATCCTGCCAAGTTGAGCTACTTCGCCGAGCTCAACGATCTTAAAGATAAACAGCCGGATTGCGTTTTGCACGTCGGTTACTATGCAGACAGCGCTGTCATATATGAACAGGCCCGTCAATCCGGCCTGGACACTATACCCTGGGTTACGTCCGACGGAGTCTATGATATGCCCCTGGATAAATATCTTGAGGCTGCCAAGTTTATGGAGAAGGCTGTAACGGGCACTGTACCCGTTCCGGACCTACAGTCTGATGCCTATAAAAATTTCGCAGCGGCTTATCAGCTGGCCTTTGGCATGGATCCAACTATTTTTTGCGACACAAGCTACGATGGCGTGAATCTTATAGGAGCTGCTTTGAAAAAGGGCAACGCATACAACGGAGCAGCTATCAGGGACGCACTTCTTATGGTAGGGAAGGACTACCTTGGAGCCAGTGGGATGATAACATTTGACCAGTCGGGGGAACGTATTGCCGGTAACTACGGCATATGGAAAGTGAAAATGGTCGGTACGCAGTACCAGTTTGTGATGACGGGGCAAACTGTCAGTTTTCTAAAACCGACCACACCCTGAAAACGTGTTGGTTCGATCGTCCGGTCCACCCACGGATTTAGCTCAGTGCGGAAGTCCGTCTGCTGAGTAATATGGATAGTCCTGGGTAATGACGAATTTATCCCATCTGCTGATATGGCCATAGGCCAGGTGGCATCTCTGACAGAGAATCACACAATTGCTCAGCGACATGTCGCCGCCCAACTCGGCGGGCTTCTTCAGATGGGGGTACCCGCTATCTACCTCCACCCTCTGGCCGCAGTGGGCGCAACCCCCTTTCTGACGGATATAAGCCTTATCTTTGATTTCCTGCGTGAATTCCTTCAAGGCCATAGATTTAATTCCTATTTATTAATGTTAAGTTTATTTAATTTAAGCACAACGTGCAATCGATTTCAATGTGATGACCTTAATTCCCGGTCAATTGCACTCAATACTTGCGGCAGCACATCCGTGATTTCGGGGGTCAGGTGCAACCCGTGCGACGTATCCGCCGGTTCAACCCCCACAATCACGATTTCCGGGGCTTTAATGCCCAGTTTCTGCATCATCTTGAGACTGTCCACTACGCCCAGCCCGTGCAGCGAGGGCGGAGTATCATCAGGTATATTGGACTCGTGAATTTCCAGCCTGTAGAGCGTGCCCGGCCGGCCGCCGCCCCGCAAAGCATCCACTATTATAAGTTTCCTGATATTCTCGTTCAGCAGTGAGAGCAGGTCGGGCGCAGTGCCGCCGTCTATAATTTCGACTCCGCTATATTTATCGCTATCCCGCATTTCGGTGATAACACGAATTCCCAGGCCGTCGTCGCGGCGCAGTGGGTTGCCGATGCCCAGCACGGCTATATTCGTTATGTCCGTCATAGCTTCAGCAGATGCGCGGCAGTATCTCTCCGGTGGGCATATCCAATATGCGCGACGGCCCGATTTTTGTTTTGAGTACCACCCGGCCTTTACGTTCGCCGGTCACTTCCCCGATGATGGCAGCCTGGCTTGCATATTTGTTCTTATGCATGGCCGATAGCACCTTCCCGGCATCGCCCGGCGCTACAGCGGCCACCAGCTTGCCCTCGTTGGCAATATAGAGAGGGTCGAGTCCAAGTAGCTCACAGGCGCCCCTCACGCCGTCGTGAATTGGAATTCTATTTTCCTCGATAGCTATGCCCACTCCGGATTGCCTGGCAAATTCATTAAGGGTGGAAGCCAGGCCGCCCCTGGTGGGGTCGCGCAGGCTGTGTATATTACGGCTGACGGACAGCATTCCCTCAACCAATTTATTGAGAGGAGCACAGTCGCTGACTACGGGCAAGCGGAATTGCAGCCCTTCTCGCTGGCTCATTACGGCCATTCCGTGTTCACCAATGCCGCCGCTCAAGAGTATCTTGTCCCCTTCTCTAGCGTTGGAACCGGAAATATCCAGCC
The DNA here is from genome assembly GCA_963705905.1 of uncultured Chloroflexia bacterium. Lineage (GTDB taxonomy): Bacteria > Chloroflexota > Dehalococcoidia > GIF9 > UBA5629 > UBA1162. The sequence goes on along the minus strand of OY970123.1, from coordinate 1,446,416 downwards.
CCTTCCCAATTAAACCTATTCCCGCCGTATTGATAAAAAGGCGGTCAGCCTTGCCCCGGTTAACCACTTTGGTATCGCCTGTAACTATTTGCACGCCTGCCTCTTCAGCGGTTTGCCTGACCGACTCTATGATTCTGCGAAGCTCATCTATCTCGAGCCCCTCCTCGATGATGAGTGCCAGGCTGATATAAAGGGGTTTGGCGCCGCTCATTGATAGGTCGTTAACGGTCCCACAGACAGCCAACCTGCCTATATCCCCGCCGGGGAAAAATATCGGGTTGACAACATAGCTATCGGTGGTGAAAGCCAGTTTGCCCGAAAGCTCGAAGACAGCCGAATCATCCATGCGTGAGAGAATAGCATTGTTGATAGGAGGAGCAAGTATTTTTTCGATCAGGTCATGGCTGAGCTTGCTGCCGCTGCCATGGGCCAGCAATATCCTTTCACTCATCGAAATCTCCGTACTGGTAGTATGCGGCGCAGGTGCCTTCGGAAGACACCATGCACGGCCCGATGGGATTTTCCGGCATACACAGTTTACGAAAGAGCTTGCAGTCCGTGGGCCTGACAATGCCGCGCAATACTTCGCCGCAACGGCATCCCGGAGCCTCCTTGACTTGGGGCAGCTCGATCTCGAACTCTTCGTCAGCATCGAACCTGGCATATTTTTCCTTGAGTTTGAAACCGCTGTTGGGGATATCCCCGATCCCACGCCAGCTTGCTCCAGCTACATCGAATACACTGTGCATCAATTCCAGGGCTTTAATATTGCCTTCTGGTTTGACGCCCCGAGTATAGGCTATTTCAACCTGCGGGTCATCATTTTCTATCTGCACAATTAGCATTTCAATAGCCTGCAGTATATCTACCGGCTCGAAGCCTGCTACGACGCAGGCGATTCCATAATCACGAGCATAGGACTCATAAGACCCGGTGCCGATGACTGCACTAACATGGCCGGGACATATAATACCGTTCAGGTTAACTTCGCCCAGGTCCAGGATGGCCTTCATAGCCGGCGGTGTCATCTTTAGCTGGCAGAGAATGAAGAAGTTTTTAAGCCCTTCTTTCTCAGCCTGTAATACAGACGCGGCGATGGTCGGCGCAGTCGTTTCAAAGCCAATGCCTATGAATATGACCGACTGTTGAGGATTTTCCCTGGCTATTTGTAGCGCATCCTGCGTGGAATAAACGATACGTATATCACCGCCCTCTGCCCGTGCCTTTTGCAGGCTGGAGTAGCTGCCCGGCACCTTAAGCATATCGCCGAAGGTGGTGATGGTAACGTCCGGCAGAGAGGCGAGTGCGATGGACTTATCGATATCGCGGTTGGCGGTGACGCAGACGGGGCAACCGGGCCCCGAAAGCATTTCAATGTTAGCCGGTAGAAGCTGACGGATGCCATTGCGCATGATGGCAACGGTATGGCCGCCGCAGAACTCCATCAAGCGAGCAGGCTTATGGGAAATGCCGGCTATTTTGCGTGCCAGCTTTTGTGCCAGGTGGACATCCCGGAACTCATCAATGAACCTCATCAGGCGTTAACTCTACTTGAAATCAAGCACCACCTGTAAACCGCCCATTTTTCAGTGCCACGAGGCGAGCCCGGCATCCGCACATTGGCTGAATGTGACGCGCGTCTGGCCGGTCCCGTCGGCATTCATAATGTATATTTCACCGTTGTCATTATTGCAATCGCGTTTGGAATAAAACACGATCTTAGTGCCGTCCGGTGACCAAGCAGGGTATTTGTTATCGACACTTCCGCTGGTAATAAGTTTGCGACCGCTCCCGTCCGCTTTCATAAGATAGATTTCGAAATGACCCGGTTCGCTGCTCTGAAAAACGATCTGGCTTCCATCGGGCGACCAGGCCGGGTAGTCGTCCGAAAAGACCGTAGAGCTGAGCTTGGTCTGGTTGGAGCCGTCGGCATCCATGACGTATATCTGGGGATTGCCGTCGCGGTCGCTCTGGAAGGCAATTTTCTTGCCATCGGGCGACCAGCAGGGCGCTGCATCATCGTGGGTATTATTGGTAATGCGGACCTGGTTGGAGCCGTCGGCGTTCATAATGTATATCTGCTCAACGCTGTCACGATCCGAAGTAAAGGCGATTTTGGCGCCATCGGGCGACCACGCGGGCAATAAGTCATTAGCTTTATCGTTGGTCAACTGTACCTGGTTGCTGCCGTCGGCATTGATAACAAAAATCTGGTTATTGCCGGTCATATCGGAATAGAAAGCAACTTTCATGCCGTCGGGCGACCATTTGGGGAATAATTCTCCGCCTTTGGCATTGGAGGTTAGCCTGAGCCAGTTGCCGCCGTTAGCAGTTGAAGTATATATCTGCGGCCCTCCCGCATCGTTGGTGCCCGAGGTAAACACCAGCTTTCCCATGTAATTAAGCGGACCGCTTGCTTCCTGGGTGGTCGGAGGTTGGAAAGGGGAAACCTGTATTACCGGCTGGTTGGGTGGAGTCAATGGCGGATTGGTTACAGACTGGGAGTTTTCCGACACCGCCGGGGATTTTGCCGGCTGTGAAGCACAGCCTAAAGCAGATGCAATTAAAGCTATTATGATTAGAGGAATGAAAATAATATACCGCCTGAACATTAGGGGCCTCCTGAAAGCTTAAATATTCAATAAGTTACGTGTCCGCGCTGTATCCTGCCAGGGGAAACCTTATTCGCGGTCAGTGCTTTCACCTGCTTCGACCATGCGCTCCAAAAGGTCAAGTGTTTCCTGCGCTTCCTCTTCGTTTAACACGTTGATGGCATAGCCGGTGTGCAACAGCACATAGTCGCCCACCCTGGCTTCGGGTGTAAGCGTGATGCTGACCTTGCGGCCCACGCCGCCGATGTCGACTTCGGCTTGCTCGCCCTCGATCGAAGTGATCTTAACCGGAACTGCCAGACACATATGAATTAAGTATACTCAAAAATAACTGGGCCAACAAGAATTGAGATGGAAGCAGCCGCCAGGCTGATTTGCCAGCGGTATTAAAAATTGAGATAATATTTGTTGATTGACTGGCAAATCAATGTAAAGGAGAGAACTCATGCCGGGAGCTTTATCAAATATACGCGTCGTTGATTTCAGCCGGATGTACGCCGGCCCGTTTTGTTCCATGATTTTGCGTGAGCTGGGGGCGGAGGTTATCAAGGTGGAGTTCCGGGAAAGCGGCGATGCCTGCCGGACTATCCCGCCAATCACGGAGGGCGGCGAAGGTTACACCTTTTCTATGCTCAACCGCGGTAAAAAGAGCATCACACTCGAGCTGAAAACTGAAGAAGGTCAAAAAATAGCCCGTGATTTGATTGCCAGATGTGACGTTTTGCTGGAAAACTTCACGCCCGGGGTGATGGATAGGCTGGGGTTAGGTTGGGAAGATGCCAAAAAGATAAACCCGAAGCTGATTTATGCTTCGCTCTCAGGATTCGGACAGACCGGACCTTATGCCCATAAACCGGCCTTCGACATGGTGGCTCAGGCCATGGGCGGTATGATGAGCGTAACGGGTTTCCCTGAGAACCCACCCACCAAGTGCGGCCCGCCCATTGCCGACCTTGGCGGCGGCGCCTATACCGTTATCGGGATACTAGCGGCCTTGCAGTACAGGAACACCACCGGTGTCGGCCAACACGTAGATATCTCATTGCAGGACTTCGTTTGGGCCATGACCTCCGTCGAATCTCTGGCTGCCTACGCTCTTACAGGCGATCCTCCGTGCAGGATCGGCAACATGCACCCGGGCATCGTTCCCTGGAACGTTTACCAGGCCAAAGACGGCTACGTCGTCCTGACCATCCTGACCATAGGGCACTGGCAAAAGTTCGGCCGCATCATCGGCAGGCCGGACCTGGTGTCAGACCCGGACGAGTGCCGCATGGTCGTACGCCTGGGCAGGCGTGCCGAGTTGGATGCCATCGTGGCTAACTGGGTCAAGGACTTCACCGTAGCTGAAATAGTGCAGATGATGGATAAAGCCGAGTTGCCCTGCTCCCCCGTCCTCGATACAGCCCAGGTTGTAGATGACCTTCATATGAAAAGCCGTGAGATGACGGTCGAGGTCGAACAGATGATATCAGGCCCGCTCAAGATGCCGGGGACTGTCTTTAAGCTGTCCGAAACTCCGGGCGACCCTTTGAACCCCGCTCCTTTCCTGGGCGAACACAACAGCGAGGTTTATACCGAGCTGCTGGGTTACAGCGAGGAAAAGCTGGCTGAATTAATGGACAAAGAAATAGTATAATTAAATTCCAAATTCCAAAAGCCAAATTCCAAGTGGATTTTAATTATTTCAAGTTGCCCGCAACCACAGCTTGTCCCAGTGAGATGCAGCCGTCATTGCAGGGCACCTGCTTGTGGATGAGCACTTTGAAACCCGCCGCTTTAAGCTGATCCAGTGTTTTAATAAGCAGCAAGCGGTTCTGGTAGCAGCCGCCGCTCAGCGCCACCGTGTTCAGTCCCGACTGGTTCTTTATTTTCAGGCAGACGTCGCGGGTCATGGCTACCGCCGTATTGTGGAACCTCATGCCCACCACCTGTGGTGTGCAGCCCTTCAGCAAGTCGTCCAGTATGGCTGCCACCAGGTCGTGTAACAAGATGATGGTATAGCCCTCATCTCCCGTAGTCGAGAAGGGGTAGACGCCTTTTTCATGTTCCGCTTCATAGGAAATCATTTCCATCTCAATAGCTGCCTGCGCCTCGTAATCGATAGTTGAACGTATTCCTGCCATGGCAGAGACGGCATCGAACAGCCTGCCCATGCTGGATGTGAGGGGCGAATTCAAGCCCGACTCTACCTGTTTAGTCACCAGGTCCAGCTCGACCGGGTCGAAACCTTTGAGAAATCCCAGCCTGCCGTCCAGGGCGCTGTGCCCGAGGAGGGCCAGTATATAGCCCGCGGCTATACGCACGGGCCTTTTGATAGCGAGCGAGCCTCCCGGCAGAGGTAGGTATTCGAGCTGGCCCACGCGTTTGAAGTCTTTAGCATCGGCGATCAGGAATTCCCCGCCCCAGATATGGCCGTCGCTGCCGTAGCCGGTGCCGTCGAATGCGACGCCGATTATCGGTCCCGTCTCCGCATTATCGGCCAGGCAGGAAGCTACGTGCGCATGATGGTGCTGCACAGGCACCGCCTTAAGCCCGCTCTTTTCCGCCTGCTCCAATGCGTATTTAGTGGGCAGATATTCGGGGTGCATATCGTAGGCTATGATCTCCGGTTGAATACGGAAAAGCCGTTTATACAGCTCGACGGTCCTCTCATAGTGCTCCATGGTCTCCATGTTTTCCATGTCGCCGATGTGCTGGCTGACAAAGGCATGATCGTCCCGGGTGAGGCAGAAGGTATTCTTCTCCTCCGCGCCGCAGGCCAGGATTTGCGGGGACTGGTAGGTAAGGCGGATGGGGTAGGGGGCATAACCCCGGGCCCGGCGCAGAATCTGGGGGACTTCATTCACGACCATGGTAATGCTGTCATCGTAGGTCGAATATATCTCACGGGTATGCATCAGGAAGTAGTCTGCGATGCCGCCAAGCCTGTGCAGCGCCTCGTTATTCTGCCCGGCTATGGGCTCCTCGCTGAGATTGCCGCTGGTCATAATCAGTGGCAATGCTGTTTCCCTCATGATGAGATGATGCAGAGGCGTATAGGGCAGCATTACGCCCAGGTATTTAAGGCCGGGCCCGACCTCCTTACAAATTGAGGATCCAGGTTTCCATTTCAACAATACAATAGGGCTCTGCGGAGACTTGAGCAGCCTTTCCTCCGCCTGCGTAATTTCGCAGTGTTTGCGTGCTTCATCCATGTCCCTGAGCATGACGGCGAAGGGCTTGGACGGCCGCCTTTTACGCTGCCTCAACAGCGTCACAGAACCGGCGTTTTCGGCGTTGCAGGCCAGCAGGAAGCCTCCCAGTCCCTTAATGGCTATAATGCTGCCTTCCCTCAGCAGGGACGCCGTTTTTTGGATGATATCATCATAACCGACAGGTTTGCCCTTATTATCGACCAAATCAAGTTGGGGGCCGCAGACCGGGCAGGCGTTGGGTTGGGCGTGGAAGCGGCGGTCAAGCGGGTCTTCATACTCACGCTGGCAGTCCTGACACATCTTAAAGACCGACATGGTGGTAAGAGGGCGGTCGTAGGGGATGTCCTTAATGATCGTGAAACGCGGCCCGCAGTTGGTGCAGTTGGTGAAGGGGTAGTGCCAGCGGCGGTTTCCCGCCGTAAAAACGTCGTCCAGACAGGGTTGGCAGGTAGCGATGTCCGGTGAGACGAGCTGATATTTGCCGGGCTGTGCCACGCTGTGGCGTATCTCGAAACCTGTGTACCCGGCCGCGGCATCGAAGGTGACGGATATACTTTCTATATGCGCCAGCGGCGGGGCCTTATGTTCCAGGTCGGATATGAAAAGATCGAGGGTTTTCCTTTCTCCCTCGACCTCGATCTTCACATCTTCCGAGGTGTTGCAGACCCAGCCGTTAAGGCCGTGTTTTTTCGCCAGTCCGTATATGAAAGGTCTGAAGCCGACTCCCTGCACCACTCCCCTTGCGCTGATACGGGCAAGCTCAACCTGCCTGGTTTCTTTCATAATACAGGTGAATTGTACTTCAGGACGAGGCGGTGGACAAGGAATCGGCTGCCCTCTGGTGAACTGCGGTTACCAGTTAACTTTTACCCTGGTCCAGTAGTGCGAGGATGTTATCTACGAGCGCTATATGCTCTTTTTCCTGCTGCGCTATATGCTCGAACTTGGCTTTCAGTGATACGTCGGTTGTCATGTTTGCGCTTTCAGTGTGTAGTTTGAGCGCCATTTTTTCCTTGTCCATTTGTAGCAGGAAGATTTTTTTCAGGTCTATTTCTTCCGGGGCAGGTTCGAAATCCCACTGAGGTATTCCTCCCAGTGCTGTGATGGCATCAGCCAGTGTATCGGCGTGTTTGATGGATACAACGCCCAGTATGTTGACCATCTTCTTTATCTCGGGGTCATGAATGGCGCTGTTTATCAGAGGATAGTATATTATCATTGAGTATTCGAGCTTCAAAGATTCGTTCAGGGTATCGAGTAGCCTGCCCTTGTTCTCCATAAGCCTGCACCTCCGCGTGTTATGAGTAGATTATACAGTCATTTGAGAAGATTACAAAGGCTAAAATATAACGGGGGCGGAGCAAACTTCTGGCCCCCTAACATTTCCGGTAATGAGATTGCCACGGCCCTGACGGGCATCGCAATAGGCCCCATAAGTGTGACAATTCAGAAACGGTTGATTACCTGCGCCGCGGGCTTCTGGATACGGCGAAGACCATGGCGCCCGCCAGCGCGAAGAATATCAGCGCGCCGCTAATGTATAGGCTGACATTGACATCGGCGAAACGGTCGACTTCGAAGATGCCGGCCGGCACGTTGTCGACGTAGACGGAATATCGGCCCGGATCGACGCAACTTACATTGAAGGTAATGGAGGTCCTGCCGCCGCTGTGGAGAGTGACGTCCTGGTCTGTCACCACATAATCATTGACGTAGAGCTTGATGTTGGCGGAGCCCGTGGCTGTTCCAGTGTTGGCCACGTCGGCGGTGACATATACCGGGGAGCGCGGCGTCACTCTTGCGGTGGAGAGAGAGGCGCTCTGCACTGCAATATTGGCTATCAGAGCCGGCCCCCGGGCCACCGCGGAGGCGCCGCTTGTAGCCGGCATTAACACGATCCAGCCTATTCCCAATGCCAGCATCAGGACCATTAATACCGAAAAATATCTCCAGGCTACCGGATTCATCTTTCCCTCTTTGCCTATAAATACTATACTTCACGTCAGCCCTTGCGCATCGGCTAGAAGTCTAACATTCGATAGCCACCCGGTTAATAAATTATGCTGTTTACCTTAACTAAAAGGGGCGTGCCGTATACGGCACGCCCCTTTAAAATGCTCAGAATTAATACTATTTAAACTTAACGTCCAGCATGTGGGTGGAGCAGGAGACGCAGGGGTCGTAGGCCCTGACCAGCATCTCCATGGTCAGCTTGATCTTCTCCTGCGGCTGGTCGATGATCTCGGGCAGCAGCTTCTCGAAGTCATGCTGGATGCTGTTGTGGTTCTCGTTGGTGGGGATGATGATATTGGCGGCGATGAGTTTGCCATCATCGTCGAAGGTATAATCGTGGAACAGGATGCCACGGGGAGCTTCCACGGCGCCTACACCGCGGCCGGCTTTGACCTTGACCTCGGGCTTCTCCTGCTTGATGCCTTTGCTGAGCAGCTTGTCAAGTATCAGGATGCTGTTCTCGACAACGTGCATGGACTCCACGAGCTGTGCTGCACTGATGAGGAAGGGATTATAGCAGGGGGCTTTCAAACCAAGGTCTTGCGCCACCTTCTTGGCCTTGGGGTGAAGCTTGTCGCTATTGATATTGAAGCGGGCCAGCGCGCCGACCTGGAAAGAGTCTCTTAGGTGCTTGGTCCATTTAGCTGTCGATTGCGGCACGCAGAACTCGTTGGTAACCTTGAGGTAGTCGTTGACCGGGGTCGGCTTGGTGTCGGTGGAGCCGATCTGACCGCCCACGAAGGCATACTCGTTGGGCTTGGTCAGTGCTATATACTCGGTCTCGCGCACGAAATTGGGAAACTTGAGCGTCTTGAAAAGGTCAACAGTGATGACCAGGTCTTTCATAACCCAGCCCTCCAACTCGTCCTTGATGCCCTTAAGCTGTTCCTCGGTGGGAAGCTTGACGAATCCTCCTGCCACCTGAGAAAGCGGGTGAGTCTTGCGGCCGCAGAGGACGTCCGCCCAGTTGTTGCCGAATTTCTTCAGCCTGAGCGCCCTGAGCACTACATCTGTGTGCGTGGCGGCGAGCGGGATGACGCTGCCCACGCCGAAGAAGTCAGGAGCTACGAGGAAGTAGGTGTGCAGTATATGGCTGGTGAGCGTCTCGGCATCGAACAACAGGTCGCGCAGCAGCTTGGCCTGCTCGGTGAGCCTGACTCCGAAGGCAGCCTCGGCGGCTTCGATGGAAGCTGTAGCGTGTGCCACGGCGCAGATGCCGCAGATGCGCGGAGCGATGAAATTAACGTCCGAATAGCTTAGCCCGCGCAGCATCGACTCGAAGAAACGTGGAGACTCGGGGACCTCCCATTTGCACTCCTCGATCTTGCCGTCCTTGGCGCTGACTATGATATTACCGTGTCCCTCGATGCGGGCGACATGGTGCACTTTAAAGTTTACATTGGCTGTTGTCATGATTTAGCTACCTCCAGTGTTCCGTTGAAGATGCGGTATTTACCCAGTATATCGTTGACCGTCAGGTTATACCTGGCCAGCAGTTCCTTTTCGGCGTTCAGGTTGGGCTCATCCACCAGTGCACGGCAGCCCCAGCAGTGGCGCCCGCCGTTGACGCAGATGGAATTGCAGCCGCCCCTGGTGACCGGGCCGAAACAGGTCTGACCTTTCTCGTAGACGCAAATATTCTCGTTCAGCTTGCATTCCACGCAGACCGGGTCGTGGTAAAGCTCGAACTTCTTGCCGGTCAATAAGCACTTGACCAGCCGGATGACCTCGCCCCTGATAGGAGGGCAACCATGGATGAAAAAGTCCACCGGCACTACCGAGTGCACAGGCCTGGCCGGTATGGTCTTATACCACTTTGCGTTCTCGCCGTAGACCAGTTTGAGGTTCTCTTCCATGGGGTAGAAATTCTTAAGGGCGTTGACGCCGGCCGTGCAGGCGCAGGCTCCCAGTGATACCAGTATCTTGGCGTTATTACGGATACCCTGGATCCTCTCGATTTCCTTCTCCGTGGTTATGCTGCCCTCGATGAAAGCGATGTCATAGTTATCGGAATGGTCCGAGCTGGCCTCGCGGAACTCGACGATATTCACTACATTGATCAGGTCTACGATCTCCAGGTTGAAGTTGAGAACTTCAAGCTGGCAGCCTTCGCAGCCCGTAAAATCGAAGAAAGCGACTCTCGGTTTCATTTATACTGCCTCCTTTAATGACTTGACCTGTGCGTAAGTGAAGACGGGCCCCTCCTGGCAGCAGTACAGCCCGTTGATCTGACAATGACCGCACTTGCCTACGCCGCACTTCATCCTGCGCTCCAGCGACATGATGATATGGTCGTCCGACAGCCCTTTCTTGAGGCACTCGGCGATGACGAAGCGGTACATGATGGGCGGGCCCACCACAATAGCGTAAGTTTTGTCGGGGTCGAATGAGACCTTGGGGAAGAGCGTGGTGATAACGCCCACATTGCCGGTCCAGGAATCATCTGAGCACCTGTCGACCGTCTCGATGAAGCACATGTCCTTGCAGACGTTCCACTCCTGAAGCTGGCCGATGAAAAGCCTCTCCTGAGGAGAGCGGCACCCGAAAAGCGTTGTTATCTCGCCGAAATCCTTGCGGTTATCCAGGACATAGTTGATCAGTGAGCGCAGTGGGAAAAGGCCGATGCCGCCGGCTACGAAGAGGATATCTTTGCCCTTGAGGGTCTGGATGGGGAAGCCGTTGCCGAAAGGTCCCCTGATGCCGACTTTGGCGCCCTTTTCCAGGGTGTGCAGTTTGTTGGTCAGGCTGCCGGTGGCCCTGACGGCCAGTTCGAAAGAGCCTTTATGCGTAGGGGATGAGGTTACGGAGATGGGCGCTTCGCCCACGCCAAAGATCGACACTTCGACGAACTGACCGGGCATCTGTCCCAGTTCCTTGCCGTCGTCGAATTTGAACTCAAATACTTTCTCCCTGTCGCTGAGCGCCTCCACACGGATGAGCTCCGCTATACGGGGCAGGTGAAGCGACTGTTTGGCCGAAAGCTGCATTACCATTTACTTTGCCTCCTTGATCAGATTGAAGGTCTCGGCCGGGCTGGCGATCTGTGCCAGGCAGGCTATTCCGCATCTGCCGCAGCCCACGCAGCCCAGATACTTATACCTTTCCAGCAGGTACTTGCCCTTGCGGTACATGCGGTGGCGGAACCTCTGTTCCTTGTGCTCTCGGAAGTTTTCACCGCTGGCCACGGCGGCGAACTCAGTCAACATGCAGGCATCCCAGCGGCGGTAGCGTTCGCCACCCTTGAGGTTGAGTGCCGGATCATCCTGGACGTCGAAGCACACGCATGTGGGGCAGACCATCACGCAGGAGCCGCAGCTGAAGCAGGTGGCCGCCTTATCGTTGAAGACCTTGCTCTCCCAGTTGGCATCGAGCAGGGCGGGTATCTCGTCTGCCTTCATCTTGAGGGTGACCTGGTATTTCTTGAGGGCGTCTTTGCGCACCTTATCGCGTTTTTCCTGGTCGGCAGCCGTCGCCTCTTTGGTTTTGGCTTTCTTGATCAGGCTGTCGCCTTTGTTCGTGCCGACGGTGACGAAATAATCGTTGCCGATGTCGGTTAACATGAGGTCGAAGCCGTCATCGGTGACGGCGGTACCCATGCTGGCGGCGAAAGACTTGGGATTAGGGGTCAGGCAGTCCACGCCGATGATGACCGAATTTTGCCTTTTCATCATCATGTTGGCGTCGGGGTTGGCGCCGCCGTAGACGGCGTCGAAAAGCAGGAGGCCCCTGATGTCGAAGGGATGGACGCCGATCAGGCACATGGCCTTCTCGTTGACCACGGGCTCGACTTTGGGGGTTTTGCCGAACTCGTACTTCAACACAGTTTCTATTTGAGGGAAGAAATACTTTTTAGGCGGCAGCAGGGCTATGTCATAATCAAGGCGCAGCTCTTCCGCATTCTTCAGCGGGCCGAAATTGAACTTGCTGTCCTTGGCCTTGATGCCGATTACTTCCCCGGCGGCCTTCGTTTTGATCAGATCATCCACGAAGCCGGCCAGGTCTTTTTTAGAAATCACCCGGTTCTGCATAAACAACTCCTTCAGGTTATTTTATTTTTTCCACATAAGGCTATGCAGCATATTTAAATATGTTCATAAATAGGTGCCGGATAAGTACAGTAAACCTATTCAGTTACAAGCTTTTTACAAAGATCAGCGGGACAGTTTCTTAATTATGCAGCCGCTACTGTCGACAACGGTGATTTCCAGCGGCATCTTGCCGGGCAACGTATGAGTGGAACAGGACATGCAGGGGTCGTAGGGCCTCCAGGCCATTTCGATCTGGTTCAGTAAAGATTCGGGTATGTCCTTGCCCGGTTGGATGAGAGCCTGTGCCGCCTTCTTGACCGACATAAAGATCGCAGCCTGGTTATTGGTAGTGCCCACTATCAGGTTACATTTCTTGATGCAGCCTTTTTCGTCCGCCACGTAATGGTGGGTGAGTGTGCCGCGCGGGGCTTCCACGATGCCGACGCCTTCGGTGGGCTTATTGGTTGGTATATTCCTTATATTAGGTCCGGTAATTTCTTTGTCCTGACTGAGCTCCAGCAGTCTCTCGGCGGCGTAGAGCAGCTCGATCAGGCGCGCCCAGTGAGTGGCCAGGGTGTGATGCACGGGCTTGCCGCCCAGGGTGGAGTACATTTTTTCGTATTCGGCTTGCGCCAGGGGTGTGGCCATGCCGTCGGATGCGTTGAGGCGTGAAAGAGGGGTGGCGCGGTATACGCCGCTGTCCTTTCCGTCCACGAAGCCTTTCCATCCAACTTTCTTGAGGAAGGGGAACTTGGTGTAGCTCCACGGTTCGACATGTTCGGCGATGTTATCGAGATATTCCGACGGCGAGTATTTGGCGAACTCTTTGCCGGAGGGGTCGACCACCCTGACCTTGCCGTCGTAGAAATTGACCTTATTATTGGCGTCCACCAGTCCCATGTAGTACGTCTGGCTGGTGAAAGCATCACTGACGATCAGGTCTACATAGGCTTTATTCTTGAGTACGATATCGCTGAAGACCTTAAGTGAAAGCTGTGCAAATGCCACGTCCCTTTTAGCTATGTCCTCGATTTTCGCCCTGTCTTCCTCGGAGATGCGTTTGCTGACGCCGCCGGGAAGGCCGAAGACCGGGTGGATCTGCCTGCCTCCCACCGCCTGGATGATCCAGTGGTTTTCCTGGCGTGTTTTAAGCACCTGTCCCGCCAGGTCGAGGCCGACCTTGGCAATGACGCCCAGTATATTGCGCTGGGCTACGGGGGCGTCGGGTCCCATGACGAAGTCGGGCCCGCCAAGTATATAAAAATGGGTGGTATGGTCGGTTACATAAAATGCGCTGTAAAGCAGCTCGCGTATCTTTTTGGCGGTGCTGGTGGGTTCGATGTGGAACATATCGTCCAGCGCCTTGGTGGCAGCCATATGATGGGCTTCGGGGCAGACACCGCAGATGCGCTGCGTGATCTGGGGCATATCCTCCACAGGGCGGCCTTCGCTGAACTTCTCGAAGCCGCGCAGTTCGGGTATTTGCGTGTAGACGTTGGCCACGCTGCCGTCGTCATTGAGGAAGATGGTGATCTTGCCGTGGCCTTCCAGCCTGGTGATGGGATCGATCGTTATCTTCTTCATGGAGCAATCCTCGCCCTGTTGATCATGGAGTCCGCCAGGCTGTAGCGGTAGCAGGTGCCGGCGGGATCTACGATGCCGTCCAGTATCTTCTCGATCTCATCCGGGTCGTTTGAATCGATGACCGAGGACAGCGCCGTCAGGAAATGGGCGCCCTGGTCGCGTACGCCCGCCACCGGTCCATAACAGCCGGTGCAGGGCATGTTGGCCTGCGGGCAGGGGGCGCCGCAGCCTCCGCGGGTGGCCACGCCGTAGCAGAGCAGTCCCTGTTCCAATAAGCATTTGTCGGGTTCGGGGATTATCTCGTAAGGCCTGTGAAAGGCTTTGATTTTCTTTTCGTGTTTGACGCGGGGGCAGTCATTGCATACAGCATTGGCCGGATGTGCGATAACCGTTCCCTTGGGCGGCAACTTGCCGCTTATTAATGCTTCCAACGCCAGCCAGGTGGTTCTTTCCTCCGGCGGGCAGCCTGGAACGAAGAAATCTACGTCGACCGTCTGAGCCAGCGTCCTGACCGTCTCCCAAAGAATTGGCAGCTCGAGCTCGCCTTCGGGGACTTTGACGGAAGTCTGCGGGATGATTTTTGACGGGTTATCGGAAGAAGCTGTATCTATGAAGGCGGTATCCATCATCATCTTGAGGTTGTAAAAATTGGCCAGGCCCGGTATGCAGCCCTCGACGGCGCAGGAGCCGTAGGCGATCATGATCTTGGACTTCTGACGGAGCAGCTTGGCCATATGCTCGTTTTCGGAGTTGCGGATGGCGCCATTGAAAAGACAGGCGTCGATACTTTTGTCGGCCATCCTCTCGACGTCGGCGTATTTGGCATCTATGGCGACGGGCCAGAAGACGATATCGGCGGCTTCGGCCAGCTTGAGTATTTTATCGCCGATGGCGAGGGTAGCGATTTCACAGCCGCCGCAGGAGGCGGCCCAGTAGAGGGCGACCTGCAGTTTAGGCAACTTTGGCCTCCTCTTTGGCTTTGAAGGGGCCGAGCGCCCTGACCTTCTCGGTCATATCGTTGACGACATGGGTGAAGCGGTCGCCTTCTGAAGCGGACACCCAGTCTAGCCGGAACCTGTCTTCTTCAATGCCAAGCTGTTTGAGCGTCCTTTTGAGAAGCATCATGCGCCGCAGGGCTTTATAGTTGCCTTCGGCGTAGTGGCAATCGCCTGGGTGGCAGCCGAGTATCAGCACGCCGTCGGCCCCGAGCTCGAAAGCTCGCAGGATGAAGGCGGGCTCAACGCGTCCACTGCACATCACGCGGATGGCGCGTACATTGGCGGCGCACTTCATTCGGGAGGTGCCTGCCAGATCTGCCCCGCGGTATGAACACCAGTTGCATAGGAACGCGACGATCTTTGGTTCGAAGTCTGTCATATTAGTAAAGCTAAGGTATTGACTTAACCGTCAACAGGCCTTGTAAATTAAACTACCAACCTGTTGAAATGTCAATACTAAATCTTTATTACTTGCCGGGTTTCTTTTCTTCAGCTCTTGCCATGGGCCTCTTCAGCCGCTCACGGTGAAGTTGGGCGGTCTGGTCGGTCTCAAAAGCCTGCTTGACCATTGTATCCAGGCCGGGGCAGGTCTTTTTAATCTCGCGGCTGTCCAGCGAGTAAAATACCAGTGGGCCATCTCGGCGGGCCTTGAGGAGGCCGGCATCGTTCAGGATGCCCAGGTTACGGGAAGCGCGGGTCTGGCTGATGCGCATGGCCTGCTTGATTTCCAGTACGCAGGCTTCCCTTTCAGTTAACAGGTAAAGGATCCTTAACCTTGTTTCATCGCCGGCGGCTTTGAAGACTTTAAGTAACTCTCGCATTACGATCGCCTCATATTTATGCGCACATGAGCATAAGTATTAAACTTGTGTGATATTTTACCGCAGTAATTTTAGCATGTCAACGCAGTTGAAGCCAATCGTGGCGCTTGGGTAAGGTGTCATTGCGAGGAGCCCCGATTCTATCGGGGCGACGTGGCAATCCTTTGATCGAAGGTGCAGGATAACACGTCATTGCGAGGCACGCAGTGCCGTGGCAATCCTTTGATCGAAGCTGTTGACACAACTGGTCTGACTGGTTAGAATTTTAGCTTGTTGTGGCAGCGTAGCTCAGTGGTAGAGCAGGGGACTCATAAGCCCTTGGTCACTAGTTCGAATCTAGTCGCTGCCACCACTCCTTTTAGATATACATCATATTCCCACGTCATTGCGATGCACGTAGTGCCGTGGCAATCTTTTGATCGTAGAAAGCCTCGGAATCAAAGTATTTCCAGGTAATGTATCATATACTACCTATTTCTATCTCCGAAGCTATTGAAAGCGTCACAGCATTTTGAATGTCCGTCGTTACTGTTATAATTGAATAAGGTGAGTCACGGAGGTAATATCCGTTATGGTGACAAGTTATACTGCGAAATATACAAAAATAAGTTCAGGTTATATGGGGCAACTTGTTGAATGGCCGGAAGTCATTACTGAAGGAAAAGATATAGATGAATGCAGGGCGATGCTCAAGGACGCGGTGGCTGAAATGATACTGGCATATAAACAGCAGAAGCGTGAAATTCCGGCTGGGGGTGGTTTACTGGAGCAGGTGCTGATAGAGGCTTAATTTGTCGGTAAAGCGACGTGATCTGGTCAAGTATTTTGCGGATCATGGTTTCTATTTATTGCGTGAAGGGCCAAAGCATTCCATATATACTAACGGCGTAAAAACAGTTCCAATAAAGAGACATAACACTATTGATCGTATAACTGCCAATGAGCTATGTAAGCAGGCTGGTCTAAATCCGAAGTATTAAGGTCTATCCGAAATACCCTGTTTGTTCATCCACATTTATTAAGGCATACCTTTGCTACGTTATGGCTGAAGAACGGTGGAGATAGTTTGATGCTTCAAAGGCTGCTAGGGCATACCACGTTGATGATGACGAACAGGTACTGCCAGGCAGTAGGATGCTATGATGCGGTGGAAGCTCATAAGAGATTTAGTCCGGTGGATGGAACTAGATGATATGGCTCTAATAGGGTTCGGCACGGAAGGTAAATCACAAGGAATTATTTTCCCTTTGACTGATGGGTTTGGTTAGACATAGCGGTTATAGAAAACCTGTCTAGCTGCTCAAAATATAGGGCGTAGCCATTCTGCCTTCCTTCTTGCGTTCTAAAATATGTGATGAGGGGCTCCAAACGTCTCCAAATTTCGTGAGTGATTTCAAAAATCCATTGTGGAATTTCTTGTTTTTGACTGAACCCATGTAGTAAAAAATAGCCGATGCTATCAAATTTGCTTATTGTCCTTTCAATTTGTTTAACTCGACTTTCTCCTATCCTCTTTATTAATTGAGGTATATCTTTCCAACCGTCGTTATCTCGTCCTAAGGCATAGACATATGCTCTGTCCTCTCTGAATTCATCACTATCCATCGTCTCAAAAACTTTCAGCATCACATTAATGTCTCGAGCTCTTCGAGATTCATCACGATTTTTCCATTGTATGAAAGCTACTATGCCAGATAGTATGAAGGCAAAGAAGGAAACTACAAAGCTAACAACGTCCATCTTGATACACGCTCCTGTAATCGCATTTTTCAACTGACAACATTATACACTTACATACTTCGTAATGGAATGCACTCATCTAATGCGTAGAGGATCACTGTTGGGTGGCAGTCAACTGCAACTACGAAGTAAACACAGCGAGCGCTGTCGGATGTAAAATATCATCTGGAAAACCTGTATTATATTTTTAAGTCAGAAGATGATTCGCAATAGTCACCATTTTTCGCACTGAGGAGTTTAGTATGAGAATACTCGCTATTAATGCAAGTTATCGTGGGGACCGGGGATATACTCGCGTTCTATTGGATAAGTTGGTCAGCGGGGCTACCGCCGCCGGAGCCGAGTGTGAGATCGTTACTCTGGCGCACTTTAAACTAAATCACTGCCTGGCATGTGACAAATGTCAGACTGAAGAGCACTATCTGAGCTGTGTACTAAAAGAGAAAGATGATGTGCAACAAATCTTCCAGAAAATGTCGGACGCAGATCTTTTTGTTTTTGCAACTCCTGTTTACGTTTTCGGCATATCCGTCCTATTGAAAACGCTACTCGACAGGACTCACGGCATGAGCGATTGCAGCAAGTTGATATTAACTAAAAGTGGCCTGCTTTTTCATCATACCAACAGGAGCATCAGTGGCAAACCCTTTTCCGCGGTCATCTGTTGCGACAACGTGGAAAATGCAACTCCGGCGAACTCCATTTCATACTTTAAAACCTATGCAAGATTTCAGGACGTACGACTGGCTGGAATTCTTGTGAGGAATGCGGGAAGACTGGCAGGCCATGGCAAAATGCCATCGCGTGAACAGCTTTTCCCCAAGCTCACCGAAGTTTATAAGGCATATGAGCAGGCCGGGTATGAGCTAGCCAAACAGAAATACATAAGCAGGTCTACACAGAGAAAAGCAAATCAAGAAATCGTCCCGGTGAAATTGTTTAGCATTCTCAAACAGATTGGCCCGCTTAAGAAAAAGTTCCTGGAACGTGCAAACTCGATGAACATAGAATGAAGAGCGAACTTGGCCCTCATAAGCCCTTGGTCACTAGTTCAAATCTAGTCGCTGCCACCATTCCTCTTCCATCTGCGGTATTCCTGATCAAAAACTTGTATCCACATTCATGTTGACCATCCATCCTTCCCGTAGTATTGGATAATGGACCTGAATTTGCGGCCAGGGCGATACGTGCCGGGCTGAACCAACTGGGAGTAGAGACCTTGTTCATTGAGAGGGGTAGTCCCTGGGAGAATGGTTATATTGAGTCATTCAATGGCAGGCTGCGGGATGAGCTGCTCAGCAGGGGGGTCTGTACTACACTTACTGAAGCCAGGATGTTGATCGAGGATTGGAGACAGGAATATAATTGGGTTGGGCTCCACAGTGCGCTCAAATACTGTCCACCCGCTCCCGAGGCTACCATGGCAACGGCTCTAACTTAACAAGTGGTACAACTATCGGGGGCAGGTCAAGGGAGATGATTTGACATGAAGAAAGAACCAGAAAAAGGAAAAAAAAGCATTTTGGAACAGGCACGGGAACGGGTGGATGTGACGCTCATATTATTCGAGTTAATTCTGAGTGTGATATTCATTTTAGTGGGGTATCTTATAGGTAACAACTATTTCCGTGGAGTCGGTGTCGGCTTGGTAATTGCTTGGGTGACAAGTGCAATAGCCTATTTTGTTACTAGAAAGAAAAAGGTGAAAGAATGAAATACAGATACAAAAGACATATATCAAACACATTACTATACGCAGTAATCATAACAGCTCTAATAGCATTAATAAAAGAGTATAGCGTTCTCTGGGCTGTTGTTTTCGGTATTCTGGGAATTATATTATTGGCCACTGATAGAATAATAGAAAACAATCATCTAAGAGAAGAAGAAGGGAGAGAAAAGAATTAAGAGCAGTATCTCTGGTTACTGGGTCAATAGTTCAAATCTAGTCGCCGCCACCATTATTTCCATTTCAATCCCGGCCAAATCAAAAATTTGTATCCACGTACCTATTGACCTTCGATCCCTCTCGTAGTATCGTCGCACGCACTCGAACGAGAATAAGGAGAAGGCCATTGTCTAATGTATCGGTAAATAGGGCTATCAACGAGTTCCTATTGGCATGCAAGGTTGAAGGTAAATCTGATACCATGTCGAAGTCAGAAAATGCCAGGTATCAAACGCCAACGCACTTTGGCGCAATACTCCTGGTAGCCAGGCAGATTTTGAGCAAGGAACTTTTCCTCGTCGAAGAGCCGCCAGACAAGGCCAAGGACCGTGAGAACGGCGGGGATAAGTCCCCAATAAGAGCCAAGGGCAAGCGACATGCCGATGAAGTACACTGCCGCACTAGAATACATCGGATTTCGCACGATGGCGTAGGGACCGGTGGAGATTACTTTTTGATCCTTGCCGATCTCGACCGTGGCGGAGCCGAAAGAGTTCTCTTTGAATACGCGGTAGACTATCCACATTGCAACGATAATTAAGAGGTCGCCGACAATGGAAAGCCAGGACGGCA
The DNA here is from genome assembly GCA_963705905.1 of uncultured Chloroflexia bacterium. Taxonomy (GTDB): domain Bacteria; phylum Chloroflexota; class Dehalococcoidia; order GIF9; family UBA5629; genus UBA1162. Next base: position 1,426,902 of record OY970123.1, on the reverse strand, counting down.
CGCTCGACCAGCCGAAACGGTGATCGAGCCCGGGAATGATGAACGTTGCGATAGCCGGGAGCCCCGCGAACAGCACGATGATCTTTTGGATGGGCCGCCGCTCCGCCGAAGGCCCAGCCTTCGTCCTATTTTCGAGCAATATCGGGTCTTTTGTTATGTATAGCGTGAGCGGAGCGCTGGAGAGGGCGCCTACGGCGAGATAGATCCACGCCTGCCAATAGTTGAACGTCCCCGACGAAAGAAAGAGTGCGAATGCGATGAGGACAAAGCACACAATAAGCCACAGCCATACCTGTACCTTGGGATTCTTTATAACATTATTTGTAGTTCTCATTTCAACAACGCCTTTATTGAAACCGATAGACTAACGTACGTTCCATTCTACGCAGCGTGGGGATGAGCTCAAGTGCGCGGTATTGGGCCCGCCACCATAATGGGAAGCGGGAAAACGCGACCAGTTCGCTTGGTTTAAATTCCTTAATCAGCTCAAGCTTTGGCTCAAGCTGCTTGATGTCCTGGGGATCATCGAGGCCCCACTTATAGGTTGCACCCGTGCCCCCGACGTTCGAGCCCGCTCTTTTCACAATCCACGGATTGCAGATATCGAAGATCATCTGACCGCCGGGGAAATGACTGACCATCGCATTAAGGAGCGCTTTCACTTCCGTTTCGTTCAGGTAGTGCAGCACCCCCTCGGCGATAAGCAGCCCGGGCCGGTCCCGTGGGACCTCGTCCAACCAGCGTAAATCGTCCAGCGATGCACCTATCAGGTGGTAGGAGGCCCGTTCGGGAAACAGTTGGCGGCGCAGGTCGATCACATCAGGGTAATCCACGTCGAACCACTGGACACTTGCAGGCGGATTGACACGGAAGGCGCGGCTGTCCATGCCGCAACCTACGTGCAGCACGGTCGCATCCGGGTGATCGGCCAGATAGTGGTTCGTGAGCAGATCAAAGGTCGCGGCGCGCGTGGCGATGATGGTACATCCGATCTCGCTCCACAGGCTCCACGAGCCCACTCCCCTGTACTGCTTGGCGATGTCGTAATCAATGTGCCGCATCGCTTCTTCAGCCCAGGGATCACGCAAGATGGGATTCTTCCATTGGCTCTGGATGGCTCGACCGTTTAAAGTCATGAGCATCGTTTCTTTTTCTTTTGTAAAGTGGATCTTATTTGTTGTCATTGGTAGCTCCCGGAAGCCCGCGTGCAAGAAATGGGTTGATTTTACTTGCCAGTATATGCAAATGCAAATGTATTTGACGATAATTCGCTAGAATTTGCATAGCAGGGTCAACGCACTATAGGCGGGTCAGGGAATGGCTTTTAAGGCCACGGCGACCTGCCAGATGGCTGGCAAGAGTACAGAATTATACTGGAATCCGTGACAGCTTTTACCACTTTGATTTAATGCCCGGGCTGCCTTCTCCTGGTGACGTAAATGGCGCCGATTACGAAAGCTAATAAGATCAAAGCCCCGCTTATATACAAGATCAGGTTAGGATCAGCGAACTGGTCTACAGTAAAACTCCCGGCCGATACTCCGCTCACGTAAACCGAATAGATTCCAGGATCATTGCGCGTCAGAGTAAAGGTGACCGGCATATTGCTGCCGCTGCTAACCGTAACACCCTGGCTGGACTCCTCCTGGCCGTTTACATAGAGAGTCAGCCTGGTTGAACCCTTGACCGCTCCGGTGTTAGTCACATGGGCTGTAACCGTAACAGACACGCCTGGAGCGACTTTAGCAGCAGAGAGCAAGGCGCTCTGGACTGAGATGCTGGGCAACTGCATCGGCGGCGGCGGTGCCGTAATGCTTTGCATTGATGAACCATGCGGGGTCGTCGCCATGAAAGTAGTCGGTGCATTCACCGTGAACCCCGCAGGCTTGGTACCTGTCCCTGCCGGAGTAGTTACTGAGATGTCCCTGGGACCCGGCGCAGTATCAGGTGCAATCGTGATATTGGCAGTGATGCCGGTGCCGTCATCCACTGCGTAGTTATTCACAGTGATACCTGAGCCAAAACTCACAGATGTGGCATCCACCAGGTCTGTGCCAGTAATCCTAACGCTGTAGGATTGCCTTTGATAGCCTGAAGCAGGATTAATCGAGGTCACAGTAGGTGTATAACCCAGTACGTAGACACGGTTATCACCCGTGCTGCACAGATAGATTAAACCGGTAGAAGCATTCACAGCAACGCCATGTGGTTGATTACCTATCGGTAACGTAGCTATGAGGGTGCTGCTTGATCCGTCAATTATCGAGACATTATTGCTATCCGTATTAGTAATATAGATTAGGTTGGTAGAAGCATTCACAGCAACGCCATATGGCATGCTACCTACCGGTACTATAGCTATGCGGGTGTTGCGCACTCCGTCTATTACCTCCGCAGTATTGCTGACTTCACATGCTACATAGATGCGGTTGGTAGAAGCATTAACTGAAACGCCAGTAGGATGAAAGCTTACCGGTACTGAAGTATGGGTGTTGTTTGTTCCATCGATTACATAGACATTGCCATCGTCGTTATTGGCTGCATAGATGCGGTTGGTGGAAGCATTGACGGCAACACCAGAAGCAGTGAACAGTCCCGGCACTATAGCTGTCCCGGTGTTGGTTGTTCCATCGATTACGTAGACATCGCCGTTGTCTTGGCCTTCCGCTACATAGATGCGGTTGGTGGAGGGATTGACGGCTACACCAATAGGCTGACTACCTACCGGTATCGTAGCGATTACGGTGTTGGTAGTGCCATCAATTACAGAGACATTGCTGCTGCTGCTGTTTGCTACATAGATGCGGTTGGTGGAGGGATTGACGGCAACACCAATAGGCTGACTACCTACCGGTATCGTAGTGATTACGATGTTGGTAGTGCCATCAATTACCGAGACATTGCTGCTGCCGTTGTTTGCTACATAGATGCGGTTGGTGGAGGGATTGACGGCAACACCAATAGGCTGACTACCTACCCGTACCGTAGTTAAGACGCTCTGGGCGCTAACCGGTTGTGCTCCAGCAGACGTACTCAGTAGCAGAAGCGAGATAACGGATAGGGTAACAACCAACACCCTTGGCGCTCGATCGAAGAAGCGTAACTTGAACATGTTGAATAAATGCTGCGCATAGTGTATCAGCCTGAGGATCACACGGTCAATCTGCCTTGGTCACCAGTTCGAATCTAGTCGCTGCCATCAACCCTTTTTCTTCAATTGTTCTTTAACTCGGAAAGCGACAATCTTTTTGATCAAGTCGAATGGGATAGGTTTATCCAGCGGGAATTGCACAGTACCTTTTGACCATCTATAAGGCGCTAATTCTTCTTTAAATGCGTCAATTCCTGATGATGTAGGATAAAAACCAATATGATTCTTATATGCCGCAAAATAAACTAGAATTCCGTTTTGTTTAAACGCTGGTATATGATAACTAATTACTTCCGCAGCCTCAGGTGCTGCCTCTCGAATGGCTTGCCTCAATTTTTGGAGAATATTTTGAATATTGGGTTGAAAACCTTTGATATATTCATCAATGGTTTTGTACTGTGTATTCACTTGAAAGTCCTCCAATTAAGGCAGAATGCTTAATCTACGTAAAGCCGTTACGACCATTATTATGCTCTTTTATGCTTTAAATCAAATCAAAAACTTATATCAACGTTCCTACTGATCTTCTTCTATTTCGAGACTATCCTAGCACGCACTCGAACGAGAGGACGCGCGAAACTGGAAGCGGTTTACACAAGCACAGCCGTTATTATTCGAAGCCTTCTCTTGTGTATAATGATTGGCTGTGGACACGTCGGAGAGGCGCTTTGACCTGGACTGGGTGCGCGTCATCACGATACTTGTGGTATTTGTCTTTCACTGCGGAAGGTTCTTCGACTTCTGGTCGTGGCACCTGAAAAACAGCGAGCTGTTCTTTCCGGCCCAGTTATTCAATGACTTTGCCGACCTGTGGCAGATGCCGGTGATGTTCCTTGTTTCGGGTGCGGCCGCCTGGTTCTCGCTTCGATCACGCCGCGCCGGGAATTTTATCAACGAAAGGGTGAGCAGGCTGTTGATACCGCTGGCCTTCGGCATACTGGTCATCGTCCCGCCGCAGGTCTATCTCGAAAGGATCTACAAGCAGCAGTTCGACGGTTCGTTTTTTGCATTCTATCCCCATTTCTTCCAGGGCACTTATTCGTACACAGGGACCGGCAACTTCAGTTGGCATCACCTGTGGTTCCTGGCTTACCTTTTTATCATCACACTCATAGCCCTTCCCATTTTCCTTCTTCTGAACGGCCCGCGTGGCAAAAAGCTGGTTGATGGACTGGCTTCATTTGTGTCGAAGCCGGGCGCCATCTTTGCCTGGTTCTTGCCCCTGGCCCTGTGCATGGTATCCCTGCAGCCGTTATTTCCGAACTCGGAAAAAAACCTGGTGGGCGACATGGCGTTTTTCTCTTATTACCTGTTCTCTTTTGTTTTCGGTTATCTTTTCTGTATGGACAGGCGGTTCTGGGAAGCCATAGAGCGTCACGCCTTCCCAGCGCTGGCGCTTGCCGCCGCCACGAGCGCTGCCCTTGCTTATCTTGAGTTCTCCAATTCTATGCCTGCTATCGGTTATTCTGTGCAAAGGTTCGGGTCACTGGGGCTCTGGACGCTATGCGGCTGGTGCTGGATACTTACCTTGCTCGGCATGACGAGGAAATTTCTTTCTTTTTCCAACCGCTTCCTCTCTTATGCCAACGAGGCGGTGCTCCCCTTCTATATCCTGCATCACATGGTAATCATCGGTGTCGGATTTTACGTTATTCAATGGGACATCCCGGTGCTTGCCAAATATCTTATTATCATAGCTATATCGTTCGCAATAATAATGTTGCTGTACCAGTTCGTGGTTAAGCGGACGAACGTAACACGCTTCTTGTTCGGCATGCGTACAAAGCGGCGGGGCGGCAGTCCCGTGACCGCGGGCTGACGACTGGCCAAATTTCCACTATAGTATGAAGCTGAAAAAGAGCAAGCAGTCACCGCTTTTAGCTTGGAATTGTCATAAGCTCCTGGTCACTAGTTCGAATCTAGTCGCTGCCACCACTTATTTTATTCCGCCATCCATCAAACAAGGGGTTTGACAAAATCCTCAAACCTGTTTAGCTGACACTTCAGAGCGAGGGATTTCTGGGTATAGAGCTATTTGAAGTTTCCTGGAATAACTAGCCATTCTTGGCCATTTGTCCGCCATCTACAGGCAGCACAGTCCCCGTGATATAAAGCGCTGCGGGCAAGCAGAAATTCATAATGGCGTGCGCTACTTCCTCCGGGTCGCCGTAACGGCCCACAGAGGTGCGCCTTTTAGCATATATATTCTTTGCGTCTTCTGGAATTGCTTCAGTCATTGCGGTGTGTATCGGTCCCGGCGCAACGCAATTCACGGTGATCCCCTCTCGTCCCAATTCCACCGCAAATGAACGCGTCAGGCCAATCACACCATGCTTGGCAACGGAATAGGAAGAATTATACTTCGTCGCCCCCAGTCCTTCAGTAGAAGATATGTTAACGATGCGTGGAGAATTCGATTTTCGTAGGTACGGCAGTGCAGCACGTATGACCCGCATTTGTGCCGTGAGCATAATGTCTATCGAGGCCTTCCAATGCTCCTCGTAATCGGGTGCATCGATCGGACATATTCCGACAATGCCGGCATTGTTGATAACAATATCGAGACCGCCGAAATCTGCTGCAGCAGCGTTGACAACTTTGACGATCGCGGCAGGGTCGTACAAGTCGAGTACCCACCCGCTTGCAGAGCCGCCTGCTTCGAGTATTTCGGCCACCACCTTTTGTACGCGATCCGCACTCAGATCGGTAACCGCTACACGGGCTCCCTCATCGGCAAACAGGTGTGCTGTGGCCCTTCCCATTCCGCTACCCGCCCCTGTAATGAATGTATTAAGCCCGTCCACCGAGCGGTTCAACTTGCTCAAATGCATTTTTTCACTCCTTTTCTGCTCCGCTAAACGGAAATGGGGATCACTTCTTTGTATATACAGATATTATTTAGAGCATCTGTCAACACGGCATTATACACCAGCATCCGTCAGAATAGGATACCTATAGTTACACTACAAACCCATCCATTCCGCCGGACACATTTCCTCAACCCGGAGGTTGTCTGTTCATAGCTTGGTCACTAGTTCAAATCTGGTCGCTGCCACCATTTATTATAGGCTCATCTATAATTGATTTTGCCACTTTCATCAATGACTACTGTTTGCCATTCGTAGTTGCCCGATTCTATCGTCTTCTGTACACTCTTTTGTAATCTTTTTGAATCAGCACCCTTTCGCTCTCCAGTCGCTGCCAGCAATGCAATGTGCTAACATACATAATTGAGAGTGGGAGGAGTGTTTTAGGATGTATAGGTATTGCTTTTCTATTCTTGGGTCTATTTTCCTTATCATGTTTCTTATATGTGTCTTACCCGGCTGCTTTGAGAGCAAAATTGTTGAGAACAGCGGTAATATATCCAGCATCACCCCGACTAAACAGGCTGCACCGGTTACTCCGGTTTCACCCGAACCAGCTGAAATAAAACCGGTGCAGGAAACTGTGCCGCCATCGCAGATACTATTCTTGCGCATTAATTCAAAGAGAAGCGTTCCATCCGACCTATATAGGGACATATGGGTCATGGATTCCGATGGGAGTAACGCTGTAGACCTTACCAAAGGCGCCGCAAATGTAACGTCGTCGGACTGGTCGCCTGATAAATCCAAAATAGTCTTCGATTCTTCCGGCTCGATATATCTCATGAGTTCAGACGGGAGCAGCATAAAACGGGTTTCGCCAGATGCATCGATAAGGTATTTACCCGCCTGGTCACCGGACGGCAGCAAAATAGCAAGCAGCAAATATTTTGTGACACCATGTAATGAGGGTTCTTGTAGTCACTATCAACTATCTATCTCTAACCAGTATGGCGAGGAATATACGCCTGTCAAGTTTAGCCCTCCTGACGGCTATCAAGTACTACCCAGATGGTTTTCCGATAGCCAGCGAATTGCATATTTGGATTTTGAGACGGGTTTTTACGAAATATATTCGGGAGACACAGTTACCGGCACTATCCATAAGTACAATATAGAAGGCAATTCATCCTATATGCCTTGGTTTTCATTATCGCCGGATGAAACGAGGATAGCCTATTCACATGATTCATCCCGGGATTATTCGCATGCGGGCAGGGAAGTATTTCTTTTTGATATTCCTACCGGTGAAACGATTCAACTCACAAACAATGACTATGCCGACGATAACCCCTGCTTTTCCCCTGACGGCAAACAAATAATATTTAGTTCTTTCGGCACGACCGATGAAACATCCGGCATGTTTATAATGGACCTTGAAAGTAAATCCACTACCAAAATACCATCGCAGTATGGTGATATGCCTATGAAATGGAAATAGTACGGAACAAGGGACCAGTCAAAATCAACAATTTATTTAGCTATCGAGGTCAGGACAAGGGATTTCTGCCCTTATGCTATAAATGTGGGATGGCAGCCATTTAGGGGCGATCCGCCGCGTCTAGGGCAGTTCATTATAGCCCACATTCAACGTGCCGGGTATCGTCCTTGTTATGCTGAGCGTGGATCCCCCGTCGGGTGTTACGGTCACTGTAAACGTATGGCCCAGCAGTAGTGTTACAGGCGGTACAGATGCCCATAAATGGATTCCGATGTGACAGGTTTCCCCCGCCGCAAATGGGTTTGTGCTTTCGGAATTGACCCACCAGTTTGGGACCTCAGCGCCGCCGCCATCGACGGCAACGGTAACACCTGACGGACTGATATTGGCTGAACCTGTTCCATTATTCTGCAAGTAGAAGTGAAGGTCGGCCACGTTGTTGCCGCTCATGTAGAATGCCTGAGCTCTTGTGCATATAAGCGACGGTGTCCCGCTACCACCGCTGCTGGTATTCTCGCTGGCCTGCGCAGAATGACCGCCGCCATAGTCGGTCATGAGGTCCAGGTCCATCACCGGTGCGATAGCGGGAGGCAAAGTCCTCTGGATGGTGATGCTGGCCCCCACAGAAGGCTTGACCTGCAGGGTGAATGTTTCGTTGGCCGTCAGGTTCTCGCTGAGAGAACCGGCCGAGCCGAGATCGGTCAGGTCAACCGTGATCTCAAACTGTTCGCCCGTTTCCAGAAGGTTATTGCCGTTGTTAGCTCCTATGGGAGCGAAGGACCATTTCACGTTGTTGATATAGTCATTATTGGTCTTGAGGCTGATGACGCACTTATTATGGCCGCTGCCGTCATTGGGGGTCATGTCGATGGGGTTGCCGGCAATGGCGTTCTTAACCGTGAAGAGGATTGACCTTACGTTGATGCTATCGTCGCTTTTGGCTACGACCGAGCCCGAAAGCTCCAGGTTGCTTTTGGCTTCGTTAAGGCCGGCATAGATGGTCGACTTACCTTGCTCGGCAGAGAATAAGCCTGCGCTAAGAACTGCATAGCCGAATACGGCTGCAACTGTAACGAAAGCGATGAGTATGATAGCGGTTTCCAGGCCGGTCATACCCTGCTGGTCTTTCATAAAGTGTGGGCGCTTCATATTTCTATGGCATGGTACCCGGTTGTCTAATGCGCCGAAAGGCCCTGATGGCGCTAATATTTTGAGCTTAATAGCCCATTAATGAATTGCACAAACACACTTTGTCTTGACTGTGGTCCCTTGGTATTTTATCGTCGCAGTATCATCAGAAGGAGAAGTAAAATGAAATCTGCAACGATATTAAAAGTGGAGGCTGGCACTCATGCGGCTGCCATAGCTGCTGTTATGCCCGCACTCACTTATTCCGCTCTCTTTAATCTAGTCAACCTCAAAATTCTCGGATTTAAAATTGCTGTAATACCTTCCATTTTGAGCGGTGAAACGGAGTACGCAGTAATCGGGATCTGTTACACCCTTTGGATAATACATCTCATCGCCATCCTTCCAGATGCTTCGTTTGGATGCGCTGTAACGCAGGACTTTCATGGTACCTCGAAGCATAACACCCCTGAAGAAGCGTTTATCGAAAAAATACACACAGGCCTTCGGATTTTTGGTATATTGCTTTACTCTCATCGAGGATGTGTTGGTTGTGAAGAAGAGATGCTTTATCCCCTCTCTTTTCCTTGGTGGAAGCATTGCCTTTGAATTGGGGAACCCATCTTCATCAACTGAACTTATAATAGAAACTCCTGCTTTATCGATCAGATTGCCGATTGTACTGCTTGCGTCTCTCATTCTTTCCCCTCCTTTGCGCTATTATACGGCATCGCAAAGTGCCTTTGCGCTCCGTCTATGCAATTACCGTGCTAGAGGTGATGAACAGCGGGTGATAGCTTAATATAATAGCAATTACCGGGACAGACCAGGTTAACAAAGTCTGCAACGAGGTTAAAAGACGGAACTGGGACTCGTAAGCCCTTGGTCACTGGTTCAATCCCATTCGATGCCACCAATCCTCTTATTTCAGCACGTCATTGCGAAGCACGAAGTGCTGTGGCAATCCTTCGATCGGAGAAACCATCATCCGAAATAAGGGATTTCTGTTTCTAAGGCTATTCAGAGCTTTCTATTGTGCTGGAACATGCTCCTAACGTATGATTACGTCTAGCAGGCAGGTGTTTAAATAGCGCAAGGAGAAGGTTATGGCTAGTAATCAAGGCTCAGGATGGGAAATATTCAAATTAGACCTTGGCCGTATGCCCTGGATTAGTTTTATGGTTTTCATGTTTGCGCCCCTGGTAATTATGCAGGTGGGGTCATTGATCGGTGCACAGGTAACCGCCATTTTCATAGCCCTGGCATGGATTATAATCATGGCCATTGTCAACTATTTCAAGACACGCGCTGTCAATCCATTTGCGCTCATAACCTTTCTAATGATACTGACGCGCTTCATGGGTGGTTTTCTCGAGAGGCAGTTCCCGGCCTTTGTGCTTACCCAGTCGGTGGATAATACCGTTATCGGCCTCATATTCATCGGCTCAATGCTGTGGCCGCGGCCCTTTATCATGTCACTCCTGGATAAAGATGTAATAAGGCGCACAGAAGAAAAATTCGGAAAGAGCAAATTTTGGTACAAAGCATGGTTTGATATTAACATCGTATGGGGACTGTTTTATGTCATTCAGGGCATCATCGTGAGCTATGCCACTGTGCTGAATATGAAAACAGGGTACACTATCGATTTTATCCTCAGTTGGCCTACAATTCTGGTACTGCTCTTTTTCAGCGTAGCCTATCCGCAGTGGTACTGGACCAAACACGGTGATCAGATGAAAGAGGAAATAGAGGCGGCCGAGGAGTACGAAAAACATTTGGCAGCCGCTAAATCCTGACCTCTATTTGTGCATAACAACACGGGGTATAAGATCGGACAATGCCTCGTGATATGCCGATCCTATTTTATAGCTGACTTCTTCAGCTTATGACAGGGTATTAAATATGAATCGTAATGCTGCATAATTTTACGTACTTGTATACTTGACAAACTTTTGTCAAGTATACAAGTACCTATTAGTATTTAAGAGTATAAGATCGTGGACTCTGGCACTCACAAACCCCCTCTCACAGGTTCAACCCAAGTGGCTTCTGCCGTACACTAATATCACACTCATCCGGAATAAAAACCGCATAGTCTATATCAAGTTCATCCATACCGTTATTTTTCTTTTTCATGATTTTGCCAGGCCGCTGGATGTTATGATGCTGCGAAAGACTTACGCCGGTGTGACAGTCACGCCGTACACAGATACTCGTGATTACAACTTCATTAATCTCGTCCCATGAGCCAGGTTATAAAAATGGAAAAGGAACGAGGAGGTCGATCTTTCGTTCCTTTTCCAGGAGAAATAAATAGGTATCCGCTGTCAGGTTTATGACCCTTAGCGGCAGCTTGCATATCCTCTGGCAGCATTACTACTAGCGTAGACATAGATGCCGCCAGATGGCAGGGACGTCAATTATTGCGGTGTTTTTCTCTGTAGATATGATTCCACCGTGGGCACTTGTATTTCGTTACGCAACCCTCGCCGGCGCAGGAAAATCTTAGCCCGTCAACAGCAGGATGACTCCTGTGAATGGTGTTCTTTTGGCCGATGTGCAATTTAACTTTAGTTGTCATGATATTTGTCTCCTATACCCGTGTTGTTTTAACTTCATTTCTTGAAAACAGTTTAGCATTCTCACATGAACAGGCTATTAACCGGACATGAATGCAACATTAACAGTGACCTGCGCCTCTGCACGAGCATAAGGGGATGGCAAGAGCGGAAAAGCCATGAATTCGAGGATAAGTCGGAAGTATTACCTGCTGACTGTGGTTTTCCGGGGTTTTAATGCCGGGTTTTCGTTACGTTAGAGGGAAGAACGTCGTTGGTGTTTACTTACTTTTTAGGTAAGGTTTTCGCGAAACTAACGCCGATTCTCAACATGTCTAAAAGCTGATCATCTGTCTCTACGGCGTCAGGCGAGACCAGCAGCCAACCTTTCATGGGTTTACCGGTAATATCGAATGGAGAAATATACTCATTTTTCAGAAGCTCCTTTGCTTTCTCAGGAGAAGTACGTACTATCAATGATTCTTTGTGAATACCAAAACACATGTTGCCATGCATCAGGTATCCGATGCCACCAAACATTTTCTTCTTGTCTACCTGGCCCAGTCTATCTATCAGGCGATCAATCCTATCTTCCAGATCGAGGTTGTATGCCATATACGCTCCTTTGCCGATAAGCTTCCGGCTAGATAGATTTTACGCAGGCTATATGATCCAAGTAAAGGCATCGATATTTGATTAGAATTGCCGGGGCATTTATACGGCGTGGCATCCGTGAAGGTTTATACGGGAATAGAATATTAAGCCCCGCATACGCTGTAAATTGTCACTTAATGATATACTTTTCGCTGAGCGTTACAAAAATGCTTCAAGGGGGCTGCAATGACACTGGCTGACAAATTGCTTTATCGTCAGGGAACCTGCCCCTGGTGGGTATGCTTTACTTTCGATAACCCCATACGTAAACAGTTACAAAATCCTGAGGATATACTGCAAGGTCTGGTAGAAGAAGGGCAAACTGTCTATGACGTCGGCTGCGGAATGGGATATTTCTCCCTGACGCTGGCTCGAATGGTGGGCAAGACGGGTACAGTGATATGCCTAGATTTGCAGGAAAAGATGCTGTCGGCCGCCGGGCGCAGGGCGGAACGGGCCGGCCTTGCCGGCCGGATCAAGTTGAAGCAGTGCACTCGAGAAAGCCTTGAACTGGACACTATTGCTGATTTCGCACTGGCGTTCTGGATGGTGCACGAGGTGCCCGACAAACAGCGGATCCTTGGTGAGATATATCGAGCACTCAAGCCGGGCGGGACCTTTCTTCTGGTTGAACCCAAAATACATGTCACCAGGCAGGGCTTTAACGCCACTGTCTCCACTGCCCGGTCTGCCGGGTTTCAAGTGGCGGGAGAACCGAACGTGCGATTTAGCATGGCAGTGCTCTTGAGAGCGGCAACATCCTAATATGAATTTCCAATTATTCTTGTCTGACCAGATTCATCACATCTCGCATTAGCATAAAAGGCTTTATATTAGAGTCTGCATTATTGATAGAACCCGCCATATACAAATTGAGATCTTCTGAATAATAGAGGAATGAACCTGTGGTACCTGAATGACCCCACAATGGAGTCAGTCCCGTCCATTTACTAATTAGCGCAGGCACTTGAAAATACATGGTCCCATATCCATATTGAATTGGGAATTCAAGTTTATGCCAAGCATGCATCAATTCCAATGTGTCCCTATTAATGATTTTCCCTTCATTTAAGGCTTTGAGGAAAATGATCATATCCCCTGCCGTAGAAACAATGCCTCCATCGGCCCAGTAGGCCCCATTCGAACGGATCTTGGTAATGGCCTTATCTTTATAAAATACATCAGCTATGGCAGCAGACGGTGCAACCTGAGGTTCGGAAAGGCCTGTCAACCAGGTATTTTGGAGGTTCAGGGGATGAAAGAATAAGTCCTCATAAACTATCTGAAGCGGTTTTTGGCTTACATTCTCTATAATCTTACCCAGTAATTGGAAATTTGTGTCCGAATAGTATGCATCCGTGCCTGGCGGAAAATGGGGTTCCAGGTCGTCTCTTGCCCTTGCGATAGTCTCATCTACAGTCCAAGACCTTTCAGGCTCTTCGAGAAACAATTCAAAAAGACTTTTACCATCTTTTTTGGACTTCTCAGTATAGTAATCTGCTATGCCCGAGGTATGCGATAACAGTTGCTTAATGGTAATTTCATTGGAATAATCCTTCCCCTTATAGATATGAATGCCTCTGATAAGGTCTGCCGGCAGGTATTTGGACATCGGATCATCTAAAGAAAGTGCCCCAACTTCATATAATTTCATGATTGCAGCAGCAGTATATAGTTTTGTGACGCTGGCAATATAAATAGGGGTGTCCTTGGTCATAGGTACCGGACCGTCCGGGTTGGCGATTCCGGCTGCGCCGATCCAGGAATATGATCCGTCACCCTTCATTACAGCAAGGACACAACTCTTAATCGATTTATCTTTCTCTACCAGTCCAGAGACAGAGCGTTCCAGATTCAGAGCCAAATTACTCGAAGGTGGATTTGAACAATTTAAGCCGGTTAGGAACAATCCAGCTACAACGACGATAAAAACTATTATCGAAATAATATTTATTCTTTTTATCTTACTGAAAATCATGACAATTTCTTTAGATATTATATCAGTATTATTCTGCTTCAATCCCGGTCATTTGCATCAGCAATTTAGGAGCTTCCGGAAAGTCGCCGTTCCCCTGGGGATTTTGCGGATCAAAGTCTATTTCATATACTTTTAAGTAGCAGATGTAGGCTCTTGATGTCTGAAATATAGGTAAGGGAGGCTATTTAAAATGGGATTAATTATCGGTCTCATTATATTCGTTTTAGCCCTTGTGGCACTACTCACAAGCATCTTTACCGTGCAGCAACAGACAGCAGCTATCGTTGAAAGGTTCGGCAAATACAAACGTACGGTGGGCCCCGGCATCCATCTTAAATGGTTCCTGGGTATTGAACGCATCATTGCGAGACCTACATTGAGGATACAGCAACTGGACTTGAAAATGCAGTCCAAGACCAAAGACGATGTTACAGTTTCACTTCAACTTGCAATCCAATATGTAATCCCAGGGATTGAAAAAATATATGATGCTTACTATAAGCTGGTTGACCATCAAAAACAGATAGAGGCCTGGGTCTTTGATGTTGTGCGTTCTAAAGTCCCTAATCTTTTAATGAACGAGGTATATGAAAACAAAGATGAGATAGCCAAAGATGTCGAAGACAGGCTCAAGGAACGCATGCATCTCTATGGTTTTGAAATCGTCAGGGCCTTGGTAAATGATGTAATACCGCCCGACAAGGTAATGGCTGCTATGAACGAGGTCAATACTCAGCAGAGATTGCAGGCGGCGGCTATGGCAGAGGGCGAAAAGAATAAAATCCTCATCGTTAAGAACGCCGAAGCAGAGGCGAAAAGTAAAGAGTTACAGGGCATAGGGATAGGAGCGCAGAGAAAGGCTATAGTAGAAGCATATAAAAATTCCATAGCCGATTTCCAGAAGGGTATCCCGGGATCGTCCCCTACAGAAATTATGAATATGGTTATCGTTACCCAATATTTTGATACACTTGAACGGCTTGGCGGAGATGCGCGAAGTAAAGTCGTATTTTTGCCCAGTTCACCCGGTGCAGTGGGCGACTTTATGAATCAAATCAGAGCGGCCATCGCTTCTGCTGAAGAAGCGAATCAGCCTCAGGGCGATCCGATCACTGGAGGGGAACATAAGATTAAGCCTCACTAGCCCGGATGTGTCGCCTTGAAGGGTAAAATTAAACGTGGTCGAAAGAATGCGTAGGAAGGTAACAATGGATTTGTGGTTGAAGAGGATTGCCCGTTTCAGCGCCTGGGCGCTTCTGGTATGCGTAGTCGGTCTGGTTTTTTCAGGTTGGGGCATAGCCCAAACAGGCGTCATATATCAAGTTACCTTCGGCCTTATGGACCGGCGCCTGGCAGATATAGTCCACAGGGCAACCAATATTCCCCTGGCATTCTTCTTTTTACTACATGTGATGATAAATATCAGATTGAACTTAAAAAACATTAAGCGCCCTTACATAAACTGGCTTGTCAACGGGGTCTTGATTGCCATCGGTTTATATATTATGTGGCTTGTCGTATATATGGAATACTTTCGCCTGGGAGGATAGAATGAAAAATAACCTTTCTGTTCTGGTGATATTACTGCTGGTTACGGTCCTTCTAACACTGACTGCTTGTTTGGGGGCTGCTTCTACACATCCTTCTTCCCCGCCTGTCCCGGGTGAAGTCGAGGCTAAAGAATATATGGGCCATAAGCTGACGCCTATAAGCCAGCAGAATAATAATGCCCTCAAAGGCACTCAATACATCGATAAGTCTACCTACAAATTGACCGTTGACGGCCTGGTAGATAATCCGCTTAGCCTGAGTTACGCCGATCTGCAGGCATATCCCCAGATATCACAGCTCATGGATCTGGACTGCGTCGAAGGCTGGAGCTTTACAGCCAAGTGGACCGGCCCCGCTCTCTCCACTATTTTTAATGATGCCAAGGTCAAACCGGAGGCCAAAATCGCCATATTCCATACCATAGACGTCCCGGCGGGATACAGTTCACTGGACTTAAGCTATATCAACGATAATAACATCATCATTGCCTTGAAGGATAACGATATCACCCTTACCGCAGACAGGGGCTTCCCTTTCCAGGTTGTAGCCATGAGCAAATTCGGCTATAAATGGTCCAAGTGGATTACTCGTATTGAGCTATCTTCCGATACTAGTTTCCGCGGCTATTGGGAGAGCGGCGGCTATAGCAACGATGCCGACGTCAAAGGCCCGGCCTATCAGTAAGGTCGAGGGTCAATTTAGGCCGATGATATAATTAAAGGTAAGTATCCCTTCTTGTCGTGTATACACACGCGTGATAAAATTATAGCATGGATAAGAAAGGTTGGATTTCGGCAATTCTCTCGAATCTGCCATGGGTGGTGTCAGTGTTAATCACACTTGGTGCCGTGCTGTGGGCAATCGCACAATCTTGGGCTGGCCCAATCATAGTAGTATTGGCATTACTCGTATTTGGGCTAGCATTTTGGGGGATGAATCAAGTTGACAACTGGCGAGAACAGCATAAGAAGAAGATCAGTAAACTTTCAGATAAGGAACTAAAAGAATTGGTTTTGAAATGGCTTGTCAAGCCATATTTCAAGTTACAACCTGTAGATGGTGAACCATTTAAGTTTGCGTTCAATGTAGATCATCTTAATATCCGACAGACAATGGTTTTCAGATTGCATAAAGACCCCTACTATATTCATATTGCTTCTAGGGTTGTTCCTCCTAAGGAAGTATCAGATATCCTATCTAAGATGACACAGGATGGATGGGTAGACCTTCAAGAGACTATATCAATGGAATTGCTACGTTATGGTATTAAGTTCAACGGTGTTGATGATATTCCTATAAAAGAGATACAGGTTATGGAATCGATACCCTTAGCTGATTGGTTGACAGAGCACCATCTTATTGAGCGAATATTGTATGTAATGCGTGCTGGACAATTGGCGGGAGGGTACTTCTTTTTCTACGCTAAATCCATTTTAAAAGAACAGCAAGCTAAGGAGATTAAGAGTGACGGGGAAAAGAAAGATAATCAAGCGTGACATTACTGAGGAGCAATTCCTGGCGCTCCTCAGTAAGACCATTATATCTGATCCAACATCGTCAGAAACATCGGACATTCCTCAAGACGATGGTTGTAGCGAAATTGATACTCATTTAGATATGACTGAAGATACTTCGGACTAACAGCATGATAAACACCACTTATGCCACGTTTGACCAAAGACCAGTAACCTTCAATGGTATTGGTGCTAGCGTTGCCATTAACGTACTGCCCAATAGAGTGGTTGACTTCTTCATGCCCATAGCCGAATTTATCAATAGCGTCATAGACCGGATATTCGTCAGTATAAATGATAGATTTCTTGGCAACATTCTTGTTAATCAAAGGCATAACGGTAGAGCGTTTGGTATCCGTGACAACCTTGCTAATAACCTTTCCCTTGCGCTGTGCGATCCCGATAACGGCAGTTTTGCCTTCTGCTCCACGCCCACGAGTGCCATGCCTTGCGCCACCAATATAGGTCTCATCAACCTCAACCTCGGTCGTGAACATGCCAGGATTTTCATCAAGAAGGGTACGAATCTCGCGAAACATGCGCCATGCTGTCTTATAGGTCACGCCCGTTCTGCGTTGCAGTTCTTTGGCAGAGTGACCGCTTCGAGTGGTAGCCATCCAAAAGATAGCCTCAAACCAAACCTTGAGCGGAGTAGAGGATTTGCGGAAGATTGTCTTGGCAAGCGGGCTAACCTGATGTCCGCAGTAATCACATTCATAAACCGGCCTCTTGGCGAATTTATGATGCTTTGTAACCTTCTGGCATTTCGGGCACTCAATACCGTTCGGGTATTGCTTATTCAAAAGCCATTCAAGGCAAGCATCATTATCAGGGAATATCTTGTCAAAGTGTTTCATCGTGTATTTGGCCTGTTTGCTTTTCATTTTCCTATCCCTCACTTGAATATAGTCTATCACAAATAATACACGATGTCAAGGGATAGTTACCTAATTAAATCATGAAACCGGAAAAACCAAACAATTTGCATGATTCACTCAACCTCTTCACATATAGGGAAAGCTGGATCACTCGAGATGGGAGAACCGTAATATTAAGATCAATAGCATCATCAGATAAAGGGATAGAGAAAGAGCTTATTGACGGGCTATCCATCCAATCAGGTAGATACAGATTCTTCCACGTGATAAAAGAAGCCACGGAGGAAATGGTAAATAAATTTTGCGATATTGATTATAAGAATGAAGTTGCTATCATAGCTGAATACAATTCCAATGGTAAGGCACGGAATGTTGGTGTTGTTAGACTTTTTATTGACTCGGGCCGACAAGCCGGCGAATTTGCAATATTAGTGGCTGATAACTTCCAGGACAGTGGTTTAGGTACGAAATTCATGGAGACCCTGATTGATATAGGACGAGAAAGAGGATTGAAAAGTATATACGGTATAGTGCTGGCAGACAATGACAGGATGCTGACTCTGATGAAAGAGTTTGGTTTCAATATTGGCGAAAATTCAGACGGTGAAGTCAAAATTACCCGGCAACTTTAGCTTGAGAAATAATTGATCCTCTACCGAAAACCAGGTCATGTTTAATCAGGGTCTTGCGGTGATGAGGTCATTTATTAGCCAATCTTAACCCAAATTTTGGAAATTATCAGCATCCTATCAGGTATTTATAAGTCAGACGTCAAATATTCCCCGAACTACTCCGCTATACTGATAAGTAAGAAATGCTCATAGGGGGATAATTATGAAAAACAGATTACCGGTTATATTGCTGGCATTATTGTTGGTGGCAACCTTAACCGCCGCCGGTTGTGCTTCTTATGCGACCAGCGAGCAGGTCCAGACTTTACAAAACCAGGTCAATTCACTCAGTAACCAACTCAGTTTGACTCAGCAGCAGTTGACTACAACCCGGCAACAGCTGGATTCAATTCAGCAGCAACTGTCTTCAGCTCAGCAATCCCTTTCCCAGGCCCAATCCCAGTTACAACAGCAGAGAACATATTCTACCTCTTCGCAATATGGAACGGTCTATCAACCTAACCTCTACTATCAAACCTATCCATATATATATGGAGGCTATCCCTACGGGACTCCGTGGTATCGATACCCGAGACCATATCCTTACCGTTAACAAATCATTAGCGTGGTAGGAAACAAATAGCCTATGATCTTTGCATATTGCTTTTCGGGAATAAACGTTACGGGGCTATAGTATTAGATATACCTGTGATTAAAATGTTGGGCATGTTGAAGAGAATCTATGCTTAAGCTTCCTGACCTGATCAGCGGACTGCTTGACTATGAGACTCGCTGATTTGATAAAGCCGGGCTGGTTAACCGTATTACTGTGTTATAACGAGTATTGGGGATCCGTCAAAATATCATAACTATTTAACTTTCTGCCTTCTTATTTTATTACTATTCCATTTCTGGCATGATAGCATTTTTTTAATGGCTGTTAGCGACTGACATATATCCATATCGCCGGCACCATATTTTGGGAGGTAACTAGATGAAAAGGTTTGTTTTTCTTTGTTTGTCGCTACTAACATTACTGATTCTCATCCCGGGTTGCGTTACAGTCCAACCCCCGGCAGTACAGTCTCCAGTTAACAATAGCTCTAGCCCCATAGACGGTTCAACGAGAGCGCCAGCGGTTATAACGGACTTCAGCAGTACTCTTAATTCCGATGGCACATCAACTCTGTTGTGGAATGTGACAGGAGCTGATATGGTGAGTATAGACCAGAATATAGGTATTGTTAGTGCTTCTGGAACCAAGGTAATATCACCTGCCACAGCAACTCTTTATACTCTAAGCGCTACTTACGCAAAGGGGAATTCGACTAACGATATCGGCACCGTAACCAAATCAATTACGGTTGCGGCCTCGGTCTCAAACACGCCATTTGTTAAATGATTAGGTATCGAGTCGAAACGACTTTGTTAAGAATACGAGGTTAACGCCATGTCGATTGTGCAGGCGATATATTTTGGGAGGTTACTACATTGAAAAAATTAGGTTTTCTTTCTTTATCACTATTATCATTACTAATTCTCGTCTCAAGCTGTATCATAGTTCAGCCCCCGGCATCAGTGACTACCCAGCCGGCGGTAACGGCCCCTGTTATTGGAACTTTTAGCAGTAATCCATCGACGGTTAATTCCGGTGGCAGTTCAACCCTGTTGTGGAATGTGACAGGAGCCACGTTAGTGAGTATTGACCAGGGTATAGGTAAGGTTGATGTCGCGGGGAGCAGGTTAGTATCGCCGGCGATATCCACTGTTTATACGCTTAGCGCTACCAACTCTGCCGGTACCGTCACCAGTTCAGCGGCGATTGTGGTCAGCTCAATTCCACCGGTAGGAACGACACCGGTTATCACAATATTCAGCAGTAACCTTAATGCTGACGGTACATCAAGTCTGTCGTGGCAGGTGACAGGAGCTGACCAGGTGAGTATAGACCAGGGTATAGGTCAAGTTAATCCTTCGGGGACCAGGGTAGTATCACCGGGCACGTCCACCGTTTTTACTTTAAGTGCCAGCAACTCCTCGGGTACTGTTACCAGATCGGTGACAACTGCTGCCGGATCAGCCCCACCGATAGGAACGCCACCGGTCGTAGTTTTCACCAGTGTTCTTAATTCCGATAACACGTCGACTCTGTCGTGGAATGTGACATGGGCGGACCAGGTGAGTATAGACCAGAATATAGGCATTGTTAGTCCTTCGGGAACTAAGGTAGTATCTCCGGCTACGTCCACCCTGTATACGCTAACTGCTACTTACTCAAAGGGGACTACGACCAACGATATCGGTACCGTCACTAAATCAGTAACGGTTGCTGCCCCGGGGTCAGATACTCCATGGGTTCATTAGTACAGTGTCGAGGATGTGTCGATTGCGCAGTAGATATATTTTGGGAGGTAATTATATTGAAAAAGTTTGTTTTTCTTTCTCTAGCACTATTGGTATTGCTTATTCTCATCCCAGGTTGTATCACAGTTCTGCCCCCGGGAGGAGGACAGCCTCCCGTTATTGGGACCTTCAGCAGCAGTCCATCTACTATTAATTCCGGTAGCACGTCAACACTGTCGTGGAATGTGACTGGAGCCAACTCGGTTAGCATAGACAATGGTATAGGTCAGGTTAGTGCTGCCGGCAGTATGTCAGTGTCACCGGCTCAATCAACTGTTTATACGCTAAGTGCTGCCAACTCTACCGGTACCGTTACCAGTTCAGCGGCGATTACGGTCGGCTCAACACCGCCCGTGGCTTTCGCAATAACCAATGTAACGGCCAATATTTCGCCGACAACCTTCACCGGCTCTTGTCCAAAAACCTTCACCCTTTACGCCAACATCACTGCCAACGGTCCCGGTACAGCTACATACAGGTGGGAAAGAGAAGATCTCAGATATAGTAATATCCAAAACGTCACCTTTAACGCAGCCGGTACACAAACAATAACATTGACGTGGGATTTCGGTGAGACTTCTGCCGGTTGGGTGCGAGTCCACATGTTGACTCCCAGTGAAATAACGTCTCTTCCGGTATATTACACACTCAATTGTGGGGGCTGATCGTTGGTGACCGCATAATTGCGTGTATCTCACGGGTATGATTCGGAGAGAATGAATTTGCTGCCATTGGGCTGTAAAGCGGTCTCCAGTGGCAGCATTTAAAGGCTGAGCTTTGCCATCAATGAATATAATTTGGCCCCGGCGCGGACTGTCGTGTTTCCCTAAAAGACTGAGCCTCGAACCCGCTACTTAAGTCAAAATATCATAAGTATTTAACTTTCTGCCTTCTTATTGTATTACTAATCCATATATCGCATGATAAGATTTTCGTAATTGCTATTAGTGACTGACACGTCTCAATAACAAAGCAACAATCAAGAAGAAAAATTTTAAGAAGAGAGCATTAAAGTATTTAAGGTAACGTATAAGAAGTTTAATGGAACAGTTAGAAATAAAAAGATAAAAGACGTGTCGATGTCGCAGGCAACATATTTTTGGAGGTGAATACATTGAGAAAATTAGGTTTTCTTTCTTTATTACTATTATCATTACTAATTCTCATCCCAAGTTGTATCACAGTTCAATCCCCGGTAGGCGGACAGCCTTCGATTATTGGAACCTTTACCAGCAGTCCATCTACTATTAATCCCGGTGGCACATCAATTCTGTCGTGGAATGTCAGTGGAGCCAACTCGGTAAGTATAGATAATGGTATAGGTCAGGTTAGTGCTGCGGGGACCATGGCAGTATCACCGGCCGTATCCACGGTTTATACCATAAGTGCAACCAACTTCACCGGTACCGTTGCGAGATCAGCAACAACTACGGTCAACTCAGTGTCAATCCCGCCGGTAGGAATGCAACCGGCTATTATACAATTCAGCAGTAATCTTAATACCGATGGCACCTCAACCCTGTCGTGGAATGTGAGCGGAGCTAACTCTGTAAGCATAGACCAGGGTATAGGACAGGTTAGTGCTGCTGGAACCAGGCTAATATCACCGGCTATCCCCACTGTTTATACTATCAGTGCTACCAACTATACCGGTACCGTATACCAATCAGTGGCGACTACGGTCAACTCAACATCGACACAACCGGCCATCATACAATTCAGCAGCAATCTGAATTCCAATGGTACCTCAACCCTGTATTGGAATGTGACTGGAGCTAACTCAGTGAGCATAGACCAGGGTATAGGGCAGGTAAATGCAACAGGTAACAGGCTAGTATCACCGGCCGCCCCCACTGTTTATACTATCAGTGCTACCAACTATACCGGTACCGTATACGCATCAGCGACGACTACGGTCAACTCGGTATCCCCAACGGTAGGAACACCGGCGGTTATCACCCAATTCAGCAGTAATCTTAATACAGATGGCACATCAACTCTATCGTGGAATGTGACTGGAGCTAACTCGGTGAGTATAGACCAGTATATAGGTATGGTTGCTGCTGCGGGAACCATGATAGTATCACCCGCTGTATCCACTATTTATACTTTAAGCGCTACTTGGGCCAAGGGGAATTCGACTAACGATATTGGTACGGTTACCAGATCAGTAGTGGCTAGGGTCGCCTCGGGCTCGGGTTCAGATACTCCATGGGTTCAATGATGCAGTAGGGAGTCAAATCGACCTTAAAATGACGTGCAGGGCTGTCTCATACGCAGACACTCCGCCGCCATTGGGTAAATTAGAAGAAACTGAAGCTGTTGTCACTGGGGGCTTATAGGGTCTCCAGTGGCAGCAATACTAATCCAGCATTTAAAGGTATTCATATTTAAAGTAAATTTAGGAGATAAATGTCATGACAACAAAATTTAAATTAGACAACGGCCAGGAAAGCAAAATTCGCAGGAGTCCTCCTCCCGTTGATGGGGTAAGTTTTTCTTGCGCCGGCAAGGGCTGTGCAACAAAGGGGACATGCGCAAGATGGAATCGTATCTACAAAGAAAAATACCGCAACAATTGAACATCAAGTGACCTTCCCCCGGTTTGGCCTTGCCCCCTTTTTGTACAAACCTGCAGCGTTAGTTTCGTGGGGGTGAGGGCCTCCCCTTCTCTGTAACAGCTATAATGTTAGTTTCGCGGGCTATTGGCTTTTGCAGCATATCCTGAGGCATCAGTTTATGCGGACTCAAATCTGGATTTGAAAAAGTTAAGGGAAGAAGGCACCACTTCTTCCCTTATACCATGAGGATTGTAATATCTTAATGTAGTTCATTTTAGGTACCTCTTTTTACGCGTTCTCATAAAGTGTAGTGGGCGGGTGTGTAAGGTTATTATGAAGAAGGCCGGAGGTTTTTATGAAGTTTTCCCCTGATAGGTTGAGGCACACGTTTATTAGTTATGAACGATCCTCTGTATTGCGCGTCCATTTGTCTTTACTATCGTCATAAATATAATCGGCAGGATCTTCATCTAATATAGATCTAATGTCCCCCTCATCCGCGTCTTGTCCGGTATTGTCCCGGATTCGGTCTCTTATTTCAGCTATCGTTAAATACAGCTGATCTTCATCGAGTACGTCGTCTATCGCCTGTATCAAGTCGCTTCTTGTCATTGTCTTCCACCTCCGGATTTTAAGGACTAAGGGGCAATCCACGTCTCCTGCGTGACGGCGGGAACCGAATCGCCGGCTTTTGACGGTACCATATGCAGATTATATGAAATTGCCTGTGAGGAGTAGTTCACTATCACGTAGTTGAAGCTCGTTACATTTGACGTGTAGCCTAGCCTGGCGCTGCTCTGGGGGGCTGGAATTTGCACGGCAATACCGTTTATTTCCAGCGACACATTATCGCTGGGAAGGTATTCGAACCAGAAATCTATTGGTTTTTGGGTATTTACCTGGCGTTCTTCTGTGTAGCCGGGTGGCATGCCGATCGAAAATACGCTATTAGCCGCTGTTATCGTAATCTGCCGTTGGGTGGGGTTGTTGGACTGCACGGGATATTGAGTCACGGGTGGTGTGGGTGGTTGCGTTATCTCCTGCCCACCAAGTTTGTTACCGCCTGAATAGACTTTTATGCCCCCCTGTAATGGGCTACAGGCAAATCCAGAAGTGAGCATTATAGCTATAAGCGTAAATACTGTAAGTGACCGGAAAAGCGAATATAGAATAGAATAATACATATACGATCTATCTGTTCTGTTTGAAATGCTTGTAATACCGTTGTCTTAGTTCCGGGTTCCAGTCTTTCGCTTTGAAATTAGGAAGGTATTTTCCTTTGCTGGCGAGACCAGTCTGTTCCCGCATTTCATCGATCTGGTCAAAGACGGATCTGCCATTTGTCGCCTTATATGCATGGTCCATGTCTTTGAAAATACTGTTAATAGACTGTAAATGGCTGAGGCCCTCGTGTATTCGCATGTCATACATTTTGGTAAACAAGGCTTTATGTTCTTTCATGAACTGTTGCCAGCGTGGAGTAGTTAAGTCTAACTCATGTGTCGCCTTCGGGGTTAGCTCTTCAAGTCCGCCATTGTTATTTCCTTTTTGGGAATAGGCTTTGGTAACTATATCAATAGCCATAAACCGGCTGAACCGGTGATCCCGTAACAAATTGTACTGATCCAAAAGCTCCGGGTGATGCAGAAATATCTTAGCCACGGGCCGGCTAAATCTTTGTGAACGCTTGCCCTCAAATTGTTTGTAGGTGTCAGAAGGTACTGCAACATGCTTGTCGGATTTAAACTCATCCCCTTCAGGGTCAAAAACCTCACCATCCCACTCATCAACATCAAGCCTGGTGACATGACCTTCTTCGGTGTCGTGTTTTATTGGGCTGTAAACCTTGCCGACAATCTGCTTTATCTGGTCAGAAGAAATCCCGGACTGCTGAGCTGACCTGATTTCCGACTCAAGCCTTTCTATACGCTTTTGTTCATACCGTGAACTTGATTGCTTTACCATTGCCATATCTTTACTCCTAAAGTTTCCGTTCACTTTAATTAAAATCACAGCGATCGCTATGTTGGCTAATATTACTAAAACTGGCGGAAGTCTTTAACTGCCACGGATGTTGCATGAATAGCAATTGTTTGAATCTTAGCATGCCAAGAATTGAATAATAATAAAATGACAAAGTAAATAGTTAATAAGTTATGACATTTTGACCGGCCGCAGGCTGCCCTCCAAAGGTATTAATACTTTTTACTGCTGCGAATCATTCCCTTAGAGTTTGCAGAACCGCACTTAAAGCTTATTTGTGGTACATGGTATTTGTGAATGTTATAGATATTTTATTACGCGGGTATCAATTATATGACTTTTTAATGAGATAGAGCGTATTTTTTAATTTGCAATGGTCGATTACATTGTTTGAGGAGGTGAATTTAATGGATTTGGCTTCCTGGCGGGACCTAATACTAATCATCTGGGGATTGGTGACTACCGTATGCATAGTGTTCATAACCGTCATATTGTTTCTGTTTTACCGCAGGACGATTTCTCTCATTGAATCAACGGATCTTGTAGTAGCCAGGGTCGGTAGAATTGTGGAATATGCCGAAATGGAAATCGTTAAACCAATCAAACAGTTTGGGAGCATGATTCAAGGGCTAGTTCAGGGCGTCAGTATATTTAGCAGAATATTCAGGAAAAAGGAGGACTAAGATGAATAAAGATGCAGGTACCGGGTTCTTTTCAGGGTTAATAGTGGGAGCGGTTGTAGGCGCGGCTATTGCGTTACTATACGCGCCCCAACCTGGCACAGAGACCAGGCGTATGGTCAAAGAAAAAGCTTTGGCAGTGAAGGAAAAGGCTGCAAAGGCGCTCGGCAGAATCAAGGAATCCGCTGCTTCCATGGGCAAAGAAGAAGACTAGAAAGTCCGATCTGGATGCCGTCCAAAGATTAAGACCTGGCCCCGCAATGTTAGTTCGCGGGGCTAGAGTTTGATATATAGGTTAGTATATAGCGGCTAAGTAATTTTGGAGTTAGCTTGAATTTATGAAATATAGCTAACCACGTATTCTATCAGCAGTTTGTACCGCCCAGGGATGATAGCGCTCCCAACTCTGCCAGACCGATTCCGCCCATTTCCGCAGCATTCTTTCTTTCTCGATATCATTCTCAGGTCTAAGCACATCGATTACGGTCAGGTCTCCTGCCTGGCCCGGAGGTTGAAGGTGCGGCCAGTTTTTGGACAGGCGGGCTAATTTCATGTGCGCCCGTTGGACCTGCTTTCCCGTGAATCCTTTCTCAACAGCCAGATAGAGCCCGACCAGGGCAAATGCGGTTGTAGTAGTGCGCGTTTTACCACCCGAATGCTGTGCCCCGTAGGCATCCACGGCCAGTTGATGAATAAAGCCGGGGTCGTCTCGCATGAGCGAATTGGCGGTCAATTCACAATATAATTGCCAGCACTCGCCTGAAGCATTATAGAATTCGTGTGGAGACAGATGGTTGTCCGGCAGCTTGAGTGAACACCCTGGACAGCTAACGAGCTGCTCCCCATTAACTCTACCTACGACTACCATAGTTTTGTCGTCCCCGGAATAATATCAAATTTAGCCAAGTTATTCTGCCCCAGGTTATACAATATCTATGTAGCGATCAGTACCCGACTGCCTGAAGAAAAATCTTGAAATTAAGGGAATATTAGATTTAGAATATTTTCTTGATAGCCACAGCGGGTTCGTAATAAAAGAGGAGGTTTGCCTTGGGGAAAACCCTTGTTACCGAGTTTGCTCCGCCTGAAAGAAGCAGGAAAAGCAGCATCAGCCGCCAGAAAAAACTGTTTGATAGCCTGCTCCACTTCAGGCAATTTGCGGATTTAATTCCCGACCCCGTTATTGCCCTCAACGGATGCCGGCAAATCGTCTTCGCCAACAGCACTGCCGCCAAAGCTATAGAAACGAACGGATTTAAGGACCCGTATGGCCTTCGACCGGGGGAGGCCCTCCTTTGTGAGCACGCAGTGGCAAGCAGTTGCGGCTGCGGCACGTCCTCCTTCTGTAGGTATTGCGGCGCTGTCGGTGCCATATTGTCCAGCTTACAGGGAGCTGAGGACGTGCGCGAATGCCGGATCACAAGGGACAAGACCGGGGAAGCCTTCCTGTTCAAAGTATATACTTACCCCTTCGTTATCGGCGGTGAAAACTTTTCTATCTTTATACTCAAGGATATTTCTCAAGAGAAACGGATGCATATTCTGGAACACATTTTCTTTCACGATATAAAAAATCTGCTCACCGCTTTGTACGGGTGGGTAGACGTTCTGGCGGACATAGCCGATAGCAGGTCCAGTGAGGTCTGCCGTATGCTTACCCAACTCAGCACCGAGATTATCGAAGAGGTCAATGCCCAGCAACAGCTTATGGCAGCCGAGAGCGAGCGGTTGGCCGTCAGGGTCAACGCCATTGATACGCTCGTAATGCTTCACGAGATCAAGGAAGTGTACCAGAATCACAGCATTGCAGAAGGAAGAAATATATTCATCGATCCGGATGCCGACAGGCTGGAATTTAACAGTGATGCATCCCTGGTAAGACGTGTTTTGAGCAATATGACCTGCAATGCTCTCGAAGCTATAGAAAAAGGCGGGACGGTGACCCTTGGCTGTAACCGTTGCGGGGATAAAGTGCAGTTCTGGGTACACAACCCCGGTGTCATCTCCCCGAAAGTACAATCACAGATCTTTAAATGGTCGTTCTCAACTAAAGGTAAAAACAGAGGCATGGGTACATATAGTATGAGATTGTTGAGCGAACGCTACCTTGGCGGAGCAGTATCTTTTAGTTCTTCCCGCCATGCGGGCATCAAATTCATGGCATTATTTCCCTTTCAATTAAGCAAGCCGTAAATAGACCTTGAGGAAAGGCGTAAGTACATTTGCCCGACTGGTGCCCGGGCTTTATAATCCCTGATGAAATCCAAATAGACATGATGCGAGGTTGTGTCGATGCGAAAAGTTTACTATTTTATTCTCCCGGCAATCCTGATCATACCTGCCCTTGTGATCAACTGCACTCCGCCGCCAGTTTACGTGAACGACTTTGAGGTAACACCCAATCCAATAGCGCAGGGTGAAAATGCCACGCTACGCTGGGATACTTCTGATGCGGCCAAAGTAACCATCGACAACGGAGTGGGCGATGTTCCGGCCTCCGGAACGCTGAGCGTAGGACCGGATGTGGCTACTACGTATTCGCTCACGGCCCAAAACGGCGGAACTTCCATCTGGAAAACGTTGATCCTAACTGTCAACCCGCGCCCGGCAGTGGTTACCTCGCCTGTGCAGGTTCCCACGATATCAGCCCTGGATACTGAGAAGCTATTAAGCTATATAGGCAAGGACGTGCAAGTGGAAGGCGATATAACCTACATTTCAAGCTGGCTGCCGTCACGTTATCTGGACGAGGGCGTCCTATCCCCCTGGACCTTCGTTTTCTTCATGAGTAACCCCTGGGAGGGGGACGATAGCTCTATTGACTACGGTTATCCCTGCGTGGAATGCTGGCGTGACTACACGGCTTATTTCCGAGCTATTATTAAACCGCAATATATTGGAGATTTTGTAGACCCTTCCAGCGGCGCCCCGATTCTATATATGGGAAAACATGTTGTCATCAGCGGCACCCTGACGGGCTATCTGTCTGCGCCTGCCATATATTTGACCGGCGCCGGCCAGGTGACCGCTGCTAGTAAATGACGGTTACTGAAAATTCAAAGCCGGCGGGTTTCAAACCCGCCGGCTTTTTGTTATCGCCTTGTAAATTGATTTCAATCAATAGGTGTGCTAATGGCTACCGGCCCCGCTCCTGGTTGTATTATCATTCGGCCCTCTTCCGTCAAACGTGCGAGGTACCGTTATTTCCTGTGGATGCTGTACGACGCCATTGGAATTACTGGCGGTTATGGTATATACGGTTGTGTGATTCGGCGCTACAGTCATCTTGCCCGAGGGCGGCACGGCGCCAATATCGGGGCTGATATGCACTGAGGTGGCCCCGTCTACTTTCCACTGAAGCTCAGCCGGGTGGCCGACGTCCAGCTTGGGAGGATTGGACTGGAAATTCTCAATCCTCGGCACACGTCCGGAATTGTCCCTGTCATGGTCATTTGTCTCCCCAGGTCCCTCCGGTGGAGGTGTCCTTACCGGCGGAAACACCACAGGCGGCGGTGTGTAGTAGTAGTAGTTCAAGGGGTAAACGGTGACTATGGCCGAGGATGTTACGGGCCCGTAACTATTACTTGCCGCTAATTGGAAATAAGTTGTCGTGGAAGGATTGAGGGTCAGGGAGCCTGAAGGCGGCACGTCACCGATACCATTATCAATGGAAACCGAATCTGCCCCGATCACGTCCCAGGTCATCACGGTGGTTTCACCGGGTGAAATATCGGGGGGATCTATGCTGAAAGTTATAATCGATGGTAAGTAGGATGAATTAGGGTTGGGAGGATATACCGGGTAGGTCGGGTAAGGCGAGGACGTAGAGTATGTAGGCACGACGCTGAGCGTTACAGTACTGGTAATGACGCCAGTTGCTCCAGCTGCAGTCAATATATAGGTAGTAGTCGCCCCGGGCGATACTGTTTGACTGCCGGAAGGCGATACATTGCCGACCGTCGGGTCAATCCTTACCATATCCGCTCCGTTAACGTTCCATGTCAGGCTGGCGGCCTGCCCGGGATAAATCACGGTTGGATTGACATTGAAGCTGTTCACAACCGGTGGTAAGGATAGTGGATTTACGGTCACAGTCACACTGGCTGTGGAACTCCCATTGCCGTTGTCCGCCGTTAGTATATAAGTGGCGACAGAACCTGGCGAGACTGTGATGCTGCCGGAGGTCCCAACCGTGCCGATGTTGGGGCTCAACGTAACAGAGGTAGCTCCGTTAACATTCCACGTTAAATTAGACGTTTGGCCGCTGGTAATCACCGGGGGGCTGGCAATAAAACTGGTTATAACCGGCGTGCCGGAGGCGCCGGTGACCAACGTACAACCCCATAGGCCCGGCAGTGCTATCAGCGCTAATAAGACAGCTAACTTTTTCATTCAACATCTCCACAATAGTAATGAGCGGATACTTCTGCGTTTAGCAGCCGCGTACGTTTTTTGTATTGTAGCCGGTGCTGTATTGCATTGTAATAAAATAGCACGGAAAAATGTAAAATATTTGTTAATTATTGCTGACTACCTCTAGTAAGTAATCGGTGCTGCAAATGAAAACCGGCGGGTTTAGGACCCGCCGGTTTTTTGCTACCTATTGATAAAACAATTTCCAGTCACAGGCATACTAATGTGTAACGCCCGCACTTCCAGTGGTACTTTTATTATCGGTGACAGTGCTCTTTTGCCCCGTTACCTGGATTGTCCGAGGCACCGTAATCTCCTGCGGATGCTGTACCACGCCGTTGGAATTGCTGGCGGTTATGGTATATACAGTTGTGTGAGTCGGCGCTACAGTCATCTTCCCTGAGGGCGGCACCGAGCCGATATCAGGGCTGATATTCACGGAAGTAGCTCCGTTTACATTCCACTGCAGTTCAGACGGTTGGCCGACATTCAACGTGGGAGGATTGGACCCGAAATGTACAATCCTCGGTAAACTTTTTGGTGGTGGAGGCGGTGAGATTACCGGCGGAGGTTGCTGAATCACAGATAGTGGGGGGCAGTAGCAGTAATTCAAGGGATAAACCGTTACTATGACCGAGGATGATATGGGTCCATAGCTGTTTGTGGCCGTCAGTTGGTAGTAGGTCGTTGTGCCGGGGGTAAGGCTAAGGGAGCCTGATGGCGGCAAATTGCCGATACCATTGTCAATGGAAACCGAATTTGCCCCGATCACGTCCCAGGTCATCACTGTCGATTCACCGGGTGAAATATCCGGAGGGTCTATGCTAAAAGATATAATAGCGGGCAAGTTGGTTTGATTAGGATTGATAGGATATACCGGGTAGGCCGGGTAAGGTGACGCCGTAGAATATGTTGATAAAGGTACGACGCTAAGCGTCACAGTGCCGGTAACGAGGCCTGTCGCGCCGCCTGCAGTCAATATATAAGTTGTGGTCGCACCGGGGGATACGGGTTCACTGCCGGATGGGGATACACTACCCACCGACGGGTCAATCCTGACTGTGTCCGCCCCGGTTACACTCCAGGTCAGGGTGGCGGATTGACCGGCTCCAATCACCTGCGGGTTGACCGTGAAGCCGCCGATAGCTGGTGGTGAGGCGAGGGGATTTACGGTCATAGTCACGCTGGCAGTGGAACTTCCAAAGCCGTTACTGGCGGTTAGCGTATAAGTTGTGGATGAAGCCGGCGTTACTGTTATACTACCGGAGGCCCCTACCGTGCCGACGTTGGGGCTTAAGTTAACGGAGGTAGCTCCGTTAACATTCCACGTTAAATTAGACGTTTGGCCGCTGGTAATCACCGGGGGGCTGGCAATAAAACTGGTTATAACCGGCGTGCCGGAGGCGCCCGGAACCAGGGTACAACTCCATAAAGCGGGTAACAATATGATGGACAACAGGACAGCTAACTTATTCATTCAAATACCTCCACGATACCGATTGGTGGACTTTCCCGCGGTTTGCAGCAGAATACCCACGACTGGCATTGTAGCCGCTGCCACATTTCATCGTCATAAAATAGCGGGGGAAAAAGTAAAATATTTGTTACTTTATGGTGTCTGCTGCTGTTAAATAGCCTTTTCTGTAAAATAAAAACCGGCGGGTTCTGGGCCCGCCGGTTTTTGCTGTCTACCGCATGAAATGATTTCAGTTACCTGGAGTGGGAGGTGCTCCGTTAGGGCCGCCCGGAGGTCCGCCGGGAGCCGGCAGCTCTATGCTCGGTTTCTGAGAGTACCAGGTCTTGTAGGCATCATAAGTTGCCTGGGTTATCTTGCCATCTTTGAGCAGTTGATCAAGCATCGCCGTGCTGCGGTCTGTCCAACTCTTGGTAGTAGTCCCGGAAGTGTTGCCCGGCTTTTCAGGTTTGGGCAGGCTGATGGCAGGTTTGGCCGCCAGCCAGGCCGTCGCGCTGTCGAACTGTGCCTGTGTCAGCTTGCCGTCCTTCAACAGCCTGGAGAGCATATCGCTATCACGGGTTGTGTTGTCCGAACCGAAAAGCATGGGTATATTGTCGGGCTTAGAGGCCAGCCATGCTTTGTAGGAGTCGGCCTGAGCCTGGGTAAGTTTGCCGCCGGTCACCCACTGGGCGAACATGTTGTTTATCCTATCTGTGCTGAGCTGCTTTTCAGCCTGTTGGAAAGCATCGGTCAGCTTCGATTTATCGATACCCAGTATAGTCGCTATTTTGGCGGTCAGATTATCGTTTAACAAGGCACCGAAGCCGCCGGGACCTCCATGTCCGCCGGGTCCACCGGGTGGAGGACCGCCGGCATTTGCATCATCGGCATTGACGGCAGTCATAATGCCGGATATCGTCATTGTTATAGCGAGTATCCCGGCAATCAGCCATAAAACCTTTTTCCACATGTAGATTTCCCTCCTGTTTTGTGGATATTGCTGAGATATTAGTTTTTTTCTCAGTTGGGATTAGTATATGCACTGATTGTTAGTAGAATATTTGTCACCGGCCCACCATTCGACGAACATACTCCGCCCCGCGCAAATGGGAAATAATTAAGACCCGATTTATAACAGGCTTTTATATCGGGGACCGGCCACTGCATCGGCTATCTGCTAGCTTTTCTGCAGCAGTCGCTCAAGGAAATTCCAGATATCTGAAATATGCGTAAGTACAAAGATAACCAGGATGATACCCAGAATCGTTAAAGCGCATCCAAACCATTTCATTTTTTGTGGCCCTGACCTTCCATATTATAATTACAAGTGGTAATTATAAACGCGAGAGGTGCGCTGCGTAAAACTTATTAATAGACAGGTTGACGGCCGGCTTTCTGAACCGTTTGGCTCATTTTATTGACATCGCCAGGCGTTGTGCACCTGCCGTTCACTCTTCTATAGTTAGATTAAGCTAGATTAAACTTTCGAGGATTTTATGTATAAAGGTAATGTTTATCAAGGCAAAGCACTGGTTATAGAGGATGAACTAATCATCGGCAGGCTGTTTATCGAGGTGCTGGCAAGCGAGGGTTTCGATGTCGACTTTGCCCCCAACGGCATGGTCGCCATAGAAAAAGTCAACGAGACGGATTATCAGCTCTGTGTTTCAGACATTAAGATGCCGGGGATAAACGGCATAGACTTCTATCACTACCTGGAAATGGAACATCCGGAAATGCTGGCGAGGGTGATATTGACTACGGGAGATACGCGCAGCCCGGCCATCAGGGAGTTTCTGAAGAACGGCCAAAAGAATTTTATTCCGAAACCTGTCCTGCCATCGGAACTGGTTCGAAAGGTTAAAGAGGTAATGCACGGTAATAGAGGCTTTCCGACTGCGGCAGCCTGACATAAAATCTACGCGGATAATGGCGTTGCGGGGTTTAATTAAGGGACCAGGAATATTGACGCTTCTTGCGGCAATCGTGCTGTCCGCAGGTTCTCTTCTTGCAGCCTGTCAGCCCGTTTACACTCCCTCTCCCGCGCCTTCTGCGCCCAATCCTCTTCCTTCGGGGCTGCCGCCGGAAGCCCCTGCGGGCCTGCAAAAAATAGAGCATTTTGTTTTTATCATGCAGGAAAACCGCAGTTTCGATAGTTACTTCGGCACATACCCGGGGGCCGACGGCTTGCCTGCCGGCGTCTCGTTTCGCGATCCACGTGACGGCACAATGGTCGGTCTTTACCACGATACAAACGATGTCAATCGCGGGGGGCCGCACGACTGGGATAATGCGCAGGCGGACATCGACAACGGAAAAATGGACGGGTTCTTGACCGAGTCTTACAAGGGGATAGCGGCAAACGGGCAACCTTTTGAACCGGGCAACACGCCGGGAAAAGACCCCAAAGATGTCATGGGCTGGCATGATTTCCACGAGATTCCCAATTACTGGAATTATGCCCGCTTGTACGTCCTGCAGAACCGCATGTTTGAGTCGGTAGCCTCTTACAGCCTGCCCGCCCATTTGTACATGCTTGCCGCCCAGAGCGGCGGATATTACAGTGCACGCCGTCAAGCCCGGCCGACTACTTACAATTTCCCCGAAATAACCGAGCTGCTGGGAAGTGGCAAGATCGATTGGAAGTACTATGTGACCTCAGGGAAGCTGCCGGATACTGAAGACGCACACGTGGTGGGTTCAATCGAACAACAGGAACAGGACCCGGACAAATATACGCTGTGGAACCCGTTGCCTGCCTTCCCAGCGGTACAGGACAACCCGGCTCAGAGAAGTCGTCTGCAGGGTACAGCACAGTTCTATAAAGACGCTGCGGACGGCAAGCTGCCCCAGGTAAGCTGGGTGATCCCTTCGGGAGCTGTGAGCGAGCACCCGCCTGCGGGCGTGAGAGAAGGCATGGCTTACGTGACAGGGCTTGTTAACAGCGTCATGCAAGGTCCCGATTGGAATACCACGGCAATCTTTATCAGTTGGGATGACTGGGGTGGCTTTTACGACCATGTTCCGCCGCCCAAGATCGATTTCTACGGCCTGGGCATAAGAGTACCCGGACTGGTCATCAGCCCCTATGCGAAGCAGGGGTACATCGATAACAACACCTATTCATTTGAATCCTGGCTGCGCATAGTTGAAGAACGTTTCAGCATTAATCCCATGACAGCCCGCGATACGAGCGCACTGGATATGATTTCCGCCTTCGATTTCGACCAGCAGCCGCGTACTCCCGTGATCCTATCTGCCACCAGTGAGGGTTCTCCGTATCCCCATCCTCTACAGACTGTCAAGTAGAGAGTTGATCCCAGTTCTGGTATAGTTTTAGGCGGAATAATCCAGTTCAGCGTGAACTAACCGGGAGAAGGATATGGCTTATAAAATTCAGACTGCGGCTGAGGTGCTGGCCTGGGCACAACAGAATCATTGGATGCTGATCTGGGCTACGGAAGACTACCGGATATGTGCCTTCATGGCGAGCGGCGGCACTATCGTCGAGTTCTACTTTGAGAAGAACAAGGTAACCGTCAGGACACTTCTGTCGTACGTCTGCAAGTAACTGTTAGCCGAGCAACGCGTTTCGGGGGCAGGACTTCTGTATAATGTTGTTCTTTGGGGGAACGCCAAATTGTGGCTGCTGATTTAAAACAGTTTAAAGACCTTACGCAGCAGCCAGATAATCAGGAAGATGACCGCTATTATTAGCGCTATATGGATCAGCCACCCGAGTACAGGCAAGAGTATGAAACCCAGAAGCCACAGTACCAGCAGAATGATGGCGATGATTAACAATACATCCATAGCCGCTCCTTTTTAGAAGTTTAGTATTTCGGACCCCGCTCGCTTTTCGCTCAATATAATAGCATAAAAAAGCGGCTTTAAGCGCTCTGCAAAACGAGTAGAAGTAAATACTTTTGCCGCTATCCGATGCGGAAGCATCTCATGGAGACCGAGGCGTTCTGAAAACCTTCGTGCGTGAATGTCAGCGGCTCATTCTTCTCCTGTAGTGCGATAGCATAGATCATAGGCAAATAGTGGTCCAGTGTTGGCACGGCCAGCCTGGCCGATTTGCCCATGCTTTGAAAGTTAATCAGATCCCGGTGATTACGGTCGATCAAATTGGATTTTACCTTTTCATCGAATTCCACTGCCCAGTCGTAGGGCCTGGCGTCTGTATCTTCGAAGTCGATCAGCCCCAGGTTGTGCACTATGTTCCCGCTTCCCATGATCAGGACTCCATTTCTGCGTAGTTCCGATATCCCGGCTGCCAGATCATAGTGGTATTGTAGCGGCAGCGGATGCCACTCGTTGAAGGAATAATGCAGGCTCATCTCAAATACGGGGATATCGGCTTTGGGATACATGTGTCTCAGGACGGACCAGGAGGCATGGTCCAGCCCCCAGCCCATATCGCACTTGACCTCGATGCTGCTTATCAGCTTTGACACGAGCTCGGCACATTCCGGTGCGCCGGGGCTGGGATAGTGTATGCGGTAGAGCTCTTGGGGGAAGCCGTAGAAATCGTATATGGTGCGGGGTTTAGGCATGCAGCCCACGTGTGTGCCGTCGGTCAGCCAGTGCGCCGAGATAACCATAATGGCCCTGGGCAAGGGCAGGTCTTTTGCAAGCCTGGCAAGGCTGTCAGTATAGCTGTTTTTCGAGATGATGTTTAGAGGAGAACCGTGCCCGATAAATAATACGGGCATTTTCGCAGTTTGTATTTTTTTCTCTTTGCTCTCAGCCATGCCGGCCACCTCCTCCAATCTGATACTACATAGATTTTATAACTATAGAATGTATTACCCAAATCAGATGGGCATTGAAAAGCGGTCCTGTTTGAACGTAGGGTCCTAGCGCCCGTGATTGAGGGCCCTCAGCAGGGAGGTCAGCAGCGCGAGCTGCGGGACAAGTACGTCCAGCGATTGCGCCCGTCGCAGGGGCTCGCCGAAGATAGCCTCGATTTCCATTGCCCGCCCCTCGACAAAGTCGATCATGGTGCTGGGTTTATAAGCTCCCATAGTGGACGTCGATTTGAAAAAGAGGTCCATGAGCACGTTTCGGTCGATGCGAGTTTCCTGTGAATGATGTTCCAGGTCGGCATTGCCAGTCGCCAGGACTTCAGCCATCAATGTACGTGCAGCCGAATTAAGTCCGGCATTCTCCATGATGCGGTCGGTGGTGATGCCGCCTGCGGCTACGGCGAGGCCGCTGAACGGGATATTCCATCCCAGCTTTTCCCAGCGGGACTGCAGCAGGCAGGATGATTGAAAGATGGTAACTTTGCTCTGAGACCACAGGTCCAATGCTTTGGCCAGCTCAGCTTTGTCATCCTGGAAATGGCCTATGGTTATGGGCCCGTAGGCCAGGTGGTGCGTATGGCCCGGCTCACCCCGGTTTATGCAGGTGAAGGCCATGCCTCCGAAAATCCTTTTAGCGCCGAACCAGGCGGCGAAACTCTCTTCCAGCCCCAACCCGTTCATAAGAACGAGTATACGCGTGTTTTTATCTATACAGGGTGCTAAAAGCTTCTGCGCTTCGTCGATCGAGGTGGATTTTAGCGCACAGATAATCCAGTCGACCGGGCCTATCTCCGTACTGCTCCTATATATGTTGGGATGGGTCAGTGTTAAATCGCCTTCCGGGCTGGTAACATGTAACCCGCCGGATCTGATTGCATGATAGTCGCGTCTCATAAGAAAATGAACGTCGTGCCCGGCCTCAGCTAACCTGGCGCCATAGTAAGTTCCCAGGGCGCCGGAGCCGATCACCGCTATTCGCTGTTGCTGCATAAAATCATGCCCCTCTCAAATTTGTACAGTATACGCAAGTCTAGGTAAAATCCATTAACGGCCGTTTGCCCTGCATAGAGGCTGCGGCCTGAAATCCAGATCGACTGATTTTATAAAAAATCGCGGTTTTACGCCACTGGAACAGGGGAAAATGAATAAATCTAAAGTTGCACTGGTAGGGTGTAATACATACGATGAGGAACGTGTCTATGAGGCTGTCATCAGGGGACTGGGGCTCCTGGGAGGAGCAGGGAGCTTTGTCAAACAGGGCGAGCGGATCGTAATGAAGCCCAATGTGCTCTTCGGGTTGGATCCCGCCGCATGCGTTACGACCCATCCGGCGGTTTTCAAAGCTGCTGCACGGGCTCTCAAGGAAGCCGGAGCTGAGCTTTACTACGGGGATTCCCCAGGTTTTGGAAAGTGCGAGCCCAATATGCAAAAGGCCGGTCTGAAACGGGCGGCCGACGAACTGGGCGTGAAGCCGGCAGATTTCGATGCGGGCAGGGCTGTTGTCCATCAAACGGCGCTGTTGAATAAGAGGTTCGTGCTGGCCAATGGCGTACTGGATGCCGCCGGCCTAGTTAGCCTGCCGAAGTTGAAAACACACGGCCTGACACGCATGACCGGAGCTATCAAGAACCAGTTCGGCTGCGTCCCCGGCATACTAAAAACCCAATTCCATATACAAATGCCTGACCCCTATGACTTCGCTGCCATGCTGGTCGATATCAATACCTTTATCAGGCCCCGCCTCTACATAATGGATGGGATAACAGCCATGGAAGGCAACGGGCCGCGCAACGGCAAGCCGCGCAGCCTTAACTTTATCCTGCTTTCCAATGACCCGGTGGCCCTGGATGCCACGGCGGCCCGCATAATCGACCTTAATCCTGCTTTCGTCCCGACGTCCGATCAGGGCGAACGGTCGGGGCTGGGCACTTACCAGCAGTCCGGCATTGACATTCTGGGAGAAAATTTAGAGGCTTTTATTGCCAGGGACTTCGATGTTATCCGCAAGCCACCGGTGCGTGCCACGGCAGGCCGTTTGAGGAAATTTTTCAAGAACCAGATTTGTCCCAGGCCGGTTATCGACAGGGAGCTGTGTACGCAGTGCGGCACATGCGTGGAGGTATGCCCGGTTGAACCCAAGGCCCTGAACTGGGATGCCAAATCCGATAAAGTCCCGCGGCATGACTACGACCAGTGCATCCGCTGCTTCTGCTGCCAGGAGATGTGTCCCGAAGGCGCCATAACCATTAAGAATACGCTGCTGGGCAGGGTCGTTTCCGGCTGACTGTGACACCGGGGCTTGGGTCAAGGCAAGGGATCATATTTGACCGCCTGGCAAATCGGCACTATCATCCATCCAAGCCATAAAATTGCTAAAGAGATACGGCTCCTCATGAAAAAGGCCCCGGGCAAGATGTTAAAGCTGCGAACTATATATGTATTGCCGGCGGCGCTCATATTGGCGGCGCTGCTGGTATCCTGTGTCCCGGCTCCGTCCGAAACTCCCGTTGCAGTGAATCAGGCCCCGCAGTTGAATAACCAAACGGCGGGAGCCGGGCAGGGGCAGATTGATAATTCCACCCCCGGTTTGAACGAAAATACTACTGCCGCCGCACAGGTTTCTACGGAATCAGGAACTCCGGTGAAAAAATTGGGCAACGCCGAACTTCAGAAGCTGATAACGGGTAACCCGGCAAATATAGACAATAGTAAGTATGAGATTACCCCCGTTGGCGAGCTGCACACGACCGGCAACCCCCGCCAGGTGGACGTTTCACAGTACCGTCTGACGGTTGACGGGCAGGTCGACCATCCTCTGTCTCTCTCCTATGAAGACCTGCTGAAGTATCCCACCATCACCGAAACCGTGCTGCTCATCTGCCCTGACTTCTTCGTGGACAATGCGGAATGGACGGGAGTGCCCTTAGAGACCCTCCTGCAGGCGGCGGGCATCCAATCGAAAGCCGCTAAAATAGCCATCATCGGGATGGACTCGTACCGGCAGACGCTGGCCCGGGACGATGTAGAGAACGGCGATGTTTTCCTGGCCTACAACGTGGACGGCTTGCAGTTGCCTGAAGAGCACGGCTTTCCGCTGCGCCTGGTGGTGAAGGGAAGTTACGGAAACATCTGGGTCAAATGGGTGCAGCATATCGAGGTTGATTAGCCTGCGGCCAGGCACAATTTTCCAGTGGAGACACCTATGAGAAAACTATTATGTTCGAAAATATTTAGGCAGATAGTGGATTGGCTGCTGCTAGCCGGCGTGGTGCTCTACGTCTTTACAGGGCTGGGCATGACCCAATTCGGCATCTTTGAGCCGGTGGCTCTGGGACTATGGGTGAGGCATGCCTGTGTGTCGATACATAACAACCTTATCATCCCCTTCGTAATCCTCCTCCTATTGCACCTCTTGCTGCCGTACATCAGAAGGTGGCTGAATCACTCGCAACAGCCGGGTTCGCCCGGATGCCCGCAGCAGTCCTGACGATTGCGTATCTTGATAAAGAAATTGCGGAACAGCAACCTGATTTTATGGTGCCAGGGCATAGGCACCGACATATTGTTGAACCAGGACTTGATATTAGGCATAGAGTCTCAACCTCCCTTCGAAGTCATTCAACATGTAACTTGAGAGTTGGAGTGGGCATCCTATTCATCAAGCTGGCAGGTCAGAGCGCCGGATGGGCACCTGTCGATAGCCTGCTTGATTTTCCGGGCCTCGGCAGCATCGATGTTCACCCATGGGCGTTTTCGCGGGCTGAAAACTTGCGGTAAGGCAGCAAAACATTCACCTGAATGAATGCATTTGGACGAATCCCAGTATATAGTTATGCCGTCTTTGCGGTAGACCCTTTTCATTATGGCTGTGATTATACAGCAAGGGGCAGAAAAAAATTACTGTAATTGACGGCCGTAACTTCTGCCGTTAGCGTTTGGATGGTACTGGTGTATTGGGTTGCCAGGTCCAGCCGGTGCCGTGGCAGGTCGAGTGGCGGATAAATGTTCTTATTGCAAAATTAGAATACTGTCTCCCCGTTCCATTACAGGCGTTGCAACGCTTGGCCTCCGGCGGCACAGTAATCGTGGCACGCCCACGGCATACGGGGCATTCCGTCTTGCCGAAAGTACCGTACCCCGAGTCGACCCTGCCGCTGGAACCGCAATAACCGCAGGGCACCACCTTACCAATCATCTTCGGACTACTCATAAGGTATTTCCCTATGATTTTATAATAAGCCGTATGGCCGGGTTTAGCAATGACAGGCTGGCCTGATTTCCTTTTAACGATTGTGATCCTATCTTATTTTTACCCCGGTAAATCCAAGCTTGTCTTTACACTTACTCACCTTTGTGATATTTTAATGCCGGTATATCCTGTGCAGAGTTGAGTTTTTCAAGGGTACATAAGGGGGGAATATGTTGACTAAGCTAAGGCCGATAGTTTGCCTATTGCTTACCATACTGGTTCTTCCGTTAGCTTTCTTATCTGTTTTCCCAAATCCGGCCAGCGCTTTAGGCCTGAATACCGTTTATGTGAACGGGACTACCGGGGACGATATTAACTATGATGGCAGCTCGCCCGTCCACATGTCCGGTAGCGTTGGTCCAAAGCTGACCATCCAGGCCGGCATAGGGGCCGTCAATGCGGGCGGGATCGTAAATGTGGCCGCCGGCACGTACGGGCCCACTGCAACCACCAGCATAACCAAGCCCCTGACACTGGCGGGCGCCGGGTCGGCCAATACTATAATTGACGGAGTTGCATTTAGTAGTCCATCTACAGTGATAGATATAGATCTGCCCATTGGCGGGACTGTGGTGATTTCAGGCCTGACCGTACAACATGGCTCTGCCGGCGGAATTTATGTGTCGGGGGGATTGCCTATCCCTAACGTGGCGATCAATGACTGTGCCATCATTAACAATTTTTCACCAGATGTTGGAGGTGGAGTTTTAATTGATACGGGCAATAATGTCATTATGAACCGCTGCAATGTGAGCTCTAACATAGTTAATTTCAGCCAAGCTTCACCGGGTAAGGGTAATTTTGGAGGCGGCTTCAGTGTGAATCTGCAGGGGAGCGGTGGTGGAATCTTTGCCGATGGCAGCACGCTGACTTTGAATTCCTGCACCGTGAATAATAATGTGGCTATGGGGGCCGATGCTCCTTTCACGGGCATGGGGGGTGGTATAGCCGCCGTCGATAACACCACGCTCACTATGGGTGGATGCACGGTGAACAGCAATACAGCCTATGCCTGGGGAGGTGGCCTGTTCTATGAACTCAATAATTCGGGTGAGACGGCCTTGCCGACGATCAGCAACTGTAACTTCACCAATAACCTGGCTGTTATGTCGGGCGGTGCGGCATATTTCCTGGGGCTGGGATTTTTCGACGCCGCGCAGGGCAACCTTTTTGATGCTGCCGCAAGTATCAACAGCGACAGCGGTTTTACAGGCACCTTAAGCGATAATAAATCGACATACGGCTCTTTTTCTTCCCCCCGGCAATTCGGCCAGGGAGTAAAACTGGGCCAGGTTCTGCCGACAATGCCCGTGCCAAGCATGAATAACTGTAACATTGTCAATAATCAGGCGGGCAATTCCGGTGGAGGAGTGACCCTAACGTACAGTGCGATCCTGTTGAACGGCTGCACTATCAGCGGCAATGCTACCGAATTTATAGGCGGAGGAGTATGCGGTTTAATCGCCTTTAGCGAGGTTGTAAACTGTACGGTCAGCGGAAATACACTGACCTATCCTAACCGTCCGCCCGGTCTGTTGGAAGGGGTTTTATCCAGCAAACCCATAGGCGGCACCCCGTTACATGTTCAAAATACCGGCCTTCCTGTCGTAAGCAATGTGGGGGGAGGCTTCGGCCTTGTAGTGGGAATAATTTTCTTTGATTGTGACACCATTGCTAATAACTCCACGAGCCTCAGCGATAACAACTCTTACGGCGGGGGGCTTTTCTTTTCGCGGGATAGTATCGGCGAGTTCGATAATACTATCGTTGCCAATAACAGGGCTTTCCAGACGTCGACCAATAACTGTTTGAACCGGGGAAGTATA
The DNA here is from genome assembly GCA_963705905.1 of uncultured Chloroflexia bacterium. GTDB lineage: Bacteria > Chloroflexota > Dehalococcoidia > GIF9 > UBA5629 > UBA1162. The sequence goes on along the minus strand of OY970123.1, from coordinate 1,384,186 downwards.
TATAGCGATGGGCATAATATCGACAGCCAGAATAGCTGCGGCTTCACCGATCCCACCGACCAGGTCAATACCGATCCTTTGTTGGGGCCTCTACAGAATAACGGCGGTCCTACCCAGACGTGCGCTATAGGCGACAATAGCCCGGCCTTCGACCGGGGCAGCAATGGCATTGAGGATATGCCTCCTACCGACCAGCGCGGCGTAACCAGGCCCCAGGGCGCTTTTTGCGACATAGGGGCGTATGAACTCGTGCTGACCCCATCCGAGACTACTACCCCCATTACAGGACCAGGAGGCACAGTAACCTTCACCACGGGCTCGGGCGGGATATCCGGGTTAACGGCCCTGCCTGTCGATGCGTGCTCCACCTTAACTGCTCCTGTTGCGTTTCCCTACGGGATTTTCTCCTTCAATATTGTCGGCATAGCTCCGGGGGCTACCGTCCCTGTAACGATCAACTTACCGCTACCAATAGCAGGTAATGTTCAATACTGGAAATGTGGTGGGGCAAGTGGTTGGGTAGACGTAACATCGCTTGTCACCTATATACCGGGCGACACCAAGCTGATACTTAACCTGACCGATGGTGGCCTGGGAGATGCCGACCATCTGGCCAACGGTCGTATTGTAGATCCTGGCGGGCCGGCGTTTATTTTGAGCGGAAGTCGGAAATCCTCATCCGGCTACATAGCGTTGCCTCAACAACCCGTGGCGTTGCCAAGCCTGGCTGTGCAAACAGCGGCTCTTTCCGCATCCAAAGTCGATCCGGGTATGCCGGTAACCGTCACGGCCACGGTCGCCAACAAGGGTGCGGCCGAGGGCAGCATCAGGCTACAGCTTTTGGTCAACAGCAGGGAAGAGGCGAGCCAGCTCGTGACTGTGGTGAAGGGCGGCAGTACTCCGGTCAAATTTACGATCGTGAAGGATGAGCCCGGCACTTACACGGTCTACGTGGGCGGTATAACAGCCGGCAGCTTTACGGTAAATGATTGGGTCAATCCCGATAAGATACTGTTTATCAGCTCAGGCCTGCTATTCTGCGCTCTATTGGTAGGCCTCTATATAGCATGGCGAAGGCAAAGGTACTATTAGCTATCAAATTTCCTTGCCCGGTTGATTGGCCATGGTGGCATTCATCAGTTCGATAATGCGCCTGTTGTTCTGAACAAGCAGTTCTGCAAATGACGTCTGAAGCATGCCCAGGACTATGGGCAGGCGTTGCAAGTATTTGTCGGTGTCTTTGGAGTATTTTGACATGTAACCGTCAAGTATCCCTCCCATTACCGGTGATTCCCCATGATTATAGGCGTCTTCCACCGATTGAATGTCGTGTAAATGGGATTCCATCAGCTTCCCGTATTCCCGGAACATTAGTTCCGGGTCTGTAAGCTGCCGGATTTTATCTTCCAGGGAACCGTTACCCATGTTTAACCTCCTGACGCCCGTTTCTCAGATGAATCAGCATATTATATCAAGTCCGCTCCCGTTGTATAGGGCCGGAGACGCGTAACGCTGTCCGCTCTGCCGTAAGCGGTAACCTCCCTCAAACTGATCGTATTGAACCCGCGTAAGCGTTTATGTTGAATAATTCCTGCCGGATGGGTTAAAATCATTGCCGGATTTGGCTACGCGTATTCAGAAGAGGTTGGCCGCCTGGGCAGGTGCGGCAGCAAGGTTTAGAGTAAAGTGTCAGGCTGGCAAATGGTTATGAGTGATGATGCTTCTCAGTCAGGGCTGAATACTTCAAGGGCCTATTCATCTTCTCCGGCTGCCGATAGTGCTGCATCCGAAAAACATATATCTCCTCCGGAAACTAAAACCCATAAAATCCTCATCATGGATGATGAAGACACCATCAGGGATACGGTCAGCCGCATGATTGCGCTCTTTGGGTTCGGAGAAGTAGCTACGGCGCGGGAGGGTGGCGAGGCCCTGGACCTGTATAGTAAAGCCAAAGTTGAAGGGGCACCTTTCGACCTGGTTATCATGGATTTGACAGTTACGGAGGGCATCGGCGGCAGAGAGGCGATCAAGGAGTTGCTAAAGATAGACCCTGACGCGAGGGCGGTTGTCAGCAGCGGTTACGCCGGTGACCCGCTGGTTTTAAATTTCCGGAACTACGGTTTCATAGGCGCCTTGATCAAACCCTATACCATGGATGAACTAAGGAACTTGTTGACTGCAACTTTAGCTTAGAGCGAGCCTGACTAAAATGGGAGTGGCAGTCGATATCGGACTTGGCATAGTCTGCCTGATTATCGCTTTCTTGATGGCGTTGATCGGCAGATGGCTTTCATGGATAGGGTTTAGAGATAAAGACTGGTCGGCTGTCGTATTGGCCCTACTGATCTTGGCGGTCACTATCTTTGCTGTTGTAAGCTCCATCGGCCTGTTTACCAGGATATGATATGATCCTGGTACGATCCAGTGTCGCTGGATAAAAATGCGGATTTTTATCTGAGAGCTTCCGGCTATTATATAGGCGGTTTGCGGTTACCGAGAGAGAGCAGTTTTTCCATTGCGAAGATGATGCCGTCCCCCATTCTGTCCAGGGCCCTTATAAGGTAGTTGCCCGAAGAATCAACCGCCGTGGAAAATGGATTGCCGGCTAAAGGCTGCAGCCCGGTCGAGGGCGAAGGCGGCGGCTCGTCCGGCGGCTCATAGCCGGGGGAATGGCTGCGATGCAGGTACTCCAGGTAACGGCTTATTAAGGGATCCTCTGCCGGAGGCTCTTCAGGTTCGGCCGCCTCTTCACAGGTCGTCAAGGCGGGACTTTCCAGAACGGTGGCAATTTGTTCTTCCAGGGGCCTGCTCAGGTGGGTGATTACCAGGTCGCACAACTCGGACATATCCTTACGCAGGCGGGGGTGGTTTTCCTCGACGCGGGATATGTTGGACCTCAATTGATGAAGTGCGGAAAGAAGGGCTTCAATGGGGTCCTCCTGATCGGGAGGGCATACAGCAGAGTCTTCCGAACCCGGCTGAAATTCCTGCTCCATTAACTCTTATATTATGCCAATGGCTACACAATTTTCAATGTTATGCCTACGGGGCAGTGGTCCGACCCCTGGACATCCTTTAGTATAAATGCGCCGGTCAGGGATTTGACAAGGTTATCCGACACAAAAAAATAGTCCAGCCGCCATCCGATATCCTTATCACGGGCTTTGAAACGGTACGACCACCAGCTATATTGCCCTGGCTCCCGGTTGAAGTGCCGGAAAGTATCTACATATCTGTGGGCGACCAGCTTGTCCATCCAGGCGCGTTCCTCCGGCAGGAAGCCCGACGTATCCTTGTTTGACCTCGGCCGTGCCAGGTCTATTTCACGGTGAGCCGTGTTAAAATCGCCGCAGATAACCAGTTTCTCCCCCCTGGCTTTGAGCGAGTCTATATATTTCAAGAAAGCTTCGTAAAAGCGCAGTTTAAACGGCAACCTTGTTGCTATCTTCTCCGCATTGGGAGCCCCCTCTTTGCGGGCCGTGGCGACCTCCTTGTGACCGTAGGCTTTGGGAAAGTATACGTTGAAAAGTTTGAAGCCCGGGAACTCCGTCATCAGGACCCTGCCTTCGGCATCGAATTCGGTTATCCCCAGGCCCGTTTCAGTCTTTAACGGCTGTTGCCGGCTGAAAGTAGCAACCCCGCTATAGCCCTTCTTGTCCGCAAAATTCCAGGCCGTGTAGTAGCCGGGCGGTGACTTCAACTCGGGCGGAAGCTGATCGGGTTGAAGCTTGACCTCCTGAAAACAGGCTACGTCCGGCATTTCCTTTTTCAGCCATTCAAGGAAACTAAGGGGAGGCCGGCCAGCTGCAGCCAGGTTGGCTTTCTCCAGCATGTTGCGCATGCTGACCACGTTCCAGGAAATAAGCTTGATCTCTTGGCTCATAATCTTACCATGAATACCGGCCCGCTTATTTCAACGCTTCGCGTCCGCCGCCGCAGAAGAAGCTGCATTTAGGGCAATAACGGGAGTCTTTGGATATGCTGTTGCCGCAGTTGGGGCAGATGGGTGGAAGGGGCTTGCCGCAGTTTCCACAAAACCTGTCGAAGGGGATACGCTGCCAATGGCAGGACGGGCACTGCGAGCCGGCGGCCCCAACATTGCCCAGCCGCGTTCCGCACGAGCTACAGTGCAGGCTTCCCGCCGTGTTTTCTTTCCAGCAATTAGGACAGAGAAAATTTTGCTGCATGATAAGACCAGATGCCGTTAATATTTTAAGGTTGTTTTATGGCGCCGGCAATATTAATCGGGAGCAGTAGTGAAAAAGCTTTCTTTTTCGACTGATTTATCGTCCTTGTTGATCGATATCACCTTAAATGAATATTTCTGGTTGGGCTGCAAGTTGTCAAGGGTCGCCTCATGCTTTAAAACCCCATCACTTGTGCCTGTTCTTGGATCGTCCTCTATCGGCATGATGTTGTTTATAACCGGCCATAATCCGTAAGCTACCTGTGAGCTGGAATTTTGATCGGTGGTCCATGTGATGAGTGCGCTGTGCGTGGTCGTGCCTGAATCAACTTGCAAAGTCAATATTGAAGGAGCCCTGGCGGTAGTGGTTGTTGCTGGCTTGGTTGGCTGGCCCACCTTTATCCATTGAAGCTGGAAAGCCAGCAACAGGAAAATCCCCATACCCACTATGAGTACGACCAGTGCTGAAAGCAGGATGGGGTTGGTGTTAACAAGGATCTGCTTAACTCTGCCGATAAAGCCATCAAGCATATTAGCTCCGGGAAAAGCCTGCCTCTGGGGCGGGTACCCGCCGTATTGAGGGTACTGTTGATAGCCCGGATACGCGTTCTGATTACCCGGAGCTCCATATCCCGCCGTCGTGTACGGCTGCTGACCGGGAGATTGATAGTCCGGCGGAGGATATTGAGCGTAGGTCTGCTGTCCGGCAGGATAGTCGGGAGCCTGAGTAGTTGGTGAAAGAGGGGAACCGCAGGCATGACAATACTGGCTGCCTGTGGCATTCCCGGCGCGGCAATTGGGGCAATACATGAGGAGAGTGTTGCCGCAATGCGCGCAAACCCATGTGCCTCTAAGGTTTTGTGCACCGCAATGAGGACACGGCTCCGTAGATTGATACATGTTAATTACGTTCCCGTAAAGATTACTGCCCTATAGCGGCATTGGAAGCAGTTGAGACATATTGAACATCGGATTCGGCTTCGCCGCCGGCCGGCGTTACGGATATGACGCGGTACTGATAGTCAGTACCCTGTGTCAGTCCATTGACCACAACTGCATGTGAAAATGGGTAAAGGATCTTCCCCGTTGTGTTATCTGTGACCACATCGGTTTTGCTGGTATAAGATCCTTTGGGGCCGTATTCAACCTGAGATGATGCCATCACGTTGGTTGTCCACCTCACGATGAAACCATCCAGCGCCGGCGTGTCCACCCCGATTCCTGAAATCTGTGGAGGCGTGGCGTTGGCGTTGGTCTTGGTGCTGTTATCGCTGCCGAATTTCGGGATAGGTAGACCCTTCAAATAGCCCTGGCTGTAGGCCCAGTATCCGAAGCCGCCCAACCCGGCGATTAAAATGACGAGCAAAAATACGAGCATACCCTTGCCGCCTCCGCCGCCTGAAGGCGGTTGGCCTCCGTGCGGATATTGAGGCGGGTAGCCCGGGGGTGGGGGAGGATATCCCGGCTGTGGGGGCGGGTAGCCCGGAGGTGGAGGCGGATAACCCGGCTGTGGCGGATATCCCGGCTGTGGGGGTGGATAGCCCGGAGGAGGAGGTGGATAACCAGGCTGGGGAGGATAGCCTGCAGGCCCGGGGGGATAGCCTGGTTGCTGCGGGGGATAGCCCGGCTGCTGCGGAGGCGGATAATAGCCTCCCGGCTGCGGCGGGTAGCCCGGCTGTTGAGGAGGTGGATAGTAGCCTCCCGCTTGAGGCGGTGCGCCACCGGCCGGAGTGCCGCACCTGGGGCAAAAAGTGCTGCCCGGATTTAAGGGCGTGCCGCAGTTGGGGCAGCCGGATGCGAGCGGAATACCGCATGCGTTACAGAATCTCTGGCCGGGGGCGTTATTGGCGCCGCACCTGGGGCATCTTATCCATTGTTGCATACTATCTCTCCATTACGTCCGCGAAGCTGTCTATGATGATAACGTTAATCTCGAATTTATGTTTAATAGTTTTCTTGATTATATACAGCAGTATTAAATAAATCAATATATTTGATTATTGGATAGGGCATATCTCTATTTTCCGGTTGCATAGCCTTTACGCGAAACCTCGTGCCCCTGGGCGTCGTAAAGTACAGCAATATCAGTGTATGCGTCGTCCCAGATATCTCCTGTACCATAATTGAAAGACAGCCCTCCGTACTGGCAGTGAATTTCGTCTGTGAATACCAGCACCGTTTGGCCGGGGTAGAGTATGCAGAGCGACATTGAACCCTGCTGCCCCGCAGCGGGCTTGAGTGGCGAATCATCGAGAGGTATAGATGAACCGCACTGCGACCAGTCGATCTGGTCCTGGGAGTAAACCGGTCCCGGGCCCTGATGTCCGATCGTGTATGCATGATCTACCGTTTGGGGTGTGATCTCCCTGAAAGTGTTGTAGCCACCAGGTACTGCCGGGTAAGATGCTGGCGGCACGTTGTAAGCTACACAGGGGAAATTATTAGGAAAGGTGAAGGTTGGGTACCCCCTGGTTATATTCTTGAGGGTCCAGCCCCGTATATCCTGCGGGCTCGTGGTGGTGTTGCGGATGGCCACAAACTCGTCTCTTTCAATCAGGTCAGGATTGCAGCAGCTCATGGGACTCAAGGTGCCTCTGGCGTGCACTTCTATGATTTGCACCGGGGGACCGGCCCGCGATAAAGGCAACAGAGCGGGATTGTTCACGGCAGTTACGTTATCAGCCGCAGGCGTTGCACCAGGAGTTGAGGCTGGCTTTGCGGCGGTCGGCAATGATGATGCGCCCTTATCTGAAGTGGATGTGATGAGCTGCCCAGGGGCGGCCTGGTTGCAGGCCGTGAAAAAGATGAGAGTGAAAGTCAGGATGACCATGGCTATGGTCATCTTTTTTACGTACCGCATCAGTATAAATGAATTATAGGCGCAGGCGGCTGAGGATGTCCACAGTTGGGTAGGGCTTCGGCTCCTGCCGAAGCGCTTTTGCAGGCGAGAGTACGAGATGGTTACCTTGATTTTACGGGTACGTAAAGAATAAAATATAGCGTTAAGGGCGGCTAGCTCAGCGGTTAGAGCACTTGCTTCACACGCAAGGGGTCACAGGTTCAAATCCTGTGCTGCCCAGGGCCGAAGTGGCGGAATGGCAGACGCGCTACGTTCAGGGCGTAGTATCCGTAACGGATGTGTGGGTTCAAATCCCACCTTCGGCACCAAAATGAGCGCCTGTAGCTCAGTGGATAGAGCGCAGCCCTGCGGAGGCTGAGGCCGTGGGTTCAAGCCCCACCAGGCGTGCCATTTCAGGGCGATTAGCTCAGCGGTTAGAGCACCTGTCTTACACACAGGGGGTCACTGGTTCAAATCCAGTATCGCCCACCATCCATTCCCCGATCGTACTCCGACGGTATGCGGTTCCTCGATGGGTGAGGTATATGCAGGTGGCACGGGGAGCGTCATGGGAAGCGGCAGGAAAAGTAGCGCCTCCCTAAATAGTCAAGGTACTCTGGGTTTACAGTGGCAATCTTCTTAATCTCATTGAACAAGTCTTGGTATGTCATTGTTCGGAAGCTGATTTCCCCATTAATTGCCGAGGAGAACCAAGCTAATTCTTTCTCGTGCCTTGTAGCTTCATCTGAATCTATCCGATACCAAAGGTAAAGTAATGTGAACTGCGGGTAAGGGCTGTGGGTTAACCCAAGAATGTGTTTTATGAGTTGCGGGACATCGAGGTATTCGAAATCAGTTCTTGAGCTAGATTGTTGCTTGATCCTCAGAGCCAAATCCTTTGTTTTAGGGAGCTTCTTCCATATACTGTCCTGAGCAAGATAGTAATGAAGATGGGTATTGTTATTATTCCTTCTGGTCGTTCTGTGATAAATCTCGGTGAACTTTGACTCAATCGCTAACGGTATCCGCCCACCAAATTCAATATCTAAATGAGGCGGTGTTCTATTTGTCTCGTTACTCCAGACAATAGATGCAATGGCCTTAAACCTACTTATACTCAAAGTACCTCTCTCATTTGAAGATATACTTGACGCAGTCTAAACTGCTTGTATTATTCAAGCGGTTTTATAGTCAGGCATGATAAAATAAGGCAAACTAATAGGAAATTATGATGTCTTTAGATTCCTTAATGCGAGATCTGGTTACACTAATAAAGAAAGATGGTAGACGTTTTCAAAATATTCGAGCATCGGTTCAGAGGGATAAAATCTTTACTAACAATCCTGCTATTCCAATTGAGGAGGGTGATACGTTTGAACGCAAACTTCCTAATGGCATAGTAGAACGTTATAACATCTTAGATGCAGGTTTCATGCAAGGTCTGAGTGGAATACAATCTCACTATCAATCTATTGTCCGAAAACAGACGAAGATTGATCCGTCGAGTCAACCCAGGCCGATCATATATAATCTCATAGGCCCTAATACTCGTGTAAACATCCAGTCTGTTGACTCATCCACCAATGTTGTGGAAGTCGATCCGTCTGAGTTATTTGAGCATATACGGAAAGTAATTGGTCAGGGTGTTAAAGATGAGCAGCTCTTAAATACGCTCCAAGAAAAAGTGACCGAACTAGAGCATACACAAGGAACCACTGGTTTTATGGTCAAATACCAAGAGTTTATAGCACTTGCTGCGAACCATATGACACTGCTAGCTCCATTTATTCCAGCACTTACTCAGATGCTAAGATAGAGTCTGACATGATATCGGGTTCGACTACACCTAGAGTAATTTCGGAAGATATTAAAGCATTCTGCTTGGATATCGATAGTTCTCAGATTCAAGTTTATGTAATGGTAAAACCACATCCTACCGCTACGATTAATTCATGTTTTGAGTCTGTGGCTGCTTATATTAAGCAGAATGGAGGTTCTATCCAATACGGGTGGATTATTTGGGAAGAATCGAAGCAGTTATTCATGGAAGCGGAGTTTCATGCTGTTTGGGTATCGCCATCAGGTGAGATGATTGATATTACCCCTAAGATTGATGATGAGTCTAGCATACTTTTCTTGCCAGATACGAAGCGAGTCTATAATGGAAAGCTAATTGAGAATAGACGGAAGCTTCTAGTTGTTAATGATGAAACATTGAGATGGCTATGGTTGGGGCACCATCAGTATCTTTTTAAAGAGAAGCACTTCAAAAATGGACAGGTTGATATGGATGCTGCTTTAAAGGATAAAGCATTATGGGATCGATGGGAGAGCCAAGCTCAAAGCATCATATTTAGTCGGAACAGCTTATGCCCTTGTGGTAGTGGTAGGAGACTAAAATCATGTTGTGGCAAGCGAGGTAAACAGTAACAGTAACGTAGCTATAATTATGGTTGTCACGAGACGCTAGTTTAGCCTTCAGTCCATCAGACAGGGGGCACGATCAATGGACACGTTTGTGACGCTGGTTTGGCGATGAGGAAGCAACCGACTTCCTGGCGAAGACTATCAAGAACGCAGTTTTCGGTTCTCTATATAAAACCTTAGTGCGTCCATTACATGTTTTGGTTGTCGCTTTGTTAGCTGCGATCTGACCCATATTATTGATTGGTAATTCAGATAATAGAAATTGAGCATATCATGCATTGTTGAGATTGCGTGCTCAATTTGGGCCATCTTGACTGGATATCTGGTGGATATTTTTACTTCCTGTAAAACAGATGCGGCTTGTATATGCGCCAGGACTTCATTTCGCCACCGTCTAACATTCGGGATAGGCAAATCATGAAGTTTCTGGATGTCATTATCAATGGTTTCAGCTGTGATAGGGCTTCTACTACGAAGCGCCAGCTCGTCCAATCGACCCATACGTTGTAAACGAGCTTGGAAACTATCGTCAGAAAAAAGCGATAAGTTATCTCTTATAAATCGGAGAAATTTATACAAGCTTAGGTGATGAGGGTCTGTATCCAGCATCCTATTGATCCCCATTAGAGTAGCAAACCTGTGGGCATCTAGGGTTAGCATAAAGAAAGTCGGAGCGATATTGATTTCAGGGACGTAATTGCTCCCGTGTTTAGCCAGGTTCTCACTAATTTCAAAATGCTCAGATATATTATTCAGTTCTGATCTAAGTTTATCGTGATATTTAATGAATTGAGATTCTTGTTCTGATTGGTTAATATCCTCTATCATAGAAACCTCCCACTTTTAGAATTTGATCACCTGCAAGAGTCATAGTACTAGTTCAACCTCTCATTAATAATAACATGATATTCGCTGAGGAAGCGACGGACTTCCTGGTAAAAAACCGTCAGTAATTGAATCGAGGTGTTGCCTGAACAGGATCATTTTTGCAGAATGCCAAAATGCCTATAACTCTACACTGGTAACTGTTTTTTTAATTTTCTTCATTTTACTGCTGTTTTTCGTGCTAATCTTTTGACGAGATGAACAAATGCCTGAATGGTTCAAAAGGGGACGATTTATTTAGCTAGGCTAAAAACTAGCGAAAAGGTTCTGCCTACCGTATACTTTGGCCCACCATACAAGCCATTCAATATCTGGCCGTTTACTTTCATAATCGCATGACCAGGACTTGCCGGTCGAGATATGCATTCTGTTGAACTATGTAAATACCAGTGTTAGAATTCCTATAATGGCTGTCCGTTGCCGTTGTCTGAAGCGTTGCATATATACCAATTATTTTAGGCCGTTGGGGAAGAATGAAGATCAGAACACACAGACAGATAGAGGAAGAATTATCACGAGTTAACAGGGAACTACGTGCTATCAGTAAGTGTGGCCAGGCCATAGTAAAGGCAACAGATGAGCAGACACTATTGAATGACGTGTGCCATATCATCTGTGATGTAGCCGGCTACCGTATGGCATGGGTGGGGATGGTTGAACATGATGAATCTAAGTCGGTCCGGCCTGCAGCGTGGGGCGGGAGAGAGAATGGATACCTTGCAAATGTGAATATAACCTGGGCCGACAACGAGCGTGGACGGGGCCCCACTGGGATGGCCGCACGCTCGGGCAAAACGTGTTTCTTCCAGGATTTCGAGAGAGAACCGGCGGCTGCGCCGTGGCGGGAAGCGGCGCTTTCAAGGGGTTATCGTTGCAGCATCGCTATCCCGCTTGCAGAACCTGATCGGACTGTGTTCGGTGTATTTACATTGTATGCGAATATACCGGATGCCTTTACCCCTTCGGAAGTCGAACTATTGGAGGAACTTGCAGCAGATCTGGCTTTCGGCATCTATGTGTTGCGTGTGAGGGCTGAACGTGATTTAGCAGTGGCAGCTTTGCAAACCAACGAAGAAAAATTCAGGCTGATAGCTACTAGCACACCCGACCATATTCTCATGCAGGACTCAGAACTGCGCTACATATTGGTGGTAAACCCTCAATTGGGGCTGATGCAGGGAGATATGATAGGCAAAACCGACTATGAAATACTGGCAAAGGAAGATGCCGATAGAATAACGGAAATCAAGAATAGGGTGCTGACCAGCGGCAATGCGGAACATTTAAGCACTTCACTGAGAGCCAGAGACGGAAGTCAACAGTATTTCGAAGGCACCTATGTTCCTATCTTCGATACAAACGGACATGCCAACGGCATACTTGGCTATTTCCGCAACATTACCGAACGTGTGAAAATGGAAGAAGATCTGCTTAACAGCAGAGAAGGTTTCCAGATACTGAGCGAAGCTAATAGCCTGCTGTTGACCAGCGAAAAACCGGAATATATGATTCAAACTATTGCCACTAAGGTTATGGACCACCTTGGCTGCGACGTCTTCTTTAACTTTATCATGGATGAGTCGAGCGGACGTTTGAGGCTGAATGCCTTTACGGGTATATCGCTTGAAGCTGCGCGGGACATCGAATGGCTGGATATCGGCACGGCCATATGCGGTTGCGCGGCCAGGGATGGTTGCCGGATAGTTTCTGAAAATATCCAGAAGAATGTGGATGAAAGGGCCGATCTGGTACGGTCTTTTGGCATCCAGGCCTATGCTTGCCACCCGCTGCGGGTCGGCGATAAGACCATAGGCACTCTCTCATTCGGCACCCGCTCCCGGACAAATTTCACCGAGGAAGAGCTCGACCTGATGAAGACCGTGGCCGACCAGGTGTCCGCCGCCATACAGCGTAGCAGGGTGGAGGAATCTCTTAGGGAGACGCGCGACTACCTCGATAAACTCTTCAACTATGCTAATGCACCCATTGTAGTCTGGGATCCCGATCTGAGGATTACCCGCTTCAACCACGCCTTCGAGCACCTCACCGGGCTGACCGCCGAACAGGCGGTGGGCAGCAAAATAGATGTACTCTTTCCCGATAATAGCAGGGATGCATCTATGAAACATATTCTGGAGGCCACTGCAGGCCAGCGCTGGGAAGTGGTGGAAATCCCCATAGTCCATACCGACGGAACGATACGTATACTGCTGTGGAACTCGGCCTCCATCTACGAGTTGGACGGCAAAACGATAGTAGCGACTATGGCACAGGGGCAAGATATCACGGAGCGTAAGAAAGCGGAACAGGTCAAAGACGAATTCATCGGCCTGGTCTCTCATGAGCTGAAGACCCCCGTCACGGTTATTGTAGGCGCTATCGATACGGCCATGACTAAAGGCGTTCCGAAAAAGGAGGCATTGCAATTGCTACAAGACGCCGCCGTTTCTGCCGAAGCGCTGGCCGGCATTGTGGATAACCTGCTGGAACTGACAAGGGCCCAGGCCAACAGGCTGATAATCAAAAAGGAGCCTGTGGATATCGCTAAGGCGGCTGGCAATGTAATAGAAAAATTGAGGGGCAGGTCAACCAGACACCGGCTCGTAGTAGAGATACCTAAAGTGCTGCCAAGGGTAGCCGCCGACCCAATCCGTGTGGAGCGTATCCTACACAACCTGGTGGAAAATGCCATCAAATACTCTCCCAAAGGAGGCAACGTCACCGTCTTTGCCAGCCGGAATGGTGACTCTCTAATAGTGGGAGTTAAAGACCTGGGAATTGGAATTACGCCCCAGGACCAGGAAAGGCTCTTCAAACCTTTTGAGCGGCTTGGAACGGTAAAAAATGCGGCAGGGGTAGGGCTGGGGCTCAACGTGTGCCGCCGGCTGGTAGAGGCACATAACGGGCACATATGGGTCGAGTCGGGACCGGGCAAAGGGACCACTTTTTATTTCAGCCTGCCTTTGAGCGCGGGTTAACTCCAGCAACCCTTTTCCGGTAAAGCCGAATATAATTAGTAGCAGAGGTGCGCATGCAGAAAAAGGTTATTATCACCGCCGTCCTGGCCGGATCGGGCGTTTTCAAACGCCAGACTAGGCTGGGGATACTGGGCATAAGATTTCAAAGAAGTGAGAGAAACGGATATGGTTAAAATTTACGACCTTAGTGTACCTACCGAGGATAGCCCCAGCGAGCCGCTGCCGTTGAAAGTCGAGCACAAAGGACACGAAGCCAGCCTGCCCATCATGGAGCTGCTGCTGGGTGGCAAAAAGGAAGATATGGCGGATGGCCTGGGCTGGGCAGATGATGCTGTGTCGATGGGTGCACACGCAGGCACTCATGTCGACGCCCCCTGGCACTACTCGCCGATCTCGGAAGGCAAAAAGGCACGGACCATTGATGAGATGCCCCTTGAATGGTTTTATCATGATGGGGTAGTGCTGGATTTCAGGCACAAGCCGCAGGGCTCCGGGATCTCCATCGACGATTTAAAGAACGCACTGCAAAAAATAAAGTACTCGCTTAAACCGTGGGATATTGTTTTAATCCAGACCGGAGTGGACAAGGTGTGGGGGAAGCCAGAGTACTTCTGGGCCGGCTGCGGCATGACTGAGGATTCCACCTTGTGGCTGATCGACCGGGGATGCCGGGTGATGGGCATTGACGCCTGGGGCTGGGACCGTCCCTTTACCGCCATCAAAGAAGAATTCGCTAAGACGCATGATAAATCATTGATATGGACCGCCCATAAAGCCGGCATCAAGAAGGAATACTGCCATATTGAAAAGCTGGCCAACCTGGATAAACTGCCTCGACCGTTCGGGTTCAAGGTAGCCTGTTTCCCGGTTAAATTAACCGGAGGCAGCGCCGGGTGGACCCGTGTGGCAGCTATTTTTGATGAATAAACGGACCTGCCTCAGCCTGCCTTTTGCGATCTGACGGCCTGCGCAATCCTGCTCAGCCCCTCTTCAAGTATGGACCTTGGGCAGGCGATATTCATGCGCTCGAAGCCATCCTCCTTGCAGCCGAAGATCTTTCCGGGCTCAAGCCCCACGTGTGCGTCATCTCGTATAAAATTTGCCAGACGGTTGGTGCTCACCCCGCAATCCCTGAAATCCAGCCACATCAAGTATGTTCCTTGAGGCTCTATAAGCTTCACTCCCGGCATATTGCGGGACAGAAAGCGGGTCAGGAATGATATATTTCCTTCGAGGTATTCCAGCAGTTTTGCCAGCCACCCTTCACCGTATCTGTAAGCGGCTTCGGTAGCAGCAACGCCGAACATATTGGGAGATGGTACACCGTAGCTTCTGGCCCTCTCTGTAAACCGCGACCTGAGCCCGGGATTGGGAATAATGATGTTGGAGGTCTGCAGCCCCGGGAGGTTAAAGGTCTTGCTGGCGGCTGTGCAGGTGAGTGAGCTATCGGCAAACTCCTCCGAGAGTGTTGCGAAGGGTACATGCTTGAATCCGCTGTAAACTATATCCTGGTGGATTTCATCGGAGACCACCAGGATCCCATTTTTTATACAGATCTCGCCCAATCGGCGGAGCTCATCTGCTTTCCATACCCGGCTTATTGGGTTATGGGGATTGCAGATTATGATCATCCTGGTGCGGGGACCTATTTTACTCTCCAGGTCTTCCAGGTCCATCTCGTACTGTCCGCCTTCCAATTTCAGTGGGTTGTCCAGTATCTCGCGGTTGCCGCAAGTTACAGCATGGAAGAAAGGGTAGTAGACGGGGGTCTGCAGGATGACCTGGTCGCCAGGCTCGGTGAACGCATTGACCATGACGTGAAGCGCCGGGACAACGCCCGGAGAATAAGCCAGCCACTCTTGCTTGATCTCCCAGCCGTGATGCCTTTTCATCCAACCGATGACCGACTCGCAATAGGACTGCGGGATGCCGCTGTAGCCGAAGATGCCGCGACTCGCAACTGTACTGACGGCGTCGATAACTGGCTGGGGCGATTTAAAATCCATATCCGCAACCCACATTGGCAGCATATCCTTGACGGAAAAAAATTTGTCCATGTAGTCCCATTTGATTGAATTGGTATTGCGGCGCTCGA
Organism: uncultured Chloroflexia bacterium; assembly: GCA_963705905.1. Taxonomy (GTDB): domain Bacteria; phylum Chloroflexota; class Dehalococcoidia; order GIF9; family UBA5629; genus UBA1162. Next base: position 1,368,773 of record OY970123.1, on the reverse strand, counting down.
TAACCGAATTGAAATCGTAATCTATCATCTGTTTATCTTTCTGTTGCTGCATTGAATTCGCAAGAATAATTGTAGCACGGCTGCTATCTCAATATAATTAGGCGGAACCGGGACGGGCAACCGGCGAAATTAGATCATTTTCCGAAGTTGGTGTATTCTAAATTAAGTCCGGAAATTAGTACGTTAAACCTATTGACATTAATGCGCTTGCGGTGTACTTTAGAAAAAAATCAGGTGAAAGAGATGAAAAAGCTGCTTTTGTTGATGCTGGCGGGAGTCGTGATTTTGATGTCCTGCAACGTGCCGGTACAAAGCGAGAAAATAAAAGTAATAACGGAGGACTACCCTCCCTATAATTATGCTGATGCCCAGGGTAATATCGTGGGCCAATCCACTGATATCGTACGGGCCATTATGAGCCAGGTAGGCGACGACTCATCGATTGAAATCATGCCGTGGGAGCAAGGGTACGGCATGGCTCAGGAGCAGCCTAACGTTGCATTATATTCAGTTGCACGCACCGGCGATCGTGAACATCTCTTTATGTGGGTCGGGCCCATCGGGTCTTATGAAAACTGGCTGTACGCCAAAAAGGGCTCTTCAATTCACGTTAACAGCCTGGATGAGGCCAAAACAGTGGACAAAATAGCCGCGGTGAAGGATGAAGCCGGGCAGCAGGAACTGGCTTCTCAGGGATTTATTAACTTCGTTTATACAGACTCGACCACAGATGGACTGAAGAAGTTGATGTCGGGGGATGCCGACCTCTGGCTGGGCACCACCGAAGGTATTGCTTCGGTGGCTAAAGAAGCTGGAGTAAACCCCGATGACCTGCAACCGGCTGTCTATGTGTACAAGGCCGACCTATTCCTGGCCTTTAATAAAAATACTGCCTTTTCAACGGTTGAAGCCTGGCAGAAGGCGCTGGATTCCCTGAAGAAGTAATTGTTGTAGTCACGCCGCCTTTGATCGAGGGCGGTCCAGAATAATCAGGGGAGGGACCAATGAAAAAATACTGGGCAGAGCTAATAGGGACTTTTGCGCTTGTACTGGTTGGCTGCGGCAGTGCAGTGATTGCCGGCAAATACATAGGGTTTACAGGCATAGCCTTTGCCTTCGGCCTGACCGTACTGGTCATGGTCTATGCCATAGGCAATATCTCGGGATGCCATATAAACCCGGCCATCTCTCTGGCCATGCTGGTGGCGGGCCGAATCAGCTGGAAAGACACAGTTTTTTATATCATATTTCAATGCGTTGGGGCCTTGCTGGCTGCGGCTTTGCTTTGGCTGATCGCCAGTGGGATGCCGGAATATTCTGTGGCCGTAAACGGCCTGGGCCAGAACGGGTTCGGGGAGTTTTCACCTGCCAAATTTTCGCTCCTTTCTTGCTTTGTTGCCGAAGTCGTGCTGACTGCGCTTTTCTTGTTCGTAATCTTTGGGTCTATCAGCAAGAACGCTCCGGCTGGTTTTGCAGGAGTCGCCATCGGCTTTTCACTGGTACTGATTCATCTGGTGGGGATACCCATTACTGGTACCTCGGTCAACCCGGCGCGCAGCCTTGGTCCGGCCGTATTTGCGGGTGGGGCAGCGCTTTCTCAATTATGGCTTTTCTGGGTGGCCCCGATATTGGGTGCAATTATAGCTGCCCTTATCTGGCGCTACGGGTTTAAGAACCAATAGTTCCACAATTCATAAAGCGGGTGGGTTTGCAGCCCGCCCGTTTTTCATCTGCTGGCTATAACGCGCGTATCCGTTACGGCCGGTTTGTTTGACATAGTACATGGCTATATCGGCATATTTGACCAGCGAGTTGAAATCTTCACTGTCCTCGGGATATAGTGAGATCCCGATGCTGATGGAAAGGTTAATATCGTTGGCATTGAAATTAAAGGGAACTGCCGTAGCCCTTATGATCCGGTGAGCAATACGGTCTACTATCTCCTCGTTGGCGATCTCGGGCAGAAGCACCAGGAATTCGTCGCCGCCCAGCCGTGACACCGTATCCACCTTCCTCACAGAATGGGTCAGCCGGGCCGCAATATCCTGCAGCACCTGGTCACCGGCATCGTGGCCAAATGTATCATTAACAGCCTTGAATCTATCGAGATCAACGACCATTATAGCCAGCCTTCTTTTATATCGAGCGGCCTCCGCCAGGGCTACCCCGGCGCGATCGCTGAAGAGCGAACGGTTGGGCAAACCGGTTAGCGGATCATAGTAGGCGATCTGTTTAATAGCCTCTTCATTTTTCTTTCGTTCGGTAATGTCATACAGGATCAATACGTGGCTGCGCGTGCCTCCTTTGCTTTGAAGCAGCGAAACATGTGTACTGTAAAAATGAAGGCCGTCTTTTTGATCCAGTTCAATCTCGATATGTTCTTCACGTAAGTTTAAATAGTCGCCTCCCGCGTTCAACTGGTCTACGATTACCCCCGGGAGCGGCCGGCCATGCAGGTCGGACTGCTTCAATCCGGTAATGTCGCACATAGCTTTGTTGACATCCACTATGCGACCCTTATCGTCTACTACTGCAAACCCTTCATTCATAAGCTCGATGGCGGATTCACGCGCCACGGGTAAAACGTCGAGAAGCCCGTGCCTTGAGATGGCGAAGGTAAGGCAGATAGCCGAAACGGCAAAAGCGGCAGGCGTCCAATCAGCCTGTGGAATCGGCAGGAAAGGGAAAAGAAATTGGATATTGGCGAGTACCGGTACGGCCACAGCTATAATAAGGTAAGTTGCCTGGTCCTGGAACAGGCGGGGTGGGCTGAACAGCCGGTGAACGAGAACCAATGTGCCGGCGAACAGCAGAGCATAGCTATAGGTAACAAAAACCCAGAACCACAGGCCGTACTGGCTGGCTACCAGCATAAAAGGGCCATCGATGGTCAGGTGCATGTCATACAGCATCAGGTTGTGGTATTTCCCGGTCCACAGCAGCACCAGGGTTATTAAGGGGACGACGAATAACAGCCATATTCTGCGCGGTGTGAGCAACCGGTCTGAATGCGTAAACTGCAGGGAAAAAATAAAGGCCATGACCGGTAGCGTGACAATGCCTATATAGCTGATATTGAGGGCTATCAGCTTGCCGGCTATATGATTGTTTATAAATTCTACGATGTAGCCGAATGACCACAGCATCACCCCTGCCAGGATCCCTATGAGCGGTTTAGCTCCGGGCGCAGGGTTGCGCGGCCATATATATCCGATAAGGACCAGAGGCAGCGCAAACGAAAGTGCCAGCGCTGATATATAGCCTAGCCAGACAGGATCAAGCGATGTGTAGGGCATAAGAGCGCCTAATATGGTATCACTATGATTTGGCTTTGGCTATCGGCCTATTCAATAGCTCGGTTGGACTCTGAAATACTAATGCAACCTTTTTGCAACTGTTGCGTTTTTTAGTAAACTATAAATGGCGGGCATATGATAAGAACCGATATATCGCAGGGCATATACGCCTTAAAAGACGAAGAAGAGCTGGTAAAACGGGCGCAGCACAACCGTGAAGCCTTCGGTGAATTGTACGAGTTGCATTATCAGAGGATATTCAACTATGCTGTCAAGAGGACCGCCAACGTGCAGATCGCTCTTGACATAACATCAGTCACCTTCCTTAAAGCCTTCAGTCAGATCAAAAAGTACCGCTGGCGCGACATACCCTTTGCTGCCTGGTTGTATAGAATTGCCGGCAATGAGATAAACGATCATTTCAGGAGAGAGGGCCGCCGTCCGGCCAGCATCGAACAGATAGCTGAGCTGGCCGATACTTCGGATTATATTGATGAGATTAATCAGGCGGAAGAAGAGCTGAGCAAACATGAAGAATTTCTTCTATTGCGCCGGAGGCTGGCGGAATTGCCGCCCATGTACCAGGAGGTAATCGTTCTGAAGTTCTTCGAAAAAAAGAAAATACGCGAGATGGTCAATATCCTCGGCAAAAAGAGGGTACCATTAAGTCCTTAATTCACCGCGGCCTTGAAAAGTTGAAAGAAAAGATGCAGTGAAATGCAACTATTTGTACTGACAGGCATTATATAATTAAGAAGTCGTAGCCATGAAGAAAGAAGAACTGATAAGAAAGCTGGAAAATGCCATGTTTCCGGACCTTTTGGTAGCAAGCCATAAGGAAAGGTTGAAGAGGATACTGCTGGAAAAACCGGCTTCAAGGGCTGTCAGAGCCGGCACTCCTGCAAGTCGGAGCAGATGGAATTTAATAGCTATCTTTAATTGGCTGAGGGCGCCCGCCTGGAGGGCTGCTATGGCCAGCGCTATGGCTCTATTTATAGTTGGCGCGGCGGTTGCCGTAATATTTTACTTAAGTACGCCTTCCCCATCCGCAATAGCTGCCAGTATAGTTAAAAACGATCCCGGTATCCAGCAGAAGCTGGGCGGAACCGGCGAGATTATAATAGTTCGTGTAGAGGTCAGGGACAAGATAGCCAGTGTAGTCTGCGGCCGCAGTGTGGGCGACTTCATCGAAGCCGATGTCGATATAAGCGGCAGATCGGTAGTCAGCACCCAGCGCTATGACGCAGTTTTTATGCCCGAGCTGTCTGTCGAAGCGAGGGACAGCGCAGTAAGAATCGCGCTGTCGGATTCGACCGTTAAGGAAATGGTGGCCCAGGGCGGGCTTATCGGCCGGGTATTGCCCATTTTTTCTTCGGTATCAAAAATAGCCCTGGTCAACGGTAACATCCTGGAGGTCACGCCGGCTGCTTCACAGGCGGTGGTGCCTATCCTCTATAATGGAAAATCGTGGCTGGTGGAGGTTAATCTGGAAGAAAACACGATAGACCATATAATCGAGCCGCAATCCAATGTATCCCCTTATTTTAAGGTCCATTACGAAGATATAATTCTTTAGCTGATAACAAATTTCACTTTTTCAGGAGGATCATAGCATGTCTTTATTCACTAAATCGGCCTTATGGAAGCGCCGTAGCCTGGTAGTGGCTGCAGTGGTATTTATGATAGCCGCCGTGCTGCTGGCCGGTTGTGCCAAACATACTACTTCAAGTACGCAGACCAAACTACCCGCGGCCAGCAAAACAGGCCAGGTGGCGTCTCTTTACGATGAAAACACGGTGGTATCTCTTTATGACAGGACAATACCGGCGGTTGTCCAGATAGTATCCGTGGTAGAGTCACCCTTGAGCAAGTTGCCGAACCCTTTTTCACTCCAGATTCCCAAGCAGGAAGGCCAGGGTTCCGGCTTCTTCATAGATAACCAGGGGCATGTATTGACCAACTACCACGTGGTTGATGGCGCTACTACAGTAACAGTCATTACCAGTGATGGCACCAAGTATGATGCCAAGGTAGTCGGCAGCGATCCTAATAACGACCTGGCGCTGCTGCAGATCGATATTTCCAAGGCTTCCAATGTAGCTTATCTCGTGCTGGGAGACTCGTCCAAGGTCAAACCGGGTCAAATGGCTATCGCCCTCGGTTCCCCCTTCGGGCTGCAGGGTTCGGTTACCGTGGGAGTAATCAGCGGGATAGGCAGGTCGATACCGGGGTCAAATGCCCGCAATATAACCGATATTATTCAGACTGATGCTGCCATTAATCCGGGGAATTCGGGAGGACCTTTGCTCAATTCCTCCGGCGAAGTCGTAGGAATAAACACGGCCATCGAGGCAGCCGCCAATGGCGTAGGCTTCGCCGAACCTATAAATACCGCCAAAACCATACTGCCGGAATTGCTTAAAGGCGGAAGTATTAAAACTGCATGGTTGGGCATTGAAGGCACGCCCGTAGTCGATCTGCCCGCGACATTGAAAGTCACAACCGATAAAGGTGTTTATATCGTGTCGGTTCTGACGGGCAGCCCGGCTGAGAAGGCGGGACTGGTGGCGAGTGGCAAGGATACTCAGGGGGATCCTAAGGATGGAGGCGACATAATAACCGCTCTGGATAACGTGCCGGTCGCGAAAGTTGAAGACATGCTTATCTTCTTCAACAGTAAACGCCCGGGTGATCCGGTAACTCTTTCTATCATCCGCGGCGGACAGCCTTTATCGGTGCCTGTAGTACTCGGGGAATGGCCGGATCAGTTGCCGTCTATGTTGTTACAGCCGGGCCTGGGTGATAACCAGACCCCAAACCAGAACTTCCAATTCGGTCCATACGAGTTTCACTATAATGTGAAATAGCTTAATAAGGGATAGTATAAGAAAGCCCCTCCGTCTTTAAAAACGGAGGGGCTTTCTTTATGCACGCAAGAAAATTCTATTTCTTGGGCTCTGCGGGCGCGGGATTAACGACGCCTTTGCAGAGCTGCTCGGGAACCACCTTGAGCAACTCGTCCAGAGTCCAGAAATCCTTGTCCTTGTTGATCTGAGAGGTGATCTGCGGCTCGGTGTAAAATCCTATATTATTGCCATTGATGAAGAAACTCCGTCCGTTGATATATGCGGCCTCATCGGTTGCCAGGTAAACGACGATGGGGGGGATATGCTCCGGCTTGGAAGAGAACAGCTGCATGAAGTATTTGTCCACGTCCTCCTGTTTGGTAATGCCCTGAGCAGCGAGGCCCTTGGCGACTTTGGCCTTCAATTCCTCCGTCATAGTCATCCTGGTGCCGGCGTTGGGCCTTATAGCATTACAGGTTACGCCGTACCTGCCCAGGTCCCAGGCCACGGTCCGCGTGAACCCTATTATGCCCTCCTTGGCCGCGCTGTAGTTCGCCTGGCCCAGGTTGCCCAACCCGGATATTGAAGAAGTGTTGATGATGCGTCCCGCCCTCTGCTGCCTCATATAGACACTGGCGGCTTTGGTGCAGTGGAAAGTGCCGTACAGGTGGATTTTGATAACCAGGTCCCATTCTTCTTCAGTCATATTAAAGAGCATCCGGTCCCTGAGTATACCGGCGTTGTTTACAAGGATATCGACCCGTCCGAATGCATCGATGGCAGTCTTGATGATATTGTCTCCGCCCTCGGGTGTGGCCACCGAATCGTAATTGGGGACTGCTTCTCCCCCCATGTTGCTGATTTCACCGCAAACTTCGGCCGCCGGGGTCTGCGATGCACCTGAACCATCTGAGGCAACTCCCAAATCGTTGACCACCAGTTTGGCCCCCTCCGCCGCCAGCGCCAGAGCTTCGGCCCTGCCAATACCGCGCCCGGCCCCTGTCACTACAGCAACTTTACCCTTGAGTCTACTGCCCATTTTATTACGCTCCTTCTAATTAATTTGTTATCCGGAGTCCTATTTTACACCAACCCCCATAGTCCCCGCACGGTCGCAGATGGCAGTGTGTTTATCTTGGGGGGCGCATGCGCTCACTCAAGGCGGGATTTTAGTAGACTGCCAACCTCCTGCGGCGACAATTTTCTGCACTCCCCCTCTTTAAGGTCCCCCAGTTTTAAATTACCTATCCTTACCCGCTTGAGGTCCCTGATCAGATAACCGAGGTAAGCAAACATACGCCTCACCTGGCGGGTGCGCCCTTCATGAATAACGATGCTGTAATTAAATGGTGGCTCACGGGTGATTTCACTGACGGTGGCGGGCGAGGTCATTCCATCATCCAGGAGCAGCCCCTTCTCTATCTCTTCTTTCTGGCGCGGGCTGAGCGTTCCATCGACATGGACCAGGTATTCCTTTCCCAACTCGAATTTCGGGTGCGTCAGCCGGTAGGTCAGATTGCCGTCATTGGTAAGCAGCAGTAGGCCGGTCGTATCTTGGTCCAATCTGCCCACGGGGTAAATGCCCTGGCCGCCGTATTGAGACGGCAATATATCGAGTACGGTCCTGCGGCCCCTGTCGTCGCTGGTCGTGGTGAGCAACCCTACAGGCTTGTTGAGCATGAGAACTATTTTTGCCTGATGATGGGATTTCAGGGGCTTGCCATCGCATGTGATCTCGTCAAATTCGGGATAAACGGGCATGGTATAGCTGGTAGCGGCCTTGCCGTTGACTGTAACGCGTCCCAGCTTGACGGCGGAAACCGCCTGGCGCCTGGCGCCCACACCGGCTTCAACCAGGAATTTGTGCAGCGGGATTGATTCCATGGCAGGATAAATTGTAACACGGCCGGCAAGCCCGTTTATTTGATCTTGCCCTGCAGGTAGTCGATCATGGCTGGCGTGACGAGGGGCACAACTTCTCCGATCATGTGCGGCATAAGGCTATCCATAACCCTGGGCATCATGACCGGCATCTGCTGCGCCATGTAGTCCGGCATCGGAATCATCTCGCCCACCAGACTGAGCATTTTGGGCATGACTTTGGGCATCATCATGGGCAAAAGCAGCGGGAATAGTACGGGGAACATGGGTTTCATCAGGTTGAGCGCACCGGGTATCTTGCCCATGAAATGCATCATGGGTCCCATGCCGAAGGGCATTGCATCGATCAAATCCGGCCACATCTTCCCCATCAGGCCGGCGAAGCCCCGAGGCGTCATAAGCGCAATCATGCCTTCGAACACAGCCCACTGCTTCTTGACCTCAGGATTGGGATCAGGGAAATCAAATCCCATCCTAGAGCAGCAAAAGCGTGCCAGGTCGGATATCTCCATGTCGATTTTCTTTTTATCTGCGGACACGCGCAGTTGGAACTGGCAGCAGGGGCAGAGGGCCAATATCTTCTGGGCGCCCACTTCCTGCGCTTCCCCGATGCGGCACTCGCCAATATCGGCGGCCACCGGTGGGTCCTTGATCAGTGTAAGCACGCCGCCGCAGCAGTGCGCAGCCTCGCGGTTATAGGGCATCTCCACGAAGTCCACGCCCGGAAGCGCCTTTATTAGCTCACGTGGCTCATCGTACACGTGCGAGACACGGCCTATGTGACAGGAATCATGCCAGGTGACCTTCACCCGGTCCTTACCCTTATCGGGGAACTTAAATTGGCCGGACTTAAGCCTATCCGCCACTATTTCGCTGTAGTGCCTGACAGAGATGTCGAAATCTATTCCCAGCTTCTGTGCCCAGGTGGGATAAACATGCCTCCACATCATGTCGCAGGCCGGGCAGGAAGTGATGACCGAATCCGCCCCCGATGCCTTGACTGCCGCGATATTGTGCTTCATGGTCTCCGCGAATACGTCCCACTTACCTGCCACCAGCATCGGTGTTCCGCAGCAGTTCTCTATCTCGCCCAGGTACGTGAAGTCGACCCCGGCCTCGTCCAGTAATCTCACACTGGCCATGCCGATATCATGCTCGACGTAGCTGGCGGTGCAGCCGGCGAAATAAACATTCTTAGACTTTACGCCGGCGCCATGTCTGGCTTTAAGGTCCTCGGGGAACCAGCGGGAGCGGTCGCGCCGGTAGCCTGCCCATATATCACCCTCCTTGATCGTGGCTTCGGCCATCATTTCGAAGGGTGGGAATGTCATTCTCTTTTCCTCGTCAATAAGCTTGCCGCGCAATTTCATCCATGAAGATTCGATGGGCAGCGAAGCCGAACAGCGCAGGTTGCACATCTCGCAGGTGGTGCAGACCAGCATGGTATCCACCATGGACTGGTCCCATTTCTGCCTGCCCTCCATGTATTCCCTCAGCCAGTACCACTTTCCTCGTGGCGACTGGCTCTCCCAGCCGCGGCCGTAGAACTGATCGCACTCTTCCACACAGTAGCCGCACTGCGAGCAGGCGTAAGCGTACCAGGCAACGTCGGCCGGGATGTCCTTTACGGGCTGGAGCGCACGCTCGCTCACTTGAGTTATTACGCTGTTTCCGAGAGGACGGATCAGGGGTTCAAGCCTTTCGGCCACTCCGATGAGGTTTCCGATGGGATTTCCCCCCACAACTTTGCCGGGGTTGAAAATATTGCGGGGATCAAACTTCTTTTTGAATTCGCGTATCTTGCCGGCGCGCTCAGATCCAAGTATCTCATTGGCCCTGGCGGCGAAATACAAGCCGGTGGCATAAGGCCTGCCCCCGTGCCTGACGGCGATATTCATGATGGTCAGCGCCAGGCTGAAGACGAAGTTATAGCTGAATTTGCGCTGGTCGCTTGGGATGAAGCCCAGTATAACGACCTCGGGCTTGCCGTTCAGGCTTTCACGAATGATAACGCCCTCCTTAACGACTGGCTGGTCTACCTTGGTTTCGATCTCGGCCATGACCGCCCCCAGGGAAGAGAGCGGCACCACGATTTCCGCAGGCACCAGGCTGGGGCCCAGGCGTTTGACCACCATCAGCTTGTAGCGGTTGGCCCACTCATGTTGAGCTATGCGGTCGCTGAGTATCTCGCCCTGGCATGGCTTGAGCAGCAAGGGCAGTATGTCCGTGATAGATGCGGCGTCTTTTTTGCGGAAGGTCAGAGTTGCGATATACGATGCGGGCAGCAGCACTCGCTCCTCGGCCGGATGGCCGTAGTGCATCAACAGGGGTGAGCGGTTCTTAAGCTCTGCCATCTTGGGGTTGATAAATAATATGGACCAGACGGGCAGCTTCTCATCTATCACAGACTGTACGAATTTCTGCAGGTCATTAGCATCTGCGCAGCCTATGGAAATGACCTGCAATTCGTCGTTGCGCTGGACTTTAATGACTAATTCGCTGATGAAGCCGGTAGTGCCCTCTGCATCGGATATCAGATCGAGCTCATCACCGCTAAACTGCTTGACTTGCCCGTCCGGCAGCACTACCCTGGCGTTTACCACGTTATCTCTGAACCAGCCGGCTTCGAAAGAGCCAATACCTGCCCCACCCTGAGCAAACCAGCCGCCGGCTGTAGATGAGGGATAGCTGGTGGGATATAGCCGTAGCGTAAGCCCTTTTTTGGCCAGTTCCCTATCGAGCTTCTCCCAGATAACACCTGCTTGGACACGTGCTGTGTTGGATGCTGGGTCTACTTCGAGCACGCGGTTCATCCTGTAAAAGTCGACGACAATGCCTTTTTTCAATGGGATAACCCCTCCATAGCCTGAAGAGGCCTTGCCGCGCGGTGTCAACGGTATCCGGTTCCTGGCTGCCCAGCGAACGAGGTTCACCAGCTCGTCTTCGGAGACGGGCTGCACTACGGCTTCAGGAACCGTATCTCCTATAAAAGGCTTAATGATATCGGGCATGGCCGCTATGTCATGCCCGTACAATATGCGTTCCGTTTTGTTAAAATTGACCCTGTTGCCGAACTGGCCCTGCAGGTATGCTTTTTGTGATGCATTGAGTTTACTCATTTGATCCCTCCGCTCCCTGATTCACTGAATTTATCCGTTATTTATAGTTAAGATGTTTGTCAGAGAATGAATCTCGCAGTTTAACTTTTTGCCAACAGGTTTCTCCTGTTCTCCAGGTTTTCCATTATGGCCTGCCCTACGAGCTCACAGCAGTCGGCGATAACCGGCGTAGCCAGCCTGTAGTAGACTGCATGACCGTCTCTGCGCGCCAGGACAATGCCGTGAGCTTTCATGATGCGAAGATGTTGAGAGGCATTCTGCAGTTCTATGCCGACCTGCGAAGCGATCTCACCAACCGTTTTCTCCTTTTTGCCCAATACTTTCAATATGCGCAACCGTTTGGGGTTGGACAGTACTCCCAGCATCTCGGCCTGTAACTCAAAAATAAGTTTATCTTTTTCCATATGCATGCCCTTAAAAGCAAATAATCCGAGCCTTTATCAACCAAAATAGTTGCATACTTGCGAACTGTTGCAAGTATAGCACTCCAGGGTAGGACGGGCAAAGAAAAGCGAGATGGATAAGCAATTTTGCGCCTGTGTTAGAATATACAAAATACAGTTTCGGACGCAGGGAGAATATGTATCGGAAATATTTGCAGGTCATAGCACTGGCTTTATTGACGGTTGCACTGATTTTACCCTCTATCGCCTGTCAACAAGGGGGCGGCGCCAACCTGGGCTCAGCTATAACACTGGCTTATAACAACGTTCGTGAGTGGTTTATTATGGCGGGCGCCCAGGGACGTATCGAGCAGATACGCAAGGGCGATGCGTATATCACCGTTGTGGATGACAACGGTACACCTGTCAGGGACGCGCGGGTTTATTTCGAACAGCAGAGCCATGACTTCCTATTCGGCTCTAACCTGGCCCCGCTGGGACAGCCTTCCAACGGGCCCAATGGCATCGACCAGGACTGGGCCAATGCTTATACAGCGCTCTTTAATTACGGCACTCTTCCGTTCAATTGGGATACCTATGAGCCCAAGCAGGGTCAGACTGACGAGCAGCATCTGAGGGCCATGGCGGATTGGGCCAGGAAGAGGGATATCGTTACCATAGGTTCGCCCATTATATCCGCTGATGCGGTTCCAACCTGGGCGCCGCCGGCCGCAAACGACATGCAGGCCGCCCAGGAGAAACGCGTAAAGGAAATTACTGGCGATTTGTGCGGGCTGGTGGACTACTGGGATGTCGTGAATGAGCCGACATTGGGTCCCCGTGCCAACACTTCTGTGGGTAACTGGATGAACTCCCGCACGCCTGCAGTTGTCTGCTCGGATGCCCTCAGCTGGGCCAGGTCGGCCTGTCCCAAGGCCAACCTATTAATCAACGATTTCCGTACCGACCAGGATTTCAGGGACGTTCTGGAGGGGATTTTGCGGGAGCATGGCAGCTTTGATGCCATAGGTATAGAGACAGATATGCTGCGGGGCAATTGGCCTCTTTACCAGGTGTGGGATATCTGCGACCGTTTCAAGGACCTCAATGTACCCATCCATTTTACCGAAGTAACCGTACTCAGCGGCAGCCCCCTGACCGACCTTGCAGCCAGCGGGTCGAAATCGACGAGCTGGCCCAGCACGCCGACGGGCGAGCTTGCACAGGCCGACTATGCGGAAAAATTATATACGATGCTTTTCAGCAACCCCTCCGTGCAGGCTATAACCTGGTGGAATTTTTCCGACAAGGACGCTGCACAAGGAGCGCCATCGGGACTACTGCGTGCGGATTTGAGTAAGAAGCCGGCCTACGACAGGTTGCTCAAACTTATACGCGGTGATTGGTGGTCGATCGGCAACGCACATACCGGGGATAGCGGCACAGCCAGTTTCCGCGGTTTTTACGGCCAGTATAAATTGATCATCGAGAAAGATAATACGAGGGTTCAGTCAAGCATAGATATTGCCCGCGGGCTGGACAATAAGCTCAAAGTAACGTTGACAGGTTACACTCAATTGCCGCCTACTCCTCTCTACCTTTTGATCTGGCCTTATGCCGTAGCGCTGGTTGTCATAGCTATAATTGTGCTCATAATAAGGTGGATCGATAAAATGCAGCGCAGGATATAGGTCCTGCCGGGAGTGAGAAATCATGGATGCTATAGAAGCTATAATGACGCGCCGAAGTATCCGCAAGTATACGGAGCAACCGGTGGCCGACGAAGTCGTAGAACGTTTATTACGGGCAGGCATGGCGGCGCCCTCGGCAGCCAATGAGCAGCCGTGGCATTTTGCGGTGATTAAAGACCGCAGCCTGCTGGACCAGGTGCCGTCTTTCCATCCTCATTCGCATATGATTAAGGGGGCGGCTCTTGCAATCCTGGTATGCGAGGACCCGGGTCTTGAAGTGGTGAAGGGCCGCGGCATGCTGGATTGTGCGAACGCAACCGAGAATATTTTACTGGCGGCCCATGCCCTGGGACTGGGGGCCGTGTGGCTGGGGATCTATCCCGTTGAGGAGCGTATGAACGGTATGAGAAAGCTCCTCGGGATTCCTTCTCAAATCATTCCGGTGGCATTGGTGTCGATCGGATACCCTGATGAAAAACTGCGCCAGGAAGACAGGTTCAAGCCGGAGAGGGTACATAGTAACCTCTGGGTGAAAACAAAGGAGTAATAAAAATGGCTAAGAAAGAGATAATGAATGCCTGTCACCTGTACCCGATGCCCATTGTTCTGGTGGGTGCCATGCACGAAGGCAGGGTCAACTTTATGCCGGCTGCCTTTTGCGGCATATTGAATATCGACCCGCCCATAGTAGCGCTGGGGCTTAGCAAGATGCACTTCACCTCCAGGGGCATGGAAGAAAACGGTGTTTTTAGCCTCAACCTGCCCCCCGTGGAGATGGTGAAAGCGACCGACTATTGCGGCGTGGTATCCGGGCACAAGGTGGACAAGTCAGGCCTGTTCAAGGTCTTCTACGGCAAGCTTGAGACGGCGCCCATGATAGAAGAATGCAGGCTTAACATGGAATGTAAGCTCGTGCAGAAGGTCGCCCTTGGGGTGGATACCGCCTATATAGGCGAGATCGTGGCAAGCTATTGCGAAGACAAATACATGGACGGGAAAATGCCGGATATGGCCAAGCTGGACCCGCTCATCTTCTCTATGGGAGATGCCAGCTATTGGAGCATCGGTAAAAACGTGGGTAAGGCCTGGAGCATAGGCAAGGGCTATAAGTAGGCAATCTGTTCGTCTGGATCCCGACTGATACTCTCGGCTCGTTATATCACCTTCGCTAGCAAATTGGCCAATTGTATGCAATGCGATTTTTTTAAGAGCGAGAATTACGACAGAAAGCGCGCCACGGTCAAGTAAGCGGCAACCCAGGGTTATTCCGGATTAGACTTGCCGGAATAATTCATGTTCAGTGGCCTGCGAAATCCCGGTATCGATCTGGGAGGTCATTTAGCGGGGTCCGGATATATAATTTGTTAACTCTCAATTGTAGTTAGTATAATATTGGGTCTTGCGGGCCTGTAGCTCAATTGGGAGAGCGCCTGATTTGCATTCAGGAGGTCAGGGGTTCGAATCCCCTCAGGTCCACCATGATGTACGGTGGATAGAACCTTATCAAAATGACGGTTCTTATCTGCAAGATAACAATAAAAATATAGAGGAGCTAATATGATCAAATCAAGACTGTGTGACCTAGTTGGTATCAAGTATCCCATTATACAGGCCGGGATGGGCCCCTTCAGCAACAATAATCTTTGTGTTGCTGCAGCAAATGCAGGAGTCCTCGGACTGCTTTCTACAAGCGGCGTTTTTGATAAAGAGGTTCAGCCGTGGATTTACAAGGCCTTTGTGGGAACCGCGGGCGCAGACTTCGACGACGATATAGCTACTGTTATGGAAAAGCTGCTGAAACGGACAACCAATCTAGTCAAAGACAAAGGCGGTATTTTCGGCATCAACGTGATGGTCTCAGCGGAGGTTCTCAAATATTCGCACGTCATAATTGATACAGCCATCAGAGTTCGCGAGGAGAACCCGGATATTAAGAAACATTTCAAAGTGATCTTTACCTCTGCCGGCGACCCCCTCGGCTGGAAAGACAAAATAAAGGGGGCAGGATTTACCTGGATGCACGTTGTTCCATCCGTCAAGGGAGCTTTGCGCTGTAAGAAAGCCGGTGTCGACGTGATAGTAGCTTCCGGCCATGAAGGCGGTTTTCATACTTCATGGGAGCCGGTCCACTCAATGATTCTGCTTCCGGCCGTGGTGGAGACAGTGTCCGATAAGGAGACCCTGGTTGTCGGCGCCGGCGGGTTCTGCGATGCCAGGACTCTGGCAGCCGCACTTGTGATGGGAGCAGACGGCGCACAGATGGGGACCCGCTTTCTGGCAACACAGGAGAGTGATTTCCATCAGATTTGGAAGGAGGAGGTTGTGGCGTCAGGCGACAGAGCAACCCTTGTAGCGCGTGGCTTTGTCGGGCCTGCCCGGTGGCTAAAGACACCCCGCAGCACTGAACACGCCAAAAATACTCTCCAGAAATCACCGGGCGTTTTCCTCGGTACTCCCGATGATTACACCACGATGGACATGTCTTTGATTAAGTTTGAGATAGAATCTATAAAAGCCGTCTTCGACGGAGATAGGGAAAAAGCGCTCATGGCTGCCGGTGAGGCGGCTCAGCGAATTAAAGATATGCCCAAAGTCAACGATATGGTGCAGGAAATTGTCACGGGAACGGAAGCCATTCTAAGAAATGTTCCCAAGCTTTTAGCATAAACTTTTAAGCTCAATCATTCTGGGAAGCCGATGCAAAATGCATCGGCTTTTCTTTTTTCCAAGAGAGTTAATTGGCGGTATATGGACGAAATCTTGGGGTTAACTATTGCTGGGCGTGGATTTGTTTTGTCGGGCGAGAAAGACTCCGAAAATAATAACCGCGACTATGATGACTGCGATGGCTGTTAACTGTGCCTGTTTGAGGCCGAGGAAAACGACCTCGTTGTCCCGCCACGTAAACACTATTATCTGGCTCAGGGAATAGCCAAGTATATAGACAAAGAACAACATGCCGGGTTTCAGCCTGTTGCGAAGAAACCAGAGAATGGCGAACAAGATTACATCTGCCAGAGCCTCGTAGGCAGCCGCAGGGTGATAAGCAATATCGTGCCGGGGTGGGAATGAGTTAGGGTTAGCGTAGATCACTCCCCAGGGAAGGCTGGTGGGATATCCGATAACATCCCCGTTAATGAAATTGCCGATACGGCCGAAAAACTGGCCGACGGTAGCGAAGAGCGCCATGAGGTCCAGCAGCTTCAAGATTGAGATTTTCATACGCCAGCCTGCTATGAGCAGAACGATGACAACGGCAAAGATTGCTCCATAAAAGGCCATTCCCCCTTCCCAAAAAGCCAGGATGCGCCAGGGCTCCGCAAGATACGGTCCCAGAGGTTGCTGGACGACATAATATAGCCTGGCTCCGATCAGTCCGGCGAGAATAGCCCAATAGACGACCGTTTCCATCTGGCTCTGAGTAAATCCTTTGGACTTCGCATAAGGCCAGGCTATAAACAGGCCGACGGCAATTCCCACCACGTACATTAGGCCATACCAGTGGATGGCCAGGGGGCCGATGGACAGGGCTACGGGATCGATGTTAACAACTATCATAAATTCTTCTCCAATGAGGCACTGCTGAGGAATGCTCCACCTTAGCGAGTGTCCCTATTTCTTGGAGCCTATTTGTTCAGCGTGGTCGTGGCCGTGTTCGCACTCCAGCACATGAAGCTTCTTTTCCCCCGCGACAACGATACCGAAGGTTTCCAGTAAAGCATCGGGCGTGAGGACTTCCTCCGGCGCGCCGACTGCTACGACCCGTCGGGCCAATAACATAACCTGTTGACACAGAGCCGCCTCTTCCTGTATGTCATGAGTAGCTACGATGACGGAAGCTCCACGGCAAAGCTCGTCATTGATGGCGTGCAAGTAAAGCTCCCTGCCGCCGGCATCCAGTCCCGAAGTGGGCTCATCCAGCACCAGCAGGTCCGCCTGGTGGGCCAGCACCTGGGCGAGATAAGTCCGTTGTTGTTGACCGCCTGAAAGTGACCTTAGCGGGGAGTCAGCCAGCTTCTCGATACCCATGGCGCGCATGGCGGACATAACTATTTCATCATCCCGCCGGCTCATCCTTTTCCATAGTCCATACAAGGGGAAGCGGCCCATACGCACGATATCAATAGCACGAAGCGGCAGGACAAATCCCGAGTGGTGGAACTGGCCAAGGTAGGCTATCCTCGTGTGAATTTTGCCGGGAGGCATTCCAAATACCGATAACCGGCCACCCAGAGGCGGCAGCAGTCCGACAACTGTCTTGAGGAGGGTGGACTTGCCCGAACCATTGGTGCCGATGAGGGCGAAAGCTTCTCCGGGTCGCAATTCAAAGCTGGCATCGGCTACAACAACTTCGTTATCATAACCGACATTGAGGCTCTCCGTCTTGATATAAGGAGTATCGTTAGCGGTCAGCATAGCAGCTCCCGTTCTCTCCGCTTATCCATGGCTCGCCTCCCGGGAAGGCGCAACTCGGGGATGACGTATGTTCTGCAAAGCGAATACGATAAAAAAGATTACTATAGTTACCAGTATTATCGATGCGCCGGCGGCGAGGTTAAAGTAATAACTGATCAACAAACCTGAATACATCGACAGTGCTCCAAAGAGCATGGCCCATGCCATCATCACTTCTATGCGCCGGGCAAGTAAAGCACCAGCGCCGGCCGGCGCTATGAGCAAGCCGAAGACCAGTAACGTACCCACAGTCTGAAAAGACACAATAACCGTAATCGCAATCATTAAGAGCATGATGTTATGGTAGATACGGACGGGGAAGCCAGCTACTTCAGCCTGCTCGGGGTCAAAGCTGAGCAACAGGAACGGGCGGGCGCAGACAAGCGCTATAGCGATAATTAGGACTGTAGCGATGAGTTGAATCAGGATAGATTGGATACTGATACCCAAAATCTCGCCAAAAAGTATGCGGGTAAGGTCGCCGCTGAAAGAACTCGAACGTGAGACGATCACCACGCCCAGGGAGAGCATACCGATAAATAGAAGCCCGATAGCTGTATCGGAAGATAATCGCGACCGCTGCGTTATCAGGGTTATGCCCCCAATCATGATCGCTGCACCAATAGCCGCTCCGATTATGCCCGGAAAGCCGACCAGGATTGCCACGGCAATGCCTGGAAGTACGCCATGAGAGAGTGCATCGCCGATGAAAGCCAGTCCGCGCAGGATAACGAACGTACCTGCAATTGCACATGCGATAGAGACCAGTATGCCGGCGATGAGCGCCTGCATCATGAATGCATTGGTTGAGAACGGGGCCACCAGCAGGTCCATAGGTGCCTCTATTTTAATGCATTGGTAATAACGGTGGCTAGGTTAGTCATAAATGTGAAGTAAGAACCGTCGGCCGGTAAGCCGTGTGTCGTCAGTTCAATAACTTTTACACCGGTCTCATCGCCGATGGCCTTAGCCACAGCCGGCGATGTGCCAAGCTCAGTGAATATCGCCTTGACATGGTTATCATCAATAGCCTGTTTGAGCGTGGCCAGGTCTGCTGCAGAGACCTCTGCCTGCGACGATAGGCTGGGTACAATTACTCCGACCAGCTTGAAACCGTAGCGCTGGGCGAAATACCCCATTGACTCATGGCCGGTAACCAGCTTACGGTCATCCTGAGGTATAGCAGCCACTGTAGTGACAACCTGGTTGTTCAAAGCGTCCAGCCGGCCCTCCATGCTCTGGGCCTGGGCAGTGACGTCCAGATTCAGTTCTTTCGTTAGGACAGGGACGAGAGCGCTAACTACACTCTTCATACCTACAGGGTCCATCCATAGATGAGGGTCAGCCGCACCCAAAGCCTGGTCCGGGTCGCCGGAGGGGATTCCTTCCCCGAGTCCTACATGACGGACGGTAATATAGTCTGAAGCCGTAAAGAACCTGACGCCGTTACTTTTAGCTGTTTCGAGTGTCTTTTGCATGCCGCCTTCCAGCCCAAGCCCGTTTTCGATAACGAGGTCGGCTTTGTTTATCACCTCGATATCTTTGGCCGATGGTTCCCATTCATGCGGGTCCAGGCCGTTAGGAATGGAGACAATGACGGTTGCCTTATCTCCTACCAGTTCTTTTACAACGGACCCGAGAATGGAGTAAGTAACGACGATGGATTTCTTCGAGCTACTGATTGATGGCTGACAGGACAATGAGCCTAAAAGAAGCGATGCGATCAGTACCGATAAAAGTGCGCATTTGCTTAACATTTTAACCCCTCTTCCAACCTGCTTTTGATGTTAATGATAAACCATTATCAATAACTTGGCAAGAAAATCACCTCCCATTTGAATAAGTAGTAATTTCATGAGAAAACAAATGGCAATACGGGAAGGACCGGTGCTAAAATAATGATAATTTATTATCATTATTTGGAAAGCATGGTTAGAGTTACCAAACAGAGAAAGACCATTCATAATGTTCTAGTCAAATACGGAAGGCCGTTGTCCGTCAAGGAAATACTGGAGTTGGCTCGAAGTGAGGTTGCCGGGCTGGGGATCGCCACGGTCTACCGGAGCCTGAAAGCACTCCAGGAAGAAGGACAGGCTATCCCTGTCAATTTGCCTGGACAGTCCCCGCGTTGGGAGATTACGCCGGAGGGCCATCATCACCATTTCCTCTGCAATACGTGTGATAAACTGTTTGAAATTCATGGCTGCCCTCAGGACATGGCAAAACTGTTGCCGAAAGGCTACCAGTTGGAGGAACACGACATTTTACTGCGTGGCCAATGCGATACCTGCACGAAAAGGGCCAACTCGCGTAGACCCGCTACGCACCCCCTGGGATAATCGATCGAGGAAGGAGTCCTCTGCCCGGAAGTTTATAAACCACTCCTCTTCAAATAAAGCCTCCTGCAGTTCATATCTTCCGCACTTGTCCCAGGGAAAATGTAATAGCTATTTTATAGTTTTTAAATCTTTGTTATGAGTTTTTTATCTCAAGGGTCTATACTATAAAAACGCGTTAGTGATCTTACAGTCAACGATGGGGAGGACGATATGACGACGACCCGGGAAATGCATATAATCCGGCTACACGACTTCAAACCCGCTATGGGCATTTTTCGAGAGGAAGTGCTGGCCGGTCTGAGAAAGCAGCAAAAGGAAATCTGTCCCAAATACTTTTATGACGAGACAGGGTCCGGTCTTTTCGAACAAATCTGCACGCTTGACGAATACTACATCCCCCGCACTGAAATATCGATTATGGAAAAGAATATCGATGAAATAGTCGGAGTCCTCGGCCCCGATGTCCTTCTGGTTGAGTACGGCTGTGGTGACTGCAAAAAAACACAGATCTTGATTAACCGGATGCATGACATGTCCGCTTACATACCCATTGATATTTCTTGCGAGCAGCTAATGACAGTAAGCCGGCGATTGGGGTCTGAATACCCCGGACTGGAAATTCTACCTGTTTGTGCCGACTTCACCAATGACTTTAGCCTGCCCGACGGCAAGCGAAAAAATGACCGGGTAGTCGTTTATTTCCCTGGCTCGTCCATAGGCAATCTTCATCCAGAGCAGGCCCGGAACCTGCTGCAGCAAATAGCCCGACTATGCGGGCCCGGCGGGGCCCTGCTGATAGGGGTGGATTTAAAGAAAGATTCTTCCGTGCTGCATAGGGCTTACAACGACCGGCACAATGTAACGTCCGCTTTTAATCTAAATATACTTGAAAGGCTCAACCGCGAGCTCAGTGCTGATTTTGACCTGCGGTCGTTTGAACACTACGCTTTTTACAATCCCGTCAAAGGCCGGATCGAGATGCACCTGATAAGCCTGAAAGACCAGGTCGTGCAACTGGACGATACGGCAATTAATTTTGCCAGGGGTGAAAGTATCTGGACCGAGAGCTCATATAAATATAATCTCAATGAGTTTAAGGAGCTGGCTGTAGCCTCGGGTTTCACGGTTGACCGTGTCTGGACAGACGAGCAAAGATGGTTTAGCATCCAGTATCTTGTTGCCGCCGCTGATAATTTTAAATTCGATTGCAATATGGAACTGTGCCTGTCCCGGGCCTGATAGCACAGGTTAGTGCAGGCCACCGCCGGCCGTCGAGTAGTATTTTCCGGCCTATTTGCACGGCATCAGACGTACCATGTTTTTCTCTATGAGTACCTTTGACAGGGCCGACAGGGTCTCATCGATATCAAGCGGCGTAGTATATCGCGATAATGAGAACCGCACCGAACAATGTGCCTCCTCCACCGTCCTTCCCATAGCCATCAACACGTGCGTAGGCTCGGGCGATCCTGATTTACATGCGGAACCCGAAGAAAGAGAAATGCCGTGCTGGTCAAGAGCGATAACCAGCGATTCACCACGTAATCCGGGCAGTGTCATATTCAGCGTGTTCGGCAGCCTATGCTCCTTATGGCCGTTCAATTTAGCGCCCGGTATCAAATCCCTTATACCCTCTTGCAATTTATCACGGAGTTCCTGGATGCGCTCAGCTTCCCGCAAACCCTGGACGGCCAGCTCTGCTGCTTTGCCCAGTCCGACTATTGCAGGAACGTTCTCCGTTCCGCCCCTCAGCCCGCTTTCCTGCTTGCCCCCGTGTATAAGTGACTCGATTTCAATCCCCTTTCTAATAAAAATAGCCCCGGTGCCCTTGGGACCATGGAATTTATGTCCGGAGATACTCAGAAGGTCGACGTCGAGCTCCTGAACATCGACTTTTATTTTCCCTACGGCCTGAACGGCGTCGCTATGAAAAAGTACACCTTTTTCATGTGCCACAGCACATAGGTCCCTGATTGGCAAGATTGTGCCAACCTCATTATTCGCCATCATAATGGATACGATAATAGTATCGTCGTTCAGCGCGGCTTTCAGACTCGCAGGATCGAGCCAGCCATCTCCGTCCACAGCCAGGTAGGTAATTCGATAACCCTGTTTTTCAAGGAATCTACACGTCTGCAGAATGGCAGGATGCTCTACAGTCGAGGTGACGATATGCTTTCCTTTATTCTGTAAAGCGTATGCAATGCCCTTGAGCGCCAGGTTATCCGCTTCCGAACCGCCGCTGGTGAAGATGATCCTGCGCGGCTGGGCATTAATTAACCTGGCTAGCTGACGGCGCGACTTCTCAATTGCGTCACGCGCCTCTCTACCGCCTGCATGGATACTGGAAGGGTTGCCATGGCTCTTACCGAAATAGGGCAGCATAGCGTCCTTGACCTCTTCGGCTACTTCCGTTGTGGCGTTATTATCCAGGTATATCAGCCTGTCAACCTTTTGCGTATCAGCGGGATGTAAGGCAACACCGGACTCACATGTTGCGGCCGCGACATCTGGAATTCGGGCACTATCCGATCCCGTCTCGAGTTTGACCACGTCGCATAACAGGGCTTTATATACAGGGAAACCGGAGATCTCATCCAGATTTTCCAGGTCGGTCAGCTCGTTGACATTCCACTTCTGCCAGGCTATGGGCCCCACGGGAGTTCCCCCGCCCATAGTACACTCGATTGCACCTTTCAATATATCAGGCGTAACGCGTGCCCTGAACGGCACATGCCCGCGCGGAGTACGAACCTCTACCAGGTCTCCGCTCCTGATGCTCCTTGCCTCGGCGTCCTGAACGTTGATATCCACGGTAGGCTCTGGATAGTCCCTGACAAGCCCCTCGATGCCGTGATGCTGTGAGCGGAAATCGGTCTGCGGCCGGGCTCCGGAGTTGAACACCAGAGGATACTTTTCAGCTACCTTCGGGCTGCCTAACGGCCCTTCTCGAGGCTCAATGTACCTGGGCAGGGGTTCATAGCCGTATTCCTCGAGTAACGTGGACCGGATTTCAAATTTGCCCGTGGGGGTTTCAAAACCCGGTTTGCCATCTTTGCGCAATCCGCCCTTCTGCCATTTCTTATATTCCATCATAGGCGTTGGCTTCCTGACCCAGCCTCCCGCCGCCCTTACCTCCTCCAATGTATAGCCTGACCCCCTCAAGGCAAAACGGATCATCTCCTCCTCCGATTGCGGGAAGAGGTGCCCGTATCCCAGCCTTTCGGCCAACCCGGCCATAATCAAATAGTCATTGCGTGCCTCGCCAACCGGATCAATGAGCCTTTCCCTCAAGCGGAATATAGGCCCGTAGGTCATATATGAATTAATTTCGAACATTGTCGTGGCGGGCAAAACGATATCGGCATAAGCGCAGTCAGCCGTCAACTGCCGGTCGATGCTTACCAGAAAATCAAGCTTGGAGAGCATCTGGCGCCATATCGGAGTCTGAGGCCAGGACGTCAGCAGAGAGGCTCCATCCACGATCAAAGAGCGTATGCGGTAGGGTTCCCCCTTTAGCACTGAACTCACGAGACCGATGGCATGTGACTCTCCGCGATAGTTGCTATGGATGGGAAACGCCTGGCGTGCAACGGCCAGATCGAGGTTTGGATTCTCAAGGTTACAGGACCGGTTTATGGGGAAATCCGTATTAAGCATGGCCAGGCCTATACCACCGGGGACGTCGAGATGGTTTGAAAGGGCGAATAGCGTAAGTACAGCCCTTGCGGATTGGACCCCGCTGTTGGAGTATTCCAGCCCGGTATACATGAGCAGGGCAGCACCGCTGGCTGTGCAAAGGCGCCTGGCAAGGTCCCGGATTACGCCCGCCGGTATACTTGTAATACTTTCTGCAACCTCCGGGCGAAAGTGTTGTACATACGTAACCAGTTCACTGAAACCATGACACCATTTTTCGGCAAAATCCTCGTTGTAAAGGTCTTCCTCAATTATGACCTGAAGCATACTTAACGCCAGGGCACAATCGGTGCCGGGCCGGATGGGGACCCACTGAGCATTCGTTCTTGAGACAATCTCGGTACGCCGGGGGTCGATGACTACTATCTCGGCTCCCCGCCCGGCGGCTGCTTCAAGCCTCAACATATCGATGGGCGGTGAATCCGTAGCCGGGTTGGTACCCCACACTACAACCATCTCTGCATTTTCAATATCCGTAAACATATTGGTTTGCATACGTCCCATGGTCACATGGGGAGCAATCATATGCAGTGCGACGTAGCACAATGCCCCTACACCCATGGTGTTGGGCGAACCGAACGGGAAAAGCACGTTGGATGCCGAAGATACGGCTACGCCTTTGGGTTGGAACATGTCACACAGTGAAAGCTCTTGAGCGCCCCGGCCTGTATAAATAGCTACAGCTTCCGGCCCGGATTGTTTTTTGGTCTCATTTAAATTTTTAACAATGATGTCATAAGCCTGGTCCCAGCTTATACGTTCGAATTCATAATTCCCTTTGGGCCCGTTGCGCTTCATGGGATACTTGAGCCGGTGTTCCGAGTAAACAATTTCGGGCGCGTGCTTGCCGCGCCTGCAAATCATTCCCAGCGTATGATCATTGTCCTGCCGGATATCTACGAGCCTGCCGTCATCCAGCCCCACCTCTACCCAGCAGCCGGACGGGCAAACGCCGCATATCCCTTTTTTCCATTCGATCGAACTTATGCTACTCATGTTTGTTTTTTGGCTTGGTTTATGTACGGCAGCCACATTCCGCTATGGCAAAATCGGCGTAAAAGGACTGCTCGGTTATGAGTTGGGCATTCACGAAATCGGCGGGAGTATTAATATTGAAAAAACTCAAAGAACCTCTGCAATATTTCTCAATTTCGCCGTCATAAATATATTTTGTATTGACCCGGTTAAATAGGTCCCTGGTGGCCAGATTATCTTCGCTAAGCAACCTTTCCAAAGTATTCAAGCAATTCCTGGAATATACTGCATGTAAAGGTTCATTCATGCCATTGGACTTCGGAACGACGGCATCCCAGCCTGAAGCAATATCGATAAGATGATCAATGAAAGCGAGGCTGAGAAACGGCATATCACAGCCGGCAACAAAAACATTGGAGCTCTGGGAATTTAACAGACTCGTGTAAATAGCTCCCATAACGCCTTTGCCGGGCCAACAATCAACTACGATTTTTTGATTTAAATTCAGTTCGGCCACTGCCGGGAACTGTCCACGGCTGGTTACTATGAGCAGCGGAGAATGCAATTGGGCCAGCCGGTTAATCACGGATTCGAGCAGGCTTTGCCCATTGAAATTTGCTAAAGCTTTATTACATCCCAGCCGTGTACCCCTGCCCCCCGCTAGGATGACCAATGTGGTTGACTTCGTCCCGTACACGTTAATCACCTCTCAAATTTTAGCAATAATCCTCTTTTTCAAAAAATGCCTTTAGATGCAATTTAGGAATCTATCCTATCTGCGTGTGGTAGAGGCCTGTGAAATGGCATTGCCTGAAGACAAGCATGACTCCTACTGTCTTTTTGCACAGGTTTTTCATAAACTTAATTATCTATTAACAATTTGTCCCTATAATTAGGGTTAATATCTAATTTGAGGAGTTATAAAATGGAAAAATCATGGATGACCACAGTAGCCGGCATTCTCGATATTGTATCGGGAGCTTTCGGCTTGTGTATAGGCGTATTTATGACCTTCGCAAGGCACGCGGCAAGCGCTGTTCCTAATGCAGCAAGGGGAGCCGCTGGGGCAGCCCCCCATGCCTCCAGGTTCGGAATGCATATGCCGATGTTCGGGGGTTTTCATCCCTGGATGGGTATTGCTTTAATATTGATCAGCATTCTGGCTATCATCGGGGGAATATTCGCCCTGAAAGTTAAAAATTGGGGCCTGGCCCTGGCAGGATCCATAGCCGCTGTGATCAGCGGACGGCTTCTAGGGGTATTAGCTCTGATACTTATCGTGCTGGGCAAAAAAGACTTTGATCTATCCGGGACAAAAGTTTCGGTCTAACAGTACGCTGTCTTTTGATAGGGGCTATAGAATCGCAGCCCTCAGTGAAAAGCGTTTCAATCCCGCCTTTATACGTTGTTGGATGACCTGATGGCATTTCCTCGCCGACAGGTATAATATTAGTGTCAAATATTGACACCTGATACCAAAAATAACAGGTGGAATTGGTTCGCTTTGCTTTTTGAGGGGGTTATTATGAGCGATAAGCAGCAATACGCAATTTCTAAATATCCTGATGTTGCGGATATTTATCGTCGCCTGGACATGCTGGTCAGCCAACCGATGCGGCGGGTACGTGAGGAGCGGATGAAGGAATACCTTGCCTATTTCGATACCAAGTGCGTGCGCTCCAAGGCGCTGACTGATGCGGCAAAGAAGTTTATCCCGGGCGGTGTCCAGCATAATCTGGCCTTCAACTATCCCTTCCCGATCGCCATCGAAAAAGCAGAAGGCGCCTATCTCTGGGACGCCGATAAAAATAAGTACATTGATTTTCTACAGGCAGGCGCCCCCATTATGCTGGGCAACAATTATGCCCCGGTGCGTGAAAAGGTCATCGAACTGCTGCATTCCTGCGGGCCCGTAACCGGCCTGTTTCATGAATACGAGCTGAAACTGGCAGAGCTGATCAACCGTTTCATGCCGGCTGTTGAGATGTTCCGCATGCTCGGCTCCGGGACGGAGAGTGTGATGGCAGCCATCAGGGCCGCACGTGTATTTACCCAAAAGAAGAAGATCATCAAGGTCGGCGGGGCTTATCACGGCTGGAGCGACGCAATGGTGTTCGGTATGCATATTCCCGGCACGGGACGGATGGAAGCCGCCGGCATCCCGGGAGGTGCGAACGCCAATACGCAGGAGTTCTATCCCAACGACCTTGAGGCATTGAGAAAAAGGCTGATAGCCAACCGCCGTGCGGGCGGGACGGCAGCCGTCATAGTGGAGCCGGTGGGACCCGAAAGCGGCACTCGCCCGGTACCTTTTGAATTCAATGGCGAAGTGCGCAAATTGTGCGACGAGTTCGGGGCACTGCTTATCTTCGATGAAGTTGTGACGGGCTTCCGGCTCGGAATGGGTGGTGCACAGGGCTATTTCGGTTTAAAACCCGACCTGACGATTTTTGGCAAATGCGTAACCGGAGGCTACCCTATGGCGGGCGGCGTAGGTGGCCGCGCCGATGTAATCCAGTGTTTCGCTGCCGGAGTTGAGGGAACGGGCGAACGGGCCTACGTTGGCGGGACGCTCTCGGCCAATCCACTTTCCTGTGTGGCGGGATACTATGCCCTGGTGGAAATGGAGCGCACTAACGCGCCGGTCATTGCAGGGCGGGCGGGCGACAGGCTCACCAAAGGCTTACAAGCTATGATCGACCGTTTCAAATTACCGTATGTGGTCTATAACCAGGGCTCGATCGTCCATCTGGAAACTTCCGGCGTAATGCTGTTGGATTTCAATAACCTCGACCGCTTACTC
The DNA here is from genome assembly GCA_963705905.1 of uncultured Chloroflexia bacterium. Taxonomy (GTDB): domain Bacteria; phylum Chloroflexota; class Dehalococcoidia; order GIF9; family UBA5629; genus UBA1162. The sequence continues at coordinate 1,341,286 of OY970123.1, read as the reverse complement.
AAAGAGATGAAACCCCGTAAGCATATGATCGAAGAGATGGGAGCGGCCTATATGGCGAATGGCATGATAACACTGGCAGGTTCGCGCATGTATACCAGTATGGCCGACACTGATGAAGTTATCGATGAGGCTTTACGCAGATTCGAATCGGTTTTTTCCAGTGTGGAAGGAGTATAGACACGGGCCTGTATCGGTGTGGGCGGTCTGATAGAGTCAGTCCAGGTTGCCGGGATTCATCTAAATTTGCTCAGACATAGACGTCGTAACAGGGCAGGCCGTCCTTCGAACCGCTGAACTTGAAATCTCGTACGATGGCATTGGGTTTGCCGGCAATACCGATAATTAACCCGCCGGCGGCCGGCATGGGATTACGTTCAATCACCTTTTCCTTTTCCAGCGCCGCCCCTGTTCTGGAATCATAAACGTTCCAATAGGCAACTGCCTTTTTCTTTTCCATTACATTTTCCCTCTTAAGACTAATCATACCGCCGAACAACGGCGATGTTAAATGTCTCTTTAGAAGTGACGGCACTTGAGAGTGCGGCTTATCAACATAGCCTGCACGGAAATTAAGAACTTCGCATGTTTATTATCCTACTAGCTCACCTTATTAACCCTGCTAGGCTATTGTATTGTGCAAGCTTGATACGTATATTTGTATCTGTTGAGGTATGACAGTTAAGGTCGTAGTCGATTTGTGAGCCTATGAAAAAGAGATTGGGTGAAAAATGAACATTATAACGATGCTACATTTCGGCGCCTTCCTGGCTGATGTGTGGCTCATTACATATGTTATGAGTATAAATCCCGGGGCGCGATTAAACCGTCTTTGCGCTCTTTTAGTTGCTACATTTGCATTCTGGAGCCTTTGTTACGGCCTGGCCGGCATGGCGAGTACGGTGGACAAAGCGCTGTTCTTTATAAATGTTAGTTCGATAGGCTACTGTTTTGCCCCAATTGCCGGCCTCTGGTGCATCCTTGCCATATCTAATCAGGATAATTTATTAGATAGCAAAGTTTTTCTGCTTGGTTCCCTGGTTCTCCCGGTATTTTTTATATATCAGCAGATGACAGGCACCCTGATGACCGGGGTTGCCTATATAAGTTGGGGATGGGTTGCCTTGTGGTCACGGTCGATCTATGCATATTTATTCCTGGCCTATGTAGTGATTTCAACCCTGATCGGCAGCTATGCTGTCACTCGTTATGTGTTCCAGGTTAAAGCGTCATACCTTAAGAAGCGTGGTATTCTGGTGATCATAACGGGCTTCATCGCGCTGGCGGTGGCCGTGATAACCCGTATATTGTATCAACTGGGGATTTTCACCATTCCTCAAGTAGCTGATGTGATCTATGTAATTTGCGGGCTCGGCGTGGTAATGGCGGTCTGCAGGTACAGGTTAACGACCATAAGTCCGGCCGCCGTATCCGACGTCATCCTGAGCACCATGAACGATTCGCTGATGCTTTTGAACTTAAATGGGAGGATCATATATGCCAACCAGGCCACCTCTCATCTGCTTGGAGTTTCGGCCAGGAAACTAAAAGGTGCTAGCTTCAGTTCATTTGTAGACGTTATTGACAATGCGGGTGATTTACTGAAGGAGACAATTGCGACCGGCGGCACCGTTCGCCGTGAGCTTTCTTTCAAGTCCAGGCTCGGCATACGCACACCGGTCCTGGTTTCGACATCGGTCGTGCGTGAGCCTGTCGAGGGAGTAGTCGGCTTTGTCATTTCAGCCGTCGACAACACTAAAAGCAAGCTGGCGGAGGAGACGATCAACCGGCAGCGGGAGGAATACCGTACTATCTTCGATTCCGTACGTCCTACCATTGCCTACCTTGATAAAGAAGGCGTTATTATGCGCATAAATAAAGCCGGCGCAGCTGCTTTTGGGCGGGAACCCAAAGAGGCAGTAGGCCGCACCATTTACGATTTTTTCCCGGTTGACGAGGCAGTCGGATTCGCAGCCGAAAATAACGAAGTCGTGAGGACGGGTATTGCTCAACTGGGGATAGTATCGCAGTATACATTGCCTTCGGGCGCCAAAAGGTGGGCCCAGATCGATAGGATCCCTTATCGTGATAGAGATGGCAATATAATAGGAGTGATCGCCGTCAACCAGGATATCACGAGGCGGAAACTAGCGGAGGAGAACCTGGAGAAAAGCCTGATAGCTGTGAGGAAGAATCTAAAAGACGCCATCACTACACTGGCGAAAATTGTGGAGATGCGAGACCCCTATACGGCCGGTCACCAGCGCAGGGTGGCTACCCTGGCTACAGCGATAGCCCAGGAAATGAGTTTGAGTGAAGATCAAACCGATCAGGTGCAGATGGCTGCCATAGTTCACGACATAGGAAAGATATATATACCCTCAGATATCCTGAGCAAACCGGCCCGTCTGACAGAAGTTGAGTTTCAGTTCATAAAAACACACCCCAGGGGAGGCTATGATATTGTGAAAGGAATAGATTTCCCCGGCGCTGTGGCTGACTCGGTCCTTCAACATCACGAAAGAATGGATGGCTCCGGCTATCCAAGCGGGTTAAAGGATAATGAAATATTACTGGAAGCTAAAATACTGGCAGTAGCCGATACGGTGGAAGCTATGGCCTCTTACCGGCCTTACCGGCCATCCCTGGGCATAGATAAAGCATTGGAAGAAATATCGGACAAAAAGGGTAAGCTGTTCAACGGATCTGTGGTAGAAGCCTGCCTGCGGCTATTCCGCGAAAAAAGCTTCAATTTCACGGACTAGATCCCGGCAGTTCAAACTTTTTTTCTATAAAGGGTTAATCCCCGGTTATCGACCAGGACGATTTCACCCGTTTGTCTATTTACGTCGACATCAACGCCGCTATTACGTGTCATAGCCGTATCAATGGGAGTTCCCTGGTGCCCCGGTATGAAGATTTGGATTAAGCCATCCGTAATGAGTACGAATTCTCCGGTTTGGATATCGATCTTCAGTGCCGCACCCTCGCTATGTGTATGGGCGACGCCCAGGGAAGCTCTGGAATAGGTATCACCTTCCGGTTTATACAGGTTGATGGCAGGGTCTGAGACTGTGATTACTTCACCCGTCTCATCATTGACGTCCAAATCCGCTCCGCCCAGCCATGATACGGGATGGTGAACGATCATTTTTAGGTACTGTTTATTGCCGATGGGCCTGTACCTGACAAGACAATCGCCCTTGGGCCACTGGTCACCCGGAGGGCTATCCGCGTCGATGGGGTACGGTCCTTCCGCTCCGCCCTTATGGTTGGCCACTGCAAAGATATCGCCATTTTTCTGATTTATGTCCAGGCCTGCTCCCGCGTGCCAGGTCCCGAATTTATCTATAGGGCTCTTAACATAGCCGGCGCTGGTTTTTTGCTGCAAGGAAAGGCCGTCGGTATCGCTCACCATGATAATATCTCCCGTGGCCCTGTGGAACACGCAATCCGCGGCGGTCCGGCGCCTGGTGAATCTGTCCAGGATATGTTCCTGAAAACCGTTGGCGGAAGGTTCATAAAGATTTAATCCGCCTTCGTGTACAGCAGCTATGGCCCCGGTATTGTCGTTGATGCTGACGCCGGCCGCGCCTTCCCAGCAGGTCAGCGGAGCTATTTGCGGCTGCTTGATGTAGTTTCCATCTTTATTGACATAGAGGAACAACCCAGTATCACTAATTACACAGATATTTCCTGTTTTTTCATCGATATCGACACCGGCTCCGCTATGCCAGGTTATGAACGAGTCCAGTTGTATGCGTTCGTATTGGGCCGCCATTTTAATCACATACCTCCGCTATTTTATTCAGGTTGGGGCCTCCAGCGTTTATCAACCCAAAACTCATTTTAACCCAAAGACTTCAGGACATTATACGACTTTTTAGTAATACTAGCATAATAGTCGGATATAATAATTACCCATACGGATATATTTCTGTGCCTGAATGGATAAAACCTGAAAATCCATCTCTTCCACTCGTGCGACCTGCTTTACACGGGGCCGGATTACGAGCTTATTGATAGAGCTCCCGTGGTCGTAATTGGTTGGCAGACAGAGCAAGACCTTTTCAATAGTCAGAATCCTGTCGGTCAAGAAGTACGTGTCTCAGGCCAGAGGTTTGAAGTCATCGGCAGCTGTCAAAAGCTGGGCGGGTACGCCGGTGACGGGTATATATTGATGCCATTGACAACCATGCAGTCGGACTTGGTGGGTGGCATTGATGTAACGCAGATTGCGGTTAAGGCCATCAATTCCAACCAGGTGGACAATGCGATTGCCGAGGTGACGTCCATATTAGCTGTTCGTCACTATATTATGCCCGGAGCGCCGGATGACTTCACCATCACGGATAACCGGCAGACACTACAGAGCCTGGAAGGGACACTGGCCGCTTTTTCAATTTTTCTCGGCAGCGTGGGCGCTATCTCACTGGTTGTCGGCGGTATCGGGATAACGAATATTATGCTGGTTTCTGTAAGTGAGCGTACACGCGAGATCGGTATACGTAAAGTTATAGGCGCCAGGCGGGCTGATATCCTGGTGCGGTTCCTCGTCGAAGCAGCTTTGTTAAGCTTTGCAGGTGGCCTGATAGGGATGCTTATGGCCATGATGGGATCGGTCTTTATAGGGCATGTTCAACTGGGCAACATGTCGGTTACCCCCGTTATATCCCCCGTTATCCTTATAATTGCGCTCGGTGTCTCGATCGGGACAGGATTGCTGTCAGGAACATATCCCGCCTTCAGGGTGCACGACTTGACCCCATATAGTCGCTGCGCCACGAGTAGATTCACCCTGTGGGATAAAGCATCAAATGGCGTTTTCAGTTGATTCTCCACAGTGAAAGCTGTATATTCAAGCTTCGCAGGGTTTTACAGCTAATATAATGAAAAGCGATAAGAGGGATTTTGATAGAGAAGCGGCTACCTGGGACGAAGAGCCGGGACGCGTCAGGCTGGCAAACGACATAGCAAATGCTATAACCGAAGAAGTCGAATTGAAGCCGGATATGGATGTGCTGGACTTCGGCTGTGGTACAGGCCTGATAACCGTCCGGCTAAGCCCACTGGTTCATTCCGTAATGGCCGTTGACGGTTCGCAGGGCATGCTCGACGTCTTGCAAGCCAAGATACGGCATGGCAACCTGACGAACGTGGAAATCCGCAGAATGGATTTTGAGAAAAAGGAAATCCTGCGAGGTCACTATCATCTGGTCGTATGCAGTATGACGCTGCACCATGTAAAGGAAATCGGCTTATTGCTTAATCAATTCTACAAAGTCCTGAATGCGGGTGGTTATCTTGGCATTGCCGACCTGGACCCTGAGACGGGCCAATTCCACGGGAATAATGACGGCGTATTATACTTTGGCTTCGAGCGGCCGAAATTGCGAGATGCTTTGACCGGGGCGGGATTTGTGGACATACGAGAGCGCACAGCAACCGAAGTCTTGAAGCCGGTTTCCGGTGGTGGAAAACGCTCTTTTTCGGTCTTTCTCATGACAGGACGCAAAGGTCCTATCCAGAATACTTAAGGAAATAAATGAAAACCGCAGCCGGAGCAGATATGGATAAGGGAGTGGCTCTGTTCGTGGCGGTCATGGCTTCTTTTCTCACACCTTTCGTAGGCTCTTCCGTAAGTATTGCTCTACCTTCAATTGCTCAGGAATTTAAGCTGGACGCTATTACCCTGGGTTGGGTGGTAACGGCCTATCTGCTGGCCGCGGCCGTTTTCCTCGTGCCCTTCGGGAAGCTGGCCGATATTAAGGGTAGGAAGAGAATTTTTACCTACGGAATCGTTATCGATGCCGTTTCCTCCATCGGTGCGGCGCTTTCGCCTTCAGGGTCAGTATTAATCTTCTTCAGGCTGTTGCAGGGCGTGGGTGGAGCAATGATTTTCGGTACCGGAGTTGCTATAGTTACCTCCATATTCCCCTTGGCCGAAAGAGGCAAAGCGCTGGGGATAAGCACTGCGGCTGTATACATAGGGTTGTCGGTGGGGCCTCCCGCCAGCGGGTTAATGACACAGTATTTAGGCTGGAGGAGCATTTTTGCTCTGGACGCGCTTATTGGGCTGATAATCATTATCGCTGTTTTATGGAGATTGAAAGGGGAGTGGACAGGGGCGGAGGGCGAAAAGTTCGACGCTGCCGGGTCAGTCGTTTATGGCCTTGCTCTGCTGGCAATAATGTACGGATTTACCCTTTTGCCTGATATATCGGGTTTAGCAATGGTCGGGCTCGGCCTGGCAGGCCTGGCATTGTTCATCTTCTGGGAAAACAGGATAAAAAACCCGGTATTAAACATGGAGCTTTTCAAAAGAAGCCTGGTCTTCTCAATGTCTAACCTGGCAGCCTTAATCAATTACAGTGCTACATATGCCATCAGCTTCCTTCTAAGCCTCTACCTACAATACATAAAGGGATATAGCCCGGAGATCTCGGGCCTGATACTAGTTCTTCAGCCAATTATTATGGCCGTCCTGTCGCCGATCGCAGGCAGGCTTTCGGATAGGATCCAGCCTCAATTGATAGCAACTGTGGGTATGGCCTTTACCACCGCAGGGCTTGCTATGATGATATTCCTGGACCAGGACACACAGCTTTATTTCATTATGATCAGCCTGATAACTGTCGGCCTGGGTTTTGGGCTGTTCTCTTCGCCCAATACCAACGCCGTAATGTCTGCAGTGGACCAGGCTTATTATGGCGTAGCATCGGGCACGCTGGCTACCATGCGCCTGGTAGGGCAGATGCTCAGCGTGGGCATAGTCATGCTCATGTTTGCCATGTTTATCGGGCAGGTCCAGATAACGATTGCCAACTATCCGTTATTCCTGGTCAGCAGCAGAATGGCATTTATTGTATTTACCGTACTTTGTTTCGCAGGTATATTTGCTTCTCTTGCAAGGGGTAAATCAAGATAGCTATATGCTACAATTAGCACTGAAACTTCAAATTCCCATTATTGAATACAGGGAGGATCAGTATGGTACAGGAATCACTGAAAAATTTAATCGGTAAAAAAGGCACCCCCATGGTTTTCGAGGTGACCCGCACCGGCCTCCGCAGGATTGCAGATGCAGCCGGCGATCGTAATCCGCTCTACTGGGATGACGAATATGCCGCCAGGACAAGATATGGGGGTATTATAGCGCCGCCTGATTACTTCGGCTGGCCTGTAAAGTGGGCTCCAAATCTCACCTTCATCAACTCCAGCGATCTATTCGTCCAGATGTACGTGGAGATAGTAAAAGCCGGCTATACACGAGCCATCAACGCCGGCATGGAATCAGAATTTTTATTGCCGTTACGCCCCGGCGACACAGTTATCGTTAACAGCGAGATCGTTTCCTTTGAAGAAAAAGAAGGCAAGAAAGGCGGAAAGATGCTGCTTTCGACGATTGAGATGACTATGGTTAATCAGAACGGGGACGTTGTGGCCAGGCAACGCCACAACGGCATCCATTAAGAGGTGAATGAAATGAAGAAACAGATATACTGGGAAGATATAAATGTCGGACAGGAGATCCCGCCGCTCACCAAGGTAGCGACTACCTTGACCCTGGTAAAATGGGCCGGCGCATTCGGTGATTTCAACCCGCTCCATTATGAGAATGATTTTGCCGTCAATTTCATGAGGACCGACGGAATCATCGTGCATGGCACGCTCAAGCGGCAGTGGCTTATTCAAATGATGACGGATTGGATCGGCTCTGAAGGCTGGCTTAAAAGGATACAGACGCAGTTCAGGATTATGGACCACCCTCGTCATATGAAAAATCTGTCTGACGCCGCGGAAGGGGACTCTCTGGTATGTAAAGGGAAGGTTACAGGGAAATCGGAGAAAGAAGGCGAGAATCTGGTCGAGTGTGATATCTGGTTGGAAAATGGCAAAGGTGAGGTTACTACATCCGGGACAGCTACCGTCTCTTTGCCCAAAAATAAATAGCATTATTGTCTTAGGCCGGTACTGCAAATCGGACACACAAGGAAGCAACTTATGAAAAATAAAAATATTTCAGCTGCCATGATATTTCTGGCTCTGGCGGTTATAGTGATCCAGACTGGCTGTCAACCCTCCATGCCCCCTGCGCAATTTGATGTTAGCAACCTGAGTTTTCAGCCAGCGCAAGCTACGGTAGGAGATACAGTCGGTGTTAGCGCTGATGTTTCCAATAATGGCGGAATGTTGGGCGTCTACCGGGCCATGCTTTCCATTGAGGGCACCAGTGTGCAGTCAAAGGATGTTGAACTGGCGCCGGGCACGAGCCAGACCGTCAAATTCCTGTTCTCACAAGATAAACCGGGAACTTATGAAATCTCCATCGGCAGTGCCAATGCCAGCTATACGATAGGTCCAAAGCTTACCCAGCAGGAAATGGAAATTAAAAATGATAACAGCGTAGTGACAGATTACCTGGCGGTTGTTAAGCCGTTCACAGGATATGTAGAGGCATTCACTGCTCCCCCGGGTGTCTTTACTATCAATAGCGTGCGGATCAACGGGATGATATATGGAGGCCATGGATTTCAGATTCAGGACATTGAGTTGCAAATACTGGACAAGGATAAAAAGGTGCTCTTCCGCGATACATATCCGGGCAATAAATTCCCCGTTTTGACATTTTTAACCAGCAATAATATTGCAACAGAGGGCACATGGGTTGACCTGGAAGTGCCCGATGTCAAGGTCCAGGACAATTTTTACGTCCACATATACACCGGGCCCGCCCAGGCACAGGGATTTCGTATGGGAGTCAGCGACAAGCTGGGCAATACCCACTCCGACCTTACAATCAGGGATCTCAAAGGCATTGACAATACGTCTAATAACTGGCCGTACGCGATAGCTAACTGGTTTGGAGATAAGAACAGGGTCAACTGGATGGTGCACGTTGAGGGCACGGCCACGGTTCCAATTCAATAAGCCCGCGTCACGCAGTCCAGGTAGTTAAAGGCCTTGCTGAAAGTAATCAATCTCTCGAAAATCTATAACACCGGTTCGGTAGAGGTGCGTGCACTGGACGGTGTTTCTTTTGACGTGCCGACGGGGGATATGGTATGCATCATGGGCAAGAGCGGCTCAGGTAAATCTACCTTGCTGAGGCAACTAGGACTTTTGGACCGGCCCACAGCTGGCGAAATATTGCTGGAAGGTAAAGCCGTAACCAGATTGCCCGACAGCGCCACTTCTACCCTTCGTTTGAAGAGTCTTGGCTACGTTTTCCAGGAATATGCGTTGCTTACGGAGTTGACGGCGCATGAAAATGTTTATCTGCCGGGCATGATGCTGGGGGGCCGGAATGTCGATTATAAGAAGAAGGCTAGGGAGTTGTTGGAACTGGTCGGCCTGGGCAACAGGATGCGCCACTATCCCAAAGAGCTTTCGGGCGGTGAGCAGCAGCGAGTTGCGATTGCGAGGGCATTGATCAATAGTCCCAAAGTAATCTTCGCCGACGAGCCCTGCGCTAATTTGGACAGTATATCAAGTAAGCTGGTTATGGAAACTCTGGTCAATCTCAACCGGGAAACCGGGGTCACCGTTATATTTGTCTCGCACGATCCCGACGACAAGCAATACGCCAGCAGCCTGATTGTACTGAGCGACGGCAAGTTAGTTGAAAAAGATACAGTGAAAAGCAGTAACGTACCATGATCAGATTTCTAAAATCATTGAGGTCACTTAGGGTTGCGGGGTTCATGGCCCGCAAAGCAATAGTGCGTACCAATATCGGTGTGACACTGTTAACAGTTTTTATACTGGTACTGGTTGCGCTGAACCTCCTCTTTACGCCAGGCTTGCTCAACGGGGTTATCACCAGTGCAAATAATAAACTTATCAGCACATACTCAAGCCATCTCGTAATCGAGGCGGGTGGCCTGAAAGAGCAGAATTTTAAAATCAATCACGTTTCGGACCTGATGCAGAAAATAGAATCGATAAACGGGGTGGTGGCAGCGACTGCCCGGAATACGATCGGGGCCAATATAAAATATAAGGACAACACCGACCAGGAGAGGCAAATCAATTGTATTGTAGATGGGATCATTCCTGATCGTGAAGAAAGAGTTTTCGATATAAACAATTCTTTAATTGAGGGCAGCTATCTGGACGACAGGGACCGTGACCAGATTTTACTGGGAGTGCAATTAGCCGGCGCCGACGATAACAGCGTCGAATTATATATTCGTTCGCTGCGTCATGTGCACGCCGGAGATAAGGTCACAGTAACCTACAGCAACGGTTTCCAGAAACAATATACTGTTAAAGGCATATTTCATACGGCTTTCATACAGACTGATGCGCAGGCCCATGTATCAGAACTGGAATACGAATCCATAGTACCCGGCGCCCACGACACTGCCACGGAGTTGCATGTAAGGCTGGATAATAATGCCGACCCTAATGACATAATAAAACGCATATCCATGTTTGATAAAAGCGTCGACTTTCAGACCTGGGAACAAAATGCCGGTATAGTTAACAGTATGACTACCAGCTTCCAGATATTAAACAGGATTCTAGACGTAGTTAATGCCCTGGTGGCCGGCGTGACCATTTTTATCGTGACGTATGTCGATGTTATCAATAAACGGAGACAGATCGGGATACAACGTGCAATAGGCATTAAGAAGGTGGCCATCATGTTCTCTTATCTCATCCGCGCCCTTTGCTATGTAGCAGTCGGGTTGATCGGGGCACGCTTTCTATTCGAGTATGCGGTTATACCTTTCGAGGCCGGCCACCCCTTCGTTTTCCCCTTCGGGCCGGTCTACCTCGCTATGGATGACGCCCAAATGATACACACAGCTATCCTTTTGTTAGTAGTGTCCCTGGCTGCCGCCTTTATACCGGTATGGCTCACGGTACGGATTAAAATCCTCGATGCGATCTGGGGATAGATACTAAACTTAAGAGGACTTTAGAGAATCCTTGAATTTTGCCTTGAATTTGACCATTTTGGGAGCAATGATCATCTGGCAATAGGGCTGCCCTGCATTGCCGGCATAGTAACGCTGGTGGTAATCTTCCGCCTCATAAAACTCGGTTAAAGGTCTTACCTGCGTCACGATGGGGCGGTCGAATTCTCCTGAAGCGGTCAATCTCGCAATATATTTCTCGGCAGCTTCCTTTTGCCCCTGGTCCCGATAGAGGACGATGGAGCGGTACTGTTCTCCGGTATCGTTGCCCTGGCGGTTCAGGGTGGTGGGATCGTGAACGTGGAAAAAGACCTCCAACAGGTCCTCAAAGCTGATGATTTCCGGATCATACTCGATCTTGATCACTTCGGCGTGGCCCGTATTGCCGCCGCAAACCTGCATGTAGCTAGGTTTAGGCACCGTGCCTCCTGCATACCCGGGCATAACGCTGATCACGCCCTTAAGTTCGGAAAATACTGCTTCTGTGCACCAGAAACATCCGCCGCCGAACACAGCGGTTTCAGTCTTTTGACTCATATTTCTCCTCAATAAAATGGAGGGATAGGTAATTTAAAAACTGTCTGCACACCCGATTCCTCAATTCTGTAGTTATAAAGGAAATTATAGCTCGGCCATATGCGCGGTCAAAATCAGGTCCCGCCTGGCAAAACCCCATTCCATAAAGTACCGGAGGCTTTTACAGACGCTAAAATAAGGCGGCCAGCATCTGATATAATTTGGTCCGGTCACATATTTAATTCTGATCGTTATTAAAGAGCTGTCGAAAAATCGCTAAGAATTCTGGCTTGAGGTGAGAGCATGGCAAGAAAGCACCAGGAAGAAGAAGTTATCTGTTCGATTTGTAAAGAGAAAAAGAAGCTGTCGGAAACCATACCTGCCGAATCAATCAGGGAACCCATGGCCGACATGATACACAAAGTATATCCTGAGTGGACTCCCAGCGGGTGTATTTGCACGACCGATTTTAACCAGTTCAGGGCGAAGTACATCAGGAAAATGCTCGAAGCCGACAAAGGTGAACTTACGACCCTTGAAGAACAGGTCATGAAAAGCCTGCGCGAGCAGGAGATACTCTCCAAGAATGTCAACGTGGAATTCGATGATAACCTGACAATGGGGGAGCGGCTGGCCGACAGGGTAGCTGATAACGCGGGAAGCTGGCGTTTTATTATCATATTCATCAGCATATTGATAGTATGGATCATAGTTAACTCAATTATAATTTTGGTCTGGAGGCCTTTCGATCCTTACCCCTTTATACTCTTAAACCTGGTTTTATCGTGCATCGCGGCCCTGCAGGCCCCGGTTATCATGATGAGCCAGAACCGGCAGGAAGCTAAGGACCGCCTGCGCGCCGAACACGATTACATGGTAAATCTTAAGGCCGAGCTGGAAATCCGCCATTTGCATGATAAGATCGACCATCTGCTCCTAAACCAGTGGCAGAGACTGCTGGAAATACAGGAGATACAGGTAGAGTTGATGGAAGAGCTGGCATGTCAGAAGTCTGAAGCAAAGGAGAGAAAAAGTAAAACTTAAACAAGCCCACCTGACAAGAATCTTAAACGGTACAAAAATATTTTCTTGTTCGCATTACACCGGCCATGAATAACTATCTAAGGCTCTCTCAATGCCGATCAAGTTATTCATGGCCGGCGTACTTGTCTCATCACTATTGCAAATGCATCCCAGGCAGGTCACAAGACCGAACTACGGGCCTATTATTACAGTTACAGATCTCGAGTCGCTGCCATAAGCATTAGAAGCGGTCAGTGTGTAAGTGGTCGTAGCCGTGGGTATCAGTATCCGTGAACCATTGGATGGTTCGGTGCCGATGCCGCTGATATCTACGCTGGTAGCCCCGACCACGTTCCAGTGCAAATAGACGGGCTGGCCGAAAGTTACTGTGCTCGGGCTCACATCGAATATCTCGATGAATGGAGTAACCGAACCGCTGCCGCCCGGATATCCATAGAGATAGCCGTGCATATAGCCGTAGGGATAATAATTGTACGGATATCCGTAAAGGTCGCCGTAGGGGTATTGATAAGGATAAACGGTGCCCACCGTGACCGTCGCCGCTTTGCTTATGATGCAACAGCTGCTCGAGGCGGTCAAATCATAACTGGTGGTCGAATAAGGTGTAACAACCCTTGTCCCGGAGGGCGGCACCTGGCCGATACCCTGGTCTATTGTAACTGAATCGGCTCCTGAAACATTCCAGGTAAGGGTGGAAGACTGCCCGACATTTATGTTGGCGGGACTTGAGCTGATATCTGCGACTATCGGAGGATTGACCGTCACAACAAACGACTTCGTTAGAATGCCACTGGTATTGCTGGCCGTAAGAGTATATGTGGTGGTTTGAGTGGGTGTAATGAGCTGATTTCCGCTAACGGGGACGTTGCCGATGCCCTGATCTATGGAAACCTGATCTGCGCCCATGACATTCCATTGTAAAGCTGCCGAGCCCCCTGACATAAGCACCGCGGGATTAGCCGACAGGTTGATAACAATCGGGGCCGGGTTTACGACCAAAACCACCGACTTGCTGGCCGTACCCAGTGCACCACTGGCCGAAATTGTATAGGCTGTGGTAACGTTGGGGCTGACGATCCGTGATCCTGATGCAGCCACCACGCCCACCTCGGGATTGATTATCACGGAATTGGCTCCCGGTACATTCCAGGTCAACGTCGCAGAAGTCCCGGCGGTTATCGTAGCGGGCGAGATATCGAAAGACATTATATTGGGCACGAACGCCGTGCAGCCGGACATCATTATTATGAAGATGAACGGGATGAAAAGTAATTTTTTCATATATCGCCTCCCTGCCAAATTTGATGGAATTGTAACGTGTAAAGCATAAAAAAGTTATAAATTCAGCTAAGAGAACATGAAAAAAGTATGACATTTTGGTGAGAAATTGATTTTTTCAGATATGACTGCCCGAAGGAGACAGCTAAAATTGTTCCATAAAATTTAAAATCTGATCGAATGTAAATACGGGGCCGTCCTTGCAAACGTACTTATCGCCTATATTGCAACGGGCGCATTTGCCAATGCCGCATTTCATCTTTTGCTCGAGAGTGGTCACAATCTGCCGCGGGCGAAAAGCCCAGGCCTTTAAGCCCGGCAAGTACGAAGCGGATCATGATGGGCGGCCCACAGATAATGGCGACGGTATTATCCGGAGACGGGCTGAGTTCGGAGACTACCTGGGGGACGAGAGCCACGCGCCCCTGCCACTCATCATCTCCCCTGTCCACACAAAGCTCTAACTTGCAGTGGGAAGGTTCCGACCAGAGATCATATTCGTCGGAAAAAACCAGTTCCCGCGGGCTGCGGGCGCCGTTGATGATGGTTAGCCCGGCATAGTCGGACCTGTGGTCGAGCACGTAATGGATGACGGGGCGGAGGGGTGCCATGCCGATGCCGCCGCCAATGATTAGTATGTTCTTTCCCCTGTAATCTTCCATAGGGAACCAGTTGCCGTAAGGCCCGCGGATGCCCAAGATAGCGCCAGGTTCAAGCTCATGAAGCGCCCGGGTGACGGTACCTACACGTCTTATGGCGAACTCTAGGCCGGCCTTGCGCTCGGCCAGCGAAGCTATGCCATATGGCCCCTCGCCCACGCCGTAAGCCGATACAAAGGCGAACTGGCCCGGCCTGTAGTCGAATTTTTCCCGCTGCTCAGGATTATTGAGTTCGACCGTGAAAAGTTTGATATCGGGCGTGAGGTCCAGCACCCCGGTCACGGTTGCGGGGTAAGGTATGAAGGGGTTCGCTGCAGCTATACTACACATTTAATTTCTGTACGTCCATGATAATTTCTCTGATATCTATGTTCACCGGGCAACTCCTCACACAGCGGCCGCATCCGGTGCATTTTATCTCGCCGAAAAGCGTTGGGTAATAAAGGAGCTTATGAAACCACCGCTGGCGCAATCTGGCGCCTTTGGTGGGCCTGGGATCGTGCCCCCCGGCAATCTTTGTAAACCCGGCCGACTGGCAACTCTCCCAACTCCGCACGCGGTCGATCCTATCCTTGCCGGTATAATCCCGAATATCGAAGCAATAGCAGCAAGGGCAGACATAAGAACATATATTGCAGTGGATGCAGCGGTCCGCTACCCTGTCCCAGTAAGGGCTGTCAAAATTCCTTCGCATCATCTCGCTCACCCCTTCTACAGGGATGGGCGCGAGGTTCGGAGAAGGAGGAAGAGGTATGTCCTTTTCCTCCAAGCTGACGGTGGACACAAGCTCTTGCCCTTTGCCCGTGATAGCCTGAACGATATATCCTGAGGGTGTCTGCGTGAGCAAAATATCCAGGTACATGGGATTGGAGGGGCCTCCGCCCACGCTGGTGCAGAAACACTCGGGGCTGGGTGTGTTACAGGCGAGTCCGATCAAGATGGTCCTATCACGTTTCTCTTTATAGGATGTATCTATCGGCTCGGCCAGGAATACTTTATCGATAAGGGCAATGCCGGCGGCGTCGCACGGCCGGATGCCGAACAAGACAACCTCATGGTCCACGCTTACCGGTTTCACGTCTCCCCCTTTATTGTCCATACTGAACATGGTTTCCGATAGCGGGAAGAAATAGCCCTTGGGGGAAACCGCCGTGTTCAAGAACTTCAGGTCTACAGAATCGACCTGGGGACCCCTTGCCGGCTTGAACCGGGTAATCCCGTCCGAGGTTACGGGGGCGATCAGAATGTACTTTTCGCCCAGCTCTTCCAGCCACCTGTGGAGGTTATTATCGGCCATTACTACAGTCATTCGACTTTCTCCAGTATCTCTTCCTTGATGAAAGTAGCAAAGGGCGGCGCTGTTCCGGCGTCCATACCGGACTCGAAATCGAACAACTCGATACTATCCTTTTCCAGCTTGCGATTGGCCAGCATGAGCGGGATGCCCACGGGGCATACCCTCTCACATTCACCGCAGCCGATACAACGGGCTGACAGGTGAAAGGCACGCCCGACATTCCAAATCCAATTATCTTCGGGGGTGCCCCTTATACCCACCCACAAAGGATCCAGCTCATCTACAAAGCATTCCTGGCAGTAACAGCCGGCGCATATCTGGCGGCATCCATAGCAGCGTATGCAGCGCTCGAATTGCTCCTTCCAAAAGGCATTTCTCTCCTGGATGGACATGCCCTCTATCCTTGCAACATCCGAGTAGTCCGGTGAGGCTGTCTCGGGCTGCGGCTCCCCGACCAAAACATCATATATGGCCGGCGTGTGGTGCAGGCAGTTGCGGCATTTGGATAGCGGGCTATCTTCTATGCGGCCGAAATGCACGTCTCTCATGCCCGGGCACACGACGCCGATAATATAGACACTCTCTCGGTCGAGTTGGTGCTCGTTGATGAGAAGGTTTATGGCGCGGGAATCGCACGGTTTGACCACGACGGCCGTCTTAGCATTTTTGCGATTGAGCAGGTATTTACTCAAATTGTGGACGCAGGTCTGATCGAATATCAGGCTGCCCACCATATGCGGCTCGTAAATAAAGACCGGTCGTGCTGTCAGGCCGTCGCTCGCCCGCTCATAGCCTATGACACATCCGTCTTCGTTCTTTTCCAGCCATTCTTTAGCTTTGTTGCGAATTATCTCAATCATGATGAGCGTGGTCCCATTTTTATTAGAGTATCGGTAAAACTCGACACCACCTCGGAAAATCTTTTACCTTCCGATGCCGAGACCCACTCCAGCCTCAAACGCTTCTTATCGAGGCCGAGATAGTCCAGGAACGGCCGGAGCAGGCCAACCCGTCTCCGGGTATGGTAATTGCCGTCATTATAGTGGCAGTCGCCGGGATGGCATCCCGCCACCAGGACGCCGTCCGCTCCGAGCTGAAAGGCCTTGACTATGAAAAGAGGGTCTACCCTTCCCGAGCACGGAACGCGGATTATACGGATGTTGGCCGGGTAGCTCGTACGGCTGGTGCCTGCGAGATCTGCCCCCGCATAGCTGCACCAGTTGCAGAGGAATCCAACTATCCTGGGTTCGTATGTCAACTCCACAGGCTGTTCACCTCTTCAAGGATTTGCTGGCTGGTAAAGCCCCTAAGGTCGATAGCCTTGGGCCGGCAGGCGCCAACACACAGGCCGCACCCTTTGCACAAGCTTTCGTTGACCACAGCCACAATCCGTTTATCTCGTGTTGTCTCGCAGTCAATGGCCTTGTAGGGGCATATCGCCACGCAAAGGAGGCATCCGATGCAACGCTCCCGGTTCACTACCGCTATGACGGGCTCGGTAACAAGGGTGTCCCTGCTGAACAAAGCAGCCACTTTGGCTGCCGCGGCACCACCCTGGGCGACGGATTCCGGGATGTCCCGGGGCCCAACGCAGGCGCCGGCTATGAATATACCGTCTGTCTGGGTTTCAACAGGGCGCAATTTGGGATGTGCCTCCACTAAAAAATGGTAGGTGTTATAGCTAATATTCAGTTTCTGCGCCAATTTATCGGCGCCTGTCCTCGGTTCCATCCCCGTGGCGAGTACCACAAGATCGGCTGCCACCTCTATAGGCCGCCCCATGAGGGCATCCTCACCTAGGACGATCATTTTCTTACCGTCCCGGTATATCTTGGACGGTCTGCCTTTAATATATATGGCCCCGGCATCGTCCAGAGCCCTGAGATAAAATTCTTCATAATCTTTGCCGCCCGTACGTACATCTATATAGAAGATATAGCACTGGACATCAGGGTCGTGTTCCCTGAGCATGATGGCGTGCTTGGCCGTGTACATGCAGCATACCTTGCTGCAATACGTCCTGCCTTTAGCCTGGTCCCTTGAGCCGACGCAGCATACGAAAGCCACTGTTTTGGGGTGGGCGCCGTCGGAGGGTCGAATGATTTCACCACCTGTGGGACCGGATGCGTTCATAAGACGCTCAAGCTGCATACCACTTATTACGTCAGGATAAGCGCCTCCGCCATACTCTTCGTAGTGGCTGTGGTCGTAGACCTGGAAACCTGTGGCAACGACTATGGCTCCGAATTCTTCGGTTATGGTCTGCGGTTCCTGGTTCCAGGCGATTGACCCGGTGGGACAAATCTTTTCGCATATCCGGCATTCGGGGGGCTTCTTTCCCTGCTCCCCCTCAGCGACCCACCGCAGGTATTTGGTGTACCGGCAGTGGGTTATATCGATCACCGGCTTAGTCGGCACAGCCTGTGCAAAGGGGATATAGATGCTAGCACGGTTGCCGAGACCCAGGTCGAACTCGGAAGCGCTCTTCTCCGGGCATTTCTGCCAGCAGGTGCCGCAGCCCGTACATTTGGAGTGGTCCACCTTTCTGGCCTTCTGCGTGATTTCTACCTTGAAATTGCCCACAAAACCGCGTACTTCCTTGATCTCAGCATAAGTCAGGAGCTTGATATTGGGATGATTTGCGACATCAACCATCTTGGGAGTTAAAATGCATGCCGAACAGTCCAGAGTGGGGAATGTCTTATCGAGCTGTGCCATGCGTCCGCCGATGCTCGGTTCCTGCTCCAGCAGTACCACCTCATGGCCTGCGTTGGCGATATCAAGGGCTGCCTGGATGCCTGTTATGCCCCCTCCTATAACCAGCGCCCTCTTGGTGACTGGCACTTCCCTCGGGTAAAGTGACTCATGGCGGATCACTTTGGCTACCGCCATTTTCACCAGCTCTATGGCCTTGTCTGTGGCCTTTTCCTTGTCATGGCCATGAACCCAACTGCATTGCTCCCTGATATTGGCTATCTCCAGCAGATAAGGATTCAGGCCGGCGGATGCAACTGCTTTGCGGAAAGTAGGCTCATGCATCCGTGGAGAACAGGCTGCGATGACGACCCGGTTAAGTTTATTATCTGCTATGGCCTGGCGGACGGATGCCTGGCCCGGCTCACTGCACGTGTATTTATTGTCGCTGGCAGTAACCACCATGGGCATTTTTCGGGCAGCTTCAACCACCCTGGCGATATCCACGACACCGCCTATATTAGTGCCGCAGTGACATATAAATACACCTACCCTTGCCAAGTTGTCTCCTAAGCTAATCCCTTTGCCCGCAGCAGGCGCATGGGATCGACGAAAAGTTTTTCGAACATCAGTTTCCTCGCGGGTAGCCCGATTGCAAGCCCTACCAGTTGAGTGATATAAAAAGCGGGCAGATCGACCTCTTCTTTATATTGAGTGCCTATAGACTTTTGCATGGCGTCTAGATTACTGTGACAGACCGGGCAGACCACTGCCAGACAATCAGCCCCGGCCTGTTTAGCCTGGTGAAGAAGCCGGTGCGATAGATTCGACACGATATCGGGCCTGGTAAAAAAGTGGCTTCCCCCGCAGCATTCGGCTTTAAATCCCCATGGCACAGGCTCTGCGCCCAGAGCAGCCACCAGCCGGTCCATTAACTGAGGATTTTCCGCATCGTCAATAGCTGCTTCCTTCGGACGTCCCAGCAGGCAGCCGTAGTAACATGCCACTTTCAGGTCTTTTAAGGGCTTTTCCAGACGGACCCGGTCCAGATGCTTTTCCAGCACCTGCAGGATATGCAAAACCGTATAGTTGGTGTTGCCGGGGATTTCCTGGCCGAGCACTTGGCCGACCTGGTCACGGGTCTCAGTGTCCTTGAGCTCGGCTGCAGCGATTTTCATACGTGAGAAGCACAGGGCGCATGATGCGACTAGGTCCAGCTTCTGCCTGGCGGCGGACAGCAGTTCGTGGGCCGGCAAGGCTATTCCCAGTATCCTGTCTATGCTGTGGGCTGAGGAAGCTCCGCAGCAAATCCAGTCCGGCGATTCTTCAAGTTCTATTCCCAGTGCCTTGCACACCAGCCGTGTGGTCGCTGTGTATTCTTTGGCACTGCCCTTGCTGCAGCAGCCCGGATAATAAGCATATCGCGCCGTTTGGATCACTTTGTCCCCGCCTCCGCTTGGTTCATGGATTTCTTTTGCGCCTCCAGTCGCCGGAAAATATGCTGTGTTTCCGAGCCCCGGCTTCTGTGCGGCATGAAGGCGACCTTGCCGCGGCGCAGCATCCCCGGAATAATCGAAGACATATTGAGTAGACTGCCGCTCGTGACGTTGTACGCCATGCCTAGCCCCAGTTCGTAGACCCGTCCCGTAAATTGAAAGGAAGTGAGGAAGAGGTCATGGAACAGCCTGAATTTTCTTTGAGATGAAACGGGCTTTCTGCTTACCGTGGCAAGCCTCAGTGCTTCCATTATACCGGCGATATCGATCTCCCTGGGGCAGCGCGCCGAACAGGTTAAGCAGTTAAGGCATATCCACATGGAGGCGCTGTTTTCAAGTTCGGTTTCCATACCGAGTTGCAGTGCCCGGATAACACGGCGCGGCGTGAGGTCCATCGTATAGGCTACCGGACAACCGGCGGTGCATTTTCCGCACTGATAACATTGCGACACGCTTTGCCCGATGTGCGCCTCGACAAAGCTGCGGAATTTCGAATCCGGCTGAGGTTTAACAACACTTACTGCCGACATCATTCAACCGTTACCTTGCATTTAAGCCAGGTCGGTTGTTAAACCGCCCCGGCTATATGCCTTTTTTGTTCTCCGTTAAAGGATTCACAATTTTTTGATGAGCGCTCCTTTGCTGTCGTACACATATATAGGTAAAGGAGAAGGTCCGGGCAGATTGTGCGTGGCGCAGGCAAGACATAGATCGTAGGGCCGCCAAGCCATTTCAATGCGGTTTAGCAGTCCTTCCGTAATCTCTTTGCCCGGTGTGAACAGCGATGTAGCCGCTTTGTTTACCGACATATTTACCGCAGCCGCGTTGTTAAGGGTAGCTACTATCAAATTGACTTTCCTGATTATGCCCTTTTCATCGGTAGCATAATGATGGATCAGGGTGCCGCGGGGCGCCTCAACTATGCCTATGCCCTCATCTGGCACAGCAGTGGGTATTTTGCGGATATCGGGGCTGGTAATTTCCGGGTCCAGACTTAGCTCCAGTAGTCGCTCGGCCGCGTACAATAGCTCGATAAGCCTTGCCCAATGAGTGGCGAGCGTGTGATGGACGGGTTTGCCGCCCAGAGTGGCGAAGAATTTTTCATAGTGCTCCTGGGCCAGAGGAGTAGCCATGCCATCGGAGGCGTTGAGCCGCGCCAGCGGAGCGACACGGAAGACGCCACTCGAGGGGCCGTCCACAAAACCCTTCCAGCCGACATTTTTCAAAAATGGGAATTTCATATAGGACCACGGCTCTACATGTTCAGCCATGTGGGCAAGATAGTCTTTGGCTTCGAATTTGGCGAATTCCTTACCCTCAGGGTCTACTATCCTCATCATGCCGTCATAGAAGTTCACCTTATTCTTC
This sequence comes from uncultured Chloroflexia bacterium, assembly GCA_963705905.1. Lineage (GTDB taxonomy): Bacteria > Chloroflexota > Dehalococcoidia > GIF9 > UBA5629 > UBA1162. The sequence continues at coordinate 1,320,012 of OY970123.1, read as the reverse complement.
TTATCCACCATGCCCATATAGTAAGTCTTGTGAGTGTATGCATCGCTGACTATCATATCCACGTAGGCTTTGTTTTTAAGCACGATATCATCGAAGACCTTCAGCGAGAGTTTGGCGAATTCCACCGATTCACGGGCAATGGCCTCTACTTCTTTCCTCTCTTCCTCGTTGAGCCCTTTGCTGATACCACCGGGCAGGCCGAAAACCGGGTGTACGGCCCTTCCGCCCAACATCTGCACAATGTGATGGTTTTGCATACGCGTTTTTATCACGGCACCGCCCAACTCGAGCCCCACTTTACCGATCACTCCAAGAATATTGCGTTCCGCTACGGGAGCATCCGGACCCATGACGAAGTCCGGGCCGGCGAGGATGTAAAAGTGCGTGGTATGGTCGGTAACGTAGAAGGCGCTGTAAAGCAGCTCACGCAGTTTCTTAGCCGGACCCGGCGGATCAACATGGAAGACGGCGTCGAGTGCCTTGGTGGATGCCAGGTGATGCGCTTCGGGGCAAACACCGCAAATCCTCTGGGTAATCTGCGGCATATCCTCTGCCAGCCGCCCTTCGCAAAATTTCTCAAACCCTTTAAGCTCGGGTACCTGGAAGTAGGTATTGGCCACCTGGCCGTTGTCATCCAGGAATATCTCTATTTTCCCGTGGCCCTCCAGTCGGGTGATCGGATCGATGGTAATTCTTTTCATTTTACTTTGGCCCTCCTTAAAAGGGATACCGGAAGACTGTAGCGGTAGAAGGTGCCTGCAGGATCGGATATATTAGCGATAATATTATTTATTTCATCGGGGTCGGTTGAATCTATGACCGAGGCTATTGCACTCAATAAATGAGCGCCCTGGTCGATGACTCCCTCGGGGGCGCCATAACACCCGGTGCAGGGCATATTGGCCTGCGGGCAGGGAGCCCCGCAACCTCCCCTGGTGGCGACGCCGGCGCAGATCAGACCCTGCTCAAGCAGGCAGGTCTCCGGCTCAGGCACCATCTGGAAGGTGCGGTAAAACGCTTTCACTTTCTTGACATTCTTTTTTCTGGGGCAGTCGTCACAGACTGCCTTAACATTGTTGGAGATGGTTGTGCCCTTGGGAGGCAGTTTTCCTTCTATCAGGGCTTCCAAAGCCAGCCAGGTTGTCCGCTCCTCAGGCGGGCAGCCGGGGATATAATAGTCGACATCCACTGTCTGGGCGAGACTTCTAACCGTTTCATAGAATTGCGGTAAAGTCAGCACTCCCTGCGGCGACTGAAAGCTCGTTTGAGGCATAGTTTTGCCAGCATTGTCAGTGGATGGTGTTTCAATATAAGCCCGATTGAAGATCATATCCTTGTTGTAGAAGTTCGCCAGCCCCGGAATGCCGCCGTTGCAGGCGCAGGAACCGTATGAAATAAGGACGTTGGCTTTGCCACGCAGCATCTTGGCCATGTGCTCCTGCTCCGAGGTCCTGATAGAACCGTTGAACAGGCAGACATCTATGCTTTTATCAGGCATAGCCTCGACATCCTTGTATTTCACGTCGATGGCGACCGGCCAGAATACAATATCGGCCGCTGCCGCAAGCTGGAGCAATTTAGTCCCAATTTGCAGTTGGCCTATCTCGCACCCGCCGCAACTGGACGCCCAGTACAAAGCTAGCTTAAGTTTTGGCATGTTCCAGCTCCTCCGCATTATTCGAGTTGAACGGGCCCAAAGCTCTGACTTTTTCAGTCATGGCATTCACAACAGAAGCGAATTTCTCACCTTCTGAAGCAGAAACCCAGTCTAGGGCCACCCTGTCGCTTTCGATGCCTAATTGGGACAGCATTTTCTTTAACAGGGGCACACGACGCATCGTCTTGTAGTTGCCCTCGCTATAATGGCAATCCCCGGGGTGGCATCCCAGTATTAAGACCCCGTCTGCCCCGGACTGAAAAGCTTTGAGCACAAAAGCCGGCTCTACCCGTGCGCTGCACGGCACTCTGATGACTTTTACATTGGGAGCGAATTTCAGCCGTGAAATGCCAGCGAGGTCCGCACCCCGGTAAGAGCACCAGTTACATAAAAAGCCGACAATTTTTGGTTCCCAGACCATAATAAGCCTCCTAAATCCGTACTTGCAGATAAGGCGCCAGAACCTTATCAACAGGTGAAACATTTTTATGCAAACCCAGATCCCTGGGAGGCAGGCCAAAGGCAACCCCCATCAACTGGGAAATGGCCACGATAGGCATGGTGAAATTGGCTCCTGACCGGCTCTTGATTCGACCCTGGTTGACATCCAGATTGGTAAAGCAAAGCGGGCAAAGCGTTGAAGCAATGCACTGAGCGCCGTGAAGCTCGGCATTATTCAAAAGCCTAGCCACTAATTCGGTTACCATGCCTCTCTGGCTGAAAAGTTGCGCTCCTCCACAGCACTGGGCTTTGAGGGGGAAAAACACAGATTCGGCTCCGAGGCTTTCTACGATCCAATCTTGCCAAACCGGGAACTCAGGGTGGTCAGGTCCGTAGGGACGTGACTGGTGACAGCCGTAATAGGCGCCAACCTTCAGTCCGGTGAGCTGGTTCTTGACTTTGGATCGAATCAATTCGAGTCCGATGTCATTGATAAGGACATCGATCAGAGTGCGAACCTTTACTGTGCCTTTGTATTCGAGGCCGGCGGCCGCCAGCGTCTCCTTCACCTGGGCTCTGACCTTGCGGTCTTCCGAGAGAATAATATGTGCACCGAGAAGATTCCTATAACAGCAACTGCAGGGTGCGACCAGGTCCATGTCGCTCTTCTCCGCCAGGGCCAGGTTTCTTGCAGCCAAAGATACAGCGGCAAGCTCGTTGATGGCTTCCCCCGGACAGCCGCAGCAAGTCCAATCCTTCAAAGTTTCGAATTCGATGCCGAGGACTTTTGAAATGGCGTCGATAGACATCTGGATAGGAACGCCGGTGGTCTCCATAGCGCACCCGGGATAATATAAATACTTCATCGTTTTCCTCCGGTTCCCTGGATGGAACGCACTTTGTTAAGGATGGCCTTTATCTCACCCGATTTTACCGGCTTCGGCGGAACAATGGGCATGAGGCCCCGGGATACTAGATCCAGGGCCACCGGCATGACTTTGAACCCATTGAAAATGTTTGAGCTGAGGTAGAACCTGGTTGCCATGCCGAAGTCCCATATGCGGCCGCGCTTCATCGATTCGCGCAGCGTTCGGAAAAGGGTCAGCGTGGGTGTCTTGGGCTTGTAGCCTTCCCGTTCTGCGATCGCCATCACTGCATGCATCAGCGCCGAAGGCTTTATATCCCGGGGGCAACGCACAGTGCAGAGGTAACAGGTGACACAATTGAAGGCTGAGGCGCTTGAAAGTACCTGCTCTTTCATGCCTGCACGGATCATAGCTATTACCTTGCGCGGCGGATATTCCCACCATTCCACCGTAGTACAGGAGCCGCTACATACTCCGCACTGGATGCATTCATTTATTTTTTCGCCGCCGGGTTCGTTGGCAACTGCGTCTACAAAAGCCTTGGCTTCTTTTATAACATACATATAGTCACTCCTTTTCCCCTGAATAGAAGTTTGGCATCATACCAGTAGGCCCTCGATCTCGGCCATGATCGCTTCATTTGTGTAATGCTTGTGTTTAATGGCGGCGCTGGGGCAGGCAGCCACGCAGGCCCCGCATCCCTTGCACAAAGCCTCGTTGATACGGGATACTTTCTCTTCCTCGATAAAAGTTATGGCATTATACGGGCACAGCATATTGCAGACGCGGCAGCCCGAGCAGTGTGCTTCATCAATTGCAGCAGTCGTGGCTTCGGTTTCCACCTTACCCCGGCTTATGAGTTCAAGGACCGATGCTGCCGCTGCTGAAGCCTGAGCCACAGTATCGGGTATATCTTTAGGGGATTGACAGCAGCCCGCTATAAAGACGCCGTCCGTCATAGTGGCTACGGGGTCGAGTTTGGCGTGCCTTTCGATGAAGAAACCCCCTGTACCGCAACTGATATTAAATAGCCTTGCTACGTCCTGAGTGTCCTTTTGCGGTTCCATGGCGCAGCTTAAAACCACCATATCCACAGGTAAACGCTCTTGATTACCGACCAGAGTATTCTCGAATTTGACGATCAACTTGCCCTCTTCTTCCGGCGAAAGAGCCACGTCGGTAACCTCACCGGGCCTTCCGCGATAGAATATGGTACCTTCCTTCAGGACACGGTTGTAGAACTCTTCGAAGCCTTTTCCGGCGCTCCTGATATCGATATAGAATTCATAGACTTCGGCGTCGGACACATGCTCCTTCACCAGATGGGCGAATTTCATGGAAGCCATACAGCAGACACGTGAACAATATTCATGATAGTTGGTATCCCGGCTACCTACGCAGTGTATAATGGCTACGCGCTCAGGTTCCCTCCCGTTTTTAAGCAGCACTTTCCCGCCGGTGGGCCCGGTGGCATTGACCATCCTCTCAAAGTCCATACTTGTAATGACGTTATCGAGTCTTCCATACCCGTAGTTTGTGATAACCGACGGATCGAACTGGCTGAAACCCGTGGCCAGGACGATATTGCCGACATCCACTTCTATAATCTCATCTTTCATTTCATGCACTACCGCATTGCGTTCGCAGGCTTTGACGCATTCCATGCATTCAGAACAAACGGCACAATTAAGGCAACGGGAGGCTTCTTCGACGGCCATTTTTTCATCGTAACCGATTTCAACTTCTTCAAAATTACGGCCGTTGCCTGAGCGGGAATGCGCCGGCACGGCTACTCTTTCCTTGCTTTTCACGCCTTTGTGAGGAATGTTCTTAACTCGCTCTCCCTGTACCGGCCGCCCTGCCCCGATATCGAGGCCGCGAAGATAACGGTCTATAGAAATGGCGGCCTCCTTGCCTGCGGCGATGGCATTGATGATATCCGCCGGTCCTGTTACGGCATCTCCGCCGGCGAATACGCCTTTCATATTTGTTTGGAAGGTTACCGGGTCGATCGAAACCTGCATCTTGTCCGAGAGCGTGAAATCGTGGGGGACCAGCTCCGAGTCGATCTTTTGCCCGATAGCTACGATAACTGTATCTACGTCCATCTTAAATTCAGAGCCTTTGACCGGCACCGGCCGCCTGCGGCCGCTTGCATCAGGCTCGCCGAGTTCCATTTTTATGCATTCCATTCCGACCAGGCGTCCATCCTTGGAAATCAACTTCACCGGAGCAGCAAGAAACTGGATTTTTACGCCCTCCTCCTCCATCTCTTCGACTTCGCTGGGGATGGCGGGCATTTCCTGACGCGAACGGCGATATACTACGTTTACCTCTTTGGCTCCCAGCCTCAATGCCGCCCTGGCCGCATCTACCGCAGCATTGCCTCCGCCGATAACTGCTACCCTCCGGCCGGCATCGGTTTTTACACCGGCATTGACCTTCTTAAGGAAATCCAATGCAGGTAGGATGCCTTCAGAATCCTCTCCCGGTATACCCATGTGCTGACTTTTCCACATCCCAATGCCCAGAAAAACGGCCTGGTATCCCTCGGCATACAGGTTCTTCAATTTAGTGACCGGAGCGTTTCTTCTGATTTCGACACCGAGCTCTTGAATGTAATTTATCTCACTATCGAGTATGTCTTTGGGCAGCCTGAACTCCGGTATGCCATACCTCAACATGCCGCCGGCCTTCGGAGCTGCTTCAAATACGGTCACACCGTATCCGGCCCTGACAAGGTCATAAGCGCATGCCAGCCCGGCCGGTCCTGACCCGACCACCGCCACCTTTTCCTTCTTCGTTTTCTCTACCGGCTTGACCTTAGAAGCACCTTCTTTAAGCTCGTAGTCTGCGATAAAGCGTTTCAGCGCCCTGATGGCGACAGGCTGATCGATTTTTCCCCGCTCGCATTCAGACTCGCAGGGATGCGTGCAGACACGCCCGCACACCCCTGCGAAGGGCATGGTACGGCGTAATACTTCCAGTGCTTCGGCAAATTTACCCTGTGAAATCATAGCTATATAGCCATGAGCGTTCACTCCCGCCGGGCATGTCGCCGAGCATGGCGATTTGCCGAGTTTGTCGATAACGTAGGCTCCGGGCACCGCCTGGGGGAAAGGCCTATAGATCGCTTTCCTCATATTAAGCCCCAGATTGAACTCAGACGGCACTTCCACGGGGCAGACTCTCTCACAGTCTCCGCATCCGTTGCATTGCGCCAGATCTATATACCGGGATTTCTTTCTGAGGGTAACTTTAAAATTGCCGACATAGCCGGATACCGCCACGACTTCGCTGTAGGTCATCAGTTCAATAAATGGGTTGGACCCGGCAAGCGTCATTTTTGGCGTAAGAATACAAGCGGAGCAGTCCAGCGTGGGGAACGTCTTATCCAACTGGATCATGTGCCCGCCGATGCTAGGCTCTCTCTCCACCAGATATACCTTGTGTTCTGCCCCCGCTATTTTCAGGGCGGCCTGGATACCGGCGATGCCACCGCCTACGACGAGCGTGTTGGGATTTACCGGTACCTCCCTGGTCTCAAGAGGCTCCTGGTAAAAGACCCTCCTTATAGCGGCGCTTATCAGGGCCTTGGCTTTTTCCGTAGCTTCCCCCATATCTTCAGTAACCCAGGAAGCCTGTTCGCGGATATTGGCCATCTGGAAAAGATAAGGGTTGAGCCCGGCATCTTTTACCGCCTTGCGAAACGTAGGTTCGTGCATCTGCGGAGAACAGGATGCCACGACGACACGGTTTATCCCGGAATTCTTAATATCGTCCTTTATCAAGGATTGACCCGGGTCAGAACACATAAACTTATATTCGCGTGCTATTGCTACAGCTTTTTGGCCTCTTGCGTATTCAACCACACGGCCGACGTCGACCGTACCTGCGATATTGGAACCGCAGTCACAGATATATACTCCGATTTTTTGATCCATCGTACCTCCAGACAAAAAGTAATCTATTCCCCGCTACGGGGGTTAGCCTTTAAATTACGTTATTCTACGGCGCACGCCGCTTACTCAGGCCTTACCGTCCTTTATAAGCGTCCGGATATTAACTTGTTCGGTGGATGTTTTTGGCAAATGGTCCATAAACTCAATATGTCTCGGCACTTTATAAGCGGTTAACTTCTCCCTGCAATAGACACGCAGGTCTGCTACTGTGCAGTGGCTGTCTTTGCGCAGTACGACCCATGCTTTGACCGCTTCAACCTGCACCGGATCGGGTACACTTCCGATGGCAACTTCGGCAACCGCCGGATGCGTGCTTATTACGGATGCCACCTCACGTGGCCAGACCTGGAAACCGCTGACTTTGATGACATCTTTCTTACGGGATGTGATAAACAGGTAACCTTCGTCGTCCATGTAACCTATGTCACCTGTATAGAGCCATTCATCGTGCAGCATTTCGGCAGTCTCCTCCAGACTATTCCAGAAGCCCTGCATAACCTGAGGGCATTTAACAACTACTTCTCCTATTTCCCCGGTAGGAAGTTCCTGTTGACCGGTGTCAGCATCAACAATCTTTATATTTACGTCGGGCAATGGCAGTCCGACAGACCTCTCTTTCCAGAGACCATGAACAGGATTGATGGTAATAGCTGCTGTTGTCTCGGTCAGCCCATAACCTTCCACAAACTTGCCGCCGGTAAGTGACTCGAACTGTCTCTTGGTTTCGGGCATCAGCGGGCCCGCTCCCGACATGCAAATCTTAATACATTTGAAGTAGTCTTTTTTAGCTTTTGCCGCGCTGTGATTAAGCAAGGCGACAATTAGAGTCGGTACCGTCGGGAAGATCGCCGGCTTTACCTTTTTAATTGTATGTATAACATCGTTGTGGTCGCGTGGATCCGGTACCAGGGCCATCGGGTTATGCCCTGCAATCGCCAAAGCCATAACGGCAGCATTTCCGTAAACATGAAAGAGGGGTAGGGTGACAAGTACCACATCATTCCACTCACTCAGGGTGGACCCGTACCAGGCCTTAAGTTGCATGGCTTCTGCCATCATTGCCCTGTGCTTGATCATGATGCCACGTGGTATGCCGGTCACACCGCCACTCTGCAGCAGCAGGGCGATGTCTTCAGGGCCAACTTTTATCGCGGGCAGCGAAGAGCCAAGGTTTTGCGAGATAAGCTCCTGCATCCAAACGTCGCCTTTTTGAAGGCTTATTTTGTGACCGCCCTTCTTTTCTTTCTGCAAGGTGAAAGCTAAATTCACGATAGGGGGAGTGTATTCTTTGATATTGGTGGCTATGATCAGGCGCAATCTCGTATGATGCGCCTGGAATGATTTTATGCTGTTATAAACGGTAGTCAGTACTATAGCTACCTGCGCGCTGCATTGGACCAAGCCGTGTTTTATTTCGTCCTCTGTATATAAAGGATTTAAAGGCACAGGTATAGCGCAGACCTTCCAAATAGCTAATTGGCCTATGATAAACTGCGGGCAGTTGGGTAAAATTAAAGCTACCGTGTCGCCCTTTTTAACTCCTTTGGCAATCAGGCCGGCAGCCAGTGCGTCGGATTGCTTGTCAATCTCCGTGTAAGTCAAACACCTGCCTTTGAAATAAAGAAATGTGCTGTTCGGCCTCTGCTTTACTGTCTGGGTGAACATGTCCAAAAGTGTATTAGATGGATAGGGGTAAAGAGAGTGCGGCACCTCCTCATCGTAACTCTTGAACCAGATATGCTCGTCCATTGAAGTTCCACCTCCATATATCTCCCTGCTGCCATTTAGCGATTTCCTGCTTGCGAAATCAACCGCAATACGAGTCATTGTGTTGCTCATCTCGCCACCTCCTTTTGCGAATTAAATTGGCATATGCTTTTCGGAATGCCGCGGGGACAACTGCGGGGAAAAACATTATGTCTCTTATATCGTACGACAGGAAGCGTAAGGCAGGCATAAAGATAGCGCGGCAAGTTATAAATAATTTATAAAGATTTTAGTTTTGGGCAAAAGCTATTGAAGATCATGCCCCGAAACGGGTCGAAGCAGCGGGAGCAAAGTTATTCCGGCTTGATAAACCTGTAGCCTATACGTGATTCGGTAACAATGAGTTGAGGGTTGGAAGGATCATCCTCTATTTTATGTCTGAGCTGCCCGATGAAAACGCGCACATATTCTCTTTCTTCACGGTATTCCGGGCCCCATACATTGCGTAAAAGGTCTGCATGCGTGAGAAGTTTCCCGCAGTTGCATACGAAATATGCCAGAAGCTCATATTCGGTCCTGGTAAGCTTAACGATTTGTCCGCGCTTTTTGACCAGGCGTCTCGAGAGGTCGATTTCTAAATTGCCGATAACCAGGACAGGAATAATCACCGCAGGGCCTGAGGCACGTCTGAGAGCGACCCTGATCCTGGCCAGCAGTTCATCTATGCCGAAAGGCTTAGTAATGTAATCATCGGCACCTTCGTCCAACGCCCTGACCTTATCCTTTTCATCTTCCCTTACGCTCAGCATAATGATAGGCATATCCGCCCATTCCCTTATCCTGCGGCACGCTTCGATTCCATCCATGCGGGGCATATTTACATCAAGGATAATTAAATTGGGTATAACGCTTCCGGCCGTCTCGACGGCTTCAATTCCATCTTCGGCAAGATATACCTCATATCCCAACGCCTCTAAATTAGCGCGCATGAACATACGTATTTTGGGCTCATCATCGACAACCAGTATTCTGCTTTTCTTGGTCATAATCTACTTCCTTATTAGACGCCGGCCGGCGCAAACGGTAAAACAAAATAGAAAGTCGAGCCATGCCCCGGTTTGCTTTCGGCCCAAATTCGCCCGCCGTGGCCAAGGATAATGGTCTGACATATAGCCAGCCCCAATCCCACACCCCAGTGACGCTGGTGTTTTTGAGCTACCCGGTAGAATTTGTCGAATATCTTTACCATATCTTCTTTATAGATACCCACTCCCTGGTCGGAAATGCTCACTTCTAATTCGCCGTCTACTTTCGCTGCCCTCAGTATTACCTTTGTGCTCTCTTCAGAATAAGCCGCAGCGTTTTCGAGCAAGTTAATCAAGACCTGCCTGATCTGGCCATAGTCAGCATAGATTTCCGGCAGATCATGCCTGGCGACGACTTCGAAAACATGATTGGGATGGACCCATTTTTGACGCGCCAGGGCCTCATTGGTTATATCCAGGATATGACAACGCCTCTTTTCCGGTTTCCAAACGCCTGATTCAAGTTTGCTCATGTCCAGAAGATTGGTAACCAGGCTGGCCAGCCTGTCCGTCTCCTCTATTACGCTGCCCAATAGCATCTCACGTGTTTCATTGTCGAATTCTATGTCCCTGTGCAGTAGGCTGCTGATTATTCCCTTTATGGAGGTCAATGGAGATCGCAACTCGTGCGATACGTTGGAAAGGAGTTCCGATTTAAGCTGGCTTGTGCGTAGAAGCTCCATTTCGTAGGATTTTCGCCGCGTAATATTTCTGTAAGTTGTCAGCTGACAGACTTCGCCGTCGGAGTCAATGAACGGTGTTGCAATGACATCGAAAGTCCTTCCGTCCGCGAAAGTATAATCCCACCTTTCAGTTGCTCCATTAATGACGCTGGCCAGTTTGCAGATTTGCTTGCAGGCTGCGTCCAATTTATAAATGTATTCATAGCAATAGGAGCCGATCCCTTCGCCAAACTCCCGTCGCATACTCGAATTTAGAAAACGGACCTTGTAGTCAGGGCCAATGATAATTACCCCGTCCCTTATCCCCTCGAGTATGCTCATGAGTTTGTCCTTCTCGTTTTTTACGAGAGCTTCCATGCGGCCACGCAGCTCGTACTGGTTACGCAACACCGCGGTGAATGAACCAACTATACCTGCGACAATGATGAAGATAAACATCCTCAGAAATGAATCGGGGTAGGGGGATATAAAAAATGCGCGGGGTAAGAAGACAATAAATGCCGCGAGCGTGGTGGACAACGCTCCTTTGATCCTGAAAAAATAGCCGGCGTAGACTATTGGAGCCAGAAAGAGCGCACGATGAACATCATGCACCGTATAAAAACCCTGCCAGTACAGGGCCTGCCACCCAAATAATTTGATGAGTTCCCCGAAGTAATAAATTAAGGTGCAAAATACGAAAAGCGATACCAGGATATAGACATGATTGTTTCTAGATGCAGTTGAGAGAGATCTACGGCGATCAATATACTGCAATGTCCACCACCCTGTTCCCCGATTTAAATTGCCTGCTCAAAGTAATGCCCCGCTGTTTCTTTTCAGCTGACAGGTAAAATCAGACGCTGGTGCGAGATGCTAATACTAAATCATTTATTCATTTTTGTAAAAATTTATAACTTTTTATTAGTCTTCTTTTTCTTACGTTTGTCACCTCTTTCCGCAACTGGCTTTTTATCAGCACAGGGATTATTTTGCTTCCTTCGATTTTCCCAAATTAATTCAGCTCTTTGCCAGTGATTAGCGTCCAGCCCGTTAACGTTCCCCTCTTCCTCCCAAATCTGATAAGCGATTAGTCTAATTTCTTCCTCGCGATCCATTTCTTATCCTCCTTTTAGCAAGCGAATTACGTGTTGACCTGCCAGTGATGTGTAGCTAATATCTTAATTCCTGTCCCTTCTGTTCAGTGATTCCCTAATTTGATAACGATATAACAGGTTAGCAAACCTAACCTTTGTCCGGGTTCACTTTTCTTCATGAGTTTCAATGACCCTGGCTAGTGAGCCAAGTCCACGGTATAGTGCAGCGAGTTCATCCCCACTCATACGAGCCAACGCTTTAGAAAGACCACTTCTTTTCCTTTCTCTCAGGCCAGCCACTATTCCTTCCCCTTCAGTTGTAGCTCTCAGCACTAGCATGCGACGGTCCCGGGCATCCACGGAGCGGCTTACCAAACCCTGTTTCACCAGACGGTCTACTATTCCCGTAATATTGGTTGGCGTAACGCGAAGCGCTTCCGCAAGCTTGCTTGAGGTAGTACTCCCACGATTACTGATAAAGAACAAGCATTTAAGTTGAGCAATAGTCAGCGGCAGGGACATCCAGATATCAAGCTGATATTGCCGGCGGACTCGATCAATCTTCCGCTGAAGCTCAACGATCTCCGCTATCAATTCCTCTTTTTCCATTATGCTATACTACCTTGATAGTGAAGCTTATATTGATAATGTAATCTACATTCATTATAATGTCAATGTATTATTTAATGGTTATATATTGATTTCACGTCTTCATAACATTTCCACGCTATAAGTTTTTACAAATTTAACATCAAGATCATAAATTCATGAAAATTATCGAGACTAACGCGCTTACACGCCGATTCGGCGACCTGATTGCGTGTAATAATCTGACTATTGCTGTAGAAGAGGGTGAAATCTTCGGTCTGCTGGGGCCGAACGGAGCAGGTAAAACAACCGCAATCAAGATGCTTACCACTTTATTGCCGCCGACCTCAGGCAACGCCAGCGTGGCGGGTTACGACATCGTGCACCATGCCTCGGATGTGCGGAGGGTTATAGGCTATGTTCCGCAATTGCTCTCTGCAGATGGCACGCTCACCGGATACGAAAACCTGTTGATCTTTGCCAAGCTGTACGATATACCCCGTCGTGAACGCAGCCAGCGCATTTACGGCGTACTGTCTTTTATGGATTTGGCGGATGAATCCAACAGGCTTGTCCGCACTTATTCCGGCGGCATGATACGGCGGCTGGAAATTGCCCAATCGATGCTGCACAGGCCAAGAGTCCTGTTTCTGGATGAACCTACCATAGGGCTGGACCCGCTAGCCCGCAGAGCGGTTGGAGACCTGATCACCGATCTGCGTGACAACTATGGAGCGACTATATTTATAACCACGCATCTGATGGAGGAGGCTGACCTGCTTTGCGACAGGGTCGCGATCATGCACCGGGGCAAGGTGGCTGCACTGGGTTCACCTGCTGAGCTCAAAGCGGCCATCGGCAATGAAGGTACTACTCTGGAAGATGTCTTCGTACATTTCGCGGGCAGTAAACTGGAATCCGAAGGCGACTATCGTGACTACCGGGAGACACAGCGCACGAGACGTACTGCAAGGAGATTGGGTTGAAGTCCGCACTTATCGGCACTGTAAACTTTTGCCGGAAATCGCTGGTCATAGTTGAGCTGGAAATACGCAAAATGCGCCATGACCCGACCGAACTTGTCATGCGTGCTGTGCAGCCGGTATTATGGCTGCTGCTTTTCGGTGAGGTATTTGCTCAGACACGTGCAATTCCTACGGGGAATATAGGTTATCTGGACTTTCTTGCTCCCGGCATCCTTGCACAAAGTGTACTGTTCATAGCTATCTTCGGAGGCATGTCCGTCATCTGGGAGCGGGACCTGGGAATTGTCCATAAATTCCTGGCATCACCCACCCCTCGGGGCGCCCTTGCTCTGGGTAAGGCAATGTCCGGCGGTGCGCGAGCCCTCACGCAGGCCGTGGTCGTCTATATATTGGCTCTACTGATAGGCGTTAAAATGAATTGGAATCCCCTGGCGCTGCTTGGTGTAATCATTACGGTTATCCTGGCCGCCACATTGTTCTCCGCGTTCTCATTGATCATTGCGTTCTTGGTCAGAACACGGGAGCGCTTCATGGGGATAGGCCAGGTGCTGACCATGCCATTTTTCTTTGCCAGCAATGCCATCTATCCCATCGCCATCATGCCGCCCTGGTTGCAGGTAGTTTCCCGCGGCAATCCTCTGACCTACGAAGTAGATGCGCTGCGCGCTTTGATGCTCCAGAATGGGACCAGTGTATTTGGCCTGGGAGTGGATTTCGCGGTGCTGGTCCTGTGCACGGTTGTATTAATCATAATTTGCACATACCTGTATCCGCGCGCGGCAACTTAAAACCTCTGATGGTATCCCCTTTTCCCCCAGCCGTATTATTACGAAGTGACTGGTTTGCATGGTGGGTCAAAAAGCCAGATATTAAAAGTACTATAATGCTATCTGCTTGAGGATATAGTGTATTCGAGACAGTATTTTACAGGGAAGCTAAAATTATCCGAGATTGAAAGAGGACGTACTATCCATGAAACAGATTAATGTTGTCGCCACAATCAAGTTGGATGATAGGGCGGCCCGGCAGATAACTGATATCAGTAAAAGGATCAAATTGATCGACGCAGCCGGTCCGGCTCAGCGTGAACAGGAAGGAGATGCGGCCGCCCGCCGTCAAATGGACTCTTTACTGTCCGATGCGGAAGTGATCTACGGTTTCAGACTTCCCCGGAATGTAATAGCCCGTGCCCCGCGGTTAAAATGGATCCAGGTTATGGCTGCCGGCGTGGATAGATACTTAACCGATGAGATATTGCGTAGCCGTGTAACAGTGACCAACGTCAGCGGCATTCATACTACCACCATAGGGGAATTCGTGATGGGGCTGATGCTGATGTTCGTCAAACGGTCCGATATGTGCTTCCAATTAAAGCAGCAAAAACGCTGGCAGCAGTTCAACCCGGGTATATTGAAAGGTAAAACGGTAGGCATAGTCGGCCTGGGGAATATCGGCCGGGAGGTGGCCCGGCTTTCGAAAGCCTTCGGCATGATCGTAATCGCCACACGGCGGTCAGCACATGAAGGGCAAAAAAGCAAAAATGTCGATAAGGTATTTGCTCCCGGGCGGATAGACGGGTTGCTCGCCAGCAGCGATTTTGTAGTGCTTACCTTGCCCCTTACCGCCCAAACACTTCATATCGTCGGGGAAGCCCAGTTGCGTAGCATGAAGCGCACTGCGTACCTGGTCAATATAGCCCGCGGCAATATCGTCGATGAAAAGGCGCTGGTCAGAGCGCTAAAAAAGAAGTGGATAGCGGGGGCGGGACTGGACGTATTTGAGGAGGAGCCTCTGCCCTCGGACAGCCCACTATGGGAACTTCCCAACGTAATTTTCAGCCCGCACGTGGCAGGCGGTATGGAGAATTATATAGAACAGACGAATGGAGTGTTCTGCGAGAACCTGGTACGTTATCTAAATAAAAGAAAGCTGCTTAACGTTGTGAATAAAAAACACGGTTACTAATCACAGCCTGGGAAAGCGCAAACTATCGGCTGAGTCGTCTTTATTTGCCCCCACCGCTTCAAAGAAATAGTCCAGCGGTTTGTTCAAAACCTCAGCGATCTCATTCAGAAGATCCAGATTAGGCTTCCTCTTGCCCAGCTCGTAGTTGGATAGAGCCGACTGCGTACAGCCCAACCTGGCGGCCAGTTCGGCCTGCGTAAGCCCCTTTTCCTCCCTGGCCATCTGTATTCTTTTCCCCACCTCGCGGAATTTCATAGCAGAGATGTTATCACAATTCGTGTTTAACCCCAAGCTCACAGATAAAATATAACAAATTGTCTTGACAAATAGTATAACAATTTGTTATACCTACCATATAACAACTGTACGACAAAATGTCATTAAGGAGGTTGGTTATGGATTTTAAACTCAGCGCAGAACGGTTGAACAGGAAAAAGGAGTTTTACTCAGTCTGCAAGGAGTTGAATGCTCAAAAGCCTGCTTCCTATGTGGGTGTGGAGGATATTTATAATGATGATGACTGCTGGGCCTTTCATAAGTATTGTGCCAAGGAATTCGCCAGGCGGGGTTGGCTGTCTCTGGGATGGCCGGCGGAATACGGCGGCACGGGCGATATAATGGATAAGGTCATCTTTACAGAGGCCAAAGGCTATTACGACCTGCCGGGAGTGGATGTCTTCGGCGTCGGCATGCTGGCTCCCACCCTTTTCGCAGCCGGGAATGAGGAGGTCAAGCAAAGGTTCCTGCCCGGCATAGCCAATGCCGAAGTGTTCTGGTGTGAGCTGTGGAGCGAACCCAATGCAGGTTCAGACCTGGCATCTCTAAGCAGCACTTCCATTCGCAAAGGGGACGAATTTATCCTCAACGGTCAGAAGACGTGGAACACAGGAGCCCACCGCGCTGATTGGGCCTTCGGGGTCTATAAGAGCGACCCCGTCGGGAAAAAGCACCATAACCTGACTTTCCTGTTATTTGATATGAAGTCGCAGGGAGTTACGGTGCGGCCGCTTCAGTATATGAACGGCAAGCATGTCTATAACGAGGTCTATCTCGATGATGTACGGGTGCCGGCGGGCAATATAGTCGGACTGGAAAATGGAGGTTGGGATGTGGTCAATGTCCTGGCCGGGTTCGAGCGATCCAATATTGAGTTAGTCATGGGACTGGTCAAGAAAATCGAGGAATTGACCGGCTATTGTAACAAGACAAGGCGGAACGGTAAATATCTTTCGCAGGACCCGGTGATCCGTCACAAGATGGCAGGAGTGGCCTGCGAAATTGAAGCTGCCAGGATGCTGGCGTACCGGATAGCCGACCAGCAGTCCAGAAGTGAGATGGGGCTCATGGATGCCGCGGCGATGAAGGTATTCGGCAGCGAACTGGCCGAGAGAGTAGCTGATGTAGCTATGGAAGTTCTGGGGCCTTACGGCCAGGTAAAACATTCCAGGTTTGCCTCTATGAATGGGGTGTGGGAATATGCCTATCAGGCCAACTTCCTGTCGGTGATAGCCCTGGGTACCAATGAGATCCAGCGCAATATCATTGCCTGGTACGGGCTGGGATTACCCAGGATGAAATGAACGGTAAAGGAGTTTAAGGACATGAGAATTGAGACAATACCACTGGAGAAAAAAGAACTGAGGGAATTGATCATCAAAAACTGGATGACTCACGATGCCATGTGGTTTTATAACTGCCTGCAGGAGTGCGGCATTGAAAAAACCAACAAGATCAATAAGGGGGCTATCAAAGGTATGGCCGCGGTTGAAATCAAACGCATAAAAAAAGCCCTGGGCGTGGAAAAAATCGAATCCTTCGATGACTTCAGGCATTTTTTCGATGCTGTCATGGCCATAGCCAGCGGTGATTTTATGAAGTACTCGTACAGCTACACGGCGCAAAACCTGATGCATGCCGAGTGGCATTCCTGCTTTGCTTACGATGGAATGAAAGCGCTGGGAACGATAGATCAATACGAGTGCGGAATCATGTTACGTATCAATACCTGGCTGGATACCCTGGGAATCAAATACGAGATACAGCCGCTGATAACCGGTTGCATGATGCATACAGAAGGTAAGTGCTACAGGGACTACCGGTTTTTCTTCGATAAATAATTTAAGCAGGAGGCAACGAGATGCCGGTCAGCGAAGAAACGTGGAAATTTATACAAAACCACCTGGGATACGATGATGAAGAGATGAAAATATTTCGGGCTGAACCCAGGAATGAGGAAGTCATCTTCAAAGGGATGGGCTTGATGGATAAGACCATAACGATAGAGGTCGTGGAAGCGCATGGCTGCGACAGCGGGCACAAGGCGGGCGATAAGTTCTATATTGATGGACGAGGCCTCAGCCTTCTGACCAGGCTGTGCCCCAAGAAGGTCTGCCTCTTTGCAGTGCATACGATTACGCTGGCGATGGGGGCTATGAACGAGCTCTATTATGAAGGTCTCGATCCCAATAAAATCAGGTTCAAGCGCTTCGGCTGTCCCGACGTGGGTGTGAAGTGTGGAGGATGGGGACATATAGTTATGGAAGTTAGTATGGAAGACCGCAAGAAATAGACAAAAAGAAGGGGTGAATAAAATGCTTGCATACTGCGGACTGCAATGTTTGAGGTGCCCTGCCTACCTGGCGACGCAGGCCGATGATAATAAATTGCGCGCCGATTGCGCTCAACTCTGGAGCAAGTGGGCCAAAATTACTATCAAACCGGAACAGATCAATTGTGACGGATGCAAAGCAGGCGGCAGGCTGTTCTTTTTCTGTAATTCATGCGGGGTCAAGAAGTGTGCTGTGGGAAAAGGCATCGACACCTGTGCGCTCTGCCCAGACTATGTGTGCCAAAAACTGCAGGAACTGATGAATTTGGACCCCAATGTCAGGAAAGCGATCGAAGCTCAAAATCGGAAATCGGGCTAGAATCTATGCCTTGCCTGCCTTCTGGTTCTGCTTTTTCAACTCAAGCAATATCTCCCTGAGCAGGAGCAGGTGCAGACGCCGGTAATTTATATCGCTGGAGAGCTTGCCCCACTTTCTCTGGTCCTCCGAGAGGAAGGGTTCAATCATATCGATAACATCCGCTGTCATGTTGTCCTCCTTCAGTGTATGAAAACCAGCCCGACGGATATGGCACAGGGTATTTTCTCCGGCCCGTCGAAGAGCGGATACATATCCCAGCCCACTTTGTTTATCAGGTTGAAGACGTCGATGCCCAGCGCTTCCATGGCGGGCCTGGACTGCAACGGGAAGCGGCACCTGCCGCTGTCTTTGAACTGGCAGACGAGTCCCTGGCAGAGATAGTCCTTGCAGGAACCTCCACCCAGCCCCATGGCCAGGTAATAACCCTGCTTGTAGGCCAGGCGTTCTATGGCGGACACGAGTTTGGCCGATTTCTGATGGAAAAGCAGGGTTTTATCCACTCCGGAGCTGTCCTTGCCGCTTTTAGGAGAATAGGCTTCGATCGGCTGAACGTTGGTTTTCAGCAGTATGGCATGCGTATAGCGGGCAAAGGCTTTGCGGACCAAATCAAGCTCGGGTGCATTGGGTGGGCAGTTGGGCGTTTCACCGGCGCGCAGGCAGCGCGGGATGAGGCATTTGAGCCTGACGCGCTCGTCTACTACAACCTGTCCGGCCTGGATGATCTCGGCCCCGGAAGCGCCCAGGTCCAGGGCTTTTTGGCGCAGGGATTCCAGGTTCTTCAACAATGTCCTGTCGGAAACCCGGGCGATAAAGGGATGAGCTGATTGTTTTCTGGCTGGCATGGCTTTAATCTCCTTGGAACACTCAGGGTTTTGATACCGGCCGCAATAGGGCAGATTTTAACACAAGCAAGCGGGCAGGGTCATACCCGTAAAATCAGCCCAGGAGTTTTATGGCCTTTTGACGCCAGCGCTCGGTGGCCTGGCACTGGTTGAATGTATAAATGTGAAATCCGGCTATTGGCAGGCCACTTTCCCGGGCCAATTCAATCGTTCGCATGACCAGTGATTCCGGGCTGTAGATGGGGCTTCTGAGAAGCCGCGCTATCATTCCGACATGGTTTGTTAGAAAGCGGGTGGAATCGCCCACCCCCACGCGCAACGATATTTCCACAAGTTTCTTGCGTTTGAGCACACCCGGTATGCCCAGGAAGACGGGCAGCTTAACACCCTGTTCCCTCATGCCGGCCAGCCACCTCATGATGGTCGCCGGATCAAAACATATCTGGGTGACCATGTAGTCCGCCAGGCGCTGTTTTTCCTGCAGCGCCAGCAGCAGCTTGCTGCTGCTGATAAGGGGGTGTCCCTCGGGATAGGCTGCAATGCCGATGCGTCTGGGGCGGTTGCTCGTCTCGAACATGTGCGTTATGAGGGACCTGGCGGAATCATAGGGGCCGGTCGGCACGGGCACGTCTCCCCCGATGACAAAAACCTCCTCCAGACAATGTTCTTCAAGGCGGTCGAGTATCTGACGTAAGTGGTCCCGGCTGCGTATCAGCCTGGCCATCAAATGCGGCACAACCTGGAAACCGAGCGCGGCCAGTTGCTCGGAAAGATCGAGTGTGGCTTCAATACCTTTGCGTGGTGAGCCGGTGACTGTGACTATGCTGGCGGGAGGAAGAAAGACAACCTCATCAACTACGCCACGCATGGGGATGACTTCGAACCTTGCCTGGCGCAGAAGTGTGCCGGGCGGGACCTGATGGTCCAATTGCAAGTACATCCTTAAGTTTCATTATAGGCCTGGGCCCGCCATAAAATCCAGCCAGCTTCAACTATCTATGCTGTGCCTTACCTCCCCTATAAAATCACCGAGCTTTTTATAAGATTGGTTGCCTTCTTCCATAAGCTGAATAATGCGGCTGCCGATGATGACACCGTCTGCCAGTCCAGCGGCCTGTGCGGCCTGCTCCGGAGTGGAAATTCCGAATCCGATGCTGAGCGGCAGGTCAGTCGCCTGCCTTACGCGGGCAATAAATCCCTTGAGATCGGCCGAAAAACCTGTCCTCACGCCGGTCACACCGGTAACCGAGACCAGGTAAATAAATCCGTGTGCCTTCTCTGCTATCTGCTTTATACGTGCATCCGAACTGTTGGGCGCCAGGAAAGAGATAACATCCAGCCCACGCCTGAGGGCGCTGTCCTCCAGCGCAGGAAGCTCGCCGGGAGGGAGGTCGGGGATAATCAGCCCGTCTACCCCGGCTTTGGCACAATCGGCGCAGAATTCTTCCGTTCCGTAATGCAGGATGGGGTTAAGATAGCCCATGAAGACGAGCGGTATGCTGACTTTCCGGCGTATTTTCGCGGCCGCTTCGAGGCATTTTTTAACTGTGACGCCATTCAGGAGTGCCTGGTGGGTGGCATTTTGTATGGTCATGCCGTCGGCCAGAGGGTCGGAGAAGGGGATGCCGAGCTCAATGATATCGCAGCCGCATTCAGCTAGCAGGGCTGCTACCTCTAGGGTCGCCTCTATAGAGGGATATCCGGTCGTTATGTAGGCTATCAATGCTTTGTGTTTGGCTTTTTTAAATACGTTCGATATGCGGCTCACAGGGTCACCCCCAGCGCATCAGCCACGATGCCCGTATCCTTATCGCCCCGACCTGAAAGGTTGATGACTATAATCCTATCCCTGTCCAGTGTGGACGCCAGCTTTAAAGCGTGAGCCACAGCGTGCGCCGATTCCAGCGCCGGCATGATGCCTTCCAGCTTGCATAACAGCTGGAAGGCATCAAGGCACTCCCTATCGTCCACGGCAACATATT
Organism: uncultured Chloroflexia bacterium; assembly: GCA_963705905.1. GTDB lineage: Bacteria > Chloroflexota > Dehalococcoidia > GIF9 > UBA5629 > UBA1162. The sequence goes on along the minus strand of OY970123.1, from coordinate 1,299,245 downwards.
CCGCCCTGTGACCGTCCTTATAGTAGCTATGCTCCGGTCCCACGCCGGGATAGTCCAGGCCGGCCGAGATGCTGTGTGTCTCCATCACCTGGCCGTCGGAGTCCTGCAGAAGATAGGACATGGCACCGTGCAGCACACCCGGCTTTCCCCTGGCCAGCGATGCTGCATGCCTGCCCGTATCTATGCCTTCGCCTGCGGCTTCCACACCTATCAGCTTTACCTCAGTATCTTTTACAAATGGATGGAAAATACCGATAGCATTGCTGCCTCCGCCCACGCAGGCCACGAGATAGTCGGGCAGCCTTGAGCATTTCTCCAGCACCTGCTGTCGTGTTTCCCGGCCGATAACCGCCTGAAAGTCGCGCACCATGAGAGGATAAGGGTGCGGACCTACTACCGAACCTATAAGGTAGTAGCTGTCTCCGACGTTGGTCACCCAGTCCCTGATCGCTTCATTAATGGCGTCTTTCAGCGTTTTGCTGCCGGATGCAACCGGAAGCACCTCCGCTCCCATTAGTTTCATGCGGAACACATTGAGCGACTGTCGCCGTATATCTTCCTCTCCCATGTATACTATGCATTTCAGTCCCAACATGGCGCAGACGGCCGCCGTGGCCACCCCATGTTGTCCTGCGCCCGTTTCGGCGATGATCCGCTTTTTGCCCATCTTTTGCGCCAGCAGGCCCTGGCCCAGCGCATTATTTATTTTATGTGCGCCGGTATGGGCCAGGTCTTCGCGTTTCAGATAAATCTGCCCTCCGCCGCAGTGCCGCGTGAGCATCTCTGCAAAATACAGAGGCGTAGGCCTTCCGGAATAGTCGCGCGCCAGCATTTCCAACCTGGACCAGAACAGCTTATCGTCCTGTATTCCGTTATACGCAGCGATAAGTTCATCCAACGCGGGCATAAGCGTTTCCGGCACGAACCTTCCCCCGTAGCGGCCATAGTATCCTTTTTCATCGGGTAACATTCTGTTCACCTTTCAATAAGTATTTTTCAATAAAATCTGTTCTCAGAGGAGGCATTTGCCAGAGACCTGACAATTTTTACGAAAGCGTTAATTTTAGCCATATCCTTGAGACCGCCCGTTTCCACCCCCGACGAGACGTCCACGCCCAGAGGCCGCACCTTTTCTATCACTCCACCTACGTTCTCCGGGGAAAGGCCGCCGGCGATGATAACCGGGAGGGCTGCGGAAACTTCCCCGGCGATCTCCCGGCTAAAGCTGCGTCCGGTGCCGCCGTATTTATGCCCTTCCCTGGAGTCCAGCAGGCATAGCAAAGGCCGTTTGGCTTGCTCCAGGCCCTCCTTTATATGTTCGATAATATCCAAGGCCTGCATGGATGGTGTAATATGCACCGCCTTGATGACAGGGTACGCGATCTCACGGCAACGGCCCCAACTTTCATCGCCGCTGAGTTGCACCATATCCAGCCTGCATTCCTGCGCTATTCTATTTACCGTCTGCGGGTCTTCGTTCACGAAAACTCCTGCTACGGCCGGGCGCGAGGCCAGTTCACCGAGGGCAGTCGTTATCTCGCATGCACGCTCCCGGGAGATGCGACGGCTGCTCTCCGCAAAGACCAGGCCGATCATATCCACCCGTAGGCCCGCGACTTCCATGGCATCTTTCACGCTGGTAATGCCACAGATTTTAATCAGTGTCATAACAGCTCACTCAATTTGGCCTTGATATTGGGGGCCGACATAAGGGCTTCCCCTACCAGCACTGCGTTGACGTGTAGTCCTCTCATCATATCTATATGGCGGCGCATGCTGATGCCGCTCTCGCTGACCACCAGCTTGTTCTCAGGTATCAGAGGCCTGAGCCGTGCCGTTACATCCAGATCGACCTGGAACGTATTGAGGTCACGGTTATTTATGCCTATGATCTTTGCCCCGCAGGTCAAGGCGGAATCCAGATCTTCTTCATCGTGTACTTCTACCAGCGGCTCCATGTGCAGGAAGCGGCTGAGTTTGATCAGTTCCTCAAGTACTGGAGGAATAACCGCGGCGGCGATCAGCAGCAGGCTGTCGGCCCCGTACAGGCGTGATTCATAGACCTGGTAGGGGTCGAAGATGAAGTCCTTGCGCAAGAGCGGCGGCCTACCGTTGCCCAGTGTGTCGCGAACATCGTTCAGACTTTTAAGGCTGCCTTCAAAAAAATGCGAGTCGGTCAGGATGGAGATGGCCGCCACTTTGTTTGCGGCGTAAATTTCGGCTATCCCGATGGCGTCAAAATCCCTGCGGATAACACCTCGAGAAGGCGAGGCTTTCTTGATCTCGGCTATCAATTTGACGCTGTGGCCCGCCAGCGCGCCGGCCAGGTCAAGTGCCCGGGCCTCGTGTTCAGCCAGGCTGATCATCTCGTCCAGGCCGCATTTGTTCATACTCTCGGCCAGTTCCGCTTTTTTATAGGCAAGTATATCGTGCAGTATCATGCAGTTGCTCCCGTTGATTCAAGTCAGGCTCCGGCTGAAATTTACCAGTTGGTCCAACTTTTCGTCTGCGCACCCGCTGTCAATCGATTCCCTTGCCAGGTAGACTGCATCCTTAAGGCTGCGCGCCAGACCGCTCACATAAATCCCGGCTGCGGCGTTGAGTAACACAACATCGCGCCCGGGCGATTTTACTCCTTTCAGCACAGAACGCAGTATATCAGCGTTATCCGCAGGTGTGCCACCTTTGACGGATTCCGGGGGTGCGCTCTCAAGCCCGACGTCTTCAGGAGTTACAAAGTAGTGCGACACAGCAGAATCGGCAGTGACCTCCCACACAGAAGACGTCCCCGATATGGATAGTTCATCGATGCCGTTCAATCCATGTACCACAAGCGCACGCGTAACGTCAAGATGCTGGAGCGCCAGGGCGATTTTATCTCCTATCTCCGCATTGGGGACGCCTATTACCTGGTACTGTGCGCCCGCCGGGTTGGTGAGCGGCCCCAATATATTGAATACGGTGCGGATGCCGATCTCACGCCGCGGGCTGGCGGCATATTTCATAGCAGGATGGAAGGCCTGGGCGAACATAAAACCTATGCCCACATTTTCTACGCATTGCTGCACCTGCTGGGGAGTAAGCTCGATCTTAACACCCAGCGTTTCGAGCACGTCTGCACTGCCGCAACGGCTGCTCATGGCGCGATTGCCGTGCTTGGCCACTTTAAGACCTGCCCCTGCTACCACGAAGGCGGAGGTAGTCGAGATATTAAAGGTATTGGATCCATCCCCGCCCGTGCCCACTATATCTACCAGCGGGCCGGACAGCGATACCCTTAGAGCTTTCTGTCGCATCACGCTGGCGAAGCCGGCCACTTCTTCGGGTGTTTCACCCTTAAGCCTGAGCGCCACCAGAAAAGCGCCGAGTTGCGCCTGAGTAGCGTCCCCATTCATGATCTCTTTCATAACGGAAGACGCCTCTTCCATGGTCAGCGAGTTGCCGGATACAAGGCTGCCTATGGCTTCCTTAATCATCTCAATTCCTCCTCAAACTTAAAAAATTCCTGAGTATATCCTTTCCGCACTGAGTCATGAACGATTCGGGATGGAATTGCACCCCCGCAACCGGATATTCACGATGCCTCAACCCCATGATCGTGCCGTCGTCCGTCCAGGCTGTTACCTCAAGGCAATCAGGAAGCGTATCGCGATTGACGACCAGGGAATGATAGCGTATGGCATAGAAAGGATCGGGCAGACCGGCGAACAGCCCCCGGTTATTATGGTGCACGAGCGACGACTTGCCGTGCATGATCTTACCGGCCCGGCACACGATGCCACCGTAGCTGTAGCCGATGCACTGGTGTCCCAGGCATACGCCCAGGATAGGCACGCTGGCGCCCAGTTGTTTGATGACGTCGTTAGAGATGCCGGCCTGCAGTGGAGTCGACGGGCCGGGCGAGATCACGATCTTGTCCGGCTCCATGCGGGCTATTTTCTTTAACGTCGTCTTATCGTTACGTACAACGGCGACGTTCTCACCCATCTCGCTCAGGTATTGAAAAAGGTTGTAGGTGAAGCTGTCATAGTTATCGATTAATACCAGCATGCTGTCTCCTTTCGGGCGCTGCGCCCTCGGCCTGCTCTATGGCTTTGAGCAGCGCCTTCGCTTTATTTAAAGTCTCCTCGTACTCGCGTTCCGGCACGCTGTCGTAAACCACGCCGCAGCCGGCCTGGATGTAAGCAATGCCGCCCTTCATGACCATGGTCCTGATGGCAATAGCCATATCCATGTTACCGTTGTAGGAGAAATAACCCGCCGCCCCTGCATAAGGCCCGCGCTTCTCCGGCTCAAGCTCAGCAATGATCTGCATGGCGCGGATTTTGGGCGCCCCTGAGACAGTGCCTGCCGGGAAACAAGATTGAAGAGCATCGAAGGAGCTGTATTCTTTTTTAAGGGTGCCCTGCACGTGGGTAACCATGTGCATGACGTGGGAATAGCGTTCAATATTCATCAGGTCGCTGACCTCGACTGTACCCGGTTCGCTTATCCTCCCTATATCGTTCCTGCCAAGGTCAACCAGCATAATGTGTTCGGCACGTTCTTTTTCATCCAGCAGCAATTCCTGTCCCAATGCTTCGTCCTCGATCTCGTCCGTGCCGCGCGGCCGCGTGCCGGCCAGTGGCCGCGTCATGACCTGGTCGCCCTCCACCCTGACCAATATCTCCGGGGAAGCGCCAAGTATGTGGAAATCGCCCAGGTGCAGGAAGAACATGTAAGGAGAAGGGTTGATCGAGCGTAGCGCTCTGTAGATATCGAAGGGAGCGGCTCCGGTAGCCACTGCCAAGCGCTGGGAGAGCACAACCTGGATGGCCTCGCCGGCCGTGATGTACTCTTTGATCTTTTTTACGCCTTCTTCGAAATCCGCTTTGTTGAAATTGGATTGGACTGTCCTTTTAACCATTGGCCGATCGGCGAGCTGAGAATCAGGAAGCGGGCCCTTCAACCGTTCAGCCAACTCGTTAATGCGCCCGATGGCCTGCTGATAAGCCTGTTCCACATCGCCGTCGATGTAAGCATGGCTGAGGATGATGACCTTGTGCGTTACATGATCGAAAATCAGCATGGTGTTAGCCAGCATAAAGACGGCTTCCGGCAGACCCAGGGGGTCGGGTTGTGGGGAGGGCAGGTCTTCAAATCTACCCGCAGTCTCGTAGGACAGATAGCCCACCGCCCCGCCGCTCATCAGCGGAAGGCCGAAAACAGGCGCCTGTTTATACTTGTCCAACTCCTCCTTGACTGCCTGCAGGGCTCCTGCCTTGTCATCACGGCCGGTTATTATCACCTTGCCGGGTTCCGTGCCGATGAAACTATAGCGCGCCATACGCTGGCCCCCTTCCACGCTTTCCAGCAGGAAAGAATAGTTGCCGCGGCTTACCTTTAGGAAGGCGGAGACGGGCGTCTCCAGGTCGGCTACGACCTCCGTATAAACAGGAATAAGATTGCCATCCCTGGCCAGCTTCTTCACCTCTTCGAGAGTCGGGTAAAACATGCTATAGCTCCTTCAGGCCGTCTGCGGCCTCATTTATATTTTTCTTATACTTGTCCATTTATGCGCCTCCTTTTGGGATTCTGGGGGAATAAAAAAACCCTCCTGGTATCCAGGAGGGTTCAGTGGTTAGCGTAACTACTAGTGAATCAGCTTATGGTTTCAGGCAATGTCCTCCCGGACATGCAAAAGCATGTTGCGCCACCACCAGTTGTTGGTGTTGCGGACGGGAGTTATATTCGAGTATGCCTTAACCATGTGACCAAGATGATAACACGGGATGAAAAATGATGTCAATTCAGCCTTTAAAAGGCGGATATGGGACCAGATTTGAAATCAAGCTCTGGCTTTGAACTTGAGCCAAAAAGCGTAAACGATGAGGAAGATGCCAGCAACATAAGCGCAGTTCCTCATTACGTTGATCCCCAATAGCGCCGGTGTCAGTTCATCCGAACTTGTGATCCATTTATTACCGATCATCCAGTCCAGCACCGGCTGAGATACGGATATCCAGGTCAATACCACGATAAGGAGATCGATAATTACCAGGGCGACTCCAATAAGAAAAAAACGGTCCGCCTTAGTATTAGTGCCGCGTACCATGCGTACGGCCAGCACTGCGGCGGCGATCCAAACCACTAATTCAAGAGCGTAAAAAACGTCGCGGATGATTTCAGATGCTTGCATCATTAAAATCCATCTCCTTTAAGATGAGCCGGTTAATTTGCCACTAATTTGAACCTAAGGGTGTGAACCAGTCCGGATTGTAGTTCAGGACCGTAAGGATTTTCGAGACTGAGTAAGACCCGTAGCTATTGTAGACACTAAGCGTGTAGGCGGTCGACATCGAGTCCGCACCGCCGGCAGAGGGGGAAATAACCCTGCTACCTTCGGCGGGCATCAGTTGCCCATTGAGGAGTACCCTGGTTGCGTGAATGGTTTTCCAGTTAATTACGCTGGTGTTGCCATTAATGATAGTGGCGGGCTCAAGTGAGAACCATGTGACTAATGGCAGCAGGGTGATTGCATCCGCCGTGGTGTTATCAACCCAGATGGGCTTTCTAGAGACGGGTATGGTTATCTTTCCCCAGGCCGTTATATCCGCCGTCGCAGTGGTGGTGCCATACCAGTTGGTTGCGGTAAGTGTATAAGTTTGATTGTCGCCGGGCAAAACCCTCGTATTGCCGATAGCTGTACGCTCATATGTTATATTCTCGCCTGAGGAGTCGATATCAGGGCTCACTGTGATAGTATCAGCTTTGTATACCGACCAGGATAGGTTCGAGGTTGCGTTTTCGTCTATGAGCGGTGGTTGCACAGAAAAATCCAATATGACGGGCATAAGTGTGGAATTGTCGGTTGGCACCATTACCTTGACGGTATCGATATTGGAGCCGCCGGTGCTGGTTGCCGTCAGTGTGTAGGTTGTAGATGTAGCCGGTGTCACGGTTATGGTGCCTATCGGATTGACGGCACCTATTAACGGACTTATGCTGACAGAATTAGCGCCGGATATATTCCACTGCAATACTGAGACACCCCCAGTATTTATAATGGCGGGATTCGCCGTGAAAGAATTGATAGCCGGGCCATTGGCACCCCCGGCAGCGGGTGAAGCTCCGGTACTTGACCCGCCGGGTTTGGTGGACGCTCCCGAAGCGGGTCTGACCGTTACATTTACTGTTACTTTAGTGTTGTTGGTGCCGTCGCTGGCCGTTAGTGTATAAGACATGGTCGCCGTTGGCGATACGCTTTTTGTCCCGCTGGGGGCGACTGAGCCTATGCCCTGGTCGATGGTCACAGTCTTGGCCCCTGTTACCGTCCAGCTTAAAGTTGTTGACTGGCCGGCTGAAATATTGGCCGGATTTACATCGAAACTGCTGATGGCCATGGATGACGTTGTTGTTGTTGAAGAGGATGGTCCACAGCCCTGACCGAAGCAAACAGCCAATATAGTTACGGCGGTTAGGAGCAGCCATCTTATTTTCATAGTGCTACTACTATATGGTTTAAGGGGAAACATTTCAACTTTAGTGGATTGATGAAATTGATTCGGGCAGACAGATATAACTCTAGAAACCCCCGCATTGACAACGGTGCCGGTGACCTCCGACCGAGTTAATTATGGCCGGGTTAAGGGGTTGGGACGCAGCAGCAGAAATGTTTAGCAACACGGGCACTTGGAGCGGCGAATTGTCCGCACCTGAAGCTGTGATGGTGATGTTATCAGTATAAGTGCCAGCTTTAAGACCGTTAATATTGACCGATAGCGCAAAACTGCCCGCATTTATGCCGCCCGATTTAGAAAGGGTAAGCCAGGCGGTAGAATTAGATAGCGACCAGATCAGTTTGCCGGAGCCGGAACTGGAGACTTTTAATATCCTGTCGGACGGGTTGGTCCCGTTTTGCGGGACATTGTAGCTGAAGCTGTCAGGGTTCAGTCTGATAACTGTGGGGTCGGGCGGAGCCCCGGCAACCGTAAGTACGTTGGGCATGACCTGGCGTATATTCATTGCGCCGGCGGCGATGGCCATGTTCGATGAGATCCCTAAAGAAGACAGCCAGGCCGGGACGATACAAGCCGCCAGTATTGTCGTAAAGGCCAATGCGGCCCACCTTATTTTCATGGATATAGTTGCCTCGTTACAATAATAGCAACATGAACCTAGAATAGTTATATAATCGGGTCGGAATATATAAAATACTTATGATATTTGGCGCTTCAGGGAGGACAGTTAATGATACTGCCTGATCAAAGCAAGTACAGGTACAGGTAGCATCTATACCGGCATGGTTTAACCATGCCGGCCAAACTAACGAAGCAAACCGCTATATAAATTTAAAGTTGAGGTAACACCAGCAATTGTCTAAACTGGTTCGATTGCAAGATCAAGACTGTCAGTGAGATGGTCTTATAGCCGTTTCCGAATCCGTTTGAAACGGACAGAGTATAGCTTTGAGATGAGGGGGGTGATATTACCATGTGCCCGTTGGTAGCAACGGGAGACCCGTTTAGCAATACCTGCGTAGCCCCGCTGGTTTGCCAGGATAACGTGGTGGAGTTGCCTTTAAAGATCGTAGAGGGGTTGAGGGTGAAATACTGAATAACAGGCAATTGAGTTACAGTAAGGACATTTACATCCGTGGTCGCTGTAACACTGCCCGCCGAATTGGAAGCTGTAAGCGTGTAGATGGTGCTTGAGCCCGGATGCACGGGTGTAGAGCCGGATGCTCCAACGTTGCCGATGCCCTGGTCAATCGAAACCGAAGTGGCGCCAAAAATATTCCAGGTCAAAATTGAGGGGGTGCCGTTAATTATTCCGGCCGGGTTGGCAGTGAATGACAATACAATAGGAGGCTGAATAGCCGAGCCGCTTTGGACCATAATGGTGGTTGTCGCTGTAACAGTTCCCGCTGCGTTGGTTGCGGTTAAGGTGTAGGTCCTGGAGGATGTGGGGCCAACATGTGTGCTGCCGGAAAGGCGTACATTTCCGATGCCCGGAGTGATAGCAACCGAAGCGGCATCAGACACCTGCCAGTCAAGCGTTGACGATCCCCCGGGGGTGACTATAGGCGGATTAGCTGAGAAGTTTATAATAGACGGCAAACCGGGGCCCGAAGGTATGCCGCCGGGTGATCCGTTAACAGATACGGATGTTGTAGCTGTCGTGCTGGCTGTCCCGTTGCTGGCGGTCAGGGTATAAATGATATTGGTCAGGGGCGAGACCGCCCGGCTGCCGCTGATGGCTACGTTGCCGATGCCCTGGTCGATGACCACCGATGTGGCGCCGGCTACACTCCAGTTCAATGTGGCCACTCCACCTGCCGAAATAGTAGTGGGGCTGGCGCTGAATGAGCTGATCGTTGGTGAGCCACCTGCTCCACCCAAGCTGCCCGCCGGAAGATAGATGCAACCCGAGGTAATTAATAACAAAGCTAAGATAAGGACCCAAAATCTCATCATGACCCGCCTCCTGTACAATTAGGTTAGCATAAAGATAATGCCTGTCCAAAACCATTCAAGTATGCCTAAATTAGATATATTTATCAGTCTATAGGACTGCTATCGGGGTTCTACCGCTATTCAACATCGAAAAGGCCGCTGTTTTTTGTTATTGTATATGGCTGGGTACCAGGGAGGAAAAGCATGGAAATAGGCGATCGCTGGGAAATGATCCGCAGGGTATTCGACGAGGCTTACAAGAGCTGTTTCCACTTTGCAGTGGCCAGCGTTAACGAAGACGGGTCGCCGCATGTGACGCCCATCGGAGGTCTTTTCCTCAGGGAAGACGGGACAGGCTTTTTCTTTGAGCAATTCCCCTCAGGATTGCCGCATAACCTTGAAAGGGATCCCCGCATATCCGTGCTTGCCATAAATGCCGATAAAATTTTCTGGGGGAAATCGCTCGTGGAGGGAAAATTCGCCACCCCGCCGGGGGCCAGGCTTTCTGGGGCGGCCGGCCCGCTCAGGGCGGCCACTCACGAAGAGGTTGAGATGTGGCAGAAGAAGGTCGGCTTCCTGCGGGCTACCAGGGGATATAAGATCATGTGGGAGGGCATGCGCCGTGTGAGGGATATTCAATTCGATTCCTACGAGCCTATTTACCTTGGAGAAATGACTGAAGGCCTGTAAATGGCATTCATCGATTAACCTTGATAAAGGAGGAAAGGAGTATGGACTACCGGAATTTACTTTCGGACGGTTACGACCGGGCACTGGCCGAGCTTGAACATGTCCTGGAGGGATTAACTCCGGAAGACCTTAACTGGCAGCCCAGGCCGGACTGCAATAGCATCGGCTGGCTGGCCTGGCATATCACGCGTAGCCAGGATGCCGCCCTGTCCTTCGTTATGCGGCAGGAGCAGCTCTGGATCAAGGATAACTGGCATTCCAAGTTCAACCGTCCGGCCGACCCCCGGGATTGGGGCACAGGCCATACCCCGGAGGATGTGGCAGCTTTCGTGGCGCCTGATGTTGCAACGCTGATCGACTATAACCGCGCCGTGGTGGAGCGTTCCAAGCAATATATTAATACGCTGACCGGCGAGGACCTCGACCGCGTTTTAAATATGAAATGGCTTCCGCCGCTTACGACACTGGGGTCGTTCCTGATTATGATAATGGCTGACAGCTTCCAGCATGCAGGACAGGCTGGCTACGTCCGCGGTCTGCACGAAGGTCTGGGCTGGCAGAAATATTAATTAACTATCCGGGTTCCATCGCATAGACTTAGCGGTGCTATAATTGGCCTAACGAAAAAACCGGAGGTTGCTGATGTCCCTGGAGAAGTACGAAGTCCCCGTTGAAAAACTTGCCTGGAAATGCGATCCCAATCTTTTAAAATTCGAGAGCACCAGGGAACTGGCGTCACTGGGTGAATTTATCGGCCAGGAGCGGGCCATCCGCTCGATCGAGTTCGGCCTCAATATGGATATGGAAGGCTACAACATTTATGTGGCCGGCCTGAGCGGCACAGGAAAAACCACGGTAGTCAAGAGCTATATTGAAAAGCTCATCAAGGAGAAAGAGGAGAGGGGCGAAGTCTTTAAGCCGGACGACTGGTGCTATCTCTACAATTTCAAAGAACCGGACCGTCCACAGATCGTTAACCTGCCGCAGGGGACGGCCAAAGGTTTTAAGACTCAAATCGGCGAGCTTCTGACCAAGACACGTGAGGAACTAAAGCGGGCCTTTTCCACTGAGGATTATAAGAACCATAAAAAGCAGATGGTGGAGGCTGGACAGAATGAGCAGCAGAAGCTGTTCGAGGCCCTTCAGAAGAGGGCGCGCCAGCAGAATTTCTACCTGCAAATGACACAGTCAGGTCCGGCCCTCGTACCTTTGATTGAGGACCATCCCATGGAGGAAAAGGAATACCTTGCCCTGAGTGAGAAAGACCGCAAAGCCCTGGAAAGTAAGCGCCGCAAGCTGCTAAAACGCCTGCAGACCAGCTTCGAGAAAGCCCTTGGCGTGCGCGACCGCACACTTGTAAAAATAAGCAAGGCCGATAAGGATATCGGTGACTATACCATATCCCGCCTTTTTACGCCCCTGTTCGCTGTCTATCCCGAGGAGACCAAAATAGGCCAGTACCTGACCGCGCTGAAAACATACACCCTGGATAATCTGGATATCTTCAAGGATACGGAGGAAGCCGTCAATCACGAGACCGGGATAGCCATAAGCCAGTCCATCCTGTCCGGCCGCAACCCCTTCGTACCCTTCCAGGTCAATGTTTTTATCGATAACACCGATATCAAAGGGCCGCCGGTCATCGTGGAGCCTAACCCCAATTTCGGCAACATGTTCGGCAAGATCGAGCGCAGGTTCCTGCTGGGAGGCTATTTGAGCGACCATACCATGCTCAAACCCGGAGCGATGTCTTTGGCCAACGGCGGCTACCTACTGTTGGGTGCGCTGGATGTTCTGACCAATATGGGCGTGTGGCAGGCCCTCAAACGCGCCATCAAAAATAAAGAGGTGAGGGTTGAGGACCCCTTTGAACAGTTCGGCCTGTTCGCCCCGCAGGGCATGCGTCCCGAACCGATGCCCATCAAGACCAAGATTATATTGATCGGTGACTCGTATCTATTCCAGATGCTTTCTATCGCGGACGAGGAATACTGGGAGATATTCAAGGTCAAGGCCGATTTCAATTCCCAGATAGATATTTCAGAGAAAAATATAAAAGACTATGCCGCCTTCATATCCGGTATATGCGAGAAATGCAAGGTCAAACATTTCGATCCGGGTGGGGTAGCCGCTACCATCGAATATGCCGCCAGGATTGTGGCCGACCAGGAAAAATTATCGACCCGCTTTGCACAGGTCAAGGAACTGGTTGAAGAGGCCAACTACTGGGCCTGCAAAGAGAATGTGGAATATATCTCCGGCAGGCATGTGAAAATGGCCATTGAGGAGAGGCTTTTCCGGCACAATCTGCCCGAGGAACGCCTGCAGGAGATGATCGACCGGGGCATGATTATGATCGACGTGGAGGGCAACGTGGTCGGCCAGGTCAACGGCTTGAGCGTCTACGTGCTGGGCGATATCGCCTTTGCCAAGCCGTCGCGTATTACCGCACGGACCTTTCTGGGCCGCGGCGGCGTTATCAACATCGAGAGGGAGTCCAAGATGAGCGGCAGCACCCACGACAAGGGTGTGCTGATTTTGAGCGGATACCTGGGCTGGAAATATGCCCAGGAGAGGCCGCTCTCACTTTCCGCCAGCCTGGCTTTTGAGCAATCTTATGAAGGCGTGGACGGCGACAGCGCGTCCTCGTCCGAGCTGTATGCGGTCTTATCAAGCATCAGCGGAGTGCCCATCCGGCAGAACATCGCCGTTACAGGATCGGTCAATCAGAGGGGAGAGGTACAGCCCATTGGAGGCGTCAACTACAAAATAGAGGGCTTTTTCAAGGCCTGCAAGGACAGGGGCCTGAGCGGCGACCAGGGCGTGATGATACCCCAGCAAAATGTCATAAATTTAATGCTGCGCGACGAGGTGGTGGATGCCGTTAAAGCGGGCAAATTCCATATTTATGCGGTTGGGAGTATCGACGAGGGCATCGAAATACTGACCGGAATGCCCTTGGGCGAGAAGGACGGCGATGGGAAATACCCCGAGGGCACTATCAACTATCTGGTGGACAGGGAGTTAACGGCCATGTCCGAGAAGATCAGAAAAGCCGGGGATGGGACGAAGGAAAAAGAAGAGGGGAAGTAGCAGGGCAGATCACAACCAGTCCTGTTTGCTAACCTCTTTTCTGCAATTTGTTCTGCGGGGGCGGAAGCAGGCGTGAAGAGTCTATGATGGCGCTGGCCAGCTGGTTCCTCTCTATTTTGACTCCCAGGTCGAAGCGCGTGGCGAGATGCTTTAGGAATTCGCTGTTGGCATCGTCGGTGCCGATGGCGATGATGTAGATGCCGTCCTTGCGGGCTTCCTCAGCAGCTTTCAGGCTCGACTGGGGATCCCCTTCCCCGTTGGGCAGCCCGTCGGTTACGATCACCATGACCCGCATGCCCGTCTGGTTTTTAAGCAGGCTGTGTGCCAGCCGGATGGCCTTAGCCATGTGCGTGTGCTTACCTGTGGTCAAAGTAGAGATGGCTTTCTCCAGCTTCGTTATGTCCTTCTCAGGCTCGCAGACCAGCGTAGGAAGGTCGTCGAACTGTATCAGGCCTGTATAGTAGCCCTGTTCGAGGGCGTTTTTAGCGAACTTGATGGCCCCTTTCTGCGCCTGCTTGATCTTATTGCCCTTCTTCATGCTGTGGGAGCGGTCGACCAGCAAATAGACATACCCGGTGAGGGCCGCGCTTTTAGCCAGGTCTTGGACCGTTCCGGTCTGCAGGCTGGTCTGCCGGGGGCCTCCGACCGGGCCGGGATCCCTCTTTTGAAGTCCTTTAGGGGCGCCAATCATCTTCCACATGTTGCTGCTCTTAAAATCCTGCTTGAAAACGTTAACATAATATATGCTATTCTTTTACACTGTGTAAAGGCTCAGGGCTATCAAAAATATGAGCGAGAAGGATAAAAAAGTCATCGTCGGCATGAGCGGGGGCATAGATTCCTCCGTGGCTGCCGCGCTGCTCAAGAAGCAGGGCTACGGGGTTACAGGCGTAATTATGAAGATCTGGGCCGGGGGGAGCATAGCGGGTAAAGGTAAGCACGGCTGCTACGGGCCGGAAGAGGAGGAGGATATCGAAGACGCCCGCCGCGTAGCCGCCAGACTGGATATCCCCTTTTACGTTATCGACCTTGCGACCGAGTACAAGGATGAGGTGCTGGACTATTTCTGCCATGAATATTTGGAAGGCCGGACTCCCAACCCCTGCATACGCTGCAACCGCCGCATCAAATTCGGCGCCCTCATTGGCAAAGCGTCAACCCTGGGCATTGAGTTCGATTATTTCGCTACAGGACATTACGCCAGGACCGAAAAGGACCCTGCATCCGGACGCCGCCTGTTGAAAAAAGGCAGGGATTTAAAAAAAGACCAGTCTTATTTCCTGTACGGCTTATCCCAGGAGCAGCTTTCCCGTACTATCTTCCCTTTGGGTGAGCATTTGAAGCAGGAAGTACGAAGGGTCTGTGTCGAACTGCAACTGGGCGTGGAGAACAAGGAAGAGAGCCAGAACTTCGTCTGCGGAAGCTATACCTCCCTGTTCGAGAAGCAGCCGGAGCCCGGCCCGGTGATGGACAAGCAGGGAAACATATTGGGCCGGCACAAAGGGATCATCCATTACACGATCGGGCAACGTAAAGGCCTTTCTGTGGTTCCCAGGGAGCCGCTTTTCGTCACGGATATCCGGCCCGAGCTGAACGCAGTGATAGTCGGTCCTAGGGACGACCTTTATAGAGGCGGTCAGGATGTTAAAGAATTGAACTGGATCTCCATCCCCGTACTAAAGGACAAGATTGAAGTCAGGGCCAGGATACGCAGCTCACACGCCGGGTACGATGCAGTGGTCATGCCGCTGGGCGGCGACAGGGTACGTGTGAATTACCGGGAGCCGCAGATAGGCGCGGCGCACGGGCAGGCCATCGTTTTTTATGACGGGGATGTGGTGGTGGGTGGCGGAATAGCTGAGTAAATTCCAACCCCTTGGCTGGGGAAATCCTAAGCTCTAAACACTAAATCCTAAATAAACCCCAAATCCAAAATTCAAATGACTTAAGCTTTGAACTTGTTTGAAAGCTTAAAGTTTAGTGTTTGGAATTTCTTTTCGCCTTCGATCAAAGGATTGCTTCAGCCGATTGCGATCGACTTCGCAATGACCTGTTTAGGGATTCCCCGTATGGTTGATATTCGTTCATCATATCTGTATGATTAATTTGTATGAAATGGGCTGTAGGCTTCAGCATCATAGCTGCTGCATTATTTCTAGTGCTCGGGATAGCCCATATCATCGACTTCAGCCGATTTTATTATTTGATCCTGCGTCCCGGCCTCGCAACGTCTACGGATATTCTTAATGCTGTTATGAGCGGTGTCCCTGCACTGTTTCTTCTTGCCGGCATCTTCGAAATCGTAGCAGAAATTATTAAGCGTAAAGCGCCGTCAGGTTCCAAATCCTGAGAAAATTCCAAATTCCAAGCTCCAAACAATTATTTAAACTACAAATCCTGATTGCAATGAGCAACAGCTCTCGCAGAAATACAGTTTTGTGCTAATAGAGAAGTTAAGATTGAGGCCCGGTCTTATATTGACAGGTTATAAGGCCAGGCCCCAGCATTCAGCTTATAGTGCCCAAAATGACTTAAATTACTTAATACATAGTATCGGGAATGCTTTTCTAATCTTCTTCTTTGCCCATCGAGCCGGCAGATTCCTTGATTCTGTCAACCGCCTTTGCAGCCTTTTCCTTGATTTCCAACGCTTTTTCTTTGATCATACGTCTGGTTTCTGTGCCAGGTTGAGGCGCATACAATAGAGCAACGGCGGCGCCAACTACCGCTCCCACTAGTAACCCTGTAAAGAATCCAGTACTTGCTTCTCTATTCATCTTGATCCTCCTTTTTCCTGAATAAACTGCTAAATACGCTAATGCCCTGAACTATCCCTTGAAACATGTTCCCAAACTGCTTGAGCGGCCTTACGATTTCCTTTTCGGCATAATCGACAATTGCACTGACTCTAGCTACCACAAGGTCCGTTGATTCAAGCAGAGAAATTGTTCTTCGATAAAACAGAAACATGATGACAGATATGAACACAATGGCTACGGTAGCCACCACTCCCCAGATGATGAGTATAATATCCCGCCAGGAAGACAAGTCCACCAGAGTCACCTCCTTTGCCAATGTAATCGACTATTTCAAATTGAAAAATAAAGATTTGGCAGGTAAAACGGCATAATCATCCGTCATCAATTTTTCCCATGAATGGTCTCCTCCTGATACCTTCTTTTAGGCCTTTCCCGCAAACCCGGTCTTTTAAGTAAACCGACCTTTACAGGAGGATATTATGCACAAAACCGTGTGCAGCTAAGAACAGCTTTAAGTATGGTTCTGAGAGGTTTGCGGGTATGATTCTCTATAGTAATAAGTAGTAATACTTTTGGTTGGTTCCCCTAGCGAAATGGCTGATTGCCAGGATAGCTCCGGCTGAAAATTAGAAAATATAATGTATCCATAGAACGGAGAGTGCGAAGGCCACTGTTAATGTTGCATTCATGTCCTTTTAATAGCCAGTTCATGTGAGAATGCTAAGATGGTTTAAAGAGATGGAGTTAAATAAAATATATGTTATAGTATTCTTATGAGTAAACATATGCGTACAATTTCTTTAGAAGAACATTTCATAACGCCGGAGTTTTTGAAAGCAACCGGGCGGGGCCATTATCAGGCAAATGATAATAGCCAGGGGGTATTCAGTAAGCTTTTGGATATTGGAGAAGGGCGCATCGCTGACATGGATGCTGGCAAGATCAATATGCAGGTTTTATCTCTTTCAAGTGGCGGACTAGATAAACTCGATCCTGCGACTTCAATAGCCCTGGTGCACGATATCCACGACAAACTTGCCGCAGCTGTTTCGATTCATCCTGACCGTTTTGCGGCTTTTGCCTCGGCTACTCTCCAAGACCCTGAACAAGCCGCTTTAGAACTTGAGCGCTGTATAAAAGAACTGAGATTCAAAGGTTTGCTCGTAAATGGCACAGTAAACGGAGTTTTTCTCGACGACCTGCGCTTCACGCCGATTTTTGAAACCGCTCAGGCACTTGATGTTCCAATCTATATGCACCCCGGTTTTCCGCCTAAACCGGTGGTGGATGCATATTATAGTGGATTACCAGGCAGCATGGGCCTTGGTCTTTCTATTGCCGGCTACGGATGGCATGCTGAAACCGGGCTTCACTGTCTCCGGCTTATGGTTTCCGGCGTATTCGATCGATTTCCAAAACTTAAGATTATTGTAGGACACATGGGAGATCACCTGCCATTTAATATTGCTCGTGCCGACCGGGTTTTGGGCGGAATGGCCAAAGACGATAGTAAACCACCTTTCAAACGAAGTATCATTGAATATTTTCGTGAGAATTTCTATGTCACAACGAGCGGTTACTTTGATATCCATCCATTTAACTGTGCTCTTGGAGTGCTAGGTGCAGACCATATTCTATTTTCAGTGGATTATCCGTATACTTCCAATATTCTTGGTTATGAATTTATCAGCACACTGCCTGTTAGTCCTGAAAACATCGAAAAAATAGCTCATGGTAATGCGGAGCGCTTATTGAAGTTGTGAGTATACCGGTGAACTCAGGGACCATGGCTTTCAGTTAGCATATTTGGGAAGAGCAATCGAAAGGAGGTAGAAAGATGGAGTCAGCCAAACAAATCAGGGACGCACTGGGTGTCGAAAGGGAAGCTGTGGGAGTGAAATACACTGATGAATCCCCTGCAGCCAAACTTGCAGATGGCCAATATTCTGTATGTAACGGCATACTGGAGGCGGCTGGTGGCAAAGTGATAATGCTCTCTGAAGAGACTTGTGCTTGCCCTGGAGGAAAGAGCCATCTTGGACTTACCGAGGCAAGGAGCGTACCGCTTAAAATGCTCGTTGAGGGAGAGAAGCTGTGGTGTGATGTTAAGATAGCTACAAGGTCACGCATTGAATCACAAAAGATAGCTGCTCCACCTCTGGGCATTGCCAGCAAGGTCTATCTATATCCCGTCGGCAAAGATATTTTCGTGCCTGATTTAATTATTTTCCTGGTAAATGCGGAGCAGGTATCGAGGCTTATTACGCTGGCCCAATTCTGGGACGGCAAAACGCCTTCATTTGAAATGAGAGGGTCACTATGCTGGAGTTCTATTACCTATCCGATTGTATCCGGAAACTTCAACATTACTGCCGGGGATATAAGCGCAAGGAGGATGGCGGGATGGGATGAGAACATCATGATTGCGTCCGTTCCAGTAGAGAAGATACAGGGTATTGCCGATGCCGTAGATAGAAGTACAGCGGGAACAGCTACACCGTCCCGCCAATTCGAACAGATGACCGCCAGAATAAGGCGGGTAAATAAATGACTCAGTGATTGGAAGTGGATGGAAGAACCGGTTGATATTCCTTGTGTGCGATGCTACTCAGTTTTAGGCCGCCTTCACGGTTGAGTGAAGGCGGCCTCTCTGATTGAAAGCCGTTTTAACCTGTTGGGTTATGATCTACTGGATTTTGACGTGCGGTTCGAGGAATAGTTTCAACAGGGCTTTTATTGCGGCGATGAGGGCTACAGGCGACATCAACGCTGCAAAGTTCACCAGTATGCTGGAAGCTATGCTGCCGATGCCCATAACTGATAGGGGTGCAAAAGCAGCAGTCATTGACAGTATGGCTATCGTTGCCAGCAGCAGGATAACCAGTCCATGTCCCTCTTTGTCAATCAAGACATGTATCAGGCCGATAATGAAGCCGAAAACGACGAGTATGGCTGCGATGAGTACGCTCGACGGCATGGCTATGCCCCCGATAACAGCCAGTATGACGCCCAGGCAAAATAGTATGAAGCTGATCCATCCCCAGGTTTTGACCATAAAAATAACCTCCCTCTTAATTAGTAATTATGTTACTTTCATTATTCTACTAGCCTGATTATAAGAAGTATATACGTAAGATTACTTAATAATTAGGATAGGGGAAACCCTGAGGCGGCCTTTCGCCTTCGATCAAAGGATTGCCATCCCGATTACATCGGGACTCGCAATGACGTGCGGTGAGTGATGTCGCTGGCAATGCCCCTTTATATTTTGGCATTTTGACAGCCCTTTTCCCCTGTGTTATTCTATACAATGTCTATAAAAATAATAGACAATAGAGACGGAGATTCGGATGAAAATTTCGACCAAGGGAAGATACGCAACGAGGGCCATGCTGGACCTGGCGCTGCATTACGGCAAAACGCCGGTATTATTGAAAGATATCTCGGCCAGGCAGGAAATATCGTTACGGTATCTTGAGCAGATCGTTTCTCCGCTGATCGCTGCTAAATTAATCACCAGCACACGCGGGCCGAAGGGCGGAATCACATTGTCCAGGCCGCCGCGGAAAATTAAGCTGAGTGAAATTATTGAGCTGCTGGAAGGGCCCATAACTCCGGTGGACTGCGTGGAGAACCCCGGCGTCTGTACACGCGCACCATCGTGCGCGGCCCGCGATGTCTGGAGTGATTTAGCCAGGGCCATGCACGGGGTGCTGGAGTCCACCACTCTTCAAGACCTGGTGGAACGACAGAAGGAGAAGGAACCCGGCAAGGAATTACTCTATCAAATTTAAAAAATTACATAAATATTAAGGAGAAAATAAATTGACTTCGCACTTGAAAATAGAAAAGGTTAAATTTAAGACCGTTGAGATGCCCAAACTGACGCGCGGCATCGCTCATGACTCGTTAGAGCTGATCGGTAATACGCCGCTGGTGCGCCTCAACAAGGTAACCGACGGCGCCAAAGGCGAAGTGGTGGCCAAGCTGGAATCGTTCAACCCTGTCAGCAGCGTCAAGGACCGCATCGGGGTGGCAATGATCGTGGCCGCCGAGGAGAAGGGGGCCATTAAGGAGGATACCGTGCTGGTGGAGCCGACCAGCGGCAACACGGGCATCGGCCTGGCCTTCGTAGCCGCCGCACGCGGATACAAGCTCGTTTTGACCATGCCTGACTCCGTTTCGCTGGAACGCAGGCAACTGCTGGCCATCTTCGGGGCCGAGCTGGTTTTAACGCCCGGCGCACAGGGCATGCCGGCCGCTGTGGCTAAGGCGGAGGAGTTGGCTGCCAATAATAAGAACTACGTCTTACTTCAGCAGTTTAAGAACGAAGCCAACCCGGCCATCCATAAGGTGACCACTGCCGAGGAGATATGGCGCGATACGGAAGGCAGAGTGGATGCAGTGGTAGCGGGCGTCGGCACGGGCGGGACCATCACCGGCATAGCCGAGGTCCTCAAAGCGCGCAAGCCCGGCTTCAAGGTTATCGCTGTCGAGCCGGAGTCTTCACCGGTGCTTTCCGGTGGCAAACCGGGCCCCAATAAAATTCAGGGGATCGGGGCAGGCTTCATACCCCAGGTGCTGCGCACTGACCTGCTGGACGAGATAGTGCAGGTGTCCGCCGAGAATGCCGGCACCACAGCCCGCCGGTTGGCCAGAGAGGAAGGGATTTTGGTCGGTATCTCTTCCGGAGCTGCTGCCTGGGCAGCCATCCAGGTTGCCAAAAGGCCCGAGTATGCGGGCAAGTTGATCGTAGTGATATTGCCGGATACGGGTGAGCGCTATCTCTCGACCTGGCTGTTTCAGGACCTCACCGTGACGGGTAGTGTATAATGGAGGACAGAGCAGATAACATGGCTATTGCATTTGAGCATTTAACTGCCAGTCCGAGGAGCCTCAGGGAACGCCCCTCCGCAGGGGACACGCGCGTTCCCTGCACAATGCTCTCCGTTTAAGCCTCAGTCTTTTCCCTATACCCTCATTGCGAACCTCCTTCGAACGAAGGATTGCCACGTCCCGATCGTATCGGGACTCGCAATGACGTCGTTTCCAAAAGATGGCTTCGCTCGCAATGACGGTCATCCCAACACCGAAATTAAATTAAACGGAGAGTAAAATGTCAGATTATAAACTGGAAACTATAGCTTTACATACGGGGCAGGAGAACGCCGACCCGGCGACCGGGGCACGCGCCGTGCCGATCTATCAGACAACGTCTTATGTTTTTAAAGACCCCGACCATGCTGCCAACCTGTTTGCCCTCAAGGAGCTGGGCAACATCTACACCAGGCTGATGAACCCCACCACGGACGTTTTTGAACGCCGCATAGCAGCTATCGAAGGTGGCAGGAGCGCGTTGGCTACAGCATCCGGCCAGGCAGCCGAGGCCTTTGCCATCCTGAATATCACCGAGGTCGGGGACAAGATAGTTTCGGCCAACAATCTCTACGGCGGCACTTATCAGCTCTTTCACTACACCTTCCCCAAGCTGGGCCGGAGCGTAAAATTCGTCAACTCGACTAAGCCGGAAGAATTCCGCAAGGCCATCTCGGGCAAAACGCGCGCAATTTATGCCGAAGCTATAGGCAATCCCAAGCTGGATGTGCCGGACTTCGAAGCGCTGGCCAAAATTGCGCATGACGCCGGCATCCCCCTGATCATCGACAACACGGTGGGGACCGGACTTGTGCAACCGATCAAATACGGCGCCGACATTGTGGTATTGTCCGCCACCAAATTCGTCGGCGGGCACGGCACTTCTGTGGGCGGCGCCATCGTCGACTCAGGCAATTTCGCCTGGAATAACGGCAAGTTCCCCGGCTTCACCGAGCCTGATCCCAGCTACCACGGCCTGAAATTTTGGGATACTTTCGGCAACTTCGCCGATTTCGGCAATGTAGCCTTTACCTTTAAAGCACGTGTGCAGTGGATGAGGGACGTTGGCTTTGTGGTCAGCCCCTTCAACTCGTGGCTGTTCTTGCAGGGTCTCGAGACACTGCCCTTAAGGCAAAAGAAGCATTCCGAGAATGCGCTGGCTGTAGCTAAATTCTTGAAGGCGCATCCCCAGGTATCCTGGGTCAACTACCCCGGCCTGGAGGACCATCCGTCGCATAAGCTTGCAAAGAAGTACTATGGCAGCAGCTACGGCGCGCTGGTCGGCTTCGGCATCAAGGGCGGCCTGGAAGCCGGCAGGAAATTCATCAACTCGGTCAAGCTGCTTTCGCACCTGGCCAATATCGGCGATGCCAAGACTTTGGTCATCCACCCGGCCACCACCACACATGCGCAGCTAACATCCGCCGAACGCCTCGAGACGGGCGTAACGGACGACTTCATCCGGCTTTCCATCGGCCTGGAGGCCGTGGAAGATATCGAAGCCGATATCGACCAGGCCTTGAAGGCAACAGTAAGGTAGCAGGCGGACAACATGCTGGAAACAAAAGGAAATATAGGAATAGTGGAAACACAATACCTCCGGCCGCCTGGCGAGCTTGCGCTCGAATCCGGCGAAAAGCTGGGTCCGTTGAAGCTGGCGTATGAGACCTACGGCAACCTGAACGCCGGCCGGACGAACGCCATCCTGGTTTTCCATGCCCTGTCGGGCGATGCCCATGCGGCGGGTTACCATGAAGGCGACGACAGTCCCGGCTGGTGGGACGGCATGATAGGTCCCGGCAAAGCTTTCGATACCAACAAGTATTTCATCATCTGTTCCAACGTAATAGGCGGCTGCAAGGGATCTACCGGCCCTTCGAGTGAAAACCCGAAGACCGGCCGGCCTTACGGCCTTGATTTTCCTATCATAACCATTAAGGACATGGTCGAGGCCCAGAAAAAACTGATAGATTCACTTGGCATAGACAGGTTACTGAGCGTGGCGGGCGGATCGATGGGAGGCATGCAGGCGCTGCAATGGGCGGTTTCCTATCCGTCACGCGTGCTTTCGGCCATCCCCATTGCCACCACGGCCGGGCATTCACCGCAGCAGATCGCCTTCAACGAAGTCGGACGCCAGGCCATCATGGCCGATCCCAACTGGAACAACGGCGACTACTACAGCGGCACGCCTCCTACAAGGGGGCTGTCGGTGGCCCGCATGGTCGGCCATATCACCTACATGAGCGATGCATCCATGGGCGAGAAGTTCGGCCGCCGCTTCAAGGACCACCTGGCGAACGAGAAGTTCGAGCCCGATTTCGAGGTTGAAGGCTATCTGCAATACCGGGGCGACAACTTCGTAAAAAGGTTCGACGCCAACTCCTACCTGTACATAACTAAGGCGCTGGACTATTTCGATCTGCACAACGGCAGGGGCTTGAACCAGGTATTGAAAGGGGTTACTGCCAGGTTCCTGGTCATGGCCTTCAAGTCCGACTGGCTTTACCCTGCCTACCAGTCCCGCGAGATCGTCAAAGCCTGCAAGCTGGCCGGGGTGGACGCCACCTACTGCGAGCTTAACTCGCAATACGGGCACGACGCCTTCCTGCTCGAGATAGAGGAGCAGTCATACCTGGTCAAGCATTTCCTTAACAGCGTCAGCGAAAATAATGGGAACGACAAGGTATGAATGATGACGACTTGAAAAAGGCCAGGCTTGACCACCGGGTCATACTGGACTGGGTAACCGAGGGGTCGTCGGTGTTGGAGCCCGGCTGTGGTCCCGGCGACCTTATGGCCCTGCTGTCCAGATATCGCAACGCATCGGTGAGCGGCATCGAGATAGACGAGCGCGCCATCTTCACCTGTGTTTCGCGTGGCCTGAGCGTGTCGCACCAGGATATCGACGACGGCCTCTCGGAATATGCCGACCGGGCATTTGACTATGTGGTCTTAAACCAGTGTTTGCAGGAAGTGCGCAAGCCCCATATAGCCTTGAGTGAGGCGGTGCGGGTAGGCAAAAAGGCCATCATCGGCTTCGCCAACTTCGCCCGTTACGATACGCGGTTTCAGCTTGCAGTCAGGGGCATCGCGCCGGTCACCCCGGCCCTGCCCTACCAGTGGTATGACACTCCCAACCTGCATTTTCTGAGCATCAAGGACTTTATAAATTACTGTGGGAAGAGCGGCCTGGAAATCGAGAAACAGGCTTTTCTTGGGAAAAAACACCTGCTATACTTCTGGCCTAACCTGCTTGCAGAATCCGCCTTATTTCAGATAAGGGCAAAGTCTTAGGGGCAGAAAGTTAAAGCCGGGAGAAAATGAGATGAAGCACGTATACATGGACTATGCTGCAACCACACCGGCGGCGCCCGAAGTTGTCGAGGCCATGATGCCCTATTTCCATGATAAATTCGGCAACCCTTCCAGCATCCATTCCATGGGACAGGAGGGCCGGGACGGTGTGGAAGCTGCGCGTGCGCAGGTGGCCTCGCTCATCCGCTGCGAGCCTTCCAATATAGTCTTCACAGGCTGCGGCACAGAATCCGACAATCATGCCATTAAGGGCGTTTGCATTGCCAACCGCGAGAGGGGCAACCATATCATTACCACCGCCATCGAGCACCATGCGGTGTTGTATACCAGCGAGTTTATGAAGAGCATGGGTGTCGATGTCACGGTCGTGCCTGTCGATAAATACGGCATGGTCGATCCGGCGGATATAAAAAAGGCCATCACAAAAAAGACCCTGCTGGTCTCAGTCATGCATGCCAACAACGAGGTCGGCACCATACAGCCTATCGAGGAGATAGGCAAGATCACGCGGGAAGCCGGCGTATATTTCCACGTCGATGCGGTGCAGACCTTCGGCCATTTGCCCATCGATGTTGATAAGCTGAACGTCGACCTGATGGCCGCGTCGGGTCACAAACTGTACGGTCCCAAAGGCGTGGGCCTGCTGTATATCAGGCCGGAGACCCGCATCGTGCCCCTTCTGCACGGCGGCGAGCAGGAAGAGGAGAGGCGCGCCGGGACGGAGAACACGCCCGGCATCGTGGGCTTAGGCAAGGCCGCCGAGATGGCGCAGCTTGGCATGAAAAAAGAGGCCGAGATGTTGACCGGTTTCCGCGACAGGCTGATCGAGGCCGTGCTGGGACAGGTGGGAGATACCTATTTGAACGGCCATCCTACAAAACGCCTGCCCAACAACGTTAATTTCAGCTTCGACTTTATCGAAGGCGAGTCCATATTGATGTACCTGGATGCCGAGGGCATCTGCGCTTCCACTGGTTCCGCCTGCAGCTCGGCCAGCTCCGAGCCTTCGCACGTGCTGACGGCCATGGGCATACCGGTGGAGAGGGCGCGGGGGTCATTGCGCCTGACCATGGGAAAGTGGACCACGCATGAAGAGGTCGACAAGGTCATTGAAGCCCTTCCCCGCATCGTGGCCAAGCTGAGGGAGATGTCCCCGCTGGTCAAGGAAAGATGCGGCTGGATAAGCTATCTGTAACGGGGCTTTTTGTTAGTACGTCATTGCGAGGAGGCCGCAGCCAAAGGCCCCGCATCTATCGGGGGCCGACGTGGCAATCCTTCGATTCGAAGACTACATACGAACTTTGGAAGGCTGCTGGCATAAACTGAACTTAAATAGATGTCTCTACTCATCAAAGGAAGACGCGACTGGATAAGACTAGATGCGAGGTTGTATGCTTGGTGAAGAGATAATCCAATAATTTTACCCATAATCAAGGACTAGACTTACATATCATTTAATAAGTATAATACATATAAGAATCACATGTGAAGATAGTAAAAATAACTCTGCCAATAATTCTACTTAGCTTGGCTCAAATTATATTCCTCCTATGGTATTTTACCGATAGATCGCTGTGGGCGAATCTCGAAATAGCGGGAAGCACTGCCATTACACTAAGTGCGGTTATCGGCACACTATCGGGGGCACTGCTAGGATTAATTATTGCTGCGATATCTCTTATTACCCAGTACAGTTCATCTAATAGTCAAAGCAGCAAAGAAATAATAATTAGAGAAGTGCGAAATTTAGAAGATTGGTTGAGGAGAAACGACTTCAAGAATCATAAAAAATATAAAGAATTGGCTGGAACTTTAGAAGAGCTCTGCTTTATATGTAAAAAGATTGTAAGTGGTGTAGCCAGTGAAGCAATATATGAAAAATCGGTCAAGGCTATTAGTGGCATATGGGATGCTATGATTGATTTTGTCTCGGAACAAGAAAGTAGTCAAGAAATGACTATTAGACAGACTGATAATTGCAAAGATACAAATTCTGTCAGTGAGACCGAAAATCATCCTTCAGATAAGGCAATATTTAAAATGGAGAATTCTATCGTACATCAATTAGATAGCATTGTATTAGTCGTATTTGATGCAATAATGAGATTCAGAATTTCGAAAATATCAATTGAGCTATCCGAGTTACTAATTATCCAGGGTTATGCTGTAGGGATAATTATATTGGAAGCATTTGTTTTAATGATCGCTTTCGGATTACATACAACAAGTAAAGATTTACTTGGAGATAGTGACAAACTCTATTGGGCAATAAATCTAATTTTTGGTTTTGCATCTCAGCTGGTAGCTTTATTTATTTCAATTGGGTTCTATCTCAGATTAATAAATATATCAAGCAAAAAAAAGACTAATAAATAAACTCTTGAGCGGCAGGGGAAGAAATGACAAAGGCACATCCAAAACTTTTCATTTCCTATAGTTGGACGAACCAGGATCATCAGCAGTGGGTTATCGATCTGGCAACTGAATTAAGGGAGTCTGGCGTCGA
The DNA here is from genome assembly GCA_963705905.1 of uncultured Chloroflexia bacterium. GTDB lineage: Bacteria > Chloroflexota > Dehalococcoidia > GIF9 > UBA5629 > UBA1162. Next base: position 1,272,570 of record OY970123.1, on the reverse strand, counting down.
TGTGATACTTGACAAATGGGATCTGAAAGAAGGACAAGATGCCTTGGCCTTTATGGAAAAAATGGTTTCAGATCAGGATATCAGGAAGGTAGCTATAATTTGTGACCGTATATATGTCGAAAAAGCGAATGGACGAACCGGAGGAGTCGGGACAGAAACACAAATCCTTACCCCCGAGATTTATAGCAAAGAAGATCAAAGTAAATTTGTGGCAATATTATCAGAACGAGATAGCAACGGGAAACCCTTCCTTCCTACATACTATAAGTCTCGTATATTCATCGATTTGAGCAATAATGACCTTTATGCATCGAATTTCGATCAATTACTTCGATGGATATACGATAAGCCATTGCATATTAAACCTGAATTAGGTAAAGAGCCTTCCTTTTTGTCAGAAGAAAACCCTATTTCACTTGAAACAACAGTCCTATTTAGAAGGGCACTAGATGCTGTTCGTCATAATAAGGATTATGCTGACGGCGCACTGGGCGAATATTTCTCAACTTTTATCATGAATCTAGAGAGGTTTAGGCTTACAGATGATAAGAGTGGTGAGTTTGATGATAAGGTGGTAGATAGTATTGAAAAGTTCTTACCTTTCCGCAATGAAGCGATTGAATTGTTTTCTGCAATCGCGCAGTATCGTAGCACTGATACTACAATTCAGAGAATTCATAGGTTTTTTGAAAATATACTTCCCTATACGGTTAAGCCGGATGATTTCACTACTGATAACTACAAATTTATAATACATGAGCTATTTCTATATTGTATCGCTTGTCTTATTAAATATGATGGTTTTCATTCTGCCTCTTATCTTTTGCGTCACGGCTTTTACGTTGAAGGAAATATTGGCTACCGGAGGGATGTAGTGGTTCAATTTCCTATATTCGAAAAGCATTTAAGTTCATTGCATTATCGCAATAAGAGACTGCATTTAAATAGAATATCCCTTCAAGCCGATCTACTAATAAAACGGTTAAATGCTTCTGGATTTACAGAACGCCAATTAATACAGTCAGACTTCATTTTATTTATTAGAGATTGTTTTGATTGTTTGAAAACATCAGTTTCCCAATCTTGGCTGCCTGTTACTCTGGTTTACGCACAAAGGTACTATGAACCGTTTGAAGTATTTGCGAGATCTCAATCCAATGAATACTTCGAAAATATAAAAATCTTATTCGATATACAACAAAAAGAGGATTTTAAATCACTAATAGATGCTTTTAGCAAACGTGAACTAAGGATGCCTGAATTTGATTATAGCTCCAGCGATCCGACGATTTTAATAGGGTATGACAAAATATCAACGCGCCCTTAAACCTTGGCTATAGTTTTTGCTATTTAGATAGGAATTAAGTAAACACCGCTAGCAAAAATTTCCATTGGGGAAGATCAAATGGAGGGAGGAAGATAATGCCTGATTATTATTTCGATATTGAAACGTGCTCAAGAACTCAACATCCTGACTTCAATAATGATTCGATAATTTCGATTGCTTACCAGCAAATCGACAGCAGAACTGGTGAAGTAAAAGATAAATTAAATATTCTGAAATCATGGGAATCATCTGAACAAGAAATTCTGAAGAAATTTCATCCCATATTTAATCCGCAAGATAAATGGAAATTTGTACCAATTGGATGTAATTTAAGTTTTGATTTCACGAGCCTAATATATCGTTGGCGAAAAATAGGTATCGAGGTAAATGCGAGAAATTTATTTGCTGAGCACCCATATATCGATTTGCAACCAATTTTAGTTATATTTAATCAAGGCTCCTTTCGTGATAGTAGTTTAGAAAAATTTTCAGGGAAAAAATGTTCGGGAGATAGGATTATTGAATGGTATGACAAGAAGGAATACGATATGATTCAAACTTATATTGAAGATGAGGCAAATTGCTTCTTGAAACTATATCAATTTCTAATTGGAAGACTTCCTGATATTTGGCGGGAATTTGCTAAAGAAAATAAAATTATAATTTAATTGTACTGGATGGTGGACTGCCCCGCAATATAAACAGCCAATGGGTTTATAGCTTTAGGCACTTTCTTTTTATTTATTTTCTTAGACATAATCTATTTCTTAGCACCTGGTTTTAGATTCTTTTTCTGTCCTTGCCATGCACTTACTAGCGATCTTAACGGGTCTGATTCAACGCGTTCAAATATTAGTTGTCCAATACTATCCCCAGCACTTAGTTCAAGATCACAGGTCCCTACGTTACACATCTCCAACATTATAGGTGCATGGAATGTGGGATGAATTATTGGTGCAGTATTGTGAATAGCAAGTCCATATCTAGCATTTGTGCTCCTTCCTTCTATGCGAGCTGCTATCCTGGGTGGTAACTTAAGTTTTTCTTTTGTATAAGCCAACACAAACTCATTGGGTTCTAATACGTAACGACGGTGGGATATGTCAAATGTGTCGCATAAGTCCGACAATGAAGTAGCAAGGTCAGGACTTTTCAGGATTATATGAAGTCTGGCGGCAGCAGGATATTGTTTAAATTTGAATATCTTGGTACCTAAATGAACATCAAGAGTACAAGGCGATAAATCTTCAGGGTCAATGGGTGGTGTGATAACTATGTTGTTACTGTTAATTTCTTTAAGGATATCCCTATCACTTAGTATCAACCGCAATATCCTTTATTAAGAATTATACTAGAACTGCCTCTTTAGAAAACCAAGCTTTGGAACCTGCATTGAATATATAAGCAGGCAAATCAACTAAGTATCGATCCCTATCTTGTCCCACAATTACAACCTTTATAGTTTTATTAGATTGATTAATATAATAAGACTGCAATATAGCCCTAGCAAGTCCTTTTGCCGTTCTAAAAGTAACAACATATTCCTCAGGTAGTTGTCCAGCGGTAATATTCTCGTACCGGATTTTTGCTTCCTTTACCTCTATCTTTCCCTTCCCATTTCCGTTACCGTTCTTCTTTTCCATGACACTCCTTATACCGTTGTATGTCTTCGGGATATGCTTGTTAAGCGACAAGCATATCCCGAAGACATATCATTTGTCAATAGAAACCTATATGATGAGTATATTGGACCATGCGACCACAATATGTAGTGTATACTATTAATAACAACCCTTTTCAACATTATGTCCAAACTGACCCATTACTTGGAATCGTGTAACCGGATAATATCTACGCTCCTGACGGCAGTCCCACTCACTCTACGAAAAGGACCAGACAAGTACTATGTTTTCAGTTTCTCCCTGATGTCCTCCCGGAGCGCATTCTTCATTATTTTCCCTACCGGGTTCCTGGGAATAGCACTGATAAACTCCAGGCGCTCCGGTATCTTGTAGGCAGCAATGCCTTTGTCTTTCATGAAGGCCTTGATCTCTTCCAGATTCACTTTATCTTCACCCTTGGGAACAACGTAAACGCAGACCTTTTCCCCCATAGCTTCATCGGGCATGGCAACGGCTGCCACGTCAAGGATCTTGGGATAGCCGAGGAGCATGCCTTCCACCTCTTGAGCACTGATATTGAATCCGCCCCGGATGATGATGTCCTTGGTCCGGTCGAAGAACCCGATGCAGTCGTTATCCTTGACCTGGAAAAGGTCTCCCGTGTTGAAGTAACCATCCTTATCGAAGGCCTTGGCCGTGAGGTCCGGCCGTTTATAGTAACCCGGTATCACACTGGGTCCCCTGTACCAGAGTTCTCCGACATCGCCGACCCCCGTGATATCCTCTTTGGTAAAAGGATTTATCACTTTGAGGTGGAAATTGTTGCTAAATGCTGCCCGCCTGTCAGCCCACTTTGAGCCTGCTTTTCCATATTGTGGAAAATGATCGATGCGCATCTTGAGGTCGGGGATATTGAAGGGGCCGGCCACGTTCCCCGTGCCTTCATTCTGCCCCCATATGTTGGCAAACTCGATCCCCCATCTTCTTTTCAACTCCAGCACGGACCACAGGGATGGAGGCGCAGCACCTATAGTGATCGCTTTCATTTTGCTTAAATTGAAGTCATCCACCTTGGGATGCTTCAGAATGGCATTCACAATGGCTGGAACAAGGAGTGTGTACTGGATATCTTCGAACATGAGCTGCATGATAAAGGTAGCGCCATCAAAGGGGTGGTGCAGATGGAATGTTCCTCCGCTAAGCAGCCAGGGAATAAAAACCGTTCCTATGGAAGCCATATTCACCAGAGGCCCGGCCGTAATCATGTTGTAGCCCGGCTTAATCGGCGCCGTTTCATATTGGAAAGACATCAGGCATATCCAGTTATTATGGCTCAAGGGGCAACCCTTTGGCTGCGCCTCGGTCCCCGACGACCAGCATAGGGTGAAAGCCTCGTTGGCATCGATACTGATCCGGTTAAGCTTTCCTGTGACCTCTCCTTTGGCCATCTCCCGGACTTCAGCCAGGGTAAAGATATATTTAATTGAAGGGAACCTGGGTTGGAGCTTCTCAATCATTTCTTTGTGCTTGAATTTGGAAAATTCCTCAACGGTGATAAAAGCCCGTGCCCCGGTCATCCCTGCAATGTACTCGATCTCCGACTGACGCCACTGCATGGGCATGGGAGAGATCAAGGCCCCGGCCCGGGTGATGGCCAGATAAAGCATCGCAAGCTCCCAGCAGTTGGGCAGTTGTACCAGTATGATGTCGTCTTTCCTGATGCCCTTAGCGATTAAGGCCTCGGCAGTGGCATCAACGGCCCTGTCTATTTCCCGGAATGTCAACCTCTCCGGTTTCAAACCTACCAGTGCTTCTTTATTGGGTGGATCGACAAGGCCCGGCGCATCCGGCGTTTTTGCGACGTTCTCTTTGAAATAATCGATCAAAGTCCTCTTGCCCCAGACCCCTTTCTCCGTCCACTCACGAATGCTGTCCTGCGATGCGAAAATCATGGCTTCAACCTCCTATACTCTGCCTTTTCTTTGCTTTTAAATTCCTGAGTTCACTACACGACATCCCAGATCCTGGGACTTGACTACGGTTCGCCTCGATTGCGATATACCCATGAATTGAGTAGCGAGTTAAAATAGGATACTTTACAGCTTGGGAACGAGGGGTACTAGGGGCGTTATTACTTTAGGGTTGACAGGCAGTAAGGGCTTGAGGGGAAGATTAGGAACAAGGGATGGAAGAATAATTTTGGTGACCTTTATTGCCTGATATACAGTACCGGCAGGATTCGAAGCTGTAATCGTGTAAATAGTTGTAGCTCCGGGCGTAACAGATGTGCTTCCGGTGAATCCTACACTACCGACTCCCGGGGTTATTGTTATCGATGTTGCATTAGAGACGTTCCAGCTTAAAGTCGAAGGCCCCAACACCAAACTGGGCGGGGTGGCAGTGAAATAATTGATAACCGGCAGGCCACTGATCGTAAATACAGCAACCTCGGTTGTAGCATCGGCTATCCCTGCACTATTGGAAGCCGTTAAAGTATAGTCTGTAGTAGAAGTTGGCGCTATAGTTACGCTTCCTGTTAAATAGCTTACATTACCAATTCCCGGGGTTATTGTTATCGATGAGGCATTAGAAACGTCCCAACTCAAAGTTGAAGTATTGCCAACCTGAATAGTGCCCGGGTTTACAGAAAACGAATTAACCGTAGGCAATGTGGGAGAGGTATTGGTTGAATTTGATGGCTGCGTCGTTGGTAAAGTTGGTGACGGCGTGGGTGTAGAAGGGGTTGAAGCAGGAGTTGATGGTGATGCCGGCACCGTTATCTGGAAACAACCAGCCAACCCCAAAAATAGTACCGCTAATATTGAAACCATTGCTAAACAGAGCTTGCCATTCATCAAAAACCTCCTCACACCAGCTCGTTCGGGAAGATGGAAAATCCAATTGGGGACCTATGCTTGACTTGAATTATATCACACTTGGAGTGCTGGTCAGTAGTTTCTATAAGATTACTTCTTTGGTTCCAACTTGCTGTCAAACAACTATCAAGATAGAATTGGAAATGCGCAAAGGGGGGCAGGCGTTCAAAGTTGCTGGTGGAAGAGTGCTTCGCGTTGGAGATAGTGAGATTGAGTGAATAACTGGAAAGGAGCGAAACGGGCATGAAGATTTTAGGCATTGTGGCGAGCTACAGGCGGCTGGGCAATACGGAAATACTGGTCAAGGAAGCATTGATGGGCGCCCAGGAGCTCGGGGCTGAGGTAGACATCATAAGGTGGACGGACTACAAAATACTCCCCTGCGAAGGCGATGCAACCTGCATGTTCATGGGGAGAGGATGTAAAAACGAGCTCAAGGATGACTTCGATTTCCTTCTGAAGAAGATGTACCAGTTCGACGGCGTTATCTTCGGTGCTCCCTGCTATATCCTGGAGGTTGCGGCCATAGTAAAGCAGTTCATCGACCGCTGTTTCGTGCTGTCGAGCCAGCCCAGTCAAATGTGGGGCAAGCCGGCCGGTATCATCATACCCTACGCCACGCGGGGTTGGACTCCCTATGCTTTTCTTCAGCCGACCATAGTTCTCAAGTTTTTGGGGATGGAAACTATCGACCAGGTGCTGGTCCATATTCAGGCTATGGCCGAGGCATCGAACGACCAGAGGGCGCTGGATAAAGCACGTAAAATCGGCGTTGAAGTAGCCACGGCGGTCAAAACAGGCAACAATAAATACCTGGGAGAACCCGGGGTATGCCCAGTCTGCCATGAGCGTATCATCCGCATTTTTAAAGATAATGAATCGGTGGAATGTCCTACCTGCGGAATCCGCGGCCAGCTCAGCATCGAGGACGGCAAGATCAGGGTCCATTTCAACGAAGAGGAGCTTAAATGGCCCCGTTTCGATAAAGAGACTGCATATCGTCACGTGACATATGAAATAAAACCCTCGAAAGACTATTTTGTAAGGACCTGGCCGGTTATTAAGGAAAAACGGAGGAAGTATAAGGAGTACCTTAAAATCGAACGAGCTCAGTCAATGCCGGATGAGAGGAGGTAATACCATGGAAGAGATAATGGCCAAGCTCAGATGGTTGCCTCTCGGTCCTACCTGCGGACCTGCAGTGCCCATCAAAAAAGCGACCTGGACAAGATAGCGGGGAAGTACGGGGTGGATATCTCACTGGAAGAAGTGAAAGGCAAGAATATGAAGCTGGAAGGGCATGTGCTGAGAGAAGACACCATGGATAGCACCCTTGAGGAGATCACCCAGACGGCGGTTACAGTATCCGCTAAAGATGAAGGGGCATTCCGCAATGCCGTGCGGGCCTTGATAAAAAAATACCATGCCCCGCGTACCACCCAGGCTTTCTGGGGCAGTACGGAAAGGGGTAAATGGATCGTTACCGAGTTGCTCGATGAAGATGACGGCTGGATGTAGCAATTAGTAATAATGCAATCAGTAGAGGGAGGTGCAATGTGAAAATCAGCGCGCGTAATGTATTAAGCGGAAAGGTCAAGGCGATCAAGCCGGGAACGGTTAACGATGAGGTTGTCGTTAAACTAACCGGCGGGGAAGAGATAGTCGCTATAATTACCAAGGCTTCAAGCAAAAGCTTGAAGCTGGTCAAAAACAAGAAGGTCTATGCGATCATCAAGGCCAGCAGCGTCATGATAGGCATCGACTAAAACATCCCGCCGGGTAAAAAGAGGAGGAACGGGTGACCGGCAGGGTCCCTGTCTGTTCCTCCCCTGTTGATTTAGCGGTAAGGTGCATAAGGTATAAGAGGGTGAGTATGGGGTGCCGGATATGGTATCGGATAGGGCACCGGGCGGGGTGAAACGTAATAATGTGTCTGCGGCGCGGGGGTTTGAATAACATAGGTGGTGGGCGGTGGACTATATTGGTATTGAGGCATCACGATGACCTGTTGCTGTTGCCGGTAGCCGCAGGCCGATGAGAGCAGAACTACGAAACCCAGGGGAACTATTAATAACCACTTGATCATTTGTTTATCCTCCTCTATGGGATAAAAGCATTCTAATATTGTCTCCCGGGTTTCGCTTGATGTTTTCCTGATAAAACGCTGATAAAAAGATGACATTTAGCGCCTGATAGGTTTAATAATATGCGGGTCTGGTGAAATCGCCTGAGGCATTGAATGATGTGCGCTCTCAGCAAATACGGTGAAGCCTACCTGCCGGGTGCGATGCAGTGGCTATCACCCCATGCGCCCGCGCATACGCTGGAGATGTTGCCCCTTGTCAGGTTCTCTGATAGGATGCATGAGCATCTTCCCCAGTTTGGGTTGTACGGCAATGTCAGGTTATCGGAGCTGGAGGCAGAAGACGCCGTCGCCTCAAAGGCGGTAACCAGCGTCAAGCATGCTACCGCGGCCAGCAGCGATATTACGAATAATTTAACCATCTTCATGACATTGCTCTCTTTCCGAGATAAAGAACGTTTGCCTTCCTATAAAACAGTATAGCACCGGACATGTGAAATAATTGCAAAATTGCGGCCGAAAAGGTTGCGAATATATGACAATCTAAAGGTGCCCTGGGATTAATCCTGGTTTTATGCCCCGGAAGAACAACAATAAATATATTGGACTGCTGACATACCTGCTATAATTCCTCCTGAAGGGAATTTAATAAGGAGGCAAAACATGGGAAGCAAAGGCAGAAGGAACGAGAAAAAACCTAAGAAACAAGTAGAATCCAAGAAACAAGTAGGCAAGGCGCCGGATAATTCAGGACCGAAGAAAAAATTCTAGTCCCCGAAATACCAGATAACAGCGCATCAGCCGGTCATAGCAGTCGCAGATAAAACCACCTGACGGGTGCGATGCAGCGGCTGTTGCCCCAGGCGGTAGCGCATGTACCGAGGTTGAATAACGGACGCGGATGACGTTGGGTCAGTTCTTTTGTGCGATAATCCGGCCCCGTCCTACCTTTTGATCGTCTGCTGCCTGAACCCATTGTTGAAGCCCATCGCTGGCCGCCTGGTACAGCCCGGGCCCGTAACTCTCAATAACAGAGTCCTTCAGTTTATGTGTCAGCATGTCATAATACAGGTGGCAATGCTGTGCAAAGTCTCTGCTGAGGTCCTCAGCCTCAAGAACCGTGAAACCGAGTTTTTTCAGTTCCTGCGTGTATCCGGCCAGCGTCTCCATATAAGGGAACATCATGAAGCTGTTGAGATCGCTCCATTCTTTTTCGGTCATATTGCCAACCTGGAGCCAGTCGGTGAAGGCAATAGTCCCGTGAGGCTTCAGAACTCGAAAGGCTTCGCTGAGCAACCTGCTTTTGTCGTTGACATAGCACCATGCATCCTGCCCCCAGACCACATCGAAGGTTGACGCTTTAAAAGGCATGTCCAAAGCGCTGCCCAGTTTGTAGGTGACCAGCGACGACAGTCCTTCTTTGGCCGTTCTGACAGTCGCTTCGTCCAACATCTTGGCTGTGGCATCAAGGCCCGTAACATTGCAGCCGTAATCCTTTGCGAGATGGCGGGCCGGCCCGCCCAGGGCGCAGCAAACGTCAAGCACATGTGTGCCCTTGCCGATTTTTGCCTTGTCGGCAAGAATCCTGGTTTGCTCGGCGCCCCCGACATGGATTTGCTCCCCCATCAGCATTTCCCATAGCACGCCGACAGGCCCTGAATAAATGTCAATCGAGTCTGCTACAGTGAAATCCAGCCTTTTTCCGCGTTTGATTGTCAAGTTCAACCTCCTCTGGATTATTGTCAATAAATCATTGACGCCTGACGTAGCATTTTGGATCGCGCCCGAAAAGGTCTCCTGTCTCATAATAGGCGGTTGCCCGGCAGCCCCAACATACACTATTGTTTTTACAACCGGAGCACTGCCCGGACACATTTGATATATCTCGCAGTGGAATCATGAGCAGCGATTCCTTCTCGTTCTTAACAATTTTCTCCAATGGGACGCCATGAATGTTTCCGAAGCTCTTGCGGATGACTGAGCAAGGTGTGACGTCTCCATCAACGGTTACGCAGATCGTGCCCCCACAGTAATATTTGTTCGTATCCATCGTACAAAATGAGACTGAGGAAGAAGGATAGTTTACCACGTCGCGAACTTTGCAGGCGGCCTCGGTTTCCACTGCGTCAGGAGCCCATTCAAGGTGATGCCTGGCCAGGCCTGCAGCACACATTTGTGTAAGGCATGTGCGGACGCCTTTTTCTGCATAGAAATATTGAATTGTACGTTCGACATCCGACGCAAGTGGGCGGGTAAATGTTATACAATTGATCATTTGCCCCGGGTCTTTACCGAGCGAGCGGACATTTTCGACACCTCGTAAAATCGATTGGATTTTCTTGCGAGCATCCCCATTGTGAAGCTGCCGGTAAAGTGTCTCATCGAGAGTATCGAGATGAACTGAAATGAACCCGTTGGCCGTAACCTCGACCGCCTTCCGCGCAATATCCATATCCTCCAGGGGAATCCCGCTGCTCCAGATATTATTGGTTAACCTCGAGTCCGCAGCGTATTTCATGAGCTCATACCAGTCGCCTCTTACCAACGGATCTCCCCCAAGCCAATCGATCGTTCTTACGCCCATTTTGACCGCGGAGTCGATGATCAATCTCACGTCACTCCCCGGCATTTCCTTCAAACAGGCGTTTTCACCGGATGCGTAACAATAAAGACAACTTTGGGGACAGGCGAGGGTTGACTCTATCTGAATGGAATAGACCCTGTTCTGCTCGAAATAGCGGATTTCCTCCTGGAAGCCTGTATGTAGACCGCCTGACGAAATAACCGTTTCTCTTTTTGAATTTGGATTTCTTACGTCTTGCATCGATGACAATAAACAGAGCAACGGCTAGGCAGCTCTGGTTAGTATTCCTACGTGAATGATAGGAAGTAGCGGCACGGATGTCAAAATCAAGATCACGTTTCCTGTGAAAGGTGATACGCGTTCAGCCGGCCTCTCTGGAAATGTGGACGATGCTACCTGCCTGGTGCGACGCAACGGCTGTTGCCCCAAGCAGTTGCGCAAACGCCCAGGCTGTTGCTCACTGATATGTTCTCGGATATGATGCACGAGCTTTGGCCCCAGGACACGGCACAGCCGGTGAAAGTGCCGCCATTGCCGAGTGTGCTGTTGCCCCAGTACTGGTTATAGGGCTGCGTCCAGTTGTCGTAGCCCACGGCAGCAGAGGACGGCGCCACGTCAAAGGTGGCAATTACAGTCAGACATGCTAGAGCGGCCAGCAGCGAAATTCCCAATATTTTAAACATCTTCATGGCTTTACCCTCTTTACCATATATATTTCAATATACATCAACTTTTCCTTCATGTATACGATTATAGTATCGGCGCATTAAAAAGTTGCAAAATTGCGGCCGAAAAGATAGCAAATATATGACAAATATGTTCTAAGTAAGGACTTAATATGAAGACGCAGGGGCGCAATCTGCGCCCCTGCGTCCGGCCGTTGTCATTAACTATTGCAGGCTTTTAACCGTGCAGGCTGCCGACAATCGCCCAAATTCCGACGATGATAAGATAGATGCCGATGATGTAATTGAGTATCCTGGGGAAAATCATTACGATGATACCAAAAATAAGAGTGATAATTCCCCATAATAGACCTGAAGGCTGCCACATAACTATACTTCCCTCCTAATAAAGGTAACTAGTTCATATATTTAAACTAGCTCCGCGTACCCGGACTGTTACTTGTGGCTGGCAACAGCCACGATGGCCAGAATACCGATCACGATCAGGTAAATGCCAACGATCCACGCAAGTACGGAAGGCATCCAGATGATCAAGATACCCGCTAATATGGACAGGATCCCCATTAACCAACCACTGATTTTAGGCATAAAATACTCCTCCTTACAAAATAGATAACCATATGTTAAATGGCTAAGGATAAAATAATCATATAATTCTGCAAAAAGATATTAAAAAGTTATGATATTTTGAGATGTTTCTAACGGGGATTAAGGATGTTTTTGAAGACTTGCTGGCAGGGTTATTTTAAAACAGTCAGGGCTGTTTTTTTAAAATATAGCCCATTTTAGGGGTGGTAAGTATGATTCGGGGTTCATCGGGTTTCTCTTCGATTTTCTTTCTCAGACGGCTGACCCATGTCCTGAGGAATTGAATGTCATCACGGTATTCAGGCCCCCAGACCCGGATTAAAAGCTCCTCATAGGTCATGAGACGCTCGGCATTTAACGCTAATTCGCTTAGCAACAGCCATTCGATGCGAGTCAAGTATATTTTGTTGCCTCTAACCATTACCTTATGTGCCTTGAAATCGATGGTTATATCGCCCAGAGAAAGCTCATCCGGAATTTTAGGTCCGTCGGGTCTAAACCGGCGCATCACTGCTTCAATTCTGGATACCAGTTCCTCGGGACTAAAAGGCTTGGACATATAGTCATCGGCCCCCAACTCAAGTCCTATTATTTTGTCACGTACACTCCCCTTGGCGCTGAGAATTATGACAGGTACCGTTGAAAAACCGCGGATCTCCTTAAGAACATCGATCCCGCTCATTTCAGGCATGAGCACGTCAAGCAAGACCAGGTCGGGCTGGCAGGCAGGCATGAAACTGCTTCAAAGCCTCAAGACCGCTGCCGGCGGTCACTACTTCGTACCCCAGTGTTCTCAGGTTTGACCGGATAAAATTCTGGATCCGCATCTCATCATCAACTACCAGTAAGCGGCACTTTACCCCACTTTGTTTTCTAACAACCATACCAATTAAAATAATAATATTCGGATGGACAGGACGTCAAGGCACATGCTGTTTGACAAATATTGATCTGTGGTATCAAAATTAACTATATGCAGAAATACCGGGCAGGTTCGAGCCATTCACAACCGGGACTGTGGCTGGGGTCGTGATATGAAAGATATCCGAAAAACAAAAGCTCAACTTATTGAAGAGCTGGACTTATTGCGCCAGGCGGTTAACAAAAATGGCCCGGCGAAAACCGGGAGCGTTAGCGCAAGGCAAAGTTTGAAGGATTCTGAAATTCGCTACAGGCGCCTTTTTGAAACGGCACAGGACGGTATATTGATTCTTGATGCGGATACCGGTCAAATACTGGATGTCAATCCGTTTCTGACGGACATGCTGGGGTATCCCCACAAGGAATTTGTTGGAAAGAAGCTCTGGGAGATAGGGCCTTTCAAAGACGTTGAGGCAAGCAAAGCCGCCTACCGGGAACTGCAGGAGAAAGACTACGTACGTTATGAGGATTTGCCGCTTGAAACCAGAGACAAACGTCAAATCGAGGTGGAATTCGTATCCAATATATATAAAGTCGATCATTCGCGCATTATCCAATGCAATATCCGCAATATAACGGCACGCAAGCAGATCGAAAGACAGATGAGATTTAATGCTGAGGTGCTCGACAAAATCAGCGATGCGGTAGTTGTCGTTGATAACCGGGGAATAGTAAATTACTGGAATAAAGGCGCAGAACGGCTGTACGGAATAAGTGAGGATGAAGCTTACGGGCAGCCTTTGGGGGAACTTTATCAGTTTCTCTGGCTGAAACCCGAAGACCAGCAGGCTTTTGTACTGGCTCTGGAAACACAGAGGTTCTGGTCGGGAAGCGATATACATATAAAGCGGGATGGAGTGCGCTTATACGTACAGTCATCCGTAAGCTCGATCAACGACAAGGACGGCAAGATAATAGGGACGCTGGCCGTTATCCGGGACATCACCAGCCATACAGAATTGGACCATTTGAAAGACGAGTTCATCGGCCTGGTATCACACGAACTGCGCACACCGTTGACGGTAATCATAGGGAGCCTGGAAACAGTCCTGAGCAAACATGAACTCCTTCCTCAGGACGAGGTAAACGGCCTGCTTGACGATGCCTTTTTTGAGGCTGAATCACTGTCTCACATCCTGGAGAATCTGCTTGAACTTTCGCGCACACAGGCCAGGCAGTTGCAGCTCTACCCCGAGCCAATGAGAATCGAGAAAGTGGCAAAGAATGTGGTTAAGGAATTCGAAAGGAAAACTGCGCGCCAGTTTGTGCTTGATTTTCCCGGCGAGATACCTCCGCTGGAGGCCGATGCATTACGAGTCCGGCGGATATTGTACAACCTGGTGCAAAATGCAGTTAAGTATTCGCCCGCCGGAAGCCGGATAGAAATCTTCGCCAGGCCGGAGCCGGATTGCGTGGTTATCGGTGTGAGAGATCATGGCAGGGGTATATCTGCGGCAGATCAGGCCAGGCTCTTTCATTCTTTTCAGCGCCTGGGGTTAGAGCCGTCCGCTGAGATTAAAGGAATAGGACTGGGACTCATGGTATGCCTGAGGTTGGTGGAAGCCCACGGCGGGAAAATCTGGGTTGAATCGGAGCCGGGCAAAGGCTCTACCTTCTACTTTACCCTGCCTGTAACACATCTTGAAGCATGACGGCGGCCAACGAATTACACCTGCTACGTTCTATCTGAATCGATATTATAATTCCTCAGAAATATATTCCTATAAGACTTAGACCGTAGCCTGCTCATTCCGTCCAAAAAGTCATAACTATTTAACTTTCCACCTGTCTATTATATTACTTTTCCATTCTCAACTTGCCATAATTTTAAGAGGAGGCGGTTATGAATATACTGTTAATTATTGGCATTATTCTACTGGTTTTGTGGCTGCTGGGTTTATTCGCTCTTCCTTCTTTGGGCTCACTGGTTTATATAGCACTCGTCGTCGGGGTAATTTTAATAATTATCTGGCTGATACGAAAAGTGTATAGGCGACACTGGTGGCAGAGGTAACGATAAAAGCCCGGTAATGATGCAGCCGGATATTTGTAATTGCCGGTCTCGCAAGATATAGGACGAGTTGATTTCACAGGCAATATATTTTAGGAGGTATCTATACATTGAAAAGGTTTGTCTTTCTTTGTCACTATTAGTATTACTGATCCTAGTTCCCGGTTGTTTTACACTAACACCCACACCCTATCCGGCCGGAACGACTCCGGTTATCATGGTATTTAGCAATTTCCCATCCAGCATTAATCCCGGTGACACGACAACTCTGTTATGGAATGTCACCGGAGCTACATCTGTGAGCATAGACCAGGGTATAGGCCAGGTTGATGTTGCGGGGACCAAGTTAATATCCCCCGGTCAATCAACTGTCTATACGATAAGCGCTACCAACTCTGCCGGTACCGTTACCCGGTCGGTGACGACTACAGTTAGCTCAGCGCTGCCCGCTCCGGCTATGCCATTCGCGGTAAACAGTGTTGTAGCCAATTCTACGCCTGCAACCTTTACCGGTTCCTGTCCCAAAACCTTCACTTTTTATGCTACTATCACCGTTAACGGTCCCGGCACAGTTACTTACAGGTGGGAAAGAAGCGACGGTGGATATAGTGATGTCCAAAGCCTCACCTTTTCCCAGGCCGGTTCAAAAACGGCAACATTTCAGTGGGATTTGGGTCAAACAGCTTCCGGTTGGCATCGTATTCACATTTTGACTCCTTATGATGCAGCATCCAATCCGGTATATTACACAATCAATTGTAATAGCGGATCATTGGTGACAGGCATCATTGTGGGTATTGACCAGTTCCCCTTCACAGGTCCCTGTCCCAAGGCCATTCACTTCTGGGGCACTATCGCAGCCAATGGACCAGGCGCAGTTACTTACCAATGGCAGAGAAGCGATGGTACCGCCCTTCCGGTTGGCACCATAAACTTCACCTCCGCCGGTTCGCAGACCGTGACGGACCTGTGGACACGTAGCGATGGTTCCGGATGGGAAGGCCTGCATGTACTTACGCCCAATGATGTGGTATCAACCCAAATCGCCTTTACTGTAACGTGTTATAACCAGACTCCTCAATATTAGACATATTCCTAAAACGATTAAGAGAAAATGGATTTGCAGCCATTGGGTCTCCAATGGCTGCAATAAATCCAGCCGGCCGTTTTAAACGGCCAAATGTCACAAGTATTTAATATATCGCGACCCGATTATATAACTATTCTATGATCGTGTTGCTATTATTCCCTAAAAGTAATTTAAAGGAGGCAAATAGTATGTCAGTAAGGGTACAGTTAGAATTGTCGGACGAAGAGGATAAGATCGTCGAGGTTTACAGACTCGAACACAACAAGAAAACCAACGAGGAAGCCATCAGGGAAATTATTAAGCAGCACAAGGACCTGCATGCATTCAAGGAAAAAAATAAAAAGAATTGGCTGCAAAGTATGACGCAATAAGAGCCTAGAAGTAGACCAGGCCGTTCAACGAGTATTTCAACTTAAAAAATTTAACAGTTAAAAGGAGACATTGTGGATATCCTGTTAATTATCGGTATTATTCTATTGATTTTGTGGCTGCTGGGTTTATTTGCTCTCCCCTCGTTGGGCGGGCTGATCTATATAGCACTGGTTATTGCAGTCATTCTCATTATTATCTGGCTGCTGCGAAGGGTATTCAGGCTTTTTTAACCTGTTCAACCCTTATTTTAGGTTATTCTTCATTGGACTAAATCGGACTGTATCATCTTCGACCCTGTATAGATCAGGTTTAGGAGAGAGTGAATTTGTTACAGTTGGCGACGACAAAGTCGTCGCCAACTGTAACAGCAAATCCGGTCCAGAGTGTAAGAGGTCTACTCGGCCATCAGGTTGCATTGTTTGTCCTTGGTGCGGATTGTCCCCTATCACTGTTCCTGACAAGTGTGTTTTCGTGGTAGACCGGGACTGTAACCTGCTCCTTCGTCAAAATGTCAGGGTTCTTTAATATATTTTAGGAGGCAAATACATTGAAAAGGTTCATTTTTCTTTCTCTATCACTATCACTATTATTAATTCTCATTCCGGGTTGTTTTACATTTCAAGCCCCGGCGTCCAATCCCGGCTCGACTGCAGGAATGCCGCCCGTTATTATAGAATTCAGCAATAGTCCGTCTACGGTTAGTGCCGGCGGCACATCAACTTTAATGTGGAATGTTACCGGAGCCAGATCGGTGAGTATAGACCAGGGTATAGGCCAGGTTGATCCTGCGGGAACCAGGTTAGTATCACCGAACAAATCCACTGTATATACCATAAACGCGATAAACTCTGCCGGAACCGTTATCAGAACATCAGCGATTATTTTCGTCACATCGCCAGTGATACCGCCACAGCCTCCCAATACAGGCAGTTATCCCAATATTAGCTTCACCGCCAGCTCTCTCGGAGGTACTT
This sequence comes from uncultured Chloroflexia bacterium, assembly GCA_963705905.1. Classification (GTDB taxonomy): domain Bacteria; phylum Chloroflexota; class Dehalococcoidia; order GIF9; family UBA5629; genus UBA1162. Next base: position 1,255,436 of record OY970123.1, on the reverse strand, counting down.
CGTGGCAACTTAACTGGGATGTGTCAAACGCCACGCTCATAAATATACAACCTGATCTAGGGCCTGTTGGTGCTAAAAGTGGCGCAGTGGTCACAGTACCCTCGGGACAAACCAAAATGTATAAGTTGGAAGCTGTAAATGACTATGGATATGCATACCGGCAGGTGGTTTTAGCAACCCCTTAAAATCAAGACATATATATTTCGCAGGTGGCACCTCCATCTTGGCTTCCATGCCGCATATAGCTGGCTGGCCGGCGGAGGCCGTGATAGAAGACAAGACAATTTTAGTGCACGCTCTTTAAAGCAAAATGAAATCACAATGAGGGGGCTCTCCGTTCGGAGAGCCCCCTCATTATTTTGGTAGCCGCCCTCAAAAATTAAGGAAGGTCACTCTAAAAATACCGGCATATACAGAGATCATCCCTCATATGCCGGTTTCAGATCGTTTATTTTATTTGGATTTTTCTTCTTCCTGAAGGACCCTGCGCAATACCTTGCCGACCATGGTCTTGGGCAGGTCTTTGCGGAACTCGTAGAACCTGGGCACCTTGTAGCCGGTCAACTTCTCCCTGCAGAATTTCTGCAGCTCGTCGGCCGTTACCTCGCATCCCTCTTTGACGACTACCCAGGCTTTGACTGCTTCACCCTGGCGCGGGTCGGGTATGCCGGCCACGCAGGCTTCGAGTACCATGGGATGCATCATGATGATATCCTCTACGTCGCGCGGCCACACCTGGAAACCTCCGCACTTGATGAGGTCCTTTTTTCTGGAAGTGAGGAACATATAGCCGTCCTTATCCAGGTGACCAATGTCGCCGGTGTAGAGCCAGCCGTCACGCAGGGCTTCGGCGGTCTCCTCCGGGTTCTTCCAGAACCCCAGCATCAACTGAGGGGCCTTTATACACAGCTCGCCGTCTTCCCCGATGGGGAGCTCCCTGGTGCCGGTCTCGAGGTCGACAATCTTGAAAATGGTGTCGGGAAGAGGGCAGCCTATGGAGCCCTGTTTCCATTTCGACCTGTCCGCGATGGGCGTGGTGCTGCCGGCAATGGCTGACTCTGTCATGCCGTATCCTTCGACGAGAATGCCATTGGGATCAATTAGTTTTTCAAACTCAATCTTGGTCTCAGTCATGAGAGGCGCTGCTCCCGAGCTGCAACGGGTTACGCACCTCAGGTCTTCAGGCCCGCGGTCCGGGGAATTAATCATGGCAATTAACATGCTGGGAGTGGCCGAGATACTCTTGATCTGATGGTCCTTGATGATCTGCATAACACCCTTGATATCACGCGGATTGAAGACCAGCACCTGCGGCATATGGGCCTGGAAATAAACGCCGAAGGCGACGAAGCATCCGAAGGCATGGAACATGGGCAGGTTGCCCAGCATATTGTCCTTCCAGTCGGCCGTCCGGGATTTCCACCAGGCATAGTGCTGCATCCCTATGATGACCATGCTGTGATGGTTGTGCATCACGCCCTTGGGGGCGCCGGTCGTGCCTCCGCTGAAGAGGATCAGCGCGGTATCGTCTTTAGTTACCTTGAGCGAGGGACGGCCTTTGCCCACGTATTTCATGACTATATCGCTCAACCATTCGTCGCCTGCCTCGAGTTTGGTACCGCCTTCAGCCTCTTTCTTAATAGGCTTAACGGCATAGGCATCCAGGTCGGTGGCAATCACCTTACGCAGCTTAGTTTTCGGCTGGAATCCTTTGATGGTTGAATACCACAGCGAGGTTACTATGGCAACCTCGGCATCCACGATTTGAACGGCGTGTTCGAGCTCGAACGGCGTATAGAGCGGGTTGAGGGGAACTACAATCGCCCCGACCTTCCAGATGGCAAAATTGCATACAAAGACCTGCGGGCTATTGAGGAAGAGTACCGTTACCCTGTCGCCTCTCTTAACTCCCATGTCGATCAGCGCGTGCGCCAGGGCATTGCTTTGGTCCTCCAATTCCTGATAGCTAAGTTCCTTGCCCATAAAGATTGCGATGGGGAAGTCCGGCCTCTCTTTGGTATAGTCGGCCAACTGGTCCAGGACGGTAACATTAGGATAGGGCTCTAAGGTATGGGGTACTCCGGGGTCGTAACTTTTAAACCAGGGATAGTCTTTCATAAGTCCTCCTTTATTAGGCATGATTAATTACTGAGAAAGATTTACGCACGGGGGAAAAACGCGCTTACTTTTAACGTCAATTGCGCGAGCCGTACTCTATCACCACTTGGAAATTAGGTCAAGCGTCCATTCTGTGGGACTGCTCCCGCTAAACGGCTATTTGCCGGTTAGACCGTAGAGCTCACGATAGGCTCGTTCGAAGTCGGGGTCGGCTTCAACCAGCCGCTTCCTGATGGCTTTCATCCTGTCTGCGAACTGACGGCCTTCCTTTTTGTTGACCAGGTCGAGCCACTTGCCGGCCTTCTCGGCGAATAGCTGCTCGATCTTATCCAGGCCGGGCAGGTTCATCTGCAAGGAAGAGTAAAATTCGGGGTCCTCGGAGGCAACGCTCTCGGCCATGGTCAGGAGAAGTCTGTAGGTAGTGCCGCTGACGGCGGACGACTCTTTGATCTTACCCAGGTCTAAAAGGGTGTCGGCTGTGACCAGTCCTATGAAGTGAGACAGGCCCAGCACTATGGCCATGAGCTCGTCATGCTCGGCAGGAGACATGACTGCTACCCTGGCGCCCTTGCCCTCCAAATATTTCCTCACTTTCACGGCCGTCTCGCCCTCGGCTTTACTCGTGGGAGTCAATACGAAGCGCTGCCCGGCAATGCCATCGGCACCGGGGCCGAACATGGGGTGAACTCCCAGCACCGACCCATTCTTAATATATTTATGCAAAATTGCGACAGGGGCGGCCTTGATCGAGGTAACGTCGAAGATGAGTTGCTGCGGGGATGTATAAGGCGCGATATCGCTGACTATCTGCTCGAACTTGTCAATGGGGACAGATAGTATGACCGCATCGGACTGCTTCACGGCTTCACTGCTGGTTGCAGATTCAACCCTCAGCCTCTGCGCCGTTTCCCGCAGCTTCGCCTGGTCGCGGCCGGCGATGACCACCTGCCTGCCGTCCTTGAGCAGGAAGCGTGCCAGCCACTCCCCCATCTTGCCGTACCCGCCGATGATCGCTACTTTCATGTTCCGTCTTTACGGTTACTGAGGCTTGGCCCTGGGATAAGAGCCCAGCACCTTTAAAAAAGTGACATGCTCTTTCAAAGCCTCCAGGGCTTCCTGCACGTTGGGTTCCTTGCGGTGCCCCTCGAAGTCCAGGTAGAAGTTATATTCCCAGGGCTTCTGGCGGGTGGGGCGCGATTCGATCTTAGTCAGGTTGATATTGCGGTCGGCGAAGATCTTAATTGCTTCGAAAAGTGTGCCCGGCTTATGCTGAAGCAGGAAGACCACCGAGGTCTTATCATTGCCGGTCGGCGGCGAGTCTTTGCCGCTCAGGATGAAAAACCTGGTTGTGTTATTGGGGTTGTCCTCTATTTCGCGGGCCAGGATCTTCATATCGTAAATTTCGGCTGCGGTGGCGCTGGCTATGGCCGCGCCGTCCATTATCTTCTCATCCTTGATCATCTTGACGCTGCCGGCCGTATCGTAGGTGGGTATCACTTCGTATCCCATGCGCTTGAGGAAGGCCTGACTTTGGCCTAAGGCCTGCGGGTGGGAATAGACTTTCTTGACCGTTTCGAGCGTTGCGCCCTTGTTGGCAATCAGGCAGTGCGTGACGCGGACCTGTGTCTCGCCCCGCACCATGACGTCCGAATCGAGGAGCAAATCGTACGAGCGGCTGATGCTGCCGACCTGCGAGTTCTCGACGGGGATTATGCCGTAGGGAAGCGTGCCTTCTTGCACGGCGGCGAAGACCTCTTCCAGCGTGTCGAAGGGACCCGTCTCGACCGAGGGGCCGAAGAAGCCCATAGCCGCCTCCTGGCTGTAGGCGCCCGGCTCGCCCTGGAAGGCCACCTCCATGCCCTGTATATTCTTGGATGCCTTGATGACCAGCTTGTATATACGTTCCACATCCTCGGGATTGAGGCCCTCTTTTTTAGCCAGCTCCCTGGCGTTTTTCAGCACCTGTTCCTCGCGCTGCTTGTCCTCGATGGGACGCTTGTTCTCCTTCTTTTCGCGGCCGATCTCGTCCGAGACCTTGAGACGCTGCGACAGCAGTTCGATGATTTTGGCATCGATATCGTCGATAATTTTTCTGGACTCGTGTATATTCATTTGAGTACCTCTTTTATTAAACCTGCCCGCATGGCAAAATCGCACAGGGCGATCTTCATCATAGCCTCTGCCACCGGCACCGCCCTGGGCACGATGCAACTGTCATGTCTGCCTTTGATCGCCAGGTCGACCTCTCTGCCCGCCTTGAGGTCAACCGACCTCTGCTTCACACTGATGGACGGCGTCGGTTTGACGGCGATCCTGGCCGTGATGGGCATGCCATTGCTGATGCCGCCTGCTATGCCTCCGGCATTGTTGGTCTGCGTGGCCACCCTACCGTTTTTCAGCATAAATATATCATTATGCTGCGAACCTTTCATAGTCGCTGAGGCGAAGCCGGAGCCAAACTCCACCCCCTTGACGGCCGGTATGGAGAAGAAGGCTTTGGCCAGATCGCCCTCCAGCGTATCGAAAACGGGCTCGCCCAGCCCGGCAGGCACGTTCAGGGCCATGACCTCGATGACGCCTCCTATGCTGTCGCCCCCTTTCCTGAGTTTTTCGATGAGGGTGATCATACGTGCGGCCGCGAGAGGGTCGCCGCATTTCACCGGATTTTTATCGACGTTCTTTTTGATCTGGGCCACGGTCTGTGAGGCGGCTTTGATATCTCCGATCTGCACCGTATGAGCCAGCACCTCTACGCCGCAGGCCTTGAGCAGCTTGCCGGCCACGGCGCCAGCCATAACGAACCCGGCGGTGATGCGGCCGGAGAAACGTCCGCCGCCGCGGAAATCATTATATCCGCCGTACTTGAGCCAGGCCGTGTAGTCGGCGTGGCCCGGCCGCGGCACGTGGCTTAACTTTTCATAGACGGTAGAATCCGTATCACGGTTGCGGACCATCAGGCAAAGCGGTGCACCCGTAGTCCTGCCGTTAAAGACGCCGGCCAGTATCTCAACGGCGTCCTTTTCCCGGCGGGCTGTGCCGCCGGCGGCCGCCTCGGGCTTCCTGCGGTCCACCTCTTTTTGTATTTCGGCGGCGTTCAATTGGAGGCCGGCCGGACAGCCATCAACGATCACGCCTATACAGTTGCCGTGGCTCTCACCAAAACTGGTAATAACAAATAATTTGCCCAGGCTATTTCCCATCTAAAGTAACTTCACCTCCCATGCTTTTTAAGACCTCCCAGAATTCTGGCCAGGTCTTGGACACGCATTCCGCTCCTTCGACTATGGTGTCGCCCGCCACCACGGCCGGTATGCTGAAGGCCATGGCGATGCGGTGGTCGCCCTTTGAGTCGATCGTAGCGCCCTTTATTCGTCCCCCCATGACGAAGAGGCTGTACCTCCCTTCGCTCACGCCGACGCCCATGCGTGCCAGCCCCTCGCTGACGGCCGCTATCCTGTCGGACTCCTTGATGCGGGCGCGCTCTATGCCGCTCAGCTCGCTGACGCCAGGAGCGGCTGCGCACAGTGCAGCCACCGTGGGCAGCAGGTCGATGCAGTCGGAAAGGTCGGCCTTGAGCGGCTTCAAATCTGACTTTTTAACCGTGACACAGTCCCGGCCCGTATGTATATCCGCCCCCATTCTTTTCAAGAGGTCCACGATAGCGCGGTCGGCCTGGCGGCTGTGCATATTCAAATTGACGACCTGCGCCTCCCCTCCAACGGCGCCCAGCGCCAGCGGGTAGGAGGCCGACGACCAGTCCCCTTCCACACAGTATCGGGCGGGTTTGTAGCTCTTCTGCGTGACCAAAAAGTTGCGCATGTCGGCATCCGGCCTTATTTCCACGCCGAACTCCTTCATGCAGTCCAGCGTCATCATAACGTAGGGCGTGGATTCCGGCGGCGAGCTCAATTTAACGGACATCTGCTGCGGGGCAAGCGGAGCGATAAAGAGCAGGGCCGATATGAATTGCGAGCTGATATTACCCGGCAGGACGGCCGTACCGCCCCTCAAGCCGCCCTCAACGGTCACAGGGGCCAGGCCACCTTCCGCCCGGCAGTTGACGCCGACCTGCTGCAGGGCATCTATCAGTGGGCCGATGGGCCTCCTGGCCAGCGAGGGTCCGGCCGTCAGATAGCATCTCCCCGGAACAAGCGAGCAGACCGCTGTCATGAAACGCAGCGTGCCTGCCGAGTCGCGGCAGTACATGTCGGACTGCGGCGCCTTAAAATGTCCACCTGAGACCAGCCAGGCGTCCTTTCCTTCTTCGATACGTACTCCGATCTTGTCCAGCACCTGACGGGCGGCTTCCGTATCGTCCGCCGGCAGCGGGCCTATGATTTCGCTCGTGCCGTCGGCCAGTGCTGCGCAGATCAAGCCGCGCAGCGTGTAGCTCTTGGACGAGGGCGCTTTCACCTTACCCTGTATGTTGCTATTGGATATCAGCGCCCTCATTATTTCCTCCGCCGCTGTGCGATTTGATTCACGATATCCTGCACAGACAGGTCGGACGTGTCCACCGTCATATCGGCGGCGTTCTCATATAAAGGCCTTCGGAATTTGAGAAGCTCCTGTATGGCCGCCCCCGGATCGGGCACATCCAGCAGGGGACGCTTTTCGCCTCCCCAGGCCACACGCTTGAGAGCCACCGAAGGCAGTACCTTAAGATAGACTATATCGCATGTCTCTTTAAGGGCGGTGATGTTGGCGGGGTTGAGCACGATGCCGCCGCCACAGGCGATGACGGCTCCCTTCTTCCCCGCCGCCTCCAGCGCTACAGCGGCCTCGATCCTGCGGAAGGCCGGCTCGCCCTCCTCTTCGAATATTTGCGCTATGGATTTGCGGCATTTCTCTGTAACCAGCGCATCGAGTTCGACGAACTCCATATTGAGCCTGTCGGCCAACGCCCGGCCTACGGCCGATTTTCCCGCGCCCATGAAACCTATCAGGGCTATATTACTCTTCATGTCCCTTTCAACGCCTCAATCGCTGTTTTCCTCATAACGTCCACGGGGGCCTTGTGCCCGGTCCATTTCTCGAAAGCCAGTGCGCCCTGCCAGATTAGCATGTCCAGCCCGTTAACCGTGGCGGCGCCGGCTTTGGCCGCCTCCTTCAGAAGCCGCGTTTCAACGGGGTTATAAACTATGTCCACCACGGTATGCTGCGGCCCAATGAGATCGCCTTTCACCAGGGTCTCGTCCGGTTCGGGCGACATGCCCACGCTGGTGGTATTAACCAGGATATGTCCCTTTTTCAGGGCGGCTGTAATGTTCTGCCGGTCTAGCGGCATGGCCTCAGCCGGATGCCCGGCGGTTTTCATAATTTCCCCCACCAGGCGGGCGGCCCTGCCCGACGTCCTGTTCAATATGATGAGCCCCGCTCCTGCCGCGGATAACGAGAAGCAGACTGCCCTGGCTGTGCCACCCGAGCCGAGGATAACCGCAATCTTACCCCTGACCTCGACGCTACGTTCTTTCAGGGCTCGCATGAAACCTTCGGCATCCGTGTTATAACCCTTGAGCACACTGCTATCGTTGACAATCACGTTCACCGCGCCGATGGAGCGTGCCGGAGGGTCTATCTCATCCAGCAGAGGTATGACTTTTACCTTGTAGGGGATGGTGACGTTGAGCCCCCGGATACTGAGGGCGCGCATGCCCTGCACGGCGGCCGCCAGGTGCCTGGGGGGAACCCTGAACGGCAGGTAGATATAATCCAGCCCCAGCGCTTTGAAGGCGGCATTGTGCATGGCGGGCGAGACGGTGTGTTCAACGGGATCGCCGATGACCCCGCAGACCACGGTCTTGCCGGTTATGGCGGGCGGTGTATTCATCGCACCAACCCCAACAGCCTGCGCATGACCTCGGCCGGCACCTGGCCAGGTGCGGACTCTTTGCCGCTCCCGGTGGAAGCGTAAGTAAAATAGCTGCCCGCCCGCGGCGCCAGAACGCGGCTGAGCCTGCCCTCTGCGCCCATGGCGAAGGAAACGATCCTGGCGCTGGGGAACACGCGGATCACCTCGAGCACGGGGATGTTATCTTCGATCTTCACGGCTGTGGTCACCAACTTGCAAATATCGGCGCCGGCCTTGATCTGCCGCCGTACTATGGCCGCCAGTTCATCCGTTGGGGGTGTGCCCTGCCAGTCATGGTGGGATATTAGGCATCCCACCTTTTTCTTTTTGATCTGCGGTACAAGGTCTTTCAGGCCCTCGGCATTCAGCTCAATGTCGATGACAGAGGCGCCCAGTCCGGCGGCCGACAGCAGCTCTTTGATCCTGCCTTCCTCTCCGCCATTCCATTTTCCGTGCTCGTTCACGCTGCGGTTGGCGGCTATCCAGGGCTTGGTGAGAGCAGGCACGATCTCACGCCAACCTTCCCCGATCATATCTATGCGCACCTCGAAGAGGTCGGCCAGTTCGGCGGCGCGCCGGATGGAAGGTACGTCTTTGTCCGTTATGACCGCGCAGATCCTAAGCCTCTTCATTGTTCCTCTCAAGCACCTCTATAGCCAGCGCAAAACTCACATCTTCGGAGATGAAGACCTTGCCAATGGAGCGCGGCAGTATGAAACGCATCTTACCGTTGCGCACCTTCTTGTCATGCTCCATGGCCTTGATCACCCTGGCCAGGTCCAGCCGCGGCACGGCGACGGGCAGCCCGGCCGCCAGCAGCAGCTTTTTCAACCTGGCCAGCTCTTTGGCCTTGAATATGCCCATTTTATTGGAGATGATGCAGGCCGAGACCATGCCGATGGAAACGGCTTGGCCGTGCTTGATCCTGAAATCGGAGGCCGACTCGATGGCATGGCCGATGGTGTGGCCGAAATTAAGTATGTTGCGCAGGCCCGTGTCCTTCTCATCCTTTTCGACGACGGCGGCCTTGATGGAGGCCGACCTGACCACGATCTCCTCCAGCACTAAATTATCGAAAGAACGGATCTTGTCCAGGTTCCTTTCGATCAGGCTGAAGAGGGCCCTATCCCGGATGACGGCGTACTTGATGACCTCCCCCAGCCCGTTGCTTACCTCAATGGGAGGCAGGCTGGGAAGCGTGAGCGTATCCGACACCACCAGCGACGGCTGATGGAAGACGCCGATATTGTTTTTAAGCGGGCCGTGGTCGACTGCCGTCTTGCCGCCGATGCTGCTGTCCACCTGCGCCAGCAGGGTAGTGGGCAGAACCACGAAGGGGAGGCCGCGCATGTAAGTGGCGGCTACGAAGCCTGTCAGGTCTCCGATAACTCCGCCGCCCAGCGCCAGGATGGGGGTCGTGCGGTCGGCGCGGACCGCCTGAAGGCCCGCATATAATTTGGCGGCGGTATCCAGCGACTTGTGCTCTTCGCCTTCGGGGACCAGCAGCAGCGCGGGTTTGTAGCCGGCCTGGCCCAACGACCGTTTGAGTATATCGCCGTAGAGCCTGTCGACGGTGGGATTGGTGATGATGATGGCCTTATCAGAGGGCAGCTTCGGCCTGAGCCACAGGCCTACCTGTCCGAGCAGCTCCCGGCCTATGCGGATGTCGTAGCCTCTTCTGCCAAGCCTTACTTTGACTATCCTCAACCTGCTAAAACCACCTTACTGGCTATCTGCCCTGCCTGCAACCATCTTATGTATTTCCCGGCAGGCCTTTATTATATCCTGTAGCTCCTGGGGCGTGATAGTCTGACGGCCATCTACGATGGCCTCGGCCGGATTGTAATGGGCCTCGATCATAAGGCCGTCCGCGCCGGCGGCGATGGCTGCACAGCTCATGTTGAATACCAGGTCGCGGCGGCCTGTGGCGTGGCTGGGATCGACGATGACCGGCAAATAGGTCTCCTTTTTCATGGCAGGCACGGCGCCCAGGTCCAGTGTGTACCTGGTGAACTCCCGGCCTTTACCGACCGGGACGATGCCGCGTTCGCACAGGATGATGTTCTTATTGCCCTCGGCTGCAATATACTCGGCGAAAGAGAGGAACTCCTCGATACCGGCGCCGAAATGCCTTTTGAGCAGGACCGGCTTGTCCTTTCTACCTACCTTGGCCAGCAGGTCCTGGTTGTACATATTGCGCGACCCTATCTGTAGGATGTCTACATATTCGGCGGCCAGGTCAACGTGGTCCTCGCCCCTGACCTCGGTGATTACCGGCAGGCCGAATTCCCTGCCTGCGTCGCGCATCCATTTTAAGGCCTGTTCAGCGGTCTTGCGGTCGATGCCGCCCAGCCCCTGGAAGGAATGTACTGAGCTACGGGGCTTGAAGATGCCGCCTCTTAAAACGTGGGCGCCGGCTTTCTTTACAGCCTCGGCGATCATGAATAACTGCTTCTTATTCTCAACGGCACAGGGACCGGCCATGATGATCGGTTCGCCGTTGCCGATCTGCATGTTGCCTATCATGACGGGCTTGCGGGCCTCGCCGTTCTCCCCGGTGGCGCGGCCGTACTCGCGGCTGATGAGTTTATAGGGTGTATCTATTTTTATCACTTCTTTTACTCCCGGCAATACGGCTATGTGGTCGAACGGTACATTGGTCTCATTTCCGACCAGCCCGATGACCGTACGGAATTCGCCACGGGATACATCGGCCTTCAGGCCGTAATGCCGTATCTCCTTGACGATACGCTTGATATCCTCTTCTGTTGCGTCGTGTTTCATGATCATCATGGCTCGTGTACCTCCTGATATTTTTAACTATAAAAAGAGAGGAGCCCTCCGCTTGGAGGGCTCCTCTTTACTTACTTCTTTACTTACTTCTTATCTGGAACCGGGTGCGCTGCACCTCTCCCCAAGCCGATCGCGGGGCGTAAAAAACCAGTAATAGGCGTAAAAGCTTTGAGAAGCTATGCAATTTTCCATATCAGTAGAAAGGTTAACATAGAAAAAACATGCTGTCAAAATCCGGCTTCGAACAGGTCATTATACGCACATCATGTAATCAGGCTGAGATCTAATTGCAGCGGCGGCACAATGGACCCGGTCATTTGAGCATACTTTCAACTATGTGGACGGCGTCCTGAACTAACCCGGGGCAGATGGTCTGAAAGAGGCCTTTTTTGCGGGCTTCCAGGAGTGCATCATTGTTGCTGATGTCGCAACCAAGCAGGTCGCGGCAGAGGGTTGATCCGTGGCGTTCGCGGAATCTTTTCAAAAACTCAGCCGACAGCTCATAGGTTATATCGTTAGATTTCAGGGGATCAGGTAAGGACATACCCTTTTTAAGGCCGATAACCATGATGGCGCCGGTCACCGCACCGCACGTTTCCCCGCTGCGGCCTATACCGCCGCCGAACCCTGCAGCAATCCTGAGCGCCGTCTGCCTGTCAAAACCTAGCTCATCACAAAAGGCGTATAAGACGGACTGCGAACAGTTGAAGCGGCTTTTGAAAGTAGCCAGTGCATCGTCATCTTTAGTCATCTGTTATCTCCTTAACCGGCAATAGGACAAATTCTGTATATATCGCCGCAGATCTATTTTTTAACTTTCGCCAGTGTTTGTTCGAACTGGACGAGATGAACCTTGAGATGCCTGACGTAATCGGTGATGAGGAACTCCAGCGTCAGCTTCTTTTCCCCCGAAAGCAAAAAATTGCCCAGCTTTTCTTTATTGACCGTTTGGATCAGGTGCCCGAGAAAGATATTGTATTGCTTCCAGAGGAGCAACAGGTCCGCGATGCGAAGATCGTTGAACTTTTCCACGGCTATCCATTCCGTCTGGAATTTCTGATATTCGGGAAAGGCCATTTCGCTGACGAATTGCAGCCCGATGAAGCGCTGGTGGTTATTGGAAGATGAATTGATGAGGTGACCCATGACCTCCTTCAAAGACCATTCGTTTGGCTCCGGCTTTATCGAAGCCTTTTTATCGTCGGTACTTTTATATTTCTTATAAAAAGTCTCTACCGTTTTGATTAGATCGCTGCTGATATCCTGCATTTTTACTCTGCCCTCCCGTTTTATTGCCGCGCTGATTAATTATACATATCCGTCAGCCTCTAATCACGTCTCGATCTGGTATAATTCTGGGACTCTTAAGCGTTCATTCGGAAGAAGCCAGAGATGGAAAACATACCTGTACAGGTCTCATTGCTGGGATCGGGAGCGCTGGTGCTGGTATCGGCGCTCATATTCGTCAACGCTATCGAATACGTGGGGTACAGGCTGCACCTGGGAGGATCCTTTGTTTCGGCCATCATCTCCCCGCTCTTCACGTCACTGCCGGAGATGATCGTGTTCCTGGTGGCGGTATTCGCCTATGCCGGCAAATCCGGCCAGGAGATAGGCATCGGCACGATCTTCGGACAGCCTTTCATGGCCTCCAGCCTTTCTTATGGCCTGGTAGGCATCTCGATATTGCTTGGATTCTGGCTCAAGCAGCGCAAAACCCTTTCTATGACCATAGACCGAACCCTGATGATACCCTACATATTTATACTGGTGCTTTTTCCCCTGGCCCTGCTGCCGGCGGCCTTCAGCTATCCCGTTATAAAGCACCTCTGCGGCCTGGTATTCCTGGCAGCCTTCGTTTTCTATATCTGGCTGATGCACCGCAGGCGGATGGCGGAGCTGATCGAGGATGCTGAGCTGCCCTATTTTGCCAAACTCCTGCCAGAATCGCCTCGCAACGGCATCGTCATGGCGGTCCTGCAGCTTGTGGTGGCTACCGCTGTGCTATATTTCGGCTCCAAACAACTGGTGGGGTCGGTCGATGTGCTGGCCAAAAACATCGGGGCCAGCACGATGGGCGTGGCGCTGATAATCATTCCCGCCGCCACTGCCATACCCGAGACGGCCAGCGCGCTCATCTGGAGTTTCAAAGGCAAGGACACCTTCAGCATAGGATCGCTGGTGGGGGAGAAGATACTCTACTGCACCTTCTATACCGGGCTGGCTTTGCTGGTCACCAACTGGGAACTGGATGTGCATGCTTATATAAGCGTGCTGGCGACCACGGTCATCTCTTTGATATTGCTGTACTTCATAGCCAGGCAGAAGATGCCCTGGTGGGGTCTCTGCCTGGGGTTAGTCTTCTTCGTAAGTTATGCTTTTCTGGTCTTCAACCTGCGGATTTGATGTGACTGCGAGATTCAGGCCCATCCCTCGGCGGACAGGTAGTCATGAAGCTCATCGGGGTGATGGCGACAGTGGTATTCCAGGCGGCTCGACTCGGCGTGGGCCTTTGAATAGGGCAGCCCTTGAGCCATGCGGTTGCGCTCGTGAAGCTCGTGCAGCAGCACGAAGCCGCGTTCCTGCTCCTCTATATCGTTATCGATCCAGACCTCGTTATCAGGCACAAACTCGTAAACGTGATCGTGGCCGCCCTCGGTGAAATCGATATCGAAGACGCTGCGCACCATGCGGCCGTCTACTATCCAGACGCTTACGCCGTCCTCCAGTTTCTTCCACAGCTCAACATGTGCTTTGGCGCCGTCGGGAAGGTTCTGACCCTTGTTTGTAAACCGTGACAGGTCACCCGCCTTGCGACGCTCGGCGCGCTCGGCCAGGTCGGCCTTGGTGATGGCATCGTCGTAGGACATGCCTTTGGCCATCAGCCGGTGCTCGACCAGCAGGTGATCGATGTAAAACTGGGTCTCGTCCTCTTTGGCTTCCCGGTCTATCCACAGCTCGTCCACCGGTATGTACTTGAAGCGGTAATGCTGGCCGAAGTTGGTGAACTCCTCGTCGATGTGCCCGCGGATATAGGCGCCGTCAACCGACCAGATCGCAAGGTCGCCGCGCTCATCGAGCTTCTTGATATAAGGAGCTTTCATATTTCATCCTCCACTCACTATTATAGCCTCTAGAGCATACTAAAAGTGAAACAGGCTCAAGACAAAATAGATGGCGCCTGCGATAATAGCGGCGCCGGGGATAGTCAGAAGCCAGGCCCAGACGATACGAAGTGTCACGCCCCAATTGACGGCCGTCCAGCGGTTGGCAGTGCCTACACCCGATACTGCCCCCGTGATTACGTGCGTTGTGCTAACCGGGACACCCAGATGGGTTGCCAGGAAGATGGCCGCGGCGCCGCCGGTCTCGGCACAGAAACCATCAATGGGCCTCAGCCGGGTTATCTTCTGCCCCATGGTTTTGACGATGCGCCAGCCTCCCGTCAGGGTCCCTATGGCGATGGCGGTATAGGCCAGTATTACCACCCACAGAGGGATATGGAACGTAGGGATGAGACCTGCCGTAAGCAGGAGGCTGGTAACAACCCCCATGGTCTTCTGTGCGTCGTTGCCGCCGTGGCCAAGGCTGTAGAGTGCAGCCGAAAAAAGCTGCATCACGCGTGACCATTTGTTGACGTTGCCCGGGCTTTGCCTGTAAAAGAGCCAAGAGGTCATGATTTTAAGGACAAAGCCCAGTGCCAGCCCGATGGCAGGCGCCAGGATGATGAACAACAGCGTCAGGTACCAGCCGGTTGGGATGATGACTCCAAAGCCGCTTTTTATGATGGCTGCGCCCGCATAGCCGCCGATCAGTGCGTGGGATGAGCTGCTGGGCAGTCCCAGGTACCAGGTGATTAGATTCCAGCAGATAGCGCCGATCAGTGCCGCCAGAATCACAAGCTCGTTGATTGAAGAAACGTTGATCATGCCCTTGCCTATGGTCTCGGCCACTGCTGTGCCGAATATCAGGAAGGCGGCAAAATTGAAAAAAGCCGCCCATGCGACTGCGAACCTGGGCGGAAGGACACGGGTCGAGACGATGGTGGCGATGGAATTGGCGGCATCGTGCATGCCGTTGGTGAAATCAAAAAAGAGGGCCACGAGGATGATGAAGCCAATGAAGATTAAGTGTAAATCCATCAGGCGGCTATCAAAACCAACGCATATTCCCGGGGACTAATTATATATTTTTTCCGCCTAAAAAGTTTATAATAGCTCAATTTTAATGCATACAGCTACGGGTGGCTTCACTTAGATAAGCGATTTAATCCCGCGGGCGGGGACATCGACATTTAAAGTAGGTTAACCGTGGAGCAGCAATATAAGGTTTACGGCTACCGATGGGTTGTCCTCGGCATCTATATGTACGTGGCGGCTCTTACCCAGCTGTACTGGCTCAATTTTGCCTCCATCGAAACATATATCGAGGAGCTGCTCAAAATACCCGCCAGCGACATTCAGTGGCTTACTCTGGTTTTCCTGCTGGTACAGGCGATACTTACCATACCAGCCGGCATTATCATCGACAAGATCGGCTTTAAATGGGGCGTCGGCATCGGCGCAATCTTCACCGGCCTGTTTGCGCTGCTGCGGGTGGTCAGCCCGGGATCGTTCGTGATGCTGCTGATCGCCCAGGCCGGCATCTCCATCGGCCAGCCATTCATCCTGAATGGCGTAACCAAGCTGGCAACCGTGTGGTTCTCGCCCAAAGAGGAAGCAACTGCGGTGGGTCTGGGTTCTCTGGCCCGCTTCGTGGGCATGATGGTGGCCCTGGGATTGACCCCTTCGCTGGTGCAGGATATGGGGTTCAGTCCGATGCTGTGGATCTATGGCATTGCGGGCCTGATCGGCTCACTGGCCTTTATCTTTTTGATCAAGCCGCGTCCGCTGACGCCTTCGCGGGCGCCGGAGCAGGACCAGTCGGGAGTTAAATGGGGCGGTATGGGGGTTATCCTCAAGAACAGGAATTTCCTTTTGCTGGGGTTTGTAGCCATGATCGGCATCGGCGTTTTCAATGCCCTGTCAACTTGGCTGGAGAAGATACTGCATGATATGCATAACATCGCCCTGACCGATGCGGGCCACGTATCGGCGGTGCTGATTTTCAGCGGCATTATTGGCTGCTTCGTTATCCCGCTGATCTCGGACAAGATCGGGCGCAGAAAGCCCTTTCTGCTGCTAGCGCTGCTGGTTGGCGCCATATATATTACAGCCCTGATATTTATCCAGGGCTATATTGGTAATTTGATCAACGGCATAGTGCTTGGGGTTTTCGTTCTCTCCGCTCTGCCCATTATGCTCACCATGTCGGCCGAGATGACCGGGCCCAAGTACGCCGGCGTATCGGTCGGCTACCTGCAGCTTGTGGGCAATGTTGCTGCGGTGATACTGGTGCCTACCATAGAGGGGCTGAACTCCACCACCGGCCAGTTTACCGTACCGCTGGTCATGTTGGTGGTGTTGATGCTGATATCCTTCACTATAGCTTTCTGGATCAGGGATACCCATCCGGGCAGCGTCACGGCTTAAAATCCCGTACCTGGCCTTCTTTGTGGCTATGGCTGCTTTTTGGACAATCCGAGCAGAATGTATCCGATGAGACCCAGGGCCAGGGCCACTATCAGCATGAAACCGCCTGCAGCCTCGGCTATGGTGGTAACGCCCAGCCCAAGAACGCCCATATAAAGGTAGTTTTCAAGGTTCAAGGCCTGGGCATAGCTCACATGTGCGGGGTTGGTAGGATCAAATTTCCCACCCGCCATCAGGGCTCCGTAAGATGGGGCTATCGAGCGTCGGTCGGCCCGTACCTTATCGGCCGCGATCTGCGCCGTCTCGGCGTTTTGTATTACCAGACCGGAGTCGGGCCCCTTGATGCCCAGGGTTGAAAGGGTGATATTCTCCTGCACCATCGCGCCCTGAATGAACATCTGCTTGCTGAACCCCTCATATAGGAATGCTGCACTCATAAAAAGGGAAGCTATGCCAAGAAGGATTAAAATAATGCCCGAAACCCGCAATTTCACACTCATTCCATGCCTCCTGGTTTAATTATAGTGGGAGAAAGGAACAAACGATAAATAAGGTGGATTAGAAGCTGTTGGCCTAACTCTTCAGGCGGGACACTATCTTTTCGTCGGTCAGCTCACGCAATGCATCTGACGCGATCCATCTGGCGCTTTTAGAGTCCTGTTTTCGGATGCGCTCCGCCGCTATTATAGCCAATCTGTTTAAACGGATGTTGCGCTTGCCGGTCTGACGCAGCGCCCAATTGACCGCTTTCTTCACATAATTGCGTTCGTCACCGGATTCACGCTCGATCGCCCCCATAAATATTTCAAACCTGGCGTCGGGCGCCTTTTTGTCGCCCACGGCCATGCAGGCCATGAGGGCAAAACCGGCCCGCTTGACGAACTCTTCAGGACGGCCGGACCATTCCATGGCCTTATCGAAAGCAATTGGAATTTTGGAGAAAAGATTGAGGCAGACCTGGTCGCAAACGTCCCACGAGTCGAAGTCCTTAACCCAGCCATCCATCTGCCTGGATGTGACCTGCCTCGGATCGTCCACCATACCAGCCAGTATGCGCGCTTCGTGTATGCCGGAGTCCCACAATGCCAATGCCAGGGCGTGGTCTTTACCCGCCTGTTTGGCCAGCTTGCGCAGGTTAGGAATGGAGACGCCCAATGCATTACGCGGGTTGATACTGTACCTGGCCATGCCTTTGATGTTCTCAGGATTGGCCAGGGCTTTAAGCGTATTGAAGGCCTCGTTTAAATCCATATGTAAAAAAGAGAAAACCCGGTATATTGCGGGCGATTGTAACAGCCGTTGAGATGTATGTCAACGAAGGTGTAAGATAGTTGATGAGAGAGAAAGGCCGTGGTTATTTGGGAGAGACTAAACCTTTGATTTAAGCATCCGTTATCTATAATGTCAATGAAGCTTAGAGGAGCGGGGTTATGAAAATGAAGTTGTTTTCGGTGTTAGGCCTATGCGCTATCCTGCTGGGAGTGCTGCCCGCATGCCAGCCTCCGGCGGCATCCGGGGACGTAGCAATATCCGATAAACCCAGGGAGACTGTAGGAACAGTAAACCAGGCGGACCTCTCGGCGCTGGTCGGCGGAAACAACCAATTCGCCGTCGCTCTTTACCAGATATTAAAGAGTGGCGCGGGCAACCTTTTCTACTCTCCTTACAGCATATCCATGGCGCTGGCCATGACCTACGCAGGCGCAAGGGGGACGACGGCGCAGCAGATGGCGGATACGCTGCATTTCACGCTGGCTCAGGACAGCCTGCATACCACTTTTAACGGTCTGGACCAGGAGCTGGCCAGCCGTGGACAGGGTGCCAAAGACAAGGAAGGGCAGGCCTTCAAGCTTAATATTGTCAATGCGTTGTGGGGACAGAGAGGTTACCAGTTCCTTTCCCAATACTTAGATCTCCTGGCGCAGGACTACGGGGCCGGCATGAGGCTTATGGACTTCCGCAACGACCCGGACGGCTCCCGCCAGACGATCAATAAATGGGTGGCCGACCAGACCAAAGACAAAATCCAGGATCTGATACCTCCCGGCGCCATAGACACCATGACCAGGCTGGTGCTCACTAATGCCATCTATTTCAACGCCGCCTGGGCGACTGCTTTCGATAAGGGCGCCACCAAGGACGATAAATTCTATTTGAACGACGGCAGCAGCGTCAACGTGCCCATGATGCATGAGTCGGAGAGCCTGGGCTATGCGGAGGGCAGCGGCTACAAGGCAGTCGAGCTGCCTTACAGCGGAAATGAGCTATCTATGGTTATATTCCTGCCTGACATCGGTACGTTTAACCAGTTTGAGAGTGCCTTTGCCGCCGATAAATACAACGGCATTATTCAGAGTCTCTCCGGCAAGCAAGTTGCGCTTACCATGCCGCGCTTTAAATACGATTCTCAATTCAGTCTCAATAAGGCCCTGTCGGATATGGGGATGCCCGTCGCCTTTACCGGCGATGCCGACTTTTCGGGTATGACCGGCAACCGTGACCTTTCCATCTCCGATGTAATCCATAAGGCTTATGTTGCCGTCGATGAGTCCGGCACAGAGGCCGCCGCCGCCACCGCAGTGATCATGCGGCTGACTGCCATGCCGCTCTCGCCTGCCGAGGTCAAGGTCGACCATCCCTTTATATTCGTTATAAGGGATATCCAAACGGGGACCGTATTGTTTATTGGAAGGGTTCTCAATCCGCAGAGTTAAATAAAGTCTAACTTGTAGGGACGGGTCTTCAGACCCGTCCGAATAGGCGGGCGTACCTGAAGGTACGCCCCTACAGAATCATACACGATTATTTCCAAAAGGCCCTTCATCATATACAATTGGGTTAATGCGGCTGGTCAGGACATCCGATTAAACAACCGGCTAAGCGGTTTAAAGGAGATATTATGTGGCAAAAAGGATGGCGCGAGAAGGTCTGGTCCGGGCTCGATCAACCCTGGGATTTAATTATCATCGGCGGAGGCATAACCGGGGCCGGGATCTTGCGCCATGCAACAGCGCAGGGGCTTAAGGCACTGCTGGTCGAAGCCGGCGATTTCTCGTCAGGTACATCCAGCCGTTCGTCCAAGCTAATCCACGGCGGGCTGCGCTACATACTCAATAAACAGTTCAAGGTCACACAGGAATCGGTCAGGGAGAGAGAGCGCCTCATGAAGGAAGCCCCGCATCTGGTCACCAAGCTGGGATTCTTCTTTCCAAACTACGTGCGCTATCATACAAGGAATTTTCAGGTGGGCGAGATCATAGCCATTTATGACCTGCTGGCACCCAAGTGGGACCACCGCAAGTTCAGCAGGAACAGGATGATCAAAGAGTGCCCCGATATAAATAAGGAGGGACTGCTGGGCGGCTACCTGTATTACGATGCCGCCATGGACGACTGCCGCATCGTGATCCGCGTGTTGAGGGAAGCGGTGAGGGATGGCGGTACCGCTATAAATTATGCCAGGGTGCAAAACCTGCTGCGGGATAACAATCAGAAGGTCTGCGGGGTCGTGCTGAAGGACATGGCTTCGCCTGAAGGCAAGACACAGGAAATCAAGGCTAAAGTGGTGGTGAACGCCGCCGGGCCGTGGGCCGACCAGATACGCATGCAGATAGCCGGGACGCCACGGCTGCGACGCGTGCGCGGAAGCCACCTGATATTGCCGCGCACCAGGCTGCCGCTGGACAGTGCCATTACGCTGGTACATCCCCGCGACAGCCGCGCCGTCTTCGTAATTCCCTGGGAAGGCACTACTATCCTGGGGACCACGGAAGTCGACCAGGACCCGGCCCTTGATATGAAATACACGGAGCCCTTCTGCAGCCAGGAGGAGACAGCCTATATGCTGGAAGCTGCCACTTATCTCTTCCCCGGCCTTAATATTACCGCTGCCGATATTGTTTCCTCTTTCGTGGGCCTTCGTCCTATCGTGAGCGGCGGCGCCGAGTCCGCATCCAAAGAGTCGCGGGCGCACTCAATGTGGGAAGAGGACGGCATGATAACTATTACCGGGGGAAAATATACCACCTTCCGGATTATGGCCCGCCAGACCCTCGCAGCAGTCCTTCAGAAGTTAGGAAAGTCTCCAACTATAAAGTTAAAGCGTGTATTTGCAAAGCAGCCGGACGTGCAGGTGCGCAATATAGATCCGGCTACGCTGAGCTACCTGGAGGGACGGCACGGCGGCGACACCGCCGGATTGATCGCGGCGGCGGGCGCGGGTGAGCTCGAGCGCATCAGCAACCTGCCCAACGTATGGGCTGAGTTGCGCTGGGCAGCCAGGGAAGAAGGCGCCGTTCACCTGGACGATATTTTGCTGCGGCGAGCGAGAATAGGCATGCTGCTGCCGGGTGGAGCCAAAGAGCATTTGGAGCATATCAGGACGCTGACCCAGGCTGAGCTAGGCTGGAGCGACGAACGCTGGCAGCAGGAAGCCGGCAACTATTTGAATACCTGGCAGAAATACTACAGTCCGACACCAGGTTGACGGCGGCAGCGGCAATCAGAAAGTGATGCCGAGTTTTTCCAGAGGAGGCCTATTATGGCGGACAAAGATGAATTCATCCCGGCATGGTGCGAACAGGTAGCGCCCGCGCATTCCTTCCGCAGCCTCATCAAATACGGCGACCCTGCCGGTTTCAAACATCCCAACGCCGGCATGTTCCACCTGCTGAAAGAGACCTTCAGCATGACGGACGAGGACTTCAAAAAGCCCGATCTGTCCATGGAGGCGTTCGATATCGAGATGCCGTCCAAAATGTCTCAGACACAGGTCGATGCCCTCAAGGGCATAGTTGGATTGGGAAACGTTCATACCGATACCTTTAACCGCACGCGTGTCTCCTACGGAGCAGGCATGATCGACGCCCTGCGCCTGCGCCACCGGATCGTGGAAAACCTGCCCGACATCATCCTCGATCCGCGCGACCATAGGGACGTCGAAGCTATAGTGAAGTACTGCGATGAGAACCGCATACCGCTATACGCAGCGGCTGGCAACTCCAGCGTGACACGCGGCAAGGAGGCAGTCAAGGGCGGCGTCTGCCTGGATATGTGCGTACATATGAACAAAATAATAAAGCTGAACGAGATAAATCAGACCGTGACCGTTCAACCCGGCATTATGGGCCCCGAGCTTGAGAAGATTTTGAACAACGCCCCCGTTACTCTAAAGGCCAGGCGGGGCTATACCGTGGGCCATTTCCCGCAGTCCTTCGAGCACTCATGCGTGGGTGGCTGGGTGGTGACGCGGGGCGCAGGACAGAACTCGACCTATTACGGCAAGATCGAGGACATGGTGATAGCCCAGGAATATGTCACGCCTATCGGAAATTTCAGGACGCCGGAGTTTCCGCGCTCGGCCACCGGGCCGGATTTCGATCAGATTATGATAGGCAGCGAAGGCACCTTCGGCATACTTACCAGCGTCACGCTGCGGCTGTGCCGCTATATGCCTGAGAATACCCGCCGGTTTTCGTACCTCTTCAGGACCTGGGAGGATGCGCTCAATGCCTACCGCGAGGTCATGCAGGGCGAGTTCGGCCTGCCGTCGGTCTTCCGCCTCTCCGACCCCGAGGAAACAGATGTAGCTATGCGCATGTACCATGTGCACGGCACGATCGCCGACACACTGCTGCGAGCTATGGGTTACCTGCCCATGAAGCGCTGCATTCTGCTTGGTACGGTGGACGGTGACAGCACGTTCACGAGGCTGGTACATAAGAAGATCAAGGTGGTCTTCAAGAGATACAGGCCTTTTAACCTGAGCCCGGCCGGTGTAACACGGGCCTGGGAGAAGAGCCGCTACACCGATCCCTTCATGCGCGAGGACCTTATGGATTTCGGCGTTTTAATTGATACGCTGGAGTGCGCCGTCAACTGGGAGAACCTGCCTGCAGTGCACGAACAGGTGAGGGCCTTTATCAAATCGCGCCCTAAAACTATCTGCATGACACACATATCGCATGCGTATCCACAGGGGGGCAACCTGTATTTTATTTTCGCAGCCAAAATGAAAGATATCAACGAATACCTGGAGCTGCAGTACGGTATTCTGGACACCGTTTTGAAGGCGGGTGCAGCTATGAGCCACCACCACGGTATAGGCAAGCAGACGGGGCCGTGGCTCGTGCAGCAGATAGGCCAGCAGCAAATGGATGTGATACGTGTACTGCGCGACCATTTCGATCCGCACAACGTTATGAATCCCGGCGGTACGCTGGGGCTGGATATGTCTGAGGAGCAGAAGGCGAAGCGCTGGGGATTTCAGAAGTAAAAATAAAGGAGGCCGGACATGGCTGAGAACCTGCTTTCTATCGATGTGGGTACGCAGAGCGTACGAGCGCTGATATTCGATCCGAAGGGCACGCTGATCGCCAAACAGCGTGTGCCGTACGAACCTTATTACTCGGAAGCGCCGGGGCTGGCGGAGCAGAAGCCGCAGGTATACTGGGATGCGATCTGCCAGGTCTGCCGGGGGCTATGGCAAAAAGCCGAGGTGAAAAAGGAGAGCATTGCCGCGGTGGCGCTCACCACCCAGAGAGGCACGGTGGTCAATGTTGATGAGAACGGAGCGCCGCTGAGGCCCGCAATCGTTTGGCTGGACCAGCGCCGCACAGAAGGCCTACCGGCGTTGGGGGGCGTGTGGGGCGTGCTCTTTGCCCTGGCCGGGGCCAGTGAAACTGTGGCCTACCTCAGGGCGGAAGCTGAGGCCAATTGGATAATCAAAAATCAGCCCGAGATATGGAAGAAGACGTATAAATACCTGCTGCTTTCGGGTTATCTTACGCATTTTCTGACCGGACGCTTCATTGACTCCGCCGGATGCCAGGTGGGCTATATACCTTTCGACTATAAGAGCCAGGACTGGGAAGCTAAATGGGGCTGGAAGTGGCAGGCCATACCCGTGGATCCGGGCTTGCTGCCCGAACTAACCCGGCAGGCGCAGCCGCTGGGGCAGATAACCGTGGCGGCGGCGGAAGCCACGGGCATCCCGGCCGGCCTGCCGCTGATCGCGGCCGCAGCCGACAAGGCCTGCGAAGTGCTGGGTGCGGGGGCGCTGGACCCGCACGTGGCCTGCCTGAGCTACGGCACCACAGCCACTATCAACACTACGCACAGCAAATATGTGGAGGTCATCCCATTGCTGCCGCCCTATCCGGCGGCGGTGCCCATGCTCTACAACTTCGAGATTATGATATTCAGGGGCTACTGGATGGTGAGCTGGTTCAAGAACGAGTTCGGCCTGCGCGAGCAGCGCATATCAGCTGAGAAGGGCGTTGAGCCGGAGGTTCTGTTCGATGACCTGGTGAACTCGGTGCCTCCTGGATCGCAGGGGCTGGTATTGCAACCCTACTGGTCGCCTGGACTGCGCTTTCCCGGGCCCGAAGCGCGCGGCGCCATCATCGGTTTTGGCGACGTGCATACCCGGGCGCATATCTACCGGGCTATCCTGGAGGGTTTGGCCTATGCCCTGCGGGAAGGTAAGGATCGCACCGAGAAGCGTAGCGGCGTCAAAATCACGGACCTGCGCATAGCCGGTGGCGGAAGCCAGAGCGACGCCGCCATGCAGTTGACCGCCGACATATTTGGACTGCCTACCTCGCGTCCACATGTGTACGAGGCCTCCGGGCTGGGAGCGGCCATCGATGCTGCAGTCGGCGTCAAACTATACCCTGATTTCAAGTCGGCTGTGAAGGAGATGACACATCCGGGCAAAGGATTTGATCCGCGTCCCGAGACGCAGCAAACTTACGACAGGCTGTACCACGAGGTCTACCTGAAGATGTACGATAAGCTGAAACCGCTTTACCAAAGCATAGGGCAGATATCAGGCGGAGCTAAAGCCGATAAATAATACGATCAACAGCAGAAGTATAGCCAGTGCCAGGCCGACGTATGCCCAGATCTGCAGGGAGCGTATATTCTTGTCTATATCGCGGAAGCGGCGTGTAGCTGTGCCTTTTTGATAGAGGGACGAGAATACGAAGGCTGGTATCAGGGTCAGCAAACGTATGCCCAGCAGGGGTAAAAACAGGGTATATATTGTTTCGCCCACTATGGCCAGGGCTGCCGATATGACAAACTGCCAGCCCCAGACCAGGCAAATGGCCAAATTAGGCTGTATAAACATACTATTTGTCCACAACCCCTGAACGTAGCGCCATTTGGCATACTCCGCCGTCAAAGGCTCATTGGAAGGCGGCACCATCGATCCCAGCCACATCATCCCCATGACGAGCAGCGCGATGATCGAACCCCATTTAATGACTATGTCGACCTCCATAACTGCACATAGTATGCCAACAGCTATAAAAAAGGCCAGGCTGACGATCTCGATCCACGACGGGCGGTTGAATATGAGACGATAAACAACTACGAACAGGATAATGGCCGTGGGAGGGGCAAAGGTTATTCCGTAGTCCAGCGGAAACAGATTGTAGAGGAGGAACAGCCAGCCCCAAGCTACAAAGAGGATGGTCATCCAGGCCATGCCGCTTATAGGCAGCGGGCCGGCCGGCCTCTGGCCTTTCGCTTCTACAGTGAAATTATCCGGCCTCTTAAAAAGCTGTTGCAGCCTGGATAGCAGGTTGACATCGCCGTCGACGGTGTAAAGGCCATTGACCAGTGCGTCAACGCCTGAAAGCTCCCCCCTGCCGATTTTAAGCCAGATGTCCGAGGGCGTGCGGATGGTGAGCGTCGGGTGTTTGGCTGGCCCTTTGTGAAAACTGCATTTGCCCGAATCTATGCACAGGTGGTACTGGCCCGGCTCGGGACCGCTGGCATCGAACTGTATATCGGCCTTCATATCCCCGGCCGCGGCAGCGTCGAAGACCAGCGGCATGCCTTCTATCGTCTGCCTGAAATTCAGTGACTGGGTATCCATATTTCCTAGTCGTGTCATCTAACCTCATACCTCCTGACGAAGTAAAGCCGAAGCGGTATGCACCCTGGAAAACAAGTATACCTGAATACGACGGATAACGGAATTTACGTTTAATAAAAGGTCTTTAGGATCAATAAAGGGGCTAACCGCCTAAAACTCGTTAAGTTACCAGGGGCAATTATGAGGCAGGGGCTCTAAGAAAAAATAAGATCCAGGCCAAAAGGCCGACAGTGATGACCAGCCCGGCATAGGCAACCAAGCGCAGATTGGATATGGTCTTATCGATATCCTTAAAGCGCCGGGTGGTAACACCCCTCGTGTAGCGCGACGTGAAAATTGCGGCCGGTAAAATGAATATCCAGCCTGCGATGGAAAAAGGGGTCCCCAACCATGGGATCATTTTGCCGGCTATGCCAGACAGGGCTGCCAGCAGCATCTGGCCGGCCCAGGCAAGCGTGATGGCCATATTGGGCTGTATGAACATGCTGGTGCGCCAGAGAGCGGGAACGAACCCCCATTTGGAAAATTCGGCGCAGAAGGGCAGTTTGACCAGGGGCGTCAAGGACAGCAGCCAGAGTGACACCATCAAGAGTAGGCCGATGGTCGGCCACCAGACCAGTATGGATGCCCGCGGGCTGACAGAAATAAATATGAGCGTCAGAATAAAGAATGCCAAGCTCAGCAATTCCATCCAGGTGGGCCGGTTAAATATAAGCCTGTATAAGACTGTAATTGATACCAGCGTAAGCGAAATGACGGTACTGAGCCAGTGGCCTACTGCCGGGAGGGAAAAGGTAATCCAGAACAGCCACCATGGCAAAAAGAATATATAGTTCCAGACCATGCCGGGCAGACGCACTGGCCCGGCAGGACGGCAGCCGGGCGATACTGCAACAGGTTCATCTGGTATTTTGCGAAAAAGGGAGAATAGCGATTGGCGAGGGGGTTCTGAGGTGTCTCTCATGCTGAAATTATCGGGACGCTTGAAGATCTGGCTGAACCTCATGAG
The DNA here is from genome assembly GCA_963705905.1 of uncultured Chloroflexia bacterium. Taxonomy (GTDB): domain Bacteria; phylum Chloroflexota; class Dehalococcoidia; order GIF9; family UBA5629; genus UBA1162. Next base: position 1,229,250 of record OY970123.1, on the reverse strand, counting down.
CAAAGTACTGTCACCCTCGAGTGTGTAGAGTTCCTGAAGCAGGGCATCGCTGCCGGATATCTCACCTTTGCTGATGCGCCGCCAGATCTCAGATGGCGTATGGATAATAAGGGAAGGATGTGCGGTCGGCCCCTTGCGAAAAGTGCAGGCGCCGGATTTTATGATGAGCTGATAAACACCCGGTTCCTGCCCGCTGACGTCAAATTGTATGACGGCATCCAGGTTACCGGCGGCAGCCTGATTAAATACCAGCGTCATGCCTTCCAGTAGCTGGCGGAAACTGAGTTCATCTGTATCTATTTTGCCTTCCTGTTTCATACGCGTAGTCCCGCTATCGTTAATTATTTTTGGCAAGTATCCCTTGACGCCCTGTAATTTATATGGTATACTACGTTCAAGAGGATACGAAAATGAAAACAAAACAAGCCAAATATACAGCTAAATATTTTGACAATGAATTTACAGACAATGATGCTTGCCTTGAATGGCTCAAAATTTACCGCTGGCCAGATGGCATTGAGTGTCCAACTTGTAAGAAGATCACGAAGCATCATAAAAGGACTAATCGACCTTCTTACGAGTGTGATAACTGTGGACACGAAGTATTCCCAACTGCCGGAACTATCTTTCACAAGTCTCCAACTCCGCTCAAAGTGTGGTTTGAAGCTATCTTTTGGATGGCAACTACTCGATCCGGTCACTCTGCCAAAGAGCTTCAACGCAGAACAGGCGTAACCTATAAAACAGCTTGGCGAATGTTCAAACAGATACGCACACTTCTTGACGAAAATCCCGGCATGTTCAAGAATGAAGTGGAAGTTGACGAGACCTATATAGGTGGTGCACATCATGGCCCTCGTGGACGTGGAGCCGAAGGTAAGACCGCTGTTATCGGGATTGCTCAAAGGCACGGCAAGGTTATTAGCCAAGTTGTCACGGATACCAAACGCTCTACCGTAATGCCCTTGATTAACAAGAACGTTGCCAAGAGGTCTATGGTTTATACGGATGAATATCCCGTCTATGAAGCTATTGATAAACTCGGCTACGAGCACGAAGAAGTCAATCACTCCATTGGGCAGTATGTCAATGGAAATGCCAGCACCAATACCATTGAAGGCTATTGGTCTTTGGTTAAGCGTGGCATAAGTGGCGTTTATCATGCTGTCAGTCCGAAGTATCTTCAGTCATATCTGAATGAATATCAATTTCGCTACAACCATCGTCTTGAGGAACGTCCAATGTTTCTAACGATGCTTCATCAGATTCGCTAGGGCGTGGCTGCGCTGCGGCCTTTATCAGTTGATGGAATTGCTCCCTTGTAATATCACGCTTGATTATTTTTCGCTTTGGCATTTAATTACCTCACTGGTTTGGAAGATCAAAGGCTGCTGATTGATATTCTCCATTTTCTGTGAATACGTCAATTTTTGCACTGTGTCCCCTATCCTTATCAGGAACTCCTAAAAAATATGTTAAGCCATTGCAAAAATTAGAGAAACTGTCTGTATAAGGATATGCTTTAAAAGCTCCCTTAGTTGACGGGATAAGTGGTGGCATATCAACAACTTCCAGTTGTATCGAATTAACCGTTTCTGTGGAACACATATATAATTGCACTTCGGCAACTAGTACTGGGTTGCCATTCCCTTCTTTAGGATAATTTTCACACACACGACCAGTAGAGGTATCAGGGAGTAAAAATTTAGGAGGCTCAGACACTTCAACATCAATAGCAGTTGATGTATTAGATGATCCATTATAATAGTAGTTATTTGTCGATGAACTGGCTCCAGGCTTCGTTGCTAATTGATTTTGGAGCTTAACATTTTGCATATATAAAGGAGCCGCAATCATTATTATGGCAAGAATTATCAAACCTAATACAATGAAGGGTATCCATTTCAGGGAATGTTCTGTATTTTCTACAGACGATGGTGCTGTGGCTAATCCTATCGTAATAGTAATGATAAGTACAGTAACTGGTATTGCGTAAAACAGGTAATTCATAGTGCCTAACCATTCAGGATTTGTAATTGAGATGGCCCCGCCGACTGGCAAAGCCACAATGGAAATACCACCGATGATACGCAATGCCAAACTACATCTAAAAACCAGCCAGTTCCAATAATACTTCCAGTCCATAATACCCTAACCCCCCTAATTGTTAGGCGCATTATATTGCGATAAAATAAGAATAGCAAATACATAATACGGGGCGTCAAGGGATACTCGCCTTATTTTTTATTTTCGTTAATATAGTTTGAGCTGTTTTTGGACACGATGTCTTTCATAAAGACCACACGGTCTTTTCCTGGCCCGGAGTAATCATGTAAGACCGGCACTTCATCCCCGGTCGCTGATCCCACCGGCATCATACCAATGCTTTTGTGGAATGCTATGGAAAGCGAATTTAAGGGGCTAGTTATGGCTTTTAACTGTTGGCAGCCGTTCGCCGCCGCATACTCCATAAAATAGTTATAAAGCTTATTGGCGAGTCCCCGCCTACGGTAACCTTCCCTGACCGCAAGCAGATGCACATAGCCCACAGGGTGTGTCTGCGAAAGAAAGCCGAAAAGATAGGCAACGACCTTGTCGCCCTCTTTGATTACGAAAGCCGAGTTGCCGAATTCATAAATTAGTGTTGGATGGTGCAAGGTCAGGGTACGGTCATGGTCCCAGAACTTGTTGAACTGAGTTAAGATACTATCGGAATCCTCTTTGGTGCAAATCGTGATTTCCATCTCGACCCATCGCTCTCAGTGTAGGTAGCCTGGTAGATAAGTATACCTGATGCCGCACGATATTGAAATGTATGTAAGTCTATATTCCGGGACACGCGCAGTCCAATGGTAATAGGATTTTGCAGGCTGTTGCCCGACCGATTAAACTGTATAGTAAGTTTTTTCAGTTGGTAAAGTATTGAAAAATACGATAGATACGTTCTGGTCCATGCCGGCTGCTGACCTTCTGATTGGATTGGAGACCACCCAGAAGGGGCTTACCGCGGGGGAGGCGCTGCAAAGGCTGGCGCGCTTTGGTCCTAACTCCCTGAAACCGGCCAAACGTTTCACTTCCCTTTCGCTATTGTTGGGGCAATTTAAAAGCCCTATCACAATAATCCTACTTTTTGCTACTGTGCTGGCCTTTTTCCTGGGTGATGCTGTAGACGCCGCTATCATACTGGTTATTATCCTTGCTAGCGGTTTGCTGGGGTTCTGGCAGGAAAGGGGGGCAACCAATGCTGTGGCCAAGTTGCTGGCTATCGTTCAAATTAAATCCGAGGCATTGCGCGACGGCCAGTTAGTAGATGTAAGGGTGGAAGATATCGTACCCGGTGATATTGTGCAGTTGAAAGCCGGCGATGTGATCCCAGGCGATTGCCTGATGCTCGAGTCCCGGGACCTGTTTGTCGACGAGGCCTCGCTTACGGGAGAGACCTTCCCGGTGGAAAAGAAAGAAGGCATACTTCCGGCGGAAACGCCCCTCAGCCAGCGTACGAATGCGCTTTATATGGGGACGCATGTAGTAAGCGGCACTGCAACGGCTATCGTTGTGAAAACAGGGACGGCAACTGAGTTCGGAAAAATATCGGACAGGCTGAAGCTGCGTCCGCCTGAGACTGAATTTGAGCATGGCATCAAACATTTCGGCTACCTGTTGCTCGAGGTGACCCTCATACTCGTCTTCACCATCTTCGCTATAAATGTGTTTTTCAAAAGGCCGGTACTGGAAGCTTTCCTGTTCGCATTGGCCCTGGCGGTCGGCCTTACGCCGCAATTGTTGCCCGCCATTATCAGCATCAACCTGGCGCACGGCGCCAGCAGGATGGCCCGAAAAAAAGTTATCGTTAAAAGGTTGGCCTCCATCGAAAACTTCGGCAGCATGAACATCCTTTGCGCTGATAAGACTGGCACCCTGACGGAAGGCACGATTCACCTGCACGGGGCCATCGATATAAGCGGCAAGGACAACGAAAGGGTGTTGCTGCTGGCGTACCTTAACTCGGTATTTGAAACGGGCTTTAACAACCCTATAGACGAAGCTATACGCTCAGTCCGCAATGTCGGTGCAGCGGGGTACAGCAAGCTTGACGAAGTGCCCTATGATTTCAATCGTAAACGCCTGTCCATACTGGTGAGCAAAGCGGGCGTATCCACGATGATAACCAAAGGCGCGGTAGATAATATACTGGACGTCTGCTCAAGCGTGGAGAATGTAAAAGGTGAGGTACAGGACATCGGTCCCGTGCTGGACGACCTCAAGCACCGATATCAGGACCTGAGCACTACCGGCTACAGGACCCTTGGCCTGGCTTATAAACCGTGGGATGGGGCTGGCGTTATTAACCAGGGCGACGAGAAAGATATGACATTCCTCGGCCTCCTGGTTTTTCACGACCCGTTAAAGGAGTCCATTGCTCAAACCGTGGAAGAATTGAAGCGGGTGGGGGTGACGCTGAAGATCATAACCGGCGATAACCGTTATGTGGCCGCCCATGCCGGCCAGGAGGTCGGTTTCTCTGCCTCCCGTATTCTAACCGGTCCTGAGATCTCCCATATGAGCAATGAAGCACTGATCATGAAGGTCAATGATATCGATATCTTCGCCCAGATCGAACCGAGCCAGAAGGAACATATAATTTCTTCTTTGAAAAAGGCTGGGAATGTCGTGGGTTTTATGGGAGACGGCATCAACGATGCCTCGGCCTTGCACACCGCCGACGTCAGCATCTCCGTGGACACTGCAGTGGATGTGGCCAAGCAGGCCGCCGATATAGTCCTTATGGAAAAAGACCTGAGTGTGCTCAGGGACGGCGTTCGCGAGGGCAGGATGACCTTTGCCAATACGCTGAAATATGTTTTTATGGCTACTAGCGCCAACTTCGGTAATATGTTCAGCATGGCAGGGGCTTCGCTAATCATGTCCTTTCTGCCGCTGCTGCCCAAACAGATTTTGCTGACCAACTTCCTCACTGATTTACCGGAGATGACCATAGCCAATGACAACGTCGATGTGGAGCTGACTGAGAAGCCGAGGAGATGGGACCTGGGGTTCATACGCAATTTCATGTTTACATTCGGGCTGCTTAGCTCGGTATTCGATTTTGCTACCTTCGGCGTATTGCTGGGCTTGCTACATGCTACACCCGAACAATTCCGCGCCGGCTGGTTTGTTGAGTCTGTCGTATCCGCTGCACTGATAGTTATGGTAGTCAGGACACGCAGGTTTTTCCTGAAGAGCAGGCCTGGAAGGGCGCTGTTGATCACTACCCTGCTTGTTGTTCTGGCCGTTTTGATCCTGCCCTATACAGGGCTAGGCTTATTGTTCGGGTTTGTGCCGCTGCCGCTTTACTTCCTGGGGTTGGTGGGCGTGATCGTGATTCTCTATGCGGGCTCGGCGGAAATAGCCAAGCGCATATTTTATCGAAGATTACGTTTAATGTGAGGGTGCGGACCGCCTGTCATATCAGGGCAGGCTGATATCTAGTTGATCGCTGGAAGTAAATACCTTATACTGCATGCCGCCGTGACGCTTGGAAAAATACATGGCAGCATCAGATTTGCGCATCAGCATATCCATGTCTTCCCCGTTATCAGGATAGATGGCGATGCCTATGCTCGTTGATATGTGAAGTTCAAAGCCGTTTACGCGCAGAGGCTCCTTGCAGGAATCGATGATTTTATCGGCTATCAGGATGGCGTCCTCGGGATAGTGTATCTCCTGCAGCAAAAGCAGGAACTCATCCCCTCCCATGCGTGCAACCGTGTCACTGGAGCGGAGTATATTAGATAGCCTGTTTGCCACGGCCTTGAGCAATTGGTCCCCCACGGCATGCCCCATGCTGTCATTGACTTCCTTAAAGCGGTCCAGGTCCAGCGACATGATGCCCAGCTTGTAGTTATTGCGGTTGGCCTGTGCCAGGGCTATCTGAAAACGGTCGTTGAGCAGTATCCGATTGGGCAGTCCCGTCAGGAAATCGTGAGTTGCCATGTCGGCCAGCTTCTGTTCCAGCTGTTTACGTTCTGTAACGTCCCTGCTCACGCAGCGGAAACCTGCGATTGCACCCTGCTTATCTTTCAGAACCGAGATGGCTGCTTCGACGTAGCCCACTGTACCGTCTTTTTTTACCATCCGATGTGCGTAGCCTTTATTGGGTTCGCCGGACCTGTATACATTGTTGAAGGCCGTGAACACCGGGTTGATGTCTTCCTCATAGGTAACCTGCCGGAAATTCATCTTGAGGAGTTCTTCTAAAGGATAGCCGGTGTGGCGGACGGTCGCTTCATTGACGAAGGTAAAATTGCCCGAAAGATCGACTTCATAGTAGGCGTCCTCCATCTCCTCGAGTATAGTGCGATATTTTTCCTCGGAAAGGAGAAGCGCAGCTTCAAGCATCTTCCGCTCGGTTACATCGCGGACGACCGACTTGAAGCCGATCACCTCACCGCGCTCATTTTTGCGCACATCGATGGAGCTTTCAACTTGAACTGACTGGCCGTCTTTTATTGCAATCTTATGCGCCAAGCCAATATTCGGTATCCCGCTTTTAAAAACCTGGTTGTAGGCCTTGAAAAGGTTGTCAACCTCATCCGGCGGCGCCAGCACACGGTAATTTGTTCCGATTAATTTCTCTTTTGGAATGCCCAGGAGATTTCCTGCCGCTGTATTGGCAAAGGTGTAGGTGCCTTTCAGGTCTACCTCATAATAGCCGTCCTGCATTTGCTCGAGCATAGTCCGGTATTTTTCCTCGGAGCGCTGTAACTCCTGCTCCAACAGGGTGCGCTCGGTTACATCCCGGGCAAAACAACTGAAACCGGTAGCCCTGTCTTTCTCGTTTTTCAGCAGCCGAACAGATGTTTCGATATATTTTGTCGTGCCGTCCTTGGCGATCAGCCTGTAGGAGAAGCCTTTGTTGACCTGACCCGTCCTGAAAACCTCGTTGAATTTTGAGTAGATGAAATCGAGAGCGGCGGGATCATCGACGTTGCGGAAATCGACGCTGAGGAGCTCCTCCCTGGAATAGCCGGTGAACAGGCAGAAGGCCTTGTTAACGTACGTATAGCTTCCCTTGAGGTCCACCTCATAGTACATGTCAGGCATCTGCTCCAGAACGCCCCTGTACCTTTCCTCCGAGTGTTTAAGCTCATCTTCCAGCTTTTTGCGTTCGGAGACGTCGCGGCCGAGGCAGGAGAACCCGATGGGGTGGCCCTGCTTATCCTGCAATAGCCCGATGGATGATTCCGCAAATCCTATGGAGCGGTCCTTGCGTATGATCTTATGGTAGAAACCCGTATTCGGCTCGCCGGTCTCATATACACGATGGAAGGCGCCGAAAACTCTGTCGATCTCGTCTTCGGGTATAATAACCCGGTAATTTTTACCGTCGAGCTCACTCTTCTCATAACCCAGGTTGTGGCAGGTGGCCGCATTCAGGAAGGTAAAATTGCCGGCCAGGTCCACCTCGTAATAAGAATCGAGCATGCGTTCCAGCATAGAGCGGTACCGCTCTTCCGATACCGCCAGAGCTTCTTCGAGCGCCTTGCGCTGTGTTATATCGCGTGCCACGCCGAGGAATCCGGCAGGATCACCGCGAGGGCCTTTGAGCAGGGATATAGACGATTCCAGGTAAAAGACCTCGCCGTTTTTACGGATCGCCTGGCTAACGTTATTAATTTTGGATTTGCCGGTTTTGAAGACCTCGATAAATTCCTTCTTGCGGGCCTTGCGGGTTTCTTCGGGGAGGACAAAGCTGGCGTTTTTACCGATAAGCTCTTCACGGGTGTAGCCTAGGTCGCGGCATACCCCCTCATTGACAAAAATGTAATTGCCCTCCAGGTCGAGTCCGTAGCAACCGTCATGCATCTGTTCGAGGATGGCCCTGTAGCGTTCTTCGGAGGCGGCCAGCGCATCCTCGAGAATTTTGCGCTGGGTTATATTGCGCGCGATACAAAGAAAGCCGTACGGTTGACCGCTCTGATCTTTCATCAGGGAGACGGACTGTTCGGTCCATCCCACCACTCCATCTTTTCGCCTTACCCTGTGTACGAGTCCGATACAGGGCTTGCCCGTCTGGAAGACTTGCACAAATTTCTGCTGTGCTGCTGCATTGTCTTCTTCGGGGACGACCAGTTTAGTGCTATGTCCTAAGAGTTCATCGGCTGAATACTGCAGGTCGCGGCACATGGCCTCGTTAACAAAGATGTACTTGCCCTGCAGATCGACTTCATAGCAGGCGTCCTGCATTTGCCCCAGTATGGCGCGGTGCCATTCTTCGGATTTAGCCAGCGCATTCTCAAGAACCTTGCGCTGGTTGATGTCCATGAAGCTGCCCATGGCCGCCCGCTGGCCCATGTATTCCATGGAAGTGATACGCTCCAGCACCCACACCGTTTCACCGTTCTTTTTTAAGAACCTGTACTCGTACGTATTGGCTTTGCTGTTTTTCTTTAATATCTTGCTGACTTTTTTCCTGATCATTTCCCTATCGTCAGGGTGGACCAGATTGAGAGAGGGTGTGCCTACCAGCTCCTGCATAGTATAGCCGGAAAGTTCCTCGAAAAACGGATTGACATAAATGAAATTTTTGTCCTGAACTATATAGATGCCGGCGCCGGTGTTATTGAGAAGGGCTTCGATGAGTGAGGCCAGTCCGGAAAGGTCTGACTGATAGTGTTTTAACTCTTCCCCCATTGGGTCCGGTTGTATAGACATGCCCTAATTACCTTGACTGGCTCCCGAGTTTAAAAACATTGGAAGACCCCAAAATTCTGTCATAAACTGATTGGTCGAATGACGATTATCGTCTATTTTATCATGTAGCTTCGAATTATACCATAGCCGTCAAGCTGAATGATAAAAGATGCTGGAACGTATATCCCGTTGATAGTAGATAGTTGACTTTAATTATATAATTAACAACGCATCGACCGGACTGTATATGAAATAGGGAGCGCTACGTAAACTCCGGAAACCGGACAGCCATAAGCGAGGTGAATATGCCGTTTCAACAGTGGGTTTTGATCTATGTGCCAACCTGGATAATCGGGACCGTCATGGTCGCTATTGCCATCGGGATATCGGTAGGCGGTGTACTGCTGGTTCATCACTTCGTCAAAGTCAACACTCTTAAAAGCCACCACGATATAGCAGGGCCGATCTTCGCCACTATCGGCGTGGTTTACGCTGTGATGCTCTCATATGTTCTTATTATAGTCTGGCAACAATTCGACAAGACCCGCAGCAACGTGGCGCAGGAAGCCAACCTGTATGCAGACATCTATCGCGACAGCAACGGGCTTTCCGAGCCTTTCAGGAGCCAGTTTATAGCCGCCAATTCTAAATATATAGATGCGGTCATTAATGACGAATGGAAATTGATGGCGCTCGGGCAGCGCAGCCTCGAAGTGCAGAAGGACTCCGACGAGGTCTGGAAGCTGGCCGGCAGCTTTGAGCCGAAAAGCGAAGGAGAGAAAATATTTTTTGCAGAAATACTTACCCGTATGAATGATGCAGGTGAATTAAGGAGGCAGCGTTTACTCGATGCCCAGACAGGCATTCATCCTATGCTCTGGTTCGTTTTGCTTTTCGGAGGTGTTTTAACGGTCATCTTCTCTTTCTTCTTCGGTTCCGAGAACGTGAAGGCCCAGCTTATCATGACCACGCTGATGGCGGTCTTGATCGTGCTGATTTTGTTCACGATCCTGATCATGGACTATCCTTTCAGCGGCGACATGGCTGTTTCACCTGATGCCTTTAAGCAGGTTCTACTGTATCTGAAAACCTAGCTCCTTGCGGTCATGGTTGCGGGATCCAGAATATTAGAAAAGGCGGCGGCCATTTGCTATCCGCTGTGACAACGCATAAAATATTTGCTTGTGCGGCCGGCGGTGATAAGGCCGGCTCGAATTATACTAATAGTCGTGTCAGATAAACAGAGTACTTCAAAAACAGCCAGGGGAACTATTGTCGTATCCCGTGAGCTATGCAAGGGATGCGAGCTCTGCATTAGCTTCTGCCCCAAAAAGGTTATATCTCAATCCGATAAATTGAACGCCGCAGGTTACCTCAGTGCAGTCTTTTTAGATAACGGGCAGTGCACCGGATGCGCTATATGCGCAATTGTCTGTCCGGAAGTGGCAATCGAGGTATATCGTGAGTAAAGTATTCATGGACGGCAACAGCGCCATCGGCGAAGCAGCCATCAGGGCTGGCTGCAGGTGCTATTTCGGCTATCCTATTACACCCCAAAATGAATTGACCGAATATATGGCCATGCATCTTAGCCGCAAAAAGGGCTGCGCCTTCGTGCAGGCCGAGAGTGAGCTGGCCGCCATCAACATGGTCTACGGCGCCAGCCTGGTAGGGGCCAGGGCCATGACCTCGTCATCAAGCCCGGGCATCAGCCTCAAACAGGAGGGTATTTCCTACCTGGCAGCCTGCGAATTGCCGGCAGTTATCGTCAATATGCAGCGCGGGGGTCCGGGGTTGGGAAGCATAGCAGCTGCTCAGTCGGACTATTTCCAGGCCACCAGGGGAGGTGGACATGGTGACTACCGAACCATCGTGCTTGGGCCCTCATCCGTCCAGGAGCTGGCCGACCTGACCATGCGGGCTTTCGACCTGGCCGACAAGTATAAGATTCCCGTCATTATCCTGGGTGATGGTGTGTTGGGACAGATGATGGAACCGGTTGAATTCAAGAAGGAAGCGCCGGCTGAGCTTCCCATTAGAGAAAACTCGCTGCGCGGCGCTACAGGCAGGCCCAGCAAGATAATCAAAACTTTTACGTCCAACCCTTCAGATCTGGAGGAAATCAATTGGAGCCTGTTCAGGCGTTATACCCTGATAAAGAAACAGGAGACAACCTGCGAAACCTTTATGGTTGACGATGCAAGGCTGGTCGTCATTGCCTTCGGAATCGCGGCCAGGATTGCCAAAGGCGCTATTAAGACGGCGCGTGCTGAAGGGTTAAAGATCGGCCTTCTCAGGCCGATCACGCTCTGGCCATTCCCCGAGGACCAGGTTAAAGAACTTGCCAAGACCACGGGGCAATTCCTGGTATTCGAGATGAACATGGGGCAGATGATAGAAGATGTGCAACTTGCCCTGGCCGGCCAGGGTGAGGTCGCTTTCTACGGAAGACCGGGTGGAGTGATACCGGCGCCAAGCGAAGTGGCTCGGGTAATTTCCAGGCTCTATTACCAGAAGGGTTTGAAGTAATGAAACTGGTTTACTCGCGTCCCAAATCATTGAAAAAGGCAGTATTTCACTACTGCCCAGGCTGCGGGCATTCCGTAGCGCACCGGCTGATTTGCGAAGTCATAGATGAGATGGGGCTGCAGGAAAAGACCCTGGGGATTCCGCCTCCGGGCTGCTCAGTCTTTGCTTATAACTATTTTGACGTGGATATGGCGGAATGTGCGCATGGCAGGGGAGCGGCAGTTGCGACCGGCATCAAACGCGCCTACCCCGAGATAGTAGTCTTTACCTACCAGGGCGATGGGGACCTGGCCGGGATAGGGACGGCCGAAACGATCCATGCCGCCAACCGAGGCGAGAATATCACGACGATATTTATCAATAATGCGGTCTATGGAATGACCGGTGGGCAAATGGCTCCTACTACCCTGCGTGGCATGAAAACCACGACTACACCCTACGGGCGTGACCATATACTGGAGGGACATCCGGTCAAGATGAGCGAGATACTGGCTTTGCTCGAAGGCGTAGCCTATATTGAGCGCGTCGCAGTAAATTCGCCTGTCAATATCCGGAAAACCAAAAAAGCCATCGCCAAGGCTTTTCAAATGCAGTTGGACAAAAAGGGGTTTTCCATGGTGGAGATACTATCTCCCTGCCCGACCAACTGGAAAATGAGTTCTGTACAGGCGTGGAAATGGGTTGACGAGGAAATGTCGAAGGTCTTCCCGCTGGGAGTTTACAAGGACGTGACGGTGAAAAAGGATGCTGATTAAAACGCTGATCGCCGGTTTCGGAGGTCAGGGCGTGCTTTCCATGGGTCTAAACCTGGCTGAAGCTGCCATGCTCGAAGGGAAAAACGTCACCTACCTGCCTGCCTATGGGGCTGAGGTGCGCGGTGGCACAGCCAATTGTACGGTGGCCATCTCAGATGATGAAATAGCTTCTCCCGTGGCATCATCACCCGAGTTTGTAGTCGCCATGAACCAGCCGTCGGCGGTCAAATTTCAGCACCATATCCAATCAGGCGGGCTATTCTTCCTGAACTCTTCTCTGGTGGAGGCCGAGATATCCCGGGGAGATATTGAGATTGTACGTGTGGCGGCTAATAAAATCGCAGAGGAATTGGGCAGCCCCAAAGCGGCCAATATGGTTATGCTGGGCGCGCTTACCAGGAAAAGCGGGTTGGTGGAGCTTGAAAGTGTAATCGAGACTCTGAAGCGTATTATGGGCGCCAAGAAAAAGCTGATAGATGTAAATGAAAAAGCCCTGAGGACAGGGTATGGTTTATTTTGATTTGTTTTTGAGGGGGTAACCATGTGCGTAAAACAAGTATCTGTAATCCTGGAAAACGTGCCTGGTGCGTTCCTTTCGGTCGGCGAGTGCCTGGCGAGGGAGAATATCAATATTCGCGCCATTTCGGTAGCAGATACTTCTCAGACCAGTACGGTCAGGTTCGTTACCGATAACCCCCAGAAAACATTAAACGTCCTCAAAAGCAACGGATATAATACTCTGGAAAATGATGTTATCGCCGTTGAGATACCTGACCACCCGGGCGCTCTACGCGCCGTCCTCAAGCCTCTCAAAGAATTGAAAATCAATGTGCTATATTTCTACACGTATCTAGGACGTGGAGAAAGCGGCCAACCGATCGTGATCATCGGCGTGGATAGAACTGAAGAAGCAGTAGAAGCTTTGAAAAAAAACTGGGTGCATACCTTCGGCAATGAAATATACTCACTTTAGGGGAAGTTGGGAATTTGCTCAAGCAAGTTTTGAGTGGCTCACAGCAGCACCTATAAAAATTAGCGAAATTATTTAATTAGATGACTATTAGCCGCCGCTGGATTTAAAAAGCACTGCGCCCAGCGGGGGCAACGTAAGGTTAAGAGAGTTCGGCCTTCCGTGAAAAGGTACTGCTTCGGCTTCAAGTCCGCCCAGATTACCGTAGCCGCTTCCTCCATAATCATGGGCATCACTGTTCAGTACTTCTTGCCAGTAACCGCCATGTGGAACGCCTATGCGGTAACCTATGTGCGGCGCCGGGGTAAAATTACAGACGATCAGAATGATATCTCCGGTAGAACGGCCTCTGCGTAGATAACTGACCACGCTGTGAAGAGAATCATTGCAGTCGATCCACTCGAAGCCCTTTGACTCGAAATCCATCTCGTAAAGCGCGGGTTCATTCCGGTACAAGCGGGCCAGGTCCTGTACCAGCTTCTGCAGCCCGCTGTGCGGCCTGTATTGGAGCAGGTGCCAGTCCAGGCTTGTCTCATGGTTCCACTCGTTCCATTGACCTATCTCGTCGCCCATAAAAAGCAGCTTCTTGCCGGGCTGTGTAAACATATAGGAAAAGAGCAAACGCAGATTGGCGAATTTCTGCCAGGAATCGCCGGGCATTTTACCTGTCAGGGAACTCTTACCGTGAACGACCTCATCGTGAGATAGCGAGAGCACAAAGTTTTCCGTGAAGGCGTATATCATGCGGAAGGTGAGCCGGTCATGATGAAATTTCCGGTGGACGGGGTTTTTGCTCATGTAATCCAGCACATCATGCATCCAACCCATATCCCATTTCATACCGAATCCCAGTCCTCCCAGGTATGTGGGGCGGCTGACCATCGGCCAGTCGGTCGATTCCTCAGCAATAGTCTGGACATCCGGATAGTTACGATAGACCTCTTCGTTAAAGCGGCGCAGCAGAGAAATGGCCTGAAGGTTTTCGCGTCCGCCGTACTCATTTGGAACCCATTCTCCTTTTTTCCGCGAGTAATCGAGATAAAGCATCGAGGCCACCCCATCGACCCGTATGCCGTCTATATGGTACTTGTCCAGCCAGATCATGGCGCTGCTGAGCAAGAAACTGCGCACCTCATGGCGTCCGTAGTTGAAAATGTAGCTCTTCCAATCGGGGTGAAACCCCCTTTTGGCATCCTCATGCTCGTAGAGGTGCGTGCCATCGAAGAAGCCCAGCCCGTGCTCATCGACAGGAAAGTGGGAAGGCACCCAGTCAAGTATGACGCCTATGTCATGCTGGTGCAGATAGTCTATGAGGTACATGAAGTCCTGAGGAGTGCCGTAGCGGCTGGTCGGAGCAAAGTACCCGGTGACCTGATAACCCCACGAGCCGTAAAAGGGATGCTCCATAACGGGCATGAGTTCGACGTGCGTGAATCCCATACTGGTAACATAGTCAGCCAGCTTGTGAGCCATTTCCCGGTAGGTTAGCCAGCGGTTGTTATCCTCGGGCACCCTCATCCACGAGCCGAGGTGTACCTCGTATATACTTATGGGCCGGGTTAGCGCGTTCCGGCCTTTGCGCTCGCTCATCCAGGAAGAGTCTCCCCAATCATAGTGGAGGTCCCAGATGACGGATGCGGTTTTGGGGGGCTGTTCGCTGTGGAAAGCCAGGGGGTCGGCCTTATCTACCTCGAACCGTCCGACATTCGAGTCGATATGATATTTATAGAGCATGCCCTTGCCCACTCCGGGTATGAAGCCTTCCCATATTCCGGAGCCCTGGCGGGACCTGAGTTCGAAACCATGTTTATCCCAGCCGTTAAAATCGCCGGATACGTTGATACGCCGGGCATTGGGCGCCCACACGGCAAAATAGGTGCCCTCCAGGCTGCCGATTGAGAGAGGATGAGCTCCCAGCCTTTCATATAAACGTAGATGGCTGCCTTCGTTGAAAAGATAGAGATCATCGTCACTCAGGAGGCTGAAGTTGTCCCGGTTTGTATCCAACATATGCGTCATTCAGGGAATTTGAAGCCGCGCTCTTTGAAAAGGGTGACGCAGGCATCCACCACATTTTCATCGTACAGGACTCCCCTGTGCATGGTTATCTCTTCAAGGGCTTTGTCTATTCCCAGGGCGGGCCGGTAAGGCCGGTGTGATGTCATAGCTTCTACCACGTCGGCTACGGCCAGTATCCTGGCTTCCGGTATAATCTCATCGCCTTTGATGCCTTTGGGATAGCCCGAGCCGTCCAGCCTCTCATGGTGCTGGATGATGATGCGGCATACGGGCCAGGGGAACTTAATGGCCTTGACGATGTCGTAGCTCGCCGAAGCATGGGTTTTTGCCAGGCCCCTTTCGAGCTCCGATAATTTGCCCGGCTTGCTCAATATTTCGGACGGAACGTAGACCTTACCTACATCATGCAGCAGGCCGGCCACCCGCAGCGCCCTGATCTGTTCTTCGGAAAGCCCCATTTCGACTGCTATAGCCATAGCCAGCTGGGTGACCATCTTCTGATGGCCGGCGGTATAGGGATCACGCAACTCGCTCATCATGGCGATCGCTTCTATGGTCCCTTCCAGGGTGGAGTTGATCCTCTCCAGCGCTGTATTGCGCTCGGTAACGTCTTCCGCCACGCTGTAGACGCCGACGATGCTGTTATTCACTACCACTGCCAAATTGGCAACGCTTAGATTACGTTTTTCGCCGCTTTTGGTAATGATGGTGACTTCATAGTGCTGCGACTCTCCTCCCGATGCCTTGATAAAATGGGCTCGTGTCCTTTTAATGTCCTCCACAACGATAAACTGCTCCGGCCTCATAGAAAGCATTTCTTCTTTAGAATATCCGGTCAGTTTAGATGTGGCGTCGTTTACACTGATGAATGCGCCGTTTAAATCCTGTAAATAGACGGCGACAGGGTTGTATTCAAAGAGGGAGCGGTAGCGTTGCTCACTTTCCTGTAGTGCTGCCTCAGCCTTCTTACGCTGGGTGATGTCATGGTCAACGCTGAGCAAGAGTTTTTCTCCTTGGTACTCAATTACCGTGGCATTCACTTCAATGTTCATAATGGAGCCGTCTTTGCAGTAGTGGGCTGCCTCGAAAATTGCCTTCCCTTTCTCCCTGATCTCTTGCATACGTGCCTCTATATGGCAGGCATATTCTGTAACCACGAGATCGTGAAGGGTCATAGCCATCAGTTCCTCACGGGTATAGCCCCTGGTCTTATACGCTGCCTCATTTACATATATAAAATTGCCATCGAAATCATGCATGAAGATGGAATCGGTAGCGGTGTCCAGAAGCAGCGCTCTGAGCTTCAATTCCTCCTGTGACTTCCTGTGTTGAGTAACATCGCGACTTATACCGCGGAATCCTGTGACTTCGCCCAGGCTATTTTTTATTGGGTAAACGGAGTCTTCGACATAGACCCTGGACCCGTCATTTCTGATATTTACAAGCGGCAGCCAGAGCACCGGCCGGCCCGTCCGATAGATTTCGATGAATGCCTCACGGACACGAGAGATATCTTCCGGAGGTGTATATTGCTTATAGCTCAAGTTCTTTAATTCCTCCCTCGTATAGCCCAACTGGCGGCAGAGGGCATCATTAAAGAATACAAAATTACCCTTTAGATCAATCTCATAATAGATTTCATCCATTTCTTCCAGGATATTGCGGTATTTCTCCTCACTCAGCTTCAAAGCCTCCTCGCTTTGCTTGCGGCCGGTGACGTCACGGATTATACCCCGTAGACCGATGATCTCACCCTTATTATTTTTTAATGGATATATCGAATCCTCGACATAAATCTTTGTTCCATCCTTTGCTATAAAGATCAGGGGTTGCCAGTGCCGTGGGTTGCCTGTAGTGAAGACATCTGAAAATGCAGCTACGGTATTGCTCAGCTCTTCGGGGGCGACATATGCCTTATAATTCAGCCCCAATAGCTCTTCCTTGCTGTAACCCAGACGACCCAGGGCCTCGTTAAAAAATGTGAAATTGCCTTTTGAGTCAACCTCATAGTAGGCTTCATCCATCCCTTGCAGTATGGAGCGGTATTTTTCTTCGCTCTGCCGCAGGGCGTCCTCGGCCAGCTTGCGGGCGGTGATATCGCTGGTGAAATAAAGGAGGGCAGGCTGGTTTTCCCATGTTATAGACACGCCGCTCACCTCTATCCAGGCTACCGGGCCATCGTCAGCTTTATATCTGAGCTGGTAAGGGCCTGTTATCAACTCGCCTTGCAACCGTCGATGGTAGCGCTCTATAGCGGACTCCAAATCATCAGGATGTATTAGTTCCCTGACAGGCCTGCCAATCAGTTTTTCAACAGTGGTGCCCAGGATTTCCGCAAATTTAGGGTTGGTGAATTTGATGATGCCGTCCTGCAGAACATGTATGCCTTCATTGGCGCTTTCAACCAATAAACGGTACTTTTCCTCGCTTTTCTGGAGGGCATCCTCGGCCAGCTTGCGCTCCGTTATATCGTTTAAAAAGTTGAGTGTGGCCGGCATGCCTTCCCACTCTATTGCGACTGCCCTAACTTCCACCCACCCCACGGTCCCGTCTTTGCTTAGAAGACGGAAGGCATAATTTTCGATATTTTCTCCTTTCAACCGGCGGGTATGCTTTTCTCCAACCATTTGCCTGTCGTCCGGATGAATAAAATCCAGGAAAGACCTGGAAAAAAGCTCATCCCACGTATAGCCCAGCCGTTCGGAGGTTCTGCGGTTTGTAAATGTTATCTTTCCATTCTGAACTATGACTATAAGTTCTACGGCATTTTCAACTACGGTCCGGTACTTTATTTCGCTTTCCTTGAGCGCCGACTCCAGGTTAACGCGGTCAGTGACATCCATCTGGAACATGAGCGAAGCAGGCCTGCCTTCCCATAACACTGTAGTTACATGAGCTCCCACCCAGCGGATATTGCCCGACTTATCGAAAACGCGATATGTATATTCGGCGGGGGCCTCGCCGCCGGCCATCCTGACGGCATGCTTTTCCAGCAGTTTCGCAAGGTCATCCGGAACAACAATTTCGGCAAGGGTTTTGCTCATTATTTCCCGGCTGCTGTATCCCGTTATCCGTGATAAGCCCGGCTTGGTAAATTTAACCTGGCCGTTTTGTACCACGTAGATTTCCTCGGCAGCGTTGTTGATCAGCATGCGGTAGCGTTCCTCGCTTTCTTCGAGGGCTTTTTCCGCCTTATTTTGCTGCGTCATATCCCTGCCGAAGAAGGAGACGCCGGTAATCTGACCGGA
Source organism: uncultured Chloroflexia bacterium (assembly GCA_963705905.1). Classification (GTDB taxonomy): domain Bacteria; phylum Chloroflexota; class Dehalococcoidia; order GIF9; family UBA5629; genus UBA1162. The sequence goes on along the minus strand of OY970123.1, from coordinate 1,211,035 downwards.
GGGCGAGACTATGGGGTTAACTGAAACTTGCAGGTCGACAGGCCCGTTTTCTAAGTCGTAATGCCGCTCGAAAGCAAAATGTTGACCCTGCAACCCCTGTTTAGCAATGTCCACCCATGATTTACGGCTTTCCTCCGGGATGCCGGCAAATATCTCCGCACCCTCCCTTAAATCAACGCCATAAGCGGTCAGAAACAGATCCCTGGCTGCATTATTGGCTGTTATCAGGTGTAAAGAGTCGTCTACCGACCAAATGGAATCACGGGTATTTTCCATTATAGCCGTAATACGGGATTCGCTTTCCTGAATGGCCTTGTAAGATAGAAAACGGTCGGTTATATCGTCGAAAGTTGTGAAAACCCGGTAAGGTCTATCTTCACTTTCTTTAAACTGCGGCTCGGCGCTTATATTAGTCCAGTGGAACATGTTGTCAACCGGATTAAAAGCTCCAATTACCACGTCCTGGACTGTTTTACCGGTTTTAAGCGCCAGGATTGCAGGATGCATATCGCCCGGCAAATCCGTACCGTCTTCCCTTATATATCTCCAACTTGAATCGTACACTGTCATTCCCAGCATGCGGTCCTTGCTGAGACCGAGGATCCTCTCGGCGGCCGGATTGGCGGAAATGATCGCGCCCTCAGCGTCATAATAGAGCGCTCCCTGAGCCATGGTCTCGAATAACAGGCGGTATTGCTCTTCGCTATTGCGTAAAGCTTCTTCGATCCTTTTGCGCTCTATGATTTCTTCCTCGAGATCGGTCATCTTAGCCTCGAGTTTTTGCATGAGGTTTACACTCACCAGTTTCTCGGCATCACCGTTCTTCCTCTCTTTGGGGGGCCTTCCCCTCTTTTTGGGTGCCGGTTTACGGACAAGTATTTCTTCAAGTGTCCTGGCAAAGTTATCAGGCTCCACCGGTTTGCGTATGAAGGCCTGCACCCCTAGCTTTAAAGCAAGCTCTTCATCCTTGGCATCCAGGAAAGCCCCTGTAACAAAGGCAAAGGGGATATCTTGCAGCTTGGCGTTAGATTTACATTCCTGAAGCAGATGAAAACCGTCCATAATGGGCATAAGTATATCAGAAACGATGATATCTACTTGATCGTTGTGCAGCTTCTGCAGGGCATCTTCGCCGTTCGCCGCAGTTATGACCTCAAATCCTTTGCGTTCGAGGATAACCTTAAAGAGGTTGAGGTTAATTGGGTTATCATCGACTACCAGGGCTTTCATCGCCTTGATCTCGCAATATTATGGCTGCAACACCGCAGACATATCCTTATATTCAATAGTTTGTACACGCATCGAATATATTCTTCTATTTATGCTGTCTTCGTGTCAAGTTCTATAATCTCAGATTTTTGAGACTAAAGGATAATAATCAGGGCCTTTCCTATAGAAGAGTTACGTTATGTTATAATTGTCCTGCACGTAAGTTAGCTATGAAAATAAGGTACATCAGCGAACCGGATTTAGCCAACCCTGTAATGGTAGCGAGCTGGCCGGGTATTGGTAACATCGGACTCATTGCCGTCGACACCCTGCGACGCTCGCTAAATAGCGAACAGTTTGCGTATATTGAGCCATGGGACTTTTTTTACCCCAATAAGGCTATTATACGCGATGGACAGTTGATCGACCTAACCTTCCCGTCCAGCGCATTCTATTTCAAGAAAACAGGCCGTAATGACCTGATATTTTTCATCGGCGAAGAGCAGCCCGCCGAGGGCGGCAGGATCTATGCAGAGGGAAACAAGGCCTATATCATGGCCAATCTGGTGCTAAACGTTGCCCAGAGATTCGGCTGTCATCGGATCTACACGTCGGGAGCGGCCGTGGCGCCCATCCATCATACTATGAAGTCGGGCGTGTGGGCCGTACCGAACTCGGGCGATATGCTGGACGAATTGAAAAATTACAATAATGTATTGCTGATGTCCGATGTCGAAGGCAGAGAGGGACGCGGTAACATTACAGGGTTGAACGGATTATTGCTGGGAGTAGCCCGCCGGCGAGGCATAGACGCTGTCTGCCTTATGGGTGAAATACCTATTTACCTTCAGGGTTTTCCTTTCCCCTATCCAAAAGCCTCCAAGTCCGTGATAGAAGTGCTTTCAGCGGCCCTTAATATCACAGCTGACATGGATGTTATCAGCCAGCTATCACTCCAAAGCGAGCAGGAGCTTTCAGGTCTATATGAGAAACTGCCGGCTGAGATAAGGGATCAACTCGACCGTCTGAAACAGGTCAGCATATCAGCCGACGCAGGTACGGGCGCCATCACAGAAGAGGATAAGAGAAAAATACTCGAGGATATAGACAAGTTTTTTAAAAGAGGCGGCGAGCAGCATTGAGCATGGAACCGGCATACAGGATATACGGCAAACCACGTCTAAAAAAACGCGTTTTAATAGCAGGTTGGGCCGAGGATGCAGCTCATTTGGGTATGCGGACCTTGGAATATATTATGCAGGAAACGGGGAGCAATGAATTCGGTGAGATAAACCCGGAAGACTTTTTTACTATGGCCGGAGTAAATGTTGAGGATGATGTGGCCATATTCCCTCAGAGCAAATTCTATATGAGCGGAGATGGTAAGCTGGTTATCTTTAAAAGCAGTATGCCGCGTGGCGACTGGTATAGGTTTCTAAATACTGTGCTGGATGTAGCACAAAAACACTGCGGGGTGAAAGAAATATATACTGTCGGCGCGATGCTATCCTCCGCTGCACACACCATGCCGCGCCTGCTTATGCCGATCGTCAACTCCAGGGCTATCAAGGAGGATCTGGCCCCATTTAACGTGATAGATAATACCGACTACGAAACCCCTATCGGTCAGAAGCCGACCCTCAGCTCCTACCTGTCGTGGCTGGCCGGGCAGAGGGGGATAAATGCCGCTAACCTTTGGATCCCTGTCCCGTTTTATCTCCTTACGCTGGATGATCCCCGGGCGGTTAAGCGCCTTGTGTATTTTTTTAACAGCAAATTCGATTTGGGCATTGACTTTACAGCGCTGGATGCAGAAATAGCCGAACAGAACCGCGGGATCGCTCAATTATTTAACCGCATGCCTGAGATAGAAGACTTTGTGCGGCGGTTGGAGGTTGGGGAAGGTTTGGATACGGATCAAGCTGAAAAGCTGACCCAGGCAGTAGCCGACGTTTTCAGAAGAAAGAGGGGACCGCAGCAGTAATTCTGGTATAATCAGATGCTTATCCCAACGACCTGAAAGGAGGTTTCCTTATGGCCCTCAGTTTTATTAAAGAAGGCAAAATAGCTGTAATAACTCTCAACCGGCCTGAAGCTCTCAATTCATTTGATCCCGAACAGTTGGACCAGTTCAACAAGGCTCTCTATGACTTTAACGAGGATGAGAACCTATGGGTTGCCATTGTGACTGCCGCAGGCGAGAGGGCTTTTTCTGTCGGCGCAGACATTAAGACAACGCTGCCCAGGATACAGAACAGCTCCCAACGTGGAGAAATGCCGGCGCCCGCCATCTGCGAGGACATGCAAATCTGGAAGCCTATTATCGCCGCTATCAACGGCGCATGCCTGGGAGGCGGATTCGAGGTAGCACTGGCTTGTGATATCAGGATCGCAGCCGAGAACGCCACCTTCGGCTTCCCCGAAATCAACCTGGGGCTAATACCTGGCTGGGGAGGCACACAAAGGCTGCCGCGTGCTGTCCCTCTGGCTAAAGCTGCCGAAATGCTTACTTCAGGAAGGCCTATCGATGCCAACGAGGCCTATCGCATCGGACTTGTCAACAAGGTCGTCCCGGCCGCTGATCTGATGGCTGAGGCGAAAAAGATGGCAGAAGCATTGCTTAAACCTGCTCCGCTGGCTGCCAGGGCAGCAAAGCAATCTATGATGCAGGGATTGAATACAACCCTGCTTAACGGCCTGGAGATCGAATACCAGCTGGAAAAATACGTCACTAAATCCGAAGATTTCAAAGAGGGCCGACAGGCTTTCATCGAAAAACGCAAAGCTGATTTTAAAGCAAAATAATATTTATTAAGGAGAAACCCCATGTCATTTAAGAAAATCGGTGTAGTCGGCTGCGGCCTGATGGGCAGGGGTATAGTCGAGGTGAGCGCAAAGACCGGGTATGATGTAGTGGTCTCGGAAATAAATAAAGAGCTGCTCGACAAAGGCATGGCAGCTATCAATCAATCGGTCGCAAAAGCTGTTGAGAAGGGCAAGATGACCGAGGCCGATAAAAATAAGGCTTTGGGCAAAATCAAGGGCACAACTGACATGAAGGACTTCAAGGACTGCGATCTGGTGGTTGAAGCCGCAATTGAGAATTTGGAGCTGAAAAAGAAGATATTCATCGACCTGGACAGAATATGCGGGCCTGATACGATTTTGAGCACTAATACCTCCTGCCTGTCCGTAATGGACGTTGCAGCGGTGACTAAGAGGCCTGATAAAGTCCTTGGCTGCCACTTTTTCAATCCGGTGCCCGTGATGAAGTTACTGGAGCTTGTTAAGACCATAACCACAGCTAAAGAAACGCTGGAGGCCGCCGTGGATTGGGGCAAATCGCTGGGCAAGACGGTAATCATTGCTCCCGACCGTCCGGGGTTCATCGTCAACCGGTCGTTTATGCCTTATATGATTGAAGCATTCGAGATGTATGAGCAGGGTGTTGCCAGCCGTGAGGACATTGATACCGGCGTGCAGTTGGGATTGAACCATCCCATGGGGCCGCTTACACTGGCGGATATGGTCGGACTGGACACGCTGCTCTTCGTTATCGACGCGATCTATGCTGAGACCAAGAACCCCAAGTTCATTGCTCCGATCCTTTTACGCAAGATGGTGACGGCCGGGCATTTGGGCCGCAAGACAGGCAAGGGATTCTACGACTATAAATAACGGCTTTCCCAGTAGAGTTTGAGCCTGGTTCAGCCCTTTCCTGTAAACAGGTTCCTGGGATTATCGACCATCATGGTCTTGATCTGACTATCGGTAACCCCGCTCTGCTTGAGCGCGGGCACAATATCCCTTGAAACGTGGTCTATCCTCCAGTCTTTGAACAGTTCGATAGCCTGCTCGGGCACGTCTATGGGGCGCCCAAGCCAGAAGTTTACAGTATCATGCGAAAGCATGATCTTGGAGGCATAGCCCTCCTTGCAGAGAGTGGCAATGTTCTGGACGTGGACTTCATCGGGGATGCTGTAGAGGCTGGTGAGCCCCAACCGGTCGAAGCCTATACTGACGCCTTTGGACAGGATGGCCTTCAAATAACCGATGTCTCTCGAGTTGCTAACGTGACCGATTATGACTTTTTTCGGGTCTGCCCCCTGACTTAGGAGGAACCCGGCCTGCTCCGGCCCTCCGGTAGGCCCTTCAGTATGTGTGGTAATCGGGACACCGGTGGCTTTCTGGGCATCAACAGCCGCCTTGTGGACATCTCTTTCATAGTCGGTCATAACCGGACTGGAGCCTGCCTTGATTGCCCCTGCCTTGATCCCGGTTGCTCCTATGCCATCTAAAATCTCCTTAATGAAAAGGTCGGCCATCATACGCGAGATATCGGTGCCCCACACCTTCCGGCCCGACCAGTATACCGGCGAGCCCTCTTTTTCCGTATAAAGGCCTGTTGTGCAGATAATGTTTATCCCCGTCCTGCTTGAAAGCTCTTTATAGAGCAGCGGGTCTCGTCCTCCCGTATCATTGGGCGTGGGATCGATGATGGTCCGGACGCCGATTTCTTTCAGGGTAGCGCAGACGGCCAGGCCGGCCTGCAGGACTGCTTCGGGATCATAGGGCGCCATGGTAACATCGGAAAACCAGCCCGGATAGGCGAAGCAGAAATGCTCGTGGACAAGGGTAATACCCAATTTATCGGGAGAGAGTGGGCCCATTGCTGAATTGATCATTTGACCGGTCAACCTCCTCAAGAACTGTTGATCTACTTACCGTTCGATCGGTTACAAGGTATCCGCGGTAAAACGTCCCCTGCGGGACGCCTGTTCAATTGTTTTCAGTGCCCTCCTGAAAAAATTTGTGGTTTGATATATAATGGTCTAGGAATAGCGTAGAGCGAACGGTTGACCTAAATATAAAACCCAATATAGCACCGATAACAATTGTTTGTCAACAGACAATTTGAGCCCCAAAATTCAAATCTAACAGCAGGTTAATGTATAATGGTAAACGAATTAACCAAGCGGTGGTTAAATCAGGTCATGTGCGAGGTAAGTTGATGGAAGATAAACAAGAAAAAGCCCAAAAGACAAAATCTACTCCCGCGCTGAGCGTGAAACGGATTGCCAAGATCGCCGCCTCGTTATTTTTTGAGAAAGGTTATTCGCAAACAACCATGCGTGAGATCGGCAAAGCCTGCCATATAAGCCCGGGCCATCTTTATTACTATATTAAATCCAAAGAGGAGTTCCCTATTCTCTTTGGTAATATACGTTTGAATGACATACGACAGTGGGAGAAGATGGTCCGCACGGCTATGTCTGATATGAACCCGGAGACGTGCCTGCGCAAAGCTGTCAGAGAATACGTCTACTCTATACACAAGCGGCGCAAGATGATGCTTTTCTGGTACAGCGTTGCACGCTATTTGAAAAGAGAGCAGCTGACCGGGATGTATGAGATTGAGAACAGGGTGATAAACGTTTTCAAGGAAATAATAGAAAAAGGTTGCCGTTGCGGCGAGTTCAGTGCCGGAGACCCCTATCTAACGGCATTTCACATTGAGCTGGTATGTCAAACCTGGGCGCTTAAACGGTACTATCTATATAAGCGGTATACCATAGATCAGTTTGCAGATGTTTGTGAGCAGCAGGCTATTTTAATGGCACGCGGCTACCCGTTGGCCAAACGACGCAAGAGTCCGAAATCGCTATAATTTCTATGCATGGTAATAAAAAAAGCGCGTGAACTGGGTTTTTGTTTCGGTGTACGGCGTGCCCTCAGGATAATCGAGGGCGCGGCGGACGGGAAGGTCAGGATAAGTACCCTTGGACCGATCGTGCATAATAAGACGGTAGTGGCGCGCCTGAAGGGGTTGGGTGTGGACGTAGTTGAAGATATAGAGGACCTCCGGGGAGGCCTAATCGCCATATCTTCACACGGTGTTTCACCGGAAGTACAGGGAAAAATCCATGTCAAGGGCGCCGCTGTAATAGATACGACTTGCCCTATCGTGCGCAGCGCACAAAAAGCTGCGCAGCGCCTGGCGAAAGCAGGCTTCGGAGTAATTATCTTTGGCGAAGCCAAACACCCTGAGGTGCGGGGTTTGTTGGGATGGGCCGGTAATAGGGCCATCGCCTCGATGGATGCTGATACGGTCCCCCTCGAGGGATTGCCGGGGCGTATAGGCATACTGGCGCAGACCACTCAGAGCCGCGCCGAATTCACCACTTTTTTAAATAAACTCGCCGGCAGGCTGCTGCCCCAGACCAAGGAGATCAGGGTGGTCAACACGCTTTGCCAGGAGACGCAGAAAAGGCAGTCGGCTGCAGAGGACATAGCCGGGACAAGCGACCTCATGATCGTGGTCGGCGGACATAACAGCGCCAACACACGGCGGCTGGCAGACGTTTGCTCCAGGGTTGTGGAAACATACCACATTGAGAATGCGGATGAAATAAATACTGTTTGGCTGAGGGGCAAAAAAGCGGTTGGCATCACGGCAGGGGCTTCCACGCCCGATGAGGCTATCGAACACGTCATCGTAAAAATACGTTCCATTATTTCAGGCTAGACGGGCGCCTCCACTTCTATCTTCCCTGACTAAACCGGACCGCGGTATTATAATCTATTACGAGGTGGAGAAAATGGTAAGGGTTTTATCGTACCGTATCATTAATGTATGTTTGCTCATCCTGGCTGTTGTTGTGCCGGCGGTCTCATGCATCGGGCCGGGCCGGGCTGCGGAAAATAACACTTATACCATCAACATCAATTCGGACAGCGTCGGTGCCCAGTTCGGGCCGGCGCAGTACCAGATAGGCCAGGCCTATTTAAGCCAGAATAATTATCAGGAAGCTCTCAAAGCATTTAACTCTTCGGCCAACAATGGATATTCTACGCTCGACGTGCATTTCAGCCGGGCCCAGGCCTATGCCGGGCTGGGACTTTACTCCGGCGCCATAGGCGATACCAGCGTCTGTATCGATATGGACCCGAACTATGCGGCGGCCTATGAACTGCGCGGAGTATCTTATTTGGATAGCGGTGAGTACCAAAAGGCGATAACGGATTTCACTCAAACCCTCTCCATCGACCCGTCGTCGAAAGAGTCGTATTTCAACCGGGGCATGGCTTTGAGAAGCCTGGGTGAATTCGATAATGCCGTCTCCGATTTTAAGAGGGCGATAGGGCTTGACCCGTCTTATCTAGCGGCTATTATGTGGCTGGGCAGGACTTATTATGCCCTGACCGATTATGCATCGGCCGTCGAACAGTTTACCAATGCCATAAACCTCGACCCGGTTGAAGCAGCGGTCGCTTTTAGCGACCGTGCTGTATGCGAGGGCAGGAACGGCCAGCTGGATAACGCCCTGGCCGATCTTAACATTCTGGCGGGGTTGCATCCCTCCTTCTATATGGTTTATTACAACAGGGGTGTCGTATTAATGAAGATGAATAGGTCTTCCGCGGCTATCGTGGATCTGGATACTTATCTTTGCCTGGATATTACGGACAAATACGGCTTGAGCGGGCTTGCGGATAACTGGCGAGGGTATTATCCGCAATACTACGTCTACACCGACGAATCTAAAGCGTTGAACGATCAGGCGCAAGAAATATGCAACGGCATTCTAGCGCAAAGCAGTATGCTGAAGGACCTTTCATTTACTTCGGGTGCACTCTATTTTCCGGGAGAGCGTGAGGGTTTCGGCATTTCGGTATTCCGTATGCACCGCCGCTGGTAAATCATCCGAGTTGACCGGAGAGGCGGCGGCCGCCGATTACGTGAAGGTGGATGTGGTCTATTTCCTGAGTGCCGTCCGGGCCGCAGTTTATGGCCAGCCGATAACCCTTTGCGGCAATCCCTTCCTTTTCAGCAATTTGTTTGGCTACCAGTAGCATCTTGCCGGCCAGGTTGGTATCTGCTTTTGTCAGGTCATTTACAGATGGTATATGTCTCCTGGTTATGATGACATCGTGTACCGGCGCCTGCGGATGTATATCGCGAAATGCCACAAGGTCATCGTCCTTATATATGATGTCCGCAGGTATCGAACCGGCAGCAATCTTGCAGAAAATACAGTCCATGGGACTTAAATATCAGGCGATCCTGATGGTCTGACAGGTGGTAGTGCGCTCAATACCGCCGATCTTATGGAATTGCTCCGTAATCAGCTTGCCGACATTATCAACGGATTCTCCCTCGACGACAGCGATTATATCGTAAGGGCCCATAACGGCATCCACAGATTTTATCCCATCGAGCTTTTTTAGCGATGTAAGGACCGATTTGGTCTGCCCCACCGAAGTTGTGATAAGTACGAATGCTTTGGCTGCCATAATCCCACCTCCATGTCCTAGAATTTTAGCCTATCGCCTTAGATTTGCGCAAGCTTGCTAAATCAGCTTCGGAATATCCGCAGGATTTCAGCACTTCGTCCGTGTGCTCGCCTGCATAAGGCGCCAGACTTCTTACCTCGCCCGGCGTTCCGGATAGCTTGATAGCGATACCGGGTTGTTTGACCTTGCCGAGCCGGGGGTGATCGAACTCCAGAAGCATGCGTCGGTGCAGGAGTTGCGGATCGCTGAAGATCTCCTCTATGGAATACACCTTTCCAACCGGGACATCGGACTTGATCAGCAGGTCGAACCACTCATCGCGAGTTTTGGTCAGGAAGATTTTTTCCAGCTCCTCTTCAGCTGCTTTCCATTTCGCATCCTGCGGCTTATGTGCGAGATGTTCTAAATCGAAGCTAAGGCCGATGAGGTCCTCCCTGCTGATGGCCCTGCAAAAATTCTCCCAGAACCACGGCTCGATGCATCCCAGGCTGATCAGCTTACCGTCCTTAGCCCGGTATGTCTTGTAATACGGATAGCCGCCTGCCAGCGCCCATTCGCCCCGCGGGAAATCGTATCCTGCACCGAAATGCAGCTGCAAGGGAAAAGTCATCAGGGTAATAACGCTGTCGGTGTAGGAGATATCTATGTACTGGCCCTGGCCAGTCCTCTCACGGGCGAAAAGGGCTGTCAGTATGCCAACCGCCCCGTGCATGGAAGCCCCGGCAAAATCGGCCAGCAAGTTCATGGGGATGGCCGGAGCTTCCCCCGGCCAGCCGATCAGGTTGAGTGCCCCGGCAATGGATATGTAGTTGATATCATGTCCGGGATACTGGCTGTAAGGGCCATCCTGCCCGTAGCCGCTTAGCGAGCAGTAGATGATGCGGGGATTAACCTTGCTTACCGTCTCATAGTCCACGCCCATGCGCTTCACGACACCCGGGCGGAAGCCCTCGACTATAACGTCGGCGTTTTCGGCCAGCTTGAGAAAGACCGCTTTACCCTGTTCGGATTTTAAATTAAGGCGAATGCTTTTTTTATTACGGTTAAGGGCGTTGAAAGCCTGAAGAGTTTTTAATACCTCTACGTCCGCCGGGTCCGCCGCCGGCGCTACGTCCGGCGTGAAGGCCTCGACTTTTATGATGTTGGCACCCATATCGCCCAATATCATGGTGCAAAGCTCACCCGGTGGCATGTGAACGAGTTCCAATATACGGATGTCTTCTAATGCTTGCATAAGCCCTCTTTACCCTTCAAACTTATAAGACCAACTATCTTACAATCGGCAGGGGCAAGAGTCAATAGAAGGGGAAACTCTAAACTCCAAATACCTGAAGCTTGTTACCATGTAGGGGCGTACCTTCAGGTGCGCCCGCCGGGAACTCGTTTCCATTCGTATTCAGCGACGGGGGAAATGTATTCTAACAATAAGGTCCTGTCGGCTAAGGGGCGTCGAAGAGGGGCTTTAGCCCCTCTTATAAATAAAATCCCCTCTCCTGGGAGCGGGGTAGGGGTAAGGGACATTCAGCCTATTTGATTTTACTCTTTGACGAATGTATGATTAACACGATTTGCGTTGAATTGGGGGCATGTTGTCTGGAAATATGAAGATCAGTGAGATCATTAAAAACAGCGGAAAAAGCCTTTCATTCGAGTTCTTTCCACCCATCACTCCCATAGGTGAAGACCGTCTTCTGGAGCGGATCAACAGGCTTAAGAGCTTCAGCCCGGCTTTTGTATCGGTAACCCAGCATGCCGGCCGCAATACACTGGAGAAGACCAAACACATCGTTAAAAAGATGCATGATGAGACGGATATCACTGTAATGCCGCATGTGACCTGCGCCGACCCGCGTAAGTCCGAGCTGGAACCGGTGATAAACTACTATAGAGAGCTGGGAACGGAGAACATATTAGCTCTGCGGGGCGATCCGGAAGAGTACGAACCCGGCATTTTCGACGGTGAAACACACTTCCGCTATGCTGCCGACCTGGTGCGGTTCCTTAAAACTTATAATAAATTTTGTGTGGGTGTGGCCGTATATCCCGAAGGGCACATCGACGCTCCCAACCTGGGGATGGATACCGGCTTTACCAAGCAAAAAATAGACCAGGGGGCGGAGTTCGCCATAACACAGATGTTTTTCGAGAACTTCTATTATTACGAGATGATGGAGCGTTTCCAGCAGGATAGCATAGATATCCCCATCATACCAGGCATCATGCCAATTACGGATTTCCAGAAGGTCGAGCGTTTCAGCGATATCAGCGGTGTTGAAATACCCATACCGCTTTTCACCAAATTCGAGGAGATGGACAGCTCCGACGTAGTTAAAGCAGGTATCGACCTGGCGAGTGAGCAGTGCCTGGACCTGTGGGAAAACGGCGTGCGTTGCTTCCATTTCTACACTCTCAATAGGGATGAGGCTGTCATTCAGATCCTCGAGAACCTGGCTTCTCAATTCGGTTTACCCTGGAGCAAATAATCCCTCTCCCCCAGCCCCTCTCCCAGAAGAGGGGAGTATATTTTATAAGAGGGGCTAAAGCCCCTCTTCGACGCCCCCTAGCCGGTTAGGACTTATCGTTGGAAAATACATTTCTAGCCGCTGGATACGATTTCGAATTATAAGAGTTGGGATTTGGCTTTTGGAATTTGGAATTTTGAGTACGTTTGCTATATTATGTTGAGCTTATGGAAGGTGAACTGTCGATGGCGCGGGCGCTGGTCGAGATAGAAGAGGGTGAGCGGCGCGCTATAGCACGCGAACTGCATGACAGGCTGGGTCAGTCGCTGGCTGTTTTAAAACTGCTGTTGGGCGAAGCTGCCAACTCCCCTCCTGATAAGCTGCGCTACACTCTGGGTGAGGCACAATCGCTGGTCAACGAAATGATGTCTCTGACAAGGGACCTCTCGCTGGAGCTGCGGCCCAAGATGCTGGATGACCTGGGGCTGCTACCTGCCATGCTTTATCTTTTCGAGAGCTATACCTCGCGTACCCACGTCAGCGTAAAATTCGAGCACCTGGGGTTGCACAAGAAGTTTCCGCTAGAGATCGGTTTGACCGCCTATCGCATTGTGCAGGAAGCTTTAAATAACGTGGCCAAGCATTCAGGAGCCGGTGAGGCCAAGGTCATGGCCTGGTCGAACCGGAGATTACTCAGCGTGCGTGTAGAGGACCATGGAGCCGGGTTCGAACCTGAAAAGCTGCCCGATAATTATCCCGGAGGGATAACTGGGATGAAGGGGCGCACTCACATAGCGGGCGGCAGGTTTACGCTCACATCCAATGCCGGGGCGGGCACGGTGATTACCGCTGAATTGCCCCTGCCCGTAAAATCCAGGCGGGAGCAGGTATGAGATGATTACCGTCTTTCTGGCCGACGACCACCATGTCGTCAGGCGGGGTATCAAAGCCCTGCTTGAGGCCGAGCCCGACTTGCAGGTTACCGGTGAGGCCAGCACAGGCGTGGATGCAGCACAACAGGCCCAGAGGCTAAAGCCCAACGTGCTGGTAGTGGATTTAATGCTGTCGGACATGAGCGGGCTGGGGGTCATACGCCAGATAAGGAAACGTTCGCCCCGCACAGTTGCCGTGGTGCTATCCATGTACGGCAATGATTGTTATGTGGTGGAGGCGTTACAGGCAGGCGCTATGGCTTACGTGTTAAAAGATTCTCCCCCGGAAGAGCTTCTGCGTGCCGTTCGTGAGGCGGCGGCTGGACGCCGTTACCTGGCTCCACCGCTATCAGACCGTGCCATCGAAGCGTACCTTCAAAGGTCGGAGGAAAGCAAGCTCGATCCCTATGATATGCTGACATCCCGCGAACGCGAAATATTCCACCTGGCGGCCCAGGGACTGACCGGTCCGGAGGTAGCCGAACGGCTGTGCATCAGCCCGCGCACAGTGGAAGTGCACAGGGCACGCGTCATGCATAAACTGGGCCTGCGTAATCGTGTGGAGCTCATCCACTATGCGGTCAGACGCGGCATTCTGCCCAAGCAAGACTCCTAAACGGGAAACTCCAAATTCCAACCCCTTCGGGGAAACTCTAAATATCAAACTCCAAATACTAAACTCTAAACTCTAAACAAGCTCAAAGCTCAAAACCCAAATGTTTTGGGATTTGGCTTTTGGAATTTGGAATTTTGAGTTTGTTTAGGATTTAGTACTTTGAGCTTAGGGTTTTCTTAAAAATACGTGTTTTACCCCAGTCCCTATAGGGGAAACTACGTATATCGCTATTGAAAGCAGTCGCCTATAATTCCCTCTGACACACTGCACACATATGTGTGCCATTCAAGAATGCTATTTTTCTCAGAGGAGTTATTCTCATGGAACAATATTCCTGGTTTAAGAGCTATGACCCCGGCATGCCCCATACCCTGGAGCCATATGAGCCCAAAACATTGCTCGACTGCTTCGATGAAGCCTTGAAAGCCCGTCCGGAAGCGGCCATGCTCATATTTAAGGACAGGCGGGTCTCTTACCGCGAGATAGAGTCGCTCAGCAATGCCCTGGCAGAGGGATTAACCGCCGCAGGGGTCAGGAAAGGCGACCGTGTAGCCCTGATAGTGCCCAACTGCCCGCAGGTGGTCTTTTGCCATTTCGGCATCTGGAAGGCAGGGGCCATTGCCGCGCCCATCAACCCGCTTTATACCGGCGCCGAACTGGAGCGCTCCCTGAATGAATGCGGGGCGAGTGTGGTCATTTGTCTTAGCACGTTTTATAAGACCGTGAAGAAAATTCAGCCGCAGACGAAGGTGCGTCTGGTTGTCGTAACAGGCATACAAGAGTTCCTGCCGCCGCTAGCGAAGGTCGCCTTCATGCTCTTCCTTGAGAAGAAGGGCGGGCACAGGGTAAAGGTACAAAAAGGGGACCTTTGCCTTCAGGATATACTGCATAATCACCGCGGCGCCGCCAGGCCTGAGTCAAGGATAAAGCCCGAAGATGTGGCCATTTTATTATTCAGCGGCGGCACAACCGGCACTACCGAAGCCGCTGTAGGCACGCACCACGCTCTCTACATGGCGGGGCATCAGCTTCGAACATGGTTCAGTTCCCTGCTTTGCGAATGGGACGACATCATACTGGCCACCATACCCACTTTCCACGTATTCGGCAACGTGGCGCTGATGGGTACAGCTATCGTCAACCACAATCCGCTGGCTCTGATACCCAACCCCCGGGACATCAACGACCTGGTGGCCACCATTAAGAAATTGAAGCCCGCCTTCATACCCGGAGTGCCGACGCTATTCGTGGCTCTGCTCAACCATCCGGCGGTCAAGTCCGGCAAGGTCAGCTTCAAATGCGCCAAGCTGTGCGTCTCGGGAGGCGCACCTCTGCTGGCTGAACTGAAGCACCGTTTTGAATCGCTCACGGGCGGGCGCATGGTGGAAGGTTACGCCCTTACTGAGTCCATGTTGGCCTGCGTGGCTACGCCCGTCAAGGGACGTTTTAAGGAAGGCGCAGTAGGCTTGCCGTTGCCGGATGTGATTTTGAAGGTTGTCGATGCGGAGACAGGCACTAAAGAGATGCCTGCGGGCGAGCCGGGAGAGATAATCATGAAGGCCCCGGAGATAATGCAGTGTTACTGGCAGAGGCCTGCTGAGACGGCCGGAATGATCCGGGACGGCTGGCTGTATACCGGTGATATAGGCTATCTAGATGAAGATGGATATCTCTATATTCAGAGCCGCAAGAAGCTCATGATCAAGTGCGGAGGCTTCCAGGTATGGCCCAGGCAGGTGGAGGAGGTATTGGGATCGCACAAGGCCGTGGTGGATGTGATAGTGGCGGGCGTTCCCGATCCCTACCAGGGAGAGATGGTGAAAGCCTGGGTCGTCCTGGATGGCCTGCCCTGCACGGTAGAAGAGCTGAGGGCCTATTGCAAGGAGAGGCTGACGGCCTACAAGGTGCCGCGGCAGATAGAGATCAGGCAAAGCCTGCCTAAATCCGCCATCGGCAAACCGCTGGCCCGGATACTCCTTGACGAAGAACTGGCAAAAAAGCAACAATAAAGGACTTTGGAGGTAAGGGGTTAACATAATGGTAAAAGTAATATGCGATAGTACTGGCGACATCAGGGACCTGGCTCAAGAATACGATATCAGCCTGATACCTCTGAATGTCCTGTTCGGAGAAGAAAGCTACGCAGACGGCGTAACTATTACTCCCGAGGAATTTTATAAGAGGCTGGTGACCGACAGCAGGCATCCCACCACATCAGCGCCGGCGCCGGGACAGTTCGTCGAGCTTTATAAGAAGCTGGCCAAAGAGACCGACGAGATCGTGGTCCTGACCATCTCGGCGGCCCTGAGCGCAACCCACGAGAGTGCTCTGCAGGCCAAAGACCTGATCGGCAACCTGTGCAAGGTCGAAGTTGTCGATTCGAAGATGACGTGCGGAGGCCTGGGACTGCCAGCGCTCAAAGCGGCCAGGGCGGCTAAAAAGGGCGACAGCCTGAAAGAGATAGTTGACATGTTGAGCGACGCGCTGCCGCGCATCCGCGCCTATATGATTTTCGATACCCTGGAATACCTTTTAAAAGGCGGGCGCATCGGAAAGGTCCAGGCCATGCTGGGCGGATTGCTCAAGGTCAACCCCATTATCACGCTTAAAGACGGCCTGACCATGCCCGTAGCCAGGGCCCGTAATCGTGCCAAGGCCAAGGACATGCTGGTGGACCTAGTCAAAGAAATCCCCAATATCGAGGAGATGTTCGTCGAGGATGCCACTACCACGGAGGAGCGTGAGGAACTGGAGGGCCGCATAAGTGCCTTCTTCCCCAGGGAGAAAATGCACGCTACCAAAGTCAGCCCGGTCATCGGGGTCCACTGTGGCCCCAACGTGCTGGCCGTCTGCACCATTTCCTCCAAATAACTTTAGCGGCCCATGGCTTCGAAAGCAACTACATTCCTGTAGTATCGCTGCGCGATCTCGTAAGAGGCCGGGTTGGTGTATAGCTCGGCCGCCGGATTTTCTATCAGCCCTGCGATCAAACCGGCGACCTCTTCAGCCGACTGGATGACCATGGGCGAGCTTGACGTGAAGCTGCCGGCCGGGGGTTGAGGAGTTCCCAGCACATTGCGAGCGAAATCGGTGGATACCATCCCGGGCATGACCAGCGAGACGTGGATAGCTGGGTAGTCCTTTCTCAAATCCGTGCGCAGATTGGCGGTGAGCGCATTGACCGCGCTTTTAGCCGCATTATAGGCCGATCTGAAAGGAGCCAGCGGCACCCTGCCCAGGAATGAGGAAACGTTGATCAGGTGGCCTTTTCCCCTCTGCTGGAAGTGCGGAACGATCGCCTGCATTCCGTAGAGGACCGATTTCACATTGACTTTCATCATCTCGTCCAGGTCTTCATCGGTCAGCTCCATCACATTTTTGCCGATGCCGCGCCCGGCATTGTTAATCCATACGTCCACATGGCCGAACTTCTTTAAGGCCGAATCACGCAGCCGTTCAACGTCCTTGCGCTGCGTAACGTCGGTTACTACCGGGAGAGCCTGCGGGCCTGCTTCTTTGGCCGCGGCCTTGAGCTCTTTTTCACGCCTTGCGGCCAGAACTACGTTATGGCCTTGTGACCCCAGTCTGGCGGCCAGAGCAGCCCCGATCCCGCCGCTGGCGCCTGTGATTACTACAACTTTACTTTCCATAACCACACTCCTATGTAAAGAGATACCTTAATATTAAAACCCTAAGCTCTAAAACCTAAATCCTAAACAAACCCAAAACCCAAATATAATACCCAGTCCGGGCAGGGGGATAAAATGAACGGTCATTGCGAGCGAAGCGTGGCAATCCTTTGATCGAAGGCGAAAATCCGGACTCAATAATATGGTTAGAACCCCTTTTGGAGAAACCCTAAGCTCTAAAATCTAAATCCTAAAAAAACCCAAAACTCTAAATTGAGCTTTGAGCTTTGAACTTGTTTAGAGCTTAGAGTTTAGAATTTAGTGTTTCTCTTGATTTACGACTTATTTCAACCTGGCCGGCACCCCTATGTAAGTGCCAGGCTTAAGCGTATCCTTGACTACCACGCCGCCGGCCCCGACCGTGATCCCGTCTCCTAAGGTCAGATTATCGATTATAGCGCTTCGGATGCCGAAGAAATTCCTGCTACCGATTTTACACATGCCGGCTACGGTGCATCCCGGCGTGAAATGGTTGAAGCTGCCGATCTGAGTATCGTGACCGATCGATGCCGTGCGGTTAACGAAGTTGAAGTTGCCCAGCCTGACGTTAGGCGCCAGGACGGCTCCTGCCCCCACGAAATTGCCCTGCCCCATCGTTACCGTCCGGGCTACATGAGAGAACTTATGAATTAAATTAGCATAGACGAGATTATATTTGGCCAGGCTCTGCAGATAGTCCTGCTTATCCGGATTGGTGAATCCAAAGAAATAGCAGTCCGTGAAAGGCCGGAATTTATCGATATTTATGAGCTCCGCACGATGGGGGATTTTATTCAGGATATCCGGGCTCAATTCCATATTCAGCACTACGGCCTTAAGCGCCTGGCCGTTGGACTCAATTGCGTCCTGTATGTCATTTATGAAATGACCTGCCCCGAAGACCGTCCATGTTTTAGTTTTCATAATACTTTCAATCCCCTGAAAAGCTTTAACAATCTTCTATAAGATTTATTACTGTTCAAAAGCTGTAATAAGTCTCTATAAAGGTTCTTACCCTGAAACATCTGCAATAAATTTCTGTAAGAGTTATTGCCGTTCCTGATGGCTGACATAAAATTCAGGAGCTCGGTGTTGTTTTCATTGGAAATCCGTGTGAAGAACCTGTAGTCGTTGGCCACCCCTATTTGCGGATCATAGTCGGTGGGGTAGTCGATGGATTTTGCGATCCTCCTTGAGAAGGAGTAGTTGGCCAGGTCAATACGCTCTAATTTTATGGGGAAGATGGGCAGAATAATATTGGGATCCCAAGCGAACATCTGCACCCGCGTGAGCAAAATATCCATCCGTGTCTCTGTGTGAGCCTTTTGCAGTTTAAGGAAGTAATCATCGTCTACCAGTTTGATATCTGCATCCAGGAAGACGTATCTGTCGGCATCATATTTCTTCATAGCGTAATTGCGCCTCTTGCCTAGGTTAATCAGTATCTCAACCGGTGAATTGAGCGTTTCCTTCTCCATTTCATCGTAGATGAAACGCGGATCACTTCTATTTAACTGCCCGACCATCTCCCTGACCCGCGGGGACGGCCCGTTGCTGATCATTACGTGTATGAACCCGTCCATGATCTGGCACTGCAGTTCCTTTATCAGCTTGCACAGTGATTTATAGCCCGGATCGAAGACCGGCGTGATTATGCACAGAAAGGGGTGTGTAGTCACTCCCCTACCCTTTTCATGTAGAGTGGTTTAGAAAAGCATATTTTTTGTTTCATCGGCTGAAGCAATTTCCAGGTCCATCAGTTTGATAAGCTGTGCCAGCCTTCCGACAAAGGTGGAATTGGAGGCCAGAGTTTTTTTCCTGCTGTCGAAGTAAATATTATCTTCCAGGCCTGCGCGCAGGCCTCCGCCCAATCCCAACGATAAAATATGCGCCGTCAGCTGAAATTTGCCTATGCCGGCGCCGCACCATACTGCATCGCCGGGAAGAAGGGCAAGGTAGGACGCGACTACGGATGGATGCAGCGGTGATGTGCCCAGTGAGCCGAAGAAAAGGTTAAAATACGGTTTCTTATTCGATATGATGCCGCGGTCCAACAGGTAGTTTGCTTTGTGAATCATCCCCGGCTCGTAAATCTCCAGCTCCGGTTTTATCCCGTTTTGCTGCATAGTCAAAGCCAGCCTTTCGATCATGGCCGGCGAATTGACAGATTCCTGATGCATGAAATTCATGGAGCCGGGCGTAAGGGAAGCGAGGTCCGGTTTCAGGTCACCTTTTAAGCTCAGGCATTCGGCTCTTTTGTCGAAGTCATTCCAGAGCCTGCCGCTGGTGCTGACGCTAATCAGCAGCTTATCGTTACTCTCTTTGATGCCTGCGATGATCTTTTCCAGGTAAGATTTTTTCCAGGTGGGGGCCCCGCTATCGTCCCGCGGGTGGATATGCACGATAGCTGCGCCCGCGCCGGCCGCGCTAAGTGCGTCCCTGATGATCTCCTTAGGTGTAATCGGAAGATAGCGGGAATCTTTTTTCGTATGTACGACGCCTGAAAGGCAGGCGTTAATAATGACTTTATGAGCCGTATTCTCCATTTTCTTAGTCATATATACCAGATATTATCATCCAGGGAAGAAAGCGAAAAGCGCTGAGATCACACGGTCGAGATCTTTTCTTTTGATCCCATGATATATGGGCAGCCTGAGCAAACGACCGCTCCGGCGGGTGGTGAATTTATCTTCCCCGTGGAATCTGCCGTATTTCAGGCCGCCGCTTGAGCTGTGCAGGGGGATATAATGGAATGGCGATGCGATGCCGCGTACCCGCAAGTAATCTATCAGCCCGGCGCGCCGGGGCTCATCCTGCAGCATGATATAAAAGGTATTGCCGTTATGCCGGCAGCCCTGCGGGACGCAAGGCAACTCGATCGAGCCTCGCCCGGCCAGGGGCGACAACTGCGAGAAATAGTATTGCCAGCTTTTCAGCCGGTCGTTAATGATAACTTCGGCTTTCTCGAGCTGAGCCAGGAGGAAGGCGGCGTTGAGATCGGAAGGCAAGTAGGAAGAGCCGGGTTCCTGCCAGGTATACCTGGATACCATGCCGTTTAAAAACCTGTTGTAGTCTGTGCCTTTTTGCCGGATGACCTGCGCCCTTTCGATGAAACGGTCATCGTTGACCAGCAGCGCCCCGCCCTCGCCGCAGGTTAGATCTTTGGTCTCGTGGAAACTGTAGCATCCCAGGTGGCCGATGGTCCCCAGCGGGCGGTCCTTATAGGCGCACATTATGGAGGGGGCCGCGTCTTCTACTACGATCAGGTTATGACTGGCGGCGATTTTCATAATAGCATCCATCTCGCAGGCGACGCCGGCGTAGTGCATGGGGACGATGGCCCTGGTCCTGTCGGTAACGGCATCCTCTATCAGCTTCTCATCGATATTCAGGGTATCCGGGCGGATATCTACGAAGACTATTTGGGCGCCTCGCAGGGCGAAGGCATTCGCTGTCGATGGGTGTGTGAAGGAAGACATGATGACCTCGTCGCCCGCTTTAATGTCAGCCAGAAGGGCGCACATCTCCAGGGCATGCGTGCAGGAGGGGGTAAGAAGAACCTTCCGGCAGCCTGTCTTTTTCTCCAGCGAGGCCTGGCATTGCTGCGTAAAAGGCCCGTCGCCAGATAGCCGCCCCTGTTTCAGGGCCTGCTTGATATTGGCTAATTCCCCGCCGGATAAGGTCGGTTTGTTAAAGGGGATATTATCCATGGCTGATATTATAGTACATAAAATATTAACCCCCGAGAGGAAACTCTAAACACTAAATCCTAAACAAATTCCAAAAGCCCAATTCCAAACAATTTTAAAAATAGGCAGGGGTGAACGGGAAGTTTACAGGTCATTGCGAGCGAAGCGTGGCAATCCTTTGATCGAAGGCGAGAGGCCGGCCTCAATGCCATGAGATTGCCACGTCGCTGCGCTCCTCGCAATGACGTGGTTAATAAGGGCAAAGGGCGCCGAAGAGGGGACGTAAACCTTAGCGTTTAGTATTTAGAATTTAAAAATTATATACTTAAAGTGTGTTGAAGATCTCGGGTTGTGTCGCGGCGGTCCTGGCAGGTCTATTGCTATTGAGTTCGTGTATAACTCTTTCAGCTACCCCAGCTTCAACCCAAACGGGCAATGTAACCACTACAATATCTCAGAAAAATCCCTGGCCGCGCGTCAACTCTTTCTCAGTGAGCAACGACAACATCACGCCGGGCCAAAGCGTCACCCTGCAATGGGATACGTCCGATGCCGATACGGTTAACATCGACCCGCAGGTAGGTAAAGTCGGTGCGTCGGGTTCGAGCCAAGTGGCGCCACAGGTTACGACCAGGTATACATTGACGGCAGCAACGGCCGGGGGGGAGGCTACAGCCTGGGTGACCGTGCAGGTCGCCGCTAAAAGCACCTTCATGCCCGACCTGATAATAACCAGTGTAACCTATAATAGCGGGCTGCTTTACTACACGATCAAAAACATAGGCGCCGTGGCAGCCGGCCAGAGCTATACATACCTCTATGATCAGAGCAAACAACTACGGGATACGAGCTGGGTGGAGAGTCTGGCCCCGGGCGAGGAGAAAACCCTGCCTTTCACCAACTATAACTATGACGGCAACCCGATCACTGTCTGCGCCGACGGCGGCAATGATGTAGTAGAGGCAGACAAGACTAACAACTGCTACGTTCCTATCTTCGGTTTCAAATACACCTACGATTTTACGCAGTATGCCACGCGGGCGATCTGGATGAATACCCTGGGAGGAGTGAATTTCGGCGAAGTCGGTGACAGCAACAGCGGTATGGCTACCAAACTTAACCAGGTCCTCGCCGAGGATAATCAGACCTATGACAATGTGATCGAGATGGTCCCGCCCTCCTCATCCCACCAGTGGATAGAGGGGCATTTCGGCGACTGGCAGGAGCAGTGGAATGTCGGAGGGTCCATGGTCCCGCTCATCCTGCCTCCCAGCACACATTTTACGTCATGGGTGGGCCTTTCTGCAGAGGCTGAAGGCGGCAGCGGCGTCACCTTCATCTTCGGACTACAAGACTCCGGCGGCGCCGTGCAATGGTGGCCCGGCATAGATGTTGCCTATGACGGCAAGCTCAAGCCCATCGATATCGACCTCTCGGCCTATGTCGGTAAACAGGTCATGTCCATCCTTAGAGTACAGGCGCCGGCCAGCCCCGATAAAGGCTATGGGCTGTGGATCGTTCCGAAGCTATCGCAATAATATGAGTGGTTTATTAGATACAGGTTATATGCTATAGAAGCCTTAAATGAATTAAGGAAAAAGGTTATGGCAAAAAATACAGTCAAAATAACCATAAGCGTACCGCCTAATTTAATGGCTGTAGCCGATGAAGTTGCTTTGGAGAAGCGAATCAGTAGAAGCAAAGTAGTCCATTTATGTTTGCAGGAGCTGGCTGAAAAACGTTTGCGTAAGAGAATGGAAGATGGATACAAGGCTATGTCCAGGGAAAACCTGGCATTTGCAGATGAGGCTTTTAAATTGGCGGGTGAAGTCGTATTGGGGACGGGCGAATAAGGCGTGGCCAAGGTGTGCAAACGTGGCGAAATATACTGGGTGAATTGGCATCCGTGCTGGGGAAGCGAACAAACGGGCAGAAGGCCGGCGCTGATAATTCAAAATGACATTGGCAACCACTATAGTCCTACTACGATTATAGCCGCTTGCAGCACTGCACAGACGAAAGACTATCCCTTTATTGTTAATGTCAGTGCAAAGGAGAGCGGCCTCCCCAAAGGTTGTTCGGTCAACCTGGCCCAGATAATCACGATTGATAAGGCCCGGTTGGCAACAAAATGCGGGGCTCTGTCAGCCCATAAAATGAATGAAATAGACGAGGCAATAAAATATAGTCTTGGTTTAAGCCCATTGTGAAGGACCCGGATACAATCTCATCGGTTTAATAGCGATTTTTCAGGGATGCGGCGGTGTCGGTATCTTGTCGGCAGCCGTGCCCTCCGTTTTTACTCCCAGGCCCCTGTCGAACGCCACGTAGTTTTTTATTTTGTTGGCCGCCGGGTATGTTTCATAGTAATACCAGGCCGCATCTTTACTGGCCTTGCCGTTGACCGACAAATTGTAGTATCCGGCCTCGCCCTTCCACGGACAATGATATTTTCTGTCGCTGTCTTTCAGATATTCCCTCTTCACCGAATTGGGCGGGAAATACAGGTTGCCTTCCACCAGTATAGCTTTATCCGTCTCTGCGATGGTTTCCCCGTTCCATTCTGCCTTTGCTTTAGCCATAGCATATCTCCTTTAGACTTAACTAAACGAACTCATTAAGCAGCTTCTCAGCATCCTGCGGCTCCAGTTTTTGCTTCACCAGCGGCCCTGCTTTCAAGGCTGCGAAACAGTCTTCGAAGGTGGGTCTCGGTTTCCGGTAGATCAGGCCGATGGGGATGCGGTCGCCCCATTCCAGCGCCTTGGCGAAGGCCGCAACTCTATCCGCGGGGTTATATCCCTGTTCAGTCTCCAGTTTGTAAACTCTCTGGTTATACCATGCAAAGGTATTCTGGTGATTGAAGGTCACGCAGGGCTGAAGGATATCAATGAGGGCAAATCCTTTGTGTTGTATGCCCAGTTTTATCATTCCTGCCAGATGGTCTATATCGCCCGAGAAGCTCCTGGCCACAAAACTGGCTTTAACAGCGATGGCCACGGCAATAGGGTTTATGGGGAGTGGGGCTCCCTGCGGAGTAATCCTGGTTACGAACCCGAAATCGCTGGTGGGTGAGGTCTGCCCCTTGGTCAGCCCGTAGATCTGGTTGTCGTGCACCAGGTAAGTTATATCATGGTTGCGCCGCATGGCGTGCAGCCAGTGGTTGCCGCCTTCGCCGTAGCCGTCACCATCGCCGCTTTCGGCGATCACCGTAAGCTCCGGATTGGCGATTTTGGCTCCGATAGCTGCGGGCAAAGGCCTTCCATGCAATTCGTTCAATACATTAGCCCTGGTGTAGTGAGGCAGTTTGCCCGCCTGTCCTATGCCCGATACCATGAGGACCTGGTGGGGCTTTAGCCCGAGGTCGGCGAAGGCTTTTTGCACGGCCTGGAGGATGCCGAAATTGCCGCAGCCCGGGCACCAGGCCGGCTTTATACCAACGTACATATTCTTATCTTCCATTTCAGCAGCACCCCATCTTTTTAAACTCGCGTACTATATACGCGGGTGAGAAAGGACGGCCGTCCCATTTCAGTATCCTGCCGTTGACCATTTTGCCGGTCTCCTGTGCAATCAGGTCGGCGAACTGTCCGGTAAAATTGTTCTCAACCGTGTATATCTGCTTGGCTGTGGAAGCCGCGTCTATCAAAGGTTGTTTATCCAGAGGCCATACTTCCGAGTAATGCAGAAGATTGACGTCCACTTTTTCACTGTGCAGCATATCTACGGCCTCTTTGAGCGGGCCGTACGTGCTGCCCCAGCCCACAAGGGTAGTGGAGGCTTTCTTCGGCCCGTAGAGGTGCGGCTGAGCAATATCCTGCCTGATGCTGAAGAGCTTGCGCATCCTTTTTTCCACCATCAACTTGCGCGTCTCGGCGTCCTCGATCATATGCCCATCCTCGTCATGCTCATCTGAATCGGTCACCACCAGTTCCTCGCTGTACATGGGCAGGCCGCGGGGCGAGATGCCCGTTTTTGTATATTTGTGCCTCTGGTAGGGGTGCGCTTTTTTCATTTCGGCTGTGCTGAGCAACAGGCCGCGGTCGATGGATATTTGGCTTAAATCGAAACGGTTGACGCTGCTGTAAGCATCGGCCAGGTAATGATCGATCATGACGACGGCGGGGCCCTGGTATTTCTCGGCCATATTGAACGCCCTGGCAGTCAGCCAGAAGGCTTCCTCCACTGTGGCCGGGGCGAAAACGACCCTGGGGAACTCACCGTGTGAAGCATGAAGTACGAACTGAAGGTCGCCCTGCTCAGTCCTGGTCGGAAGGCCGATGGCCGGACCTGCCCGCTGACCGTAGATGACTACGATAGGAGTCTCCGTCATCCCGGCCAGCCCGAACCCTTCCACCATCAGGCAAAAGCCTCCCCCGGACGTGGCCGTCATAGCTCTGGCTCCGGCATAACCGGCGCCAATAATCATATTGATGGCGGAGATCTCGTCCTCCGCTTCCACTACCACCATGTTCATCTTTGCAGCATTGAACGCCAGGTATTCGAGGATGGGGGTGGTCGGCGTCATAGGATAACCTGCGACGAATTTGCAGCCGGCAGCGATGGCCCCCAGGGCAACTGCTTCGTTGCCGTCCAGCACCATGCGTCCGGGCCCGGCCTGCGGCGCTATCTTGTAAGTGTATTGCCCTTTAAAATTATCCTTTATGTACTGGTAGCCGGCGGAAGCCGCCTTTATATTCCGCTCTACAATGTCCGCCTTTTTGAAATGGTCTTTGAATACAGCGGACAGTATCTCCATATCGTACCCGGTCAGCGCCATTATCGACCCCAGCCCCACAGAATTGGCCATCCCGGGATCCCCCGCTTTTTCTTTGGCCAGCCTGCTCATGGGGACCTCAAACAAATTTTTATCCGTTCCTCCCGGTCCTTCCCGGTCCAGCAGCATCAGCCCGTCTTCAACCAGCTCAGCGCGGTGAAGGTCGATGGTCTCTTTATTGAGCGCAACTACAAGGTGGACCTGCTCCGAGAGGGCCTGCACGTCCGTTTCTTTGACCCTCACTCTACAGAAGCTGTGGCCACCCCTGATCCTGGATTCAAAGTCCTGATCGGTGAAAATGTGGTACCCGCCGCGGGTGAAGGTTTTGGAAAGTATCAGGCCGACCGATTGCACTCCCTGGCCCGCCTCTCCCCCGACCAGAATATTAATATCTACCGCCATTAAATCACCTCGGAAAATATTTGGAAACGCGGTTGCTACATGATGTCTTTTTTGATCTGTTCGAACTGTTCCTTGGTAATCTCGCCTCTGGCATAGCGCTCCTTGGCTATGTCAAGTGCGCTCTTTGAGCCCATGCCCATGCCGCCTTTGCCGGTCGCCCGCCTGACTATCCATACGATAAACCAGATTACCGCGACCCAGAACAGGATGAAAAACACGAAGCCCAATCCCCACCATCCCATCATTCCATCACCCCAGTACATAGTGCGCCTCCTTTATATCCTTTATATATGGCTAAGTAAGCAGGCACCTGCTGCCTGAACCGGTTGTATACTTAAAAGTTACGCCGAATGCCGTTAAAAAGTCATAACATCGGCAATCGCATAATAAAAAATATGTGACATTAAGCCCCGAGCGGGGAAACTCTAAACCCCAAACACTAAATTCCAACCCCTGCGGGGAAATCCTAAGCTCTAAACACTAAATACTAAACAAATCCAAATTTCCAATGTTAAAAAATACGGTCATTGCGAGCCCCGCGGCAGTCGGGGCGTGGCAATCCTTTGACCGAAGGCGAAAAGGGATAACTAAAAATCAATTTAGGGATGAGGAGTAATTGCGATGGCGGTGATTGCTCCTTGTGACGGTCCATAATGCCAAAAGACCCTGTAAGCGGCCGGCGTTTTCTGTTCTGCATACGCTTCAAAAACCTTCTCTCCATTTAGCCCAGTCAGACTTTCATATTCATGGGTCTGGAGACTATTATGCCGGGGATTCATTGCCAGCAATTTAAGGGTTTTTTTAACAGCCGTATAGCGTTTACTTTGAGATGAATTATGCTTAAGCAGGCTATAGGCTTGCCTTGCCTCCGGTGTTAGTCGTAATTCAAACAAAAACGCTTGACCTTACAGTGTGTCAAGATTAATTTTTGTAGCTTTGCCTTGTGCAGATTCCAAAAGGCCGCGTCTTACCGATGCGAGAGCCTTAGGGTTCTTGAATAACCACATTTCTGAAGCCGGAATGGTTACCTGGGGATCCAGGATAATCTGACCAACGCTGTTTTTATAAATATGATAGCTAACACCTTCCTGTATTTGAACGCCATGCAAGACAACTCTCCTTTTCACGTCCGGTTTAACACTATCAGCTATTTTCTCAAAAACTCGATCTTTTATTACCATATCAGGACTCCCATTCAATGAAGTAAGAGGTGGTCTACATAGTCAAACCATATAATATACTAATATGGGGTGGGAAGATTTGTCAAGTGGGTTTGTCCCACCCACCCTAGGAGAAATTCCAAATTCCAAGTTAGTATATACGGTCATTGCGAGCCCCGAGGCAGTCGGGGCGCGGCAATCCTTTGATCGAAGGCTCCGGCCCGAAGCAATGCCATGAGATTGCCACGTCGCTATGCTCCTCGCAATGACCTTGTTAAAAGAGCCTATTGAGGAGTCATATATTCTAAAAGTGATACAATCCGGGTAAGGGGTTGAAGAGGGGCTTTAGCCCCTCTTATTAAAAAAGTATCCCTCTCCAATGGAGAGGGATAAATAAACAATCAAGCAATCTCACAATTTTTTATAAGTATCTTCGCTACGCCTGGCAATGCGTACAATGATGACCTCTCCGGTTTTGTCATCTATGGCGTACACAATCCTGCATTGTCTCACACGGATACGCCACAACTTGCCTTCAGCCAACTTTTTAACCTTTGGCGGTCTCGGGTTGGTTTCCATGGATGAAATAGCCCTTGCAACAGCCTCATAATCCTGACCGGCAAGGGCAGCCAGGTCTTTTTGTGCGGAGCGCCTTAGCTTAACCTGATAGCTCACTATTTAAGCTTCCCTTCCATCCTATTCCGTTGATAATCTTTCCAGGTTATAGTGCCCTTAGCATTTGCCAGAGCACGCAAACCTTCTCTGATATCATCTTCGTCCTCAAGTATCTCCATAGCTGCTTCACGTATCAGATTGGACATGGAAGTTCGGCGAACAAAAGCCAGCTGACGGAGCTTCTCGAGCTGGTCTTCGGTAAGAAAAATTGTTGTTCGTTTCAATGATAAGCTCACGTAAATTTACCTCCGCTTAGATTATAACATATAAACATAGCGGTGTTTGTATGTTTACGTAGGGGCGTACCTTCAGGTGCGCCCGTTTTTTCGCACGAGACAGGTTTTCGGACGGGTCTAAAGACCCGTCCCTACATAACGATGATGGAGGCCAGTCTTAATGCCATGAGATTGCCACGTCGCTATGCTCCTCGCAATGACCTTGTTAAAAGAGCCCATTGAAGAGTCATATATCCTAAAAGTGAGGCAATCCGGGTAAGGCGTTGAAGAGGGGCTTTAGCCCCTCGTTTAAATAGATTCCCCTCTCCTGGGAGAGGGGAATAACCACGTCATTGCGAGGAGCCCGAAGGGCGACGTGGCAATCTTTTGTCATTGCTTCAAGCATCCTATCTTCGAATCAAAGGATTGCTTCGCTTCGCTCGCAATGACCGCAAAAGGCCCCTCTTGACATAAATGATATAATAGGCACATAAAGCACAGGACGCACGTGCTGGATGTGCATACTGTGCTGGATGCAAGTGACATGTTGGAAATACAGGAAATACAGGAACCACTGGATATAGTGGATGTGATGGAAGGTACCACAATACGCAGATATCTGCGGAAAAACGGAGGTGAAAAACAAAATGCCTGAAATCAGAGCCGCGGTTACGGTTGAGGTGCACCGTAAACTTAAGGAAGAGGCGGCGCGTAGCGGTAAGCACCTGAAAGAACTGGTCGCCGAAGTGCTGGTAGCACATATTAAAGATGGCGCAGGAGGTGTAAAAGGCAAGGCCGCCAGAAGATACGGCTAAACTTTACGCCTTGAAATTTCGTTTTAACATAATGTCGCACTATAATCTAAATAATTCATTGAA
Organism: uncultured Chloroflexia bacterium; assembly: GCA_963705905.1. Lineage (GTDB taxonomy): Bacteria > Chloroflexota > Dehalococcoidia > GIF9 > UBA5629 > UBA1162. Next base: position 1,182,060 of record OY970123.1, on the reverse strand, counting down.
CAGGGAGGTACATATTCTTAATAGTTGCTTAACAAATGGCATGTATGATTTCAGAAACCGCGAAAGCGTGTTCTTGGGTCCTTTAAAATTAAACGGAGGTGAAATTTAGAAAAATGATTCCCAATAAATTCTCAGGCTTAAGCATACTTCTCATACTCGCGTTATTGATTTCGACATTCGCATTTATGGTGCCCGCTACGATTATGCCGGCACCGGTTTCAGCAATCAGTGAAAATGTCACTTCAGTAGTCATCAACTCAGTGCAGGTCAATGGTGGTTCTCCGTTACAGAATGTTACTGTCCACCCGGGCGGAACGGTTACCGTAAATTATACGGTTTATGGTTCAACCGGTAATCCGGCAGAGCCTGTAACCATTCAGATCAGCACCAATCCGAATACCAGCACTTTCTCGGGCACTGCGAGTTTTAATACATCTGGTGTCCAGAATAACTCGACCGTACTTATTAATAGTAATAGTGTACAGGGCACTTACAATGTAAGCGTTCTGGTCGGAAGCGTGCAGGCGGCGCAGCCTTTAAATAACAGCGTAACCGTCACTACTTCGCAGCTGCAGATTTCTCTTACGCAGCCGACTACATTAGCCGGCTGGTCAACGGTCTCACCCTCGGTGCAAAATCCTCTGTCGTTTTCGGTATCCTCACCGACCACTACCGCAACTGTGCAGGTCCTATTAACTATAACCAATGGTACGTCTACTATTGGACCTACTAATATAGATAGCTATCTTACCCCCAGCCCAATTACAGGACCAATTCAATCCTTTAGCGGTTTTCTGGTACCAGCCTCCAGCCCCGGCGGCAATCCTCTAGTGGTTGGCCAGCAAGGCACCTTCACTTTGCAGATGATTGCTACGGATGGTACCGGCTATACAGCTCCCACCGTTACTTTCGGACCATTTTCGCTGGTGTCGGGCCTGCCGGTAGCAGGGGTTAGTTCGAGTCAAGGCCCCGGCAGTACCTCCGGGCAAATTTTCTATACGGGGTCAGCCGGTATGCCAATCATAGGAACAGTTTATATTCCCAGTGCTTTGGGTTATTTCCAGGTAGGTCTTTTCACTAATGGAGCAAACCCTTCATCTACACCAACTCTTCTTACGGGCGGCTTTCAGCAAGCTGTCAACGGTACCTATGGACAATGGAGCGGGCAAACTTTCAATATCACCTATCCATGGACGATACCCAGTACCGTAAGCAGCCAGAATTGCTATATAGGGATACAAGGCAAAGATAATATGGGGAATGTTGGCAATTGGGCATTTAGCGGAAGCGGCGTCACAGCATTCCGCATTTACGATAACATCAAGCCCACAGGAAGCATAACATGGCCGACATCCGGCAGTGTCCATTATTCAGGTGCAACAGATAACGTGTCCTGGATAATGACGGATAACGTGCCTGGAAATCTACCTGCCCCCACGATCTGGCTCAATGTCAACAACGTTTTTTACAGTTACATTCCTGCAACCGGCCCCAACACTACGCAACAGGGAATGGATTCAACACCATGGACGGTTCCGCTTATTTCGACTTCAACCAGCGGCAGTACATACTGCTCGATAAGCGAAAATATTTCCGATAACGAAAGTCCGCCCAACGTCACCACAATTACCGGCCCATCATTTACAATAGTTCAGGGCCAGCCTCCGACTGTAACTTCCATATATTCACCGGCCTGCGGGGTAACCTGGCCCATAGCCAGCACGCAGACCATAACCTGGACACAAAATGACCTATCAAGTGCTTCTGCCAGGTTATCCGACAATATCTCGCTCTCTATAGGTGGTGCAGCTCCTGTACTCGTTTGGTCATTCCCCAATATGCCGCTTGGCCAGAACAGCCAAACGATCTCTGTGCCTGATCCAAGTTTACTTGGTTTTGCGCCTTCAAGCGGAAGTGGAAGTACTGCAACTTATTCGGGCACTCTTCAGATTCAGGCGACAAATACAGCAAGCGGGCAGCAATCAGCTGTATATACTATGCCCTGCTCATTTACCATTACGAATAGCGGCGTTTTTCCTGTTCAAACATCGCCAGTAGTGACGTTATACCCGGGCTGGAACCTGGTTTCCCTACCGCTGGTCCCTACTAATTCCAGCATTCAAAACGTGCTTGGAAACGCCCTGCCCAGCATAACAGCAATCTGGACCTGCACGGGCGGCGGCAGCACGGGCGGCACCTGGTCTTCATGGTCGCCCGGCTATTCAGCCTACAGCGGCCTGAATACCATGGTGGATGGCAAAGCATACTGGATTAATACAAATCTGACATCGGGAAACGTGCAGTTTACTTACCAGGGCAGGGTCGGCAATCCGCCGCCCAGCGCACCGCCTTCATACACTTATCCCGCGGGTTGGAATATGGTAGGCTTTACTTTGGCTAGCCCATCGGTTGGAGAGCCCGTTCAATCATATCTTGGCGTGCCCAACACAACCAGCGCCAACTACAACGTGCCCGTCATCGGCTATAATGCCAATTCTGTAAGCCCCGCATTCACATCTTTGGGTCTAAGTGACAATATGACGCCCGGTCTGGGCTACTGGGTGTTCTATAATGCGCAGGGGACCGCCAACGCTTCGATGCATTAATAATGCAATAGGATATACATAGTAATTCAACCGGGCGGGCAAAAGCCCGCCCGGTTGGACTTGCAGCAGGCGGATGATTAGACTTAATCAAGGAACTAACAATCAATATCCAGGAGTTGATACTATGAATACATCGATTTGTAAACGTATTTCCAAAATATCCGTTTTACCGGTTATCTGCTTGCTTATACTAATCACATCACTGATGGTCCTGCCGCAGGCAGTATCCGCTTCGCCGGGTATCCCCAACCAGTTCTACGGAACTCTTAGCGTGAACGGGACAACGGCAGCTGCCGGCTACACCATCACCGCCAAGGTCAATGGTGTGGACAGCGGCGCTTCAACAACAACCGATTCACAGGGCCACTATGGCTTAGTAGTTCCGGGCAACCAGGGCGATGCGATAACATTTTTCGTCAACGGCGTACAGGCAACGCCGACTGCTACATTGCAGATGGGCGGCATCACAAATTTGCCTCTGACCGCGAGCGGGGTCTCCGGAACCGGGACGAGCAGCACTACACTGACGATTACGACCTCCACCCTCAATAGCGGCATGGTGGGGACCGGCTATGGACAGTCACTGGCAGCCTCGGGCGGCACGGGAGCTTATACCTTTACGCTTACATCGGGCTCCTTGCCGACAGGCCTTTCGCTGGGCTCCGGCGGGACTATCTCAGGTACGCCCAGCGCCTCGGGAGATTTCACCTTTTCTGTGCAGGTAACGGACAGCGGATCTTCCTCATACAGCAAGAGTTTCTCTTTATACGTTGCCACACCAATTACTTCTTCGACTTCCAGCACGACTCCCTCTACCTCAACTTCATCTTCTTCTACTTCTTCCTCCACTTCCTCCTCAACTACATCTTCCCCCACGTCCTCATCCTCCTCCTCGTCGACATCTGCGCCGTCTTCACAGGAGTCTACAACTCAGTCTCCCAGCACTACTCAAACTTCATCCCCCACAGGCTCGCCGGCCTTTGCAGACTACTCCTTCTCGGAACTGGTGGTTGCCCCTCAAATAGCCAATGCAGGCGACCAGATTACGGCTACCGTACGTGTGGCCAACAGCGGCAACGGCAGCGACTCAAAGAATGTCGTGTTAAAGGTCAATGACATTAACATGGCCCAGCAAGTCGTGCAGGTGGACCCCGGCAAGTCCCAATATATCAATTTCACCTTCACAGAAAACACGCCAGGCACATATGCAGTAACTGTAGAGGACCAGACGGCCAACCTGCAGGTGCAGGCTGCTCCGGCTCAGGCGCCGGCTGCGGGAGGCTCCTCGATTCCAGTTATAGTCATCATCGCCGCAGGCGTTTTGCTGGTCATCATACTGGTCGTCCTGCTTATTGTGAGGCAGCGCCGGGATAACTATTAGCAGACGTAACAATTTCCTGGGTTCAAGTGTTATAATGCGCTAAAGTGAAATTGAATACGACAGCCGCAGAGGCAACAGGAGTTGATGCATGAAGCGATCGATTGATTGGCAGGTCAAATATGCTGCAGTCACGCTGGCCTCTCTAATGATGATCCTGTTTTTGCTGCTGGGGAGCGCGTACCCCGTATCGGCCGATTCTCCCGGCGTCCCCAACCAGTTCTACGGCACGGTCACCATTAACGGCGTAACCGCCGGTTCGGGTGTGACGGTAGTCGCCGTCGTAAACGGCGTTAACGGCGCTTCCACAACCACCGATACCAGCGGCAGGTACGGATACAGTTCGGCTTTCATGGTGAGCGGGTCCTCCGGCAACCAGGTAACGTTCCTGGTCAACGGGACGCAGGCCGTCCAGACCGCCACTTTCCAGGCGGGCGGCATTGTCAACCTGCCTCTTACCGTGGGACCGGGCGGCGCGACGACCTCCACAGGCACGCTGACCATAGTTACCTCGTCCTTATCCAACGGCACGGTCGGGACCGGTTATACTCAGACACTGGCTGCCTCCGGCGGCACGGGCACTTATACCTTTGCCATCCTTTCAGGTTCGGGGTCCCTGCCCAATGGACTTACGCTGGGCTCGAGCGGGACTATTACGGGTACACCCACCGCCTCGGGCACTTTCACCTTTTCGGTGCAGGTAACCGACAGCGCGCCGAGCACTTACAGCAAAGCGTTCTCCCTGACCATTGCTTCGGCGTCAACATCTTCTTCAGCAACAAGCATAACTACAAGCATTTTGAACAATACCGGCAGCCTGGCGGTAACAAGCGGCGTAGTAACCACTGCAACGACCGTTGCCAGCTCTGACAACAGGGTGCAGCTCAGCTTTGCAGCCAATACCAGTTTGAACTTGCAGGGGCAAACAGCGATGGGGGCGGCCGAGGAGACCAACCCGCCCGCCGCCGCAGATAACTCAACGCTGCTCAGCGCCTATAGCTTCAGCCCCAGCGGCGCCGTCTTCGCTCCCGCGGCTACCATGATTTTGAAATATGCTGTAAGCGCGGTGCCGGCCGGCGTTAACGAGACCAGCCTGTATATCGCCTACTGGGACGGCTCAACCTGGCAGGCGGTGGCTTCTACAGTGGATACCACCAATAAGGTTGTCTCGGCTCCGGTTTCGCACTTCACCATATTTGCCCTGAGGGCCCCAGCCGTAGCGACGACCACCTCAACCTCTACATCTACTTCGACGTCTACCACCACTATCCCATCCAACCCGACACCGGCGACTTCCCAGTCGACTACACCGACCAACCCTGCCACAACCACTTCCACAAGCAGTCCTGCACCGGTCCCTGCGACATCTTACGCCTTCATGGCTACGGACCTGGCGGTATCACCGCAAACGGTCAAAGCCGGAGAGAATGTGACCGTCTCGTTACGTCTGTCCAACGGAGGCACGGCGGAGAACAGCGAATCGGTGGTCTTGAAAGTTAACGATGTCAATGAGTCGCAGCAGGTAGTTAACCTTTCGCCCGGCAAGTCCCAGGTCGTGGATTTTAAGGTAGCTAAGGCAACACCCGGCACCTATAACATCAGCGTGGAAGGTTTGACCTCCAACTTCATAGTGCAGGGGAGCGCTGCTGCCGGCAATCAACCGGATAACGTGAGTTCATTGCCTGTTCTGGCCATCATAGCCGTGTGCGGCCTGCTGGTGATCGTATTTGTGATCGTACTGGTCAGAAGGCAATTCTCCAGCTAGTTAATTTTGGCTTTGCGCCCGGGTTAGCCGGGAGGCTCTATATTGTGGAACTGTGGGCACTTGGCAAAAATCCTTCGCCGATGTAACTTTGTATATACGGCGCATAAATTCCATTTTTATTTAAAGAGTTTGATTTTCGAGTCCGGAAGGCCGGTTAAGGGACAAAGCCAATCTTGAAAATGCGGACAAAGACTGAATAAATTGAACGGCAATACTGTGAAAGCAAAGGTAGTCTGGAGCATCTGCAAAGGTTTACTAATTGCCGTCCTGGCGGCCGCCGGACTGCTTGCATCCATTACCGGCTATAGTGCCGTGTATGCGGATAGTACCGCCGGCACTGACAACGCCACGGTGCTGCAGAATGCTCAGCCTGCAGTAGATGCCGGAATACCGCTTACTCCCGATCAGAAGTCACAGTGGTCGGAGCTTCACAGAAGGGCGCCGTTTGCGATTCGGGATGCACTGGTTGACAGGAGGCTGGCAGGGCGGACCGTGGGTACCTCTATCAGCGTGCTGCCCAATATTCAATATACGCCCTCACAGCGCAACCAGGGGGGCTGCGGTGATTGCTGGGTCTGGGCTGGCACCGGTGTTCTGGAGGCGGCGCTTGATGCCCAGCTTGGCATCAAGGACAGGCTTTCCATCCAATATTTTGATTCCAACTACAATAACGGGGCGGCGGGCAGTTTTGCCTGCTGCGGCGGCACTGTGCCGTATTTCGTTGATTTCTACGCTTCGACACTGAAGAAAGCTATACCCTGGTCGAATACTAATGCGGCTTTTGCGGATGGAAGCCGGTCTTGCTACAACGGCGCCGCCGTTTCTGCTTCATCCATAGTCACATCTCCCAGCTACACGATTAACTCCATCAGCGATCAGCAGATTCAAACCACCGGGGTGAGCGATGCCACGGCGGTCGCCAATATCAAGAATATCCTGAACCAGAATCAGGCAGTAGTTTTTGCCTTTTACATGACCACTTCAGACTGGTCGACCTTTACCACCTGGTGGAATTCCAGCAGCAACACGTCAATCTGGCCGAACGGTTTTTCCTGCGGTGCGCCTCATTCGTCAGGCTGGGAAGGCCATGCGGTCACCTGCGTGGGCTATAACGATGACAGCTCCGATCCTACTCAGCAATACTGGATAATGCTGAATAGCTGGGGGACCACTTCGGGGCGTCCGGATGGAACTTTCAGGATACCCATGCATAATACGTTCAGCTGCGCCGACTCCATCGGCAGCTACAATACGGAATGGTGGACCATCCCAGTTACCTTTTCATCATCGGGGCCTGCCCCCTCTCCTTTCCCTGCTCCTGTGCTGACCTCGCCTGCTGACAATACAACGGTTGGCGGCAGCAGCATTACATTCCAGTGGAACGCATCCAGCGGGGCGAGCAACTACTGGCTGTCTATATGGCGGTCCTCTGATAAAGCGTATATCGTCAACCAGGCTGTGGGTAATATCACCAGCGTGGCAGTCAACGGGTTCCCCAATAACGGCATACAGTACACCTGGTCAGTGGCCGGAGGCAACGGCACAACCTGGGGGCCGGGCGCTGCCGTCAGGACGTTCACCAGTGGCTCAGTCCCGACGCCTCCGTCTGCTCCTGTGCTAACCTGGCCTGCCGCCGGAGTTTCGGTATCCGGCGCCAGCATCACCTTCCAGTGGAACGCATCTACAGGCGCCACGGCCTATTATTTAACGGTGGTAAAAGCCAGCGATAATTCGACTTTTTACAGCAAGCCGTTAGGCAATGTTACCATCCAGAGCGTTAGCGGGTTCCCAAATAACGGTACGCAATATAGCTGGAACGTAGTTGCCAGCAACAGCGCCGGTCAGGGCCCTGCTGCGGCTTTCCAATCCTTCACTAACGCGCTTTATCCTGCTCCTGCGCTGACCTCACCTGCCGCCGGAGCTACGGTATCCGGTGCCAGCGTGACCTTCCAATGGAATGCGGTTAGCTTGGCAACCGCGTACTGGCTGTCGGTATGGCGGTCCTCTGATAAAGCGTATATCATCAACCAGGCTGTGGGCAATGTCACCAGCATGGTAGTGACCGGGTTCCCCAATAACGGCACACAGTATACCTGGTCAGTGGCTGGAGGCGGTAGCGCCGGTTGGGGGGCGTCCGCTGTCAGCAGGACGTTCACCAGTGGTGCTGGAGTGACGCTTCCAATAGCTCCGGTATTGAGCTCACCCACTGCTGGCGCTACAGTATCAGGCACCAGCGTGGCCTTCCAGTGGAACGCATCTGCAGGCGCCACGGCCTATTATTTAACGGTGGTAAAAGCCAGCGATAATTCGACCTTTTACGGACAGCAGGTAGGCAATGTTACCAGCCAGAGTGTTAGCGGATTCCCAAATAACAATACGCAATATCGCTGGACCGTAGCCGGGAGCAACAGCGCCGGCAAGGGTCCTGCTGCGGCTTTCCAATCTTTCACTAACGGGTCGGCAGTGACGCCTCCGCCTGCTCCTGTGCTTACGTCACCTGCCGCCGGAGCCTCAATAACCGGCACCGGCATCACGTTCCAGTGGAATGCGGCCGCCGGGGCTACGAACTATTTACTAACTGTGGTAAAGGCCAGCGATAATTCGACTTTCTACAGCCAGCAGGTAGGCAATGTTACCAGCCAGATTGTTAATGGATTTCCCAATAACAATACGCAATATCGCTGGAACGTAATTGCCAGCAACAGCGCCGGTCAGGGCCCTGCTGCAGCTTTCCAATCCTTCACTAACGCAATGACGCCTCCGCCTGCCCCTGTGCTTACGTCACCTGCCGCCGGAGCCTCAATAACCGGCACCGGCATCACGTTCCAGTGGAATGCGGCCGCCGGGGCTACGAACTATTTACTAACTGTGGTAAAGGCCAGCGATAATTCGACTTTCTACAGCCAGCAGGTAGGCAATGTTACCAGCCAGAGCGTTAGCGGATTCCCAAATAACAATACGCAATATAGCTGGAACGTAATTGCCAGCAACAGCGCCGGTCAGGGCCCTGCTGCGGCTTTCCAATCCTTCACTAACGCAATGACGCCTCCGCCTGCCCCTGTGCTTACGTCACCTGCCGCCGGAGCCTCAATAACCGGCACCGGCATCACGTTCCAGTGGAATGCGGCCGCCGGGGCTACGAACTACTTACTAACGGTGGTAAAGGCCAGCGATAATTCGACTTTCTACAGCCAGCAGGCAGGCAATGTTATCAGCCAGAGCGTTAGCGGATTCCCAAATAACAATACGCAATATAGCTGGAACGTAATTGCCAGCAACAGTGCCGGTCAGGGCCCTGCTGCAGCTTTCCAATCCTTCACTAACGGGTCGGCAGTGCCGCCTCCGCCTGCTCCTATGCTGACCTCACCTGCCGCCGGCGCGACCACCCACGGTGCATACGTGACGTTTCAATGGAATCCCTCCAGCGGGGCAACTACGTACTGGTTGTCGGTGTGGCGGACCTCGGACAAGGCGTATATCTTCAACCAGAATGTGGGCAAAGTCTTCAGCGTGATGGTAGTCGGTTTTCCGGCTAACGGCACGCAGTACTCGTGGTCAGTGGCCGGGGCAAATAGCGCCGGCTGGGGGTCGGCCGCTCCCATCAGCACGTTCACCAGCAGTCCGTAGGTTTGATATTGCCTCCTGCCTGCCGGTAATAAAATATATAATGCCCCCCCATGCTTCCCCGTTCCATCCTCAAAAAGAGCACAGTTGGTGCGACATTCATAGGCCGGTGCTATAATCATGACTCAGATAGCTATGAGCATATGCCGCGCAAGTGTAGGCCGTTGATGCAACCACCCAAAGTCAGCGTCATTGTGACAGCCTATAATCATGAAAAATATATCTCTCAGTGCCTGGAAAGTATCCTGGAACAAAGGTGTGATTTCACTGTTGAGGTGATTCTGGGCGACGATCTTTCGAGCGACGGGACTCGTCGTATAATGGAGGGCCTTGCAGGAAAGTACCCGGGTAAATTTAAAATGTTACCATCGCAAACCAACCTGGGCGTTACCAGGAATATCCAGAGATGTCTGGCCGCCTGTACAGGAGACTATATAGCTTTCTGCGAAGGGGACGACTACTGGTCGGACAATCGTAAATTACAAAAACAGGTGGAATACCTTGAAAGCCACCCCGAATACGTTGCATGTTTCAATGCCGTTAATCTTTACTACGAAGATGAGGGCAGGTACCGAGCGCACAAGGATCAGCTGGATCTCAAAAAGGAAGCCATATCCATCGAGGACCTTATAGAGTGTAACTATATAGGTAATTTTTCCTGCTGTATGTACCATGCCTCCACATTGCAGAAATTACCACAGTCGATATTCGATATCTATACCGTGGACTGGTTGTTTAATATGGCCTGCGGCAAACTGGGCAAGATAGGCTTTATACGGGATTACATGTCGGTTTACCGCATCCATTCTCAAGGCGTGTGGAGTGGAAAAACGCGTGAAGAGCAGCGTTCAGGCCTGCTGTCTCTGGCCGATACTTATAATAAATATTTTAATTATGAATATGATGAGCAATTCCTGAGAAAAAAAGATATTATTAAACGGCAATATGCGGCGGGGCGCCTGGGAAGGGCGTACGAATCGATGCGGAAAAGCATGCTGAATCGGTTGCGAAGAAGGATAAAACCGGAGCGCAAAGGCGGTCAATAATGAATAAGGGTAAATACAACATCCCGGGAGTCCAAACCTTCGAGTTCACCAAAATCGTGGGAATTGAGAATATCAAGTTCGGGCATAATATCATAATCGACGATTTTGCATTCATGTATGCTACGACGCCGATGACAATCGGCAATTTTGTACATATTGCCTGTTTTGCTTCGCTGATCGGCGGGGCGGAAATCAAGATCGGCGATTTCGTAGCTATATCTCAGGGCGCCCGACTTTTATCCGGCACGGATGATTTTAAGGACTGGGGATTCGGTAACTCCACAATCCCGCTTAAATACCGCAATGTCAAAAGGGGACCTATCAATATAGGCAGATTTTGCATAGCCGGCGCCAACAGCGTGGTTCTCCCGGGCGTGACAGTGGGCGAAGGCGCCATGATAGGAGCTAACTCCGTAATAACTAAGGATCTTGCGCCCTGGGGTATTTACATCGGAAATAAACGTGTTTCAGAAAGAAATGTAGAGGCTGTGTTAAAGAATTACGGCCGGTTTTTAGAGGAACATGATCAAGCCATTTAAAGAGCCGATTTATGTAACGCGGCCTCTGCTTCCTGATTTGAAAGAGTTTAATAAAGAGCTCGAAGAGATTTGGGCCTCTAAATGGCTTTCTAATAACGGGCCCAAGCATCAAAAGCTGGAAGAGGAGATCGGCAGGCTGCTGAAGGTCCCTTACATATCTTTATTCAATAATGGCACCATAGCTTTAATTGTCGCCATCAATAGCCTAAGGCTTTCGGGCGAGGTGATCACAACACCGTTCACATTTCCGGCTACACCGCATGTGCTGGCCTGGAATGGGATCAAGCCCATCTTCTGCGATATAGATGAGCAAACGATGAATATCGACGTCAGTAAAATCGAGAAAATGATTACGCCCAAGACGACCGCTATACTGGGTGTGCATGTGTTCGGGGTCCCCTGCGATGTACTGGGGATTCAGTCCATTGCCGACCGTTACGGGCTCAAAGTAATATATGATGCTGCACATGCCTTCGATACGGAGGTGGACGGCATGTGTATCGGCAATTTCGGCGATATTTCGGCCTTTAGCTTCCATGCTACCAAGCTTTTCCACACGGCTGAAGGCGGAGCGCTGACCTTCAGAGACCCGAATTTGAAACCAAGGATCGACCTGCTCAAGAATTTTGGCATTAAGAATGAGGACGAGGTCTTGATGCCGGGAATTAACGGCAAAATGAACGAGATTCAGGCAGCACTGGGTCTGGTCAATTTGAGGTATATAGGCGCCGAAACTGAAAAAAGAAAGAAAATCGTAGAGACTTATAACAGGCATCTGGATAGGGTAGAAGGAATTTCTACCCGCAAGCTGGACGAGCATATAAAATACAGCTACCAATATTACGTCATCCGCATTGACCGGGAAAAATTCGGCCTATCACGGGATGAACTCTATAGCCGGCTCAAGGAATATAATATCTTCTCTCGAAAATATTTTTACCCCTTATGCAGCGATTACGTATGTTACAGGCAGTTGCCTTCTGCCAATCCGCACCATTTGCCGATGGCAAAGAAAATCGTGGATGAGGTGCTGTGCCTGCCGCTCTACGGTGGGTTGTCGATCGATTCGGCGGAGAAAATCTGCGAAATTCTCAAGCTGTTTAAGAAGTAATTGAATGCCTAAAGTCAGCATCGTTATTCCATCCTATAACCATGAGAAATACATAGGGGAATGCATTCAAAGCGCGCTGAACCAGACCTTTCAGGACTTCGAAGTCATAATAACAGACGATGGCTCCTCCGACCGGTCGGTTAAGATCATAAAAGAATTTAGTGATCCAAGGATACAGTTATATGCCTTCGATAAAAACAGGGGGGCATGCACTGCGCTTAATAATTGTATTAGTAGATCGAGAGGGGAATACATCGCCGTGCTGAATTCGGACGATGCATGCGAACCAGGCAAACTGGACAAACAGGTAGAGTACCTGGATACACATCCAGGGGTCGGCGCTGTCTTTACCAGAGTGGTATTTGTCGATGAAAGCGGGAAGCAGATCGGCCCTTATAAATATAGGTTCTATCATATATTCGATAAGGAAAACCGGTCGAGATATGAGTGGTTAAACTATTTTTTCTCGGTTGGCAATTGCCTCTGCCATCCCAGTCTTTTGATCAGGAGAGAGTGCTACGACAGGGTGGGCCTTTATGACGAAAGGATGGCCAGCCTGCCCGACCTCGATATGTGGGTCAGGCTGTGCTTGGAATACGATTTGCATATCATACCGGAAAAATTGGTGCGGTTTAGACTAAGGGAAGACGAGGTCAGTGCCAGCGGCTTCAGGTTGCCCAATATCATCCGCGGTTATTTCGAATATACACAGATATTGAATCACTACCTGGATATAAAAGATAAGCAGGTGTTGCAAAGCATATTCCCGGAGGCCGGCAAATATGGGCCTCTTCAAAATGAATACATACCGTATTTTCTGGGACGGCTGGCGCTGTCCGTGGATCATAACAGCAGGCAACTGTGGGGTCTAAGCCTCCTGTTCGGCATGATGAAAGACCCGCTTATTGCTAAAAAACTTGAAGAAACCTACGGATTTGCCTTCCTTGATCTTCAGGAGCTCAGCGCCAATTACGATGTTTTTAACCTATCGAAATTCTATTCAGTGCACGTTCAGTCAGAGCCATTTTGGCCGGCGGAGCAAAGGCGGCTTGCAAAGTACATCCTGGCTGCCGACCGCCAACTCATTAAAATGGCACAAAAAATAATGAAAGGCTAAAACAATGATATATACATTGATTAAAATCAAACAACGGATCCTCGAAAAAATACCGGCCCATTTTAAAGCTCATAGGAGGGTCATCAAGGATCCGCCGGGCGTGCTACTTCCTCCTCCCGAAATAAGAGCCTATGTGGGTTCGGCGGACAATTTTTTTGAAATAGGTAACGAGTTTTTGGGCTTCTTTAAATCAAAATGTGATCTTAAGCCGGATGAAAGCGTGCTGGATGTTGGCTGCGGCATCGGCAGGATGGCGATTCCGCTCACTTTTTATATGAATAACGGCGGCAGGTATGAAGGCTTTGATGTAGTGAAGAGGGGTATAATGTGGTGCCAAAATAACATATCACCCAGGTATCCTAATTTCCGCTTTCATCATTCCGATATACGGAATAAACAGTATAATCCTGCGGGAAAGCTATCAGCCGGTGAATACCGGTTCCCTTTTGAAGATAGCTCCTTCGATCTTGTCTTTCTGACCTCTGTTTTCACCCACATGGTTCCCATGGATATGGAACATTATTTTATGGAAATAGCCCGTGTTCTAAAGAAGAGTGGAAGGTGTTTAATTACTTTTTTCCTGCTCAATCCTGAATCACTGGATCTAGTTAAATCCGGTAACGGCACACAGCCTTTCAAGCATGGCTTCGGTCCATATCAAGTCGTGAAAAAAAATAATCCTGAAGCCGCTATAGCATATGAAGAGGCCTATATCAATGAATGTTATAAAAAAAATGGGATGAATATTAAAACGATATATTACGGGTCATGGTGCGGGAGAGGTGATTACCTCTCATACCAGGATATTATTATTGCGCAAAAGCTCTAGCTTCCGGGAATATCCCCACAAGGGGTATGCCGTTCCGGTGGCATTTTCAACGGTTGTATCGATTTAATGAGGAACGTACTAAGAAAGCCTTCGATTTGTTCAAGAAGGGCTTCCAACCTTCGTTGGAAATAATGTGTATGCCCTGTAAACATAATTGATAATAATGGTTTAACTTGCCCTTTGCCGCGGCATTCAGACCGGCCTTCATTGCGTTCGATTCCTCACGCACAGTTGAAGGCTGCTTAATTGCAATAGCCATTAACCTCATAATAAAACTGATATAGGCTGAATCAATGGGATTATCACAATTTTTTAACGCCTTCAATTTATCGTATATTTTGTCCCCGAAATTTTGCTTGCTAAAGGTCTTTTCCGCATAAACCCGGCCGTTATGACCGAATTCCTCAATCTTTTCCTTATGGTCGATAAGATATTCTATGCGGTCAGCAAGTTGCAGGTGGTCCCCTGTTTCATAAAGCAGCCCATTAAAGCCATCCCTGATTAGCTCGGCAGTTCCCGTGTTATTGCTTCCGATAACGGGTTTGCCGAGCAGCATTGCCTCAGCGGCGGCCCTGCCGAATGATTCGAACCTGGAACAAACCAGGATGATGTCGGCCTGATTCATGGCCCAAAACGGTTTGTCGGTCCACCCCGGCATTTTAATTTGCCCGTGCAAATTTGCTTTGTCGATTACGTCATTTAATGTCCCTGAGTAGTCTTGCGCCATGGGACCTACGACTGCCAGCTCAACGTCTTTACCTCTCCGCACTAATTCTTTGACGGCCAGCACAGCGTCGATCTGTCCCTTCAATTCCATTACTGTGCCGACTACCATCAATTTAGTGGAATCGGTGCGTGAGAAAATTTCTCGGCCGCCTGCCTTCATCTCTTCCAACGGTATCTCGAAATGGGTGTAGGCAGGGATGACATTGTTCGTTTCTGCGAACATTGAACTCTTGACAACATTCGAGTTGGTAAATATCACGTTGGATGTTGCTGAAACGATTGTAAGCATGTGCTCGAAGGGCACGTAATAGTTGTATGTGGATTCCTGCGGGCCGATTTCCCTGATAAACCAGGCATGCGGCTTGCTAAGCATGGTTGCTGCCAGTGCGCCCCAGGGAATGGCGAGAGTGTTGGTGACCAATATGTCGGGATTTATCTTGCCTAATATATCCACTAAAATATTCATCAGGCTGCTAACGCTGATTTTGAGTGTTGTGTCCGACGGGTAGGGCACCGTCTTTAAATCGTACCATGAGCAATAGCCTGCAATGATTACGGCGGCTCCAAGCTTGCGCAGTTCGGCATTTAAGGGCCCTTCATCAGGTGATATTACACTGACAAGAGTGCCGTGGTCTTCGATGAGCTCCCTGATCAACTCCAGCAGGCTTCTTTCGGCCCCCACTAAGTTGGATGAATGAGAGAAAAAGCTGATGTTTAAGGATTTATCTTTTTTAATACATAGTATGTTCAGGTAGCTTTCTTCGTAGCCCTGCATGCACTCTCGCCATTTGTCTATAGCCAGTGGGTCCAACTTGTAGAACAGCCTTTTATCATCGAGAATAAAATAAATATCGAAACCCATATCGTTAATCTTATTTAACAGGTCATCAGGCTTGTAGCCGGCAACGGCTATGCACTTCGGGTTAAATTCAATTACCATTTTTACATTTTCACGGTCTCTTAAGAATGCCTCCATTCCTTCAAGAACGTATAGCTCGTGGCCTTCCGTGTCTATTTTTATGCACACATCCCGATTACCGACATCGTTCAGGTAACTATCTAAACGAACGGTTTCCACTGATATCTCTTTTATAACGGCTGATAGGGGATGGCGGTAAAAGCCGCAATTATCCGAGGCTTCCGTAATATGTAAGCTCTGTATTCCGGTACTGTTAGAAGCGGCTGCCTGGTGTATTTCGACATTCGTGAGGTTATTGAGGGCGATGTTTTTTTTCAGAATTTCGGCGTTCTCCGGCACAGGTTCAAAGGACAGGATGCGGCAATTCGGTTTCTGCGAACCTATCAAGAGGGTATAGTAGCCGTGGTGAGCTCCGATATCTATGAAAACGGAGCCGTCCCTGACATATTTAAGAAGTAAATCGGACGTATATTCTTCATAAGGGTTGTTGGCATACATGCCTACAAGTCGCCGGGCAACGAACATCTTGAAATTTCGTTTTTTGGGTGTGATGATTTCTAAATTATTCAGGTCATAGTCAAACATTGCGTTAATCACGGCCGATCCACTCCTTACCGATAAATATGCCGACTTGTTCTGGGAGTGAACCGGCTCCCATGGGGATGGCCTGCCGTACACAAAGAAAAACTGCCATATACTAAAGCTTTAACCAGGGATACTTAAGACTAATATACATTTCCTTAACCCGGTTATACTTGTTTCTGCCCAACAATACCATCAGGTAAACGCCCACCGCTTTCAAATTGCAGGGACTGGCTCCTATGGCTTTACAGATATATTGCCTTGCTTCCCGCTCCTGTCCGTCCACAAATAGAAAATGCCCGATGTGCAGATAGAACTGCGATAACGCCTGCCCGTCCTTCTTTAACTCTTCTGTATGCTTATCGAGAAGCGCTTTAAATCCCCGTATAAATACACCCGGCTCGCAGCACATGGCTCCTGCAGTAGCATGCTTGATTACCAGCGGCTGGTCGACATGGATAAATTGAAAATGCCGGGAGAGCCTGATGACCATATCTATATCTTCTGCAAAAGTTAAATTTTCATCGAATACGCCTATAGTTTTAAAGCAATCCATTTTTATCAGAAGTGACTGCATCGGCACATCAAAATTCAGCCTGAGGGCTTTTTTATAGATATTGCCCTCTTTGTCAGTTACTGAACGTCTATATCCCTGATAATATTCTGTTAGTAAATCGGCATATATCACACCAACCCTTTCTGCTGCGTTTACGGTGGCCTCCATCTGTTTCTCGAGGAAGGCCGGCAACAATTCATCATCGTCATCCAGGAATGATACATATTTATTTTGCGTAGCTATTATGCCTGTATTACGGGCAGCGCTCACTCCGCTGTTTTTGTTGTGGCGCAAGTATCTTATCCTTTCATCGCTAAAGCTCCTGACAATCTCCTCCGTATTATCGGTGGAGCAATCGTCAACTACGACGAGCTCGTAATAGGGATATGTCTGATTCAAAACGCTCTTGATGGCGCGGCCGAGGATGAATGACCTGTTGAAGGTGGGAATTACAATGGTTACTGCGGGGGCAGACCTAATTGCAGTGTTGATATTGTCCATGATCCTTTGCCGTATTTTCAATGAGCCATGAGCGCCAGGTATTGCTCAATCACCTTTTCGGTTTCACCTATAGCAATAATTCTGCTGCTTTCAAGCAGCATTGTGCGTGTACAAAGAGACTTGATCCAATTGAGATCGTGCGAAACAAGGATAATGGTTTTGCCCTGCTCTTTAAAATCGTCGATCCTGGCCATGCATTTTGCCTGAAAAGCCTCATCCCCTACGGCCAGCACCTCGTCGATCAATAGGATATCAATTTCGGCCTGCACGGCCGTAGAAAAAGCCAGCCTCAGGTACATCCCGGAGGAGAAATTTTTCAACTTCATATTTTCGAATCTTTTGAGCTCGGCGAAGTCAAATATACTTTCGTATATCCTGGCGGTTTGCTTTCTGCTCATTCCCATTATCGAGGCATATATATATACGTTTTCCGCAGCGGAAAGCTCCGGTTGGAAACCCACTCCGAGTTCCAGGAACGAAGCTACCTTACCGTTTATATCTATGGTGCCGCTGTCGGGATATAGTACCCTGGCCAGTATCTTGAGGAGGGTGGACTTTCCGGAACCGTTACGGCCGATGATTCCCAGGGTTTCTCCCTGCTTTATCTCTAAGTTTATATCCTTGAGTACCCAGAATTCCTCATAGTCCATCTGACGTTTGACGAGGCCGATAATATTTTGGAAAAGGGTGGTTTTTTTCTGGTGGGGTATCCTGAACCTCTTGGAAATGTTGGCGACTCTTACGGAATTCATTATATTTCCTCGGCAAACCGGCGCTGCAGCCGGAGAAATATAAACCTGCCAAAAAAGAAGGCTACTGCGGTAAAAAAGCACGCGACGATGATGTTGTAGGCTGAGGGCAGTGTCCCGTATACCATTAGGTCGCGGAATATAACGATAAATGCTGTGAGAGGATTAAGCAGATAGAAGGGCATGACCTTATCGGTTATGGAAACCATGGGATAGACGACGGGCGATAGAAAAAAAAGCGTATTGACCATTACTTCCCATAACTGATTAACATCACGGTAGTAAACGTATAAGGCGCCCAAAAATAGGCCTACACCGTAAGCAAACCAAAAATATACTAGAAAAACCAGGGGGAAGAGAAAGATGGTGAGAGGTACAGAGCCGAGAACAACAAATAAGATAGGTATAATGATCGTGAATTCAAGCAAAGAGCTGATCAGGTTGGATAAGGTACTGCTCAGCACCAGTATCTCCCGCGGTATATAGACCTTGGTAACCAGGCTGGCTTTGCTTACCACAGAGTAAACAGAAGATATAGAGGAGACTGAAAAAAAACGCCAGGACATTAGCCCAACCACGAGGTATGCAGCAAAATTAACCTCCTGGCGGTACATGAACCGGAAGATAAAAAACAGCACCAGCGCAAACAACAAAGGGCTAAGAATTGACCAGAGGAATCCAAGAGCGGTATTCTGGTAGCGAACCTTAAGGTTGACCTGAGTTAGGCTCCAGATCAGTTCCCTGTATTTCCATAGTTCAGACATGCCTGGTCCTTGTCTTCCTCGACATGGGCCCAACCAACAGACCTGACTTGCCGAGATGAAAGCCTAGATAAAAGCAGAAATCATATAGGATCATAAAGGGCAAATAAAGCCACCCTCGTTGTTCATTTAAATACCTTAATTTGGAGCCGGTTACTTCAAAAACCTTTGTCATGATTGACTTACCCGGGCCGGCAATAGCCCCTGCGCCCTGGCGTAATGATACCCCGTAATCCAGCGCCCTTTCAAATATCTCTTTGAGAGAAAAATCGTGTGAATGAATGACAGCAGCCTGCGGGTCGTAGATGATGACATAGTTTTCGGCCAGGATACGGGCAGCCAGTTCCTTATCTTCGGCCATTACAATTGATTCCGAGAACCTTAAGCGTTGCAGGACATCCTTTCGGAAGGCGGAATTGGAGTCCGATACAAAATTATTATTGTGATAGTAGTCTTTTGCGCCCGGCTCTATACGAAGCCGGAAATCCGGGAAATCATAGAAATAGGTGAATTTTTCCGGCGGCTTTGTATCCTCCCTGGGTATCTGTCTCCCCACAACCATGGCAACACGTGCGTCTAAGAAATTATCGGTCAGTTTTTGGAGCCAATCATTGTTTAGGGGCAGGGCGTCCTGCGTTATATAGACCAGGTAGCTACCTTCCGCCATATCAGCCCCCAGGTTGCGTGTCCTGCCGTGGTGAAACTCCTCAGGCTTGATCTCGATCAGCTTCAGCGGGTATTTACGCGTCGCTTCCAGCGTGCCGTCGGTAGATCCGGAGTCGATGACTATGACCTCGTAGCTTCCTGTATATTGCTGGGAGTAGATGCGCTCGAGCAACCGGGGGAAGTTGTCACCCCCGTTTTTAGTGAGGATGATGATGCTGGTGTCCACGGGCGCCAATTCCATTTTCCCCTTCGTAATTTTGCATTTATTCACACTCTGGCTGCATTAATATTTTGGTATAGCTCGGATATTTTTTTATATAGCCCCGGTCCTGAGCAGGCGATAGCCAGGGATAGAGCAGCTTTAATATTCAGCGGGCGAGTTTTTAAAGCCAGCATAAAATAATACCGGCCTTCCTTCATATTTCCATCCATACATAAGTTGTGTCCGAGTCCAATATAGACCTGGCATGAAATTGCCTTATTGTTTCTTAGATCGTCGAAATATTTGCTTAGTATCTTTTTAAATCCCGCTATAATAGATTTTCTATTGGTTATGCTGTCTGCAATGCGATGATATATCGTCAGTGCTTCGGGTACCGATTTAAAACCGTAACGCTTTGAAAGCCTGATCATGAAATCCCAATCTTCCCCGCACCTGAATTCTTCATCAAATAAGCCGATCTCCAGCAGGCATTCCTTTCTTACCAAAAGTGTACTGGTTGTCGGGAACTTCCCGGCCAAAACTGTCTTGAATGCTACATTATTAGGATAGGTAACAAGGGGAAGATATTGATGTTGGTTTCCGACGGCAACTTCGGTCGCCGTATAGACCACGCCCACATCCGGAGTTGCCTTTGTCATAGCATCTATCTGTTTCTCTAGTTTCGCCGGGCGCCATTCGTCATCGCTATCCAAAAAGGCTATGTATTCTCCAACAGACGCCCTCAAACCGGTATTACGCGCGGCTGCTACACCCATATTGATTTCATGGCGGATATATCTAACCCTTTCATCGTGAAAATTTATCACAACCTGGTGAGTATTATCGATTGAGCCGTCGTCAACAACGACGATTTCAAAATTCTGATAGGTCTGGGCCAGCACGCTGTTTATGGCCCTGGATACCACATATGCCCGGTTATATGAAGGGATGATCACACTTACAGATAGATTCTTGATATCCAATTGCGTCATGGCTGACTTCCCGCAGAAAAGAATTGCTTTCTACTCTCGCCCAGCCGGATAATTCCAGGATGGTCCTTCAAATGCCGGGTAACGCCTCGGGTATCGAAGATCAGCTTAGACCAGGCTGCGATCCGGTCCAGGTCGAAGCAGCTATGGTCGGTGGCTATCAACACACAATCCGCGGAAGATAGATTTTTCTGCGTCAAGCTGACCGATTCCCAGTTGCCAGCGGAATTATTTATCTTTTTAACATAAGGGTCGCTGTAACTCACCTGGGCTCCCTTATTATGTAATAACTCAATTATTTTGAGCGAGGGTGATTCCCGAATGTCGGCGCTGTCTTTCTTATAGGCTACCCCCAGGACCAGCACCTTAGCCCCCTTGAGGGCTTTGCCTCCCTCATTGAGCGCTTCCATAACGCGCGCTACAACATAGTAGGGCATACTCTCATTGATCTCGGCGGCCAGCTCGATAAAACTGATATGGAAATCATATTCCCTGGCCTTATTTGCCAGATAATAAGGATCGAGAGGTATACAATGGCCTCCAATACCGGGACCCGGATAGAACGGCATATAGCCGAAGGGCTTGGTAGCGGCGGACTCGATAACCTCCCAGATACTTACGCCCATCTTCTCGCATAGCTGAGCCATCTGGTTGACCAGCGCGATATTCACGCTGCGGAAGACGTTCTCAAAAACCTTGGTCATCTCGGCGGCTTCAGAGCTGGTGACTACCACTACGTTATCCGCTACCTGCCGGTAAAGCATAGCAGCCACGCCGGTGGAGACGGGGCTGATACCGCCGACTATCTTGGGCGTATTCTTAATGTTATATTTCTTATTGCCCGGATCAATCCTTTCAGGAGAGAACGCCAGGTAAAATTCTTTATCCACCTCCAGACCGGATCGTTGCAGTATGGGCAGGATAACTTCGCGGGTAGTGCCCGGGTAAGTGGTGCTCTCTAATATGATGAGCTGCCCGGGTCGCAAGCGTTGCGCCAGGTCTTGCGATACGCCTTTTACGAAGGACAGGTCAGGTTCTTTA
Source organism: uncultured Chloroflexia bacterium (assembly GCA_963705905.1). GTDB lineage: Bacteria > Chloroflexota > Dehalococcoidia > GIF9 > UBA5629 > UBA1162. The sequence continues at coordinate 1,160,353 of OY970123.1, read as the reverse complement.
GTATTGGTCAAGGGAGTCGGGACACAGATGCAGACAGCATCCGCCTCGCCCAGCCTGGCCATATTTCCGGTGGCTTCTATGCTCTCCGAGGCCAGCAGAGGCGCCAGACTCTCATCAGCTATGTCGACGATATCCGATTTACCCTTATTAACCGCATCCACTTTTGCCTGCTGAGCGTCAAAACCCAGTACTTTGAAGCCTGCCTCAGCAAAGGCTATGGCGAGCGGCATGCCTACATAACCCAGACCGATTATGCCGATTTTAGTAGTTTTATTCTGGATATTCTCTTCAATCTCAGTCATTTATGGCCTCCTCCTGCATTGACCGTGCCGAATAGAAAGGCTGCTGTGTCATACCTGCTTTCCCGATGAAAAGAATTGCTTGCCCGCCAGCCGTCTCAGCCGCTTTTCCTCTGCCAGGCTCTCCTTAAGGGTGGCAATTACGCCCAGTTTATAAAGCTCTTCATCGCTGCGACGGCGTTTTCTCTGTACGGCGCGCCGTTTAGACAACATTTTGCCGACATTCAGCGCGAAATCTAAATAAGCGCGGCAGACTGCACCGGCGGCCCGGAAGTTGCCGTTGAGCAGGTAAGCTGACAGACGGTAAAAATTGAAGCCGAAACTTATGAATTTGCTGCGGACAAAGTTGCAGCCGTCCAGGTTTTTCAGCATGTTAAACAGCCGGTTGCGGGTATTGAGGAATACCTTTGTGGGGTCGGCATTGCTGCGGCTGCCGAAGGTGCCGCTCTCCCTGTGGTACATGACGGCCGTAGGAACGTAGGCCACCTTATACCCATAGAGCCAGGCCCGCCAGCCCAGGTCGTGTTCCTCGCAGGCCGCGAAATAGTCCTCGTCTAAGCCCCCGGCATCCAGGAAAAAGTCCTTCCTGACAAGCACGCCGGCCCCGCAGCCGAAGCTCGTGTAGCCCGGCTGATTATAAAGCATTCCATCTTTATCGCCGTAGCCGCGATAAAAGCCTCCGCCTATGATGGTGATCTTTCCTCCCGTAGTATTGATAATGTCACGCCTGTCATAATAGAGCATTTTACAAGCGCAGGATACGACGTCTTTATCGGCCAGCGCCGGCCCGACCAGCTCCTTCAGCCATTCCCGGCTGACTTCGGTATCGTTGTTGAGGATTACCAGGTATTGGCCTGCCGCAGCCTTTGCCCCCTCGTTATTGGGTTTGCAGAAGCCGAAGTTTTTATCCAGTGAGAGTATCTTAACGCCTGGAAATTCGTTTTGTATATATGCAACGGAATCGTCGGTGGAGGCATTATCTACTACAATGACTTCAAGCTTTTCACCCGGATAGTCCAGCAATTTGAGGGAACCCAGGCAAACAGGCAGGAATCGCCTGCCGTTATGGTTGACGATGATGATGCTGACGTCTGGAAGCTGTGTGTCCGGAACAACCGGGCTCGACCCCTCAGTCACGGCGCATACCTCTGAAGCGGAAGCGTACTATTCCGAAAAGCTGTCCCCACTCCAGATTCCAGGCCAACCCGCGCAGCAGCGTAAAGTCCGATACCCGGCGTAGAGTTTGATAGGACTTCCGTAACCGGCCGATGTATTTTCGCTCCTTGAAAGCGGCCAGGTATGCGCCGAACTTGGACCGCGGGTAGGGCCAGCCTTTGATGAAGCAATAGACCAGTACCATGCCTTCAACAAAAATAAGGATTGGTGAGATCAATAGCAGTGTGGGCCATTTCAGCGTGGAAAATATCAGGTAAATACGGTTTTTCTCCAGGTGAAAAAACTTTTCCGGCCTCATGCTCAGCCTGTAGCGGTGATAGATGACAGACTGAGGCAGGCAGTACATTTCATAGCCCATCATCGTCAGCAGCCAGGATATTACCACGTCGTCATTGTACATGAAGCAATATTCAGGCGCACCGCCCATACGATTGAAAATATCTTTTTTAATGAGGTAGGAGCATCCGCTGATGCCGCTGATCTTATGTGCACCTGATTCGGGTACATCGGGTTTGTGCAGCATACGGCAAAAGCCCAGCCCGGACACATGGATATTCAGGCCGTTGCAGTTAACCTTATTGCGCTGGTCAGTTATCAGCACCTTGGGGCAGACTGCGCCCACCTGCGGTCGTGTATCCATAAAATCCACCATGGCCGCCAGCCAGCCGGGCGTCACCTCCGTATCCATATTGATAGGGGCAACATACTCACCTTTAGCCACGGCCATGCCGCTATTGATGCCGCCGGCATAGCCACTATTGCCGCTGTTAGCTACAAACACCAGGCCGGGAAAATGGCGGCGGGCATACTCAAGGCTGCCGTCTATGGATGCGTTATCGACAAAGATGACTTCATAATCGCTGAAATCTTGCTTCAAGATGGAATTCAAGCAGGCATCCAGATATTGCAGGCCGTTGTAGTTTACTACCACCACGGAGACCTTGATGGACATAGGGACATAATATAAATCATACGGAATTGAGATGCAAGAACTTATTGAAATTCTAAATACAAAACTCTAAGCTCTAAGCAAACTCAAAGCACAAATGATTTGAAACTGGGATTTTATATTTGTTTAGGATTTAGTGTTTGGGGTTTGGGGTTTACACTTTGGGGTCTTAGTTTTCCTGGAAACGGAAGCCCCGGTCAAACACCCTCAGGCAGGTATTTACAACGTCCTCGTCATATAGTCCGCCTTTATTGCCCTTTATCTCCTCCAGCGCTTTATCCAGGCCCAGCGCGGGGCGGTAGGGGCGGTGCGATGCCATGGCCTCGACTACGTCTGCCACAGCCAGAATTCTTGATTCCAGCAGGATTTCCTCGCCATGTAAGCCCAGCGGATACCCCGACCCGTCCATCCTCTCATGATGCTGGTGCACGATATCCGCAATGGGAGCCGGGAAATCGACCACTTTAATAATGTCAAAAGCGGTATCCGGATGTATTTTGACCACTGCAAATTCCATGTTGCTCAGCTTGCCAGGCTTATTGAGCAGGTCGGCAGGGACGTTGATCTTGCCCAGGTCGTGAATGGTGCCGGCCATGGAAATAGCGCTGACCCTGCTGTCGGCGAGGCCCATTTCGCGGGCGATGGCGCATGCCAGGTCGGTGACGCGTTTCTGGTGTCCGGCCGTATAGGGGTCTCTCTTCTCTGTAATGGCGACCAGCAGGTCGATGGTTTTCGACAGGTTGGTTTGCAGCTTGTTGTAGCTTTCACTGAGGTCCTTCTGTGCCTGGAGCCGGGCGGAGATATCATGCGAGTTTATGACCACCCTCATCCCCGGCCTGATATCGGGAAGCAGCCTGCCGCGGGATGAGAAGGTGACCCAGTGGCCGTCCTTGTGGCGTAACCTCACCTCAACTATCAATCCGGCAGCATTAGAGCTCAATTGTGACAGGGCATCGCTTGCTACCAGGATATCATCAGTGTGCATAAAGTCCGCCAGATTCATGCCCAGAACCTCTTCCGGCGGGTAGCCCAGCAGTTCTACCGATGACGGGCTGGCATAACGCACTGTGCCATCGGCATCTAGTACGTTGACCAAATCTGTGGAGCTTTCTATCAGGGAACGGTAATAAATCTCATTGCTTTCTATCATCTTTTCAGCTTCCCGGCGCTGATTGCGCGTACGTATTGCTGTTATGCCGTAAGCCAGGTCATCAGCAAGCTCTTTCAATAAACCCACTTCCTCTTCATCGAAAGCAACAATTTCAGGAGAATAGATCACCAGCGCGCCGAAAGCTTTCTGGTTGATAAGGGGAAAAGCCACAGCCGAGGCACACCCATTTTCCACTGCCATCCTGCGCCAGGCATCAAACGTTTGGCTGTGCCCGATATCGGTTACGACACATGTTGTACCCGTCCTGATGGCCAGCCCGGCAGGTGTATGGCCAGGTTCATTTTCCGTCCATACTAAGTTTATACTGTCCGGTGAGACGGTCATGTTGCCGTAAGATGCAAGAGGTCTAATGCTTTTATTTATGTTGTCTTCAGCATAACCTACCCAGGCCAGGCGATACTCTCCTACATCCACTATCTTGCGACAAATGTCCTCAATTAAACTCAGCTCAGTGTCAGCATGTAGGACCGATTGATTGCATTCGCTCAATGTCTTAAGTGCCCGGGCAACCCTTCGCAAGTCGTTTTCCGCCCGTTTTTTGTCTGTCATATCCGTTGAAATATTGGCTATGGCTTCGACCTCTCCCTGGTCGTCCAGCAAGGGGAATTTTACAACGGTGAAGCAGCGCTCGCCTTCGGGGGTATTGAGTTTGCGTTCCAGCATCTGGTATTCCAGGGTATTGACGACTTGTTCATCGGATTCCCTGCGTTCTTTGGCTATACTCGCCGGGAACAGCTCTTCATAGTTGTGGCCGATGGCACGATCTGCCTTTATGTTATTGAACTCTTCCCAGGCTTTGTTGACTATCAGGTAATGCCCGTCCGGCGTTAATACCGATATAGGGGAGGGGGCATGCTTTAAAACCGAGCTGAGAAACAACTGCGTTTTGGTTAAGTCCTGCTCAAGCTGAATATTGAGCCGGCGCAGCTTCTCCTCTGCCTCCCAGCGCCTTCTGTCGAGATGGTTGAGGTACACTGCTATGAGCACAAGCACGAGGGTAGTGACGGTTATGTCGGCGACTGTAAACACGCCGGCACTGAATTCGTTGGAATAAGTGCCTTGCTGCCCGACGAATAATTGAAGCCAGTCAAACAGTACTACGAACAAAAGGACTACCGGAAGGGTTATCCAGAGCATGAGGCTGCCGGCCCTCTTCCCCACGAAAACCGATATCGGTCCATGGCGTGCATCGGCCAGGAGGATGCCTGTGAAGAACAGCAGGAAAGCCAGCGCTGTTATCAACGGCATGGGAGTCAAATTAACGGGCCCCAGGAACTGCCGCAGGCCGTATACATAGCCTATGACGGCGACAAGGCTGATTATCAGTCCCAGCATTGACATATATTGGGGTACGGCATATTTATCAGACTTCCTGAAGGTAAGGGGAAGCATGGCAAGGCCGGCCAGGACGAAACTGAAAGCGGCGGTCAGCACTATGCGGCCGGGATAAACAGTGCCAACGGCTCCTGCCGGTTCCCTGAATATGGCCTGGTCGATGCCCGCGTCCCATCCGAAGATATACTCGCTTAGGACCAGAAGGCCTACAAAAATGACAATAGCCGCGAATATCGCGGAGAGGTACTTTCTAACGCCTGGTAATAAATGCGCGCCATCGGGCAGCATCCAAAGGGCCAGGCCGATTAAAATGAAGCAAATAGCGGCATTGGCTTTCATGGATACGTAGACAGGTGAGATGCTCTTGAGATAGGCCAAATCATAAGCCCAGCCTGCTATCACGATGAGCCCTATGGCGACCACGGCTAGTCCTATATAGGCGGAGATGGTTTTAAGCAGCCTCACGCTGCCGTCGGAGCCGGCTTCGTCGGCCGATGATTGATAGATTTTGAAAATGCCCGCTCTCATTTTCTTTTCCCCATACCTTTCGAGCTAATAGAAGGAGAACAGGTTTTCTGCCATATATAAAGCCACTTCTTATCTTAGCCATATAATTTACATAAGGCAAGCAGTGGCTTTAAATAGGAAACACGACAGGTTTGCGTTGTTAAGGTAGAACGAATGTACTAATATAAATGCATCATGGTGGAACTGCTGAAGTTTGCGCTTGAGCGTCAGATGTATGATGCTGCAGCCTATGCCATCGTATACGGGCTGGTCAAAGTGAAAAAACATGGTAAGAAAGCGAGTAGGAAAGGAAATAAAGCGCGGGTTCTACGGTCCCGCCCTGGATGAGACTGCCGGGCTGATGCTGGAAGAGGCGGGAGGTGTGGATGGGCTCGACCAGGAGATCGCCGTATTGCGCCTTAAGCTCCGCGATCTTATCAGGGACGAGCCGGAGAAGTGCGAGCTGCATCTCAAGACGGCCAATACCATTGCCAACCTGGTCAAGGTCCGCTACAGCATCTCCAGGGAGCAGAAAAAATGCCTCAAAGAAGCTATTGCCAGAGTCCTCACGGAGCTGGCTGTTCCCCTTGGAGTAAAAGCGTTTATAAAATAGGCGAAGAAATTCGAGGCTCAAAAACCAAGTTTTATTATTACGTCATTGCGAGGCACGTAGTGCCGTGGCAATCCCAGGGCATCAAGCCAAGCTATTTACTTCGTTCGTAGGATTACTTCGTTTCGCTCACAATGGCAGATGAGAACTTATTTGGGGGAATTCCGAACAATTTGGAGTTTTTTACCGGTCGCATCTCCGGGTTTTCATAAATCATGCATTTACGGCCCTATCAGCTCGAAATAGCACGTGCAGTACTGGATAGTATAGAGAACCACCGCGGACTTACTTTCTCGGTAGAAATAGCCCGCCAGGGCGGAAAAAACGAGCTTTCAGCGCACATCGAGGTGCTGCTCCTCACTATGTTCATGGGCAGCGGTGGAAGCGCCGTGAAATGCTCACCTACTTTCAAGCCTCAGACCGTAATATCCATGATGCGTCTCAAGCAGAGGCTGGACGATTTCGGTTTCGACGGCCTGTGGACTGCCGAGATGGGCTATATCATCAGGCTGGGAGCGGCACAACAGATATTTCTTTCAGCGGAGGAATCTTCCTCCGTGGTCGGTCACACGGCAGATATCCTGCTGGAGATCGACGAGTCGCAGGACGTGAATAAAGATAAATATACCAAGGAGTTCCGCCCCATGGCCTCATCCACCAACGCCACCACCGTTCATTATGGAACCACATGGGATGACAGCACGCTGCTTGAGCAGACCAAGTTGTCCAATATCGAGCTGGAGAAGAGGGACGGCATCAGAAGGCATTTCCGTTTCGACTGGCAGGATGTGGCCAGGTATAATCCCGGCTACCTCGATTTCGTTGAGGCGGAACGCACAAGGCTGGGCGAGGACCATCCGCTCTTCTGCAGCCAGTACGCCCTGCTTCCCATCCGCAGCGGCGGCGGTTTTCTATCACGCTCACAATTGGCGCAATTGCAGGGAGGGCATTCCAGGCTGAGGCACAGGCGCGATAAAGATAAATTGTACGTGGCGGGAATAGACCTGGCGGGAGAAGCCGAGGTCACTGGGGACCTGGAGCTCACTGTGGGGGGACGTGATGCCACGGTGATCACCGTGGCGGAGATCGGTTACCCTGATGAGAGTGATACTATTAAGGAACCGCTGATAAATGTGGTGGAGCACTATTGCTGGGTAGGCAAAAAGCATCCTGCACTTTACCGCCAGATGGTGGATATACTTAAAAATAGCTGGGGATGCAGCCGCATCGTGGTGGACGCGACCGGGGTGGGGGAGGCCGTAGCCTCTTTCCTTCGCAATGCGCTGGGAACCCGGGTGGTGCCCTTCAAGTTTTCCCAGACTTCCAAGTCCACCCTGGGCTTTAATCTGCTGGCAGCAGTGAACTCAGGGAGGCTGAAGCTTTATGAGGGCGATGGGTCGGATGATTATAGAGAGCTTCTGTTCGAATTGGAGAGGGCCCGGGATGTGTGCCGTCCCAATCAGACCATCAATTTCTACGTCGATCCATCGGAAGGCCATGATGACTACCTGATGAGCCTTGCCCTGTGTGTGGAAGCCGCTTCCAGGCTGTCCCCCAGGAAGGCCAGGGGAATTAACAGGGAGTAACCGCGGGCGCTGTCAGACTTTAAAAATTGGCCGCCACGGAATCTTCACCTTACTCCCCCAAATATACATATTCATTAGCAAAAACATGTATCTGTTCCGCAGCCTGTCTATAAATGAATTATGAGATACCATTTGGGCAAATGTCATTGAATCGACTATCTTGATATTTTTAAAATGATTCGATTTAAATATTTGTTCCTCAACTATTCTCCTTGGTCCCTGCCAATTAGTAGTATCATGAAATGCCATAATGCCGCCTGCTATCATTTTGGGGAACCACGATTGGAAATCCAATTTAACGAGTTCATATTCATGTGCGCCGTCTATGAAAATCAATTCAACTGGTTCCTTAAAATCCTCAGCCGCCGTACTCGATTTTTTTCGAACAGGCCTAATGACGTCGTTAAGACCGGCATTTTTAATATTGTTCTGGAATTCTTCGTAAGTCCAAACGTTACCATATAAATCCTTGTGTTCTGAGGAGCCGGTATGCGTATCAATCGCATATATTGTTACGCGGTTCCCGGCTAATGAACCTTTTCCTAACCAAATAGTGGATTTACCTTTCCACGATCCAATCTCAACAATGACTCCCTTTCCGGTGCAATTCTTTGCCAGATAAAAAAGCGCTTCACCTTCCCTATCACCTAACCAACCCTCTATTGCATCGGCAAGTTCCTTGGTATCACGTAATTCATCCCTCATGCACATATCCAATCCAGTGTCATCAGCTCTGCATTCTTTAATGCACTTTTTTTAACCATATACTGCCGTGTTCAGGAGTCCCAATTGTCGTATCCTTAAGACAAAGTGGCATATCTCTCTTAAATATTTCCCTATAAAAATGCTCCAAATATGTATTAAAGAATACGATTTTAAAGTCAGTATTGTATTGAAGGAAAGCTTTCAGAATATAATCTTCGTTCCAAAACCAACCCCGGTAAATCCATGATTTGGGGTATTCAAAAGGATAAAAAACATCATGGAAATGAATATGCACTCCTTTTTTTAACACCGGAAGCACATCGAAAAAGATATAGTTCACATCGCTGCCGATTTTTGCGACATGAGTTGAATCAATGAATAAAATATCGTTTTCCTGCAAAGAATCGAAAAGGTTTTTGTCCGCATCCTGTAATTCAGATCTTACTATCTGGTTCTTGCTTAAATCATCTTTTTTTACTAACGACATTAATCTTTCAGGATAAGGTTCGATGAACGTTATCGCAATTTTATTCTGGAAAAATATCTCGTTAGTATCCAACATTACGCAGGATGAATAGCCTGATCCTACTTCGATAATCCTTTCCGGTTTTAATTTTCTTATCATTGAATAGAGGCCGATTGCATCGGAATAGGAATAGTAATCGTTTTCAAAAAAATACCTTAAGTTGGCGGACTTGGTCCTTTTGAAAGGCATATCCTTATAGTAGTTTTTAAACTCATTCAAATAACGGAGTTGCTCGGCTGTATTTAAATCTATGCCAGGCAGCGACTGTGGAAAATTCGACCAGAGCAATTTTTCTTTGCGACGTATTCTATCCACATCCGGTATGGTGGAGTGGAAATGACCCGGAGGGAAAAAACCAACTTTTAGATGAGCCACCTTGTTAGGATTGACAAGGTTCTCAACATCCTTAGCAGTTAACATATTTTCCATTGTTGTCGGGTGAACGGTTTTTAAGTAGAAAAAATAAGTTTTCAGATTTCGCAAGGTGATATTTTTGAACATTTGTTTTGGATTTTTCAGTCTTAGCAAGATACGCTTCATAAGAAGGCGTCCTCTTGCACAATGAGGGGAAATAATGTTGTTAACACTATGGCCTGTCGCTGCCACTTCGACCAATCTATTGCCTTTGCGCTTCATTTTATTGCCGTAATTAATTGGTCATCGAAGCTACTCGTTGTATTTTATAGTTTTGAATATTAGATGTCTATTTATATTCCCTGACCTATTATTGTAATTTAAGAGTCGCCGGCTATTTCCAAACCGCCAAGATGATAATCCCAATATACAAGTGCGGATAGAGTTCCATTTTACATACTCCGATGTCTGTTGGAGCAAAATAGTAAACAGGGGCCACCCCATAAAAAGAGAAGGGAGCGACTTTGTCGCTCCCTTCTTGATATCCGATGATTCTTACTAGATAAGGCTGGGCAGGCCCTTGGCGGCGTCTTCCATGTCGCGCAGGCGGCCCGTAGTTTCCTTCAGGCGGTCTTTCTGCGTCATGGCGAAGGCTGAGGCCCTGTCGTAGTAGTCTCTGATCTTCTGCACGAAGGCAAGCTGCGAGAAGAGGATGGTTACGTCCACCGAGCCTTTTTCCCTGGGGAAGTCGCCGGCTCGTATGACCGCGTTCTCGGCAAGCTCACGCAGGTAATCGCCCAGGCCTTTGGCGATATCCATGCTCATCTCCCTGGAAGGAGCAGCCAAGAGATAAAGGGCGCGGCCCGAATCCTCGGGATTGATGGCGATGGAAAGCTCGCTTACGGCGGCGTCCATAGCCTGCATGGCTCGCAGCGTCTCGCTGCCCTTTTCTCGGAAGTTGACCTTGGCCATCTCCCATGGGAAGCGGAAGCCGCGAGGGACATCGGTCGTGCCGGTACCGATAGCCGTCCAGCCGTCGATGGACTGCATGATATCACCTGCGTCCATGGTCTTGGCGCCTACAGAGCGCTGGTGAGTGACCTCGCCGGCGCACATCAAATCGTAGAACGGGTCGACTATCTGGCGGTTGATCCTCTGAAGGTTCATGGCCAGGCTGGCATCCTTGCGCACATAGCGCTGGTTGTCGGCCAGGAATACGCCGTCTGCGATGGAGTGAATCGATTTCAAACAGGTGGCGGTATTATATACGCTTCTCAGCTCTGCCACTTCCTCGTGTTCGAAGGGCAGTACGCAGAGTGCATAAACGGGTTTGCCGATATAGCGTTCCTTGAGCATCTGGGCTATGATCGAGATGGCGCCCGAGCCGGTGCCGCCGGCGGTGCCGGCCACCAGCATGAAAGCATGCGTCTGGTAGAAAAGTGGTGATGTCCTGACGGCATCGATGACCTTGTCGCCATCTTCCCGGGCCAGTTCGGCGCCCATTTCATTGACCTTGCCTACGCCGTGACCCCAGGTTTTGCGGCCGCCGATCAAGATGCGGTGCATGTAGTCGGAGCCTATATGAGATAATCCGGTCAGGTCAGTCTGGTCCGTGTTGACAGCAAATGTACCCGTGATGATGGTGGTGCCCCTATCAGAGCGGGCACGCTGCCCCAGGCGGGCAAACTCGTCGGCTACGCGGGAGCCACACTGCCCCAGCCCGATAACCATTAACTTCATTCTTGTTTTACCTCGCTTTTTTATATTTAAAAATAGTAGTCAAGCTTAAATTTCAAACATATTATAGCCATCGCACGTATTTGTCAAGGTTTTATAGCTGCTGTGGGCTTACATATGCTTATCTGTTTTGAGGTAGCTCACCGCATTCCTGAACTACACGTCTAATGATTATACTGGATTAGTGGCCGGGGGATGCAATTCCTTCCTGCGGCCAGTGGCGCAACTAACGTACGCTCAAAGCCGGGGCCAGCGGCAGATTAAGGAAACTGGCATTGGGCATGATAAGGAAATTGCCTTCGATCGTGCGGTCACTCAAACCGAAGGACGTGCGGGCCATAAATACATCGTCACCCTCCTGTAAGACGGAGGCCAGCGCCATATCCATTATAGCGCCCGCCATATCCATCATCACCGCCGGCGGAGAAGGGTGCAAGGTAATTTGTAAATGATCGGCTACGGCGTTGAGAAAATAGGCGCTGGTTATATTACCCATCTCCCCGAGTGCCGATTTCGACATCTCATCGAGGCTTTTAGAAGTCCCGATTTTCCTGCCCATCAGGAGATCGAGGATTTTATAAGCGATTGAAGGCTCGTGTGCCATCAGGATATGGCCATTGGTGGCGCCGGTAAACGTCAGGTAAACACCTATCACCAATTGGTCGGGCCCGCCGAATAGAGCCGGCATAGACCTGGCCGGCATGCGGCGTACTTCAATAGTATTTATGACTAAATTCTGATGTACCATGCGGGATAGTCCCGTGATGGCGTTGAGCATCCCTTTTCTAACGATCTCATCCCAGATTTGTTTATTTTCGGCGCTGGGAGTGGTTTTACTATCCATCATTTTTCAACAACTGTATAAGTGTTACAGAAGAATGTGCTTCGTACAAGATACTGTGGGCTAACCTTGATGAGCCAAGAGGGTCATCTGGAGCCGGTGGCCCGCTGTTGAGATCCTGCTTTTGTGAAGCCGGAGACTTATCGGGGCTCCGAGGACCAGCCACCGCGCTTGCTGATAGAACGTATACGCCAGATCACTGCGGCTATAACTGCCAGCACTCCTATAACCACGAAAATAATCCAGAGAAAATCGAAACCGGTGATAGACATGGTTTGTGACTGGCTCCAATCACTGGTATTGCCGGCCAGGTCTGAGGCCTTTACCCTCCAAACGTACTCACCTGCGCCCGGTCTCTCACCGGCAGGTAGCGAGTATTGCGGTTTGTCGAGGTTTTCTTTGCGTATAACCGAACCCGAGAAATCGGCTTTCTGACCTATCTCAAGCGTGTATATAACCCCGCTGGGGTCTTCCACAGCCGACCACGTGAAATCGATCGGTTTGTTCTCGAACATGCTGAATTTGGCGCCTGCCTGCGGGGATATAGGGCTGGGAATCGGAGGAGGGTTGGACTCTATCGTAAAAGCTGTTGAACCGCTGGCGTGGGAGCCGTCGCTGACTGTAATAGTATGCGTACCGGCTCCGCTGACCGGCGCCTGGAAAGCGATGCTGAAGTTGCCCAAAACATCAGTAGTTCCGCTGGCGCTGGTCTTGGTGGAATCATAAATGACCGATAGCGGCTGGCTGGATCCGAACCCGCTGCCGCTGAGCACGGTACTCTCTCCCACTGCGCCATTGTTTGGGTTGATAGTTATCTGCGGCGTAATAACCACGATGTAATCCGTTACATCGCCGGTATGAGTCGTATCTCCGAAGGAGTCTACCGTGTGGTCGCCTTTGGTGGCTGTTGGCACGGCGAACTGCGAAGACCAGGAGCCATGAGCATCGGCTACAATGTCGGTAGCTACCGGCATCCCATCGAAAGTAACCTGGATATTTGCTTCGTTCTCCTGAAAGCCGACGCCTTCTACAAAAAGCAGGTCGCCCACGTTGATGGGCTCGCCAAGTTTGCCTGATGACTGCTCCACTTTTATGCCGGGAGAGACTGTGAAAGAGAAATTCGGTACCTCGTCAATAGTTGTAGTCGCACCCTTGGCGTCCACTATATGTGAACCTTTTGCCGAAGCCGGTACGGAGAAGGATGTTTGCCACGTTCCCGTAAGATCGGCCGATATGCCGGATTTGACCACTGTGCTGTCGTATATAACGGTGATATTGGTTTCGGCGCTGTTGAATCCCTGCCCGGAAATGTTTACTGCCTTATCCACCCATCCCGAGGCGGGGTTGAGGCTGATTGTCGGTGTAATTGTGAAGATTTGGTTGCCGACTTCCTGAAGTGGCGTGGTGCTTCCGCTGGCGCTTATAGGGTGGTTCCCTTTGCTGCTGGCCGGTATTTTAAGTGTATAAAGCCAGCTGCCGTTAGCATTGGCGGTGATTCCGGAAGCTATGGCGCTGCCATCATAAAATATACTTATTCCGGTCTCGCTTGCCCCGAAGCCGCTGCCCTGAATGGAAATAGTGGAGTCCACTGTACCGCTCTTAGCCGAAAGCGCAATGGAGCCCAGCGTTGAATATTCTTTTTGAAAGGTCTTGGTGTTGACCTTGAGCGTAACAATATGCTTGCCCCTGGGTGATTCAGGCACCTTAAAATAGATAGGCTGGCAGCTACTGGTCCTGACGGTTCCCTGGGTAATAAGCTGGTTGCCGTCTCCCCAGAAGAGAAAATAATCGCCCTCACCGTACTGACAAAAGGCCGGTATTTTAACATCAGAGCCGACTATCCCCTGCGTTGGTTCCAGTGTAAGGGAATCTGCAGCTGCAGGTACTGGCAGAATGAATGCGGATAGAAAAGAAAGAGCAAGTAAAGTTGCCAGGGCCTTTACTTTCATCTAGCGTACCTCCAGGTTAATTTGCGCTTATGATAACACAATTCTGTTAAAAGACAATACAAAGGGTGGACAGATGAAACCTCACCAATTCAGCAAACCCTAAACTCTTTGGTAAGTATCCCACCACGTCCCGTAGACACGATGCGGGGTGGTGTGATATGATTATAACATGGCCGAAGAAGAGGAATCAGGAAAACAATCCAGTTTTCTTGAGGAAGTCGAACCAGAACATATTTCTCAACATCCCCCTTCTCATAAAGTTACTAAGAGAAAGAAAACTTTTCCCACCATTCCCGATAATATTGGCATGGCAATTACGTGTTTTCTCCTCGTGGGGGATATCTTGATATTCTTCGTCTCTAGGGCGTATGCTGCGGCAATTACAGTGTTTGTATTCCTGCTTGGTTGCTGGTTTGTATGGGCTCATTTTAAGAATCAACAAATCACCTTATCCAAGTTGCTAATTGCATTTTTAGTGGGGATAGTTATTATTGCAGGTGGGGGTTTTGGTATTTCAAAAACTATTGGGAAAGATTGGGATGTTGCTTATAATCCCACATTATCATTAGGTAAACAACCTGCGGACATAACTTTGTCAGACAATCAAACCTCCCATATAGAAAATGCTAAATTAGCTTTCCATATATTCAATATTGGTAATAAGGCTGCTTACCAAATCCGGGAACAAATATGTATTGTTGAGAAAGGTGCATTAATAACAGATACATTAGAACCTAAGTTTGTTAATGCTGACACAACTGATGTAGACCCAATAAATCCACAGGAAGGAATTGTTATTTTTGTTACGATACCCCAACCATATAACGATGATAACGGGACTAAAGTATTTTCTATTAACACATGGTTTATATATTGCAAAATTACTTACCGAGATGCTATCAAGGGGGGCAACTCGTATCCTCCAACTGAAGGTTGGTATCGTTATGAAACAAGCGATACTTCTGGTCTTTGGCTACTGAATACTGAAGAACAGAAACTTTTTTTACCAGCTATTAATGTACTAGTGGCTAAGTAGGGGATTAATATGCCAAAGCGAAAGATAATCAAACGCAAGATAACTCGAGATCAGTTCTTTCAGATACTAGAAAGTGCAATACGACCTAAAGCTGCTGAATCTGATTTAGAACCGTCTGAAACATCGGAGCCTGGTCAAGACGATGGTTGTAGCGAAATTGATATTCATTTAGATATGACTGAAGGTACTTCGGACTAACCGCATGATAAACGCCGCCTATGCCACGCTTTACCAAGGACCAAAACCCCTCAATGGTATTAGTATGCGCACTACCGACAACGTAATCACCAGCGGCATGATTGCATTTGATATGGTCAAATCCGGCATCATCAAGGGCATCGTAGACCTTATATTCGTCCGTGTAAATAAGAGTACTGCGCTTCACATTCTTGGCAATCAGTGGCATCACGGTCGATCGCTTTACATTGGCAACAACTTTGGTGCTGACCTTGCCATGCCGTTGAGCAATACCGATCACTGGAACCTTGTGCGAGCCCTCAGCCGGACGGCCTTGATTATCGCCTCGCCTCTTGCCACCGTAATAAGTCTCATCAATTTCAACCACATCCGTAAATATGCCAGCGTTCTCATCAAGAAGCATACGAATCTGCCTAAACATACGCCAAGCGGTCTTATATGTCACGCCATGCTTACGCTGGAGCGCCTTTGCGGAGAAGCCGGAGCGGGTAGTAGACATCTCGTGGATAGCGTCAAACCATATATGAAGCGGAGTGGGCGACTTACGGAAGATGGTATTGGCAAGTGGGGATACCTGCTTGCGGCAATTATCACACTCATAAACGGGCTTCTTAGCCAGCTTGTGGTGCTTCGTGATCTTATTGCATACTGGACAGTGTATGCCATCAGGCCAAAGGTGATTTTTAATCCATTCAAGGCAAGCATCATCGTCTGGAAAATGTACGGCAAAATCCTTCGCTGTGAAGTCCTGCATTCGATTCTTTTTCATGGCTTTTATCCCTCACTTGAATACAGTATAGCACAGGAATTACGGGATGTCAAGGGATAGTTACCAACTCTAAATACTAAACAATTTCAAAACTCTAAATTCAAAAGGCTTCGCATTTTTAATTTTGGTCTTGGAGTTTAATTAGAGTTTAGAGCTTAGTCTTTAGAATTTTCCCCTATACATCCTTGGCAGTGAGGGTAGCCAGGAATTCGGCGTTGTTCTGTGTTTTGGCCAGGCGGTCGATTACTCTTTCTGAGGCATCTGTTGGGTTATTGGAATCCTCTGCGATCATGCTGACCATACGGCGGAGCAGCCAGACCTTGGCAACGGTGGCCTCGCCCAGCAGAAGCTCCTCGCGGCGGGTCCCGCTGCGCATAATATCGATGGCCGGGAAGATGCGTTTTTCAGCCATCCTGCGGTCAAGATGCAATTCCATATTGCCTGTGCCTTTGAACTCCTCATAAATGAGGTCATCCATACGGCTGCCGGTGTCTACCAGGCAGGTCGCAAGTATTGTCAGGCTGCCGCCTTCCTCGATGTTCCTGGCAGCACCGAAGAACCGCTTGGGAGGATAGAGGGCAACAGAGTCGATGCCGCCGGAAAGCGTGCGGCCGCTGGGTGGCATGGCCAGGTTATAGGAGCGCGTCAGGCGCGTGATACCATCCAACAAGATCACTACATCTTTACCGATTTCAGCCAGCCTTTTGGCCCTTTCCAGCGCCAGTTCGGCTACCCGGGTATGATTTTCCACCGGTTCGTCGAACGTAGCAGATACAACTTCGCCTTTCACCGATCTTTTCATGTCGGTGACTTCTTCGGGGCGCTCGCCTATGAGACATACCATGAGATGGACATCGGGATACTGCGCTGTGATAGCGTTAGCAATGTTCTTAAGTAAAAGCGTCTTGCCAGCTTTAGGTGGTGACACGATCAAGCCGCGCTGCCCACGCCCGATGGGCGCCACCAGGTTTATAATGCGGGCCGAAAGGTTCTTGGGATTGTTCTCCAGGTCGAACATTTTATCGGGGAAGGTAGGTGTCAATTGTCCGAAATGGGCACGGCCCTTGGACTGGTCGGCATCGAGCCCGTTTACAGTCTCAACTCGAAGCAGGCTACAATATTTTTCCCCTTCTTTAGGCGGCCTGGCTTGCCCGGTAACAGTATCGCCATTACGCAAGCCGAACCGTCTGATCTGCGAGTTGGAGATATAAACGTCGTTGGGTCCGGGTAGCAGGCTTTCCTGTCTTAAAAAACCGTAGCCTTCATCCATAATCTCCAGTATGCCTCCCAGTCCCATATAGAAACCGGGCTGTGGTTCCGGCGGCGTCACAAAATTGGCAAGCTTGGTTATGAGATCTTCCCTGCTCAGGTCAACGTAGTTCTCAAGTCCCTGAGATTTTGCCAGGGCCATAAGCTCTTCAGTGGTTTTCGCTTCGAGTTCCGTTAAATTCATCATGATAGCACCTCAAATCAAGTAATTACTTAGTTATAAAAAAAAGGGTTTTTTAAATATCCCCGCAGGAATACGATTGAAAATTCATATGTTTTTGACGTTTCCCATGACCTTGCACCAGTCATCCAGGAACCGTGCACAGCCGGCTTCTGTAAGCGGATGTTTGGCCATCTGAAGCAGGACTGCATACGGTATCGTGGCTATGTGCGAGCCGGCTTTGGCCGCAGCCAGGCAATGCTGGGGATGGCGTATGCTGGCGGCTATAACTTCGGTTTTGATATCCGGGTACTGGCGATAGACCTGTACGATATCCTCAACCAGTGACATGCCATTCTCGCCGATATCATCCAGCCTACCTACAAAGGGGCTGACGTAGGTTGCGCCGGCCAGCGCTGCCAGCAGCGCCTGGTTAACTGAGAAACACAGAGTATAGTTGACCTTTATCCCCTCTTTAGCCAGTATGTGAGTAGCTTCGGTCCCTTCCAGACCGGCAGGTATTTTCACTACTACATTAGAGGCCCATTTAGCTATTTCCCTGGCCTCAGATACCATGCCGGCAACGTCCTCGCTGATGACCTCCGTGGAGACAGGGCCGGGGATGATGGAGCAAATCTCCTGAACCAGCTTTTTATAGTTGACCTTGCCTTCTTTGGAAACCAGGCTGGGATTGGTTGTCACACCGCTTACCACGCCCAGTCTCGCTCCGTACTTGATATGCTCTACATTTGCTGTATCAAGAAAGAGGCGCATATACTTCTCCCAACATTTCAGTCATAAATTTAGACGGGCTGCTCACACATCATGATATGGGCAACGTGACCTGCGTACCGTCGACCAGGGTCTCTTTGGCAGCGCCGATGAAACTAATAAATAGTGGGTGGGGCCGGTCAGGGCGCGACCGGAATTCAGGGTGGAACTGGCAGCCTACCATCCACGGGTGGTCTTTAAGCTCGGATATCTCTACCAGCTTACCATCCGGTGAAAGACCGCTGAAAACAACGCCCTTTTTCTCAAAGACATCACGGAAATCATTATTAAACTCGTAACGGTGGCGGTGGCGTTCATATACAATCGTCTGGTTATAGGCTTCGGCCGCCCTCGTTCCGGGAACCAGATGGCAGGGGTAAGAACCGAGCCTCATAGTGCCGCCCTTGCAATCTATAGTACGCTGCTCCGGCATAAGGTCGATGACAGGGCAGGGTGAATCGCAATCGAACTCGGTGGAATTCGCGCGCTTGTTTCCCAGAGCGTACCTGCCGAACTCGATCATCATGACTTGCATACCCAGGCAAAGCCCAAGGTAAGGTACATTGTTATGCCTGGCAAATGAGGCGGAAGTTATCATCCCTTCGATACCCCGGTTGCCGAAGCCGCCGGGCACGATAATTCCATGAACAGAGCTTAGCAAGTTTTCATTCAAGCCTTTTTCCAGGTCTTCCGATTGAACCCAGATAATATTTACGTTGCGGTCGTGATAAAGGGCGGCATGGCAGAGCGACTCCCTTACCGAATAGTAGGCATCTTCTAATTCGACGTATTTCCCTACCAGTGCAATATTAATGGGCTCCTTGGGCGTCTTCATGCGTGCCACCATCTGCCGCCACTCCAAAAGGTCGGCTTTAGTGGCATTCAGGCGGAGCCTGCTGATAATAAAATTGCTCATTCCGAACTCTTCCAGTATGAGCGGTACCTCGTAAATCGTCTCGGCGGTTACCATAGGAATGACGGCTTCCTTATCTACGTCGCAGAAGAGCGATATCTTGTCTCTCAACCCCTGCGAAATGGGATAATCGGAGCGGCAGAGGATTACATCCGGCTGAATGCCTATGCGGCGCAGTTCGTTTACGCTGTGCTGAGTGGGCTTGGTCTTAAGTTCCTTGGTGGTGGCTATGTACGGGAGATAGCTCACGTGAACGTAGAGTGCATTGTCCCTGCCCAGATCGTTGCGCATTTCACGAATGGCCTCCAGGAAAGGCTGGCTCTCGATATCGCCTACTGTACCGCCAACCTCAACGATCACTACCTGCGCTTTGGATATCTGCGCTACCTCACGGATACGGCGTTTGATCTCATTGGTGACATGGGGTATGACCTGAATTGTGCCTCCCAGGTAGTCTCCCCTTCTTTCCCCGGCAATGACTGCAGAATATATCTGGCCGGAGGTTACGTTAGAGGCTGAAGTCAGGTTTACATCGATAAAACGCTCATAGTGGCCGAGGTCAAGATCGGTCTCTGCGCCGTCCGTGGTGACGAAAACTTCGCCATGCTGGTAAGGCGACATTGTGCCCGGATCTACGTTGAGGTAGGGATCAAGCTTTTGTACCGATACGGATACGTCACGGCTCTTCAGGATGCGGCCGATTGATGCTACGGCAATGCCCTTGCCGACCGAGCTCACCACGCCGCCGGTCACGAATATATATTTAGCCATAAAAATATGAAACAGATTTTGAGGGGTATTTATCCTGATCCACCACGTTATACCTTTGCATTAACAAATATCTATCCACTAAACCATATAAAAAGCATTTACGCTTATGTTGAAAGCTATTAAGTTAAGCCGGGATAAAGTATGCTGCGGGAAGTTTGAATTCAAAGGGAAAAGTCTATTGAACCTTAAGATAATTATAGTGATACGAATTTAAACCTGTCAAGTCGGATGCCTGTAACGGGTTGCCTGTACTTAAGAAAAGTAGTAATGTGAAACTGGTTGACATGAATGAATCAAAGCTGAATAGTAATAAACGAGTGGAGCCGGTTAAGGCTGAAGAACACTATCGACAGCTGGTAGACCATATCAGCAGCGGGGTGGTCGTATATGAAGCAGTGCGCGGCGGAGAGGACTTTATTATCAAAGATTTTAATAGCGCAGCCGAAAAAATCGAGAAAATCGGCAGAGATGATGTGGTGGGAAGGAGTGTCCTAGAAGTCTTTCCGGGCATCAGGGAGTTCGGCCTGTTCGACGTATTTCAAAGGGTTTGGCGGACGGGGAAATCTGAACAGTTTACTACATCCTATTATCATGATGAGAGGGTTAACGGCTGGAAGGAAAACTACGTCTATAAATCGCCTGCGGGGGAAGTAGTTGCAATATATGATGACGTAACGGCTGGCAGAGAATTGGAAGAGAGGCTGCAGTCGAGCGAAAACGCCAAGCAATTAGCTGAGTTGAAATATCAAGTCATGCTGGACGAAATGAATGAATCTTACTTCGAAATAGATTCGGCGGGCAATTTCACCTTTTTCAATGACTCGCTGTGCCGCTACCTGGGCTATACCAGAGAAGAGCTGCAGGGGATGAATTATAAAACTTATATTCCTAAAGAGGAATGGAGCGCCGTAGTTCAAGCTGGCGTAGATGCCTTTGCTCTGGGTAAGCCCACTGTATCGCGGCTGCTCGCTAATATCAGGAAAGACGGCCAAAGGATATATGTAGAACACTCATTTTTCCCCCTCCGGAATGAGAAAGGTCAGGTTATCGGTCTGCGAGGTCTTGGTCGTGATGTTACGGAGCGTGTATTGACCGAGAATCAAATTGTCAGGTCCAAGAACCTGCTTCAGTCAGTGCTTGACACACCCCAGGACTGGGTATATGTCAAGGACGAACAGTACCGGTTTCTGCTGGTCAACCGGGCGTTTGCTGCCTCACTGGGCCTAGTGCCTCAGGCAATGATAGGCAAAAAAGATACAGAGTTATTCCCGGAGGAATCGTGCCTTGGCAATCCGGCCAAAGGGATAAAAGGGTTTCATGTTGAAGATGACGAAGTACTAAGGGGCCGGGAAGTTCGCAGATCAGGCGAAGTTATTAAGTGGAAAGACGGCACGTCCCACATTTATGATACGGTAAAAGTTCCCCTGCGCGATTTTACCGGGGTTGTATATGGCGTTCTGGTCTACAGGCGTGATGTCACTGAGGAGCAAACGTACGAGAGGGAACTGAAAGACAGCTATCAAAATTTGCAAAAGGCTTTCATCGGGGCGGTGGATGCACTGGCGGCCACATCCGAAAAACGGGACCCTTATACTGCCGGCCATCAGAAGCGCGTAAGCCAGCTGGCGACGGCCATAGCGGTCCAGATGGGCCTTCCACATCAGCAGGCCGAAGGAATCAAGATAGCCGCCCTTATCCACGACATCGGGAAGATCGGTGTCCCGTCCGATATACTCAGCAAGCCGGGCCGGCTGTCGAATGTAGAATATGCCATTGTGAGGACTCATCCGGAGGTAGCCTACGATATTCTGCGGTCCATTGATTTTCCCTGGCCGATCGCCGTAATAGTCCTGCAGCACCATGAGAGAATGAATGGCACGGGTTATCCTCACGGTATCCCCAGTGAACGCATTACCATGGAGGCCAGGATTATAGCGGTGGCCGATGTGGTTGAGGCTATGGCCTCGCACCGACCTTACCGGCCTGCTACTGGAATTGAGGCTGCGCTGAAGGAAATTGATGACAATAAAGGCGTTCTCTACGATGGGTCAGTAGTAGAAGCCTGTCTCGAGCTATTTAAGGGTGGCTTTAAATTCGCTTGAGACCCGGGCATCTTATTTACTTGTATCAAATATCCCGGATGGGCTGTACTGGAAGATTTTGACCGCGGGCAGCAGGGTGGATGATCCTGAACTAGCCTTCTGCGTAGATTCATAGACCAGCTTATATTCTTTCAACTGCTCCAGAGGCACAGGACAGACCAGGGGATCGGTCCCCACAATTTTGTACTGTCCTTGTTTTTGACTGGAGATAAAAGCTTCAGCATCGCCAATATCCCTAAAATTATTGAGTCCCGTTATTTCCTTGAACGTTTGGCCGTCGGGCATTTGCCGGTCGCTATATGCCATGACAGTCGTATACTGTGGAGTAACAGCCAGGCCGTCAAAATCGTAGAGCCTGACGATCATCGTCCTGTAAAATTCCGGATAAAAGACTAGCTTTGGCACGTATTTCTCTCCCTGTTTCTGCCAGCAAAGCTCATAGAAATCAGTTTCCTTTCTATTGGCTAGGCCAGCCAGCGCATAAAACT
This sequence comes from uncultured Chloroflexia bacterium, assembly GCA_963705905.1. GTDB lineage: Bacteria > Chloroflexota > Dehalococcoidia > GIF9 > UBA5629 > UBA1162. The sequence continues at coordinate 1,138,131 of OY970123.1, read as the reverse complement.
TGTCGTTAGGTGAAGCCAGCCTGTTTTCTGTAACAACGTATTTTGCACCCCATCCGTTCATAATGGCGTCAGCGGAGGTGTTATCCTGAGCGGAAAAGAACTGTACCTCACCCTTAATACCGGTGCTACCCGGATTGGAGACTGGTATACGGTGCCCGATTTGCATGACCCAGTAGCCGTAGTCGGGCCACACAGCTATCCCGTATGCGGTCGACGGATATTGGTAAGTTGTCCCCGGTTCAGGAAGATTGTAATATGAATAATAGCTATTTGAGTCGCCTAGCGGCTCGGGAGAATTGTCCTTCAGCCACTGCATGGCTTCCATCCAGGCATCGCTGGGTGTGTGCGTAGTGTCTCTGGCCTGTGCAAGTGCCAATGAAGTTCCCGGAAATAGCAGAATCGCTACCGCAATCAGCACGCCCGCCGTTGCGATCACGCTTCTCTTAAACTCAGTTTTAGCCGCCGCAGCTGCCTTTCTAGCTTTCTTGCCCGATTTTTCTTGTTCCTGGGGCAGCCTCGAGGTATCGAAAATTCTAATGATATAACCTGCGAGAAATGCCGTTAGAACCCCCAGGCATATGGAAAAGTAATAAGAGAAGCGCACCAGTGCAAATGCTGCCAACATCATTATGAGGCTCCAGACCGCTATAAAGATATACTCGGGATGCCCCTTGCGTATAGCTGCATAAATCAGTAGTGCCAGTCCGGCTAGTCCTGAATAGAACATGAGTGCCCACTCGTTCCAGGCGGTTTCCATGGTGAAAAAGCCGGCGGGGAAAAACACAGATTTTGTTTCACCCACAGTGTTCTGATCCATCCGCCACGTAAAAATTGTAAGGAAATCCGATTTCACGGTTTCAAATAGTTGGGGGAACAAGAAATAGACCGTAAGGCCGGTAGCTGCCATCAGAACCGCAACTAAAACCAGGTAGTAAATCGGAGGGACTTCGCGTGCGTCCATAATTGCAGACATGATATTCAAGGCTACCGGCACCAAGATTATCGAGGCCAGCGCCAGTATAGTGATCTTATCGTGCCATACAGGTACAACGATAAGCAATGTCACCAAAAAGCACATGATGGCCGTTTTACTTAAATAGTCTGTGGGGAAGCCGCGTAGATGATCATTTATAAACTGTATGACGAAAAACATGAATATAATGAAAATATACAGGGGAGCGCCCTGCCAGGTGATGATGTAGAAGCCAAAGAAAATGCCGGCGATGATGGCGTAAGGCATCTGCTCATTCACCGTCGGGAACCCGCCTTTTTTCAGCGCCTCATAGGTAAATTCCCTGCCGTATTTTAAGGCCAGGATGAAAAACAATACAAAGCATGAAGTGAAGAAGACTTCGGCAACGTGGTGAGTTGTATTGCCCAAAAGCGACACAAGAAGCCATTCGCCCGGCATCAAGGCAACAATGAAGGCGGCTATCAGCCCGCCCCAGCGGTTTGTTAATGTCCTTCCTAGGAAGTAGACCGGAATGACGGTCAGCGCTCCTAAGATGGGCGGGATATATACGGTAATACTCTCGATGGCTTGGGAAGAAGGACTAATGCCTCCCAGCAATTTCACAGGTATTGTCAGTATATAAACGAAGAGATTGGGCACCCGGTTGATAAAGTCGCCGCCCGGGAACAATTGGTAGGGATCAAAGCCTATAAGTCGGGGGAAATTCACCACCAGATTATCGACCAGCCGCAAATAGTAGTAACCGTCTACACTGGTCAATTTTATCCAGGGGCCGCTGAAAACCGTCTGATAGGGCAGGACAATCCGGATATAAAGGGCGATCATAATCGCGGCTGACAGCGCGATAAGTGTTAACAACCATCCAGGTATAGAATATTTATTCATGAGACTGACTATCCCGCGAGTATTCAAATATTTTAACCGAGGAAGTATCAACCGTACCAACTCTGGCCTTCTGGCTCGATGAATAAGCCAGGCTGTAACCGTCAAGGGCTTCCAGAGGCATGGGGCTAACAGTGGGATCTTTGCCCACGATGCGCCAGTTACCGTTCTGCTGGGATGCCACGAAAGCGGAGGCGTCAGGGTAGCCGGGGAAGGTTTTTATGCCGGTTATCTCCTTATATTGCCTGCCGCTGGCGTCCTGACGATCTTCCCAGGAGATAACCGCCGTCTCCTGCGGGGTATATTTCTTGCCCTCGAAACAATATAGGCGCACGGCCATCGTATTGTAATAGTCGGGATAGTAAAGCAGCGTAGGCGTCAGCTTACCGTTCTGTTGGCGATAATACATTTCATAATATCGACTTTCGGGCTGACCGGCGGCATAGGCAATGGGGCCGAAACCTTTGTTCCAATTGACCATGTAGTCATCCACTATTACATATTTCATTCCCCAGTTGGAGCTTACATTATCGGCGGCCTTACTATCAAGAGATGTGAAATAAATCTGTTCTCCCATGGCCGCCGAACCGGGATTGGAAAGAGGGACCCTGTGGGCTATCTGTGATATCCAGTAACCAAAATCCCACCAGCAAACAACGCTATAAGCCGGAGGTTTGCCGGGGGCTTGTGTATACACATAGTAGTAGTTTGCATCACCAAAGGGCTCAGGGGAATTATCACGCAACCAGTCAAGAGACTCACACCAGGCGTCGCTGGGTGCGTTGAGTCCCCTGGTAGCCACTTCGAAAAATGGCTTGTCGCCGCCGGGCAACGGGCCGGTGTTGGGGTATATGGCCAGCAATGCCACCACAGCTATTCCGATGGCGGCCAGCAGACGTTTCCTGGTAGCTAACCGCTTTTCACTGGCTACTGCCGATTTTTTCTTCTTGCCCTGCGCCCAGGCAGCACTTTTCCCAGCCGTGACGCTGCTTGCTTCCGGGGCTGCACTTTTTATCCCAAACAAGCCCAGAATCAGCCAGCCGCAGTAACCTGCCAGCAGGGATACGTTGATAGCCAGATAATAGGCAAAACGCCTCATGGCCAGCGCCGCCAGAAGTGTGATGAAACTCCAGATGAGGAGGGCCACTATTTCGGGCTCACCCTTTTTGAAAGCCTTGTAGCAAACGAAAATAAACGCCACCAGCGCCAGGATGGAAGCTGAAGTGTAGTTGCCCCACAGTAGCGCTAGAGTAAATGAGCCCTGCTGGATCAGCAGGGGCTGTTCCTCATTTATGACGGCGCCGGGATTCCATGTGAAGAATCCAGTTAGAGTCCTGAACATATCGCTTACGAGTTGCGGGCTGATTGCCAGGAATGCCAGCAATGCTATAACTGCCGCTGCAGCTATAAAAACATAGTAGAAGGCAGGCTTAATACCCCGGTGTTGCATAAATATTGAGGCAGCCGGCAGAACCAGCGAAGCGATGATGGCAATTATCAATGGTGTCCTGGCTATGGCCGAGGCCGCTGAGGATAGGGAAAACAGCAGGGCCAATAAATAGATCGTGAATCCGGTAACCAGAAGATATAAGGTCGACCTTCCCCGCGCGTGGTCGATTACAACCTGGATAACTAGCCATACGAAGCTTATAAAGACGAAGAAGAGCGCTCCGGCCCAGGTAAGCAGATAAAGCCCCAGGATAATGCCCGCCGCCGCGCTATACACCAGGGGCGTTATATGTTGGTGTAGTCCTCCGGTCATGGAAGGCGGGAATGCGATATCCTTACCCGCCTTTATTGCCAGGATCATGAAGACCATGAACAATGTGGATAAAAATATCTCCAATGCGTGTGTAGAAGTATAGCCCAGCAGAGTACGTATAAGGAACTCGCCCGGTATGAGAGCAGTGAAGGCTGCGGCTATTAACCCCGCCCATTTATTGAATATCGCCCTGCCTGCGAAAAATACGGGAAAGACCAGTAGCGCACCTATCACCGCCGGGAAATAAGCGGCGACCAGGTCTACAGTTTGCTGTGAAGGTAAGCCGCCGCCGAAAAGCCAGGCAAAAAAACCTATAAAATAGACCATAAACAGCGGATTCCCGGCTGCCAGGTCTTTACCTCCAGGATAAATGAAGTAAGGGTCGAAGCTGCCGAGCAGTGGGAAATGATGTGACAGGTTATCCAGCAGCCTCACATAGAAATAGGCATCGTTGTCGGTGAACTTTACCCAGGGCCCGACAAACACATGGCTCCAGGGTATGCCGATGCGCAACGAAAGCGATAACAGGAAGATCAAGGCCAGGATTGCTGCACACACGATGGTCCCGGTCCGGGTGCGGCTCATTTAGTACTGGGTCCTTACACCCGCCAGCAACTGGTTCATGCAATTATTGTCCCTGTTGGCCTCATTGTTCTCGTTTTCCGTATCCACGCATACGGTAACGGGTGTGGTGGACAGGTAGCTCCACACGAAGCTTCCGAAGGACAGTGTCCGCTGCTCACCGGGCGCCAGGGGCGGTATATAGCCGGAGGTGACTACCGAAGGGCCTACATACATTTTGGCGCTGGATGGCTTGGATGTGGCGGTTCCGGCGTTGCCGACAACATAGTAAACCATTGAGACCTGCCGGAAAACATTGATTATGAAGAGGTCGGCGTGCTCGGTCACGGGAGCAGTAACCTTTACGTTTATCGAACTGGAAGACGTCCCGCCGCTATTAAGAGCGGTTACGATATAAGCCGTGTCGGCTTTGGGGCTGACCAACTGGCTGCCGCCGGTAGCTACATTACCCACATCTGGGGTAATGACTACACGGCTGGCCCCGCTCACCTGCCAGCTAAGTGTCAGGGGCTGTCCCAGCGTAACTTCAGAGGGAGTTGCCGTAAAGCTGCTGATAACCGGCAAGGCGGTGCCCGTGTTCTTTTCGATGGTGAACCTCTTTTCAGTGATCTCTTTGCCGTCAACCAAAATCCGGACCGCATAATCGCCGGTTTGCCAACCAGCATCAGGCGCGTTTACGGCGAAGGTGAGGTAAGAGGAAGAGGCAACATTGTACGATTCTTCATGGAATGCTTTCCATGTCTGATTGTCCAGGTACAGCCACTGGGCATGCACTTCCGATGACGCTGGAAGGCCTCCCACGTTAACAGAACAGATAATGCGCGGCATATCTATTGTGAAGCTGGTTGCCTCATTTTGCGCCCTTCCTGTCTGGTCAACCTGGGTAGTAAGTACCACGTTGGAAAGAGATGGTGAACATGCCTGAAAGGCCGGGAAGACCAGGCACAGCGCTGCCAGTAGAAAGCTAAGTTTAATACGCGACATCTGATTTATATTATAAATTATACTCAATCGCTGACCTGTACCAAACGGGCGTCCTTCCAGATTGCGAAGTCATTAATGCCTTTTGAACCCGCTTCAACACGCAGGATGAAATATACTTTCTGTCCCACGTAGTCGCTGAGGTCGATATCCCAGTTTTCAAACTGGCCGGGAATTGTCATTTGCTTGCCCGGCAGGAAATTAACGGTGTCGCTGAGGTCTTTCAGTCCGAACTTGAATGTCACACCGTCGCTGCCCACTGCATTCGGGGAGAGCCCTACAGTCGCAATAAAATGGGTCTTGGCCGGTACTTGTATAGCAGCAATCTGATCAGTGTGCGTATCCTGGTCCGTATAAAAATAACCCCAGTAGCCCTGTGTCCATCCCTGCGGCACCTGCTCCGGTATCACTTCCAGGCTGCCGTCACCCTGTTTTATGAAGCCGCCCTTGGGATTGCTCTCGCTGCCGAAATCCGGTACGTCACCTGCGCTGTTTTTCCAGCTTGCCAGGTGCGCCAGCGGCAGCAGGTCGTAGTTCCAGAGCGGTCCAAACAGCTTGATTATGCAGTTGTTGGAGGTATCGGCTTCGGGGATGGGATCTTTGGCATTAGCGCAGACTTTTACCTCATGATTTAGCGTTAACACTACGTAGCCATTGCCTGATTGCGAAGGTCCCACTGATCCCTGGATATTGGGACTAAATCCGCCGTTTTGGCCGCTGGCGGCGTTGGTGCCGCACCCAACCCACTGGTAGCTTGAGAAGGACAGCGTCCTTTCCTCGCCGACCTTCATTATGTCCACGAAGCTAGTACTACCCAGGGGTGGGATCAAATTATCAACGGAGAGCAAACTGGTGCTGGCCGGGCAATCGACAGCACCTATATTTTTGATCTTGTAGTAGATCATGCAGCCCTGCAGCCAGGCGTCCGTGATGATTAAATCGGGCTGTCCGGCTACCGCGGCACCCACGGTGATAGTTAAATGCTTGGTCGGGGCGCCGGCATCGTTAATGGCCGTCAGGATATACTCACTGGTAGCGGATGGCGTAATAGTCCGTGTGCCCGAGGATGGGACCGTGCCGATTTCCGGTTGAATGGTCACCCTGCTGGCATCACTTACGTCCCACGTTAGAGTGACTGTTTGACCTGCTGCCACCGTATCGGGAGTGGCGGCAAAAGTGTTAATTATCGGGAAGCCTTTCTGAACGGAAAGGTTCTGTACCGTAAAGGGTAAGCTGGACTGATCCTGGCCGTTGGCCGAAATGTTTACCTGGTAATTGCCCTGCGGAAAGCCTCCCGGCGGCGCTTTCATGGCAAAGAACATATACTGGGTGCCCTGGCCTGACTGGGTATTGGTGAACATTACGCTGTTAGCCAGGCTGGGAACCTCGCCGCTCAAATACGTCAGCTTTGCCATAACCTGGGTGTTGGCAGCGGCGTTATTTAGTTTAAGCGAAAGGTAAATCGTATCCGTGGCGACTGTAAACGTGTTGGATGCGTTGACCGGCTTCGACTGGCTGTCCACTCCCATAGCCAGCGTAGCTTCAGTCACCAGGGACGTCGCACCGTTGCCGCCCGGATTGACGGTGATACATCCCGGCATAGCAACCGCCAGAGACGCAATTGTCAATAACAATGTGATGATCAGGTTGCCCGGGCCTAGTTTTCTCATGCTCTCCACCTCTTAAGAATCTATTTTAAGCGATTGTACGGCGGTTATCGAAATAGTTCACCAGTTGATTTCCAGGCAATTGTTACTTTTATCATATTCGCCTATAACATTGAGGCCATCGGCGCAGATCCTGAGTGGCAGAGTGTAATTGCGTGTGGTACCGTACGACCATTCGAAATTGGGGAAGGCCAGAGTGCGCTCTGACCCCGAAGGCAGGATATCCACTAGGCTTGAAGCCTTGTGGTCGCCCTGAACATAGAGAAATGTGGTGCTCTGTTTGGCGGTAACCCCACCTATGTTTTTGATTGTGTATAAGGCCTTATTACCCTCCACGTGGAAGTCTGTGATGACCAGGTCGGGCTTGTCGCTGATGTAGGATGTCACATATATATTTACTTGGGTTGAGGTTGTTCCGACGGCGTTGGTCGCTTTGAGCGTATATTCGGCGCTGTTAACCGGGGTAACAATCGTAGTACCCTGGCCGGCCACGTCTCCGACCCCCGAAATGGTTACGCTGGTGGCATCCGTAGTACTCCAACTCAGGGTAACTGACTGGCCAGTGTCGATAGTGTCCGGTGTAGCGTTGAAATAGCTGATCGTGGGCGCCGGGACGTCGGCCTGCTGCACGGATTGAACTGTAAATTGCGCCGTGGTGATTTCCTTCCCGTTCAGCTGCAGGGATATGGCGTACTGTCCGGCCTGCCATCCTCCTGCGGGTGAGGCGTGATTGAAGGATATGTTTTTGGTCCCGGTTACCGTGGATGTGTCATTAAACAACATCTGGTTGAGTAATTTCCCTGCCGAATCCTTTACCAGTATCCATTGCGCTGTTACCAGTGTATTTTCGGGGGCGTCGCTTACTGTGGCAGCCACGAAAATATTGGGCGTAGTAGCCAAAAAAATGCTTGCTACCGAGAGCGGCAGGCCGTCACTTGAGACGGCGGTGGCTGTATTGACATTGCTGAGCGTTGCCACCGGCGCACCCGTATTTGTGGGCGAAGCAACCTTTATACAGCCTTCAGCAGGCAGGGACAACGTGACTATAAAAGCCAGGACAAATAGTGGCCGCACCGCTTTCTTCATGGCTACCGCCTTATATATTAAATTCCGGTTCCAGGTTCCGGATCGTCTGGAATCAAATATCTGGGATGCTAATAGCCGTATCTATCGCCTGGTCTTGAAAACCAGCACCAATGTGGCGATAACCAGGATGGCACCAATAGCTATGGTGACCCAGACCCATAATGGAACAGCAGGTTCTTGAACAGGTATCGCCGGCGCAGGCGCTACTTCGGTCTGGAAGCTGAAAGTAGCCGACCAGTCCGACGGTATATTCTGGCCGCTAATCTCCACGGCCTTGACCCGCCAGAAGTAGCTGGTACTGTAATCAAGCGACCCGGAGTACCCATAGGCCGTAGTCGTCGTAGTTGTTGATATAACCATCTGTTTGAACTCGGGGTCCTGCGCCAGGTCGAACTGGTATTTGGTGGCGTTAAACCAGGGGCTCCAGGAGAACTGCACCGGATGAACGGGCACTCCGCTTCCGCCGTTATTGGGGCTGAGAAGCTGAACACCGTAGTACGGGGTATTGATGATGAAACCCGGCTTGACTGAGAAGCTGCGCGTCTCCGACCAGGGGCTGTCCGCAATCTGGCCAGTCGCCGATTTTACCGAGCGTATCCTCCAGTAATAGGTGGCGCCCGCTTCCGGCAGGGAGCCGGGAGGGATCCAGGCTGCCGGGCTGGTGCTGTTGGTGGAGTCCATCTTAAGCAGGATCGAACCGGTCACGGCCGAGATAGCGCCGGTGGAGCCGTTGCCCCAGTTTACCATTGGGTTGATCCTTTGAGTAAAGTCTTTGTCCTTGGCTATCTGGAGTTGATACCAGGTGGAAAGGCAGAGTTGCTCCCAGGACAGGTCGATCTGTCCATTGCGGCCGGTGACGGGATCGGCGCCCGTCATGAATGTCTCGATGCCGGAGGCTTCGCCTGGCGTCGCGGTAATTTCAACCGACCGGTCCAATTGGATCCGGTTGCCCTGTGCTTTCGCTACCGACATGGTTGCGCTTATGGATAATATAACTGAAGCCAGCATTAAGACTGCTGTGAAAATCAATAGACAAAAACGTTTATTCATAATAACCGCCCCACTGTTTTTGATACCATGATATTCGAGCCATGGCAGGGTGTCAACAATCGCCCGGTCGTCCGGCCTTCCTATCCCTTATTTTACTCCCGATCCGAAATCCCGGAATATATCCGCCATGGCGTTTAATGTGAAACTGATATCTTGCTCGCTGTGCGCCAGGGAGATGAAGGCCGCTTCGAACTGCGAGGGAGGCCAGTAAATCCCCCTATCCAGCAGGCCCCTGAAGAATTCTGCGAAACGCGTGGTGTCCGACTGCCTGGCCGAATCGTAATCGACCACCGCGTTGCCGTTAAAAAATACGGTCAGAAGAGAAGCGATCCGTGCAACCTGCAGGCTGATTCCGTTGCCGGAGGCCGATTTGCGGATGCCCTCCTGCACTGCTGACGCCGTTTTTTCGAGGTGCTGATAGGTGCCGTGGTGGCCCAATAGCTTTATGGTCTCTATACCGGCCGTCATAGCCAAAGGATTTCCCGATAGAGTGCCGGCCTGGTAGACCGGTCCGACCGGGGCCATCATCTTCATTATGTCGCTCCTTCCGCCGTAGGCTCCTACGGGCAGCCCCCCGCCGATGATCTTCCCCAGGCACGTCAGATCGGGTGTAACGTTGTATAGCTCCTGCGCCCCTCCATATGCTACGCGGAAACCGGTTATAACCTCATCGAAAACCAGCAGGGCGCCGTACTCGCTTGTCAATGATCGCAGGTCATTTAAAAAATCGGGGAGGGGAGGCACAACCCCCATATTGGCGGCCACCGGCTCTATTATTACGGCAGCTATTTCCTTGGGATAATGCTGAAAAACCTGTTGAACTGAGGAAAGGTCGTTATAACGCGCTGTGAGAGTATTTTGCGCGTGGGAAGCCGGCACACCGGGCGAATCGGGAAGGTCGAAGGTCGCCAGGCCCGAGCCCGCAGCAGTAAGAAGCCCGTCGGCGTGCCCGTGGTAGCCTCCCGCAAACTTAACTATCTTATCGCGCCCGGTGAAAGCCCGCACCAGACGCAGGGCGGTCATGGTCGCTTCCGTCCCGGAATTGACGAAGCGCAGCATTTCCATCGAAGGCATGGCCGCGCTGAATCATTTTAGCCAGCTTTATTTCAAGCTCAGTAGAAATTCCGAAGCTGGTGCCGCGTTCAGCCGCCTTTTTTAGGGCATGGATGACCTCTGGACGGGCGTGGCCCAGGATGAGGGGTCCCCACGAGCAGACATAATCGATATATTCGTGATGGTCGGCGTCGTAGATCTTGGAGCCTTTGGCCCGCTCTATGAAGAGCGGCATAGCTCCGACCGCTTTATGTGCCCGCACCGGACTGTCCACGCCTCCCGGCAGGTAGCGCTGAGCTTGCTCATATAGCTCCCGGGAGCGTTTGAATTTGTCGCCGGACATGTTCACTTGCCCTGCAGCCAGGCGGCCGCTTCCTTAGCATGATAGGTGATGATGATATCGGCGCCCGCCCGTTTGATAGCATTCAATATCTCCAGAGTGACGGTCTTGCCGTCTATCCAGCCGCGCTGTGCTGCGGCCTTGACCATGGAGTACTCTCCGCTGACGTTGTAAGCGGCCAGGGGGTAGTTAAAAGCTTCCCTGGCCCTGCGTATCACATCCAGGTAGGGAAGGGCAGGTTTAACCATGATCATGTCGGCTCCCTCCTTGATATCCTCTTCGATTTCCAGCATGGCCTGCCGGGCGTTGGCCGGGTCCATCTGGTACGAACGGCGGTCGCCGAACTGCGGCGCCGACTGCGCAGCCTCGCGGAAAGGCCCGAAGAAGCCCGAAGCATATTTGGCGGCGTAGGACAGGATGGGCGTTTGCTCAAAGCCGTTCTTATCCAGGTGATCGCGTATGGCTTTGACCCTTCCATCCATCATGTCCGAAGGGGCGACTATATCGGCCCCGGCTTCGGCATGGGACAGGGCCATTTTGGCCAGAAGCGGAAGGGTCCTGTCGTTATCCACGCAGCCGTCCGTGATGACGCCGCAGTGGCCGTGGCTGGTATACTCGCACAGGCACACATCTGTAATGACCAGCAGGCCGGGCGAGGCCTTTTTTATAGTATGGATGGCCTTTTGAATGACCCCACGTCGGTCCCAGGCCGATGAACCTGTCGCATCCTTGTGGTCAGGTATGCCGAATAATATGACGGCAGGGATGCCCAGCCCCGCTATCTCCCTGGCCTCGTCTTTCAACCGGTCCTGGGAGAAATGGAAGATGCCCGGCATAGCTTTAATCTCCTGCTTGATCCCACGGCCCTCAACAATGAAGAGGGGATAGACCATATCGCCTGCATCCAGGCTGGTTTCTCGCACCAGCGCCCTCAACGCGTCCGTGCGGCGCAGGCGTCTTAAACGTAATTGGGGAAACATTTAAACCTCCCTTGCGTAATAATCTTCGATAGCGCTAACGAGGCCGGGTATCGTATGGACAGGCGCTATTATATCTACTCTCAGCCCGGACTGAATGGCTGTTTCCGCCGTCACGGGACCGATGCAAGCGATCTTAACCTTTTTTAAAAGGGACTTTTTCCCTTTCAGCGCCCGCACCAGGTTGGTCACTGTGGACGAACTGGCAAAGGTCACCATGTCTATTTCGCCTTTGGATAATATCTCGGCGGCTTTGCCGGATGAGGACGCCGGCCCCGTGTGGTAGCAGGCAATATCCTGCACAACGCCGCCCATACCTCTTATGCCCCTCGTCAAATCTTTATCGGCTATGTCCGCCCGCGGCAGCAGGAACCGCTGCCCCGAGATCGCCCTCTTTTTGAACCCCGTCAGCAGGGCCGCGCTGGTATATTCGGCCGGACAGTACTCGGGCTTGATGCCCCGTTGCTCCAGCGCTTCAACCGTAGCAGGCCCGATAGCCGCTATTTTCATACCGCCCAGGGAACGTGTATCCATACCCAGGTGATTAAGTCTGGAGAAAAAGGCCTCTACGCCGTTGATGCTTGTAAATACAATCCATTGAAAGCGGTCCAGCTGCGAGACGGCATTGTCGAGAGTACTGAAATCGGTAACGGGCCGTATCTCTATAACTGGCAGCTCTACAGGAACGGCGCCCCGTTGCCCGAGCAGCTTGCTCAAGGCTCCCGCTTGCTCCCGCGACCTGGTAACGAGGATGCGGCGGCCGGAGAGCGGCCGGTTGTCGAACCAGCGCAATTTATTGCGCAAGCCTGCAACTTTTCCAACAACTATAACAGCAGGAGGGCCCAACCCTGATTTCCTGACCCTCTCAGCAATATTATCGAGGTTTCCGGTTACGGTCATTTGCCGCGGCGTGGTGCCGTCCTTGATAACCGCTACCGGCGTTTCGGGCGGCCTGCCGAATTTTTTCAGCCTTGCCGTTATCTCAGATAAATTTTGCATGCCCATGAGAAAGACCAGTGTATCCACGCCCGTAGCCAGCTTTTCCCAATCAATGCTGGAACCTGCCTTACGCGGGTCTTCATGCCCGGTTATTACGGCGAAGGAGGAGGCCATCTTGCGGTGCGTGACGGGTATCCCTGCATAGGCCGGCGCCGCTAGAGCGGCCGACACACCCGGCACGATTTCGAACGAAATACGGTTCGTAGCCAGCGCTTCCGCTTCCTCTCCCCCGCGCCCGAAGACGAATGAGTCGCCGCCTTTGAGCCTGACAACCGTCTTTCCTACTTTGGCCTTCGCGACCAGCAGCCTGTTGATTTCGTCCTGCTCCATGGTATGCCGGGTTGAGCTCTTGCCGGCGTAGATGCGCTCTGCGTGCGAGGGAGCCATTTTGAGAAGCCCCTCGCTCAGCAAATGGTCGTAAATTACAACGTCGGCCCGCGCCAGGCATTCTGCGCCTTTCAGCGTCAGCAACCCGGGGTCGCCCGGCCCGGCGCCCACCAGGTAGACCATACCGGCTTTCAACATCCTTTGGCCTCTTTAATCATCAGGTCGGCGCCCATCGAGAACAGCTTCCGCGCCAACCTGATGCCTGTCTCTTCTGCACTATCAGGCTTGCCTTTTGCCGAGCTCCTCAATACCTTACTGCCGTCCATGCCGGCTATCATGCCGTTCAGATTCAATTCCCCGCCCTCGATGGTCGCCAGGGCGGCGATGGGTGCCCGGCAGCCCCCTCCCAGTTCTTGCAAGAAGGCCCGTTCGGACGTTATGCATTGCCAGGTCGGCAGGTGATTTAAAGGTGAAATAAGATCAAATAATTCTTTATCTTCCAGACGGCCTTCTACCGCCAAAGCCCCCTGACCTGCCGCCGGCAAAAAATCATTGACGGGAAGGTATTCTGTAATCTTGTCCTGCCAGCCCAGACGCAGCATGGCTGCCGCTGCCACGATAAAACCATCCGCCTCGCCGGAAGTAACTTTTCTCAGGCGTGTGTCGACGTTGCCCCTGATCGGGCATATCACGAGGTCGGGACGCTGCATGCGGAGTTGGATCGAACGCCTCAAGCTGCCCGTGCCTATCCTCGATCCCGGATCGAGCTGCTTCAGCGGAGCTTTAGCTACCAGCGCATCCCGCGGGTCATCCCTTTCGCTGACTGCGATTAGCCGCAATCCCTCAGGAAACTCCGTGGGCAGGTCCTTCAGGCTGTGCACCGCAATGTCTATTTCCCTGCGTAGAAGGGCCTCTTCCAGTTCTTTGACAAATACGGCTGTCCCCAGCCGGTCGAGCTGAGTGTGCCGGTCGCGGTCCCCCGAGGTTACTATTTCTCTGACGCTGACTTCCAAATTAAGATTTATCGCCCTTATCCTTGAGATAACCGAAGCTGTCTGTATCAGGGCCAGCTTGCTGCGTCGTGAACCGGCAATGATCCTGTCCCTCATTTATGCTTCTCCGTATCGAGCTGGAAAAGCTCGCTCACCAGCCTGGCATGTTCGCCGTCCCCGTCCGCTTTAAGATATTGAATCGGGTCTTTGAGGATCTTGTTCACGATCGATTTTGTCATGGATTCCAGGCTTTCCTGCTCCTCTGCGGACAGCGGCCGCAGCTTCTTGAGCGTCTTGCCGAGCTGCCTGTCCCTGATCTCTTCAGCCTTGGCCATAAGTGCGCTTACCAGAGGCCTGACCTCAAGCGCTTTCCACCAGGTTGCCAGCCGCCTCATCTCATCCTCAACTATCTGCTCCGCCATGCCGATCTCGTTCAGGCGGCCTTCGCGGTTGGCCTCGTAGATACTCGTTAGGTCGTCTATATTGCGCAGCGTTACGCCGGGTATTTCCCCTACATCGGGGTCCACGTTCCTCGGCAGCGCGATATCTATTATGACGATGGGCCTGCCTCCGCGGCTCAGCATGGCCTTTTCGATCTGTTCCCTTACCAGCATCCTATGGGGGGCGCCGGCGCAGGTGACGGCTATATCGGCTGCAGCCAATTCTTGCGGCAGGGAGTCAAGCCCCACCGGTGTTCCGCCCACCCTCTGGACAAGCTCTGCTGCACGCTGATGAGTGCGGCTGGCAACTGCGATACGGGAAATGCCGCGGTCCCTGGCTACCTTTACCACCAGGCGGCCGGCTTCCCCGGCGCCAATTACCAGCATAGTGCGTCCTTGTAGCTTTCCCAGGTTCTCTTCAGCCACGTTTACAGCTATGGAGCTGATGGACAGGGCGTTGCGGCTGATGCCGGTTTCCTCACGAACGCGCCTGCCTGCCTGAACAGCGCCCTGGAAAACGCGTCCCAGCATAAAATCCAGCATGCCTGCCTTGTCGGCGGCTTCCAATGCCTGATTTACCTGCCCCAGTATTTCATATTCCCCCACTACCATCGATTCCAGCCCTCCGGCCACCCGGAAAAGATGTTTTGCCGCCTGGATATTCTTCATTACATAGATATAGTCTGAGCGGGTTTCCTCTCCATCCCCGGTCAATGATTCCAGGAAGAGTAAGCCAGCTCTTTCCAGCATGGCTGCGTCCCCCCCGGACATATAGACTTCGGTGCGGTTGCAGGTGGAGAGAATGACGCCGTTGTGGACTTGGTGACGAAGGGACGACAAGGCTTCTGCCAGCTTCTCGACATTGATGGAGGCCTTTTCCCGCATCGCCAGTGGCGCAGTGTTGTAGTTAATTCCGACCAGACAAAGCTGCATAATATTATTCTTTCGCCTGCTTGGTTCCCTGACCTTCCAGGTTTTTAAGCAGTAGATTTTTGGCTTTTTCCCGTTCGCCTTTCTTCAGTAACTCAATCATAGAATCGACGTCCATGCCGCTTTGCCAGTCTTCCGCGCTTATCTCTAT
Organism: uncultured Chloroflexia bacterium; assembly: GCA_963705905.1. Classification (GTDB taxonomy): domain Bacteria; phylum Chloroflexota; class Dehalococcoidia; order GIF9; family UBA5629; genus UBA1162. The sequence continues at coordinate 1,122,939 of OY970123.1, read as the reverse complement.
TCCCTTTTTCTTGATCTCACTGCGCACTTCATCGAATATTTCAGCCAGCGCAGCGTATTCAACGCCGATATCCTTCTCCAGACGCGTCCTGATCCTGCGTGCCAGGGCCGGACTGCGGCCGGCCGTGGAAACGGCTATGGTAACGTCGCCGCGGCGCAGAAATGAAGGGACTAGGAAGCTCGAAAGCTCTTTATTATCTACGATATTGACCGGCACCCCTATCTGCTCAGCCTCCTGCTCTATTTTAGTATTTACGCTGGTATCGCCCGTAGCGGCGATAGCCAGGAACGCCCCGTGCAGGTCCCCATGCCGGTAGCATCGGCCTACTACGCTTATCTTGCGGCGGGAATTCAGCTCCTCCAGTGCCGGGCATACTTCGGGGCTGACCACTTCCACCCTGGCGCCGCATTGCAGCAGGCTCTGCACCTTGCGCAGCGCGACCTGCCCGCCCCCTATGACTACGCAGCGGCGGCCGTTGAGTTTAAGAAAAACAGGGTAGTATGAGCTCAATCGTCTTCCTTCATACGGCGTATTTGATCCTGGTCTTTTTAAGCTCCTTCAATGTAAAGAGACTTATGAATTCGTCCAGGCCTGAAGCGGCAGATAAGCGGTCGATAGCCTCACTGTAATTCTCTTTATCGCGGCAGTGAAGCATAGCGAAGAGGTTATATCTCCAATTCTCCGGCGTTTTTCTTTCGTAACAATGGCTGACCTCCTTAAAAACCGCAATTTGTCGTGCGGCGAAGTCGACCTTACCGGGGTCGGCCTGCCAGCAGGTCAGGGCATTTACCTTGTAACCGGCTCTGTTGTGGTCGAGGGAAGCGCCGTAGCGTCTGATAACGCCCCTGCGCATCAGGGAGACGCATGTTTCTACGAAATCGCCTTCGTCCATATCCGCGTCAGAGGCCATTGAGGCAAACGGTGCGTATGTTAGGGACAGGTCCTGCTGCAGCTTGTTGATCACAAGCTTTTCCGGTTGCGTTAATTCCGGCATCCCGGTCTTGTGGTTCCCCCTGCTGCAATCAAGAGTGGCATAGTTGCCTCCTTCCATGTCGAAATAAGTACGTAACTTAAATACTTTTAAGGCCGGCAGGGATATGCAGCCGGCTGCGCCGCAGCCGTGGGCTATGCGGTCCAGCTCAACCGCGATGCTGATGTCTGCCGGTACGGCCAGCGTGAACCAAATATTAAATGCATGGTCCCGCAGGTAAGCATGGCTGATTCCAGCGTGGATGGCCAGCACACGGGCGGCGCTCTCCAGCTTGGCACTTTCCAATTGCATAGCAGCCAGCGTGCTATGGTAGCCGAGCCTGGATGAGTCCATAATCGGACCTATCTGCCGGACCATGCCATCCGACTTTAACCTGCCCAGACGCTCGATGACTTCATCTCCGCTGAGCTCCAGCTTGCGGCCGAGGTCCGTATAGGGCGACCGGGTCAGCGGAAATTCTCTCTGAGCCAGGCCGAGCAGGCGGCGGTCCATGATATCGAGGTCGGCATCATGCATTGACATGATCCTCTCGTTGCGCTGGCCGGTAGATACAATAAGGCTCTGCCTCCAGGTAATCACCTGTCATCTCGTAGGCACGCGCCCGGCAGCCGCCGCATATTTTCCTGTATTCGCATTGCCCGCATTTGCCTTTAAGGTTACTCAGGTCCCTCAAGTTATGGAAAAGGGGCGAGTCCTCCCAAATCGTTTTAAAAGGCTGCTCCCTCACATTGCCTGCTGCCACGTCCAGGTAGCCGCAGCCCTGCACAGCGCCCCTGTGTGAGATGAAGCAGAAGCCGGTCCCCGCCAGGCACCCGCGGCTGATCGAATGGGCCGGGTTGCCGGGCCTTGCCTGTGCGGGAGGCCGCACATCGCTTCCCTTGCTTCGCTGCTTCATTATGCGCAGATAGTGGGGCGCGTCCGTGGGCTTGAAGAAAATCCTATCGCCCAGGTCAAGCTGCATATCATATATTCGGTTGAGTGTGTCTTCATGCTGTTGCGCCGAAAGGGCGACGCTTTCCAGGCCCTTGCCCCGGCCGGTGGGTACGAGCAGGAAAGGGTGAAAGGCTACAGCGCCCAGATCGAGGGCCAGCGACAGCAGGGCATCCAGATATCCTATATTCAACTGGGTGAGGGTGCAGTTGACCTGCACCTCGATGTCTGCCCGCCGCGCATTATTGATGCCGGCAACGGCTGCATCATAGGCGCCGGACTGGCCCCGGAACTTGTCTTGAAGCTCCGCCGACGGAAAATCCAGGCTCACAGCTATACGTGATAAGGGGATTTCCTTTAACCTGGAAGCCGTATCCGGCGTTATCAGGGTCCCGTTACTGCCCATGACGACTCTTAATTGTTTGCCGGAGGCATATTTACCTATAGAAAACAGGTCTTTACGCATGAGCGGCTCGCCGCCCGTCAATATCAGTATGGGTTTTCCCACCTCGGTGATACCATCGATCAGGCGCAGGCATTCATCGGTCGACAGCTCTCCCCCGTAAGCTTCGCCCGACGATGAAGCGCGGCAGTGGGCGCAGCGGAGGTTGCAACTGCGCGTCAGCTCCCAGGCTACCAGTTGCAGCCCGGGTTTAATCAAATTTGGATCTTCCGTAATTTCGGGGACCATAATCAAACACCTATTTCCGCTTCGGTCAGGTAGCAGGCCGGGTCCTCCGCCCAGATATCGCTATGGACGGCTTCGGCACGCACACGCAGGCTGCCATTGCACAGGTCGAGATAGCGGCAGTTGGAGCATCGTCCTTTGAGCAGCTTTTTTCGCTCTCTCAGTCCTTGCAGCAATGGTTCAGAAGGGTCCTGCCATATCTCGCCGAACTTGCGCTGTGTGACATTGCCCAGTGAATAGTGCATCCAGAACTGGTCGGGATGTACATCGCCGACATCATCGATGCAGCCTATCCTGACTCCCGAGTTATTGCCGCCGTTGATTTTAAGCAGCTCCTTCACCGTCGCTGCGCGGCCGGGGTCCTCTTTAAGCAGTTTCAAATAAAGATAAACGCCGTCCGCATGGTTGCCTACCGTAAGGACTTCCTTGTTGAGGCCGCGACTATGCAGATCGAGGGTATTGCGGCAAATCTCATCCACTGTAGACCTGGCCTGGTCGTGCGTCACGTCTTCTTCCTGCAGGTTGCCGCCCCGGCCTGAATAAGCCAGGTGATAAAAGCACAGGCGGTCTATGCCCTCCGCCTCTGCCAGTCCGAAGATGGCGGCTACCTGGCCGTGATTTGAACGCGTAATGGTCAGGCGCAGGGAGACCCGGATGCCGAGAGCCAGGCAATTCCTGATGCCCTGGAGGGCTGCCCTGTAGGCGCCCTTGGCACGGCGGAACCTGTCGTTGACAGAGCCGATCCCATCCAGGCTTATGCCTACCTCGGCGAAGCCGATCTCCTTGATCCTGCCCGCTCTTTGAGCATCTATCAGTGTTCCGTTGGTGGAGAGGGCCACGCGCAGGCCCTTTCTGGAGGCAAAATCGGCCAGTTCGAATATATCATCGCGCATCAATGGCTCGCCCCCCGAGAAAAGTACGACCGGGACTTTAAAATCCGCCAGGTCGCCTATAAGTTTCTTGCCCTGCCCGGTAGACAGCTCGGCGGGGTCCTTTCTGTCCCGGGCGCTGGCATAGCAGTGGATGCAGGACAGGTTGCACCGTCTGGTGCAATTCCACACGATCACGGGACCCGGGCTTCTGACCATACGTCCGGCGCTGGCGCCTGCCGGGCGGTGTGATCCATATCGCAGGCTGTCGCCGGGGCTGATCGTATCGCAGAGCAGGCGGGAGATCGAGATCATGAAGGGTTGCTCCTCTTAAGTTCAGCCTGACGCTGCTGGTGTGCGGAGACCAGAGCGACCAGCGACTCGTCCATGAGATGCACGGCCAGCGGTATGGCCTCGACAAAACGCCCGCTGAAAGCTTCACGTTTTTTCATTAAATGGCCGGCTGTGTTCATGATGATATCGCGATGAAGCATGAAAGCCTCTACCGAGTCTGTTAGCGGCAGCCCCGATTCGGCCAGCACTATGCCAAAACCATGACCGGTCTGGCGTGCCAGCCCGATGGTCTCGTGGCGTGCCGAAGGATCGGTTACATGCCTGACAATCAGTCCCAGCAGCCGGCGTCCCAGTTCAGCCAGATGTTCCTGTGATTCCCTGTCGAGCTTGCTGTACCAGGTGGTTGATTCCAGATGGCGTCTGGCCGTCTGGCGGTGCAGGCGCACCGTATCTTCCATCTCGGAGGCCAGGTCCTTGACATCCAGCACCTTTTGGCTGCTGTTCATAAAATTCAGCAGGTCGGATTTGGCATAGCGCCGGTGCCCGCCCGGCGTGATGAAAGCTTTGAGCCTACCCTCGTCAGTCCACTGCCGCAACGTTGCCTCGTTGACCCCGAGTATCAGGCTGGCTTCTTTTATGGTTACTACAGAATCCCGAATCAAAAATCCTCTCCCAAATCATCTGCGGTCACGGGTTAATTTGATCTTAGAAAACTATAAAAATCTATTAGATTCTACAAAATACTGCAAACAAGTTCAAAATCCGAACCTAAAATAATTGGGAAAACTCTAAACCTAAACTCTAAACAAGTTCAAAACTCAAAGTTCAACTAGTTGAACTTGAAAGTAACACGTCATTGCGAGCGAAGCGAAGCAATCCTTTGATCGAAGGTACGAGGCCTGAAGCAATGCCATAAGATTGCCACGTCGCTGCGCTCCTCGCAATGACCCTATTAAATTCTAAACTCTAAACACTAAGCTCTAAACAAATTCAAAACCCAAAATTCAAATATATTGGAATTTGGAACTTAGGTTTTGTTTGGAATTTAGGATTTGGAACTTAGAGCTTTGCAGTAATTATAGAAGGCTGTAAACAAAAAAGAGGAAGGGGCGGCAATTGCCGCCCCTTCCGTTGCTATCGGTAACTGACCGGGTAATTAGACCCTGCGGCTTTTGAGGATAAGGATCAGGGTTACGATTGCCAGGATGGCGCCGATGGCGATGATGACCCAGACCCAGAGCGGAGTCGCAGGTTCTTGTACGGGTGTCGGAGGAACCGGTGCGGCCTCAGTCTGGAAGCTGAAGGTTGCCGACCAATCGCTCGGGATTGCCTGGCCGTTGACCTCGAGGGCCTTTACACGCCAGAAGTAGGAAGTGGAGTAGTCCAGAGCGCCGCTATATGAGTAAGCGGTGGCGGTGGTGTTGGCGGTGGTAACCATCTGCTTGAACTCGGAATCCTTGGCAAGGTCGAACTCGTACTTGGTGGTATCTTTCCATGGGCTCCATGAGAACTGAGTCGGTTTGGTTGGGATGCCGACGCCGCCGTTGGCCGGGCTGAGCAGCGCTACGCCATAGTAGGGGGTGGTGACGATGAAGCCTGCTTTGACAGTGAAGCTGCGAACCTCGGACCACGGGCTGTCGGCGATCTGGGTCGTAGCCGATTTGGCTGAACGGATCCTCCAGAAGTAGATGGCGCCTGCTTCAGGAAGAGATCCGGGAGGAATCCAGGCGGCAGGGCTGGTGTTGTTGGTGGAGTCCATCTTCAAGAGGATGGATCCGGTCACGGCGGAGATCACGCCGGTGGAGCCATTGCCCCAGTTGATGGTGGGGTTGACTCTCAGGGTGAACGCATTGTCTTTGGCTATCTGGAGTTGATACCAGACGCTCAGACAGAGTTGTTCCCAGGCGAGGTCGATCTGGGAATTGCGGCCGGTGACCGGGTCAGCGCCGACCAGGAACTGGTCAGCCGGGCTCTTGAGTACCGGGCCTTTCTTGGCCAGGCAGTCAGTGTATGCCCAGAGCATGCCCTGGTTGGCGCTGGGGCTGTAGCCCAGCTTGGCAGAAGGGTTGGGATCGTAGAAGCTGATGCCATTGAATTGCCAGTGGCCGTTCCAGCGGCCGCCCGATTCATCGTCGATGGCATAAAGGGTGGTGTTGGTGTCGAGAGTGCAGCAACCGCAGGCCTTGAGTGAGCTGGGCTCAAGTGTGAAGAATACGTTCTTCTGATTGAGCGGAGCGAACACGTCAAGGCAGGCCCACTTGATGCCCGGTTTGGGCATGCCGTCGCGAGGCTTGAGTGTGCGGCAGACTGCGCTGTCGTAGTAGCCGTTGCTGTTGGTGACGTTGTCATGGGCGCTGTACAGTGCGGGCTGTACGCTGCCTGTCCAGGCCTGGACCAGACCGTACTGACCGACCATGTGAGGAGGATTGTTCCATCCGCTGGACGACCACCAGAGGTTGGTGTCATCGGAGAAGACATAGCCGTTGCCGTTGGCAGGGCTCATCATGTCTCCGTCAACCCACCTGGTGTTGGCCGGGATGGTATTGCGGTACACGGTGCCGACTGCGGTGCCGCCGTTGTCCTTGGTATTGTAGGGTTTGGCAGCGCTGTCGTCGCCCATGTAGATGAAGCTGTTGTTGTCGAAGTCCACGTCGAAGATGACGTGTTCGTTGCCGTGCCCGGCAATAGGATCTGCGAGGACGCTCATAGTGACGCCCTTATCCAGGGAGTAAGCCATCGGGTAAGGAGCATTCACGCCGGCGCCGACCAGGATCTTGCCGTCAGGAATGGCAACGATGGTATGACCGTAAAGGAGCTGTGTATCGTAGTTAGCGAGGTTGGTGGACCATGAGGTGCCGGTGTAGGGGAGCCTCTGGACCACGCCGTCCGGGCTTAATACGTACATAGTGGTGCTTGATTCAAAGGTGAAATCCTGAACGGGATACCTTGGGGTGATAGTTGCCCAGTAATCGCCGTAGTCAGGCGACCAGGCCATCACGCCGCCGCTGTTGGAAGCGGCAGTAGCGGTAGCATTCTGGGCTGCCCAGGCGACGATCTCGCCGGTGGGCTTGTCTGTGCAGGATTCCACCACGCGGAGTATGGGCAGTTCCGACTGCGTAACATTGCAGCCGCCCGATGTAGTGTGGCAGAAGACGCGTTCCCAGTAGATGCCGATGGGAGTTGCCGGCGCCAGAGGTGCCGCTACGTTGGGGTTCAGCGTGGAACGCCATACGCTGTCGAACTCATTACAGCCGATTCCCGCATTGGCGCTGACCGAAGCCAGGTAGATGGTCGTGCAATCGGGGGCTACGGCTACATCGTTGAACCAGTCGATGGTAGTATCGATAAGCGCAATCTGGTTCCAGGTCTCACCGTTGTTGCGGCTGATAGCGAAGGCCGATTCATCATCATGAACGGGACTCCATGTGAATAATGGAGCAATAGGGCCGGGGATGGTGTAAGCCGGTCCGGTAGGAATGGCGGCGTTAGCCAGTTGGGAAAGCCCACTCCATGTACCCCACCATGCTCCTCCGGAGGGATTTGAATATTGAATAAAAGGCGGCACGGGGTTCAAGGGATTGGCAGGGCCCCATGCGCCTGCTGGGAATGCCATAATCGAAGGCTCGGCCGGCAGAGAGCCGGTGGAGACCAGTCCAAGGGAGCCATCCGCGTTCCAGCCAACCAGCGCTGCGCCCACGCCGGTGTTATTGCCGACTGCGCAGTTGATGGTCAGGCCGGCTGCGCCGGTGGTGGGTTTAAGTGCGGGATACCAGCAGGGGATGGGGCAGGTGGTCGGCGAATCCGTGAACCAGGTGGGCACGGTCGCCGTGCAGGGGAAGCCCAACCGTTCGCCTGCCAGCAGCTTGCCGGAGGCATAGGTGCCAAAGTATGCGATGCTATAGATGGATTTATAGTTCTGCGAAGAAGTATCCATAAGCACATAGATGGTGGTATCGTCGATGCGGTAGATGCCGTCCTGGGTGAGCTTGGGGATTACGGTGGTTCCTAGGATAGGGCCGAACATAGCATCAAGGCTGATATAGGCCCTGCGCAGTGAAGACGACTGGCCCGAGAAATCCGAAGGAAGCTGCAGGAAGGCGTTATTCAATGTCAATATTGTCGGGGAGGTTTTGGGCAGGTCATTAACGTTCATAACGTTGATCGAGTTGGTGAAGGCCCAGCCCGTGGTGTAGTCCTGGTTGACATCACGCGTTGCCACGTTGTAGTAGGTGCCGGTGAAATCAGCGGCTATGAGCGCCACCGAGGAGTCGCCGTTGTAGGTGGGTGAGAACTTGATAGCGTAGAAGTCGAAGGCCTGTGTGCCGCCAGTGCCGGCGGGCATCTTGACGGACGGGGCGGCTGTCTGGTCGATCCAGTTATTGAAGCCGCTGGACGACCTGACAAACCATCTGCCGGAGCCTGCGCCGGTTGTGGTGACAAAGGCGATATCGCGCTTGCCGCCGTAGTCGGCGGATATATCCATATTGCGTATAAACTCGGTGGGGCCCAGGGTAATATCGCCGGGCGCCCAGCCTGCCGGAGTGCTGCCGTCATAGGCCAGGTCCCACGTATTGCCGGCGTCGGAAGTATAGTAAATCCTCTGCGGGCCGCCTGCCCAGCCGGTGCCGAACATTCCGCCGGTCGTCCCGTCGGTGGAAACGGCCATGCAGGAGGGATTATCCGGCGCAATGACTACCTGGTAGCAGTTGGAGGGAAGGCCGTTACCCAGGCTGAATGGATAGGGGCTGCCGACCGGAAGAGATGTGCCGAGTGCGAATCCGGTGGCCCGGCGCAGGCCCAGTTCCCTGGTGGGGGTTGCCGCTATGCCCGCAGTATTGCTCCAGTAGAGCAAATTGCCGTATAGGGGTGGGTAGTGCGGGTCTGCATATTCGAAATCCCTTACGATCCAGGCAATGGTTTGCCCGTCGTTGCCGACAGCCATGCTGATAATCTCGCTGCCCATGGGGCCGGGGGTCAGCCCTGCGATATTGGTATTATCTATATCATTTTTTAAGGGCAATAGGTTCGGCGTTATGATGGTGTCCCATCTCATGATGCCGGGGTCCGCGGAAACCCCCGAGGTAGTTGCTACGCCGGCCGGGATTACAAATGATACAATCAATAAAATTGCGGCCACAGCCCCTGTTATTCCGCTAATCCTGGTTTTCATCGGTCCTCCTCGTTATTCAGTACTGGTGATTGAAATAGGAACTATTTCCCAATCTCACATTACTATATGGTTGTACTGGGTTGCCTCTTTGATCTGGCATTTTACATATTACCGTTTGAACTCATCACCTCCCTACTGTTGGATTGCCCTGATTGGCAGCGAACGGAAAATTACACCGTTTTTCAGTATAACATGTTTGTCAATCTTCACACTCGACCCACATTAGAGAAACTCCAACCCCTTTGGGGAAACTCTAAATACTAAATCCTAAACTCTAAACAAGTTCAAAACTCAAAGTTCAAATACTTGAGCTTGAAATTAACACGTCATTGCGAGCCCCGATGCAATCGGGGCGTGGCAATCCTTTGATCGAAGATACGAGGCCTGAAGCAATGCTGAAAGATTGCCACGTCGCTGCGCTCCTCGCAATGACCCTATTAAATTCTAAACTCTAAACACTAAGCTCTAAACAAATTCAAAACCCAAAATTCAAATATATTGGAATTTGGAATTTAGGATTTGTTTGGAATTTAGGATTTGGAACTTAGAGCTTTGCAGTAATTATAGAAGGCTGTAAACAAAAAGAGGAAGGGGCGGCATTTGCCGCCCCTTCCGTGGCTATCGGTAACTGACCGGGTAATTAGACCCTGCGTGTTTTGAAGATAAGGATCAGGGTTACGATTACCAGGATGGCGCCGATGGCGATGATGACCCAGACCCAGAGCGGAGTCGCAGGTTCTTGTACGGGTGTCGGAGGAACCGGTGCGGCCTCAGTCTGGAAGCTGAAGGTTGCCGACCAATCGCTCGGGATTGCCTGGCCGTTGACCTCGAGGGCCTTTACGCGCCAGAAGTAGGAAGTGGAGTAGTCCAGAGCGCCGCTGTATGAGTAAGCGGTGGTGGTGGTGTTGGCGGTGGTAACCATCTGCTTGAACTCGGAATCCTTGGCAAGGTCGAACTCGTACTTGGTGGCATCCTGCCAGGGGCTCCATGAGAACTGAGTCGGTTTGGTTGGGATGCCGACGCCGCCGTTGGCCGGGCTGAGCAGCGCTACGCCATAGTAGGGGGTGGTGACGATGAAGCCTGCTTTGACGGTGAAGCTGCGAACCTCAGACCATGGGCTGTCAGCGATCTGTGAGGTGGCTGATTTAGCCGAGCGGATCCTCCAGTAGTAGATGGCGCCTGCTTCAGGAAGAGATCCAGGAGGTATCCAGGCGGCAGGGCTGGTGTTGTTGGTGGAGTCCATCTTCAAGAGGATGGATCCGGTCACGGCGGAGATTACGCCGGTGGAGCCGTTGCCCCAGTTGATGGTGGGGTTGACTCTCAGGGTGAACGCATTGTCTTTGGCTATCTGGAGTTGATACCAGACGCTCAGACAGAGTTGTTCCCAGGCGAGGTCGATCTGGGAATTGCGGCCGGTGACCGGGTCAGCGCCGACCAGGAACTGGTCAGCCGGGCTCTTGAGTACCGGGCCTTTCTTGGCCAGGCAGTCAGTGTATGCCCAGAGCATGCCCTGGTTGAGTGTCGGGGTATAACCCGGGTTGGTGTTCCAATCGTTATTCGGATTGAGAACATCGTTCAGGTGATTGTTCCACATGGCCTTGAAGAACAGAAGCGGTGTTGCGACGCTGGGATAGTTGACCGTTACGCTCGACTCGTTGTCGATGGCATAAAGGGTGGTGTTGGTGTCGAGAGTGCAGCAACCGCAAGCCTTGAGTGAGCTGGGCTCAAGTGTGAAGAATACGTTCTTCTGATTGAGCGGAGCGAACACGTCAAGACAGGCCCACTTGATGCCCGGTTTGGGCATGCCGTCGCGTGGCTTGAGTGTGCGGCAGACTGCGCTGTCGTAGTAGCCGTTGCTGTTGGTGACGTTGTCATGGGCGCTGTACAGTGCGGGCTGTACGCTGCCTGTCCAGGCCTGGACCAGACCGTACTGACCGACCATGTGAGGAGGATTGTTCCATCCGCTGGACGACCACCAGAGGTTGGTGTCATCGGAGAAGACATAGCCGTTGCCGTTGGCAGGGCTCATCATGTCTCCGTCAACCCACCTGGTGTTGGCCGGGATGGTATTGCGGTACACGGTGCCGACTGCGGTGCCGCCGTTGTCCTTGGTATTGTAGGGTTTGGCAGCGCTGTCGTCGCCCATGTAGATGAAGCTGTTGTCGTCGAAGTTCACGTCGAAGATGACGTGTTCGTTGCCGTGCCCGGCAATAGGATCTGCGAGGACGTTCATAGTGACGCCCTTATCCAGGGAGTAAGCCATTGGGTAAGGAGCATCCACGCCGGCGCCGACCAGGATCTTGCCGTCAGGGATGGCAACGATGGTATGACCGTAAAGGAGCTGTGTATCGTAGTTAGCGAGGTTGGTGGACCATGAGGTGCCGGTGTAGGGGAGCCTCTGGACCACGCCGTCCGGGCTTAATACGTACATAGTGGTGCTTGATTCAAAGGTGAAATCCTGAACGGGATACCTTGGGGTGATAGTTGCCCAGTAATCGCCGTAGTCAGGCGACCAGGCCATCACGCCGCCGCTGTTGGAAGCGGCAGTAGCGGTAGCATACTGAGCTGCCCAGGCGACGATCTCGCCGGTGGGCTTGTCTGTGCAGGATTCCACCACGCGGAGTATGGGCAGTTCTGACTGCACAAGGTTGCAGTTGCCGGCAGTCACATGGCAGAAGACACGCTCCCAGTAGGTGCCGATGGGAGGTACTGCAGGCAGCGGCGCTTCCACGTTGGGATTGATGCTTGCGCGCCATACGCTGTCGAACTCGTTGCAGCCTGAGCCCGCGTTGTTTGCATTGACCGAAGCCAGGTAGATGGTCGTGCAATCGGGGGATACGGCTACATCGTTGAACCAGTCGATGGTAGTGTCGATGAGTGAGAGCTCGTTCCAGGTCTCACCATTGTTGCGGCTGATAGCGAAGGCGTTCTCGTCATCATGGATGACTTGCCAGCCGCCTACACCGGCGACCGGTACATTAAAGGGGGTAGCCGGATCCAGGAGGTAGGAGGGGCCTTGGATGGAGAACAGGCTTACGCCGCCTGTCCCATATCCGGAAAACATGCTGGAAGTGCCCCACCATGCGCCGTGGGGAACACCGGGGAATCCCATCCCAGCAGCCGCTGCGAAGACAGCGGGGGTCGGCTCGTTCGGCAGTGAGCCGGTGGAGACCAGGCCCAGGGAGCCGTCGGCGTTCCAGGCAACCATGGCTGCGCCAACGCCGGTGTTGTTGCCGACTGCGCAGTTGATGGTCAGGCCGGCTGCGCCGGTGGTGGGTTTAAGTGCAGGATACCAGCAGGGGATCGGGCAGGTGGTCGGCGAATCCGTGAACCATGTGGGCACGGTCGCCGTGCAGGGGAAGCCCAATCTTTCGCCTGCCAGCAGTTTGCCGGAGGCATAGGTGCCAAAGTATGCGATGCTGTAGATGGATTTGTAGTTCTGTGAAGAAGTATCCATCAGCACGTAGATGGTCGTATCGTCGATTCTGTAGATGCCGTCCTGAGTGGCCTTGGGGTTCACTACGAAGGCTGCTCCGCTCCAGGCCGGGCCGTTCAAAGCGTCAAGGCTGATATAGGCCCTGCGCAGTGAAGAAGACTGGCCTGAGAAGTCTGACGGGAGCTGCAGGACAACATTATTAAGGTTGAAGATGTGCGGGGAGTCAGTGGTAAGGGCGTTGTTCCTTACGTTGATGGAGTTGTTGAAGGCCCAGCCCGTGGTGTAGTTCTGGTTGAGGTCACGGGTTGCCACGTTGTAATAGGTGCCGCCGCCGTTGAGTGTAGCGTCTGCCGGGTCGGTGGCGAACACCAGGGCTACCGAGGAGTCGCCGTTATAGGTCGGCGAGAATTTGATGGCGTAGTAATCTACGGCCGTCATCGGATCAACTGTACCGTTGGTCAGAAGGCCGGCGGGTACTGGGACGGACGGGGCGACTGTCTGGTCCTGCCAGGTATTGAAGCCGCTTGAAGCCCTGACAAACCAGCGGCCGCTGAGGCCGGCGGTGCCCTGCGTGGTTACGAAGCCGATGTCGCGCTTGCCGCCGTAGTCGATCGAGATATCGATGTTGCGGATGAACTCGTTTGTGACCAGGGCAGTAGTGCCGTCATAGGCCAGGTCCCAGGTGTTGCCCGAGTCTGAGGACACGTAGATCCTCTTGGGGCCCGCGCCTAAGCCCTGATTGAAAAAGCCGCCGGCGGTCGGGTCGCAGGTGACTGCGATGAACTTGGGGTCATCCGGTGCAAGTGCTACCTGGTAGCAGTTGGACGGAAGACCTGCCGGGCCTAGGATACCCACACCGAGTACAAATGCGGGTGCCCTGATAAGGCCAAGCTCTTTGGAGCCGACTGCGGAGATGCCGCCGGTGTTGCTCCACATAAGGCTGCTGAGATAGCCCGGAGCGAACTGGGACAGGGAGTATCCCCAGTCCCTCACGATCCAGGCCAGGGTGGCGCCGTCGTTGCCGACTGCCATGCTTATGATTTCGTTGCCGCGGGGATTATCGGTGCCGTCGCCCCCCGGCGGGTTGTGCGCTGTAGCGGAGATATAGGTATTGTCGATGTCATTCTTCAACGGGAAGGCTTCTGGTGTCATGATGGTATCCCACCTCATGATGCCCGGGTCCGCGGAAACCGCTGCCGGCTGCGCGATACTGACCGGGATCACGAAGGAGAGAACCATGAATATAGCTGCGAAAACTCCAAGTATCCTTGGAAACCTAGTTTTCATTATTCCTCCTGAATTATTCAAACCCGAAAACCCTTTTCAGAATCCGTTTCCGGATCCCGGATTTTATCTGTCGGGAACCCCCGGCAAAAACTTTCGACCTCCTTGCACGGGAGTTTTTTTACGGATAACTTAATAACCGGTGGTAACGGGTGTTATCCTGCCCTGCTATTTAAAGCCCGCATGGCTGCGGCTGTCCCCCTGATAAAGACGGTATGCCCCGGGACCAGGGCTGTTGAAATTTTGCCTCGGCAGTGCTTACAGACTGCCCCGGCATGGCTCATGCACATCACCTCCTTGCATATTTAATCCCAATGCACAAGAGACAAGTAATAAACAAGTATAACTTGCCTTGGATACTAGTATAACATACCCTGTCAAGAGCACAACCCGATCGTATTTTTGGGCATAAAAACACGATCGGGAAATAATAAATTCTAAATACTAAATACTAAACAAGTTCAAAGCTCAAAACCCAATAGCTTTTAGTTAAATTTTGTATTTTGAGTTTGTTTAGAGTTTAGGGCTTGGTGCTTAGGGTTTCCCTCGCCAAAGGGTTGGGGCTTTAGCCCCTCTTATAAACAAAAATCCCCTCTCCCTCGAGGGAGAGGGGAAGGGGTGAAGGTGATCTATTTAATAGTAGTATCCCCTTATGCGCTGAATAAAAGCCCTGAGCAATAGTATAAAGATGACAAGCAGCACCAGGCTGGCTCCCACCACCAGCCACATGTTGATCAGGCCCACCTGGAAGGCATAGGGCGAAAGCGCCCATTTGCCCTTGTTGCCCGAAGGATCGACGGCCTGGATATGCCAATAGTAGGTGCCGGGATCGAGGTTCAGCGTGACCTGAGTATCGGCGATATTGGTGCGGCGCATGCCGGGCATCAGCGGGAAGAAGTTCAGGTTGTCGGCCACCTCCAGGTTGTATGTGACCTGGCCACCGCTTTCATCCGTGGCGGGCGTCCAGGTAAAGGTAACCGGCTGACTGCCCATGACCCCGAAACGGTCTGAAGTGGGCGAGATGGGTGTCGGCGTGCTCGGCGGAGTGCTCTCCACCGGAAGCTCCCAGGTAGCCACGTTGCCGGAGGCGTCGGTGGCGGTGACGATATGCCTGGCGGCGGAGGTATCGGGGACGGTGAAATTGTAGATGAAGTGGCCGGCATTGTCGCTGTTCGGGGAGTTGGCGACCACTTTATCGTCGTATTTAATGGAGACATCGCTGGCCGCTGCAAAGCCGTCGCCGGTGATGGTGGCGGTATCTCCGACCTTTGGCATCGCGGGCTCGATCTTAATCGAGGCGGCGATTTTGAAACGCACCGAGGCGTCCTGGTTGTAAAGCTTTTTGGCGGTGGCTTTTATAACATGTGTGCCGGCCCCCAGCGTGGGTATGGGCAGGTTAACACTGAAGCTGCCCAGGTCGTCGGTAGAGGCCGTAACGCTGCTGGCAACGCCGTCGATGTACATGGTCACATCATCGTCGGATGAGAAGCCGCTGCCGGTTACGTTTTCACTGGAGCCGGCGCCCACTTGCTGGTCGTTGAGAAAGAGCGAAGGGGTAACCGTGAAGCTGAAGTTGATCATCTGCTCGGCGCGCCCGGCCTTGATGAAGTGGAAGTAGTTGGTGCCGCTGCTGGCCTCGGGGACGCTGATATCGATGCTGACCGATTGCTGCAGCCTCTGGTTAAAGCCCTGGGCCACCCTTACAGCCGTGGGATCGTCCGCCATGGTCGGCGATTTGCTGAACCAGACTTCGTAATTGCCGTCCAGCGGATAGGCGCCGCTCTGGATGCTGAGGTTGACCTGGCTGCCGGTCGGGCCCGTACTGGGCGAAAGGGTAGTCGTTATCCCGCATTTGCCGCCGGCGCAGCCCTGGGCATCAACCGGAAGCGCAGGGGTCAGCGCAGGAAGCGCAATAAAAAGCGCAAAAATACCACACAGATATATACATATCCTCATAGCAAAATTTATATGCCTTTCATCTGCTTTTGTCAAGCTTCCAGATACGAAAACGACATAATATTATTGATATACTAGCACAAATGTACTAATATTATGCATCATGTCGGATGGGACTGTTTCTTTACAGGAATACGGGAACTGGAAGGATGGAGGTTGCGACCTGCACCCGGCCTGTCTGGAATGTCCGCTGCAGAAGTGCATTGAGGAGGAGCCGCGCGGCCTGCAAAAGAGGCGGATCGCCGGCCGCGCGGGTCTAATTGAAGAAATGCGGGCCAACGGAATTACATGTCGGGAGATAGCGGCTGCTTTCGGGGTTAGCACTCGTACCGTCCAGAGGGCGCTGGAACAGGTCAGGCAGCACGCTGAAAGCTCAGAGGATCTGTCCCGGCCGCACATTTCGCTTCAATCTTAACAGGCAATTGTTCTGAAAATATTAATTATATAAAGGTATATGATGGCTGATTTTAAACCGCAGGATCTATCACAGCTCGATAAGGACCGCCTCAGCTCCTATAAGGCGAACCTCGATTTTTATGGAGGCGCCCAGTGGGCCAAAACAAGCAAGAACCGCCAGCTCGTCTTCAACTATTCCAAGATCGCAGTGGATAAAATTACCAGCTACCTCATGAACGGCCTCAACTATTCCTTCGAACCGCTGTCCGCGGACGCGCCTAAAGGTACATCCCTGCAGGCTCCCAATACAAAATCAGGCGATATAGCCAGGCAGGGGATATACCGGCATTCAGTGGATTTAGGCGATATATGAACATCCTTTGTCTGGTAATTGGTATAATACAAATTATTTTAAAAGACGGCTTACGTATAAATTATGGCGGGATTGGTTGGTATTTTTACACGGGATATTTCCGAAAATGACTATTTGAAAAATCTGGTCAATTCGATGGCCCGTGATATCCACTATGCGGGCTGGGATATATTCAATCAATGGGATAGCCCAAGGTTGTCGGTCGCCAGGGTGCATCACGGAGTAATAAATCCCGAGAATCAGCCCATCTTTAATGAGGACCATTCTATTTGCATCTTCATGGATGGAGAAGTCTTCGATTATGAATCCAGTAAACAACTACTGATCCGGGAAGGCCATCGATTCAATAATCCGAATAATGATGCTGAATACTGTCTGCACTTATACGAGTCAAAAGGCACGAAAGCATTTGCCGAGCTTAATGGCTCCTTCGTCATAATTTTGTACCACCTGGACTCAGATAAAATTGTTCTGGCCGGCGACCGGATGTTATCACGGCCGTTTTATTACTTTTGTGATAACGAGCACCTCGTTTTTGGCAGCCAGCTACGCCCTATTCTTAGATTCCCCGGCCTGCCGCGCCGGCTGGATATGCAAGCGGTATATGAGTTTTTTTATTTCCGATACGTATTAAGAGAGAAAACTTATTACCAGGATATCAAGTCTCTTCCACCTGCCGGCTTGTTGCAGTTCAGTGAGGGTAAATTAACAGTTGAGCGATACTGGAAACCTGAATATAAAGGGGAACCACGCAACGACGGATATTATGTTGAGGCACTGACGGAAGCTTTAAAAAAGGCTGTCTGGAGAAGGACTCGCGACAGACATCGTTATGGCATACTGCTAAGCGGCGGCTTTGATTCAAGGACGATATTGAATGCCGATGTGGAAAACAAAATAACCGTAGCTTTTACACAGGGAGATTTTGAGAATAGGGAAGTCCGAATTGCACGCAAAGTGGCGGCTGGAAAAGGGTGCAAACATGTTTTTCTCAAGCGTGATGTAGATCATTACTATCGTAATGCTGATAAATCTATAGATATTGGGGATGGGATGTGGGAATTTTGGAACTCTCATAACCTGGGCTTTCTTGAGGCTATCCATTCTGAAGTGGATATTTTATTCGACGGGTACGCCTTTGGGCTGGCGCTTAAAGATGTACTTATGCCTAAAAAACATGCTCAATGGTTTGGATATAGGATTCTTCTGCCCGATCTGGATATACAGGACGTCATTTCAGGGATTTTTCAGCTGCATTACCTGGACCCCGGAGGGAATTCAATATTCAAAGCGCCAAAAGGCCAGATTCTGGATGGTTTGATAGCTTCAGTCGAATCTTGGTTGAAAGAAACTCCCGAAGTGGAGGCATTACCGGTCGCAGATCGTATAAATCACGTTTTCTTGTGCTATTCTGCCAGACAGATTCTGGATTTTTTATGGATTCTTCATACCAGACAGTATTTAGAACCGCGACTGGCTATATGGGATAATGATTTGCTCGATCTGACGTACACTATTCCCGCCAGGCAGAAAGTTAATGGGAAGCTGGTAAAAGAAGTCCTAACTAATCTATCACTTCTACAGTCTTTGATTCCGTCTTCCAATACAGGGTTGCCGGCTTTTATAACTTTTGATCGGCCGGAAGGCACACTTCAGATGGCAGAGGATTTTTTAAAAAGGTACATTTATAAGCCTCGCAGTTTCGATATCCCTTATTTTCTGGATGGTCCCTGGCCGAACTATGGAGAGCTTTTCCGCTATAACGCGAAGTTGAGAAACTATATCGCAAATACGGTACAAAATCCGGAATGCCTCAGTCCTGACATATTTGATCTTGGGAACATAGGAAATATCTACGAAAAGCATATGTCAAGACAGGGCGACTTTGCGTTAACTCTGACGGCGCTCACCACTTTTGGGCGCTGGTACGAAAAGTATGGTCCATCGGATTAATATACAATCTGAAGGATGCAAAAAATGGTAATAAATATTGCCAGCTCACAAAGGTTGCTTTTGTTTTTTTTACACAACCCCGGATGGCTACGATATTTGCCCGAATGGAGAAAGACGATAGCAATTAAGAAAAAACAACCGCTGGCAAATGCTCTGGACTATGAATTGCTCTGGGTAACGTATGGTGCCGCAGATAAAATAAAGAAGTATTTAAAACCGGATATGAGAGTATATGAGTATAGTTCGGGCGGTTCAACGCTTTTTTTGCCAAAAGGGTGAGGCAAGTCATTTCAGTTGAGCATGATAGAGACTGGTATTCTGGGACATTGAGGAAAATTAGGGCAAATCATATAACGAATAGCCAGTTACATTTAGTTGAACCTGAGATAAAAACAGAAGGACAGACTGAATATGTCAGCCAAACATTTCCGCAATATAAAAATTCAAGTTTTGAAAAGTATGTTAAATTCATCCGCAATTACCCTGATGCATTTTTTGATCTTGTTTTGATCGATGGGCGCTCTCGCCCCTTCTGTGTTTATGAATCGGTCGTCAAGGTGCGACCGGGCGGATACCTGGTCCTTGATAATTCGGATAGAAACCATTACCAGGAGGCTATCACTTCATTAAACAAATACAAAAGATGGGATTACCCGGGGTTCGGACCATTTGATGAGGCCTTTTGGCAAACTACCATTTGGCAAATCGGGTGAAACTTAATTGCAATATTGGTGCGAACGTGGCGGTGAAATATGTTTCTCATAGCGATTACTAACTCAGCTATTGCGCAAAATCTTGATTCAAGTGCCAGGGAACTCAGATTGAACGCGTTTGTAATAACTATTATCACAGACAATTTTTTAAGCAAAAGCTACTCAGATTCTTCCGGTTTTTCGATCACCGAGTCAGTGCCAAAAAATAAAAATGACGATCAAGATATTAACTTTTTGGAGATCAGTTATAAAAAAGAGGATAGCATTCTTGAAGTCTATAAGCCTGTTATATCAGGAAGACCAATCTATTATCACATAAATACGAGGGGTGAATTTTTCTGTTCCACACACATATCTATGTTGCGAAAAGCTGGGGTCGCAATTGAGGAGAATAAAGAAGTTTTACCTGAATTTTTTGTTTATCGCTACGTCATGCCACCTGTCACACTTTACAGGAATATCTTCCGAATGGCTGCTGGCAGGATGCACATAAAATTTGAGGACGGGAAGTGCTTGATTAAATCAGTAGACCCATATATCCCAGTAAAAAAGAAGATACAGTTCAATTCTTTAGCACATGTTGAGGAACAAGTAAATAATTATCTTTATCAGGCGATCGATATATTAAACACTCGTGGAGATATGCTCGCAGTCCTCCTCAGCGGTGGACTGGATTCATCGATATTGTTAAGGATGTGCCAAAATCGTTACGGTGTCAATACCAGCTACTCAGTATCATATCCATTTGAAGATGAAGACAAAAATATAGAAAAGAAATATGCGCTGTCGGCTGCTGAAGCGCTTGGTACCAGTCATAATCTTTTTGAAACGACTATTAAAGATTATCTGCGCGGATTCTTGCATAGCGTAAGTGCGGCCGAAGAGCCGCTTCCTCATGTGTCGTCTGTGATGCTTTATTTGTTCTTTAAGGAAGCCATACCTCAAAGGAATGCAATAGTGGTCAGCGGTGAGGGTGCGGATGGCATTTGGGGGGTTTACCTGTGTAATATGATTTATGAATCTATGAAATGGCCATATAGATTATTATCGACATATCCAATATTGCCGCTCTTAAAATTCGGTTCACATATTAGCGGTCGGTACGTGATTGGAGCCCAACACCATAGCCACATGTATGAGATCAGGACTCGAACGGCAAAATATTCAGTGGAAAATCCCGACCATATAATCTGGTCTATGGGGGTCGATGGAGACGAGCGCTGGGTATACAATTATTTTGGTGTTACAAAATACGATGCCATAAAGAATCGCTTAAACGCTATTAAGCCGTATTTAGATCGTTCGATCTATGATGTTATCAGTCTTTTAGCATTCTTAGGTGAAGTGTCTAATACAGAGTTGTCTTGGTCCAAGCTCGGTGAAAGCCAACATAGAATACTATATTATCCATATAACCAATTAGACTTGCTAGACTATGCCTATTCTGTGCCGTGGGATATGAAACTTAAAGAATTTAAAAACATTGGGCGTGGCGTAGCCCGTCAACTGCAAATCCCGGAGTTTATTATCACTCGTCCTAAGAGTGGGTTTGAAATCCGTAGCATGGGCTGGGCAGAAAGGGGAGGTGTTTTTGAACCATTGGTTCGTCTGTCCTCAAAGGTATTTGATGAGGAGCAAATTCGTGCCATGCAGTCCACCGACCCAAAGAAAGCAATGATGCTTTGGAATATCCTGAATTATTGCATCTGGAAGCGGTTGTGTGTGGACAATGAATCTTTAGAGGCACTGTTAGAGGAACTCTTAGAGTGAACCCTCGAAAATTTTGAGATGGATATTTCATTTAATAATGAAAATAGTGCCTTTTGGAAATGAACCCCTGAACCTGGCCAAGTCGGGATTGAAAGGTCACAGTTTCGTTACGTAACCCAACCGACCCGATCTTTTTCCATCGCGTTTAACAATCAGACCCTTTTCACCATAAGCCACCAAAGCCAGAGGACGATGCATTTCGTGCGTATACATGCGGCAACCCGGTTGTAGCCCGTCCCATAGATTGTCCAGGCAACATTTTACCGATTCATATATATCGGCATCTTCAAATATTGTGACAAATTTTCTTCCCTTAATTGTTGGCAGCGTCTTATTAAACCAACCGGGAAGTATTTCCAATTGGTCAGGATATCCGAATGTACTGACGTTATTATTAAATACGGATTGGGCAGCCGAATAGTGCCCCTTTTTAAAATAATTCTCCTTATCAAGAACATTCTCGAGGACATCCGGCAAGCCCTCAAAGGAATCGCATACAATTAACTTGCGGTTAGTTATTTTTGCAATAAAACTCAGTTTACAAGTGCTGCCGCCGTTATATGAACCACATTCCACTATGTCGCCTTCAACACTCGGGGATAATTTCAAGATGAAGCTAGCCACTCGTAATAAGTCAACCTCGTCATGCATGCATATGACGGATTTGTGTATATGCCTGAAATTATTTAATACGCGCCACCTGATCCGCCAATCCTGTGAAATGAGAAATCTAGTATATTCCCAAAGATTTGGATCGAATCGAAAAACATATTTTACTGAAGATATGATTGCTGATTTCATTCCATATAAGTCTACCTGCCTGCGAAATCGCGATGCCAAATCTCTTATCATGCGCACAGGCTTAAAAAAAGGTGAGTAATATATTCTAATTCGCAGTCTCATTAGTCTAATTAATATTATAATACTAAAGATGCATAACTTTGCGCGATATGACTGATGTGCATTTAGGCCGCAAGAAAGTGCTGTCGTGTATAATGTTATTTCAACCTATAATTGCGGCTTGGATGGCAACCATACCTATTTCCAGCTTAAGTCCGATTTAATATCTTGATCTTTTATTTCGTTATTAATATCCAGGTGGCGATGCCAGTGTTTGGACTCTGCTCATTCTGATAAAATGGTATAGAAGAAAGCAAGAAATGAAATGATTAACCGTGCTTATTAGGCAGCAGGTGGCTAGCTTGAAAATATCGATAATAACCCCGTCCTTCTCTCACAATTGTCTTGGCCGAGCTTATTTATTAGCTTCTGTACTTCAAAGAAAATATGCTGTTGATATTGTGGGGCTTCGTTGGAGTGATACTACCTGGGGACCCTTGAGAGATATGGATAACATGACATATAAATCTATCAGGGTTACAAAAAATCCATACTGGCAATTAATAAAACTTATTGATGAAATAGATGCCGATGTGATTTATGCTAGTAAGCCGCTCATTTCGAGTTTTGGTATCGGCATATTAAAGAAAATAATTACCAGAAAACCACTAATTTTAGATATAGACGATTGGGAATGTGGATTTATAAGTGAAAATTACTTTAAACTATCTCGTATGCGTAGATATAAAGAATTGGTCTATTCTGCGATAAACTTTAAAGAAGGCTCGGAATTCAGTAAATTAACTAGTGAAAAAATGATTTCATTTGCTGATGGTATAACAGTATCCAATCAATTTCTTCAAAAATTATATGGTGGTGTAATTGTCCCTCACTGCAGGGATACAAATACCATTAACCCAGAGAAATTCGATAAGAATTTACTCAGAGAAAAATACGGCATTGGACAAGAAAATAAAGTAGTCATGTTCTTAGGTTCGCCTACAGTTTATAAAGGTGTTGAAATTCTCATTGATGCTATGGCTTTACTGCCCGATACTAATTTGATGCTATGTATCGTGGGGTTAGATGAAAGTTATGAATATTGCAGGTTTCTCAAGCAATATGCGATCAATAAGTTAAATAGCCGGTTCAAAATGTTCGGATTGGTCCCTTTCAACAATGTTCCTGAATTACTAGCTATTACAGATATTGTAGTAATTCCGCAAAAGAAATGCTTAGCTACAGTTGGGCAACTTCCGGCCAAGGTCTTCGATGCTATGGCTATGGCAAAACCAATTATTGCTACCGATGTCTCTGATCTCCCTGAAATTTTAGACGGGTGCGGTATAATTATTGAACCTAATAATTCTGAGCAATTAGCCGACAGGATAAAATATATATTTGACCATTGGGAAGAAAGCGCTCAAATGGGAACAAAGGCTAGACAGAAATGCATTGAAAAATATAATTACGATGCAATGGAAAAAATACTAATCGATATATTTAGTAGATATGAATAGCGCTAAGGGGCCAAATTATACGGCTCTCTATTGTGACACAGAGCTTTTACTAAGATTGTAAAGAGCATCCATTACCATAAATTGTATACATATCGTCCTCAACCAGGAGTTAACTCAACCCCCTTCCTAAAGAATTTGGCCTGCCCCAACCTCCCAAAACAATGATTGAGCGGCCCCTCCATCACCAAATACCGGGTCAGGAGCCTACCAGCCGCCTGATAATGAGTTCAATGGCAAGCACGCCTCCGGATAATAAGTTTAATAGGGCTCACTGAGGGCTAGCTGAGTGAGATGATGCCGCGGCGGACAGCGGTGATGACTGCTTGCGTTCGGGCATTGGCATCCAGCTTACGCAGGATGGATGTGACATGGTTCTTGATGGTCTGTTCGCTGATATCCAGCATATTGGCAATCTGCTTGTTGAGATAGCCTTTAGCCATATAGTTCAAAATCTCGGTCTCGCGCGGTGTTAGCGGCGATACGAAGCTCTCCACCCCGCTGCCCCATGAAAAGTCCTGGAACTGCTCCAGTACTTGCGCTGCAACTTTGGGTTGGGACAGGAACGAGTCGTTGAGAGGATATTCTCCTTTGGAAGAGCGGCGGATGATGGATATAAGCTCGTCTGACGCGATATTGCGGCTAACATAGCCGGCGGCGCGGGCCTTGATAGCCATAAAAAGCCCTTCATCGTTAGGTGATGGCGAAATGACTATCACGGCCACGCTGGGCACATGTTGCTTTACAACCTTGGCCAGTTCCATGCCGTCGCTTGCCAGGCTGATATCGAGCAGCACGACATCCGGCGTTTCTTTGACCACCGTGGTCACCAGGTCGGCTTCCGTGCTGGCCTCAGCGCAGATCTCGATGTCGTCCGCCTGCTTGAGGAAGAACTCGATGCCTTTGCGGAAGAGCGGTTGCTGGTCCGCGATGATAACTTTTATTTTCCCTGCGTCTGTCAATAGAACTCTCGTACCAGTACTTTAGTATCATCATACACCAGTAAATCACGTCGAGCAATAACCAATAGGTTAACAACTATGAGCCGCGGGGATGCATTAGGATGGTTCCATTGAAATGTAATCGGGGAAATAAGCTATTCTGAATAAATATAAGTTATAATAAGCGAAATTTATACAATCTATTGAGTGATTTCGATATCGCCACATGATTGGAACTAAATAAAGCTATAAGGCACACCGACAAATGAAATGGGGAATTCCTGTTAGTAAAATAAAGATGAATACTTCGATGTTGGATGATTACACCAGTGGCCGCAAGAATAATCTGGATGTTATCAGATTAGCGGCCGCGCTTATGGTCATCTTTTCTCACTCATTTGGCTTGGCAATTAACTGGGTCCCGAAAGTTCCTTTCTATAAGGGCATTGATAATGGCCTTGGTTTTCGTGACAATAATTTCGCTTTATTGGGACTGCAAATATTTTTCATTGTTAGTGGATTCTTGATAACAAAAAGTTATATGGATAATAGAGATCCGGTCCGGTTTCTTTGGGCCAGGTTTTTAAGGATATTTCCAGCCTTGATTTGTGTCATCCTTATTACGACTTTTGTAATAGGCCCCCTGTTCACCGTACATCCCTTAGTAATATATCTAACCAGTGGGCCAACCTATTCCTACTTATCAAATATTACATTGTATGGATATACAGCTTCATTACCAGGGGTTTTTAATAATACGGCACTCAATGTACCACTATGGACCCTTAAATATGAATTCACCTTCTATTTTGTAACCTTACTTTTAGGTATTTTAACCTTATTGAGTAGACGACGGATAGTATTAGGACTATTTATAACGAGTTTGGTGCTGAGCTACTTAAAAATCAGTTTGTCCAATATTCAAAGCCAAACAACAATAGTATTGACCGTATTTTGGCTGTTTACTTACTTCGGGGCTGGCATGGTGGCCTATCTATATAGAGAATATATTCCTATTGATGTGAGACTATTTTTATTCGCTGTAGTTATTTTAATTATTAGTTCGCTGGGGTCAGGTCTTGAAGATAATCTCCTTGTTTTCTTCCTTACCTACATAGTGCTATTCATTGCTTATTCTCCAAGGGTCAAGCTTTCATATTTAACGAAATATGGTGATTTCTCCTATGGCATGTATATATGGGCATTCCCCTTGCAAAAAATCGTAGTCTCTCTCGTGGGAACGCCGATAAATCCATGGTTAATGGTTTTAATATCCTTCTGTATGGCTTTTGTCCTGGGTGGGTTATCCTGGCATCTTGTTGAAAAGAGAATGCTTAAGCTAAAGTCAGTAGATATCCGGCAAATATTAAATCCTAAGAGATTCTTTTTCATACGTCGGTAAATTTTTACTACATATTAAAGCGGCAAGTTGGACGAGAAGAAGCAGATGGGGGGTGAGGGATAAATACTCTAGGTTTCGCTTCTATCGTAGAGCAGCCTGTTAACGATTACACTCCAGCGGAAGCCGTCGCGCATCTCGTCCGTAAGCCCGGCCGTCACACGGCGGATGAGGAGCAGCACCAGCACGGCCAGGAAGCCCAGCGTCATCTCAATGGGCAACCCGAATATCGCCGCAGTGATGGGGCAGGAGGCAAAGCCGGACATAACCAGCAGCGGCAGCACCATGCTCTGGCTTCCCTTGAACCGCAGGCGCTCGTTAAGGGTAGCGCCACTGGTCCGCCACCTGGTAATCGTACGGAGAACGATGCCCAGGATTACAAAACAGACTGCGATGATTAAGGTCGGAATGCCATTGAGGGCAAGGGTGAGCGTAAGTATCATGCCTCCCCCGGTTGTATTGCCCCGCTCGCCGTCGAATTTGCGGAATATCGGCCACATCTGGCCGCAGGTAGCGGCCAGCCCGGCCAGGACAATGACCAGCAGCGGAAATTGAAGCAGCAGGCCTGTGAGGATGGGCGCCACACCCTTGAGGACATCCAAAAGCACTGCCAGCAATCCCCACCTCCTGCCAGCCTTGTACCATATAGCCTGATGGAGATCGGGCTCGTTCGAGATATCTATGCCCTTTGCCCGGCTTATCAGAATCATGAAGGGAATCGCACCGAGCAAATAGGAAGCGATGACGAACAGGATGTAGAGCGCTATGGTTATCATCTAAAATTCCAACCCCACCGGGGGAAAATTCTAAACTCCAAATCCTAAATACTAAACAAAATCCAAAATTCCAGACTCAAATTGTTTTGGCTTTTGAGCTTTGAATTTGTTTAGATTTTAGAGCTTAGTATTTAGTGTTTACTACTATATACAAGGACAGGGCCGAAGCCCTGTCCCCGATTTTAAACAGCAGGTAGCAATTACTTGGGTACGATGACCACCTTGTGGCCTTTGGCTTCGAACTGTTTTATAAGGTCCTTAACGTCATCCGCGTCCAGCTGCAGAGAGAAGCCCATGGGGCTGTCTTCCGCCGGAGGCATAGTATGAGCCGCGATCACTTTAAGGCCGCTCTTTTCAACTATTTCCATGATTTCCCTGATATCTTTGGCCTGGCTGGCGTTGGCAATATTCACGCGGACGCCACGTACTCCGACCCCTAGCGATACGTTGAGCACTTTAAGCATGAAATCGGTGGTTGTTACCACGCCGATCACTTTTCCCTCCTCGACTACGGGCATGATGCCGACTTTCATATTTAGTCCGCGTTGAAGGCCCTGCTCGATCGACGCATCGGGTTCGATTGTGACAACATCTTTCTGCATGATCTCACCGACCTTCATCTTGGCCAATAGGTAGTTTATCTCCCATACGCTGAGGCTGGTTGCCTGCGACGGGCCTACGCCTATAATACGGTCCAGCGTGACCAGGCCGACAAGCTTGCCCCTATCGATCACCGGCACGCGCCTTATCTTATGGGTCTCCATAATTTTCCGAGCTTCCATGATCGGGGTATCGCTGGTTACAGTTACCACGTTCCACGTCATAATATCTTTGATTTTCATTTCCTACCCCCTTAAATGAGTAAATATGCGCTATTATAACACAGCCCCGCAAAGGTGAAAAAAGAA
The DNA here is from genome assembly GCA_963705905.1 of uncultured Chloroflexia bacterium. Classification (GTDB taxonomy): domain Bacteria; phylum Chloroflexota; class Dehalococcoidia; order GIF9; family UBA5629; genus UBA1162. The sequence goes on along the minus strand of OY970123.1, from coordinate 1,095,735 downwards.
CGTTACCATGAAGGCCGCACTCGGGTTTGAATGGCCCGGGCCAGTGCCGATTTGCTGGCTTGATACGAGCCAGCCGCACGTTGATTGAGTACCAACGGCTATGAATAGCACTGTTAATAATGTTAAAATATCGGCCTGATCGACGCTATGAATATAGAAGACGAATTATCTGCCTTTACACCTGCGCAACCCACGCTGCTGACGATAGGCGTATTCGATGGTGTACACCTTGGTCATAAATTCCTGCTGGACCACCTGGTAGCCCGGGCCAGGGAGAAAGGCTGCCTTGCGGGTGTAGTCACCTTTAAAACGCACCCGGAGAAAGTGTTGAAAAGGCGGGATACCCTGCCCTGGATCTGCACCCTTGAGGAAAGGGTCAGGCTGTTAAAGGAAGTCGGCATCGACGTGGTCGTGCCGGTTACATTCACCAGGAATGTAGCCGGCCTCACCGCCAGGGAATTCATCCTGCTGTTGAAAAAATATCTGAAAATGTGCGACCTGGTGCTGGGCCCCGACTTTGCCCTGGGTAAACACAGGCAGGGAGACCCCGCCCATCTCCGTGAGATCGGGGAAGAGTTGGACTTCCGTGTGGAAGTGGTCAAGCCGGCCCGGCTGGGCGACGAGGTCATCAGCAGCAGCGCTATCCGCAGGCTACTTACCGAGGGAGACCTGTTGAAAGTGGAGAGGATGCTGGGAAGGTATTTCAGCCTGGAAGGCACCGTTGTGCATGGGGACCGCCGCGGCCATACGCTCGGCTTCCCTACTGCCAACCTTGAGGTCCAGCCCGAACAGGCCCTTCCCAAAGACGGCATTTACGTGACCGTCGCCCACTGCGGGGGACGGTCCCTCAATTCGGTGACCAATATCGGGGTGCGCCCCACCTTCAATGGGCTGAAGCGTCTCATCGAGACCTACATCCTGGACTTCGACGGCGACATTTACGGCCAGTACCTGAAGATTGATTTAATATCCAGGCTAAGGGACGAAATGAAATTTGACAGTGTAGACGATCTAAAAAAGCAAATGCACAGAGATGTGATGCAGGCCAGAGATATATTTAAGAAAAATCCAAAAAACTAAACTCTAAATACTAAGCAAATACAAAGCTCAAATAAAATGGATAAACGCGATAGTCCAAAAGAATATGACCTCGATGAGAGGACATTTCAGTTTGCCAGTGATGTTATCCAATTTGTTAAACTGTTGCCACGCACAATTTCAAATATTGAAATTGTAAAGCAGCTAGTTAGAGCAGCGGGTTCTGTGGGAGCTAACTATATTGAAGCAAGTGAATCCCTGGGTAAGAAAGATTTTATTTTGCATATAAAAATATGTCGAAAGGAAGCCAAGGAATGCCGATACTGGCTGCGTCTGGTGGATATAGGTAATCGCGATATTTCTGACACAAGAAAAAGCTTATCGATTGAAACTACTGAGCTTATGAAAATTTTCGGATCAATTATTGAAAAAGCGAAACAAAATTAGGCGTTTGGATTTAGGACTTGTTTAGAGTTTAGTATTTGGTGTTTAGAATTTAATAATTTAAAGGTATTGTTATGAAGAAACTTTCGGAAACTGATCTTAAGAAGCTTTTGAAGAGGGGAGTTACCCAGATTATCAATGATGAAGAGCTGGTCAAGATGCTGGAGTCTGGGAAGCCGTTGCGCTTAAAGCAGGGTTTCGATCCCAGCTTCACCGACATCCATATGGGGCATGTGGTAGGCCTTCGCAAGCTGCGGCAGTTTCAGGAACTGGGGCACCAGGTGGTGCTGATCGTGGGAGACTGGACGGCCAGGATCGGAGACCCCACCGGGCGCTCTTTGACCCGGCCTATGCTGACCGCCGAGCAGGTGAAATTCAACGCTCAGACCTATATGGAGCAGTTTTTCAGGATCGTCGATAAGGAAAAGACCGAGGTGCGCTGGCAGAGCGAATGGTTCGACAAGGGCAAATTCGGCCTGGAGGACGTCATCCGTCTGACCGCTAAATTTACCGTGGCCCAGTTCCTGGCCCGCGAGGACTTTGCCAAACGTTATGCCGAAGGCCATGCCATAGCCATTACCGAGCTAATGTATCCCCTCATGCAGGGCTATGACTCGGTCATGATCGAAGCAGATGTCGAGTTCGGCGGTACCGACCAGGTATTTAACTGTATGGTGGGCAGGCAGTTGCAGGAGATGGTCGGTCAGCGGCCTCAGCAGGTTTTCCTTATGCCGCTTTTGATCGGCACGGACGGCGTGCAAAAAATGAGCAAGAGCCTGGGCAACTATATCGGTGTCACCGACCCGCCCAGCGAAATGTACGGCAAGACCATGTCCATTAACGACGAGATGATCATCCCCTACCTGGAGCTGTTGACCGATATGCCGGATGCAGAGATTGAGCATTTTAGCTCCCGTATGTCCGATGGCAAGATGAATCCTATGGAAGTGAAGAAAGTACTTGCCCACGAACTGGTCAAGGACTTCTGGGATGCTAAATCCGCCGAGGAAGCTGCCACTGAGTTCGCCCGTACCGTACAGCATAAAGAGCTGCCGGATGATATACCTGTACTTATTGTCCCTGCAGGATCCGATGCTACACTGTCCGCCGAGGTCTGCCGGGCGGGACTGGCCAAAAGCCGGTCGGAGGCCAGGCGGCTGATTCAGCAGAGCGCCGTAGAGATAAACAGCAATCCTGTAACCGAGGACATCGAGATTCAAAAAGTCGATGACGGAAGCATCATCAAAGTGGGCAAAAGGCGCTTTTTGAAGATAAAGAAAGAGAAATAGACCCTGTCGGGAAAGTTCTAAATTCTAAATCCTAAATACTAAACAAATACAAAACTCTAAATCCCGATTGTAGGGGCGTACCTTTAGGTGCGCCCGCTTTTCGGACAGGTCTAAAGACCCGTCCCTACAAATTACGAAAAAAGAAGGCGTTGAAGAGGGAACCTGTTCCCTCTTAGGAAAAAAGAAACCCCTCTCCCGGGAGAGGGGAAGGGGTGAGGGATAAATATACGCGCATATTTAAATTCCAATCGTCTGCTAAATCATATATAATTTACGGACTAATTTTTTTGGAGGCTGAACCATGCAACTGAGAATACCCGGCCCAACCCCCTGCCCGGATGAGGTACTGAAGGCTATCGGCCGCCAGATGATCAACCATCGCGGCAAGGAATTTGCCGAGATCTCCAACCGGATCACGCCGAAGCTAAAAGAGTGTTTTCAGACCAAAAACGACCTGCTCATCCTGACCACCTCGGGTACGGGCGGCCTCGAATCCGCTGTAGTTAATACTCTGTCGCCGGGCGACAAAGTGCTCGCCATCTCCATCGGCATTTTCGGCGATCGCTTTGCGGAGTGCGCCAAGGTTTACGGCGCTGAGGTGATACCCCTGAAATATGAATGGGGACAGGCCGTCAACCCGGATGATGTGAAAAAGGCGCTTAAAGACAACCCGGCCGTCAAGGCTGTTATGGTCACACACAATGAGACGTCCACCGGCACCACCAATCCGCTTAAAGATATCGCTAAAGTCGTCAAGGACGCAGGCAAGCTGATACTGGTGGACGCTGTCAGCAGCATGAGCTCGATCGATGTGCAGGTGGACGCCTGGAACCTGGACGTCGTGGTAACGGGTTCGCAGAAAGGCTGGATGGTGCCGCCAGGATTGGCCTTTGTCAGCATCAGCGAGGAAGGCTGGAAGGCGCATGCACAGGCTAAAATGCCAAGGTTCTATTTCGACTATACACGGGCCAAGAAATTTATTCCCGACGGCCAGACCCCCTGGACTCCGGCTGTCTCCGTTTACTTCGGCCTGGATGTTGCCCTGGACATGATGCTGAAAGAGGGTTTACAGAACATCTTTGCCCGCCATGCCCGCGTGGCAGACAGGGCGCGGGAATGGGTCAAGTCCAAAGGCCTGCAATTGCTCGTGGCGGACGAGAAATATGCATCGAATACCGTGACGGCGGTCCGGGCCCCGGAAGACATGGAAGTATCGAAGTTCACTGGCACGCTGCGCGATGAATACAAGGTGGTGATCGCCGGCGGTCAGGGCGGAATGAAAGGCAAGGTCTTCCGCATCGGACATCTTGGCTTCATAAACGACAAGGATATGGACGAGATCATAGCGGCCATGGACAAGGCACTGCCGAAGGCGAAGAAATAAAAACCCTAAACCCTAAAAACTAAATACTAAACAAACATAAAATTCTAAACTCAAAAGTTTTGAGCTTTGAACTTGTTTGGGGTTTAGAACTTAGAGTTTAGAGCTTACTAGTAATCTAGGGAGGTAGTTACTATGAAAGTACTTGTAGCTGATCCGTTAGCTCCGGAGGGCATGGAAAGCCTTAAAGCCAAGACCGACGTGGATGTCAAACTCGGCCTGAAGCCCGATGAGCTGAAGGCTATAATCGGCAATTACGACGCGCTTATCGTGCGCAGCGAGACCCAGGTAACCGCCGATGTAATAAAGTGCGGCACCAAGCTGCAGATCATTGCCCGCGCTGGGGTTGGCCTGGACAACGTTGATATCAACGCCGCCACACAGCAGGGCATCATGGTGGTCAATGCGCCTACCGGGAATACGGTAGCCGCTGCCGAGCATACTATTGCCCTGATGATGGCCATGGCCCGCAATATACCGCAGGCCTGCGCTCAGCTCAAAGCCGGCAAGTGGAACCGCAAGGAATACGTGGGTGTAGAGTTACGCAATAAAACGCTGGGCATCATCGGCCTGGGCAATGTAGGTTCCACCGTAGCAGCCCGCGCCAAGGGTTTTGAGATGAGGCTGGTCGGCTTCGATCCTTTCGCCTCTGCGGACTATGCGGCTTCGCTGGGCATAACCCTCATGCCCATCGAGCAACTTTATAAGGAGTCAGATTTTATAACTTTGCATCTGCCGTTGACGGATCAAACCAAAGGGATGATCGGCGCCAAAGAGCTCGCTATGATGAAAAAAGGCGTCCGCATCGTCAACTGCGCACGCGGCGGACTGATCGATGACGAAGCGCTGGTTAAGTCTATCGAAGAGGGCAGAGTAGCGGGAGCGGCCATCGACGTATTTGCCGTAGAGCCGACTACTGAAAGCATTCTTTTCAAGAACGATAAAATAATAGTTACACCTCATTTGGGCGCTTCTACCAAGGAAGCCCAGACCAATGTCTGCATCGATGTAGTCGAGCAGATACTGGATGTTTTGAACGGCAAGCCCGCCCGTTTCGCGGTCAACGTGCCGCAGATTTCCTCGGAGGTGCTGGAAGTACTGCGTCCCTATATGGGAGTGGCCAGTACCGTGGGGCGGATGGCCGGCCAGTTGATGCAGGGCCAGGTCAAGGGCCTGAAGATCAAGTACTCGGGTGAGATTGCCCAATACGATACTGCTGCTTTGAAAGCCAGTATCCTGAGCGGCCTGCTGGAGACGGTGAGCGAGGAAAGGGTGAACCTGGTTAATGCCGGGCTGATCGCCCAGCAGCGCGGGCTGAAAATAGCCGAGCAAAAGGAGACCGACGTCGATAACTATGCCAGCCTGGTCTCTCTGGAAGTTGCGACCAGCGAAGGAGCTGTGGATGTTGCAGGTACGGTGCTGCGCAATGAGCTTCACATAGTCAAAATCAACCAGTTCTGGCTGGATATAGTCCCGGCAGGCGGATATTTCATGCTGTGTTACCATACGGATAAACCGGGACTGATCGGCGCTGTAGGCTCCATCACAGGCAAGTCCAATATCAATATCAGCGCCATGCAGGTGGCCAGGCTGGAGAAGCGCGGCGAAGCTCTCATGATCTTAACTCTGGATGAGCCGGCCGGCGAACAGCAGGTCAAAGAAATACTCAAGGTGCCCGGCATCACGGGCGTCAAAATGGTAAAGCTTTAGTAGCTCTTAAAGGAAAATATTAAAGGCCGCAGCAGAAATGCTGCGGCCTGTTTTGTCTCTACTATAATTATCTATATCTATCCCTGTCCTGATTGGCCATGTAGGCCCTGGATGCCCTGGCCCTCTTCATGTAGACAAAGAGTCCTACTATGAAAGTCAGTATGGCCGCGGCGCTGATAAAAAGGATGATGTTATTGGGATTGACCAGGCTGTCAACCGTGAAGCTACCGGCCGGCACGTTGCCTGCATAAACCGTATAGGTACCGGATTTGCTTTTATTTACGGTGAAGATGAGCTGTGTCTTGGCGCCTTGCTGCAAAGCCACCCCCTGGCCGGAGTCGACAGCACCATTGACATAGAGGTTGATCATCGAGGAACCGTCGGCGTCTCCACGATTGATAACGTTGGCGGTAACTGTGACCGGATTTCCCGGCGCAACGCTGGTGGACGAGAGCGATGCGCTCTGGACTACGATATTGGGCAATGCCACAGGCTGCTGCGAGGCTTCAGAAGGTAAGTACCCCGAAGAATGCTGTTGGTTGGAGAATAAGAAGGCCGGGCCTCCGGGATCGACGATGACGCCGTTGGCCTGTCCGTCAGCATCGCCGTCCATTCCGTCGGTCAATGCCAGCGAGAGACTGGACGTATCTATCTGTGTCATATGGTCTGTAAAGTCGGTCAAACCGGTATTCTCGCATTTGAAGTATTTCGAGCCAAAAGGTATAGAGTTGGGCAGTATGATATTCACCGTGACTGACTGCCCCGGAGCCAGGTCCGTTATGCTGTAAGAGAACATGCCGTCGGGGAAAATATAACCTCCGGCCGAGCATGGGAGATTGTCGGAACTCATAGCCGTGAGCCCTGTGATATTACCCGCGCTGGTTACCACTCTAACCGGGCCCAAATTAGTATTTACGACGCCGATATTATCGGCATTTACCGGGTGGGGTAGGGCTATGGATAAGACGGCAAATGCTACGAGCACAACTGCTATAGAGACAGATAGCACCAGCTTAAAATTGAACATTTTTTCCTCCGGAAGACATCTTCGTAATCGATGTCAATTTGAACGACACGTATTGAAAACGTATCAGCAATAACATAGTAAATATTATTAGATTCAACTTAACACCTGATAATAGTGTCTGTCAACTATTAAAGAAGTATTAATAATTCGTATCTCTCGAATGGAATATTAAAGGGCCGCAGACATTAATGTCTGCGGCCCTGTTGGTTAAGCTTTAAATGTCTGCTAGCGCGGCCTTCTCATCATCATGAAGATCACGCCGCCGGCCAGTGCAAAGAGCAGCAAGGCGCCGCTGATGTAGAGGATGAGGTTGGGGTCGGCAAACCGGTCGACCTCAAAGGTGCCGGCGGGTAGGCTGCCTACGTAAACAGAGTAGCTGCCGGGCTCATCTCGGCTGACCGTGAATTTGATGGGGGTATTGCCGCCGCTCGAGAGCGTGACGCCCTGATGGGCCTCTTCCTGTCCGTTGACGTAGAGCTTGACCTGCGTTGAGCCGTTGGCCGTGCCCTTGTTGGCTAGGTTAGCGGTTACGGTAACAGGTGCGCCCGGGGCTACTTTGGCGGTGGAGAGCGAAGCGCTCTGGACTGCGATATTGGCCATGGGTGCCGGACCCTGCGGCGCCATGGGCTGCAGCGTGGAACCCCTGTGATGATTGCTGGTGTCGGTGAAGGCTGGGCCGCAGGGATCGACGATGGTGCCGTTGGCAACCCCGTCAGCATCGCCCGGGCCGCCATCCGTAATGGTCAGATGGAAGGTATTGGGATCGATCTGGATAGAGTTGGCCGAGAAATCGACCAGGTTGCCGTTCTGGCACTTAAAGACCTTGGCGCCCATGGGTACCGGGTTGGGAGCAACGACGTTTATCATAACGGTCGAACCCGGGGCAAGGTTAGTTATATTATAGGAGAACATGCCGTAGGGGAAGATGAATCCGCTGGATGAGCAGGGCATATTGCTGGGTGGGATGTTTGTTAAGCCTGAAATCGAGCCGGCGCTGGTCGTGAAGTTGACTGTGCCCAGGCTGGTATTGACTGTAGCCGAGGTGGTGTTGGACTGAGGTTGTGCAAGCATAGTGACGAAAACATCAAGTTGCCCATTGGTATCGCCGCTAACCAGGTTAGTGGCCGAGGAATCATAGGCCACATAGCGGCCGTCGGCGCTGATGCTTGGCGATGAGCTGTAGTTGTTGCCCTCATTGCCGCTGGAGTCGACGCTGACCAACTCGGTTGCGCCTGTGTTGCGGTCATGCACGAAAACATCAAGTTGCCCATTGGTATCGCCGCTAACCAGGTTAGTGGCCGAGGAATCATAGGCCACGTAGCGGCCGTCGGCGCCGATGCTCGGATCCATGCTGTCGCCATTGCCCTCATTGCCGCTGGAGTCAACGCTGACCAACTCGGTTGCGCCGGTGTTGCGGTCATGCACGAAAACATCAAGTTTCCCATTGGTGTCGCCCGGGACCAGGTTGTCCGCTACGGAGTAGAAGGCCACGTAGCGGCCGTCGGCGCTGATGCTTGGCGATGAGCTGGTGTTGTTGCCCTCATTGCCGCTGGAGTCGACGCTGACCAACTCGGTTGCGCCTGTGTTGCGGTCATGCACGAAAACGTCTCCGGAGATGTTGTTATCGCCCGGGACCAGGTTGTCGGCGTCGGACTGAAAAGCCACATAGCGGCCGTCGGCGCTGATGCTTGGCGATGAGCTGGTGTTGTTGCCCTCATTGCCGCTGGAGTCCACACTGACCCGCTGCGTCGGGCCGATGGCCTGCGCAACGGAAATAAAGCAGAAAACAAGCAAAATGGCTAAGGCAAGCAACGCGATAATACCCTTGACGCTCATCAGCAGGCTCCTTTGATGTTAGTAGGTGATTGCATACAATAGTAACACATCAAATTGGGATGTCAATAGCGAACATACATGGAGTATTTCGTAGGGTATTTTTGTTTGGAATTGGGGATTTCTTTGGCCCTGGGGCTTAGTATTCAGTGGTTAGCGTTTATCGTTACCCTCTTCCCGGTCATATAGACAACGCCGCCAACCAGTGCAAAGAGCAGCAGTGCGCCGCTGATGTAGAGGATTATGTTGGGATCGGCGAACTGATCTACCTCGAAGGTGCCGGCCGGTATGCTGCCCGGTAGACGGAGTAGGTGCCGGACTCATCGCGGCTGACAGCTTTTGCTGATTCGAGTACAATTACCTGCTGTATTCGAGGTATTTGAAATTGGAAAAAAGCAGTATCGAGATGCTGGAATTTCCCCGCGTGAGGGAAAGGCTGGCCAACTATACGTCCTTTTCAGCGGGACATGAGTTGGCGATGGCGCTGGAGCCGGTCTCCGACGCAGAATGGGTTCGGCTTTTGCTCAAGCAGTCAGCCGAGGCGCGACGCCTGCTTTCGATAAGGCCCGATTTTCATGTCAGTGAGGCCTTCGATGTGCGGGAAGATGTAACGAGGGCCGAGAAAGGGGTTTCTCTGGATGCCCAGACCCTGCTCAAGATACTGAAAACCGTAGTGGCATCGCGCCTGGTGCGCAACGGCCTGAGCAAGCTGTCGGGCGAACTGCCGGCCCTGTGGGGTATCGTGCAGGATATTTCAGTGCTTTCCTCTCTGGAAAGCGAGATAAGCAACTGCCTGTCGCCAACCGGTGAGGTGCTCGACTCTGCCTCGCCGCACCTGGCCGATGTGCGCTGGAAGTTGAAGGAAACCCGCAGGCACCTGCAGGACCGGCTGGCCTCTATCATGAAGTCAAAAAAAGGCCAGGCCATGCTGCAGGAGCAGATCGTCACCGAGCGCAACGGCAGGTACGTGCTGCCGGTAAAAGTAGAATCCAAGCGCGAACTTAAGGGGATAGTGCATGATGTCTCCAATACCGGGGTCACGGTCTTCATCGAGCCCATGGAGACCATCGAGGCTGGCAACGAACTGCGGCAACTCGAGGTGGAGGAAAGGCAGGAGATCGAAAGGATATTGGGTGCGCTCAGCGCTGCGGTAGGTATAGCTGCTCAAGATATCGTGACCAATATCGAGATGCTTGCCAGGCTGGACCTGGCGCTGGCCAAGGCTCTATTCGCCGAGAAGGCCAGGGCGGTAGAACCGGAGATCTATTCCGGCGATGATAAAGGACGCTCTCTCAACCTGGTCAATGCCAGGCATCCGTTGTTACGAGGTGAGGCCGTGCCTTTGAACGTGGAGATCGGGAAAGATTTCTCCATCCTGCTTATCAGCGGGCCCAACGCCGGCGGCAAGACGGTGGCCCTCAAGACCATTGGCCTGCTGGTTCTGATGGCGCAAGCGGGGTTGCCCATCCCGTGCTCGGACGGCACGCTGATACCGGTTTACGATGAGGTATTTGCCGATATCGGCGACGAGCAGAGCATCGAGCAGACGCTTTCCACCTTCGGCGCCCATATCAGTAATATCGCGCGTATAGTTAAGCATTCCACCCCGCACAGCCTGGCGCTGCTGGACGAGCTGGGGATCAGCACCGACCCCGGCGAAGGCTCCGCCCTGGCGCAGGCCATCCTGGCGCATTTCGTTGGCAAGGGCACAAACGTCGTGGTGACTACCCATTACAGCGAGCTCAAGGCTTTCGCCCATCTCAATAAGGGGCTGCGCAACGCATCTCTTGATTTTGATCCAATCACCCTCTCTCCGACCTATCACCTGAGCGTGGGCATCCCGGGCGGCAGCAACGCTCTCAATATCGCTACACGCTATGGCCTGCCGGATGATATAGTCAGCAACGCCCGCAGCATCATGTCCAGGGGCTCGCAGGAGGTGGAGGCCATGCTGGTCGACCTGGCAGCCGAGCGAAAACGGCTGGAAGAACTGCGAAGGTCGCTGGAAAAGGAGAAATCCTCTGCGATCGATTTGACCGGGAAGCTGGAAGATGAGCTCAAGCGTATAAAAGCCAGCGAGAGGGAAATGGTGCGCCAGATCCAGGATAGCCTCAATAGCGAGGTAGCCGGACTGTACCGCGCCATCAGGGAAGCAGAAAACGAGCTTAAGAAGCAACGGTCGAGGGAAAGGATAGAGCGTACTAAAAAGCAGTTGGAAACCATTGGGAAGGAAGCCGACCGGCAAAGCATGGAACTGGCTGACAGGCTGTCGGCGCTCAATGAACAGGAGCCCGCGGACTTCAAATTGTGCGTGGGAGACAGTATACGATTGAGAAATATGGATACGGTGGCCAGGGTGGTTGCGATTGATGAAGACCAGGGGCGTTTGGAGGCCCAGGTGGGCGATGTTAGGCTCTCACTGCGCATCGATGGGGTGGAAAGGCTGGAATCTCCCGGGCCGGACGCGGATATGGAAAAAACAACAATAAGGCCCAGGACCATAAGGCCGGCGGCTCCCGAGCTGGACCTGCGTGGGCACCGCGCCGATATAGCGGAAGCCGAGCTGGATACTTACTTAAATGATGCCTTCATGTCGCACCTGGGCGAAGTGCGCATCATTCATGGCTACGGTACCGGCGCGGTGCGCAGCGTGGTGCGCGAGGCTCTGGCTACCCACCAACTGGTCAAATCCTTCCGCCCCGGGAAGCAGGGCGAAGGTGGAGATGGAGTAACTGTTGTGACGCTAACCTAATAGATTAAAAATCTAAATACTAAACTCTAAGCTTTAAGCTCTAAACAAGTTCTAAGCTCAAAACCCTAATAATTGGAATTTAGAATTTGGGGTTTGTTTAGGATTTAGTATTTTGAGTTTAGAGTTTTCCTGAAAATCGGGTATCCGTTTATAATATATAAACCACATATGAGTGACCAGTTCACCTTATCCCGTTCCAAAGCCCTTGCCTGGCTGGAGGAATTCAGCAGCGAGCCCCCGGCCTGCACGGCCCATATCGCCCCGTCTACAAAAAAGACTGAGATCGAGAAGACGCTTGGCTCCTTTCTGGACAGCGGACGCCTTCTGGATGAGCTGGCGGAAAATGCCTCCAAATCGCCTACCGGCGCCGTCATTTTCTATGTTTCGGGAAAAGCACATGTGGTATGGCCGCCCTTCCCCCTTCGCATGACGGGCAGCGACCGCTGTTATGATCCTTCCAACCTGGTTGCCATGCTGAAGCACGATTGGATGATGGGACTGGTGCTGGTCAGGCTGGGACAGTATGCGGTTGGCGTCTTTAAAGGCGAGCGGCTGGTGGATGGCAAGGCCGGGACAGGTCTGGTGCATGCCCGCCACCATAAGGGCGGATCATCCTCACAACGCTTTGCCCGTCATCGCGAAAAGCAGATGGAGACGTTTTTCACGCGTGTAGAGGGTCATGCCAGGGAGTTGATCGAGCCGCATCTTAAGGAAATCGATTATGTTTTATATGGTGGGACGCGCGATACGCTGCAGACTATGTGGCGGCAGTGCTCCTTCTTCCGCTCGCTGCAGGGTAAAGCCGTCGACAGGCTGCTTACCGTGCGCGAACCCAAACGTTCGTCCCTGGATGAAGCCGTCAAACAGGCCTATACCAGCACTGTCTACGAGTTTAAAGAGCATTAAGTAAAAATTCTAAATACTAAACTCTAAGCTCTAAACAAGTTCAAGGCTCAAAATTCAAGGCCGACTCGTTAATAATCTGATTGCATTCAGACTGGTTTTTCGTCTTCGATCAAAGGATTGCCACGTCGCCCTGCGGGCTCCTCGCAATGACGTGTTAATTATTTAGTATTTAGTGTTTGGTGTTTAGAGTTTCCCCAAAGGGGTTTAGACTTCTCCGTCCAGCCTGTGCATGACCAGTCCGGTGGGCAGCTTGGGGTAAAAGAAGGTCGACTTGCGTGGCATACGGTCATTGGCATCAGCTATGGCCTTGATAGTGGTGGCAGGGATGGGGTTGAGGAGGATAGCGAACTGGTACTGTCCGCTGTCTACCAGGTTGCAGGCTGATTCCCCGCTCGGTGTATAGGCCAGTTTATCCGTATCTCCCGTGGGAAGTCCCAGCAGTTTTTCGCAGATAATGTGCTGGACCACGCTGACGTCCAGTTTACCGTATTCCTGTGAACGCTTATGCTCCAGGAAGTCGTTGACCTTGACCCTGGGGAGCAGGGTCAGGCTCATAACCCTGCCTTTATCGAGGCCGTAGATCCTGATGTTTCCCGGCCGGCTGTCGAAGATATCCCCGCTGCCGGACTCGCGGATTTCGAAATATTCCGATAGTCCCGTCTTGAACTTTTCAATAACAGAGGTGGATATGCCGTGCACCAGCCTGTGAATTGGCAGGATTACGATGCCGGGATCGGAGAATGATACCAGCGCCATCATCACGTAGTTATAGGCAGCGTATTCGCTGCCGTGCGGGTCCATCTGACGCCGATAGTCCCGATAGGCCAGCGCCGTCTCGTAGCGGTGGTGCCCGTCGGCGATATAGATCGATTTCGTTATGAGGAAATGTCCCACACGCTGTACGAACTCCGGCTCGTTGACGGCCCAGAATTTATGGCTGTCGCCGCGCTCGAAACTATAGGTGGGTTGCGCTTTCACCCGGTTGACTACAAGCTGGTTGATCTTGCTGCCTGGGTCCTCATAAAGGCCGAAAACCGGGCTGGTATTGGCGGTGCAGGCTTTCATCAGGCTCAGGCGGTCATCCTTGGCCTTCTGGATGGTAAACTCGTGGGGAAATACTACCTTGCGCTCCCACGGTTCCAACCGCACACAGGCATAGAGCTCAAGCCGCCTTTTCTTGGCCTGGCCTATTTCGAAGAGATGTTCGTGAACATAGTAATTGGGCACAGTGTCCTGCAGCAGGATGTTCTCTTTGAGCCACTGGTTCATGGTGTCACGGGCGCGGACGTATTTATTGGTACGTTCGTTATCGCCTTTCATGTCCAGGCCGTATTCGAGCCTGACCATGTTATACTCATTTCTATCGTAAAGCGCCTGCTGCTCCGACGGCGAAATGACGTCGTAAGGCGGGCAGATTACGTCTGCCATGCGGCGGATTTTTTCGGGGTTATATCTAACGCCCCTGAATTCAGATACTTCTGCCAATTTAGTTTTCTCCGGAATTTATTGTGGTTTTGTGGTATTTAAAGACCGTTCCACCAGGATTGATGAAGCTCGCTGACGGGCAGGTCTACAAACGTCTTAATATTGAATTGCGTGCCTCCGACAGTGCCCAGCCTGGTCGCCGGTACGTTAAACCTGAAGGCCAGGCTTTCCAGCCGTCTGGCTGCGCCCGGGCTGACGGAGACAACAATCCTCGACTGTGATTCTCCGAATAAGGCCGTATCCAGCCGGCCTTTTATATCAAGCTTACCGCTGAACCCGATACCGCCCTGTATGCAGCTCTCGGCCAGCGCCACGGCCAGTCCGCCGTCCGAACAATCATGGGCGGAGCTCAACAGGCCGCGCTCGACGGCCTTGATCACGCAGTCCTGCACCCGTTTTTCCATTTCAAGATCTATCTGCTGGCTGCCCTCTACCTTCCCGTGTATGAGCTCCAGGTATTCGCTGCTGCCCAAGCCGGCGTCATCGCCGGCGTTGCCCAGCAGGAAAACGATGTCGCCGCTGTGTTTAAACGAAGACGTACAATGGTGCTCAACGTTTTTGATCAGCCCTACCATGCCAACTACCGGAGTAGGGAAGATAGCAACCCCCCTGGTCTCGTTGTACAGGCTGACATTGCCGCTGATAACCGGTGTCTTAAGCTTTTTACAGGCCTGAGACATGCCCTTGATGCATTCCTGAAGCTGATAATAGACGTCGTTCTTGTCGGGGTTCCCGAAGTTGAGACAGTTGGTGATAGCCATGGGCCTGGCGCCGCTGCAGGCCGTATTGCGGGCTGCCTCGGCTACCGCAATCACCCCGCCCAGGAATGGGTTTACATAACAATAACGGCCGTTGCCGTCGCATACCATGGATATAGCTTTGGGGGTCTCCTGGATGCGCACTACGGCGGCATCGCTGCCGGGCAGGACCACACTGTTATCGCCGACCTGGTGATCGTATTGACGGTAAACCGTGTGTTTGCTGCAAATATTGGGCGTCGCCAGCAGTTTCAACAGGATTTTACCGGCCTGCCCGTGGGGAATATCCTTAATTTTGCTTAAATCTAATTTTTGCAGGTCGTCCAGCCAGGCCGGCCTCTTGGGACGGAAGCGGTAAACTGGGGGAGTGTTGAGTGTTCCCACGGGAGCGTTGGCTACGATCTGCCCGCCGTCCCGGATGGTTACCATGCGGTCCGAGGTAACCGTGCCGATAATATCGGAGTGCAGCTCCCAGCGGTCGAAAAGCGCCCGGACTTTATTCTCGAATCCCTTCCTGGCTATGACGATCATCCTCTCCTGCGATTCGGAGAGCATAACCTCGTAAGCCGTCATGCCCTTTTCACGCCGCGGGACCTTTTGAACATCCATATCCATGCCAGAGCCGCCCTTGTCAGCGGCTTCCACAGTGGCGCTGGTCAGTCCTGCCGCGCCGCAGTCCTGCATGCCCACGATCCAGTCGGTTTTGGCCAGTTCCAGGCAGGCTTCGATCAGCAACTTTTCCATGAAGGGGTTGCCCACCTGGACTGCTGACCGCAGCTCGCGTACTTCCTCGAACGTGCGGGAGGCTAGTCCGGAGGCCCCGTGCAGTCCGTCACGGCCGGTATCGGCCCCCACCAGCATGATCAGGTTGCCCTCGCCCGAAGCCCGTCCTTTGACCAGTTCCCCTGCCTTGCCTATGCCCAGG
This sequence comes from uncultured Chloroflexia bacterium, assembly GCA_963705905.1. Classification (GTDB taxonomy): domain Bacteria; phylum Chloroflexota; class Dehalococcoidia; order GIF9; family UBA5629; genus UBA1162. Next base: position 1,080,187 of record OY970123.1, on the reverse strand, counting down.
CAGAAGGCATTGACCAGAGGGTTTCCCGTATAACAATCATCGAAATAGATTTCGCCGCCCACGTCGGCTATGCCCAGGCAGTTGCCGTAGCCTCCGATGCCGCCTACCACCCCGCCAAAGAGGTAGCGGTTGTGAGGCTGGGATAGTGGACCGAAACGCAGAGAGTTCATCAGTGCGATAGGCCGCAGGCCCATCGTGAAAATATCGCGAACGATGCCGCCCACGCCTGTGGCCGCACCCTGGTAGGGCTCGATATAGGACGGGTGGTTGTGCGATTCCATTTTGAAGCCGACCACCTGGCCGTCGCCGATATCGATCACACCGGCGTTCTCCTCCCCCGGCTTGATCAGCACATATTTACCCTTATTGGGGAAGATTTTGAGCAGCGCTTTGGAATGCTTGTAGCCGCAGTGCTCGCTCCACAGGGAGCCAAACAGGCCGAGCTCGACCTCGGTCGGCTCGCGCCCCATTTTTTGCACGATCAGGTTGTATTCCTTGCGGCTGAGGGCTATCTCTTCAAGCTGTTCTTTAGATACTGGCAATGATCGACTCCCAGATTAAATTGCCGTCGGTGCTCCCCAGGATTTCTTCGCAGGAGCGCTCCGGATGCGGCATCATGCCCAGCACGTTGCCCTGCTTATTGATAATGCCGGCTATGTTGTGCAGTGCTCCATTGGGGTTGGCCTCCTGTGTTACCTGACCCTCCGGCGTGGCATAACGGAAAACTACCCGTGAGGTGTCTTCCAGTTCCTTGAGCGTATCCTCATCGGCGTAGTAACGGCCCTCGTAATGCGAGATGGGTATTTTCAGGATCTTGTCCGGTTTACATTTAGACGTGAAGGTGGTGGTGCTATTAACGGTTTTGAGATAGGTCCACTGGCAGCGGTATTGCAAATGGTCGTTCTGGCGCAATACGCCGGGCAGCAGATGGGCTTCGCACAGCACCTGGAAGCCGTTGCAGATGCCTATGACCGGCCTGCCTTTTTGCGAGTAGTCGGCCACAGCTTCCATGACGGGTGAAAAACGGGCGATGGCGCCGGTGCGCAGGTAGTCGCCGTATGAGAAGCCGCCGGGCAGCACGATGCAGTCGAAAGCGGATAGATCGGTATCCTTGTGCCAGACGTAGGCAGCCTTCTGCCCGAGTATATTGCTGACGGAATAATAGCAGTCGCGGTCGCTCCACGTGCCGGGGAAGACTACTATGCCAAATTTCACTTGAACTCTCTTTAGATATACATTACGGCGCTAAGCCGTGGTGCAGAACATTTTCAATTATATCCGCGTGGCGGGCTAGGACGGTAAACTAGAGTGCGATCATAATTTGCCAAGCAGTTCTGTAACTATATTGTTGACCTCGCCGCCGTCGGCTTTACCTTTGACCTGCGGCATAAGCTTCTGCATGACCTTGCCCTTATCGCCGGCGCCTTTGGCGCCCACTTCTTCAATTACCTTCTGCACCAGGATTGTGACCTCGTCGCGACCCATCTGTGCCGGCATATATTCCTGCAGCACCGCCATCTCGGCCTTCTCCTGGCTAACAAGGTCCGGCCGGTTGCCTTTCTCATAGGCCTCGATGCTCTCACGGCGCTGCTTGATCTCGCGGGCGATGACTTCGATGATACCGCCATCGTCAAGCTTCTTCTGCTTGGCGATCTCGGCGTAGTTCATGGCCGAGAGCAGGGACCGCAGGACGAGCATGCGCACCGCATCCTTGGCACGCATGGCCGTCTTGAGATCGTTATTAAGCTTTTCTTGAAGTGACATGGTTACGATGTTTTATTGCTTTTGCGGCGCTTGGTTGCCTCTTTGCGCTTACGCTTTATGCTGGGTTTTTCAAAAAAGCCCCTGCGGCGCACCTCGCTGATGATACCTTCCTGTTGAACTTTTCTGGTGAAACGCCTCAAGAGGCTTTCGAAACTTTCCCCTTCTCCTATTCTTACTTCGGGCACAAAAAATCAACTCCTTTTTATTCTAACTGGCAGCCCGTCTGAGATACACAGAGGCAACTGTCGATTGGAAATTCTAAACTCTTTGCCTTGCGCTGTCAAACACTGCAGATTTGGCGTCCGCTGTGGGCATTTGGGCCTTATCTCTGCCCTATTTCCCTTTGAATTGAGGTGTCCGTTTCTCCAGGAAGGCATTCATGCCCTCCACGACGTCATCTGTATTGCGGGCAACTTCCTGCATGTGGTCCTCGATGCTCATTTGCATCACAACCGAATCCGACCTCAGAGATGTATATGCCATACGTTTGGTCATCTCTATCGCCATCGAAGGTCCCCTGGCAAGATTAAGTGCGAACTGCCTTGCGGTATCCATCAGTTTGTCGTGTGGCACCACGTTGTTTACCAGGCCGATGCGATACGCTTCACGGGCGTCGATCAGGTCGCCCGTCCACATCAGCTCCAACGCCTTGCTGACTCCCACCAACCTGGGCAGATAGTATGAGGCTCCGGCGTCGGGTACCAGCCCGCGCTTGATGAATATCGCTGAGAAAACTGCTTTTTCGGAGGCGATCCTTATATCCGCGGCCATTGCGTAAGAAAGCCCGGCCCCTACCGCCGGGCCGTTGACGGCGGCGATGATGGGCTTGGTGAACCTGTCCATCTGCTGGATGCCCCAGCCCAGGCTGACGAAGGGGACGGTTCTCTCTGCCCTGCTCAGTCCTGGCTGTCTTTTATCCGTGGCCTTGACCTCTTCGGAAAGGTCGGCCCCTGTGCAAAAGCCCCGCCCGGCGCCGGTCAATATCAAGGCCTTAACTCCATCGTCTTCGTTCAGTTCTTTGATGGCGGCGGCCATCTCCCGCAGGATCTGCGGGTTAAGGGCATTAAGCTTTTGAGGTCTGTTCAAGGTCAGGGTGGCAACTTCGTCTGCTATTTCAATTTTAATGAGCTCGTATGACATGGCTGGCCTCCGTATGAGTAGTAAGGCATAATCATATCATTAAACGGGGCTTCGATGGTATGAGGGGTTGGGATGTCTCCACTCTGATTTTCGTAGGTGAGCTCGAGTGGCATGTACGTAATAAAAATGCTTGCCCGGATAATTGCACTAAGGGTATACTATGCACGCACGCCAGCGTAGCTCAGTGGTAGAGCAGCGGTTTCGTAAACCGCCGGTCGTCAGTTCGACTCTGACCGCTGGCTCCAGTTTTTGAAGCTAAAATTACCATTGCAGCAATCCGGGTAAATTAGATATAAGCAGATTGTACTATTATGGCTTATATTTGTGGGATTGATGCGCTGCCGGTGTCGCTGGCGGAAATTGCAATTGAACAATGGTAGTAGTCTTTGTTTCTTTGCTGTAATACATGAGCCGCCCCTAGCAACTAGGATTTATTTATATCATCATTTTTGTTTGAATTGATGGGCTGTATTTCCTTATACCCCAATTCTTTTGCCTTCTTAAAATCAGCTTCGGCTTTGTCTGTTTCTCCTCTCCTATCATAGGCATTGCCACGGTTATAGTATGCTACGGCAAGATTCGGGTTAATCTCTATAGCCTTCACAAAATCAGCCATAGCATTGTCGTAATCGCCTTTCTTCTCATAGACATAACCACGGTTGTTATAAGCCGCGGCAAACCTCGGGTCAATACTTATTGCTTTGTTGTACTCAGCAATAGCCTCACCATAGTTACCTTTAGCATAGTGGGCATCCCCACGAAAACTGCAGGCCGCAGCACCCCTTTCATTCCCTGATTACCCCCTAAAAATCAAATTTTATTTCAAGGCTTTGGCTTGAAACACCTTTTAAAACATTCACCAGCCTTACCGCAAAGGCGTCAATAGCTACGGCTGGAAAAATAAACGAATATTGACAAGCATTCATTTGCGATTTAATATGGACACGGCTAAGGTTTACAGGCAGGAGGAAGTGATGGAACAATGGTACAAATGCCCCAAGTGTAATCAAGATATTTTATACGGGGCCAACCCGTGCCCCCACTGTAAATCCTTTTTAGCCTGGTCGCAACAGGGGCCAGTAGTTTATACCCCGCCGATTAATGTACCGCAACAACAGATTCCCCCCATATTGTCTACTACACAGGAACCTAAGAAAAGGAAATCCCCCAAATTATCATTAATTGCCATCGGGATAGTAGTCGTGCTTTTCATTGGGACGTGTTCAATTCTGGCTAATGCCCATAATAAAGATGTTGCAACGCAAAATGCACAGGCGATAGAACAGCAGTCAGAGCAAGCTATACCCATGAGTGCCACAGCTTTATATAACGCCTACGAATCAAATCAAGTAGCAGCCGATCTCGAATATAAAGGAAAGTTATTAAAGGTTACCGGGATAGTAAATAGAATCGGCACCGACTTATCGAACAATCCCTATGTCGTAATATCTGCCAGTACCAGTGACATATTCGGCGTTCAATGTACCTATCCGCAGACTTTAGAATACCAACAACTTCTTGCCACATTAAGAAAAGGGCAGACCGTCACAGTAACCGGCAGATGCACCGGATATATACTTAATGTTTTGTTGGAACATGAATGAGCCAGCTTGTTTTTTGGGATATAACTTTTAATCAGTGGGGCGCAGCTTCGATTCCTGCACGGCCTACCAAACGTCTAATATAGAATTCGATCAGAGAACAGGGTTAAAAAACATGACAGAATTTACCCGCAAAAATCGGTCTAACGCAACTGATTTTTCAGGCACTGTAAAATCTTAAACTAGCTGGTGAAGACTAAGGCGAATTGCATCTTGGTTATCTATTCCACACTGGTGAATAACAGCATCTGCAACCTATATCATATGAACATTGCGGATTTGGCAATTCTGGTGCTTGATTGATTTTGAATAGTTTGCCTTGGAGTTTCTTGCACGATTCACATGAATCCGAAGTAGTATTAAGTATCTCTACATATTTTGTTCCGGTTGAGGCATATACTTCCAACTGCTCTTTCATCGAAGCATGGAAAAATAATAGTCTGGCGGCACGCTCATTATCCATCTGTATTCCGATTTCAAAAGAATCAGGCAACCATTTTTTTGCGGTAATCACACCCCATAGTCCCATCATGGCCGCAGCTATCCGCAGGGGCTCTAATTTGGTATCCTCTATCTTAGAAAGCATTTGAGGTTTATCATTGAATATGAAATTCAATAATTTGATTTGCCCTGTAGGATCGTATTTCTTCCAGTCTATCCCCATTCCACGTGGGAAAATTTGCTCCGCTTCATAGTTTGCAACCGCAATACATGCTTCCCTAAATTGATGATTTGCAAGGTATTCCATAACCTGCTGTTCAACATTGATGCGCTTGCTTTTTTCTGAGACTACATACTGTTCAACGATTACACTCCCAGCTTGAGTACATTTTAGTAAGTCAGTTCCAAGAGAAAGTTTGTTCATCCCTTCCCGATCTATCATTATAAGGCGTTGCACTAATTCGTCTTTATTTCCCTTAACAACGGATTTCCGTTGCTTCAACAAATTCTTCAATTCGGTGACTTTATATTTATATAAGAGAAGTGTTCTTAAATCGGCATTTTCTAGCATTCCTTCATCAATAAAACGGTTTATTGCTTTCTGCGGTGATTCGCCCAGTACATCCTGCCAGTCGGTCAATTTAAAAAAACTATTGATTTTCTCATCTTGAAGAAACTTACTCAATTTTAAAAAGTAACTGATTTCCTGACCTCGAAGAAACTTACTTAATAATAACAAATGCGCTTTTGACTTCATCCAATCAAATCTAATGCTATTCCCCTGCTGCTGATCCCACACGCCTGATTGTCGTTGATACCGTGGTGAAGGTTGAGATTGCTGCTGAGCAGGCCAATTTAGTTGAGTTCCACAGCTTAAACAATTGGATTGCCCGAACTGGACGAGTTGTCTGCACTGTGGACAATCATACCACTGCTGCATCATATCTCCCATGGGGCCCTATTGCCTCCAAACTGTCCCTCGTGCCGATATTATAGGCTATCCATAGGAAATTATAAATTAGTCGGTACTGTAATTCAGGCTGTACATGATACGGGGCGACACGCTCAAACCAAAGCTGGTATTATGCTAATAATTTGCTAATAGACTAAACGAACCTGGTTGGCATTCGGTGGTAGTCCACGTACAATAACGGATTTTGCCAGTTAACATAAAGGTTCTTGGTTGTACGTAAAAATACTGCTTAGTATATGAGCATACAGTTTCGTAAACCGGCCGGTCGTCAGTTCGACTCTGACCGCTGGCTCCATTCAAATCACCGATTTTATCCAAAGTTGTCCCGAGCATGTAGTAATTTCCCCGGCATGCAATTAAAATAACCGTGGAAATATTGCCCAAAGGGGGAGAGATGGTGCAGAAGGATCAGAGCATAGTAAGGGAGCTGATCGAGGATTACGCGGACTGGTTCAACGACGAGGATAGGCTGGAAGACGGGCGGATGACGGATAAACTGTATCCGTACGATAAATTATTTTCTCCCATCGAGATCAACAGCATCAAAATCAAAAACCGCATTGTTATGGGGCCCATGGGAAATGTCTGTATGTGCGACGAAACGGGCCGGCCCAATAACAAGATGATCCGCTATTTCGTTGAACGCGCCAGGGGCGGCACGGGACTGATCACCTCCGGCCTGGTACCGGTCAGCTTCAGTGTCGACCCCTCGCTGACCGAGCCGGGCGACCTTACCATATTGCCCCGCATCGACCGTTCCCGCACCGTCTTTCCCGGCTGGAGGATACTGGCTGAAGGTCTACATGCATATGGCGCCAGGTTCTTTATCCAACTCACCGCGGGGCTCGGGCGCGTCGGCTCTGCTGAATGCGTGGTAAAGAAATTCAAGCTGCCGGTTTCGGCCTCCTGGAATCCCAATTTTTATGAGCCGGCCATCCCCTGCCGCCCGCTGACGGACGGGGAATGCCGCAAGATCATTAAGAATGCAGGCCAGGCCGCTGCGGACGCGCAGTCCCTGTTAATCGATGGTGTTTACCTGCACGGGCACGAAGGCTATCTGCTGGAACAAATGTCCAACACGGCCTTCAACAGGCGCAAGCTGGGACGCTTCACGAACTGGCAGGCATTCGGTACAGATATGGTCAGAGAGATCAGGCGGCGTTGCGGCGACCGCTACCCGATCATGTACCGTATCGATCTATCGCTGGCGTTGAACGAGACTTACGGTAAACGCATGGCGGAAGTGAACTCGCTGAAGAAATTCAGCCGGGAACGTAGTGTGGAAATGACGCTGGACTATATGTCCAGCCTGGTTAAAGCGGGTGTGGATATCTTCGATGTTGACCTGGGATGCTACGACAACTGGTGGCTGCCGCATCCACCGGGGCCCATGCCGCCCGGACTTTTTCTGTCTGTCGCCAAAATGGTAAAAGACTATTTTGCGGAAAAAGATATTAAATCCAATGCCGGCAAGCAGGTCCCGGTGGTCGCTGTCGGCAAATTGGGATATCCCGACCTGGCCGAGCACTCCCTGCGCTCCGGCATGTGCGACATGGTGATGCTGGCCAGGCCGCTGCTGGCCGATCCTGAATGGCCCAACAAGGCCTATGCCGGACTTGTGCGTGATATCCGGCCGTGTATCGGCGACCAGGAGGCCTGCCTGAACGAGTTCATCCGCGGCGGCCATATACAATGCGCTGTAAATCCCCATTGCGGTTTCGAAGATATACTGAGTTCTCAGCCGGCTCCGGCGGCCAGGCCCAGGAAGATCGCCGTGGTGGGAGCAGGGCCCGCCGGCATAGTCTGCGCTTGCACTGCGGCTGAAAGAGGACATAACGTCAGCCTGTTTGAAAAACTCGACAGGGTTGGCGGCGAACTGGTGCCTGGCTCGGTACCTAAAATCAAATACGACGTGACCAACTATCTGGGGTATCTCGAAAACCTTGTACAGCATGCGCATAACAACTACCAGTTGAAGCTCTATCTCGACACAGCGGTTACTCCGGGCATGTTAAAGGAACATGGTTACGATGCTATCGTTACCTGTACCGGCGCACGGCCTATCAGGCCTGCCATAGAAGGCATCGGACAGGCTTTCGTTCTGCAGGCAGTGGATTTTCTGCGCGATCCGGCAATGGGCGGAGTAGCACAGCGACCTGTGGTTATAGGAGGTGGGTCGCTGGGGTGTGAGGTCGCTTATATGCTGGCTTATGAGATGGGAAAGAAGGCGACTATAGTAGAGATGTTGCCCTACTTTATGAAGGACGCATGTACGGCGAACCGCGGTCATCTGATCCACTACCTGGAAACGGCAGGAGTCAGGCTGATGAATTGCACCAGCCTGCTAAAAGTGGGGCAGGGCTCAATCACAGTAAGGCAAAATGTGTCACGCAGCGTGCCCGATCCCTATAACACGTGGTCAGCAGTGCTCCCGGAAAATATTCCCAACCCCCTGGCCCGGAAAATCGCGGTTGAAAATAAAGAGCTGGAAATAGAGACCGACCTGGTAATCCTGGCCATCGGGCTCAAGCCGGATGACAGCCTGTATGAAGCTTGCCTAAGGGAGCGCATCGCCCCGGAAATACATAATATAGGGGACTCCTTCGGCATCGGCGGTGTCTTTGAGGCCACTAAGGCAGGCTATGCCGTGGGCAGCACCATTTAGGAGCAGCGAAGCTATGCCCCAAGCCGGTTTTGATATTTTCAGGGCGATATAGCACAATGGCGTAAAAAAAGGGGGTGGATATGAAAAATTATTTGCCGAGGCAGCTATTACCGGCGCCCCCCAGCCTGGTGTCAGGCGGTAAATACAATTTCGGCACCTTCAGCAGCCAGTTCAAGGAGGTCAACCCGCTTAGTGCGGACAGGCCTCTTGGCGTGTGGTTGCCCAAACCGCTGCTCTCCTCCCGGCTCAAAGAATGGCAGGCCTTTCAGCTTGGCAATGAGCGCTGGTTTCTGCTGGCCGTGCTCTATAGCGCCAAAATATCGGCGCTGGCTCAGTTCATTGCCTACGATAGGCAAAACAACAAGAAATACGTTTTTGAAAAAATACTGCCTCCCCTGGTAATTAAGGTCCCCGCCTCTCTATGGCAGGCCAGGCAGTCCTACCAGGATAAAAACAGCTTTATTGAAATAGTCAGCCAGCTGGCCAGGGGCAGGTTTTATATAAATGTAAAGATCAGCGGTCAGGCAACCGTTCCGAATATTGAAGGACACTTCGAGATGTTTCACGATGAAGGGCTGGTGGAACCCATCGTTGTATCGATACCTTTCGGTACCAATAGGGGCATGTATTCTCACAAATGCCTGATGCCCATGCAGGGCAGCATGACCATCGGAGATGAGAAAACAGTATTCTCGCGCGCATCCAGTTTTGCCATTATCGACGACCACAAGGGCTTCTACCCTTACCGGATGAGGTATGACTGGGTTACAGCCGCAGCTTACAGCCGGGACAAGCAATTGACCGGCTTTAACCTGACCGACAACCAGTCCATCGACCCTGAAAAATATAACGAGAACTGCCTTTGGGTCGACGGCAAAATGAGCCTGCTGCCCGCTGTTAAGTTCAGCAGGCCCGACGGCGACGAGGGGACCTGGCAGATAAAGGATTCCTACGGCATGGTCGACCTGACATTCAGGCCTGTTTCCATGGGTGAAATCAATATGGACTTGCTCGTACTCAAAGTGCGCTACCGGGGTCCGTTCGGATATTGTGACGGCACTATAACCGACCGCAGCGGCCGCAGGGTGGAGATCAAGGATTATTTCGGCATGGGCGAGGACAAATATCTCCGCGGGTGATTTCCTGCGCACTTAGCCTGATGCCTGTAGCTTGCCTTTCTGCCTGGAAAACCTTTTCCTGCACCTGTCGCTGCAGGTCTTGCGAGTGCTCCTCCTGCGGTCGAACCAGCTTTTGCAGCCGGGGCATAGATAGGGCCTCACCTCGCCTATGACTTCCCAGAGGAACATTAACCACATGGCGGTTAACAGGTTGTCCGGGAAGAGATAGACCCTCTTATCGTAGGCCGGAAGAGCCCTGGGGTAAATACTGCCGCGCATTTTGTCATTGATACAGTTGGTGAGATACATGAGGGCGGCTTCCCGGGGCTGTTCCCCGTACAACAACCACCTGCGTCCCAGGTCGGAATCGGCAGCGGCGACCAGGTCCCGGCGCTTGTTCAAAATAATATAGATCCCGTCCTCCTCACTCGTCATGAGGGCGGCCAGCAGAGAGTAACGGTGGTTTTTCAGGATATCCCACAGATACATAAGTCGCTTCATCTCCGAAAGCTCGAAGCGCCACCTCCGGGCAGACTCAACCAGCATCCTTTCTCTCAGCGATCCGTCGCGCCTGTGGACCTCGTGACAGCGGGTGAAGCCGAGCAGGCCGTAGTTCGAAGCGAATTTGAGCATACCTGAGTCGTCACTAATTCCGCAAAACATACGGTGCAGAACGGGATTTTTTCTTAAAGGAGCGTAATGACGTTTACCCCTTTCTTTGCAGACGATAAACGGCGAAGCCTCGTCTATCTTACCCAGGCTGCCACCGGGCATCGACACTTGCAGCCGGGCCGCCGTCTTGAAGCGGATATTGAATTTTCCTTCGGGGATCTCCCAGAAGAAAGCGTAGCGGTCGGTTACTATCTCCCTGAGGAATGGTGAAATATGTGAATGTTTCATATTTAATTGTCACAATAATTTTAATTTTAGTGTGACTATTACTCATGATAACAGAAAATTATTAGAAAATCATCCAAAGCTATTGACCTTTGGTTTGTATTCGGGCATTATTAGGGAAAGGGAGGTGCCACGCATGAAATATATCTGGTTCTTTGGAGCTGTTGCCGCCATCTATGGCGCTATAGCTGCTTCATTCCTCGACAATCAGCCCTATATCGCAATAGCATTTGGTCTGCTGGCACTGGTATTTGCTCTGGCCGCCTGGAGGGACCTGGCACAGAAATAGCTAGCCCTTTAGTGCGGGTCAACCCATCAACTTAAGGCGCAGGTATGCGCTCATAACTTACTGTTGTTAAATACGTCATGTACCTTATATATATAGCGTTTTTTATAATAGGACTTTTCTGTGGAAGCCTGGTCAATTATATGGCCGGCGGAGTAACCCGGGAGCCGCGTTCTTTTGAATTATCCAACTGCCGGGAGTGCACACAGAAGTGGCGCTGGCTCTATATGCTCCCCATATTCGGCTTCGTTCTGGCCAAAGGAAGATGTCCTCGCTGCGGCAAACCGCTCGGCTTTCACCTGGTACTGGTGGAGATAGGCTGCGGGATCCTCCTTGCCCTCCTTCTCTGGAGGTTCGGTTTGACCTGGGAGCTATCGCTGACGGCTATTTACTGCCTCATTTTGTTGATCCTGCTGGTAACAGACCTGGAAAAGATGTTGTTGCCCAATGTGGTAACCTACCCCGGGTTTATCATTGTGTTGGTCCTTTCGACGGCTGTGATGGCTCTTAATTTCGAGCCGCGCTGGTTTTTTTATATACCCGCTACCGGCTTCTTGTCGATCGTCAACAATTACCTCGTGAGTTCTGTGCTGGGCGCACTAACGGGGTTTATTCTGCTGCTGCTGGTCGTCGTAGTGTCACGGGGCGGAATGGCGCTGGGTGATGTCAAGCTGGCAGCCTTAGTCGGCCTCATGACTGGGTTCCCCATCATATTTGTGGCCCTGTTCGTCGGCATTATCGGCGGCGGACTGATAGCAGGCCTGTTACTATTAACCCGCCTCAGGAAACGCAAAGACCCCATGCCGTTCGGGCCGTTTTTATGTCTGGGCGGGATGGTGGCCCTGTTGTGGGGCACTGAGATACTGAAATGGTATCTTGCTCCTCTTTCAACTGCGTAAGCGCTGTGAAACCGGTAATTCCCTGCTTGCAAGTTTACCCGACAAGGTTGACTATATCTGTGCTATATCTTTAATCCTCCCGCTTTAGCTTTATTCGGTGTTACCCGATAAATCATTTGTAATCCGGTTGGCTTGTCAATATTAGCGCCATGTTTCCCTCTATATGAATCCGCTGTTTGCACGTATTTGGCAGGTTCCATGCAGTAAGCTAAGTTACAAGGCAAAAAAGAAGTTATGGCAAGGCTGCGTATTGTCCTGACGGCTCAACTATTAGAGACCCGATTGGCTCATCAAAATTAGCCCTTAGCGACTTGTTTGCGATTGGTTGTACTGACACAATGAGACATATTTGCTGAACAAAAAAATCGATAGTAGACGGGGTTAGCACCGGATAAAAATCCGGATGGTCAAGCTGGGAAATTGCTGGCGCCTGGAATTATCGGAGAGCACTTTACTTTTTAAGAAGGAGACGATAGAAATGGCAGATGCAAACAAAGCGATGAACGAAATTCAACTGGTGGTATTCGACCTGGCCTCGGAGCATTATGGATTCGACATCTCAGACGTCCGTGAGATCATGCGCATGCAGAACATAACCAAGGTTCCCGGCGCCATGTCTTATGTGGAAGGCGTAATTAATCTGCGCGGTAAGGTGCTCCCCGTCCTAGATTTGAGAAAACGTCTGGGCCTTACGGTAAGCGAGCAGACCGAAGAGAGCCGCATAGTTATTATCGATGTAGCAGAAGGAGAAGTGGGCGTCATCGTGGATGCTGTTACGGAGGTGTTGAGGGTACCCAATTCCGCCATCGATACACCGTCTTCCATGGTAATGCAGGGCAATGCCGATTATCTGCGCGGCATAGCCAAACTGGCGGACCGCCTGATAATCCTGCTCGATTTAAGCAAACTATTATCCTCGAAGGCGGATGTCGAAGCGATTTCCCGCGTTTTGAGCGAAAGCACCAGGGAGACTGCCACAAAAACGGAGGGTGAGCCGGCGGTGCCCAAGAACGGCCATAACAAGAAAAAAGCAGGAGAAGTTAAGAACAACAACAACAGCAAAGAATATGCCGTAGCCTAGCGATAAAGAAGGAGTTTCCGGTTTTGCGCATCATAGATAAGCCGGGTTATGGAAATAAAAGATGATTGTAAGTTGTGAAATCAGTGCCGAAGAACTCAAAGTTTTTATGGATGAGGCCGAGGAACATATTCAACTTTTAGATGAAGATATCATCAAACTCGAAAACGAAGGAAACGATCAGGCACTACTGCAGGAAATATTTCGCGCAGCACATACTCTAAAAGGCTCATCGGCCATGCTGGGACATGAACGCATGGCCGAAGTAACCCACGCCATGGAAAGCCTCCTGGATAAACTGCGCAATAATAAAGTAACTGTAAATGCAAAGATCATAGATGCCCTGCTTTTCGGGCTTGATGCGCTTAAGGTGTTGAAAGGCGAAATAGTAACGCGTGAGGAAAGCGATATTGACATTGAATCAATAGTGGCACAGCTCAACCAGTCCGCCGAGGGCGGCTCGGTAGAACAGGCTGGACCTGCTAAAAGCCAGCCCAACAACGGGGATAAAAAGCAGACTAAGCTCATCACGCTGAATAAGAACGCCGAGAAAAAGATAGCTGAGGCTGTGAAGAAAGGGTCGAATGCTTACATTGTTAAAGCGCTTATAGACCGCCGCAGCGAATGGCTGGCCGTGCGGAGCCTTCAGATTTACAACGATCTAACCACTATCGGTGATTTGATTGCTTCCAACCCATGCCTGCAGGAAATTGAGCAGGAAAAGGTATCGCCCGAGTTTACAGCCATAGTTTGTTGCGTAAGGCGGCATGATGAGATCGTTACCGGATTGAGCTTGATTTCAGATATCGAGAAGGTCATCGTGGCGCCCTATGGGTCCAACGAAGCAACAAAGCTGTTGTCCGTAGGCAGCCTGGATGAAATTCAGCCGGCGGCGCCGGCCGATACCTCTAAAGCAGTGCCGAGCACAGAGATAAAGCTGGCCGGACCGGATATCAAAGCCGAGGTAATGCAGAGCATCCGGGTGGATGTCGCAGTTCTGGATAGCCTCATGAATATGGTTGAGGAACTGGTTATCGACCGTTCAAGGATCAGCCAGGTAGGCAAAATGCTGGAGAAGGAATATCCCGATGATGACCTGGTGCATGATCTGGGCGATACGTCCAACCATATCGTCAAGGTCATTAACGAGCTATACCAGGATATTATGAAGGTCCGCATGGTACCGATCAGCCTGGTCTTCAGCAAATTCCCGCGGCTGGTAAGAGACCTTGCTCAAAAACAGCATAAGAACCTGGACTTCGTAATTAAGGGCGAAAGCACGGAGCTGGACCGCACCATTATAGAAAAAATACAGGACCCCCTGATCCACTTGCTCAGAAATGCTGTTGACCACGGGATTGAGGTGCCGGAAGAAAGAAGCTCAAACGGCAAGCCACCTAAAGCAATGTTGAGGCTTTCGGCTTACCAGGAAGAGGGGCATATCGTAATCAAGCTGGAGGATGACGGAAGGGGTATCGATCCAAAGAAGGTTAAAGAGTCAGCCGTCAGGAAGGGGTTCCTCTCTGCCGAGTCTGCCGCCAAGATGACAGATGCAGAGGCGATCGATCTGATCTTCTCCTCCGGCATGTCTACCGCTGAAAAGGCTACAGAAGTATCCGGCAGGGGAGTGGGGCTGGATATAGTCCGCAATAACGTGGAGCGCCTCAACGGCAGTGTAACACTGGACACCCATTTAAATAAGGGAACAACCTTCACCATCAAGTTACCGCTGACGGTCGCCGTATTCCAGGGCCTGGTTGTAACCACGGCGGGCTCGACATTTATCGTGCCTCTGGTATCAGTAATGGAGACCATAAAAATCAACCAGGCGGATATCAGGACAATTCAGACCAGGGAGGTCATGCTCCTCAGAGACAGCATCGTGCCTCTCATGAGAATGAACAGGGTGCTCGATATGAGCGACTCAATCGCCGAAAAAGATGACCCATATGTGCTGGTTGTCAAAGCAGGAGAGAAGGTGGCTGGCATAGTTGTGGACGAGCTCAAAGAACAAATGGAGTTTGTTATAAAGCCGCTTGGCAAATATCTGGGTGAGCTAAAAGGGATTGCCGGAGCCACCATCCTGGGCAACGGTGAAGTAGCGTTAATTTTCGATATACCCACCTTGATCAGGATGTATGCTCAGCAGGGACGCAGTTCCAATAAATTTGAGTTAAAGGTGAACGCGTGACGAGAAATGTGACTTCAGGAGGTCAAAAATAAGTATGGAAAATCATAAAGTCTTGGAAAGTAAGGAAATAGCCGTCTGGGACAGCTTAGTCAAAAAAGGCATGACCAATGCCATTAACGGTCTCTCACAGATGGTTGGCCGGGATTTTCAGATCAATTCCATCGGTATCCGAAAGATCCCTGCCAAAGAAATGCCCTATGTGCTCGGCGGACCGGAGCGCATGGTTATCGGAGTATACATTACGTTTTCAGGCGCCAGCAACGGGCATATCCTTCTGGCCCACCAACCTGAATTTGCTTACAGCATCCTGGATCTGCTCATGGGCGATCCCCCAGGTACCTGTAAAAGCCTGGATGAAATGACGCAGTCAGCACTGGGCGAGATGGGTAATATAACCGGGACCTTTTTCTTGAACGCGGTGGCCGACTCGCTGGGTATTCTGCTTGAACCGTCCCCGCCGGTGGTTTTGCTTGAGATGGCGGGAGCAATACTGGATATCGCCCTTGCCGAGATATTGGCTGAGCGCGATGACGTTTTTATTGCCGAGACATCTTTCGGCGTCAGCGACCAGACGATACAGGGCACATTTTTAATCATGCCCAATGCCAGCTTCATGAAATTGCCGCTTATTACTTCCGCCGGAGGCGTCAGTTGACACTCAGCTCAGTTAAGAATGAGGAAATGGTCGTTGTGGGTCTGGGAGAAATGCAGGTTTCCAGTGACCCAAACACAGTCCTCGCCTGCCTGGGATTGGGTTCATGCATAGGCATAAGCGCCTATGATCCTGTGGCGCGGGTCGGCGCCATGGTCCATGTAGTTTTGCCCCATGGTAATCCTGTGGATTGTGGAAAATCACCAACGAAGTATGCCAATACAGCCTTACCCGCAATGGTAAATCAGATGGAAAGCAAAGGGGCTGTGAAAAGCAGGATCGTAATTAAAATAGCGGGAGGGGCCAAGATAATCCATACCGTACCTGTGGGTAGCATATTGGATATTGGCGACCGCAATATTACGGCCGTTAAAAGCGCCGTCGCAGAAAATAAACTTTCTATTAAAGCAGAGGATATTAGGGGGACGCTGGGCCGCTCCATGTGGTTGAGTATCGATACCGGTATTACAAAGTTGAGGACTACGGCAAGTCCGGTAGTTGAAATATGAAGCAAATGATTTTAGCGTGAAAATGCGCCACCGATAACGAACCATTAGTTAAGGAGGAACAGGATGATTCAGGCAAAAGAAAAGAAAGGCAATGGGAGTGCCGGCCACGGGCTGACAGGGTCGATCTTCGGCCGCGGCAAGTCCAAGAATGCGCAGCAGAGGAAAAACGGCAAAGCCGCTAAAAGCGTCTATGATCTCAATTTCATAGATCTTATACCTGTGCCTGTCGTATTCTTCGATAGGGAATTCACAATACAGTTTGTTAATAATCCCGCGGCGGAAGTTCTAACAGGAGCTAAGGAATCCTGCCTGGGACAAAAATGTTACGACCTGTTCAAATTCAAATTCTGCAATACTCCTAACTGCCAGGCGTGCAAAGCCTTTGCGGACGGCAATACCTACAGTAGTGAAGTAGTGGTTAAGGCACCTAAAGGTGATGTGTTCTTCCGTTGCTATACCGTCCCGGTTAAAGATGACGCAGGTGAAATTATCGGCGCAATAGAATATTTCATAGATGCTACCAGGGAACTGACCTTCGGTCTTGAGATGGGCAATCTATATGGCAGTATAGCTCTGGGCAAGCCGGAAGCCAGGGCGGATCATAACAAATTTGACGGGTTGCTGCGCCGCCATGTCAAAGGTACCAACATGCTCCTCGACTCCCTATTAGGCCTAATCATGGGGCAGGATCAGTACTTTCAAAAGTTCGCCAAAGGGGAAAAACTGGAACGCTGGAAAGACCAGCCGGAATCAGCGCATGGATGCTGGAAAGAGATGCACAGCACTTTCAACGATTTTATCGATTCTATTAATAACTTCATGGAGGAAATGCAAAGGCTGACCAGGGAGTCGGCGGAGGGAAAACTCGATACGAGGGGCGATGCTTCCAAATTCAAGGGTTGCTGGGCCGAGATGATGGCGGGCATCAATTCCACCCTCGATTCGATAATTGAACCTATAGACGAGGTTTTCCGTGTATTGCACATGGAATCTCAAAACGATTTAACCGTCAAAGTGACTGGAGATTATAAAGGCGATCTCAGCAGGTTGCGCGATGCAGTGAATGAGTCGCTTAACGGCCGGATCGATGTAATGAAGACACTCAAGAAAGTTTCCAACGATCTTGCCGATGCCAGCGCACATCTAAAACAGTCGGCTGAACAGTCACGTGAAGCCACGGAACAGATAGCTGCCTCCAGCCAGCAGGTGGCCAAAGGCGCGTCGGATCAGGCAACGTCCATGCAGCAAACGCTATCCGCCGTGGAAAAGCTGGTTTCCGCTATCAGCCAGATAGCTAAAGGCGCACAGGAACAGGCCGAGATGATAGAGAAAAACGTTCAGGTCGTAAACCAGGTTTCCCAGGCCATCAACCAGGTTTCCGCCAGCGCAAAGCAGACTACCACAAGCTCTAAGGATACTTCGGGAGCGGCCCAGAAGGGCGCCGATATGGTACAGAACACAATTAAAGGTATGGAAAATATCATGAAGACCATGGATAGCGCTTCAGAGAAAGTCAGCGGACTGGGCGACCGGTCACGGGAAATAGGCAAAATCGTCGCAACCATCAACGATATTGCGGACCAGACTAACCTGCTGGCCCTCAACGCTGCCATTGAAGCAGCCAGGGCGGGGGAGCAGGGCAGAGGTTTCGCAGTGGTTGCCGACGAGGTCAGGAAGCTGGCCGAAAGGGCATCTGCTTCCACCAAGGAGATTGAAGAGCTCATCAACAACATACAAAACGGGGTGCAGGATACGATCAATGCCATGACCAAAGGCACTGAAGAGGTAGCCAACGGATATGAGCTGGCTACCAGGGCGGGCTGTTCCCTGGACGAGATATTAACAAAATCGAAAGAGATGGGAAAAGAGGTTGAGCAAATATCTTCTGCTACGCGACAGCTGTCTGACATGAGCTTGGAGATGGTCAAACTCAGCGACAATATCAGCGCCATCGCGGAAGAGAATACAGCCATTACTGAGAGCATGGACGGAACCGTCAAACAGGTGTCTAAATCCGTGGAGGAAGTTGCCGGTGTATCGCAGCAAAACAGCGCCGCAACTGAGGAAGTATCGGCGGCCGCCGAGCAGATTAGCACTCAGTCCCATGAAGTGGTGGCGTCCAGTACTGCTCTACAAACTATGTCCGGCCAATTCAAGGAGCTTCTATCATCCTATAAGCTGCCGGAAGGCAATTGAATGGTGTGAATAAAAAGAAAGTTAAAGAGATTTAAAAAAATAATTTTATATAAGGTGGGTGATATGATCAGCCTGGACAAACAGAAAAAAAATAATGGTTCCGGCAATGGTAATGGTAGCCAGGGTATTACGCTGGAAAAAGACAAAAGGAAGCCGTTGTTTCGCAGGAATAGAAAGCAGAAGGAGCCATCCTACGATTACATGGATATCCTGCCTGCGCCTGTGGTAGTTATCGATAAGGAATACACCATAAAATATGCCAACGCGGCCGGAGCTGAAGCACTGGGCCGAACAAAAGAATCGTGTATCGGCCAGAAGTGCCATGACTTATTTAAATTCCCGCTTTGCAATACACCCAAGTGCCAGGCATGCAAGGTGTTTGCCGACGGCAACACCTACAGCAGTGAGGTTGTGATCAAGACGCTGCAGGGCGATAAGTTTTTTCGCTGCTATACTATCCCCGTTAAAGATGGAGACGGCAATATCACCGGCGCCATGGAATATTTTATCGATGCCACCAAGGAGCTGACGCTTGCCCTCGAAATGGGCAACGTATTCGGAGGCATCTCACTTGGTAAACTTGATGGTAGGGTAGACGCCAATAAATTCGACGGCGTCTTAAGGAAAGTTGCCAAGGGGACGAACATGTGTCTGGACGGTCTTCTGGGCCTGCATATAGGACATCACGAATATTTTGTCAAGATATCCAATGGTGAGAGAAACCTGCCCAAATGGCAAAGCCGGGAAGAGGCCAATCACGGTGTATGGAAGGAGCAATTCAAACTATTTAATGAGTTCATTGATGGCATAAATGGCGTTATGAATGAAGTTGATAGGTTGACCAAGGAGGCCGGAGAGGGGAATCTTTCTGCCAGGGGAGAGGCCTCTAAATTCAGGGGAGCCTGGGCCGACATGATAAACGGCATCAACTTTGTTCTTGATACGGTGATGACCCCGCTCAATGAAGTATTAGCTGTTATGGATGATCAGGCCCGGTTTGATATGACGTCCATTGTAAGGGGCGATTATAAGGGTGAACTCGCCAAATTGAAAGAGGCTGTCAATAAGACTGGAGACGGCCGTGCAGGTGTGGTCCGCATGCTGAAACGTATGTCCAGGGAGCTTGGAGAAGCGGGCCAAAAACTCAGCCAGGCCTCGCAACAGGCTGACCAGGCGACCAATCAGATTGCCAGTGCCAGCCAGCAGGTGGCCAACGGCGCAAGTGACCAGGCGAGCTCGATGCAGGATACTATGAAAGCCCTCGACCAGCTTGTCAGGGCCATCGACCAGATAGCCACGGGTGCGCAGGAACAGGCTGCCATGATAGAGAAAAATGTCCAGATTGTGAGCCAGGTTTCCAGTGCTATAACACAGGTCTCGACCAACACCGTGAATGCAACCAGCAGCGCCAGGTCGGCCACAGATACCGCCCACAAAGGCGCTGAGATGGTGCAGAAAACCATAAAGGGCATGGAGGAAATCAAGAACACCATTGAAGCTGCATCGGAAAAAGTCGGCGGTCTGGGCACGCGATCGCGTGAAATCGGCAAGATAGTAGCTACCATCAACGATATAGCCGACCAGACAAATCTGCTGGCGCTCAATGCGGCTATTGAGGCGGCCAGGGCCGGCGAACAAGGCAGGGGCTTCGCCGTGGTGGCCGATGAGGTAAGGAAGCTGGCTGAAAGGGCCTCGTCTTCTACCGAAGAGATAGCAGAGCTTATCAACGGCATCCAGACCGGTGTGTCACAGACAATAACGGCTATGGAGAAGGGCACCGAGCAGATTGCAGGAGGTTACGAACTGGCTACCAGCGCGGGTCAATCCCTGGAAGAAATATTGAGTCAGTCACGCCAGATGAGCGATCAGGTGGAACAGATATCCGCCGCAGCCGAGCAACTGACTGCTATGAGCGCGGAGATGGTGAAATTGAGCGACAATATTTCGGCCATTGTAGAGCAGAATACGGCTGCTACCGAGCAAATGTCTGCCACCGCCAAAACCGTATCCAAATCGGTCGAAGAGGTGGCCGGTGTGGCCGAAGAAAACAGCGCCGCTACCGAGCAGGTCTCGGCAGCCGCCCACGAGGTCGGCTCGCAGATTCAGGAGGTTGTGCAGGCAGGAAGCAAGGTAACTCAGGTTGCTGAGGAGTTTAAACAAACGGTAGCCAAGTATAAGTTAAGCGAGGAACAACAATAGCTTATTGGCTCAGCAAAAATAAACTATTACCACTTGTGGAAATAAAGCGTGATTGTGAAAATTGATTATCAGGAAAATAAATTCGACGAACGCCCGGGTGGAAGCCCGTGCTTAGATCCTGGCGAACATTTTTGAAGGAGGTAAATCTTGGCGAAGATACTTGTAGTAGATGACGCGGCGTTCATGCGCATGAGATGCACGAAGCTGCTGGCGGACAACGGATTTGAGGTTGCCGAAGCGGCTGATGGTGCAGAAGCCATCGAAAAATACAAAGCAAATAAACCGGATGGCGTATTGCTGGACATCACGATGCCTAACATGGACGGTCTGTCTACCTTGAAAGAGCTGATGAAAATGGACCCCGGGGCCAGGGTTGCCATGGTGACGGCTATGGGACAGCAGTCCATGGTAATGGAGGCGCTCAAAACGGGCGCCAAGGATTTCGTAGTAAAGCCTTTTGATGCAGATCGTGTCCTGGCGGCCGTGAAAAAGATGATCAGTTAGTAGGTTAACCGCCTCAATGGCGAAGTGTAGCAGTGAAAAAATGATAGATACCAGTAAACGTGTCAGAGTATTGATAGTCGACGATTCGGCTTTTGCCAGAATTATGATAGCCAAACATCTGGCTAACGACTTGCAGATAGAGATTGCAGGTACGGCCCGTGATGGCCTGGATGCAATCGAGAAAATTAAGGTTTTAAAGCCGGACGTTGTCACGCTCGATGTAGAAATGCCCAGGCTGGATGGCGTAACCGCTCTGCAGCGCATAATGGCCGAATATCCCACTCCAGTAGTGATGCTGAGCAACCTGACAGCGGAGGGGGCTGACGTAACTGTCAGGGCGCTCGAAATCGGCGCCGTGGACTTCTTCCTGAAACCATCGCTGATCAACCCGACAGGCTCGCTGGAATCGGATATGGAGCTTATCCAGAAAATCAAGCAGGCGTCAAAGGTAGACGTGGCTAAGGTTACTTCCAGACTGCAGAGGATAGTTGCAGATCTTCAGCGGAGCAAGAAAAAGGTGCCGGCTAATAACCCCTCCGGACAGGGCAAGTTGAACAGGGTGGTAATCATCGGTAGCTCAACGGGTGGTCCCCGTGCACTATACGAGGTCGTGCCGAATTTACCGGCCGATTTACCTGCGGCAGTATTGATTGTACAGCACATGCCGCCCAAATTTACGAAATCAATAGCCGAAAGGCTTGATGAAATAAGCCAAATTCGTGTGAAGGAAGCAGAAGTCGGAGACAGGGTTTCCCTGGGACAAGCTTTGCTGGCACCGGGTGGGTTTCACATGGTGATGAAAACCAACGGGCAGATAATCCTTAACCAGGACAAGCCGCGCTGCGGGCTTCGCCCTGCCGTTGATGTAACTATGGAATCGGCTTCCAAAGCGTATGGATCGCGTTGCCTGGGAGTCATTTTAACCGGTATGGGGTCCGACGGGACCGAGGGCGCCGCCATGATAAAAGCGGGAGGCGGAATGATCCTGGCCGAGGATGAATCTACCTGCGTGGTCTATGGCATGCCCAGAAGCGTGGCCGAGGCTGGCCTGGTAGATAAAGTTGTGCCTTTGAACAGGATTGTTGATGAAATAACAGCGGCTTGTAGCAAACCCAGTGAATCTATGGTGAGAATTTAAACTATGACCGATCAGGAATATTTGTTTCTTAAAAAGAAAGTGCTGACAATGACCGGCATCGACCTGGAAAGTTATAAAAGCCAGCAGATGCGGCGGCGCCTGTCAGCCTTCATAGAGAATACCAATGAGAAAGACGTTATTCACTACTGCCGCATCATAGAGCAGGACGAGTCCAGCCTGAAAAAATTGTGTGATTTCATCACTATAAATGTAACCGAATTCTGCCGTGATACAGCGGTGTTCCATGAGCTGGAAAAAAATATACTTCCGGCTTTATTGGAAAAAAAGGACTACATCAATATATGGAGCGCAGGATGTTCCAACGGGGCCGAAGTTTATTCCATTACCATGCTGCTATGCGAGAATCCTAAAAAAGTAAATTACAGAATTTTGGGGACGGATATGGATGAACTTAGCCTGGCAAGGGCGGCAGCCGGAGGTCCTTACAGGGATGACCTTATGAAAAATGTGCCCAAACATCTGGTCGCCAAGTATTTCACGTCGGAGAACGGTGACTACTGGGCGAAGAAAGAAATTAAAGATAAGGCGGTTTTCAAACGTCACAATTTGCTGGCCGACAGATTCGAAATGGGCTTTGACCTGATCGTCTGCCGTAACGTGACTATTTATTTTACCGAAGAAGCCAAGGAGAGGCTCAATCAGAGGTTTTATGAATCATTGAGGGAGAACGGCGTCCTTTTTGTAGGCGCAACCGAATTCATGATTAACGCCGCCAAATTGGGGTTCGGCAAATTCGGCTCGTGTTTTTATCAAAAGAAAAACTCCGCGTCTTTGGCAAAAGTTTAATATAGAGAATACTTATGGAAGGTAAAAAAAATGAGAAGGATTTCTGCTAAATACGCTAAACCGACTATGTTCCTGGGCCGGGCATTATATGACTGCTTCGGCAAACTGCTTTTAAAGGAGGGGACCAAGCTCTCAGCCGCACAGGTAGAAAACCTCGAGGAGTTGGGGGTGGGTGAGCTCTTTATTATGGATAAACGGGTGGACGATGTAGTGGCCTGGCCGCTGATAACTCCGGAACTGGAGGGCTCAATCGCTGGGTCTTTAAGGCAGATACTGCGCAAAGCCCAGCATATTATCGGTTCAGGCAAGGCACAGATGATGGACCTCGCGTCGATCCGTCAGGGTGTTTTTGAAATGGTGCAGCAACTTTTCCCGGTGGCCATGGGTGAACCGGTGGTAGTTGGATGCCATTCTATTAAAGACTATGATTTTGTTCATCCTGTCAAGGTAACCAGCCTTTCGTTACTTATGGGCAAGGCTGCCGGAATGGGTCAGACCGAGCTCATAAACCTGGGCATGGCTACCCTTCTGCAGAACATCGGCTATGCCGCTTTGCCGGAGGGGCTGGTTGATAAAGAAGGCGTTCTTGACGAAGTCGAAACGCAGACGATACAGAAGCACCCCTCGTATGGCGCCGAGATAGTAAAACGTTATGGCCAGGCTGCTCAAGAGACGGCCCTGATCATCCAGCAACACCATGAACGCTGGAACGGCAGCGGCTATCCGCAGGGTTTAAGGGGTAGGAGTATTTGCCACGGGGCCCGCATACTGGGCATTACCGACAGCATCGTCGCCCTAGTATCCAAGAGGCCGCATCGCGGCTGCATACTGCCCAAGGAAGCGCAAGAATTTGTTAATGCCTTTTCCGGTGATTTCAGCGAGGCAGATTTTCTCAGGCCGCATCAGGCCATGGAATTCATCGTGGCCTATAGTGGCGAGCTTTTCGATCCTGACCTCGTCAAGATTTTTACCCAGCAATTGCCTACCTATCCTTCGGGCATCATGGTCAAGCTTAATACGGGTGAAGTTGGCATCGTTTCTAATGCCAACTGCGGTTATTTTTCCAGGCCCAAAGTCCGCATTTGCTACGATAGCAATATGAGGGAACTGGATAAGACTTACGATTATAATTTGGCCGATGCTGAACACCAGAGAAAACTTATTACGCAGGTGATGGAATATTGATGCCGGATAAAATAAGCAGCGGAAGGTATTAAATAGATGCAACGCATATCGGCAATTTATGCCAAGCCGGGTATGGAGTTGGCGTCACCCATCTGTGACAATTGGGGAGATATAGTTTTACAGAAGGGGACGGTCCTCGATGCCCGTGATATTGCCCAGATTGACGATATAGGCGTGGGCGAACTATTTATCATCAATAGTAAGACCGAAGATATCCAGCCCTCTTCTTTTGTGCCTCCGCAGTTGGAAGGTGCGATATCCAAATCGTTGCGCAGGGCACTGATTGAATGCCGGACGATGTTGACGGGCAGGAACCAGCAGCCCATTGATCTTGTGCTTATGAACAACCTGATGGATGAGTTGATGGAGTCACTCCTTTCTGAAAAGAAAGGCGATGCTTCCATAGCCGGATGTTTTTCCTTGCGTGATTATAATTACGTGCACCCCGTGAAGGTTGCGGCTCTTTCCATGTTGATAGGCAAAGCCAGCGACATGAATAAACGTGAGATAAAACAAATAGGCATGGCCTCCCTTTTTCAGAATGTAGGTTATGTGCTTTTGCCTCAGGGCATTCTGGAGAAACCGGGGTACTTAAATAATGCGGAAATGAAGGCAGTTCAAAGGCACCCGGTATATGGGTCGCAGATCATAGCCCGATACACCGAGATCGGACCGGAAACCGCCAACATCATATTACAGCACCATGAAAGGTGGAACGGCAGCGGATATCCCTTCGGTTTAAAAGGTACAGAGATATGCCTCCAGGCGCGTATACTCGGACTAACCGATGTATGCTTTGCACTCGCATCGAAGAGGCCGCACCGCGAGGAATTCCTTCCAGCTTTTGCCATTGAGCACAGCATCGTATCTTCGCAGGATGCCATAGAATATGTTTTTGCTTACAGCGGCGAGCTATTCGATCCTGATCTGGTCAGGGTATTCGCTAGAACTGTACCGGTGTATCCGACCGGCGCAATGGTAAAACTCAATGACGGGCGGATGGGTATAGTGAGTAAGTCAAACCCCGAATGTCTTAAAAGGCCCATTATCCGCATCATTAGCGTATCCTCCAAGGAGCAGGTGGAAGAAATGCCTGATATATGTACCGGCTGTGAGCTGGAATGTAATGAGAAACAAGGGCATAAGGATATTAGACGCGATATCGACCTGACCAAGGACAGTAAAAAGAATATTTTGATAAGCGAAATAAATGAGTACTAGCAGGACGGAAGGAACTTAACTTAGAAGGTGTTGCTATGGACGATACGAGTAAAATGCTGACGCAGGAAGAGATCGATTCAATGGTGACCAAGAGTGTTGCCAATAAACCGGCGTCGGTCCATAGAGTCGCAGCCAGCACAACAGCGGAAGTTAAGCCCAAAGCTGCTGCACCACCGCTGCAAAACGTCCAGAAAGTCAGCGTGGCGCCCAGTACTAAATCTGCGGACGAACCGGCTCCGGGAGGCGGCCATAGTCATGATGAATGCATAGCGGCCGGAGATATCAATGCTTTGCAGGAAAGGATGGCTGAGATCGTAAATCGTGTTGCCAAGCTTGAAGTAATGATCGCCAAGCTTGATAATAACAGCAACAATACTTCAAACCAGGTCAACCCCGCCGCCTTCAAAGCTGCCGTACAGCAGATTCAGAATGTCAGCAGCCAGGTGGAAGTAATTTCCGAAGGTTTGAGGGGAACAGCAGGTTACAACATCAGTAAGATCTTCAATTGCGGATCATGTGGTTCCGTCGGGGTTGTTGCAGTTAAGGTCAAATGTACAAAATGCGGTCAGGAGAACTGGTGGGGCTGGTGGCCGAAGAAGAAATAGTATAGATTATATATAAAGAGGTATTAGGCTCCGGAATCACCAAGGACCATAATGTATAAAGAGAATATTCTGCTGGTTGATGACGATCGCACTTCGGCAACGCCTATAAAAAACGCACTAACCAACAGCGGTTTCACGGTAATCAAGTCTGAGTCCTGTTCAGAAGCCCTTTCTATTATCCAGCGAAAAAATATCGATGTGCTGATCTTCAGCCTTGCCATTCAAGAGGATAACGCACTCGAAGTTTTACACAGGGCGCGTTTTCTTAGCCCTGAAATAGGCGTAATTGTGATGACCCAGAACGATTCGCCCGATATTCTTATAAAGGCTTTCCAGGCAGGCGCCCAGGCCATCCTGGAAAAACCGGTTGACGAAAAAAACCTGAAGAAAGTGGTTGAAGAGGTGTTGCAGCACAGCCGGTTGGCTAAAGAAAATATGCGCTTGAAAACCTTATTACCTTTATTTGAGCTGAACAAATCGCTGGTATCGGAACTGGATGCCGATAAGATATTCCCCAGGATTGTAAACCTGGTATGCATTGAGACAAGGGCTGACCGGGTATCGCTAATGCTGCTGGATGAGTTCACACAGCAGTTGACCATCAGGGCGGCCATCGGCCTGCCGGGTGAATTGATCGGAAAGGGCGAGGATATCTCCGATGACAGCATAGCGTGGTCCGTTGTGGAGACCGGCCGTGCCATCCTGCTGAACGGTGAGGCGAAACAGCTTAAATTCAGCGGCAACCCCGAAATCGTCTCTTCTCTCTGCGTACCCCTGTTGTTGAAGAAAAAGGTCATCGGTGTTATCAACTGCAGCAAGATAACGTCGCGCAACCCCTTTACCGAAGGTGACCTGGAGCTTTTATACATACTGGCAGGTCAGGCGGCCATCGCCATAGAAAATGCTACCCTGTTTGAAAGCGTGAGGATGCAGCAGAGGAACCTGGAGCGGTTTTTAAAGAAGTCGCTCACGGCCCAGGAGGATGAGCGGAGAAGGATTTCCTCCGAGCTTCACGACGGTCTGGCGCAATGGCTGGTCAGCGCTTCGTACGGAATGCAATTATGCGATGCTTATCTCACATCTGCCAGGCATGAGGATACGGTTACGGAGATAAAGCGGACCAACAATATACTCAATCAGAGCATAAAGGAACTGAGGCGGATTATACTCGACCTTCACCCTATTGCGCTGGCGGAACTTGGTTTAATCGAGGCACTGCGCAGACAGGTGGAAAGTTTTAACCGGGAAAATGGTACAACCTGCGAATTTAAGATCATAGGCAGCATGAATACTCTCTCCCTTGTACAGGAAGTTAGCATATACCGTATAATACTCGAAGGCTTGAATAACGTCAGGAAGCACGCGCAAGCATCTCACGTTGACCTTATTTTGAAATTTGATTTAGAATATGCCATAGTTGAAATAACTGATGATGGACAGGGGTTCGACCTGTCGGATGCTTTAAGCGACAAGGTAGCCAAGAGCAGCATCGGCTTAATCACTATGAAAGAAAGAGCGGAAATGCTGGGGGGAGCATTGAACATTATTACAGCCCCCGGCAAGGGCACCAAGATATTCGGACGCCTGCCGCTCTTAACGCACAGTGATTCGACCCACATCAGTTCAATAGTGGCAGGAAATGAACAGTGATAGAAAATTGATAAGGGTTATGCTGGTGGACGATCAGCAGCTGGTACGCGAAGGATTGCGCCGCATGCTGGAGTTGGATGAGCGGATTGATGTCGTCGGAGAAGCAAAATCAGGGGAAGAGGCCGTCCTTAAAGCCGCAGAACTGGACCCCGACATTATATTAATGGATGTCAGAATGCCCGGCATGGGCGGAATAGAGGCCACCCGACAGCTCAAAGCCAAGGAATGCAAGGCCAACATAATAATCCTCACCGTATATGAGGATAAATACCTGGCCCAGGCCGCCGAGGCGGGCGCCGTGGGGTATCTTCTCAAGGATATCGGCAGGGAGGAGCTTTCAAGGTCCATCAAGTTGGCCTTTGAGGGTCAGTCGCCGTTTGCACCTTCCATTACACGTACTCTGTTCACGCAGTTTGGCAACGTAGCCCAGCTCAGCCGGAATACCTTGCTTACACCCCGCCAGCTGGATATCCTAAGGTTAATTGCGGCGGGTGTTACCAATAGAGAAATAGCGGGAAAGCTATGCGTTAGCGAGGCCACCGTAAAAAGGGAAACCAATACTATTTTCAGTAAGTTGGATGCTGTCGACCGCACCCAGGCTGTGGCTGAAGCCTACCGAAGAAATATGCTCTAAGACGACCAGTTTTAACGATTAAACTTTGAGGCCCCGTTAAGGGGCCTTTTTTATTTCCTCAATTCAGTCCGATTATTCGTATCTGTGGACGTAGCCGGCCCAAAAGTATGAGCTAATACGGTCACCATAATGAAACCATTTGGGACTTACCGCTCAACGCCGGCCATGCCAAAATAGAGCAAAACAAAGATTAGTATCTCGAGATAGACGATAACTGAGGAGGGTCATGATTACACGGTCAACAAGCGCATTTACCGATTCAACAGGCAACGTGGTTGAAGACGCTATACGTGTACTGGTGGTTGACAGCAGCGAGGCTATGCGTGAGGGAATCCGCCATATGCTGGCGGGTGACGAAAGCATAAAGGTTATCGGTGAGGCCCGTGACGGCAAGGAAGCATTGGACCTGGTCGTTAAGGTATCCCCCGACATCGTAATCCTTGATGGAAGGTTGAGGGGTACGGACAGCACAAAAGTCATTTCATATATTAAGGAATGCTCACCCAATGTAGGCGTCATTGTGTTAAACGATGAGCAAAACTTCCTGGTGCCGGCCATTGAGAGCGGGGCTTCGGGTTTCCTTACCGGGGATGTAAGACGCAGCGATTTAATCGGGGCAATTCGCATAGTCCATCTATGGCGCATGGTCTTATTTCAGCAGGGGAGCAATTTTACCCTCGTCAAATTATAAAGACGTGGATTATTTTTCTTGAATATGAGTAAGGAGGTGCCAGCAAGTTCACAAGTGAACATAATATAAACAAAATCAGCAGGAGGTGACAGCCTATCAGGGCCGACATCAAAGATTAAAAAAGGAACAAAATTTAGCAAATGGTCGAGACCTATAGTAAGGAGGAAAAAGTGATTAAGTTAATGAAAGCAATGTTCAATCTCCACAAGGGAGAAAAAGGTATGACCGGTCTGGAGACTGCCATCATACTGATCGCATTCGTGACTGTGGCAGCCGTATTCGGCTATGCAGTACTGAGTGCGGGCCTGTTCTCTGCAGAGCAGGGCAAGGCAACCATCTACGCCGGCCTGAATGAGGCCAGGAGCAACCTGGAGCTCTCGGGCTCGGTATTGGGCGAGTCCAGCGATAATGCGACACTGGGGACCATTAAATTCACGGTGAAGCTTGCCATCGACGGCAATCCGATAGATATGACCCCGAGTGATGGCACTTCCAGTTCTGTCAATAAAACCGTCATCAGCCTGACAACCAAGAATGATTACCTCAACAACATTAAGTGGACCAAGGCTGCCATCGGCCAGGATAATGGCAATGACATTCTCGATCCCGGCGAGCAGTTTGAAATCACCATAGACACAACTGACCTCGGCAGCAGCTCGCTTTCCCAGACTCTTGGGGCCAATGACTCATTCAGCCTGCAGGTAAAACCGTCGATCGGCGCATCAGTTACTATTGCGAGGCAGTTGCCTCCGGCCATCGAACCGGTGATGGACCTGCACTAAGTAATATAGGACCTTTAGTAAGGAGGAAAAAGTGATTAAGTTAATGAAAGCAATGTTCAATCTCCATAGGGGAGAAAAAGGTATGACCGGTCTGGAGACTGCCATCATACTGATCGCATTCGTGACTGTGGCAGCCGTATTCGGCTATGCAGTACTGAGTGCCGGTCTATTTTCGGCAGAACAGGGTAAGGCAACCATCTATGCTGGCCTGAATGAGGCGAGGAGCAACCTGGAGCTCTCAGGCTCGGTATTGGGCGAGTCCAGCGACAATACGACACTGGGGACCATTAAATTCACGGTGAAGCTTGCCATCGATGGCAATCCGATAGATATGACCCCGTGTGACGGCACTGCTAGCCCTACCAATAAAACCGTCATCAGCCTGACGACCAAGAACGATTACATCAACAACATTAAGTGGACCAAGGTTGCCATCGGCCAGGATAATGGCAACGACATTCTCGATCCCGGCGAGCAGTTTGAAATCACCGTTAATCTGAGCGATCTCGGCAACGCCGGATCTCTTAGCGAGAACCTGACTGCCAATCAGTCATTCAGCCTGCAGGTGAAACCGTCGATCGGCGCATCAGTTACTATTGCGAGGCAGTTGCCTCCCGCCATCGTGCCGGTGATGGACCTGCACTAAGCCTTATGAACTAAAGACTTGATTTACAGGTGGTAATGTGAAAGGTGGGCATCCGCCCTAGCGGATGCCCACCACAAAAAGGGGTAAATCGCATGAACGAAGAACAAAGAATAAAACTTCTTGAAGAAGAATTAAAAATACTGAAAAATGAGGTCAAGACGATCCTGCTCGATATCCGTGAGCAGTACCTCAATATACAGAACCCCTTTAATTTCAGCATGGTACCCAATACCGGCACACCACCTGCCGGACCCGATAAAGATAAAGATGAGGTACCACCCGATATATTTGATTTAGGTAAAGATAGCAATCAACCGTCCGCCAACGCCGGCCTGGACGACCCCGATTTGTCCTTCGGCAAGCCGTTTACAGACCTGGATGCTAATAAACCCGGTCTTCCAGGGCCTGGAGGCCCTGCGGATGACATGCCCGAGCTGGGTCCCTCAGCCGGAGCAGGACCTTCCATGGATTCACAACCGGGGCCTTCGGCCGATTCACAACCCGGGCCGTCATCGGGGTCATCGCAGGAAGATCCTGTAGACGCTGAAGAAGAGCCTGCACCGAAGCCCAAGAATAACCGTGGCAAGAAGAAAAATGTTATACCGGTTGAACTTGAAGCAGAGCCGGAGATAGATGAATCTCTTGACGAAGACAGGGAAGAGCTGACATCAGCTAAAACAGGCTCTCCCAAAAACGGCAAGAAGAAAGGCGGTACAGCTACCATGGCCGGCAGCAGGGCCGACCTGGTAGTAATTGCGGGTATGACCCAATGGATCGACCAGGCGTGCCAAAAACTTGGCAAAGACAGGACAGAGGCGCTTGTGGAGATGTCGAGCGCCATGGGCCGTATACCGACGAATATAAAGGACGTGCTTATCAGGATGGTGCATATTTCAAGATATGAATCTACTTCCAAGCAGTCTCCGACCGCGACAGATTACCTGGCCACTCTGGCACAGCTGGAAAGTTTGATGGGTGGTTCTGAAGAGCACGATAGTGCCCTGCTTTCCATGTTATCGGTAATGAAGGAGTCAAGACGTGGATAAAGTTATGGTTACCCTCCTGCTGATAATTGGAGGAGTTGTCTGCTGCATGGTCGTTATCAATGCCATTTACCCGGCTATAACGCAGAGCACTGGGGCTATATCGGATGCTACAGGAAAGATCGATGACAGGATCAGGTGCAAAATTGAGATAATCGAGATATCAAACAGCGGCAGCAATATTTATGTGTGGGTAAAAAATGTCGGGGCGTCCAGGATACTCGGAATACAAAACAGCGACGTCTTTTTCGGACCGGAAGGGAATTTTGCCAGGATTCCCTTCGGCAGTTCCGGATCAGGCCTGCCATACTGGAGCTACACGATCGAAAACGGGACTGAATGGGGGCCGACAAGCACAGTCCAACTGACAATTTTCTTAGCCTCCGCACCTTCCGGTTCATACTATTTTAAATTTGTGCTGCCCAATGGGATATCCGACGAAGATATTTACAGCGCAAGCCTAGGAGAGCCATGGAGAATTTCGCAATCACACTTGTTTGCATTGCCTTATTGATTACGGCCGCAGTTTCTATATCCATGACTGCGCTCAATGCTGTGAATACGATGTCGGATGCTATGAGGCAGGAGGAGGTGCTGTCCAGGGATATGATTAATACCGGCATCGCCCTCCAGAGCGCCACGACGGCGCCGGGCGGCAATAGTGTGACCCTTAGCGTAGCGAATACTGGCAACGCAAAGATCGCTGATTACGCAGCCTGGGACGTTATCGTGAGGTATCAAGATGGGGACACATACTGGATACCATATTCAACGGCAACGCCGGGGTGGACAACCGGTTCCTTTTTTTTTCCAGGGCAAGCCGGAAATATACGAGCCCAACATTTTAGACCCGGGTGAAACAATGCAGATCCTGATTAATTTGTGGCCTGCAGCAACTGAGAACATGACCAACCTGGCAACGGTGGTAACACCCAATGGCGCACGAAGCCAGATAGCATTCGGCTGGTAGCCGTATTAGTGAGGCATAGTTTTAAGAGGATTATATGACGAAAATATTGGCATCGGATGAAGATGCTCGTTCGCAAGACGAAATTATTTGTACGGGACACTCCGAGATCGATAAGCGGCTTGGCGGCGGAATACCTGTAGGTTCTCTGACGCTGATCGAAGGACAGTCCGATGCTGGAAAGTCGGTTCTTT
This sequence comes from uncultured Chloroflexia bacterium, assembly GCA_963705905.1. Classification (GTDB taxonomy): domain Bacteria; phylum Chloroflexota; class Dehalococcoidia; order GIF9; family UBA5629; genus UBA1162. Next base: position 1,047,511 of record OY970123.1, on the reverse strand, counting down.
CTCAGCAGATGATGTGGGGTGCATTGAATGCCCGACACAGGGTCTTGCTGTTTACTACGGAAAACACCGTTAAAAGCATGCACAGCCAGATGGAGAGCCTGGGCCTGAGTATCATCGATCCCCTTCTACTGGGCTGGATAAAGATATTTACGGTCGAACCATCCAAAATGAAGGCTATGGATACATTTGCCACTATAACATCGGGGATTATGGCCTATCCTACTTATAAGCTAATTGTTGTTGATTCTCTTACCCCGGTAATTGCCCACACCTCGGTGGAACAGATCATCGAGTATTTTGAAAAATGCAAAAAATTGTGTGATGGCGGCAGGACCATTATTAATATAACTCACACATATGCCTTCGATGAGCAGGTGTTGATCCGCATCAGGTCGGCTTGCGATGCACACTTAAGGCTCCGAATTGAGGAGGTGGGCGATAAATTGGTCAAGGTCCTGGAGGTAGCCAAAGTTCGCGGCGCCGATAAGAATACCGGCAACATAATGAGCTTTGACGTGGACCCCGGCACGGGCATGCGTGTCATGCCGCTGGGACGAGCCAGGGCCTGATGGAATTTAAAGAGGTTTTACTATATGCCTGAAATACTACTCCCCTTCCCTGTTCCGGATGCGGCAACCAGGAAAAAAGCCGACGGTTGCAACATCTTGAGCCTGTTGTCCAAACAGGCTCAGGTGGTCGTTGCCAAAAACCCTCATCTACTGGAATATCTTCAGATGATTCCGATAGATAACTACGGGCTGCCAAAGTTTTATGAAACATTGGACCGCAGCCTTGCATCCAACCCCAATCCTAACCTTATTTACCCCGTGAAGGATGGTATATTTACCCATATCCTATACGACCATGGCGACGGCAGAAATACTTATATACCCATAGAGCCGACGCTTCTGGATAACATAGATAAGCTCATGCTGGACGTTGAAAAGCGTTTGCTGGAAATGGCTGACAGGCTGGGGAATTTCTCAGTCAAAACTTTGGATGAAAAACGCGAAGCCTTCCTAAAATGCGTTGATGATATCTGCGTAATAAAGGGACAGGAACACCCTCCGCAGAGGAATGACGGTCGTAGAGGACGCATGAATAACGGCAACGGCTATGTAAACTCGAAAACCGCCACAATGCTTATGGACAAAATGTCCTTTAACGGCAGGGTTAAACCCCTTGAAGTAACCGCCCGTGAGATGGATATGATCAAATACCTTATCTGCAGGGACAAGGTCGGCCTGGGCGTGTTGGACCCCATCGTCTATGACAAGTATGTTGAAGATGTGAGTTGCAGCGGCATGGGGGTTATCTTTCTTGAGCATAAGGTTTTTAAAAGCCTTAAAACGTGTGTGAATTTTGCTACGTCGGAAGACTTGGACCAGTTCGTCATGCGGCTGGCGGAGCGTATTAAGAAGCCTGTAAGCGTGCACAGCCCCATCGTGGACGCTACGTTGCCGGACGGCTCACGCATTAATATAGTCTATGGCAGTGACGTTTCCAAGCGCGGCTCCAATTTCACCATCAGGAAATTCAGCGATACGCCGCTTTCAATTCTGGAACTCATAGATATGGGGACTTTGGATTACAAGATGGCCTCATACCTTTCTCTCTCTATCGGTGAAGGCATGAACTGCTTTGTATGCGGTGAAACAGCCTCGGGGAAAACGACATCGCTTAATGCCGTCACTACTTTCATTCATCCCAATGCTAAGATCGTCTCGATCGAGGACACGCCGGAGCTGCAGGTGCCGCACCAGAACTGGATCCGCGAGGTGATATCCAGCAATAAGGAGGAAAGCCAGGCCGGTGTGACCATGTTCGACCTGCTTAAAGCAGCCCTGCGTCAGAGGCCCAATGAAATCATCATCGGGGAAATCCGTGGAGCTGAGGGGGCCATAGCTTTTCAGGCTATGCAGACGGGCCATTCCGTGATGGCAACCTTCCATGCTGCATCGGTGGAAAAGCTGATACAACGTATGACAGGCAATCCCATTAACATCCCTAAATCTTATATGGACAACCTGAATATAGTCATCATTCAGCAGGCCGTAAAGCTTCCCAGCGGCAAAATCGGCAGGCGCATGACCAGTATCAATGAAATAGTCGGCTATGACCCGGTACAACAGTCGTTTACCTTTGTCGAAGCGTTCCACTGGGATCCTGTAACGGATACATTTCAATTCAGTGGCGATGGGAACAGCTACATTCTCGAGCATAAAATCGCACCCATGCTAGGCATACCGCCGCATAAAAAGCGCCGAATTTACGCAGAGGTCGATAGGCGTGCCAAGATACTGGAAAGATTAAATAGCCAGGGAGTAAAGAATTTTTATGATCTCCTTAAAGTCCTTGCTAAAGCTCAACGAGAAGGTCTCTTCTAAAAACAGAGATAATGGCAACGGTTTCGGTTACAATCTGGACGATACGTCCAGCGAAAAGGTCAAACTGAATACCGATCTTCTGAAGTGCGACCTTTTCTGCCATATTACTTATCTTTCCGCGCTGGCGACCTCGGACCTCTCGCGGTCGCAGTTGTTCGACTATGCTTCTCAGCTTAATTTTACGTCGTCGATTTACTTGCGTAAGGTACACTTCCTGGCAAAAAAGTTAAATTATGATTATTCGGAAGCCTGCCGCATGGTGGGTGAGACTACCAAAGAGACCGAGCCCAAAGCTCTTCTTCTGCGTATGGCCGGGGCCATGGCATCGGGTGAGAACCAGGCCGACTTCTTGAAACGCGAAGCGGAAGTAATGGGTTCAACCTATGGTGAGGAATATGAGTCGCACGTGTCGAGCCTTAGTAAATGGACTGATGCCTTCACAGCTCTCATCATTTCAGCTTCGCTGGTTGTGGTCATAACCGTGGTCTCGATATTGATTTTTCCTATGGCGCCCAGCTTCGTAGCAACCCTTACGTTTTTAATGTTGATATCAACGCTGTTAGGCTGCTGGATTATGTACAGGGCTGCTCCCAAGGAGATCAAAACCCATAATCTCCCTGAGACGTCTAAAGCCCAGGAATTGGCCAAGAAGGCCCTGATATATGTGTCGGTTCCGCTTCTGGTGCTGGCCATTCCCATATTATTCTTAATGCAGGCCGGATTAGGCTGGTCGCTTATCGTAATTGCAATTATCATCGCCCCGCCTGGAATCCTGATCTGGTGGGATGACCGCAGGATAGATAACTACGATACGGATATATCCAGCTTTCTCAGATCACTGGGAGGCATAACTAAGGTAATCGGCACTACGGTCACCGAGGGCATTTCCAGGCTCGATTTCGGCTCGCTTGGCTCACTGAAAAAGCCCGTAAGCCGGATGAACAACGCCCTTAAATTCGGAATCCGCCCAGAACTATGCTGGCAAAAACTTGTATGTGAATCCGGAAGCGAGCAGGTCAACAGGAGCGTCAGAATTTTCTGGGATGGGATCGCGGTCGGCGGAGACGCCGGCGCCGTAGGCAACCAGGCTTCCATGTTTGCCATGAAAATTGCCCTTTTGCGGGGCAAAAGGAAAATGGTAGCCTCCGGGTTTTTCTACCTGGTTTCCACTATGCACGTTACGATGGCCGTGTTGCTGGTCGGAATCTATCAGATCATGTTGAATTTCTCGACGGCAATGCAAAAAATGCAGACTAACGGCATGCAAGGCATGAACGCCATTGCGCAGCTGCCTACCTTTTCCTTCTTCTCCAACGGCGCTGCTTCACTGGGAATGCTCTATATGATGTCGACGGCCATGTTGCTTATGCTTACGGCAGTCAATCCTGCCGCCGTTAAGGTGGTCGAAGGGGGACACAATTACAAATACTTCTACCTGGCTTCGGTCATGATGCTCATTACCGGCCTGGCTATGGTATGTGTCCCCGGCATGGTCAAAGGAATGTTCGGAACATTGCCGGTGGGTCAATAAATGAGGAGCAATCGGGAGTAAACTGTGGATATTTTTGAAGTTAGCGTTTACTTGCTGATCATCGTGGTCGCCTCCGTATGCGTTTTTGGCATCATGTGGCTATTGATGAGAAGCATGACGCCACGTCGCGCTTTAACAAAAAAAGAAATAGAGATATTGAAAGCATCCGGGGTCAAGAAGATCCCCAAGGCAGTGCCGATTAAAGCGGCAAAAAAGGGTAAAGGCAAAGGTAAGGATAAAAACAAAGATAAGGATGGCAAGCTGCTTAAGTTGAAAGACTTATCGACTGATAAGCTGTTGCCAGAGATGGTCCGATCACCTGAAGAAGCGTCGAAAAAGGGCAAGAAATCGTCTGAAGAAGACGGCGGGAAGAAAAATGCGTCCCCGGCCCCTGATGCTGCAGATGAGCCACCGCAGGAGATTGCTGAGATTGCATTGCCTGACCTTCCGACTATGGATACGCTGGTAGAGGGAGAAGAAGAGACTCCTGAGCAGCAGAACATTGAGGAATTAATGAGTGTGTTTGAACTTGAGGAAGTGGAGGATTCGGCCACATCGGATCTGGCTGCCAACCTCTTCGATGTGGACGTCGAGAATATAGAAAACCTGGGTAACGAAGTGGCGGATTTTTTGGGCGGCATGCATTCGAAATAAGAAGGAGGGAGCTATGAACCGTAAAAATATAAAATCAAAAATCGACACTTTGAAGTGCTATTTTATTGATATAGGCAACGCCCTATTACGGGCCGTTCGTAAAAATGAAATTGCACCTGATTGGTGTGTTATAAGGCTCCTTCTGGTCATAATTTGTACGGGAATCGGCGTACTGGGTTTCCCCAGGCTAAATGTCCCCGCAGCGGTCGCTGACAATGGTACGGGCTCGCCAAGTATCGAGGTCATGCCGAATGAAGGAACTATCGGAGGTCAGATTTACCTCAAGATAATAAATTATCAGCCGAACAAAGACATCATTGTGACATTTGGCTCAGGTACTATCATCGGCGCGGGGACCAGCGTGGGTACCCAAACCGTTGTTGCCGCTAAGGCAACTACCGATGCATCGGGATATGCCGTGGCTAACTGGGACCTGGACGTGTTCCCTGCCGGAAGATACATCATCATGGCAGATGACGGCGTCAACAAACTTACCACCGGGTTTAAAGTGGACCCATCTATAGACCTGGGGAATGTTGTAAGCGGCTTTGTAAATGACATAATTGTGGTCAACGGCAAAGGTTTCTCCGCACAAGAGCTGGTTTATATCGGCCTGGATGATCAGAAAATTGTAACTACACAGACGGATGACAAAGGTCAGTTTTACGATGCTAAACTTCAGATACCTCCGACCGTGCGAGGCAACCATAATATCAAGGTTCAGGATACCGACGATAATATTGCCACGGCAGTGTTTAATGTCAGGCAGCAGATGACTATTATGCCGGCAAATGCGGCTGTGGGAGATAACGTCACGATAATCGGGACCGGCTTCCAGGGTGTAACCGATGTTCTGGTATATTTCGATGACAAGGATGCAGGGATAGTGCAGACCGATTCAAACGGCGGCTTTATGACCAGCATTAAGGTTCCCGCCTGCGGAGACGGCGGGCACCAGATAAAACTCGACGATCGCATTAATAAGGCATATAAGGACGTAGCGGTATCTTCATCGTTGAGCGTGAACCCCAATAACGGCTTTATCGGTATGCAAGTAGGTCTTCAAGGATCGGGATTCCGGCCGGGATTCCCTGTTACTATCAGCTATGATAATGTAAAGCTGGACCCGACTACGGTACAGGAGAACGGGAGCTTTACGCAAACCTTTAAGGTGCCTGTGAGCCATTCCGGCACTCATACAATTTCGGCAACGGACGGCATTAATACGCAGAATACTATTTTCATTGTGTCGTCAACCCCGCCCCTGGCGCCTGAAACAACCTTACCGGCCGAGGGCAGCAGGGTAACCAAGGATGCACACTTCGAATGGGGGGTCGTTACCGATCCTAGCGGCGTCTCATACACCATTGAGGTTGCAGGCGATCCCAAGTTTACCAACGTGATAATGTCCCAGGCCAATTTATTGACCAATTACATTGATGTTACGGATGACAGCAAGCTATTGCCGGGAAGGGATGCCCCCTATTACTGGCGTGTAAAGGCAGTTGACCGCGCTTCCAATGAAAGTGCCTGGTCGCCGGTCAGTTCGTTCTATAAAGGACATACTTTGATTACCATCCTGACCAATATGCCGGACTGGGTAAAGTATGTATTGATCTGCCTGGGCCTCGTGCTGTTCGGTTTTATGTTCTTCTGGATCGGCCATACTATCAAGAGGTTAAGGAATCTGGATGACGAAGACGTCGATGACGAGGGCGCCTATGCCGGCAACCAGTACAGCTATAATTCCGGAGGAAACGATTGGAAGCAGCGATGACCCGCATACGCGGTTAATATAACGCTGAACCGCTATTCAGCGTACTAACGGTGAGGAGAATAAAATGGCTATGGACGCTCTAAAAAAAGAGGTAAAAATTCAGTTCAGACAGCTGGAGGCGTTGATCCTCGTTATGGCAGGAGCTACGCTGGCATCCCTGCAGATTATACACTATGTGTTCCTGAATTCAGGTATCACGGTGACTATCTACCAGATATTGCTGGACTGGCTGTTCGGCATGTCCGTTATAACTCTGCTGGTACATTTCAGCTTCCGTGAAATATATAAAATACATAACGAGCTTGTAATACAGCGTGAGCAGGCCAGCAAAGCTGAAAAAAGGATCCAGCATATAATCGACACAACGCAGGATGTCATTTTTACATTGGACAGGGAAGGGAATTTCACGTTTGCCAATAAAGCCATTGAAAGCCTTAGCGGTTATAGCCTGGATAAAATCCTCACTAATAACATAAGGGACATCCTGTCGCCCGAATACAGGGCTTTTATTTTCGAGCAACTAAAACATTATAAGGATATCTCCGGCCGCCATCTTTATATCGATGTGATCAAGAACGACGGTAAAAAAACGCCGGTGGAAGTAAGCTTCATGCCTATTAGAAACAGGGGCAATGAGCTGACAGGCTTCCAGGGTATTGCCAGGGATATAGAGGAACGCAGGGGCATAGAAAAGGCGCAGAAAGAAAAAGAGCTTTGCCTCAAAGCTATCGCCAGGGTAGGGCAGGTGCTTTTGGAAAACAGGAAAGAGATTCCCTACAAAAAGATACTTGAGATCCTGTGTAATACATCCGATATCCATAGTGCATTTATCCTGCTCAATGACCTGCCTAGCTCAGGCAGGGTATCCGATATCCTGTCTAACAAGGCTAAATCATCTCAGACTGCTCCAGCTTCAGATGGAATACAAAACCCCAAGCTCTATGTCAACTATATAGTAGGAGGAAGCAATAGCAACGGGAAGGCCCAATCCCTGTCTGACCTGGCGGGAAGCGAAGGACTGGGGCAGGGCTTTATGGAGCTTTCGAAAAAGGAGGGCGCCATAATCAGCTCATCCAACGGTGATTTGTCCAGTCTCATTCTGCCCATTATGGTTAATTCTGAGTTTGCTGGTGTAGTCGGCTTTGATAAGAAAGCTGACTCAAAGGGATGGAGGCCGGTTGAGGTCAATTTGCTGGCTACTTCGACCAATATGATTGCACAGGCGCTGGAGCGCCAGAGGATAAATGCCCAGGTTAAGCTCCATTTTATACAGCTTACCAAGATGATATCCAGAGCGATGTTTGCCGTGGATCCTTATACAGTGAGCCACCAGGAGAGGCTGGCAACCCTGGCCGTCGCTATAGGCGAGAAAGCGGGGCTGAACAATGAAGAGCTCGAATGGCTTCGTGTAGGTGCTCTTCTACATGATATTGGCAAGGCAGCCGTGCCCAATACCATCCTGTCCAAGCCCGGCAAACTGACTGATGAAGAATGGGTACTTATCCGCTCCCACGTAAAACGCGGACACGAGATGCTTCAGGATATGGACCTCCCCGAAAATGTCATGGATATGGTATTGAACCATCACGAACGGCTGGACGGCAGCGGCTACCCCAACGGTATCCGTGGCGATAAACTTAGCACAGAGTCCCGCATACTGGGTATCTGCGATGTAGTGGAGGCGATGAGCTCACACAGGCCCTACAGGCCTGCTAGAAAGAAAGAGGAGATTATCAGCGAGCTTAAGAACGGCAGGGACCGGATTTACGATCCCAAAGTTGTAGATATACTCATCGATGTCGTTGAAAAGAACGAATTTGATTTCGACCTGGCAAGTGTAAAAAAGTAGCCCTGAAGGATAATACAGTCACATACAAGGCGACACCGGAACTTTAGTTAAAAAATACTAGAAAGTTCCAGGTAATGACACCCAGATAAATTATGGCCAGACATGAAGCAGCGGTGAATGCGACCCTGGGGAAGCGCTTGTAAACTAACCACAATAAAGGTAGCAGGGCCGCAATGCCCAGCAGTTTAATCGCCAGGAAGACACCGTTGTTTATGAACGGCTCCATAATGTGGTTGGCTTCAATCGCAAAGCCGGTCTTCACAAATACCTGTGTCATAATCCCGTCCCAGAGCTGGAATTGTGCAAGGAGCAGCAGTGCAAATAGCATGTGTCCCTGCCCTGAACGATCTACGGCGGCTCTCATCTGTTTACGATCTTCCATCATAGGAGCGCTCCACTTAAATTATGAGCCGCAAGGGTTAAAAATACAAACCAAATGGCTCGCCAAAATGAGCCAAACGGCTCATTTGAAGCTATGGCGAGAGACGGACGTCATTTGGTGGTCACACTGAACCAGGATTTAGCGGTTAAAGAGTATTTCCCAGAACGGCACCTTTCTGGTTTCAAAGGTGTTTCTGGTTTGTAGAGTTGGTTGCTGTATGCTGGAGGTAACAATATGATCAGTAGTCCTGGTCGCATTTTCGGTTGTATAGTCCGACCATGACAGGCTTGTCGTGAAATGGCAATTCTGAGCAATGGAAGGACCGCTGATGATTATGCCTATCTCACGGCTTCCATGGGTATCAAATTCAACGGTTCGATTTCCATCGTAGTTAAGCCACAGGTCTGAAATGCCGGCCAGGGGATGGGCAAGGGCAAGTTTCGTATCTGCTGAAGCAATCCAGGTGTTCCAGCTGCCGATACCCTGTAGTCCTACGGCGGAGGAAGAAATATTTTCAGTAGTCGAAACGAGCGGCGGCGCCAGTATTTGTCCGCGCTCGCCGAAATCGTATACATAGACACGAACAAACTCGTAATAACTCTGTTTAAGAAAAAGTATTTGGACCCTGGATTCGTCATGCCGGGGCAGACTGTATCCGTAATACCATATATGCTTTAATGTGTTGAATCCAAGCTCAGCAACGCTCCAAACGATATACGGTGTCAGGGCCTGCTCTCCTGAAACCGTACGTGTAATGGGAACAAGCTCGCTATACGTTTCGGAATGGTTTTCAGAAACTGTGCTGTTTTCCCAATAGCTTTCTTTCACGGGAGAACTTACATCGACGCATCCTGCTGAAACGCCGGTAATTATCATCAGCACCAGGATAAAGATTAGGGGTAAACCGGCTGCATTGCGCCTCATTTATAAGCTCCTGCCAGCGTGCACTTCATGACTGTTCGATTCATATTTATCCTACTCAGTGCGCAGATAACCATGTTTCCCATATCGGCACCGGCCTTATTTCATAATAAGTCCTTTGCTTAACAACCTCGTAAGGGACCTGTTTTTGAACGGTCCTCTCTTTGTTGACCGGTCCATACACCGGGTAATTAGTAGTCCATTGGATAAAAAGCTTAAGTGTGGTATTCCATTTATTTTCCGGCCCGGAGATTATAATGCCAATTTTTTGGGCTTTACCGGCATCTAGTTGAATGACCTCGGGGTTATCCTGGTTGGACCAGAGATTGGTCCTGGCGCCCAGGAATTTCGCCTGGTTGATCACAGCATTGGCATTACTCAGCCATCTGTCGGATGCCGAGCCGGTTATGACGTAGTTGAAAGTGTTTTCCGTTGTGGTTTCCTGGCCAGCAATCGGTGGTTCAGGATAGGAGAGATGGTCCGTCTTGGTTACATCGAAGACCGTTATCGATTCCGGTTCATACTGCGGCGGTTTCCAGATTTCGATCTTAAGGCTAATGTTATCGTAAGTGCCCGGATCAGGTATATCGTAGCCATAGTAGAACAGGTTCCCTGAATTGTTAAAAGTGACGTCGAAGGAAGTCCAATTGATAAAGGAAGGCAGTTCAAATTCACCCGAAGAAAAGGCCATGTAGGTTTCATTTTCAGTATACGATTCCGTTACATATTCAGTCCTGTTCTCGGTCACGACGTAATCTTGAGTCGTAGAATACTCTCTATTCACGCACGAGAGCAGGACGCCAGTGAAGGACACCAGGGCTATCAAAAGGATAGGGTTAAGAGATTTCATATCGATAAATACAGCAAAACGATACGTGTTTCTCTTAATAGCATAGATTTGGCATTGTGTATTGTCAAAGTGGCTTTCCATCAGCCTTTTGTCAGAGCCTTATCATCCGCCGGTATTACTACCTTCGGTAAAGAGAATCATACCGCGGGGTATTTCAATACCGGACTTATAGCGGTTCACAGCCGGGCGGCCAGGGGGCATAATGGTGACATAACAAAAAAGGAGGATGCCATGGATACCATGAAAACGTTCAAAGAGATGTTAAAGACAGATGGCAAACTGCGACTATTACTGAGCGGAATGGTGGTAGACGGCACGCTTCTGCTGGCTGTAATTATTGCCCTCGGCGTGGCACTGGCGATCTAGGCGGTCAAGTATCCGGAATTTTAATAAGGCGGGGTAACCCGCCTTTTTGATTTTATGCGCCATGCGGTTCGTTTAGTACTAATGTCACAGACAAACCAGTACTCAAACGCTATTGTATTTGGATATAAACGGTTCTAGAATAATTTCGAAGTAGATTAAGGAGGGAGAAAAAATGACTGCCATGAAATCGGTTTTTGGAATGGTAAGACACGACTGGAAAACACAAACTCTCTTCTGGTCTATGGTGGTATGTGCTGGGCTGATAGTCTCCATGATAGTGTTGCTAAGCCGGATGGTTTGAATATAGCGGTTCTCCTCCCGAAGCAAAGGGCGCCGGGCACTGTGGCGCCCTTTGCTTATTTATTGCGGCAAACCGGAGGGATAGGTTGGCCGAAGGGTCACCTAAGGGGTTTCTAAATTGATTGCAACGATTATCTATATATTTCGCGTTTATCCCTTTACATCACGTGGCTTATATGTTATCATGAGTTATATCAAATAGGTGGTGTCAAGATGGATAAATACACTATACAAGATTTTAACAGACTTTTTCCTAACGATGATGCTTGTCTTGAATGGCTACGAAAAAAGCTGTATCCCGCTAAGATATACTGCACAACCTGCAAGAAACAGACCAAATTTTATAGAATTAAGGACCGCAAAGTATATGGGTGTGATTTGTGTGGGCATCAGATATCTCCAACTGCTAATACTATCTTTGACCACTCTCCTACACCGTTAAGATCGTGGTTTTATGCAATATATCTCATGAACACTACGAGATGCGGCATATCAGCTAAACAATTACAACGCGAGTTGGGTGTGACCTACAAAACAGCTTGGCGTATGTTTCATCAGATACTGGCTATGTTAGGCAATGGGGTTAAACCATTAAGTGGAGAGGTCGAACGTGGACGTGGAGCCGCTGGCAAAACATCTATTTTCGGCATGTAGAACGTAAGGGTAACGTAAAGGCAATTGTCACCAGTGACCTGAAAAGAACTACCTTATATCCCATTGTCAAAGAGCATGTATTACCTAAGACCATGATCTATACGGACGAGTATTATGCCTATAGGGGTTTACCCAAGAAGGATATCAGCATAAATGAGTGCGCCATGCGGCTAAAGTCTATGTTTCTGGTGACATCCATACGAACACCATTGAAGGTTTCTGGAGCTTGCTTAAAGGTGGCATCGGTGGTGTTTATAAGGCCGTAGGTAAGGAATATTTACAGAACTATGTCAATGAATATGCTTTCCGGTATAACTATAGGAAAGATGAGATCCCGATGTTTCTAACCATGATAAATAGGAATAGTTAGACTGTAATTAACTCTACTGTCGCTATCTTATGGCGATTAGATGGCTTAGTAGTTCTGGATAAATCATCAAGGAAATTATACTGTTGCTGTGGGTGGGCATTAAATTCCTGCACATTCGCTTGGGAAAAACGAGATGTAGTTATTGTTGCATAAGTCCGCGGAGGGGGTACTGGTAAATCATCTTCTAAAAGGCTCAATATGTACTCAATCGTAACTTCCTTGAGATTTTTTTCGGCTTCATCAATACTTATTCCTTGAGCCATACATCCAGGGAGTTCCGGGTGGGCTAATAGATAGACATGCCCCCCGTCAGTTGTTTCATCTTCCATAATATCAGTTGAATACGGTTTTTCGGCCAATTCTTTAGCCTTCATCTCTAACTTTTTCATTATTGCTTTATTCCTCTTTTTGCGCCGCAAGTCTGCGTGCTTCATCAATTAACTTTATCGCACCGGTTACATAACCCTTTGCAAAGGTTTTATGATTGGGCAATGTTCCACGAAGATGTTTATAGGTTTCGTGAATTGCAATATCATGATTACCTTTCCTAATCCTAAAACCATTCGCTAAGTATATTACTTCCAAATCATGTTTCGTGCAATTATCTTGTGACACTCGCAAGCCATCTAATATTTTCTCGGCTTTATCTGACATGATTTCAGCCTTAAGTTTTGGGACTTTCTACTAACTCTATCGAATAGGCTCGCTTCTCATCATTCTCAATCAGAACAGAAAACTGATAAGGTCCAGGCTTGGGGAATACAATATCCCTGAGCACTAATATTAAGTTAATTTCAGCTCTACGGCCACCGGAACCATGAGGGACATCAAACTCCTGCGAAAATTTCATTATTTCTTCTGTTGCATCAGCATTGATCAATTTAACCGTCAGATTGCGCTTACTGTCATATTCTGAAGGGCTAGCAAGCATGCCTACTATTAGGTACATCTGCGGATGGCGAGCAGGAAATTTGGGAGCTCCGATCTCTTGGAATATACCCATTACATTTAACTTGCCCCTTTCAGCTACATTGGCATAATCAGCTACCAACAGAGTATTTACTTCCACATTACGCCCCCATTCTGTTAATATGCTGGTAGTGTATGCTTTCAGGGCAAACCTGTCAATAGTAAATACGTGATATCATGGTATAAGGGCGATAAATTCTAAATACTAAACTCTAAGCTCTAAATAAGTTTAAAATCCAAAGCCCCAAACGTATTGAATTTGTTTAGAAATTAGCTTTTAAAGTTTAGTGTTTCCCTGCAGGGGTTTTATCTCCAGGACGGGTTGCGATCGTTGTTTGACTGGCTGTAGGTCACGCGGTGTACGCCGGTGCCGTCGGCGTTCATGATGAAGATATTATCCTTCCCGTAGGTGTCGGATACATAGGCGATTCGCTTGCCGTCGGGCGACCAGACCGGGCTGGAGTTGTTATCCAGATTATTGGTTACCTTTTTGCGGTGAGAAGCGGGAAAGGCGAGCTGCCGTCCATCACCCAGATATCTCCTTTGGCAGCGCTGCCCCTGACGAAGACGATCTGATTGGTGACCGGGGACCAGTTGGGAGCAGTGCCGTCTACATCAAAGAACAGCCCGAATTTTTTCTGGTCGGTGCCGTCGGCGTTCATGATATAGAGGATTGGAGAGATGCTGGAGCTGTCACGTTTGGAGGCGAAAAGGATCTTGGAGCTGTCGGGTGACCAGGTCGGTGCGCTGTTCCATCCCAGCGTTTGGGTGTCATCGGAGGTATTATTGTTGACAATCCCGGCAGTGCTGCTGGTAAGTTGCTTCATCCCGCTGCCGTCGGGATTGATTACCGATATTTCATAGCTTATATCGCCCTTCGGATCGGTTACTATGCTTACGAAAGCGATCGTTGAACCATCCGGCGACCATCGGGGTATGCCGTCCCATCCTTGCAGGTTGGTGACCCTCTGCCGTCCGCTGCCGTCCTCGTTCATGGTCCAGACCTCATATTTGTCGGACTGATCCGAAGCGAAGGCAATCTTTTTTCCGTCGGGAGACCACATGGGCTGGCCGTCGACAGTGTAGTTATCGTCTGAAGTTGCACTCGTATCGGTGCCGTCAGGCTTAATGGTAAAGATATGAGGGGTTTTGTCACGATCCGAAGCAAAAGCTATCAAGCTGGGCAGTTGGGAGGGCTTATAGCTGGCCGCAGGCCGGAAACATGATGTCAGCAATAACGAAGAAATTATAACCAGGCTGATGAGGAAGACGATAACGGACGGCTTGGAATTATTCATGTGGTATCACCTCGGGTTGAAGATTCATTGTGTCTTCAGAAGTATAATAACGGGCTATAATATTGGCAAATTCCGATCGCAGGGCTTTAGCGAAGCTGATTTTCAGGCAATAAAAAAACCTCCGCTGCGGGAGGTTTCCTGAACTGTTATATCTAATTATACCAGATATAAAGAAGTGATGTCAAAGATACATAGCTGGCGTTCTGGAAGTGCTAAAAATGCTAACCAGGGGCAGTGTTTACATAAAGGTATTGAACAGGTAGCCTATCAGGATAATGCCGACTGCCACAACACCGACAAAAACGCCGATTAGCTGCCACTTAAGTACCTTGCGCAAGATGATGGTTTCCGGTAGTGACAGGCCCACTACAGCCATCATGAAAGCCAATGCGGTGCCCAGTGCTGCCCCTTTTTCCATCAAAGCCTGGACTACTGGTATGATCCCGGCGGCATTGGAGTAAATGGGGATGCCGATCAGTACTGCTGCCGGCACGCTCCACCAGGCGCCTTTTCCCATGAATGAGGCCAGCAGACCGTCCGGCACGTAGCCGTGGATGAAAGCTCCCACCGCTATGCCTGCCAGCACATAGGGCCAGACCTTGCCCACAATTTCGCGCACGGCGTTCAGACCGTAGCGGACACGTTCTTCAAAAGCCATGTTGGTACTGGGCCCATTCGCTTCACCCATTTTGATATCGAATACCCAGCTCTCGACGTATTTCTCCATCCTTAACCTGCCAATAACCCAGCCGGCCACGATCGCTATAGCAAGCCCTGTGACCAGGTAAATCAGCGCCACTTGCCAGCCGAACATGCCGTACAACATGACCAGTGCTACCTCGTTGACCATGGGGGAGGCGATTAAAAAAGTAAGGGTTACGCCCAGGGGAATGCCAGTCTCTACAAATCCTATGAAGAGAGGGACAGCGGAACATGAGCAAAAGGGAGTGACAATGCCGAGCCCGCCGGCAAGGATATTACCGGCGAACTCGCGTTTCCCGGCCAGTATCTGGCGTGTGCGTTCGGCAGAAAAGAAAGACCTTACGATGCCGACCAGGAATATGATAAGCACCAGAAGCAGGAGCACCTTGGGTGCGTCGTAAAGAAAGAAATTTATGCTGGCGCCCAGGTGGCTGGAGGCCTGTAGCTTGAAGAGGTCGTAGGTTAGAAAGTCGGCCACCGGCTGCAACGCCCAGTACAGCAACACCCACACAGCCAGGCCGATCCCCAATAAAATATACAGCCTGGATCTGCCGGCAGGCTTTCCATCTTGCTTCACTGCAGCATTGTTATCTGACCCACAACTGCAGGCAGTCACATTACTTAGTTGTCCTTGCTCTGCCATATTACATTCCCCATGGCCATATTGACATTACAGCCCGTTTCCGCTATATTTCCTATATAATTATATAAACATATTATTATATAGTTATATTTTAGTCAAAGGTTTAAGAGAAAATGAGAAATTTAGTTGGAATTTTAAAGTCACTGTCTGATGAGACGAGGTTGAGGATACTCAACATGTTGTTTGAGAGAGAGTGTTGCGTATGTGAGATTATACAGGTGCTGGGCATGTCGCAACCGCGTGTTTCGCATCACTTATCAGCCATGTATAATGCCGGGCTGCTCAAGATGAGGCGTCAGGGCTTGTTCGCCCTTTACTCGATTGATTGGGATGATATTGATGCCAATACGGCTGAAATCGTTAGATCAGTCCGCAAGGGAATGGAGCAAAGTAAGACCGGTCGGGAAGACCTGCAGAAACTGGCAAAGGCGGAACGCATCCTTCCGGAATGCGTGCGACCGGTGCAGGTTAGCAAATGAGGAGGCACAAATGCATATTAAAGTTTTAGGGACAGGGTGTGCCAGGTGCCACAGCCTGCTCAAGAATGTGAAAGAAACGATGGCTGATATGAAGGTTGATGCTGTGATAGAGGAAGTAAATGACATGAAACAAATTATGCAGTACCCGATATTAATGACTCCAGGGCTTGTCATCGATGAAAAGCTGGTCAGTTCGGGTTCTGTCCCCAATAAAGACGCCCTTAAAAAGCTTATTAAGTCAGCCTTGCAAGGACAAAAAGAAGGACAGATATGAGAAGATTCTGGATTTTTGTGGTTCTAACTCCGCTTGTAGCTATTTTGCCATTGGCGGGATGCAATGCTCCGCCGGCAGCAGCTCCGGTCAAGGACGGGGTTCCCCTTACGGATACCACAACTTTGCTAGTCGAGAATTCGACGTCGGCCAGCCTTATTGCGATACCGATCCCGGTCAAGCCTGATAAAGTTGAGCTGGTCTATTTCCATACAAAGGCGCCCTGTCATTGTATGGCTTTGGTGGGCGACAGCATACAGTATGTCGTCGACACATATTTCAAGGATGAACAGGCCGATGGCACTCTGAAATTGACAACGATTGTTTCCGATGACCCTGCCAATATAGACCTGGTTAAGAAATACGACACGCTTGTTTTTGCCCTATGGGTCACCGAAAGACGCGGCAGCATAGAAAAAACGTATACGGTGGATGATATTTGGTTGATGACCGGTGACGAAAATAAGGATAAACTTGTAAACTTTCTAAGGACTAAATTGACGGATATTCTGGAAGGCAAGAGTACCTAATGGACCTTCAGGGATTGGCAGGCAGCCTGCATGTGCCGGTAGTATCGGCTTTTCTTTTGGGTGTCATTGCCTGCCTCGGACCCTGCACCCTGGCCACCAACCTGGCGGCCTTGGCGTATGTCAGCCGGAAAATTTCCGACCGCAAGTATGCCTTTAGCAGCAGCGTACTCTATACGCTGGGCAGGATGATAACTTATACCCTGCTGGGAACCCTGATAATCTATGCCGGCTTAAGCATACCGGCCATCGCCAATATTTTACAGCAGATCGGTGGACTGGCAATCGGTCCTTTTTTGATCCTCGTTGGGATCATCATGCTGTTTCTGGACAGGATCGACCTGGGCGAGCACGATTCCAGGCTGGCTAACGCTGCCGGCAGATTTGCAGATATGGGCATGCTGGGGGCACTGCCGCTGGGATTGTTGCTGGCGCTGGCCTTTTGTCCCTATAGTGCAGTGCTCTTTTTTATGGTGCTGATACCGCTTGCCCTGAAGACAACGGGCGGAGTTGCTTTGCCCGCCGTTTTTGCCCTGGGGACCGGACTCCCCGTTCTGCTATTCGGCACATTGCTATCGCTAGGTATCGCAGGCGCGGCCAAGTGGATAAACGCCATCAGCCGGGCTGAAAAATATATCAGGGTTGCTATGGCGGCTTTATTCATTGTAATAGGGCTGGTGTATATCGGGCTCTGGTTGAAACTTTATTAGGGACGGTCAAGGATGAGATCAAATCCAGGGTAGTCGGGCCACTGGAAGAAATCGTTTATAGAAGGTTTACGACGATATGAAGGAGAATAGAGCAACCTGCGCCGCAGAGCAAAGCACCTTAAAATTGTCGGTACTCGATCGATTTTTAACGCTCTGGATTTTCCTGGCCATGGCGGTCGGGGTGGCGCTGGGTTATTTTATACCGGGAGTAGCTAATTTCATCTCTATTTTCCAGGTAGGCACGACTTCTATCCCTATTGCGGTAGGCCTCATATTAATGATGTATCCACCGCTGGCCAGGGTTAAATATGAAGAATTGCCCCTGGTTTTCAGGGATTGGAAAATACTCGGCCTGTCGCTGGTGCAAAACTGGATTATCGGTCCGATCTTAATGTTCCTTCTGGCTATCATCTTCCTCAACGGATTCCCCGACTACATGGTGGGGCTTATCATGATAGGGCTGGCGCGCTGCATAGCCATGGTGATCGTCTGGAACGAGCTCTGCAGGGGCGATAACGAATATGCCGCCGGCCTGGTGGCCTTCAATTCGATTTTCCAGATACTTTTCTACTCCGTTTACGCCTATATTTTTATCACAGTATTGCCGGGATGGTTCGGCCTGAAGGTAGTAGCTGTCAATATAACCATCTGGCAGATAGCACAAAGTGTTTTGATCTACCTGGGCATCCCGTTTTTCGGCGGCATGTTAACCAGGTTTATATTACTGAAGGTCCGGGGGCGCCAATGGTACGACACTAAATTCATTCCGAAGATCAGTCCCGTCACGTTAGCGGCGCTGTTGTTCACCATATTGGTAATGTTTTCACTTAAGGGCCAGATCATAGTTGAACTGCCGCTGGATGTTGTGCGCATTGCTATCCCGCTGCTCATATACTTCGTAGTGATGTTCCTGGTCTCCTTCTACATGGGCAAGAAGATCGGCGCCGGTTACGCCAGGACGGCGACCGTTGCTTTTACCGCTGCCAGCAACAATTTTGAATTGGCTATAGCTGTTGCCGTTGCAGTATTCGGCATAGGATCGGGAGAGGCGTTTGCTGCGGTGATCGGCCCGCTGGTGGAAGTTCCAGTGCTGATCGGCCTGGTCAACGTATCACTGTTTTTCAAGCGCAAATTCTTCGACGATGCAACAGCAGCATGAGGTTCTGGAGGTAAACAATGATTATTAAAGTATTAGGGACCGGCTGCTCCAAATGTCAGAGCCTGGAAAGGGCAGTTAAGGACGTCGTGGCTGCCCTTCAACTGGATATTGGTGTAGAAGAAGTAAAAGACATAAAGCAAATTATGCAGTATCACATTCTGATGACGCCGGGCCTCGTCATAAATGACCAGGTGGTTCTGAGTGGTAAAGTTCCAAGTAAAGCCGAGATCGAGCGCCTGATCATGAATGCGTTGGACAAAGAAGACAAGGGAAAAAGTCAATAGAATAAATATATACGATTAAATTCGTCCATCGACAATAAATTCGATTTCTAGCGGGGCAATCAATACTTTTAGGAGATATCAGATTTCAAATGTTTAAAAAAATCATGTACCTATCATTATCAACCATAGCGACAGGTTTAATTTTGCTCGGAGGGTGTTCGACTAGCAGCGCCGTAAGCCAGCAACCAGCGGTCAATAGTGCAAATAACATTGTGGATAATTCTACGGTTTCTACTCAGCCGCCTGATATACAGCCGACTGTGCCCGCAGATAATTCGTCTACTCAAAAACCGGCCTTGCTCCAGAACAGAGTTGATGTCATTTATTTTCACATGAACCAGAGGTGTGTAACCTGTCTTTGCTTTGAACAACATGTTAACCATGTTATAGAAACCTATTTTACTGACGCTATAGACAGCGGCCGACTAACATACCAGGTCCTTAATGCCCAGCTTCCGGAGAATGCCGCTATAGCACGTAAGTATAAGGTGGTTGGTTCACAGCTATTCACTAATAGCGTGGTTAATGGATTCGACAATATAGAAGATATTCAAGATATCTGGAACTGGGATTGTAGAAATAATCCGGGCGATTTTGAACTGAAAGTTAGGGACGCCATTGAGTTGAGACTTCAAGGGCTACGATAATGGATTTGTCAGGTTTATCAGCAAATACCAGCATACCTGCATTGTCTGCTTTTATTCTCGGGTTAATGGCAACTGTTGGGCCGTGCACCATGGCTACCAATATTGCGGCCCTGGCATATATCGGACGTGACTTAACTAACCGTAAATACTCGGCTATGACAGCGACGCTATATACGCTGGGGCGTATGTTGACCTACACAATACTGGGTGCGCTTATTGTTTACCTAGGTCTCAGCATACCGGGAGTATCTATATTTCTTCAGGATATTGGGGAAAAAGCGCTTGGCCCGTTCCTGATCGTGATAGGGTTGTTGATGCTTTTTATAGATAAAATCTCGTTTGATCGCGGCGGAAATGCCATTTCCAGTATGGGTGGGAAAGTTGCAGATTGGGGAATGATCGGGGGATTTCCACTTGGTGCAATCTTTGCCCTGGCTTTTTGTCCCTACAGCGCCGTCCTATTTTTCGCCGTGTTGCTTCCGCTGGCCTTGAAAACCACCGGCGGAGTGGCCTTGCCGGCCTTTTTCGCCATAGGGACGGGCCTGCCGGTATTAATATTCGGTCTACTACTCTCATTCGGAGTGTCAGGCATATCGAGATGGGTCGATGCAATTGGCCGCAGCGAAAAAGTTATCCGCATAGTAATCGCCATTTTCTTCATAGGTATTGGAGTTTATTACACGATATCGTGGCTGACCAGTCTGTTCGTAACAAGCTGACAATTTGGAGAAACATACCATGAAAAATTCCAATGTGAACCCTAGATTAATATTATTCCTAATTACAGCACTGCTTTCTGTACAACTGGCCTGCGTACCATTGCAATCAGTGTTACCTGCCGCAAAACAGCAAAACCACCCGCCGGTGATTGAAAAAATAACCTATGCCAAGGATGTCTTTTCAAACAACGAAGACGAATTAACCTGTCTTGCGAGTGATGTGGATGGTGACAACCTGACATATGGATGGACGTGTGAAGCCGGGATCATAAAAGGTGATGGGCCGGACGTTTTATGGATGCCGCCAGGGAAACTGGGAACGTATCCCGTTACAGTAGTGGTTGCCGACGGCAAAGGAGTGGAAGCAAAGGAGACCATAAACATAAGGGTTCTGACGAATGCCGATGGCACTGCCACACCAACCATCGAGGTTAAGCTTAAACTGGGTGATCCACAGTTGGTCGTAATTGATGAGCAACGTGTGCATATCTGGACAACAACCGACATTATTTGCATTGTGGAAAATGCTGAGGGACATCAACTGAGCTATACGTGGTCGGCCAACGGCGGGAAGATAACCGGGAAAGATGTCCAGCAAGGGAAGGCTACCCAGATAGGCTGGACAGCCCCCGGGGCACAAGCTGATAGTGTCATCGATGTAAAGGTCGCAGATGAACAGGGTAGGGAAGCAAAGGGGCAGGTAGACATACATGTGTTCTGCTGTGGCAATTAAAAGTAATTTATGGGGTAATTTGTAAAAATGCTTTTCAACAAACTCGTACAGACGTCTAAGAATATCCTGTTGCTTGCATTGGCCATATTTATGGTATTCAATATGGCCTGCTCCGGTGGAGTAGATGCGTATGTTGAAAAGGACCTGACCAAAATACCGCTGGAGCAATCATTGCATAATGGGAAGCCAACCCTGGCAGATTTTGGATGGAGGAACTGCATTCCATGCAAAATGATGAAACCCGTACTCGAAACGCTGGCAGACAGCACGCGAGGGCGGCTCAACGTATTAATAGTTGAAGTATATGATCACCAGGACCTTACAGATAAATATGGCATAAAAGCCATCCCAACCCAGGTACTGTTTGACAGCCAGGGAAAGGAGCTTATGCGGCACGAGGGATACTGGGCGCCTGAGGAGATGGCGCTGGAACTGAAAAAAGTCGGGGTAAACTGATAATTTAGAAAAAGGAGTTGCGATATGGAAGAAGAACAACAATTTACGGCAGGAGTAAACACTCATGAAAATGCAATATTTTCCTGTTTCGGCGGGGCATCGAACACTGGGATAACCAGCGCACTGGCCTGTTTGGAAGCGGTTAAAGAGTTGGGACTGCAGAAGGCGGCCATCATGTGCCTGGGTGGATTGCCAACCACTGTGAGACCGGTATTGGGCAAAACTAGGGCGGCGAAAAAGATTATTACTGTAGACGGGTGTCCCTTTGAATGTAGCCGAAAGATAGTTGAGCAGGCCGGATTTAAGCCGATCAGCATTATGCTCACGCGGGACATCGGCATGAAAAAGAAATCGCTTAGCGAGGACATTGGCAAAGAGGTCAAAGGCATCATGGAATATATCTCGGACGACGAGGTGAAGAAGGCTAAAGAATTGATCATAAGCACTATTACGAATGAGTAGTCATAGACAAATAAAATAGAAATAATAAAGGAGGAATCTAAAATGAATATGGTACCTGAATGGGCATGGGAGTTTCACGGACACAAATGTCCCTTCATGCCGCTGGGCTATCGCATGGGCAAGCTGGCCATGAAGGAATTGGGGGCAGAGCATGAAAAAGACCACGGATTTTTTGTCATACCTGAACTGGGTATCGGCCATCCGCAGACCTGCCTGATGGACGGTATCCAGATAGCAACCGGCGCCACCTACGGCAAATCACTGATGGAAAAGACTTTCTGGGGAAAGCTGGCCGCCGTGTTCTATCATCCTCAGTATCTCGAAAAGGGTGCAATCCGCCTGTATGTTACCGATGATTTTCAAGATGAGTTTGGGAAGCAGGAATTCTTTGCCTATAGAAAGAAAAAGGTTGAACCGTCTCAGATTCCCGCCAAAGTCGCCAAAGAGGCCATAGACTGGGTATATGCCCAGCCGGACGATAAGGTCTTTAAGATCGATTGGCTGCGTGATTATAAGTTCACGCCTGTCAGGGGATCGTTTAACAAGGTTAAATGCACCAAATGCGGTGAGTATGTTTTCGAGCGGTACGTGCGCTTGGTCGACAACGAGCCCAACTGCATTCCATGCTCCGGTTATAAATAATAAATCAGGGCGAGTTACAAAATAGGGGCTACGGAATGTAGCCCCCAAAGGAAAATTAAATGTCTATAATAGCTACAGTTATAGCTTGTGTGGCTGTATTTGCTCTTGCTGTGCCTTTCTCAATGGTGGGGCAAGGTGGAGGGTCAACCTATGTACCCATCCTGCTGATGACAGGTATGGGCATGCATGAGGCCTCTACCACCAGCCTGTTCGTAATTATGCTGGCTAGCATAGCAGCGACGCTGGTCTTTGGGCGTAAGAAAACGGTGGACTGGAAATTGTTGTTTGCCATTGTTCCTTTCGCCATTGTTGGTTCTTTCGCAGGCGGCTATATAGCGCAATGGATCAGCTCCATAGCGCTGAAAGTAATCTTTATAGCTGTACTCGGCGTTGCTGCATTCTTTATGCTGCGCCCGGCAGTAGAAGGGAAGTCTCCGGATTTTATGCCGCAATGGTATTGCTGGGATAGGACCTGCGGTGAGCATCAATACAGGATATCGATGGGGCTTCTTATTCCCTCGACACTTGTAATAGGATTCATTGCCGGGCTGATTGGTGTGGGTGGGGGGCTATTCCTTCTGCCAATGCTAGTGCTTCTGTTCGGATGTCCAACGCGCATTGCCATAGGCATTTCCTCCACTTATGTGGGCATCACAGCGCTGCCCGGCTTTCTCGGGCATTTACTGGGTGGCGATCCTTTCAATCTATGGGCTGCCTTGCCTCTTGCAGTGGCTGCGTTTGCAGGAGCAAGTCTGGGTCCGGTCATATCGCTTAAAACCGGCGTACCAAAGCTGCGAATAATTCTAGCCATAGTGCTCATTGCCATGGCGGCATGGATGATTCTTAAATTATTCGTCTAATTCGCGGAGTATCAAATGTTTAATAGAGATGACCTGCTAATACATTGGCTGGCAGTTTTATTTGCCATATTGCCGATTCTATCTTGCTCAGCGTTTCAAAATCAGCGACCAGTGATCAAGGATATTATTTATGCGAGGGAGGTGCCTGTATCCTTTGAGACTTTATTGATTTGTAGGACAGATGACTGCGGCAATATTCCATTGCGGTTTAAATGGTTTTCAGATAATGGAACAATCAAAGGTCATTATGGGCATGGGGAAAGCATTACATGGGTGGCCCCGGCCGTACCAGGAACGTACAACGTTGGCGTGAAGGTAACCTACGCAAATGGCATGGAAACTACGGGCAGCGTAAATATAAAAGTGGTCGCATTTAGCAGAAAGTTCATTGATATTAGTCCTGATATTTCGCTGCATTTTCCACTCCGGTGTAATGATTTGATTACAGAACAGGAATCAGTAAATCCCTCAACAACCGCCGCAATCGGATGCGATGCCCCACTTTCCGCAATTAATAAGTATACATATACATGGTTATGCAATAACAATAAAATAATGAATATAAGTGTGAATGACATGAATACGTCTAAGATAGACTGGGTAGTGCCGGGGATACCAGGCTACTACACCATTATGGTGACAATATCCGATGATTGGGGCAATTTGTATGCGGGATCAGTCTATTTCAATGTTGTAAATACTGGCTGTTGCGGTGGCAATGGCACGTGCGGAGTGCAATAAATGGCAAAGAAATTGATCCCATTTGATGACCAACAAATCCTGAAGATAGAGCAAATAATCATGGATCAGGATGAGCCGGGTGCTCTTAAATTCCTTGAAGATTTGAGAAAGATGATAAAACGCAACCAAATAAGCTGCAATCCCGTGGAGTTCAAAACAAGGGAAGGCGTGGACAACGTAATCGACAAAGCGAGAAAGCATGTTTAAAGCGCTGCTTAAGGGTCTTGACAAAAATAACTTCGCAGGTCTATAGTAGAAACATGTCGCGATATCGAAATGAAGATGCGCAACGCTATGCGGATATATTCAAGTCGCTGTCAAATCCGTACAGAGTTAAAATTTTCATGCGCCTTGCAAGTTGTTGTATGGAAGATGAGGCTTGCAGTTCGGACGGCCAGATATGTGAATGTGTGGGTACACTGGGCAAAGATCTGGGGATTGCTGGGTCTACCGTGTCGCATCATATCAAGGAGTTGAATCGCTCCGGCCTGGTCAAAATAAAAAGGCGCGGGCAACGCACAGAATGCTCGGTTGACCCTGAAGTACTGGATTTTATACTGGCATTTTTCAAATTGGCCGAACCAGTATAAAAATTTTTTATATCTGATATTCGAAGTGTTTCGAAATTTATACCAAAGGAGTAGAAATGACCAATAAAAACATGCAATGGTGGAAAATAGCGCTTTGTGTTCTTGCTGTTTTAATGATTGCGGGGGCTGTAACGTATACGCTGATGACGCGTACATCAGTCAGTTCTGCGGCGTCTAAGGTGCCGGCCTCGACCAGCAATCCTGGGCCGTCTAAAGCAGCCGCTAGTGCACCCGCCTCGACCAGCAACTCTGCAGTACCTCAAACGCCTGCTAATACGCCAGCCTCAGGCGAAGCAAGCGAGCTGAACTGGGTGAAAAACCTGAATTCTAGATTCGCAACTTATGATTTCATCTTTGTACTATTCCCCGGCAATGCTGATGCTACTGTAAAAGCAGACCAGGTGGTCAAAACCTCGTTAGAAAAAATAAAGCAGAGTGGCGGTGATGTCGACACAATGACCCTTAGCTCTACGGATCCCGAATTCCAGTCTACTATGGACCGCCTAGCTATTCAGAAACTACCGGCAGTCCTGGTAATCGCGGCCACGGGCCAGGGGGCAATTGTCAAAGGTGATATCACTGAGACAAAGCTTCTGCAAGCTTATGTAAGTCTGCAAAAAACTTGCGTTCCGGGTTCGGGATGCTGCGGGCAATAATACTGGAGTAAACATAAAATGCAGGAATGGATAAACCAGATATTCAGCGCCCCGCAATTTGGCTTGCTCGTATTGCCTGCGGGGCTATTATTGGGACTGCTTACGTCATTCGCTTGCCTTGGTTGTTCTGCACCTCTGATAGCTGCGGTTATTGGATACGCCGCTTCGCGGGAAAGTGAACAGCAGAGAGACATATTTATAATCGCAGGCTTCTTTATGCTGGGAGCAGTGCTTGCTTTCTCCGTCGCAGGATGGGCTGTCGGTTTTATCAGCCAGACAGTCGGAAGCGCTTTCGGTCTGTACGGTAAGATACTTATTGCCATCCTGACCATTTTCTTCGGTTTTGTGGCTCTTAATCTTCTTCCGTTCCGGCTGCCCTCCGTAAATCCGGTTATAGGAAAATTACCGTCTGGAATGTTAGGGGCGTCTATTTTTGGGCTGGCTGTAGGCGTTGTAAGCATAACGTATACCATGGGTTGTTGCGGCCCTGCATTGCTTCCTATTATACTCGGTGTTTCCGCATTGAAAGGAGAAGGTGGATGGGGTGCCCTGATACTTGCAGTTTTTGCCATTGGTTATAGCCTGCCGCTGGTTGCAGCAATTCTTGGCATAGGTCTGGGCAAGCTCACGGGATTTATTCATAAGATGGCTATGCCAATCCAGAAAGTTTCAGGAGTATTGCTAATTGCTACCGGTGTCTGGATCTTGTTTACGCTTTAAACGGATTTGAGACTATGGAGGTAAATACAATGAAAAAAGGAATAGCAGCTTTAATAAGTCTGTTTCTACTGGCTTTTCTACTGCCACTGGCCGCCTGCGAACCGGCATCGGCCAATAACTTTGGGGTCCTGACATTTAATGTAACTCCAGACAAGGTTATTGAGAATGAAAAATTCACAGCTACTGCTACGATCACCAATGCAAGCAGGAGCAAGGCCACATATATAGTGCCGGTGATGGTAAACGGGATAGCTGACGATCGAACCGAAGTAACACTTGCACCAGGGGAATTACAGGAAATTCAATTCACACTGCACAGGGGTACGGCGGGCATATATGAAATCAGAATAGGTGATAAAAGCTCCACCGTAAACGTGGACAAAATTGCGCCTGCTTCGTTCGAAGTTTCCGATCTGAAGCTCAATATGGAAGTGGCAAATCCAGGGGAGGAAGTGATTATCACTGCCCGCGTTACAAACACCGGCGGAAGTGAGGGAACTTATATTTCCGAGCTTAAAATAAACGGAGTGACGGAACAATCCGACAAGGCTGTTATTCCACCAGGTTCCGGCTACAATGCTGCATTTAAAGTGATCAAGACCGAGCCGGGGACATATATCGTAGGAATCGGTGATCTCAGCGATAATTATACAGTGCAACAGCCTATTGAGACGATACAGGTTACCACACCCGCTCCGGCGGCCCAGGATCGTATTTCTCACTGGCAGAAGTCATCTGGGTCATGTTGTGGCGGTGGTGTTTGCCCCTAGGAAATAACCGTGCAATGATGTAGATTCGAATAAAAGAGGTGTTACCATGACCAAGAGCTTTATTATTTACGAGTCAGCCATGTGCTGTTCCAGCGGCGTATGCGGCCCCAATCCGGATAAGTCGCTGATTGATCTGCAGGATGCATTGGATAAACTGAAGGACACGGGCGCTAAAGTGGAACGGTATAGCATTACAGGGAACCCTAAGAAATTCAGGGAAAACCCGGAGGTTGTCAAGCTAATTCAAGAGCACCAGATCAGAGCATTGCCGATCACTACGTTTAATGGACGTATTATAAAAATTGGTGCGTATCCTTCTATAGCGGAACTAGAAGATATGCTACAGACCGGTGAGACAGACAATCCTGTCATCAAATCTGAGTTTGTTGAAGACGAAGGGTGCTGCTCCGGAAAGAATTGCTGCGATATCAGTTGCGGCCCAAGTTATAAGAAAGCCTCTGCTGGAGGCGAGGCGCAAAATCGCTGCTTTTGAATTTATCTCTAATTACCCGAAATATCTCTCATAAATTATTTTGGATAAGGACAAAGTTTCATGATGGCGCGCCATAATACCCATTTTTATTTCTTTTCCGGCAAGGGTGGCGTGGGAAAAACGACCATGGCGGCGGCCAGCGCAATGCATTATGCGGCTTCCGGTAAGAAGACCCTCATCGTAACCACTGACCCTGCTTCCAACCTGGCCGACGTTTTTGAGCAGCCCATTGGATACACTGTCGTTCCAATAACGGGGACAAGCAATTTATTTGCCATGGAGCTTGACCCTGACAAAGCTACGTCCGAGTACAAAGAAAGAACAATCTCTCCTTTGAGGGGATTAGTTCCGGAGGAAAGCCTTGTAGTTGTGGAGGAACAGCTGAGTTCACCATGCACTGCTGAAATCGCAGCCTTTGAACGTTTCACAGATTTCCTGCAAGAACCTGATTATGATGTGGTCATATTCGATACCGCTCCAACAGGCCATACATTACGTTTGCTTGAGTTGCCTGGGGAATGGAGTGCCGTAATAGAAAACGCTGCTAAGGACGGCAGCGCGGGACAGACCTGTATAGGGCCTGCAGCGGCGCTGGCAGAGTCGAAAGAAAAGTTCGATCGTGCCCTTGCAGCCATGCGCGATTCAAAACAAACTACTTTCATCTTTGTATTGCGTCCCGAGGCGACGGCTATCTATGAAACGCAGCGCTCTATTTCAGAATTGACTAAACTGGGCATTGCATCCCAGGAGCTAGTTGTGAACGGTATTTATCCTAAGAAGGCGTGCGATAATCCATTCATGCTTCGCCGTTTTTATAAGCAACAGGAATATTTAAGTCAGATTAAAACAAGTCTCGCATTGCCCACTACCTTAATGGAACTTGAAGCGAATGAAGTCAAAGGTCAGAGCCCATTGCTGGCAATTGGAAAGAAGCTCTTGGAAAAGCTCGTGAAACTCGAGGGTTATCCTATAGAAATTGATGAAATTGCTCAGGCGTTTTCAGCGGTCAAGTATCCCCGGATTGATCCGGCTGTCGAAATACTTTTGGTTCCAAATAATGGAAACCGTAGGACGATTTTCTTTGCCGGTAAGGGTGGTGTGGGCAAGACTTCGGTTGCCTCCGCCACAGCACTGTGGATAGCCTGGCGAGGCTATCGTACATTGCTGCTCACCACTGATCCGGCTTCGCACCTTTCTCAGATACTCGGGCAACCGATATCCGGGAAACCGGCGAAGGTGGGGAACGTTGAAAATTTGTGGATGGCGTGTATCGACGGGCCGCAATCTGCGAAGGAATATAAGGCCAAAGTGATCGCCGAAGTAAGTCAAAAATACGATTCAAAACGTGTAGCAGCGATCGAAGAAGAGTTGAATTCCCCGTGCACTGAGGAAATGGCGACGTTTGAAAAATTCATTGAATTTGCTAGCCTGAAGGATTACGAGGTTATAGTGTTCGATACCGCACCAACGGGGCATACTTTGCGACTGCTTAAATTGCCTGTCGAATGGAGTAAGCAACTTGAAATCAAAATATACACAACGACTGAAGATAGTGACATGGATAAGATCACTAAGCAGCATTTCAAGGAAGTAATTGAAATGATGCAAGATACCGACCGGACTACCTTCAGTTTCGTTATGTATCCTGAGAATACGCCT
This sequence comes from uncultured Chloroflexia bacterium, assembly GCA_963705905.1. GTDB lineage: Bacteria > Chloroflexota > Dehalococcoidia > GIF9 > UBA5629 > UBA1162. The sequence continues at coordinate 1,018,280 of OY970123.1, read as the reverse complement.
ATTGAAGAAGCAAGCCGGGCAATGAAGGAATTGAAAACCATCGGGATATCGACAAACATGGTTGTAGCCAATCTTATATTGCCTGCTGATATCCTGACGAACGATTATTTGAGAGAGCGTAAGTCTATGCAGGAGAAATATTTGGGACAGATGAACGAAAGGTTCAAAGTACCTATTATTCAGCTTCCGCTACTTGCAGACGATTTAATTGGGGAAGAAAAATTAAATCAGGCTGCATTTCTACTATATGGTAAATAACCTAGAAGGCGGCCCCATTCATTGCATTTCTTATTCCGTGCCTCCGTAATTGTCGCCACTTCACCGGCGCCGTCAGCCAGCCCCGCAGTCATGCCCCCGCACGCCATCAATCAGCACAATGCCCTTTGGCAGCCTCCTAGCCCCGATTCAACTATTCCGCTTGCCCGGCCGGCGCCCTGTGCGTCGTGCGGCATAGCGTCCAGCCCTCTCATGCATTATGGCTTATGCTTGATTTGGTTGTCTGTCCATGTCCGAACCTTCTCACTGATTTGGTCGCGGGTATCTCGAAATTTCTGAAGTTTCTCCGCATCGGTCCCGCTGAACGCGACCGGGTCCTCAATGTCCCAATTCTGCCTTTGCCCGAATCCGACGAAAGTCGACGGGCAATTTTTATCGGCGTTCAAGCAAACTGTAATCAGGTATGCGAAATGTAGTTTGCCCATATATTCACTCAAACTCTTGGACTTCTGCTTGCTGATGTCAATACCAATTTCGTCCATCACCTTTTTGGTCAGCGGATGAATTCCAGTTGGTTCTAGTCCCGCGCTATACGCCTCAAACTTGTCCCCGGCGTATTTCCTCAGGAAGGCTTCCGCCATCTGGCTCCTGGCCGAGTTTCCCGTACACAGGAATAGTACACGTATTTTATCCATATCCCTACTCCTTCTATCAACTTATTTCACTAATTATTGTGTGACAATTACGCTATTTATACAAAATACTTTCAGATGGCATTCGTCATGCCCCACCTCCATGATAGATGGAAAGGTGGGAATGACCGCTTTCAGTCGGCCTTTTTTGCTGGAGATAATCAGGGTGCAAAAAAGAGCTGCGGCATAAGCGGCCTTTAGTTCGAAAGGTAAATGAACTTTTAATTCAAACTATTTTGGCAGGCATTGCTTATTATGCTCGATAATTCCTATTCTTATTCCCGAGCATTCGTGCTGCCTCACTGTCCAATTACCCAGACCATCAATTTCTTTGTGGACCCCAAATTCATGATATCTTCATAATGGTTTACTAAAATAATGTGGAAATATGCAACAAATTTTACGGATTTATCTGCACCGTGCTAATATCCAATCACTCTAATGCTGTATTACGCCTTTAAAGAGCTCCTTAAAAGATACCGGTCGTATCTGTTGAATGTTATTGTCATAGGCCTGGTTACCGTCATGGTTATTACCCTGAGTTTTTTAGGAGCTGCTTATAAAGAAGCGGCACGTTTACCCTTCAAAGATATCCAGGGCACTATTATCTTGCAGAAAAATGGCAATGTTCCCGAAAATATTTCGGGAGTTCTTTTATCCTGTTCCCTTGCGCCGATTCACCAGGACGAGGTCGCTTCTATCAATAAAATCGATGATGCACAGGATATTTCAAGCGCGCTTTCCCTATGGGTATTTGATCCCGATCATTTCAAACGTGTTCTTGGGGTTAACTGGCAGGATAGCTATGGGGCATCTTTAGCTGCCAGGGTGATTGAAGGTGCTATACCCGCAACGGACCAGCAAATTTTGGTTGATAAGACATACGCCGGTAAAAATAGTTTGAGCGTGGGTTCAAACGTGGTCGTTGCCGGAAGTCAGTTCACAGTTTCAGGGATCATCGGTATGGCCGGCAATGAGATAGTCGCCGCCGACGTGTACCTGAATCTGGCGGTTGCGCAGCGTATGGCTTATCAATCCCAGAACCTGCAATCGGTTGAAAAGGTTGATAAGAACGACGTGAATGTTATATTTATTAATGCGGGACAGCAGGACCTGACACTCGTAACGCAGAAGATCAAGCAAACCCTTAATAACCGGAATGACAATGCGGGCCAGACGCCTTTAGGTCAGACCATCGGGACATTTAATATTTATACCCCGGATACCTTCGAGAACCAGATATCCACAGTGTTGAAATTGTCCGATCAGTTGACCGGGGTCATTTCCCTTGTGCTATTTATCGGCGCCTGTTTAATAATTGCCAGGAATGCATTGCGTATGGTCATGGAGAGGCGAAAAGAATTCGGTATTTTAAAATCGGTCGGGTATACGGGCAGTGATATTCAAAAATTGATCGGCATAGAAACCGTACTGCAATTCCTGGTCGGTTTTGTCGGTGGTCTGTTACTGACCGCCGTCGCAGTTTTCATTTTATCGAAGACGACGGTATCAATAGCGATCCCGTGGGAACTGAGCGCCTACCCCCATTTTCTTCTTGCCAATCCAGAAGATGCTAACGTCGTTCAGACTCATCTTCTGCCTATCCGATTCGAACTTCTTCCCGTGCTTGTGACATTTCTGGGTGTGCTGATTGTCGGTCTGATGACTGCGTTTTTTACTACTTGGCAGATAAACAAACTAAAGCCCATGGAGATTCTTAAGTATGAATAAAATCGTGGCGGTTGACCATTTGTCTAAGACTTTGGGTGATATCCGGGTAATTGATGATGTATCGTTTGGTGTAGAAAAAGGCGAGTTCGTGGCTATCCAGGGGCCTTCGGGGTCCGGCAAAACTACCCTATTGGCCCTTCTGGCTGGTCTTGAAAAAGCGGATCGAGGCGGCATATCCGTAGGCGAACAGGATTTGACTTCAATGTCGGAGGATCAGCTTGCTCTTTTCCGCAGGAATAATGTCGGATTTGTTTTCCAGTCATTCAATTTAATACCGACACTCAATGTTGTGGAGAACGTTGCCCTTCCCCTTTTCCCGGAGAGCATGTCAGCCAAAGAGATGTTCCGGCGATCCACTGAGGCGGCTGTCGCAGTAGGCCTCGGTGAGCGTTTAAAGCATTATCCCAACGAGCTTTCCGGCGGCGAGCAGCAGCGGGTGGCAATAGCAAGGTCTTTGATTAATAATCCGAAGGTTATCTTTGCCGACGAACCGACCGGCAATCTGGATACAAAGACCGGTGAGAAGATAATCGAGTTGCTAAGGCGGTTGAACCGTGAGAAAGGTCAGACTTTTGTGTTGGTGACGCATGATGACCGCATAGCCGGAGAATCGGACCGCATAATTAAAATAGTTGATGGAAGGATTGGTGAGTAGTAAATGTCATATAGAATGCTTGGTTGGATAAATCTTTTCCTGCTTGCTTTACTCGTGGTTAGTGTCGCGTCATCTGTATCATGTTCGCCATCGGCGGCGAAACCTTTGACAGGCAATAGTGCTTCTGGTGCCACGACCTCGCAATCGGCTGCCCCTGTCTCAGACAATGCCACGATAGTGCAGCCCGCTACTGCTGCTGCACCGAACGCCGTCGATGTGGTCGTGGCAGGTTATATAAATCATGGGCCGCTTCAGCCCACGGTGCAGGCCATCAAAGATGTCACTGCCAAATACGGTGACAAGGTCAATGTGACATGGGTGGATTCATCTACCCCGCAAGGAGAGGACTATTTTAAAGCGCACGGGCTTACCGCTCACATGAACGTGATAATTAACGGCACGTCCAAGTACCAGGTAAATGGCAAATCAATCGAGTTCACATGGTTTGAGGGCCAGGGATGGACCAGGCAAGACCTCGATACCGTACTATCTGGCTTGGTTAACAAATGAAGCTCGCCACTCATCTAAGGCACAATTTCGGCTCCTTTTCTTAAAAATGTTCAAACCGAATTTACGTTATCTCGTAAGGGAGCTAACCAGGCGAAAGGGAAGGCTATTCACCAATCTTCTGGCTGTTGTCATCCTTGTTGCCATCTTCATCGTTATGACTTCCGTCATGGACGCCTATGCTGCCGCCGTATACTTGCCTTTCAAGGATATCGGGGCCGATATGATCGTGCAGAAATCAGTTACAAGGCCAACTGAAAATCAAACCAATTCAATACAGTTGCCGTTTGGAAAGGGGGTTTTCAGCCAGTCCACCGTAGATCAAATTAGCGCCCTGCCGCATGTCGAAGATGTCTCCAGGTCGCTTGTATTATGGCGGTACGATAAAGGGAAGTTCATCACGATAGAAGGGTTTGAACCTAATAGCTTCGTCGGTGCCAGGTATAGCTCATGGGTTACTTCTGGCCGTGCACTTAACGCCGGAGATCACAATGCCGCGCTGCTTGAAAAGCACTTCGCCAATTTTTACAGGCTCAAACCAGGCGACAAATTACAGTTGGGCAGCTCCAGTTTTCAGGTGGTCGGCGTGATTGCTGTGGAGGATAAAAGCCAGGTTTCGGCGACCAATGTCTATATCAATTTGACGGATGCTCAGGCCCTATTCGGAACATCGGGGTATAGTCAGCTTTATGTCAGACTCGATTCTTTATCTTCAGAAAAAGCCATTCGGTCGGAAGTCACCGGGGTTGATAAGGATGCTATGGCGCTCTCACCAAGCTCGATTGCCGCATCGCTTGGCAATTACATGGATATATATGAAAAATACCAGTTGCTGGTCTTGTTCATACTGGCAGCGATCCTGGCCCTGATTCTTTTTCAGGTCAATACTGCGTCTCTCATGGAAAGAAGAAAGGATATCGGGGTATTACAAACCGTTGGCTGGACAAAGCGGGATATCAGCGCCCAGATAACCAGCGAGGTTTTTATTCAAACCATCCTCGGATTCATATTGGGGTTAGTTGCAAGCGCCTTAACTTTGGTAGCCGTCGGGTCTATTAGCCTGCAAACCCGGCTTTCAACGGGCCTGGGGAATGACTTGACGACGCTGTCTGCACCTTTGCAGCTATCCGGCTCCGCCGCCTGGGAGTTTTTCCTCCTGACTATCATAATTTCTATTGCATTGTCGTTCTTTCTGTCTGGAAAGTTGGCTGGCATGAAGCCGGTCGATAATTTGAGGAAGATATAGGGGGGCTCATACCTATATAGTTGATCTCATATTACCAACCTATCATTAGTCCTGTTTTTGGCAAATAGAAAAACCGGCAGGGCAGCGAGTTGTATAATTACAGAGAATGCAATAAGCACCGGAATCGACCAGTCATATAAAAGTCCCATAGCAGCGCTGCCCAGGAACCAGGCAATGCCGAAGCCGGTGTCGAAGACGCCGAAGGCGGTACTCCGTTTCTCTTTGGCGACAATTCCCGTGAGTATAGCCTTTATAAGGGAGTCCTGAGCTCCGAGGCCGATTCCCCACAGGATCATCCCGATAAGGGCCGCGTTGAAATTCCCCAGAAACACAAAGGGCGCAAAGAACGCAGAAAGGAAAAAAGCGATAAGCAGGGCTGTAAATCCTATTTTATCGAGCATCTTGCCGAATATAAAGGCGGCGATGGCGCCTGTCGCCATGGCAACGGCATATAGGACCGGGATAACTTCACTGGAAACGCTGCCCACTTTCTGGAAATGAAACGAGATAAGGGCGAAATCGGCGAACCCGGCTGCGATCAATGCTCCTGCCAGGATATAAAGCCAATATGCCCTGGAGAATCCTTTCGTTTGAAGGTATTTTGGCGCCTTGGCCTCGAAGTCCTGCGGCCGTGGATACATAACTCTTGCGACCACCAGCGCCGCCAGGCATAAGAGGGCGGGAATCAATAGGATTGCGAAGCCATCGCGGTAGCCTCCTTTTAAATACAAGACGAGAGCGACAACTAGAGGGCCGATGGTTGCTCCTCCCTGGTCCAGCGCCTCATTCAGGCCGAATACCCACCCTGCCCCCATTTGTCCGGTAGTGTAGGAAAGCATGGTCTCAACGTTGGGCCGCCTGATGGCCCGCCCGGTCCTTTCCAGGATCATGAGGGCTGCGGCAGCCGGCCAGTTGCCGGCCAGCGCCAGGGCTGGAACGGCCAACATGTTAATGGCATAGCCAATGAAGGTAATAACCCAGAATTTCCGTGTTTTTTCACCCAGATAACCCGTTACGGAACGAAGGCCATAGCCTATTAATTCTCCAAATCCCGCCACAAAACCAACGATTGTCCCATTTGCTCCAAGAGTGGCGAGAAACGGTCCCATGATGCTGCGGCCGCCCTCATATGTGAAATCTGCGAACAGGTTGACGATGCCGATGATTATCACGAAACGCAGCGCCAGATGTATCACGCTTCCTTTATTCATTAATTGTCAGTCAATTATAAGGCATGTCGAATTTCTTGTAATCTGTTGCCTTGGTCTCCACCTCCTGGTCCGCGAAGAAAGATGTTGACGCTGCGATCTACTCCGAGCGCATATTGGTCAATCGCAGCGTATTAAAGACCGTTTCCGAAATTAGGATAATGTGAAGCGTTGCATATGTATGTTGCATGAAATCTGAATACGAATAATTATAGACACTCCGTCCTCTTAACAAAAAGCTTGCATTCCGCTCATCGCTGATTCACGGCCCGTTCCTATATTTTCATGGAAGGTACTAAATCGAGTTTTAACAGAAGGTGAATCTCGTTATCAAATCTGCAGTGCTGGATCGTCCCCGCATTGTTATTGGCGGCTATACTCACTTTGCAATTTTGACAAAATGTACAGGCCATTGTAATATTAGTATATTAGTGAATACTTATATAAATATGGATTATGAACGCACTGCCGAGGAAACCAACGAATGGCAGGCAGAAATATTCGGTGCTTTGGCCGATCCTACTCGGCTAAAACTGGTGAAATTACTATGTCGTCAATCAGGGAATATTTTGTGTGTCAATGCGCTGGCAGGGATTCTGGGGGTGACCCAGTCGGCTGTTTCCCAGCATTTGCGGGTACTAAGAGTCGTTGGGTTGGTTAAAGCCGAGCGGCGTGGGTATCACATTCATTATTTTATGAATTTAGAATCCCTGGATCGCTATCGTAACGCACTATCAGACGTATTGAGGATACAAGGGCCGCATGATGAAAAATTGTGCGCTAATAATTGTAGTAAGAAGGAGAAGAAGTATGTATCAAGAGACTGAATGCGGTTGCGGGCAACATGGTCCCGGTGAAGGGCACGGGATGGGTCAGGCACCTGGGGAGTGGCCTGGTCATCATGGCTATCCGATCGGAACTAGGCTGCATCACACCAGCGATTGTGATTGCGGCTGCAATTGTGGCTGTGGTGGTCATCATGGAGGTGGGTTTATATCGAGGCGTTTTATCAGTAAGGAAGAGATGGTCACTCGATTGGAGGAATACCTTAAACAACTCAGGTCAGAAGCCGCAGGAGTGGAAGAGCGCATTACTGAAATTAAGAAAGGGTAAGCATAATTCAGACTATTTCCGATAGTACGCCCTCGCTTCCTCGGCTATTCCTGTCTTTTCTTCGGCTCGGGGCCACCGCATTCGGCGGTCCGGCTATGATTGCTTACATTCGCAAGATGGCCGTTGAGCAAAAGAAATGGATGGACGACGTATCGTTCCGCGATGGGGTCGCTTTGTGCCAGATGGTGCCGGGAGCTACAGCCGTGCAGGCTTCGACGTATGTGGGATTAATATTGCGTGGTGTGCCGGGGGCTGCGATTAGCTTCATTGGATTTGGGTTGCCGTCTTTTTTAATCATGACGGTGTTATCAGCCCTTTATGTGCAAACCAGGGATTTGCCGATGGTAATATCGGCGTTCAACGGATTGCAGGCTATCATAGTTTCCATTGTCGCTAATGCAGCGATTAGTTTCGGCAGAGCATCTATTAAGAACTGGAAAGGTGCGGTTATCGCTATTGTGTCCGGCATCCTATTCGGCTTTGGGGTTAATCCATTTCTGGTAATTCTAATGGCCGCAATTGTCGGTATTGTGTTGTATTTGAAGGAGCCAACACCCTCTATCAATTCGTCGGGCAGGATCGTCTTAACATATCGGCCGGTGCTGATTATCATATCGGTTGCTGTAGCAGGATTTATAATTCTTTTTTTCGCCGACAGGAATCTTTTTAACCTGGCTGCTCTTATGGTGCGCATTGACTTATTTGCTTTCGGTGGCGGTTTTGCTGCCGTTCCCCTCATGTTCCATGAGGTTGTGAATGTAAATCATTGGATGGATAACAAGACATTCCTCGATGGGATTGCCCTGGGCCAGATCACTCCGGGACCGATAGTGATCACGGCGACTTTTATAGGCTACCTTCTTTACGGGCTTATGGGAGCGGCTATTGCAACTCTAAGTGTATTCTTACCGTCTTTTCTGGTTGTGGTGGGAGTCGCTCCATATTTTGATAAATTACGTAGTTACCCTTATTTCAATAAGGCGGTCAGCGGCGTATTAAGCTCATTTGTCGGTCTTCTTCTATCAGTGACAGTCCTCTTTGCTCTCAAAATACCATGGGATATCGCACGCTCTTTACTTGCCGTTGCTGCATTCGTTGCGTTGCTGTTGAAAGTGGAAATCTACTGGGTTATATTAGCGGGGGTTATCGTTTCTATAATTCTATTGTAAATTGCTGCCAGATGATTTGAGAGGCAAGGAATTGGTAATAAGTGCAGGATATATGCTACATGATTTAAGAATAGGTGGATAGCAATATCATGACTATCCAGACTGAATTCATAATAGGGGAAGTCTATGTATGATAAATCAGTTTTTTCCCTTCAAAATAGTGCTCCAGTACATAGCCGCCTTTTGAACCGGGTCCCAGGGGCTGGATAAAGGCGGAGTATATGAGAGATCGATATCCAAAAGATCTTCGACCGACATATCGTTGTAAAGAGCAGACGCAAATATATCGATACGTTTAGCGACTTCCGAGTCGAAGTGCCCAACGATTTGCGAGCCCAACAGGCGTCCAGTACGGCGGTCACCGGTTATACAAATGGTCATTTCCTTTGCTCCCGGGTAGTATGCATTGTGGTCCAGGGTTGTCAGTGTGACCGTCATAGGATCAAAACCGGCCTTGGCTGCCTGAATGTCCCTCAATCCGGTCCCGGCTGCTATCCGATCAAATACCTTGACCACCTGTGTCCCCAGGCTGCCCTGAAACTCCCTGACGCCTCCGACCATGTTTTCACCGGCTATGCGGCCCTGTTTATGGGCAGTAGTACCGAGAGGCATATAGACTTTGCCTTTCAGGATATGATGCCAGGTCTCAGCACAGTCACCGGCGGCCAGGATATCCGGTATATTGGTAGTCATAGTTCGGTCTACCTGGATAGCTCCGGCAACTCCCGGGGCAATCCCTGCGGTTTGAGCCAACTGGGTGGAAGGCTTGACTCCTGTGGCCACCAACACCATATCAGCTGTGGAGGTTTCACCCGCAGATGCATGGACAAGCAGGCTACCGTCTTTATGCTCAATGCTTTGAACGGCCCTGCCGGTAATAACCCTCACCCCTCTGGATTCAAGCTCGGTCCTGATAAGCCGGCCCATAACAGGATCCAGGGTAGTTAATATCTCGGGCGCAAACTCCAATACGGTCACCTCTTGCCCGTGGTGGGTCAGGGCATCGGCCATTTCCAGGCCGATATACCCACCGCCAATTATTACCGTCCGGCGGGGGTTTTTCTCATCCATGAATTGATGCATGGCAAAGCCATCCCCCATCCAGCGTAAAAGGAAAACGCCGGGTTGGTCTAACCCGTTAATCGGCGGCCTGGCTGATTCAGCCCCGGTGGCAATTAGGAGCTTATCGTAGGTTATCTCCCGGGTTTGTCCTTCATTCGAAATTGTTCGGACTCTTTTTGTCTCAGGGGAAATCACCTCCGCCATTTGATTAAGAAGCAACCGGATGCCCTGTTTTTCGAACTCCTCTATGCGGTGATGGGCCAACGCGGTCCGGTCCGGCACTTCTCCGCTTAGAAAAAACGGTAAACCGCAGATACTGAAACCCGCATAAGCATCAGCTACAACAACGGTAACATCGGTTTGAGTATTAAGCTCCTTGATGCGCAGCGCCGCACTGACACCGGCATCACTTCCGCCAATAATGAGCATATGGGGCATCGGCCTCCTCCCTTTTGCTTAACTCCGTACAGTTAGTATAGCAACTATCAATAATAAGGGAGCCCCGACCAGTCGGGGCTCCCTAGATCATTCGATCCCTGCTCCTTCCTACTCTCCCCTTCAGATAAGCCTGAAATCTCAGCTTTATCTCTTAAATGCAGCTTTCGGGCTATAAATGGAGAGCTCGGAAGTTTTACATGCTCCCCTGTTATGCACGGTCGAAGCTTACCTTAACCCCTCCGGTACAGGAGAGCCACTCAGAGGAAAGTGCCATTCCACGTACATGGCCTGTTTTTTGACCATTTACCACCTCCGTGAGGACGAGTGCCTTTATTGTCCTCAACTTCATGCTAGCACCAAAGATCGGGTGGGTCAAAGCCCCATCCGGCTAGTTTGCAGTATACCTTAGGGTCATACATAATTAAGCGGATAATCGTATGAAAAAACTGTTGCTCGGCCTGTCTGACGATGAATTGAAGCTGCTGGCCGTCGAAGCCGGGGAGAAGGAATACAGGGGCAAGCAGATTGCAGACCTGGTCTACAGGCATAGTTGCAGAGAGGTTGCGGCGATGTCGAATCTGCCTGCAAAATTCAGAACATGGCTGGATAAAGACTTTGCTGTGGGCCGTTCGCAGACCGCAAAGATACGAAGAGATAAGGACAGGACTTTTAAGGCATTGCTCAGGCCTGCTTTCGGCGATTTGATCGAGTCGGTGGGCATGGCCTACGAGGACCGTTTTTCCTGTTGTGTTTCTACCCAGGTTGGCTGTGCCATCGGCTGCTCCTTTTGTGCGACGGGGGCGGGCGGATTTAAACGCAACTTGGCTGCCGGCGAAATAATCGACCAGGTGCTGACGGTGGGCGAGATCGCAATCCGTGAGAAAATGCTTCCCCCGGATGGCAGAGTCAGCCACGTAGTATTTATGGGAATGGGCGAGCCGCTGATGAATTATGATGCCACTCTGACGGCCGTTAAGCTGTTGAATTCGGAGCTTAACGTAGGAATGCGTAATATCACGATAAGCACCATAGGGTATGTTCCCGGCATATACAGGCTGGCCAGGGAGAATCTGCAACTGACGCTTGCCGTATCCCTGCATGCATCCGATGATATCCTGCGAAGAAGGCTCGTACCGGGTATGTCCCGCTATTCGCTCAAAGAAATCGTCGAGTCTGCACGAGACTATTTTAAGGAAACCGGCCGCAGGGTCACCTTCGAGTACTGTCTTTTAATGGGAGTGAATGACTCTTTGTCTGCAGCTGCCGTACTTGCCACATTACTCAAAGGCGTGAACTGCCATGTGAACCTGATACCCCTTAATCCTGTTGAAGGGAAAAACTATAAACCTCCGCGGGCTGACCGGGCTGCTGATTTCCGCCGGGTTTTGGAAGATGTGGGTATACCTGTGACGCAGAGAGAACAGCGCGGGGCAGGGATAGATGCTGCCTGCGGGCAGCTACGCCGCAAGGCAGAGCAATAGTGCCACAAAATTTCCGGTTCCAGTAGGGGCTGAACTTGACAATGTGCTTCACTATGTTACAATTGACCAGTCAATCAATGATTTAGGACGTCCGGGCGGCGGGTCCCAGCTGTGCACTAGGCGGCCGGGAACGGAGCTTTTCAGATGGAAGAATATCCCTGGTTAAAGCATTACGATAAAGATATCCCTCACACTTTGCAACCCTATCCCGATAAGACGATGATCGATGTGGTTGACGAGTCGGCCGGGGCCAGGCCATACAGGGCGGTATTCTTTTTCAAAGGCGCCAAACTCCTGTATGACGATTTCATCCGTCTCAGCAATGCGCTCGCTATGGGGCTTACAGCATCCGGCGTTAAAAGTGGGGATCGTGTAGCCATGTTGCTGCCCAATTCTCCGCAGATGGTGATCGCATTCCAGGGTATATGGCGGGCAGGCGCCATTGCTGTGCCTCTCGATCCCCTGGCTACGGAATTTGAGTTGCGTCATATTCTAAAAGAAATCGATCCGGCTGCCGTTATTGTATTAAAACCGTTTTACAATGCCGTTAAAAGGCTACAGGCCGGGACAAATATCAAAACTGTTATCCCCACCAGCCTCAAAGAATTTAAGCCGGCCAATTCAGCTTTTATGCATGCGCTGATGCAGGAAAGGGACAAAGGCAGCCGCACTAGCTTAGCAAAGGGAGATGTCTATTTTCAGGACCTCGTCAGAAAGTATAAGAATAAGGGCCGCCCGCATATATACATAAGGTCTTCCGATCCGGCTGTGATACTGTTCAGCGGTGGCACAACCGGCCCTGCCAGGGGCGCAGTCGGCACCCATCAGGCACTGATGATAACAGCCATGCAGATTAATGCATGGTTATACCCGGCTATTTACGAATGGGATGACAGGGTGATGCTTTCCATGCCGATGTTTCACGCATGGGGGTTGGCAGTGGCCCTCGGGACCGCCATGGTCAATCATTCCTCGTGCGTTCTGATCTCCGACCCCCGTGATTGGACCGATATTAAAAGGAGCATTAAAAAATACGGGCCTGCCGTTATGATGGATATCCCGGACTTTTATACCAACCTGTTAGAACATATGCGTAAGGGGTCCGATTTTAAGAGCCTGCGTGTCTGCATTTCGGGAGTTGACAAACTGCCGGATGAATTAAGCGAGAAATTCAACCAGGCGACCGGCATCCGGCTGATAAATCATTACAGCTTAACCGAGGCTATGGGAGCTCCGGTGATGGCGCCCGTTCCCGGTATAGGAAAAGAGCGCTCTGTGGGACTGCCTTTGCCCGATGTGGTGGTCAAGCTGGCGGACAAAGATACGGGACGCGCATTAGGAACGGGGGAGCTGGGCGAGGTCTATATAAAAGCGCCCAACCTGATGTTGGGATACTGGAATCAGCCCGGTGAAACCATGTCGATTATGCAAGACGGTTGGCTGCGCACCGGCGATATTGGATATCTGGACGACGACGGTTACCTTTTCCTTAGCGGACGCAAAAGGGACCTCGTCAAGGCTGCCGGAAATATAACCGAAAATAAACCATAACACATATTATTAGGAGGTGTTACATTGGCAGAATATAGGTGGTTTAAGAACTACGATGCGGGAGTGCCGCATTCACTGGAGCCCTATCCGCAAAAGACGCTGGTCGATTATGTTGATGAAGCCGCCAAAGAACATCCTGACGCTACTTTTTTACACTTTAAAAAAAGGAAAATGTCGTACGCTGAGGTTAACAAACTCAGTGACGAATTCGCCGCTGCCCTGGCGGCTAAAAATGTCAAGAAGGGAGACCGGGTGGCAATATTGATGCCCAACTGTCCTCAGGCCATTATCTGCCGGTGGGGCGCCTGGAAAGCGGGCGCCATTCTGGTACATATTAATCCTATGTATACGGAAGCGGAACTGGAACATGCACTCGAGGATTGCATCGCAGAAACAGTTGTGGTCTTAACCCCGTTTTACAATATTTTGAAAAAGGTCCAACCCCGCACCTGTGTTAAGAATGTTATCGCCACCAATATTAAAGAGTACCTGCCCCCGTTACTCAAAGTGCTTTTTACACTCGCCATGGAAAAGAAACAGGGCCACCGTATCGAGCTCCAGGCCGGGGACTACTGGTTGCAGGACCTTTTGAAAGAAAAAGCCGGCGCCAAGCGGCCGGATGTGAAAATCTTGCCTGCCGACCATGCGCTGATACTTTTCAGCGGGGGTACCACGGGCTTGCCCAAAGGTGTCATAGGGACTCACCATTCACAGACCATGACCGGCCTGCAATTCAAAGCCTGGGTCGGGGCGCTCGCCGAGCCTTATAAAGACGTGATGGCCATGCTGCTGCCGCTCTTTCATTCTTTCGGCACGTATGCTGTGATGAGCACGGCCATCGTGAGCCACATGTCCCTGTCGCTGGTAGCCAACCCTCGTGATCGTGATGATGTGATCGCGTCAATCGAGCACGATAAGCCGTCATATTTCCCGGCGGTGCCTGCTATGTTCGTTGCATTGCTTGAGCATCCCAAGGTCAAAGCAGGCAAGGTGGATTTCCATTCGATGAAATGCTGCAATTCGGGCGCTGCGCCTCTGTTGGCTGATACCAAAAGGCGTTTTGAAGAACTTACCGGCGGACGCATCGTTGAAGGCTACGGCCTTACCGAGACCACCATGGCCTGCACCTGCACGCCCTTTGCAGGGAAATGGAAGCAGGGATCGGTGGGTATGCCGTTGCCTGACGTCGTCATCCGCATAGGCGATATCGAAACTGGCGAAGGCGAGATGCCGGCCAGCAAAGAGGGTGAGATCATCTTCAGGGCGCCGCAGCTTATGGTAGGATACTGGAACAAGCCGGAAGAGACCAGGGAAATGTTAAGGGACAACTGGCTGTATACCGGTGATGTAGGCTACATGGATGAAGACGGCTACGTTTTCATTACATCGCGTAAGAAGGAACTGATTAAACCCAGCGGTTTCCAGGTCTGGCCCCGCGAGGTTGAAGAGGTTATCAGCAAGCATCCTGCCGTATCCGAGGTTGTTGTGGCAGGTATACCGGATGCCAAGCAGGGCGAAGCTGTCAAAGCGTGGGTAGTTCTAAGGCCCGGTATGAAAGCAACAGCGGAGGAGATACAGGCTTTATGCAAAGAGACGCTGGTGGGATATAAAGTCCCCAAGTTTGTTGATTTCCGCGATTCACTGCCCAAGACCATGGTAGGTAAAGTTCTCAAACGCCTGCTGGTCGAAGAGGATGCGAAGAAAGCCGCGGTATAAGGCTTAAGCCTGGCTAATAAGTAGTTTATTAAACGGCCGCCGGAAAACTTTCCGGCGGCCGTTCACAGTTAGAAAGAACAAATTATAGAGGCGGCTTGCCGACTACATCGTCGCACCAGCAGGTCAAGCTGCCTTCCATGAACTTAACGTCCTTCAGGCCCGACCCCTTGAGCGTGCAGGCTGCCTGGTAGGCGCGGACACCCCTGCGGCACATCGTAACGATCTCTTTATCTTTGGGGACTTCTTTAATCTTTTCACGAAGCCTGGTTTGAGGCAAAAACTGAGTTTGATCTGACTCTATCCTGGTGGCTTCAACCTCGCCACGGCTCCTGACATCGAGCAAGGTAAAATCCTCATTTTTATCCATTTTTTCTTTGACTTCTTTGGGCTTAAGCCCCTGTATTCTTCCGGCTATTTTATTCAGAACCAGGTTGGACAGATGATGCAGGACATCCAGCGCCGAGTTATAGGGCGGAGCGTAGGCAAGGTCGAGGTTGGCCAGCGTGTCCACCGTCATGCCCATCGTGATGGCGGTGGCCAGCACATCTACACGTTTTATCACTTCTCCGGGTCCCGTACCCTGTCCGCCCAGTATACGGCGACTTTTGGCGTCTACAATAAGCTTTATGATGATGTCTTTGCTGCCCGGATAGTACTCCGGCAAATCAAGCCCAGGTATAAGGCCGGTAACCACGTCATATCCGGCGTTTACGGCCTCTTTTTCACCGAGCCCGGTCCGTCCGATGTTGAAATCGAAGACCTTGACGCAGGCCGTGGACGCGATTCCGGGCCAAACCTGGTCGTTGCCTGTCATATTGGCTGCTATCACATGCCCATGTTTATTTGCTGTGGAACCTAAAGGAGTAAATACCTTTTGACCGGTAATGAAATTGATATTGGCCACGCAATCGCCCCCGGCATAGATATCCGGATCATTGGTCCGCAAATGATCGTCGACAACTATATCTCCGAATGGACCGGTCTGCAGTCCGGCTTCCCTGGCCAGCTTTGAATTAGGGCGTATTCCTATGGCGAAAATGACCAAATCCGCTTCTATAGTCTCTTTGTCGGTAATAGCATGTTTGACCCGGCCCAGCTCTCCCTCGAAAGCCACGATCTTCTGTCCTAATTTAAGAATGACGCCCTTGCTTTTTACATGTCTGGCAAGGAGGTCTGTGATCTCTTCATCGGCGATGGCAGACAGAAGCCTGTCCAGCGCCTCGATCACCGTAACTTCGAAGCCCTTGGTAACAAGGCTTTCGGCCATCTCCATGCCGATCAAGCCTGCTCCCACGATGACGGCTTTATGAGTAACGGAAGCGGTCATCAAGGCTATGATCTCTTCGGCATCGGGTATTTTTTTCAGTACATGAATTCCCTGCAAATCGATGCCCTTAATAGGCGGCACGACGGGGTCGGCGCCGGTAGCCAGAACCAGCTTGTCGTAATCGAGCGTGGAAGTTTTCCCATCGAGCAAATTGGTGATATTCACTTTATGGGCTGTGCGGTCTATACTGTCTGCCCTGGTATATATGAGTACATCGACGTTGCTGATCCTTTTGAAGGCCTCGGCGTTACGTACCATAAGCTCGTTTCCCGACTTCACCAGACCGGAGATAAAATAGGGAAGCCCGCAGGCGGCATATGACGTATAAACTTCATCCTGGACCATGGTTATGCTGGCATTGGCGTCCAGCCTGCGCGCCCTTGCCGCCGCCTTAGGCCCGCACGCGCCTCCGCCGATAATAACGAAATTTTTCTTTATATCCATCACCCTGCCTCATCGAAAGATTAGACTCATGCTGGAAGATATTATCTTCTGGTATTGAAAATAATCTGATTTTTAGTATATTATATTTCTAAGGGGCTAAATTAAAAAATAGTATAGGAATATCCGGGCTTGATAGTACATATAGAAAAAACATGTACAAATATCGGGTCATTATAATAAAAATGATTTTGTTGCTCAAAGAGGCCGGCTATAAATTATAAGCGAAGAGGGTTAATAAACTTTTCAATGGCACAGCCCGTTTTCTTATATAGAAGCTGTGCCCATTTTTTTTATGGATAGCGCAAAAAAATCGGTAGAGAAAAAGATTAACCGACAACCGGTTCTGCATGAAGACCTGCGCGAACGCGATACCGATTCCTCTGAAGTGAAATCCAAAGAGCTCGACATCCCCCAATTTATCATTAACCTCTTACAACGGTCTGCTGACTACGTCTACCTTGTAGACGCAGATTCCGCTTTCTTAATCGTTAATGATGCCGCCTGTCAGTCACTGGGCTATTCCATGGCAGACCTTATGAAGATGAAGATGACGGACATAGATGTAATTCACGATGTTGCCGGCTGGTCTAAGTTATTTAAAAAAATCAGAGCCGCCGGGTCAGCCAGGATTGAAACGCTGCAGCGCAACAAGGATGGCTATACTTTCCCTGTGGATACCACTGTAAACTACATGCTGCACAACGGAAAAGAGTACTGCCTGATTGTGGGCCGTGAAACTACAGAAAGGAAAAAGGTTGAGGGGGCGCTCAAGGAGAGTGAATCAAAATACCGCAGGCTTGTGGAGAGTGCGGGCGCCGGTATGGCCACTATCAATTTGGGCGGATATATAAACTTTGCCAATAATACCCTGTGCCAGATGCTCGGATATTCCCGTGAAGAACTGATTGACAAATTATTCGCTGATTTTCTGCACAAAGATGATGCGGACCAAATTGTTAAGCTATTCAGCGGAGCTGTCAATGGGAGCGGCGCCAGGGCTACTCTTGATTTTCGCGCCATCCATAAGAGCGGCCGCATCGTTTGGTGTAATACCAGCCCCACAGACATTGTTTATGAAGATAAGGTCATAGGATTCAGTGTCATTATCCATGACATAACAGAACGCAAATATCTGGAGGAAGCCCTAAAGGAAAGTGAGAAAAAATACCGTGCTATCGTTGAAGACCAGTTGGAGCTGATATGCAGATTTATTCCTGACGGCACTATAACTTTTGCCAATGGAGCCTTCTGCAAGTTCTACGGTAAATCCAGCAGGGAAATCGTGGGAAGAAGCTATTTATCCATGATAGATGAGCACCAGTACCCCGTGTTTACAGCCTCAATAGAGGAGCTATTGACCGAACCGGACAGGGTCATTTATGATATTCAGCCTTTGGTCAAAGGCAACAGCACAAGGTGGATGGAACAGACATTACGTGCCCTCTCCAACGAAAAAGGACAGGTGGAGAAGTTCCAGGTGGTTTTGCGGGACATAACAGACCGTAAGAAGGCTGAGCAGGCGCTTAAGGAGAGCGAAGAACAATATCGCATTATATTCAACAGTATGCATGACGGGTTTGCCGTATTTGAAGTGACTTATGGAGAGAACGGGGCTGCAATCGAAGCCCGTTTTCTGGAAGTTAACCCGGCTTTTGAGAAGATAACCGGGGTTAAGGCTAACGATATCATCGGCAAGACCATGTGGGAAGTATTTCCTACCATGAGGTTACTTACAGCGGAGATCTGGGAGAGCATTGTGTCGGAAGGCAAGACCATGCATTTGGAGGAATTCTATTCGGCCACACTCGATAAATATTTCCGGGTTAATGGCCTGAGTCCCAAACGCGGCAGATATGCGGTGCTGTTTTCCGACCTTACCGAGCATAAGAAGATGACGGAAAAGCTGGTCAGGGCAGACCGGTTATCCTCACTGGGCGAGATGGCTGCGGGACTGGCCCATGAGATCAACAACCCCCTAACCGGTGTGATCGGGTTATCACAATTGCTCGTAGAAAAGCAGGATATCCCCGAGAGCGTTAAGGAAGATGCGGGCACTATTTGCCGGGAGGCAAACCGTGCAGCCAGTATCTTGAGTGAATTCCTCATCTTTGCCCGCGGGCAGAAGCCGCATAAGCAGCCTGCCAATCTCAATGCCATAATCGAAAGCGTTATCAAATTGCGTCGCACTTACATGAAGAAATCGGGCATCGATGTAACTACAAAGTTTGTCGATGATTTGCCGGAGTTGATGCTGGATGTGTCACAGATGCAGCAGGTTTGCCTGAATATCGTCCTTAATGCCGAGTACTTTATGTACGAAACTAATAAGAGAGGCTTATTTCAAGTGAGCACCGAGAGGATACAAGATACGGTTAAAATCGTTTTTAAGGACGATGGCCCTGGAATTTTACCAGCCAATCTGACCCATATTTTCGATCCGTTCTTCACCACTAAAGAGGTTGGTAAAGGCACAGGGCTGGGGCTCAGCATCAGTTACGGTATTATACGGGAGCATAACGGCAATATTTTTGCCGAAAGTAAACCGGGTCAGGGGACCTCCTTTATCATCGAACTGCCAATTGCTGCCGCGTAATACCCTATCTGATTCCTATTGCTGCATTTTGCTGCTTGAGCCACTGAAGTTATACTTAAAAATAATCATTTGATAATAGTTTGAATATGAAGAAAGCTATCATCTTCGGGTTATTGGGTGCCGCGGCTGTCGTTTTGAGCGCCTGTTCTATATCCCTGCCCGGAACGACGGCGGAGCAACCTCTCCCTGCCAGACCGGATGTGCTGATTTTTACTGCCCAGCCGTCCAATATAGAGAACGGCAATTCGGTGAAACTGGAATGGGAAGTTAAAGGGGCCGACAATATAACCATTGATAACGGCATCGGCCCTGTGGCGCTACAGGGAAGCATGGAGGTTAAACCCGAAACTATAACAGCCTATAATCTCCATGCCAGCAATGCCGGCGGAACTATCGGCTATACCGTGATTGTTAACGTGAGGCCGGCAGTAAAAACCACCAGCCCGTCCAGCGCTGTCAACACGATCACCGGGGTCAGCCCTACTAATAATAAGCCGGACTTTCCACTGAGCCTACTTCCGCCCCTGGGTAAGAACGAAGAATATGTTTTCTTTAAGGGGGCCGTTATGGTCGGAGCCGATAACCATTACATAGTCCTGCGAAATAATCCGTCCGCGCACAACCCTACGTGGGCCGAGCTGAAATCTTTCCTGCAAACGGACCAGACTGATAAGCATCTCTATATTCCCGGAAAATTCACCTGCGGCGATTTCGCCGAAATGCTGCACAACAATGCTGAGGCCGCAGGGATCCGGGCGGCTATTGTCGCTATAGAGTTGCAGCCTGATAGCGGCGACGGTAGCCTTGCCAATCATTCTTTTAATGCGTTTGAGACCACCGATCGTGGGACTGTTTATATCGACGACGTTTCGTCTTCACAGGGTTTTTTCGCCGACAAGATAGTAAATTTCAAAGTGGGTCAAGAATATTCAGTTTCACCCATTTTCCCGCAGACAGGCCAGCAGGTTATCTGGCCGGATATGGGCATAGTCGTATCTATTGATGTATTTCAATGGTAACACAGATAAAAACAGTGTAGCCGGCCAGGCTATCAGGATATAGCATATGCAGAAGAAATTTATTAGCTTCCATGAGATAATATTTCCATGTTGAATCGGAGGAGTGCTGACAGAGAATGAGCAAATTTATCGAAAAATTAAATAGTTTTTCTAAGAAATCTGCGCCGTCCCTAGGGTTTAGAAAGTCGACGGAAGCCGTGCAGAAAACGTCGATGCTGGTTGCAGTCGAATCCTCAGGAAAGTCCGATGAGGAATTAAAAAGTTTGGCCGATGCCGGCGCAGCCGCCGCTATCATCGATTCGGCATCGGTGACGTCCAGCGGCCTTGGCAAATGTCTAAAAAACTGCGGCGATATGGCAATTGGCTTGCAGATTGCTTCTGCCAAGTATGCCAGCGCGGCCAAGTTGATTACACCCGATGTTGATTTTATCGTTTTTGATTTGAGCATACCTGTGAAAGCCTTTGACGGTAAGGAATTCGAAGCTGCAGGCAAAATATTGACAGTTGACTCCTCCATGGACGCCAGCCTATTGAGGACAATAAATGACCTTTACCCGTCAGTTAACGCGGTTATGATTGATATGCGGGTCACCTCTCTTACGCTGGAAAATTTGATGAATTGCCGGAAGGTGGCGGATTTCACAGGCCAACATGTAATTGCGCAGGTCAATAAATCTCTGACACGTGCGGAACTTACAGCTCTGCGTGACAGCAGGGTAAAAAGCCTTATCCTGCCTGCCGATACTTCTGCGGCCGAACTGACCAGGGTTGTAAATGATATTGCTGAGCTTCCGGCTATGGATAGAAAGAAAGATCAGGGCGGAATTGCACTCGTCCCAAGGATAGAGACCCGGGCTGCCGCCGAAGAGGATGAGGGCGGCGATGACGATGATTAAACTCATTGAATAACCCAGCCCAGCCAAATGGTAGCTAACTATGTCGCAAAATTTATGGCTCTACCTGATCTCTGCAGCCGGTATATCACTGTCCGGCGTAATGCTGCCCGGACCGCTGACAGCTGCGACCATTGCCAAGGGATATCATGAGAAAAATGCCGGCGTATACATAGGGCTGGGCCACGGCATCATCGAAATACCGATAATCGCCCTTATCTATTTCGGGTTCGCAACCTATTTGACTATACCTATCGTCAAACAGGCTACGGGAGTAGCAGGCGGGTTGTTGCTGGTTATCATGGGGCTTATGATCTTCCTCACATTTAGAAAACCGGTAGCAGGGTCTGTCTCTTTGCCTTATAACTCGCTGGTAACGGGTATAGTTATGACGGGAGGCAACCCTTATTTTTTCCTGTGGTGGGCCACGATCGGGGTGGCTCTCATAAGCGGCGCCGTCGCCTTCGGCATAGTTGGGCTGGTGCTCTTTACCGTGGTGCATCTGTCATGCGACATGGTCTGGGAGCAGGTTGTCTCGACAACGGTTTTCAGGACGCGGCATTTGTGGACGCCGGGGGTGCAGAAGACTGTATTTGGAATATGCGCACTGGTCCTGGTGGGGTTCGGGATATGGTTCGGGGTTTCCGTTTTCCTCTAAGACTTGCTAGCAGGTCTGCTGTAAAGCTTGGAAATATTTGCCTTCAGTCTTGATAGAAGGTGCTATCACCAGACCGGTCTTCTGGAATTCCCTGATATTGACGGCCCCGCAGACGCCCATAGCATTGCGCAATGCACCGACAAAATTCTCGCTGCCGTCCGTGACCGAGGTCGGGCCGAATAAAATCTTCTCCAAGGAACCCTTGATGCCGGTCGTGATGCGGGTTCCCCTGGGGAGCGTGGCAGAAGGCTGAGACATGCCCCAGTGGTGGCCTTTGCCGGGGGCCTCCTCTGCGCGTGTAAGTATGGAACCGAAAACTACGGCATCTGCACCTGATACGAAGGCTTTGCACATGTCGCTTCCTATGCGGATGCCACCGTCGGTAATTATGGAAACGTACCTGCCGGTATCTTTAAAATAGACTTCGCGGGCGGCGGCACAATTGATAGTGGCGGTGACCTGCGGTACTCCGACACCCAGCACTTCCCGGGTGGTGCAGGCTGCTCCCGGCCCGATACCGACAAGCAGTCCGTCGATCCCCGTCCTCATCAGCTCCAGTGCCGCACTGTAGGTAACGGCATTGCCGACGATTACCGGAACGCGTACCTGTTTGCACAGATCGGTGAAGCTGAGACCGCGATAGCTCTTTGAAATATGGCGTGCCGTGGTGACCGTAGACTGGATGACTATGATATCCGCGCCAGCTTCCTCGGCGATGGGAGCCAGCTTCTTGGTTGTCGCAGGGATGAGCGAGACGGCGCAAATTGCTCCGGCCTGCTTGATTTTCTTAATTCTCTTGGCAACGAGGTGCTCTTTAGTAGGCTCACTGTAGATCTTTTGCATCAGTGCCGTTACCTGGCTGGCTGGCGCATTTATGATCTCTTCCAGCACCGATTTGGGGTCTTCATATTTTACCTGCACGCCGTCGCAATGGAGGATGGGCAGTCCGCCGGATTTATTGAAGAGGATGGCAAAATCAGGGTCTACGACCGCATCCATTGCGGCAGCCACAATGGGTATAGGGAAGGTAATATCGCGTACTTTGAATTCTATATTGGTCTGGTCGGGGTTTACTGTTACATCGCCGGGCACAATGGCCACTTCATCAAAACCGTATGCTCTTTCGAGTTCTTTGAACTTAGGTGCGGACATATCAGACCTCAAAGATGATGTTGCAGAATATATCAAAATTAGCTATCTCAAGTCAAGCCAGTAGTTATTCAAAATGAATTGACGCACGGTTAATCTCCCACGTATACTGTCGGCTGTGAATGACTCCGACCTACTGAGACTGGCCGACCTTAACCGCATGGAATACTGGCGAGAGAGCTTAAACTGGATCCCCGGCACAGAGGTTTTCGAAGATCAGGACGCGGTCTTCATAAATTCGGTCGTGGATTTTCCAGCTTGCAATATAGTATTGATGCGATCACGGGGAACTGCTGAGGTGATATCGCGGGCACAACAGTTCTTCAGCCAGCGTAAGCGCTCCTTTGCGCTGCTTCTCAGAAACCACGGCGACCAGGACGCTATTAAGTTCTGCCGGGGAAGCAAAATGCTCATGATTTCCGACAATGCCGGAATGGCACTGGAACAGCCGGTGAACAAGAAAAAGCTGCGGGACGGAGCTGAACTACACTGGGTGGAGGATGCAAAGGGGTTGGAAGGCTTCGAGCAAGTAACTGCTGAGGCATATCAGGACCTCGGCCTTCCAGCGGCAATCACTCACAAATATTTTGCCCTGGCGGACCGGGTATTAAGCCCATACTCCATATGGGCCGTGGTCTACTATCAGGACGAACCGGCTGCGGCCGCCATGGCCATCCTTTCACACGGGATCGCAGGAATCTATTGGGTGGCATGCGCAAAGAAGTCGCGCGGGCTGGGTCTGGCCGCCTACTGTACGCAGGAAGTGGGCAATGCAGCGTTCGACCTCGGGGCGCGCAAAGTGATCCTGCAGGCCAGTCAGTTTGGAGACCCCGTTTACAGGAAACTGGGCTATCGGGAGATAACCCGCTATCCATGGTTCATTTGTTCAGTAAAACAGGCCCTTAAGTAGCCCTCGAGTACGAATTAAGCTATAATTATAAGGTTATTGTGCCTGTCTTATATATCGTAGCCACACCCATCGGAAATCTTGAAGATATCACGCTGAGGGCACTGCGGGTGCTGGGTGAAGTGCAGCTTATAGCCGCAGAAGACACCCGCACAGCACGCAAACTGCTAAACAGGTACAACATAAACACCAGGCTGACCAGCTATTTCGAGCATAATAAGAGAATGAAATTACCTGCGTTACTTGGAATGCTGGAAGAACAGGACATCGCCCTGATATCGGAAGCCGGTATGCCCGGCATAAGCGATCCGGGCTATGAGCTGATAACAGGAGCAATTGAAAAAGGTTTCCACGTAGAAGTATTGCCCGGCTGTTCGGCAGTCACGACTGCCGTAGCAGCTTCTGGACTGGCCGCTTCCCAGTTTGTTTATCTGGGCTTTTTACCTCGCAAGAAGAATGAAAAGAAAAACCTCCTGATGTCCGTAAGGGAAGAGCCGCGGGCCATAGTCTGCTTCGAATCTCCCTACAGGGTGGCCGCCACGCTGCAGGGCATCCTGGAGGTGCTGGGCAATAGAAATATCGCCGTTTGCCGGGAGATGACCAAGCTGCACGAGGAAGTTTTCCGCGGCACGGTGAGCGAAGCGGCAGGCCATTTTGCCAAACCCAGGGGCGAATTTACACTGGTTATTGAAGGGACTGTCGAGACAAAAAAGTCCTTACATAAGGATAAATATAAATAAGGGAGACTTATCATGCAACAGAGATTCCGCAGAGGTGCAATATCCATTGGTACTCTTATCTGCAACGGCTGTGACCGCGTTATGCAAGATGGTGAAGTTTATCTGTCGATAGACGAAAAACCGTCGGACAAATTCAAGGAAGAGACAATTTTTATCGACGATATCGATTGCTCGGAATGCGGCAACAAGCTGGAAAACGGGGAAGAGTATTTACTGGTACTGGACGGCGATAGTGAGAAATGTTACTGTCCGGTATGTTTTAAAAAGAAGGGAGGCGATTCGTTTAGGAAGAAGAACTCAGGCGCCGTAATCAAGTTCGATAAGTCCAGGGAACGCAGCGAAAACTTGAGATTCTGCAACGAATGCTGCGATAAACGCAAGGCGGGGACAGAAAGAAAAGAAAAGGGCGAGAAAATATTTACATTTTTCCCTTCCAAAACCGGCAAATAGTCACAATTTATTTCGGGGGTGTTCCAATTGCCTGAGAATATTCTGGTATCAGTCGCCTGGCCTTACGCCAATGGGTCCCTGCACCTCGGACACATAGCCGGCTGTTACCTGCCGGCGGATATTTTTGCACGCTACCACCGCTTGAAAGGCGACAATGTTCTGATGGTATCCGGCAGCGATGAACACGGCACTCCCATTACCCTGAGGGCGGAGCAGGAAGGCGTCAGCCCCGCCGAAGTTGCCCAAAAGTACCATAAGGAGTTCCTGGAATGCTGGGACAAGCTGGGCATCACCTTCGATCTTTTCACTCATACTGATACCAAAAACCACGCCGAGGTTACGCACGACATATTTTTACGCCTTCTGGAAAAGGGTTTTATTTATAAGGGCTCCATGATGCAGCCTTACTGTCCCACGGATAAACGCTTCCTGCCGGACCGCTACGTTGAGGGCACCTGCCCCTATTGCGATTTCGACTGTGCGCGGGGCGATCAGTGCGACCAGTGCGGGCGTACGTTGAATCCGAGCGACCTTAAAAATCCGCGCTGCCGGATTTGTGCCACCACACCTGTATTTGAAACGTCGGAACACTATTTTCTCAAATTAAGCGCTTTCGAGAACAAGCTTCACAACTGGGTAGGAAACAAGGACTTCTGGAGGCAAAACGTCCAGAAATTTACCCTCGGTTTTCTGGAAGGAGGCCTGAAGGACAGGGCCATTACGCGTGACATCGAGTGGGGTGTGACGGTCCCTCAACCGGGGTTTGAGAAAAAGCGTATCTACGTATGGTTTGAAGCGGTTATCGGCTATCTATCGGCCTCGAAGGAATGGGCCAAATCGCACGGTGATGCAGAGGGCTGGAAAGCCTTTTGGACGGGCGATAGCAAGTCCTACTATTTTATCGGAAAGGACAACATCCCTTTTCACACCATCATCTGGCCTGCCATGCTGATGGGCTATGGCGGTCTCAATCTGCCTTACGATGTGCCTGCCAATGAGTTCCTGACCATAGAAGGGAAGAAACTTTCGACCAGCAGGAACTGGGCGGTATGGCTGCCTGATTACCTGCAGCGCTATGATCCGGACCCCCTCCGATATTATCTGTCTATTAATATGCCCGAGACCGGCGATGCCAATTTTTCCTGGCATGAGTTCCTGAGGAAAAACAATGACGAGCTGGTGGCCACCTATGGCAACCTGGTCAACCGCGTGTTGACCTTTACCAACCGCAACTTCGCGGCTGCAGTGCCTGAGCCGGGAGAGCTGGATGAAGCCAGCAAAGGACTGCTCGAGAAAGCCGAGAACACTCTCCAAGAAATGGATAAGCAGCTTTATGGCTGCCATTTTAAGGAGGGCCTCAAAGCTGCAATGGCGCTGGCGCAGGACGTAAACCGCTACCTGGACGATACAGCCCCTTGGAAGATGCTGAAGCAGGACAGGCTGGTCGCCGCCAGATCGGTTTACACCGCCATCGGGGCAATATCGGCCTTAAAAACTATGCTTTATCCATTCCTGCCCTTTACCTCGCAGAAGCTGCACAATTATCTCGGCTTTGACGGTGATATACGGGAAGCAGGATGGAAGGTGCAACTGCCGGCTGCAGGCCAGAAATTGCCTCAACCGCAGGCGCTTTTCGTCAAGCTGGAAGACAAGATTGTTGAAGAGGAGATGGCGCACCTGGGCAGCGGGAGCACCCCATGAACCTGGATGAGATCTATGCCCCGATAAAAGAAGATTTGAAGCTGGTAGAAGCCAAGCTCGGCGATATAGCCCGCAACGATATACCTCTGCTTTCTCAAATGCTGGAATATGCGCTGCTGAATGTGGGCAAAAGGGTCAGGCCGGCGCTCACGCTGCTGAGCAGCAAATTCTATAACTACGACCTGGAATTGCTGGTGCCCATGGCGTCGGCGGTAGAACTTCTACATATCGGCACGCTTGTCCACGACGATATCATCGATAACTCGGCAACCCGGCATGGCAAGCCGGCGGTTTACCGAACCTACGGATCCAACAGCGCCCTGTTGCTCGGCGATTACCTTTTTTCAAGGGCGGGCAGCCTGGCCACAACCACCGAAAACATACGTGTTATCAGGCGCTTTACCGAGACCCTCATGATCATCTCGGGTGGCGAGTTGCGCGAGGCCAGCACGCATTTTGACGCTGAAGGGGCCAGGGACAATTACTATAAATGGATTAGCGATAAGACGGCCTGTCTCTTCGTTATGGCCGCCGAATGCGGCTCGGTATTGAGCGGGTGCCCAGAGGACCAGGTACTGGCGTTGAAAGACTATGCGCAGAATTTCGGGCTGGCCTTCCAGATAATCGATGACATACTGGATTTTGTAGGGGACCAGTCGACGCTGGGCAAACCTGTCGGATCGGACCTGAATGAAGGCGCCATGACTCTGCCCACCGTTATCTATCTGCAGCATAATCCTGACGACCGCCTGATTTACAAAGTTATCGTTGAACGTGATAAAAGCCTCGTACCTGAAGCTGTAGCGAAAATCCGGGCCTCCGGCGCCATCGATGAATGTAAAAAAGTTGCCGGTGAATTTTCCCAGAAGGCCAGCGGGTCGCTGGATAGATTACCGGACTGCGATGCAAGGAAGTCACTTAAGGCGCTGGTCGCTTACGTTATAGAAAGAAATAAATAGGGCGGCTGTCAGGAGGCCGGTGTGGCCTCCAGATCCGGGGTCGGGATGGGCTTATTCAAGAGTTCCTCGAACGTGATGTCATCAATGGTTTCTTTCTCGATCAGATAGTCAGCGATAAACTTAAGACGGTCTTTATTCTGTATCATGATTTCCACGGCCTTGGTGTAGCCGTCTTTGACCAGTTGCTCCACCTCGGCGTCGATCTCCTCGGCTATCTTATCGCTATAATTCTGCTGCTCATGGATTTCCTTTCCGAGGAAAACCAGCTCTTCCCTCTTGCCGAAAGTGCGCGGTCCGAGTTTCTGGCTCATGCCGAACTCGGTTATCATACGGCGGGCGATCTGGGTGACTTTTTCGAGGTCGTTTTGAGCGCCAGTGGTGAGTTCATTGAAGGCAACCTGCTCCGCTGCGCGGCCGGCCAGGCTTACAACTATGAGGTCCTTAAATCGTTCAAATGTCTCCAGATGGCGTTCCTCCGTTGGCAGGAAGCGTGTCCATCCTCCCATCATACCTCTGGCTACGATTGAAATCTTGTGGACCGGGTCGGCGTTAGGCAGCATCTTGGCGGCCAGGGCGTGTCCGGTCTCGTGGTAGGCTATCAGTTCCCTCTCGTTCTTGGTGATGACCCTGCCCTTCTTCTCAGGGCCTGCAATTACACGGTCGATGGAATCTTCCAGCTCTTTCTGGCTGATATCTTTGCGATTGCGCCGGGCGGCCAGGATGGCGGCTTCATTTATAAGATTCGCCAGGTCAGCGCCGCTGAATCCGGGTGTCTGTCGGGCGATGACCTCGAGGTCGCTCTCCTTGGCCAGCGGCTTGCCCTTGGCATGCACGGCCAGGATGGCCTTGCGGCCGATTATATCAGGCTGGTCTATAACGATGTGTCGGTCGAACCTGCCGGGCCTGAGTAAAGCCGGGTCCAATATATCGGGTCTATTCGTAGCAGCCAGCACAATAACGTTGGTATTGCTGTCGAAGCCGTCCATCTCAACCAGGATTTGATTGAGGGTTTGCTCACGTTCATCATGCCCCCCACCCAGCCCTGCGCCGCGGTGCCGGCCTACAGCATCGATTTCATCGACGAAGACGATACAGGGAGCATTGCGTTTGGCCTGGTCGAACAGGTCTCGCACACGTGAGGCGCCGACGCCGACGAACATTTCGACGAACTCGCTGCCGCTGATGGAAAAGAAAGGCACGCCTGCCTCTCCTGCCGTGGCCTTGGCTATAAGTGTTTTACCGCAGCCCGGTGGGCCCACCAGTAACAGGCCGCGAGGTATACGTGCGCCCAGGACGAGAAATTTTTGGGGTGATTTGAGAAATTCCACGACCTCCTGCAGCTCGCCTTTGGATTCATCGATGCCTGCGACGTCTGCAAAGGTCACTGTTGGTTTGTCGCCCGAGGCCAGACGTGCGCGGCTTTTGCCGAAATTAAAGGCCTGCGTATTGGCTCCTCGTGCAGAACGGAATACAAAGAATATGAAGGCGCCAAAAAGAAGAAGGGGGAGGAATGTAAGCATAATGCTGCCCCAATCGATTCCACCGGTTTTGACCTCGAATTTAATGCCTGTATCCCCCAACTGGATTCCGGCATCCTTGAAACTATCCAGCAACTCCTTGGTACTGCCCACAAAGGCGGCCTTGACAACAGGTTTGTCATCCTTCAGGCCGATTATTGTCGTGCCGTCTTGCTGAATAGCGTCTATCTGCTTGGTCTTAGCGTTGTCGACAAATGTAAAGTAGTCGACCTCTTTAGGGCCTTTGTTAACAGGGAAGAAGCTAAAGGCCAGTGCCAGCAGTGCAACCAGGATCAATAGGTAGAGAAGGCTACCTTGCCACCATCGCGCTTTCATAATAATTTTTGGTTATACCGTGTGATAATTATAACAAATACGGGAGAGATGACAAAGAATTAGTCGTATATGTCAGGGCTTCCTGCGGATTCAAGGCTAAATAGAATAGCGTCCCGCACATCTGTGCGGGACGCTATTAATTTCAAATTGGAATCACGGCCAGGGAAGTGACTTGGGGCTGAGGTTTAGTTCCTTCATGCCCGCCTCTTTTAGCGCGGTAAGCGACTGCTTGAGCTGCCTGCGCTGTTCTTCCGTGAGCTTGGAAAGGACATGCTTGACTCCCTCTTTCTTCATGGCCTGTTTGAGGGCGTTCTCGCCCTTGGTAGTCAAGGTAACCCTAATGAGGTTCTTTCTTTCCATATTCTTGGCCCTTTTTATGAGGCCCTGCTTTTCCATCCTCATAAGTATGCCTGATATTGAATGCGGCTCTCTAAGAAGCATCCTTGAAATCTTGGCCGGCGTTACGTCTTTGCCCATGGCATCGACCAGGAATAATATCGCTGCAGATGTGGCTGAAAGGTTTTGCGGAAGCAACTCCCTTTCCCTGATCTTAACAAAAATATCTGCTACCTGAAGCAGCGATGTAAAAAGCGTATAGTCCTTGTCCGCCTTAATTTGCTGTGCCATTTCAATCCTCCGGGGTTATTTTATTCTATTCAATATGCCAATATACACAGCCGGGGTTGCATTGAAATACCGGCATCGAATCTTGTTGGTCGTTTATGTGCAACTACTTAAATTATGACAGAAAAGAGGAGAATGTCAAAATGAAAATCCCTAGAACCCATGCGCATGCGGTTATCAGGCGCACGGGGCGAAAAAAGGCCTGAAAATAAGGGCCCACGAAATCTGGCGGAGCCGTTCATGTGTACGCTCCAATTATTATGCTATAATAAATCGGACAGTACTCATGTGGGACGTGCAGCAAAGGAGATAACCTGCAGCCAATAGAAATCGCCCGCCGGGCAGTTGAACTGGCCTCCGACAAGCAGGCCGAAGATATAGCGTTACTTGATACCCGGCAAACCTGTTCGTATACTGACTATATTGTAATTTGCAGTGGTGATACGGATCGTCAGGTGGATGCCATCCATCAGGAAATCCTGGATACGCTGAGGAAATCCTCGGTAGTCCCTTATCATAGTGAAGGCGATGCTGATTCAGGCTGGATTTTACTGGACTATCTCGGAGTGGTGATTCACATCTTTTCCAAAGAAGTGCGCGATTTTTACTGCCTGGAAAGCGTTTACGAAAAGGCCCCGAGGCTTCTCAGGATCCAGTAAGCCACTTATCTACATCCCTACCGTACTTTAGGATCTCTTCCTCCTTAAAGAAGATACTTATTTCTTTTTCTGCATTCTCCGCAGAATCCGACCCATGGACCAGGTTGTGCTCCATATTTATGCCCAGGTCGGCCCGGATTGTCCCCGGAGCTGCCTTCTTGGGGTCGGTGGTGCCCATCGTCTGCCTTGTGGCCTCCACGGCCTTCTCTCCTTCGAGCACTGCAGCGATGATAGGTCCGGATGTGATGAATTTCACCAGGTCCTCAAAAAACGGTTTTTCTTTATGCACGGCGTAATGTTTTTCCGCCAGTGCCCTGTCCATCCGGAGCATCTTCAAGGCCACGATCTTGAGCCCGCGCTGCTCAAGACGCGATATGATCTCGCCGGATAAACAGCGCTGTACGCCGTCAGGTTTTACCAGTATAAGCGTTCTTTCCATTTCGACTCCCGTTTCTATTTTATTGCTTTGCGGGTACTAATTTTATCTGCAAAGCACATATTTTGCCACTGGCAGGCGTGGGGTTAAGGCCGCTTGCCAGGATTGTTTACATCCAGCTAATCGGATAGAATAGCAGGAAATCTTTCGCTGGATTAAACACATATGGATTTTGCATCGGCCTTCGGTGTGGTTACAGATATAGTAGTGGCGCTCATATTGATCTTTAGTTTTATCGGTGGTCTGAGGCACGGGGCAGTCAGAGAAATATTCGGCCTGGCGGCATTCATTATAGCCCTGATTCTGACGGGTCTTTTTACCAGCCATGTCGCAGGATGGTTGTCTTTCATAGATATCCTTACCTGGCGAAATTTCGTGGCATTCCTGTTGACGATGAGCCTGATTATCGTGGCGCTCTTCCTGATTTTCTGGATTCCGCGTTATTTTATAGCCAAGGTGTGGGACGGCGGCTTTGTATGGAACCTGCTGGGAGGGATATTCGCCCTGATCGACTCTGGCCTGGGGCTGGTATTGCTGGTTAAACTTCTAAATATCTATCCAATACTCAGCTGGCTTAACAGCATCCTGGCCTCGTCTCACGTTTTAAACTGGCTTGTCGGAAATTTCGGCGGGTTTATAACAATGCTGCTTCAGTCTTTTACCGGTAGGGTCGTGTAGCCCTGGTATTTCTTTTTGCTCTTGGTAATGGGTGGCTGCCGCAGGTAAATCGGCTGCAAGGTCGCAAGATTGTCTTTTTCTCCTGAAGAAAGTTTCTGCCAGCCCAATGCAGCAAGACAGCCCGGGCGGCGGCTCCTTTCATGCCATTCCGGCACGACGGCCTTGGGACCGAGAGTTGATGTGATCAAACCGACGGCCGCAGGAGGGATCTCACCGCAGAAAAGCGTCTTCACTTTAATCTCTTTACATAATGAGTCAATTGTTGTCAGGTATGCCTCTTTCAAGCATTTCCAATTTCCGTCAAAGCTATAAAGGGCAGAGGCGATTTCTCCCCTTCCGGCGTCCTGAAGCGGGCAGATGGGCATTGCGGAAAAGGCGAAGGGATAAGCTTCTATCTCCAATGTGCTTATGCCTACCAGGGGTATTGACAGCGAAAAGGCCAGTCCCTTGGCGGCGCTGAGGCCGGCACGCAGGCCGTTATAGCTCCCTGGCCCCCTGGCTACGAAGATAGCACGCATGTCGCGAATGTCGGCTTTAGCCGTGGCCAGCAGACGATCGATATTGGGGAACATCTCTGAGGTATGGTTCTGCCCTGGCTTCCAGGTGAGCCCGGCCAAAAGGCAGCCTTCCTGCGACAGGGCCAGTCCGCCCCAGGCGGTGGACGTATCTATTGAAAGTTCCATTTTCCCTCTTTGTCCAGCTTTAGCTTTTCCTTTAATTTCTTCACCAGGCCGGCATAGCGCGGCCCCCGCGGAACAAAACTTACCCTGCGGCTATCTTCGCCCACGTGCTCCATCTCGATGGCGAGGGTATCTCCGGGCAATGCATCGCTGCCCTTTTCTGCCCACTCGATGGCGCACACGGCATCCTCCCTGAAATACTCGTCAAGCCCCAGGTCGAATATCTCCTCGATATGATCCAGCCGGTAAAGGTCGAGGTGATAAACCATCAGGCGGCCGTGGTACTCACGGGCGATCATGAAGGAAGGGCTGCAGGCGTATTCCTTAACTCCCAGTCCGAAGGCGATACCCTGGATAAGGCAGGTCTTGCCGGCGCCCAGGTTGCCGCTCAATAAAAAGATATCTCCACCCTGTGCCAGCTTGCCGATGACCGTGCCGAGTTTGCGCGTTTCTTTGGGGCTGCGCGAGATAAGGGTGAAATTAGCCATGACTGCACGGCCTCTTATAGTGGTCCCATCCTTTGCAATTGAAGGCAAACGTATTACCCCTGGCGTCCATAACGGTTATCTTGCCCGGTCGGCCGGAGATTATCTCCCCAATGACAACCGGAGCCGGCTTCATTGTCTTAATCACGGCATCCATGATTTCTGGTCCGGCCGTGAAAAGCAGTTGATAGTCCTCGCCGCCTGTCAGAACAATTTCCAGGAACTCCTCCTTAAAATACCTTTTCAAGAGCCGGTGCACTGGTAGGTTCTGTGCATATATGACGGCGCCGGTGCGACTCGACTCGCATATATGTTCGAGGTCCGAAAGCAGTCCGTCGCTGGTATCGATGGCGGCCTTGACACCGCAGGCTGCCAGCCTGGGTCCGGAATCCAACCCGGGGGCGGGATGCAGGTGCGATTTGCGCAATATCTTCATATCGGGTTCGTCTATTTTCTTAGGGCCGGTGAGGGCCTTCAAGCCGGCTGCGGAGAGACCAGGATGCCCGAATATAGCGATCAGATCACCCTGTGTAGCGGCGGAACGGGTCATGATACCCTTGCCCCCTACTCCGGTCAGGGTCACGTTGACCACTACTTTTTCAGAAGCTGAGATGTTGCCTCCGGCCAATACAATACCGTATTTGTTGCATATTTTTATTATTCCTTCGTACATGGCCAGCACATCTCCGACCCGATGCGACCCCGGCAGCGCCAGCGAGACCAGCGCATATTGCGGCCTGCCACCCATAGCATATATATCGCTTATATTGATGGCTATCGATTTCCAGCCCAGTTCCTGCCAGCCTGTATAGGAGAAGTTGAAATGGATGTCCTCGACCAGTATGTCGGTTGTGATCAACTCTGTCCCGCTTCGGGATTTCCAGGCCGCCGCATCGTCGCCCGCAGGGACAAGCAGGTCCTGCCAGGAGACAGCTTTTTTATTGCTCTTTTTATCGATGAGCCTGGTAATACAGTCTATCAGCCCGAATTCACCAAGATCAGATACAAGCATAGCGTGATTATAACACAGGTATATTTTACGGCACGAAAGAATTGACCGGGTCTTGATATACGTCAATGCCACGTATATAATGCAAGAAAGTAAATAATCAGGCGGTGATTTATGCAGCAAATGGTGACATGCCCCAACTGTGGTTCCCAGAACGCTGCTAACCAGCAGTTCTGCGTATCCTGCGGAGCAAACCTGGGGACGTCCGCCCGGCCGCATGTGCCGGTCGTAACCGGCATTGCTGCTCCTGTGGCCGGAATGGTGGGTCAGCCTATGATGACGCCGGTATTGCCTCCTCCCATCCAGTCGGAGAAGCAGGCTGAAATAAAACCTACCTGGGCATTGGCCTGGGGACTTTTCTGGAGAACGTTATGCCTGTTGTTATTTTTGGGCGGGCTGATGTTTCTTTTATACATGGTCGTAAGGATGGTCCTGGGTTATAACTCAGTCTTTGGCAGTTTTTAAGTTTTCAGCCATCGATTGAATTTAAATTCAACGGAGTGCTGTTGCATAGCAGCACTCCGTTTTAATAAATGAGTCGCCAATAAACACAAGGAAAGCCTGAAAAATGCCTAAACACAAACCTATAAAAAATAAACAGCGGAATAAAAAACAAGTACAAAATAAATGGTATAGGAATAAAGCCGGAATAGTCCTGATAACCCTGGTCTGCCTTGCAGGGGTAACTCTGACTTTATATCTGACAGGAGTATTAAATATGGGACAACCAACCCCCAAGAGTTATAACTCGCCCATCCCCATGGTCATCGATGTGAATAAGAAATATACAGCTACGATCAAGACCGTCAAAGGCGATATAGTCTGTGAGCTATATCCGCAGGATGCACCTGTCACGGTAAACAGCTTTGTTTCACTGGCACGCAAGGGTTATTACAACGGATGCACCTTTCACCGTGTTATCCCCGGTTTTATGGCACAGGGTGGGGACCCCACCGGCACAGGGTCGGGAGGCCCAGGCTACCAGTTCCAGAACGAAATCAGCGCGCGGAAACACGTTACAGGTACCCTTTCCATGGCGCATTCGAGCCTACCCAATAGCAATGGAAGCCAGTTCTTTATATGCTACCAGCCGCAGCCGGCTCTGGATGGAAAATACACTGTGTTCGGACAGGTTATACAGGGTATGGATGTCGTAAACAAGCTGACGCCGCGTGATCCTACGCAAAACCCGACCTTTACAGGCGATGTAATCAACGAGATAGATATAGCTGAGAGCAACTAGGGAAGATTAAATAATACCCCAGTCGCGGTAGCCCTGTTGGATGACGGCTAAATATTCGGGAGATGGACTGCCCTCTTCCTGCTGATTCACCTTTATATAGGTTATCGCGTCGTACACATCTCCGCCATCGGTAAATACCCTGACGTTGAGGTGTTTATAGTTAACCGGGTATTCTTCCCATTTATCCAGCTTGCGAAGTCCGGCCTCGGTGACCTCATATACAGCGCCTATTACCTTATCCCCCCTGGAGCCTTTTATAGTGGCTTCGGCGCCCTTGCGCCCGCGGGAAAACCCGGCAAAGATGAGTTTGAAGTTGGGGAGGGTGGCTACGACTTTACCAACCGCATCGGGACAGTGCTCTTTCATCTGCTTGCGGTTCATGTTGGAAGCATAGGCGAAGTAATACATCATCCCCTCCTGTAGGCGATTAATGGTAGCATCACAGAAGGCGCCAGTCAACGCGTATAAGACCAATGGCGTGTGGCAATTTTTGTGATATAATCCACCTTCCGTGAAGTACCTGATTATTGCGGATATTCACAGCAACCTCGAAGCTTTTCAGTCTGTGCTGGACGATGCGAAGAACTTCGGCGGCTTCGAACGTGTGTGGTGCCTGGGTGATGTCGTAGGTTATGGGCCTGACCCGTCGGCCTGCATCGGGCTTTTGCGGGAGCTGGACCCGCTGTGTGTCAGCGGTAATCACGACCAGGCGGCTATCGGTAAGATCGATATAGGAGATTTCAACTCAGAGGCCGCCCGCGCCAACCGCTGGACAGCCGAACAGTTGAGCCAGGATGAGCGGGAATACCTGCTGGCGCTGCCGGAAAGGTTGGTGCAGGATGATTTTACGCTGGTCCACGGCAGCCCGCGCATGCCGGTTTGGGAGTATATAGCGCATGCCTTTACGGCGGCGGATAATTTCGACTATTTTGATACACAGTATTGCCTGGTCGGGCACACCCATGTGCCG
Source organism: uncultured Chloroflexia bacterium (assembly GCA_963705905.1). Lineage (GTDB taxonomy): Bacteria > Chloroflexota > Dehalococcoidia > GIF9 > UBA5629 > UBA1162. The sequence goes on along the minus strand of OY970123.1, from coordinate 982,018 downwards.
TTTCTCTTCGAGCAAGAGGACTCGCTGGTCAAGGAAAGCTATTTGCATGACGGAGACATATTGATGCCGGCCGGAAAGAAGCTGATTATCAATCCCGGTGGAGTGGGGCAGCCCCGGGACCGCGACCCAAGAGCGGCATACGTTATTTACGACTCTGAAGAGGGGGTAATACACCATCACAGGGTCGATTATGAGATCGGGTTGACACAGGATAAAATGGAGGCTGCAGGGCTGCCGGAATTCCTGGTAAGCAGGTTGGGGTGGGGAATCTAGCCTTGAAAAGTCACAATCCGAGTAGTAGTATTTGAATTGGGTCGTGCTAGACGGGGAACTAGCGGTGCCCTGTACCCGAGATCCGCTCTAGCGGGGTTGAATCCCGGCTCGAGGTTTTGTTTTTCAATACTGCAAAGGTTAAGTGGCGTTGAAGGTTGGGTCTTGCGCGGCGGAGGGCTATGAATCCCGTCAGGTCCGGAAGGAAGCAGCGGTAAATGGTAAGCTCCGGGTGACGCAGGTATGCCTGGCTGGAGCTGGCTGGCAGGTGTAAGCTGAAAGGCACTATCGACAGCCGGTGCACGGCCCACTCAATTTATTTCTTTCGCTAGATCAGTGCTGCATAAAAAGAAAGTACCACTAGGCAATATCCACTCCCAGCTACAAAGCGCGCACACAAAGGCTAAAAAAAGACTGGGGCAGAATTTCCTCATAGACGAAAATATCAGGAATATTATCTTAGAGGCAGCCGAACTATCTGCTACGGATACGGTCCTGGAAGTCGGCCCGGGTACAGGTATCCTGACCGAAAAGCTGGCCCAAAGGGCGGCCAGGGTGGCAGCGGTGGAACTGGACGAAACCCTGGCAAAACGCCTCAAGCAAAAATTGGCGGGGCACAGTAATTTGGAAGTAGTTCATGCTGATATCCTGCATGTCAATTTGAACGACATTTTGGGAAGCAGCCGCCCATATAAAGTTGTAGCCAATATTCCCTACTATATAACCTCCCCCATCCTTCACATGTTTATGCACGGCGAATTGAAGCCGGCTTTGATGGTCATCATGATGCAGAAGGAGGTGGCGCAAGATGTGACGGCCCGGCCGGGCAAGATGACTTTTCTCTCCGTCAGCATGCAGATATTCAGCAGGCCCGCGATCGTCTGCCGTGTTCCGGCCGCGAGCTTTTATCCGCTTCCCAGGGTTGATTCAGCAGTAGTAAAATTTAACATGCTGCCCGTGCCCGCCATAACTGTGGAAAACATGGATGATTTTCTTCAATTCGTGCACAGCGGGTTCGCCGCACCCAGGAAGCAATTACGTAATTCGCTGGCCATCGGGTTAAAAAAGGGGCCGGCCGAAGCGGAAGAGCTGCTAAAGCTGGCCAAGATCGATTCTCAGCGGCGCCCGGGTACGCTGGAGCTGGCCGAGTGGTGGGACTTATATTGTATTGTCGGAGGCGTTTCATGCTGACCGCGAGGGCCCCGGCCAAGATTAACCTGGTGCTTGAGGTGCTGGGCAAGCGCAGCGACGGCTATCATGAGATAAAAAGCATTGTACAGGCAGTCAGCCTGTTTGATGTATTAAGCTTCGAAAAAAACGACCGCCTGGAAATAGGATGCAATATCGCTTCGCTGCAATCGCCGGACAACCTGGTAGTCAAAGCCGCAGAAGCATTGAGAACAAAAACAGGCTATGAGGGAGGCGCCCGCATCCGCCTTGAGAAAATAATTCCCATGGATAGCGGGTTGGGAGGCGGCAGCAGCGACGGCGCAGCGGCCCTGGCCGGCTTAAACAAGCTCTGGTCGCTGGGGCTATCCCAAAAGGAGCTGGTTGAAATAGCAGCGGATATCGGGTCGGACGTTCCATTTTTTATACATGGCGGGACGTGCCTGGTAGAAGGCAGGGGAGATAAGGTTGTTCCTTTGCCCGATCCGCAGGATACATATTATCTGTTGGTCCGGCCGGAGATACAGGTTCAGGCCGGAAAGACAGGAAAGCTGTATAGTATGCTGGGCCCCGCAGATTTATCTGATGGCCGTTACGCAGATAGAGCAATTGGCCGGATGCGAATGGAACGTAAAATCAACCCGGACCTGCTCTATAACACTTTTGATAAAATCGCCGTACGTGCTTACCGGGGAATGGAAGATTTCCGGACGCGTTTCGCCGATGTCGCCGGTGGGCATATCCACCTGGCAGGCTCAGGGCCGTCGCTGTTTGCGATAACAGATGGCCGTACGCAGGCCGAAGCCTTTAAATTAAAGCTGGGAAACGAGGGACTAAAATCGTACGTCGTGTCGAGTTTGAAAAAAAATGAAGACTGATTCCGGGCCGAAAAAAATCGGAGGTAGAAAACTAAAATGGTTTGAAGAGGTCTTGCTGATATTAGGAATGCTGGCTTTCTCTGCCGGCATCGCTCTACTTCTGTACCATTTTCAAGATTTTTTCAATGTCTCCCTACGCAGCTACGGCTGGCTGGCCTATTTAATCGTTTTTATAGTCAGCATGCTGAGCAGCGCCACCATACTTATTCCGGCGCCCGGGCCTATCTTTGTGCTCGCTGCCGCCACTATGTGGGACCCCTTTTCCGTGGCTCTGGCAGCCGGCACGGGTGATGCCATCGGCGAGATGACTGCTTACTGGCTGGGCTATGTGGGTGAGAGAATAATTGTAGACGAGCACATGCCAGCCTATCAGAAGGCTACAAGGTGGATGAACCGCTATGGTGCTTGGACAATCTTCGGCATAGCACTGGTGCCGATAGTGCCCTACGATCTGGTGGGGATTGCCGCCGGTGCTTTGAAGATACGCTGGTGGAAATGTCTGATAGCCACCTGGTTGGGCAAGTTACCGCGCGCCTTTTTGATAGCCTACCTGGGACACCAGATACCCATCCTCGTGCATCCGTGGTTTTTCAACCATTAATCAGTTGACGTACCAGGCGCAGTTCATCGGCCCTTGTCCTTACCTCGCCGTCCTGCCTGGCAGTTAAAAGCCTGTCAAGCATAAATCCTACTCTCCGTCCTTCAGGCACTCCCATTTCCATCAGGTCTTTGCCCGTCAGCCTGGGTTTTATCGAGACCAGCTTGTCGAGATACAGCTTGAGATTCCTGCGCACGTTGACCGAAGGGCAGCTCAGAGCGTTGGCTCGGATGGCAAGCCTGTCGAAGGGGCTCAATTTAACGTATATTTCAGATGGTTGAAGGATGGGTTCGTCAAGGAGCTCCAGCCTTTGCTTTAGTTTAATAGTATCGAGGATGGTCCTGCAAAGCTCGCCCCCGGCTATGCCCAACCGTTTCAACAGTGCATCGCACTGTTTACTATTCAGCGAGTAGATGAGAAGGGCGAAGTAAAGATGTGTAAGCCGGGTTCCGCTGTGCAATTTCCGGGCTGCCGGGAAAGTCCTGCTCCAGTGCGGGTCCCAGGCCAGCGCCGGGTTTAGCCGTGCGAGTATTCCAAGCTGTGAGGAACGTTTTAGTATTTTTTCCGGCCGGTCTTCCCCCAGCCAGAGGACAATTTCGTGCCGCAAACGGTCGCCGCTGATGGTATCCAGCATGCACAGGTCGCTGTCGAGCGTTCTAAGAGTCACGGGTTCTAACTTGAAACCTAATCGCTGTTCATAGCGCACTGCCCGCATAATGCGGGTGGCATCATCCTGGAAGCTTTTAGAATGCAAAATGCGGACCAGTTTGTCCTCGATGTCCAGTCTGCCGTCGCAGTGATCGATCAACTTGCCGAAGCGGTGGGGCTCGAGGTATACAGCCAACGCATTGATGGTGAAATCACGGCGAAGGAGGTCCTGTTTGATGGTACCCGGTTTAACCTCGGGCAATACGCCGGGGCGATCGTAGGATTCGCTGCGGCAAGTCGCCAGGTCTATCCTGTAATCACCGAGCTTAAAGGTTGCAGTACCGAATCTTTTGTGCAGGACGGGCTTTTTATGCAGTTTGGCGGCCAGGGTTGCCGCCAACTCCAGGGCATCGCCCTCAACCGTCATATCGATATCGATGCTCGGCCTTCCGAGCAAGAGGTCGCGTACAATGCCGCCTACCAGGTAGAGGTCCAAGCCGGACCGCGAGGCTGTGAGCCCGGCAGTTTGGATAAGCCTGAGCACAGGCTTCGGAAGCCTCTCGGAGACCAGGTCCGCCAGGTTTTCATTCATATATTTTGAGCCGCAGCATCCACTATATGTTTTTAATAATCTGATTTACCGGCTCTTTTGTAAAGAAGCGGTCGAAGATGAAGATGCAGATGTCAGCCAGGGCAAAGACTATGATACCTGCCAATCCTGTAATACCGACGGTCAGATCGTCGCCGCCCGTAATAAGCAGTATGGCCAGCAGGGGAACTGCGTTGATGGTCCCGTGGAAGACTGAACTGGCTATAACCGACCGGGATTTGAGACGTATATAGCTAAAGAGAGGAGAGATTGCCATCACCCAGACAACCATCATCAGTACTCCAGCCTGCGGATGGTCGGGGTAATTGAATCCCAGCAGTATCAAAGGCGCATGCCATATGCCCCAGATAAATCCGATTAAGGCGGATGATTTCCAGAAACCCATAAATCCAAACTGCTTTAGAAGGAAGCCCCGCCACCCTAACTCTTCGCCGAAGCCCAGGACTGCATTGATGGTGGTCCCGGCTATGAGCGACACCAGTACCCCCAGCCAGATGGGATGTACGGTTAGGGCAGCCAGTTGCTGTCTGACCTGGTCTATCTGTTCCGGGGTCAACGAGCCGGCCAGTGTGTTAAGAAATCCGGACATGTCGGGAGTGAAGCGGACACCCGGAAACAGCAGGCTGACTCCCATGACCGCAAAGGCTATGACTACCGGCAGGAACCAGGCTACGAAAAACCAGGCGTTTATTTTGAATGAGATAGCAAGAGGTTGAATGACGGGCTCTTTAAAAATTCCCTTCTGGACGATCAAAGCCACGATCATTGGCATAAACATGTAGGGTAAAGCCAGCAAAGCCAGCCCCTCATCCTTACCGCCAAAGACCATATACAGAAGGACCATCAACCAGTCCAGCAGAAAGGTCAGCCCGATGAAGAGAAGTATCTTTTTTACGCGCAGGCTCATTAAATCATCCTTCGAATAGCAAATTTTTAAGCCGGTTTTTTAAATCTTACAATATAGTCCCGCCGGTTTCCAGAGGACAACTGAAAAATATAACACGGTCACGTTAAACTCGTATTCCCGGCTATCCCGGAAAGAAGGCTTTGGCAGGTCTCTTTCGTACATTTACAGGTCGGGTACGACAGGCCCGGCCTGGTCACGGTTAAATGAACAGCATCCTTCCACAGCCTGCAGCTGTTCCATTGTCCCGAAGGCGGTTAAGCTGGCGCCGGCCGCAATTGCCATGTTCAGGCTGGGGTTTATATGAAGGTTGCCGTCTCTCTCCTTGACTGCCAGCATGCGCACACCGGGGAAGCGCTCTTCGACTTCTTTTATGCTTTTGCCGATCAGTGTTGAATTCTCGCCTACATAGATCTCTTCCACCAGGTATTCCCTCTCTTTTCCCGCCAGCACGGTTTCCACGAACTGGACAGTGGTAGGGCGCAAAGCAAGCCGGGCCATCTGTAATCCGCCTATGACTTCCGGCAGGATGATATGGGTGGCGCCCGCCTGTTTCAGGCGCTTGGCCGCCTCGTCGTTGCTGGCCCTGCCTATGATAGTCAGGCGCGGATTGATCTCCCGTGCAGTCAATACTGCATAAGTATTGTAGGCATCGTCACCGAAAGCGGTTATGAGGCTTTTGGCTTTAAGGATGCCCGCCCGTTTAAGGACATCGTGGTTGGTAGCATCGTCCATGATGGTCAGACAGTCCTGCTGCACCGCTCTTGTGTAGCTATTTAAACTGTGATCGATGACTACAAAATTCGCCTTCTGCATTTTAAGCGTGCTGGCTATGGCCTCGCCGACGCGGCCGTAGCCGCAAACAATAAAATGCTGGTCGAGCTTTTTAATTCTGGATTCCATACGGCGCCTCCCGAATGTCCCAAATTCACCTTCCAGTGTTACGCGTACGATCGACGTCAGGATGTAAAATGCCGTGCCCACTCCACCCAATATGAGAACGGTTGTAAAGATACGGCCGGGGACTGAGAGCGGGTGGATTTCCATGAAACCGACGGTTGAGATGGTGATCACCGTCATATAAAAGGCATCGAAAGCATTCCATTTTTCGATGACCATAAAACCGAGAGTTCCGAAGGCAATGAGAAAGAGCAGGGCGAAGATCCAGATGATAAAGCGGCTTTTACTTTCCATTTTCACAACCTGAAAACGAAAGAGCCCGGTATCTATATTACTCTAACTTTTTCAGTGCGTCGTCAATCTCGCCGATAGATTGGAACCGTTCAGTGACTATCTGCTGAATAATACCCTTGGAGTCGATCAAGTATGTCGTGGGGAAATAGGGTGCTTTGTAAATATCATCCACGTTGCCTTCCGCATCCATCAGAACCGGGAAGGTGTATTTACCCTGTGCCAGGAAATACTCGACTTTATCGGGGTCCCCGTGTACGTTAACGGTGAGTATAGTCAACTGGTCGCGGCTGTACTTATCATAGGCTGCCTGGATGAAGGGCATTTCCGATTCGCACGCAGGGCACCCTTCCAACCAGAAATTGAGCAAGACCGGATGTCCTAAGAACTGGCTCAACGAGTACCTGGTGCCGTCTATGGAATATAGTGCGAAATCGGGGGCGCGCTTTCCGACCGTCGAGGCTACATCTACTGTGCTTTGAGTCATAATCGGGTCGATCACCAGCGTGCTCAGTTCTCCGTTGGAAGCCTTGGACTCGAGTTGCAGGTAATACAGCGTATTAGGCTGCAACCCGTCTATTTTAACCGTATGCCAGATCGATAGTGATTCTATCTGGGTTTCCGTATCGGAATAGCTGGTATCTTTGCCATAGTCAACCAGGCCGGTGGCCGGTTCATCGGTCTTCCAAGTCACCGTTGCAGACGAATCGGTAATAAACCCGGTACTTACATTAGAAATCTCCGGGGGGCTGGTAGCGATGTTGGATGTTGTTACGAGGTAACGTTTGGATACTATGGTATCGGCAAGGGCCGTAAACGAGTGCTCCGAAACGTTTATATTATCTACGTTATACAGTATCCTTACGCGGTATGACGTGCTGGGCGAGAGGTCCTTCAGTGTCAGTGAGTGAATGGTCTGAGGTGCCGGAGTTATTACCGAAAGTATGTTTTTACCGTCAATATCCAACTGTGTAGTCGTTGGAGTATCGGTGGACCAATTTACAACTGCCGATTTTTCGGTTACCGATTGTATGAGGACGTCCGTCACAGGCGGCTTGATCTGCTTAACCGGGCTTCCCTTGCTGATACTATATAAAATTTGTTCGAAGTCAGAAGTATTTACTAGCGGGCCCTCCACGCGGGAGCGTATTATGCCGCTTTTATCCAGGAAGAAAAAAGTCGGCTCATAGGAAACATTGTAGCTGGCCTGAAGTTTGCCGAAAGAATCGACGATGACTGGGAAGTTTATCCCGTAATCCTGTATCATGCTGTCGACCTCATGATTATTGGTCCCTGAAGCAATAGCTACGATTGCGAGATCCGTTCCCTGGTATTTAGTATACAGAGCGTTTAGCGTATCGGGTGTATATAGCTTTCGCTGTACCCCGTTCACATAGAAAAACTGGCTATCCCAGAAGTCACGGTCCCAGAAGACCACGATTACATCCTTGCCCCTGTATGAGCTCAACGCAGAAGTTTTATTATCGCTTAGCTGCATGACAAAGTCAGGGGCTATGTTACCGACATTATAACCGGACCTCGGCATGAAGAGCGCTATTGCTCCCCATGCCAGAAATCCCAGGACGATAGCTGCCAGAATAGTGGTCAGGGTCCGGTTTTTCTTTAAACTGTCGAACGCAGACATGGGCACCCGCGGAATTTTATCTGCCTTAAGACGGTGAAGGTGCAACGAAGGCTTGTGGCCTTCAGTGGACTTAGCCTTTATGGAATCGCCGCCGAGTGGCGCCGGTCCCTTTTCGGCTTCATTTTTCTCTTCTTTGTTCATTATTTCAGGCACATTTTGTTCGGGCTCCATCGCCCGTATTTCTGTTATTTCCGGAGCGATCTCCTCCGATTTTCCCGTTTCCGTTGCTTTTTCTTCGTCCTGGCTTTCCACGACTGGAAGCAGGTCTTTTTGCGCTTCCTCAGGTACAGCCGTTTTTTGCGGCGGGGTTACGTCCCTGAGGGGACCGGCGACTATAAGTGCTTTACCAGATTGTATTACGGGAGCAATGTTTTCGGCAAACTTGGCCGCAATCAGGCTCTGGGTGTCCGTGACCTTTTGCTCCAGGATTTTAATCTTTTCAATAAGATGTTTACCCTTAGCCTGGTGTTCTTCCTCGGTAATTTCCCCTACCTTTAGCCTGGCATCGAGGGTGGCCAGTTCTTCCTGGCATTTGTCCAGTTCCAAAATCCTGATGGAGAGCTGTTTGCTAAGTTTCTCCTTAATGGAAGTGAGGGTATGCCTGGCGTTGGCAATACTATTAAGATATTCCTTATCTAATTTGGCCAGGGGATTGTTTTCGGCTGCGCTCTCACCACGTTTCCTGTCCAGCTCGTTCAGGATTGCTTCGGCCTTTTTTATCTTTTCGAATACGTTGTTAATATCTTCCATCGGACAGATGCATCAGTCAAAAGTATAAATACGCTCAATTATAGGAATTATACACCTACAATAAACGGAATTGAATAAATATGTATATTACTGGACGTGTCGTAAACCGGTTTACGCGACACAAGGTTACTTAAAGGATGCCATCATTTCTTCCACCTCAGCCGTGCTGATAAAGGGCCCGATTTTAACTGCGTTTATTATACCCTTCCGATTGATGAAAAAAGTGGTGGGGATGCCGTGGATGTCATACAGCCGTACCGTATCCCCCGGCACGTCGACCGCAATGGTGAACTTCAAGTTATTGGCCCGGGCATAGGTGGTCGCACTTTCGAACCCATCTTGCACGTTGACTCCCAGCACTACCACATCCTTATCCGCCCATGCTTCTTGTACGGCCTCCACGGTTGACGTCTCTAAACGGCAGGGCCCGCACCAGGTGGCCCAGAAATTAAGGATGACATTTTTGCCCCGGTAATCGCTGAGACTTATTTGACGGCCGTCGATCGTCTCAAGCGTGAAGTCGGGAGCGGTATCGCCGATCTGATTGCCCACCAGGATATCCGCCGGTTCGCTTCTAACGGGGTGCAGCGGTTGGGATTGAGCAGTTTGAGGTGAAAAGCGGTTAACCCGGTCGATAGCGGCAACAACTGCCACGGAAAACAGCAGTACAGATAATAGGATCCACAGAAACAGCGGCGTCTTAGAAATATTCATCGGGATAGTTCCAGTTTAAAATCTACTTCAGGAGCCGCCCATTATCTTTTGTACTTCGGTTACAAGCTCGTCCTTGCTGGCAAATCCACCGATTTTTATGGACTTGATGATGCCGTCCTTGCCGATAAAGAACGTGTTGGGATCAGCCGGCTTGGGGCAGCAGTAGGTCTTGTAGATCGTACTTTTCGAGTCGAACAGTACGGTGAAGCTGTAGCCGTTTTGGGATAAGAAGTCTTTGGCTACGGCCGTGTTATCAGCTGTGTTTACAGAAAGAAAAACCAGGCCTTGCGGGACATATTCATCGCAGACTGACTTGAAATAAGGCATCTCATCTTTGCATACGATACAGCTTACTGACCATGTATTTATAATTACCGGTTTCCCTGCATAATCGCTTAAGCTGATGATTTTACCGTCATAGGTGGGGAGCGTAAAATTGGGCGCCGTGTCGCCGATCCTGGGGCAGGCTGCAGTACCTCCGCAACCGGCCAGAAAGGTCGAGCCGATCAGCATTATGAGCAGAGCTGAAAAGAAGAATTTCATAATAAACCTTCTCCTCCGTAGTTAGCGAATTATGTTGCGAAACGGCTTAGCCACGTAAGCTGGTTGGTCAACATCAGTATACCGACAATTATAAGCAAGATTCCGCTGATTATGGAAATAACTCCCGAGTAGCGGTTTATGCCCTTCCAGAAAGGCACGACCCAGCTCCAGGCCAATCCGATCAGCAGGAAGGGTATTCCCAGGCCGAGCGAATACGTTGCCAGCAGTGCCGCCCCCTTCATCGTTTCCTGTGTATAGCAGGCTATGAAGAGGATGGATCCCAGGATAGGGCCTATACAGGGCGTCCACCCAACGGCAAAGGCCGCCCCTATTAGGGCGGACCTGATATAACCCGGATTTGTGGAATGGTTCAAATGCAGGCGTTTCTCATAATTAAGCCAGGGTATTTTGTAAGCGGCAACAAGGAAAATGCCGAAAATGATGACTACGATACCCGAGATGATGCGTATAGGCTCGGCGTAGGTAGTCATGGCCGAGCCAATCAGGCCGGCACAGGCGCCCATGAGGATGAACAGGATTGAAAAACCCAGTACGAAGGATATGCTGTGGAGTAGCGTAGGCCACATACGCCTGTTTTCAGTCGATGAGATGGCGGAAGCGCCCGCCAGGTTGGCTACATAGGCGGGAACGAGCGGCAATACACAGGGCGAAAAGAATGACAGCAAACCGGCGCCGAAGGCAGTCCAGTAATGTATATCCGTCAAAGATTACCTACTGTCCTAAGACCTTTTCCATGACTTTCTGTATATCTTTCTTGGGCCGGTAGCCCACGACTTGCTCAAATGGTTTGCCCTCTTTAAAAACGATGATGGTCGGTATGCTCATAACTGAGTAGTTCGAAGCTATCATAGGTGACTCATCGACATTGACCTTGGCGAATTCCATCTTGTCCTTATATTCAACGGATAGTTCGTCGATGATGGGGGCTACCATACGGCACGGTCCGCACCATACAGCCCAGAAATCAACCAGCACAGGTTTTGTGGATTCAAGGACAGCCGATTTGAAATCCTTTTCTCCCACGTCTTTGATATTTGCGGTCATTTCGCCTCCGAGTGTAGTTTAATTCTTGTTGGCCGCTTCGCCAGTTTCCTGGTTAAGGGTCTGGCCTTCCAGCCGGGCCTTGTCTTTAATCTTAACACCAGTTGCCAAAATACTGTTAATAATAGATGCGTTTTTGCCTACTATGACGTTATCCCACAGGAGGGAATTCTCTATAAGGGCGCCCTTTTTAATCAGGCAGCCTTTTCCCATAACTACGGGACCCGTTAACTCGACTCCCTCTTCTATCACACAGTTGCCGCCGATAATAACCGGCGCAGTTATATGGGCAGTGGGGTGCACCTTGCTGCTGCTGTCGATAACAATCTGGCTGCCGTTATGCAATGGCGAAGTACAGTTGCCGCCCAGGATATTACAGTTCAACTCGTGATATTTTTCGGGGGTCCCCATATCGATCCAGTAAGCATCGCTGGAATAAGCGTAAACAGGTTCCCCCTTTTCCAGCATTTCAGGGAAAACGCCGCGCTCGAACATATAGAAGACGCCTTCGGGAATATAGTTGAGCACGTCGGGTTCGAGTACGTATACTCCTGCATTTATCCAGTGGCCGGTGACTTTGTCCCAGGAAGGCTTTTCTATGAAACGCTGCACACGGCCGTTCTGGTCTGTCTCGACGACGCCGAATTTGGTAGGGTCTTCCACCTTTGTCAGGGCGATGGTAGCCTTAGCCTTCTTACTCTTGTGGTAATTCAACATGTCGGTGTAGTCAATATCGGTGAAGACATCCCCGTTGAGTACGAAAAAAGTCTCGTTGACCTGGCTGCCGGCATATTTAACTGCTCCCGCTGTGCCCAGCGGCTTCTCTTCCAGGCTGTAGGTCAGCTTTATATCCAGCTTGCCGCTGGTGCGGAAATATTCGAAAATGGAGTCGGGCTTGTAACCCATGGCCAGCACGATCTCATCGATGCCATGTTTTGCCAGCATTAAGATGACGTGCTCGATAAAGGGTCTGTTGACAACCGGCACCATGGATTTAACAACGCTATAAGTTAAAGGGCGGAGCCTGGTGCCTTCGCCGCCAACGAGAATAATGGCTTTCATAATCGGGGTTAAATTATTTTAGTCCGTTTGCTAAGTGGTCGCAACTAATTGATTGCGGGCCAATATGATGACAGGTCAAATCTGGTAGTCATAGTTAAATTCCTGTTTTACCTTCATCTGCATTTCTTTGAGCTCATCCGCCGGCGCCGTGACGCCGATGCTGGTCTCCAGCATTTTTACACGTTCTTCCAGCTTATCGTGCTCCGCCAGAACCAGCCTGATGGCTTCGGCTACTGGATCGGGCAGGCGGTCATGGTCCAACTCGATCTTGGCTGCATGCTGCTCCTCGACTATCCTCCCAGGTACACCGACAACAGTCGCGCCGGGCGGGACGGATTTAATCACCACCGAGCCCGAGCCTATCCTGGCGCCGTCCCCCACTGTTATGGCGCCCAGTATGACGGCGCGTGACCCGATAACCACATTATTGCCTATGGTGGGATGTCTTTTCTTTTTTTGCAGCATAGTGCCGCCCAGCACCACGCCCTGGTACATCAGGACATCGTCGCCTATCTGCGAAGTCTCGCCGATAACAACACCGGCGCCGTGGTCAATGAAGAAACGCCTGCCTATGATAGCTCCGGGGTGGATTTCGATCTGCGTGAAAAAACGGTTGACCTGCGAGATCAGACGGCCTATAAAGAACCACCTGTGGCAATAGAAGAAATGGGCCACACGGTGCCACCACAGCGCATGCAGGCCCGGGTAAAGGACGAGCACTTCGAACGCGCTCCTCGCCGCCGGGTCACGGTCCATAGCGGCCCGGATATCTTCCCTCATTCTTTGGATTACATTGACCATCTTTATTCCGTAATTTAACGTGCATGATATTGTATTCAATTGGAAAGAGTCAAGGGACTCACAAAAGTCTCCTATTTCTAAAAATAATTGTTAACGTGATTGCGGCGACTATCAGGATTATGCCTGTGAAAATAGCAATCCATCGCCACTGGTTCAATGCTGTATTCCAAGCTAGCATAAATTCACCAGGAATCTGATCGGTTTTAGAATCCAAAATGGTGCTCCAATCGGTAATCGAGGCTTGTCTAGTGTTTGTTGTATACGTACTTTGCGATCCCGCGTAAGCTGTAGTAACTTTATATCCGGGCCTGATATCGTAACTCTCCCGCCATGACCAGGGGCTTTTTATAGCATCTCCAGTTGCGACATTCTGCACCATTACTTTCCAGTAGTAAGAGTGCCCTGCCTCCAGTGGAGGGACATTCCATGAATTGCCGTTGCTATCCGTTACGGCGCCTCCCCCTGGAGGTATATATAAAGCTGGGTGCTCCAGATCGGGCGGCGTATAGTACGGTCCTGAATAATCATCGCCTATTTTAGCCACGGTCATATAGAAATCGATGTCCTTGGCGATATAAATATCGTATCCTTTCGATAAAGACCGGGGTAGCCATTTTAAATCTACTTGCCCCGCTCTTCCTGTAACTGGATCACAGCTTACAGTGAAATGATTCACAGGGGAAACAGGCCTGGGCCCGGTCCACAAGAGATCGTCGATATAGTACCAAACGCCGCCGGCTGGGGGATTGAAAGGTCTCTGATCGATTGCGTAAGTGATGGTTGGTTGTTCAAGTAGAAGTCCACCGCAAGTCCGAAACCGTGTGGTGGGAAGATTTGCTGCGCCCAATGAAACCGCCGGATCGAGCCCGGAATATGCCGATGAATAACGTATATAAGGAGTAGCAGAGCCCCATGTAGCAGCTGTGCAGAAATACTGGCTGTAGTTCCTGGATATGGCCATACCGGTAACTGGGTCGGGGTAGGCTGCGCCGCCCCACCACTCTTCCCACGGATTAGAGCCGGTCGTGTAAATGCTGTAGGCGAACATGCCGCCGGAGTTGATAGCCAATATGTAGCCGTCACCGCCGTTACCACTGAATGAGGAACTGGCAGCTACCATGGTATTGTCACGTACAGGCAGCAATCTGACTATCTGTTTGAAATTATTGCCATTATCTTGCGAATACGCCACATCGCTGGCGCCTGAGCCTGTACCGCCTACCAGCACAGTGCCCTCGTCGTTATCGGGAGTCATGCCTGTGTATGCTGTCGCAATACTATATGCGGGATCGATCCCGCTGCTGATAACCGACTGCGATACCCAGCCCGCACCGCCGGATCCAAACCTCTGGACTCCTCCATCCGGATTTAATATAAAAAGCGTCTTGCTGTCCGCGAAGGCTATATCCTGAACAGGGAAAACAGGAAATACATTGTTCCAGCTGTCGCCGTAATCAGCCGACCACTTTACCAGCCTTGTGCCCGGCGCTGACCAGACAAGCACTTGGCCGTCGGGCTTATCACCGGCCAGACGCAGTATTGCAGTATTGCTTTGAGGTGAAGTACAGTTATCGGAGGTTGTTAAGGAGCAAAGTACGCGTTCCCAGGCGTAACCCGGAGGCGTGCTTTTGCTGGCCCATACGCTATCGAAGCCCGAGCATCCTGGATTGCTATTGATGGAAGCCAGGTATATCGTTGAGCAATCAGGCGCTGGAGCAATATCGTCCAGTGCATTGATGCAAGTGTCGATCAACGATAACTGTGCCCACGTTCGACCGTTATTGTTGCTTTTTGAGAAGGCTGATTCATCCAGCATCCTGCCGGTAAGATAAGGGCTCATCCAGTTAGTTCCGCCGCTGAGATTGCCCGTAGCGGCTGTTCCGGCATAGGCAATGGAGCCGTCGGGTGACCAGAATACTGCGGCATTGCCATAGGAAGGGCCGCTGCAATTGTCCGTTCCGGCTCCCCCTGTCGGGGGCTTTATACTCGGGTACCAGCATGGTATCGAGCAGGTAAACGGTGCATCCGTGAACCATGTCATAACCGAGGCTGAGCAGGTGTTGCCGAGCACTTCACCGGCCAGGAGTTTTCCCGAAGTTAGGTTGCCACAATAAGCTATACTTGAAATCCTTCTTGAATTGCTGGACGTCATTAGCTGAAAACATGTACAGTCATCGAGACGAAAAATTCCGCAGGAGCCGACCGGGCTATCGATGCAGATAAAATACCGGCGGGTGAAAGCAATCTGGTTGGTATAACCCGCGGGCAGTTCAAGGCCGGCGGATACTATTTGATTTGCCGTAGGCGAACCGCCGGGACTTTTTGTTGTGATTTCAACAGGACCATTCCTATAGATAGCAGCCCAATCGGTTACATTGGCTGAAATATCTCTGACGCCCGCCGTCAGATAGGTCCCTAACATATTGGAGAACAAGGCCACGAGAGTATTATCGCCCGCATAGTCCGGGGAGAACTTTAGGGACATGATATCTCCCGTCAACTTCTGGCTTGACCAGTTAGACAACCGTTGAACGTTGAGAACCCAGATATTACCGTTGCCTGTCCCAGTCCTGGTCCCTGCCGCGATATCCCTGTTTCCCCCAACCATCGGAGAAACCGCTATGGCGCTGATGCCGGGAGACGCCGGGCAAAGCGAATTATGCCACGTACTGCCGCCGTCCCTTGATATCCATATATTGCCGGGCAGGTTACTGGCGCTACCATTTGTGACAGCCGCTATAAAATTACCGTCGTCGGGTGCGACGGCGATGTTCCATACCCTGAAATTGGCCTGATCAGGGACCGACATACTTTCGAAGAGATATTTTCCAATAGTATCACTCCATGAGACTCCACCATCGGCAGACTTGTAAATTGCCTTTCCTCCGGTATTTGCGTCTACCCATGGTATGTCGACGCTATAGAAGGTCCTGCCGTCCGACCCGATTGCAATGCCGTTTACTTCAGAGGGGCTGGTTATATCGTTTTTGCCGGGTAAAGAGCCCGGCGTGGTCAGCAGGTGCCACTTCAACTGCAGATCCTGAGCCGATAGAGATGCCGGCATTATGGCAAGCGCAAATGTTGATATAACTATGCAGATGACTACAATGGTCGGGTAGATGTGGGCCCGTGCAGGTCTCATTAAAATCTCCGTTAAAGTAATTTGAAACAAAAAAATCCCGGCTCTCAGGAGTCGGGAATCAGTAAAGAGTATCACCCCCAAAACTCCGCGGAGGCAGTCAACAAACTACGGGCAGGAGTTCTGACTATTACAGCAGGCGGGACTGTGACGGGGTTACGCCGTCTTGCATTCCTATTAAGCTCACGGTCGCCCGTGAACACCGCATAGTTCAGGGACAGCTTAAGCTTCTAACATACACATATGGCTTTCGACTCCATTTTTTTATTTCAGCCCTCCGAATATTTCCGGGTGGATCATCCGGGACACTTCTCCCAGGCCATCCACAATTCGGGGGCCGGGGCGTTCTATCAGGTTGGCATCGCTTATTTTAAAAATCCGGTTATTAATAACTGCGTCCACCGCATACAGTCTTGTATTATCTTTGATATCGTTATAGACGGCGTCGCCGGTGGTCTCCATGCCCGAGACAAAAATAACCTGCGGATTTTTCTCAACTACCGATTCCAGAGACACGGCCCTGGCTTTTTCGAAGTCTTTCTCATAGATATTGGTACCTCCGGCCTTCTCAATGACATCATCGATATAAGTGTTGGCGCCCATGGTCCATATTGGGTCGGCCCAGGTAGCGTACATTACCTTCGGCCTTTGTGTCGGGCTAAGGTTCTGCGTCTTTGATATAACCTCATTGATTTTAGAATTCATAGCGTCGACTAGATGTCCGGCCTGGCCGGATTTGCCGGTGATTTTCCCCAGTACGGATATGTCATTCAGGATTGTATCCAGCGTGTAGGCTTCCGTCACAAAAACGGTCATTCCCAGTCTCTCCAGCGTGGGTAAAACTGTTTTTTCCTGGATTGATTCTGCTACCACGAGGTCCGGTTGGACCGATACCAGTTGTTCCAGATCCGGGTTGGAATAACCGGCCACACGCGTTTTTGTTTTGGCTGCCTCGGGATAATCGCAGTAATCGGTAACGCCTACGATCCGGTCGTCCAGGCCGATGGCAAATAAGATCTCCGTATTACTTGGCGCCAGTGAGACAATCCTTTGTGGCAGTTTATTGATCGTTACTTTCCTGCCGAGATCATCGGTTACGGTTAGAGGGTAAGAGGGCAATACTTCGGCTTCAGGTTGAACGGGCGTCACTTGCGGCGCCTGACCTGAAGGGGCCGCAGAGGTACTGTTATCGTAGGGAGGGGTTGTAGCATGGTCCTTGACGGTGGTCGAGGCCCCGATACAAGCTGTAAGTAGAGATAATAATAGTAAGAAAGCGGCTAAACGTAATTTACCATTGTTGAACATGAGGCCTCCTGAACTGTAAAACCCCTCCGCCTTTCAGCGGAGGGGTTTTAGTAACAAAATTACTTGCCCCCGTTCACTGCGAAGGCAGACGATCTTATGGCTGGCGTTCTGACTATAACAGCAGGCAGGGCTGTAACGGAGTTACACCGTTTTGCTTTCCAATTAAGTCCGCGATCGCTCACGGACGCCATAACACGCTATTCAGTTGTGACGAAATTCTATAAGCGGCAACAAATTTTGTCAACCGCCTTTCGGAAAAAGCTCATTAGTGCTCTTGATCCCGACTCCTTAGATATCGAAAAGATGCCTGGCGTTATCCGTAGTCCGGAGCATCAAATCCGCTTCCGTGATATTTTTTATAGCCGCTGCCGCTCTCAGGCTGCGGAAGACGTCCGAAGGCTGAGAACGGTATTTGTCAGGACGGCCATAGACTACCGGGCAATCCGTCTCCAGAAGGAGCCTGTCAAGCGGCGCCTCCCTGATAGCCCGGCGGTGCTCGTCATGGTACTCTGCAGCGGGCGTAGAGGAAATATAGTAGCCGGCCTCGATAAGCTCGGATAAAGTGCTGGAGAAACCCGTATACCAGTGGAATACCAGCCTTTTTACGCCTGTCTCCTTAGCCAGTTGAAGACAGTCCTTCCAGGCATAGCGGCTGTGCAGGGATACCGGCTTATCGCACTCGAGGGCCAAACCGAGGAGCCTGCGGAGAACATTTTGCTGTAAATCCTTGCCTGCCCCTTTGAGCACCCTTTTATCATAGTCAAGCCCCACCTCGCCCAGGGCGCAGGCTGACGGCAGATTGCTTTTTACAAAGGCGATATTCTCCTCTATTCCGGCCTCATCCATGTTTCCCAGCGCCCAGGGATGCAGCCCGATAGCCGCATAAACTAGTCCAGGGTAACGTGCAGCCAGCGCTATTGTTTTTTGATTGGAAACTAAATCCTGGCCGACCGCTATGACGGCCTCCACCCCAGACTGCACAGCCCGCACCAACGTGGAATCTAGATCCTCGATCTCATCGAGGTGGGCGTGCGTATCAACCGGTCCCGGCAAGTCGGCCCCCGAAAATATCTTCAAAGCTGAAATTATATATGTCGTCGGGCTTCAAAAGGCCGGATTCCGTGATGAAGGCGGTAACCAGGTCAAGAGGTACCATGTCGAATCCGGGCTCCGGCCTGCGCATCCCGGTGATGAAACCCCGGACATCGAATTTAGCCTTCTCGCAAATACTGTAGACCGGTATCGCCCTGCGAGCGGCTATCTCAGCGACTTCAAGCGTAGGGGAGCCGTTGATGAGCCAGCCCTGCAGGGAGACTGAGTCGGCTCCTATCAGGACGGTGTCGGCCCTGGCGACGTGCCAGCGCACCTGGCTATCCGGAACAATCCTGCAGACGATACCCGCCTTTTCAAGACGGCCAGCCGTAAGGCGCCCGTAGGATATTTTGCCGTGCAGGGATTCCACTGCCAGCACCTTGAAGTCCACTCCCTTGCGCCTTGCCAGTTCGAGGGCGCTGCAGACAGAAGAGCTGTAGCTGCAGGTCAGGATGATCGTGCGGCGGCCGATCAATTTAGCCGCTTGGCGTGCCGCTGAGGCTGCCGATTTTTCCCGGTGTTTGATCAGGCGGTCTGTGATGTCGACGCCGTTTTTTTTCAACTTCTCGAGCACCTTGACCTTAGATTCAGACGCGGCCAATCCGTCCTTGAATTTCAGCGCGTAGTTGGCTATGGAGACCATGCCCGGCCTTATTTGAATCAGGGCATCGACGACATCGCCGACCTGGCTGAGGAATTTGGCTGCGGTGCGGGCATCGCTTTCCAGACAGGCGGCCTTGAGGGCTTCAAGAGATTGTGTGGTCAACCAACCCGCCCCGTGCTCCCTGTCCCTCCCGATTGCATTGACGGCTTTTCTTATAGAGGCCTTCATCGGGCGAATTATACCTCAAAGTTCCGGCAGGTTCATATACGCTCCGAATGGAGCCGGAATTTTGAGAAACGCACTAAAATTTAGGTTTTGCCAGGATGGCAACGGGTATCGACAGTAAGGCCAGGGCCCCGGCGATGACAAAGCCGCTGGCATAGCCGGGAACGGCGCCGCTGACAATGGATCCTACGAGGGTGGCCAGGGTTACGGTGGCGGTTATGGTCCCCAGGTTGCCTCCCATACGTGTGGCGACGAACAAGTTGGAGATGATCAGGCTGCGGGTCACCATCACTATGCTGTCGCCTACGGCATGCATCAGGCGCGTGCCGAGGACCGTGGCGAATGTACCGGTGAAACCCAGTAAAATATTCGTGACGCCGGAAATGGCGATGCCTACATAGTAGAGTTTGGCCAGCCCTTTGCCGCCGGAACTTAGCCGGTCGCCCAGGAACCCGTCTAACACGGCCAGGACCGCCATAACGTTGGCGTGGATAAAAAACAGCCAGCCCACCATTTCATCATTGAGCCCCACCTCCTTATTGAGGAAGAGGCTCAAGCTGGACTGCTCCGCGCCGGCATGCAGGGAAAAGGCAAAGACCAGCAAGATGAAAATGAGCACGGACTTGTTCGACAGGTCGGCCTTGTAGTCCGAGATCTGCACGCTTGTGCCCGGCACATCGGCCAGGAAAATGCACATGATGAACGACGGCACCAGCACTAAGAGCGCAAATATAAAGACCTCATTCATAGTAAAGGCCGATAATATGTAGCCGGATAGCAGGGGCCCCAGGCCGTAGCCTATCAGGAGGGCGGCGTTGAGGTAGCCGAGCTTGAGACCGCGAAATTTAGACCCCAGGGTCTTATAGTAAAGTGAGGGCAGCGCATTATTGAAAAGCGCGTATCCAGTGCCTGCCACAGCCACCCACAGAAGGGTAGGCCAAAATTCCCGGGCCGTCATGAGGCCGACGATTCCCAGTCCGAAGATTACATGGCTTATGCTCACGAGCTTCTTAGGCGAGATGCGGTCCACGAAGACACCGATCGGGATCATCAAGAGCAGCGACATCAGGGTGAAAATGGAAATCAGTAAGCCTACCTGGAAGTGGCTGAAGCCGATATCTATCCAGTAGATGGTGACATAAGTTAGTATGGACCACATCGACATCGACTGCAGCCCGTAGATGATGCAGGGTATTAAAAAACGCTTTGAAAAACTGAGACCGTGTGCTTCCATAATCGAAGTTTAGAAGTATACCAGATGAATGGTTTACCAGGCTAAATGGTGAAGAGCCCGGCCGCGCCGGGCGGGACATATTATTTTGCATCAAACCGCTATAAAGTGTATAGTTATCTCAGTGGTTTTTGTTTAGGTTATTGTCGACTTAATCCCTTTGACACAGATACCCCGCCTGAACGATCTAAGTTTAAGATGACCCGACTTCAAGCCATAAGATATTTACATATATCTGAATAATTTTTGGAGGAAAGACTAAGTATCATGAACATTTACGTTGGAAACCTGGCCTACGAGGTGACAGAGGAAGACCTGAAGACGGAGTTCGAAGCATTTGGAGAGGTCGCTTCGGTAGCCATAATTAAGGATAATTACACGGGCCGCTCCAAGGGATTCGGCTTTGTGGAAATGCCTAAATTACAGGAAGGCCAGGCGGCTATTACAGGCTTGAACGGCAAGAAATTGAAGGAGCGCACGATCACTGTCAACGGCGCTCGTCCCAAGGGCGAAAGCGGTCCCCGCGGTGGCGGTGGCGGCGGCAGATCATCCTTTGGTGGCGGCCGTGGTGGTGGCGGTGGTGGCCGTGGCGGCGGCGGTCGCGGTGGTGGCCGTGGCGGAATGGGAAGATATTAATCGATATTAGTTCGAAATAAATAAAGAGACCGGCTGCTTTTGCAGCCGGTCTCTTTTCTTTAAATAAAAGGCCGGATTATTCAATTACGTGGATAACGCAGGGCAGATCACCATAGTATTTCCCGTTGATAAAGACCAGGATTTCGATTTTATAGTCGCCGGATTTGGTCTGTGACGGTATATCTAAAATTAAGACTATTCGATAGTGCCCATCGAAATCGGACTCATTCTCTAAAATGCGCTTAACTCCTAAGTCCGAATACGTATTAGCAAGCTTTAAAGTGATATTCTCGGATTCAATAGTTTTGCCAGGTATCCACATGTCAATTATGTTATATCTGGTCTGGCCGGATTGAGTTCCTATAGCATCTCTGTAAGAGACGTGAGGAGCATCTACGCCATTTCCCAAACTGATCGCAGTTACGGTTATGGGGCTAACATATGACCAATTTGCGTGAAAAGGTGATATCAATACCGAATCGGGAGGAACCTGTCTCGATGGCGATGTAGGGAAAGTGCCGACAGGAATGTCAAAACCTGATTCTAGGGTTGGCTGCTGGCATCCGAATAATAATATCGCCAATAAGAGCCACAGTATTATTACCGGTTTGATGCGATTTGCACTGATCATTTGTCCCCTCTTTCCTCGCCCATTTATGCCGCATGATACGATTGCGGAACTACGTATATCAGGAACGATATAATTGTACATCCTCTGTCAATTAGTATATTCCCACCTTTCCCTATTACCATTTGCTCGCCAGGCCCCGCGTCATTAGAATTAACTTTGTATACAAAATATTTGGGAGCTTTAACATGGTTACTTCAAATTCACAGTTCGATATTAAATTCCTTGAGGGAGATGATTCGTTCAGGGATAGTTCTTCAAAGCCGGGTGCACAATCCGTGCTGGAGCAGCCCGACTTCCTGGATTCCTATTCGGAGGCTGTGGCAAACGTCGTAGAAAGCGTATCTCCGGCGGTTGTGCACATAGCCGTTAAGAAGAAAGTGCAGGACCGCCGCGGGCAAAACCACGAAATGGAGGGTAGCGGAAGCGGAGCGGTTATAACTCCGGACGGCTATATCGTCACCAACTGCCACGTGGTAGAAGGGGCAGCAGAGATCGAAACGGTATTCAACGATGGAACACGCTGCCGTGCCCGGGTGGTAGGTGAAGACCCCGCCACCGACATTGCGCTGCTGAGCGTGGGACAATCGGGGCTTTCGCCCGTCAGGTTCGGCGATTCCAATGCGTTACGCGTCGGCCAACTGGCCATTGCCATAGGCAGCCCGCTCGGTTTTCAGAGCACGGTTACTACGGGCGTAATCAGCGCGTTGGGACGCTCCATGCGCAGCCTGAGCGGCAGGCTGATAGACGATGTAATCCAGACGGATGCCGCCCTCAATCCCGGCAACAGCGGAGGCCCGCTGGTAGACTCGCGCAGCCGCATGATCGGCATAAACACGGCCATTATCCAGATGGCCCAGGGCATCTGTTTCGCCATTCCTGTAAATACAGTCCGCTGGGTGGTCAGCCAGCTTTTCCGTGAAGGCAAGGTAACCAGGGGTTTCCTGGGAATCTCGGCGCAGAGGATACCGCTTCCTACGCGTGTCGTACGGTTCTACAACCTGACCAAAGACAGCGCGGTACAGATAATATCGGTGGTGCCCTACAGCCCTGCCCATCAAGTAGGATTGAAAGAAGGCGATGTGCTGGTTTCCCTCGGTGAAAGCGCCGTCTCAAGCGTGGACGATGTGCACCACGTGCTGGGCAAGGAATCCATCGGCAAGTCGCTTTCTATGGTTTTTCTCAGGGACTGGGCCAGGAACGAAAAGACCATCATCCCGGTTGAAAACGCAGAGTAACCTGCCTGTTTTCTGGCCTTATCCGGCCCAACTGTCTTATAATAACGGATTAAAATATGCCCGGAAATAATAATTTGTATATTGTTTTGAAAGGAACCGCTTGATAAATGAAATAGCCCGCAACTTGTTTTGCGTCGGGTTACCACTGCCGCAGAATCCGTTGAAATCCATCAATGCCTACGTGATAAAGGGGAAGAATAGAAACCTTATCATCGATACAGGCATGAACCGGCCGGAATGCAGGGAGGTCCTCTTTCCGGCCCTGAATGAAATGAGAGTCGATATGGAGAAGACGGACCTCTTTATAACCCATCTGCACGCCGACCATTTCGGACTGAGCGGAGACCTGGCCGTGGACGGATCGAAATGCTACATGAGTAGCCTTGAAACTGCCATAGTTAAGGGTGAGAAGCGCTGGGATGACTACCTCTCGTTTTTCTCAGATAATGGTTTCCCGGTAGACGCTTTGAAGGAATCGATCTCCAGGCACCCGGGGGTGATCTTCGGTCCCAGCCGGCTGGTGGAGATAACACCTGTTGAGGACGGTCAGATGATCGAAGCAGGGGAATACAGCCTGCAGTGTATAGAAACGCCGGGCCATTCGCCGGGACATATGTGCCTCTATGAGGCCGGGAAAAAGATCCTGTTTTCCGGCGACCATATCCTCTTCGATATTACGCCCAATATATCTTACTGGCCGCAGATGAAGGATTCACTGCGCAGCTATCTTGCCAGCCTGGACAAAGTGAGTAATCTCGATGTCACTCTGGTGCTACCCGGCCACCGCAGCTCCTGGCATAACCACGTGGAAAGGATCGAAGCATTGAAGAAACACCACCGATCGCGGCTGGACGAGGCAATCACCGCCCTGCAGGACGGTGATATGACGGCTTACGAGGTTGCCCCCTATATCACATGGAAGATAGAATATTCCGACTGGGAGCAGTTCCCCATAGCCCAGAAATTCTTCGCAATAGGAGAGACGGTGGCGCACCTGCAATACCTTGAAAACGACGGCGTGGTGCGCAGTTACCGTGAGGATGGCCAGATATATTATTCGCTTGAGTGAATGCTTGATAATCGACTAACTATGGGCTATCATTGCAAGACATTTTGTTTAGGCAGGCAAAGAGTTTAACATGAGATACAGGTCCGGTAGTGGCGATCTGACCCCGATCATCATCCTCATCATATTGAACTTCCTGGTATACATCGCCGTCAATATCGCTAATTTTGCCGGCGGCAGCATTTTACAGTACCTGGCGCTATCCAGGTCGACTTTCTTTGAATACCCCTGGACCATCGTCACGTACATGTTCACGCACCAGGAGTTTTTCCATATCCTTTTTAATATGCTGACGCTGTATTTCTTCGGGCAATTCCTCAACCGCATTGCCGGGACCAGGATTTTCTTAACGATCTATTTCATCGGCGGACTGGTATCGGGACTGGTCATACTCCTGCTGTCATCAGCCATGTCCTTCACCATAGGCGCTTCGGGCGCTATTTTTGCACTGGGCGGGGCGCTGGCGGTGCTGACGCCGCAACTGAGGGTATTCATTTTCCCCATACCCGCTCCGATGCCCCTTTGGGTTGCCATACTGATCACCTTCCTGGTGCTGGCCTTTATACCGGGAGTCTCATGGCAGGGCCACCTGGGAGGCCTTCTCTTCGGAGCGCTGGCCGGCTGGTACCTGCGCAGAAGGCTACGCATTATTATCTGATGCCGCGACCTGCGGACGTCTTTTATGCCTGACCCAACGGAGGTATTTCCGGGGAGTCACCTTTTTCCTTGAGCGCTTCCCTCTGCTTTTTCTGTTCCTGCTCCAGGTATTCGATGGCGAATTCGCTGAATTTGATGACCCTGCCGTTCCTGATGCGCTTTTCAGGCTGCTCTATGTAGATGTTGAACATATCGTCCAAGTCCACTTCCACGCACAGGTCAAGGATGACCTTCTTACCCCACTCAAAGCCCTCTCTGAACGGGTTCTTATCATAGTAAACCGGTTGATGAACGTCGGTAAACAGGATTTTGACTTTTCTCATGCCCTTCTCATTGTTGCCCGGTTAAAATTATAGAAGGTGGACGGCGAAACGTAAACCATAGAGTGGGCTTCTTCTACAGCGCCCGTGCCTCTTTAACCGAGGGGGATGGTTGTCCCGCTGGCCATAGCTATAATCTTGCCCTCGGGGTCGGTGACCCTGATCTCCGAAATACAGACGCGTTTGCCCCTCTTGACCACCTTGCACTCGGCGATGAGCTTATCGTTTTCTTTGGCGGCGGCAATGAAATGAATGTTTAGCTGAGAAGCTACGTTGGGGATAGACACCGAGTTGGTTGCATAGGCGAATGCCTGATCGGCGACGGCGGTAATGATGCCTCCGAAGATCGTGCCGTTGAAGTTGATGTACTCGGGCTTCATCTGCATCTCCACCCTGGCGTAGCCATCCGAAAGTTCCGTTAAATGCATGTCCAAAAAGGAGGCGATGGGCTCGTTTTTGCCCAGCTCTTTGAGCTTGTCCACGTTATCGGTCATCGCATTTTATCCGGTGCAGAAAAGTGACTCCTATGTTATCATATTACCCGGCCCTTTTGCCCACCATAATCAAAGCCCTTTACAAGGTTAAATGATTATTAGTCGCCGTTTTCTTTTAGCTTTTATCTGTTGGCTGGCGGTAGTCTCGACCTTCGTGCTGCCGGGAGGAAGTTTTCTATCGCTGCCCGCCGAGGCTAACCCGGGCATCATGCGCTGGGAGACAGTTTCCACCCCTTATTCCTACCCAGGCAGGAACGATATCCTGAACCCCCTCATCGGCGGCGCCTTTACGGGCAGCGAAATCCGCGACCTCTCAGTAGGTAATGACAGCACAACCCTTTTAACTGCCGTTACGGTAGATGCCAGATATATAAATTCGGCCGCGGCTTCGGGGCCAAAGGGCATCCTGCTGGCGTCTGCAGACCGGGGTTTAAGCTGGACGACTGCCCCCTATTTACACCTCATAAATTCGGCCGGATGGCCGGCCGGCAATCACATTTACAACGTGCTGATCGCTTCCGACGATCCGAAATTATGGGCGGCTACCACCGGCACCACCTCGACCGGGCCTGTCGAGCTGTGGATATCGAGCGATGCCGGGGCAAGCTGGAGCAACGGCCTGGTGCCCGGTCTGGCCGCCGGTGAGGCGATCAGCGCTATAGACATCTCCGTCGACTATACAAGCGGCCGTGATTTCCTGGTCGCCACACGCACCAGCACTGGGGGTGGCCGCATCTTTATTACTAAAGGAACCGGGTTCGGCGTCTGGAGCCAGCAGGCCAATCCTACCACTGACCCGGTGGACTATTTCAGCGTCAAGTTTTCTCCCGGCTATGCCGGCGATCAATCCATAGTAGCTGTGCTGGCGAACTCAACCTCGACCTTTTATAACATCGCTGTGAGGGACATAAATAATAATCAGATAACTTCATGGGTCTATACAGCCAATGGTATCGAAATAGTCTCCAGTACCTCACCGGCCGGGGCTTCCCCTTCATTTGCCACCCTGGCGACGGCCGATATTTCACTGCCGGCGGATTTCTCGGGCCAGACCTCCAGCCTGCGACGCGCCTTTATCAGCCTCAACGTACCCTCGCCGGTACTCGGGACGGACGAATCGGGGATCTTCCGCATGGACGATTCGGTTCCCGCTACACTTTTAAGCACTACATCCAGCTCTAGCCTGCAGGTCTACAGCATAGCTTTCTCCGGTACCTACCAGACGGGCAAGCTGCTGGCCGGTTTTGTATGGGGGTCTCCCTGCAACGCGGCCGTACCAACTTTATTCGCCGATACGCCCTGTATTTGCGCCGGCTCGTGCGTATATAAATCCCTCAAGCCGCCTACGGGCGCAGCGAACCAGGGGCTGTGCGGCAGCGCCGGCATTTTGACCTGCAGCGACAACCTTACGGGGATCGGTTCGGCCCTGGTGGCATGGGACCATGATGGTTCGTTGGCCTATGCAGCCACCGGATCGGGGACCATAGCCGATAACATTACCTGGTGGAACTCCCCCTCAAGGCCCGGGCCATGGATTTCCACCTTGATACCCGATGATGAATCGGCGCTCTCCATCAGCCGCAATAACGGGGATACCTGGAACCAGCTCGCCCTGATAGATACGACAATAGACTGGTTTAACGATGTCGCCGTCTCCTCCGATTGTTCGACGGTCTACCTGGCCTCGGTCAACAGGAATACCGGCATCGGCTGTGGCGAATTCGATAGCATATGGCGTTCGACCGTCAGCCCGGCCGCTACTGCGCCCTTGCCGGCGCCGGGGGATGTTGGCTACTATTGGGAGCGAGTCTTCACACACACGACTTCGATATGCTGCCGTTTTCCGCAGACAGATCTGCCCATCCTGCGGACAGTGCCGTCCTGCGCAGATCCGTCGGACGGCGGTATTGTGGCCTGGGCAGCGCAATACGAACCGCTGACGCCCTCCGGCATCGGCGGCGTACTGGCATGGTCGTCAGACTACGGAGACTACTGGTCGGCCATAGCCCCCAGCGATATTGTGCAGGATTTCACCTTCGATACGGGCAGTATAATTTATTCGCTTAGCCCGCTCGGGATTGTACAGAAGCTGGTATACAGCGGGACGGGCTGGTCCAATACTATCCCTGTGGCTAATTGCGGTTTGTACGGCCACACCATTGCCGCACGCAATGGAGAAGTGCTGGTAGGAGCGGCGCTGGCCAATCTGCAGCGCGGGGCGATAGCCTACTCCGCCGACAGCGGCCAGAACTGGTATATTTACAAAGACCGCATGTCACCGGGTGGCAACGTGCACGTCATATTCGACGTCGATTACGCAAACAACTCGTTCATATATGCTGCAACGGACGATAACCTGACCGGCAGCGTCTATCGCAACACTGTGCCCAACTTTACCCGATGGCACGACGGCGACCTGATGGATGTCTCCAACGGCGCCACCGGCCCCGATTGGTGGAACGACGGTTACAGCCAGGCCGCAGGTGATCCTCCTCAGCGGCGCAGCTTCTTCGGCATCGTTATGGCCAACACCGGTGACCCTCAACCGGCCCTCTATGCCGCCCAAGATAATATCACCGTCTCATCGGCGCCCGGCCCGGGCGAACTGCCTTCAGACAGCGCGGTCTGCCGCACCCTGGAATGCAGGAACGGTGTCCCCAAGCCCGGCGTATACTGGGACTGCCTGGATATATTTGCGCCGCCCTCTCAAAATGACGTGCATTTTACGCTAGAACCTACCTCACTCAAAGCATGCGGATGCTGTTCTGTCAATACCAACACCACCCTATTTGCCATCGATAACCAGTCGGGCCTGACGCTCAGTCTGAATGCTATTTTGCAGACGGATAACATTACCGGGCTGCTGACGGCGCTCAGCCTCAGCGGCCGCTATAAGCAAACTCCCGGCTATGATCCCGATAACAACCGGGGCATGCTGTGGGCTTATACGGACTGCCTGGCCAAGAAAGGCCCGGTGCTGAGAACCCCGCCGAACCTGGCTCTGGCCGGCGCCGACCCGGTCAGCGGCCGCAATCAGCAGATCGACCTGTCGTGGGAACAGCTCTGCCTGAGTAATACGTATGAGATGCAGATTGCCAAGGATAGGGATTTTATCTTGAGGGTAAATCCTGAGATATCCAATGTTAACCATATCATGTCGGTGACCGGGTCGATCCTCATAGAGACTGACCCGGTGAATGTCACCAATCCGGCTGCCTGGCTCCCACCCGGCTCGCTGCCCGAAGCAGGAGCATTTTATTACTGGAGGATACGCACTTACAGGTCCGCCACCGGACAGATTGCCGTCAGCCCCTGGTCGGAGGCCCGCAGCTTCAAGGTGGCGCCGGGCTTCGTGGTCAAGACGCCATACCTGGGGGTCCAGCTGTTAACGCCGGCAAATGGAAGTGCGGCCGGCCAGGTCAGTCCTGCATCCTTCTCCTGGTCGCCCTGGAAGGATGCCACAGGCTACGAGTTTGAGCTGGCCAGGGATGCCGATTTCAAACAGGTGGTCAGCGATGCCCATACGCATACTACGGCCTATCAAGTTAACAGTGCGCTGGACTATAACACAGGTTATTTCTGGAGGGTACGTGCTGTGGAGGTCAACGGACAACAGGTTGCGGGTGATTGGAGCGCTACTTTCAGCTTCAAGACCGGGCCGGCCCCTGCGCCGGCCAAAGCCGCTCCCGCAGAACCGCCCACTCCCCTGTGGGTCTGGGCAGTGCTCGCCGCGGGAGCTATTCTTATTATAATTACACTGGTCATGATTATCAGGCTGCGCTCTCAACTTTGATGTCTCAAATAGCTGTTTTCTTTCACCTATGAGGATTTCTAAAGAATGCCGCGAATGCCTGCTCAGGCTAGCCGACCAGGCCTCCAGGCTGGCCGTTGAAGAGAAGACGCTCCAGGCGGCAGCCAGGCGCAAAGCAGAACAGGTACTGGAGAAAAAGCTCAAGCCCGGCTCGGTTTCCATCGTAGTAGCCTCCGCCATGCATGATGCCGTCAAAAAAGTCAGCGGCAATCCCGACCCATACCGCAGGATGAAGGATGTTGAGATCGAGGCGGCGCTCCGGCTATTCGAACTGGTTGAACCAGGCTATAAAGAGGATTTCAGGGAATATTTGAAGCTGGCTGCGCTGGGCAACGCCATCGACTTTTTCAGGCCTATTGAGGAGGTCAGGCGGGAGATTGAACGGAACAGCCTCTCATTTGCAATCGATGATTCCGCCTTGCTGGAAGGCAAAGTGAAAGGGTCCCGCAATATACTCTACCTGGCGGATAATGCCGGGGAGATATATTTCGACCTGCCTTTGTTGAAGCTGATGAGAAAATACACACGGGCCGTATATGTAGTTAAGCAGGACCCTGTTCAGAACGACATTACGCTGGAGGAAATCAGGAGGATGGGACTGGAAAGACAGGTAGGCGAAGTCATGACTACGGGCACGGCCACGCCCGGCATCGACTTCTCACAGGCCTCGGATGATTTCAAACGCGCTTTTGAAGGTGCAGATTTTGTCTTCGCCAAGGGTATGGGCTATTATGAATCCCTGGAAGAGCTTCCGGCGCAGGGCAGGATATTTTTCTGTCTGAAGGCAAAATGCGGACCCGTGGCCAGATCGCTGAAAGTCCCGTTGAACAGCTACGTAGCCCTTCTACACTAATTGAGA
The DNA here is from genome assembly GCA_963705905.1 of uncultured Chloroflexia bacterium. GTDB lineage: Bacteria > Chloroflexota > Dehalococcoidia > GIF9 > UBA5629 > UBA1162. The sequence continues at coordinate 951,870 of OY970123.1, read as the reverse complement.
GAGAATATGGCATTTGAAAGGCCGGACATTATAAGACCTCCCAGCGAGCACGCCAGCTATTACCTGCCGCTGACATCCGGGTGCTCGAATAACTCCTGCTCATTCTGTAACTTCTCATTTACCAACCTTGGTGTCAGGGACCTGCAGGATGTCAAGCAGGAGATAGATGCCATGTCCCTCTATGTCAACCACGGCGTGCGCGTTGAGGGGCAGCCCGATATCATTTATATGATCCTCTATCGCTGGGATGGCAAAAAGGTCTTCCTTCAGGATGGGGACGCTCTCGTTTACCCCTATGCCAGGCTGGTTGAGGCGCTGCAGTATTTGAATGAGAAATTTCCCGGGTTGGAACGCATAGCCAGCTACGCCACTCCTCAGGATATCCTCAGGCGCAGCGTGAAAGAGCTCAAGGCCCTTAAAAAGCTGAAGCTCGGTATCTTGTATATGGGTGTTGAAAGCGGCGACGACGATGTGCTGACGCACATTCATAAGAATGCGACCCATGCTGAGATGGTCCAGGCCGCTGCCAGGGTCAAGGAGTCGGGCATATTGCTCTCGGTGACAGTGATCCTGGGACTGGGTGGCGTTAAGGGCAGCTCCAAGCATGCGCTGGAAACCGCCAGGATATTGACTGAAATGGACCCCGATTTTGCGGGCGCCCTGACTTTGACGCTCATACCGGGCACGGCCCTCTACCAGGAGTGGGAGCGGGGAGAATTCGACCTCATCACGCCTTTCGATTCACTGCAGGAGCTGCGTACCATAGTGGAAAATTCTACCTTCAGCAACTGCTTTTTCAGCTCCATGCATGCTTCCAACTACTACGCCATAAGAGGAACTATGCCTGCCGACAAGGCCAAAGTGCTCAAGCAATTGGACAATATTCTGTCCAGGAAAGATCCCGCCCTGCTGCGCCCTGAATTTTTAAGGGGCCTGTAGCTGTAGTCCTAATTCATTCCAAAAAATGGAAAGGGCCGCAGTTTACGTAGGGAGGTACCGAAACTGCGGCCCGGGCACGACTTAAATTACTTAGTTAAGATCCATTATGTTTGAAAGTGATCCGGGAAGGGTCCTCTGGACTGTAACCACCGAACCTACACTCGGTTTTATCTGCAGGGTAAAGGTGTTGTTGGCCGTCAGGTTGTCTGAGAGGGTCTGGCCGGTGCCCAGGTCGGTAAGGTCAACGGTAATCTGGCATTGCCCTCCCGGCGCCAGGAGGTTGCCGGTGCTGCCGCTGTTGCCTGTGAAGGAGGTTGTCCATTTCACGTTATTCAGATAGGAACCCTCGGTTGCCAGGCTGATAACACATTTGTTGGTGGCATTGGAGGTCCCGTCGCAGGCAGTCATGTCGATGGGGTTGCCGGCGGGCGTATTCTTGACGGTTACTATCAGCTCGTTGATATTGGTCTCATCGGCGCTTTTGGCGATGACACTGCCTGCAACCTGCAGAGTGCTCTGCGCTTCATTCAGGCCTGCGTAGATGGTCGCCTTGCCCTGCTCGGCTGAAAATAGTCCGGCGCTCAGCACGGCATAACCGAAAACAGCCGCTACCGTAACAAAGGCTATCAGGATAATGGCTGTTTCCAGGCCTGTCATACCCCTCTGGTCTTTTAACAAATTCTTCACTGCTTTCATTTGATCACCACGCTATTTTATTTTGGTTAATAACATAATACATAGGCATTTAGCGTGGGAGAAGACCCGAAAAGTACCATGTCAATGACCCATTAGTCCCATATTGGTGTAATAAAATGGTACTGTCGCAGGTTCGTCGCGAACGTGAACCGTCAAGGGGTCTGTAAAAAAACCATCGGTTGACTGGTCGGTTAAGTTACATTACGTTTGAGGTGCGCAAAACATGTCATTGCGAGGCACATAGTGCCGTGGCAATCTCATCACATTGCTGCATGCCCTGTGCCTTCGATCAAAGGATTGCTTCACTTCGCTCGCAATGACCGGTCGCTTCACACGTCATTGCGAGGAGCCTGTCCCGATGTAATCGGGATGGTAATGACCGGAAACTTCACACGTCATTGCGAGGAGCCCACAGGGCGACGTGGCAATCCCTGAGATCGAAGGCTGGAGTCGCTAAACAATGACCTGCTTCACTACGTGACACTAGATATGATCGGCGATCTGGCAGAGGCTGTGGATTACGATACAGTCGCGGGAATTGGAGCTCCCTTTGCGGTCTATGAGTATGGGTTTGATCCCCACACCCCTGGCTCCCTTAATATCCTGCTCGTACTGGTCGCCTATGAAGACAGCCTCATCGGCGGAGACGCCCGCCCGCTGAAGGGCAAGCTTGAATATTTCGGGATGGGGCTTATCATACCCGACCTCGAAAGATGTCACTTTGAAATCCAGGTAGGGAGCGAAGCCCAGCTCGTTGCAGTAGGTATCGATCTCCTGCCCGATATTGGAGATCACGCCGACTTTGAGTCCCCTTTCCTTCACGGCTTTGAGTGTGGGAAGTGCATCCTTGAAGGCTACGAATATGAAGCCTTTGGCAAAGGCCTTGGCCAGCATCTGCAGGGCTTGCTGGGATGTGGCTGGAGGATCGACATTTCTCAAAATGCGCATTGCATAGCCTTCGTAAGCTTCGAATTTTTCCTTCTCGGGTCGCTGGCGGATAGGTGATTTAAAATTCTCCTGCCGCCAGTATGAGTCGGCATCGGGCAGGGCCTCCTCTATCTGTTCCGCAGTCACATTTATGCCCAGCCCGCGCGCCGTTTCAGCGTAGTATTCATCCCGGGGCGGGTCGAAATAGGCCAGCGTATTAAAGAAATCGAAACAGACTGCTTTTATCATCCCAGGTTAAAATTATGGTTTCTATCTTAAACGATGTCAATTCCCGGCGGTAGTACCTGGACTTGTTTTAGGCTGTTTGGCTCTCATGCCCCATTTCAGCTTGGCATACATTATTAATGAGGCCAGGAGTAACGTAATGCTATTCCACAAAATAAGCGAGAGGAGACTCAGAGAGATGCCGTAAGCGAGCCAGCAGACCGTACTGGTCAGCCAAAGGCAGAGAAAGGGCAGGCTTATCTCGTAGGCCGTTTTATAGCGGAATAGCTTCCATACCTGGGGTACTATGCTGATATTGCCGATCAAACCTGCCGTTAACCCCAGTATTTCCTGCCAGTGCATTTGATTTGCCTCCCTTTTTCGTGAGCGATGCCCGATTATACCACGTATTTATTACACGTCATGGCTGTTCACCACGTCATTGCGAGCCCCGATAAAATCGGGGCGTGGCAATCCTTTGTTCGAAGATATTTAGCATAATAAAAAGTCATTTGGAGCTTGGAATTTGGAATTTGGAGCTTATTTTTAGGGAGAGGGAAGGGTGAGGGTGTTATTAACCTTGACATTAATCGCCCCTCTTGCTTAATATGCTACGGACAAAATGAAACTCACCGTTATAGATGCCCTGAGCCTCAGCGACGCCTGGTTCCAATGCCTCAAGACCGCCCTTTTCGACGGCAGGGAATATGTCATAGAGCAGGGCAGCTTCGAAGGCATGCGCCGCAGGGAGATCGAGCTGGTGGCCGTCAATATTAGCAAACCCGGCATCAGGCCGCTGAGCCCCGACGTGCCCACCGGCGTACCGCTGCCTACCACCGACGAGGTGATTGACGAATACATGACCTACCTTATGACTCAGCACCGCGAGGAGAACGAGGAATATACCTATGGCGAATTCCTGTCGCCCCAGATCGAGGAGGTCATCCGCAGGTATAAGCTGGGTCACGGCACCAATCAGATGTGCATGTGCGTGGGGAACAAGGACAGCATCTACCAGAAGGACCCGCCCTGCCTGCGCCTCGTGGACACGCGTATCCAGGATGGCGCCCTGCACTTTATTTTGTACTTCCGGAGCTGGGATTTGTGGGGTGGATTTCCCACTAACCTGGGAGGCCTTCAGACTTTAAAGGAATACATGGCAAATGAGATCGGTGTGGAGGATGGAGAGATTCATGCTTTCAGCAAAGGCCTTCACCTTTACGAGCATGCCTGGGACCTGGCTAAAATGGTGCTCAGATTGCCTTTGGAGTAAGCAGGTTATTTCAGCAGTCGCAGTTTTACGAACATGCCCTTGTCTTCGACGACTGTTTCCGCAAAGCCGATGTCTTTACATTCCTTCACTTGCTCAATTTTGCTGAAGCTGATGGAGGAATGGGCCCTTACGAAATTCAAGACCAGGAAGGATAAAAACGGGCCGTATTTTCGCTTGAGCTCTTTTTTATTTTCCGCGGTGGGTTCATGCTTCATTTCGTATATCCAGAGCTCGCAATTCTCTTTCAATACGCGGGAGACTTCCTTTAAGCAATCTTCCGGTTTTGCCCAGTGGTGGAAACTGAGCGTGGTGATAGCGAGGTCGAAATAGCCTTTTTCAAACGGGATTTTCTCAGCGCTACCGTAGTGGAAATGCGTCTGCTCCGACATGCCGGCATTCCCGGCATTCTTAGTGGCTATCTCTACCATGGCGTGTGATATATCAATTGCGAAAATTTCGAGAGCTTTGGATTTACGGGCAATCTTCAGTGGTACCAGTCCCGGACCTGTGCCTATATCAAGTATCCTGCCCGAAGTAAATTTTGAGCAGACCTCCTCCGCCACAGCCTCGTACAGGTCTAAAATGAACGGACTACGGGCAACGACTTTAGAGTAGGCCCATGCTCCCGGACCGGGTATGCTTTCCATCTTATAACGCTCCTCTTCTCGCCGCTGGAGTAATACCGCTGCCGATCCACCCCGGTCATCCCCGTTTTTTTAACGGCCACACTGCTTGTGTCAGTGCCTCAGGTCTATCGGCGATGGATTATAACACCGGTCAGATTAAAACGGCAATCGAATATCAGCCTGTTTTCGAAGCTTCCCGGAATAATTCCTTCCTGATGTTGGCAGTTTCGCGGGCATCCAGGTTGGGTAATTCACTTATATAGTTCCTGATAACCGGGTCGGACGTAAGCGAATAAGTTGTAATTCCATTATAAAACTGTTCTGTGACGATTCCGAGCACGATTAGCGGTCCTATTTCCCGCGCAAGTGAACTCCTGGATATATCCAGGGCGCCGGCGACAGTATCCGGGCAGAGGTGAGCGTGTGGATGGGCCACCAGAAAGCACAAAAGTTTGAACTGCACGACGCTGCAATCTATCTGTCGTAAAAAAGCTACCAGGCCGCAATGCTGAAGCCGGCTTGTTTCAACGTTAATTGACATAATAGTAAAAACCTCCCGTGTTCATTTGTCCCGCAGGTTTTATTTGCTGCGGTTAACGACATACTAGCAGTCAAGTGTTAATTTTTTATTAATGCAATTACGGCTGGTGCTGCCATGGTACAAATGTCATGACTTCGCAATAATTTTCAGCGTAATTTTATGAGTTGTTAACGTTGTATACGATATTATTAAATTAGTAACTCACTAAATTTGGAGGTATTGAAATGAGGTGGACTAATCCCGGTTTAATCAGAGTGATTCTAATCATCGTTTCTACGGCCGTCATAATGGGTGCGGTAGCTTGCGCATCAGCGCCGGTTACGGTTCCCCCGGCCCAGCAGCAGGCGCCGGCAACCCCGCCGGCAGCACCGCCGGCCGCAGCACCGGCCGCAACGCCCTCAGCCCAGGTTTATACCGTCGGCATTGCCAACAAAGCGGGCATAGGGGATTATCTGGTCGATTCCAAAGGAATGACGATCTATTATTTCCAGAGGGATAACTACCAAAAAAGCAACGCTACCGCGGCCATCGTGAAGGTATGGCCGGTATTCTATGCTGCAAATGTCATTCCGCAGCCGCCGCTGCTGGCAGGCGACTTCAGGACCATCACCAGGGATGACGGGACGATGCAGAGCACTTATTTGGGCTGGCCGCTTTACTATTATGCCCAGGACCAGGTGGCAGGCGATACCCAAGGTCAGCAGTTTAACAACATGTGGTTTATCATTACTTCGACCGGCTTTATGTCGGCGCCTGCGGCTCCACTGCCGGCCCCTCAGCCACAAACACCCCAGCAATACACGAATTAAATTTATAAAGACGCTTCCATATACCCCGGCACCCCTATATTCGGGGTGCCGGGGTATTCCTTTATATTTCAGATGGGAGAGGTAATCAGAGAACAGGTGGTAACTATGTTATCAGGCTGTCCCCGGATGATCCTAAGCTGATTGATGCCGGAATTTTTCATTAAATTTTATTAGTTCGCAACTTTTTCAGCCGGAATTTTATGAGTTGTTAACGTTGATGGGGATATTATAATGGCGAAAGCTTTAATGATGGAGGTATTGCAATGAGGTGGTTTCATCCTGGTTTAGTCACAGGAATTATGATCATAGTTTTTTCGGTCATCATAGCCGGTGCGGTAGCTTGTGCATCAACGCCGGTTTCAGCTCCTCCGGCCCAGCCGGCGCCCGCAGCTCCGCCGGCAGCAGCCCCCGTTCCGACGGCTCCGGCAGCCCCCAGCTATACCATTAGCATGTCGAATAAAACCGGCATAGGCGACTATTTTGTCGATTCCAAAGGAATGACGGTCTATTATTTCCTTAAGGACACCAATGGTAAAAGCAATGCCACCGCGGCCATCGTGAAGATATGGCCGGTGTTCTATACTGCCAGCATAGTTGTGCCGTCGACTCTGAATGCATCGGATTTTGGGACCATCACCAGGGATGACGGGACGATGCAAACGACCTATAAGGGCTGGCCGCTGTACTATTACGTCAAGGACCTGGCGCCCGGTGATACCATGGGGCAGCAGTTTAACAACGTATGGTTCGTCGTCACCACGGCCTCGGACTTCTTACCGGCGCCTGCGGCTCCACTTCCGGCCGTTCAGCCCGGCCACACTACCGGATATTAAATTTTAAAAAGGAATCTTCGGGTTGCCCCCGATGCCGCTATATAGCGGCATCGGGGCATTTCCTATATACTTGTATCTCTAGCAGGCATGGGCCAGGCCTGAATACGCATCGTTAGACGGAGGTAATAGCCGGATGGGTGAAAAATTACAAAAAGGTTCTTTGAGAGCTCTATGGATTTCAACTCTGGCAGTTCTTGTGCTCATGAGCATCCAGGCCTGGAGCGGCAACTGGATCACCTTCTTTTTAATTCTGCCGGGTGGGCCAAGTGATCTGAGTACTCAAGTCCTGAAAGCTATGGCCGGCCTTTCCGTCTACCATGCCATTATGGGATTTTTGTTAGGCGTTGGCTCAATTATTGTTCTTATATTCGCCTTTATTTATAAGTCCAGTATATACGTGCGTATTTTTGCCATTTTAGGATTAATATTAACGGCCTCAGCAGCCATGGGGGGGATATTGTTTCAGCAGTCCGGTTACCAGGACCGCTGGCCCTTGGGACAGATGGCCGACAGCTTCGTAGGCTCCTATGCCGCCTATTTATTGCAGCTTTTCTTCATGAACAGGACACCAAATTTGCCCTGGATTAAGAAGATAGAACAGGCATGATGATCGGGCGTACATAACCTACTGGTTCCACGTATACCCGTCATTGCGGCTGTGAGAAACGGCCGCTCCTGATCCGCTGGTAGCGGCGTAGGAGAGAGTGCCATCCGGCGACCAGGCCACCTGTGCGTTGGATGAGCCTGTGGGAGGTTTCTGGCTTGGTTGCCAGGCCGGGGAATTCGAGCCGGGGTTGCCACTGAAATAGGTCTGCACCTGGTAACACCCGCCTCCGCTGACGCATTTTGCTGCTCCGGCAAACATCTTGCCGCTGCCCAACCGCCCGTAAAAAGCAATGGACGCTATAGCTTCGGGCATGTTCATGCGATAGGCCTGTGTATCTATCATGCGGTAAACATCCTGCCCGGGATGTGTCTTGCTCCACGAGACAAATACATCGCGTGAGAAGGAGTTGGTACCATTGTAATCGGCAGGGAAGGCGATATCGGCATAGTTCAATGGTGTGCCCGGAGTGCCTGTGCCCGCTACACCGATCTCGGCCGGATAGCCCGGCGAAGTATTCCAGGCGACGGAAGTCGAGCCGAGGTCGCGTGTACCCATGTAAAGATAGGTATGCGAGAAACTTGAAGCAACCGCCAGTAAGGTGCCGTCGGAATCAAAAGAGGGCGAGTATTTGAGGGCGAATATGTCTGCGCCGGCGGCCCCGGTATCCATCCAACCGCTGGAGAAGCCGGACAGCACGTCCATAAACACCCGGCCTGCCGCCGCTCCGGTCCAGGTGCCGACCGCGATATCGCGCCTGGGCGCTCCGTAAGCCGGCGATACAGCCAGGCTGGTGGCAGCCTCCCCGCCGCCAATAACGGAGCTTAGCCCGGTGGCAGTGAAGGTTACACCCTTGTCAGAGGACATGTAGACTTCCCTGCCTCCGTTGGTTGCTATGGCTACGAAAGTTGGATCATCGGGTGCTGCAGCCAGGTCGACCCAGGGTGCGCCGCCGCCAACTTTGCTCGAAATATCATACCAGCCCTCGCCGCCGTCCTCGGAGCGATAAAGCCGGGCATAGAATGAATTCATGGCGTACAGTGTCAGACCGTCGGACCCGACTACCAGGCGGTCGATGGGGACGCCGATCAGGAGATATCCACCTCCGCCGCCGGGCACAGGCTGAGGATTAATCATGCCGGGCGGCGCCGCGGCTACCGTGAAAGCACGGCTGGCAGGTTCAGGCTCGATGTTGCCGTCGGCGTCCTGTGCCTTTACATAAAATACGTAATCCTTGCTGGGCAGGTTGCTGAACGTGCGGGAAGTTTCGGGCAGGAAGGGGGTATAGTCCTGTTCATATCCCTTCAAAAATGTCGAATAGGTTAGTTTTGTAGGGTTCACCGAGGACAGCACGGTGCCCCAGGTAAAGGTCACGTTATCGTAGTTGATCTTGCCCTCGGGCCCGTCGATGATGGCCGTCTTAAGGTGGACCACCTGTTTGGATGGGAGTATAGGCGGGGCCGCAGCAGGAGGTAAGTTCGATTGTGGGGTAGAGGGTGATATGCAGGCTATGGGAATTGACAATATTATTAATAGGAGAAGGGAAGCCAGGGTTGGGATGGTCGGCAACTTTCCGGTTCTCATATTTGTATTATAGTATTTATCCCTCTTCCCTGCCCCTCTCCGCTGGAGAGGGGATTCTTTTTAAAAGAGGGGCTTTAGCCCCTCTTTGACGCCCCCAGCGGGGAAATTCTAAACACTAAACTCTAAATCCTAAACGAATACGAAATTCCAAATACCAAGAAAATTAGATAGGTCATTGCGAGGAGCCCGCAGGGCGACGTGGCAATCCTTTGGCATCAAGTCGGGCCATCCTCTGTTCCTTCGAATCAAAGGATTGCTTCGCTCCGCTCGCAATGACGTGTGTCCCTCGCTCGCGATGGCCAATTTGAAATCTTAATGCTGACTTAACATTCGAAGTGGTATAATTTAGCGTCTTTTGAATTCTGTCAGGAGGGAACCGTGCCGGAAAATACCAAAAAAGTTGATATGGAGACGATTGTCTCGCTTTGCAAAAGGCGCGGCTTCGTCTTTCAGAGCAGTGAAATATACGGCGGCCTGGCCAGTTGCTGGGACTACGGACCGCTGGGCGTAGAACTGAAGCGCAATATAAAGAATTTCTGGTGGAAGAAGGTCGTGCAGGAACGTGACGACATGGTGGGCATCGACGCCAGCATCATGATGCACCCTAAAGTTTGGGAGGCCAGCGGCCATGTGGCCGGCTTCTCAGACCCGCTGGTGGAATGCAAAAATTGCCGCATGAGGTTCCGCTCGACAGATATAGATACAGCGTGTTGTCCCAACTGCGGCGGACAGCTTACCGAGCCACGTATGTTCAACCTGATGTTCAAGACCTTCATGGGCCCGGTGGAGGACGCCGCTTCCATCGTTTACCTGAGGCCGGAGACGGCGCAGGCGCAGTTCGTCAATTTCGAGAACGTGCAATCTACCACCCGCAAGAAGCTGCCGTTCGGTATTGCTCAGATAGGCAAGTCCTTCCGCAACGAGATCACCACCGGCAACTTCATTTTCCGCACGCGTGAGTTCGAGCAAATGGAGATCGAGTATTTCGTCAAACCGGGCACCGACCAGGAATGGTTCGACTACTGGGTCAACGAAAGGCTTAACTATTACGTCAGCCTCGGTATCAAGAGGGATAACCTGCGCCTAAGGCCGCATGATAAGGAGGAGCTGGCCCATTATGCCAGAGGTTGCTTCGATGTGGACTATAACTTCCCTATCGGCTGGTCCGAGATCGAGGGCATTGCTAACCGCGGCGACTACGACCTGACTCAGCACTCCAAGTTCAGCGGCAAGACGCTGGACTATTTCGATGAAGAGAAAAGCGAACGATACATTCCCTATGTTATAGAGCCGTCATCCGGCGTGGACCGCACGCTGCTGGCAGTTTTGTGCGACGCCTACGATGAAGAGCAGGCCGACAAGGAGACCAGGGTCGTTTTGCACATCAAGCCGGAGATCGCCCCCATCAAAGTGGCGGTACTGCCGCTCAGCCGCAACGCCAAGCTGCTTCCCAGGTCCAAAGAGGTATATGACACGCTGCGGCCGCATTTTATGACGCAGTACGATGATGCGCAGAGCATAGGCAGGCGCTATCGCAGGCAGGATGAGATCGGCACTCCGTTCTGCGTGACCATCGATTTCGACTCGCTGGACGATAACCAGGTCACCATTCGCGAAAGGGATAGCATGCAGCAGGAAAGGGTCCCCATTGCAGAATTGCTGGACAGGCTGAAATCCAGGTTCAGTTACTAAGTGGTCTGTGCGCACGACAGCCAATTGATTGAATCGAACTATGAAGATTGTACATTTCGCTGATGCTCATATAGGATTGGAAACCTACGGCAGCCTAGATTCGGCCACCGGCCTCAATACACGCGTTATCGACGAGTTGAAGGCGCTGGACGCCGTTATCGAATTCGCTATCAGCGACAACGCCGACCTGGTGCTTTTCTGCGGCGACGCCTACAAGAACCGGGAGCCTTCGCCGACCTACCAGAGGGAGTTTGCCAGGAGGATAAGGCGCCTCTCGGAGGCTAAAATAAATACGGTGGTAGTGGTGGGCAACCACGACCTGGCCGGATCGCCGGGCAAGGCCAGCTCGGTGGAGATATTCGATACGCTGGATATCGATTACGTCCACGTGGCCAACAAGCCGGGTATATTAAACATCACGGCGGGAAAGGACGAGATCCAGGTAGCCGTCTTCCCATGGCCGAGGCGCACCGCCCTGCTGGCTAAAGAAGATGTGAAAAACCTGGGCATGGGGCAGGTGATAGAACAACTTCAGGATGCTATGGCGGATAAACTGGTGGAACTGGCAGGAAATATCGACCCTGCCAGGCCTGCCGTACTGGCCGCACATGTAGCGCTGGCCAGCGCTAAAACCGGCACCGAGAAAAACATGGTGATAGGCAACGACCCGGTGGTCATGCTCAGCACAATCGCCAACCCTGTCTATGACTATATCGCCCTGGGACATGTGCACAGGCAACAGGTCCTGAGCGAAACTCCGCCTGTCGTTTACGCCGGCAGCCTGGAAAGACTGGATTTCGGCGATGAGGGCGAAGATAAGGGCTTTTATGTAGCGGAGATAAAGCAAACTCGCGAGGGGCGGCACGTAGAATATGAGTTTCATAAAATGCCGGCCAGGAAATTTCTGACTCTGGAAATAGAGGTCCCTGATAACGAGGTCGATCCTACCCGCAGGATACTGGACGAAATAGCTGCCAGATCGGGCGCTATCACTGGCGCTATCGTGAGATTGAAGCTGTCTTTGCCGGGCCATACGACTGCGGCGCTCAGGGACGGCGAAATTTTTAAAGCTTTGAAAGAAGCATATAATGTAAGCATTGCCAGGGACATAAGAAGGACTTCCAGGATCAGAAGCGAAGGCTGGCTTAAAGAAACGCTGACGCCGCTGGATGCCCTGAGAAAATATATGGAGACTCAAAATATCGCAATTGAAAGGCGCCAAAAACTTCTTGAATATGGTGAAAAATTGATTAATGAAAAACTTTCTGCCGACAGGGGTGGCAATGCAGGATAAAGCCCCTCGTCGCAGAAACAAAATACAGATCCGGTTCGGTATTCGCGACAAGATACTTATCTCCTTCCTGGCATTGTCGCTTATTTCCGTGGGCATTATCAGCTCTCTTGCCCTGCGCTACATAGGCTCTGTGGCTTCACTGACCCAGCAGTACAGCGAGAACATGACGAAAACCGTTATGTCGGTAACCATCGAGGCTGTGGAGAGCCAGGGCCGTACGACCACCGCTCAAAAGGCCGAAGACGTGGCCCAGCAAATCAGTTTTTACCTTCAGTTGCATCCCGCCCTGGCCACGGACGAGCAAGCTTTGATGAAAGACAGCGAGCTGCGTTCCATAGCTGTGCAGAGCGTGCCCCGGACCGGCACCACCAGGGTCTATGATAAATCCGGCGTGCTTTTGTTTAATCCCGATCCCAAGCTGGTAGGCGCTAATCTGAAACAGCTGGGTGGAGAGCCGGTATATTACGAAACTTATGTCGAACAGAGCCTGCTGGGCGGGAACGCCTCCGGTTACTATGAGTACAAAGGACCTACGGATTCAGCGGAACGCCTGAAATATATGTATACGGCGCCTGTAGAGGGGACCAATCTGATAGTAGGGGCTTTCGCTTATATGGATGAGTTCACGTCTGCCGCAGATGAAGCCGAGGGTCAAATCAATACCGCGGTACAGGATATGAAAAACCAGGTGGATAAACAGGCCAACGAGGCGGAACTTATATTTATCGCAGTCATCGTCGCCATGGTGGTGGTGGTCTCAGGCATATCTTTCCTGCTCTCGGAGACTATTACACGGCCGGTAATGGCGCTGACCAAAGGTTCGGAGAATATAGGTAAGGGCGAACTCGATTTCACCATCGACGTAAATACGGGAGATGAGATGCAGGTCCTAGCAGAGCAGTTCAACGTCATGGGAGCTGCCCTGCAGGAATCTTACAGCAACCTGGAACAGAAGGTCATCGAACGCACGGAAAAGGAACGCCAGAGGGCGGAGCAACTGCGCACCATCAACGAGGTCAGCCGCAAAATCAGTTCCATCGTCAACCTGGACGAGCTTCTGGCCTACGTTGGCAACCTGCTGAGGCAGACCTTCCATTTCTATAATGTAAATATTTTTCTGTTCGAGCCTAACTCGGGAAAATTAATGCTTAAGACGCTTCATTTCAGCGGGCAGAAAAGCGTTATACCCGTCGGCGTACCATTGGAAATGGACGAGGAAGGCATCATCGGCAAAGCGGCCAGATCGGCGGATTACGTGCTGGTCAACGATATGGGGGCCGAACCACGCTATAAGAAATCCGACAATACCAGCGAATCTAAATCCGAGCTGGCAGTACCTGTGAAAATGGGTGAACGTGTTTTGGGTGTACTCGATATTGAAAGCGCAGAAGTCAACGGGTTCGACGAAGCGGACGTCTTCACTGCTCAGACTCTGGCCGACCAGCTTGCGGTGGCTATTGAAAATGCCAGGCTTTACCAGGAGACGAGGCAGATGGCGGTTACAGAGGAGCGCAACCGCATGGCGCGCGAGATACACGATACGCTGGCACAGGGATTTACCGGTATTATATTGCAACTGGAAGCTACCGAACAAGCGCTGGGCGATACCAATGATGAAGTGCAGAGGCACCTAAATCAGGCCCGCAGCCTGGCGCGTAAGAGCCTCGCTGAGGCCCGGCGCTCAGTGTGGAACCTTAACCCCCAGGCACTCGAACAGCTCAGGCTGGACGAGGCCATCAAACAGGAGGTCGACAGGTTCAGGCAGGAAAACAGCATCGAAGCCAACTTCACACTATTCGGCGAGAAGCGTGACCTCCCGCCCGATATGGGGGTTGCCCTCTTCCGTATATGCCAGGAGTCGCTGGCCAACATCGTAAAACATGCTCAGGCCAGCGCTGTGGGTGTAGTCCTCAATTTTAACGATTCGACCGTGGACTTGAGCGTCACCGACAACGGCAAAGGCTTCGACCCGGGGGCCAATAAAAAACCGGGCAAGAGCGGCTACGGGCTGATAAGCATGCGCGAAAGAGCGCTGGGTCAAAAGGGCACATTCGAAGTCCAGAGTGAAAAGGGAGAAGGCACCACCGTGAGAGTTTCAATTCCTCTTACGTAGGAGGTAAGAGCGTGGAGGCAATTAAGATTTTAATTGTAGACGACCACCCCGTGGTAAGGGAAGGTATTGGTTCCATGTTAAAACGTGAGCCGGACTTTAAAATAGTCGGCGAAGCCATTAACGGCCTGGAAGCCATCGAGAGAGTGCGCGAGCTATCTCCCGACGTAGTGCTTATGGACCTGCGCATGCCCGAGATGGACGGGGTGGAGGCCATCACCAAGATCAAGGAAGAGAAACCCGAGGTCAAGTTCATTATTCTAACAACTTATTCCGATGACGAGTATATATTCAAAGGCATCGCCGCCGGGGCGAGGGCATATTTATTAAAAGACGCGCCGCGGGAAGAACTATTCAAGGCTATTCGAGCGGTTTCAAGAGGGGAATCCCTGATTCAGCCGGTGGTTGCTTCCAGATTGCTGGATAGACTCGCCGAGCTTTCGAAAAAAACACCATCGGCGGAAATGCTCTCCGAGAGAGAACTCGAAGTCTTGCGGCTGATGGCCAGCGGTGTGTCGAACAAAGATATAGCCGAGCAGCTTTCGATCACGCAGAGCACGGTCAAAACACATATAACCAGCATCTTCCAGAAACTCAACGTGACCACACGTACCGAAGCTGTAACTACAGCTCTTAGAAAAGGCATGATTCAGCTCTAGTCATACTAAAGTATGACTAGCTATCATCGGAAGGGTTGACCATATGACGTCATCCCTCTTATAGACAAAACCAACCTATCTCCCGATTATACATATACTCCGGTTACGTTAAACTTACCGCGTCAAATAGAAGAGGTATTTACGCGTGATCAATATAAGGGAATTGACAGGGGCCACTCATCAATGCGAAGTGAATGTTTCCGAGGTCAGCTTTGGAAGTGGAGAAGTTAAGCTTGTCGGCAGGCTGCTTTACCCGGCTATCGACGGCAAGGTTCCAGGGGTAGTGCTCTGTCACGGCTTCGGCACGGGGTATCGTACGGTCGAATCTCCGGCCCATATTCTGGCCAGCAAAGGCATAGCAGTACTAATTTTCGATTTCCGGGGCCATGGGGGAAGCGAGGGCATCGTCGACGAAGATATCGTGACAGACGTTATTGACGGATGGGACTTCCTTTCTGCCTGGCCCGGCATTGATAACGATCGTATTGCGCTGGCGGGGCACAGCATGGGCGCACTGGCCGCCATACTGGCTGCACGGCAGGTCAGGCCTATGGCTTTGATTGCTATCTCATGTCCGCCCGAGATCAATGGGGATATAAGCAAACTTTCCTTCGAGGTCCCGCAGGACCTTATCCAAGAAGATAGTCCCGTGATGGAATATCCGCGCGACGGCTCTCTTCCGTGGGTGAAAGGTTTTTCCGGGCTGATATCTCAGCTCTGGATGAGAGTAGCAGGCTACAGGGTACGCGTTAACTGGGGCAAGTTCTTTAAAGTTATAGGCAGGGCAGGCCTCTCGGCGGTCATACGTGAGCTCAGAGACTGCGCTATACTCTTCGTCCATTGTGACGGCGATAGCATCGCCCCCTATGCAACTGCGGTGGCCCTTTACGAGACAGCCACGGGGCCTAAGGGTATTCTCCTTTCGGAAGGGGGTTTTCATTCAACACCACTGCTGGCTGGCAGAGTCCGGCGTGATTGGACGGATTGGACGGCTGATACGCTTTACGGTCGTTATAGATACTAATATCAGTGCTTAATAATTATAAAGAGGGTGAAAATGGAAGAACCGATCAGAATTATGATTACCGATGACAACGAAGTGGTCAGAGAGGGGCTTATCAGCATATTCGAGGGCCACAAGGACATAACGGTAGTTGGTCAGGCGGTCGACGGGCTGGATGCCGTGGATAAGGCCGAGAAGCTTCAACCGGATGTAATACTTATGGACGGCCAGATGCCGCGCATGGACGGGCCCGAAGCTATTCGCCGCATTAAGAAGATCATGCCTGATGTGAAGATACTCTTTCTGACGGTTTATGGCGATTATGCCGGAGATGCTCTGGCGGCAGGCGCAAGCTGGTACCTTACCAAGGATTGTCGCAGGCAGGACCTCCTGGAGGCAGTCAGGGCACTGGCGCAGAGTGCTCGCCTTAAAGCCAAGCAAAGCAGATAAAACTTTATTTGAGGCTTTTCAAAGTCCAGCTTAAAATAAGCTGGACTTTTTATTTGTCCTGCTTTTTTATTAGCTTGAATTGGAGCACATCCACTATGCCCAAATCGGTAAGTCGCAACTCGGGGATAACAGGCAGGGCAATGAACGATAGGATGGCGAAGGGCGCCGGAGGCAGGCTGCCCAGCCCGGCGGCAGCCTCTTCCAGAGCATCGAATTGCCTGGACACTTCCTCTGCCGGTCGCCCGGAGAGCAGTCCGCATATCGGCAAAGGTAAGCGCGCAATGATTTTCCCGCCCTTGCAAGCCACGAGACCTCCCTGCATCTGCTCGATGACCCGTACGGCCGCGTAAATATCGGCGTCGCTCGTTCCGACAACGACTATGTTATGCGAATCATGTGCAATGGTGGATGCTATCGCTCCCTGCCGTATGCCGAACCCTTTGACCAACCCCAGACCGATATTGCCCGTCTGCTTATGTCTTTCGATCACTGCGGCCTTCAAGATATCCCTCCCTACGTCAGGCTTAAAAATGCCCTGCGGCACCTTCAGCAAGGTTTTGCGGGTTACGATCTGGCCGGGGATGATCTCTATGACCGGGAAGCGGTCCCCGGTGATTTTGAGCTGTAGAGCTTTGATATCAAATTTCTTTACGTTTACAGATTTCAGAAGTTTTTGCGGCGTTTCGTCCGAATGAGGGCCCAGGTATTTACCGCCGCTGGCAACTAACCTGCCGTCATAAAAAACCATATCAACCTTTAATTTCTTAAGGTCCCTCAGCGTCACCAGGTTGGCGCGATAGCCCGGGGCGACGGCCCCCAGGTCGTAGAAACGGTGGTATTCGGCGCAGTTGATGGTAGCCAGTTGAATGGCCCTGACCGGGTCGAGGCCCAGCTTTATAGCCTTGCGGACTACGGCATCGACATCCCCGTCCCTCAGGAGGTCGGAACAGGAGCGGTCGTCCACCACGAACATACAC
The DNA here is from genome assembly GCA_963705905.1 of uncultured Chloroflexia bacterium. Lineage (GTDB taxonomy): Bacteria > Chloroflexota > Dehalococcoidia > GIF9 > UBA5629 > UBA1162. The sequence continues at coordinate 934,628 of OY970123.1, read as the reverse complement.
CTGTGCCAGGTCTTATCGGTAACGAGCGGCAGCAGGGTCTCGAGGTTTTTCTCGGAGGAGCCTTCCCGGATCATCAGGTACATACCCCTGCGCAGCTTTTCTTTGCCCTCTTTAAGCTCTGTTGTCTCGTGGTCGGAATATATCCCTGCGGACATATAGGCGTTCAGCTGCTTCCCGCTAAGCCCGGGCGCATGGCCGGCTATGAGCGTTCCCTGCGAAGCAAGTATCTTATCGATAACCGGGTCGAAGGCGTTGATGACGCCCGGATAGTTCATCATCTCTCCCAGGCCCACGTTGTTTTTCCATTTAAGCAGCCTGGCTATCTCAGACGTGCCTATATCGGCTCCAGCCGTTTCCATATGCGTGGCAGGCACGCAGGACGGCGCCATAAAGAAAAAATCCAGAGGGAGGTTACGGGCACAGTCCAGTACGAATTTTATGCCGGAGCTTCCCGATACATTGCTTATCTCGTGCAGGTCGGTCACTATTGAAGTGGTCCCGTGGGGAACGACGGCGTGGGCGTATTGCGAGGGGTGCAGCATAGAGCTCTCAATATGAATATGGCCGTTTATAAATCCGGGGGCCAGGTACTTGCCTTCAAGGTCGACGATTTTTTGGCTTTCCTATATTCACCGATGCCTGCGATGCGGTCCTGATAGACGGCGACATCGCCCTTTTCGATTTCCCCTGTGAAGGTGTTTATGATGCGGGCATCCTTGAGAACAAGGTCAGCGGGTCTATCACCCCGTGCCACAGATATTAGTTCGGGCAGGCTCATATCACACCTCCAACATCGGGGCCAACCGTGGCATAATCATATCGGATAGGGGTCCTCATTCTATGTAGCAGATATCCGGAAGATAACGGTATTTCTCATTCCAGTCGATGCCGTAGCCTACAATGAATTTATCGGGAACCGTAAAGCCCAGGTAGTCGATTTTAATGGGTATTTTATGACGGGAAGGCTTGTCGGTCAGACTGCATAAGTGTACGGAGGCAGGCTTTTTCTTGCTAAGGTAGTCGATGAAGTAGGTGGTTGTCAGCCCGGTATCGATGATATCCTCGATGATGATGACTTGCCTGTCCTTCACAGCCTCGCTGAGACGGGTCAATACTCTAATCTTGCCCGACGACTCTGTGCCGCTGTCGTAGCTGGAAAGGCGCACGAACGATATCTCCAGAGGCATGGCTATCCGCCGTATCAGGTCGGCCATGAAGATAAACGAGCCTTTGAGTATGCCGATGAGAAGGGGGTTTTTGCCTTCGTAGTCCCGGCGGATTTCGCCGGCCAGCCTGTCAACGGCCGCCTCGATATCCTGGCGTGCTATGAGTATGTGTGGTGTACCGGACATGCAGACGATTATAACCGCGGCCGTATTTGTTGTCTATATGTCTGTATGGAAGAGCGGGGTTATCGTTTGGTAACCAGCTTCTTGACCGCCATTTGCAGTCCATCGATGGTGAGATCGTACATGGGGAAAAGTTTGGCTACCATCTGCACGGTGGGGTAGTTGCGCAAGCTGGATGTCTCCGGGTTGAGCCATATGCAGTGAGTGAAATGCGATTTGAATTGACGTAGCCTTTCAAACCCGGACATCTTCTGATAGCCGTGGAAATACAGGTCTCCGTAACGGTCGACCAGCTCCGAATAGGCCATGCAGGCATCTCCCACGAAGATGACCTTGTAGTCCGGCTCCAGTACCTTGAGCAGGTGCTCGATAGTCTCACCCTTGCGCTGGTAAATGTCGGAATAAAGTACATCATAAGGACAGTTGTGGAAATAGTAATATTTAAAGGACCTGAAATGGCTGAGCGAATTGGCGGCGGAGAAAAGCTGGCTGCAGAGGTCTGCATAAGGCTCCATGGAGCCGCCGGCATCCATAATCAGCAGAAGCTTGATGCTGTTCTTGCGTGGCCTCTTCCATTTAAACTCCAGCTCGCCTGCATTCTTACACGTGGCGTCAATAGTCCTGTCGAGGTCGAGCTCATCCTCAGGGCCGACCCTGTTCAATTGGCGGAGCTGTTTCAGGGCTACTTTTATCTGGCGTACGTCCAGGGTCATGTCGCTGCGGTAGTTGCGGAAGTTGCGGGCTTCTGCGATGCGGACAGCGCTGCGCATGCCGCCGGGCCCGCCCACCAGCATGCCCTGCGGGTTAAACCCCGAATAGCCGAAAGGTGAAGTGCCTCCAGTGCCGATCCAGTAGTTCCCTCCATCGTGTCTTTCCTTTTGCTCCTTAAGCCGTTTTTCGAACTCCTTCATGAGTTCCTCGATGTCCATTTTCTTGATGGCGGCAATCTCTTCAAGCGTAAGTTGAGGCCTGTTTTTAGGATCGGTCAACCATGAAAGCAACTCTTCCGTGAAATCAAGGGGAGGCGCAATGCCGTTGAAATATTCCTGGAAAGCGACGTCATACTGGTCGAAATGGGTCTCGCTTTTAACCAGGATGGCGCGTGCCAGATAGTAAAAGTCGTTCAGGTTGTTTATGCAGCCTTTGGAGAGCGCTTCCATCAGGATCATCCATTCCGTAATGGAAACTGGTACCTTTCTCTCCTGCAGCGTGTAGAAAAATGGCGTAAACATGATATTAAATCATTGGGGGTACTTCAGTTGCCGTAGACGTTGTAATCCCGGCTGCCCGGCTTCCTCCTGATATAGTGGCTGACATAGTAGTTGATATCGGTCTCTTTCTTGATGAGCGTGCCCAGGAAGGGTATTTCACCCTCTTTGATTTTGCCGTCCAACCCGCTGGCCATCAGCGCCTGGATCCAATCTATCAACTCGCTGGTGGACGGTTTCTTGCGCAGGTCGTCTATTTTGCGCAGGCTATAGAAAGAGTCCATGGCGTCCTTGAGCAGGGAGTTCTTAATATCGGGAAAGTGGACCCTGATGATTTCTTCCATGAGTTGCGGGTCCGGGAACTCAATATAATGGAAGATGCAGCGTCGCAGGAACGCATCAGGCAGCTCTTTCTCATTATTGCTGGTGATGATAACGATCGGCCGCTGCTTGGCCGCAACGGTCTCATTGGTCTCCGGTATATAAAAGCTCATCTCGTCCAGTTCATTAAGCAGGTCGTTGGGAAATTCGAGGTCTGCCTTGTCGATCTCATCGATCAGCAGAACGTCCTGTTGAGGCGACGTGAAGGCCTGGCCGAGCTTGCCGAGCTTGATATAGTGTTTGATCTCGGAAACATCCCTGTCGCCGAAGCGGCTGTCATTGAGTCTCTGAACAGTATCGTAAACGTAAAGGCCTTCGGCCGCCTTGGTGGTAGACTTGATATTCCAGACGATCAGCTTTTTGCCCAGCGATTTGGCTATGCTGTGGGCCAGTAGTGTTTTACCGGTGCCGGGTTCTCCCCTGACGAGGAGCGGCCTCTGCAGGACGATGGAGACGTTGACGGCATTTTTCAGGGCATCGGATATTACGTAGTCGCTCGAGCCCTTGAACTGATCGAAATGTTTTTGAGTCATGATGCATCCTCCGGAGAATCAGGGGTTCACATTTAAACCCCCCGGTTGCGATAACCGGAGGGCGGGGTGTTAAAATCCTGAGTGCGTTAGCGTAAATTTTAGGTTATGGGGTAGTTAAAAGCAAATCGAGCGGCAATCAGGCGGGAAGCTGGTCGGAAGATATGATCTGCGACGCGGGAATATCTACCTCGGGCATGCCGTCTGTATAGTGTGGGATGGGAGGTTTAAGAGGCTGTTTGGGGCCGTAATTCCTGTCCTCGTTTATGGTATCGAGGATGCTGTAAACGATCTCGGTGCCGCCCTTATGCGTTCCTTTATGTCCTGTAGGCAGCTTGCAGATATGCAGTTCCCACTCGTTGTAGGTATTGCGCGTCCAGGTTACAGTGCGGCCTCCCGCCAGGGCGGCGCTCTTCTTGTCGCCAGGGGTAACAACGATGGGTTTAATGCTGGTATTTTTCCACTGGGTTACCACGGTTCGAAGCAGCTTTTTGGTGGTGAACCCGCACTCCTCAACTGTGGATGTTTTTTCCGGCATTGAATCGACGACATTTATATCGGGGGCAGGAAGGCTCTTTTTCTCGAAGCCCGAGCTCAACTCCGTCATTTCCGGAGATTGAGGAAGCTCTTTACCCTGTCCTAACTCCTCCTCATATTTTTGCAGCAACTCTCCGAACTTTTCCATGAGCTGCTCGCGCGTATTCTGGGGAGGTTTTTTCAACCCGTTACCTATCATGAATACCGTTGTCTGAGGAGCAGGCATGGCAGGAGGTGGAGGTGGAGGAGGTGGAGGCATGGGATAGGGAGGATAATATGGGGGCGGCATGGGTGGTGGCGCCTGGAATGAGGGATAGGGGATAGGCTGGGGAGCCCGTTGGCCGCGCCTTACCAGCGAATAAATGCCGTAAATTATGCCGGCTACGATAAGGATTGTCAGTGGAATCGTGATTATTGGGATAGTGTAATCGGCATCCCACTGGACGTTTATTGTCTTGGGGCCCTCTACCACTTCTGTACCTGTGGAGAGTTGGGCCTTATATTTGCCGCCGAACACACCCAGTATACCGGGTATAGCAACCTCTATGGGATTTACATCCCATTTCATTTCGCTCCCGGCCTTTTGCCAGCCGCCGCCCTGAACGTTGCCGAATTGTGAGGCAATGGTAATCCTATAGTATAAATCGTAAGTAGCTATATATTGACCGGCTTGGGAGATACCGATATTTAGGGTAGCCGACTTGATCTTATCGCCGCCCGGCGCCAGCCAGTATGAGAACTCATATTGTGAATCGGCGTCCTGTGTAACTACATCGTCAGCGGTGACGGCCAGAGGCTGACCATCCTTGTACCATCCTGAGCCGGAAATGGTAGTAATACCTGCCGGATCCGTCTTCAATTCAACATCGTATTCCGGGTAGTAGTTGAACGTCACCTGCGGGGAGTCCTGGCTTATGCTGGCGGAACTCTGTTCGGCCATGTATCTGATGTCAGTCCTGCCGGGAACGGGGACGATGCTGTCAACTGTCACTGTCGGTGTAGTATCCGGATCGAGCCCCGTTACCCTTATCGTATCACCGCCGTTCAGGGTCCCCTTCTGGGCGCCGTCTACGTATACCTTGGTCTGCCCTTCCACAAGCCCGCTCGAGATGCTAATGGTGCCAGTAAAGGTGCCTTTATCGACGGTCATAGTAAACGATTGCTGGGTTGTAGTCGATCCGCTGGATGCCGTGATGGTAAAACCATAACCTCCGGCTGTTCCGCGCGCAGGCGTGCCTATGATCTGGCCGTTGTTGAATGTCAGCCCGGAAGGTAAATTCCCACTGCTCATGGAGTAAGTTATCGTGCCGCTGCCGCCGCTGGCGACGACGCTGGCTGAATAAGCCTCGCCTACCGTAGCATCCGATATACTGGTAGTTGTGAATGTCAACGCAGGGGCAGTTATATTGATAAAATAGGACTGCGATGCGTTCCCATCGCCGGAGTCAGTAACAGTGACCGTAAATGCGAATGCGCCGACGGTGGTCGGAGTGCCGTAAATCGATGATCCAAACATCGACAGGCCGGGTGGGAGGGTGCCTGTATACGTCCACGTGCAGGTGCCGTTGCATGGTGTAGCGGAAAAACCTATTGAGTAGGGGACACCTACCTGTCCACTCGATAATGATGCGGGGCTTATGGCAGGAGAGGCATACACCTGGCCGGGTTTCAGTCCGACTGAGAAGACCAAAACCGCGATTATTAAAATCAGCCAACCGGCCAACTTGGTATGCACTAACGCTCTATACTTCACAGGATAAAATTACTCGTACAATATACAGTTTATGCTTGTATTATAATGACAATTTATATTCTTGTCGATTTCCCTGCAAATACAATTCACATTGAGCCCGGGCCAGCGGTTTTCACATCTATGGTTGATTTACACCACATTCGATAATACAATAAGCTAATTTTATTAGAACATTATTAACACCTGAGTTACCATGGGACTGCGGGAGCATGTATGACCACGGATAACCGTAACACGGCGAGAGAGACGGAGAGGCTTTCGGTTCAGGAAAACCGGAAGATACAGCGATACCTGGATACTGCCGACGTTATTATCGTTGTCCTTGATGCCAGTGAAAAAGTTGTGCTGACAAATAGAAAATGCTGCCAGACACTTGGATATGATGAAAAGGAGATACTGGGGGTAAACTGGTTCGACGGTTTTATTCCGCAGAGGGTAAAAGAGGAATCCAGGCAGGTCTATCAGAGGTTTGTTGCCCGGAAAAAAGATGTAGCGGTTATTTTTGAGAGGCCTGTCATTACGCGTAAGGGCGAAGAGAGGATTGTCGCCTGGCGAAATACGCTGCTGAAGGATGACGCCGGACGCATTACGGGCGTGATATGGTCCGGCGAAGATGTAACGGACCGTAAAAAGATTGACTCCGAGCTATCTTTACGCACCCATCTATTGGACCTGGCCGTCGATTCAATATATGTGATCGATGCAACCGGACATGTTGTTTTTGCTAACGAAGCAAGTTGGAGGATGTTGGGCTACGGTGAAATAGAGTTTTTGGGTATAAATATCGCTAAAATCGTCGACTCGAAAAGCCGGGCGATCATGACAGAGCGTATTAAAAAAGTCTTTCAAGACGGTGAGATTACTTATGAGTCTGTGCACTACCGCAAAGATGGCTCTAAGGTGCCGGTGGAAGTGCATGGCCGCCTGGTGGTAGTAGACGGGACAAAATTTATAAGCTGCATCGCCAGGGATATGACCGAGCGCAAACTCACCGAAGAAGTGCTGAAACGCTCTGAAGAGAGATTTCGCACCATTCTCGAGGATATGGATAACGGGTATTTCGAGTTGGATAACAAAAGCCACTTTATCTTTGTTAATGATGCCATGTGCAAAATCCTCGGTTATAGCAGGTCTGATATCGTAGCCAAACATTTCGGCAGCTTTATCGATCAGTCCGATGAAAAGTTCGTGGAGAATAGCCGGGCCATTATGGATGAGGCCATACGAAAAGGAATGACGCTGTCAGGGTTGTTCGGGACCATTGTCAAAGGCGACGGTAGCCGGCGGATAATAGGTGTTTCGGTTTCGCCTCTCAGGGATGCTAACGGCAATATAACCGGGATAAGGGGGATTACCAGGGACATTACCGACCGAATGAAAATGGAGCAGCAACTGCTGATGGCTGGCAAACTTGCTTCCATAGGCGAACTGGCCGCAGGCGTAGCACATGAGATCAATAATCCTTTGACCGCCATTATGGGATACGCACAGCTTTTGGCCGCGCGGGACGACATCCCCGAGCATATTAAGCTTGACCTGGATAGGATATTCAACCAGAGCCAGAGAGCCGCCAGGATCGTCCAGAACCTCTTAACCTTTGCCAGGAGTTACGCTCTGGAAAAGAAAATCATTGATATCAACGAACTTATTCTCAAATCGCTGGAGTTGCGCAGCTATGAGCATAAGGTGGGTAATATCGAGATAGTGGTTGATCTTCAGTCCGGATTGCCCGGTATTTCAGCCGATGAGAACCAGCTGCAGCAGGTGATGCTGAATATTATTATTAATGCCGAGCATGCCATAACTTCCAAAAAGAGGGAAGGGAAAATCAAGGTGACTACCGGACTTGAGGACAACATGGTTAAGATAACTGTGGCCGATGATGGGCCCGGCATTCCCAGGGAAATGCTGGAGCGGCTGTTCGACCCGTTTTTTACTACCAAGGAAGTCGGCCAGGGAACCGGGCTGGGCCTCAGTGTATGCCATGGCATCGTGACCAAGCATGGCGGCCGCATATATGCCGAAAGTGTTGAAGGACAGGGCGCCGTATTTATAATACAGCTTCCGGCCAGCCGCGAAGGCAAGACTAAGGACCAGGGCTCATTAGTTGAATCAGGGAAGGACTCTGCTAAGCTCAAAGCCAGTAAAAAGATCCTGGTAGTAGATGATGAGATGGTAATTCGGGACATCCTGGTACGCATCCTTTCGGACAAAGGCTATAAGGTTGAATCAGCCGCCAGTGGAGCCGAGGGTCTGGAGAAAATAGTCAATACTCAATACGATGTCTACTTGCTGGATATAAAAATGCCGGGTGTGGACGGCAGGGACATGTATGAGGTCATAAGCGAAAAATTCCCGCAGTTGATTGACCGCGTTATCTTTATAACAGGGGACACAATTACAAGGTCTACATTGGACTTTCTTGAGATTACCGGAAGGAAATATTTAAGTAAACCGCTGGATTTTTCCAGGCTGGCCAACACTATAGACGAAGTAACTACAGCCAACTGATCTTTTGCCGGCCGGAATAAATGTTACCTAACCTTTAAAGGTATTCCCGCAACCATCAAATAGACCTCGTCTGCGGCTTTGGCCAGAAGTTGATTGGTCTTTCCCAGCATGTCCCGGTAGGTCCTGCCCAGAACATTGTCCGGTACCAGGCCGCCCCCTACCTCGTTGGATACCAAAATATAGCAGCTATTTCTACGCTCGATGAATTCGATCAGGCTACGGATTTCCTCGAACACGGTCTTTTCCGCTTGTACAGGGTCGGACGCGTCTTGCAGGCAATTCGACACCAGGAGAGTGATGCAGTCGATAATGACCGCATCGTATCCGGAGATTAGATTGCCTAATACCTGGCCCAGATCCCTGCTTACCTCCAGGGTCTGCCAGCCCGACGGACGCGACTTCTTATGTTGCTCAATGCGGTGACGCATATCGTCGTCCAGTGGTTCGGCAGTGGCGCAGAATAAGATTTTTTCTCCTTTAGACGATGCCAATTGTTGGGCGTAGGTGCTTTTCCCGCTCCTCGCCCCGCCCAGGATTAAGATTATTTTTTTATCTGTGTTCGCCATATTTTCACCATACTAACATCGGGGTTGTCATTAAATATATCTGCGGGTTGGACGCTCTAAGGAAACTCAGCACCGAAATTAATATAAGCGCCGTCATTTCTCCCAGTTCCACCATCGCGCCGTAACAATCACCCGTAAGCCCTCCGAAAAGCCGTCGCAAGACAAGCCCGAAGCAGCACATAAGGACAAATAGCCCGGCCATAACGGCAGGTCCCGCAATCCAGCCGGCGAAGAGGATCATAACCAGTAAGGATATTACGGAAGCTGCTGCGAAGCCTCCCCAGGTTGCTCCATTCCTGGTTGCAAAGCCCATGCCCTCCTTTCTAGCGGACGGAAAGACGAGTATGGCGCCGGCTACTATCCAACGGCTTACCACCGGGACTATGATCAGCGTGGATACTGAAGCAATCCCCATCAGCGCCGAGTACTTGATCAGCAGCGCAAGTACTATCGCTGCTATACCGAAGACACCCACCTTCGTATCAGCCATGATTGACAACCTTTGTTCGGTTGTCCGCCCTGCCACCATGGCATCAAACGTGTCGCTCAGACCGTCCAAATGGTGTGCCCCGGTAATAAGCACGAGGACTGCGACTAAAATAGCACTAATCAGCGGTATAGGGAAAATGCCGCGTATTAACCAGTAGAGACCGGCCAGGAAGAGGCCTATTACCAGTCCTACTACAGGGAACCAGCCCAGGGATCGGCCGACCTGCTCCGGCCCTTCGCTCTTAAAAGATGGGGCAGGGAAGACAGTGAGAAATTTTAAAGCGATACAAAACAACATTTTACTTGATATCCGAGACATTGGCTGAGGCGAAGGTCGCCATTTGCGTGTGAAGGTTGACTGCTGCCTGCGCCAGGAAAATGCCTATTGCCGCCCCTGTGCCTTCACCCAGCCGCATGGAAAGGTCAAGCAAAGGGCTTAACTTAAGGTACCCCAGACAGACAGAATGCCCGTTTTCTGCAGACCGGTGCGAGGCGATCAGGTAATCCCGGGCCTGCGGGCAAATACCCGCCGCAATCAGGGCCGCCGAGCCCGAGATGAACCCGTCGACCAGCACAGGTATGCGGTGGGCGGCACAAGCGATGATGGCGCCTGCCAGGCCCCCTATTTCGAATCCACCCACTTTTGATAAAACGTCCAGCGCGTTATCGGGATCCGGTTTATTGATGCTCAATGCCTTCTCAATTATCTTGATCTTGTGTTGGAGCTGTTCGTCCCCAACTCCTGTACCCCTGCCGGTTACCTGGGATACCGGCGTACGGGTTACGGCCGAGATGATGGCGCTGGCTGCAGTAGTATTGCCTATACCCATCTCGCCCGTAGCGAGTATATCAAGTCCCTTATCAATTTCGCTTTCCACTATATCAATGCCTGCCTGGATACTGTTTCGGGCCTGTCCTGCCGTCATGGCCGGGCCACGGCACATATTTTGCGTACCGAAATCAATCATCTTGCACTGCAAGCCATTTGCAGGCGGAAATCCGCCCTTTACACCCATATCGACGATCACTACACGGGCGTTGACCATGCGGGCCAGCACGTTTATAGCGGCTCCCCCATTCAGGAAGTTGAACACCATCTGACGTGTCACTTCCTGCGGATAGAGGCTTACGCCTTCGGAGACGACTCCGTGGTCGGCTGCCATGGTTAAAATGACAGCATCGTCTATACTGGGCAGCGGACACCCGGTAATGCCGGCGATTTGGACTGCCAGGTCCTCCAGCACACCCAGGCTCCCGCGCGGCTTAGTCAACTGGTCTTGCCGTTGTCTGGCAGCCGACATGGCAGCCTCGTCCAGTGGTTTAACCCTTTTTACTATTTGTTCCAATGCAGACATATATTCCATCCTTTCAGTATTCAATACCTTTACGTTGATCCACGCCTTCCGTGAAGGGATGCTTTATCATAAGCATTTCCGTCACCAGGTCCGCTCGTTTGATTATTTCCGCGGGCGCCTTGCGGCCCGTCATTACCAACTCCACGCCGGCCGGTTTCTTCTCCATCAGGTCTATTATTTGCTGCAAGCTCAGCAGGCCGCGCCAGTGCGCAATAAATATCTCATCGAGGATGACCATATCATATTTGCCGTCCACCAGCGCTTTCTCTGCATATTGGTAGGCCTGTTTGGATTCCTCAGCAAGCTCAGTATCGGATTTCCGGAAAATGTCCCCTTTGCCGAACTGCACTATCTGGAAAGGCCTGAAATCCCTTGAGAAAAAATGCTCACCACCCTCCTCGCCTTTCAAAAACTGAATGAAAATAACCTTCATGCCATGGCCTGCAGCCCGGGTCGCAAGGCCCAGGGCCGCTGTGGTCTTGCCCTTCCCGTCTCCCGTATAGATTTGGATCATGCCCTGAAAATCTTTTTCAACCATTCGCGCCTCCCTCGATAATTTTATATATGCCCTGCATATCCAGGTTTTCCCTGAATATCGAGGCCAGGTTGTCGTAAGCCTTTTCGCGGTCAGGCCAGTGTTTTTTCACCGGAGGAATGCCACGCAGCCGGCATAAATTATCCAGAAGAGTGCATGTAAAATCGCGGTTATCGAAAAGCCCGTGCATATAGCTGCCGAAAATTGTACCCGTTTTATTCAAACCGCCTTCTGAGTACGGCTTATCGGATATGACAGATTGCGTAACCAGGAAAGCGGGTTGTGCCGAAAAGGATTGAGTGCGGCCCATATGTATCTCATAGGCATTGACCCGTACCGAGTCCATTCCCTGCAACAGGCCCGCGCTACCGCTTACACCGGCCTTTACCTGAGTCGTAATCTTCTCAATTTCGAAAACCGTCTCCATGTCCAGCAATCCCAGCCCGGGTGTTTCCGTCGTGTCCGATTCGGCGTGATGGGGATCGATAATTTTGTTGCCCAGCATCTGGTAGCCTCCGCAGATGCCAACGATAGGGATCCCGGCTTGTGCCATATGGCGGATTTCATCGCTCATACCGATGCTGTCCAGGTGGATAAGGTCGTTGATGGTGGCCTTGGTACCGGGCAGTATGATCAAGTCCGGCTGCCCCAGCTCGTAGGGACTGGACACGTACCTGACATTACATAGAGCTTTGAGAGGATCGAAGTCGTCATAGTTGGCAATGTGGGGCAGACGGATAATGCAGATGTAGGGCCTGCCTCTATTTTCCGCGTTAGAGCGCTCATCCAGGTATACGGAATCCTCCTGGGCAATCCCCATATCCCTGATATAGGGGATAACTCCCAGGACAGGCCGGGAGTAACGTTTCTCGAGGAAATCCACTCCCGGTTTGAGCAGAGAGATGTCACCGCGGAATTTATTAATGGCGAACCCTTTGATATGATGGCGCTGTCGGCGCGGGAGCAGTTGCATGGTACCGGCTATGGATGCAAAAACGCCGCCCCGATCGATGTCGCCTACCAGGATAACGGGAGCACCGGCCATTCCGGCGATACGCATGTTAACGATCTCCCTGTCCATCAAATTGATCTCGGCCGGGCTTCCTGCCCCTTCTATGATAATTATCTCGTATTCCGCGCAGAGCCCGTTAAATGATTCTTCTATAATGGGCAGTAGGTCCAAACTTTGACGATAATAGTCCGCAGCATCGGAAACCCTCCGGGCATGGCCGCGCAAGATCAATTGCGATGTGGCATCGGCCTGGGGCTTAAGCAGCACAGGGTTCATGTGAACGCTGGGAGCAATACCGGCCGCCTCTGCCTGGATAGCCTGGGACCTGCCTATTTCGCCTCCCTGCGGTGTCACAAAAGAGTTGAGAGCCATGTTCTGCGCCTTGAAAGGCGCTACTCTATAGCCGTCCTGCCTGAGCATGCGGCAAAGGGCGGTCACGAATATGCTCTTGCCCACGGACGAGGCGGTACCCTGAATCATTAAGCTCCTGGCCTTCATGAGCGGATCTCCCGTATGGCAGAGATGAGCTTACGGCAATCAACCATGCTGCGGGGCGAGATCCTTACGAATCCAGGCAGGCCGAAGGACGTGCAATCGCGGACAAGGAAGCCTTTTTCCAGCAGGCGGCTTCTGAAACAGGCCGCGTCTCCCACCTGAAAGATAAAGAAATTGGTCTGCGAGGGAATTACGTTCAGGCCCAACTTGACCAGTTCACCCGCAAGATAGTGCTTGCAACCATCGATCCGCTTGTAACAGCTCAGAATATAATCGTCGCAGCTCAGTGCCGCGCATCCGGCCCGCTGAGCCGGCGAGTTAACATTCCAGGGAGGCCGTACTTTTTTCAGCGTATCGACGATGCTTTTCTGTGCGATGCCGTAGCCCAGCCGCAGCCCTGCCATAGCGTAGTCCTTGGTCATGGAGCGCACTATCAGCAAGTTGGGCGATTTCAATAATTTCAGGGAACTCCATGCTCCGTCAGTAAATGCAATGTAGGCTTCATCCAGGACGATCAATGAGTCCGGGAACTCCCCAAGGATCATGGAGATATGGTCATAGCTGAGATACTGGCCCGTCGGATTGTTGGGATTGCATAGGAAAATAGCCGCCGGGTGGTGGGATTTTGCAAAATCGATAAATGCGGCGATATTCAATTGGAAGTCGTCTTTTTCATTCAGGATAAACTTGACTACGGCTGAGTCGACAATACGGCAGGCCAACTCGTATTCGCTATAAGTAGGAGACGGCATCACCGCGCTGTCTCCGGGGCCTAAATAAGCAGTTGCAGCCATTCTGATGATTTCGGTGGAACCACTTCCCGGAATGAGGTTTTCCTGATGGAGGCTCAGCTTTTGGGCAAGCGCCTTCAGGAGAGCCGTCGAATTGGGATCCGGGTAGTCGGAGAGCTCGGTTACCCCCATGGCTTTACGCAGCTGCTTTGGCGGGCCATAGGGGTTGCAGCAGGCGCTGAAATCGAGTACATTTTCAGGATTTATCGCAGACGTTGCCAACCCGGCGGAGTTGAGGCCGCCATGGACGATTGCCGGCAAAGAACCAATATGCTGCCTAGCGCGCAACACTGGCTACTACCTCCATGATTATGATCACCAGGCTCCATATTGCGGCCGAAAGCAACATAATAACCTGCGAGCGGCCGACAGAAGACGTGGACAGTTCTACCGTGCCGGTCCCCAGCCTGTAAGCGCCCTCTTTTTCAAGTTCTATGCCGAGGGTTCCCGCCATAGCGCTCATGGTCCATCCCGCATTGGGACTTTCGGTTTTCTTATGCTCCCTGAAAATAGCCTGCCAGCCGTTTCCGGCGCGTCCGGTGTATAGGGAGGCCAGGACTATAAGGAAGGAGCTTATACGGGCCGGGATGTAATTGACGACATCGTCCAGCCGGGCCGCGAATTTGCCCGTATACTCCCAGCGTCCGTGGAAGCCGATCATGGCATCAAATGTGTTGATGATACGGTAAACGACCGCACCCGGCAGACCGAAAACGGCATAGTATAGAAGGGGCGCCACGAAGCTATCGCACAGGTTCTCTGCGCAGGATTCTATTGAGGCCGAAATCAGCTGCCGGCGGTTGAGATCGTCAGTATACCGGCTGACCAGTGCATTGACTTCCAACCTTGCGCCGGCTATATCGTCGCGCATCAAACATTCCTTCACCTTTTGCACGGCAGACCACAGCCCCCGCAGCGAAAAGGTGTTTTTCAGCAGATAAGCGGAAATTATCGCGTAAATAATTATATTCCAGTTTTGAAGGAAGGATAGTGCATAGTAAAACGGGACGGTGATGACTACGACCGTAAACAACACCATACAAATACCGTAGACGAACTGCTTTGTATTGCCGTTGCCGGGCGAGAATTTTAATTGAAATGAGATGAGCTTGCCCAGCCAGGCCACCGGGTGGTAGCGGTTGGATGGTTCGCCCAGTGAAATATCCAGAAGAAGGGCCAGGACTAAGATAAAAGCGGCAGTCATGCCTTGCCTTCCGTATCGTGAGCTGTAACAAGAGTGGCGGGCCGCCCGTTCAGCGGATGCTTGAATACGTGGATATTTGCGCCAAAAACAGCTTTTATAGTGGGGGCGTCAATGATATCAGACGGTTTGCCCTGCTTCCAAATCGTCTTGTCTTTCAGTATTATCAACCTGTCGCAATACTGCGAAGCAAGGTTAAGATCGTGCAGCGCGGCGAAGATCGACAGGTCCTTTTCCCGACAGATTTCTTTCAAGAAACTTAATATCTCGGACTGATAATTCATATCCAGGTTGGCGGTCGGTTCATCCAGCAGCAAAATGCCGGCCTCCTGTGCGAGCATACGCGCAATTATCACGCGCTGCCTTTCTCCTCCCGATAACTCATTGATATGTTTATCGGCCAGCGATAGTGTCCGTGTAATCTCCAAAGCACGGCAGGCGATGCCTATATCCGTGGAACTCTCGTACCTCAACCGTCCCAGGTGGGGTGTCCTTCCCATCAGGACAATTTCCCTGGCTGTAAACAGCTCGGGCAATATCGCGTTTTGCGGCACCAGGGCAATATTTCTGGCAATGTATTCGTGGTTGTATTTGCGGATATTTTGGCCGTCAAGTTGAACGGCGCCCTCGTAAGTGCGAATCAAGCCGGCCATGCCCTTGAGCAAGGTAGTCTTGCCCGACCCATTGGGCCCGATGATCCCGCAAAACTCGCCCCGCACTGCGGCAAGGTTGACCCTTTGCAGGACTACGTTGTTCCCATATTTAAAACCGGCATCGATCAATGCTAATTCTGGCATTAAAATATAGCCTTTTTCTTCTGAGTTAAAATGTAGAGGAAGAAAGGTGCCCCGATCAGCGCTGTGATTATACCGACAGGTATCTCGGTGGGGGCCAGTGCGGTGCGTGCCGCCGTGTCGGCCAGTATGAGAAAACCCGCGCCTGTAAATAAAGACATGGGAAGCAGCAGCCTGTAATCCGGGCCGAAAACCAGCCTTAAGGCATGCGGGACGATAATGCCCACAAAGCCGATGACGCCGCAAAAGCAAACTGCGGCCGCCGTAGCTATAGTCGCGGCGGCCAGAACGACTATTTTTACTCTCTCAACATTTATGCCAAGCTGCTGCGCCTGCTCTTCGTCCAGCTGCATAATATTCAGGGGACGTGCGAACACCAGGATGACAATTACGCCTGCCAGTATGTAGGGAGTCATGATGGCTACGCTCCACCAGTCAGCCAAAGAGAAATTGCCCAGCAGCCAGAAAATGATGCCATGCAGACGATCTCCCGAAATAATGATGAGGTAAGAAGTGATCGAAGCTAAAAATGCGCCGATGGCCACCCCTCCCAGGATTACAGTCGTCATAGGAAGCGTCTTGCCCGTCCTGGCAATTGAATATACGGCGATTACGCAGATCAAGGCGCCGGCGAACGCCAGGACCGGTATCAAGGCTGCCGGGATTCCCAGCGGTAAAAGGAAGCCGGCTACAGCTCCCAATGCAGCGCCCTGTGAAATTCCTGTCAGGTAGGGATCAGCCAGCGGGTTACGGAACATACCCTGGTAGGCCGCCCCACTGACAGCCAGAGCCGCGCCCACCAACCCGGCCATCAAGATACGTGGAAGGCGGATATCGAAAAGGATGGTTTGCATGCTGACTGGGTATGCCGCTACGGAGCCTGCGGACAATATTTTAAGCAGTACCATCCTAAAAATGTCGGGAACGGGGATTGAGAAGCTGCCGACAGCGACGGCCCCGACAATAATGGCCAGCAATACAAGAGCGGCCCCTATCACAGCAAGTGTATTGTTGCGCAATCTCCGTTGGTGTAGCCTGAACTCAGCTTCGATAACGCTATCCATTGAAATCAGGTCTCCTCAGAACTAGAAGGATCAATTCGTCACCGGCTGTTGTTTAGTCGGTTTCGTAGGATGATAGAAAGAAGCCATCTGCTCCAGGGCGTCTACGCATCGGGGGCCGGCCCTTAAAGCCAGGTTTCCGTCCATTTTGTAGATGGCATTGTTCCTTGCGGCGGTGGTGCTTTTGAGGCGCGGGTCTGTAATGACAAAGTTCCACAGCGGGCTATCGGGCTGTCCCATATCGGAGGGGACTATTATCACCTCGGGGTCCCGGCTGATTATCGTCTCGAGTCCCACTGAAGGGTAGCCTGTAACGTCGGCGGCAATATTCTTGCCCCCGGCGACCCTTATCATGTCATCAGGCAACGTCCCCGCACCTGCCACCGTCAACGGATCGTACCATATAAGCATAAGGGTGCGTAAAGGCCGGGCCGCGGATGGATTGCCGGAAGCCGATGCGACGGCCTGGATACGTTTATTGAGGCCTGCCGTCAGCTCCGAGGCTGTTTTTTCGCTGCCTGCGATTTCCCCCACCAGGTTGATATCTCCGAGCAGGCCATTTAATGTTTTTGGGTAAAGGGTGACCACGTTAAAGCCGACCTTCTGCAGCAGGGGCGTCACGGTTTTGCTGTGGATATCCGTGGCCAGCACAAGGTCGGGCTGCAATGCCACTACTTTCTCCATATCCACGGTGCTGAACCCGCCAATTTTAGGTTTATTTTTAGCTGCGGGCGGATAATCGCAATATTCGGTAACGCCCACCAGCCGGTCTTCCAGTCCCAGAGCATAGACTATCTCAGTATTGCTGGGGGCCAGCGATATGATACGCTCAACGGGTTGATCGATTTTAACCGCTGTCCCGGCATCATCGTGAATCTCCGGGGCGACTGCAGGTCCGGCACAGGACAGGCCGGTTATAAGAACCGATAAGGCCATTAGTGTCGTCAGTAGCATGCTTCTGAACTTAATCATTACAAAACCCGTTTTTAAAAAATTAAACGAAAAACCCCTGCTCCAGTGAGCAGGGGGATCATTATTAAATAATAAATCCCACCCCCTAACTCCGCGGAGGTAGCCTTTGTTCGCAAGGTGGCGTTCTGACTGTAACAGCAGGCGGGACTGTACCGGGATTACACCGGATTGCGTTCCATTTATGCCCGGAGTTGCCCCCGGGCGCCTTGCTTTAAATATTCAATTGAGTAACAGAATATACGGTTGAAATATGAAAGTCAACTCATATCCAAGCGCACTTCCTTGCCATTGCCGGAAGGGCAAGGCTATAATCTACCGCAAGGCAGGTTAAGTGATGTTGAAAAGGATACCATCCTGGATAATTGCCCTTTTGCTTCTAAGCGTAGTAGTTGCCGTTGCACTATGGATTAGAATAGTTCTTCCATATAACCAGGTCTTCGTAAACGACTGGGTTAAGATAACCGGCGTAGACGGGAATTTCTACATGCGGCTGACAGAGAACCTGGCAGCACATTTTCCCAATCTCACGCAGTTTGATCCTTATTATGTTTTCCCGGATGGTGTTCGCACCGACCGTGAGCCCTTATTCTTTGCCTATCTGCTGGGCGGCATTGCATGGCTGGCCGGATTAGGCCGACCGACCCCGCATATGGTAGATGTGGTTACGGTGTTTGTTCCTCCATTTTTAGCCGCCCTGAGCATCATTGCCGCTTTTTTTATTGGCAAAGTACTGGCCAACAAATGGGTCGGACTTATTGCCGCAGCCCTGATGTCGGTTATGCCGGGCGAGTTCCTCAACCGTTCGCTGCTGGGATATACCGACCATCACGTAGCGGAGGTTTTGTGGTCGACCCTTTTGATACTGTTCACTATGCTTGCCTTCAAGTTTGGCCAGGGTATGGATATTAAATCCGTCCGTGAGAAAGGGTGGAAATCCACAGTAAAGCCTCTGCTGATGTGTGTACTGGCCGGGTTAGCTCTGGCTTTATACATGGAAACCTGGGCTGGGGCCGCGTTGTTCATTCTGGTGCTTTTCATATTCCTGTTTATTCAGATTATCCTCGACTATAGCAGAGCGGTTAGTGCGCTGGCCACGGGTACCATCGGGGCTGCAATTTTTCTTACGGCTCTGATTATTTATTTACCCGCGGGTGTAAAACTTATAGCCACAGTGTTGGCACTGGTGGGCGGGATAGCGTTGACGATTATCCTGACGGGGCTGGCAATATGGATGGCAGGACGCAAAATCAGGACTCTGCTCTATCTAGCAGTCATTGCAGCGCTGGCTGTGTTCGGCACATTGGGTATGTACCTCCTGGCACCCCAGTTGTTATCTACTATACTTTACTCCCTTTCCGAAGTATTTGTCTGGGTCCCCGGCACAACCATAATGGAGCTGCAGCCCCTGCTGTTGCAGCAGGACCAGTTTACTTTAGTGAATATATGGAGCAACTATACTACAGCTCTACTGCTAGGGTTGGCCGGCCTGGGCCTGCTATTTTACAGGGTATTCAAGAAAGCCACACCGCTTACGGTCTTGATGGTTGTGTGGACCGTCCTGATCCTGCTTTCCGCCCTGGCCGCCAGGAGGTTCGCTTACTACTTTGCTGTCAATATAGCCTTGCTTGCAGGCTATTTTGCCTGGTGGCTACTTGAGAAAGTGGGGTTCGGAATGGCAACGGCGGTTGCTGAGGTTCAGCCGACATCAATTAGGACTAAGGCTTCCAGAAGCAAGCTGGCGCAGGCAGAAAAGAAAAAGAAAACTGCACCTGCCATTATGGCTTTTACCTTAATAGCGGTCATATTCGTATTGATCTATCCCGATCTGGGGCCGTTGCCCGGCGGGGAGAAACCGGCCATTGACCTGGCGTCCAGGCCGCTTTTCGCTCCTTCGGATGCCTGGTATGCGTCGTTGGACTGGATGAGAAAAAATACACCGGAGCCGCTGGGAGATGCCAACGCCTACTATGCTCTGTACAAAGCACCCGGTGAGCCGGGAGGCTTTATCTACCCGGAAAACGCCTATGGGGTCTTATCCTGGTGGGACTATGGGTACTGGATAACGCTTATCGGCAGAAGGATACCTTTTTCTAATCCGGGCACATCCGCGGAAAGAGGCGAAGCTAAATTCCTCATGGCGCCCGATGAGGCCACCGCAGAGCAATCACTAAAGGGTATCAATATCCGCTATGTTATCATCGATAACCAGATAGCTGCCTGGGACAGCAAATTTTTTGCGCTTGCTCAGTGGTATGGCAAATCGTACGAAGACTACTATGATATCTATTTGCAAAAACAGGGGGACAATTATTCGCAGGTCTTACTTTTTTATCCCGAATATTACCAGACTATGGTTGTCCGGCTTTACAATTTCGATGGAAAAGCATTTACACCTGATGAAGTCAATGTAATCGGGTTCACAAATGTTACTGCCAAGGACGGCACGGTTTACAAGCTAATTACTGATAACAAGAAATTTGGTACATATAGTGAAGCACAAGCATTTGTAGCCGCGCAAAGCCCTGACACGTACAGGATAGTGGGAGAAGATCCCTTCAAGAGCCCCGTTCCTCTGGAAGCCTTAAAGGACTATAAACCGGTCCATGAGTCCGAGCAAAACGTGACGGCCGGGGCGGATGTCTCCCCTGAGATTAAAATATTCGAATATCAGAAGTAATGGCCGTCGATGGCCGGTTAACGAATTGATCTATTTGCTGCCAATCCTGATATAAGTGAAGTAGTATTTTTTGCTCTTTTCCCGTCCGGCATGTCCCGGTGTCGAAGTTTGTCAATACGGGACATGACATCTACGAATTTCGGTTCAAGGGAGCGAGAAAATTAGGCATAGCGTCGACCTATTTGAAGTATGGGGGGAATTTTGACATAATTCTAGCCGAGTTACTCGTTGCGCCGTGTTTGCCGGCTCGTTGACACAGGCACATTGGTATAGAATTTAAGAGAATGAAAAAAAATATTAAGGCCCTGATACTCAGCGGCGGTAAGGGAACCAGGCTTAAACCTCTCACGACGACCATACCCAAGCAGCTTCTGCCCGTTGCCAACAAGCCCATACTATCCTACGTAATAGACCAGGTGGTGGAAGCGGGCATCTCCGATATAGGGATGATCATTGCTCCTGAGACAGGACACCTGATCAAAGAGTTTGCCGGAGATGGGTCGAAATGGGGTATAAAGATCACCTATATTTTGCAGAAGGATCCCCTCGGCCTAGCCCATGCCGTCAGCACCGCCGGCGAATTTCTGGGTACTTCACCCTTTTTGATGTTTCTGGGCGACAACCTGATACAGGGCGGCGTTAAAAAATTTGTAGACCGGTTTCGCAGCGATGATTCTGACTCCTTGATACTGCTCAAATCCGTTCCCGATCCCAGCCTTTTCGGCGTTGCGGAGATCGATCGCAAAGGCGCGCTGGTCCAACTCGTAGAAAAACCTAAGAAACCCAAAAGCGACCTGGCCATCGTGGGTGTATATCTATTTAACAAGCATGTCCACGCTGCCATCCGAGGTATAAAGCCGTCCTGGCGAGGAGAGCTGGAGATCACCGATGCCATCCAAAAAATGATCGATTCCAACCGGCAGGTGGGCAGTTATATCCTGCATGGCTGGTGGCTGGACACTGGTAAAAAGGACGATATGCTGGAGGCTAACCGGGTCGTCCTGGATGACCTGCTGAAAAGAGAAATAAAGGGAAAGGTAGACGGCAACAGCAATGTGGCTGGTCGCGTTGAAATTAGAAAAGGCACAGAGGTTATAAACAGCAAGGTACGCGGTCCGGTTTCAATTGCCGAGCGATGCCGCATTGTTAATTCTTTTATTGGTCCCTATACAAGTATCGGAGCAGACACAGTGATTGAAGACTCATCCCTTGAGCACTCCGTAATCCTCGAGGGGTGTTATATCAAGAGAGTCGAAAGGTTGGAGGATAGTATCATAGGTAGAGGCTGTAAAGTATTAAATAACGAAAGCAATTTTCGCCAGAAGAAGCTCTTTCTGGGGGATGATGCAGTTGTTGAACTTTGAGGAGGTAGATTAAGGTGATAGGAAACTATGCTTTGGAGGGTATTACGGTAAAGAGCATCAACCTTTTGCCGGATGAGAGGGGCGCTTTTGCTGAGGTTATGAGATCTGATTGGACTGATCTAATTGATGAAAGCATCGTCCAGGTTAACATGAGTTTCAGCTATCCCGGCATAGTCCGCGCCTGGCACCGGCACCTGCGAGGCCAGGTGGACTATTTTCTAGTACTTAAGGGCGATTTGAAGATCTGCGCCTACGACGATAAAACAAAAAAATTAGTGGAAATCATCAATAGCAGCAGCAAGCCTGAGATTATCAGGATGCCAGGATGGTACTGGCATGGCTACAAAAATGTAAGTAATGAGACGTCCATGCTGATTTATTTCACCAACAGGCTCTATGAGCCAAAGGACCCTGATGAGATAAGGCGTCCATGGAATGATCCTGCGATCATCCCTGCCGAGATAAACGGGGGTAAAAATGATCCCCGCTTAAACAAACCCTTCGACTGGCTCTATCCGCCGTTTAAATGAAAGGAATAAATTGATATGAAAATGCTGGTGACCGGCGGGGCCGGTTTTATCGGAAGCAATTTTATCAGACTCGTTTTCAAGGAACGTTCGTCATGGGCAGTCGTGAATCTCGATAGCCTCACATACTGCGGCAACCTGGAAAATCTCAAAGATATGCAGGACGACAATAGATATACTTTCGTGCACGGCGACATCGCCGACCGTGAATTAGTAGACAGGCTACTACGCCAGGGTTTCGATGCCATAATCAATTTTGCAGCCGAGTCTCATGTGGACCGCAGCATACTGGATGCCTCGCCTTTTATCCGGACCAACGTTGAGGGAACTATGGTCCTGCTGGAGGGAGCCAACAAACACGGGATCAAGAAATTCGTCCAGGTTTCTACGGACGAGGTCTACGGTTCGATTGAAGAGGGCAGCTTCAATGAAGAGTCCCGGCTGGCGGCCGGCAGCCCCTATTCCGCCAGCAAGGCCGCAGCCGATCTTCTTGCGATGGCATATTGGAACACGCATAAAACACCTGTAAGCGTCACACGCTGCACCAATAACTACGGACCCTACCAGTTCCCGGAGAAGCTGATCCCTTTGGCCATCAGCAACGTACTGGAGGGAAATCCCATCCCGGTTTATGGAGACGGACTCAACGTGCGCGATTGGATATATGTAGAAGATCACTGCCGCGCAGTCCTTGCAGTCGTAGAGAAGGGGAAGCCAGGTAACGTGTACAACATAGCCGGGGGCAGTGAGAAAACAAATCTGGAGATCGTGCAGATGCTGCTGAAATTATTGGCAAAAGGCAAAGACATGATGCGCTTTGTAACGGATCGGCCTGGACATGACCGAAGGTACAGCCTCGATGACGGCAAGATACGCCGGGAGCTTAAATGGAAGCCCCTCTGCAATTTTGAAGAGGGTATGAAAAAGACAGTGGACTGGTATCGGGAGAACGAGGTCTGGTGGAAGAGGATTAAGACAGGCGAATACTTGAAATATTACCAAACAATGTATTTGAACCGATGAAGATAATGCTGATCGGGGCAAACGGCCAACTTGGCACCGAGCTCTGTGTTGCCCTAAAAGACCAGGATCTGGTTCCTTTAACCCAGGAGCAAATCGAAATATCCGAAATTGATTCGGTTATCCAGGCCTGCCGTAAACACAAACCTCTGATGATCATAAATACAGCGTCTTACATCCGGGTCGATAACTGCGAAGATAATGTGGACCTGGCCTACCGGATTAATGCCCTGGGTGCGAGAAATCTCGCCGTAGCGGCACAGGAATATGGCGCAGTACTGGCACATTTGAGCTCGGATTATGTTTTTGGTGCGGATGAAGAGAGGCAATCGCCATATACTGAGTTTGATATCCCGGCTCCCATAAACGTCTACGGTTTCTCAAAGCTGGCCGGTGAGGAATATATCCAGAATTTATGCAGGGCGTATTTTATTATAAGGACCTCCGCATTATATGGTGCCGCTCTCTGTATGGGAAAAGGCTCAAATTTCGTGGATACAATAGTCCAGTTATCCAAAGAAAAAAGTGAATTGCGCATAGTGAAAGATCAAGTTCTATCCACTACATACGCGAAGGATCTGGCAGTCAAAATCAGTCAGCTTATCCGGACAAAATATTATGGTATAACCCATATAACCAACAGCGGATCATGCTCATGGTTCGAATTTGCTGACGAGATACTTAAACTTACCGGCAGTCAAGTTCGGATAGTCCCTGCAACATCTGAGCAGTTTCCGAGCAGGGCCAGGAGACCGTTCTATTCAGTACTCTCAAATTATCATCTTAAGCTGATCGGCATGGAAGATATGAGGGACTGGCGCTCGGCACTGAGAGAATATCTAAAAGAAAAAAATATACTTCATTAGGAGCCAAATGGAAGGATTAACCGTACTTAATCAATGCCGTGTCTGCAAAAATAAGGACCTGAATAAGTTCCTATCACTGGGTTCAATGCCTCTGGCTAATTCCTTTATCAAGAAGGAAGAATTAGCATCCTCCGAACCCTATTTCCCGCTGGATGTGTGTTTCTGCGGCGTATGCGGAATGGTTCAGCTTGCCCAGGTGGTTGACCCGCAAATCATGTACAAGGACTATAACTATACTACAGGCACCTCCGAACCGATGAAAGCACATTTTAAAGGATTGGCCAATCAAATAATTAAGAAATTTAATTTACCAAAAGATAGTCTGGTCGCAGATATAGGCAGCAATGACGGAACACTTCTACAGCAGTTTAAGGAAATGAATTGTAGAGTGCTTGGCATTGAGCCGGCTTCTAACGTAGCCCCACTGGCGCGTGCTAAAGGCATTGAAACTGTGGAAGAGTTTTTTGGCGAGGAATCGGCAGGGAAAATACGGTCAGGCTGGGGGCAACCCATAGTTATAACAGCCACCAATGTCTTTGCCCATGTTAATAACCTGGACGATTTTATTAAAGGCATTTTCAACCTGCTGGATGACCGTGGTGTATTTGTGGTGGAAGTCCCCTATTTGATTGAAATGTTAAAAAAAGTCGAATTCGACACTATTTATCATGAGCACCTGTCCTATTTTTCGCTGCGGCCCCTTGTGACGCTGTTTAAGAGATTTCGTATGCAAATCGTGGACGTTGAGCGGCTGGAAGTGCACGGCGGCTCTATACGTATATACGTGAGCAAAAGGGAGAAAGAAACGACGGCTGCCGTAGACAGTCTAATCAGGAGTGAATCACAATCCGGCCTCGATAGAATAGATATGTACGGCGAATTTGCACAGCGAGTAAACCGTATACGGGATGATCTAGTCACCCTGCTGAAATCTCTTAAGAGCCAGGGTAAAAATATCGTTGGATACGGGGCGCCGGCCAAGGGCAATACCCTGATGAACTACTGTAAAATCGGGACTGAAACTTTGGATTATATCGCCGACACCACAGACTTCAAACAGGGCTGCTATAGTCCCGGAACGCATATACCGGTGGTTTCCTTTGATGGATTCTACGCGCATCCTCCTGATTATGCGCTTTTGCTGGCCTGGAATTACGCGGAAACCATCCTTAAAAAGGAAGCGTCCTACAGGCATTCGGGGGGCAAATTCATACTGCCTATTCCGCAACCAGTGATCATCTAATAACATATCGTCTATTTGTAGATTATGGTTGAAGATAGGGAAAAAAATCCTCGAGATGGAGTCGATGGATTTAATGTCAGCGGTTTCAGCCGGGATGTAACCATTTACTCCGCCGGACAGGCCCTCCTATTTGTGATTAGCGCAATACAGGGATTATTAATCCCCAAATTCCTTTCCGTTGCAGACTTTGGTTATTTCCAGACATTCGTACTTTATACCAGCTATGTTGCCTTGTTACATCTCGGTTTTATAGACGGGGCATTTGTGCGTTGGGCGAAGGAAGGGGAAAAGATAGTAATGAGGGAACTGAAGCCTTCCCTGGTATATATTTCCATCCTATTATTAGCTGTTATCTTACCCCTATCGATTATATGTATCCTTCTCCTAAAATCGCATAATCAGGTAATTTTCCTGGCGGTCTTGATATACGGATTTATTAGCAATGTTGTAGGACTATTTATAATTGCTTCCCAGGCTGAGAAGAAGTTTAAGTCTTTAACGGCTGTTAATATCGCTAAAGCACTGCTTGTTTTTGGCATTATTGTTGCTATTATTTCAACTCATAATAACCAGTTTTATACGGTTATTATTGCAATGATCTGCGGGCAATTGATTTTCGGCCTAATAATGCTGTATCTATTTCGCCATTACCTTAAGGAAAAGGTCAGACTGAACGTTGCACAAGAGTATGCTAAAGCAGATTTGCGTATAGGTATTTACGTATTACCAGGCAATTTTATTATCATTTTGTTTATGACATTAGATCGTCTGGCAGTCAATACATCCTTTCCGGTTGAACAGTTTGCGGTCTATTCATTCGCAATGAGCGTAGTGATGATCGTCTATCTATTCATATCCGCTGTAGCACAGGTTCTGTTTCCGTATATAACCCGTGTTAAACATGAACTAAGAGCGGAAGTATACCGGCTGGGCAAGCCGAGTATTATATTGGCTTGGTGTGGTATTTTAGCTATCTACTATCCCTTCGTGTTGCTGATAAACCGGTTTTTCCCTCAATATGTCGCAGGTATTCCCATACTGGCTGTATTACTATGCACTGTGGTTTATGGAAGTTTAATTCAAATACTACACGTAAATTACTACATTTCGTATTTTAAACAAAGGCAGTATTTTATCACGGCGGTAATAGCTCTTGTAGTTTTCGTGCTGCTATTGGCCTCAGCGCTGATTTTCTATAAGACATTATTGGGCATTGCGGTGGCAACCCTGATTAGTTCGATCATATGGTATATAGGAAATGAGTTGTATTTAAACAGGATACTGAAATTTACGCATCGGTCATTGGTGAAAGACTTTGTTTTTATTGTGGTTGTATCTTCGATATTCTTGGTTTCATCCTCCCTGCCTATTCCCCTGATTTCACAAATCGGCCTTTATGTGGCTGCAACGGCATTCACGGTTTTTATTTTCCTGCGACACGAAGTGACGGAACTGCTGGCATTAGCGATCTCGATATCAAAACCAAAAGCTAAAGGACGGCAGCGAAGTGAATTGATTAACTAAGACGATTTATATTTACCCAGAGAGGGGCACATAGCTAAACTTAATTCTTGTATTGTTCAAATAATGCTTCCAGCAGCTTAGTGGAATTCTCCCATGTATACTTTTTCATGAAATTGTATCCCCCAACGGCTATCTCCTGCCTTAATTGTTTGTTCAGGACCAAAGCTTCAATTCCTTTTGATAGCGCGTCGACATCCCCGGGAGGCACTACAATCGCTGTCTTCCCCGGTATAGTATATTCGGGCACACCGCCTACATTTGTTGTCACTACTGGTATGCCACAAGCCATTGCTTCCATTGGAGGTACACCCCAGCCTTCGCGCTCCGATGAGAACACAAAAATATCGCATGAATTATAAATTCGCCTTAAATCATCCTGCTTTGGATTCAAATAGTACTCATCCACCTGAAATTCACAGTCGGCTAAACCAAACATAATTAATCTTTTATTATTAGTTACTATACGGTTGTATGCCTCCACGGCCATTGCAAGTCCCTTCCATTTTTCTTGACGATAGCACATTAAAACACGTATAGGGTCAGTTCTTGGTTCATGCCAGTCGGGATAAAATTGTTTATGATCCGGTGCATGTGGTATCGCCGCTTCAACCTTCCCGTACTTTTCAACTATCCCTTTTAACCATTGGGAATGAACGATATTATGTAGCCCCATTTGATATGTTTTTATCACATCTTTTTCATTGGCATACCAATTTTCGTGGTCTTGAATTAGATAAAACTTTTCCCCTTTAGATTTTGCGTAGTCGTGTACATAGTAAGCTGTTTCCCATTGCGTGGCGACCGATATGTCTGCATCGGGTACTTCATTTAATGTCATGACTTCCATCACGTTTATGTCACTATACCAATCTAATGGCTTCCAATAATTAGGCGTAAGGAATCCTACTGCTGTTTCTCTCGCAAGTTTTAGCGGATGTAATAATTTGGAGGATATTCGAAGTGGCAACCTTGGATAGACAACGTTAACTTCATGCCCATTATGTTTTAATTGTTGAGCAAACATAAAAACATCTTTGACACCACCCGATATGCCCATCATATTGAGAATGAAATTGATCTTCATCTATTGCTAATATGCTCTTTTAACGTGAGCATAATATTTTCCAAAGTATTTTTGGGCTTCTTAGATACTGAAACGAGGGATAGAAAGCCGAACTATGGCTCCATCCTGCTCCCCATGAATTAAGACATCCTTCGCAGTTCTTGACAGCAATCCTTGTCAATTTAGCTTGTTGGCTTTTCCATATATTCTCTATGCTGTCTTCCCTTATATTGCCCGCTTTCGTATCCCATTTAGTCAGGCATGGTACTACATCTCCGTTACATTTCAACACGAGGAATGTTTGCATCGCAAAACAGGGGAAACCAATCTCTTTGCCCCGTAGCCAACGTAACCAGGCATTTTTGATTAGCAAGTCACCGACAAGAGTTGGGTCCAGAGACTCAACAACTTTAATCATCCTATCTCTATCAGGATCAGGATTATCCTTTCCATAGAATGGACTGCTATTACACCATTGAACAAGAGGTATCCTGCCCTGCTCGTTCAAATAGTTAGTGACATCCGGCAAATTATCAATGGTCAGGTCAGATAATACAAAACCCGGTGTTATATCCTCGTCTTTTAAAGAGCGCAAAATTGAATCTACCTTTTTAAAGTTGCCGGGTACACCCCGGATTTCATCATGCGAACTGCCTATGCCATCCAGTGAAGTGCCGATCGATATACAGATATCCTTTTCTTTTAATTTTTGTACCAGCCCGATAACACGATCGGGCAAAAGCCCATTGGTACTGATAATTATATGAGCTTTGGGTATCGCTTCATGCTCTGCCATTAAAACTTCGAATAAATCATCCCTTAATGTACATTCACCGCCGGTATTCATTACAACGCGTACATTATCGAAGAGCGGCGATGATAATGTGTCGTATATCTCCTTGGGAGATAACGGATTATCGGTCGGTTTTTGCTGCCAAATATTGCAATGCTTGCATTTAGAATTACATTTATCGGTGATTGCCATTACCACCCATTTAGGTTTTAAGGGTTTGGTTAATGACCGGTAAACAAGGTTTTTGGGTGCACTAAGCAGATTATTAAAGGCCGACCGAAAATTCATATTTAACTCACACTATTATTAGACTTGGTATTGGGATCAGATTCGAAGTGACAATGTAGTTTAGTTACAGATTAATAAAAAGTCAATTGTGCGGCCATTCAAAACTATAGCCGGATTGCTAATAAATCAGGAAATTGCGAACGGCGTTTCAACCGGGCGATAATGAAGGTGAATGATTGGCGTCAGTAGTATAATAAGGAACGGCCTTACGGAGGATCGGAAATATGCCCCTATTTAGAATACCTATGAAATCCAGCAGCGGGACTCGTATATTAAAGCCGGATTGAGCGGACTATAGATTAAGTAAAAATGGAAAAGACAGAATCACCGCTGGTAGTCATACTGATCGTCAACTGGAACGGGTTGGATGATACTCTTGAGTGCCTGGCATCACTAAGAAAAATACACTATGAGCATTATCGAATTGTACTTGTTGACAATGGTTCGTCCGGAAACGATGTTACGGTTTTGAAGGGCCTGTCTGACGAACTTGTGGAGATTATAGAAAACGATAAAAACCTTGGATATGCCAAAGGAGTGAATGTAGGGATCAAATATGTAGAAGCTAAATATTCGCCCGACTATTTTCTGCTTTTGAATAATGACACAGTGGTTGACCCCGATTTTTTAAATCAGCTGGTTGACGCCGTTGAGCTCAGTGACGTTGTCGGAATCGTGGGGCCAAAAGTATATTTCTATGACTCTCCCGGCGAGATACAGGGTATTGGGGCCAAA
The DNA here is from genome assembly GCA_963705905.1 of uncultured Chloroflexia bacterium. Taxonomy (GTDB): domain Bacteria; phylum Chloroflexota; class Dehalococcoidia; order GIF9; family UBA5629; genus UBA1162. The sequence continues at coordinate 904,988 of OY970123.1, read as the reverse complement.
ATCAATATGTTCACCGGCGACCCGTCTTATATTGGCTTCAAAAAAATGGATGTGGGGCAGTATGAGAATGTGCTTGAAATGGATTGGGTGGGTCCATGCGAACTGGTGAAGGCTGATGTTTTTAAGAAAATCGGATATTTTGACGAAAACTATTTTGCCTATTGGGAAGATGTCGATTTTTGTCTCAGGGCTAAAAAAGCCGGGTTTAAAATTTGTTATTTTCCAGGCGCGAAAGTATGGCATAAACTAGGAGGTTCCTCCCGAGGGGCATCAGATTCCGTTTATTACTACATGGCAAGGAATCGTATCTGGTTCATGAAGAAAAATGCATCGAAATTTAAATACCTGTGTTTTATGGCCTATTTGTGTATTTTACAGGTATGGATTCTCACTCTCCGTCTGCTTCTTACACGCAAAATGGGACGGTTGAAAGCATTTTGGCAGGGGATAAGCGATGGATTCTCCGGTAAGAACAAATTATCTCAATACGGCATATCTCTTCAGACTTGATTTGTAATAATTTAGCAGGGTTGTTAAATGGAAATTAAAAACTATATCTGGAACCAGACCAGAAAATTCGGTTGTCAGTTGGACTCGCTTTATTACTATCAGCGGGTAATGCGGATGCTTGAGTCTGAGATTTTTATTGCCGGCGCCATGTCCAAGAAGAAGGATATGGCCATCGATATAGGAGCCAATTACGGTATCTGGTCTTATCACCTCTCAAAGTCATTTGTAAATGTGGAAGCTTTCGAGCCAATCGAGGAATGTTGTGACATCATAAGAAGCACACGCAGAAGGAATATCCGTGTGCATAACGAGGCTTTGTCCTCCTCGCCCGGCAGTATGGAACTGCATATTCCTGTCGAAAGCGGCCTGTTGCTGAAACAGTCGGCGACATTTGGAGAAGTGGACGGACAGTGCCGGCGTGTGGTCGTACCGGTGAATACGCTGGACAGCTACTCATTTACGGGTGTGGGATTCATCAAAATCGATGTGGAAGGCCATGAGATTGAGGTCTTGAAGGGAGCTCAACGGACCATTTCCAGAGAAAAACCCGTAATGATAATTGAGATCGAACAGAGGCACTTGAGTTTTCCTATGGATAATGTGTTCGAGCTGCTAAGATCGTACGGATATAACGCCTTTTTCCGCAGCGGCAGAAAATTGCGCCCGTACGCTGATTTTTCTTACGAGATGGACCAGTTGCCGTACTTCAATGAACTCGAGTCTCCCATGTATGTGCGCAATTTCATATTCATACCGGGGATTAACAGACATTGAATAGTATTCACATTGCAATTGATGCAAGCGTGGCTAACGAGCAGGAAAAAGCCGGCATTGCTACATACGCGGCCAACTTACTGAGCGCGCTGCAAAAGCTCGATGACTCGAACAGCTATACAGTCTTTACATTTCGCCCGGATGATAGCCTGGTTACGGGTGGCAAATTCAAGGTCAAGCCTCTGCCCGGCTTAATTCAGCGCCTGCCCATAATATGTGAGTGGATAGTTTGGTATGCCTGGTATTACAGCGGCTTTAGCTGTCTGCTGGCAGCGATGAAACCCGATGTGTTTTTATCTCTGGATTTTGACATTCCGTTCTATAAAAAATGTCCGCCGGTATGCATTGTCTATGATCTTACCCCCCTCCTTTTCGGGAACATGTTCCCCCGGCATTTCCTTATAAGGTACAGGTGGCAGACTAGGCACGCAGTCTTAAATGCCCGCAAGGTCATCACGATTTCGGAGGATGCCAAAAAAGACATCATCACGCATTTTAAAATAGCGCCGGAGAAGGTGGCTGTGGCTTATCCAGGCTTCGATAACCGGTTATTCAAACCGGAAATCGAAAAAGAAGAAGTAGACCGTTTGAGGACCAGGTACGGACTTCAAAGCCCGTATATACTATTTGTGGGTATGTTGCATGCCAAGAAAAATATTTTGCGGATAATTGAAGCATTCGAGCATTTGAAGACCGAGTTTGCCATAAAGCATAAGCTGGTGATAGCAGGGAAAAGGGCCTGGCAGGATGAGAATATATTCTCCCGGATACGGTCATCGCCTTTCAGCTCCGATATCGTATTCGCAGGATATATCATGAGTACGGAAGTCCCGGCATTGATGAATGGGGCCGACATGTTTGTTTTTCCTTCCCTGCATGAAGGGTTCGGCATTCCTGCGCTGGAAGCGATGGCCTGTGGAACGCCGGTTATCACCTCCAATACCTCTTCTTTGCCGGAAGTTGTAGGGGATGCCGGGCTGCTGGTCAATCCTTATGACGTCCAGGAAATCGCTGGCGCCATGTATAGGGTAATCTCAGAACCCGGGCTCCGAGAAACCATGAGCAGCAAAGGGCTGGAAAGAGCTCGTCTATTCTCATGGCAGAGAACGAGCGCGTTCGGTATTGACCGTTTTGGAACAGGCCGCCCACGGATAATTTAGGATGGCACGCAATAACGAGGTTGTGACCGGCTGGAATGAAATTAGGAACAAGTATTAGGCGCCGAATTTCCTGGGCCGTCAATTACATAAAGCGCGAATAAAGACTTTAAGAAAAATACTGACGGCGCTGGGATTGCCTCTCGACGCGGCAATAGTAGACATCGGATGCGGCAGTAGATCGACTTTGAGCATACCAGACTGTGCGATAACTCGGGCTTCCTGTTCCTGGATGCAGGAAGTTCAAACTTGCAGGAAGAGATGTGGCTTTTATTCGACAGGCAAGAGAAACTCTAAGGACCCGGCTAAGCTAAGTAGTATTTATTTAGTCCCCAGCAATATTGCGGAACCGCCGTTCAAGTAGATTTTGTCACCGTGATTCTCGGCGTATGCCGTTGCGGCAACATCGGCCAGGTTTTGAATGGTCCTCAGCCCCGGTTTCCCAGTTTGCGAGAAGGCTATGCTGTCTTTTTGGGTATTCCAGGAAGTCAGATATAAGTAGGATGCCGTTGGCAGCATACCTTGAAGCGGGATATAGCTCCAATTCATGAAACAGTCAGGCAAAAGCAGCATTTTATATGAATCGGCATCGGTGAATACGTTTAATGGTTTGCCGGCTGACTCTCCGCACAGCCACTCAGCCGCCGCCTCGTCCTGCCGGTTAAAGACTCCAGCAAGATTCAGGCGGTGGTTGCTGAGTGCCAGCGAATACGGGTCATCGATCCTGTCTGTAATCTTCTGCCCGGTCACCTCATATACTATGCCGGATGTAAATATGAAGTAGGGAATGAAGACTATAACAGCTATCAACGGCAGCGCCTTTACACTAACCGATTCCCAGTTTACGGTTGATAAAGATCCGATTATTTTTCGCCATAAGTATATTGCCGAAAGGACTATGCCTTCCCCGCCCAGCACGACAAAAGGAGCAAGCGTAATAAGCAATATATGGTACCAGCGCGACGCATTGAAAACCGTTGCGAAATACGGCAAAAGTACACAGGCGATCAGCAGGAGAACACTTGTGACGCTCAAGGCAATGTACTCAAGCCTGAACTTAAGCCCCCTGGGCCTGAGTAAAAGCCTCAATAATCCTGCCACGAGGAATAGCTCCGTTATATATTGCAGCAGCCTGAATGCCATTCCCTGCCATGATACCCGCCAGAAATCCAGGCCCAGGGCTGTTTTAACCAGGGAATCGGATTGCGCCACAGCGGGAGTAAGGGCGACGTTTCCGCCCAAATGCGTAAATGCATTGATTGCCATCTGAATAGCTGAACCTGTCTGGCGTGACCACTCGTAGGCAAGCATACCGAAATTTATGCCCGAGGACGTAAGACCGTACCAGGCGAAGGCGAAAACAAAGTAAAAGACCGCGACTGAAGCGAGCAGCATCAGCGGCAGGCTGCCCGAGCCGGGCTTCCTCATGTAATCGGGCAGGCCGCCGGACCTCCGGGTCAACCATGCCCATGCCGCCGGAAAAAAACTGCGCTTCATAAGCAGGATTAAGACCAGCAACAGCCCCATATAAATCAAAACAATAAACCCGAGCGAGTAGTGCGAAACGACAAGGCCCGCAGAAAAAAGCATCAGCATGGCCAGCTTCGGCCATCCGGCTATTTTCCTGTCGACCAGCAGAAGGATTAACAGTGCCATAAAAAGCTCGGCCACCTGTTGGCGGCACAGGCTGACCAACTCTAAAGAGAAGGTGGGCACAGCCAAAAAGAAGAAGGTGGCTATAAATGAACGGGTTTCACCTACCTGTATACGGAAAAAACGGTACATGGCGAGCGGCATGAGTGAGAAGACTAATGGATACACGGCCTTAAAAACCCATATGCCGCTGATACCCATCATACTCGAGTAATAGGGCGCCAGTATTACTATGCTGAGGCACGAATTAATAGTGCTGGGTATAGCGTAGTTCCAGACGCCGCTGGAGGCTGCTATCCTGAAGAACTGGTATTCGGGATATATGTCCGTGCCGACCATGTAGGGAGTCATCAGGGAAGTCTGATACAAAAGGCAGAGGCTGACGATGAAGATTACCAGAGGATAAATAGGGGGCTTAAAAAACTTTTTATAAACGCCCAGGCCGAAAATCGCGGCTATGCACAACAGGATGAAGATGATTACGAGGTTGTTTCCCGTCAGGTCGCTGACCTTTACCCCGAGTATAACCAGCAGCAGCATGAGTGCCAGGACAAGAATAGAGTGCAGCCCCGGTCGCAAGCTTGCTATGGGAGACTCAAGCAGCGTTGTGCGCCTTTCCCTCAACCAGGCCAGCAGCAGCAATATTGCGCTGAGAGCAGCCAGGCAGATTGTGACCGGCATTATCAGGAGGGGTTGGCGGATTCCAATGAGAGGAAAGGCGATGTTCGTTACTGCGCCGGTAAACATGAGCAGTGCCAGGCTCAACCCTGCCGAGTAGACGACGCTTTCGACTGCGTTAACATTGCGGATCCCCAATATCCGCAGGAGAAGTATTCCCGGTACGAAGGTAAGAAAGAGAAATCCGCTGACTTGGCGGATTACGGGTATATCAATCCCGAATTGTGACAGGACGACCAGAATTATCTGGAGAAGGGTCAGCCCTCCGCAGGCCCACAGGCAATCCCTCAGCCGCCAGTCGTTCGGCCAGTACATTTAAGTAAAATTCTCCCGGATGAATTTAGCTGCCTGACCGCCCATCTCCCGCCGCAGGTTTTCGTCATTTATCAGCTGCCTGATGGCATTTGCCATCGCATCCGAATCCCCGGGTTGTACCAGGAACCCCGTTTTGCCGTCTACCGTTATCTCGGGATGGGGCCCGATCGCGAATGCTACCGCCGGCTTGCCGCAGGCCCCCGCTTCAGCCAGGGGAAGGTCGAAGCCTTCCCATAACGTAGCCGTAGCGTAGATATCGCAGGCTGCGTAGTATTGGGGCATCTCATCATCCGGCACATAGCCGGTAAAAATCACGCTGTCATCCTGCCCGGCTTGGAGGCGGCGCGAGTAGCTATCGAATGTATGTTTTCCCACGATGAGCAGGTGCGCCCCTGGCAAGCTGCTTTTAACCTGCCTGAATGCATCCATAAGCAGGTGGATGCCCTTATGCGGTGAAACCCTGCCCACGTAAAGGACCACCGGACCGCTTCCCAGCCCGTATTTCTGCCTGATGGACACCCCATCGATGCCCTCATGGAACCTGCCCGCATCTATCCTCGGATATACTACCTCGCTGGTCAACCCGGTATCCTGCTTCAGCCTTTCCTGCAGGTAGCGGCTGATGGAGACAGCTCCGTCGGCCTTTCTTGCCGTCAGGTTGGCAAACATGGTGAAAATAGAAATATAGGCCTTCTCCGCGCAGTTTCCGAAGGCCCCGGGAGGAGCGATTCCATAGTCATAGTAAATATATTTCAGTCCGAATTTCCTTTTGGCCAGGTATGCCAGCCAGTTCATCGGGTACTGGTGGCTGTAGACGACATCGTATTTGCCGAGCTTCGAGACGGTCCGCCCGTTTTTAATGAGGTCCAGGGGCAGAAGAAGCCTGTACAGGCGCTGCCAGAAGGGGAGTTTTGGCATACCCAGGATATGGAGCGTGGCCTGCGAAGAAGGCTGCATATCGGAATCAAAGGCGAATATGTCTAGCGTGTCGCCCCTTTCTATCAGCTTGCGTGCCTGCCAGTCGACCACCCTGTCGATGCCGCTGAAGCAGGAAAAAGTGGGCGTTAGCAAAGCTATTTTCATTGAAAATTCCTGCAAGCCGGAATAGTGACTCTCCTCCGGACACTACCGCGAAGGGTCGAGGTAATAATTCAACTGGTCGGTAATAATGTCCCTCAGGCTGTAAGCCGTTTTAAAGCCCAGTTTATCTATCTTGGCCGTGCAGGCCAGGAGTATCGGCACTTCCGCCGGCCTGAAGCGGTCCGCATCGAAGACGACGCTGATCTTACCCTTGCCGGTAAAGACGTTCAGCCCGCCGTCTTCGGCCTTGAACTCGATCTCGCCGTCCAGCAGCATCCGGTCGATTTTAGTTTTTTCGAAGCTGAGCCCGGAGAACTTGGTCCTGTCCGCGGCAGTGGGGCTGGAGACTACTTTTTTGCCCTTGATAGACTGGATTTTTTCAACTTTATAGCCGGCGCATTCCAGGCTGAGCAGCAGGTAAGTGATAACCGAGTTGGTGCGCTGCGAGCCCTGGTTATAGACGTCACCGTACGTACCTTTCTGGGCCAGCAGGCAGTAACCCTTGACAATGTCGGTCACGTGTGACCAGTCCCGGAAGGAATTGACGTTGCCGATAACTATCTTGTCGGTCTCTCCCCTCTTCAGCTTCATTACCTGCTGGGTGATGTTGGAAGTAACGAACATGATTCCCCTGCCCGCGCCCTCGTGGTTGAAGCCCCTTGAAACTATAGTTTTCAACCCGTAGCTGGCATGGTAATTCCTCATCAGGAAGTCGCCGTAGAGTTTGGTGACGGCGTAGGGAGACATCGGGCGCAAGGGGTTTTCCTCGGTGATGGGTACCTCGGGAATTTTGACCGGTTCGGGGAATATGACCCCGTATTTCTTTTTAGCCTCCTTGTACTGTGCTTCCGAGTAAATAACCAGCCCGTATTCTTCGCTGCTGCCGGCAAAGACGATGACAGGGCTGATGGCCTTGTTCCGCACTGCTTCCAGGAGGTTGCTGGTGCCGGCACAGTTGATGTCCATAGTCTCGCTGGGACTGACGAAGGACCGGTGCACGAAGGATTGTGCTCCCAGGTGAAAGATAAAGTCGGGCCTGGCCTTATCGAGTGCCGAAGCTATGCTGGATATATCCAGCAGGTCGCTCTCTACTAAATCGACATCGTCATGAATTCCCAGGCATTTAAGGTTATAGGGACATATGCCGTCGGCGCGCCTGCGGAAGAGGCCGAAAACATTAGCGCCCTGTTTTATGAGATGGTCGGCCAGGTAAGAGCCGACGAAGCCGCTGATGCCCGTAATGAGTACATTCTTGTTTTTAAAACTCACTTTACCTCTCCTTTTCAGGAATTACCCGTTTCCTGCCGGTAAATTTTATCATAGTTGTCGATACAACTGGCCCAGTAAAAATGTTTCTTCTCACTGGTGATCGCTTCTCCACGATGAATCCTGATTACGCCATTAGCTATGGCAGCAGCGTCCCTGGGCTCCACCATGACGTATGTCCCGGACACTATCTCGGGCAGCGATCCGACATTCGAGACCACCACCGGCCTGTCCATGGCGCAGGCTTCGGCAGCGGTGAACCCGAATCCCTCTGTAATAGAAGGGACTACGACACAGTCTGCGGAGGCGATGTAGCCGGGCAACTCTATACGCGGCACAGGATCATGTACTAAGACCCGGGCTTCTATCTGCATTTCCTTGACCAACGCCAGTATTTTTTTAAAGCCTTCCGCCGGTTCCTTACCCATTAAAAGGAGTAGCCTGGCATCGGGGATCTCCCTGGATATGAGGGGCACTGCCGCAACCAGGTATTCTACTCCCTTTGAGATGCCCGGCCTGCCGAAATACATATAAACGAAATTGTCCTTCAGCCCGAGCATTTCCCTGATGGCCGGCCTGTCCGCCTTGGCGATATTAAAAAAATCGTAGTCGATGCCGTTGTAAGATGTTGATATCTTTTTAGGGCTGATATGGTATTTTTCCAGCTGTTTGGCAGTATATTGTGATACCGTCATGTAGCGGTTGAAAGGCAGTGCAACGATGACCCATTCCAAAAACCTGTGCAGCCAGGCCGTCAGCGTGTTCATGCCCTGCATATCTTTCCAACCGGAGCCGATGATTTCATGCACCGTGATAATGCATTTTTTACCGGCCAGCCCGGCTGCCAGCCAGGCGGGGAAAGCGCCGTTATAAGTCGTAGTCTGGACTATGTCGAACTTTTTTACCCGTTTGAGAGCCTGCGGGATGGCCATGAACGTGAACCAGTAGCGCGATCCTTTGCGTGGTGTTTGAACTCGCAGCACCTGGACCCCGTTTACCATCTCATTGTAAGGGGCTTGCGGAAGGCTGCTGGTTATCACCGTGACCTCGTAACCTTTCGCTACGAGGCCTTCGCACAGGTTCTTGAACAGCACCTCGGCCCCGCCGATGAAAGGAAAATAATTTTCCAGCACGAACAGGACTTTCATTTGCTTCAGCTTTTACCTGTTTTGAAGAATTCTTCCCTCATTCTGATTTTAATAACGGCCAGCGCAACGGTCAGGCCATGTACAAACGGGTGTTCGGTCGAACCTGCATCGTGATAAATGCAGGATATGGGCGCCTCTGTAATTTTCAGCCCTTTTTTGCGTGCCTGTACCAGGGTCTGGATGCTGAATCCGAAGCCAGGGTAGGTGATGTTCATGGCCTCTGCCGCCCTCCTGTTATAGGCGCGGAAACCACTCTGCCCGTCCACGATCTTCTCTTTGTGTCCGGCGTTATAAAGCCCGGTGATTAAATCGATTCCGAGCTTGCGGAAAAAGGGCACGCAGGCCTCTTTAAGAAAGCGTGACCCTATGACGAGGTCAGCTTCACCGTTGGCAAAAGGCTTGAGAACGTTAGGGATTTCATCGGGGTCATGCTGGTTATCGCCGTCCAAAGTGACGATAATGTCTGCGCCGCTCTTGAGCGCAGCTTCCAGTCCTGTTTTGGTCGCAGCTCCGGCGCCCCGGCTGGCCGGGTGCCGGATGACCTCGGCTCCGGCCTTAATAGCTTCTTGCGAAGTTTGATCGCTGGAGCCATCATCCACGACTATCACCCGGTTTACGTATTTTACGGCCCTGGCTACAACGCCGCCGATAAACCTTTCTTCATTCAGGCAGGGGATTACAGCAATGATTGTGGGAGAATGATTATTATGATTCATTTGTTTAAAAGAGTATCTGGAATATGATGCTTAGTCAATATAACCGGCTATGCTGACACGTCATTGCTTCAAGCTTTCTACCCTCACCCTGCCCTCTCCCTTTAAGGTTCTCTTATATCTCTATTGATAAGAGTATAAGTAGAATCTCTCGATAAATAAAAACTAAAAGGAGAGGGAAAATGAAAAAATGTCAGATGGAACTTGGCAACGGGCACACGTGTCAAAAGCCAGCAACAATTATAATGGCGGGTTTGCCTTTCTGTGATCGCCATGCAAAGATGGCAAAGCCATTATTCCGAAGCAATGTCAAGATTACCAAAATAAAGAACTAAAATAACCAGAAGTCATCTATTTCACGTTTGCGAGGGATGCGTTTGGTATGTTTTGACATTTCGACAGGATTTTGTCGAATGTAATGATTATACGCATTAGCCTCCATATTAAGTGCTTCTTGGGGAGAATTGGCATAGGCAAATCTAAAGTATTTAGCTTCTGGACAGGTATTATGAATTATGTGCGAAATTAGACGGCCACGAATGCCAACATTTTCGCTCGTACTGCTTCCGGTACGCATTGGTTTCTTGTTCTCATTAGCCAATACGTATACGCCGATTTTACCTTTGGGAAGTTTTTCGACATTCTCACGAGTGAATTTGTACCATCTTCTTTCCGCTGGCATCTCACACCTCCGCAACGTCATGCGTATTATATCAGATATATATGACAGATTGATTTATAACCCTTACAAATGTGGTATCTCATTTAATAGAATTGAAGGATGGAATTTCTCGTGAGCGAGATTGCCTGCAAATACTGCAATTCAGATGACATCGTGAAGGATGGCACTAACGTAGGTGAGCAATACTACCTGTGCCGATCCTGCAAGCGCAGGTTCAATCTTAAAGATGCGTTAATCCACATGAAAACGCCCGCCAGTGCGGTCTCGGCGGCGGTCTCGATGTTTTACAAGGGCATGTCGGTCAATGACATTAAGCAAGAACTAAAACAAATATATGGTTTAGACCTATCCGATTTTGCAATCTATAACTGGGTAGAAAGGTTTACCAAAGATGCGGTCAATATAACCAATCGATATAAGCCAGAAGTAGGTTATGTTTGGTTAGCCGATGAGACCGTAATAAATGTAGCAGGGAAACAATATTGGCTTCTTGATGTGATTGATGTCAAGACGAGGTTCTTGATAGCTTCGTTTTTATCTCTGACTCGCAGAGTAGAAGATGTCCACGAGGTTATGAAGGAAGCCTATGCTCGAACTGGTCGTATACCTAAAGTTATTATGACCGACCATATGGAAGCATATGTCTACGGCATCCGGCATACCTTTGGAGACAAAGCAAAGCATTTGCAAGTCAAGAAATTCACAGCTAGGCCGAACAACAACATCATCGAGCGGATGCAGGGCACTATCAAAGAACGCACAAAAGTCATGAGAGACCTTAAAAGCCCTGAATCGGCGCAGTTGCTACTTGACGGCTTCCTAGTAAATTATAACTATTTCCGACCACATGAAACGATCGGCACTACGCCTGCAAATAAGGCTCAAATACAATTCCCATATAAAGATTGGGAAGTATTGATAAGATGCACTCCCGAAATGGCTAAATTGACATTGCCAAGAGCTTCGTTTGATGTTTCACCTTTGCCATATGTCAGGTTTACAGATAGGGAAAGGAAACAGGCTGATTCAAGATTACACAAGCGTAGGCTCTTAACGGAAAGACGCACTGGCATTAAGCATGTCCCAAAGAGCAAGGGTGGCGGGCGAAGGCCACAGCCAATAATTCAAGAGATTAAATCATTGAGGTTTTACAAATAGCATGTTTGACTATATTGCTAGCAAAGCTTCGAAATTATCATATCGTACTCAACATATCGTGAGTTACATGATAATCTTCTCAATGCTAATTACAGGAATAATTGTCTGGCAATTGGGATGGTTATGTGCTTCAGTGATTATGATAGATTTATACCTGTTATATCGAGTCAGAGAAATTAAGAAATCAATGGCCTCTTCGACTTCTATTCCCATGAGAGATATCTACGATAAGCTTTATGAAGGCTCCAATAATTATGACAATAACCAAGCCCACAAGCAGGGATTTGGTAAAGTCAGCCAGCGTATTGACATCGGGGTGCAAGATAAACGTGATAATTCCAACTAAATCAATAACATGTAGCAATTGCAACAAGGCGAGGAATGCTATAGCAATTACACCTACAATAATATCTCGCTTCATAAATAAGCCTTGTAAATCAATTTACTTCTTCTTGCCTTTGAAATGCCTACGCTCAATCGCACTATCTAGCTCATTAAGAAGTAAATTATTGAGTGCGTTGGCTTTTGCAGCTTTGTTTACTTCATTTTCAACATTGGATATTTTGAGCCGTTTTTCTCGTTTGGCAGCTTCTTTCATTGCCTCGGTTTCAATATTATCTTCATACTTATCCATAGATAACTCCCTATGTATTAATCATAGCAGGTCGATAATATGAGTATCAATAGAGATATAAGAGAACCCCCTTTAAAGGGAGAGGGGTGGTTTTCTAAGAGGGGCTTTGCAGCCCCTCTTCAACGCCCTCTGGACGCAGGTGCTTGGTTCCTTCGATTGGGCTTTTAATGACGGGTTAGGAGTTCACCTTCGCAATGACGTGGTCAGTTGGAATTTGGAGCTTGGAATTTAGAATTTCCCCCGCAGGGGGCTGACGTGGCAATCTTTTGTCATTGCTGCAAGCCTCGCGCCTTCGCACAAAGGATTGCTTCGCTTCGCTCGCAATGACGGGTTAAGGTGCCCGCCCTCGCATGTAGTGTAGGGGCGTACCTTCAGGTGCGCCCGCCTTTTCGGACAGGTCTCAAGACCCGTCCCTACATTTTCACAAAAAAGAAGGCGTTGAAGAGGGAACCTGTTCCTTCTGCTTTATATTGGCACGTCATTGCGAGGAGCCCCACAGGGCGACGTGGCAATCTTTTGTCATTGCTGCAAGCCTCGCGCCTTCGCACAAAGGATTGCTTCGCTTCGCTCGCAATGACGTGGTCCATTGGAATTTGGAATTTGGAATTTCCCCCGCAGGGGGCTGACGTGGCAATCTTTTGTCATTGCTACCGGCCTTTTGCCTTCGTACAAAGGATTGCTTCGCTTCGCTCGCAATGACGGGTTAAGGAACTCGCAGGGGGTGAGGGATAAATCCCTGCCTATTTAACAGTAACCGACTTGGCCAGGTTGCGCGGCATATCGGGATTGTGCCCGCGTTTGATAGCCATGTGATAGGCCAGCAGCTGCAAAGGGACCACAGCCACGATGGGATAAAGCAGCTCGTGCACCTTTGGAAGCCTGATCCAGTGGTCGTAGATCTCGTTGTCCTTGTCTGAAACAGCGATGATTTTGGCGCCCCTGGACTTAGCTTCTATGGCGTTGCTCAAAGTCTCAGCGTATGTGTAATCGGCCGGGCAAATAGCCAGGACCGGCGTGCCCTCTTCAATAAGCGAGAGTGTGCCATGTTTTAGCTCGCCGGCGGGCATGCCCTCGGCGTGAATATAAGAAATTTCCTTCAGTTTGAGGGCGCCTTCGGAAGCGATGGCAAAATTGATACCGCGCGCAATATAGTAAAAATCGTTATTTTTGTAGTAACGCTCACATATACGGTTGATCTCATCCTTGTTCCACTCAATCACCTTCGATACCTGCTTGCCCACCTTACGGATGTCCTCGAGCGCCTGGTCGAAACCATGGACCATGGAGAAAGCCAGCAGGTAGAAGACGGCCACCTGGTTCAGGAATGACTTGGTGGCGCAGACGCCGATCTCAGGACCGCAATTCAAATAGATAACCTTGTGGCTGAGCTCGCCCAGCAGCGATTGCGGCCTGTTGATGATGGATACGATCTTGGCCCCGGCCTTGCGCGCCAGTTGCACGCCGTCTACGACGTCCAGCGTCTCACCGCTCTGGGATATGGCCAGCACCAGGGTGTTCTTGCTTACAGAATCGGCAAAGTACTGGAACTCCGAAGCCATGACGACTTCGGCGAATTTCTTGCCCACGCTGGAAAACAAGTACCTGCCCACCAGGGCGGCATAACGGGATGAACCGCAGGCCGTTATGATCACCTGGTCGGCCCTGAGTATATCCAACGCAATGCTGGTGAAATTCTCCTTGTCCTGGTCGGCCGCGGCAATCAGAGTTTTGGGCTGCTCCATGATCTCCTTCAGCATGAAATAGTCGTAGTTGCCCTTCTTGCTTTCTCCCCACATAACATCCGGCTTAATGGACTTTTTTCGTATCTCGCGTCCCGTGTGGTCGTAAAATCTTGTTTTCTTTGGCGTTAAAACGGCCGTTTCACCATCTCCCAGCAAATAGAGATGATCGATCAGTCCGGTGAGCGCCAGCGAATCGCTGGCGGCAAAAGCTTTGTGGTCGCCCGTACCGACCACCAGCGGGCTGCCCTTGCGTGTGCCGACGATTTTGTTGGGCTCCTTGGTGGAGATGGCCAGGAAGGCATATGAGCCGTGCAGCCTGGGCGCCACATGCAACACGGCTTCCTCGAGCGAGCGGCCTTTTTTCATCTCCTCTTCGAGCTGGTGGGGGATCACTTCCGTGTCGGTTTCCGATATAAGATGATGTCCCTTTTTAAGCAATTCATCCCTTAGTTCCTGGTAGTTGTCCACTATGCCGTTATGGATGACGGCTATCTGGTTTTTGCAGTCGCAGTGCGGATGGGTATTGATCCTGGTTACGCCTCCATGCGTAGCCCAGCGGGTGTGGCCCAGGCCCATATAGCCCGGCATTTTATCCAGCTTGTATTTCTTGTTTACCTCTTCCAGCGTGCCCACGCCCTTTTTAACCGCCAGGCCGTCACTGGAAATCATGGCTATACCCGAGGAATCATAGCCGCGGTATTCCATGCGTTTCAGCCCCTCGAAGATGATGGATGAAGCCTTACCGTTGTTGCCGCAGTAGCCGATAATTCCGCACATGTTTTTTATAACCCGGATTCTGTTAATTCAATCAATATCACTAGTATATGCCTGTTTAACCGCTTATTGAAAATCTACATTCTCTACTTGGTAACATTTAGCCTGAGAAGCAAGGGGTCATTGATATGCGGCTTCGCATCGTTATTCATAAATAGATAGAACTGCACCGTTTGGTTATCGCCCGCTGTACTCAGCGTAAAACTGGTTTTCCCTTCCCATTTCTGGTCCTGTGCCAGGGCGGGTACGCTGACGGATTGGATTGCTGTTCCGTTCGAGACCACGTTTATGCTGTAAGTTTCCGTATTGCCCTCATGGTTTATCACTCCCAGCGTAACGGTTACCGGCATGCCGGCATGGGCCTCGGATGGGTAATCGGCGGCCTTTCCCTCAGCGTTCAGCAGGTAAAATTCGGTGAACCTGTCGGAAGGCACCGGGGTTAGTTGAAGGTAGATAATGAGGCCCAGGGTAACCAGGATAGCAGCCGAAAGTACCGCCAGCAGGACTTTATTGAGGGCGCTCATAGATACGGAATTTTACGAATTTGCGGATATGATTGTCAAAGCGGCGGCGTTTTACTATTTTACCAGCATGGCATCGCCGAAACTGTAGAAGCGGTAGCCAGTTTCTTTGGCTTTTTCGTAGCAATCCCGCAGGAATTCGCGTCCTGCAAAGGCCGAGAGCATCATCAGCAACGTCGATTTCGGTAAGTGAAAGTTGGTAATGATAGCGTCGGTGGTTATGAAGCGGTAGCCGGGCAGTATGAAAAGTCCGACCTGGCCGCAGAACGGCAATACCTCTCCCGCCTGGGAGGCAGCTTCGATCAAGCGCACGGAGGTGGTCCCGACTGCGATGACGCGTTTTCCCGCTTTCCTGGTCCTGATCAGCAGCAGCGCGGTCTCCTCGTCGACGTAGCCGAACTCAGTGTGGATTTTATGGTGCGACGGGTCTTCGGCGCGGACAGGTTGGAAGGTATCCAGCCCGATGTGCAGGGTGACAAAGGCCAGGTTGACGCCTTTAGTGCGCAGCTTGTCCAGCAGCTCGGGGGTGAAATGCAGCCCGGCGGTAGGCGCGGCGGCGCTGCCTTTAACGGACGAGTAGACCGTCTGGTAGCGTTCCTTATCCTGAAGCTTGGCTTTGATATAGGGCGGCAGGGGCATCTCGCCCAGCTTGTCCAGTCCTTCGGGGTCGGAGAACCTTACGATCCTGATCCCTGCTTCTCTTTTTTCTATAATCGCTGCGAACTGATCGCCTGTGAACAGGATTCTGAAGCCCGGAAACAATTTGCGTCCTGGCCTCACCAGAGCTTCCCATGTATCGGGGGACAGCTGTTTCAGCAGGAGTATTTCTGCCTGTCTCTGGCTGCCGGAAATGATACCTTTGAGGCGGGCCGGGATGACCCGGCTGTTGTTGAAGACCAGCGTATCGCCGCTGTTGACATAATCTACGAGATCGTAGAAATGACGGTGCTCGATGGTATGTGATTTACGGTCCACGACCATCAGCCTGGAATGGTCCCTTTGCTCCAGGGGATGTTGTGCGATGAATGCGGGTGGCAGGTCGTAGTCGAAATCGGAGAGCTTCATGCGGTTATTTGTTGAGGAAATGTAGGATAACGTTGATCACGATGGTGAGCACTATGCTGATAATGATGAAGGTAACTATGGGGAAATAAAAGGAGAAATTGTCCTTCTTGATGAATATATCTCCCGGCAGCTTGCCGAAGAAGGGGATTTGCTGTGCAAAGATGAACAGCAGCCCGACCACGATGATAACACCGCCGAAGATCAGGATTATTTTGCCCAGGCCTGCTAAATCCACAGCAAGATTTTAGCTTAAGGAGGTGGGGAGGGCAAAGCTATAGCTAGATGAACTTAGTCTGAACAATCGGTATTTGGATTTGATTTTTGTATATTGAATCAAATTAAAACATAGTAAATTTATGGCTATCAGCATCCTGATTTTATTCATTCTTTATCTTTTTGTCGATTATCGCATGGTGTATAATTCAACTATGAATGGGTTCCTGATACCTCCGCCTGCAACCAGAAAGTTCCCTTGGACCTGTCCTTATTGCAATAGACCTACAACGGTTACACATGAAGATAGGACCACAGGTGAGGTATTTTTAGACATTGAGAATTCCGATGGAGAGCGATGTTTAAATTGGGCGTTTGTCGTTTGCCCAAATCCTGATTGTAGGAGGTTCACTTTAACAATTCGTCTTTCTAAGGTGGAGCGCTATAGCGGATCAAGACCTCATAGTGGAGAAGAGTTGCATACATGGCAATTGGTCCCACCTTCTGGGGCAAAAATTTTTCCTGATTATATACCCACCCCTATTTTGGCTGATTATCGGGAGGCATGTCTTATCAAAGAATTGAGCCCGAAATCGTCAGCAACTTTGGCACGGCGCTGCTTGCAAGGCATGATACGTGATTATTGGGGACTGGAACGTCCATCTCTAAAAAAAGAAATAGAGGCGATCCAGGATAAAGTGGATCCGCTTACGTGGGATGCGATAGATGCGGTTCGCAAGGTAGGTAATATTGGCGCTCATATGGCAAAAAAGGTAGATATTATTATAGATATTGAACCCAATGAAGCGGAATTGCTAATTGGTCTGATTGAAAGATTATTTGAAGACTGGTATATCGCTCGTGAGAAAAGGCAGAATCATCTAAAATCCGTAGTTAACCTTGGCCAGACCAAGGACAAGCTAGCGAAAGCAGCGAATCAAATTGAGAACATATAAATCTTAACCTACCGGGTCATATTATTTGAATCTATTAAGTTGTGGATTTAATATGGGAATTGCACATTTAATTTTGAATTTCGTGTCGGTACTAGCTTGGCCTTTGACAGTCCTGACAATAGTATTGATTTTTAGGAAACCACTTGCCCAAGCTATTGCAGCTATTGAGGAATTGCGTTATAAGGATTTGGGAATCAAATTTCGCCGTGATCTCAGATTCGCCGAGGATAAGGCAAAGGCATTGAAATTGCCTCCAACGCCATCTGCTAGGCAGCCAATCGAAATCTCTGTTTCTCCATCCCAGAATCTAATTGATCTTGCCTATGATTATCCTAGAGCCGCAGTAGCTGAGGCTTGGCGCTCGGTAGAAAATGCTTTAGGGAAATTGGCGTTGAAATATGAAATACCATCGAAGGGTATGCAGGCAGAACACGATGTATTGCATAAACTAACATTATCAGGCGAACTTCCGTATGGAACTGGAGACTTGTATGATCGTCTTCGGAAACTGCGGAATCAGGCTGTTCATGAGGCTCAATTCAATATATCTTGGGAACAAGCTGCCAGTTATGTGGATCTCGCACTTAGTTTAGCCAGCTTTTTAGAGTCCATATCGAATGATCAAAAATCGTAATTATTTTGCATCTAATACTTTGCGCTGTATATGAGGCCTATAACTGCTGAGATAGCAACAATCTATTGCGATGAATCCGGCAATACCGGCTCCGATTTACTCTCTAAAACTGATTTATTTTTCGTATATGCCTGGGTGTTGTTAACGAAGAATCAAGAAACTCTACTTGCATCCCAGCTATCTCTTTTTTGGAGAAAGAATGTCTTCCACTATCCTACGAATTGAGTTCTGTTAAGTTATGGCAATCTTCCAGAGGAAGGAGACGTTGGTCAAAGATCATGCAGCTAGTATATGAAGCTGGAACCACTATCTATATAAGTATTGTTGAGAAAAAATTTGAGATTTGTGTCCGGATTGCCTCAACCTATTTAGATCCCGATCACAACCCGAAGGTAGATAGGTATATGATGTCTATAGAGTTCAGGCGTTTTTTCCATAATGTTATCTATTCATCAATTTCCAGCGAATTATTGACAAGGTTTTTACGGGCGTGTCATTCCGATGATGTTCCCGAGCTTAAACGTATTGGCCTTATTCTTAGTAGACAATTAAGTTTGCATCCAGATCAACGCGTCGTTCATATAGCCCATGTCATTATGTCTGGGTTGGATGATATTTACCGTTTTGGAGAGCGTTTAGAAGGCGCTCCTAAAAATATACATTTGTCCAATTGTCAGGTTACTGCATTTTTCCCCTCATTGATTTTTCTGGATTCTGCTCTCGGATCACACAATTTAAAGGCTCGATTAATAAGAGATCAGGACACCCAATTTGGCGAAATACTAGATTTTACTTATGAATTTTTATCCAGATCGCCATCGCCGATGCATAATTTTATTGCGTGTTCTGAAGAAATATCCGCTAGTTCGATTGGTATCCAGATAGCTGATCTTGCTGCTGGTATTGCCGCACGTATTTTTACTGCTAAAGTGGCTGGACAAAATTTGAAACCGAATGCATGGAACATTTGGAAATCGCTTCGCATGAGTTTATCTCGTGGCAATTGGAGTTACCAACTAACGTCTGGGCAGACTGAATCCAAACTGGCTTCGCTATGGGATTTTAGGTATGGTCCAAATTATCTTAACGAAGCCACCGTTGCTGACAAAAATAGTCGACTGAAATGCAGTTGTGGTGAGTTAATCGCTAGTGGGGAGATTCGTGATTACTATATACATGTAATGGAGCAGCATCCGGATGGTCAAGTAATTGGACTACCTTGTCGTATCTGTAATGAGTTAATTCCATTTATGATGGCAACTTGCCATGAAATAATCGATCATTCTATCGATCCTCCATTTCGTGGGGATTTTTATTTTGATATGCAAAAGGATTATGCAGTCCTTCAATTGATTAAAATTAGTCATTTAAAGATAGAAGCCTTTCAGCCAAAACAATAGCATTATTAGCATTACGCTAAATTGCTTCATTTAGTAGACAGAGGCGGATGCTCGGTAAATCTATGTGTAAGACAAAAATTGTGATTTTAGCTTAAGGGACAGAGGAGGGCAAAGCTATATCTTTGACCTGCTTCTTCAACAGAGCGCCGTTCCCTGCTATAATGCTTCGCTGGAGCAAAGAAAAACTTTAAAGGAGAGTTGATCAAATGAAGATTGAAGAAGTCAAGACGGTCGCCATGATCGGCGCCGGCGACATGGGCCATGGGATAGGCGAACTGGCGGCCATGGCCGGATACAAGGTTAACCTCTATGATATCAAGCAGGAATTTGTGGATAAGGGTATCGGGAAGATCAAGGACAGCCTGGGCAAGCAGGTCTCCAAGCAGAAGATGACGCAGGAAGCCATGGACAAGATCATGGGCAGTATCAAGGGCTTCATTGTGCTCAAGGACTCCGTGAAAGACGCGGACTTCGCCATCGAGGCGGCCCCCGAAATATTGGACCTTAAACAAAAGACATTTAAAGAAATGGACGAGGCGGCTCCCAAGCATGCCATACTGGCCTCCAATACTTCCACTATGAGCATTACCAAGATCGGTTCGGCCACCAAACGCCAGGACAAAGTGTGCGGCGTGCACTTTTTCAATCCGCCGGCCATGATGGCCCTGGTCGAGGTTATCCGCGGCGACAAGACCTCCGACGAGACCATGAACGTGGCCTACGACCTGGTAAAAGGCTGGAAGAACTTCAGGGGCCCGATGGTGGTTGTCAGAGTTGAGAAAGATACGCCGGGCTTCATCTTCAACCGCATGAACGCACCTTCCGGCATGTACCTCTCATGGCTGAGGGAGAAGGGCATGGTTGACCCTGAGGGCGTGGACGCCAAGGTAAGGTCGACGGGAGCGCCGATGGGCCCGTTCGAGACGATGGACTACTCCGGGCTAGATATATCGTTTAACGGCGCCAAATACTATGCAGCCACTCTCACCAAGGACTTCGCTCCGCGGCCCTGGCTGGCCAAGAAGGTCGAGGCCGGCGAGTTGGGCAAGAAAACCGGCAAAGGCAACTTCGAGTGGCCGGGCGGTAACAGGCCCAACATCGACCTGACCAAGACCGAGCCTAACTTCGACCTGGCCGACATGGTGGCCATCCAGGTGAACGAAGGCACCAAGCTGCTGGAGCAGGGTGTAGCCAAGAGTGCTGCCGAGATAGATATGGCCATGGTGTACGGCAGCGGCCGAGCTGCGGGCCCGTTCGCGCTGGGACAGAAAATGGGTTGGGACAAGGTGGCCGAGAGATGCGAGGCCATAGCCAAGAAGACAGGAATAAAGTGGTTCGAGCCCACTAAGATGCTGAAAAAAGGGGCAATCGCTCTATAAAAGGAAGGCGGGGTCTGTCACACCCCTAAATTGACATTTCGGATGCGGCGTAATAGCGAAAATGGTTATTACGCCCCGTCCTGGTCTGTAAACCTCACCGGCGATCTTATCACTTACCCTGGAATTTCGGCTTGCGCTTCTCGGCGAAAGCGGTGAATGCTTCATGAGCGTCTGCCGTACGCGCCATATCCACGATGGACTGGCTTTCAAACTCCATCTGCGTTTCCAGCGTTGATGAGAGGCCGCCATGGATAAGCTTGCGGGCGGCGCCGTAAGCCCGGGTTGCACCCGCAGCCAGTTGCCCGGTGATCGTCCGTGCACGGTTCATCAGCTCAGCATCAGGCACCACTTCGGTGACGAGACCGAGATCCAGCGCTTCTTTGGCGGACAAACGCCGGTTGGTCAGAACGAGCTCTGAGGCCCGCCTTAGCCCGACCAGGCGCGGAAGGAAATATGTGAGGCCCCCGTCCGGCGTGAGTCCGACCTGCGTATAGGCTACCGCAAAAGTGGCAGACTGGGCGGCCACTGCTATATCGCCCGCACAGGCAAGGCTCATGCCGGCGCCCATAGCAATACCGTTGACTGCAATGACGACCGGCGGCGCCCCGCGTGTCAGGCGTGAGATGGCAAGGTGGAGGTAGCTGGACATTTCCTTGAGAAGACCGGGAGTTTTTTCGACTTCACCGGCCATGGCCTTTAAATCTCCGCCTGCACAAAATACGGGGCCGGTTGCAGTGATCAGAATTGCCCGTACGGCAGAGTTCTCGCTGCAGTGCATAGCGGCGTAACACAGGTCTTTGGCCATTTGCAGGTCGATGGCGTGGTTGGCTTCGGGACGGTTCAGAGTGATCGTGGCGACACTGTCGGCTATGTCAAAGAGTAAAGTTTTAAACTGCATATTGCTATCCTCCAATCATAAATCGAGCCCCGCAATGGCAGTATTCAACTGAATCGTGACTGCCTTCGTGGATTTTCTATTTGAGAAACGGTCAAGCATGGACAGCGATGATTATACATTTAGAACTTATTGTAATCAATTGCTTTTCCATCTGTTATTTGCACATTGATGCCGGTTATCAAACCCCTAAACTAAAAAGCCCTGCTTAGCGTTCTATATTTTAAAAAGGGCCTATTCAAATAAGGTAAGTGGATAATTCCTGATAGTGCCCGTAATGCACTAAAAAAATCGTTTAAGTTTGGCTTTGACTTCCCCGAAGATTACATACATTACATAACGGAGGTAGATAAAATGAAAAAATTGGTTGTCCTGCTTAACCTGGCACTGTTGTTGATCCTGTTTGTTACACCTTCAATTGTTTCGGCGCAGGGGCCGGCTGCTATTACGGTATATGCGCTGAAGTCAAATATGGCCGTCACCGAGAACCAGGCACTGAGGTATGTAGCGGATATATATACTAACGGGTATATCAATCAGACCTTCCTTTCGAGCCAGTCCGACACTGCCGACAGGATGGATTACATGCGGCAGTGGGCAACGGCAGGTTTCGATCCGAATTCGGCAGATGCGTTTATATACTCGGTCCTGCTCCCGAACAGCACAACCGTCGAGAACACGGCCACGTGGTTCGGGCATCCTATTGTCAAGACGGATGACACTTACATAATTAAAGGCTGGTTTACGGATGGCTCCGATGCAGTAATGGATTTCAGCACGTGGGGTGATCCCAGAACAGGTTTGATTCAGTAACCTTTAGGTGCGATTTTTACCTATTCGGAGAAGTCAAAGCAATGCGCCTTTCCATCTTGGGGGTCTAACCTCTTCTCTCTTTATCTCCCGGCAGTTTGCCGCTGAGTCCGCATTTTCTTTCTTATTATCCTGCCAGCTCCGGTATTTTTGTCAGTTAACTGTCAATTGATTGTCAGACTGAAGTCAAGCATGACAGTGCAGACCGGAGTAGATTTAATTATAAAGGATGTTCAATTAAAGATAGACGGAAAAATCTTTAGTTAACATTCTTGTACTAGATTATTATTAGCAGGCAAATAAGAAATGAAAAAAGCATTGCTCTTCATGGCAGCGGCATTATTGGTCGGCTGCTTGCTGCTGGTCCCTCTGGCACCGGCGTATGCCATGGCGGATTTGATACCCGGTCAAGCGGCCGTAAATCAGCTTTCGGATAATCAGACCGTAGCGACAACGGATGCAGTCACTCCGGCGCCGGCACCGGCGGCGACAGATACTGCTCCAACAGCGGCAGTCGCAGACACACCCGCTCCGGCGCCCGCAACGGCGACCGCAGCCACCTCTCCAACAACGGCAGTCGCAGACACACCCGCTCCAGCGCCGGCACCGGCGGCGACAGATACCGCTCCGACAGCGGTAGTCGCAGACACACCCGCTCCAGCGCCCGCAACGGCGACCGCAGCCACCTCTCCAACAACGGCAGTTGCAGATACACCCGCTCCAATGCCCGCAACTGCGACAACAGCTACCGTTCCAACAACGGTAGTCGCAGACACACCGGCTCCAGTGCCGGCAACTGCGACAACAGCTACCCCTCCAACAACGGTAGTCGCAGACACACCCGCTACGGCGCCCGCACCGGCGACGACAGATACCGTTCCAACAACGGTAGTCGCAGATACACCCGCTCCGGCGCCCGCAACTGAGACGACGGCTACCGCTTCAACAACGGTAGTTGCAGATACGCCCGCTCTGGCACCCGTAACGGCGACGACAGCTACCACTCCAACAACGGTAGTCGCAGACACACCTGCTCCAGTACCGGCGATAACGACAGCTACAAGCACAACCGCTGCGCCGGATGCTCTGCCGGGTCAAGCGGCCGCCGGTCAGCTTTCGGATAATCAGACCGCACAGTTGACGACTACTGAGCCGCCGGCTCCTCCTCCACCACCCCTTGCTTCGGCGACAGTAGTAACTGCACCCGCTCTAGCGGTGCCAGCTACTCCTGAAGTAAGCTCTACAACAGGTTTGTCGACGGATCCTGTTCTCGCGGTTACCACTTCAACCTCACCGACGGTTTCCGACGTTTTACCGCCGATAGCTCAGGCAGCTGGAATTCTCCCGGCTCCGGCCGCAGCCGGCACCGATCCATCGCGGCACCATTTCCCCCCGTCCTGGGATAACGGAACGGCGCATCTTCCGCCTTTCCCGGCGCCCTCGGATAATGGAACAGTGAATTTTCCACATTTTCCACCATCCTGGGATAACAGCACGGTGAATTTTCCGCATTTCCCGTCCTGGGATAACAGCACTACGCATTTCCCGCCTTTCCCGACACCCTCGGATAATAGTACGGGCCGTCATGGGCCATTTACACCCCATAACTGGACCCCGCAGACTAATCCGACCTGGCCCCCGCAGACTAATCCGACCTACCCCCCACAGGATAACCCAACCTACCCCACTTATCCGTATGGTCCTGATTATACGCTGTCCACATATGCGCCGGTGATCGGTTCATTCACGGCCAGCCCCGATTACATTCAATCGGGGCAAGCAGCCACATTGTTATGGAATGTGAGCGGCGCAAGCGCTGTCACGATATCTCCAACAGTGGGATCGGTCGACAACACCGGCTCGTTAGCCGTAACGCCTGCTTACACGACCACATATACACTGTACGCCTACAACAGCCAGGGTGCGGTAAATGCCAGCACAATTGTAACGGTCGCACCGTACCTCAGCAGCTATGGTGAAACGTATGGGGCGTCGGTGATCAGTTCCTTCACGGCCAACCCCAATTACGTTCAGCCCGGCCAGTCAGTTACATTGTCCTGGACTGTAAATAACGCGGATACGGTCACTATATCCCCGGTGGTGGGATCAGTCGCCAATACCGGCTCAGTCGATGTGACTCCTGCCTCCACAACTACATATACTGTGTCGGCCTACAACGGCGCGGGCACAATTAGCGCCAGCACTACTGTCACCGTTGCGCCTAGCGTAGCTTCCTACACTCCTCCTGCATACGCCGTTAGCACCGGCGTAAATGTAGACACGGATAATTCCGGAACTTCATCCGGCGGCACGTTAGATGCCAGCCAGCTCATTAACAGTATCGGGAACGTCTTGAATGCCAATGGAACCGGCAACAGCAAAGCTACGGCCGTCAACCTGTGGCCGCTGTACCTGCTGCTAACCGGATTGGCCGCTGTTGCGTCTGTGGTCATAACCGCCCTGATCGTGAAAAAACCTCCTGTGGCCCATGCGTCGGGCACCGGCACAAACACAGGCTACTTTACCTCAGCCACCACCATCCCGGCTACACAACCGGCTACACTGACGCCAATGACAACAATCGTTGAAATCGGGCTTCCGGCCAAATTTGTATCGTCGGCAGGGATTACTATGCCGGTTGCCGGCAGGCCGTTGGGCCGGAAAGATTTCCGCCCGCTGATGTCACCGGACAAGACCGACACAATCTCCCGGCAGCATATCCTGGTCACTTATGAAAACGGCCTGTACTATATACAGGACCTCGGAAGCACAAATGGCACCACGCTAAACGGATCACAAATCAAGGGCAGCGGCAAACATACGATTGAGAATGGAGACAGCGTAGAGCTTGCCCATAGCCTGAACCTGACCTTTAAAGTCTAAAAACATGCTAGATACCATTTGGGCAGGGCAATATTAGAATATCCCGTGTACTTTGCCGGTATGCGGGTCGATGTCGATGCGGCGGAAGGCCGCGTTAAATACAGGGTAAGATCACATATTGCTAAGAATCTAAACTATGCAACAGCCGTTCGGCTTCGTCAACGCTGATCCGTCCTTCGCTTAAAGCTTTTAAAATAGACAGCGGCGTATAATATGAATCTGCGTTCCCGACCCGCTGATCCTCATCCCGGCGACCCGGCGGACGCCGGGTCTCGATTTTAATATCTCCATGCAGAGTGGCCAGGTGGACCCCGGGCATCTTTCCCTCAGGGTTAGTACCCATTGTGCCAACCATCCTTCCGCCATGCCAGGCCTCGGGACCCTGGCGTGTGACGCGTACCATCGGCGTGGTGGACTGGATGTCACCCTGCCGCGTGGCGACGTCCAGGCGTGCCCTTGTATCAGCAGGCAGGGAAAGGTGGATGTCGCCGCGGTTTACACTGATATTCCAATCACCCTCAGGCATACATGATTCACATTCAAAATTGCCTTTAAGCAGGTCAAGGTCGAAGTCCGCCACACGTCCCCCCTTCAGCTTCACATCGCCCTTACCGCACCTGACGATAAATTCACTGACCGTTATATCTTCCAGTTGCAGGTCACCCTTGCCTGCCTGGAGGTTAATACCGGAAATTCTCTTTTTATTTTTAGCTTGACTGAAAAACCGTTTTAAGATCCTTTCATCGAACTCCCCGCCCATCTGGTCCCAATAACCCGTCCACCAGTCCGGCCAGCTTTCACGGTCTCCAAGGTTGATCAACGGCCATTCCGCGGCAAGAAGTGGCAATTCCGGTATTTCAGTTTCGCTGAAAAGCTTCAACCGGATATTCACCTTGCCGGATATAACAGAAAGGGCCCCGCTGCAGTTCTCGACCTGGATTTCACCCTTGCCGGGCATTAAGTTCAGGCGTGCCCTGATATTCACGGCTTTGAATTGCGTCTGCCCTGAAAACAGGTCCACTGCCCAGGCTTTATGCTTTGGCAGATGCAGGGTGAACTTTGCTTCGCCCTTTTGCATGGATGTGCCGAGCTGCAGCCGGCGGCCGGTTATCTCCAAACTGAAATCCGGCCCGTGGTCGGCCTCGAGGCGGACATCGTCATCCTCGGTCCCCTCGATCTCAACCTTGCAGTCACGTGCCCTGACGGCGACCGCGTCGAAAGCGTCAGCCGTCCATGTGCGTTCCGTGCCGGACATCAGTCTTCTCCGGTTTCCCGCAGCTTCTGCACCGCTTCCGCCGGCGATAGTTGGCCGTCCGCAACCTTCTGCAAAATGTCCTTCCGGATGTCTGCAGCAGCATCGGGACTTACGTCCGGCGCAGCCTCACCTTTTGCCCGCCGGGACACTGAAGCCACGTCGATACGATTGATGGCATTGTTAATTTCATCCAGCTTGTTGCGGATGGTGGGATAAGAAATACCCAGGATCCTCTCAACTTCACTGAGATTGCCGCGGGTGGACAGGAAGACCTTTGTAAAGGTCATCTCATCATCGGTGAGCGCGGCCAGCGGCCCTGACCTGAATTCACCACGCATTTGTAGCTGGCAGTTGGTACATTTGCACTCTGTAACGACAAGCTGGCCACCGCAAGCAGGGCACTGGCTGAATAGTTTCTGCATAGCATCCTCCTGTTACCCGATATATTAGTCTATTTCTTGGAAAAATCAATAAATTAAACAAAATCTCTCATTATTGTTGCTGCATTAATCAAGCGGCTTCCGGCATGCCTGCACCCGCTTGTGTGCGCCTGTTATTATCAGCAGGTAGCACTTATGCATAATGGCCGACAGGAGCCCACTGATATTTAATATTATAATTATAATAAGTTTAAAAAGCAATATAATAATTACTGATTTGCATTATTAAAACGAAAATAGTAAAATCCTGGTGTAAGCGTAAAACAGCGCGCAAATTATTAAAGGAGTGTTGAAGATGAAAAAAGACCTCATGGAAGAAAAAACCGCGTTAAATAAAACGGGCGGCGGTAGCGAAAAGCGTTTCAAGGCGGAATCGTTCGATAAGCTGCAGTTTCTGCTCGAGGAATACAGGTACAATGACCACCAGGTACACTGCGTGGTCAGCTTAGACGGAAAGCTGGACCGTGATGTGCTGAAAAAGGCCGTGTTGCTGACAATGGAGGACGTGCCAATACTGGGCTGCCGCTTCGTGGAAGACAGCCGCCGTCCGTACTGGCAGTGCATCGACAGGGCTGATCATGATAAGGCGTTCTCCTTTATCGAGAGCGATGATATAGATGAGAACCTGAAGCGGCTGCTGGTCTCCAGGACAGCGGCCCTGGAAGGCCCCCAGGTGCAGGTAACCCTGGCGCGTGGCCCGCAACACGACGTGCTGAACGTGGTCATCAACCACATGGTCAGCGATGCAGCCGGGTTTAAGCAATATATGTACCTGCTGGCTTCAACTTATACCAGCCTGATGAGAGACCCTCATTACCGTCCTGCATCCAGTGTCGGCGGTTCCCGCAGCGTCTGCCAGATTTTTAATCAGCTCAATCTCATAGATAGGGCCAGGCTGTTATTTTTGCCCGGCAATATGAAAGACAGCGGATATGTATTAAGGGATGGAGGAAATGAGGAAGGCGGACTGCGGCCCTATATGCAGCTTTGCAGGCTGGAGCGGCCCGGTTATTTATTGCTGAAAAAATATTGTGCGGATAAGCATTTCACCGTCAACGACGTGGTGCTGGCCGCCTATTACCGCGCTCTCTACCGTCTGCTGGAGATTAAGCGGGATGTTCCGCTGAACATCTCGTGCACGGTCGACCTCAGGCGCTACCTGCCCGGCAAAAAGGCTCAGGCGATCTGTAACCTCTCCTCGTTCATTTTGTGCGATATCATACCCGGCGAGGCTGAGGCATTCGACGATACCGCTGGGCGGGTGCATGAGGTAATGGAAGCAAGGAAGAGGCATTTCCCCGGGCTCGGCGGCCTGATGACCTTGCCTCTGGTATTCCAATTGTTCCCCTATGCCAGGGCCAAAAAATTAATCCGTGAGAACATGCATTACCCGCTCTTCGCTATGACAAATTTAGACAGGATCGACAAAAACCTTCTGGTATTCGGCGGTACGCCGGTGGCCGATGCCTTCATGACCGGCTCGATAAAATACCCTGCGCATTTTCAGATGGGGTTCAGCACCTTCAACGATACCATCACCTTTAGCTTGAACCTCAGTGACAGCAAGCAGGACCGGGAACTGATCAACAATTTTTTCACTCTGTTCAATGAAGAGCTTATGGAGGGCATCAATGGTTCAAGGGATGATGGATTATTATTTCCCTCTGAATTACCGTTGCTAAAGCAGGACGTCAAATTTTATGCTTTAGCAACTTCTTAGAATATCCCGTGCACTTTGCCGGTATGGGGGTCGATGTCGATGCGGCGGAAGGCCGGGTTGGAGCCCGTGCCGGGCATAAGGTTGACCTCTCCGGCGAAGAAGCAGAGGAACCTGGCGCCTGAATAGACCATAATATCCCGGATAGGCAGTATCCAGCCCTTGGGCACGCCTTTGAGCGCAGGATCGTGGCTCAGGCTGAGCGGGGTCTTGACCATGATAGTGGCATAGTCGTCGTACTCAGGATCGGCTTCCAAAGCCTTGGCCCTGGTTTCGGCAGCCAGCGACCAGGATGTCCCATCCGCTCCGTAGACTTCGCGGGCGATCTTATCTACCCTGTCACGCAGCTTCATCTCGGGCGGGTAGAGGAATTTGAACTCATTATCGTCGTTGCAGGCTTCTTTAACTACGTCCGCCAACTCCAGGGCGCCTTCACCTCCGAACTCCCAGTGCCGCGAAACGGCGCAGCGCGCCCCCGCCAGCTCGGCGGCCTTCTTGACCATAGCTATCTCGGCTTTGGTATCGGAATGGAAAACGTTGATGCAGACCACCGGGCAGACCCCGGCCTCCTTAATGATCTTAATATGGTGGAGCATGTTGGGGATGCCTTTCTCCAGCAGGCCCAGGTCTTCCTTCAAATATTCCCCGGGCATGGGCAGTCCGGGCACAATGACCGGGCCGCCGCCGTGCATCTTGAGGGCGCGCACGGTTGCTACCAGCACCGAGGCATGCGGCTTGAGATCGCTCAGCCTGCATTTCACGTTGCAGAATTTCTCGAAGCCGATATCGGCGGCAAAGCCGCTCTCGGTGACGTGATAGTCGAACATCTTGAGGCCTATACGGTCGGCGATGATGGACGATTGCCCCAGGGCGATGTTGGCGAAGGGGCCGGTATGCACCATGAGGGGCTGGTATTCCGCCGTGCAGCAAAGGGTGGGGTTGATCGTATTACGCATCAGAGCCGTCATGGCGCCGCCCACCTGCAGGTCCCCCGTGGTGATGGGGTCGCCGTGCTTGCTGTAGGCTACCGTGATGCGGTCCATACGGTGGCGCAGGTCGGCCAGGTCTTTGACGATGGCCAGCAGAGCCATCAGCTCGGAGCTGACCGCGATCTGGAACTTGGACTGCATAGTGTAGCCGTCCATCTTGCCGCCGATGCCGATGACGATGTTGCGCAGGCTCTGCGCGCAGAAGTCCATCACCCAGCCCATCTCGATTCGTGTTGGGTCGATGTCGAGCCTTTTCATATTGGAAAGCGTCATCAGCTTGCGGTCATCGTAGTTCCGCTCGTGCTGCATACGCGCCGTGACTGCTACCATGGCCAGGTTGTGGGCGTTGGTAATATCGTTGATATCGCCGGTCAGCCCCATGGAGAACTCGGTCATGGGTATGAGCAGGGCATTGCCGCCGCCGGCGGCCGTGCCCTTGATGTTCATGGTGGGTCCGCCCGAGGGCTGTCTGATGCAGCCGCCCACGTTCAATTTGCGCTTGCCCATGCCTTCCAGCAGTCCGCAGGTGGTGGTGCTTTTGCCCTCTCCCAGGGGTGTGGGCGTGATGCCCGTGACCTGTATATATTTGCCGTCCGGCTTGTTTTCCAGCCGCCGCATGATCCTGGCATAGTCGAGCCTGGCAACTTTCCCGTAAGGGATGATCTCGCCTTTCTCCAGGTTGAGCTTTTTTATCCAGTCGAGCGGCTCGGGCATGTTTTTCTCGGCCTCTTCGGCTATCTGCCAGTCGCTCATTTTCAAGGGGTTATAAGGCATTCTTAATATCTCCGGACTATTTGATTCCCGCTTTCAGCTCGGCCGACTCTATAGTGTTCTGCAGCAGCATGGTAACGGTCATGGGGCCCACTCCGCCGGGGACCGGGGTGATGGCGGCCGCCTTCTCTTTAACTGCCTCGAAATCGACGTCGCCCACCAGGCGGTAGCCTTTCTCGCGGCTCCTGTCTTCGACGCGGTTCACGCCGACGTCGATGATCACGGCGCCTTCCTTGACCATGTCGGCCTTAACGAAGAGCGGGCTGCCCATGGCGGCGACCAGTATGTCCGCCTGCCGCGTGAAATTGGGTATGTGGCTGGTGCCGGTATGCACCACCGTAACCGTGGCGTTGGCGCCTGTCTTCTTCTGAAAGAGAATGGCGGCCAGCGGCTTGCCCACCAGGTTGCTGCGTCCGCAGATCACCACATGTTTGCCCGCCGGATCGTAGCCGCTTCTCACAAGTATTTGCTGTATGCCGTGGGGGGTGCAGGGGAGGAAGCAGGGCTGGCCCCGCAGTAGTTTACCCAGGTTTACAGGATGGAAGCCGTCCACGTCTTTTTCGGGAGAGATATGGTAGAGCACTTTTTCGGTGTCGATATGTCCGGGCAGGGGAGTCTGCACGAGAATGCCGTCCACCTCGGCGTCGTTGTTGAGATCGTCGATGGACTGTATGACCCTGGACTCGGGGGTTTCGGCCGGCATCCTCAAGGTTACCTCACGCAGGCCGATCTCCTGCGCCCCTTTCTCTTTGGATTTTACATAAGATAAAGATGCGGGATCGTCGCCCACCAGGATCACGCCCAGGTAGGGGACTTTCCCATGCTCTTTAAGCCGGGCTACCCTGAGCTTAAGTTCGCTGCGTATGGCCGCGGCAATCTCGGTGCCGCTGATTATCCTGGCTGTCATCGTATCTTCCAGTACAAGAAATTAGTAGGATATTATACAAATTACATAAGGTACAAACAATGTTTGAAGGGTCGTAACGGCTAGTCGGGCCGCTCTTTAAGAATGTCTTTTACCATCTGAACGGCTTCGGGGACGGCTTTAGCCACAGGCGGCGTAAGCTCGTTGCTGAACTCAAAGGCATCTGGAATTTCAATGGCGACGATGCTTATTTTGTCGGGGATCTTAACCTTTAATAGTTTGCCTATCTCCAGCGCGGTGGGCAGGTCGGTATCGTGCGGTGAGACTGCATGCTTGCTTACGCGGAAATCATCGACTTTCAGGCGGTAAATATCGCCGGGCTTGCCGTTGACGGTCTGGATGGCGTCCACGATCACCACCTCGTCGAAATCGATGACAAGGTCCATAATTGCCAGGCCTGAAACGTCGCAGGCGGAGAGAGTGATGTCGCCGGGAGGGGGGTCTGCCTCTAAAGCCTCGATAACTTTAAAGCCCACGCCGTCGTCGCCGATGATGGGATTGCCTATGCCCAGGACAAGCTTTCTCATCAGGCGGGTGTTTCGGCCTTGTCAGCCTGCGGTTTGGAAGTGAAATAGGGCTTAAGCAGCTTTTGGGGCGAAACTACATTGCCGCCGAGGGCTGACTTATTAAAATCGAGTCCGAGGGCAACGGCAATCATCTGCGTTATGGCCAGCACGGGTAAATTAAACTTCTTTTTGAATTGGCTGTTTACCGTAGCCTGGTAGACATCCAGGGCTGTGAAACACAGGGGGCAGGTCGTAGTTACCATGCATTGTGCGCCGTTTTCCTGCGCATTTTCCAGCAGTCTGTGGATCAAGTCCAGCGCAACGTCCGATTCTGATATAACCAGCGAGCTTCCGCAGCAGCGTGCCTTCAGGGGGAAATTGACCGGTTCGGCACCCATGCTTTTGGCCAGCTGGTCCAGCCAGTCGGGGTACTCGGAGTCATCAAAGCCATAGGAGGGACGCACCTGCTGGCAGCCGGCATAGCAGGCAACCTTGAGGCCGGTCAGGGGACGGACCACTTTGGCGGCCAGGCCGGCCGGGCCGACGTCGTTGAACAGCACCTCCACGATGTGGCGTACCTTTACAGTGCCGTTGTAGGAAAGGCCGACGGCGGAGAGGGCTTCGCCGACCTTTTCGGCCAGCTTGTGGTCTTCTTTCAAGAGGTCGTTGGCCTCCTGTAGTATCGTATAGCACGAGCTGCACGGCGTAACCAGGTCCAGGCCGCTTTTCTCTGCCTGGGCCAGGGTGCGGGCAGTTATGCCGATGGCCTTGGCCTTATCGACGCCGGCAAAAGGCGATGACCCGCAGCAGGTCCAGTCTTCCAGCTCGATGAATTCCAGTTCCAGGGGTTTGGCTATGGCCTTTATCGATTTCTCAACAGGGAGGCCGGTGGCTTCCATGGAGCAGCCGGGATAGTAAGCGTAATATCTCATTTGCCGTCTCCTGCCGACATTTTGTCGATTATTATGCGCAAATCAGATTTGCCCTTGACCGGTTTAGGCGTTAACGGCAGGCGCCTGTGGACCAGCAATTGCAAAGCCGTGGGCAGCATTTTCAGAGCGGCCAGCGGGTTGGTCTGCAGGTAGTACTTGAACATAAAGCCGAATTCATAAATGCGGCCGTAGTCTACAATCGATTCTGAGAACGTCCTGTACATGGTCGTGGTCTTTGTCGGCGGTTTGTAGCCTTCTTTGAGGGCTATCGACTCCAGCCCGTGCACGATGCTGGCCGGCTTAATATCCAGTGGACAGCGGACGGTGCACAGGTAGCACGACACGCAGAACCAGATGGAGTTGCTTTTGAGTAGCTCGTCCTTGAGGCCGGACCTGACCATGGCGATTACCTTCCTGGGCGGATATTCCCAGTGAGCGGCCGTAGTGCAGGAGCCGCTGCAGACTCCGCATTGAATGCACTGTCTTATCTTGTCGCATGCCGGCAAGGCGGCGACTTCATCCATAAAAGTAGTATCTGCGGTATCGCCCATTTTTAGAAATCTCCTTCTATAATTTCAGGGTTCGCTGCCCTGCGGCTAAGCCAGTATGCCTTCCAGCTCGGCATTTATCTCGTCGTTGGTAAAATGTTTGTGCGTTATGGCGGCGCTGGGGCAGGCTGCCACACAGGTGCCGCATCCTTTGCACAGGGCTTCGTTGATGCGTGAGACCTTTTCCTTCTCCAGGAAGGAGATGGCATTGTAGGGACACATCAGGTTGCAGACCCTGCAGCCCGAGCACTTGGATTCGTCGATGAAGGCCGTATCGGCTTCTATTTCGACCTTGCCCTTATTGATCAATGCCAGCACCCTGGCGGCGGCGGCGGATGCCTGCGCTACCGTGTCGGGTATGTCCCTGGGTCCCTGGCAGCAGCCGGCTATGAAGATGCCGTCGGTCATGGTGGCAACCGGGTCGAGCTTGGGATGCTTCTCAGTGAAAAAATTCTCTTTGCCGAGGGAGATGTTGAATTTATGGGCAACATCGGCCGCATCGGACTGGGCCTCGATGCCGCTGCACAGGATGACCATGTCGACGGGCTGCCTGCGCTGCTTGCCGACCAGCGTATCTTCGAACTGCACTATTAATTTGCCTTTCTCCTCGGGTGTCTGGGCCACGTCCGTGACTTCGCCGGGCCTGCCCCTGAAGAAAACGGTGCCTTCTTTCTGCACCCGGTTATAGAACTCCTCGTAGCCTTTGCCGAAGCTGCGGACATCGATATAGAACTCATAGACCGTACAGCCGTGTACGTGCTCCAGCAGCAGATGGGAGAATTTCATAGCGTACATGCAGCATACACGAGAGCAGTACTCGTGGTATTTTTCGTCGCGGCTGCCGACGCAGTGTATGATGGCGATGCTTTTGGGTTCCTGGCCGTTCTTGAGCTGGATATGGCCCATGGTGGGGCCTGCCGAGTTCACCATGCGCTCGAACTCAAGGCTGGTGAGTACATTGTCCAGCTTTCCGTAGCCGTACTCCTTAATAACGGAAGGGTCGAATATTTTATAGCCGGTCGTCAGGATGACGTTGCCGACCTCGATGTCCATGACCTCGTCTTCCTGCTCGAAATTAATGGCATCCCTTTCGCAGAATTTCTCGCAGGCGCGGCATTTGCCCTTGAGGAAATAGGTGCAGTGCTCCCTGTCGATGGTGGTTACGTTGGGGACCGCCTGCGCAAAAGGAGTATAGATGGCCTTGCGTTTGGAAAGCTTCTCGTCGAATTCGCTGTCGACCTTGACCGGGCATTTGGTCATGCAGGTGCCGCAGCCGTTGCACCTGGTGGTATCCACGTAGCGGGCCTTTTTCCTGATCTTGACCCTGAAGTTGCCCACATAGCCTGCAACATTGTCGACTTCGCAATAGGTCAGCAGTTCGATCTGGGGGTGTGCGCCAACCATGCTCATCTTGGGCGTAAGAATGCAGGCCGAGCAGTCCAGGGTGGGGAAGGTCTTATCGAGCTGCATCATGTGTCCGCCGATGCTGGGCTCCCTTTCCACCAGGTAGACTTTATGGCCCGAATTGGCGATTTCAAGGGCGGCCTGGATGCCTGCGATGCCGCCGCCGACGATAAGCGTGTCGGGGTGGACGGGTACTTCCTTGTTTTCCAGCGGCTGGTGATAGAAGACCCTTCTGACTGCCGCGCTCACGAGAGCTTTGGCCTTATCGGTAGCTTCCTTGCGTGATTCCGTCACCCACGAGCAGTGCTCACGGATATTGGCCATCTCGAAATAGTATGGGTTCAAACCGGCGTCCTGCACGGCCCTGCGGAAGGTGGGCTCGTGCATTTGAGGAGAACACGAGGCGACCACCACGCGGTTGACGCCCAGCTCTTTAATATCTTTTTTGATCAGGTCCTGGCCGGGGTCGGAGCACATGAACTTATAGTCACGGGAAACTGCGACCGCAGGCAGAGTTTTGGCGTATTCAGAGACCTTCTCGACGTCAACGGTACCGGCAATGTTGCTGCCGCAGTGACAGATATAAACACCGATCTTGGGTTCCATCATGACCTCCTTGGAAGGACCGATTTTAATTACTGGCTATCAGTAGAAGCCCGAAGATAGAACAATTTCAGGTATTTAGACTTCCGCATGATTATATCACCATGCATCGAAGGGGACAAGCATTAAAATATAATATAAAAGATATGGCAAACATATGTTGCGGGGGGTGTCATCTACGGCGTGAAGCGTGTACGTGCGATGATCTCGCCCTTGGCTGCATCCGGCAAATCATCGAAGTAGGCGCAGTAGCCGGACACCCTCACGACAAGGCCCGGGTACTTCCCGGGATGCCGCCGGGCGTCCTCAAGCATCTGTGGATCCAGCACGTTAAACTGCACCTCCATCCCGCCCGATTCGAAGAAACCCTGAGTCAGTGCCATGAGCATGTCGGTGCCACGCTCCCCGGCCACGGTCGCCGGATCGAAACGCAGGTTCAGGGCGTAACCGTTGGGCGATAAGCTGGCGTCCACACTTGCCGTAGAGTTCATCACTGCCGTGGGGCCGAGGTGGTCGCACCCGTTGCATGGACCCAGGCCGGGAGCAAAGGGGTCGCCCGCCCACCTGCCGCTGGGCAGTGCCGCAGTATGCCTGCCGAAGGCTATATGGCAGGTGACGGTGTAGTAGCCCGGCACATAGGGGCCGCCCCTGGTATTGCGGTGTCCGGCCAGAGCGGCATGAAAAATGCCTGCCACGATGCCGGCGTGACCATCCGGCAGAGGCTCATTGTTGCCGTACTTGGGTGCACGATTCAGTTCGGCGCGCATGACAGCGTATCCGTCGAAATTGTTTTTGAGTGCCTTCAAGACCTGGGACATTGAGTACCGGTGCTGCACAAAGACCACCGTCTCAAGAGCTGACAGGGAGTCGGCTACGTCTGCCACGCCCACACCCTGTATGCCGCTGGAGTTGTATAGCGCTCCACCATCGCTGACGTCCCTGCCTGTTTCCAGACAACCGTCCACCAGCATTGAGGAAAATGGAGTGGGGTGGTACAGCGCATTGCCCTTTTCCATAACCTGCAAATTCTCGATCATGAGATCCAGCATAAAACCGACCTGCGTTCTGAAAGCCTCGATCACTTGCCCGATATTCTCGAAGCATTCCGGGTCGGGCGTATCCGCGCCGACGCGGCGCCCTCCCTTCATCCTCCGGCCCCTGTTTAATACCAGCTCGAGGCACATGGGCAGATTGAACAGCCCCGCATCTGTTGAGAAGAAGCTCTTTCCCGGCAGGGCCAGCTCCACGCAGCCGACCACTCCGTAGTTGCGAGCCTCTTCCTCCGGGTAGCCATGCGCAATCAGTGACTTCACGCATGCCTCGTCACCGAACAGGGCGGGAACTCCATGGCCCTTCTTGACCACATCGCAGGCGCGCCTCAGGAACGGCTCGGGCGAACCTCGATGCAGGCGTGCCTGGTAATTAGGGTCCCGCAGCCCGGCCTGCTCCATAACGTCCAGGAAGAGATATGACAGGTCGTTGACTGCATCGTTGCCGTCGCGGTCCATGCCGCCGACGACTGCCGCCTGTACAACCAGGTAGCCCCCGTGATACTGGCTCAGATTCTCGGACATGAGGAATACGTGCTCGGCACACTTGGCCGTGAAGCACAGCAGCAGTTCAAGCGCCCCTTCCCGTGTAAGTATGCCTTCTGCGAGGTCACGCTCATAGAAAGGATACAAATACTGGTCGATCCTGCCGAAAGAAATGGCCGAATTCAAGCTTTCCAGGCAGACCGCCATATGTGTCAGCCACAAGGACTGCAGCGCCTCGTGGAAGGTACGGGCGGGTTCCTGAGGCACCTTACAACATATACGAGCGATCTCCTTGAGTTCCAGGTACCTGTGAGGGTCTTTCTCTTCACCGGCCAGGCGCTCCGCCTCGTCCGCCAGCCTTGCTGCATAGCGCACCACGCCCTCGCAGGCGATGCGGGCGGCATCATAGACCGGGCCAACCTTATCAGAGAAAAGGTCAAGATATCCTTTGACACCGAGATTGAGCATCCTCTCATAGTTGGGGAGAAAATGCCCTATGCCGCCGGCCTCATTTATCAGGTAATAACGGGCGTCGAGCTGGTCGGTCACGTAGCGCAGCAACCGGCCGATGTCCGGCATGAAGGCCCTGAAAGCCATATTGCGCGTGAGCCAGTAGGGGAATACGTCCAACAGCAGCTTCAATCGGTCCCGCCAGGAGCACTGGAGCGGTGTCGTCTTGCGGCGGTCTATGCTTAGCAGCTCTGTGCCCATGAAGACGCCGGCCAACTCCGGCTGGACCAGCGCCGATATGCGGCGGCTGCCGATATTGCCTGCAATAAGCTCGTCGGGGTAAATGCGCACCGACTTGTTGCTCAGGATGTAGCTGAGGGCTTCGGCCCTGCGCACGGTCACCGGTTTGCGCGGGTCGTCATGCCGCCTGAAGAAGTCGGTTACCAGGCAGGCCCGCTCGGGGCAGAGATAAACGCCGGCGGAGAGCAGCTCTTTCTTTATGCGGGCGAACCTTGCTGAGTCCGGCTGCCCCACCGCCGTCGTCCCGCTTTTAAGCATTCCACGCCTCCTTTAACAACTTACTGTACCACAGGACGGTATCCAATTGAAATCGCAATATAGTATGTGCTTTGCTTTCTTCGAACTTGGGGTCCGGTTCCAGGTCCGCTACAGGCTTACTCATCCTCAATCATATCGCGCCGGCCAATTTATAACGTATGCCCCTCTATGTTAAAATTATGCGGTTTCCCCGACGGAGTTTTTATTGAAGATATTAGTTACCAATGACGACGGCATCAATGCCGATGGCTTATGGTCTCTGGTCTCAGAACTGAAAGAGGTGGGCAAAGTTACCGTTGTCGCTCCCGACCGTGAGCAGAGCGGGGTAGGCACCTCGATGAGCCTGCATAACCCGGTGCGCCTGGCCAAGATACACGAGAAAATAGCCGGTATCGATACATATTCGGTGGAAGGCACGCCCGCCGATTGCGTCCTGATGGCCATGAAAGTCATTATGCCCGGCGGCATCGACCTGTTGGTCTCGGGCATAAACCAGGGACCCAATTGCAGCTACGACGTATTTCTCTCAGGTACGGTTGGCGCAGCATTGCAGGGCTTCTTTTATGACATACCGTCCATAGCCGTTTCGATGAACTCTTTCGAGGACCCCATGTTTGAATCTGCGGCCCTGATTGCAAAGGAGGTTGCCGGGTACATTAAACGGAAGAAAATGAAGGGCAAGATGCTTTTGAACGTGAATGTGCCCAGCCTGCCTTTAAAGCAGATACGAGGTATAGACGTTACGCGTCTGGGCGAGAAGAAGTATTCCGCAGGCGTGGAAAAGGGATTTGACGGCAAGCATACATTCTACTGGATATTGCACCGCAGCACGGATACCCCGGCCAGCGGCACCGATTTGTGGGCGCTGGAGCATAAACGGGTATCGATTACGCCGCTCCGCTTCGTCCGCAGCGAATATAATACTGAATTTGTGCATGAGATGGCGCCCGAAATCGCCGGGCGGCTGATCGCTAAATGAAATATTTATTCCACTAAGGAGGGTTAAATGTCCGAAGTTGTCATAGTAAACGGAGTAAGGACCGCTATCGGTACGTTCGGCGGCGGGCTTAAGGATGTCGTTGCCACCAAACTGGGCTCAATCGTTATCAAAGATGTGTTGAAAAGGGCTGGCTTAAGGCCTAAAACGGGAGCCAGGCTGGCCGAATATGGCCCGAAAGCGCTGGCGGGCGGTGGGCTCTGCGAGCTTGAGCAGAAATACTATGATTGGCCGGATAACCTTAAAGAGGTCCAGGTGGACGAGGTTATCATGGGCAACGTGCTGCAGGCAGCACAGGGACAGAACCCGGGCAGGCAGGCCATGATCTATGCCGGGCTGCCCAAGGAAACGCCCGGCTTCACGGTCAACAAGATTTGCGGCTCCGGACTCAAAGCGATAGTTACCGGGGTTCAGAGCATTTTACTGGGCGACGCCGAGGTCGTGGTCGCAGGCGGTATGGAGAGCATGAGCAACGCTCCCTATGCCATGACGCGTGCCAGGTGGGGCTACCGCATGGACCTGACGGGCAAAGGTGAAGTTTTCGACCTGATGGTCTATGACGGGCTATGGGAACTTTACTACGGCTATCACATGGGCGTGACGGCTGAAAATATCGCTGCCAAATATGGCATCACGCGTGAAGAGCAGGACAAGCTGGGACTGATGAGCCACCAGCGGGCCTTGGCTGCCTGTAAAGACGGCACCTTCAAACAGGAGATCGTCCCGGTGGTCTCGCCGCAAAAGAAAGGTGACCCGGTCGTTTTCGATACGGATGAACGGCCGATGGAGACCACGCTGGAGAAGATGGCCAGGCTGGCGCCGGCTTTCAAGAAAGACGGGACCGTAACGGCCGGCAATGCATCCGGCATCAACGATGGCGCAGGCGCGGTATTATTGATGTCGGCTAAAAAAGCCGCTGAGATGGGCTTGAAGCCCATGGCAAAGATCAAGTCGTATGCGTCCGGCGGCGTGGACCCTGCCTACATGGGACTGGGCGTTGTCCCGGCTGTCAAAAGGCCCTGGAGAAGGCCAAATTGTCGGTCAAAGACCTCGACGTCGTCGAACTCAACGAGGCTTTTGCATCACAGGCCCTTGGATGTGTTAAAGAGCTGGGTTTTGACCTGGATAAGACCAACGTACACGGCAGCGGCATTTCACTGGGGCACCCCATCGGCGCCACCGGCGCGCGTGTGCTGGTAACGCTGGTGCATGAGATGGAGCGCCGCAACCTTAAACACGGCCTGGCGACCATGTGCATCGGCGGCGGCATGGGCATTGCCATGGTAGTGGAGCGCTAGAACCGTTAGGCGGTAACTGTAGAGTGGGCAGGATACTTATAGTCAATACTGGTCCGACCGAGTTCGAAAGACACGGTCTGTATCCTTCGGCGGGAAGCAAAGACCTGGAGGCCCCCGCAAGCCGGTGGGCGGAGGCTGCCGCTAAAAGGTTGGCCGACTACCAGGTAATTGCCGTATACGCCTGCCCGGTGCCCGGTGCTTTGGAGACGTCTGACATCATTGCCGCTAGCCTGGGGCTGAAAACCGTAAATATGCCCGGACTGGAGGGGGCAGGCCTGGACCGCTGGAAGGGGCTCAAGCCCGAAGAAGCTGCGGACATGGATGACTGTTCCCGAACCCGCGCTGATTACAGGTTACCCTTCGAAAATATGGACAATCTGCAGCAGAAGGTAGCGGCGGTCCTGGATAGCCTGGCCGCAGGCCATAGAAAGGAGACCGTGGCCGTCGTTTCGCACAGGGCGCTTTCGGTCATCATGATATTGCATTTTTTGAATATGCAAAAGAAGCATTACCGGCAGATTGCTCAGGACCCCGGGGCTATCAATCTTTTCGAGATAAGGGGAGGCATGCCTTCGGCTCTGATTATTAATGACACATGCCACCTTGATGGATTAATATAGAGTCTAAGGCGGTGGGAAAAGGCTATGAATAAAATAAAAGCTGGCATTATTAATGTGACGGGATACGCAGGCGTGGAGCTGGCGCGTATATTGTGGCAGCACCCTCAGGTGGAGCTGGTATCGGTCACAGGCCGCAGCGCCGCCGGCAAAAACTGGGCGAGGTTTTCCCCCACCTGGAATGCACAGGGCTTACTATAACCGCGGAAATGGAGGGCAAGGTGGATGTGGCCTTCTCGGCCATGACTCATAAGGCCAGCGCCGAAGTGGTGATGCCCCTGCTAAAGAAAGGTATCCGCGTAGTAGATATTAGCGCCGATTTCCGTCTGAAGGACCCTGCCCGCTATCCCGAATGGTATGAATTCACTCATCCGGCGCCCGAGCTGCTGCAGTCCGCTGTCTACGGTCTTCCCGAATTGCACCGCAGCAAGATAGCGGGAGCTAGCCTGGTGGCCAATCCCGGCTGTTATCCGACCTCGGCCATACTTGCCCTCGCTCCCCTGGTCGCTCTCGACCTTGTGGAGCCGGATTTGATTGTCGATAGCAAGTCGGGCATCTCAGGCTCGGGACGGACGCTGACCCTGCCCACGCATTTCTCCGAAGCCAGCGATAACGTGCGTGCCTATAGTTTGAGCGGCCACAGGCATCAGCCGGAAATGCTACAGGAGCTGGATAACCTCTTCCCTTCGGGCAGCGTATCGGTGACCTTCGTTCCGCACACTGTTCCCATGACGCGCGGGATTTTGAGCACGTGTTATGCCAGGGCCAAAATGGGGAAGCTCAGCGGCGGGAAAGAAGAGCTGGATAAGGTCTTCGCCGACTACTACCGCAAGGAGCCTTTCACCCGCATGGTGCAGCAGCCCCCTGAAACAAAGCAGACATGGGGCAGCAACCTGTGCCTGATATACCCTGCTATGCACCAGAAGACAGGCCGCGTGGTAGTTATAAGCTGTATCGATAACCTGGTCAAGGGCGCGGCTGGACAAGCTATTCAAAATATGAATATAATGTTTGGTTTTCCCGAGACGGCGGGCCTTGAAGCCCTGCCCATCTATCCTTAATTCAATGCCCCCATCGTCTAGAGGCCTAGGACACCAGCCTTTCAAGCTGGACACAGGGATTCGAATTCCCTTGGGGGCACCACTTCAATCCACGATTGCGTTGATTGCTGAGTTTTCCTGATTTGCTTAACACTTTAGCTTCATCCCCATCGTAATTATTTGCTTAACTATTTTATAGTCTTCTTTGGCTTCCTTTTCCTTTCATAATCTAAGCTAAGGACTGCCCAGTCATGCCCCGGCTTCTTACCCTTAATATTGCCTTAGCCTTGAAGGAATCAGGTTTCTATAAGGATATTAGTAGTGCTTGAGCAGCTTAGTAAGGTTAAACCTGATTCGAATCTATGACTACAAATGATAAAATATACACTGTAATCCGCAATGACACAGTGATATAATATCGAATATTATGGTAATTATGCACACGAATATAGGTTCTTCGGGAATTTTAAATGATTAAACATATTAAAGTAAACGGTTTCAAGACTCTTCATAAATTCGAAATGGATCTGAAATCGGGTCTAAATATCCTTGTTGGACCCAATGGATCAGGCAAGACAAATATTATTTCTTTTTTCGAATTCCTCGGTTATCTCCAGTATATGCATATTTCAGATGCCATCAGTAAATCTGGAGGTGCAGGTACTATATTTCGGAAAATAGGAGAAAAAGAATATCAGGATAACATCAGTGCAACGATAACTGGCACGGTGAAACTTGAGGCTAGAAAGTATTTATACTATCAATATTCGTTCAGAATACTTTTACGCGTATCTGGAGAGCCAATAATTTATTCGGAACAAAAGTTATCGTTAAAACTAAGAGCAGTCGACTCTATAAACAAGATACGAAGTAGCGATTACGATTTAGCAATTGCGTTAAATGTAGATGATAATTCAAAATCCAAGCCTACAATCTCCGCTATCAACGAAAAAATAAAGGAATTAAATAATCCTTATGATGCGAGACGTAAATATGGTAAAGCGGATATTAAAAGAAGGATAATACAATATCTCGACAACCTGGATCCAGACCAAAGCGTCATTACTGTCTTGAGTATGATTATTCGTGACTTCTATTATCCCATTAATAATGACATCAGAGGTGGTGAAGTCTATAACATTGAACCATCTAAAGCAAAGATGCCAGATGATAGTGCTAAAAAAGCAGGTGTCAGTAAAGATGGCTCTGGTTTATATTCGACATTGTACGCGATACAAAAATACGAGGGCGTCAACCGGCAAAAGTACGATTATCTGCCAACCTATAGGTATCTGCCAACCTATCGGCATGCAATCCCCAGAAGTGATGCTTCTACAGCAAATATTTTGCGATACACGCAGCTTGCAAACGAATGGATATCTAATATCGTTGTTTCGAACAATCCATTTGACCAGCAATTGCAGGTTCGAGTTACTCTAAAAGGTACCGGTAAGCCCACTATACTCCCTCTTTCTTCCATGTCGGATGGTACAGTGAAATGGATAGCATTGATAACAATCATTTTAACAAATCAAAATATGTTCGCTATTGAGGAACCCGAGAATTATCTTCATCCACATATGCTATCTGAAATAATATTGATTATGCGGGAGCACATGAAAAAAGATAGATTCATCCTTATGTCCACGCATAGTGAGACCTTACTAAATAATGCGGTACCAAAGGAAATCATCGTTATCTCTTGTGCTAATGGAAAAACGACAGCTAAACGCGTTTCTAATGCCGCAGCCCTAACTAAAGAGATACAGAAAACTGGTTTTGGATTAGGCTATTACTATCTATCTGGTAGCTTGAACAATGAATAAAGCGGCATTTCTCGTCGACGGACACCTTGAACAGAAGTTTATTCAAAAATCGTGTCCTGGCCGTCCTGTGCAAAGACTTGAGTGTAATGGCCACAATGTGTCGCTATCGGCAATTGCAGAACGTATTGAGACCCATTGCAGACTTTTTAATAACAGATACTATCCAATTATCGTTGTAATTGACAGGGAGGATCGGCGAGAAACATCACAGGAAATATCCTCTTCGCTCCATTCTCTACTGGAGCAACTGGGAATAGTAGATACTATCATCATTGGAGTGACTGACCGGACGATCGAGAACTGGATTTTAGCTGACAGAGAAATTGTTAACCAGTGTGAATATAAAGTGAAGGAAATAACAATTAGTTATGAAGGTCGTAAAGGCAAAACTGTCATTAAGAAACATTTGCGAATGTATCATGAGACAACAGATGGTGTTGATCTCCTGGTTAAATGTAGAGCAGGCCATATAAAAAACAACAGCCCGTCATTTGCAGAATTCTATGATCAGTTGCCCATCAATAGTTGCCCGTGGCTTAATAG
Source organism: uncultured Chloroflexia bacterium (assembly GCA_963705905.1). Lineage (GTDB taxonomy): Bacteria > Chloroflexota > Dehalococcoidia > GIF9 > UBA5629 > UBA1162. The sequence goes on along the minus strand of OY970123.1, from coordinate 860,994 downwards.
ATAGCAATAATCCTGCTTAGTTATATGGACCACCCTAATAAGGAATAACGATCTATCCTCAGTTAAAATGGGTAAATATCACATTCTCTATATTAAGTTACCCTAACAATTATATAAATTGACGGATAGTTTAATGGATAACACAACATTAGCAGCAGTATAATACAGGAAGTTTTAAAGCACGATCTGCATGATGTAGCTATATAACGGGAACTTTGAAAGATGAGTTCAGGAAGTTCAGGCTCGGTGGAGAGTAGGAAGGCTGCTTCGTCTAGGAGAATCTTAGACCTGGAATTTGGGTACAATTTCTATATAAGAAGTTGGGCTGGGCGACAGAATGAGCTAAACATATTTTATACTCCGCTAACCCAGGAAGATGATGGGAATTTCTTTGACGTTGTTCAATTATCTGGGCGCATCAGGTTGGCTGACTGGACACAATTGCCGCTTGAAATTTGCCAAAAGTTGGGGACTTTGGAGAAAGTGGTTGCTCCGCTCTTACGATCGTACGAGATAGATGTGGACAACCGCGAGTCTCTAAAAATTGTGCCTACCATTGATGAAATCTTAGTTCATTATTTGACTAAGCCACCTATAGGAATGCCCAGTCAACTGAGCATCCGTTATGCCTTTCAAGCGGCACCAGGTCAGATAAGTCAAGTAGACATATCGTGGGATTCCTTATCTCGGTCGCAGCAGCTTGTTGTGAGTAATATTGCTTCCTGGGTCAAGAAGCAAGCATGGGAAGACTTAGCAAATAGGATAAGGGCTATAAGTGGTCAGCCAGGCCAAAGACCTAGAGGCCACAAAGTTTTTCTATCTTACAAGAAGTTGAGCAAAGCGGAGCAAGTAGCAGATACTATTGCACAGCGATTGTCAGAGCAGGGGATGGAAGTGTGGTTCGATAAATGGGAGATTAAAGCTGGCGATTCAGTGGTGGGCAAAATAGGAGAAGGCTTTAAGGAATGTGATGCTTGCTTGATACTTCTTGAGAGCCGTTACAGTTCATCAGATTGGTGCACCAAAGAGATGAACACAGCACTTGCAAAAGCCTTAAACGAGAAATTCACAGTCATACCCATATTAGTGGATGACTGTGAAAAGCCAGAACTACTGAAGGATTTGAAGCACATAGATTTGAAAGAGCCGACAGCCGCTGAGTTTGAGCAAAAGCTTTCTGAGATTACCGATGCTGTATACAAAGTAGACCTTAACCCATATAGATAAACCAGACGCTATCAAGTCCGGAATGAATTCCCCATTTTACCGCTCACATTGAAATCGACATATTGCCTTCCCCAATGTAATCACCAAACCCCAGACAGAAGCAATTTGAGATAAGCTCTCATAAAATAGCTCAATATTTGCATATAGCGGAGATTGTTTTTCTTGGCATATTTCCAATCTACCCTTACCTTTGTGCCAGTTGCCACTGTTTATATGGTTGGCTAAACAAAGGTTTTTCCCCAGGGCTATTTGTAGGCCTTCTTCTTACATACAGGGCAAATATCGGCTTTTTTGATGGCATAGTAAATTAAGTAAACGATGCCGAACAAATTAAAAAAACACAACCAAAATTGCTTTTTACAGGTATTATTGAATTGCCACAATGAACACATATGATACCCCCTCCGGTTCTTTTCGATGCAGCTGCCTGTTGCTGCGATATATGCACCGGTGGTTGGACTATCTCTTGCGGCGGTATCCCCCAATTAATCGGACATCCACAATATGGGCATTTCTGTATGCCGTACTGGATATTCTGATAGCATTCTGGACAGTAGTTATTCAACTCCGGCATCATATCCCCCATATGCCCTACCATATATAACGCTAACTGTAATGACAATAACACTGGATTCACCCACCTGCCAAGCTTTACGTCCCAGAAATGCTATTCACAGCGTTGTGAGAATGACATACGTTAAAGCGGTGATCTGTAAAATCTCATACTATCCTGAAAGCTGAAAGAACGAGTATACCTCTGTACCATTTCCAAGAATAGGGATATGTCGAAACCCTATTCCCATCGGTTGTGCATAGGTGTATAATACATGCGGTTAATGATGGGAGGTTGATTACTATTGTGTGATAAACAGAATATATGTTACTGGTTATGGCTCTACGGTAATATAAATCCATGTTCAAATTATCCCATGAAACAAGAGACTCAATTCCAGTTTGTCTCAAAATCTAAACTTAAATCTGGCAAAGCGAATAAGGAAGAGACCTACTCAAGCCGGCCTTTTTACTCTTCAAAGACTTGTGGGTGGTCTCCATTAGAATGCCCTGAACAATTTTGATGTATCAAGACCCAGTATATTAATCAAGTAATGTTTCTAAAGGCGACTTATAAAACTTCATACTATCCTGGAAGCTGAATGATCTGGTATATCGCTGTACCATTTCCAAGCTCTCCCATCGACCGAATTCTTTGATAGTCATGGTATCTACACCGGCCTTCCTTAACAGCACCGCAAACTTGCGCCTAAAGGTGTGAGGGTTACAGGTTAAGCCTGTCTCGACACCTAACTGGTCGAGCATCGCCTTGATGCCCCAAAAACCTATATTCCCATATATGTTGATTCGGCTGTGGGTTGTATTCGGTCAGCCAGCCGATCCCACCGAGAACTGGATAGCCGTCTGATCAAGGCGTATACTTTACCCGTCTTGACTCGTTCAGGCTATTTAACGGCCGCAGGCGACTGAATATGAAGATCTCCATCATCGCTCCGCCCTATCCCCTCGAAGAAGCCCCATCGCCACCACTGGGCGTCACATATGTCGCTGCCGCCTGTGAGCAGGCCGGCTGCGAGGTCAGGATATTCGATTATATCGTGCGTCGCTACACGAAGGAAAAGCTCGCAGCCGAACTCGACGAATTCGCACCGGATGTGGTAGGCGCCACCTCGGTAACAATGAACTTCAAAGGCGCTGCGGCCATCATCCAGGACGTCAAGCGCCACAACCCCGCTATCATCACCATGATGGGCGGGCCGCATGTCTCCTACGATTGGGCCGATACCTTGAAAAATTACCCGGAAATCGATTTAATCGTCGTGGGCGAAGGCGAAGAGACCCTGCGTGAACTTCTGCCGGTCATCCGGGAGCGGGCAGCATGGGATATGGTCAAGGGGATTGCCTTCCGCAAGAACGGACAGGCACATTTCACCGGTGTGCGCGCCTTTATCGAGGATCTTGATACACTGCCGGTACCGGCGCGCCACCTGCTGCCCATATCCCGTTACCTGGCCCTGGGATTTCCGGTCAGCATCATCACGTCGCGAGGCTGCCCCAACCAGTGCATCTTCTGCCTGGGCCGGCGCATGGTGGGCCATAAGGTCCGCTACCGCACCCCGCGACTTATCGTGAATGAGATCGAGGACATCGTCTCCTACGGGTTCACGCGCATCAACATCGCCGACGACCTCTTCACCTCAAATAAGGACCGCGTCCGGGACTTCTGCGATGAGCTCAAACGCCGCGGCATCAAGATTACATGGAGCGCCTTCGCCCGTGTGAACACAGTGGATGCCGAGATACTCGCTATTATGCGCGAGGCTGGCTGCGACACGGTGAGCTTCGGGATCGAGTCCGGCAACGCCGAGATGCTCAAACGCGTGAAAAAAGGAATCACCATGGAACAGGCTGTCAAAGCGGTGCAAGCCTGCAAAGAAAGCGGTGTCGATGCATTTGCCTCGTTCATGATCGGCCTGCCCGGCGAGAGCCCGGAGACCATAGCTGACAGCTATACCTTTGCCGAAGGACTCGGCATCGACTATGGTTTTCACCTCCTGGCGCCATTTCCCGGGACGACCGTAAGGGAGGAGAAGGAAAAATACGATATCGAGATCCTCACGGACGACTGGGACCTCTATGATGCCAATGTCCCCATCGTACGGACTTCCCGCATGAGCGAAACCTATGTGGCCGATTTCATGAAGAAACATGACGCCAGGGAGCGCGATCGTTGGGACTGCAAGGTCAAAAGGTATGAAGAAGGAACATGTACCGATTACGAAGGCCTGCACGTGGCCGGCCACAACCGCATGCAACTGGTCTTCAAACTTCTGAGCACCGATCTCATCGAGCGTCATGGCGTTTTTAACAATGGCGATTCAAGCGTGCAGGTCCTGGCCGAACGGATTACACGGCAGACCGGTGCACAGCCAAAGCTCGTACAAGATACTCTGCAGCAGCTCAGCGATGCCCGTTATATCAAGCCCCTGGCCGACGCCACAACCACGCGCTGGCACTGGACCCACAACAACCGTTCGGACGCGGAATATTGAGTTTAAGTCTATTTGGAGGCTCTACCAGGGCTACCGGGTATTTGAGGGTTTCGAATTCCCCCGGGGGCAACGCTACTCATACCGCGCAACTTTATTGAAGAATTTGACGTTTCAGTTGTTATAATAGTATAAATCAGGTGAAATTATTATGATGCAAAACCGAAGTTCATTATTAAAGGCTATTGTCTTTTCTCTCCTTATTTTGATACCGGCTGCAATTGCCGCTTGCTCGTCCCCCGCCGCCGCACCAGCGCCCGTGGCTCAGGATACCTCAAGTACGGCGCCGTTGCTCACAGTCGATCCCCCAACCATAGATGAACAATTCACAGAAGGGGATACCATGACCCGCGATGAGACAGTCAATGTTCACAATGAAGGTGGAGGGATAATGATCTGGGCCGCTACTGCCACTTATCCATGGATGTGGATGGAAGATACCAGCGGCTCATTGGAAAGGCTTACCATGTCCACCGTTAAAGTGCATATTTCAGCTTCAACTTTAAAGGCAGGCACATACACCGGAAATATAAATGTTGAGGGGGCCGGGGCCGACCAGTCCCCGCAGACTGTAAAGGTTACCATTGTAGTAAAACCTGCCCCCGTATCTACAACCGCCAACGGCGGCCCGGTTAAGAAAGCGACCCCGCTCCCGCCCTGGGCGTATACCGAGTACAAAAACGATACTTACCATTTTGTGCTCAAGTATCCCCAGGTCTACCAGGTCAAGCAGTTGCCGGTCAATGGCGCCGACTTTGTCGCTGTCTCTTCTACGGGCAACACCACTTACGATATGATCATGGTCGCCATCGCAAGTTCTTATGGTATAGACCCGACAGATGTTGTGCTGGAATTTGCCAAAAGTGCTGTACGTGTAGCCGGCGGACGGCCGAATCCCAAGCTGGTTTCCACAGATAACACCACCACGCTGGCGGATGGGGTAACTCCCGCCTCAGAATACATCTACGATTCAGAGTCGGCTGCCTCTCCCTCGTATGAATTTTACACGTTCGGATTCAAGAAGGGCAGCCGCTACATATTCTTCGGGGCCGTCAGTACCGAGGCCTATGCTGCCACCCGCTTGGAGACCTGGAAACAAATAGGCCAGACATTTGAACTGGTAGACTGACAGTAGTAATCTGCATCCGCAAGGGAGCAGGCTGTGGACTATAAATATTTAAAATACGAAATTACGGATAATATCCTCCTGCTTACGCTCAACCGGCCTGAACATTTGAATGCGCAGACGGCTGAGTCCTGCGCCGAGCTCATTACCGCTTTTGACAATGCCGATAAGGATGATGAGATAAAGGCCTTGATTGTAACAGGAGCCGGCAAGGCCTTTTGTGCCGGCGCCGATTTGTCTGCCGCGGTGGGTTCGCAATCATTTTTGGACAGGTTTACAGGCAAGGACGAAAAGGTTTCGCACAGGGACGAAGGCGGCATGGTTGCCCTGCGGATCTATGATATGAAGAAACCCGTTATTGCCGCCATTAACGGCGCTGCCGTAGGGTTTGGTTCAACGCTGACGCTTCCCATGGATATCCGCATCGCCTCCATGAATGCCAAAATGGGATTTGTATTTGCCAGGCGGGGAATAGGACTCGATGCCTGTGCAACCTGGTTCCTGCCGCGTCTGGTGGGTATGGGCGTTGCCTCAGAATGGGTCTACAGCGGCCGCGTCTTTACTGCGCAGGAAGCCTACCAAAAGGGGCTTGTTAACGAACTGGTGGAACCGGGGGACCTGTTACCGCATGCCAGGCAGATTGCCCTGGACATTACCACTAAAACTTCCTCCATCGCGGTGGCGCTGTGCCGGCAGATGATGTGGAAAATGCTGGGCGCCGACCATCCCATGGAGGCGCATATGCTTGAATCGAAGTATCTGAACTGGCTGTACGGCCAGCCCGACGCACATGAAGGCGTGATGTCGTTCCTGGAAAAAAGGCCGCCTAAATTCCCTATGAAAATCAGCAGGGATATGCCCGCTTTTTATCCCTGGTGGAAACCCGGGGACTACCGCGAATAAACGGGCCCGGTTTAGCCTATCTCCTTTATTTTCTGCTTGTGTTCTTCCAGTGCCTTTTCATACTGGGAATCCAGCTCGCTGTGTATCTGCCGCCATTCTTCCTGCAATTGAAGCTGCAGCTTCTGTTCCACAGACATCTGGTCTCCCCTTTGCCCCCGTATGGCGCCCGCTGACTGCTGGATCATGGACTCGGCCTTTTTCTTAAACTCGGCATACGTCTGCTGCAGCGCCATGTTGTACTGGTTGACCAGGTTGTTGATCAGGCCGAAGACCGACTCGAGCTGCTTTTTATTTTCTTTTACAATGCGCAGTCCTTCCATGGACCTCCGGGTCCTGCGCGTGTCCTCATCGTTATGCGGTAGAGTAATATTGCGCAGCAGTATTTCTTCGATGCCTTTTCTTACGAATTTAGCTGTGTCCTCGGCCGGGAATTTCGCCAGTTCGGCTGCCAGATCGCTTTTAGCGTCCATGAGATACTGCGAGGCTAACCTGTTGCCCTCCGGCACGTATTTTATGCTGTTAAGCTCGTCGGGGCTGACTTTGCCCAGTTTATCGGCTTTTTCCATGGCGATCTGCCATGCGCTTTTCATTTCTCCCATGTTCAATCCTCCAAAGGTAAAATCAGGCGCCGGTATAGCAGCAACTGTAACGCTCACGGTGCGCCCTGGATAGCTGCTCCAGTCTGAGTCTGTACTCCGGCGAAGTGAGGTCGCCCGTAGTCATTATAAGCGCATCCTCCCCATTATCGGAATAATATTTTTTTCGCGTCCCGGCTTTGGTAAATCCGTATTTTTCATAGAGCCTTTGTGCAATGGTATTGGATACCCTGACTTCCAGTGTAACAACCTTTGCGTTCAGCCGCGTGGCCAGGCCGATGATGGAAATCAGCAGCCATTCCCCCAGCCCCTGGTTCTTATGTACCTTCCTGACGGCTATTGTAACTATGTGCGCCTCATCAACCATCATCCAGATGCCTGCCATGCCCGCCAGGTATTCCCTGGGTTGCGCGGGCCTTCCCAGGCCGAGGAAGCCGCCGTGATTAAACAGCCCCTTAATAAATGATAGCACCCCGGGCGGCCTTTCCGCCGGAGTATCCTGTACCGCGGGGGGCTGCGGGTCGTTCACCCTGTAAATTACCATATAGTGCGCCAGCTTGTTGCGCAGCTCGTGGTGATAGGATGTAAAAGTGGGATGTGGCCACTGTGTGGGGAATGCGTCAAGGTCGATATCCAGCACCTGGCCGATATCTTCATCCCTCATATCCCGGATACGGTAAGTTTTGCTGTCTTCCATGTATATAATCAAAAAAGAATAAGCTAAAAAATTTTATCATATTTAGCGTGCTTGCGTGTCTGCACATACCTGTAATTTATGCCTCCCCTCGTATATACTATAAGAAGCTAATAAACTGGCGGCAGTATGAAAGAGAGAGTAGTCGTGGCCGAGATATCGGTGGTCCCCGTCGGGACCGGCAGCGCTGGCGTCAGTGAATTCGTGGCAGCCTGCATCGATGTCCTGGAAAAGAGGAAAAAGGTAAGCTACCGCCTTACCCCTATGGGCACCATACTGCAGGGCCCGCTATCGGAGATACTGGAAGCGGCCCGTGAAATGCATAACGTGCCCTTTCTAAAAGGGGCATTGCGCGTTGTAACCACTCTGAAGATCGATGACCGCCTGGATAAACGTTTGACCATGGAAGGGAAAATTAAGTCCGTAGTGAAAAGAAAGCCGGAAACGAGGATATGACGGGCAATATCGATCTCAGCGTGCGGTTAACACCCGGTCTGACGTTGATTAATCCCGTAATGACGGCTTCCGGCACTTTCGGATACGGAAACGAATATGGCGACCTGGTGGATATACAGAAGCTGGGCGCCATCATTTGCAAGGGAACAACGCTGGAGCCCCGTGACGGCAATGCCCAGCCCCGGATTATCGAAGTAACGGCCGGTATCTTAAATTCGATAGGGTTGCAGAACATCGGGGTCGAAGCGCTGATCAAGGAGCATGCGCCTGTGTGGGCGGGCTGGAAGGTGCCCGTAATCGTCAATATAGCCGGAGATACTGTCGAAGAGTACGCCAAAGTAGCCTCGAAATTGGAAGGGGTAAAGGGCGTAAGCGGGGTTGAAGTAAATATCAGTTGCCCCAACGTAAAATGCGGCGGGATGCAGTTCGGCACCGACCCGGGCATGGCCGCAGAAGTAACTAAGGCGGTCAGAGCGGCCACCTCGCTCCCACTGATCGTAAAGCTGAGCCCTAACGTAACCGATATAACGGTTATAGCTATGGCTGTGGAAAAGGCTGGCGCCGATGCAGTATCGCTGATCAATACCCTCAGCGGGATGGCCATCGATATCGACAAGCGGGAGCCGATGCTGGGCAATCTGATGGGAGGGCTTTCCGGACCGGCCGTCAGGCCGGTAGCGCTGCAGATGGTCTACAGGGTGGTGGGTTCAGTCGGCATACCTGTGATCGGTTGCGGCGGGATCATCAGCGGCCGGCATGCCCTGGAATTTATCATGGCGGGGGCAACGGCAGTTGAAGTTGGCACAGCCACTTTTACCGATCCGCAGTCGGTCCTCAACATCATCATCGAGGATATCCAAAGTTTCATGGCGGCAGAGGGCGTAGCCAGGATCGGCGACCTGCGCGGCGCGGCCAGGAAGTAGTCCAGCCTCTACTATCTACTGGCTGGTCAGCGCCCTGGCAATGGTCATGCGCTGCATTTCGGAAGTCCCTTCGTAGATCTCGGTTATCTTGGCGTCCCGCAGGTAGCGTTCCACTGGATAGTCCCTGCAGTAGCCGTAGCCGCCGTGTATCTGAACGGCCTTATTGGTCACGAAAGACGAAACCTCGCCGGCGAAGAGCTTGGCCATGGCGGCTTCCTTCATGAAATGCACTCCCCTGTCCTTAAGCCAGGCGGCGCGGTAAACCATCATGCGGGCAGCATCTATCTGTGTCGCCATATCGGCCAGCATCCACTGGATGGCCTGGTGCTGACAGAGGGGCTTGCCGAACTGGACGCGGGTCTGCGCATAAGCCAGAGCATCGTCGAAAGCGGCCTGGGCGATGCCCAGCGCCTGGGCGGCCACCGTGACGCGGCTGGAATCGATCGATTCCAGCGCATACCGTATTCCTTTGCCGGGTTCACCCAGCAGGTTTGACTTGGGTATTTTGCAGTTTTCAAAGACCAGCTCGGCTGTCGAGGAGCCGTGTATGCCCATCTTATGTTCCAGCTTGCCGACGGAGTATCCGGGTGTTCCTTTTTCCACTATGAAGGCCGAAATGCCCTTTGTGGCCTTTAGATTTATCCTCAGTCGCAAAAACCACTGTGACGGCAGCTTCGTCCCCGTTGGTAATAAAAATCTTGTTTCCGTTAAGTACGAAATAGTCGCCTTCGCGTGTAGCCGTAGTCTGCAGGGCGGCTGCGTCGCTGCCGGCGCCCGGCTCGGTCAGAGCGAAGCAGCAGAGTTTCTCGCCTTTGGCTACCGGCGTTACGAATTTCTTTTTCTGTTCGTCATTGCCGAACTTGTAGATCGGGTAACAGGCCAGTGAGAGATCGGCCAGGAAGATTGTGCCCATGGCCGCCGAGGCGCGGGAAAGCTCTTCGCAGCATATGGTCATGGAAAGATAGTCCCCGCCGCTGCCGCCGTATTTCTCGTCGATGGTTATGCCGAAAATCCCCAGTTCGGCCGCTTTTTTAAATATCTCCGCCGGGAACTTGCCTTCCTCGTCGATTTTGTTGGCCTCGGGCTTGACCACGTTGTTAGCGAAATCGCGCACCATCGCCTGGAACATTTTCTGTTCTTCACTCAGATAGAAATCCATCGGTCCCTCCTTGAGGACTATATTTAGCTTACGATCCGTTGCCCCAGGGCGTATGCCTCCCTGATCGCAGCGGGATTGGCTTCTATGTCGTTGAAATGGTCTATGCCCCTGACCAGCAACTCTCCGCTATATTCGGCGTCGAGCACGTTGTACCAGCTTTTCACCGTGGCGATGGAACCGTCGAACAGGTTATCGTGACTGCGTCCGCCCACCGAAATGAATGCTCCTTTGCGCTCCACATCCTTTTTCAGGCCGACAGGCAATTTAAGGAGGTATTTGATGACCCAGAGCGCCTGGCAGCGGTCGATCATGGCCTTGGTTTGAGCGGTAACCCCCATAAAGAATACAGGTGAGGCAAGTATGAAACGGTCGAATTCCCTGAGGTCGGCCAGCAGCCACTGCATGTCGTCCGCTATGGCACAGATACCCCCGGTCTGGATGCAGCCGTCGCAGTGCTGGCAGGCGGCTATCTCCAGGTCGTTAAGAGTTATATGTTTGACACGTGCCCCTTTGGAGGCGGCGCCCTTCACGGCTTCATCGAGTAGCCTGTCGGTATTGCCCCCGCGGCGCGGGCTGCCTGCGATGCAGAGCAATGATATATTCTGAGCCTTATCGGCAACCATTGATTGACCCTCTAATCAAAACAAGTAATGATATAATGTAACGCTGATATTTTGCAATCGGTATACAGATTGGCTAAAATGTAGCAAATTTCCACTGGTTCCATATTCATACATACCACCATATACAAGGAGAAGTATTATGTCAAAAGCCGAAATTATACAAGCGGCCAGGCGTGAGAAACGGACGCTGCTCACCGAAATCGAATCCAAAGACTTATTAAAGGCAGCTAAAATCCCGGTGGTCGAGACCAGGCTGGCGACATCCAAAAAAGAGGCTGTAGAGCTGGCGGCTAAGATGGGTTTCCCCGTCGTCATGAAGATAGTTTCACCGGATATCAGCCATAAGAGCGACGTCGGTGGGGTCAAGCTGGGGATCCAGAATGCCACGCAGGCTGGCAAGGCTTACAGCGAGATTTTGGCCAACGTGACGAAGCACGACCGTAAAGCTAAGATAGTCGGTGTCACGGTCCAGAAGATGGCCCGGCAGGGGCTGGAGATCATCATCGGCATGACCAAGGACGCACAGTTCGGACCCGTCATCATGTTCGGTCTGGGCGGCATCCTGGTCGAGGTATTGAAGGATGTATCCTTCCGTATTGTACCGCTGGAAAAGCGCGACGCTGCAGAGATGATAACCGAGATAAAAGGGTTCCCCGTCCTCAAAGGCTTCAGGGGGCAGGAGCCGGCCGACATTCCTTTCCTCGAGAACCTGATCCTGAAAGTGTCGGACTTTGTCGAGAAGAACCCTGAGATTAAAGAGCTTGATCTCAACCCCGTATTTGCTTACAAGGACGGGGCGATGGCAGTCGACGCCAGGATCATCCTCGAAGCTGCCTGACCGCCTTCATAAAGGCGTTAATAGAGGCCAAATTTTTTACAAAGGGCTTTTTTTACCGTATACTTGAAACTGGTGGTTGAAGTTTTAAGGTTATCGGGTATTAAGTTAAAATATTCGCTATTTTCTCAAACGCTGGATGACCGTAGCTCTAACCAACTAACACGTAGGAGGTTATCCGGTGAGTTTCCAGGATAAAGACATCAAATGCTCCGAATGCGGGAATAGTTTTACATTCACTGCCAAGGAACAGGAGTTCTTCGCGTCCAAGGGTTACACCAACGAACCTAAACGCTGCCCCACCTGCCGCCAGGCCAGGCGCATGGACGGCGGCAGCAGCCGAGGACCCCGCAAAATGACCGCGGCCGTCTGCGCTGAATGCGGACAGGCCACTGAAGTCCCCTTTGAGCCCCGCGATGACAGGCCCGTTTACTGCGCGACCTGTTATGCCAAAACCCGTCCCAATAAATCACGCTAAAATCCTTCGTACTGTTCGATACGGGCCGGAGCCCGTATCGAATAATAGGCATGCCGGCAGACGGTATTACTTTGTCTTCATTACTTATTGGAGGAATACAAATGAATATTTTTGTGGGAAATCTGGCACGCGATGTGACTGAAGAAGACCTGAAAGCTGAATTCGCTGCTTTCGGCGAAGTGACATCCGTGGCCCTGATAAAGGATAAATTCAGCGGCCAGCCCAGGGGCTTTGCTTTTGTGGAAATGGCCAACAAAGAAGAAGGTCAGGCGGCCATAACCGGCCTGAAAGGTAAAATGCTCAAGGAGCGCACGCTGGATATCAGCGAGGCCAGGCCCCGTACCGATAGCAGGGGCGGCGGAAGGTCGGACGGCAGGTTTATCGGCAAACGTAAGCCGCAGCGCAGACGCTGAAGTCGCTTAATTGAAATTAAAACGATAGAATTGCCCGCTGTTTTATCGTCCGGTCTATAAGTTTCGGCGATAAAAACGGCGGGCTTTTTTATAGCAGAAACCTTGACACTATCCAGAGGCCTTTGTTAGTATAAAAACCTTTCCGGGGATATAGCTCAATTGGGAGAGCGCTGCGTTCGCATCGCAGAGGTCGGGGGTTCGAATCCCCCTATCTCCACCAAAATCAAAAATCGGGTTGATTGTGAATCAGCATTTGGGGAGGTGAAGAGGGGGATGATTATATGAAAAGTTATCAGAAAAGTTTAAGTAGTCTCCCACTGTTACCAAAATCAATCGGAGTCCGTTAAAATTAATTAAAGAAGCAAGGCGAAGAAGTTCAGACAACGAGGGGAGGAAATCATGAATGAAGATAACAAGCACCCGGTAACGAGCAGGGCTCAAAAACACACTGCCGGCGGCGGCACGACGAACCGGGACTGGTGGCCGAACCAGTTGAAGCTCGATATGCTGCACCAGCGTTCTTCCAAGTCCAATCCGATGGGCGAGGGTTTTAACTATGCTAAAGAGTTCAAGAGTCTCGACTTGGCGGTCGTAAAGAAGGACCTGCGTGAACTGATGACGAAGTCGCAGGACTGGTGGCCGGCGGACTTCGGCCACTACGGACCTTTGTTCATTCGTATGGCGTGGCACAGCGCCGGCACCTACCGCACCGGCGACGGCCGGGGCGGCGCAGGCAACGGCAGCCAGCGCTTTGCGCCCCTCAACAGCTGGCCCGACAATGCGAACCTCGACAAGGCGCGCCGACTGCTCTGGCCGATCAAGCAGAAATACGGCCGGAAGATTTCCTGGGCCGATCTGATGATCCTCACCGGCAATGTCGCCTTGGAATCGATGGGTTTCAAGACCTTCGGTTTCGCCGGAGGTCGTGAGGACATCTGGGAACCTGAAAAGGACATCTACTGGGGCTCTGAGGAGAAATGGCTGGGTGACAAGCGCTACACCGGCGACCGGGATCTCGAAAATCCTCTCGCTGCCGTGCAGATGGGCCTGATTTACGTCAACCCGGAAGGCCCGAACGGTAACCCGGACCCGATCGCTGCGGCACGGGATATCCGCGAGGTCTTCGCTCGCATGGCTATGAACGATGAAGAAACAGTGGCCCTTATCGCGGGTGGACACGCGTTCGGTAAGACCCACGGCGCCGGTGACCCGAAACATGTTGGGCCTGAGCCCGAAGCGGCTAGTATCGAAGAGCAGGGCCTGGGCTGGAAGAGCAGCTTTGGCACGGGCAAAGGCGATGACACGATTACCGGCGGCCCGGAAGTCATCTGGACCGGCACGCCTACGAAGTGGAGCAACAACTTCTTACGGAACCTGTTCGGCTACGAATGGGAACTGACGAAGAGCCCGGCCGGTGCGTACCAATGGAAGCCGAAGGGTGACGCAGGCGCCGGTACGGTGCCGGATGCGCACGACCCGTCAAAGCGTCACGCACCATCCATGCTGACAACGGACCTCGCTCTGCGGTTCGACCCTATCTACGAAAGGATTTCACGGCGCTTCATGGAAAATCCGGATCAGCTCGCGGATGCCTTCGCCCGGGCATGGTTCAAGCTGACGCACCGCGACATGGGCCCGCGCGCACGTTATCTTGGCCCGGAGGTTCCGGCAGAAGAGCTCATCTGGCAAGACCCCATCCCTGCCGTCAATCATAAACTGATTGATGCCAAGGGCATCGCCGCCCTCAAGGGCAAGATCCTGGCTTCTGGCCTGTCAGTGTCGGAGCTGGTTTCGACCGCCTGGGCATCTGCGTCCACCTTCCGTGGCTCCGACAAGCGCGGCGGTGCCAACGGTGCCCGCATTCGTCTGGCTCCGCAAAAGGATTGGGAAGTCAACCAGCCTGCCCAGCTGGCGAAGGTGCTCAAGACCTTAGAAGGTATCCAGAGCGCGTTCAACAGTGCGCAGTCCGGCGGCAAGAAGGTATCGCTGGCTGATATGATCGTTCTGGCCGGGTGCGCGGGTGTCGAGCAGGCTGCAAGGAGTGCCGGTCACAAGATAACGGTTCCCTTTACGCCGGGACGCATGGACGCCTCGCAGGAGCAAACCGATGTGGCCTCCTTCGCCGTGCTAGAACCGGCTGCAGACGGGTTCCGTAACTACCTCAAAACCAAATACGCTGTATCGGCAGAGGAACTGCTGGTTGATCGGGCACAACTGCTGACGCTGACCGCTCCTGAGATGACGGTTCTCGTTGGCGGTATGCGCGTCTTGAATGCTAACTTCGGACAGTCCCACCACGGCGTTTTTACCAAGAAGCCTGAAGCGCTAACCAACGACTTCTTTGTGAATCTGCTCGACATGAGCACGACCTGGGATGCAACCTCGGAAGACAAAGACGTGTTCGAGGGTCGTGACCGCGCAACGGGCGAAGTAAAGTGGACCGGCACCCGTGTCGACCTCATCTTCGGTTCAAACTCACAACTACGGGCCTTGGCGGAAGTCTACGGAAGTGATGACTCCCTGGAGAAATTTGTGCACGATTTTGTAGCGGTGTGGAACAAGGTAATGAACCTTGACCGCTTCGACCTCATTTGACTCTTCAACTGAGTGTCAATAAGCCCCTGGCGCCTGCGGATAATAATCAGCGTGACGGCGCAATGTGGATGCTTGAATCTATCTCCACCAGATCCGTCTCTTGGCGTTAAGGCATAAGTTTATTTTTGCTGGCCTGGATAGCTGCGGTTTTATGCGATGGCCTGTATAATACGTACTGCATTGCAAATTGGCGTGCAGGACGAAAAAATAACTTCGTCTTTCGTTAGTTTGTCAGAAAATAAAAATCAGGAGCACGTAAATGAGGTTTAAAGACAGGGTAGTTATAGTTTCCGGAGCTGGTTCGATAAGAGTTGGAATGGGAAACGGTAAAGCGGCGGCCATAGCGTTTGCGAAAGAGGGAGCGAAGGTAGTTGCCGTCGATCTGAATCTGGCCGCAGCGCAGGAAACCTTCAGAATAATCGAGGAGAACGGCGGAGAGTGTATAGCTTTACAGGCCGATGTTGCCAGGGAGGCGGAAGCGAAAAAAGCCGTGGAATCCACAATTGCTAAATATGGCAGACTGGACATCCTGTTTAATAATGTTGGCATTGGCTCAGGCGGCACCGGCCTCAAGGTAACGGAGGCAGAGTGGGACTTAGTTATGGGTGTAAACCTCAAAAGTGCCTTATTTATGTCCAAGTATGCTGCTCCCGAGATGAAAAAGGTTGGCGGGGGAGCAATAGTTAACAACGCATCGATGGCAGCATTCTTTGCTCATCCTATCTTTGCATACTCGGTTTCCAAGGCTGGCGTTGTTGCTTTAACCAAGTCACTGGCTGTTAGCCTGGCAAAGGACAACATCAGGGTAAACTGCGTGGCCCCCGGTTTTATCGATACTCCCATGGTTGCGCCGGTAATGAACGAACGCCGTATTAAAAACGTTGAAACGAGGGTGCCGATGAAGCGGCATGGGAAGGCGGAGGAAGTGGCCAGGGCAGTATTATTCCTGGCATCCGACGAGGCCGCATATGTTACGGGCCAGACGCTTTCCGTCGATGGAGGCCTGTCGATATTTTAGGACCCGAAGGAACTGATTATACTAAATGGAGGAGAAGCAATGGCGAGAGTAGGTTATGTAGAGAAAGAGCAGGCCGATCCAAAGATTAGAGAGGCCTTTCAGCACATGGAGGGACGGGGTCAGACCGTCCTCAACGTGTTTAAGGTTATGGCAAATTGTCCCCATATCGGGCTGAATTTTTTGCGCCTGGGTAATTCGATCCTTACGGGAGAGGAAGTTCCCGCCGCCATAAGAGAGCTGGCAATTATCCGCACGGGCCTTCTGGCGCAGTCTAAATACGAGGTACACCAGCATATTGCCATAGGGTTGTTATGCGGGGTCAGGCAGAAGCAAATCGATGGTCTGGCAAAATGGTCCGGCTCAAAAGAGTTCGATGAAAAAGAGCGTGCCGTACTGCAATATACGGACGAGGTTGCACAAAATATAAAGGTGAAAGATAAGACCTTCGCGACGCTCAAGCAATACTTCAGCGATCATGCCATCGTAGAATTGACGACTACCATAGGCTACTACGGGATGGTCAGCAGAATACTGGTTGCACTGCAAGTAGACCTTGAAGACAAAGCCGGATAAGGCCGCAGAAAATGCTAATGTGTGGAACCTGTACTACCGTTGCTGGCCCTCAGTTCCGTCATTGCTGCCTGCCAGGCTGCCGAAATTTGATCCACCGGAATGTTGAGAGATACGGACATCTTGTTAAAAAGTGCAGCTCTGGAAGCTGTCCTGTTTTCTGAACTTGACGAGTGCCCGGGAGACCCCTGTCCCGGCGGTGTAACAGATTGTCCATTCTGCGAAGGTACCGATGGTGGAGATGGCGGTATCGTCGTGGCTCGTGCACTCTGGTATGCCTGTGTTACGGCGTCAACTGAAACTCCCAACTTGTCAGCTACTTTTGCCAGAAGATTATTTATGAAATTGGGATTTCTTGCAGTCCTACCCTGCTGATTTGCCTGTCCGGAAGGCGGCTGGTTGGATGTGGCTCCCGACGAGGCCGGTTGAGAGGTCGTCTGAGAGGTACCCGTGCTACAGCCTGCCGACATTATAATAACTATGACCAGTGTTAGGGATACCAGAAAAACAAAAATATAATCAGGTACTTTTTTGACCACGTATTTCTCCTTGGAAAATCACTTGAACAAATTTTACTCGTTAATTATTAAAAACTTATTAATATTTTACTTTTAATTTCCTGGTTTTGAGCGCTGGCCTTTGTTCAAGGGTAAATGACAGTTAGATATACGCTGACTTGCTGGTCTATCCGGGACCATAACCAATTAAACGGCTATTGTCCGGCTACTTTCTTCTCAAACCGGCAAATCTGGTACCCACGCGCCTGGTTGCATCATCCGCTGAAGTCGCCTTCTGAAGATCAAGAGCCAGCTTCTGGTCAGTGATGATGTCTATGACCCACGCACTGAAGTCGTTCTTATCGGCATTGGCATGGAATAGATAAGTCTCTTCCGACATGATAGACAGGCCGTCTCGCAGCTCTCTCATGTTTCTAAAAACGCTTCCGTCCTGACAGCGGAATACGCAGTCACCAGGCACATCTTCAAGAAACTTTTTTGCGTCCTCTTTCAATAGTTTCGCCACGATTGCACCCCTTTCAAATTAAATTCGTACGGCTTCCAACATTTCCTCGGGTACGCCGATAGTGAAATTGCCGTCAAAAGCGACATTATAAAAACGGACATAGTCGCATCCTATGGAGCCATCCACAATCAAGGGCCCGTAGCGGGAATGGTAGGCCCCGGTTACGATGCCCTGCAAATCGACATGTTGCTCCCATGCCGGATATTTGGGTTTGCTCCGGTCGTCTTTGACGGAAAAAATGCGCACCCGCTGACCCACCTCGAATTTCTGAGATAACTGTGTGTTGATCATCCCGCGACCTCTATTAGAATTATGGATAAAATTTTGAGCATGCGTCAAAATTGGTGCAGCTTCAGACCGGACCAATTTGAACGATTTTATATATTTGTAATGCCCGCGGACATAAAAATTAATAGGATTTTAACCTGCTTTTAATGGTGTTTTAACCCAATATGCGGGCTACGATTAAGTGGACTGGATAACTTGTTCTATTAAGGTTATTATGGTCAGGTCAGTTGACAAGATAGTATGAAAAACGGTGATTCATTTTCCTTTGACGAAATCGCAAATGTCGGAAAAATCGATATAGGGACTCCCTCCTTTATCAAAGCGTCGGATGGAATAAACCTGGCTTATTACGCAACCAGGGTGGGTACTCCTGTTGCATCACTGGTCTTCCTGCATGGAGGTGGGGCTTACAGCGGCGCAGGCTATCAGAACCTGGCAAAGGGACTGGGCGCAAAATACAACATATCGGTTTACCTGCTGGATATACGGGGGCACGGGAATTCTGACGGGCCGCGGGGAGATTCACCCACAGTCGACCAGGTATGGAAAGATGTACAACTCTTCTGCGACTTCGTGCAGGCTGACGCTCCGCAATTGCCGCTGTACCTGGGAGGGCACTCATCGGGTGGGGGCCTTGTCCTTAATTATATTAGCTGGAAAAAGAACCCGGATATAGCCGGATATGTATTTGTGTCGCCTGAGTTCGGTTACAAATCTGGCACGGCAAGACAGGGAAATACAACACCTTTTGCCAGGGTGGATATCGAGGTATTCATGAAATACGGGGCTTCGCTTGGTGCCCAGTACGGCAATACCCAGGCCGTTTTTTTTAACTATCCCGAAGATGTCCTCGAGGCACAGCCTTTATTGATTAAATCGATAACCTGCAACATGGCTATGGCTCTGACGCCGGATAATCCTCAGGAGCAATTCAGGAAAATCGATAAGCCTTTTGCCCTTTTCGTCGGGGAGAACGATGAACTCTTCGATGTTGATAAAGTTCTCCAATATGGGGAGCTGGCGGATAAAGAAATCAGGCAGAAATCGACAGTGCGAGCGATAAAAGATACGAACCACCTCTCGATCCTGCTTGAGGCGGATGAATTTATCGGAAACGCAATCATGGCAATGCTTGGCTCATCAAGTTGATAGAGAAGTGGATAAGTGCTTTAAAGCATAGCCTGTATATAGCTGGGGTAGTACCTATGCTGAATGTGCCGCCAGGAAATCCAGAGCTGTGCGTGTCAATGCTGGCACATTTTCAGGCGTAATTAAGTTATGCCCGACGCCATCCATTATTATCTAGGTGGAACCCTGTATGGAAAAATGAATCTCCGCGGCTAGGTTGTTGGGGCTGAATACGTCCTCCGCCCCGGAAATAATGAGTAGGGGCGCCCTTATCTGCGAGACCCTGTCCCTAATATCGAATTCCAGGCAGGCGTCGACGGCCCGGATTAAGGCTGCGGTGGAGTTTATACCGACGGAATATTTCTTCGAGTCCGCAATCGCTGCCGCGTTGGCAGCTATGAACTCGGGCGTAACAACCAGTTTAACCGCTTCGTCGTAGAAGGCCGGTATGCCTCCCGCAACAAGGCTGTTTCGAAGGTTCATCAGCTTTTCCTGTAGTTGCGGGTCGGCATGATCGAAGGCGGAAAGCAGTACGATGGAAGCTGCTTTATCGGGATGGTCCAGGGCGAACTGCTGAATTACGCAAGCTCCCATGGAGAGACCCATCAGGTGTGCCCGGGCAATGTTCATTTCTTCGAGGAAGGCAAAAAGGTCTTCTGACAATTGGTGAATGGAGTAAGGTATATCGGGCTTGCCGGAATGCCCGTGCCCTCTCATATCTATGGCGATAGTACGGTATCTGACGGAGAATTCAGGCTCCAGCGGAGTCCATAGATTGAGGTCGTCGGACAGGCCATGAAGCAGTACTAACGGGAAACCCTCCCCCCATTCCTCATAGTTGAACTGGATTCCCCTCGCTAAAATCTCCGGCATATCCTGTCCCCGGCGGTATAGTCTATCAGAATTACCCCTTGCGACCAAGAGGGCTGACTCTGGAGCATATGCTATAATAACGAGTCCAATAACACTTTGGAGGAACGCATGGCTAAAATCAATTCGGTTCTGGGGCCGATCTCTCCCGACGACCTGGGGCTTACACTGGCGCACGAGCATATTGCCGCCGCCTATTCAGGCTGGGAATGTGATGCGCTCTCCAGGCCTTACAACCGTGAAAAAATCGTAAATATTTGCCTCAAGGCATTAATGCCGGTGAAGGAGTTCGGAGTTAAATCCATAGTCGATGCAACACCCAATGACCTGAACCGTGATGTCGAGGTGATGAAGGAGGTATCGGAAAAGCTCCAGATTAACATAATCTGTGCAACCGGCATGTATACCGAAGAGATGGGCAAATGGGCGTATTTAAAGCAGCGCCGGCGCGCCGGAATAGGCGATATGGCGACTGAGCTTTACGACACCTATCTCCATGAGCTGACCAAAGGTATCGGCAACTCCGGCGTGAAGGCCGGCGTCATTAAGGTCGCTACGGGACTGGATGCAATAAGCGATTGCGAAATGGCTTCTTTGAAGGCTGCAGCCCGGGCGCAAAAAGAAACGGGCGTGCCAATCATCACCCACACTGAGGACGGAACTATGGGACCCGAGCAGACGGATATATTGCTCTCCGAAGGGGCCGATCCCAACAAAATACAGTGCGGCCATATGTGCGGCAATCGTTCCCTCGACTATCAGCTATCAGTGCTGAAAAAAGGCGTCAACATTGCTTTCGATAGGTTCGGTATCGAATATTTTCTGCCGGACTCAGTCAGGACGGCCAACCTCATCAGCCTGTTGCAGGCTGGATATGCAGACCACATCCTGATGTCGCAGGACTTCATCGCGTGCGCGTTCGGACGCGGTGGGTCGATACCGGCCGAGGACGTTAAATTGTTCGTCAATTGGTCGTTCACTAATATTTTCCGCAACATAATCCCGGCCCTGAAGAAGGCCGGTATTAGCGACCGGCAAATACAGATCATGACGGTCGATAACCCAAGGCGGTTGTTCTCGTGAGGCCTCAAACTGTTATTTAGCTTCTGACCTGACATATAATTATCTGTGTTACGCACCGTTTCCGAAGGATGAAAGAATGAAAGAGGTAAAGAGCAGCGTATTCGATGCCATAGGCAATACCCCGATGGTCCAATTGTCCAAATTGAATGGCTTAAAGCCCGGGGTGAAAATCTACTGCAAGCTGGAAGGCTGCAACCCGGGCGGCTCCGTCAAGGACAGGCCGGCCTACTATATGATCGTCAAGGCTGAGGAATCAGGCCAGCTCACTAAAGACAAGACCATCGTAGAACCCACCTCCGGCAATACGGGTATTGCGCTGGCCATGATCGGCTCGGCCAAGGGCTATAAAGTGAAACTATTCATGCCCGAATGCGTGAGCACCGAGCGGCAGATTTGCCTGCAGGCCTACGGCGCGGAAGTAATACTAACCCCGGCCAAGGAGTCGACCGACGGGGCCATCCGCAGGGCCTGGCAGTTTATCGAGAAAGATCCGGTTAATTACTTCATGCCCAACCAGTTCGACAATCCCAATAACGTGCTGTCGCACTACGAGACCACCGGGCCCGAGATCTACCGCCAGACCGACGGCGAAGTCGATATCTTTGTCGCTGGACTTGGTACGTCCGGGACGCTGATAGGCACGGGCAGATACCTCAAGGAAAAGAAACCGAAGGTAAAGGTGATTGCGGTCGAGCCTACCGAGGGCCATACCATCCAGGGCCTTAAGAATATGAAAGAATCCATTAACCCCAAGATATATAATCCCAGGGAATTCGATGACAAGATCACAGTTGAAGATGGGGAAGCCTTCGAGACCACGCGGCTGCTGGCCACCAGAGAAGGTATCTTCGTCGGCATGTCCAGCGGGGCTGCTGTAGCCGGCGCTTTGAACATTGCCAGGCAGATGGATAGTGGCACCATCGTCGTCATATTGCCCGACCGAGGCGACCGCTACCTGAGTACCACGCTGTTCCGGTCGGTCTGTGCCAAATGCCCGCCTTAATAAGAGTTGATATTCATCCGCCGGTCTGGTAAGGCGGATATCTGATAGCGAGGTCCTGCTCCACTGTTTGCAGCATAATGCCTTTTTTGTTTGAAAACAGCTCGAAACTGTGTTTCCCGTGGTATTTGCCGAAGCCGCTGTCACCCACCCCTCCGAACGGAAGTTGAAGGTAGGCGATCTGGACCACCGCATCATTTAAGCAGACGCCTCCCGAACTGGTCTCATGCAATACCCTCTTCTGTACCTCCTTGTCGTTTGAGAAAAGATAGAGGGCCAGCGGTTTGGGCCGGCTGTTTACGAACCTTATAGCCTCGTCCAAACCGGAATATTCGATGATGGGCAGGACCGGGCCAAAAATCTCCTCCTGCATGACCTTCGATTCCGGGGGCGTATTTTCCATGAGGGTCGGTGCAATATACAGGCTTTCGGCATCGGACTGACCGCCGAAAATCACAGAGCCGTCCGACAGGTAAGAGGAGATGCGGTCGAAATGCCGCCGGTTGACTATCCTTCCATAGTCCGGGCTGGCCTTGATGTCAGGGCCGTAGAACTCCATGATCGACTTCGTCAGACCTTCAACGACGCTGGTCTTAACGTCCCGCTGAACCAGCAGGTAGTCCGGTGCATTGCAGGTCTGCCCGGCGTTCATAAACTTGCCCCAGACTATACGTTTGACGGCCTTCTCCAGATCGATATCGCTATCGACTATGCAGGGGCATTTGCCTCCCAGCTCCAGTGTAACCGGGGTCAGGTGTTCTGCCGCAGCTTTCATGACCGACTTTCCAACCGCACCGCCGCCCGTATAGAAAATGTAGTCGAACTTTTGCTGAAGGAGGCTTTGTGCTACAGCGGCGTCGCCCTGGACGACCGATACATAACCTGGGTCAAAGCAATCATGGATGAGGTTTTCAATGGCAGCGGAGGTGCTGGGGGACAATTCTGAGGGTTTAAGCACGGCGCAATTTCCGGCTGCTAATGCTCCTACTAAAGGTGAAATGGTCAGTTGAAAGGGATAGTTCCAGGGTGAGATTATCAGGGCCACTCCGAACGGTTCGTACTGAATATAAGTTTTAGACTCCGGAAAGAGAAGCGGCCCCCTGGCCTGGATGGTGCGAGACCAAAACTTGAGGTGCTTGAGCATATAATCTATCTCCGCCAGGCAAAAGCCGGTTTCCGTAGCATAGGTTTCCCGTGCCGGCTTGTGCAGGTCTTTATGCAGGGCCTGAACTATATTATCCTGGTGAGCTAAAATGCAGTCTCTCAGTTTCTCAAGCTGCGCCATGCGGAAGATGATTTCCCTGGTCTTATGGCTGTTGAAAAATTCTCTTTGTGCATTCAGTAAACTGTCCATTGGTTCCATCATATATTCCCTCCCGTCCTGACATTAAGTATACTTATATTATATAGTGATGACACGAGGTGTATTGCCGGGTAATCCTTTTCCCCTTGGAGCTACGTGGGATGGCAAAGGGGTTAACTTTGCCGTCTATTCCGAAAAAGCCGAAAAGATGGAGCTCTGCCTGTTTGACGAGGGCTCCGTTTTCGAAAGCGAGTGTATTGCCTTTAGAGAAGTCAGGGGACAGATTTGGAATATGTGTGTGCCTGGGCTCAGGCCCGGACAACTCTATATGTATCGGGCTTCCGGCCCTTATCAACCGGGAAATGGCCTGCGATTCAACCGGAACAAGCTTCTCCTCGATCCCTATGCCAGGGCCATCTCCGGCAAAATCGACTGGCAGTCACCGCTGTATGGTTACGACACCACTAAGGCTGATGACCTGGTTATGGATAGCCGGGATGATAGCGCGGGCACACCCAGGTGCGTGGTTATCGATCCATCTTTCGACTGGGACAATGACCGCCCTCCCTCCATACCCTGGCCGAAAAGCATTATTTATGAGACGCATGTCAGGGGCTGTACGATCCAACATCCTGAGATCGAGGCACGACACCGCGGGAGTTATGCTGCGTTGGCGTCCGATGTCATGCTGGACTATTTCAAACGACTGGGCATCACTGCCCTGGAACTAATGCCCGTGCATGAATTCACCGATGATAAGGGAGTGATTAACAGGGGCCTGACCAATTATTGGGGTTATTACAGCATCAACTATTTTTCCCCAACCTCGCGCTATTCCTCCTCGGGGGACGGGGGAGGACAGGTCGTGGAGTTTAAACGCATGGTCAAGGCCTTACACCGGGCGGGCATCGAAGTAATCCTGGATGTCGTATACAATCACACTGCCGAAGGCAATCAGTTTGGTCCTACCCTTAGCTATCGGGGTATAGATAATGAAACGTACTACCGGCTGGATCCGTCCAACAAGCGCTACTATGTGGACTACACCGGCACCGGGAACAGCTTGAACGTACAGCAGCCCCAGGTATTGAAGCTGATTATGGATAGCCTGCGCTACTGGGTGACGGAGATGCACGTGGATGGTTTCAGGTTCGACCTGGCCTCGGCCCTGGCCAGGAATTTGCATGAAGTGGACAGGTTATCGGCATTTTTCGATATCATCCAGGAGGATCCGGTTATATCACAGGTCAAGCTGATAGCGGAACCCTGGGATGTAGGGCAAGGGGGTTACCAGGTGGGCAATTTCCCCATCCTGTGGACAGAATGGAATGCCAAGTACAGGGATACGCTGCGGCGCTTCTGGAGGGGCGATGAGGGACAGGTTGGCGACCTGGCTTACCGCCTGACCGGCAGTAGCGACCTCTATCAGGATGACGGCCGACGGCCTTACGCCAGCATCAACTATATTACAGCGCATGACGGCTTTACCCTGCAGGACCTTGTCAGCTATAACCAGAAGCACAATGAAGCCAACGGCGTCTTTATTTGGGATGGCATGGATGAGAATTTGTCATTTAATTGTGGGGCCGAGGGCGCCACTGACGACCAGTCGATCCTCGATTTTCGTGAGCGGCAAAAACGTAATTTTATAGCAGCCTTGATGCTGTCGCAGGGTGTTCCCATGATCTACGGCGGCGACGAGCTCAGCCGTACACAGGGCGGCAATAATAACGCGTATTGCCAGGATAACCGGATTAGCTGGTATGACTGGGACCTGGACGCCGGGAAAAAGGATTTTCAAACCTTTGTAAAAGACCTATGCTGTTTGCGCCGCGACCATCCCGTATTCCGCCGGCGCCAGTTCTTTAGTGGACGGCCTATACGCGGACAGGAAGTCAGGGATATAGTCTGGCTGCGGCCGGACGGCAGCGAGATGGCTCAACCCGATTGGGATACTTCATGGGTGCACTGCGTGGGACTGCTCCTGGACGGAGAAGCTCTGGACGAATACGACGATGAAGGGAATTCCATTCAGGACGATACATTTCTAATGGTGCTCAATGCATATAAAGATAAAATACCATTTAAAATGCCGGAGTTCAGGAAATCTACCAGGTGGCAAATCGTTCTGGATACCTCGAAGGCCGGCCTGCCGGCTAAAAAAAACAGGACTGAGGCAGGCAAAACAGTCGACATTCCTCCCAATGGCCTGATGCTGTTTATGCGGATCAACAAGTAATATCGCCGCCCCGGATTTAATGTCATTCTTTTGTAATAATTAAACGGCAAATTTTATTATTATTTAAGCTGAAGATATATATATTGAATTAAATATTCAGAGGATGTGTTATGAGTACTTCAAACAGTAAGCCATCAAGCACAGATCCCAAGATACTGGTCAAGGACCTGGGCAGCAAGGACGGCAGGATCAGGGTCAGGGCCAGGAAAGCTTTGGGCAAAATCGGGCACCCGGCCGTGAAATATCTGATAGAGGCGCTCAAAGATAAGAATCAGGTGGTAAGGTGGGAAGCTGCTAAATCGCTGGGTGAGATCGAGGATCCTGCGGCTGTGGACGCTCTGGTTACGGCTTTGCAAGACAAGATGTTCGATGTACGCTGGCTGGCCGCTCAGGCACTCATACAGATAGGCCCCAAGTCGATAAAACCCATATTGCACGCCTTGATCGAGCATCCCCGGTCCGATGAAGTCAGGGTGGGCGCACATCACGTGTTCCATGACCTGCGTACCCGTGATTACGATGACGTTTTGAAGCATGTTATGGCTGCATTGGAAGACAGCACACTCACGCTGGGCATAGACCTCGAGGCTAAAAAGGCGCTTGAGGAAATGCAAAAATAAGATAAAGTGATATAGATAAGGAGGTAAGGGATGAAGCCGATCGGCCCACTAATGGTTGAGCACCGCTTAATCGAGCGCATGATTGCTCTCTTGAAAAAAGAGGCGGCGCAGGCCCGCAAAAGCAACACTATCGACGTCGAGTTCCTTCAAACAGCGGTCGACTTTATCAGGACCTATGCCGATAGGACGCATCACGGCAAGGAGGAGGATATTCTTTTCAGGGACCTGTCTAAAAAGCAATTGACGCCCGAACACAAGAGGATAATGCAAGAGTTAATAGAGGAACATATAAACGCCCGTAAAATGGTTGCCGCTCTGGTCGAAGCCAGGCAGGGCTATATGAAGGGTAGTTCAGAAGCCTTGAAAGACGTGATTGGCCTCATGGAAGAGCTGGCCGGTTTTTACCCTGAGCATATAGAAAAAGAAGACAAGCATTTCTTTTATCCCATCCTGGATTATTTCAGCAAAGAAGAGCAGGACAAGATGCTGCTGGAGTTCTGGGAGTTCGACAGAAAGCTGATTCATGAAAAATACCGGAAACTGGTAGAAGGGTTGGAAAAGGAAAATTTATAAATAGTCTTTAGCCGCGACCAAAATCGAAGCCTTAAAAACGTATCTGTTGACATATAACGCTTGCAGGATTATCATTCTTTTATAGCTTGTACGTGATACTGTAAACTATGAAAAAATTAAATGTACTGGTGGTGGATGACGAAGAGCGCATTATCAATTTTCTCAGGTCCAAGCTAAGGGTTTCCGGTTACGAGGTTTTGACCGCCGGCAACGGCAAGGAAGCATTCGAACGCTTCCATAACTATGATCCCGAT
Source organism: uncultured Chloroflexia bacterium (assembly GCA_963705905.1). GTDB lineage: Bacteria > Chloroflexota > Dehalococcoidia > GIF9 > UBA5629 > UBA1162. The sequence continues at coordinate 833,935 of OY970123.1, read as the reverse complement.
ATAATCGTCCTCGACCTCGTCATGCCCGAGATGGACGGTTTCGAGTTTCTTAAGGAACTGCGGACCTTCTCTCAGGTGCCGGTCATCATACTTAGTGCCAGGAGTGAGGATGTAGATAAAATCCAGGGGCTCAACCTGGGAGCCGATGACTACCTGCCCAAACCTTTTAATCCCAACGAGCTTATCGCCCGTATCGAAGCTATCAGCCGGCGTATCGGCCAGGAGCAAAAGGGCAAGCCTGTCGAAACACTTGCCTTAAAAGATGTGCACATAGACTTTAAAGGTCACAGCCTGATGGTTAAGGGTTCAGAGGAACATTTGACCAGGATTGAGTGGCTCCTGCTAGCCGAACTGGTTCAAAATACGGGACGGGTCATTGCCTATGAGGAGTTGCTGAGCAGGATCTGGGGACCGGAATACCGTAACGACATTCAAATCCTGAGGACATGGATCAGCAGGCTCAGAAACAAGCTCGAGAATAATCCCGACGAACCTGAATATATTGTGACCGTCCCTAAACTGGGCTATATGTTCAAACAAAAACCGGCATAGAAAATCTTCCACAATCCGCGGCCTCAGGCCGCCGCCTCTACTTCACATAAACCTCATCAAATGACACGATTATTTAATACTTTTTTGGGGCATTTTATGATTATTTAATCAAGTGGAGATTACCATTGAGGTCATCAGTCGGGGTAGGAGAAAACCCTGATAATAATTCCGAACCCGGGGTGATCTTTATGAAAAATATACACAACAGTTGGTGCGGTCCTGATTGCATAGTGGAGGGCCGGGTCGAGAACTCGATCCTGGCCGGCAACGTGCATGTAAAACCTCATGCAGTGGTCAGGAATTCCATCCTTCTATCCAACGCAGAAGTGGACGAATATAGCCTGGTTGACCATTGCATTCTGGAAGAAGATGTTAAGGTGGAAAAATTCTGCTACCTGGGGAGGCCGCACCGGCTTGACAGCTCGGATATAACCGTCGTTGAAAAGGGGTCAGTCGTTTCACAGTATGATTCGATCTTGCTCAACTACAGGAAATCGTCCTTGGCAGGTTTCGAATATCTAGACAACAGTAGCGCCCGCTTGAAGGTGGGAGCCAGGTAACTTAAATATATGCCGCGTGTAAGGAGGAAGCCATGGTAATGCAAAGAATGTCTGCAATAGGAACAATGCCGGATGCCACCGGACGTATGGAAAAGGCAGGTAAGTATCCTGTCACGGCAACGAGGTTCCCGTTATTCTGGAGAACCCCTAACGACAGCCTTCTATGGTCGCCGATCATTGAAATGTACTCGGATAAAGATAAAATCACCCTGCGTGTTGAGGTGCCGGGCGTAAAGAAAGAGGATATAAATATCGACATCGTCGGCAACGGCCTGATAATCAAAGGTGAGAAGAAATCCGAGTCTTCTTCCAAGGGCCGAGACTATATTCAGTGCGAAATGTCATACGGCAGTTTCTACCGTTCGCTGCCGTTGCCTTCGGAAGTCCGGAAATCAGGGATCAAAGCCAACTATTGCGACGGTATACTCCAGATCGACCTTCCCAAGGACCACAGCAGGAAACCGAAACGGGCAGGCGTCAAGATTTCCGCCGGCCGGCCCAAAGCTAAAAAATAGGACTCGCAGACAGCATTAATTGATGATAAAAATAGCGAATAAAATTTAGGGGGAAGCAAATGAAACCATTTACCGAGCTGTTTAAGACCGGAGACTGGAAAGCCGAGAAACATGTTCCTGTGATAGAATGCTCCGATAAAATCAAGGCGGGTGACATGCTGTCCGTTAAAGTCTCGGTAGGCAAAGAGGTTGCGCATCCTAATACTACCGAGCACCATATCAGCTGGATTTCGGTGTATTTCCTGGCAGAGGGCGAGAACTTCGCTTACCAGCTGGGGCATTTCGAATTCACGGCGCACGGGGAATCTACCCAGGGGCCCAATACTGGGCCGGCATATACCCACCCTGAGGCGGCCTTCTCCGTAAAGCTCAGTAAGCCGGGAACAATTTATGCTACCTCGCTGTGCAATATACATGGGCTCTGGCAGTCCGATAAGCAGATCGCGGTTAGCTAAAACATATAAAGGTTATCCGAACCGGCGGATATAAACATCCGGTCTAAGGAAGTTGTATGTACAAAAATATAGTAGTGACGCTGGATGGTTCGGAGCTGTCTGAGACAGCCATTGAACATGCTGAGACCATTGCCAGAGGGTGCCAGAATCCCCAGGTTATATTGTTGCGTGTTATCGAACCATTTATGATTCCGTATACAGAAGCCCTGACCCCGGGTCTGACGTTGCCTCAGATGGAGCAAGTGGAGAAAGACGAAAAAACGAAGGCGGAAAAATACCTCGATAAGATAGCTGCCCGAATGACTGTAGCGGGCATTAAAACATCAGTCAAAATTTTGTACGGTCTTCCTGCAGATACTATCATCGACTTTGTCGATCATAATAAAATCGACCTTGTGATAATGGCAACGCATGGACGGTCCGGCTTCAGCCGCTGGATATGGGGGAGCGTGGCCGATAAGCTCTTACACGGCGTCTGCGTACCGGTTCTGATGGTCCGGGTCAAAGGCTGTGGCAACCTTTATAAAAAATAATCAGGCATTAATAAATGGAGTTGGATATTAACAGCTAAGGGTTTCTCCTTTAATGCTGCCGGAGCTTTCGGGCTCCGGCAGCATTGTATTGGTAATTTATCATGAAGCTAATAATTTTCGACCTGGACCAGACGCTGGTGGATTTCCTGCCGGGCCATGCGGAAACCGTCCGGCGGCTCTTCCTGAAGGAATTCAATATAGATGCGAAGTTGACGGGGATTGATTTTTCGGGCCGAAGCCTGACCGACAATATCGCAGAACTTGCCAGGGTGAATGGCATCGATGCTGACTCAGTACGTGTCCGCATGGCAGAACTGTTGGCCGAATATGAGCAAATATTTTTTTCTCTGATGCCGCCTGATCTGTCGGGATATGTTTTGCCTGGTGTGCGGCAATTGCTGCAGCGTTTGACAAAGGACGGACATATGATCGTCCTTTATACCGGGGACTCACCGGCAATTGCCGGCAAGGTGCTTGCATCAGCCGGTCTCGACGGGTATTTCAGGTTTGAGGTCTACGGCACCGAAGCCAAAACCCGACTGGATATGGCAAAACTGGCCGTGAGCAAAGCCGGGGATCTTACAGGCACGAAGTTTTCAGGAAAACAAGTGGTGATCATCGGCGATGCCCTCAGGGACGTAGACTGTGCCAGGAAGATCAAGGCCCTGTCCGTCGCGGTCGCCACCGGCGTTCATTCAGTTGACGACCTGAAAAACGCAGGTGCTGATTACGCATTCAAGGATTTAGCCGACACGGAAAACGTAGTGCAGGCCATAGAAAGCTGTTGCAGCGAGAATGTTCCTTTGAAAACAGGGTAATAAATTTTTATGAAGCGTGAAGCGAAGAAACAGCTCAAAATATCAGTCGAAGCCGGCAGCAGCAATCCTGGTGGGAAAAGGAAGCTTGTTACTACGGCCAGTTTAAAAACCGATGGGCGTGGGCTAAAGGTGTCCGGGGGGCATGAGGAACTGGAGATCGATCTCCTTTCCCAGATTAAGGATGTTGTCATCTGCCTGGACGTAGAGGAGAGGGTTTTTTGCTGGAACCACGCTGCCGAAACACTTTATGGCGTTAAGGCCGGGGATGCCCTAGGGCGAAACTACCGTGAGTTTTTCAGGAATGAATGGATAGAGCCGATCGATGAGAGCGATGCCAGGCAGTCCCTCGAGAAATTCGGCTACTGGCAGGGAGAGAACATCCACATCCTGAATAACGGTAACAGTATTTTCGTGGAATCTTCACTGTCTGTGGTCAGAGGAAAGCGCAATGCAATCGTCGGCGTCCTGGCCGTCATCCGTGACATAACAGCACGCAAGCAGGCTGAGTTGGACAGGGAGAAGCTGCTTCTGCAGATTGTAAAACAGCAGCAGAGGATAGAAGAATCTTTGTGGACGATCGAGAGGGAGAAACAGCGTTACAGGGATATTGTTGAGAATGCCTTCGAGGGTATCTTGCTGGCTGACCCCGAGGGTTTGATTACCTTCGTCAATCGGCGTATGGCCGAAATGTTGGACTATTCAATAGATGAGTTAGTCGGCAGGCAGTTCCTGGACCTTGTCAGCAGTGAACAGTTGCCTATGATGAAGGTGAGGCAGCAGCAGAGGCGCCAAGGAATTATTGAGCAATACGATCTTAAAATGGTGAAAAAGGACGGCTCCCTCATCTGGGCCATAAACAATTCGGTGCCCCTTTTCGACGGGGAGCGAAAATTTATCGGCTACCTGGCCATATTTGCCGATATCTCCGAGCGCAAGCAGGCGGATATGGAAAGGGAGACCATCCTGCGAACAGCTATGGATGGTTTCTGGATGGTCGACCTTGACGGACGTTTCCTTAATGTCAATGACGCCTACTGCCAATTGACAGGATACAGCCGGGACGAGCTGCTGAGCATGAGAATAAGGGATGTGGAGGCGCTGGATACGGAAATGGATATAGCCCGTCGCATTGAGCGGTTAGTAAAAACGGGGTCAGAGAGATTCGAGACCAGCCACAGGCGCAAGGACGGCGGCACCGTCGATATCGAAGCCAGCGTCAATTACTATGATGTACAAGGCGGACGTCTCTTCGTATTCCTGCGTGATATTACCATGCGCAAGGCCATGGAGGCCGAGCTTGCCCATCTGGCGTCCTTCCCCGATCGCAATCCCATGCCTGTGATCGAAATGGACAGGGACGGCAACATACTCTATATGAATAGCGCATCCCGCCGCGCCTTTCCGGACATGGCTGACCTGGGCAGCCGGCATCCCATCCTTGAGGGTCTTGAAGAGATCGCAAGCCAGAACGGAAGCAAACTTGATATTCTCACACGGGAAGTGCAGGTCGGCGACTTGTGGTATGAAGAAACAATTTACTACGATACCGTAAATGGCACGTTCCGCTTTTACGGCCGCGATATCACGGGTCGCAAGAAAGTCGACCAGATGAAGGACGATTTTATAGGCATGGTATCGCATGAGATGCGCACGCCGCTGACGGTTATCATGGGGGCTCTGGACACGCTGGCACAGGATATAAATAAATTGTCAAAGGCTGAAATCAGGCAGTTGCTTGAGGATGCCACAGCTGAATCGGATGAACTGTCGCATATCCTGGACAATCTGCTGGAGCTGTCCCGTTCGCAGGCCGACCGACTTAGAATCTCCCACCAATCCGTTGTGATCTCCGACCTGTTGAAAAGGGTTTTAGCCAAGTTCGGCGCGGAGGACGATCACCACTTCGTTCTGAAATTGAATGACAACATACCGGTTATAGAAGCGGATGCCTTAAGGATCGAGCGGGTGATTTTCAACCTTGTGCAAAATGCGCTTAAGTATTCTCGTGCCGGCACGCCGGTAGAAATTTCCGCTGACAGGCAGGACGGCTTCGTCCGGGTGGGTATCAAGGACTCCGGCATGGGCATATCCGCAGATGACCAGGCCCGGCTGTTTAATCCCTTCCAGCGCGCAGGCAGGGAAAAGAACGACACATCCAGGGGTATCGGGTTGGGATTGGTGGTATGCAAACGGCTGGTTGAGGCACATGGCGGACGTATCTGGATGGAATCTGAAGAAGGTAAGGGGACTACCGTATTTTTTACTCTGCCGATCGGTCCGGCAGCTTCATAAGATTTGTTTTAAAACCCGGGACAAATGAACCATCCCTAAAAATATCCCGCCTCGATTCCACCATTACTACTTTCCAACCACATAACCACCATTCCTCATTTGTCCCGGTGAAAATATGTTATCAGGGCGGATATTTAATTATCATAAATTCCGTTTCAGAAACATCTAATATTTGTAACATTTTTACGGGGCAGGCGGTTTACAGGCATCTCTATCCATATTACTCGACATTGGAAAACAACTTATAAGAGGTGTCCACGGGCGGCATCTTGGGATCCACAGCCTTTTCTGCATCGATCAGCCCACCGTAAACCGGGTCGGATTGCCAACCGTCGATGTGCAACTCGCGCTTGGCCGCGGCTTTATACCTGTTCCAGTCTGCGCTAAGGTAGAGGAAAATCTGCTGGGCAGCCCTTGAGCCTTCGCCGTGTATATGGTCGATCTGGTAATAATTGTGGGTCATATCCTTGATCATGCGGATGACCTTGATCCTGTCCGCCGTCGGTATGCCAGCCCTGCCGCCCAGGTATTTCTCAATATAGCCATGGATCTCCGGGTTTTTCCAGTCGCGGTAGCTGGGCACGGTGGTGGCTACCCCGCCGCATATGTCCTGCGCCAGCTTGCACATTTCGTGGAAATTATCGGCAAAGGTGAATTTGGCCGAATTGGTGAGCATAAGGTCGGGCACCATCATGCCCGAGGCCTCATCTTTAACTCCCTTGATGCAGGACATTTCGCCCAGGGAAGCAACCGTCTGGGCGATCATTGCCATCCACGCCAGTTTGTTCTTTATGTGCTCGTATTTTTCGAGGCCGTTGTATTCGGTTATCAGCCTTACTGCGCCGCAAAGCCTCTCAAGTTCGCCCACCATCTTGCAGGTGCCGAAGAGGCGGTGGAAGCTGGCGAAGCCATAGGTGATATCCCTGGAGAACTGCCACTCGCCGCACATAAAGACTCTCTCCCAGGGGACAAAAACGTCGTCGAAAACGATCAGGCATTCCGTGGGTTGGAGGTTAGCAGCGTGCGGATAGTCCCAGGCTGCCTCCTCGCCATAGCTGCGTGTGACAGGCTCAACGGCCAGCAGCTTGACGCCCTTGGTCCCCAGAGGGATGGCAAATGAGAGGGCATAGTCCTTATCGTCTTCGCCATGGGTGCGGCAGGGAAGCACGATGGCCTCATTGGCGCATGGGGTGGCGCTGATGTGTATCTTGGCGCCCCTGACAACGATGCCATCCTTCTGCCTGTCGATCACGCGGAGGTAGAAATCCTTGTGCTGGACCTGCTTCGATGGATGCAGGCTCCTGTCGCCTTTCACATCGGTCATGGCGCCTGTCAGTCCGATGTCTTTTTTCTGGAGAAATTTACGGTAGTTTTCAACGCGTTCCACGTAATTGGTCTTCAGCGCCCGGTCCATCCTGTTGGCCGCCAGGGTCGCTGCAGCCAGTGCGTCAACTCCCATGCAATGCACAAGGAAGCCGCCGCCTGAGCGGATGCCCTGCACGAAGCATTCCCGCCGTCTGAGCAGTTCCTCTGCCGTACGGGGCGGCGTAAGTAAAAAATTGACGTCTTCGCCATCTTCGTCCCTGGTTACGAAAAGGTCGCGGAATCGCGGATCGTGCGGCATAGCGAAATCCATGGCAGCCGACCTTATCATAGTGCGAAGCATGGGATGGGTCCTGACATCTTTTACCCGTTCTCCCAGACAATAGACGACCCTCCCGTCGTCAAGGCTTTCCAGATATTGTTCTACCGTCCTTATCATGCAGGGACCTCCTTATACTTTGTTTATATATTGAAAGGCTCAGGACGCAGTGCATCCTGCCGGGCTATGTTAAAATTAATATGCGTGTTGCAGGCAAAGATGTATTCTCAATATTAACTTCTGCCTATTCAACAGTCAAAGCCGACTCAAATTAATTACCCGGCGGACCGGGGCTGACCGTAAGATGGACCATACCAAGATTTTCCTGACCGACGATGAGTTCGAAGAGCTGTTCGGGCCGCAGATCTCGCGTATCGTAAAGATACTCAACGAGACTGCTGTGGCGGTATGCCCGCCCTGCGACGGCTACTGCTGTAAGAATATACATTGCGGGCTTTATTCGGACAAATTCAGCACCTGCCCGATCTATGAGATCAGGCCCAGGGAATGCCGCTATCATTTCTGCAATGATGTCTTCACGCGTGCGCCGCTCAACAAAGAGGAGAAGGATATGATGGTGCAGCCCGTGGAGGAGCTTATCTGCGGAAACAGGGGCGATATTGCCCGCCTGTTCTTCCTGTTCCCCGAGTTTCCCCTGGATGACAAAGGACTGGCCGCCAGGGGCATGAAAGAGGCGGTGGACAGGATCAAAAATGACTTCGAGGAGGGAAGGCTCGACCAGCCTTCCGCTTTTTCCCTCTTGAAAGGGCTATGCCGGGGTTAGGCTTTTAAGGAAGGATTTTGGCGATATAAAGACATTAAATGGAGTATTAACTATGAAAAAGGTATTCCAAAGAATGTCCCTATTGCATCAGTGCTATACCGTTGAAAGCATCGAGGTGCCCGCATTGCACCTCAGATCTGGCCTAGCACGAAGCACATTGCTCAGCCCTGGTTATTTCTTGATCGATACCTGGCTGAACATATAGTCTTTGATGCGTTTGGTGTAGTCTCGGTAGGCAAAGGCGGTGTTGTCCAGGATATACTGCTGTTCGAACCCCAGCAATACCGAGATGAAGACGGTGGCCAGGTAATGCTCGTCCACGTCCTTGAATTTATTCTTCTGCTTGCCTTCCTTGAGGATGGATTCCAGCGTTTCCCTGTAGCCGCGGTATAGCTTGCTAAGGATGCGCTGCATGCGCTCATTGAACTTGATTTGCGTCATAAAATCGTAGGTAACGTAGACGTATTCCCTTTGACTGATCACCAGGTCGAAGGCCTGGTCCATGAAAATATCCAGTTTTTTAGATGGGTCGGGCACATTCTCGATGGTCTTTTCCAGCGAAGTGCGGATATTCTGCTGCATCTCCCTGAGCAGCGTGACCAGCATGTTCTCTTTATCCTTGAAATAGTGATGTATCAGGCCTGAGGAAACGCCGGCCCGCCTGGCTATATCCATCATGGTGAAATTGTAATATCCCTTTTCGGCAATGACCTCGTAAGCCGCTCCGGTGATCTGCTTTTTTCTGATAGCCGCGATCTGCTTGCCCTTCTGGGTCCGATTAAGCCTGGTGCCCCTGCCCGGCGGCTTTATCAGGCCCATTTTCTTTTTTCTAACTGTCATTGCAAAATCCTCTTAATACGGTTATATTTTGTTAGGCCGACGGTAAAATCCGGGCAGGTTTACAACGGGGGAAAGGGGGTTAACTTTATTGCATAATTGGTCAATCAACCTAAGATATAATATATCATATCTTTGAATATGTGAAGATATGGCGATAATTCGCAAGGGAATAGTTGTTAGCGATGGGAGGCGAAGATGTTGAAGAACATAATGGGCCTGGCTCTGACAGTCCTTATATTGCTTTCGGGCTGCGTGGTCAATAATCCTGCACCCAGGCTGCATATCCTTACGGAAGACAATCCGCCCTTTAATTTTACTGATGAAAAGGGGACCATCACGGGGCAGTCGACCGAGATAGTCCGCCAGATATTGAAGTCAACCGGCGCCGATGCGACCTTCGAGCTTCTGCCCTGGTCTCAGGGCTATGCGCTGGCGCAGAGTGCACCGGGCACCGCCCTTTATTCTACCGTCAGATTGCCTTCCCGGGAGAGCCTGTTTAAATGGGTTGGGCCAATCGGCTTCGACGACAACTATTTCTATACCCGGCGCGGCTCGGACCTTGTGATCAACTCACTGGATGATGCCAGAAAGCTGAAGTCCATAGCCGTTTACAAGGATGACTCCAACCAGGTATTTTTATCCGGCCAGGGATTTACCAACCTCGATATAAGCGAGAACGACACGCAGTGCATTCAGAAGCTGGTTAACGGCCAGGTCGAGGCCTGGCTGGGGCCTGCCCTGGGGATGCCCTTCGTGGCCTACAGGGCCGGCGTCAATCCGGCCGAGATCACGGCCGCCAAATATGCCGTCAGGAACGACTTCTATATTGCCTTTAACAAAAACGTCCCGGACGGTACAATACAGGCCTGGCAGAAGGCCCTCGAAGATTTAAAAAAAGAGGACAGCTCCGGGGGCATGAGCGTTTACGAAAAGATAATAACCAGCTATGCACTGCCGCAATATGCCTCCACCAGTGTTTCACGTGATACGGTCACTCAACTGGTCGGCAAGACTGCCGCTGATATAGCCGCCGATGCGCCCGGGACCATCGTCAAAATAAATGCCCAGCAGGCTCCCTACCTTGATCCGCAGGACCCGACGCTCTACGTCTACGTCTTCGACAACCAGGTGATAGAGGTTGCCAACGCCGATAACCCCGCTGTGGTCGGCCGCGATTTCAAAGGAGTGCCGGACCTGGCGGGCAAGCTTTTCAGGGACGATATCGTCTCCGGTGCGCTGGCCAATGGGACCGGATGGGAAGATTACGTCTTCACCATGCCGGGCCAGATAGGCCTTTTCTATAAATCGGCCTATTACAAACTGGTAACAGGCTCCGACGGCAAGCAATACGTGGTCTGCTCGGGCTGCTATATAGCCAGAAGCGAGTAATCCCGCGCCTTTTGCCCCAAATATGCTGGAAAGGCCTGCGGAAATTGCGCCTGTTGACTTGTAGTCAATCTATCTGTAAAATAACTTTTGCATTGCGCTTTTTTTGTATTAGATTGAAGGTGAGATGAATTGTTGATATCTGAGAGCCGTAAAACAAACTACATCGTCATTGAGAAAGACAAATGCAAAGCCTGCCTGTACTGCGTTTCGGTATGTCCCAGGGAGATCATCGGTATATCTAAAGAAATTAACCGCTTCGGGGTCAATTACGCCGAGCTGATTGCGGAAAAAGCGTTTATTTGCACGGGATGCAAGGCCTGTGCCATCATGTGCCCCGACCTTGCCATCACCATATACCACCGCAGCAGCCCGGACGACGATACAACATCCTGACCGGTTTAATCATCGAGGAGCCGTCTATTGCCTGAGAGAACCCTCATGGGGGGTAACATTGCCATAGCTGAAGGCGCCATTCTCGCCGGATGCGGCGCCTATTTCGGCTATCCCATCACACCGCAGAACGATCTGCTCGAGCATATGGCCAAACGTATGCCCGAGTATGATAGGGTTTTCCTGCAAACCGAGAGCGAACTGGCGGCTATCAACATGGTTTACGGTGCGGCCGCAGCCGGCTTCCGCTCCATGACCTCCACCTCCAGCCCCGGCTTCAGCCTGCAGCAGGAAGGCATTTCCTACATGGCCGGTTCCGAGATACCGGCTGTGATCGCCAATATCATGCGTGCCGGTCCCGGATTGGGCAATATAGGCGGCGCCCAGGGCGACTACATGCAGTGTACGCGAGGCGGCGGGCACGGCGACTACTACCTGGTAACGCTGGCGCCTTCGTCGGTGCAGGACATGATGGACTATACCATGCTGGCCTTCGAGCTGGCCGACAAGTATCGCAATCCCGTCCTGGTCATGGCCGATGGATTTTTAGGACAGGCGGTCGAATCGGTCGTGATGAGGGAGCCTGTCAAGAGGCTGCCCGAGAAGAAATGGGCCATCACCGGCGCATCCGGTAGGCCCAAGAACCTGATCAACTCCTTCGAGATGAACCCTATGGACCATCCTGCCAGGATCAAGCTGATCCTGCAAAAATTCGAGAGGATGCAGCGCAACGAGGTCCGCTACGAAGGCCTCGAACTGGAAGACGCCGATATAGTGCTGGTAGCCTACGGCAGCGTAGCCCGCTCAGCCATGACAGCCATGCGGGAAGCGCGGCTGCATAAGATAAAGGTGGGGCTGCTGAGGCCGATCACGGTATTGCCCTTCCCCTACCAGCCGCTTTCCGACCTGGCGGGCCGCGGCTGTAAATTCGTGGTGGCCGAGATGAGCGCAGGGCAGATGGTCGAGGATGTGCGCATCGCTGTGGGAAACCGCAACGAGATCAAACTGGTCAACTCCTGGGGCGGCGTGCCCCTGACCGCCGACGAAATATTTGAAGCGATAGATTTAATGGCATAGAAGAAATATATGAGAAAAGCGAGCATGAACGGATTTGAAGATATGATCTTCGGCAGGCCGGAGGTCATGGAAGACCGGCCGACGCACTTTTGCCCCGGCTGCGGACACGGCATCACCCAGCGCCTTATCGGCGAGGTCATCGACGAGCTGGGCATACAGGAGAAGGCAGTCTGCGTGGCATCCATTGGCTGCACGGTTACGGCCTATGCTTATTTTAAGGTGGATGGCCTCGAATCGGCGCACGGCCGCGCACCGGCCGTTGCCACAGCCATCAAGCGCTGCCGTCCCGAGCTCTTTCCCTTCACATTGCAGGGCGACGGCGACCTGGCGTCCATCGGCACGGCCGAGATCGTGCACGCTGCGGCCAGGGGCGAGAAGATAACCGTAATCTTTGCCAATAACGCCACATACGGTATGACGGGCGGCCAGCTTGCCCCCACGACCCTGATCGGAATGTATTCAGCTTCCACTACCAAGGGACGGACGGTCGAGCAATCGGGCTATCCCATAAGGATGAGCGAGATGCTGGCCACGTTGGACGGCCCTTCCTATATAGCCAGGGTATCACTGCACAACCCGGCCAATGTCAGGAAAGCCAGGAAAGCCATCGAGCTGGCCTTCAGGGCGCAGCTTGCCGGCCTGGGACTTTCCTTTGTAGAGGTCCTGTCTATGTGTCCCATCAACTGGAAGGTCGAGCCGGTCAAGGCGCGGCAGTGGATGGCCGAGAACATGATTCCGCAGTTTCCCCTCAATGAATTTAAGTGTATACCGGAAGTAGAGGCGCTCAAGAAGGCGGTGAAAGGTTGAGCTGGGAAATAACCGTATCCGGGTTTGGCGGGCAGGGCGTGCTCTTCATCGGCAGGCTGCTCATGGAGTCCGCCTTCCGTTCAGGCAAGGAAGTATCCTGGCTGCCCTACTACAGCGGCGAGAAACGCGGCGGCATGTGCACCTGCTTCGTCAACATCTCCGATGAGAGGATAGGATCCATCTTCATTACGCATCCCGATATCGCGGTAGCCATGAACCCGGCGGCCATGAAGATACTGGAGCCGGCGGTCAAAACGGGCGGCCTTTTGGTCGTCAACGAATCTTTGATCAAAAACAAAACAGCACGCCGTGATATAAAAGCGGTCTACGTGCCGACCGTTGAGGCGTCTAAGGAAGTCGGCGACGAGTCCGTAGGAAACCTGGTGGCGCTGGGCGCCATTATAGCCAACTCGCAGTTGGTGACCACCACCAGCATTATCAAGGTATTGAACCAGATTCTCTCTAAAGACAAGCACCAGCTTGAGCTCAACAAGGCGGCCCTGCTCAAAGGCTGCGAATACAGCTAGTCTTTTTAAATACTTGCGCCAATTAAACTCACAAAAGGAGAATTCGTCATGGATAACGTTTTGGTCATCGGCGCCGGCTTTATGGGCGGAGGCATAGCACAGGTTGTAGCCCAGGGCGGGTACACGGTTTACCTGCAAGATGTAAGCCCCGAAGCCCTGGAAAAAACGCTGGCGCAGGTTAAATGGTCCACCGAGAAATTGGCCGGCAAGGGCAAGATCAAAGACAGCGCAAAGGTTGTGCAGGACAGGATTATGCCGGTCAAAGACCTTTCAATTGCTGCTAAATGCCAGTGGGTTATCGAAGTGGTCTACGAAGACGAGAAAATGAAGAAAGGGATCTTCAAAGAGTTGGATGCAACCTGCCCTGCCGATACGGTACTGGCATCCAATACATCAAGCATTCCCATTACCCGGCTGGCTTCGCTTACAAAGCACCCGGAAAGGGTGGTGGGCATGCATTTCTTCGGCCCGGTCCCCATGATGCGCCTGGTGGAGGTCATCAGGGGCGAGAAAACATCGGATGCCGTATTCAAGAAGGCCGTGGCTTTTGTCGACTCGCTTGGACAGTACCCGGTTAAGGTCATGAAAGATATCCCCGGTTTTATTATGAACCGTATCAGCGGCGCCGCTTTCCGCGAGGCCCTCGACCTGGTGGATAAAGGCATTGCGACTGTTGAAGACGTGGACAAAGGCATGCAGTACGGGTTCAACTGGAATATAGGCCCCTTCGAGATCGCCGACAATGCTGGGATCGATACCTACCTGCGCGTGGGCAAAGCCTTCGCAGCCCTGGGCGCCACCGATCTCGCCGGCAAATCGAAGCTGATCGAAAAAATGGTCAAGGCCGGGCGGCTGGGACGCAAGGTAGGCAAAGGCTTCTACGACTACACCCCCGACGGCAAGATGGTCCCCTTCGACGTTACGACGCTCAAATAGGAGGCCTCTCTTTACACGTCATTGCGAGGCACGCAGTGCCGTGGCAATCCTTCGGCATTAGACCATGCATTTGAATTCAAGGGAATGGTTCACATGATTGCATCTGGGATCGCAATGACCGGCCTCTTTTACACGTCATTGCGAGGCACGCAGTGCCGTGGCAATCCTTTGGCAAACCCCTGCAGGAAAATTCGAAACTCCAATATAAGAGTTTAGAGATGCATAACCCTCTCCTTAGGGGGAGAATCACCTTTCGCGACATGCGACATGGCGAATGAAGTACCGGCCGACCGGGTTAAGGGCGTCTAAGAGGGGCTTTAAAGCCCCTCTTAGAAAAAAACAACCCTCTCCCTCCAGGGAGAGGGCAAGGGTGAGGGTGATATAATTCTTTAAACAGTTTAGGAGGTCACTATGAAAGCCGCAGTCTTCTATGGAGCGAAAGATTTCAGGATTGAAAATATCGAAGACCCCAAAATAGAGCCCGACGACATTCTAATTAAGGTCAGGGCGGCCGGCATCTGCGGCTCCGACCTGCACGCTTATAAAGAGGGATTGTTCAGCCGGCGCGGCTTTGTAATGGGGCATGAGGTCGCCGGTGAGGTGGTGGAGGCAGGAGACAAAGTAAAGGGCATAAAAGTGGGCGATCGCGTCATCCCCATGATGTACGGGCTGTATGATACGTCCGGCGCCTGTGGCAAATGCTTCTGGTGTACGAGGGGACAGCCTCAGTGGTGCTCTTCTGCGGGCCACAAAGCCTGCGGTGAGTGCGGTCCCTGCAAGACCGGCGAATGGTGGTTGTGCGAAAGCAATCAGCGCCATATGTTGATGGGATACAGCCGCAATGGCGGTTATGCCGAGTATGCCTACGTGCCTTATGCGAAGTTGGGCTTCAACGTTTTTAAGATACCCGACAACCTGAGCTATGCGGAAGCTTCGTTTCTCGATCCGGTCACAGGCGCCTATAAATGGGTGAACCAGGGAGAACCCAAGTCATGGGAGACCGGCGTGGTCACAGGCCTGGGCACGATCGGCCTGGCTGTGATGCAGGTGCTCAAGCTTTACGTGTCCAAAGTGATTGTCTCCGACGTCTCGGAGAAGCGCCTGAAGCTGGCCAAAGAGCTTGGAGCCGATGTGGTCATCAACGCTGCCAAAGAGGACCCGCTGAAAAAGGTGATCGAGTTGACCGGCACGGGACGCAGCTTCAGCGGCAAGCACGGCGGCTGTGCCGATATTGTTATGGAATGTTCCGGGGTGCCGTTTGTCCTGCAGCAGGCGGTAGAGATGACGCGCACCGGTGGGCGCATCGTGCTGGTGGCATTGTACGAACAGAATGTGTCGCTGGACGTCAACCATATTATTCACAAGCAGCTTAGCCTGATAAGCTCATTCTCTCCGGGCAAGCAGCCGCCCAACGTTGATATCAGGGAAGCGCTGGAGCTGATGGCCGAGGGCAAAGTGAAGGTCAAGCCCATGATCTCCCATGAATTCCCGCTTGATCAGACCATGGAAGCCTTCGAAATCCAGACCAAAGCCGACCAATCGGTCAAGGTGATCATCAAGCCGTAGAAGCTACCCGATGTTATCTTTTCGTATTCTGCTTGTATAACTGAGGCAGAAACTCAGGGGAGCATGGTTCGTAATTGCCCCACTATGGACGGACTATATTTTGCCAGAGATAAATTCAGCAAGCGGATTAACGAGGTAGGTATAGAAGCCACTGTTCACCCAGGATTTACCTGCGCTGGGATCAGTAACCGGAAAAGACTATCTGCGGCTTCTGCTGTTGGTATTCCGATAGCATAGTCTATAAAGATCATACTAGAACCATAGTGTATTTTAGATTGATAATCTCCATTAAACAATATAGAATAAAATTAAAATTCTTACACGAGCATGATAAAGGTATTTGACCTTATATTCTCAAACGCATCGTTATGTATTTATCATATAATATTCCGTTAGGATAATATGTGAAGGTACTCCTGGACACTAATATCATTATTCATCGTGAAGCCGCTACGGTGGTTAATGAAGACATTGGAGTATTGTTCAAGTGGCTCGATAATCTTCATTATTCTAAATGTATACACCATTTAACTATCGAGGAGATAGAAAAACATCAGGACCCCGAGGTGCGGAAGACTTTTGAAGTTAAATTAAGGAATTACAATATACTTAAAACAACCGCTCCTATTAAGGATAGCGTTTATTCACTCATAGGACCACTAGATAAAAATGAAAATGATGTCAACGACACAATTATTATTAATGAACTATTTGCCGGACGTGTCGATATATTAATAACTGAAGATAAAAAGATCATTAATAAAGCTTCAATACTTAATGTAGCCGATAAAGTCTATACGATAGATTCGTTCCTTGAAAAAGTCACAAAGGAACATCCCAATTTAACCGATTATAAGGTTCTTTCGGTACGGAAGTCATATTTCGGAAACTTAAAACTATCAGATGATTTTTTTAATTCCTTTATTGAAGATTATCCTGAGTATACCGAGTGGTTTAACAAGAAGGCTGACGAACCAGTCTACATTTGTTTGTCGGAGAATAAGTTAATCGCCTTGCTTTATTTGAAGGTTGAGGATAAAAACGAGATATATTCTGACATTAATCCCCCATTATTGCCCAAAAAACGCCTTAAAATCGGGAGTTTTAAAGTCGTATTGAACGGATATCGTTTAGGTGAAAGATTTCTAAAAATTGTGTTTGATAATGCCCTACTTTTCAAAGTTGAGGAAATATATGTATCAATTTTTGATAAGCGAATTGAACAGCAACGGCTAATTAATCTATTGGAGGATTATGGCTTCCGCTATCATGGTGTAAAGGTAGGCTTAGGAGGAAAGGAACTTGTATATGTGAGGTCATGTGAAAAAAAGGCTGATCGGTCAAGTCCAAAATTAACGTATCCTTTCTTTTCAGTAAGGGGACGAATTTTTATTGTATCCATCTATCCTAAATATCACACTGAATTATTCCCGGATTCTATACTGCAGACAGAATCGCCCGCTGATTATGTGGAAAATGAACCTTATAGAAATGCAATTAGTAAAGTTTTCATTTCAAGATCCATGGAGAGAGGATTAAGCTCGGGTGACGTGATTGTTTTTTATCGTACAGCCGACGCATATCCAGCATATTATCATAGTGTTGTTACGACAATAGGCGTAGTTGAGAATGTTATTACTAATATTAAGGACGAAAACGACTTTATTGAATTGGCAGCTAAACGTAGCGTCTTTTCAAACGGATCGCTTTCGCAGGAATGGAAAAGATCGTTATATCGACCATTTATTGTCAACTTTCTATATGTGTATTCTTTGCCTAAGAGGATTAATTTACAGAAACTTATCGAAATCGGCGTTATACCCAGCACTAATGACGTCCCTAGGGGCTTCACTCAAATAACTGTACCAAACCTAAAGGATATATTAAAGGAGTGCCAGGCTGATGAAAGTATTGCTGTCAATTAAACCAGAATATGCTACTAAAATATTTGAAGGATCGAAAAAATATGAATATAGAAGGGCCATTTTCAAACGACAGGAAGTGGCGACAGTGGTCATATATGCGTCTAACCCTGTTAAACGAATAATCGGCGAATTTCAGATAGGGACGATTCTTCAGGCTCATCCTGATATTCTTTGGTATAAAACTGGCCAACATGCTGGAATAACTAAAAAAAAGTTTTTTAGTTATTTCGCAGAGCGCGAGACTGGATATGCTATTAAGATTAGGGAAACAAAACGCTATGAAATACCATATACCCTCAATGAATTTATGCTCTCTTGGCCTCCACAATCATTCATCTATATCTAAATAAATTAGCAAGTTAGAATTAAGGATTGTTGTTAAAGTAATGATTAGGGGAAAAACGGTAAACTGTATTGCCATTTGGTGTACGGGGCAAAAGGTCGGGCAAGAAACCGCCAATACTTATAATTTGGAATGCCACTTTAATTACTGGTTATTGGGCGACTCAAGCGTAAATTGTTTTTTAGATATAGGTTTGATGGTATTGGGAAATAGCCCTCCAATGGATACCATCAATATTTATTTACCTGCCAAATTGAGTGAATCTAATTTGACTGATTTGGGATCACTATTTCGGAGTTCAACCGAACTTGTATCTGCCATTTTCAACGCAGATTATATTGTTTCTAGTGGATCGCAAGAAAAAACAATTGATATATGTAGAGCGGATAGAACATTCTTATTTAGTATATATCAATTGGATATTGAGAATGATGTAACCATATTAAATCAATTCGGTGGTTCCACAATTTCCATAAAGGTTCCTGAATATTTAAAAAATAAAAAACACTATTATCGCATTAGACTAAAATGTGATTTTGTAAAACAAATTAACTATATTTATAAGCCCCCCCTTAATTCAATGCTGGAGGGGGCATTTCTACAGACTGAGTTGGTTGATTTTCGAGTTAACGAAAAACGCAATTTACCGGCTTCCTTGCTTGAGCTTATTCGTGGTGAGGTAAAAACCTCATTTAAAATATCACATTTCTTCTTAATGAGAGAAGCCAAAGATGATTATATTTTTTCTCATAGTCTACCTGCCGGTAGGCAATTAGAAAGCCATATTTGGACATCATATGTAGGGACAGAATATCCGTTCCATAGAGTCATAGCTTATCGTTGGTCAGAAACCGACCCCAGCAGTCTATGTATTTTTATTAAGTTCAAATCATTCCGCTCGAATAAATGGACGATTATTGTAACGTTGACATTGATTCTAATTTTTGGTGTGATAGGTAGTTGTATCGGAAATAAGGTCTTCTCCTGTATGCCTAAATATAATTCTGACAATGTTTCCATGCGAAAAAGATTAATCTGGAAAAGCGATGCTATATCTCTCGAAGAGCAAGCACTACTGCCTTCATTGAAATTGGTTTACAAGGATACGGTCAACACTCAGAGAAACTGAAAAGGCAAATTGGTCCGGAAATTATGGCCTCTTGGGTCTTGACGATTGGCAGGGGAGACCGTAGATTGTATTGGAGAGGGAAAAGGCCATGATACGGAAAGCATACTGCGTTCTATTAGTTGCTTTAATTTTAGTGCTGGTTTTTGCGGGGTGTTCCAAGCCTCCCAGCCCTCCCATACCCTCGCTAACTACGGGCAACATCTACGTGAATGCCACATATAATGGCGCAAGATGGGCGGGACCCGTTAGCTACCAGGTCAACGGCCCCTTCACCGATACCGAAGATAACCTGCCGTGGAGTTTCAATGGGGTCAAAGCCGGCGTGTATTCCATCACCTACAACTACGGCGGGCCGTCGGGGGCAGCACTGGCCGATGTAACCCCGGCGCCGGCCCAGCAGCTCAGCGCCGGCGGCACGGTCTCCTTTACGCTCAACTTCCAGACCCCCGGCAACTCCAGGATAAACGTGAGCGCCATGCTGGACGGCACCCCCTGGAACGGTGGCATAGACTACACTATCTACGGCCACTTTCAGGACAGGGATTCCATCGTGCCGCATACATTCATAAGCGTTGACCCCGGAATGTATACCGTGGTATACAACGACGGCGGGCCCCAGAATGCAGTGTTCACGGGCGTTTCCCCCTCGGCCTCGCAAACGCTGACGTCCAACGGTCAGGTGGACTTTACCTTGAATTTTTCATCGGCGCCGTCCGCTTCAAGTTTGTCGGTTACCGCCTATTTCAACAGCGGCTCCTGGACGGGCCCGGTCAGCTATTCCATATCAGGGCCGATTTCAGGGTCTTATGCGTCTGTGCCGCTAAAGCTGCCCAATGTCCCCGATGGCACCTACCGTATCAGCTATAAAGCGGGCGGGCCGGCGGGCGCCTCGCTGGGAGGCATAATCCCGGATACGACCCTGGTAATCAGTGGAGGAAGGGCAGCCGAATTTACATTTACCTACTACACACAGTCGCAGTCCGGCAACGTCATAGTGCAGGCCACGTTGGACGGGTCACCGTGGTCCGGCTCGACCAGCTTCTCCCTGAGCAACCCTTTCCTGAACGTCGACTACTCGGTGCCCCGCACCTATTCCAGTGTGCCGACAGGGGTTTACACAGTAACTTACCTGGGAGGGGGGCCTTCCAATGCTAACCTGACCGGCATCACATTGGCGCCCACGCAGTCGCTGGCCGCCGGGCGCACCATCGTATTCAGCCTGAACTTTGCCAGCAAGCAGGACACAGGCAACATCACTATCTATGCCAGGGTGGACGGCCAGCCGTGGGTGACGAATCCGGGCTCAGGCCCTATAAGCTATTCCCTGAGCAACGGCAGCCTGATTGATAGCGAGGATACGATCCCGGGCTGGCTGACCGGTTACCCCACCGGGAACTATACCCTGGTGTATGACTCGGGCGGCCCGGTGGGTGCTACGTTGACGGGAATCTCGCCGTCGCCTACGCAATACCTTTCTGCGGGCGGCTCTATTGCATATATCCTGAACTTCACCGCGGAGAGCAGGGGATATGTTACGGTGGATGCAACGCTGAACGGACAGTCCTGGTACGGGTCTGCAAACTACGTGCTGCATGGGCCGTATGTCCAAACCGGCAATACCGTAGCGCAAACCTTTGACGGAGCCCCGCAGGGGACGTACAGCGTCGATTTCCGTGACGGAGGACCCTGGAACGCAGAATTCGCCGGAGTGTCGCCTTCATCGCAGTATCTTTCACCCGGCGGTTCCCTTGAGTTCACGCTGATGTTCACAAGTTTGCCGGGACCCGGCCCTATGCCCGGCCCCGTACCTAATCCCACACCGGGACCGATGCCTGGGCCTGTGCCCAATCCTACCCCGGAGCCCATGCCGGGACCGGTGCCCAACCCAACGCCGGAACCGATGCCCGGACCTGTGCCCAATCCCACGCCTGAACCGATGCCCGGCCCCGTGCCCAACCCAACGCCAGAGCCCTTGCCGGGTCCGCTGAATCAGGACCTGTCACCGTGAACCTTTAGTTCTCAGTAAGGCTTCAATTTCATCTAGATGCATCTTACGGTGTATGGACCGGTTTAAAGCATGACTATCTCCCAGGGCCTCGATTGCCGCTATCAGATCGGGAGAGGCTTCTTCCAATTCCTTATCGAGTGCTTCAGACGCGAGTATTGACAGGTTGGCTGCTTTTCTTGGGGGGATTGCCAATAATAATCGGACCAGCGCATCATTAGTAATATCTGCATCAATAGGCGACGTTGTAATGCCCTGTGTCTTCCATTTCCGGACAAGGACCAGCCGTCGATCATCCCAGAATGCTAAATGTGCTAAGGCTGCCGCAACCGTCCACCCTTCGATATTAAGAGTAAGCATTAACTCCTCATCAGTTATTTTATTTACGAGGTTGCGGAGTCTTTCCCGTTCCCTTGCGTTCTCAGCAACAAATTGTCGAATCATATAACCTCCTGAATTAAATATGAAAACCGGCTTTCATTTTACCGCAACGGTGAAATATGTGTGGTATGATAGTTAACATCCTGTATGATGCAAGGAGGGGGAAAATGCCTGTCAAAATCTCAGATAGCTATGATGTTATAGTAGTTGGCTGCGGGATAGCCGGGTCGGTTGTCGGCGCCATACTATCAGGTAAGGAACGCAAGAAAGTCCTTGTCCTGGAGGCTGCGCCCCAGATCGGGGGCCGCGCCACGTCATTCCGCGGGGAAGGCATCAAGGATGCTGACCAGTTTCGCCGTACGCTTGCGCTGGCCGCTCACTCGTGGGTAAGCGACAGGACAGAGCCCGCCCTGCCCGTGCTGATAAAGAAAAAGATGCTTGACGGGTATGTCTTCGAAGCCGGCGGCAGGGGCGCCTGGTTTACCAACCGGGGACGTGTGAGCCAGGCCCTGGCGCTGTTTAACAAGGCTTCTATTTTCTACCCCAGTGTGGGCTTTGTCTGGTATGACCACGACTGGAAACCTTACATAATAAGCAGGAAAGGCAAGTATGGCTGGATGAGCGACGAAGATTTCGCCGAGATGGTCAATGTGCAT
Source organism: uncultured Chloroflexia bacterium (assembly GCA_963705905.1). Lineage (GTDB taxonomy): Bacteria > Chloroflexota > Dehalococcoidia > GIF9 > UBA5629 > UBA1162. The sequence goes on along the minus strand of OY970123.1, from coordinate 811,813 downwards.
AAAGGCAAGCTTCAGGTACGCACCATAGCTGAAGCCGAGAAATTGGACCATGTGACCCTCAAAGATTGGGTGGAGGGCATAACCGGGAATGAGCTCGCGCAGGAATTCCACTACGCCATCGGGACTTTCCAGACCATAATCAACGACCCGGCCATGAACGCGGCCGGAGAAAACCTGAAGGTATTTTTACAGGTTCAGGAAACCGGTGTGCATATAACCAATGGTTCCTGGGGTTTCGCCGGAGCGCCCGGCCATCGTTTTATCACGGAAGGTTTTGCCTCTGCGGTCACGGACCGCGGTGGCGATATAGTCACGGATGCCGCGGTTAAAGAGGTCCTCATACGTAACGGAAAGACGGAAGGAGTTGTGGCTGAAATCGACGGCAAAACCGTGGAAATAAAAGCGCCTGTGGTTGTCTGCACTGCGCCGCCCAAAGCTCTGCTTAAACTATTGCCGGAGAGCGTTCTGCCGGCGGAATTTGTCAGGTTGACCAAGAGGATAATACATACTTCTATGGTCGCCGCCCAGTTCGGCATGACCAGGCCCGTAAGCGATTTCTGTGCGCTCGAAGTGGACCCCAGGTCCTTCTACCATACTTCCATGTTGATTCCCGAGAGCGAAGGGCTGTTCAGTGGCAATGTCCCGCTGGATATAGTATCCATGTCCACCATTGCGCCCACCAGCGCCCCTGAAGGCAAGCACCTCCTTGGCATGGCCAGCAGCATCCTGGCCGACGAAGCGCATGATAAGAAGAAAGTGGATATAGTCATCGACAGGATGTTGAAGTTTGCCGACACCGCCTTCCAGGGCTGGAGAAAAGCACTTGATTTCAAGCTGTTTACCGTCGGGGATACCTGTATACTATGGCGGCACCCCGAGGATGAATGGGTAGACGTGAAATGCCCCACTGTGGACGGCCTGTATTTTGCCGGAGACACATACGGCAAGCGGATTAACGAAGGCGGCATCGAAGCCGCCGTTCACTCAGGGTTCATCTGCGCCGGTTCTATAACCGGAAAGGACTATCTGCAGCTTCTGCCGCCGGTCTTCCGTTAAACGGACCACCCGGTTAGACGGTTGCTCCTGTTCGCTGACTAGTGCGATCTTTGAATCAATTCGAAGATGGCGCCGCCGGGTCCCCCCGCGTCGAGGTAGGCGAAACGGCCGGGATCATGGATGAAGAGTCGGGCGCCCTGGGCGACCAGGGTTTTGACCACTTTATCCACGTCGTCCACCTTGAAACCGATGTGATGCACTCCCTCACCCCAGGTGTCCAGAAAGCGAGACTGGAATATACGGCCTTCAAGACACTGAACGAGCTCGACTTCCAACGGCCCTACCTGTGTAAAGGCCATCTTTATTTTCCAGGGCCGGCCCTTTACATCCAGGCCGCCGTTCTCGCGGTAAGTCCAGGGCCCCATGCCATAGAGTCTCGACCATGCCTCAACCGTTTTATCGATATCTTTAACTGCATAGCTGACCTGGTCTATGGCCTTAACTTTGAACTGGTCAATTAAATTATCTGGCACGGCCTTCAACCTCCTGTATTCACAGATTTATTTAATGGCAACAGCCTCGATCTCGATGGGGAAGCCGCCCGGCAGGTCTTTGACGGCTACACACGTACGGGCGGGCGGCTTTTCGGTGAAAAAGGTCTTATAAATCCCGTTCATTTCGTCGAAAGAGGCCATGTCTTTAAGGAAGACGGTTACCTTGACCATCCTGCCCATGTCGCTGCCCAGCTGTTCGAGCAGCCGCTTGATATTGCTCAGGCAGAGCTCTGTCGCTTTGCCGACATTATCCATGATCTGAATATTCTTTTCTACATCAATAGGAAGCATGCCGGAGAGGAAAATAAGTCCTCCGGCCTCAACTGCGTGGGAGTAGGGGCCTTTCCTCGCCAGGAACTCAACTACGTGCGCCTTTTTCTCCATCTCTGTTACCTCACAATAAAGAAAGAGTGAATTTTTACTGTCCGAAGGTCATAAGCAGGGATATATCGCCCTGGGCCTTATACTTGCCCTCCATGGCCATCTTGGCTCCATCGGCCTTGCCCTGGACTATATCGGCCCAGACTTCGAAGGGACCCTCCACCGTGCAGTCGGCCTTCTCAGCCAGGCCAATGTGCCGGGAACAATTGCCATTGCTGATAGTAAGGTAGCCTTCGCCGCCCTGCTGGCCTGTGAATTTGAACTGCAGCACGCCGCTCTTGCCGTTGGCCTTGAGCGGGTTGAATGCGAATGACATCAAAGCGAGCAGAATCTGAGGAGAGTCAGGCCTGAACTCGGGACCGCCCTTTTTCTGCATCTCGGCGGGAGTCATAGCGGCGTCTATCATGGGCTGCCAGGCGATATTGGCGATGTCGGCGATAACATCAGGATCGGCAACCGGCTGTGTGATAACCGCCATGGTTGCTGGAGAAACTTTCTTGTCCCGAATCAATTCTTTACCGGCCTGCTCCACTGCATCGAGGATAATGTCCCTTTTGCCGGAATAGACCATGGATTCTGCGGCCGGACGGTAGATCTCGGCCAGCAGGCCGCCTGAGCTACCGAAGACCGTCTTGCTCCAGTACCTGAGCGCTTCGAAGACCGAATCGTCGGGGAAGCCGGCCACCGATACCACGACTGATTGCGGGAATTTGCTGCGCAAAGGATGACCGGTCCTGTCCTTACCGCGCTTTAGATAAGGGATAAGTATGGGAAGCGTGCGTTCGACGAAGGCCTTCATCTCGGCGTTTATGCCGTAATAGTAAAGCGGTGAAGCATAGACTACTATGTCCGACGCCAGCCATTTGGGATACAGTTCCAGCGCCATGTCGTCTTTATGCACGCATACGCCGGGCGTCTTGGTCCAGCAGGTATAGCAGCCTTTACAGTAATTGATCTTTTTCTTGCGCAGGTCGACTACCTCGACCTCTGCCCCCGCCTCTTTCATGCCTTTGACCAGATGTGAGAGCATGAGCTCGGTCTTGCTCTGCCCTTTTACCCGGGGGCTCGAATTCAAAGCCAGTACTTTCATGTTTAACCTCCGTTAAAGAAAGGTAATAGTGAATTTTTGCGGAAGGAACCGCATTTATTATAACAGGCTTTGTCTGAGAGCACTGCTAATGATTAATAGTATAATGGACTGCAAATATATACTTATTGAATACGTCATTGCGAGGGAAGCGAAGCAATCCTTTGTACGAAGGCGGTTGCTAGACATTGTCCAATGAGATTGCCACGTCGTCCCGATTTCGTCGGGACTCCTCGCAATGACAGTGTTAATAAAGTCCTATTTAGGAGGGGCTGCCATGGATTTAGAAGGCAAGGTAATCTTGATCACCGGGGCTTCGTCGGGTATCGGCAAAGCGGTGGCGCTGGCCCTCAGCCGGAAACATAACAGCATCATAATCGTCGCCCGCCGCCAGGAGCTTCTATCGGATGTAGCGGACAGAATACAAAAGAACGGCAGCGAAGCCCTGGCTGTTGTAGGGGACGCTCTGGATGAGGGGCAGGCGGCCGGGGCAGTTCAACAGGCTGTCGAACGCTTCGGCCGTATAGATATTGCCCTGCTAAATATCGGCGTAGGGCCTTCGCTCCATATCGCCAGCGCCATGCCGGCGGATATAAAGCAAAACATGCGCGTTAACTACGATTCCATGATCAATTTCTTCTGCCCGCTGGTGCGACAGATGAAGACGCAGGAGGGCGGCGGGATCATAGCCAATACCAACTCGCTGGCGGGGTTCCAGGGCCTTCCCACTCAGGGGCAGTATTCTGCCGCCAAGGCTGCCTGCCGCATATTCCTGGATACTGCCAGGATCGAGTTGAAGCCGTACAACATAAGGGTGCTGACGCTTTGTCCCGGATTTGTCGTTACCGAGAGGAATAAACAGCGCGGCATCCCTAAGTCTCTTACCATGACCCTGGAACAGGCCGCCGGGTATATCTTAAAAGGCCTGAAAAACGAGACTAAGGAATATTTGTTTCCTCCTTTAATGAGAAACATGGTTATAGCCGGCAGGGTCTTGCCGCAATTCGTGAGGGAAAAGGTCCTGGCCAAAATGGCGACCTCCGATTAACCGGTTTTAGACAAAGAAAAAAGCCGGGCGTCTGCGGGCCCGGCTTTTCAGGCAGAATACCCTCGAGTGCTAACCCTTACCGATGCGGAACATTTTGGTTCCGCAGACCGGGCAGACCCCCTGAGTGGCAGGTTTGCCATTCTTCATTTTGACGTTCCTGGGATTGTTCATCTCCCGCTTTTTGCGGCATTTTACGCAATATGCTTGCATCTGTACCTCCTTTTATATGGGTAACGCTCAATCCGTGCTCAAAGTTTATGGCCCGGGTAAAAAAATAAGCTTCCCCTGGACGTTGCCCGCAAGGGCCCGCACTCTAACAAATCCCTTGGGATAAGTGATACAATCAGCGCAGGCAGGATATAAATTTAGAGGTGGACCACAAGATGGAAAGCAACGGCACTCAAACGGGAAACAAGGGGAAAGTGCTCAAAACTGGCGCCGCAGCCAAGCCGCCTTTGATCGAGAAGATAACGCAGTGGGTGGTTGATTACAGGCTGCCACTTGCAGGCCTCATGCTGGCCGCCGCCATGGTGCTGGGCTTCATCGGACACGCCAAGTATTTTGCGGCCGCCGGCCAGCCGAGCTCCTTCTGGGACAATTTCTATTACACCCTGCGGCTGCTCAACCCCGCCTCCACCCCTCTTCCCGGTACGGTACCTGTTGAACTACAGATAGCCAGGATACTGGCGGCGGCAGCCGCACTCTACATAGCCTTCGAGGCCCTGATCAGCATCTTCCGCGACCAGGTCCAACTGCTGAGGTTGAGGATGACGAAGGACCATATCATCATCTGCGGGCTGGGGCAGAAGGGCCTGCTGCTTGCCGACCGTTACAGGGCGATGGGCGAGCGAGTGGTGGTCATAGAAAGCGACGCCAATAACCCGATGATAACGCACTGCAAAGACCAGGGTGTCATCGTTCTGATGGGCAAGGCCGCCAATATTCAGCTCCTGCGCAAAGCCAGGGTGCATTTTGCAAAGAGCGTTATCTCGGTGTGTGGGGAAGACAGCACCAACGCCGAGGTCGCCCTCTACTCCCGCGAGCTGGTGGCGGAGGACACTACCAGGACGCTTTCGTGCCTGGCGCATATCGTAGACCTGCAGCTCTGGAGCTTCCTCAGGGAGCGCGAGATACGCATGGGGATCATCGACGCCTTCAGGCTGGGCTTCTTCAACGTCTACGAAAGCGGTGCACGCGAGCTGCTGTATGAATACCCGTTCGACCTGCCTGGAGCGAAGGGAGAAACGCCGCACATATTAGTGATCGGCATCGGCCGCATGGGGGAGAGCCTGGTGGTCAATGCCGCCCGCAGGTGGGGCACCCGCAGCGACGGGGCGCAGCGCCTGCGCATCACCATGGTCGACTTGAAGGCAAACAGCCGGAAGCAGTCGCTCAGCCTCAGGTATCCCAAGCTTGAGAGTGCCTGTGAGCTTACGGCGCTGGATATGGATATGAGTTCCCCTGAATTCGAACGCGGAGATTTCCTTTTTGAGAAGGACGGCCGGTGCCGGGCCAGTATCATCTACGTGTGTACTGGCGACGAATCGCAGGCGCTGAACGCAGCCCTCATGCTGAACAAGAAGATCGGCGAGCTCAGTGTGCCGGTTATAGTGAGGATGAATATGGACATGGGGCTGGCCGCCCTAATCTCCATCGGCGGCGATAGGCAGGACAACATGGGTAACCTGTGCGTCTTCCCGCTGCTCGAGAGGACATGCACACCTGAGTCGATCTGGGGCGGCTCTACTAATGAGATACTGGCACGCGCTATTCATGATGAATACAGGCGTAATGCAGTAAGAAGGGGAGAGGCTCCTGAGACTAACCGTTCTATGGTGCCCTGGGACCAGCTTCCGGCCAACCTGAGGGAGTCCAACAGGAGCCAGGCTGAAAATATCGCTGCGAAGCTAAGGCAGTTCGGCTATGATTTCGCCATGTCGCCCGAGTGGGAACAGCAGCCTATCAAGTTCTCCGACGAGGATGTTGAAGAAATGGCTAAGCTGGAGCACACGCGCTTTGTCGAAGAAAGGTTGAGGAAGGGCTGGAAGCTCGGCGATGTCAAGGACGATGTCGGGAAGATCAGCCCGACCCTCATTCCATGGGAAGACCTGTCGAAGGAAGAGAAGGATAAGGACCGGGACCCGGTGCGCTCGATCCCCGAGTTCCTGTCCAGGGCGGGATACCGCGTATACCGCAAAGGGCGAACTTCAGGGGCTTAGTTCGGAGATACTTTGAAGTTATCGAATATGGAGTTGGCGGGTGGAGCTCCCGTATTCACTACAATGCCTACCCAGCCTTCACTGAGTGAATTGTCCGTAGTAGTTGCCAGGTGGCTGCCGTTGCACAGCAATTCAATCTGATCGCCTTTGCATATGACTTCCAGCGTATTGAAAGAGGTTTCCTTTTTAACGCTGACCGAGTCCGTCTTCTTGATAATTATAGTAACGAACCCGCCGACCCTTTTCTGCAACGTATAGGCGCCGTCGCCCGTGACCATGAAGCAATAATAATTGTCGAGGTCCTTCTGACGGAAGACCAGCCCATACAGGGTCTGGCCAGGCCCGCTCATGAGGCGGGCATCCGTTTGCAGTGACATGTCCTTATATATACCGGCGTTGTTATTAACTATTACGATCCTGGTATCGGGTTTCTTGACCGTCAGACTGAATTGCCCATTTACATAATCGCTATCCTTAATATCATCCGATACCCTCGTCCAGCCGCTGTTTACGTTGCTGAAGTCATCTTGAAAGCCCTGGCCGGTGGCAGGCGCTGCCAGCCTGGTTGAATTAGGCGTATTCGGCTGCACCGGGGCCGGATTGGGTGATGCCGGGGTGGAAACCGGGGGGATACGCTCTGAGCCGCCGGTGGGTGTTCGCCTGCCCAGGCGCCCGGTAAAGAACAATGTACCTGCGACCACCATAACCAGCAGCATGCATCCGCCCACGATATAAACCGGCAGCAACTTTTTCGAAATTGCAGCTTTTTGCGCGGCGGCTGCCGTGGGTGGATGGAACTCGGTAGGCGGCAGGGCTTCATGTCCCTTATCGAGTAACAACTGGATCGTATCACCCAGCCTTTCCAAATGTTTTTCCAAAGGCGGCGTCATAGCGTCCAGCCAGTGGGAGGAGCTGACAAAATACTCCATAGACTTGGAAGGTATTACGTCCTCGATCCTGAAGGGGATAATGGGGATGCCCTTATTTACGGCCCGCTCCACTTCCCTAATAACCTGGGGCGACTCATTGGAGTTGGCGGAGAAGACCAGCACCATCAGGCGGCTCTCATTCAGACTCTCGATGAGAGCTTCGGCATATACTTCTCCGGGAAGAACGTCCCTGGGTGCGATCCAGCAACGAATTTTACGCGCTTCCAGGCTGGCGCAGACGGCGTCGGCTATCACCTTGTCTTTGCTGGAGTAGCTGATAAATACATCATGAGCCATGATCAAAATCTCAGTTGCCTGCCGCGCTCTGCCCTTCGTCGCTCATAGTTTTGCTCAAATGTACATATTATATGTCAGCGGAAGGCCGATGTGAAAAACGAGTCTACCTGTAGCAGTTCCGGATACTACTTCATGAGATTTCGCAAACCCTCTTGACAAATAGCACGTATGTTCTATAAGATAGTAGTACAATTGTTTTAAAACGGAATGATTTGATCCAGGAGGCGCCCGATGTTAGGAGAGCTGCATATTAAGAATTTCGCCGTTATCAAGGACATAGCGCTGAATTTTGTGCCCGGGCTGAATGTGATCAGCGGGGATGAAGGGACAGGCAAATCATTGCTGGTGGATGCCCTCGGTCTTTTAATGGGGGCACGGGCTCCGGCCGGGCTCATACGCAACGGCACGACTTCGGCACGGATTGAAGCTATTTTCTGGCCGGCCGACGCCACAGCCGCTCGTGCTTCTATGATTTTGGAAGAAAGCGGTATCGAAGCCGAGGCCAATGGGATGATCGTGGTTTCCCGGGATTTTCAGGACAGCGGCAGGAGCGTGGCCAGGATCAATAACCGTGCAGTGCCCCTCTCAACGCTGCGCCAGTTGGGCAAGCACCTGGTTGATATACACGGCCAGATGGAGTACCTGTCGCTGCTGGACGCGGCCAACCAGTTGACCCTGGTGGATACTTTCGGCAATCTTCAGGAAATGCGCGACGGCGTTAAACGTATTGTAGGCGATCTGAGGGCACATGAGAAAGAGCTGGCTGCCATGGATAATGCAGACCGTGAGGGCTATACAGACCTTCTGCAATATCAGGTGGAAGAGATAGACAGGACGAAGCTCGAAGAAGTTGACGAAGAGGAATTGCATCACGAGCGGGAAATACTGCGGCGGGCGGAAGCAATTTGCGAAGGCTGCCTGGATGCCTATGCCAACCTGTACGGTGATGAAAGGTCGGCTTCGGTTTTGATACACAAAACGTTGAGCGGTCTGCGCGGCATATCGTCTATTGACGGCAACCTTTCGGTCTACAGGGAAAGGCTGGAGTCGGACCTGGCAAGCGTCGAAGAAGCTGCCTCGGAACTGAGGTCTTATGCCGAGAAAATAGAAAATAGCCAGGACAGGCTTCAGGAAATCGAGCATCAAATCGGCACTATTGAAACGTTGAAACGCAAATACGGCAATACGATAGAAGCCGTTATTGATTTCCGTAAAAAGGCGCAATCGGAGCTGGAGTCCCTGCAAAACAGGCAGGAGCGAAAAATAAAGCTGCAGAATGATGTCAGAGAGTTAAAGTTAGAAGCGGGCAGGCAGGCCGAGGCGCTTTCGCTGGCCAGGCGGGGCGCGGCAGGCAAGCTCGTTAAATTGGTCAATGAAGAATTGGGGGACCTAAACCTGGCATGGGCCAAATTCGATATAGTGTTGTCCCGCAGGGAGGATGTGGAGGGACTGGCCGTCGCCGGAGGCAAATGCTTTGCCTATACTTCCGACGGTATAGACAAGATCGAGTTCCAGGTGGCCACCAACCCGGGTGAACCGATGAGGGCCATGGCCGCCATAGCCTCCGGCGGCGAGACCAGCCGCATTGTGCTGGCCGTTAAAAGCGCTTTAAAGATGGCCGACCCAATTCCCACTCTGATCTTCGACGAGATAGATATGGGGGTCGGGGGCAGAGGAGCCGAGTCGGTAGGCAGGAAACTGGCTTCGCTGGCTGCCTTCCACCAGGTTGTCTGTATCACCCACCTGCCGCAAATAGCCTGCTTCGGCGATTGCCATTTCAAGTTGCTGAAGGAGATTGAGGCGGGCCGCGCTTCAAGCAGGGTCGAGATGATCGAAGGGCAGAACCGGCTCAAAGAGCTGGCTGCCATGCTTGGATCTGAACGCAACGGCAATGTCATGTTGAAGGGCGCAGAGGCCCTGGTCAAGAACGCCGACAAATGGAAAAGCGGTGCCAGGGAACTGGCCGCCGCCTGATATCCATTTAGACGTCTTAAACTAGAAAGATTTCTTGTAGATCGAAGCTATGGCTGTAGCATCCATAGTCCTGGGATGGAACTTGGCCCAGGACCCTGTCTTTAAGGCAGTGGCGGCCAGCTTTTCGAAATCAGGGTCTTTCACGTGCAGGCTGCTTAATTTGAAGTCCATACCCACCCGTTTTAGCCATTTGCGAGTCGCCTCGATGCCGTCGGAAGCACCGAAAACATTCTTACCCAGCCGCTTGAAGCGGTCCTCCCGCACCGGCGAGGTGTATTTCATCCATTCGATCAAAAGCGCGGCAAGGCCGTCGGCATGGGCTATATCGTAATGGCCGCTCAGAGCGTGCTCGATGGCATGCAGGGTCATCAGGCCGGTGCCGCCTCCCAGGCTTGCGAACTGCGAGCAGGCAATGGTGCTGGCCCAGGAAAGGCGTGTGCGGCCCTCGATATCGTCAAGTTTGGCCAATACAGCCGGCAATGTTTCCACCACCGTGCGCATACAGGCTTCGCGCAATGAATCGTTAATAAGCGTAAATTCATCACAGGTTATATATGGCTCGACCAGGTGACAGAAGATATCGAGGCCTCCCTGCGCAGTCGGACGGGCCGGCAGGGTGAGCGTAAGCTCGGGATCTATGATGGAAAGTGTGGGATTCATCTGGCTGTTGCCGATAACGACCTTTTCATGGGTATCCCAGTTGGTAACGACGGCGCCGGCGTTGGCCTCGGACCCGCTGGCAGCAACAGTGGGGATAAGAAGGATGGGTAGCGCTTTGCCTGCTTTGGCGCGGCCTTCATAAATTGAGAAGATGGGTTCCGTTCCTCCCGCTGCCAGGGCGATGCATTTGGAGGCGTCCATAACGCTGCCGCCACCCAGACCGATGACTAGCTGGGCATTATTCTGCCGCGCTTTGTCTGCGCCCCGGTCTATAGTGCTGGCACGGGGGTTGGGCTCCACCTCATCGAAGACCACAGGTTTTACATCGTTGCCGTTGAGGTCGTTTATTACCCTGTCGAGCACACCCGTTTTGCGCATGCTTTTAGAGCCGGTAACCAATAGGGCCGTTTTACCCAGCCTGCACGCTTCCTTGCCCAGTTGTGACAGGCTTCCCGCCCCGATAATAAACCTGGTCGGTAAATAAAATCTCGTGATTCCCATGAATTGTTACCTCCGATCAATGTGCGGATACAACGTAATTCTTAAGGGTCCCGATCCCCTCGATGCAAATCTCGACTATATCCCCGTCTTTAATAGGGCCCACGCCTACCGGCGTGCCCGTTGCGATGACATCGCCGGGCATGAGGGTCATGACATGAGATATGTAGCTGACCAGATGCCCCACCCAAAAGATTAGTTCGCTCGTGCGGCCTGACTGCTTGACCTCCCCGTTGACGCGGGTTTCGATCTTTAAGTCGGATGGATTCACGTCGGTCTCCACGCAGGGGCCGATAGGTGCAAAGGTGTCATAGCTCTTGGCCCTGGTCCATTGCCCGTCTTTGGCCTGGGCGATACGGTCCGTCACGTCATTGAAGCATGTATAGCCCAGCACATAGGCGGAGAAGTCTTCTTCAGATATGTTTCTGGCCTTTTTACCGATCACCACGCCCAGCTCGCCCTCATAGTCGATCCTTTCGGAGCCGGGTGGGAGGATTATGCTGTCCTCATGGCCTATGATAGAAGAGGGCGGCTTGAGGAATAGAAGGGGCTGGTCAGGAAGCTGCTGGTTGAGCTCGGTAGCATGCGGTTTATAGTTCAGTCCCAGGCAGACCAGTTTGCTGGCCGGGCATGGCGACAAAAACCTGGCGCCCTTCAGTGGAACAACGTGTCCCAGCGGCTTGAAGGCGGCACGGGCTTCCTCTCCTTCCGCATACGGGTTGCCCCCATATACTGCTATGACGTTGCCCTCCAGAACTCCCCAGGAAGTCGATTTCCCTTCGTGAAAATGCACTATCTTCATTTTATATCACCACCTATCACATCAGGCTATTTTAGCAGTTCTACTGTTTTTGGACTGCATCGATTTTCTGGCGTCATCGCTCATCATGCAACCGCTGACGCATATTTTTCTGCAGGCACCATCGCAGGGTTCGATATGCACAGTGACGTCAGCACTGTTAAATTTGTTTTTGATATCCGTCTCCATTTTCTCGGTTATCTCGTGGGAGTCGATCACCGACATGGTGGGATCGACCACCACGTGCAAATCAATAAAGCGGCTGGCGCCAGATTTCCTGTTCCTGACCCGGTGTATCGAACGAACAGTAGGATACCAGCTTTCAAGATAATCGGAGAGCCACTCCTGTTCCTCGGGGGGTGGACTGGTATCGATCAGGTTTTTGACTGCGTCTTCGGAGAGCTTGAAGGCAGTACGCATGATCAGAAGGGCCACGAGCATGGCCGCCAGGGGGTCGATCCAGAAAAAGTTTATGTGTGGCCACAGGCTGGTCCCGGCCCATATCAGGCCAAGCCCCAGAAACACGCCGGCAGAAGTATAAACATCGGTCCTGAGATGCCAGCCGTCAGCGATCAGTGCTGGAGATTCGGTCTTTTTCCCGACTTTGAAAAGCAAGTGCGATATCACAATGTTGGCCACTGCCGAGAAAAGCATGACCACTATACCCCAACTGAGGACTTGAAGTGACTGTGGATGGAGGAGCTTTTGTATGGACTGATATATAATCCAAACTGCTGCCGCCAGTATGAGGAGCGCCTCGGCCAGGGCCGAGATATCCTCGATCTTGCCGTGTCCGAAGGGATGCTCTTCATCCGGGCGTTTGGCTGAAGCCCGTACAGCAAAAAGGGCTATGAATGAGGCAATCAGGTCTACCGAGGAGTGTGCGGCTTCCGAAAGGATCGCTACGGACCCCGATAAAACGCCGCTGATGAGTTTGAGGATGACCAGCGTGCCGTTGGAGGCAACTGACAGAGCTGCGACTGCGGTTTTTTGTTTTTGACTATCCATTATTAATTAAAAAACCCCGTGGAACCTTAAGTCCCACGGAGCCGAAATCCCGCTGCTTTTAGCCCGACTGCACCCATTTTAATGAGGGCCGCCTGTTCCCAAGTCTTAAAATTATAAATACTTACATTTGGTATAGTCAACCCGAGTAAATAGATACCAGCAGGTAGAGGTCCTGAATCACTGGTTACAGTACTGGGTTATTTAATAATTATCGGTTGGCTGGTATAATTTTTCGGGTTACCTGCTATGTCGATTACGATAGAAAACCTGAGCAGCCTGCGCTATTTTAAGGAAGTCGGTGAAGACCGTCTTGCGGGCCTGGCACAGCTTTTCGGTCAAAGGTCTTTCCAAAAGGGGCAGACCATTATATCCGAAGGAGATAGTGAACCAAACCTGTATTTTGTGGGAGCGGGTGTCGTTAAAATCTTCAAAACATCCGCCGAAGGCAAAGAACAAATCATCAAGATCGGAAGGCCGGGGGAATCCTTTAACGACGCGGCCGTGTTCGGCGGCGGTACCAGCCCGTACAGCGTGCAGGCACTGGGTATGTCCACTCTTATATATTTGGTCCATAAAAACGACCTGATGCCCTTCATGGAAAAAAACTGGAGGGTTGTGAAGAATGCGCTGGAAGCGCTGGCGGCCCAGTCCAGGCTATTGCTGGATTTAATCGAAGATTTATCTTTTAAAAATGTCATGGGTAGGGTGGCCAAGATATTGATGGAAAACTCACTGCACGGGGCCGAGGGATTCCAAAAGCTTACTCAATACGAGATGGCGGCCATGGCCGGCACGGCCAGGGAAGTGGTTGGCAGGTCGCTCAAAAGCCTGGAAGACACGGGAGCCGTTAGGTTGGAGCGGCATAAAATAGTTATAGTTAACAAGGAATTGTTAAACCAGCTGGCAGGGCTCACTTGAGGTGATTTTAGTTACAGAATGATAACAAGCAGAGGTATAACATTACTTTAATGTATACGGAGGGAATTGTCGTTGTCCACGTTGCCCGTACTTGATCCGACCAGATGCGACGGCTGCGGCCTTTGTGTTGCTGTTTGCAGGTGCGGTGCGCTGGTGATGAGCGGTGAGACCGTTACGCTAATCCAGGTGGATGATTGCGGATGGTGTTGTGATTGTGAGCTCGTTTGTGAGACAGGGGCACTGCAGTGTCCCTATGAAATAGTAACTATAGAAGACTGACCGTCCCGGTTGCCTGTGCCCCACACTTTCCTGCCTTAATTACCTATCGATATGCAACCTTTTCCAAATTCTATCCGTTTTATTATTTGAGACTTAAGTCGCTTACTGATTATTCATATTGGAATAGCATAATAATACCTTAACAATATGTATTTATAATTGTAATTTACTGAAACAATTTGAATTATCTGCCCCGCATACAGGTGGGGGAGGGAATAAATATGGCAAAGATTAAAGAAGAAGTAAAAGATATAGATAAAATTGCAGTCGAGGGTGATCTCGGCGAGTTCGAAGGTAGTTTAAGAAGTCTCGAGAGATCGTATGCTAAGTCCGAAATGGACGAGGCTGCGTATGGCAATGACAAGAGGGCCAGGGACATGGCTGAGGACTCGGTGAGCCTTTATATAGCCGAATGCAGTAAAACTCCACTGCTCACGGGTAAGCAGGAAAGAGAGCTTGCGGGACGTATGGAGCTGGCTAATTACCTTGCCAATATAGCTAAAAAGACCGGTACTAAGCGGAATGGACATTCAACTGAAGTGGATGACGTTAAGTCTCTGCTGGCCAGACTTGGATTATATGCGGCCATTCTGGAAAAGCTGTTCAAACACTATGAGGTGACTTCAAGCTCACTGACTGAAAACCTGGAGAATGAGAAATTCAGATCACATATAGACGGCATTACGCAGGATGAGCTGACAAAGTTCGTAGCGCGAAGTGCTCACATGAGTGAAGAGGAAGCCATTGCTGCAATAGCCGAGATGTCCATATTGACACGCCTGGTACCGTGGAGGGTTGTCGATGGTTTCTTGACGGTCAGGAAGATGGCTGACCTGAAACACCTCGCTGCCAAAGCGGAATTCACCAGGTATCTGGAAATAAATAGGGAAAAGCTTGCCGGCCACTTTGAGAAGATTAGAAAATCCGGGCGGGAAGCTGCTGAGCATATGATTAAGGCCAATCTCAGACTGGTATTGAGCATGGCTAAGAAATACAGGGCGAGAGGCATGCCCCTATCGGATCTGATACAGGAGGGCAATATCGGACTGATGCGTGCCGTGGAGAAGTTCGATTACAGGCGCGGCTTCAAGTTCAGCACATATGCGACCTGGTGGATCAGGCAGGCTATCAACCGCGTTATCTCAGATCAGTCAAGGACTATCCGGTTGCCTGTCCACACGGTAGAAACGATCACCAAGATGAATAATGCCCGGCAGAAGCTTCTGCAAAAGCTGGGCCGCAAACCTACCAGTGAGGAACTGGCCACAGAAATGGGTGTAGACAGCGATAAGATAGACTGGCTGGTAAGCATACTTTATGCTGAGCCGGTATCGCTGGACATTCCCATAGGAGAAGATGAAAGTCAGCTAAGCGATTTCATTGAGGACGATGTCAGCCCGGCGCCCGATGAGGAAGCCGCCCAGAGCATGCTCCGGCAGCAGTTCCGTGATGTGCTCGCTTCGCTCTCGGACAGAGAGCGGAAAATCATTGAGATGCGTTACGGCCTGGACAACGAACAGGGATTGACTTTGAAAGAGGTCGGGCATGAGTTCGGTCTGACACGTGAGCGCATCAGGCAGATCGAAAAAGAGGCACTGGCCAAGCTAAGACACCCCAGCCGCAGCCGGAAGCTAATAGATTTCCTGGCCTGATTTATATAACGAAAGGGAATATAAAAGGAGCCCGCAACCATCAAGGTTGCGGGCTCCTTTGTTAATTGAAGCTTTGGAAAAATGATATGATTTATAGTTGGATGGAACCATTATGACGGACGGCTCTATTCTCATAGTTGAAGACGACCGCACTTTAAGGGACCTCCTACAATATAACCTTCAAAAAGAAGGTTATAAGGTCTTGACTGCGGCGAATGGCGAGGAGGGGTTGCAAGTATTTCGTAATAAAAGTATCAGCCTCATACTTTTGGACATAATGTTGCCGGTCATGAGCGGACTTGAGGTCTGCCGTATCATCCGGAGCGAGAGGCAGGTGCCCATTATAATGTTGACGGCCAAAGCTGAGGAGATCGACAAAGTTGTGGGACTGGAGATGGGGGCTGATGACTATGTGACCAAACCGTTCAGTATGAGGGAACTGCAGGCGCGTATCAAGGCGTTGCTGCGCCGCTCGCAGGAAAAAATGTCGGCTGCCGCGGTCGATGCTAAATCCCGCTACCTGGAATCCGGAGCCTTAAAGATAGACCTTGAGAGGCATGAAGTCTTCAATAAAGGAGATTCGGTGGAACTGAATCCTAAAGAGTTCGAATTACTAGTTTTTCTGGCCTCCAATAAAGGTAAAGTGCTGAGCCGCGAACAGATTTTGAGGAAAGTCTGGGGCTACGATTATATCGGTAATGCCAGGACCGTGGACGTGCATATCCGCTGGCTGAGGCGGAAGTTGGAGAAGAATGCAGAAAATCCACAATATGTGCAAACTGTACGCGGCTATGGCTATAAATTTGCTGTTTAATAAGGCACACCTGCAAAGGTAAAACAATGAAGACCGAAGAGGCCTTGCTTATAATTGCCGTCGTCGTCCTGTTTATCTTGCTGGCGCTCAGCATATTTTTATCCTGGTACAGGTTAAGAATTGCCGGAAAAAAGGGTGGTGGCAAGACTATTCCCGGCAAGCCGGCACCAGTTTCAAGCGTGGAAAAGCAGGTTGATGAAACCTTCGAGGGGGTACTAAGAGCTGCGCTTTCAGGGGTACAGGACGGCATACTGATTACAGATATCAATCATAGTGTGGAATTTATGAACAGCGCTGCGGAACGGCTTTTCGGGACCCGGTTTGGGAGAGTGGGTGGGGCCACGTTTATTGAAATTGTGAGGGATTATGAATTCGACGCACTGCTTAAAAAAAGTGTCAGCACAGTCCGGCAGCAGAATTCGTTAATCAGAAACCAACGTACAAAGCAATCGTTTGATGTTACGGTTTTACCCGTTCAGAACGGATATAAATACGTCGTGATCGTGACCGATATAACCGAAAGGGAGCACCTGGAAGATATACGCCGGGACCTCATCTCTAACATTTCACATGAGTTCAGGACGCCCATTACGTCCATCAAGCTGCTGGCTGAGACGCTATCAGATGGAGCGATGAAAGATCCGGAGGTTGCACAGGATTTCTTAAAGAAGATTGATTTCGAGACTGAGAAATTGCAGCAAATGACCGAGGAGCTAAGCGTACTGGCAAGGATAGAGGATAAGAGATCGGCCCCGGACAAGGGAGCCTCGGATATGCAGCTGTTGATCAGCCGTTCCGTCGAACGGTTAAGCGCCCTTGCGGAAAAGGCGGGCATTTCGGTTGGTATAGACATCCAGCCGGCGCTGCCGTCCCCCGTTATCGATAGTGACCAGATCGAAAGCGTCCTGGTCAACTTGATACATAATGCCGTTAAATTTACCGGCAAAGGAGGCAGGATTACTATAGCCGCCAGAAAGGAAATGGATTTTATCCTGGTTTCAGTTTCGGATACCGGTATAGGGATTCCGCAGGAAGAGTTGCCGCGCGTTTTCGAGCGTTTCTACAAAGTCGATAAATCCAGGACTGGTGAGGGATCGGGGTTGGGCCTGGCTATCTCCAAGCACATCATCTCAGCGCATGGGGGGAAGATATGGGTGGAAAGCATCGAAGGGAAAGGCTCCACTTTTTTCTTTACCCTACCATTGGCTTCCCCGTAAGGGTCGTGGGAATTTTAACCGAAATTTAACATTAGTTTAACCTGTCCTTTATCTCCATGTCTTAAACTTATCATTGGATGACAGAAAGAAAATAATACGTTAAGGAGATAACAAATTTGCATAGCATCAAAAAAAGGTTCGTTGTCCTTGTAGCGCTTGTGCTGGCTGCGGCCGTCCTGATAAGCTGCGGTCCGGCTGCCCCTTCTACAGGGCCGTCCTCACCTCAGCCTTCGGCCCCCGCCCAGTCAGTCAACCTTACAGGGGCCGGCGCAACTTTCCCTGCGCCGTTATACAGCAAATGGTTTGATGAGTACAATAAATTGACAGGGGTTAAAATCAATTACCAGCCTATCGGCTCAGGAGGCGGAATTAGCCAGATCACAGAGGGGACCGTCGATTTCGGCGCCAGCGATGGGATTATGACCGACAACCAGACAGCAACAGCGGAAGCCAAACACGGGCATATACTTCATATACCCATGACCAGCGGTGCAGTTGCCATATGCTATAACCTGGCAGGGATCGGCTCTGGCCAATTGAAGCTGACCGGAGATGTCCTGGCCAATATCTACCTGAAGAAAATTACAAAATGGAACGACCCGGCCATTGCGGCCCTCAACCCGGATCTCCAATTGCCGGCAACGGCCATTGCGGTGGTACACCGCTCCGACGGTTCAGGCACCACTTATATCTTCACAAACTATCTTTCCAAGGTTAGCCCGGCCTGGAGCAGCCAGATAGGCAATGCAACAGCCGTGAAATGGCCAGGTGATATAGGTGGGCAGGGCAGTGCGGGTGTTGCCGGACAGGTGCAACAGGTGCCGGGCGCCATCGGTTATGTGGAGCTTGCCTATGCGATCCAAAATAAAATACCATGGGCTAAGATGAAGAATGCGGCAGGCAATTACATTGAGCCTTCTCTGGCGGCAACAACAGCCGCTGCTGTAGGCGTCACCTTGCCTGACGATATGAAAGTGATGCTGACCAATTCAAACAATCCGGACGCTTACCCCATCGTAGGTTTTACCTGGATACTGGCCTATCAGAACCAAACGGATAAAGCCAAGGGTCAGGCGCTGGTCAACATGCTCTGGTGGGCAATTCACGACGGCCAGCAGTACAACCAGGCGCTTACCTATGCCAGTCTGGCGCCCGATGCCGTTACCAAGGCTGAAAATGAGATACTTTCGATCCAATATCAGGGTCAACCCCTGATATCTCGGTAAGGTCAGGAGACTAAATCAACCGGGGGATGCAGGGGAATTTACTTCTCCCGCATCTCCCGTTTATCTGAGCTATAATAAAAAAACTGGGTACTAAATGAAATACAGTGACTCGGTGACTACATCATCGGTAGCGGCGAAAAACTGGAGCAGCCGCAGCGGACGGTTGGGTGATAATATTTTTCTGTACCTGACCCTTGTTTTTGCCCTGCTCATAGTTGTAATCCTTATTGCGCTGCTGATCGTCCTCAATATAGATGCCATGCCGGCCATCCAGAGGTTCGGGGCGTCCTTCCTTACCAGCATGGATTGGGATCCTGTGCAGGAGCTGTTCGGTGCGCTTCCGGCCATTTACGGGACGCTGCTAAGTTCGATTATCGCACTTATCATTGCAATTCCCATCAGTTTCGGTTCAGCGGTGTTTTTATCGGAACTGGCGCCGGCCTGGATAAGAGAGCCTGCCTCTTTTCTCATTGAAATGCTGGCTGCAATCCCCAGCGTGATTATCGGTTTATGGGGGCTTTTCGTTTTAGTGCCCTTCATCAGGAGCCCCATCGAAGGCTGGCTGGGAAGCCACATGGGCTTTCTTCCACTGTTTCAAGGGCCGCCCTTTGGCCTGGGCTTTCTGGCGGCCGGTATCATACTGACGGTAATGGTCATACCCATTATCACGGCCGTCAGCCGCGACGTAATGCGCGCTGTCCCAGTTACTCAGAGGGAGGCCATGTATGCACTGGGGGCCACACGCTGGGAGGCTATCTACGGGACGGTCTTGCCCTATTGCCGCTCCGGATTGGTAGGTGCAATAATTCTGGGCTTGGGCCGCGCTCTGGGTGAGACGATGGCGGTTACCATGGTCATCGGCAATTCGTATTCATTGACTGCCTCGCTGTTTTCCCCGGGCGTTACCATAGCCAGCAAAATTGCCAGCGAGTTCAGCGAGGCTTCGGGTGATCTTTATATCGGCAGCCTGGTGGAGCTGGCCTTGGTGCTTTTTGGCATTACACTGCTGGTAAACATTATAGCCAGGCTGATGGTATGGCGCATGATATCGGTTAAGGCTACGGGAGAATAGGTCCATGTCTGAAGGCGGCCAAATACGGCGTAAATGGACCAACAACATAATGTTGATATTGTGCGGGTGCGCAGCAGGCATCTGCATATTAATACTCGCCCTGATCGTCGGTTATACCATAGCCAACGGCATCAGCTACCTTAATATAGATTTCCTGACCCATGCCTCCAAACCGGTGGGCGAGATCGGCGGAGGCATGCGGGATGAAATCTACGGCACCTTCATCCTAGTTGGTTTGGCTTCTATCATTGCCTTGCCGATTGGCCTGATGGCCGGTATATATTTGGCCGAATTCGGCTCACCGGCTGTGGCGTACGTAGTCCGGTTCATAGCTGATATCTTGGCCGGGGTTCCTTCCATAGTGGTGGGCGTGTTTGCCTATGCCTTGCTGGTACGTCCTATGCACAGCTACTCGGCACTATCTGCGGGAGTGGCCTTGGCAATAATAATGATCCCTGTAGTTGCCCGTACGGCCGAAGAGGCGATGCGGCTGGTGCCTAATTCGTTGCGGGAAGCCGCGCTGGCGCTAGGCATAAACCGCTGGAGAGCGGTACTGGGGGTGGTTGTGCCGGGTGCCCTTACCGGTATCATTACAGGTGTCATGCTGGCGGTTGCGCGTATAGCCGGTGAAACCGCTCCGTTAATCTTTACAGCGTTGGGTAGCGCCTTTGGTGTGCAGGGACTGAACCAGCCGATAGGGGCACTGCCTTTGCAAATATACCGTTATGCATTGTCGCCATATCCCGATTGGCAGCAGCAGGCCTGGGCGGCTGCGTTTTTGCTTATGATTATGGTACTGGGCATAAATATAGTAGTCCGCTCGGTCAGCAGACGTAAATCTATGTAATTGCAAGGAATGAATTAGAGGAAACGTGAAATCTTATGCTCTATGAAGTGACGAATAATACTGCCGGCCAGGTCGTACCGGAAATGCCCACACAGGTTGTAGACAAGACCAAATACATGCTGGAGGTGGTGAAGCTCAACGCCTGGTATGGCAAGATGAAAGCCGTTAATGATATAAATATGAAGATCAAGGCGCAGGCTATTACCGCCCTTATTGGTCCGTCCGGATGTGGTAAGTCCACGTTGATCCGCTGCATGAACAGGATGCACGAAGTATCCGACGGGGGGAGGGTCTCGGGACAGGTTTTACTGGACGGCAAAGATATATATGGAGGGGATGTTGACCCGGTTTCCGTGAGGCGCCGCATAGGCATGGTCTTCCAGAAACCCACAGCCTTCCCGACCATGTCGATTTTCGATAATGTGGCTTCTGGCATGAACCTGACGCGGCTATGGTATAGAAAAGGCGAGATGCAAGACCTGGTTGAACACAGCCTGAAGAAGGCGGCCCTGTGGGAGGAAGTGAAAGACAAGCTTAATCGTTCCGGCGCTTCCCTGTCTGGCGGTCAACAGCAGCGTCTTTGCATTGCACGCGCTATCGCCATTGAACCGGAAATACTATTGCTTGATGAACCCTGCTCTGCCCTTGATCCCATCTCGACCTTAAAAATCGAGGAACTCATGTTGGAGATTAAGAAAGACTATACGGTTGTCATTGTGACGCATAACATGCAACAAGCAGCCCGTGTTTCGGACTGCACGGGTTTCCTTTTGCTGGGAGAGTTGATAGAATTTGCGCCTACCAAGGAGCTTTTCAGCGTACCGCATGATAAGAGGACGGAGGACTATATAACGGGGCGCTTCGGATAAGGAGGTTGATATGGCAAGGGAAACATACCAGAGAAATCTACGTGAAATACAGGATGAAGTCTTGGTTATGGGCAGTATGGTGGAAAAAGCCCTTGACCGGTCTATGCAGGCCTTAAGAAACCGCGACCTGGAGTTGGCCCGAGAAGTTGTGGCCGATGATGTAAATGTAGATAAAAAACGTTTCGAAATAGAAGAAAAAGCACTGGATTTAATCGCAACCCAGGCCCCCATGGCCAGCGATTTAAGGATATTGCTGGCCACGCTTTCAATTGTTACCGATCTCGAACGAATGGCCGACCATGCGGCTGGCAATGCCAAGATAGCCATAATGGTAGGTAATGAGCCTCCCTTGAAGCCGTTAATTGATCTGCCGCGCATGAATGAAAAGACAATAAACATGCTTCACCGGAGTTTGGATGCCTTTATTAATCATGATGCCGAAAGCGCCCGGAAAATTGTTGGCGAAGATGACGAAATAGACAATTTATACGACCAGGTATTTCGCGAATTACTGACATTTATGATGGAAGATCCTCGCAGCATAACCCGTGCCACCAGGCTGATGTGGGTGGCCCACAACTTGGAGCGGACCGGGGACAGGGTAACCAATATTTGTGAGCGGGTTGTCTTTATGGTTACCGGTAAGATGGAAGAACTGAACGTATCTACGTATTGATATTATTCAATATAGGTGCTCACCAGGATACGGCTGTCGATAACCTGATACCCGTTACCTTCCGGCAGTACCTTGACGGGGTTGAGGTCCATCTCCACTATCTGGGGATGGTTTACGATCATAGTTGAAACACGCAGAAGCAGTTCCTCGATGGCTTCAATATCGGCACGTGTCGAACCTTTCCAGCCTTCCAGCATCTGGTAGGCTTTCACTGCTCTGACCATCTCGTGCGCGTCGATATCGGTGAGCGGGTTGAGGTAAAAGGTTACGTCCTTAAGCAGTTCAGTATAAATGCCACCCAGGCCGAACATGATAAGGGGGCCGAAAGCAGGGTGTTGAGTAACGCCTACGATAACCTCTATGCCGCCCTGCACCATTTTCTGTATGATCACACCGTCCATCTGGTCCTTCTTGCCTATGTTCTGCATATTATCGCTGATACGGTTGAAAGCGTTCTCTACCTCATTTTGAGCCCGGCAATCGAGGATGACGCCTTCCAGTTCTATCTTTGGCGAGACAGCAGAGGAAAGCACCCTGACCGCTACCGGACAGCCTATTTCTTCGGCAGCCTGAACGGCTTCCGATGGTGTTCTGGCCAGCTTCAGGGGGACCACGCTTATTCCGTAGCATTCCAGAAGGCCGGTTATTTCCTCGGCATTGAGCCACACCTGGGTGTCCTCCGATTTTTCGATTGCAGACTTAATTAAGTTGTCCGCCCGCTCTTTATCGATATCCGGTAAATCGGGAATCTTGCCCACCGGTTTTTTAAGCCGCTGACTGAATTCGAGCGCCCGGGAAAGTGCGCCGGCCGTTGCCTCGGGGAAGGCAAACGAGGGTACGTATCCTTTTTCCCTGGAGCCTAACTCAACCCTGTCTCCCTTCAAACCCAGGAAGGAAGTTATCAGAGGCTTGCCGAACGTACGGTAAAGAGGGGCGATTTCGCGGATAACCGAGGCAAATTCGTCGGAAAGCTCAAGTATGGGCGGTATAAAAATAGCGATTACTATATCTACATTTTCATCATCCAGAAGCAGCCTCAACGACTGGCGGTACTGGTCGATAGTATAGTCAGGCGATGTATCAATGGGGTTGGAAATAGTAGCCCTGGGAGAAAGGATGGTGGTCAACTGTGTCAGAGTATTTTCAGAAAGACTGGTCACATCCAGGCCCTTTATCTTGCAAGCATCGGCTGTTAGCAGGGCGGGTCCGAAGGCATTAGAAATGATTGCTACCCGGTTGCCGGCCGGTACGGGTTGACTGGCAAGCAGGCTGCCCGTGTCGAATAATTCCTCAAGCGTATTTACTCGAAGAATGCCTGCCTGTTTGAAAAGGGCATCTGTGGCAGCCTGGTCGGATGCCATAGCTCCGGTCTGAGAAGTAATTGCCCTGATCTGATGTGCAATACGGCTGCCCGTAACTGCTACCACGGGCTTTTTGGAAGTAATGCTGCGGGCGACCCTGGTGAACTTCCTGGGGTTGCCGAATGATTCCAGATACAGAAGCACGACGTTAGTGTCTGGGTCCCCTTCCCAATACTGCAGTAGTTCGTTGCTCGATATGTCGGACCTGTTGCCTATACTAACAAATGTGGAGAGGCCGATGTTTAAGTTCGTAGTATACATAAGAATAGCTGACCCCAAAACACCGCTTTCCGTAGCAAAGGCAATGGTGCCATGGGGAGGAAAAACACTGGAGAAAGTGGCGTTGAGATTTATCTCGGGGTTGGTATTTATGATGCCCATGCAGTTAGGTCCCAGCATACGAATTCCGTAGCTGCGCACGGTCTTTAAAAGCTTGCTCTCACTTTCGAAACCTTCGGGTCCCGCATCAGAAAATCCGGAAGTCATAACAATCATGCCCTTAACGCCTTTGCGTGCACATTCCTCCGCTACCTGCTGTACCTTTTCCTGCGGTACCGAGATTATGGCAAGATCGACGTCTCCAGGGGTGGCGAGAATAGAAGGATAAGCTTTGACTGCTGCGATCACATCAGCGAAGGGGTTGACGGGATATACCACACCTTTAAAATCCTGCTGGATAAGATTTCGGAAAACGAAATTGCCGATGGTATTCCTCCGCCGGGAAGCCCCGATGACAGCTACCGACTTGGGATTAAGAAAGGCGCGCAGCGATGCTATGGAAGATACCCTCTCCCGCTCGAAAGATTTCTGCTCCACCAATTCAGTTGGCGCCAGATCAAGAATACCTACATAGGTCGCTCCCTGGTACATGCGGTGCATTTTGAAGCCGCTATTGATGAGAATATTCATCATGTCTCTATTCTCAGCCAGCACCTCTGCCTCAAAGTGTGTAATGCCCTTGTCCCTGGCCACGTTGGCAAGCTGGTCCAGTAAATGCGTACCGATCCCCAGACCCTGGTACTTATCTTCCACTTCGAAGGCGATTTGAGCTCGTTCAGCACCGGGCTCCCGTGCAAAGTGTCCTACTGCGATGATCTTCTCATCTTCGTCTTCGCCCAGGGTGCCGACCAGGGCAAAGGTATTGAAATAGTCTACCGTGCAGAACCGGCGCGCCTCCTCACGTGTAATGCTATTAAGAACATGATGGAAGCGGAGGTACATGGTCTGCTTGCTTAATCGATTAAAGAGGCCCAGCAGTTTCTCCTCGTCGGACAACTGTATAGGGCGCAGGATTAAACTTGAACCGTCTTTGAGTGCAACTGTAACAGAATACTTCTCAATGCTCTTGCCATCCAAACCCGTCACCATTGTGAGCTCCTTGCTAATAAAATGCGTGCAGTTTTACGGTATTACAGTTCAATACAATATTAACACATTCGAGAAATGCGTTCGAACGGGGGCCAGCTGCAGTTGTCAGGACCTAAGCCGTACTATAACTTGGTCTGCAGTGACCGGATTTCCGCCTCTGCTTCGGCAACTATACCTTCAATTACTTCCCTGCAGGTAGCCAGATTCTCAATACGGCCGACCACCTGTCCGAAAGGTACCACGCCGTTATCGAGATCGCCGTCATTCAATACTTTGCCCAGCGCGTCTATGCCGATAGCCTGCCGGGCCAGTTCGGTGATGCCCCTCTTCTGCAGGCTCCCGAAAAGCAGCTTCCAAATGGGGATGTCTACCTGCTTGCGCAATGCCCATCCTGCCCTCATGGCCTCAATATAGGATGTCTTGCCTTTAGCCAGTTCCAAAGCACGTTTATTGCTATAGTATCGGCCGGGCAGACCGTCGATCGCCGCCGAATAAATGGTCTCTTCCATCGTGGTTTTCAAAGCGACCTGTTTGATATGGGGATGTACCGTACACTCCTGAGTCAACACGAAGCGAGTGCCCATGGCAATGGCGTCGGCGCCCAGTGCCAGAGCCGCCGCCAGTCCGCGCCCGTCGCAATAACCGCCTGCTGCGATTATGGGAGTCTGAACTTTGCTGGCTATCTGTGGAAGCAGTACCAAACCGCCAACGTCGCTGCCGTGCGCTGCGGCCTCATGACCTGTGACGATCAGGGCGTCAGCTCCCTGTTCCGAAGCTCTGATGGCGTGGCGTTCCGTAGCTACGGTCGATATAACTTTTCCTCCGTAGGCGTGCGCTCCTTTGATAATCCAATCTCCTTTGCCCAGGGCGAAGTTGATAATGGGAGCCTTCTCGGCTAGGGCAACTTCGGCATTTTCCTTACCATTGGGGAATATGAGCGTAGCATTGATAGCAAATGGTTTATCGGTCAGCGATTTTATATGCTGTATAATCCCTTTTAACTGGTCCGGTGTATTGGCCACGCTGTTGAAAATTCCCAGCCCTCCGGCGTTGCTTACTGCCGCCACCAGTTCAGGCAGGCTGACAAAAGCCATTCCGGAAAGAACGACGGGATGTTTAATTCCAAGGAGTTCGGTGATTCTAGTTTTCATGATGCGGGACCTCCATTATTCTTAAGGTTTGTCGAATCATAAATGTTCTCAAAAACATAGTTCATTGTCAATGAAAAACCCTGCAGTCAGATGTTCAGAGAAATTGACTCTTTTTATAACATTTCCATTGGTTTTATGAGATGACCATGTTATAATATCACAAAATGTTATAAATTGTTTGCCGAGGAGGTTGTCCATGAAAACCCGAATGACAGAATTGTTTGGCATCAAATATCCCATTATGTGCGGTGGTATGATGTGGTTATGCAAGCCGGACTTGTGTGCTGCGGTCTGTAATGCAGGAGCATTGGGCAACATCACGGCAGCCAACTACAACTCGGGCGAAGAATTGCGCCAGGCGATCAGGAAAACACGGGAAATGACCGACAAGCCCTTTTCTGTAAACCTGTCTTTGTTGCCATCCTTCCGCATAACCAAAGAGATGTATAACGGCTGGCTGGACGCCTGCCTGGCCGAGAAGGTAGCTGCATTCGAGATCTCGGGAGCTCCGGTAGATAAGTTCTTCGGCCCGGACGCTATAAAACGTATTCACGATGCGGGGACTAAGCTTATACATAAAGTGGGTTCAGTGAGACATGCCATACACGCTGAGCATGCCGGCTATGATGCAGTGATCGCAGCTGGTGTGGAGGAAGGGGGACATCCTCTCAACGACGATGTAACCACTATGGTGCTTACGCCACGCATGTCTGAGTCTGTGAAAATACCTGTCATTACTACAGGAGGCATAGCCGATGGGAGGGGGTTGGCAGCGGCTCTCATGCTGGGCGCCCAAGGGGTTATGATGGCATCAAGGTTTATGGCCACCAAAGAATGCCGCATGAATGCTAAAGTTAAGGACGAACTGGTGGCCCGTCAGGAATTCGATACGGTCCTGTATGGCAAAACAATCGAATTGCAGGGCCGGGCCCTGAAAAATGTGGTGATCAAGGATATCCTGGAAATGGAGTCCAGGCATGCCAAGCTTGAGGAAATTGCTCCGCTGCTCATGGGCCTGAGGCAGACGGCAATCTGGGATGAGGGCGATATACAGGCCGGGTTACTTCCGGTGGGTCAGTCAATCGGCCTGATACATAATGTAGTAAGCTGCAAGGAGTTGGTGGAGGGGATGGTCAAGCAGGCGGAAGAGCTGTTGGGCCAGGCGCAAAAACGTTTTCACACGGCCTAGCCCTTATATAAATTTTAAGTAAAGGGGGGAGCGCTTTAAAGCGCTCCCCCCTTTTTTATTCCCTGAATCGTAAGTAGTGATCAGGCCAACATCGAATTGTTCTTTTTGATGGTTGCTTCGGCTTCGGCCATGACCCTGTCGATCAATTCAGCGGCGCTGGGCATATCCTTGCAGGAGCCAATGACCTGTCCTGCGAAGAAAATACCTTCCTTGGTATCACCGCTGTACAGGGCCTTTGCGTGGCGCAGGTTACCTGCGGCCTGGCGGGCCAGCACCCACATAGGGTGGTCCTGGTCGGAGGCCATCATTTTGAAGCCCATGCCCATGAACTGGAACCAGTTAAGGTTGAGCATGGTTTTAATGTCATTAGCGCCCTGGAAGGCATCTGCCACCGGGAAGCCTCCTTTGGCCATCTTTTCGGTGACCGGAGTCTTCAGCGCACGGCCACGCATGCCGTCGAATTTGTCGCTGACTATGGTATCGTTCTCGCTGGCCCGGAGGCAGAGCTGTTTGAAGGCTTCGTGCACGATACTTTCTTTGGTCAGGGCGAAGCGAGTTCCCATCGAGATAGCGCTGGCGCCCAGGGCCAGAGCTGCGGCCAGTCCCCTGCCGTCGCTGTAACCGCCTGCTGAAATAATCGGAATCTTCACCTTGCTGGCGACGATGGGCAGCATGACCATGGTGGTGGCCTCTTCGCCGTGCGCCGCCGCTTCGGCACCCGTAACTATGATCGCGTCACAGCCCAATTGTTCAGCTTTGAGAGCGTGCTTGACGAAGGCTGTGGTCCCTATGACTTTTCCGCCATAGGCGTGCACCTGGTCGATGAACCAGGGCTTGCCCAGCGTGTAGTTGATAACCGGTACCTTCTCTTCGACAGCCACGTCGATGGTGTCTTTGGCGACCTGCCCCAGTATGAGGAGTTGATTGATTCCGAAAGGTTTGTCGGTGAGGTTCCTTATTTCTCGAATAAGCTTCCTGCTCTCCTCCGGTGTACACCTGGCGGTGGCTAAAATTCCCAAACCACCGGCATTGCATACAGCCGCCACCAGTTCGGGCGTGGTAACCCAGTTCATACCGGCCAGCATAATAGGGTGTTTGCATCCGAACAGCTCTGTCATACGTGTTTTTATCATTATTAAACTCCTTCAACCTGAGAATATTTGCGCAGAAAAGATGATCACATGGGAAACAGTGAGTTGCATTCTAATAGTTTGTGCAGTATCTATTGGGATGTTATTATATATCATCGTGCTTTGAGACTCAAGGCATTTTTTTGTTGTATAGCACATATAGAACGGGGAAATGAAAATGGATATTCTAAAAGAACTGGACCCGCTTTTTGATCCAAAATCCGTGGCGCATATCGGGGCCACCAATAATACCAATAAATGGGGCTATTCAACCATTACCAGCCTGATGCAGACGTATAAAGGGCCCATCTACCCCGTCAATGTGCATGAGGACCAGATACAGGGGCTCAAGGCCTACAAAAAAGTGACGGATATTCCGGGGCCGGTGGACCTGGCTGTATTTACCATCCCCTCTGAACGGGTTGCAGCAGCTATGGAAGACTGCGTGCAAAAGGGCGTAAAGTCGGCCGTCATTATTTCGGCGGGCTTCGCTGAAATCGGCCCGGAAGGCAAGAAGCTCCAGGATGAGGTCTTAAGCATTGCTCGCAGGGGCAACATAAGGTTTATCGGTCCCAACTGCATGGGCTACTGGAGCGCATCGTCGTCTCTGGCTGCGTTTATGATGCCGTTGCTGGTGAGGGACGGGCCGCTGGCCTTCGTCTCCCAGGGTGGCAATGTGGGTGCTGCGGTTGTCGTGGCAGGCTATGAGCGCGGGCTGGGTTTCCACCGCTACGTAAGCTGCGGCTGTGCCGCCGACGTTCAAATTGAAGATTATATCGAGCATTTCGGCAAAGACCCCAGCGTAAAGGTAATCATGGCCTATATCGAAGGCTTGAATGACGGTGCAAGATTTATGGACATTGTGAAAAAAATCACTCCAACCAAGCCGGTGATAATCTTGAAGCCCGGAAAAACCGAGGCGGCGGCCAAAGCAATTAAGTCGCATTCAGGAGCTATGGCCGGGAGCGATGAAGTCTACGCCGCCGCGTTTAAAAAGATGGGCGCTATACGGGTGGAAGATACCGAAGAAATGCTTGATATAGCCATAGGCTTTTTGACACAGCCTCTGCCTAAAGGGCGTTATGTGGCTATCATCACGCCCGGTGGAAGCTATGGGGTGCTATGCGCCCAGGCCTGTGAAGAGGGCGGCCTGCGCGTGGTAAGGCTGCCCCATGAGACAATCGAGGAGCTGGATAAGATCTTCCCACCCAGATGGAGCCGGCAGAACCCTGTAGATCCCGCCGGCGACAGGAATTTTATTGCTTATATGATTGCGCCGCTGAAACTACTGGAATTGGAATGCGTGGATTCGCTTATTTTCATGGGGTTCGGCGGTTTCACGTTGTTCAGCAACCTGCTGATGCAGCAGCGCTCGCGACAGGAAGAGAAAATGAACCCCGGGCAGGTGTCCCAAAGATCTGAGGCTATGAGGGCCATAGTCCCAATAATAGAGAATGTAAAATCGGCCGACTTTAAAATAATGCAGTCGGCGGTCAGGCAGTTGATAGAGATGCTGGCGCTATTTATGGGTATAAAGGATCTCACACAGATCGTGACGCTGGCAGATGTGGTGGTCGAGGCCCGGCGTTCGGGCAAGCTCAAGGATAGTGTAGTCGACGATATCCTCGAAGTGGCCAATGGCACTTCCCAGGTAGGGTCCAGCGGTCGTACCCGGGCGCAGATCATCAATTCATTTATTGTCGGGCTTCTAACGGCGCTGGTGGACCAATGGATCGGCAGTTACAAAAAGCCCGTAATTACCACCACTTTCACTGAAGAGCAGGTGAAGCTGGTTGGAGATCATTACGATTATACATCGGGGAAACGGGCTGCCAGGGTGTTACTGCATCTCACAACGTACCATGATTTCCTGGTTAAAATCAGTAACAACCGGATTTAACTATTTTTAAAACCGGGGTATAGTAGTGGTGGGATGGTCGGCAGGTGATAAAGTGAAATTCATTTACATAATATTGATAGCTTTACTGTTTCCGGTTGTGGCGGTCATAGCCGGCTCATGCGGTTGGCCTGCTTTCGCGGCATCTTCGCAAGGTGCCAATTTACCTGAAATCGTTAGTTTCACAGTCTCGCCGTCCATCGTTAGCGCAGGAGATTCGGCTATATTGGCCTGGCAATCAAATAATGCACTATCTGTTAGCATCGACCCTGATATGGGCGGTGTACCTGCGTCCGGACAAATCAACGTTGCTCCGGCATCTTCCACTATTTATAAAATTACGGCTTCAAACGGCGCGGGAATCCGAAACGGGTATACAACCTTATACGTCAATGCGGCAGTGGTCAAAACCGGGAATACTATCAGCAGTGACCCGGTCACGGGCAGGAACGCGCAGGTGGACTTCTCGTGGAAAGACTACTGTTTTTCCAGACAATATCAGGTACAAATCGCTAGGGACCCCGTGTTTACCTTGAAGGTATATGACTCCGGGGCTTTGGATACATCTGACGCCGCGTCGCCGGCCTTTTGGATGCCGCCGGGCACGCTGGAGGCCGGGCATACTTATTACTGGAGGGTGAGGAGTGTGCAGTCCGCAACCGGAGGATATATTGATAGCCCCTGGTCCGAAACAAAAACTTTTACCGTGGAGCCGGGCTATGACGCCATTGACAATACAAATGTTATACGAGCTTTCACACCGGCTGACGGCAGTACTATGTATCCGGTAAAACCCTTATCTTTCAATTGGTCTGGTTATCAGGGGACCACCAGATATCAGTTTATCCTGGCAAAGGATGCTCAACTGCATGATATCGTTGTGGACGATTTTGCATCGACAACCGTCTATACATTAAAGGATCTTCTGGCATATGATACTGGCTGCTACTGGCAGGTCAGAGCTGTAGAGCCGGTCTTGAGCGATGCTGGTGCTATATTTACCTTCCATACCGTACCGTCCCCGCAATCTCTGCAGGATGGCAAGTCCATCTTATCGGACGGCATTCCTCATTGGGCCCTGATAGTGATATTGGCCGGAATATTTTTACTGGCAGGGTTGGTTATTTTTCTTTTTAGGGCGCGAAAAAAGGTTTAAGGGTTAATCCCTAAGTGGTTTTCAAGTGCTTTTTGCGAGTTATGACGGCCCTTCTATAGTGAATTGACACGTATATATGGAGTGGATATCCTATTTATAAAAAAAGAGGAGGTTGGTAAATGGCGAAATCATCAATGGGTATGGAAGAAAATGTGGCGGCTTTGCTCAGCTACGTTCTTGGGTGGGTCACAGGCTTGATTTTCTTTCTGATCGAAAAAGAAAGTAAATTTGTAAAATTCCACGCTATGCAGTCCATTATAACATTCGGCGCTCTGACAATATTGAGTATCTTATTCTTCTGGCTTCCCGTCCTGATTTGGCTACTGAATGTGATCGGCTTGGTACTATGGATCGTTCTTATGATCAAAGCCTACCAGGGAGTCAAATTCAAGCTGCCCTTTATCGGCGACCTGGCTGAGAAGTGGTCAGCCTGAGTACTTAAATATAAATGGGTATTTAGTTTATACCCGTATGGGACTTTGGTACTGGTCACATATGAAATGAGATCAAGTTGGGCAGGATTTTCATTGACAGCCGAGCTTGCAATACCATATGCTTCATAAATTAATTATTTTAAGGAGGGTTGTTGCAGATGCAAGCATATTGCATGAAATGCCGGGCTAAGAAGGAAATGAAAAATCCTAAGGCAATTACCATGAAGAATGGTAAACCGGCAAGTCAGGGTGTGTGTCCTACCTGTGGGACTAAAATGTTCAAGATCGGCAAGGGTTAATTCAGGGAGTTAGCAGACAAAAAGGGCTGGATTGATTCCAGCCCTTTCGATTTATTGCAAAGAGTAGAGTTTAGTCTTATCCGGGCAGTTCGACTCTGAAGAAGGCCTCTGCCAGCTCAAATCCCTTGCCCTTGGCCCTTTGTGCGTGCAAGAGCTTGAATCCTTCGATCCATTCTTTGGAGAATTTACTTATCTGGCTTTTATGGCAGGCCAGGGCGGCCATTTTAAGGTCAAAAGTGCCCGAAACATCGCTAAAGAAATTCTGTTTATCTGCGGCCCAGAAAAGCAACTCTTTAACTTTATGAGGCTGAAATCCGGCCTTCAGCAGGTCGGGATAGGCCAAACGGTCGCGCGCAAAGGGGAAAACTGCATCGAGGACCACCTGTCCTGTGATCCTGTGGTCCCGGTGCCAGACATACTTGCGGTAAGGGTCGGGAGCGGCTACCAGTTCGGGACGATAGGTTCGGATAACCTTGACCAGCTCCTTGCGAAACTCAGGGGTATCTTCCAACGATTGATCGTCATGCTCCAGGAAGACAACTTCCTGTACGCCCAGGGTTTTAGCAGCGTCCAGCTCTTCCTGTCTCCTTATTTCAGCCAATTTGGCAAGTGTCATTTTAGGATCATCGGTGCCTTTATTTCCGTTGGTACAAATAATATAAACGACCTTTTTACCCTGCTTAACCCATTTAGCTACTGTGCCGGCTATGGCGAATTCAGAGTCGTCCGGGTGCGGGGCTATAATCATCGCATAGTATTGCTCTTTCATCGCATCGTTACCTCGAACGTAGATTGAATAATCAAGGCTTATATGAGCAGAGTTCCTGTGCAAACTCTGCGTTTCTGTCGATAACGGACCGGTACAGTTGAAGTATTTTATCTACTACATGGTCCCAGCCGTAATGCGCCGCCAGGTTTTTGTATCCATTTTTCTTGTCGCCTGTCTGGTCCAGCATGGCCTTTATACTCGTCGATAGTTCCAATGGTGTATTTCCCGTGATTATTCTGCAAGACTGGCATATGCCGGCTATATCCCGGACTTCACCTACGTCAGTGGCAATAATGGGCGTGCCGCAGGCCAGCGATTCCAAGGCAACCAGGCCAAAGCTTTCGTAGTAGGAAGGTATTACGCAAAAATCTGCAGCGTTGTAATACAAATACATGCGTTCATGGGGAACTGAGCCGATAAAATTGACACTGTGACTCACTTCATAGTCGCAGGCGGCATCCGTAATGGCCTGAAAATCAACCCCATGATCATTGCCGCCGACCACAAGCAATTGAAAATCATCACGTGATTTCAAATAAGAGATTGCTTCAAGTAAATTGCCGAGTGCTTTAAGGGGGTCCAGCCGGCCAACAAATAGGGCTGTTTTCTTGGGAGCCAGCCCGCACATTTGCCTGGCCGTCTGCTTGTCAATGGGCCGGAAAAGCGCGTGATTGATACCGCAGGGAACTATTTCAATCGCTGCCGGGTTGGCGTTGTATCTATTGATCAGCTCGTGTTTTTCTCTGAGTGTGGAGGCGATGACGAGGTCGGTGGATCCTAATATCACATGTTCGTTAAAGATCCTGTATTCAGGCTCGAGTATTCCCAGCCCGAGGCTATTTTTAACAGCGCCCAGGGTATGAAACATTGTAATGTGAGGTATACACCATTTCTGCTTCAATTTGCTTCCGACGACACCGGACAGCCAGTAGTGGCTGTGAATCAAATCATAGTGTTCGCCGCGCTCAAGGCAATATAAGGCGATGGAATCGGTCAACCCGGCAATATGATCGCCAATTGTTTTTTCCGAAATTGAGCTGTATTCCGGCGATTTGATATGAATTAGGCGTACGTTATCGCTCCCATCGACTAAGGTGCAAAAATCGTCATCGGCGTGGGAACACGTATAAATATCGATGGAATGTCCCCTTCTGCCGAGCTCCTGAGCCAGGTTCTGTATGTAGATATTCATGCCGCCCGTGTAGCGGCTTCCGGGCCTATCGAAGGGACAGGTATGTAAGCTGAGTATGGCTATTTTTAATTTATCTTCCAATAATTCTTCCAGATAACAATTTAACTATTTTTTAATTATACATCGAAAAAGCTGAGTCTCATTGCCGCCGAGGTGAAATTTGTATTTTTCCGCTCCTTTAAGAAAATCGAATCGCCGTTTGCCGCTCTCAATGCTTTTCATTACGCAAAAATATTTCGACAGCAGGCCGATGCTGAGCAGCCTGTAATCGGGGTTGTAGCCGCTGTTATAAAGATACATGTCGTTTTGATAACTGAAACACAGTGTAACAGCCACCTGGACTTTATTTAGTTCCATTATCCCCAGTTGGAGCATCTTGTCGGCTGCCGCCATATCGATTATCGCTCTAAAAAATGCCTCCATATCATCGGTCAGGAATTTATTTTTATCCTCTCTACTTTCGCGGAAAAAGCGAAGGAAGGTATCGATCTCACTTTTAGTCCCTTCTTCCACAATACGATAGTCGATTTGCCCCTCCTCATTTAACCTCCGCTCCTTCCTGAGTAGTTCATGTCGTTGTTTACTGCTTAATAGTGACAGATAAGACGGTAAATCCCCCGGTAGGTCCAGGGCCACTGTAACATCCTCGGCCGTGCAGGATACGGTGAACCCTAGATCCTGTGCGCGGTTTGTCAGGAAGCGTTTTACTTTGGAAGTAGGCAGCAACGGCGTCAGGTCCATCGAATTCATATTTGAAGCGGTCAGATGCTCAAGCAGTGCGTCGAAAAAGATATTTTCCTTCCCGGATTCTATGGGGAAATCCAGGAAATCACAGACGTTGTCGCTGCCTATGAAACATAACGTCTCCTCCTTTGCCCGGAGGGGGGCAATGCCTATCACAGAGCCGTTTTCCACCACGGCGCCCAGGCGCAGTTCACTGCCTTGGCCGAAATGCTTCCACCACAGTTCGGACCAGCCGGGCGATGAAAACAAAAGCGGGCTTTCCGAGGCTTTATAGATGCGTTCCCATGCGCCGCTTAAATCTTGAAAATTGCCAGCAATGAATTCAATCATATGACCCTGTCTCCAGTGACAAAACGGAGCAGCTAGATTTCAAAGACCTGTCCGAACTCCGGAACAATAACGTCTTTCAATCCGATCCCCTTAAAGGCATCTGCCAGAGAAAGCGCAGCCGATTCCTCGCCATGAACCACAAAAACCTTCTGCCACCTGTCCTTGCCCGCGCTCGTCCAGTTAATGAGGTCATTGCGGTCGGCGTGAGCACTGAACTCATTGAAGACTTCCACTCGGCAGCGTAATTTATATTTCTCGCCGAATATAGATACCTCCGGCCATTTTTCGGCAATTTTGCGCCCGAGTGTGTTTTCAGCCTGCCATCCTACGATTAAAACGGTGTTATTAGGCTTCCCGATATTATTCTTTAGATGATGAAGAATGCGCCCGGCTTCGGCCATTCCCGATCCTGCTATGATCATGACGGGCGTCTTAATATCATTGAGTTTCTTAGACTCGTCAACTGAAGATACATATGTCAGCCCCCGGAAACCGAATGGGTCCTCAACCGTTCTCAAGAATTCGGCCGTTTGCGAATCGTAGCATTCCGGGTGTGCCCTGAATATATCGGTGGCATCCATAGCCAGCGGACTGTCGACGAAGATGGGAATATCCGGGATCCGTTTAGCCAGCTTTAGCTGGTGCAAATAGTAAACCAACTCTTGAGTCCTCTCAAGAGCAAAGGATGGTACGATTACCTTTCCGCCCTTGGCAACCGTCTCGTTAATAACATTCGCCAGCCTTTCCTCTACATTCTTTATATCCGAGTGCAGCCTGTTGCCATACGTACTTTCGATAATGAGGATATCCGAATTTGTTACGACGAAAGGGTCCCTAATAATCGGCATATCCTTGCGTCCCAGGTCGCAGGCATAGCAGATAGAAAGTTGTCTCCCCCCGTCATTAATGTCAATAACAGTTATGGCTGATCCCAGGATATGTCCGGCGTCATGGAATACAATCCGCGCGTCGCCTGTGACGCGGAAAGGGCGTTCATAAGAGCAGCCCCTGAATAATTTTAGTGCAGGAGGTACATCGGCTGTATCGTAAAGGGGCTCCATCGGTGGTTCATTGTGCCGGTGCCGGATTTTGTTGACGAATTGGATATCGCTTTCCTGGATGTTGGCTGAGTCCATTAGCATTATATTGGCCAGGTCAAGTGTGGCGGATGTGCAGTTAACATCGCCGCTGAAGCCCTGCTTGACCAGGTTGGGCAAGTCTCCCAGGTGGTCCATGTGAGCATGTGACATCACGACTGAATTAATCGATTTCGGATCGAAGGCAAAATGCAGGTTTCGCTCGTAAGTCTCCGCACGCCGGCCCTGAAAAAGGCCGCAATCCAATAGCAACTTGTATCCGTTGATGTTGATCAGGTGACGTGAGCCGGTAACGGTCCGGTCGGCCCCGTAGAAACCTATATTAATCAATAGCCCTTCGTCCTACGATGGCCTGTTTAAGGTACCAGCTGCTGACTATATCCTGCACATCGGATGGTTGATCGGAAAGCCGTAGCAGGTGCAGATCGGATTCAGAAATATAGTTCGTAATCAGCACCGAATTTTGAAGCCAATCGAGAAACCCGTGCCAGAATTTAGAATTGAAAAGTATAACCGGGAAGGGTTTGATTTTATTGGTTTGAATCAGAGTGAGCACTTCGGTCAGTTCGTCCAATGTGCCCAGTCCACCCGGCATAATAACAAAAGCCGTGGCATATTTGACAAGCATGACCTTGCGTACAAAAAAGTGGTTAAAGGTTATGTTGAGATTGGCGTAAAGGTTGCACTTCTGCTCCTGGGGAAGTTCTATATTGAGCCCGACCGATTTAACCCCTGCCTCGCTCGCCCCCAGATTGGCGGCTTCCATCATTCCCGGCCCTCCCCCGGTAATTATGTTGAAACCCTGTTTGCCCAGCAGGTAGGCGATTTGTTTAGCATTCTGATAGTCAGCCTGATCGGGAGTGGCGATGGCAGCTCCGTAGATTGTCACTGCGGGCTCGATGCCGGACAATTTATCAAAGCCTTCGACCAGTTCCCCTATATACCTGAACAGCCGCCATGACTCTTCTTTTTCAAGCGAATTGATTTCGTATCTATCGACCATCGAATACCCGTATCCCGGTTAAATGTATTTAGGATAGCGCCGTCGCACATAGCTGTCAAGGAACCGGTTGGATATAGTGCGAGACTGATTTGGAGTCACTGGTTGACAGTGATCAAAGAGCCTTCGGCCGTTTTGGAGACATTGATGAGAACCGGGAACTTATCCTTGAGCTCATCAAGATGTGTGATGACGAATAATTTCTCAAAATCGTCCTGTATGGAATTTATGGCCTCTATTAACTTTTCCAGGCCTGCGTCGTCCTGCGTTCCAAACCCCTCATCTATGATCAATATCGGCATCGAGGCACCGGCCCTGCGTACAAGCAACCGTGATATTGCAATACGCAATGCAAGATCGATTCTAAAAGCTTCACCGCCGCTGTACATTTCATAACTGCGTGTTCCTAGCTCATCGGCGATTTTTATATCAAGCGTCTCGATTGTTGCCCCCTTCTTGGTGTCCCTCTGTGTTTCCAGCGTAAGGGACATCCTGTTGGAAGTCATTTTGCCCAGTAATAGATTGGCTTCGTTTTCAATCTCAGGCACGGATTCTTCAATGATCAGTGCCTGGATTCCTCTTTTGCTGAAATCCTTTGCAAGTTCCGTATAAAGGCTCTCTTCCTCCCGGTAAAGACGAAGTAGATCGGCTTTCTCATTTTTTTCTTCGGCCAACAGTTCCAATTGCTTTAAATTTTCTCGTAACCGGGCTAAGTTGTCTCTCAGGGTTCTCTCGTTCGAAACTACAGCATTGTATTGTGTTTCGAGCAACTCCAGATGGCGCGCGATTTCCGGTAACGCCGACAGCTCAGTCTCGATTTGACGGCTTTGCATTGACAGGCTTTCCAGTTCTTTCTGCAGTTGGGAAATTGCCGATTCTGAATCGGCCCTGGATTTTTGCCGTGATTCGAGCTGCAGCCTGGCCTCGGAGAGCTCTTTGTAAAGCTGCTCAAAATTCTGAAGCGACTTTTTGCGTTGGCTAACACCGGAATGAACAACGGGATCGTATCCCAGTTCCCGAAGTTCTTGTTCTATTGAGATAAGGGATTGCTGCGCATCCGGCGCATAGTTCTTATGCTTCAGGTTATCTTCAAGTATGCGGAGAGATTCTTTTTTTGCGGACAGCTCCTCCGCCAGCAGGTTTGTTTCCGTAATCTGTTTATCTAACACTGCCAGTTGCTGTCCTACGCTGTCCCTCTCTGACTTAAACATAGCCTCATTCTGGCTAACCTGCTTTTCAAGTGATGCAAGCTCTGATTTCTTAGTGGAAAGAGCGTCCGTGTCCGCTTTCATCCCGGATAGATCTTTTTCGAGCTCCGAATTCAATTTATCAACTATCCGCTGGCAGCCTTCAGATCCAAGCTCAGAATCGCAGAGCGGACAGGTAGCGCCGGCATGGGACAATAGCTCGATCTTTTGCTTGATTTCGTTGGCGGCATCAGTAAGCTGAGAAATATGGGACGACAGGGTGATTATCGCCGTTTTCAAGTCGTTTATGGATTTTTTACCGGCTTCAATGGCTTGTTCAGTTATATTGAGATCCTTCTGGCTTTGTCGAAGTTCGTCCTGATGCTGATGGAGCTGAGGAAGAGCACTGAATTTTGATTCGAGTTCACTCACCCTGGTGGACAGTGCTTTGCGTTCAATGTTAAACGTGTTTTGGACCGAAGTTATGAGTTCAGTCAGCTTATTTCTACGGTTAACCAGCTCCAATGATCTTTTTAACTGATCGTTAAGCTTCTCCTCAAGGGCCGCGCTCTCCTTGAACCTCGTGTAGCCATCTTCGATCTCGTTTGTCCGATCCAAAATTCCGGTAAAATGTTCTACCTGTTTGACTGACTCAGCCAGCCTCATCTGCCAGGCCTGCAGGTCCTTATTTCTACTGGTGATCTGCTGCTGGACAAGTTGCATTTGCTCTTTGCGTGCAGAG
The DNA here is from genome assembly GCA_963705905.1 of uncultured Chloroflexia bacterium. Taxonomy (GTDB): domain Bacteria; phylum Chloroflexota; class Dehalococcoidia; order GIF9; family UBA5629; genus UBA1162. The sequence goes on along the minus strand of OY970123.1, from coordinate 772,747 downwards.
AGAGCTTCTTTTTTGGCGAAGTGCTGCTATTTCGGCCTCGATCTGTTTAACGGCCAGCTCGATATCGCGCAGCTTTTCACTTTCGGCACTATTTTCCAGCAGTAGCTGCGGCTTGTCGTCTAGCTTGGTAGCCATTTCCTGGATGGCCTTCTCCAGGCTGACCGCTTCTAGTTTTCTAGCTTCGGAGTTTATTTTGGCATGCTGCTCCAGCTCGTCGTAAAAAGAGAGGTCAAGTATGTTGGCAAGGATCTCTTTGCGTTCGCCCGGCCTTTTCCTGCTGAACTCGTTCGCCCTTCCCTGCAGGATCATGGCACTGTTGATGAAGGTCTGATATTCGAGATGAAGCAGTCCGACTATTTTATCCTGTGTCTCGGTCTTGGTATGTTCAGATATCGATTTAAAGGCGCCGTTGCCGAACTGCTGCAGGTCCAGCATAGATTGCCCCGGCCTGGATTGGGAACCCCTGGAGTATTTACGGACGACACGGTAAACATCTTCACCCGATTGAAACTCAAATTCAACGGCCATTTCATTCCGGCCGGTATAAATAAGGTCGTCGTTATCACCCCTGGATGCTTTGCCCCACAATGCCCACGTGATAGCATCGAAGATGCTGGATTTGCCGCTCCCGTTATCACCGCAAAGGCAGGCTACATGGAGGCCTGTGAAATCCAGGGGTGCTACATTATCCCTGTAGCACATGAAATTTGTCATTGTAAGCTTGGTTGGGATCAACTCAACCCACTCCAGATACGAAAACCATACTCACCCAAAATATTGCGGTCTTTATTTCAAAACCGTGCTATCATATTTTAGAAATTTCCCGAACGCGGAAACAGATTGGACCTTGGACATAAGTAGGGAAGGGAATTGCTCATATTTTAGCATATAACCGAAAGTCCCAATCATCATCGAGGTATGCATGTTTGAAGTACTGGCAGAGAAGTTAAGCAAGGTATTCAGCGATCTGAATAACAGGGGTAGACTCAGCGAAAAGGAGATAGATGAAGCCCTGCGGCAGATAAGGCTAGCCTTACTGGAAGCCGACGTAAATTTTAAGGTCGTAAAGAGTTTTTTATCCGTTGTCAGGGAGAAGGCGCTGGATGCAGCAGTGCTGGAGAGCCTGTCTCCTGCACAGCAGATTATAAAGATAGTCAATGCTGAGCTTATCAATATGCTGGGCGCCGAGCCGGCAAAATTAACAAGCTCCTCCAAAATGCCTTCTGTTATGATGCTGGTGGGTTTGCAAGGTGCGGGCAAGACTACGACAGCGGCCAAGCTGGCGCTATATCTAAAACAATCCAACCAGAAAGCTTTGCTGGTTGCCGCCGATACCCGCAGGCCCGCCGCAATTGAGCAGCTGAAGGTCCTTGGCAACCAGTTGGGTATACCGGTATATTCCGAAGATGTCAAAGTAAACCCGGTTGAGATTTGCCGCAATGCGATTAAGAAAGCTGAAGCGATGGCTGCATCCTGGATGATCGTGGATACACAGGGACGGCTGCATATCGATGAAGCCCTGATGCAGGAACTGGTTGAGATGAAAAAAGCCCTGCAGCCTGCTGAGATTCTGCTTGTAGCCGATGCCATGACCGGCCAGGACGCTGTAAATATAGCCGCCGAGTTTAACAGCAAATTAGGGTTGACAGGCCTGATATTGACAAAGATGGATGGAGATGCCAGGGGTGGAGCCGCCTTATCCATTAAATTCGTATCCGGAGTGGCTATAAAGTTCATTGGCGTGGGGGAAAAAAGCAGCTCACTGGAGGTCTTCTATCCCGATAGACTGGCGTCGCGCATCCTGGGTATGGGTGATGTCATGACGCTGATCGAAAAAGCGGAAAAAACCTTCGACAAGCAGAAAATGCAACAGCTTGAGCAGAAATTACGCAAATCGGAATTCGACCTCGATGATATGCTAGATCAGTTGAGGCAAATAAAGAAGATGGGCAGTTTCACACAATTGATGGAGATGATTCCCGGGTTTTCCAGGCTGACCAAAGGAATTTCGGATAAAGAGAGTTTGGATAAGACTAAAAAAATCGAGGCCATAATTTTATCCATGACTGCCGAGGAAAGAAGACACCCGGACCTGATTAACGGGAGCAGGAAGCGCAGGATTGCCCGCGGCAGCGGAACCACGCCAAGCGATGTGAACCAGTTGCTCAATCAGTTTCACAGTATTCAGAAGATGAGCAAGATGATAGCTAAAGGAAAGCTGCCCGGGAATATGCCCAATATGTTTGCACGTTGATTCAGGACTATTTGGTTACACCGGTAACACCGGTGATTTTGATCTGTCCGTCGCTGATGGTTATATCCTGAAGGTTGATCTTGAGCTCTTGCAGGGGTACGTTCAAGCGAATTAATATATTGGCAATTTCCTGAACGCCCTGATCAACACTATCTGGCACCGGCAGTTTACCCAGGGAGAAGTCCTTAATCAAAAACGTGGGTTTGCCGTTATCTACTTCTAGCGAGCCCATGATAACAGTCTGTATGGGCAGCCCCGGAAAGCTCCAGGTATTGTAGATCAGCATATAGCCGTCATTGAAATTAACAAGCACTTTTTTAGCTGGCAGCGTGCCTTCGGCCATGGCCATTACCAGAGCTGAATTTACCTCTTCTTCAGTCAACACCAGACTAATGTCTTTCTTGGTGTCAGAAGAGCTGGCTGTGACGCAAGTGGTCTTCAAATCGTCCAGTTTTTGGTTAAGGCTGTCGACCGCTTCGGAGGAAGGTATGACTTCACGCATATTGGAACGTATATCCGGCGTTAACAATGCAAGAACATAGCTGAATATTACGGCTAAAATGGCCAGCACCGCCAGGGCGCCCATGACTATTAAAAATCCTTGAAGGATTTTCATCTATATTCTCCTCCTTTACTAAGCCCGGTTATTCAAGGTAGTCTTTGAGTTTGCGGCTCCGGCTGGGATGGCGCAATTTACGTAGCGCCTTAGCCTCAATCTGCCTGATCCTCTCTCGGGTCACGTTAAACTCTTTGCCGACTTCTTCCAGGGTCCTTGCCCGGCCATCTTCAAGGCCGAATCTCAATAGAAGCACCTTTCTCTCTCGCTCCGTCAATTCACCGAGAACCTTGTCAAGCTGCGCTTTTAAAAGTTCACGGGACGCTGCATCAGCAGGAGGAAGGTTTGACCTGTCTTCAATGAAATCTCCGAGGTGGCTATCTTCCTCTTCTCCGATCGGCATCTCCAGTGAAATGGGTACCTGCGATAACTTCATTATCTCCCGGACCTTTTCAGCAGATATCTCCATACCCTGCCCGATCTCCTCGCAACTGGGTTCCCGTCCAAACTCCTGAGATAGCTTGCGATTGACCTTAAGCAGTCTGTTAATGGTTTCCACCATGTGAACCGGTATGCGAATCGTTCTGGCTTGGTCGGCGATGGCCCGGGTTATGGCTTGCCTGATCCACCAGGTGGCATATGTGCTGAATTTATAGCCTTTGCGGTATTCGAATTTTTCGACTGCCCGCACCAGTCCGATGTTGCCTTCCTGAATCAGGTCCAGAAGGGGCATACCATGTCCCACATATTTCTTGGCAACACTGACGACCAACCTCAAATTGGATACTGTCAACTGTTTGCTGGCTTCTTTGCCATCCCGGTCTATATGTTCAAATTTATGCTGAAAGCCACGGCTTTTGTCTTCTATTTTATTTATCAGCTTGGTATCCCCATTCTTGCTTGCCAACTGCTTGACTTTCTCCCACGACTGGTTGCCATCCAGGATAGAAAAGATTTCTGGATTCAGCATCCTGACATAAATCGAGTACTCGACCAGGCGCTTCTCGATTTCAGGCGGTTCTAAGCCCAGTTCCTGGGCAATCTTCATTACTAATTCGGGATTAATAAACTCATCAATCGATTGGTGCAGCTTGGTATTGAGCAGTCTTTCTTTGAAACTCGGTTTCTTGGCTACGTTGAGGTGTTCGGATAGCTTATCTATTACTACATCGCTTTCTGCCAGATTGACTAATAGCTGGATAACAAAATCGGATATCGAAGGGAACCTATTAAGGTGGTTCTTAAAAGAGTACTTGATATTCTCGATGTATTTATAAGGTTCGATCTTACTGGCCAGTTCTCGTTCCAACTTGGCGTTTAATAGAGGGTACTTGCCTATCTCATGCAAGTACATCCTGACCGGGTCGTCAATCGCCTCATGCTCAGCCAGCTCAACTTCCAGCTCCAGGATCGGCTTCTCCTCCTCCGCCTCCGGCTTCTCCATCCACTCCTCTTCGGCAAATTCTGGAGCGGCCTCTATCTCGGTAAATAGAAGCTCTTTTTCTTCTTGAGGAGCAGGTTCAGCTTCGAGCTTGTCCCAGTGGTCGTGACGGACTTCAAAATCGGTCTGGACGAGGTCGACGGTATCAGCGGCTGCAATCTCCGGTACGGCCGCTACCTTTTTAGCTGTCTTAGCCGTGGCTTTCGCCGTGGCTTTGACTGCGGTTTTAGTAGAAGCTTTCGCGGGGGTTTTGGCGGGCGGGGTTTTTTTATTTACTACAGGTTTAGTTTTAGTCGTCTTGGCCATTTAGACTCCCTTTGTGCGGCTAAAAAAGCGCCCTCGTTTTTTAAAAATATCCTTGAGTTGCTGGCTCTCATTAATTCCGTGTTCCTTTAGCTTAGCCAACTCTCCTTCGGAATCGCTTTTCTCTTTTTCCTCAATCAGGATCAATTGCTTTTTGATCTCCAGATTCTTAACATGCCTTTCCTCAAGGCGGTTGATAGAATCATGTACGGCATATTCTCTTTCCCTTTTACTCTGGCCTAAAGATGAAGGGAACTGTTTTCCGACTGCCATCAAGTGGTCAAAGTAATCATGAATGGCCGGATCGATATTTGCTGCGATCGAACCCACATCAGGGTTTTCCTGCCATTTTAATAATATATCCTTATTTTCCGGATGTTCAAAATATTCAGCAGAAAGTTTCATTCCAACGGGCCTTATATCAGGAAACTGGAGCAACATAGCCAGGCAATATTCCTCTATAGGCCGTGATGATTCGGCCTGGCCTGCAAAACTCTTAATAACCTTATTTCCCCTTGATGTTTTACCTTTTTTCTCCTGATTTAGCAAGTTAAATAAGTCTTCATGTATGCGCCTCTGGTCCATTTTTAAAAGAACTGCGATCTTCTGAACATAGTGTGCGCGACGGACCGGATCATCGATATGGGCCAAAATCGGCAGAAATTTGGAAACAAAGGCGGATTTGTCTCCGGGACTATTTTGATTTATGGTACCAAGTTCCTTTTTCAATGTAAAATCAATAATCGGCTGTGATTCTTTGAGCAGATTGCCCCATTGTTCGGGTGATTTCCTGATGATCTCGTCGGGGTCCTTGCCGCCCTTGATCTCAACCACCTGGACCTCGTATTTTACCAGCTCGTCATAAGTCTTCGATTCTATCCAGGGCATCCAGTAATCATTAGGTATCTGCTGGTCGATGGTTATAATGCTCCTGGTGGTCGCCTCCAGGCCGGCTTTGTCCGCATCCAGAGCCACAATCATGTTTTTAGAGAACCTGCGTAAAATATATATCTGTTTTTCCGTGAGCGCCGTCCCCATGCAGGCGACAGTATTCTCATAGCCGAACTGGTGTGCAGCGATAGTGTCCATATAGCCTTCGGTTATCACGGCGGCATCCTTCTGCCGTATGGCTGCTTGCGCCCTGTCAATGGCATATACAACGCTGCTTTTACTGAAGATCATCGTCTCGGGTGAGTTTAAATACTTGGGCATGGAATCATCCAGTGCACGGGCCCCGAACCCGATAACCCGGCTTTTGATATCACGCAGTGGAAAGATCAGACGGTTCCTGAACCTGTCATAGTGGCCCCCGCTATCACGAGCGGCTACCAGCCCCACAGCAAGCATATCCGCATCGGTATAGCCGGATTTAGCCAGGTGAGAGCCCAGTTCGTCCCATTTATTGGGCGCGAAACCAAGCTGAAAATCGTCTACTACCTTGAATGACAGTCCGCGTTTTTGCGTGTAGTCCCTGGCTTTTTGAGCCTCGCCTGAGTGCAATAGCAAGTAGTGGAAATATTCGGCCGCCACCTCAGTGATTTTATACAGGTGGTCCAGCCTGTCTTGCTCTTCCTTGTTGCTCTTTTCGGACTTATACGAGAGGGTCACGTTAGCTTTTTCAGCCAGCAAGCGAAGGGTCTGCCCAAAATCCAGCCCCTCCTTTTTCATGACAAATGTGAAGACATCACCGCCCGTGCCGCAGGCGCCGAAACAGTGCCAGGTCTGCTTCTCGGGGAAAACGAAAAAGGAGGCTGTTTTCTCAGAGTGGAAGGGGCAATTGGCCTTAAAATTGCGCCCCGACTTTTGCAGCTTCACATACTGGGATAAGACGTCTACGATGTCCAGCTTCTGCTTGACTTCATCGACTACATTCATATATTAAACCTTATAGCTCAGACAGCGAGTGCCGCCTGGACCTCCTCTGCTTTATGTACGGCGTAATGATCGGTCATACCGGCTATATAATCCGCCACCCTCTGAACCGCATTATCGGCATTCTTTAAATTATACTCTGGAGGAAGCTTTTCAGGGTTTTCGATCAAATAGTTGAAAAGGAAAAATATTATCTGTCGTGCCTTGCGAACTTCCTCGGTTTCAAGGCTGGTATTATAAACTCTCAAAAACAAAAATTCACGTAGTTCATTGGCGGCGTTACGTATTTTCTCCGTCATGCCGATAACCGGCAGCTCACGGTTCATATTGGCGGTAGAAAAGACGACAATATCGGTAACCAGCCGGTTGATGCGCCGGGAGTTGGTATCCCCAAGTACCTTTGACGTGGAACGCGGCAGGTCCGAAGGGGATATAATACCTGCCCGCATGGCGTCCTCTACATCATGATTAATATAAGCCACAAGGTCCGCTATCTTCACTACCTGTCCCTCGAGGGTTAATAAGTTATTCCATCCCTCCTCCATTATTTCGAGGTTTCCCTTGGAGTGATTGAGTATCCCGTCCCGTACCTCGTAAGTAAGGTTGAGCCCCTTTCCCTTCTTTTCAATATAGTCCACTACCCGCAGGCTCTGCTCATTGTGCCTGAAGCCGCCCGGCAGCAGCTCGTTCAGTGCCTGTTCGCCCATATGCCCGAAGGGGGTGTGGCCGAGATCATGACCCAACGCGATAGCCTCAGCAAGGTCTTCATTCAAATTCATTGCCCGGGCAATGGTCCTGGCTATTTGCGATACCTCGAGCGTGTGCGTCAGCCGGGTTACATAGTGGTCTCCGAGGGGCGCAATGAATACCTGGGTTTTATGCTTAAGCCGGCGAAAGGCGTTGGAAAATATTATACGGTCACGGTCGCGCTGAAAAGATGTCCTCATAGGGCAGGGCTCTTCCGCTTTCAGCCTACCACGGCTGTCGGCGCTACGTGCTGCATACGGGGACAAGCGCTCTTCAGCCTTTTCTAATCGTTGCCGGATGTTAAGATCAGACATAAGAAGATGTCTTTAATAAATTATAGTACATTGTTGGCTCAGGGGCGCCACTCAAGCTCGTCAATCCCATGACCGACGCCTATAAAGGCGGCCACAAGATGAAAATAGGATGGGGCTATACGTTGAACAGGAAATGTGCGATATCGCCATCCTGCACGATATAGGTCTTGCCCTCCAACCTCAACAGGCCATGCTTGCGGGCCTCGGCCATATTTCCGCTTTTCATGAAATCAGCATAGCTAACAACCTCGGCGCGGATGAACCCTTTCTCTATATCCGTATGTATCTTGCCGGCGGCTTTGACGGCAGGGGTGTTGTGATGAATGGTCCATGCCTTTACCTCGTCCTCTCCTACCGTGAAGAAAGATATTAAACCCAACAATGAATAGGAATGCTTGATAACGGCATCGAAAGCCGTTTCCTTCAGCCCTATATCCTTGCGGAATTCTGCCGCCTCATTTTCGCTCAGCTGTACGAGTTCCATTTCAAGTTGACCGCACATCGAAATGAAAGCTACCTGGGGGCGCATGCAGGCCTTCTTCAGTTCCTCAAGGGTCTTCTCATAAACGGGAAGCTGCTTTTCGCCGATATTGATGACAATCAGCATGGGTTTGGCGGTCAGGAATTGATAGTTATTGAGCGAGCGCAACTCATCGGGGCTGAGATGCTGAAGTTTGATGGGCACATTCTGCTCCAGCGATTTCTTGATGCGCAGCAACAGCTCCTGCTCTTTCATGGCTGAATCGCGTTCGGCTGATTTGCCCATCTTAAGTGCGGATTCCAGCCGGCTGAGCCGCTTCTCAATGATCAGCAGATCGGAGAAGATAAGCTCCATATCCAGAGTCTCTATATCGCGCAGCGGGTCTACTCTGCCTTCGATGTGCGGGATGTTTTCATCCTCAAAGGCCCTGACGACTTGAAGTATGGCATCGGCTGTGCTGAGGGTATTAAGGAATTGCCCGGTCACGCCTTGTTCCTTGCCGAAGCCCTTGGATAGCCCGCCGATATCCACATATTTGATCTCTGCCGGGGTAGTCTTCTTGGGGTGGAAGATATCGCTGAGCTTTTGCAGTCTTTTATCCGGCACCTTGGCTACGGCCGGATTGGTGGTCAGGCCGCCGCTCGAGTGCGGCTTGCTTTCCGCCGTGAATTTGGTAAGGGCGTTGAAGATACTTGTTTTGCCGCTTCCGGGTAGACCTATAATGCTTATTTCCATCGTGGCCTCGCTAACCTAAAAACTATATGCCAGCCCAAGTGAAAATGCAATAGGGATGAGGGGTTTCGTAGTTGTTGCAGGTTTATCCCTGTGATATAATCAGTAGAATTTCGCAGTCTGGAGGATTTTATTGTGCCCAGTTACGAACTGGTTTTCATTTTAAACCCAACACTAACAGAAGATGATTTTTCCCGCCTGATGGGAAAGGTCAACGATCTTATCGTCAAACAGGGCGGGACGGTTTCCGAGACTATCCCCTGGGGCAAGCGCAGACTTGCGTATCCGATCAAAAAACAGTCGGAAGGGAACTATTTACTCGAAAAGGTTCAGATCAAACAGACAGCCCTTAAAGAGCTGGATGCCAGCCTGAAGCTCGTAGATGATGTTTTAAGGTATTTGTTCATACGCGAAAAGAGTTAAGTTCCGGGAGGGGTTGATGGCGAGTTTGAATAAGATTCTATTAATCGGTAATGTCGGCGGCGATCCCGAGATGAGGTTCACGCCAAGCGGTGTGCCCGTTACAACGTTTACGCTGGCGACCAACCGAAATACGCCCCAGGCGGACGGTTCGATGAAGAAAGAGACCGAATGGTTTCGCATCAGCGCCTGGAGGAAGCAGGCCGAGGCTTGTAACCAGTTTTTAACCAAGGGCAAGCTGGTTTATGTCGAGGGAACCTTGCGGACCCGGACATGGGACGGCAAGGATGGGCAGAAGCATCTCAGCCTTGAGGTCTCGGCTGACAGGGTCCTGTTCCTCGATCGTCAGGGCGCAGCCCCGTTACCGCCCGAGGAAGTTCCGGCAGAAGAAGGGGATATCGAACCCGATGATATCCCCTTTTAAATCCTTAATATGAAGGAGGACTAGTAGATAAACCTATGGAAAGCAATACCGGCCCAGTCAAAAGGGAAAGAGGACGCAAATTTGTAGTTAAACCTAAGGTTTGCATGTTTTGCGTTGATAAAACGCCCATAGACTATAAAAATATTACTCTTGTACAGCGTTTCGTTTCAGACCGCGGCAAGATCGTGCCGCGTAGGCGCACAGGCGTATGCGCCAAGCATCAACGCAGCCTTTGTCAGGCCATAAAAAGAGCCAGGTACCTGGCCATGCTGCCCGCTTCTCCCAACCACGTTTACAATATTAGCGGCGGCGAGAGAAAAGCATAATCAAATTGGAGAATTGAATTGCCCAAGAGGACTTATCAACCGAAAAAAAGAGGACGAATTAGAAAGCACGGTTTCCGTGCCAGGATGTCCACGCGCGGGGGCCGTGATGTGCTGAAAGCACGGCGCGCCAGGGGACGTTGGAAGCTCACTCAGGTATAGCAATATATGGCCAAGAGATTGGCTTTAACCAGGAGAGCACAATATTTAGCAGTGTATGAATCGGGCAGAGCATTTGCGGAAAATCTGCTGGTAATCAAAATACTCGCTAACGGCCTGGATAGTACAAGAGTAGGTTTCTCCGTTACCAAGGACATCGGCAAAGCGACTGTCAGGAATCGCGTGAAGCGACTGCTAAAAGAGAATGTGCGGTTACTGGGAATTAAAGACGGGTGGGATATAGTGTTCATAGCGCGTCGAGGCATAGTTGATGCCGATTACCATAAATTGCATACTGTTATTGTCAAGTTGATGCGTCGTGCAGGTTTATTAATAAACGATGTTCAAACAATTAGCCCTGAAATCAATTAGGGTTTACCAGGGGACCATTTCCCGGGTCACGCCGCCCGCATGCCGGTTTACGCCGACCTGCTCTCAGTACGGCTATGAGGCCATCGATAAATACGGCCTGCTGAAGGGCGGGTGGATGACATTTATAAGATTATGCCGCTGCAACCCGTGGACTGAGTCCAGGTACGATCCGGTACCTTAAATGATAAGATCCAGTATAAATCAGGATAGTTGATGTTTAAAATAAAAAAATACGTAAACATTATATTGATACTGATCATCCTATTGCTGGTATTTGTTGCCGGCTGCTCAGTGTCCGGGGGCGGAGGCTGCTCTGGACCCCAGGCTCAGGGATGGTCGGGATTCACGGCTTACAAACAGGTTCTCTGCTTCGGGTCGATAGAAGGCAAGGTCATAGCCTTCGATCCGCAGGCACGTAGCGACAATAAAACCTTCCCCGCCGATAACGAATGGGTATATCAGATCAGGATCGCCTCCTCCGGCGCCGCTTGTGGACCCATGTGCTCGCCATCTTCTTCGGCTGCCGGCGTGGGTATATATGATACTCCCGTTTCAGCCAATGATTTAATCTATGTCGGAAGCTATAACGGCAAAATCTATGCCATCAATGCTGCAAAAGGTGCGGTAAGGTGGGTCTATCCCAGGGAAGGGACGGATACGGTAGGCGCTATAGTCGGCAACATGGTAACAGATGGCAAGAGCCTGTATTTCGGCAGTTCGGATTCTAAGGTTTATTCGCTGGATGCCCTCACCGGCGACTTTAACTGGGATTTCCAGACATCCAGTAAAATCTGGACCGGACCGGCCCTAGACAACGGAGTCATTTACACAGGAAACTACGGCGGTGATGTGTATGCCATATCGGCGGATACGGGCAAACAAATATGGACAATCAAGATCCCCTCTGCAGTATCTTCTTCCATCACGGTTTCCAACGATACGCTATATTTCGGTACGTTTGACCGCTATTTATATGCTCTGGATAAAACCACCGGGCAGGAGAAATGGAAGGCTACCGGGGACAACTGGTTCTGGGCGCAGCCCCTGGCATCCGACGGCAAGCTTTACGCTGCGTGTCTGGACCAGAAATTATACGCGTTCGACCCGGCCACGGGGCAACCACTCTGGCAGTTTACGGCTGATGCCCCCATCGTTGCGCCACCCGTTGTTTCAGGAAATAACCTCTATACTATAAGTAACAAGGGCACCTTATATAAGCTCGACGCTGCCAGTGGAACGCTGATAAATACGAATTCTGTGGAATTTACGGTTTACAGCCCCATGTATGCCAGCGGCGATATGGTCTACGTTTATGCCAGGGACCACAATGTTTATGCCGTAGATACGGCCAAGAGCACTATCGCGTGGAAATTCTCATCGTATTTAAAATAGGTCAATTGAATGGTTGATATTTGGAATATAGCGATACTTAACCCCATGCTGAACGGGCTGATTGCCCTGTCAGAACTCTGCTTCAAGAATTTCGGCCTGGCTATAATAGTGCTGACTATCGTTGTCAGGCTTATACTGACGCCGCTTACGTACAGGCAGACGCAGTCGACCAAAGCCATGCAGCTGCTGCAGCCCAAACTACAGGAGATACAGAAAAAGTATGCCCGGGACCAGCAGAAATTGCAGCAGGAAATGATGCGGCTCTATAAAGAGGCCGGCATCAATCCCCTGGGATGCATGTGGCCGATGCTGATACAAATGCCTATATGGATTGCTCTGTACCAGTCTATTATGCAGGCCCTGGCGGCCACGCCGGAAAACCTGCTTAGTCTTTCGCAGCATCTCTATGCGTGGGATATGGTTGGACATGCCATTCCATTGAACGAGGAGTTCCTGGGACTGCACCTTTCACAGCCCGATCCCACGTTGATATTGGCCATCCTGGTAGGCTTAAGCATGTGGGTGCAGCAAAAGATGGTGACGCCGCCACCTACCGATGCCCAGCAGCAGCAGATGTCCAGCATGACGACCCTGATGATGCCGCTGATGTTTTCATTTTTCACGCTGTCGTTCCCCAGCGGACTGGCTCTATACTGGGTGGTATCGAATATCATCGGCATCGGGATACAGTATATCGTCGGTAGTGGCTGGGGCTACTTTACTCTTCCGTTTTTGAAACCTAAGGGTGGTGCTCCTGCGCCCGCGACGGTGCAGAGTAGCAAGGCCCTCAAACAAGGAAATGAAAAGAAGAAGGGATGAAAGTGAGAGAACTGGAAATCAGCGCGAAAACGGTTGACGAGGCGACAAAAGTTGCGCTTGCACAGCTCGGGGTGTCCAGAGATGAAGTCGAGATCGAGGTAATCAAAAAAGGCAAGTCCGGTGTGCTGGGGGTAGGCGCTGAGGATGCTAAGATCAGGGTTACTTTGCTTGATGACGAGGCTCAGCCCGGCCAGTTGGATGATGTGGCTGAGACGGCCAGGAAGGTTCTCAGTGATATCTTAAAAGCCATGGGCATTGCAGCCGAGATAGATGTCACTTCATCACCGGACGAAAACACTCCGGTGACTTTAAATATAGAAGGAGATGATCTGGGGGTATTGATAGGTCGGCGGGGACAGGCCCTCGCCTCGCTTCAATACCTGGTCAGGTTAATAGTAGCCGAGAAGTCTAAAAAATGGATATCCGTCAACGTCGATGTAGACTGGTATAAGAAACGCCACTATGAGACCCTGAAAAAGCTGGCCCAGCGGCTGGCGGAGCAGGTCGCGCGCAGAAAGCGCGCTATAACTATGGAGCCTATGCAGCCCGACGAAAGGCGCATAGTTCATCTTGCGCTTGCTGATAATCCGGATGTTATGACTCAGAGTACCGGGGAGGGGGACGGTCGCCGGGTGGTAATCCAAATGAGGAAGCGCTAAGCATGTTCCAGCCGGTTAACAGCAAAATAAGTTTCCCCGACCTGGAAAAGAGAATACTCGAAATCTGGCGCAGAGACCGCATCTTCGAGAAAAGCATCGAAGCCCGTAACGCTTCTCCCAGGTACATATTTTACGAGGGTCCACCCACCGCCAACGGCAACCCCGGCATACACCACGTGCTCTCCAGGGTCTTTAAGGACGTTATCCCCAGGTATAAGACCATGAAGGGATACTGCGTCCCCAGGAAGGCCGGATGGGATACACACGGACTTCCGGTCGAGCTGGAAGTCGAGAAAATGCTGGGCTTCACCGGCAAGGCGCAGATAGAGGAATATGGCATTGCAAAATTCAATGCCCTCTGTCGTGAAAGCGTCTTCAAATATGTCAAGCAATGGGACTCGCTCACTGAGCGAATAGGGTTCTGGCTGGATATCGACCATCCGTATGTGACCCTCGACAATTCCTATATCGAATCATGCTGGTGGGCCATCAAGCAGCTCTGGGACAAAGGGCTTATCTACCAGGGCTATAAGGTTACTCCCCACTGCCCAAGGTGCGGCACCTCCCTCAGTTCCCACGAGGTGGCGCTGGGATATAAAGACGATACTGTTGACCCCTCCATATATATTAAGTTCCAGATATCCAGGCTCCCGGCAAGCGTACCCGACGACAGTAAAGGCAAGTTCTCATTGCATAAAGCTGTTTCAGCAGGGAAGGCTTTTTTCCTGGCATGGACTACAACTCCGTGGACGCTGCCCGGTAACACTTCACTGGCCCTGGCGGCGGATGCCGACTATGCAGTGATCGAATATGAGGGCGCCTATTTGATATTTGCGCAGGCCCTTATGGAACAGGCAGGTCTGGGCGATCGCCCGATCTTGAAGACCTACAAGGGGAGCCAGCTGGCCGGATCGCTGTATATCCCCCTTTATAATCCGCACACATTCAACGTGGAAAGGAAGAGGGCCAGGCCCGGCCTCCAGGGACAATTCGATGTCCAGCCGGTCGACCCCAACTTGACATACAGGGTCATTACAGCAGATTTCGTTTCTATGGAAGACGGCACCGGGATCGTCCATATCGCCCCCGCCTTTGGCGAGGTCGACTTCCAGGCCGGACTCGATGAAAACCTCGACTTCGTCCAGCAGGTGGACCTTTCCGGCAATTTAACCGGCACCTACTCTTTCTCAGGTAAATTCGTAAAAGACGCCGACCCCGAAGTCCTTAAGGACCTCGAAACGAGAGGGCTTTTATTTAAGTCCGGCAAGATCACACATACCTACCCCTTCTGCTGGCGCTGTGACGCCCCGCTGGTCTACTACGCCAAGAAAACCTGGTACATCCGGACATCCGCCAGGAAGAATGAGATGATAGAGGGTAACGAACTGATCAACTGGTTCCCCGAGCATATCAAGGAAGGCCGTTTCGGTGACTGGTTGAAGAATAACGTAGACTGGGCGTTCTCGCGGGAACGCTACTGGGGGACCCCGCTCAATATATGGGCCTGCGAAAAATGCGGCCACCTGGAATGTCTGGGCGGCCGTGACGAGATCAAAGCCAAGCCCGGCCTCAAGGGCTTCTCCCATGATCTGGACCTGCACAGGCCCTTCGTGGACAACTTGAGCTATGATTGCCCTAAATGCGGCGGAAGCATGAACAGGCAGAGCGAGGTCATCGATTGCTGGTTCGATTCGGGCTCCATGCCCTTTGCCCAGTGGCACTATCCCTTTGAGAACCAGGCCAAATTCAAAGAAAGCTTCCCGGCCGACTATATATCTGAAGCCGTCGACCAGACTCGCGGCTGGTTCTACAGCCTGCACGCCATTTCAACTCTGATCTTCGATCAACCGTGCTATAAAAACGTCATCTGCCTCGGGCATATACTGGACGCTCAGGGTGAGAAGATGAGCAAGACCCGCGGCAATGTCGTGGACCCGTGGACGGTGCTAGATTCCTCCGGCGCCGACGCGCTGCGCTGGTATATGCTGACGGTCACTGCACCCGGGAACGTGAGGCGCATGTCGCCCGACATGGTGGTCGAGGTCATGCGAAATTTCATGCTGACGCTGTGGAATACATATTCTTTCTTCGTCATATATGCCAATATCGATAATTTTGTCCCCGACAACAGGCCAATTTCAGCTAGTTCCGAACTGGATAAATGGCTGATATCCAGTCTCAACAAGCTTATTTCGGACGTCGATGAATCGCTGGCTAACTACGATCCTACGGCGGCCGGAAGGAAGATAGAGTCCTTTGTTAACGATCTTTCCAACTGGTATGTAAGACGGAGCCGCAGACGTTTCTGGAAGAGCCAGAACGACGACGATAAGCTGGCAGCCTATAACACCCTTTACCGTGCGCTGGTTACAGTATCGAAGCTGATTGCACCCTTTACCCCTTTCATCGCCGAGGAGATGTACCAGAACCTGGTCAGGACTGTGGACAAGAATGCTCCGGAGAGCGTGCACCTGGCGGAATTCCCGGTTGCCGATAAAAGCTTGATCGATCCAGATATTATTTTCGATACCGAGCTGGCCATGAAGGTCTGTAGCATGGGGCGTGCGGCACGCTCCAAGAGCTCCGTGAAAGTGCGCCAGCCTCTGCCCAAAGTTTATGTCAAAGCAAAATCGGCCCGGGAACGAGATGCGCTCACACGGCTCTGCACTCAGATTACCGACGAGTTGAACGTGAAAGCGGTCGAAGTCACCTCCGAGGACCTCAAGGAGGGTAAAGACTTATCGCTGGTGACGGAAAGCGACTACCAGGTCGGCGTGGTCACCGCCCTCACACCGGAATTGCAAGCCGAAGGAATCGCCCGTGAGGTGGTGCGGCGCATACAGACCAAGAGGAAGTCGGAAGGCCTTGAAATATCCGATCATATTATCCTTTACTACAAGGGTAGTCCTGAATTAGATAGTATGATAGCCGGGTTTGCAGAATATATAAAGCAGGAAACCCTTGCGAACCACCTCAAGGATATCAGGGTGGAAGCGAATGAGAAGGAATATATGCTCGGATTAATGGGTAATGGAAATCCCATTTATCCAGATAAATTCAAAATCTCCGGCATCGAAATAGCCCTGGGCATCAGAAAGACCGGCTCTTAGCTGTCTTTTGTAGGGGCGTACCTTCAGGTGCGCCCGCTGTACCAATGCATTAGATGGACAGGTCTAAAGACCTGTCCCTACACTTGAAAAAAACAGTTCAGGAAGCCCCGTCATGGCAAGCCCCGATTTTATCGAGGACGAAGTAATCCCCACGGTTTAGGGGCTTAATCCTTTGATCCCAGGGATTGCCACGTCGCTACGCTCCTCGCAATGACGTTGTTAATGTAACCCGTTGAAGAGTATTCTCTTAGCCAATGATGTGGGACATGTCGTCCAACACTAAAGTCGTCCGTGTAAGGGGTGTCGAAGAGAGGCTTTAGCCCCTCTTATAAATAGATCGCCCTCTCCCTCAGGGAAAGGGCCTGGTGAGAGTAAAGAAAAGCGTCATTGTGAGCCCCGATATGATCGAGGCATGGCAATCCTTAGTACGAAGGTGCGTTTACTGGGAAGGTGGCGGGCTGGTGATAAGCGTTGCGGTGGTGTTTAAAGTTGCCTTTCCCCGCATATAGGTAATGCTTACAACGTCGCCTATCTTCGAGTTGCGCAGGTCGTTTAATAGGGTAGGTGCGTCGGGTATATCCTGGCCCTGGTATTTCGTTATCACGTCCAGCTTTTTCAGACCGGCCTTGGCTGCAGGGCTGCCAGGTTGCACGAAGGTGATGACCGCTCCCTGGTTAACGCCCAGACCATTATAGTAGGCTACATAATCGTTCACTGTATAGAGTTCAAGCCCGAGGAAGGGGCGCGTAACATAACCCTTGTTTATGAGCTCCTGCAATACCGGCATGGCCGAATTCATGCTGATGGCATAGCCCAACCCCTCGACACCTACCTCGGCTATCTTGGCGCTGGTTATACCTATGACCTGTCCCCTCATATTCAATAGCGGACCGCCGCTGTTTCCCGGGTTGATGGCCGCCGAAGTCCCGATCAAGTCGTATAAAGACTCCTGGTCGTTCATCGAGAGCGTAATCTTCAGACCGCTGACAATGCCCTCCGAAGCTCTAATGCCCTGCCCCAGGGGGTTGCCCAGCGCTACCAGCCAGTCGCCTACCCTAAGTGTGGATGAGTCGCCGATGGCGGCCGCCGGCAGGTTCTGCATGTCGATCTTGACGATGGCCAGGTCGGTCAGGGGATCGCGGAATACGTTGGCAGCGTTGCCTTCGAAAGTCCTGCCGTCGGAGAATTGGACAGCTACCTTGCTGGCGCCTTCCACTACGTGATTGTTGGTCACGATGATGCCGCTCTTATCGAGTATCCAGCCCGATCCTGCGCCGGACTGCGTTACCTGCCTGCTGAACATATCGTTGACTACCTGCTCGGTCGTTATAGTTACTACCGAGGGGTAGGCCTGCTGCACTACAGTGGCAATGTCGGGCAGGACGGGAGAGTTCTCGGATGCAATGGGAGCCGTCCAGCTCGCATCTGGAGGTGTTATATTGACGGGAACAGTCTGAGTCTGCGATGGTGTTTGCGTTTGATCCGGAGGCTGCGTACCGGCCTGGAACCCGTTAGATGTTACTGAAAAATAGCACGAAGTACTGGCTACCAATACGAATAAAAGCAGCAGGACTGCAATAAGTTTTTTCATCGAATCAACCCCTGTAAATTTAGCGGAATTGGCAGGATTTTAGCACAAAGCTATATGATGGGCAAAAGAAATCTGCTGCTATAAAGGCATGGCATCTTCACACGTCATTGCGAGGAGCGTAGCGACGTGGCAATCCTTTGATTCGAAGACTGAAGCTTCCATACAAAGGATTGCTTCACTTCGTTCGCAATGACATCATTAAGATGCGAATAAAGTGGCGGGGGCATTATGCCCCCGCCGATATAAACTATTTATTTGGATTCTACGTAGTCGACCTTGGGAAGCTGAGAAAGCGCTTTTTTAACGTTCTCATCGGAGTAGGCGTCGGCTTCTAGTTTGCCGGCGAGGAACTGCTCGTAGGCGCCCAGGTCGAAATGCCCGTGTCCGCTCAAGCCCATTACGATGACCTTCTTCTCGCCCGATTCCTTGCATTTCAGGGCTTCGTCGATGGTTACCTTAATGGCATGGGATGGTTCGGGGGCGGGTATGATGCCCTCCGTGCGGGCGAATTTTATGGCACTTTCGAAGGTGGCTTTCTGGTCGACAGCGATCGCTTCGATAAGCTCCAGCTTGTGCATGTGCGATACCAGAGGCGACATGCCGTGGTAGCGCAGTCCGCCAGCGTGGATGGGTGATGGAATAAAGGCGTGTCCGAGGGTGAACATCTTGGCGATGGGGGCCATGCCGGCTACGTCGCCGTAATCCCAGGCGTAAGGGCCCTTGGTCATGCTGGGACAGGCGCTGGGCTCGACGGCGATGATGCGCATCTTCTTACCTTTCATCTTGTCCTTTACAAAGGGGACAGCCAGGCCGCCGAAGTTGCTGCCGCCTCCCACGCAGCCGATGATGATATCGGGCTCGACGCCGGCCATCTCAAGCTGCTTCTTGGTCTCGAGGCCGATGATGGACTGGTGCAGGATAACATGGTTGAGGACGCTGCCCAGTGAATAACAGGTGTCGTCGCGGCCGAAAGCGTCCTCTACGGCTTCGCTGATGGCGATGCCCAGGCTGCCCGGGGAGTTGGGGTCCTGCGCCAGTATCTGTTTGCCGATATTGGTCTCGGTGCTGGGGCTGGGGATGACGGTGGCGCCCCAGGTCTCCATCATGATACGCCTGTAAGGCTTTTGATTGTAGCTGACCTTGACCATGTAAACCTTGCATTCCAGTCCCATGTACTGGCAAGCAAGGGCAAGTGCGCTTCCCCATTGTCCGGCGCCGGTCTCGGTTGCAAGTCGCTTTATGCCAGCCTTTTTGTTGTAGTAGGCCTGGGCGATGGCTGTGTTGAGCTTGTGGCTCCCGGCCGGGCTGACGCCCTCGTATTTGTAGAAGATCTGGGCCGGTGTGCCGAGCGCCTTCTCAAGCCTGTAGGCCCGGATAAGAGGGGTCGGGCGGTACATCTTGTAGACTTCCTGCACTTCCTCGGGGATCTCGATAGTGTGCTCCTTGCTGAACTCCTGGTCGTTCAGTGCGGCCGGGAACAGCGGTGGAGGCAGTATGGTCGGCTCGTGCGTCTGCGGATGCAGCAGAGGGGGAAGAGGTTTGGGTAGGTCGGGCAGAATGTTATACCAGGAAGTAGGCATATCCTTTTCTGCCAGGATGAACTTGGTTAATTTCTTTGCCATTTTTTTCTCCTTAATTTCTAAAATAGTGCATGACCGGTTGACCTGAATCTAATTAAAGGCCCCGGCCGGGCCACATATAAACTCTCATCCTTATAAGACCTCCATTAAATAAATTAAGCCTCTCGCCTTAAGGGGCGAGAGGCTTTAGCTTCGCGGTGCCACCCTTATTAGTCTATACCTAGACCATCTTTAGCAGGTACGGCCTTGCGGCGATACCCTGGATTGTGATCACGCTATCCCTGCGTCAAAGCCTACTTGGATAATTCCTTTCGGTTTGCGGCTCCCGGGCCCATTCGATTTCGGTTCCGGCGTCAGCTCTCACCTGGCCTGACTCTCTGTAGCCTTCGCTGCGAAATGTACTATTCCCGTTCACAGCCTTTACAATATTCAATTAGGCATAATAATAAATTAAGTGACAGTAAGCTGTCAACAACCCCCAATCCGACCTCTCTTAACCACGTCATTGCGAGGAGCCGCAGGCGACGTGGCAATCCTTTGATTCGAAGACTAAAGACAATTAGCCCTCACCACGGCCCTCTCCTTCAGGGAGAGGGAGTCATTTTTATAGGAGGGGCTAAAACCCCTGCTTCAACGCCCCTTGGACGGATGGCACTATCCTTAGAAGACGAGTCTCACATCGTGGGCTGCGCAAACTTTCCTTTCAACGCCCCATTATTCATTCATCTATTTGAGCACGCTGATCTCGACCGCGTCGGAGCCCACCTCATAGTATTGGCTGCGGTACCTGCCGGAGTTCCTGATATAGTCCAGGTAATCCTGCATGTCGGCAGCGAACCGCTTCACGTTATCTGCAAATACGACGCCGCCCGGCTTGAGGAATTTCTCGGCTAAAAGCAGATACCGAAAGTACTCATTTTTAGCCGCGTCGATAAAAATCATATCGAAGGGCCCCTTAAGAGTGGGGATGACCTGCAGTGCGTCCCCAGTTATGATCCGTGCCTTACCTGATAGCCCCGCCCTGCGAAGGTTTTTCCTTGCTATGTCGGCTGACGATGCATTAACCTCGATCGATGTGAGGCGGCCGCCGGCGGGCAGGTTCCCGGCAATCAGTATCGCTGAATATCCCACCAGGGCGCCGACCTCAAGTACCTTCCTGATATCCCCATTCCTCACCGTCTGCTGTAGCAGCGCGCCCCGGCCCGGGCCGATAATCGGCAACTCATCCGTTTCTCCCAGCGATCCTATTTCTTCGAGAACGGTTTCTGCTTTCGAATTATTCTCAATCAGCATCTTCGGCAACGTAGGTCCTTAAATAGTCACGATCAGACTTTAAAGCAACGCCGATAAAGAAGTCACAAAATTCAATGATAAGTTGTTAAAAAAAAGTAAAATTTTTAAAGCCCCGCTTCAACGCCCTTCTGCCCGGACGACTTTAGTGGTGTAAGACGTGTGCAGCGTCGTTAGATACGAAATCTTTCCTTTTTCAGATGTAGGGACTGGTCTTTAGACCCGTCCGCCTCACCTATTCGTAACACGGGCGCACCTGAAGGTACGCCCTTACAAGGGAAAATGAAGAAAGTCATTGCGAGGAGCGTAGCGACGTGGCAATCCTTTGGCATCAGTTCACGCACCTTCGTACAAAGGGATTGCTTCACTTCGTTCGCAATGACGTCTCTAAGTTTCCTCAGGGAGAGGGAGATCTATTTATTTCCTGCTAGTGCTCTGAGCAGGGCTACCCGGTCGAAATAGACCTCATTACGTGTAATCTTGCCGCCTGCAACTTCCACAATGTCCATACCGTACTCGATGACCGTAGTATTGCCTGCCGGTATGGTTGCCTTCCACTTTAGCGTGAATCCATTATTCGTTGGGAATATCTCCACGGCTTCCCATTTCCACTGCGGATTCTCAGCCAGCAGGCGCTTAAAATAGGGCAATATTTGTTCGTGGCCGCGAAGGCCCTCTCTGTGGGCAGGATGGTCGCTGTAAAAAGCATCCGAATTGTAAAACTCCATCAGTTTGTCCGGGCGGTTTCCCGTCCAGGCCGCAAGCCACCTGCTGCATAATTCACGTGCGGAATTTATATCCATTTACTTATCTCCTTGCCCTCTCCCCGGCCCTCTCCCACCGGGAGAGGGAGTTCTAATATAAGAGGGCTAAAGCCCCTCTTCAACGCCCCCTGCTCGGAAGGCTATAGTATTTGAAGACGAGTCCCACATCATTAGCTACGCAAATTTCTCTTTAACGCCCGCGATACTCTACTAACAAGGTCATTGCGAGGAGCGTAGCGACGTGGCAATCCTTTGGCATCAAATCACACGACTTCGTACAAAGGATTGCTTCGCTACGCTCGCAATGACGTGCATAGGCGCTCGCAATGACTTGTGAAAAACTTACCCCTTTAAAAAAGCGTCTATCGAGGCGGCGGCACGTTTGCCTGCGCCCATGGCGCTGATAACGGTGGCTGCGCCGGTCACGACGTCGCCGCCGGCCCAGACCTTTTCTTTGACCGTCTTGCCGGTCTGCTCGTCGGCAACCACGGTTCCGTGCTTGGTGATCTCCAGCCCTTTGGTGGTGGAAGGTATCAACGGGTTGGGTGTTGTACCCAGGGCCACGACCACGACGTCGACGTCGATCATGAATTCGCTGCCGGGTTTGACCACGGGGCGCCTGCGTCCGCTGGCATCGGGCTCGCCCAGCTCCATCTCGAAGCATTCCATGGACTTGACCCAACTCTTATCGTCGCCGATGATCCGCTTGGGGTTGGTCAGGAACTTGAAGATGATGCCTTCTTCCTCGGCGTTCTCGACTTCCTCTTTACGTGCGGGCAGCTCGGTGCGGGAACGCCGGTAAACGATATAGACTTCCTCGGCGCCCAGCCTGAGAGCGCACCTGGCGGAATCCATGGCCACGTTGCCGCCGCCGATGACCGCCACCTTCCTGCCGACCTTGATTGGCGTGTCATAATCGGGGAAGAGATAGGCCTTCATCAGGTTGACGCGGGTCAGGAACTCGTTGGCCGAGTAGACGCCGTTGAGGTTCTCGCCCGGGATGTCCAGGAACATGGGGAGGCCGGCCCCGGTACCCAGGAACACGGCATTATATTCGTTGGAGAGCAGCTCATCCACCGTGGCAAGCTTGCCCATGACTGAATCGAGCTGGACGTCCACGCCAAGCGATTTTACATAATCAACTTCAGCCTGCACCACTTTCTTGGGCAGTCTGAACTCGGGGATACCGTACATCAGTACGCCGCCCGCCGTATGCAGGGCCTCGTACATGGTGACCTTGTGTCCCATCTTGGCTAGGTCGGCGGCGCAGACTAGTCCGGCGGGGCCGGAGCCGATCACAGCGACCTTCTTGCCGGTGGTCGGAGGAAGCTCGGTGGGCTGCCTTTTTTCCTTGTTGCCAAGGTCCCAGTCGGCCACGTACCTTTCGATGCGGCCGATGGCGATGGGGGCGTTTTTCTTAGCCAGTGTGCAGACTGCCTCGCACTGCGTCTCCTGCGGGCAGACCCTGCCGCAGATGGCGGGGAGCGCGTTCTTGCTCTTGAGTATCCGTACTGCCTCAGGCATGTCGCCCTCACGCACCGCCTTGATGAACTCTGGTATATCCACGTTCACCGGGCAGCCGCTCACGCACATGCGCTTGGGACACTGGATGCAGCGCGAGGCCTCTTCCTTGACCATTTCATCGGTATAGCCCAGCGCCACCTCGTTATAATTATGTGCCCGCATCTTGGGATTCTGGCGCGGCATTTCAACTCTATTCAGATTGATTTTGGATTTAGGTTTTTCTTCCAAGGCCGACCTCCGTTATTATTTGCTGCACTGGCAGGATTCCCACCTGTCTAGGGATTCCTTCTCTTCTTTCAGATATACCTTCTGCCTGTCGAAGGCTATATTCCAATCGACCTGGTGCCCGTCGAAGTCGGGGCCGTCCACGCAGGCGAACTTGGTCTTGCCGCCCACGGAGATGCGGCAGCAGCCGCACATGCCGGTGCCGTCGACCATGATCGAGTTCAGGCTGACGATGGTCGGCACATTAAAGGGCTTAGTAGTTAGCGAGCAGAACTTCATCATGACGGCCGGTCCGATGGCGATCACGCGGTCTACTTTGCCGCCCTCCAGTTTGGCTTTGAGGGGCTCGGTGACGACACCCTTGGCCGCGTAAGACCCGTCGTCGGTGGTAACTATCAGCTCGTCGCTCACTTTCTTCATCTTGTCTTCCCAAAAGAGAAGGTCCTTGTTGCGTGCGCCGATTATTGAGATGACCTTATTGCCCGCCTGACGCAGCGACCTGGCGATGGGATGTATGGGCGCGATGCCCACGCCGCCACCCACGCAGACAACCGTGCCGAACTTTTCGATATCGGAGGGAAGGCCCAGCGGGCCGACCAGGTTGGTCAGTACATCGCCGGCCTTGAGCAGGCCCAGCTTGCGCGTGGAAGTTCCAACTTCCATCGCAACTAGTGTGATGGTGCCTTCCTTGGCATCCCAGTCCGCCAGTGTAAGCGGTATACGCTCACCCACCTCATCAACACGGATAATCACGAATTGCCCGGCTTTCGCTTTCTTAGCGAGCGCCGGCGCCTCGACCCTGAGGCAATCGATGACCGGGGTCAGCTTCTCCTTGGCGATGATTTTGAACACGCATACCTCCTATTCAGGCGATTTTAACTCTAACCGGCGGTTGCATGGGATGGTTGATCTTAAGCCGGTAATGGCATTTATAGCATCTCTTGCCTTCGTCCACAGCCTGCGGTCCGCTGTATCCGAACTCGACCTCGTCGAAATTGCCTTGGCGCTTGCTGTTCTCCAGTTCGGCCATATGCGGCTGCTTCTTTCCGGAGAAATGCGCATCCTCACCGAAGAGCGGGTCCATGGCCTCGACTGGGGCCAGGACCTCATCGACAACCCCTTTGCCGCCCAGGTATTTATCGATGGAAGATGCGGCAAGCCTGCCTTGGGCAATGGCGCCGATCACGGAGGCCGGGCCGGTGACGATATCGCCGCCGGCGAATATGCCCTTTTTGCTGGTCTCCAGCGTCGTGGGGCTGGCCTTGATATTGCCGCGGTTGACCGCCAGGTCGAACTTGGCGGGTATATCCGACATCTGGCCGATGCCGGCTATGACATTGTCGTACTCCGTTATATATTCGCTGCCGGGAATGCGCACCGGGCTCCTCCTGCCGCTGGCATCGGGGTCGCCCAGCCTCATCTTGATGCATTCCATGGCCAGTCCGCCGTCCTTCTGTGTAATTTTGTTGGGGGCGGCCAGGAAAACTACCTTGATGCCTTCATGGATGGCCGCTTCTACCTCTTCTGGAGCGGCAGGCATCTCAGTCCTGGTGCGCCTGTAAACGATGGTAACGTCGCTGGAGCCCACGCGCAGCGCCACGCGTGCGCAGTCGATGGCGGAGTTGCCGCCGCCGATGATGGCTACCTTTTTGCCTATCTTGAACTCCTGTCCCAGCGCCACCGTCCTCAAGAAGTCCACGCCGTCCAGCACTCCCGGCAGGTCTTCGCCCTCAGCGCCCATCTTGGAGCCCTTGTGGTCGCCGATGCCGACGAACACAACGTCGAAGCCTTTCTGCAGCAGCTCGTCGACCGATTCGATGCGCTGGTTTACTTTTATTTCTACGCCGACCTTCCTGATCTCATCGATCTCGGCGTCCAGTATCTCACGGGGCAGGCGGTAGGCCGGTATGCCCACGCGCATCATGCCGCCGGTCTGCGGCAGGGCCTCGAATACTGTGACCGCATGGCCGAACTTGGCCAGGTAGAAAGCTGCAGTCAGCCCGGCCGGGCCGGAGCCGACGACAGCGACCTTCTTGCCGGTGGAGGGCATGACCTTGTTGCCTTTCTTCCACATCTCATTATCATGGTCGGCGGCGTAGCGCTTGAGGAACTTGATACAGATGGGCTCGTCCAGCTTGCCGCGGCGGCAGGCCTGTTCGCAGGGATGGATGCAGACGCGTCCCAGCGCTCCCGGGAACGGCACCTTCTCCCTGACCACGGCCAGCGCTTCAGGATATTTACCGCGGGAAACGAAATTAACATAGCGGGGGATATCGATGTGGGCCGGGCAGGCATAGCTGCAGGGCACCACGTAGCCTTCCCATTCGGAGATATTGCGGTACCTGGCCGCTTTATCTACCAGTGCGCCCACAGGGCAGACCTCAACGCAGGTGAAGCAGTATTTGCAGCCCGATTCCGCGTAGGTGTCCTTGACCGGTCCGCATACGGCGACGCCGTTGACTTCTTTATGGTCGAGCGCCTTGATGCCGCGAAGGTCGCGGCAAGCTCTGACGCAGCGTCCGCAGTTGATGCACAGGTTATAGTCCAGGTCGAAATAGGGGTTATCACGCTGGATAGGCAGGTCGGGATATTTATATTCGATCTCATCGTTGCCCATATCCAGGAAGTCCACCACGCGCTGAAGCTCACAGTGGGTATTTTCGGGGCAGGTGACGCAGCGCTCGGTGACGTCCACGTTGCGCAGGCAGATATCGAAGGGACGGCAGCGCTCGCGTCTCCAGCAGGTGAGGCAGGCGTTGGGATGGCGCTTAAGTATTTTAAGCAGGGCTTCTTTTTGCTTATCGCGCATGGAGGAAGTATCGGTATGAACGACCATGTTGTCGGCCACCTTGGCGCCGCAGGCCTGGACGTGCTCGGCCTGTCCTTCTATTTCCACGGCGCAGACGCCGCAACCTTCCTTGCAGTCGCCGGATGAGCATGCGGGCTTGAGGTCGGGATGGTAGCAGATGGTGGGTATGTAAATACCGGCCTTATTAGCGGCTTCGACGATGGTATTTTCGCTGTCGGCGGAGAGGGATTTGCCGTCGATGGTCAGGTTAACTTTAGCCATGATCAATTACCTCCGAATTTGTCGGGCTGACATTCAGGGGAGAGTAACTCCCGGGAAAACAAAATACAAATAATAGAAGGTTGCCAAACCAATTTGTTAATTTATCAGAAACTGGCTTCAAAATCAAATAAAGCGGTATATGCTCCGTAACACATGACGTGGGACATGTCATTGCAAGCGTAGGCCACACGTCATTGCGAAGCAATCCTCCCCGTACATACGTCATTGCGAGGAGCCGACAGGCGACGTGGCAATCTTTTGTTCGAAGATTGGAACCTCTAACCCAAAGGATTGCCACGCTTCGCTCGCAATGACGTTGTTAATAGGACAAGTTTGAAGAGGGGCCGTAGCCCCTCTTATAATATAGAGTACCCTCTCCCTCAAGGGAGAGGGCAGGGTAAGGTTATAACCATATTGAAAAAAGGAAGGCATTGAAGAGGAGCTTCAGCCCCTATTATAAATAAGACACCCCTCTCCCTAATATGGAGAGGGCAGGGCGAGTGTATAACCGTATTGAAAAAAGGAGGGCGTTGAAGAGGGAACTTGTTCCCTCTTAGAAAAACAAAAATTCCCTCTCCCTTCAAGGGAGAGGGTGGGGTGAGGGTGATAAATGAAATCCATTGCATATTTATTTCTATTTATATTTATAAGTTCACTGGCAGTGGCCTGTGAGGGTCCGGCAGCCCATATCAAGCAGGGCGACATCTACAGCACCGATAAACAATGGGCCCTGGCCGTCAAAGAATACAGCAGGGCTATTGAGCTTGACCCTAAAAACGCCATCGCCTACAACGACCGTGGTCTTGCCTATAACAGCTCGGGACAGCGGGTTTCTGCCGTTGTGGACTTTACTAAAGCGATCGAGCTAGATCCGAAATATGCTGTTGCCTATAACAACCGTGGACTGGCCTACATGGGGCTGGCCTATCGCCAGAATGCCGATTACGTCGATTACAACAATGCTATAGCTGACTATGACAAGGCTGTCGAGCTGGACCCGAACTATACCATCGCCTATTACAACCTGGGGTTGGCCTATATCTATGCGGAAGATTACGATAACGCCATATCCAACTATAGTAAAGCGATCGGACTAAACCCGAATTTTGCCGATGCCTATTATAGCCGCTCACTTGCCTATCACAATAAGGGCGATTATAACGAATCCATATCCGACTACAATAAATCACTGGAACTAAACATGACCCCTGCCCGATAGGGCGTTGAAAAGAGTGTCTGCCCTATGTCATCGTGGGCCCTGAGAGCAGCAAGCTGGTATCAAACGGGCTTAAACTCGAACTTATGAGTATTAAAGACCGTAAGGCAGACATCCACCACGTCGGGATCGTATAACTTGCCTTTATTCTTTGCTATCTCCTCAAATGCCTTGTCAATACCCAATGCCGATCGGAAAGGGCGGTGTGAAGACATGGCTTCAACCACGTCTGCAATTGCCAGTATTTTTGCTTCAAGGAGTATATCCCCACCTTTTAGCTGATTAGGATACCCCGAACCATCCAACCTTTCATGATGCTGCAGGACAGCTTGAGCCACAGAACCAGGTAAATCCATGCCTTTCACAATGTCATAGCCATGTTGGGAATGGGTTTTTACCAATCTAAATTCCATATCCGTAAGTTTTCCGGGTTTGCTTAGAATATCAGAAGGTACAAATATTTTACCAATATCATGAATTATTGCCGCCATCCTGAGCTGATCAATCCGGGTATCTTCTAACTTCATCTCTGTGGCTATCGTGGTTGCCAGGTCGGCCACTCTTTGCTGATGCCCTGCAGTATAGGGATCTCTCATTTCCACGATCTTAACCATGGTATTTATGGCATCATTCAAGGTTTTCTTCAAGGATTCGTAACTTTTTAGTAGTTTTTCTTCTGTCACCTTGCTCTCCGTGATGTCTATCAGAGTCCCCATCACAGCAGGTCTTCCCTGGTACTCAATTAACATGCCATAGACTTCAATATGAATGGTAGCGCCATCTTTCTTTACGGCTTTATATACTATACTGCCGTGTTCGATTTCACCTGCCAATCTATTCTGTAATCTTTCCATAACTGCCTGGATATCATCAGGGTGAATAAGGTCCACAAGACTAAGCTTGCCGGTGATTTCTTCGGGTGAATATCCAAACATACTTGCTAGGCTTGGATTAACATACGCCATTTTTGCATCCTGGATAATGTAAATACCGGTGATAGATTTTTCGCTAAGTATCCTGAACTTCTCCTCGCTCTTTTTTAATGCTTCCTCGGCTTTCTTGCGCTCGGTCATATCTCTGGCGGCACCGACGATGCCGATGACCTCGCCTTTATAGTTCTTAAGAGGTGACTCGTTTATCTCAGCCAGCCGCTTTGTCCCATCTCTGTGCATAAATTCCTGCAGATAAGGTAGCTGCTTTTCACCGGTTGTAAGTGCCATTTGTGTTTTCTCATACGCGGCTAGGTTCATTGGATTATCAGTAACATAGTTCCGCCAGCTGTTCAACACTTCCGCCACCGTATAGCCCAGCGCTGACTCAACATGTGGGCTGACATAAACTATTTCGAGGTTTGGGTCCAGTATATAAAATATATCATTGACATGCTCGATGATGCGTTGGAATCTCCTTTCGCTCTCATCCAGCGCCTCTTCTGCCCTCAATGAGTTAATTCCAGTTGATATATTTTGGCCTACTCCTGACAGGAATTTGATTTCATCATCGTTGAAGGCATCCTTAGTCCCGGAATACACGTTGAGAGTGCCGATTATTTCCTTTTCGTGAACTAATGGAATAGCTATAGATGATAAATATCCTCTTTTCAGGGCTTCATCTCGCCAGGGGAGGATATACTTTTTATCATTCTGAGTATCGTTGACAATATTAGGTTGCCCACTTCTAATGGCAGCTCCAGTTGGGCCTTTGCCACCCTCAGTATCATCAAATGTGACTTTAATTTTGGATAAATAACCTTCTTCAATCCCGGCGTTTGCTACAGGTTTAATTGAAAAGGTAGTTTTGTCTGCCAGTCCAATCCAGACGAATCGTATAAAATCTATATGAATCAGGGCATCACAAATTTTCTGAAATAGGTCTGTTTCGTTTTTAACTGAAAGCAATAAGCCGTTAATTTGTAAGGCCAGGTCATAAAATGTACGAAGTTGTTTTGATTTCTCAAATATCTGGCTTAGCATCTGCGCAACATTGTCTGGCTTGCTTGCCGGTGTTCCTTTAGAGGAGCCTTTGGGTTTAAGTTGGTCCTTCTTCATAGCTGCCTTGCCCCATACTAATCCACCAGTGTTGATATTAACCTGAACGTTTCAGTATTGCATAATGCCAACCAACATTCAATAAAGTGATGTTCTTCTGGTGCTGGACGGTGTTGAAGAGGGGCTAAAGACTCTCTTATAAAATAGAATACCCTCTCTCTATCAGGAAGAGGGCGGGTGAGGGTCTAACTATTGTCAGTGCCTTATTTTCCTACTAGAGTAAACTCCTTTTCCTTAAAGAGCTTCACACAGGCATCAACAACACCCGGATCATATAGCTTACCCTTGTTCAATGCTATTTCATCCAGTGCCTTATTTATACCGAGTGCCGGCCGGTAAGGACGGTGAGAGCTCATGGCTTCAACCACATCGGAGACAGATAAAATCTTCGCTTCCAGGCATATTTGCTCATCTTTGAGGCCGTTGGGATAGCCTGAACCATCCAATCTTTCATGATGCTGTAAGATAGAGTCGGCAATTGAGCAGGGGAAATCCATACCTTTCACAATATCGTAGCCACCTTGAGGGTGGCCTTTTATTAAATTGAATTCATTATCAGTAATTTTCCCAGGTTTGCTGAGGATATCAGAGGGCACATAGATCTTGCCGATATCATGAATTGTTGCCGCCATGCGAATCTGGCCAATCTGCTCATCTCCACACCCTATTTCCCTGGCTATAGCAGTTGCCAGCTCGGCAACTCTTTGTTGATGGCCTGAGGTATAAGGGTCTCTCATTTCCACAATTTTAGCCATGGTATTGATGGCATCATTTAATGTTTTCTTAGTCTTCTGGTAGCTTTTTACAAGGTTTTCCTCGTTTTGCTTACCGGCGGTGATGTCACGGACAATGCCGATCACTGCTATAACTTTACCCCTGGGATCTTTCATGGGGCTAAGGCTGGTGCTATTCCATATATTTTTATCGCCGAAAGTCAGAATTTCCTCTACTATCGTGTTTGTTCCAGTTTCGAATACTTTCCGGATATTGGCAGACGTACTGGCGGCAATTTGCTCCGGGAATATTTCAACAAGTGTCTTGCCGACCATATCCTCCGGCTTTTTATGGAAAAAGTCTGCTGCGAAGCTATTCATGGACAGGACTTTCATTTCACTATCGATCACAAATATCTGGTCGACGGCGGCTTCAATAACCCCTCTATATTTTGCTTCACTTTCTTTCAGCTTATTCTCCGCCTGCTTGCGCCGGGTGATATCCCTGATGAAGGAGAGCACGACTGCCTGGCCGTTAGGCCGCAAGACGCTGGTGGTGATCTCTATGGGTATCAGGCTACCGTCCTTCTTTATCAGAACCAGGTCATCGGGACCGGTGGATTTGCCCTCCATATTTTCCCGTAATAGCTCCGCAGCCCGTCTGATCCCCTTTTCGGGGAGGAGGTTCAACTCCAGTAAATTCTTACCACCTAGCTCCTCACGACTGTACCCTGTTATCTCCTCGCACTTGAGGTTACCATAGAGGAAGTTTCCTTCTATGTCGCTCAGATATACGCCGTCAGGGGCATTCTCCATGAAGCTCCTGAACTGCTGCTCGCTCTCCTCCCTTTTCTGCCGCAACAGCAGGTCCAGCTTCTTGTGCTCGCTGACATCACGAATGTTGCATTGAATGATTCTGGAGCCGTCAACCTGGTAAACGTTTGATACAAACTCTACGTCGATCAAGTGTTTATCTTTCGTTTCAAGGGGCAGATAATCGTAACGGATGTAATTTTTTTGCTGCAGCTCTGTATAGGATATCTTGCTGGCATCGATGTCCCTGAATGCTCCAATCTCCCAGAGGCGTTTACCCAGAAGCTCCGTTCGCGTATATCCCAGCAGGTTAGCGACAAACGGGTTGGCATCGATGATGTGACCGGTATCCCCGTTGAGGATTAAAATTCCATCCTGGGCGGCTTCAAAGAGACGCCGATACTTCAGTTCGGAGGCTTTTAACTGTTGTGCCTCTGTCTTGCCGCTGTCACCTGCTTTCGCTATGGTCTGTGTATCTTTTTCGCTAATTATTTTCATTTCGCATCCAAACCGCAACGAAACTTTTTACACTTAGACGGGTGGCCCCGTCAGTGACCATGGGGTCTGTGATGAGGGAGTCCGGCCGGAAATTCCACATATCCGAGATACCTCGGCGCTATTCATGGGCTGAGCCACTACCTGGATTTCCCGCCGGTACCCCATCAATGCAATCAACCGTTGCTTCGTGAGCCATGACCGGTCTGCCAGTAAGAATTTCTTATGCGCACCCAACAATTGGACAAGCCTTCACTCGACCAATATAAGCATAGAACAAATCCGAAATATATTATGTAGATTGTGGGGCGGTTCTCGTGTAGATATATATCGTCCTGTTGTCTTTATTTATCTACAGGGGACTGCGTCTGATATTCCAGTAAGAAATTTAATCGGAAATCTCGTGCTGCAGGCCGTAGCGGATGAGGTCCGCATCGCTTTTCACGTTCAGTTTCCGCATAGCGCGGGCCTTGTAAGTGCTGGCCGTTGATTGGCTGACGGACATTTCTACGGCGATTTCCTTTATCGTCCTGCCCTTTATGATCAGGCGCACCACTTGCGATTCGTTCGAGGAGAGCAATTCATGCGGCTGTTCGTAGAGCCTTTGCCAGGCGCCCACTGCCTCCGCCATATCGCCGGCCAGGTCGGAGCTTATGTATCTAGACCCGGAGGCCACCCTGCGGACGGCGTTGATAAACTCGTTCACCAGGCTGGTTTTCGTCAGATAGCCGGATGCGCCGGCCTTCAGCGATTCCAGAGCGAACTGTACCTCCGCGTGGCGGCTCAGCACCAGGAACAGCAGGCCGGGCTCGATGGCCCTGGCTTCCCGGATGACATCCAGCCACCGTTTGCCGGGCATGGAGATATCCAGTATGACAAGGTCGAAATTCCCATTACCCACCTGGGCGAGCACTTCGTCGCCGGTCGAGGCCTCGGCAACCACCACGATATCCGGGGTGTCTTCCAGTATCTGCTTCAGACCCTGGCGGATCACAGGATGGTCGTCTGCTGCAAGAAGCCTGATCATGGGGTCACCCCCTGCCCGAGAGGAATTTTCACATCTATGGTGGTCCCTCCGCCGGGGGAGCTTGTTATCCGCAGTTTACCTCCAAAGAAAGCGACTCGTTCGCGCATGCCGATTATCCCTATGGACTTCTTGTTGGACAGTTCCCGTTTTTCAATGCCCTTCCCGTTATCCTTAATTTGCAGGGATATGCACTCCTGTAGCTTCTTTAAATGCACGGTAACCATGTCGGCCTCTGCATGGCGGGTGACATTGGTCAACGATTCCTGCAAAACGCGGAATAGCGCAATGGCGATATCTGTGTCCAGTGTAAAATCCTCCGGGTCGCAGTGCAGCTCATGGCTAATGCCGCTCCTTTTGGAGAATTCGTTTAGACTTAGTTTGACGGCTGCGCACAGTCCGAGGTCGTCCAGCAGGGGCGGCCTCAACTCGGTGGTTATATGTTTTACCCTCTCGTCCATCAGGGTGATCAACCTGTTCATGGCTGCGGCTTGAGCCGATAGCTGCTTATGGTCAGCAGGCAGCTTGTGGGTCAGCCCCGACAGCTCTATCTGCAGCGCGGTAAGCGTTTGCGCCAGGTCGTCATGTATCATCCTGGCAACCCTTTTTCTCTCTGACTCCATGGCCATCTGAAGGTTGCCTGCCAGCGCTCTCATCTCCTCATGCGACGCTTGCAGCTCGATCTCCATATTTTTGCGGTCTGTGATTACATCAAACACGGCCACGAAGTATTCTTTTTCCGGGCTGTACACGGATATGTAGAGCCACATATTCAAGGCCGCAAGGTAAGCCTCAAACGTCTCCGGTATACCCGTCGAAGCCACCCTTGCGTAGGCCTCAAGTAATTCTGAATCGGTTTCCCAGATGTTGGGGATAAGTTCTGATATCTTCTTACCTGTGACGTTCTTCAAACCGGTCAGCTTTTCGAAGGCGCTGTTGACTGCGATATATACAAAGTCCTTACCCCTCCCATCCTCAAAAAGCATCCGGCAATAAGCAAACCCGTTAAGCATGTTCTCAAACAGGGATTGGTAAAGGTTTTCGCTCTCTTGCAACGCTTCCTCGGCCTGCGACTGCTGTGTTATATCGCGGCTGTAAACCAATGCACCGCATATCTTTCCGGACTGGTCGGTAAGCGGAAATTTATAGGTGTCGTAGGTATGTTGTGAACCATCGGCCCAGGTTATTATGTTCCTGTGGTTATGCACCACGTGTCCCTGGAAGGCCTGATTATCATCAGCGTGATACCCGATGATGTCCTTGTCAGGATTGCCCAGGCAAAGCTCTTCGGAGAAGAAGTCGGTGTCTGCCCTGTCAATCATATCCTGGGGGGACATATTCTGGGCTTGAGCAAAGCTCTTGTTGACCAGCATATATTTATGCTGGAAATCTTTGACGTATATCCAATCTGGTGTGGAGTCTATTACATTCTGCATGAGTATCTTTGATTTGAGGATGGCTTCTTCAGATAGTTTGCGCTTAGTGATGTCCCTGACCTCGGCCAGGATGAATAGCGGATTGCCGTTCTCATCCCGTATGCCGTTGAGCTTATTTTCCGTCCATAGGGTTGTGCCGTCCTTGCAGTAATACTCAAGCTCTAATGTGCGGGTGGGATTGTAGTCCGAATCCGCCATTATCCTGGGCATCAATTCTAAATACAATTCGGCCGCTAATTTGAATGATTCCGGCGTGACGCGCTTCTCAAATGGTAGTTCCATAAGCTCCTCATGCGTGAAGCCAGTGAGTTTTTCCATCGAGGGACTTTGGTACGTGGGCTTAAGGTTCATATCCAAGAGCCACACGCCGTCAGTTATATGCTCAGACAGCCAGAGGTACCGTGACTCGCTCCCCCGCAATTTCTCTTCCGCCAGCCTGCGTTTGACCACCAGTCCTGATATATAGGCATAGGTTTTTAATGCGAATCCCGGTACTGCCGGCTGATCTCCCGGCAAATATGCTATACAGGTTCCGAATAGCTCAGTACCGTGACTGATGGCAATGGCAATTATCTGCTGATACCCGATAGCCTCCATAGTTACATCAGAGATTTCCTGGGGTATCACCCCGAACGAAAGTTCGTGCAAATCTTTCGGTCTGCTAATGCCCACACTGAGCATATGCTCCATAACATCTGCGCTAACCGGCATTCGCATCTCAAACAACCCGGGTCCGAAGATGGAGTCCACTTTATGTCTGGAAACAGGGTCGATTGATAGTGATACGACTTTCAAGTCCTGGGATTCCTGATTATATTGTGAAAAAGTCGCTGTGATAGCACCTGTAATAAGGCTAAAGGATTCTGCAATTCTGTTGAACAGGTCTTGTATGTCAGATGACTCGGTAAGCGTAATGGAAATATCGTTAAGCTGCTTACTGTAAGTAGCAAGAATACGATAGTTTTGCTCGCTTTTCCGCAGCGCCTCGTCGGCCTGTTTGCGATCGGTGATGTCTCCGTAGGTAATTGCCACGCCGTAGTTCTTCAGCGGAATAGGCGCGGCGGTAACGTTAATCCAAGTAATCTCGTTGCCGCTTTTAACAATCCCCATCTCGACATTTTCTATAAGTCGGTTTTCCCTCAAAGCGCGTACACTGGGATATTCATTAGCCGGCATGGGTGTCCCATCAGGGCGAACAATCTGCCATTCTGGCCCATCATACTTGCGCTGCAATTGCGCATCCCTCGTGAGACCCAACAGCCGTTCTGATTCTTTATTGGCTTCAACTATGTTTCCCTCGGAATCAGTGATGGTGATCCCAAGAGGGGAGGATTCGAATAGGGCCCTGTATTTCTCCTCAGATTCTTGCAGCGCTCCCTCCTTGTTTTTACGGTCCGTGATATCAAATATGACCGTGGCAAACCCGGCAAGCTTGCCGTTGAGGACCAATTGCCTGGGCGATGTGTAAAGCCACAATATGGAGCCGTTCTTATGGATGCCCTTGAATTCCAGCGCCGTGTATCTTTCAGGATGCGCCAGGCCATCGGTGAACATATCCATCACTTTGTCCAGTTCTTCGGGGGCAAGGAAGGCCTTAAAGGGCCTGCCGATAAGCTCTTCTACTTGGTAACCGGTCATTTCACACATTTTTGTGTTTACGAAGGTCAGGTTGCCCTCAACATCGATGCTGGCCACACCCGCGCTGCTTGTTTCCACCAGGCTGCGGTACTTGGCCTCGCTGGCGGCGAGCGCCTCTTCCACCCTTTTCTTTTCGGTGATATCGACGCTGCTATGCTGGATGGCAAAATACTTGCCGTTCTCGTCTTTGAGGCAGGTATCTACCATCAGGAAAGTGCGCTCTCCCGTCGGAAGGACGAACGTGTCCGCGTATTCCCGGCGTCCCCCAGTGAGCAGCAGCTGACGGTTTAACTCGATATAGCGTTCCGCAGTTTCCCGCAGAAGGAAATCGAATAACGACAGGCCGATAATTTCCGGAACGGTCTTTTTAAAGCTGGCGGCGACGCGTTTGTTTACCATCAGAAATCGGCCATTCTCATCAATAATCGCAATTCCCGTCCCGGAATTCTCAAATAAATCCATGTAACGTTGAATTAATTTTGCAAGGTGTTCCTTGGTCAATTTGTTGTAGCTGGCCGGGGAGAAGGAAAAGGATTCTACCATTTCATCTGCGACCGGCACTCCATCGAGGCGTGATAGTCGGGCTACGGAAAATATGCCGATAAGCATGTAGACGCATCCTGCGTATTCCGCCACCCTGCCGGTCCAACCCAAGGGGGTCCCTACGGCTTGAGTAAGAAGGTACGCGATCAGTCCAATCGTGATCAAGCCCAGGCCGAGGCCGTACCAGTATGCAAAACCCGACCACCTGGCAAAAGAGACCAGAAAAAGTATTGAAGCCAGGGCGAACAGGGCCATTGCCGACCCCAGCACGGCCATGCGGAGGATCGTGAACCCGGAACCCGGCAAAAAGAACGGGGGTATCCAACCCCGGAATGCCGTGACAATAAAGAGAGCGACGATGATCAGTGTGCATGTGTAAGCCGCGGCAGCGTAACTGCGTCCGTATGCTGGTGGGCCATGGGGCGGCCTGTACCTGACGGCAAGAAGGCTGGCTATGATGATAAACAATGACGCGATTAATGCTCCCGTATGATGGATGATGGGAACGAGGTTCTGGCCGTCTGGTAAGTCGATGGCGAAACCGGCCGCCAGTGAAGAGAATCCCAGGGTTATCATGCCGCAGCCTATCAGCAGAATTCTCACGGCCCCAGTATGGACATAGCCCAGCCAGCATAAGACGGCGACCGTGATGGGAATGATCAACAAAAACAGGATATTGAGGGCGGGGAGCAGGTAGGGTGGTTCAAAAACAGCTGAGGAGCCAACAACTGCCTGTGCGATAATTAGGCCGATAAACAGCGGCACGGGTATCAGTCCGATGACTTTTAGCCATCCGAGGCCGGTCTCGCGCGTATAATCGCTTACAGAATGGTCAACTGTCAAGAAGTGACCTCCGCTAACCCGATGCCTGTAAACCTCTATTCTTATATTACATAAATCGAAGATAAAACGTAAAGCTTGAAAAATGAGTGGTTTATTACCTGGCAGGTTATTCTCCTGTCATTGCGAGCGCTGTAAACACGTCATTGCGAGCGAAGCGAAGCAATCCTTTGTACGGAGGATTCAGTCTTCGAATCGAAGGATTGCCACGTCGCCAGCGGGCTCCTCGCAATGACGTTTTCATCCTGTCATTGCGGGCACCCTCCCCCACGTCATTGCGAGCGCAGCGAAGCAACCGCCCATACCCACGTCATTGCGAGTCCCGATGCAATCGGGACGTGGCAATCCTTTGTACGAAGGCGAAAGGCTCCTCGCAATGACAATGTTACTAGAATCCTTTAAAATTTAGGCCTTAGAATTTGTTTGGAATTTGGAGCCTGGAATTTTCCTGTAGAGAAGGACGATGAGAAAAAGAAAACCTATTCTCGGCCTGGATCCAAATGTCTTCTTCCTCGGCCTGGTGAGTTTCCTCACCGATATTTCCTCCGAGCTTATCTTCACTTTGATGCCCCTCTTCCTGGCTAATGTGCTAGGCGCCAGCACCGTTATTATCGGCTTCATCTCCGGCGTGGCCGACAGTACGGCGTCACTGCTCAACGTGTTCAGCGGCTGGTTCAGCGATAGGCTGGGCAAACGCAAATACCTCTCCTTCGTCGGCTATGCCCTTTCGGCATTGTCCAAGCCCTTCATGCTGATTGCCAGCACCTGGGGACCGATCATGGCCATCCGTTTTGCAGATAGGGTTGGAAAGGGCATACGCACTGCGCCGCGTGATGCGTTGGTGGCCGATTCCACCGCCGAAGACGTGCGCGGCAGGGCTTTCGGTTTCCACCGCGCCATGGATACAGGGGGCGCTGCGCTGGGCCTGTTCGCGGCCGCAGTGGTGGTGTATTTCGTGCAGGGCAGCGTTCTCGACCTCCAGTTCAATACCTACCGCTGGCTGATCATACTGGGACTTATCCCCGCCTTGCTGGCGCTCTTCTTCTTCATCTTTGTCCAGGAGCCGCAGCGGCAGCTTACTAATGCCACGTCGACCGGGGGTGCCGCACAGAGGCCGGCCTTGCCCGGCAAGTTCAAGATATTCCTGGCGCTTATGTTCCTCTTCACACTGGGCAATTCCAGCGATGCTTTCCTGATCTTGAGGGCGCAGAATTTGGGCAATGACGTACTGCTCATCGCCCTGATGCTGGTCATGTTCAACGTGGTCTATGCACTTTTCTCCACGCCTGCGGGCATAGTGTCGGATAAGCTGGGCCGCAGGAACGTGATTGTGGTGGGCTGGGCTATATACGCGCTGGTCTACCTGGGCTTTGCGCTTAGCAACGAGCCGTGGACTATCTGGCTGCTGTGGGCATTCTATGGACTCTATTACGGCCTGGCGGACGGCGTGGGCCGGGCACTGGTCAGCGACCTCGTCCCCGGAGAGGCCAGGGGAACAGCTTTCGGCATGTACAACGGCGTCGTGGGCATTACACTGCTTCCCGCCAGCCTCATAGCCGGTTGGCTCTGGCAGTCCGTCAACCCAGCCGCGCCCTTCTATTTCGGTTCTGCTTTAGCCGTGCTTGCGATGATAGGCATGGTGGTGTTTATAAGAAGGCAAACAGCAGATATGCTGTAGCTATCGTCTCATCGTTGGGAGGTCGAATGAACGGGAGGTCGCAACTTCCCGGGCCTGGATTCGTTAGTGCCTTTGACCATAGCTGTAATAAGATCAATGATTTGATCCACGTACTGGTCTACAGTGCGTTTGTCTTTATACAGCCACCTCTTCAACGCCCAGGTCTGACACATCATAACGATATTACTTGCAACTATGAACGGGTCTTTGACGTGAAATTGTCCCTGCTTGCATCCGGACTCCAGTATTTCCTTAAACAGATTGACGACCTGCTTTTCGACCTCCATTATACCTGCGCTGTCTTCCCTTTTAACTTGCACTGCGGCATGGTACCAGAAAACGGTCATCCGCCGGCCCCTGTGTACCAGGTATGCATAGTCTGTTACAGCTATCTTCAGCAGTTTGTCCGGAGGAACACGATTCATCTCTTTGCGGACTGCTTTTTCCCACTTATTGATGTTATTTTTCTGGATCTTCCTGAACATTGCAGGGAAATCGTCTTTCGAATTGATGTAGTAATAGAGGTGTCCCGGACTGATATTGCAGGCCTCGCCTATATCCCGGGTCGTAGTGGGACCATATCCTTTCTCATGGAATAAGTCTGCAGCCGCGACCACAATTTGCAGCAATTTGGCGTTGGGTTTTTTAGGTTTTTTACTATCTATGATGGCGTCGAGATCGTCTATGGTTATATATTGACGAGGTGTTTTATTTTTGCGGACTTTCGCAGGTTTATCTGAGTTCACGGTGGGCATCCTTATTTAATCATTTCCTAAAAAGATATACTATTGTTAGATGATAACCTAAAACTCCCGGCGCTAACTTTTACGATTCTTGACAATATTTTACAATTGATGGTAGAGTATGCGGCAGATTATAGTACAAGCGGTTGCACTAGTTCAAGTAACTGCCCGGTTTAGCAGGCTAATTTGTCGACTTGTAACACCCTGATATCGGAAAAGTTTCAAATTTCCCCATGGCTCAAGACGCGTGGTAGAGCTTTGGGGATAAATATAAAGGAGGTGGTATGCGCTGATTGTAATACACGGCGAACTAAAGGAAGTCTTAAATTTTGGGCATAAACAGTCAATGAAAAAAGGAGGATCGACCTGACAATGAAAAAATGGTACAACGTTGTAGCAATTTTAGTGACTATGGTTATTGTGCTGGGTCTATTTGCCACGGCCTGCGCTGCGCAGCAGACACCGGCGCCGCCCAAGCAAACAGGGCCCATCGTCATAAATGTCGGCGTGCCCATGCCTCTTAGCGGCACAGCAGCTCCATGGGGCCAGATCCCCACACCGCTCCGTGAAGCCTTCATCCAGGTTATGAATGAGAAAGGCTTTCAGGTAAATGGCCAGACTTACAACCTTAAGTTGATCCAGGTTGACGACGAGAATACGCCTGAGGGAGGCTCCGCCGCCGCCAAAGAGCTTATAGAAAGCGACGGCTGCAAGTACTTTATCGGCCACTGGTCATGGAACTTCTCCTCTATAGCAGCTGTGACCAACCCGGCTAAAGTACTCTTTCTGACCAGGAACGGCGCTCCGGATGCTTTGCCTGCCAGTTGGGGCGGTGGCGGTGCATATGACCCCAAGACCATGCCTTACGTTGTTTTCGCCTGCCCGTCTCAAGAGGAATTCCTGGCGGACTGCTTCGCGCTTGTCGATGCATTCCCCAATTACAAGAAGATAGGTTTGATCGACTCATCAGTGAGCAAAGGCGGCCCGGGCTGGGTTGCCGTGGGGAAAGCGCTTGATGCAGCGGGAGTCAGGTATGCCAGTGAGTGGTTCGCGCCCGGCACTACGGACTGGTCTCCCATGCTCACCAGACTTAACCAGGAAGGTGTTGATATCGTCTTTGTCGCCGGCTGGGTCGGTGAATATATGGCTATGCTTAAACAGCGATATGAGATGGGCTACAAGGACATGAAGATTGCCTGTTCCGGCCCATTCGTAAGCATGGATATATACCAATCGGTCGTTGGCGCCGATGCTTTCGAGGGCGCCATCGGAGCAT
Organism: uncultured Chloroflexia bacterium; assembly: GCA_963705905.1. GTDB lineage: Bacteria > Chloroflexota > Dehalococcoidia > GIF9 > UBA5629 > UBA1162. The sequence goes on along the minus strand of OY970123.1, from coordinate 731,862 downwards.
ACTATGCCCCGTGGGCGCTTAAGAAGACCGTAGTCAATCCCGATATAATCGCCCAGTGCCAGGAAGCTGAAAAGATCGCGGCGCAAACGACGGGAGCACCCTATGACTATACCGGTGAATTCCCCTGGGTGCCCGCTCACGCCGAGATCTTAACTCAGGCAATGCAGAAGGCCGGCAGTGTAGATGACCCGGATGCCATCATGGCCGCCATACGCGGTGGCACCTTTGATACCACTGTGGGTAAATGGACAATGTCCGGTGCACAGACATACGGTTCACCTATAGTTTTCGGAACCGCTGCTCCCATTTGCACCATCCAGAATGGCAAAGAAGTGTATCTTTCCGAACATCCAATGACGCCATTACCGTAGCAATACATATATTAGATAAGGAGAATTGGTATGCCCCCAGCTGGAATATGGATTGACGGACTCGTCCAAAGTTGCATCTACATGACCATGGCATTCGGCATGGTGCTGGTATTCAGCATCCTGGGCATTCTGAACTGGACACACGGTCAGTTCTACATGCTGGGCGCTTTTGTCGTCTATTACGCGGTCACAGCGGCGGGCATACCTTTTCCCCTTAGCTTACTGGTATCAGGGTTAATTGTCGGCGCCCTGGGTATGCTGGTGGAGAAGTTCATCATTGAGCGTCTCACGTCCCCCGGCTACGGCTTATTGGCCGTAACTGCAGCTACCATGGCGCTCATCTTTTTCTTTGAGGGTGCAGCCGGTATGGCCTTTGGCCTTATGGCCAAGGGCATGGCTACTGTAATGCCCGGCGTGCTTGACCTGGGTGCATTCACTATCAGCTATCAAAAAATTGCCGTGATAATTTTCACACTGGTTATTATGATCGCCATGTATATCGTTCTCAATCGTACCAAGATAGGGAAGGCTATCAGGGCCACAGCCCAACAACCGGATGCGGCAAGCCTGTACGGTGTCAATGTGGGATGGGTCTCAGTGATCGTTATGGGCATCGGCTGTGCGTTAGCGGCCATGGCCGGGGGCATTATGGGACCTGTCCAGTCAGTTGATCCCTTCATGGGACGTATTCCCATGATTATGTCCCTGCTGGCAATCGTGATTGGAGGCCTGGGCAGCCTGACCGGCGCCATTGCGGGCGGCGTCATACTGGGTCTGCTTAACAGTGTCATAGCATATAAGATTTCCTATTTATCCGAAGTCACCCTGTTCTTGCTGGTGATTGTTATCCTGCTGATCAGACCGCAAGGCCTGTTTGGAACCGGTGCGAAATGATCATAGGCCGCTACTATATAGATAACAAGACCTGGCTTCCCAGGATCGTGGCTTTGGCCCTGGTTGTGCTGCTTGCCGTTGTCCCGCTACTCACCCACAGCATGGTGACGCTGTCCACTCTCATATTAAGCGGCATCTGGTCGGTAGCGGTTATGGGCTTTATTTTGATATTGAGGACCGGCCAGTTCAGCATGGGGCAGGCGGGTTTCATGGCCATAGGCGGCTATGTCTCGGCCATACTCACAGTCAGGATGGGCTTACCCTTCTGGCCAAGTTTTTTGGCGGCCGGCATTGTCTCCGGGATTATAGCATTGCTTATCGGCCTGATTGTGCTGCGTGCAGGGGGCATATCTTTCTCAATCATAACAATTGCCTTCGGCGAGATAGTCAGGATTGTGGCCTTGAATTGGGAGGATGTCACCCGGGGGGCCGCGGGAATATTGACTCAACCACCGGCGCCCATAACCATAGGGAGTTTTGTAATAAACTTCTCTACAAGCCTGGCGCCATACTATTATTTTATGTTCTTACTGGTAATTGCAGCGGGGTTATTCTACTGGCAGGTAGACCGGACCCGTATAGGCGGTACATTCAAGAGCGTAGCTGCTAACCCGGTGCTGGCCGAGCATCTAGGTACCCATCTTATGAGGTACCGTGTCATTGCCTTTACTATGGCCGGCGTGTTCACCGGCTTTGCCGGCGCTTATTACGTTACCTTTATTTCAGTCATGAATCCGCTGATTTTTGATCTGTGGAAGTCCGTTCAGATAATGATGATGAGCATTGTAGGCGGCCCGAGCCTGATAGTGGGAGGGGCAATCATAGGATCTACTCTACTCTATTCTCTGGGTAATTATCTGGCCCAGCTGCCGATACCTAATATTCAGTACCTGGTCTTCGGCGCTGTGGTCGTGCTGGTGCTGCTGTTTCTCCCCAAGGGAACCGGGCTGGTCGACCTGTGGGGCAAGTTCTGGCGATGGGTGTTTAGACAGCCTGAAGAATATGAAATCCCCGGGGAATTCGCCCAGGATGATGAATAAAACAGGACAATAATAGATATGGCTTTAATAGAACTAAACGACGTAACCAAACTCTTCGGCAAACTTGCCGCTGTCGAAGACTTCGACCTTCAGGTCAATAAGGGAGAGATACTGGGTATTGTGGGCCCCAATGGTTCCGGCAAGACCACCCTGATCAACGTGATCTCAGGATACTACAAGCCCACCCGTGGGACAGTCTACTTCGACGGCAAGAAAATATCCGGGCTCAGGCCCGATCAAATAGCCAGGCTGGGCATCGTCAGGACATTCCAGTCCAACGTGCTCTATGAAGGTGCTTCGGTAATTGAGAGCATGATGATCGGTTCCAAGCTGCAGTATAAGACCAGTGACTGGCAGGCCTTCTTCGAAACCAGGGCCTTTAAGGCAGAGCAGGAAAAGGTGGTCGGCAACATACTCGATACATTGCGTCTGCTGGATATCTTTAACGAGACCTTCAGGCCGGCGGCCGCCCTCTCCCACGGCTACCAGCGCATGCTGGGCATTTCCCTGGCCCTGGCCGCCAATCCCAGCGTCCTGCTGCTCGACGAACCAACCACCGGCATGAACCACGAAGAAGCCATGTTCGTGGTGGAAAACATCAAGAAGATCAACCAGCAGGGCATCACGGTTCTGCTGATCGAACACAATATGAAAGTGCTGCTGAACGTGGCCACCAGGGTAGTCGTCCTGAGCTTCGGCACTAAGATCGCCGACGGCGACCCCTACGAGATGATGAGCAAGCCGGAGGTCATCGAGGCCTACCTGGGCACGGAGAAGATATAGATCATGCTGGAATTGAAAAACGTCTGGATCAAGTACGGCAAAAACGTGGCGGTGAGGAAGCTCACGCTGACCGTCAATAAAGGCGATTTCGTGACCATCCTGGGCGCCAACGGCGCCGGCAAGTCCTCTACCCTTAATGCCATCAGCGGGCTGGTGAAAATCCAGAGGGGAGAGATCGATTTCAAAGGGCAGAAAATAAACGGGCTGAAGCCCGGTACGATAGCAGCCAGGGGGATTATCCAGATCCCGGAAGGCAGAAAGTTGTTCCCGCTGATGAGCGTCATGGAGAACCTGGAGATGGGCGCCTATCTATGCAAAGATAACAAACGTATCCAGGACTCGTTGGGAAAGGTGCTGGCCCTCTTTCCAATGCTAAAGGATAAGCTCACGTGCAAGGCCCGCGAATTGAGCGGTGGACAGCAGCAGATGGTGGCCATCGCCCGCGGGCTGATGGCTGTTCCCGAAGTATTGATGCTGGATGAGCCTTCGCTGGGCCTGAGCCCGCTGCTGCGGCAGCAACTGGCCGAGAAGATTCAAGAGGTAAGCCGTTCGGGTGAGACGATTATACTGGTGGAACAAAACGCCCGGCTGGGCCTGATGTTGGCTTCCTATGGCTACGTCATGGAGAACGGGCAACTGGTGCTGCAGGGCAAGACCAGCGACCTTATGCAGGACGAAGGTGTGAGGAAGGCCTACCTGGGCGTTTAACATTTGGTTGAGCGTCTCTGATAGGTCGCGGAGCGATATAACTTAAGTGAAGGCGAAAATCCGGGGGAAATATCCCCTTGGGTAAATATCAAAGAATAAGGAGTTATCATGGCAAAATACATGACTCAAGAGTGGATGGACTTATACAAGGATGCACTCAATGCCAGCAAATCGTACGAGGACTCGGCCAAGACCTGGGAGGGCGATTTCTATTTCATTTGTGAGAAAGGCGGCCCTGTAAAAGAAACGATGTATGCCTACGTAGACCTTTATCACGGCAAATGCCGTGCGGCCGAGATCGTCGCCGATCCCAACAAATACAAGCCCGAATTTGTAATATCCACCAACTACACCACCTGGAAGAGGATAGTCACCGGGAAGCTGGATTCCACGCAGGCGCTGATCACCAAGCAGTCCAAGCTCACGGGTAACATGGCCAAGATCATGCGCTACACCAAGGCAGCCAATGAAATAACCAACATCACCAAGATGCTTCCCACCGAGTGGCCGGAGTAACTGCCGGACCTCTGAAACGATCAGCATGTGACTACTACCCCAACCTGTGGACCTCTTGGGTTGTGGGGCAGAGTTGGTTTCCGCCACCAGAACCGGCTCTGCCTCCTTTATAAAAAAGCATATCAATAAGGAGGACCCTGAGATGAATCTGGCGACATTGGCCGAGGACAATGTAATCAGGTTTGGCGAATACAAGTACCTGCATTACGAGGGGCGCTGGTATACCAACGTCGAGGTGAACCGCATCTCCAACCAGCTGGGGAATGCGCTGAAAAAGCTGGGTGTAACAAGGGGCGACCGCGTAGGCACGCAGGTATATAACTGCCCGCAGGTCCTTCAGGCCTTTCAAGCCGTCATGAAAATAGGGGCCGTGATTGTGCCCATGAATCCGGGTGCGCGTGGAGATGAGGCTGCACATTTATACCGTGATTCCGGCATTAAGGTATTGATAACCAGCAGCGACTACATGCCGCTGATCAATGCTGCTCGCAAGACTGCTCCCGGCCTGGCGAACATAGTGCTGATCGACAAGGACGGCGTCCCCGGCACCCTGTACTTCGATAAGCTGATCGAAGGCTGTTCGGACCAATTGAAGGTCGAGGAGATGGATAACGACGATAACGCCGCCATGATATATACGGCGGGCACCACCGGGCTGCCCAAAGGGGTGGTGCACAGCCATTTCGGGCTTTACTATACGCTTTTAGGTTTTGTCGAGGAACTTCAGACAATCATCCCGGCCAGGTATAAGGCCAGGATGACGTCCATGAATGTCAATACGGGCAAAGAGACCGTGCAGGACCTGGATATCATCGGCATGGAGCTGAACCTGGTCTGCCTGCTGATTCTTCCCCTGTGCCACATCTACGGGATGATGCAGATGTTTTTGAAGTACTATATGGCCGACCAACTGATTGTCCTGAAGAAATTCGACCCCGTGGAAGTGTTCAAATGCATTGAGAAGTTCAAGGTCACGAGCCTGGATGGCGTGCCCACCATGTGGGTCATGCTTTATAACCATCCCGACATCGACAAATACGATCTGAGCTCGCAAAAATACTTCTCGTGCGGCGGAGCTCCCATGCCTTTGGAACTGATAAAGGCCTGGAAGGAAAAGTTCGGCATCCAGATCAGCGAAGGCTGGGGCATGTCGGAGCTTGCCTCTTACGGCACTTCCTGTTTCGCACACCCGTACAAACCCGGCTCGGTCGGCAAATTGATGCAGAAGGCCAGCCGGATAAAGATATTCGACGATAACGACCGTGAGATGCCCACCGGCCAATGGGGAGAGGTGGTCTTCAAGGGCTTCAACGTCATGAAAGGTTATTGGAACCTGCCGGAAGAGACCGCCCGGACGATCAGGAACGGCTGGCTGCATACGGGGGACCTCGGCTACCTGGATGAAGAGGGTTATCTCTTTCTAACGGGCCGCAAGAAAGACCTGATCATCAGGGGAGGAGAGAACGTCTTCCCGTCCGACGTGGAAAACGTTCTTTACAACAACACTAAAGTCATGGAATGCGCTGTAATAGGCGTGCCCGATAAGGTCTACGGGGAGGAGATCAAGGCCTTCGTGGTGCTCAGGCCGGGAGAAACGGCCACCGAACAGGAGCTCATGGATTTCTGCAAGCCATTCTTACCTATTTTTAAGCAGCCGAAATCGATCGGATTAATGGAATCGTTGCCGAAGAGTGCGGTAGGGAAAATACTCAAGAAGGAACTAAGGAATCTGGCCGGTTCCGGTTGATGACGGCGCTGTGACTACTCAACCTCGGGCTTTGCGCTGAACACCTTCGGTATATACCACGGCATCGCGGGGACAACCCTGCTTCGCAACCCTGAAAGCCGGCTGGCTCTGGCAGTCCGTCAACCTAGTTGCCCCACTTATTTCTGTTTCTCCCTGACCGTGCTGGTAATGGTGGGGATGGTGGTGTTTGTAAGGAAATGAGTATAGGGAGTATCCGGAATACATTCTGTGAACAGATTTGAATAAATACCTGAAAAACGATATTGCCAGTTATACCATATGGAAAGTATAATGCTGGAAAGACTTCTAATATGACGTATATAGAAAAAATCAACAAACTACTTGTACCTCAACCAAGTGAAGAATTTTTGGTATTGGATTTATTTGCTGGATGTGGGGGATTGGCATTGGGATTTGAAGCTCAAGGTTTTAGTACACACGCATTTGAAATGGATAAGGACTGCTGCTCGACATATGAGAAAAATCTCCGAGGCCCTTGCGAAGCTGTATTTTTAACTCCAAATAGCAAATTTCCTAAGGCGAATGTAGTTATAGGAGGGCCACCCTGTCAGCCATTTAGCGTAGGGGGGAAACAGCTTGGAAACAAAGACCTTCGTGATGGTATGCCGGTTTTTATCGAGGCTGTGAAGCAAGTTAACCCGGATATCTGGATGATTGAGAATGTAAGAGGATTATTTTATCGAAACAAATGGTATTTGCAGTCGATCCTGCGTGAAATGGAAAATCTTGAGTATATTGTAGAGGAACCTATTCTGTTAAACGCCTCTGATTACGGAGTTCCTCAAAATAGGGAAAGAGTGTTTATCATAGGTCATAGAGGAAGATTCAGTTTTCCACCACCTATTATGGATAGGATAACCGTAGGGCAGGCGTTGGGTGATCTGATCCATCAAATTCCTGAAGATGCAAAATTCCTGACTCCAAATATGGACAAATACGTTGAAAAATATGAGAAAGCTTCGCATTGCATTCGACCGCGAGATTTAGCAACTGAAAGACCTTCACGAACTATAACCTGTAGAAATTTGGCAGGGGCAACAGGCGATATGATGAGAATTAAATTGCCTGACGGAAGACGCAGGCGACTTAGCTTGAGAGAAGCGGCAAGACTGCAATCGTTTCCAGACTGGTTTGCATTCACAGGTGAAAATAGTAAGCAGTATTATCAGGTTGGAAATGCAGTTCCCCCAATGCTTTCTTTTTATTTGGCTGAAAGTATTAGGGATTATCTTAATTCTGATTTAAGATTTTCCGTAGAGGAAGTTAGACTTCAAAATAGGCGAACTCTGTTCGATATTTTGGAAGAAGATAGCTCAATAAATGTATAAAGTGCCAGATTATTTTGATAATCCTAAGAATTCCAATTTTCTTATAAAAGACGTTGGTTCACGCAAAGTCATCAGTGAAGCTTTATATATTCTGGATCGATTAGGTATTCCATTGGCTGATAAAACGGCACGGGCCAAAGAGAAGATAGCGATGGCTTTCCTAGCCGTAATAGATGTTAAATCGTCTGCCAACTGGTCGAAAGCAAAAGATGCGAAGGATAAACGTTCACTGAAATCAAGAGACATAATTAATTATATTAATTCAAATTTTCATGAGGCTATATCATCAGGATCTTATGATGATATAAGACGGAAAGATCTTTTGCTGCCTGTAATGGCGGAAATTATTATTCACACTAAACCCGATTCAGCCAGAAATGATCCGGCGAGGGGTTATGCTTTGAATCCTGCCGTATCTTCGGTTATCCGGGCGTTTGGAACTACAGAATTTAATTTCTTGCTGAAACAGTTTATTGATAAGCATGGCCAATTGAGGGATAAACTTGAGCCCATGAGGGAAATACAAATTATCCCCATAAGACTAAACGCAGATAAAGAACTTAGATTTAGTCCAGGAGAGCACAATCAGCTCATTAAAGAAATTATAGAAAAATTTCTGCCACGATTCGGCTTTGGAGCGGAAGTGCTCTATGTAGGTGATGCCGCACATAAGTTACTTCATATTGAAGAAACAAAGTTAAAACAGCTTAATTTTTTCGAACTAGCTCACGGAGAACTGCCAGACGTTGTAGCTTATTCGCAGAGTAAAAACTGGCTTTTTTTAATTGAAGCTGTATACACTTCGAATCCTATATCCGTCTCCCGCCATTTGCAGCTTAAGCAATTGACGAGCAACTGCACAGCCGATATTATTTTTGTTTCCGCTTTTCTTAATAAGGGAACGTTCAGGCGATTTGCGGGTGAAATTAGTTGGGAGACAGAGGTATGGATCTCCGAGAATCCAGATCATTTGATTCACTATGACGGTGAGAAATTCTTAGGTCCGTATAAACCTGTTTGCTAGACATGGATAGAATATCACCAGAGCAAAGACGATCCAATATGCAGCGTATCAGAAGCAAACACACGCGTCCTGAATTGCTAGTTAGAAAATTGATTTACCATATGGGATATCGCTATCGATTGCATGACCCAAATTTGCCAGGTAAACCTGATATTGTATTTCGCAAATTAAAAAAAGTAATATTCGTACACGGCTGTTTTTGGCATCGACATGAGGGCTGTCATGATGCTTTACTCCCGTCATCAAATCAGAATTACTGGATTCCCAAATTGAATAATAATTGCGTACACGATAGGCAGAATCAAGATGCGCTTTTTGCCGAGGGCTGGCATTATCTAATAATTTGGGAATGTCAGCTTGTAGACTCCAGCAATTTATCGAATGTCATTATGAATTTCCTAGTAACCGGTTAGCGGGTTCACAGTTAATTGACGCCTAGAATTCGACGGGTTTGCCCCAAACTTTCGTCGAAACGAGTGTAATTATCTCCTTTCCTACTTCCAAAGCAATTCGTGCATCTACCGGAGTAGGGGGTGCTTCATCATCCTTTCGTGGATGCGTTAGACGGTCTCTTATTTCCCTTGTCTTGTCAAACCTCTGCCACAGGCTGTCGTTTTTAATCACAACATTACCACCGAAGCGGCGAAGCAGAAATACAATTTTATCTTCTAATCGTTTATATTCTTTTCTATTCGTCAGTTCAAATTTACCGATATTCGTTCCGGATATAGAGAATGATACGTTTCTCTCCGATAAAAACCCTTGTTCGTGTACTGAGAAGAGGGGGTCTGGCAACGAACTGAAGTCGGACATCATGTTATTTATGAATGATTCAATGGACATGAATGCGAATACTATAGCCGCGGTTGAAAATCTTATAGAAGCCTGGCTGGTAGCATTATTCTCTTCCTCAGCCATACCACAGAATCTCTCTGCATCACTCAATAAAGTGTGATAAAACATATGTTATGTTGTATATCCTTTTTTCATTACTTTCAGCCCGACTACTTGACTGACTGCCTTATCCAAGAGCTTTTTGTCGAAAGTTGCGGCTGAATCCAGACTTCGTGCAAGAAATACCTGTGCCATGCGCTCGCGCTCCTTCATGGATGAACGATTTCCTAAACCACGGTATGTTACAGGATCTTGATCGTGTTTGAAACGTGACATCTCTGCTGCGTTAAGAGGATCAACCGCTCCTTTAGCTGTCTTTGGGATCGCAAGATGATTCTGCAATCTGGATGCGTGCGATTCTAGTAATCCTGCAACGTAGGCCCACGCAGGTAATACAGACAGTGTCAGGGCTTTGGTGCGGAATCCTTTTCGGTTATTTTTACTTTTGTGCACAGCCGCTGATTGTGCTTTATTTAGCATTGCAAAAGCCTTACCAGCTTTTTCTAGCCCAGAGTCATTCCACAATTTTTTACCCGTATCTTTCACAAGCTTGTCATAGTTTTCATCCAAGTCGCCGGATTCGCACAAATAAGGAGCATAGTAATTCTGATCGAGTTGGTCATCTGACAATTTCTTGCCCATTTGCCTCCCCATAAAGTAGTTGACGATGAAAGTCCGTGCCGCCTGAGTGGTAACGGTCTCGGCGCGTGAGCCCGTATCGGGGAAATCTTCTTTATCAGCAAGAAGGCCCACACGCACACACCATTGTCTTAAAAATGGGCCAATTAGTGTTTCTTCTAACTGACGATCAAAAAGATCAGGTGAGACATTAATATTTGTATTGGAAATGAGTGCTAGATTGCTGCGTTGTGTTTTTGAAAGACAAAGGTATACGCGAAAACCATGATATCTGGAGACATCCTTATTTGTAGCATTCAGCACTGCTTTCGAGCGGTGTTGTCCACCCCATACTTTTAGCGGTTTTTCAGGGGAATAGGAAGTATTATACTCTACGATTATGTCGTTAAATTCCCTACCATTTTCGGCATCTTGACTCATTCGCAGATAGGTTTTATGGGTGAGCAGGAGTTGTCTATTTGCGCGGAAGCTGTCAGGACTGTCCGGTATCAGACGGGCATCCAAATCCACTAGTTTGGATGCTTTATTCCCTTGGAGGCAACAGCGTATGTAGTAGCTCTTATCTACGCCGTCTTGATGAATAGTAATCGCGTTGCCTTGCGATAGCTCAAGCGTTTTAACGCTGTCAATAAAATTGCGTACTGTCTTAAAAACCTCAGAATCCTTAGTGACATTCTGGTCATATACTATTCGAGGCTCCATAAATTACCTCCATATACCTGATTTACGAATTCTACCATCATCAATACCTCTGTTCAAGGAATTTCATCTGGGAGTACCATATATGTGGGCCCCACATACGTGAGTAAATATGCAAGAGAAATAGTATTAACCCTTGTTCACGCTGAGGCTCCGGAATAATGCCGCAATCCCACCCGCCAGACTATCCTGGAGATCACCAGTAGAGCCAGCGCCAGCCCCACCGCCCCCAGCAGGGTTGTCAGGTTGAGGCGGTTGGTCAGCGCTTCGGCAGGAATAGTGGTGGCAAAGGCAATCGGCACCACGAATGTCAGCCCGTAACGCAGTCAGGCCGAATACAGGCTCTCCGGCCAGCGACCGGCCTCATACATGCTCTGGAAGATCACCAGGATGTTCTCTATACGTACGAACCAGAACGACAGCGTCTGAATACTGCAATTAACTGTCTGAAAAGCTGTGCCTCATTACCTCATCATTCTTCTGTAGTGTCATATACAGTCCGTTAAATTTTATTGGTCTTATGGTAGCAAATTATAACGAAATCGAAAGCTAAACTTATTTCTAAACTTTTCGTTTTACTAAGCGAGATAGACGATCCAGGAGGAACACATGAAAGAAAAACAATCACAAATGGTATTAACATTGGCTAATCGATAATTATCCAGAGTGAAGGATCGTTAAATATATTTAACAGGAGAAATGTAAATGAGTAAAACCAGCAGGTTATCGTTTATAGTACTTAGCATGCTTGCCGCCGTGCTGTTTATCGCAGGCACGGCAGTTACAGCTTATGCAGATGATGGCAGGGGAGGACCGTGGCATAGTGGTGGGAACCAGGGGCATGGTGATGGAGGACAGCCTTTCGCCGGAGATCATCCGTCGGATAATAAGACCGGTGTTAGACCGGAGTTTGGTGGCATGGGATTTGAGCACGGTGGAAACGTGCCGGATAATTTTAAAGGCCCTGATCTTCCTGACCGCCATAACAGGCCTCCATGGGACAATATGACTGATAACTTCACCGGCCATAGGCTGCCTGACCTGAATAACAGGCCGCCATGGGATAATATGACGGACAATTTTTCAGGCTCCGGGTTACCTGACTGGCATAACAGGCCGCCTTCTGACAATATGTCTGATAACTTCACCGGCCGCATGCCGAATCATCTTTGGGATTCCAGTGATAACCGGACTGGTTCCTTCATAACAACTCTGGCATCGATTCTTAATATTGATCCGCAGACGCTGCAGAGCGATCTACTGCAGGCATTTGCAAAAATGTTCAACAAATAGTTCAGGAGTTTCCGTGCCCTGGTGGGGATATCATGGACCCGGATGCTATTTTACGTGTGCCTAATCGTTTATGCCGTTACCGCCGGTAACGGCATTTCGGCCTCCGGGCCTCGTCAGAACGATGTTAGATCTATTACTTAGGACCGCGCCAGGGTTTTCGTGACTTGTGACACATTGCCTTTTCTCCTCCTATCTTATTTTGAATTTAATTATGCGAGGAGATTTTTAAAGAATTGTGTCGCAAATATGGAGAGATTTTTAAGGAATTGTGTTACTGCGATTGTTGCGCTACTATTGCCGATTATCTTTTGACGATGTCTGTTTTTGCTGTGCCTCCGCTCTCAGGACAGCATTAAGCAATTGATCTATATTATAGTCACTAACCATTCCTGGAATGCGAAACAGGTCGATTAGCCACCAGATAATAAGCCCTCCACCTGTAAGCCAGAAGATGATCTGGGTCCGGCGCTTTTCTAAATAGATGTAATGGCAGCCCAGACAGAGCCACATCACATATGCAATCAAGGGGTCTTTCTTCTTTCGCTGGTCCGGCGATTTATTGGTTAGTGGCTCCGCTTTGGGAGTGAACTGCGGCGCAGCCTGTACAGGCGCAGGAGGCTGCACAGCAGGAGAAGTCCAAATGTTCTGGAGGACCCTGAATGGCCGGAAGAGCTTGTATAGGAGCGAGGGAGCCTGCATGGCCGGAGGAGCTTGCATCGGCGAAGGTGGTTGCATTGGCATAGGAGGTTGCATGGTTGGAGGAGCCTGCATCGGCGCAGGCGGTTGCATGGGCATAGGAGGTTGCATGGTTGGAGGAGCTTGCATCGGCGAAGGTGGTTGCATGGGCATAGGAGGTTGCATGGTTGGAGGAGCTTGCATCGGCGAAGGTGGTTGCATGGGCACAGAGGGTTGCACAGGCGGAGGAGGTTGTACGGGAGGAGGAGCCTGCCAATTTATTTGACATCCGCAGTAATAGCACTGTGGTTGCCCGTATGGAATATACCGGCCGCACTCTGGGCAGTTATACCATTGCTGCACTGGACGCATGGGCCTCACTGTACCCAATTCAGGGTTGTCGCCCATAATTATACTTTCCTGTTAAATATAAACAAAAACCAGGATTATGTACCTTGGTGCAGATAAACGATCCCAATCACCTGCAGTCATGCCGAAGCCCCGGAATAGTGCCGCAGCCCCACCCTCCAGACCACCCTGGAGATGACCAGTAGAAGCAGCGCCAGCCCTACCGCGCCAAGCAGGGTTGTCAGGTTGAGGCGGTTGGTCAGCGCTTCGGCAGGTATGGTGGTGGCGAAGGCGATCGGCACCACGAAAGTCAGCCCGTAACGCAGCCACGCCGGATACAGGCTCACCGGCCAGCGACCGGCCTCATACATGCTCTGGAAGATCACCAGTATGTTCTCTATGCGCACGAACCAGAACGACAGCGTGGCCAGTATCAGGAAGAAGCAATAAATTATCACCCCGCCCGCCGCCAGCGTGAGCACGAACATGCCGGCCTGCAATAGGCCCACCTGCTGCCCCAACATTATCAACGCCCATGTCATGATGCCCAGCCCCAATAAAATATCGATGAGCCTCCAGATGTCGATGCGCCCTATAGTGACCAGGAGCTGCGAGTCCTCGGGCCTGATCAAGGTGAAATCGAGCGTGCCGTCTCTCACCGACTCGATGAAGGCCTCCATGCCCGGCTGGATGACCAGGCCGATGAGCCCGCCCACCAGGAAATAGACGCCCACCAGCGCCAGTATCTCCTGCGGACCCCAGCCGCCCAGCTTGTCGGTGTAGGAAAAGATCACAGCCAGGCCGCCCAGCGATACCACCAGGTTGAGAAAGGTCTGGAAGAGCTGCACGAAGAAATTGACCCGGTAGGCAACTTCCCCCATGAAGCTGACCACGAAATAGGCCCCCAGCAGGCGGAAGAAGTTCATGCGCCCACCGCCGAATAGACCCTAGTACCCGCTTTCCAGACGATCCGTAACAGCACGTAGCCGACGATAATCCAGGCCGCCTGCGCTCCCAGGCCGATCAATGCATCGACCGGGCTGAGCTTGCCCAGCAAGAGCTCAACAGGGAAGCCTATCACCCAGCGGAAAGGCAACACATCGGCTATGATCTGCACGGGCTGCGGCAGGAGCGTCAGGGGCGCGATCTGACCGGAGAGAAAGAGCATCAGCACGAAATAGGACTGGTTGATGGCACTGACACGCGTGGTCCAGAAGGCCACCAGCGCCAGGGTCCATTCCAACAGGAAGCGCACGATAAAGGACATCAACAATACGGGAATGAAAACTAAAATCGCCCAGGGCTGGGGCGCGATAGATGCATGGAAGGCAAACGCCAGGACGATGGCGATGAGCACCATGGCCGGCAGGGTTATGAGCTTGGAGGACACGTTATCGGCTATATCGGAATGTATGGGGTGCACCGGCTTCAAGAGCGCAAAGGAGAGCAGTCCCTCCCGCACGCGGTACTCGAACTCGTACATGATCCAGGTGTAGCTGAACTGGTTGACCAGCATAAGCACGATGAAATAGCCGGCGAAGTCCCGCGTGGTGTAGCTGCCCACGCTGCCGCCGGCTCCGGTGGAGACCGCCGACCATACGATGAGATAAATGAGCGGCTCCAGAACCTGTCCGAGCATCCAGATGGCCAGCATGGCCCGGTACTGGAACATCATGGCCATGGTGGTCTTGAACTGCTGCAGGTAGAGACCGGCCAGCGCCCTCACGGCTTCTCCTGCGCAAACACGCGCTCAATCACTTCCTCGATGGGAGGGTCCTCCACCAGCAAATCGATTACTGGCAGGTCGGCCAAAAGCCGCTCCGTGACCCGCGCCGTCTTTGACTTGGGCACCCGCAGTGTGAACTGGTTATCTTCGCAGGATATTACTTCCCCGTAATCTTTTAAGTTGGCGCTGCAGTCTTCCAGCCGCACAATGATGGTCTTGTGATGGGTGAATTTCTGAACCAGGGCCGAAAGGTCGCCGTCGAAGAGCAGCTTTCCGTGGTGGATGACGACCACCCTTTTGCAAAGCGCCTCAACGTCGGCCATGTAATGGCTGGTCAAAAGCACGGTGGCCCCGAAGCGCTGGTTGTACTCGGCGATGAACGACCGTATGCGCCGCTGCATGGTCACGTCCAGACCAATGGTCGGCTCGTCCAGAAAGACGACGCTGGGACGGTGCAGCAGCGCGGCGGCGATCTCACATTTCATGCGTTCTCCCAGGGAGAGGTTGCGCACCGGCTTATTCAGCAGCGGTCCCAGGTCCATCAGCTCGGTCAGCTCTTTCAGGGTGCTGCGATAGATGTCGGCGGGTATGCGGTAAACGGCCCGGTTCAATTCGAAGGAGTGGATAGCGGGGATATCCCACACGAGCTGGTTGCGCTGTCCCATGACCAGCGTGATCTGCCGCAGGAACGGCTTCTCGCGCTTCCAGGGGGTGTAGTTCAGAACCCTGACCTCGCCCGACGTGGGATGCAGCAGTCCCGAGAGCATTTTGAGCGTGGTGGTCTTGCCGGCGCCGTTGGGGCCCAGGAACCCGACTATCTCGCCGGGTTCGAGATCGAAGGAGATGCCGTCAACCGCCGCCACCTGGATGGTGCGGCGCTTGACCAGTCCCATCAGGGCGGCCCTGGCCCCGACGTCCTGCTGGCTGACGGTGAATACCTTGCGCAGGTCCTTGATATGTACGGCCGGGGGTTTTTGCATCACATTAGATGATAATATAAAAAGGGGACGGGTTCACAAAACGCGAGTCATAAGCTTAACAACGTCATTGCGAGGAGCCCACAGGGCGACGTGGCAATCCCTGAGATCGAAGACTGAAACCCCTAAACGTAGAGTTATTTATCCCCTCACCCTGTCCCTCTCCCTCAGGGAGAGGGGAATCTATTAATAAGAGGGGCTAAAGCCCCCAGCCCTCTAGCGAGGGAAATTCCAAGCTCCAAACTCCAAATTCCAAACAAATTCAAAGCTCAAAGTTTCAAAGGGTTCTATTTACACTGTCATTGCGAGCGAGGCGAAGCAATCCCTTGGCATTAAGTCTAGACCCCGCCTTCGTACAAAGGATTGCCACGCCCCGATTACATCGGGGCTCGCAATGACGTGTTTACTGCTTACCAAACGAAGGGGAGCAGCCTGTACTTGACCGTTTGGGCGTACTCACGGTAACCTGGCAACTCTTTTTGCAGGGTGCGGTCTTCCAGTGCAGTGCGGATAATGATTATGAGGATGATGATGAAGGTCAGCACGAAGCCCCACCAGGAGCCCAGCACCAGTGGGGCGGTCAGCACGGATAATATGAGGCCGGCGTAGCCCGGATGCCTTACGAAGCGGTAGGGCCCTTCCTTGCATACATACTGGCCGCGGTCCGTCTGGATGCGTACGCTGCATTCGAAGAACTTGTTGACGGCCATCGCCCAGGTCCCTATCAGGCTGGTAGGAATGACAAGGACTGCTCCCAGGATGTTCAACCAGACGGGCATGGACGTCCAGTGAAAGCGCCTGGCATCGAATGCTATGACCACGAGGTTGAGCAGAGTCAGCACCGGAAACATTACCAGCCATACCCTGTCGAAGCCCTTGGTGCCTTCCTTGATGTAGCTGCCGCGGGAGTTCAACATCTGCGGGTTCAATTTTGCCAATATGACAAAGATGATAGGTATGCAAAGCAATGACAGCCCGAAATAGACCCAGGCATTGACCCAGTCCACCGTGCCGGCGGCCGTGAACAATATGATGAAGGCGACCAGGCTGGGTACCGTCTGGATCACAATGGCCTTTATTCCTGATCTGTTTAGTCCGGACATATTAAAATTCCCAAAGCCAAATTCCAAACAAATTCTAAGCTCAAAATTTTAAAGGATTCTATTTACCCTGTCATTGCGAGGAGCCCGCAGGCGACGTGGCAATCTCATGGCATTAAGTCTAGCAGAAAACTTCCTAAGAAGGATTGCTTCGCTTCGCTCGCAATGACATGATTACCTTTTTCAAATGTAGGGACGGGTCTTTAGACCCGTCCGCCTAACCGATTGGTAACACGGGCGCACCTGAAGGTACGCCCCTACAAAAAAATACGCCATAGCAAGGAGCTGAATCGTCTTCGTACAAGGGATTGCCACGCCCCGATTGCATCGGGGCTCGCAATGACGTGTTTACTGCCCTTGCTAGGGTGTTTTCCTCTCCTCGCAATGACGTGTTTACCGCGCTTGCAATGACACAGGCATTGCACAATTGGCGCTATCTATTTAGACTATATACGACAGTTTAGGGAATGACGGGACCGGCATAACGGAGTACAAGGGAGAAAGAGTTGGATAATAAATGGTCCAGCGCCTGGTGGGGCTACCTGATCAGCTTTGGCATGATCGTGGTGGTCACGGGGGCGGGCAGGTTGCTGGTGCTCATACCCATCTTCGACCTGCATAACATGGCGATGGTATTTATCCTGTGCGTGGCGCTCTCAACCTATTTCTTCGGCTTTGGCCCGGCCCTCATGTCGTCTTTCCTGAGCGTGCTTTCCTTCGACTTCTTTTTTATTCCCCCGTTGCTGACCTTTACCGTGGGGACCCAGCAGGACATTCTCAGCCTGCTTATCCTCTTCGTGGTCACATTTGTAATCTCTTGCCTTTCGCCCAAGATTCGATAATAATCAATAGGGTATTAATTTAGAGAGCTGCGAAGGGTATGTGCTACGATAATATGAAATATGTCTGGAAGACCTGTCCTGGAATACTGGTAATTTCCCTTATATTCACGCTTGCGGCTGTGATGATATTCGCCGGCGGCGTGGCATGTAACGGCGGATCGCAGAATCAGGTTGCTGAAATAGTGTCGGTGACAGGCCCCATCCCGCCGTTTACCCCGGGCGGCCCGGCCGTAGACATAACTTTGAAGAATGTGTCCGCTGAACCCTTCACAGGTTTAACGGCCACGCTGATGGCAGGCAGGCCTTTCGATTTCAATTTTGAAATTTCCCCATCGGCCCCTTTGATGCCCAACCAGAGCATCAGCTGTAAAATCAATATGATCGGAGCAGGATTCGACGATACATCAACGTATCCGCTGACGATAAAGGCGACTTTACAGAGCGGGGCCACGGCCGTCTATACACAGCGGGTACAAATTAAGGCGCCCCAATAAAGCCGGGGACATATTTTTATTGATGTATTATATTAGACAGAGATGGGGGTTATAGTTCGATGAAATGCCCGGTAGATAAAAACGACATGATTGTGGTCGAGCACAAAAAGATAGAGCTCGACTTTTGCCTGGAATGCTCGGGGGTCTGGCTGGACTCGGGTGAACTGGAGCTGATGACAGCGGTCCTCAACTCCGAAGGGGCAAACCTGTCTCTCAATGAACTGGCTAACCGGCCTGCCGGGCAGGGCAAGCGGAGATGTCCTATCTGCCACAACAGGATGCATAAAATCTGGCTGGGGAAGAAAGCCGAGGGCGTTACTGACAAGGGACCCGATGTGCTCGTGGACAAATGCCCGCTGGGCCATGGAATGTGGTTCGACAGCGGGGAACTTCAGAAAGTCCTGACCGAGATGTGTGAACCTTCTGCGGATGTAGTCTGTTTCCTGCAGGACGCTTTCCCGGCCGCTTTCTGGCAGATCGCTGAGAAATAAGATAACTAAACTTCAGTGCAATTGACATATAAACAGGGAGGAAAACGATGATTTTCGCCATCATTATTCTTGCAATACTAATCATCATTGTTATTGTCTTTATAGGCATCTATAACGGGCTGGTAGGCGCCCGCAACGGTATAAAAAATGCCTGGGCGCAGATAGACGTCCAGCTCAAGCGGCGGCACGACCTCATCCCCAACCTGGTAGAGACGGTCAAAGGCTACATGGAGCACGAGCGTGGCACGCTGGAAGCAGTGACCAGCGCACGCAACCTGGCGCAGTCAATGGCCAACGCCGGGCCGGCCGACAGGGCCAAGGCAGAGGGCGACCTGAGCGGCGCACTCTCACGCCTGCTGGCCGTGGTCGAAAACTATCCCAACCTCAAGGCCAACGAGAACTTCCTGGCGCTGCAGGAGGAGCTGACCTCTACCGAGAACAAGATCAGCTTCGCACGCCAGTTCTACAATGATATCGTGCTGAAATACAACAACATGATCCAGATGTTCCCCTCGAATATAATCGCCGGCATGGGCGGTTTCCAGCAGAGCGAGTTCTTCGAGGTCAAGGACACAGGCGAAAGGGAAGCGCCCAAAGTCAGCTTCACCGCTCCGCCCAAAACCGGCAGCTAGTCCGCTTTAAATTACTTCTATGTGGGAACAAATAAGGGACAACCAGTTCCGTTCGGCCATGCTTGTAACCTTCATGGGCATTTTATTGCTCCTGGTGGGTTTCGCCATCGGCTATTACTTTTTAGGGGACCCGTTTTTGGGCCTGATTATCGCGGCCCTCGTCTGGGGCGTAATGAACGTGATAGCGCTTTTCGGCGGGGACAGTATCATCCTGGAAATGTCCGGCGCCCACAAGATCGGGCCGGACGACCATCCACGCCTTTACAACGTGGTAGAGGAGATGAAGATAGCCTCCGGCCTGAAGAAAATGCCGGATGTTTACATAATCGACGACCCGGCGCTGAACGCCTTCTCAACCGGACGTGACCCCGACCATGCCTCGGTAGCCATCACCTCAGGGCTGCTGGACAAGCTCAATCGCGACGAGCTGCAGGGCGTCATCGGCCACGAGATAGGGCATGTCAATAACAGGGATATCCGGCTGATGATGCTGGCCAGTATTCTGCTGGGGACCATCGTGATTCTCTCATGGTATGCCACCCGCATCATGTTCTTCGGTGGAATGGGGGGTGGACGCAGGGGCGGCTCGTCAGGCGGGGGCGGTGCGGCGCAGCTGATCATTCTGGCCGTGGGATTGATCCTTTTGATACTGGCGCCGATCTTTGCCCAGCTCATTTATTTTGCCGTCTCACGCAGAAGGGAGTACCTGGCGGACGCCTCATCGGCGCTGTACACCCGCTACCCGGACGGCCTGGCCTCGGCGCTGGAGAAGCTGAAGAATAACGATACCAAGGTGCAGACGGCAAACAAAGCTACTGCCCCGATGTACATCAGTAACCCTTTCTATAAGGGCGGCTCGGCGGGCAATGACCTTTTCGCCACGCATCCGCCTCTGGATGACAGGATACGCATACTGCACGCCATGAGCGGGGCTTCATACGCCGACTATGAGAAATCTTATAAAGATGTAAATAAGCAGAGCGTTATCCCGGCTTCGGCGCTCAAGGAAACCGCGGCCGTGGGATTGAGGGAGGCGACGCCCGGGGCGCAGGCCGGGGAGCTGCAGGACCAGGTGGACCGCAAGCGCGAAACCTCGGATATGCTGTGGAGGATGAATAATTACAGGTCGCTAAACTGCTCGAATTGTGGGACTTTATTGAGGCTGCCGCCTTCTTACAACCGGCCCTCGGTCAGGTGTCCGCATTGTGGGTTTGAGAATCCTCTTTAAGCGATTTACCCCCTCACCCTGGCCCTCTCTATTAACACTGTCATTGCGAGGAGCCCACAGGCGACGTGGCAATCTCATGGCATTAAGTCTGGCAAGCGCCTTCGTACAAAGGATTGCTTCGCTTCGCTGGCAATGACGTGTTTATTTAGCCCCTCTTCAACGCCCCCTGCCCGTATCGGCTTAGCGAGGGAATGCAGATTCACATACCGTTGGTACGAAAAGAATTCAATGCCCCCTTGCCCGCTAGCGAGGGAAATTCCAAACATTAATGATTCTGTAAACCACGTCATTGCAAGGAGCGTAGCGACGTGGCAATCCTTTGTACGAGGGGGAGTGATAATTTATCCCCTCACCCTGTCCCTCTCCCATCAGGAGAGGGACATTTGTTTAAAAGAGGGGCTAAAGCCCCTCTTCAACGCCTTTTGCGCGGAAAACTCTTAATCTGGAATACAAGTCGCGCGTCGTCAGTTCGCGACTATTTGTCCGGCACAAATTTGAGGGCGAAGCCGTTCATGCAGTAGCGTTTGCCGGTCGGCTTGGGGCCGTCATCGAAGACGTGTCCCAGGTGCGAGCCGCAGCGTGCGCAGAGCACTTCCGTCCGCCTCATCCCGAAGCTGTTGTCCACCTGCTCGACCAGGTTCAACGGCGAGACCGGCTGATAAAAGCTGGGCCAGCCGGTGCCCGATTCAAATTTGGTCTGATAGTTGAAAAGGTCGGTCTCGCATCGCACGCATTTGAAAATACCCGGCCCGTGGACTTCATTAAAGGGGCAGGTGCCCGGCGTTTCGGTGCCTTTCCTGGTAGTGATTTCATACTGCCTGGGTGTCAGCAGCTTTTCCCATTCCGCATCCGGTTTCTCGATTTTTTCAACCGTCACTGCTTTGTTCTGCTTGACGTCGAAGATCTGCACAGTAGCCACATCAATACCTCCAAATATCTTTGTATGAATTGTAGCGCCTTCGGCGGGCAGGGAAAAATTTATCAAACATACTTCGTATATATAGGTTGACAAAATATATCCTGTTTGATAATCTTATCAATGTATAAGGTTGTGTTGGTATTTGGTTGTAAGTATCCGATTTAAGGAGGCGGGAAATGGCAGATTGTGAGCGTTCAGCGGATAGGGTAATGAATATGGTGGAGGACGATCCGGAAAGGCTTAAAGCATTGCAGGACAATACTCTTACCGAACTCAAGAAATTAACGGATGAAGCCAAAAAGACTGCCCCGGGTCCCTTTAACGACAGATGGATTTATCGTATAGTGGTCATTGTGCTGTCAGCGATCGTCATCATAGTGGCCATAGGAGGGGTTGTTATGGCTAGCAACCACACAGGGCCCGTACCTGAAGCAGTCGTGGCCCTGGGGTCTGCCGCAATCGGCGCGCTGGTCGGCATATTGGCGCCGTCTCCGGGACGGTAGTGGAGCTGAGGAACGCTGTAACTACCTACCGCGCTAACCGAGAATGATGTTGTCGATCAGCCTCGGCCTACCTATATAGAGTCAATTAAACGACCGGGGCAACCTGGGCATCGGACTTTCGAATACGGCCGGATGGCAAGAGGAAGGCGGCTGGTATGCCTACCAATACAACCAGTGCGCTGAGAACATAGTCCATTTCAAATGCGGTGACCAGGGCACGCTGATTAACGATTTCATATAGCAGCTGGACTGCCTGGTTATGCGCCATATCGGCCGTAATTCCCGATTGCATAAGAAGTATTTGAATCTCTGACAGTACCTGCAGGCCGATCCCGGAACCGGGTGTTACAGTCTGAGCCATCATGGCGAGATTAGATTTCTGGAAAGTATCCAACAGGGTCGCAAACAGGGCGACTCCCAGGGAGGTAAAAATTGTCTTGGATACATTTAACAGTGCGGATGCCTGTCCCGCCAATTTCTGGGATATTACGGATAGAGCGTAGGTAGTGACAGGCATCATGGCCAGGCCTATCCCCATCCCCCTCACGAATAAGATCATTCTCAGTGTGTCATCCGGTGTCGTCACGTCCAGGCTCTGCATCCAGAGTGATGAAAGGCCGGTAACCAGCAGACCCAAAACAATCGGCACACGCGGCCCGATTTTGTCATAAATCTTCCCGGATATGGGGAGCGTAACTATGGCGCCGAAAACCTGAGGCAGGACCATCAGCCCGCTGTGGAAGGCCGATAGGCCGCGCACCGTCTGCAGAAAAAGCGGAAGCAAAAACTCGAGGGAAAACAGACCGAAGGTCGTGATAAACGAGAGGCCGATCCCAATTGAATAACCTACGTTTTTGAAAATTCGAAGGTCTAGCATGGGCTGGCTCACCCTGAGTTCGACTATCACCCATATCAATATGCATATGCCCCCGAGTGCCAACAGGCTGATAATACGCGGGTCGTTCCAGTGCCAGGTGGGGGCATAGGAAAGGGCGTACAGGAGCGAACTGAACCCTATCGCAGCAAGGATGAACCCTTTATAGTCGAAGGTCGAGCCGGTAGCAGGCGTTTCCTCCATCCAGGCAGCGCCCAGGATAAGCGCGATTATGACAATCGGAATATTTATATAAAACACCCAGCGCCAGGACATAAAGTCGACCAGGTAGCCTCCCAGTGTGGGGCCGATGGCGGGGGCCAGCATGGTAGGGACGCCGAACATGGCCATGGCGGTGCCGCGATTTTCCTGCGGAACATTGGTAAATATATACGCCATAGTCAACGTGATGAGAACGCCTCCTGCCAAGCCCTGAAGGATCCTGAAGGTAATTAGCGAGGCAATATTCCAGGATATGCCGCAAAAGAGGGACCCAACCAGGAAGGTGGCCTCACTGGCCAGGAAAACTTTTTTGGAGCCGAAACGGTCTGCCAGGAATGCGGCGGCAGGTATCGTGATTGCGGAGGCCATCAGGTAGGCGGATACTATCAGCTGCGCCCGGTCGGTGGTCTCGTTGAAAACGGCGATGATGCGCGGCAGGGCTACATTCATGATAGTCTGGTCCATGACTACCATGAATGCGCCGG
This sequence comes from uncultured Chloroflexia bacterium, assembly GCA_963705905.1. Lineage (GTDB taxonomy): Bacteria > Chloroflexota > Dehalococcoidia > GIF9 > UBA5629 > UBA1162. Next base: position 708,389 of record OY970123.1, on the reverse strand, counting down.
AAATCCCGACCAGCACGACCCTTAACATACTCGGCTTTGGCATGTGGTTACTTGTAGGGGGTTAGCCCCTCACCCTGCCTCTCTATTAACGCTGTCATTGCGAGGAGCCCACAGGCGACGTGGCAATCTCATGGCATTAAGTCTGGCAAACGCCTTCGTACAAAGGATTGCTTCGCTTCGCTCGCAATGACGTGTTTATTTAGCCCCTCTTCAACGCCCCTTGCCCGAAGGGGCTCAACTTTTAAACCGGTGTACAGCATCGTCATTTTATATGTGGTACCCTCATCCTGCCCTCTCTTCGTAGGAGAGGGTGATCTTTTAATAAGAGGGGCTTTAGCCCCTCTTCAACGCCCCTTACCCGAAGGGGCTCATCTTTAAAACCGGTGTCCCGAGTCTATGGTAACGTCGAAGGTTCCCTCTTCAACGCCCCCTGACCGGTGGACATTATACTGGAATACGTGTTTCCATTTCGTTGGATACGGATTGTACACCTCAATCGACTCTATTAACAATGTCATTGCGAGGAGCGCAGCGACGTGGCAATCTCAAGTAATCAGGTCTGGCAATCGCCTTCATACAAAGGATTGCTTGGCTGCGCTCGCAATGAGGTGTTACGGGGACGCTCGCAATGATACGAGGGATGTGGCTAACCGAGTATGATATTATCAATAAGGCGCGGTTTGCCGAGTTTGACGGCCAGGGAAATGAGGACCCTCCCCTTTATCTCATCCACTTCCTGCAGCGTCGCGATGTCGGCGATGCTTATATAGTCGATGACCGCCTCGGGCACGGCTAAAATAAGTTTCGTCATGGCGGTCCGTATCTTTACAGAATCACGTTCCCCTTTCACATACATGTCCGAGGCCAATTGGAGGGCCTTATATAATACCGGCGCCTGAGTCCTCTCCTCAGCGGTCAGGTAGGTATTGCGGCTGCTCATAGCCAGGCCGTCCTTTTCTCTGACGGTCAGGGCTACGACAATCTCCAGGTTCATATTGAGGTCGGCTACCATTTTCTGAATGACGAGCGCCTGCTGGGCATCCTTCTGTCCGAAATAGGCTTTATCGGGTTCGACAATGTTGAAAAGTTTATTGCAGACGGTGGTGACTCCCTGGAAGTGTGTGGGACGGGAGCGGCCTTCCAGTGTTTGAGTGATGCCCCTTACCTCCACCCAGGTATCGTAGTCGGACGGATACATGTCAAGGTCGCCGGGGATGAAAACGATATCGGTCCCGACCCTTTCCAGCATGGCAAGGTCGCGGTTGAGATCGCGCGGATAAGCCTTGAAGTCCTCGTGGGGGGCGAACTGTGTGGGGTTAACGAAGATACTGACAATAGCTACCGGGTTTTCCCTCTTGGCCAGCCTGACCAGCTCCAGGTGCCCCTCGTGAAGATAGCCCATGGTCGGAACAAAGCCCACGGAACCCTGGCAGGCCCTGCGCAGGAGTTTCATTTCCTTGATGGAACGGGCTATCTGCATGCGTTAAAACTCAAAGGCCCTGCAGCAGGTTTTCATCCATGGTCGACCCATGCTCGGGGCCCGGGAATTTCCCGGACTTGACCTCGTCGATATAACCGCCGACGGCGGATTTGATCTCACCAGCCAGCCTGGCATATTGCTTGGAATGCTTGGGCACAAAGTCGGTGAAAAGCCCCAGCATATCGTGGATTACCTGGACCTGGCCGTCGCAGTAAGGCCCTGCGCCGATGCCAATTGTGGGTATCTTTAGCCGTCCGGTGATGAGCCTGGCCAGGTTAGCCGGAACGAGCTCGAGCACCACGGAAAAGGCACCGGCCTGCTCTAAGGCCATGGCATCGTCCAGTATCCGTTTGGCGGTATCGGAAGTCTTGCCCTGCACGCGGTGTCCGCTGAACTGGTAGATCGACTGAGGGGTTAAACCGATGTGCCCCATAACAGGGATGCCGCTATCGACAATGCGCCTGACCGTGGGGGCGACTGTGACGCCGCCTTCCAGCTTTACGGCCTGGCAGCCGGCTTCCTGCATGAAGCGTCCGGCGTTGCGCAGTGTTTCAGACTCGCCGAGCTGGTAAGTCAAAAATGGCATGTCGCCGACGACCAGCGCCTGGCTGGAGCCGCGCACAACTGCCTTGGTGTGGTGGATCATTTCTTCCATGGTAACGCGCAGGGTAGTCTCATAGCCCAGCACCACCATGCCCAGTGTGTCGCCGACTAAAATCAGGGGGACGCCGGCTTCGTCGACTATTTTGGCGGTGGAGTAATCATAGGCGGTGAGCATAACGATTTTCTCACCGCTCTGCTTCATCTCCTGGATTTTGGCGATCGTTACGCGCATCACAGGCCCCACGGGTCCTATTTGGCTGCGATCAGGTGGTCCATCCAGTCATCGACGTTCTTAGTGGACTGTATACGGTTATCGGCGTCGACATAGACCAGCCTGGGTTTGACGTGAGAAGCCTCTTCGGAGGGAACTTCGTGGTAGGTTAAAATAATGACTATGTCGCCTTTCGAGGCCAGCCTGGCGGCTGCCCCGTTCAAACATATATCGCCGGAACCGGGTTTGCCCTCAATGGCATAAGTCCTGAACCTGGCCCCGTTGTTGACGTTCAAAATCTCAACCCGCTCGTACGGCAGGATGTCGGCCGCCCTGAGCAAGTCGGTATCGATGGTTATGCTGCCTTCATAATCGATGTTACAATCCGTCACCCTCGCCCTGTGTATCTTGCTTTTGAGCATGGTCCTGATTGACATCCTATTTCTCCTTAATATTAATGAGTCTTAACCTGCATTTTTAACGCGGGAGGTGGTACAGAAAACTTGCGGCCGGATTAGATTCCAACTCTCCGTTGAGGTCGATGCCGGATGCCGAATCCGCCTGCAGCAGCTCACGAATCTCTTCGGCAATCTCCAGTCCGATATGTCCTTTGGTGAGGGCGATTGGGAGAGTCTTTAGTCCCAGCACCCGGTAGATCTCAAGCAGTTCGGGGTGCTCTTTTCGCAAGGCATTGACATGTTTCTCGACGGTGCGGACATCGCCGCGGGCAATAGGGCCGGTGAGACAATCTGGTATGCCGACCCGCTCGATATTGTTGACCGTGCCCTTGAGCAGAGGGAGCAGCGCTTTGACGGCCTCGTCCTGCGGTATGCCGAAGGACTGCCAGAAATCGGCGGCGGTCTTCATGAGGGTTACCAGGTAGTTGGAAAGTGTGACGGCGGCGGCGTGATAGAGGACTTTGTCTCCGGGTTTGAGTGTGATAATGGTGCCCTTCATGGCGGCGGCCATCAGGCGGCCGGCAGCCATGGCGGGCTCGTCGCCTTCGAGCGCAAAAGTAGAGCCGGAGATGTTGTGGATGGCTTCTTCAATATTGGCGAAAGTTTGAAGCGGATGCAGGCAGCACGTGAAGGCGCCGTACTTGTGGGCCGATTCGAGTATCTCCGTGGAATGCACGCCACTGCAGTGGACTACTGTCTGTCCGGCGTGCCATTTAAGGCCGGAGGCTATATCTTCGATAATATCGTCGGGCGTCGTGATGAATACGATGGAGGCGTTGTCGGCCACGTCCTGCGGTTTGTGATAGACGGCGCAGCCCTGAACACGTGATGCCAGCCGCATGGAAGATGAAGGACTTCTGCTGTAGACCGAGGAAATATGGTAGCCGCAGCGGTATAGTTCACTGGCCAGCGCCGTGCCTGTTACTCCGGCGCCTATAAATCCAATTGTAGGTCTAGGCTGTACCATAGCTCACCTTAAAAGGCCATAAAAATACCTTCTCGGCAAAGGCACGAGAAGGTTATGGTTTACTAACCTGCTTATAAACCGTCTCGGTCATCGCTGATCCAAGCGGACTTGTTATTCAGTTATAGGACTTCTGCCTCACCGCCACTAAGGGTCGATGGACAATTAATATGTTAGGCAATAATTTTGAATTTGTCAATTACCCCGGTAAACGAACAGTCGCTCGACAAATATTTGTACGGTGATATGACAAAATGGCATCTCTATCACCCTCACCCACGACCCTCTCCCTTAAGTAGGGTCGTGCATAATATTATGTTAATGCTCCAAGGGAGAACTGCCCTTCTAACGGGTTTCATATTTTTACCCATACTCAATAACTTTGAGTTTAGCGAAATCCTTCTCTATAAAGTCTTGTGCTTAGGCTTGACTTTCGCTGTTGCTATTTTGCTAGTGCATTTGCAGCTACTGAAAAGAAATGCAAGGCAAAACCACCAGCAACAAGAGCCAAAAGGAAAACAATAATGCCGAAGACTTGTGCATATTTGAATATTGCCGCTGCAAGTAGAAATAGGATGATTGAGAATCCCGCTAATCCAAGGCACCATTTCCAATCAGTAGACACAGGCAAGTATATAGTAGCTACTATTAAAAATACTGCAATCAGTATGACAGCAAATATAGTACCGTCTGAACCGCAACCACCTGCTGTGTTTTTCATACCACCACTCATGATTATTTTACCATCGCATCAGCCAATGTCAATGGCTATTGCATACGATGGTAGAATAGTAGCATGGCTAAGGTTGGAGTGTTCAGGGGAAAGTTCGCAGCCATCAAAGGATATTACAACCAAAAAAGAAGCCATTGGGCATTTCCTATACTCACTGTCACCTTCGGAGTGGTATTCAGCATGATAGTTGGATATTTTCTACCGAAGGTTGGCACTTTCTGTCTTGAAGTCTTTATTCTCTGCTTTATCATAATCTTTGTGCCATGGCCTTGGTTACTTGATAAAGGCGATCAGTTGCTAGACAAAGTTAGCACGATCAAAGGTCAAGTTACGAAGTGGCTCTGTTCCCTTGGTTATATCCCAAATTACCAAGTGGCTCCGTCCCTTCGGCTGCATCCCAAATTACCCAAACGCCGTCTCGTAGGTTATATCTTACTCCTTGTCATTTATATTCCAATTGCAGTCATCAGCTTTGATAGAATAGCTGGAATATTCCCTCCTACACTTAGTAGGCAAGAGATCACAGACTTAGAACAAAAGGCTGGTGCAATTAATCCATACACTCAGCTAATTAGAACTGCATCTGCCCAAGTAGACATATTTGTTAAATCAGATGAAGCAATCAACAATGCTCTGGATATAGACAGGGGGGGATATCTTATTTTTGCCAAGGGGAATGAGGATATGCTTGATTTTTCCGCAACATCCGGATCACGGAATCAAATGGGGGAAATACTGTGCGGTATCGTGGCAAATTTGATATGGATGCAACTAGCAATGCAACAAAACAGCCAGTGTCATTTCTAAACCAAGCAGAATATGTACTAATCGGATTTGCCCTCATTCCGAAAGATGCGCAGATATTAGGGGGGATAGCCATAATAACAATCAACGATGCTGTTAGATTCGAAATCCCCGTTCCCCCCCAACAGCTCTCGGGGCCACCAGCCGTGAAAGACACCCAGGGACAAATATTTGTTAGAGATGTTCAGAGATATTTAAGCGATATTAAGGAATGATATGCCAAAACAGAAGTAATAAAATGTGATATTACAAGAGACCAGTTCCTTGCCTAGTATAGGGTGCAAACCAATGGGTAAACATAAAGCTAAAAGAAATGATCCTTGCCCTTGCGGTAGTGGCAAGAAATATAAACACTGCTGCTATCATAGCAAGACCGATGAGTGGAGAACCGCGAGACCACATGAAAGTCCAGCATTTGCAGTAAAGCCGAAAAATACAGTAGTACCGATAACGCAACATGCTGTTTCTTTTGATGGTGGAAAAACTTTTGAAATGCGGCCTGGAACTGGACCTGAAATCGCCATACGAATGCATTTCATTGATTCTAAGGATAGAGATGCTTCAATTGAAGATGTAAGAAAATCCGTAGCTAATCAGATAGAAATGCTAAATCTTCATAGTGGTGCTAAACAAAATTTAATAGAGTGCATAAGCGAAGTGGATCATAAGCTTCATGCTGTTAAGTATCATCTGAATAATTATATACAAGCCGAAAGCAATAGGATTGATGAATATATCCGAAATCACAAGGCTTCTGGTGGAGTAATGCAAACAGTCGTTGAAGACCCAAGACTCATATACGAAATTGAAGCTTTCCTTTTACAGACGAAAAGCTGTTTAGATGCATTATCGTGGATACTAAAACCTACATTTGGCATGACATACTGCAAGTTCGGTGACAAGGGAGATGATATCATCAAGTATATGAAAAAAAGTTGTCCCAGCAAGCTTGGTATTCCAGCTGAAAAGGTCATAAAGCTCGTAGAGGGAGCTCAAGATGATTGGGTTGTCGAAATGATTGAAATGAGGGATGAAGTTGCGCACTATTCTAGACTCAAAGGGTTTGATTGTTTTATAGAAGACCCATACACGGGTGGAGTCACGGTAGATATTCATTATCCAACCATGCCTAATAAACAAAGGGCTTTAGACTATTGTCAATTTGTGTGGGCGAAACTTCTGGACTTTTGTAGGGATTTTCTCACGATTGCGCTTGAGACGGCAAAGGAACACGAGTAGATTAATTCGAAATTTCCTCTTCCTGCTCCTTATAAGAAGAATCCAGGTTTTGCTCCCAAGTGAAAATAAGTAGATTCAAATTCCCTTATCTTTGATGGGTTGTGACACAGTTTCAGAAGTGTGACCTTAGCTTTATTCATTTCTGTAATGATTAATTCTTGTCTCATTAGTTCCTGTTTAACCTTTATATACCCCAACAGTTGGAGCCAATTACACAAATTATCACGAAGTTCATCAATAGCAAATGTAATTGCAGCATAGACATCTTGGGTATCAAGTTTATATTTTGCCTGAGACCCACTGAATGCGATCATGTCACGATGTATAAATCCGTGTGCATGGTCATAGCGTACAATTGGTCTTGGATCGTCTACCTTGTTCCCTTTGATATGAGTTAGTTCTACCTGGATCACAAATCCACTTGTGGCCTTTTTAGTTATGCGGAATATGTTTCTTAGTAATAACCTATTGCTCTCATCAATGGGAATATTCAAAAGAAAATGGCGTTCATTTACCTTAGTGTGTTGAAATTGCATCCCCAAAATCGGTGCTGTGGGTTTATTATGGCTGTCCTTGCTAGCAGTTACTCTTATTTCGTTTGGCTTAAATCTAGTTATGGTCGGGAATAATGGTGATGCTTCACCTTTTGGAACAAGGTAGTAACCAAGGATAATTGGCTTTCCTAGTGGGTCTGTGCCACGTGCAATAACCAGTTCTTTCTGTTCATCAGTTGCTTGCTGTAAAGCTTTCGTTAAACCAATACCTGTTATTGTATATTTCACTAAAGAATCCTCCGCATTTGCCTCCTACTCATTTCTACGCAGTTTTCAGACCTCCCAAGCGATGATTTATACCAATATAGTAGATAGAGTTGTATCAGTTGTGTTGGCGCAAAATTTTGAACATAGCGGGGGCTAATTCTTGCTTTGTTTGAGACATAAGATCAATCTTTTGTTTTACGTCTGAATAGTCGTAAGTTTGATAGCCGAGGTCTTGCTCGTATCCTTTAATTAATCTAATGGCTCGTTGTGCATCAATGTTGTCTGCTCTTACGCCTGAGTCGTATACTACTCTGAATATGTTATTCCCATCATGTTTGCCATTTCCCTTGAATAAATCAGTGGCCAATGATATAACATGCTCGGCCTTCTGCCTTGGTTCCTGACTTCCCAAATCCGCAGCTACAATAAGAATATATATATTGCCAAATTGGTACTTATAATCTACCGCCCAGTTATCGTTCCTACCTTGTACCTCAGCTCTTTTTTGTACGAATGATGGATAAGCTAATTCCTTTATGTCTCTGCGTAATCGTACGCTCAAGCGGCTGTGGGTAACACGATCTTTGTGGTAGTAATGATGCAATTGTGGAATTACTGTTTGTGCTGATATTAAGACTTTGATGAAGTTGGGTAATTGTTCTCCTGCCAATGTGCTTGTTATTTTCATGGTTATGGTCCCAGTGTCATAGTCCATATTTATTCCGTACGATGAAGTAAGGTCTTTAATTAACCTATGGCCTACTGAATCTTCCTTATGTTGATTTAGGCTAAATAACAGGCCTGCCGTGTTGCCAAGATCATCTAAAATCATACTATCTGAGTCAATAGGAGTTAAGGATATTTCAATAGGGTCACCCGTATGATCTAGATAAGGAAGCGAGAATAAAAAGCCCTTTACATTTGAAGTTATGGCAATAGGTTCACAGATTTTGGATTTTAGAAAGGCTAAAGCTTCTTTTTTATCCATTTATATCGTTTGCCCTATCAAAGGAATTTTTATACCACCTAATACAATATTAACGTCATCGCAGAATTCTTTCAAAGCAGCTATATAATTATATTCATTTGTCGATTGTATGCTATATGCATAAGTATGCTGATTGTCTAGATTATATTTAATAGTCGGGAAATGTATATGATGTGGGGATGTCACAGTACCATTTGGATTTGTATGATAATTCTGATTAAAATGTCCTTTCCTAAGCTTTGTGATATCTTCGGTGAGTTCAATAAATATTTTGCCAGATTTATTGCGCCATTCAATTAATCTCATTAGCCAGTTGCCATTGGTGTCAATAATATCATATTCAAAATATATAGACGGTACGAATGATTTACCAGGCATTCCCTTCGTTTCTACAGCATGCTTTACTAATTGCAGTTGTTGTTCTACTAAGTCTATCAACTGATCATCGGATGGTATCCAAGACGCTGGATTGTAATAACTCATTGCTTTATAATCAGCCGCCGAGTCACCTTTTCCCAATTAATGAGCCATACAGTTTACCAACAAAAGGATTTACACGCAACAATAATGGCGTAGGGGTTCTCTTCGGTTAAGGTGTATGACCCAAATGCCAATATAAAATATATTGACATCAGGATATACTGTGTGAAATTATGAATGCATGGAGAATAAAGGCCACAGCATAAGAGTAATTGAATTCAGTGCCCCACTTTGTGATTTGGACACAGAATTTCAGACATATGGTTGCCGTCAAAGTAATCCTGAAATATGTAAGAAAAATGGCCTAGAAAATGTCTGTGCTTTTGTAACAGAAGACGGTGTCTGCCGAAGCCCTTCCAGATCATGGGCGAAACAATATAGAATTCTAGCTTCCGCAAATGAAAAACATGGGAAATTGATGTAGTAAAGAAATCCAAGGAGTATATAGCTACGAATCTCGTTTGTATCTATATACACCTAGACCGAATAGTCCCGGCGTAGGGTAATAATGGAAACAATAAACCCTGTGAAACTATACCAACTGGCAACCTTTATACAACGTCTATCCCACGTGCCTCACACAATCCCTGACATTGCTCATCAGGCCGGATTGCACTTTTACCAAAGCTATGGCTTGCATGGTCAATACCGATAGTGTCGAATGCAGATTTATCATATCGAAACCCCTGAAACAATGGCTCTCTAGCCGACGGGTTTGCTTCAATCTGGAAAACACACGCTCCGCAGATGACCGCTTGTGGTAAGCTTCAGTCCATTGCTCCGATCCACGCATTATTCGATAGCCAAAATCGCGGTAAATGTGACCATCTTTTATCCATTTTGTCTTGAGTCCACATTTTTCAGGTAACGGACAAGTTGTCTTACCTGATCTGGCCGGACATTCATATTGCGTACCCTTGTCCTTGTGATGCCATAGCTTCTTCAACTGATACCCGCCAATACATTTCGGTATCTGCGATGATTCATCAATAGTTACTTGCGATACTTTGGAATAGACTCTCTTAGGGATCACGGGTGAAGCATCAAATTCCTCAGCTATTTGCTGATAGTTTTCCGTGCTGTCATAGCCTTTGTCAGCCGTTACGATCTCTGGCCGGAACCACGAAAGACGTTTAGCTGTCTCTCTCAGTAACGGCAATATGAACTCGGTATCAGAGACCTTGGCTGAGGTAAGCAGTGCGCATACTGGTATTTCGCTTTCTGTGTCAACCACGGCGTGCAGCTTATATCCAAAGCACCAATCTTTCTTGACGGGGCCACCCTTGACAATCCAATCAGCTTCTGCATCTGAAACGGGTTTCTTGTCAGGATTGCTATGACTGCGTACCGGCGTTGAATCCACTGCAATTACTTTTCCGTAATCTGGCAAAGATGATTTCAAACTGGTACTCATAATATCGAGATAGTTATTGAGCGTATGCTGGTGTTTAGTGAGTTTCTTATTGAATCGACTGAATGTACTGCGATGCGGTATATCATTGGGGCTGAAGCCACAAGTTATTGCTAATATCGGGTCTTCTTGCAAACGGCGAACAATCGCTGCTGTACTTTTCAATCCGAGATAGTAGCTAGCTAGTATAGCCCTCAAAAGCGATTCTGGATGGTAATAATTTGGACGACCCGCCACGCCAACTACATATATCTTAGCGTCTTCCATTTCGACCAGCAGACTGTTATATGGGATGACGGAGAAAATGCTTTCCAGTTCTGCGGCAATGGGAGACCTGACCTCACCGATTTGATCGTTTTTTGCTTGACTATTGAGGCCTTTTCCGCTATCATCAACGATAGATAAGGGGTTCGTCAGAGTTCTCCTTAGCTAGCTCCCAAAGTCCTGCAAGACTTTGGGAGCGCTTCTTTTAGCTTACTTCTTTCTTGGCCTTCCTCTCGGTGTTTTACTCACGGGAACATTCCATAATGGACTGTGACAGTTGGGGCAGGCCCCTGGCCGTGGGGTTCGGGGAATCCATTTATGCCCACAACGCTTGCATGTGTAGCTTACCAACCTCGGCATTTCGACCTCCTGTGTTACTTCTGTTTCTCTCAGTTCGTTTATCATTGTTCTAATTACTTATTTAATTATTGATTATAATATATAATATATCCATTTGTCAATACCTTTTGGGTAAATATTTTCTGTTGTAACGAATACAATGTCCGTAATATAATGGGCAGGGGTTAAAGGTAGGGAATATGGATGCTTTCAAAAACTACCTAGATTCTATAAACAAGAACCTCTCCACGCATGATGCCGGTGAAGGCTCTCACTACGCTGCCTTAAAAACTCTAGTTGAATCATTGGATAAAAAGGTATCCGCCCAGATATTGCCATCACATATTAAAGAAGGTGCTCCAGACCTGAAGATCAGTCGAGGTAATACTATAACTATCGGCTATATCGAGGCTAAGAATATTGGCGTAGATTTGGATACTATAGAGAAAAGCGATCAGTTAAAAAGATATTTGACCTTACCAAACCTTATATTGACCGACTTCCTTGAATTTCGATTGTATGTCGATGGCAAGTTTATTAAAAACTCGTGTATTGCGACTATAAATAACGGAAAGATAAAATCAGATGCTAATGGTATTCAAGAAACTGCATTATTACTTGGCGAATTTCTAAGCTTTCATGGCAAATTACCAGATACAGCTAAAGAGCTTGCTAGACATATGGCCAGATTAGCCCATTTCATCCGGGTGGAAATTGTGAATGTTCTCACATCGACATCACAGAATGATAGTCTTCTTAGCCAATTGAGTGCATTCCGTGAAAGCCTTATCCCCGACTTGGACGAAGCAAAGTTCGCTGACATGTATGCCCAGACAATAACCTATGGATTATTTGCTGGGCGTTGCTCTGACCCATCTAGCACTTCATTTAGTCGTTTTCAAGCATCCGAGTTAATTCCCAAAACTAATCCATTCCTGCGTAAAACCTTTCAACATATTGCAGTTGACCTTGATGAGCGTGTGGCTTTCTGGGTGGATGAGTTGGTTGAACTACTGCTTTGCTCAGACATGGAATCCATCCTAAAAGATTTCGGCAAGGGTACAGCTAGGAAAGACCCCGTAGTTCATTTTTATGAGACCTTTTTGGCTGAGTATGATCCCAAGCTGAGGAAATCACGCGGTATCTATTACACGCCGGAGCCAGTAGTATCATATATCGTCCGCTCCATAGATTACCTTTTAAAAACACACTTCGGTAAGCCACAGGGATTTGCTGACAAGAGTGTGTTGATACTTGATCCAGCGGTAGGTACAGCTACCTTCCTATATATGGTGATTCAGGAAATATTTGAAATGCAGGAAAAATCGGGACAGCAAGGTTACTGGGACAGCTACGTCGCTCAGAACTTACTCAAACGTATTTTTGGTTTTGAACTACTGATGGCTCCCTATACGGTAGCGCACCTCAAACTGGGCTTGCTGCTGAAAGAAACAGGCTACAAATTTCAAACTGATGAACGATTAGGTGTATATCTAACCGACACTTTGGAAGAATCCTTTAAAAAGTCAGAGAAATTGGCAGGATTTAATCAGTATATAGTAGAAGAAGCCAATGCAGCCGCTGAGATAAAGAAGGAAAAGCCTATCATGGTTGTGTTAGGAAACCCACCATATTCAAAGAATTCGGCAAATAAAGGCAAGTGGATTACACAGTTGATAAACGGTGTTTTTAATAAAGATGGTAATGAAATAATTAAAGGTTACAAAACTATTGATGGGGAACCTCTTAGAGAGAAGAATCCTAAATGGCTCCAGGATGATTATGTGAAATTTATCCGATTTGGCCAATGGCGTATCGAAGGTACAAAACAGGGTATTTTAGGCTTAATTACAAACCACGGTTACCTGGATAATCCAACTTTCCGTGGTATGCGTCAATCTCTAATAAATTCATTTACCGATATTTACATCTTTAATCTGCACGGCAACTCAAAGAAAAAAGAGATTGCCCCAGATGGTAGCAAGGATGAGAATATATTCGATATCCAACAGGGCGTAGCCATTAGTTTTTTTATTAAAGAACCAAGTAAAGCTAGCCCAGCAATAGTATACTATGCAGACCTCTGGGGAAAGCGAGAAGGCAAATATCAAGCCCTTGTTGAGACAGATATTAATAGGTCTGATTGGGAGAAACTCCAGCCTCACAGTCCATCTTATTTATTCGTGCCGAAAAATGAATCTCGTCTAGATGAATACGACAATTGCTGGTCAGTTATAAAAATCTTCAAGGTATTCGCTAGCACGGTGACTACTGCACGTAATGATTTCACAATGGCTTATACACCAAGTGCTTTGACTATGCGGATTGATGACCTTAGAAATGAATTGACTGATGACCAATCACTTCGAGAAAAATATCAGTTGAAAGACGTTTCTTATTGGAACCTAAAGACATCTCGCGAGAAACTGCAAAAAATTAAGAACGTTGCCAGCTTTATTAAGCCGTATTGCTATAGGCCGTTTGATTTTAGATTTGTCTATTATCACCCTGCTGTTTGTGAGCGCCTACGACCAGAAGTTATGCAGCACATGGGCAAAAGCAATATAGCTTTCTTAACACATCGGCCTCAATCACCTAAAGATTTTACTCATGCCTATTGTACAAACATGATCGGCGACCAATGTGTGGCTGCAAATAAAACTGAAGGTGGTGGAAACAGTTTCCAATTTCCTCTCTATCTCTACCCGACTGAAGGCAAAATGCAACTTGACGATAGTTATCGACATCCCAACTTGAACCCTGAGTTTATCAAGGCCCTTTCAGAAAAGCTAGGATTAACATTTATTGAAGATGGCAAAGGAGACAGCAAGCAAACCTTCGGACCAGAAAACATCTTTGATTATGCATACGCTATCTTCCAATCGCCAACCTATCGCACACGCTACGCTGAGTTTCTTAAAACAGACTTTCCACGCCTGCCACTTACCTCAGACAAAGCACTTTTCAAGGCATTGGTTGATAAGGGGGCACAGCTAGTGGCTCTTCACCTTATGGAAGCACCTGTTTTAGAGGCGAAATTCAATCAGATAGGATATCCAGTAAAAGGCTCTCATATCGTGGAAAAGGTAACGTACGTCGAAAAAGCCCAACGTGTTTATATAAATAAAGAGCAGTACTTTGAAGGCATTGAACCGAGCGTTTGGAATTTCCAGATCGGTGGCTACCAGATATGCGAGAAGTGGCTCAAAGATCGTAAAGGCCGCCTTTTGAGTCAAAATGATATTAACCACTATCAGAAAATAGTCATTGCTCTGCGAGAGACAATTCAATTGATGGCCGAAATAGATGCTTTAATTCCAGAGTGGCCATTGAAATAGATTGACAACAATAATTATTGTTCAGGAGGTAAATGATGGCTAAGAAGGGATCATTTGGTGCACGTGTATACCTAATGGATGGGAGGAAGATATTAATCTACCAAACTCATAAAAGTGGGGCGGCTCAAAATGAGCGCTACATTGTTTATCCAAGAACACAACAAGGGGCCTTTGTAGATATTTCAAACGATAAGGCAATAGCATCTGCTGTTCGTGCAGCAGTTAATGGTAAGATGATTTGAAATAAGGAAGTAAGTAATGGAAAAGAAAAAGCCAACAAAGCCAACAAAGAAAAACATTAAGGCGGTTGCCATTCCGCGAAATAAAGCATCTACGAGAATTGAACGAGATGTATCTGCATTCCCTAAAAATCTTATGCCAAATCGTGATGCTTTCCAAAAGGCAATGGCTAAAAAATTCGGACTAAGTGATAGTGTGATTGCTCAACAGATGCAAAGCTATGACAGACTGGCACAGCGTTGGGTACACAAGACAGGTGGCACTATTGACCAATGGTATCAAGAGAGTTTACCAGCAATTGGGAAAATCAAAACCGCACAAAGTGCAATGCCGTTGGATATTCAACCAAGTCAGGCACAGGCTGATGCAGTCGAGAAGATTAGAGCTTATATTAGAAACTTAGAGCAGAATCGAAGAAAAACCTAGGCTTTTGAGTTTTGACATAATATTATGCACGACCCTACTTAAGGGAGAGGGTGATTTTTTATAAGAGGGGGCTTTCAGCCCCTCTTCAACATCCCTTACGCGAAGCTGCTTCTCTTTTAAACCAATGTCGAGTTGACGTCATTTTATATGTGTTACTCTCCTCGGCTTTCTCCTTTGAGGGAGAGGGTGATTTTTTATAAGAGGGGCTGAAAGCCCCTCTTCAACGTCCCTTACGCGAAGCTGCTTCTCTTTTAAACCAATGCCGAGTTGACGTCATTTTATATGTGTTACTCTCCTCGGCTTTCTCCTTTGAGGGAGAGGGTGATTTTTTATAAGAGGGGCTGAAAACCCTTATTCGACCCTCGCCTCGGCGGAGTTCGGTTTACAAAGTCATTGCGAGGAACGAAGTGACGAAGCAATCCTTTGGCATGAAGTCTAGCCCTCGTCTTCGAACAAAGGATTGCTTTACTCCGCTCGCTATTGCGAGCGTTCTAGGGGCTCTCAATGATATAAATATAGGATTCAGCATTTAGAGTTTTAACTGGGGCCGGCAGCGTCCGCAGAAAAAAGCCTTCTTGATATCGGTGTCGATAAGGCTGTTGGAGAAATGCATGACGCAGTTGCCGTTGGCGCAATGGCCCATGCCGAAGGTGTGGCCCAGTTCGTGGACTGCTTCTTTGAGCGTGCGTTCTGCCAGCAGTTGGGGGTCGGCCGGAAGGCCGTAATTCTCCTGCCGCAGCAGGTTGAGCGAGATAACGGCCGCCCCTTCTTCCTCGCTGGCCTGGCCGAAAACAAAGTTAAGCCCGCTCGTATATAAATTGACATCCGTGACAGCCAGAACGGGGTTATGGCCGTGGCGTGAGCCCTTGAGCAGTTCGATGAAGGCATCGGAGAGGTACTGGTCACGTTGGGAATCGTAAGAGGAAGCTGGGACGGACAGGGCTTTATTAATCTTTACAGGACAGCCGAAGGTCTTCTGAAGGCCTTGCTTGAGGTCCTGCAGGATATTATCACCTATTGTTCCTACAGGCTGAAGATCGATTTCCATGCGTCAGCTAATGTTTTAACCAGGTCAATATCTCGGCCAGCACGTATTTCTGATTGTTCCTGGTGAGCTCAGCTACCCGGATATTTTGGTTCTCCCGGATGGAATCGGCCAGAGGATGGGGTCTCAGGGTGATGGTGCCGAGGACTTTTTTAGTGCTGGCCAGGGCATCCTGCACCGCTTTGATAAAGCGCGGGGAGAAAAGCTCCATCTTGCCTATCTCGTCGATGACCACGACGTCATGATGCTCCAGCGCATCGTAGATGGCTTCGACGCCGGTCCCATCAAGGGCACTGATATCGATCCCGTACTTGCCCACTCTGAAGGGGCTGTCAATGGTTATATGTGCGAAGACGGCATCCTTGCCGCTCAGTGTGACAATGCGGAAGCCTTCCCGTATGCCTACGCTTCTAATTTCCTGCGTGAAGAACCCGCCGGCATCGCACTGCGATTGAGTAATCGCCTGCCGGATTATGCTGGTTTTACCCGTACCGGGCATACCGGTAAGCAGATAAGCTTGACCCATCAGCTTTTGTCGCTGGATTCAGGTTTCTTTTTCCTGCTTGCAGCCTTCTTAGGCTCCTCGGTTTTAGCTGCCGGCGCGGCCTCGGCCTTCACGGCCTTTTTCTTGGCCGGAGCTTTTTTAGGTGCCTCGCCCTTTTCAGCTTTCTCGGCCTTTTCAACCTTTTCGACTTTTTCGGGTTTCTCTGCTACCGCGGCTTTCTTGACCGGGGCGGCCTTCTCTTTGGCCGGGGCAGCTTTGGCGGCGGGCGCAGCCTCTTTGGTCTTCAAGATATCGGCCAGGGCCTTGACGGGCTTGGGCAATTCCTTCTCTTTCTTGGGAGCAGCTTTGACGACAGGTTTCATGATCCCGCCGGAAGAGATCAGTAAAGCTTTCTTTCTACGTTCCGCCCTCTTCCTCTTGTGACGGTGTTTAAGGATTGCCATCTTCTTTGTTTTATTCATGCTGTACTACCTTGATATAGTTCCTTTTATATTTATTTCTTCGTGTATTATCGCTAAAGTAACTGAGGATTTCAAATTTGGCAGGTTCATAGCCCGTATCGGTCACGTACCTTTTTGGAAAGCACCTTTAACAGGAAAAGCGCTTCGTCGGCCTTACCCGGGGTGAGAGAGGCCAGGCCGCAGGTAGGGGTTATCAGGCTGTGAGCCGCTATTTCCTCCGCCTTTAAGCCTTCGACTGCGAACTGGGTTATGGCCTCGTTGAACCTGGCGAGAAGGCTGGCCTGGGTCTCCTTAATAAGTATATCGGCGTCGTTGGGTACGATACCCCAGGCTATGGAACCGCCCTCTTTAATGAATGATACTACCTCGGAGCGGTAGCAAAGCAGGGAATCCAGGTAATTATAGGCGTCGAAGCTTAGGATATCTATGGGCAGTTTGAGCAACAGCGACCAGTCTGTCCCGCCGCAGCAGTGCACACCCTTCAGCCCTTGAATGCCGCTCAGGACTTCGGCTATGGAAGAAGATACTTGTTCGTTGCTCAGCGACACGAATGCCGATCCCATTGAAGCCAGGTACGGCTCATCGATAAATATGATGGTCTGTCTGGCCGCTTTCTGGAGGAACTTCTCCATCCAGGCGGCCTTTAACTGCAGGAATTTAACGACCGCGTCGGCCAGGATCTCGTCGTAAATAATACCGCGGCCGGAGCTGTCGGTAACACACAGTCCCCAGCTTATAGGCCCGGTTATCTGTCCTTTGACATACGCATGGTCCCATGCGTGCGATGCAGCACAATAAAGCCCGGCGGCGTAGTCGGGGCTTATCCTGTAATTATCGCTATTGCGTTCGTGGGCATCGGTGAAAACCTGTTCGAGCAACTGATCGAAATTGAAGCCGGGGACAACGGTTATCTTCTGGCAATCGACAGCTATGCCCGGGAAGCCCTCGCTGAATTGTATATACATATTCTCCAGGTTGGAACGCATGGGCAGCTGCGGCCAGGCCGGGATGTTTTGCAGGAAATTCTCAATCCTGGCACAGCCGGTATCGGCGTCAGCATAGGGCACGCTGCCGATCATGGTCGCCATGCAGTTGAAGTTGGGCCTATTCATCGTCTGTATTTTATTTAACGTATTTACCTATTATTAGATTCAGGTCTTTTTTAGCTTTATCGGGGATTAGCTCGGGGGCTGTAATTATGGCATTTTCCAGGGCATGGCCGCAAGCGCACTCCCTCTTGGCGGGCAGGTTGACGATAGCGTGCTTCAATGCCTTTTTAGCCGTTTCAAGGGTCTTTAGTAAGTTGGATATGACCATCTCGGCTGTTACCGTCTCGCTGACCTCGTTCCAGCAGTCATAGTCAGTTACAATGGCCATCATACCGTAACAGATCTCGGCTTCGCGTGCCAGCTTGGCTTCGGGCAGTGCGGTCATCAAGATGACGTCGGCGCCCCATGACCGGTAAAGCTCGGACTCGGCGCGTGTCGAAAATTGCGGGCCTTCCATGACGATGCAGGTGCCGCCATCGTGGACGCGTGCCCCGGTCCGGTGCGCGGCGTCGTAGAGGACGTCTCCAAGATCGGGACAGTAGGGATCGGCGAAGGCGATGTGTCCGACGATGCCGTTTCCGAAAAACGTGTTGGGGCGAAGCGTGGTGCGGTCTATGAGCTGGTCTGGTATCACGATATCGGTGGGCCTGATCTTCTCCTTAAGGCTGCCGACCGTCGAGATGGCTATGATATATTCCACGCCCAGAGATTTGAAGGCGTAAATATTGGCCCTCGAAGGTAATTCGGTGGGCATGATACGGTGCCCCACTCCATGGCGAGGAAGGAAGGCAACATTTACTCCTTCCATGTGCCCCAGCATAAAGGCGTCACTGGGATCGCCGAAGGGAGTCTTGATTCTAACTTCCCTCACTTTGGTCATGCCGTCCAGTTGGTACAGGCCGCTGCCGCCGATGATACCTACCTTTGCTTCCTGCATTAACGAGCCTCCTGCAATATAGATTGGATAGAAGTTTTAAAGGGCGGTCTAATTATACCCTTTTCGGTGATGATGGCCGCGATATATCTAGCCGGCGTGACGTCGAAGGCCGGGTTGGCTGCATATGAGCCGGATGGAGCTATATTCGCGCCGTTGAGGTTGAGTACTTCCAACGGGCTGCGCTGTTCGATGGGGATGGAGGCGCCCGATTTGAGCGAAATATCCATGCTGCTGGTGGGGGCGGCTATATAGAAGGGCACGCGGTTGACTTTAGCCAGTACAGCTAGCGAATACGTACCGATTTTGTTGGCCGTATCGCCGTTAGCGGCGATACGGTCGGCGCCCACGATGACACAATCGATCTTGCTCAGGCTGAGGAAATAGCCGGCCATACTGTCCGTTATGATGGTGAACGGTATGTGCAAGCGGGAAAGCTCCCAGGCCGTAAGTCGCGAACCCTGAAGCAGGGGACGCGTTTCGTCGGCGTAAACGGTGATGCTTTTGCCCTGTTCGGCGGCAGCTTTGATAACTCCCAAAGCCGTACCGTAGCGTACGCCGGTGGCGAGCTGGCCGGTGTTGCAGTGTGTGAGCACCGTGAAACCATCCACTATTAGTTCGGAGCCGTGTTTGCTGAGGGCGGCCATGGCACAGTCTTCCTCACGGTGCACGGCGACGGCGGCCTTGACGAGGGCTTTCCTAATTGAAACAACCGTGTCTTTGTTATTAGCAGCTTGCCTCATGCGGTTAATGGCGTAAAACAGGTTTACCGCTGTAGGCCTGGCCGTTGCGAACTGCTTTAATATGAGTTCGAGCTGTTTAATATATGAAGTTTTGTTGGCGGCTTTAATCTCCAGGCCCGCCAGAGCGATGCCGTAGGCTGTGGCCACACCGATGGCGGGCGCACCGCGCACTTTGAGCTGTTTGATGGCGCCGATAACCTGCCTGTAGTCAGCTGTTTCCAGGTATTTCTCTTTGTGCGGCAACTCGGTCTGGTCCAGGAGCTTTAGCCGGTCGCCCAGCCATTCGATGGGTCTCATTTCGGCTTCTCCCCGTACTCTTTCCACTGACGAAAGACCTTATCGAAATTCTCGATGAAGGCCGCGTCGTCGTCGGGCGTTATGGTAACGGGCAAAGCTCCCCGGCGCACGATCTCCAGCGCGTGGGATTGTTTGAAATTGGCCGGGAAGTTGACACCTAACGTAGTAACTCGGGCGGGCCTCACGGCGGTAACTTTCCTGAAGGGGATAGTGAAGGCCATTGGGCCGCCAAGCACGATGCGTATCCCAGATTCGAGGATGCAGTATTTGCGGGGAATCAGCAGCGGCATGATGACGCTCAGAAGTATTGAGCCGGATGCGAGGTATAACGTGATTGCCACATCGCCATTCCTGTAGCGCTCAAAGGCCATGATGAGCAATATAGCCGCCGGCAGCAGCATGATGATCCTGATCCATACGTCGGGTGTGGGTCTATCCTCGTAAATTGTATCGTCCATATGAATAATAAAGGACAGCTTTAGACAAAGCTGTCCTTTATTATAACGTATTTAACTGAAATTTCTCAGGCTTTCCTGGATTTTCTGCCGTATTTGAGTATGAGCCAGACCACTACCAGAATGATTATCCAGACGGGCGAGAAGACCAGCAACCATATCAGTACGGATAGCAGGGCTTTACCGAAGGTGATAAGGCCGTCAACAGCGGACTTAAAAATGCCCGTGATATCCCAGGTGCTTTCACCGATGGGCCTGGACTTAACGAGGGTGACCTGAATCATCGACATATCGGATGTGCGGTCCAGGTACTGAATACGTCCCTGGAGGCTCTCGATATTGCCTCTTACAGTGGTCAGTTCCTGTTGCACTGCCAGTATGTCTTTGACGTTGTCGGCCTTTTTGAGTATATCCAGGTATTGAGCTTCAGCGGCCTGCTGGTTTTTGAGTTGCGCCTGGAGGTCGCTGTATTGCTCGGTGACATCCTGGCTGTTAGTGCTTTCGCTTTGAACTTTGATGGCCATGGCATCGAGCTTCTGCAGGACTTCATCGAATTTATCAGCCGGGACCCTTATCGAAATGTCGCCGCCCTGGCTGCCGGGAGCGGGAACAATGACAGTTTTATCGTACACCTGGTTCTGGTCGCCGTTATAGCGGTTCGAAGAGACCACATATCCGTTATATTGGACGGCCAACGCGGAGATCGAGTCCAGCGTTTTGTCGATATCGGCTACCTCTAGCGTGGCCGACCCGGTACGCACGATTTTGCGGTCCGCAGCCTGGTCTGTGTTATTGACGACCGCAATGGAGCCATACGAGCCGCCTGCACTATAGTCCCCTGCCATTGAAGGTGTAGGGGCAGGTGGCATAGCTGCGGATGGGGCAAATGCGGGGGCCGAGGATGTAGCAAAAGGCGGGGTGTAAGATTTGGACGCCTGGTTGACCGAAGTGGATTGCATGAGTGAACAGCCGGCCAGGGACAGGACCGCGATGATAAATAAGATCAAGGCCGTCCGTTTAAGTATATTTTTGAACATTAACTAACCCTCCATATATATATGTATATATACGCAACGACGGACTTTATATTACATTAACTATGGGTGCAGCGTTACGCCTAATGCCTGTGTCTATCGGGGCTATAGTTGGATGGTCCCTGCTGGTTGTTGTTGGTGTCTGTCGGGCTGTTGGTAACGGACGTAGTAGCGCCCTGCTGGTTGCTGTTATCGCCAGCCGCGTTATTGATGTCGTATGTAGTAGTGTTCTGCTGCTGGTCGAAAGTATTCGTAGTAGTGTTAACCGGCGGTGCGGAGAGAGTCTGGTTATCGCTGGGGGTCTGCTCTAAGGTTATATGTGCCCTGGCCCTCCTGGTGCGCTGGATGGCGTCATTAAGGCTGGATTTCACCGATTCTGGAGCCTTATCCAGAGCATTTTCAAGTATGGTAAGGCTGTTATCCGTGGAAGCGTCGATGCTGGTCTCAGCATTATCGACATCCTTCTGGTTTTGAGTGAACGCTGAAAAACGTTTGGAGCGTGCCAGAGACTTATTATCACTGGTCACCGAGGCGCCCACCATGGTTGTATTTTCGTTAGTGGTGTTTTCTGTGACGACAGCGGTAGTGTTCCCTGAGACTGCGGCAGAATTCCCAGGAGTTACAGGGGGAGGGGTAGTAGGAGTGGACATCGGGGATGGAACAGGGTTTATAGCAGGCGGAGTGGAAGGAGGTGGCACCGCTGTAGAACCTGTGGTAGCGGCCGGGGTGGAATAAACAGCTGAAGCCGCCAGTTCAGCCTCATAGTTAGCCAGCAGGGCATTTGCCTGGTCAAGCTGGTAGTTTAATTTTGCGGTCGTAGCTACTACCTGATCAGTTTTGCCTTTATCAGCCATGACTGCGATCTCCTGAGCCCTTTTTTCGGCGAGTTGGGCATAAAGCTCAGCCTTATCTATATCGGAAGTCGTCAGAGTAAGCTGGGCCTGTTCGACAGCTATTTTTACGCCATACAGCGGCTCGTCCGGCATGGCCTGTGAAGATGCAGCCGCTGTGCCGCTGGAAGCTATAACCAGGATAAGGAGGGCGGTCAGGGAGAAGGCAAGGTTGCGCCTCAGGTTGGAAGCGCTGACCTTTTCTTCGGCTGGCTCCGGGGCTCCATAGTACTGGGCATTCTGCATCCTGATGCGCGCCCAGTATTTGAATTCCGGCCTGGGCTGCACGGGAAATGCTTTCCGCTTAACATCGAAGGCGGTTCGCAGCATGGAATCGAGCTCGGCAGCATACTCGGGATATCTGCTCAAGCAGCTTTCGAGGCTCTCTCCCAGGAGTAGCCTTTCAAAGCAATCGTTAAATATTTCTTCGATTCTCTTAGCCATCGATTCTACCGTAAAGCAATTTTCTCAGGGATGCAACAGCATTAAACTGAAGGGCCTTAACAGTCCCCTCGCTTTTGCCCAATGTTAAAGCTACCTCCGCTATAGATAACTCGGAGATGAAACGCAGTGTTGCCACTTCCCTCTGGGCATTGGGGAGCTGACTGAGGGCGTCCTTGAGCTGGAACACTTCGAAATTCTGTTCGGTGATGTAGACCGGGTCTCCAGAGGATATGGCGTCGGCTTCATCCAGGCTGACATTTTTCTCTCTGGAGATTTTGCGGATATAGTCGATAACCCGGTTATGGGCAATCCTGAATAACCAGGCAGTAAACGGAAGATCACGCCATTTATAAGAATTTATTGCTTCATATGCCTTAATAAACACGTCCTGAGTTAAGTCCTCGGCCGCGGCCTGGCTGTGCACTTTGAGATAGATATACCGGTATATCCGGTCAAAATGCATATCATATATTTGCGTAAATGCTTCTTGGTCTCCATTTACGGCCCTCTGTACAAGTTGTTCTTCAATTAACACCAGGTTACCTCGGCGGACCCGGCGTCTATTATATAGAAACGTGGAATACAACGGAAAGTTTATAAGGGATTGTTTTTCGATCGTTTCTCGTTTAAAATTTGTTGATAAAAACCCTTTGTTCTAAAGGTTGCCTTGTATGGGAGTATCAATATAATGTCCAGGCCCACTTGGATGGTCAAACTGATTGAAATCGGATTCCCGCTCAGGTTTATGCTGGCCCGGTTAACGAGGTTGCCCATGCTGGACCGCGCCTTCGAGCGCTGGCTTTTCGACAGGGATGACATAATTTACGTACCCAAGGACAGGGTGGTAAAAGTAGAAAAAGACCTGGAGCCAACCCGGCAAACAGTTTTGCCTTCTGAAGTCATTCACCGTTTTATTGATGCCGCTAACTATCACTGGGTCATGAATTTCTGCATTTGCCGCGAAAGTTCGCGCTGCAAAGATTACCCGCAGAGCCTGGGCTGTTTATTCATGGGCAAAGCTGTACTGGGTATCAATCCTGCCCTGGGCAAGTTGGTGTCTAAAGAAGAGGCCCACGAGCATATAAGGCGCTGCAACGAAAAAGGGCTCTTTCATATTATAGGCCGAAACAAGCTGGATACGGTCTGGCTTGGTATCGGCCCCGGCGAAAACCTTCTCACGGTTTGCAACTGCTGCCCCTGCTGCTGCTTGTGGCGGTTTATGCCGGACTTAAATACGCAGATTACCGGAAAGATCAGCAGGATGGCAGGTGTGAGTGTGCAGGTGACCGAAGCGTGCACCGGCTGTGGTACCTGCGGCCCGGCATGCTTCATTGGCAAGATCAGCGTGGCCGACGGGCGCTCGGTGATAGCTGAAGGCTGTGTAGGCTGTGGGCATTGTGTGGAAGTGTGTCCCAACCAGGCTATCAAATTAAGTCTCCATGATAACCTTTACATTGATAGGAGCGTAGAACGCCTGGGCAGGGCCGTTAATGTTGAATAATTACAGGAAGAAAATAATGCAAGATGATATGACCGCAAAAAATTGCCTGGTGACCGGAGCCAACTCGGGCATCGGCAGGGAGATAGCGCTGGGTCTGGCACAAAGCGGGGCCTCCGTGATAATGGTTTGTCGTGATGCCGACAGAGGCCGCGAAGCGCTTGAAGATATCAGGTTGAAGAGCGGCAATAAATCACTCGAGCTATTTTTAGCCGACCTGTCATCTCAGCACCAAGTAAGAAGGGTGGCGGCTGCAGTGAAATTTAAATATGAGGAACTACATGTCCTTGTTAATAACGCGGGAGTAGTTATGGACAAAAGGCTGCTGACGGAGGACGGGATCGAAATGACTTTCGCCGTCAACTACCTGGCCTATTTTATGCTGACTAACCTGCTGATCAACTTACTCATGGCGGGCGCCCCTTCGAGGGTGGTCAACATCTCATCCATGGCCCACCGGTCGGCCAAACTGGACTTTGCAGACCTGCAGGGCGAGAAAACTTATAACCGCGATACCGCCTATGCTCAGTCTAAACTGGCCGACATCCTGTTTACGTACGAACTGGGTCGCAGGTTGGAGGGAACGGGGGTGACCGTAAACTCTGTTTGCCCCGGGGGCGTAGCTTCCCGGTTATGGGAAAATTCCAACCCGGTCATCAACTATTTTTTCAAGACCTTTATGAAGGGACCCGGACAAGGTGCCAGACTGCCGCTTTACCTGGCTTCTTCACCTGAAGTGGAAGGCCTATCCGGCAAGTATTTCCAGACGCGCGAGCACCTGAAGTTCCAGCACGTTAAAACACAGGGTGCAATGTGCAAAACATCGCCCGTAAGCTACGATCACGTCGCGGCGCGCAAGCTCTGGGAAGTAAGCGAAAGGCTGACCGGTGTTTCTTTCCCTACCGACGCGAGTGCCGCGGTCTAAAGGCCTTTACTGAATAGCATGAGGGCCAGGTCAGCTACGCGACAGCTATAGCCCCACTCATTGTCGTACCATGCGAGCACTTTAACCATGTTGCCGCCCAGCACCATGGTCTCGAGAGAATCGAATATGGAGCTGTGCTGGTTACCTTTGAAGTCCGTGCTGACCAGCGGCTCATCGCAATACTCCAGTATGCCTTTCATTTTACCCATAGCAGCCTCTTTGAATTTGGCATTTATCTGGTCCGGGGTGACTTCGGTATTAATATTGCAAACGAAGTCACAGAGGGAGACCGTGGGTGTCGGGACCCTGAGGGAGATGCCATGGAGCTTGCCTTTCATCTCCGGCAACACCAGCGACAGGGCTTTGGCTGCGCCAGTAGATGTAGGTATGATGTTGAGTGCGGCCGCTCTGGCCCTGCGCAAGTCCTTGTGGTACATATCCAGTAGCCTCTGGTCGTTAGTATAGGAATGGACCGTAGTCAACAGGCCCTTGCTAATGCCGAAGCTGTCGTTCAACACCTTGACCACTGGTGCCAGGCCGTTGGTGGTGCAGGAGGCGTTGGAAATAATCTTGTGTTTGGCGGGGTCGTATTTATCGTCGTTGACGCCCATAACTACGGTTATATCTTCGTTACTGGCAGGGGCGGAGATGATAACCTTCTTGGCCCCTCCCTGAAAGTGGGCGGCCGCCTTGAGGCCATCCGTGAAAAGCCCCGTCGATTCGACCACGACTTCGACTCCCAGGTCCTTCCAGGGGATCTTGGCCGGATCACGTTCGGCGATTACTTTGGTCATGGCGCCGTCGACGACTATGGAATCGGCAGTCGATTCGACTTTGCCGGGATAGATACCGTAGGTGCTGTCGTATTTAAACATATGGGCATTGGTCTTGGCGTCCGTCAAGTCGTTGATGGCGACTATGTCCAGCTTATCGCCATAATGTTGCTTCATAGCGCGGTAGACCAGTCTGCCTATACGTCCGAATCCGTTGATACCTATTTTATAAGCCATGGTTAAATCCTCCTTATACAGGCTTTTTCTTATCGTAGGAACATGTAATCCTGGTCGAAATCCCGCCCCTCACATTCCAATCGGTTATTACTTCCATCGACCGGGGCTTGACCGCCTTAACTAAATCTTTGAGTATGCGATTGGTGGAGGCTTCGTAGAATATAGCAACTGTCCGGTAACTGGTTAGATACAATTTAAGCGATTTAAACTCGACAATATATTTATCAGGCACGTATTTTATGGTGACTATGGCGAAATCGGGTTGCGCTGTATTAACCGGGCAAAGCGCAGTAAATTCGGGAGAAACCACTTGAACCTCGTATTCCTGCTCTGCTGAGGGATTGGGCATGGCGACCAGCAGTTCGGGCTGAGGGCGGTCGCTGTACTCGAGGTTCAAGGACTGGATTTTCTTTAAGAGCTTGTCTTGCATTACTCTCCCGACCAGTACATGGTTTTTTCGCCTTCGGTTACCTTTTTACCCTGCTTCTCAGCCGCCATAAATTGCAGGTGCGCCAGGGTTTCCAGCAGGGCCAGTCTGCGGTCTATCGGCTCCAGCTTATCATACTGCACAGTTTCACCGTTGACGATCCAGGGGATGTTTTTGGCTACGTCGTAGCCGCTCTTCATCTCCACACCCATAACCTTTTGGATGCCCCTCATCCGATCGCGATGCAAATGCATTATATCATCTATTTTAGGAGCCAGTCCGCTGAATACCGATCCGTGTCCGGGGAATACAAAGCGCACCTCAAGCTCAGCCAGGGCATTAAGAGAGTTTACATAATCACCAAGCGGGTTTTCGCCTGATTGGGGATGGTAGCTTACGTTGGGTACCACCTCGGCCAGGACGTGGTCGCCGGAAAACAGGTATTTTTTATTTGGCTCGTATAAGCATATGTGGCCTGGAGAATGTCCGGGTGTCAGGAATACCTGAAACTCGTACGGGTCCATGCTGACTGTATCGCCGGGTTTCAAAGTTGTAACGGCCTTAACGGGTGCGACGTTGTTGCGTATATTAAATGAGGCTTCGGCAAGCATTTTTAGTTCCCAATCGGGCACGCCATTGGCCTTTAAAAAGGCCGACATTTGCTGCATAAGGCCATCGGGATGGTTGTAACGGGATTCCAGCAAGCCGTTTTCAATTTCCCCCAGCATAATCTTCGTTCCGGCGAGCTCGGCGATCTTGCCGGCCAGCCCGAAATGGTCGGGGTGTACGTGAGTGATAACGATATCGGTAATGTCCTTCATGGCAAAGCCGCTGTTTTTCATCTCCTGGGCTAGGGTGTTGAAACATTCGGGCGTGTTCCAACCTGTATCGATCATCAGGTTCCCGCTGGTTCCTTCAATGATATAGACGTTTACGCTGTCCAGGCTGGTATTGGGCAGGGGTAGTTTTATTTGATTGATGCCCTTAAACAGCTCCATGAAGCTTTTTCCTCCTAAACAATTACTGCCTTGCGCCCTAAATATTTGGCTTTGCTTCCGAGTTCCTCTTCTATCTTAAGGAGCCGGTTGTATTTAGCCACCCTTTCGCTACGACAGGGCGCGCCGGTTTTAATCTGACCCGAGTTCTCCGCTACGGAAAGATCGGCGATCGTCGTATCCTCGGTCTCACCTGACCTGTGGCTGATAACGGCCGTCCAGCCTGCTTTGCGGGCCATATCGATAGCTGCCAAAGTTTCGGTTAGGGTCCCGATCTGGTTGACTTTTATCAATACGGAATTGGAGGCTTTCATATCGATGCCCTTTTTGAGCCTTTTGACGTTGGTAACATAGATGTCGTCTCCGACCAGTTGGATTTTTTTACCCAACTTCTGTGTCAGTAAAACCCAGCTATCCCAATCATCTTCATCAAGGCCGTCCTCTATGCTGATAATAGGGTATTTGGAGACCCAACCGGCATAAAAATCCACCATTTCAGCACCACTCAGAGTGCGGGCCTCGCGCTCCAAAATATATTTACCGTCTTTGTAGAAGCTGCTGGCAGCAGCATCAATTGCAATATTGCAGTCAATGCCGGGTTTATATCCCGCTGCTTCAATAGCGCTCAGTATAATTTCGATGGCATCCTTATTGGCCGGCAAAGAGGGTGCGAATCCGCCCTCATCACCGACGTTGGTGTTGAGTTTCTTCTCCCTGATAACCTTCTTCAGGGAGTGATAGACTTCGCATCCCATCTGCATGGCCTGTGCGAAGTTTTTAGCGCCGGTTGGCATGATCATGAATTCCTGCAGGTCGGTGGAGTTCTCAGCATGCTTACCCCCGTTGAGGATGTTCATCATGGGGACCGGCAGTGTAACAGCAGCTTCCCCGCCTATGTAACGGTAGAGCGGTTTGTTGAGCGAATTAGCGACGGCATATGCCGCAGCCAGTGAAACTCCCAGAATAGAGTTAGCTCCAAGACGCGACTTATCAGGAGTGCCGTCCAACTCGATTAATTTGGTGTCCAGTTTCTCCTGGTTTGATGCATCAAAACCGCTAATCGCGGGCTGAATTATTTTAACTATGTTTTCAATAGCTTTGAGAACGCCAAGGCCTCCGTATGTCTTTTTATCCCCATCCCTAAGTTCAATGGCCTCGTATTTCCCAGTGCTGGCGCCGGAGGGTACCGCAGCCTTCCCGCTTATCCCGTCATCCAGGGAAACTTCCACTTCCAGGGTTGGATTGCCCCTGGAATCGATTATCTGGCGGGCGCGAATGCTCCGTATATTCTTATTACCGCTCATACGTATCTTCCTCTATTAAGTTATTCGAATCGATTTCGTTGGGGTGAGTTGATCAACATTGCGATATTGTGAAGCGCAGTCATTATACCATCCGTTTTTTAACCGGGGCAATATAAGTTATACTATAACTTCTGTCTTTCGCTGTGTGAAAATTGGAAGTCAAGGACGAATCAGATGAATAAAGACGTTAAAGTAGCGGTCAACTATGGAAACTGGGTATCAAAATGGCTGATTTATATACCGGCGGCACTTGCACTGGTATTTATCGGCTTGTCATGGGCTTCTTACTGGTTATATATACCAGCAGTTTTCTTTATCATCGTATTTACATACTTTGCCTATGCCTACAACAAATTTTCGGCAATGGGCGGTGATCTCCAGACTAAGATCAGAGACCTTGTGCTGGGCAGGTTGGAATGGGATGGACAGGGAAGGGTGCTGGATATAGGATGCGGCAACGGCGCCATAGTGGTTAAATTGGCGCGCAAATATCCGGCGGCGCATGTTACAGGAATCGATTACTGGGGAGGTAAGTGGGGTTTCTCCAAGGCGGCGTGCGAAAATAATGCCGGCCTCGAGCGTGTGGACCGCCGTTGCGAGTTTCTCAAGGCAAGCGCCAGCTCATTGCCTTTCGACGATGGATACTTCGATGCAGCGGTGAGCAACTTCGTTTTTCACGAGGTTAAGGATTCGAAAGACAAACGGAAGGTTATTAGAGAGGCCTTGCGCGTGTTGAAGAACGGTGGGAGCTTTGCGTTTCAGGACCTGTTTCTCTATAAGAGAGTATATGGCGATATAGATGATTTGCTGGAAACGATAAAAAGCTGGGGGATCCGTGAGGTCGAGTTCATCAATACCAATAGGGAGGATTTCATTCCGCCTTTGTTAAAGCTCCCTTTCATGCTGGGATCAATCGGTATCATTTATGGCAGGAAGTAGGCGCTCAAATGGAATCAGCCTCTCCGGTTAAATATGTTCATAGCGGATGCCATGCCTTCCCTAAGAATACATTCAATGGCTTCGGCCGCTCTAGCTAAGGCAGGTTGAATAAGCTCTTCTTCGGCCGGGGAGAAATTACCCAGTACGTAGTCTATTATTTCGTCTTCACTCGTCGACCGCGTTAAAGTATTTTCCGGCCTGGAGATGCCTATCCTGACGCGGTAGAAGTGTTCACTGCCGATGCACTTGATGATTGATTTTATGCCCCTGTGGCCGCCGGAACGGCCGCCCAGTCTGAGCCTAAGTCTGCCGGTGGGCAGGTCGAGGTCATCGTGTATTATGAGAAGGTCATCAGGGTCGATATGAAATTTATCCATTAAACATGATACAGCTTCACCGCTGAGGTTGACGAACGTGCGGGGTTTAACAAGCATTACCTCTTCACCTGCCATAGCCCCGCGGCCGGTATCCGACTGGCAGAGCCGTTTATTGATGGGGATGGAGCATTTCTCCGCGATAAAGTCTATGGAGCGGAACCCGATATTATGGCGGTTGTTTTTGTATTTGCTTCCAGGGTTTCCCAATCCGACTATAATTTTCATGTTAGCTATTTCAGCCCGGCCTCAGAGCGATTCAATATAGCCAGTAACTCATTCTCATTTAGGATCCTGGTTCCCAGAGATTGTGCACGTGCCAGCTTGGAACCGGGGTCTGCTCCTACTACGAGGTAAGTGGTCTTGCGAGTCACATCCGAGCCGGCCTTGCCTCCCAGTTGCCTTATCCTTGTTTCCAGTTCCTGCCGGCCCGCTGATTCCATCCTTCCTGTAATGACGAACTCCTGTCCCGACAATGGCAAGTCTTTACTCTGGATCTCGGCCGATTCCATAGCTACCCCTGCTTTTCTGAGTTTGTCGATAATTGCGACATTCTGCGGCTGGCGGAAGAAGGCCAGAATGCCATCGGACATTTTAGGTCCAATGGACTGAATACTCATTAACTGCTCGCGCCCGGCCTTTGAGAGGGCATCTATGCTGCTGAAGTGCTGAACCAGCACGGAGGCGGTCTCTCCGCCTATATTGGGTATTCCGAGGGCGAAGATGAGCCGCGCCAGCGGCCTTTGCTTGCTGGCCTCAATAGAATTTAGTATCCTTGAGACGCTCTTGTCCCCCATCCTTTCCAAATCCAACAATTGTTCACGCTTGAGATAGTAAAGGTCGCCGGAGTCCTTGATGAGGCTCTTATCGAATAATACCTGGCAAAGTTTTTCTCCCAGGCCGTCAATATCCATAGCTCCTTTGCTGGCGAAGTGAATAATGGACTCCAGCGCCTGCGCCGGACAGGCAGTATTGGTGCAGCGATGCGCAGCCTCCCCTTCGATCCTGATAACCTCGGCCCCGCAGTCAGGGCAAGTTTTAGGCATGTGAAAGACCTTTTCGTCTCCGGTCCGCCGGCTGACGATGGGCTCGACGATTTCGGGTATGACCTCCCCGGCTCGCTGAACCAGCACCCAGTCTCCGATGCGGATGTCCTTACGGTGGATATCGTCTTCATTGTGCAGAGTGGCCCTGCTGATGGTGACGCCGCCGATATTAACCGGCTCGAGTACGGCGAAAGGATTGAGGCTGCCGGTCCGGCCTACGTTGATCCCAATATCAATCAAGCGGGTCGTGCCCTGGACAGCAGGGAATTTATAGGCTATAGCCCAGCGTGGGTCGTGGCCGACGACGCCCAGTTCCTCCTGAAAGGCGATCGCGTTAACCTTGATGACTACCCCGTCGATATCGTAGGGCAATTGCTCGCGCTTATCCGTCCACCCGTGAAAATAATCCTTGACTTCATCTATGTTGCGGCAGTGGGTAACATGGGGGTTAATCTTAAATCCCAGCGACTTCAAATACTGCATTATCTCCCAGTGGGTACCCGGCAAATTTCCGCCGTCAGCCCAGCCCAGCTGATAAATAAAGGTGTCCAGAGGACGCCGGGCAGTTATCCTGGGGTCAAGCTGCCTGACAGAACCGGCTGCAGCATTACGGGGATTAGCGAAAAGGGGCAGTCCTTCTACAGCCCGCTCCTCATTTAGCTTCTTGAGGCCTTCTTTAGGAAGATAAGCCTCTCCTCTGACCTCGAACCTGGATGGGGCATCCCTGGATACCGAAAGAGGTATGCTCCTGATGGTCTTGAGATTCTGCGTTATATTTTCTCCCTGCACACCATTGCCGCGTGTTGCGCCTACGGTAAAAAAGTGGTTTTCGTAGGTCAGGGCGACAGCCAGACCATCTATCTTTAACTCGCAGACAAAGTCGAAATCGTGGCCGGGCAACAGGTTTGAAATGCGCTTGTGCCAGGCGTCCACGTCCTCATCGCTGAAAGCGTTTGCCAGGCTGAGCAGAGGCCGTGGATGGTTCACAATGCCAAAAGCCGAAATCGGCTCAGCTCCCACCCTCTGTGTGGGAGAATCGGGAGTAATCAGATTTGGATGCGCCTCTTCGAGCTTCTTGAGCTCCTGCATGACCGCATCGTATTCCGAGTCGCTTATCTCCGGACTGTCAAGGACATAATAGCGGCGGCTATGATAATTGAGTTGGTCTCTGAGTTGGGCTATCCTGAGCTTGACGCTATCGATTTCTGCCATTTGAATACAGCTATTACAACCTGTTTGTGAAGATTATATCATTTAGACTGGCAATTATTGTACGGAGATTTACCTATATCGGGCTTTATGACATAATCGTTGCGGTGAACCAGGACGAGAACGAAATGAAAAATACTGGTAAGGGTAAATTAAGAAAGCGCGATCCGGCACGCTGGCACACGTATTATTCCATCATAAGCACTGCCGTCGAGGAGGCTGCCATAGCTGCGCTTATCATATGGATATTACCTGTCTTCGGTATCGTATTTCCGCCATGGGTGCTGTGGTCGGCCCTGTTCGTTTTTGCCATATATTCCTATATCATGTATCGTATCGGGCATCCCACTATATCCTACAAGAAAGTGAATGCGCCCGAATCGATAGTCGGCAGCACTGGAGTTGTGGAAAAAGCTTTGAACCCTGATGGCTTTGTGAGGGTGCGCGGTGAACTATGGAAGGCCCATTCCGACGATGGAAACATAAACCAAGGCCAGGAGGTTACCATATCCGGCATCGATGGTTTAAAGCTGAATGTTATTAAGAAGACGATCGGTCCACATTAAACTAGGGTTGGTAGGGTGCTGGGCCTGAAATGGGCATTAAGTGTGTTTGGCCTGAGTACCCGGCTTTGGTAATGGCGTCTTCAATTTTTCGAACATCTTCCAGCCCCCCGGCTATCCAGAGGAGTCCTATATGGGCCTGCGAGGTTATTTTGGTGATATGAGTTTCGAAGTCTGTCTCACCCATCTGATAATATTCCACCGGGCCGACCTCGAACCCTTCCGCCGCTGATTTTTGCCTGATATCATCTATTGCCGCGCGGGCGGAAGGTAGATCGATAGCAATCACCGCTGCATACGTCTTGGCGGGGTCATAAGTGACATGGCCTGCTCCAGTACACGATATTAAGAGGGAGGACAGCAAAAAGATAGTGACAGCAAGTATAGATGCAAAATATCGGGGATTCATTATTACCTCGCGAAGTGAATTTCAAAGGTAATATTATACAATCATCAAGGTCTTGATGGGAAATGATTGTGCAGAGTGCGAATTATAGATAGGGCCCAGTATTACTTTACTGAATAGTTATCGCGCCCTCTCCTCTCGACACATGCTTAATCAGATACTGGTTGTCTCCACCGTAGGCCCAGATAATTTTATTTGTGCCTTTGACCAGCGCCGCGTGGTATTTATCGCCGGGAGCCAGCTTACGTTTAAACTCAATTATAGTAATGCCGTTAGCCTGTGTGCCGCCGGAATCTAAAATGCCGTATGTCCCGCCCAGAGTGGTTATGTCATCGTGCGGACCGAAATTGCCGCTGCTGTACTGGTCAGCCACTACAGCTTTGCCGTTATTGAAGTAGCCTTGTACGATATTGGCATTGTTCATAAATATGGTGGCGCCGAAGCCAACTGCAACCCATCCCATCGTCTTGGCCTGCATGCCTATATAGACATATTGATCATCGTTAGACCAGTTGATAGTGTAATCGCCGTAAGTTTGTGTGTTTTGATATTCACCCGGAGAAATGATCCCATCGGCAATCCATGCGGTCCTGGCAGGAGTGGCTGTGACTTGGATGGGCTGAGATGTGGCCGGCGCGGGTGTATGTACGGCTGGGGTTTGAGTCGGGGCCGCGGGCTGTGGAGCCTGACAAGCCGATAGGCCGATAACGAGCATGGCCAATATGATACATAGATATGTTGTTTCCAGGCCGCGTCTATAATTGGATTTTAATGAAAACATGAAGGACCTCCCCAACAAATAAATGTGGTTTAATACGTTTTATTACTGTTTCTTTTGGGCAAGGTATTTCTCGGGATTGGCGTCGAAAGCTTTCTTGCAGCCCATAGCGCAGAAATAATATTTCTTGCCTTTATATTCGGATGTCGCCGGCGCCTTTTTCTCATCTACCTTCATGCCGCAAACCGGATCAATGGCCATATGAACCCCCTATTAATAAATTTTCAAAATCTAGATCTCGTACTAACTCAAGAGGTCTATACCCTTTTGATCCAGGACGTAATTCTCCCCCGCCCGCCTGACCAGCCTGGCTTTCTCCAGATCACGCAGCCCACTTTTAATAAGGAATAAGGCCAGCCCCGTGCTCTGGGCGATCAATTCCGGAGTCGACATTTCCGCCATAATGGCCAGGAGTATCTTCGAGCCCGATTCGGTGGGAGCCCCGTCCGGTCCGACTACTGCCATCTAAGTTTCACCTCATGTCCTGTCGAGTAGAATTGTAATTCAGTGCGGTTATAGTTCAAGGTGCTGTTCCCAGACGCCATGCTGATTACAATAGGCAAATGAAAATAGATGCTTGAATTGCGAAGCGTCTATCTCGAATTGATAAACTGGTTTTCCCGTTCCGGCTTTGAAGTCCTTACGTCCCAAATCGAGTACTTGGCCGTCTTTTTTGGCGCCAAAAGCTGCTATCCAGACTATATGATGCTCCACTGTATTGGGGTGCGGCTCCAGCTTGCCAACCTCGATTTCTACCAGGTCTTTACCTCCCGAACCCTGCCCCTTGGCCATTTCAATGTAAGGGATATGTTTTTCCTTGCCTTCTGAGCTTCTGCCCCTTATCAAGTCACTGAAGCGTACGACCTTGCCCGGCTTTTCCTTTTTCATCACCCTCTGGGCAACCAGTTTAGAGTCGAGCGTTCCTATTCCGCCACAATCCGGCGTATAGCACGTAACGTCCATGAAAGCGCATTTGATCTTGCAACCCGGGCACGGTTCGGGTGGTTTGGGGTTCTCAATTACAAAACTACAGTTCTCGCACATCCAATATGTCATAGCTTCACACATTCTCCATTTTATTTGTATCCATTTTCGCGATGCTTCTGGGCGATGGTTTCAGCCAGCTTATCGAGGGCTTTGAAGTCATTCTCGCCGGGGCTGCCTTTGATATATACCGGCTCAAGGATCTCCGGTTTGAGGTTGGAAAGCATGTCGGTAATTTGTTCGATAGCCCGGGTGCCCCAGCCATACGACCCGATGATGCTAGCGAATTTCAAATTGGGCCTCAACGCATTGGCCAGAAAGGTAACGTTAGCGGCCAACGGGTGCGCACCGCCCAATACCGTGCATGTACCCAGTACCAGGGTGGCAGCGTCCACTAATGCGATGGCCAGTTTGCCGGGGTCGGCTACCGTCAGGTCGAACTGCTTCACATCGACGTTTCTTTCGGTCAGTGCCATAACTAAGTGTTCTACCATCTCGCGGGTGCTGCCGTGCATTGATATGTAAGGGAGCAGAACAATGTTGCGTGGCTCATCATAGACCCAGCTTCTGTAGGCATTCAAGATGAACTCGGGTTTATCGTAGGCCGGACCGTGACTGGGCGCAATAATATCGATTTTATAGTCCTTCAGCTTTTCCATATTCTTACGGATATTGGTCCTGAAAGGCATCATAATTTCGCCGAAATACCTTTTGGCGGATTCGTATACTAGGCCTTCATCCTGCACGTAAAGCGCCGACTGCGCCATGTGCGATCCGAAGAAGTCACAGGGGATCAGGATTTTATCCTCCCGTACGTAGGTCAGCATCGTTTCCGGCCAGTGTACCCAGGGGGCATGAATAAATTCCAGAGTACGATTTCCAAGAGAAAGCGTTTCCAAGTCGTTAACAGTTTGAAATACCCCTTCATCCAGATGCAGAAGGTCTATCAACATGCTCTTGCATTTGGGCGTGCATATGACACGTGCCTCGGGATACAGGTCAAGCATGATGCTAATACTGCCGGCATGGTCCTGCTCAGCGTGGTTACATATGATGTAATCCAACTGTTCGACATTCAGACGGTCAAGGTTATCAGTCAGAACATAGTCCATGGAGGGATCGACCGTGTCAACCAGGGCAGTTTTTTCACTGCCCTTAATCAAATATGAATTATAGCTGGTGCCGTCCGGCAAAGGTATCAGCGCATCGAAGAGTCGTCTATCCCAGTCGACAGCTCCCACTGAATATATACCGGTCTTAATCTCGTGATAACTCATTTTAAACTCCGTTATAGCTTAACAAATTGGTCTTTACTCGCACCGCAGACCGGACATGTCCAATCCGCAGGAATATCTTCGAATTTGGTGCCCGGCTTTATCCCGCCGTCAGGGTCGCCTTTTTCAGGGTTATAAATATAACCACAAACGGTGCACTGGTACTGGTCCATTTTTGTTTTTTCCTCCTTATTTTCTGCGATGTAGCTGGACGCAGCTTTAGGTGTGAAGCCGCGTTTGACATTTTGATAATATGTATAGGTTAAAGGTTCTGCTTGTTTTATAACGCCGGCATCAGTGAGCAGGCCTACGAAAATAGTATGAGTGTGCACGTCCAGGCGGCTAATGACCTTGGCCTCCAGGAAGGCAATGGTATTATCCAGAACTATAGGCGACCGGGTTGAGCCGATCTTGTAGTTTACGCCTGCAAATTTATCGATCTCACGGCCACTTTTAAAACCAAAGGTTCCTATGAATTTGAGGGGTGTATCCTGTTCCAGGATGGACACGGCGAAGGCCTGGCTACTGGTTATGTATTCGTGTGTGAGATTGTTACGGTTGACAATTATCCCGACGACCAGAGGTTCCGAGCAAATCTGGGTGGCTGTATTAATGATCTGTCCGTTAATTTTATCGCCTTTAAATGACGTTACAATATACAGACCGTAGGTAAGCGCATGCAGTGCTTTGGTATCCACTAGCTAATACCCCCTAACTTCTATTCAACCTTTGATAAAATGCTCGTTCCACGGTTTGAGATGTGCTATACACCGTCAAGATGCGGATGTTCTGTCCGTGTAAACCAGCCAACCGGATCGGATATATATTCTTTGTAATCGACCAACGCCAGGTAGTGGCCTTGCTCTTCAGCAGCTATGCAAGAGAAGAATTTCTTTTCAACAGCTGTGGTTGATTTATGCGCCTGCTCATTGTAAAAGTCCCTCGACTTGATCTCCATGTTAACGGCTTTGGCGGTAGCATCAAGCGCATACTGGTTAGGTTTGCCTGTCTTATTCTCATCTTTTAGAGCTTTACTAAAAAGCGTAGCAAGCTTAAAGGTTTGGGCTGGTTGTACGACGTCGGTCGGCCAACCAAGCTTATTCGCAGTCGACTTGTAAATAGCCTCGAATTTTTTCCTGTGATGGTCCTCCTGTTCAGCCAGGTAAGAATAAAGGTCTTTGCCGATCCTATCGGTTATTTCCTGGCTGACCAGGGTATAGTATTGTTTCCCATCCACCTCCATCTGTATGGCGTATTTGAGCGCTTTGACTAATCTCTGTTGTTCATCCGTCATTATCGGGCTCCTATTTAGTCCTTTGCTTACGTGCGTTGTACCGGGCCTGTCCTTCGGCGAAAAGCTTTTCCTCCTCTTCTGTACTGATGATCAGGGGAGGGACCTCAATCACCTTGCCGTGGGTATCGAGCGCAACGAAAATAAAAGTTGCTGTAAGAACAGTCTTTTTCTCGCCACTCAGTATATTTTCAGCAGTGGCGGTGATACTGGTCTCCATGGTCGCATGGCTGACGAATGTCAGCCTGGCGTCGATTGTAACCAGCTCGCCAACGTGTACAGGAGTCTTAAAGGTAATAGTATCGACTTGAGCAGTAACTACCGGATACTGGCTATGCCTGAGGGCAACTATAGCCGCCGTGTTATCCATCATTTTCATCAACTCTCCGCCGTGCACAAAGCCCAGCGGATTAGTTTGGCTGGGCATCATAGTCTGTGATAGCCTGACAGCAGAATGGCCTACCGTCTTACCTTTTAGCGGTTCGGAAGTATTTAAGGCCTTCAAGACAGCCTGGAGGTTTTCCCCGTGCTTTTGCTCCACTTTGGCCATGCGGTTAAAGAAGTCTGCTATCTCGAAAAAGCCTTCCTCCCGAGCAACTGCCTCTGCTTCAGGATACAATTTGTGAGCTTCCTCGAATTCCCGCGCCACGGCAATTTCAATATTATTATCGGTGTGCGGCGACCCACCCAGAAAATGGAACTCACGTGTGGCATGTTCAGCTTCATTTGAAGCGATCGCTTCCAGGATATCGGCCACCTGTCTCAATCCCTGCTGACGGGCAGTTTCGGCATAATAGTTATAGCGCGCCCGTACCAGTAGTTCCCTGGAAAATGCTTTTTCCAGCATTTGTTCTGTTCGGCTGCCTTTAATATCCATAGCTATTTAAAACATCCTGCGGAGTCCGCCTGGTATTCCAGCAACCGCCGGAGATGGCGCTTCTCTTCTCCAAGGATCTTTTTAACAGCCTCCTTTTCCACATCGGGTAGTAAGTTAAGCAGTTCCGTGTAGAAAAGGATGCTGTCTTTTTCTGCTTGTATCCCCGTTTTAAGGGCTGTGGAGGAACCGGATTTGGCCGCCCGGCTTTTTGCAGCGGCCGTACTGCTGAAAACCGCATCTTTAATCAGGGCTTTGATGTATTTGCGATATTCTCCTCTATAACTTTCCGGAGGAGCTGACTTGCCGGTTTTATTCCACAGTTTCCAGAACGTTTTCAGATGCCGTTTTTCAGCCGATGCCAGGTATTCATAGACCGCCCTGGTGGATATATCCCGTGTCTGTGCCGCAATTGCCGTATAGAAAGCGAGCCCTGTTCTTTCCATCTGCATAGCAATTCGGTACAGCTCGCCGCTCCTAAAAAATTCTGCCATTCCTCACCCCTTAAAAATAATGTTCCGGTACTATCAGACCGGGAATCTACGGGTCACTTTCTCCGATACGCCCATCGATATGCCCGTATTTGTTTTTATCAAGTTTAACCAATTATAGCAATATTTTAGCTTGCTGAAGTAATTAAAGTCACATATTACTAAAATGTGACGGGATGTAAAAAGAGCCGGCCCTGGTGGCCGGCTCCTCATAGCTGCTAAAGGAGTAATCTGGCAATTACTTTGCTATTTTTTCGACAGCTTTGAGCTGTGTATCCATGCCCTTGCCGAAGAGCTTCATCCGGATCGGTTCGTCATGTCCATATTTCTTGTAGACACGGCAGACTTCGCAGATGCTGGTATCTTTGCCGGTTGCGCCACGGTCGTCGAGCTTGCAGTAAGTGCCTTCGATCTCCCAGCAGGGAAGGAACTGGTACTTGGTCGCCGGGCATTCATCCTTAATCATTTCGGGGCAGTGGCATTTTTCCCAGCACGGTTGCTTGTCAGTCCAGAAATTGAATTGCGCGGTTTCGTCGCCGGTTTCTACCTTTTGAGTCCTTTCCATCAGTTCAGCCATTTTAGTTGCCTCCTTTAGTTATCTTCTTGACCTTGTTGTCTTTTACACGTTTAATTTAACATTTGCCAGGGAGCCCGGCATCCGTCATGACGCTTAATTTAAATTTGCGCACAAGCGCATAAATGTAGTAACGGATTAAGCCAAAATGCGTAGTGCTGATACTGGCATATTTGGATGGGATGACTTTTTTAGTGCACAATAAACGAGGAGTTATTGCTTTTATGGCTAATGAAGATGAAAAGTTGAACCACCTGGCGGGTGAATCCAGTCCTTACCTTCTGCAACACGTAAAGAACCCGGTGGACTGGTACCCGTGGGGAGATGCGGCATTTAACAAAGCCAGGAAAGAAAATAAGCCGATTTTCCTCAGTATAGGTTATTCAGCTTGCCATTGGTGCCATGTTATGGCTCATGAATCCTTCAAGGATGAGGAAATTGCCAAATATCTTAACGACAATTTTGTCAGCATCAAGGTAGACAGGGAAGAACGACCGGATATCGACCATATTTATATGCAAGCGGTGCAGGCCCTTACCGGAAGGGGCGGCTGGCCTCTAAGCGTTTTTTTAACACCGGAGGGTGTCCCATTTTTTGGAGGAACATATTTTCCACCCGAGAACCGGCATGGCATACCCGGCTTTAACTATATATTAAAAGTAATGGCGCAGGCTTACGGCCAGGATAAAGCAGAAATTGAACAAAACGGGGTAGAATTACAGTCTGCCCTGTCGCAGGCTCCGGTGCCAACATCCGGAGAAGTGTTGACATCGAAATTACTGGACACAGCTTTTGAAAAGTCTAAAAAAGAATTCGATGGTAATAACGGCGGATTCGGCGATGCTCCTAAGTTTCCCGAAGCTACGGTATTGGAATTCTTAATGACCAGCTTTGCCCGTAAAAATGACAGGCAGATACTTGGGATGGTCGAGTTGACTCTCAAGAAGATGGCGGATGGCGGCATATATGATCAATTGGAGGGCGGGTTCCACCGCTACTCCATCGATAACCAGTGGCGTATACCCCACTTTGAGAAGATGCTTTATGACAACGCCCAGTTGGC
The DNA here is from genome assembly GCA_963705905.1 of uncultured Chloroflexia bacterium. Taxonomy (GTDB): domain Bacteria; phylum Chloroflexota; class Dehalococcoidia; order GIF9; family UBA5629; genus UBA1162. The sequence continues at coordinate 667,768 of OY970123.1, read as the reverse complement.
CAGCGTTTATATTCATGCATATCAGGCTACTCATAATGAAAATTATAAAAACATTGCCTGTGAGACACTTGACTATCTGGTCAGGGAGCTGCGATCAAAGGATGGCGGCTTTTTCAGTTCGCAGGATGCGGATAGCGAGGGTCTGGAAGGGAAATATTATACGTGGACCGGTGAGGAGATCAGAAAGACTGTTGGTCGTGAGAACGCTGAAAAGATCAACCGTTACTATGGAGTAACAGAAGCAGGAAACTTCGAAGGAAGAAACGTGCTTTATGTGACGGACCATACTGACGTAAATCGGGATTTTCTGGCTGGCGCCAAAGCCGAAATGCGCAAGGTAAGGCGGCAAAGAGTCAAGCCAAACACGGATGATAAAATTATTGCCTCGTGGAACAGCCTGGCAATAAGCAGCCTGTGCGAGGGTGCGGCAACGATGGGACGGAAAGATTATCTCGAGGCTGCAAAATCGTGTGCTGACTTTATAGCCGATAAAATGATGCATGACGGCAAGGTGTCACATTCATATAGTGGAGGTAAGGCGGGTGACCAGGGGTATCTTGAGGACTATGCACAGACCATACTGGGCCTGCTGAATTTGCAGGCTGTCAGCTTCTCGGCCAGATATTTAAACCTGGCCTTATCGTTATCTTCGACCATGATCGACGAATTTTTAAACAACACGGATGGACTTTTCTATGATACGCCGAATTCAGGTGAAAAGCTTTTTGTCCGGCCGCGCAACCTTGTTGACAGTCCGGTTTCTTCAGGGAATTCATCTGCCGCAAGGGCCTTGCTTTATCTTTCAGCACTGACAGGAGACCGCTCTTATAAAGAAATTGCCGAGGATTCTCTACGTAATATGCAGCGGCAGATGGAGTCTTTTCCCAGGGGTTTTGCCAACTGGCTATGTGCACTGGACTTCTATCTTTCAGGTGGACTTGAGCTGGTCATAGTTGGCAGAAGCCAAACGGTGGATTCAGATAGATTCGTCAATGCAGTATACAGCCAATATTTACCCAACAAGGTAGTGTGCCTCTATGATCCAATTTCGAATTCAGTTGATGGCAGGGTGGAGTTAGTAAAAGACCGTGGCATGATTCAAGGAAAGACTACTGTTTATGTGTGCCAACAAAGCACTTGCCTCGCTCCTGTAACCGATATCCAGGAACTGTCATTAAGATTGAGAAATCTTCCAGGCAACTTCAGTTAAAATTAGGAATGGTCGTAACTTGAGCAAATCCTTAATTCTTATATCCGTGTTTATGACTCTATTGGCAGGTTGTGCCGCGGGAATACCATCAAAGGCGTCCGGTGCTCCTACCGGGTCCACTTTGAAAAATGAAATCAACAGGATTGCGGGACCTTACTCTCTTAAAGTTCCCAGTTGGGAACTGGGGAATCTTTTACAACCCCTCGATAACAGAAACAGCCAAAATGATCGGGGAGTCGATCTCCGCGACCTGGACAGTCAAATAGAATCTGTATTAAAGGACCAAGGGATTAGTATTATTCCCCCCGTTCGCATTAGATTGGAAAGGCCCCCACTGTTGCTGGTTATATCCCCTAGAGACAAAATAGAATACTTCGATCGCATTTTGCTGCCGCAGGATTTAAATTTGCGCCAGCAAGAATCCCTGGAAAATCAGCTTGCAAGTCTCAACGTCTCGGCACTGGTAATGGAGTTGGGGGGTATCGCAGCAGCCTATCCTGCTTTTGTCTCGCCTGATATGAATATCAGGGAGGTGATCGACGCCGCGGCCGAGGAGTGGTCTCACCAGACCCTGGCCTTCAGGCCTCTTGGTTATTTATATTTATTGGATTCGTTGGGCTTAAGCCAAAATCCCGATGTGATAACGATGAATGAGACTCTGGCCGGACTTATGGCTGGCGAGATAGGCCAAAAGGTGTATGAAAATTACTATAAAGGTTCGGGCGGGCAACCTACTACTAATTCGATAAACGGCTTCAATTTCGACAACGAGATGAGAACTACCAGGAAAAATGTTGACGTGTTGCTGGCGCGGGGTGACATAGATGGAGCAGAGCAATATATGGACGAGCGTTGCCTGGTTTTTAATGAGAATGGCTATTCCATAAGAAAATTAAACCAGGCTTATTTTGCCTTTCACGGGATATATGGTCAGGATCCCGGCGCAGTTAGCCCGGTCAATGATGCTATGCACAAGCTGAGAGCAAAATACTCCTCTTTATCTCAGTTTATCGAAGAAGCTTCGAAATTGACCAGCTATGCCGATCTTCAAAGAGTAACATCTGGTTATTAACGCCTTTGGTTTAGTTATATAAGGTGGTGCGGCGGGGGATTTTGTTCTGGTATACTTTACCGAAGCAAGCACACGGCCTTCCCATATTTTAAACAATTTAAGAAATATTGTGTTTTGTACTCATGATGCATGGGCGAATTTTAACGCATGTTTAAAATAGATCTGAGTTGGAATGACAGTGATGTCCTGCCGGATAAGCTGAGGCCTGACGTAGACTTTCTTTTTTCAAGGATGAGCCAGGCTACTATCCAGATGGTTGATCCAAAGCCGGGTGAAAGTATTCTGGACATAGGTTGCGGCCGTGCAATGGATATAGTGGCTCTGTCGAAATTCGGCGCGACGGTTATTGGCGTGGAACCATCGTCCGTCATGCTGGAGTATGCCCGACAATCGCTTAAAAGCGATGGGAATAAGACAGGTGTGTTGCAAGCTATTGCCGAAAGCATTCCCATTGCACAGGGATCTATCGATAAAATAGTCTGCAAAGGCGCACTGGACCATTTTGCGGATCCTGAGAGGGCCATCCGCCAGATGGCCGCTGCTATAAAACCGGGCGGGACAGCGGTAATTGCCATTGCCAACTTCGAAAGCCTGGGGTTCAAGATAGGCGCCTTGATTTTTAAAATAAGGAAACTGCTTGGCATACCTAATCCCTATAAAAGGCTTCCCTGGCAGATACCGCCCGATCACACTATGAAATTTGATTATAATATACTGGTTAGCATGACTCGTAAGTATATGCGAGTGCAGAAAATATTGGGAGTTTCGATGTTATGCAGTATGCCTGGCTGGGGAGACATGCTTTCGACTTTTCCGCGTGCTATGTCAAGTAGGATACTGGGAAGTCTCGACCGGTTATCACGGTATTTGCCGGTTTTAAGCGACGTGGTTATATTAAAGTGTACAAGTAAACGGGCAGGCTAGTGGTTACGGATTTGAGCAGTGTTTTGACGCTCAGATATAGGGAATAAAATAAAAAATACTATTTTCGAGGGAGGTTGCCATGGGACTAATGACGGTTCAGCAGTATAAAGACAGTTTAAAGGATGGGCGTGTCGTCTACTATGAAGGGGAAAAGGTCGCAGACGTAACCACACATGACTCCCTGAAAGTTTGTGTGGACACCGCCGCTGTGGATTATCTAATGGCGGAGATGGAGCAATTCCGTGATCTTGCGGTCGTACCGCATCCCGAGACCGGGGAACCGATAAGCAGGTATTACTATACTCCCAAGGGATCGGAAGACCTGCTGAAAAGGCATGAACTGATGGTGACGGCCACCAGGTTTGGCAGCGGTGTGATTCCTTTTTCCCATGATATCGGCGCCGATGCTATGAACGCGGTGATTATCACTGCCAATATGATGGGCAACAAGGAGTATATAAAGAGGGCTGAAAAGTATCACACTCTGCTGCAGAAGAAGGATCTGAGCGTGGCCTGTGCGATGTCGGACGTCAAGGGCGACAGAGTTCTACGGCCTTCATCTCCCAAGCAGGGCCATCCGGACTACTACGTGCATGTCGTTGACCGCAACGACAAGGGCATTGTAGTACGCGGCGCCAAAGTTCATATAACCGCTGCCGCTTACTGTAACGAAATACTGGTGATACCCTGCCGGAATATGGAAGAGGCGGACAAGGATTACGCAGTCGCCTTTGCGATTCCAGCAAATACCAAGGGCGTTATACAGGTATGCCATCCGGTCGAACACCACAGAAGCAGCCTTGATTTTCCTATCGACTATCCTATAAGGACACATACCGATTCACTCATAATCTTCGAGGATGTTTTTGTGCCGTGGGAGAGGGTCTTTCTCTGCGGAGAATGGAAATTTGCCCTGCCCCTGGTCTATAACTTCGCTTATCTTCACAGGCATACTGCCGCCAGTTACAGGATACCTTCGGCAGAGGGTCTGGTGGGTGCAGCGGTTGCTATGGCCGAATATAACGGTATCAAGGATGTGCCGCATATCCGCGAAGAAATAACAGACCTTGTTATTTATTGCAATACGTTAAAATCGCTGGCGCGGGCATCCTGCATCGATTTTGCTACGCATGGCGGCATACCTATACCAAATCCTGTGCTGACCAATATGGCCAAATACCATTTTGCAACTAACTTTCATAACTCTTTTAAAATTGTGCAGGACGTAGCCGGTGGCCTACTGGTTACAGCGCCGACGTATAAGGATTTCCAGAATCCCGATATAGGTAACTATATCAAGAAATACCTGGGGGGTAAGGCCGGCGTATCTGCAGAGGCCAGGCTACGAATGTTCCAGCTCCTGCGAAGGATGATGCAGGTCTACAACGAGGTCGTTGCGGTACATGCTGAAGGCTCATTCCAGGCCCAGAGGCAAATGATCTACTTTGAGTCTATGAAAGATATGGGTGATTACAAGAGGATGATTGAATTGGCCGCCGGCATTACAAACCAATAATTACAAAGGATCGAAGCATGGATTGGGGGTTATACAGGCAAAATAACTATTTGCCAGGTTATCTCCATTGGACATGTAGGTCCGGGGCACTTATATTAATGCTTGTAGGACTCGTAAATTCCTCTAAGTTCTTCCAGGTTATTAGACCTCAGGAACGCCTGTTCTTCGCTGATAGTCCCTTTTATTAGAAGGCCGGCAAGAGCCTGGTTTAAAGACTGCATCCCCTCTTTTTTAGAGACCTGTATGATGCTATATAGCTGATGAATACGGCCTTCACGGATGGTGTTTCTGATCGGCATATTGGCTATTAGTACTTCGCAGGCCGGGACCCTTCCTACGCCGTCAGTGCGGGGAACCAGTGTCTGGCAGATAATAGCAGTCAGCACCAGGCTGAGCTGGTTCCTGATTTGGTCTTGCTGAACCCCGGGAAACATATCTACGATGCGGTTGATTGTCTGTGATGCGTCGATGGTATGTAATGTCCCAAGGACCAGATGTCCGGTTTCGGCTGCCCTGATGGCTATGGTCATGGTGTCCAGATCGCGTATTTCGCCCAGAACAATGACATCGGGATCATGCCGTAGCGCATGCATAAGTGCGGAATCAAATGAATCGGTATCTTCTCCTACATCCCTCTGTAATATCAGGCTCAGTTTATTGGAATAAACGAATTCGATAGGGTCTTCAATTGTAATGACGTTACACGCCTTGGTCTCATTCAGGTGTTCGATCATAGCCGCAATGGTGCTGGATTTTCCGCTGCCGGTCGGTCCGGTCATCAGGATCAGGCCGGAAGGTTTTAGGATTAGTCTTTTACAGATAGCCGGCAGGTTTAGGTGCTCGATGGTAGGGATCCCGAATGGGATAAGACGGATGGCGATGCTAATGGAAGACCTCTGTTGCAATATGTTGACCCTGCAGCGGGTTAAACCCGGGACACTATAAGCAAAATCCAGTTCATGATGCCTGGCATATTCTTCCCTTCTTTCAGGATTGGCTATTTCTTCGAGATAAGCCTCGACTTCTTTGGGCGTTAGCGGTTTCAGTTCCTCAACGGGCGTCAGGTTGCCGTCTATACGAAGTGTGGGTTTGGATGATACAGTCAAGTGTAAGTCCGATGCCCTTCGCTGGATGGCTAACTCAAGCAACTCCCGCATTCTCATAAGATTCACATCCATCCCATTACGTCAATAAATGCACGGTTATTCTATACTGCAAAGCTTGGGTTGGCAAGCAGTAATGTAGGATGGGGAGCTCGCATGAGAGCTTATTCTGTCGAGAATGTGTTTGTCGTCTGCGCAAAGTAACAAAAGGATTAGATTTACGCAGTTAAGGATATATCGATGGGCGGAATTCACTTAGTGAGAGCGGTATTTGAAACTTTAATTCCCATTGTAGCAGTGGCCGACACCGCCAAAACAGGCGCTTTTTATCCTGTTCACTGAGCTTGAAGAATTACCGGCCGATCCGCCATTCGCTGAATTGTTACCATCAGAGCTACCGTTGCCGGTCGTACTACTGGTGCCACCAGAGCCGCCGCCGCCCGTACCACTATTATCGACAGTGGTGCCGCCGGTGCCGCTACCGCTCGTACTACCGGCATTCCCGTTGCCGGCAACATCGCTGCCGGCACCCGCGTTACCTGGATTACCCGCATTGCTGCCTGCATTGTAGCTTCCGCTGCTGGTTCCCCCCAGATTACTTTCGCTACCCGAAAGGGACGCATTGCGTGAGCCTCCAATGTTGCCGGCACTTGTTGACTGCGATTCCGATTGAATTTTATCCTGAAGGGCTCCGGCGCTAACCGTCTGTGCGGACAGCGAATCAGCGTTATAACCACCTGATGAGAAAAACATGACAGCGCAGATGAAAGCAGCAAATGTCAATATACCGACGACGATATTAAGACTGTTGTGCAATAACTTGGCTGTGTATGATGTTGGCTTGCCGGTCGACACACCACTTCTACCACGTACGGCTATATTACTCATATTTCTAGCTTACTCTCACGGGTCACCGTATAGAATCCCCTGTTAGTCCCCGGGAACTTAGTACTTTGGTACTGAATCAGGATTGCGGACTGGATGAGGGTTGATAAACTATGGCCAGACCGGAACGTGTAGGTCATGGATAGGATGTCTGTGTCACCTTGCCGGTTGTCTGGTTGATGTCATAAGTGCCATGCGCCGTTCCCAGGAAATAGGGAGATAGTGCCGCCTGGTTGGTTGGGATAGCACCCGAATTGTCGAACATATAAGCGGATACTGCCGTTTGCACATTTTGCAGCTCAGTTGCTGCAGTCTCATTCAACCCGGCCCCAATATATTTCGTAATATTGAGTATGACAACCACTGCCAGAACGCCAAGTATCGAGATTACAACCAGCAACTCGATTAACGTAAAACCTTTTTCAGCAGACCTGGTGAACGCTCTCATATCGCTATATCCGGTTTACCCCTTTTTGCACTATAGAACTTTTCAAGACTGGTGTAAATAGAGAATAGGTACGCGGTGACCAGTACTAAGGTAATAGCAACAGATTGCGATCAGCACCCGATGGGTATACGAAACTAAATTGTAATTGATAATAGAAGAGGCATAAGCAGAGAAGGTAATGTCCAGGCCTGAATGTCCAGGTCAATCAAATCAGTTGATTTGCCTTGCTGACTTCCAGGAGTTTAATATTTTTGCCAGCCCTTCCCTTGACGAAGTCCTCGAATATAAGAAGCCTCTCCGGCGTGCAATATGCCGTCTTCCAATACGCTGACCAGGCGTATTCCCACGGTGGGAAGTGGTTTGAACCACGGCTCATCAAGCTCGCGGTCCAGGTCAGACTTCGACAACTTACGGAAATATTTCTTCGAACGGTCCGTAACTGCCTTTTGATATCGGAGGATGGTATCTACATCTGGGGATTTAAATGCAGATACCTGTTTGGGAGTATGTCCAAAACCCGTGTCATCAGGATCTGCCTTCCGGTTGAATTTGATATACCATCTATCCTTTATCCATAGCTGTTCCGAATTCATCAGAGAAGAGATCTGCGCATCGTGTCCACGGATCAGATGCCAGGCCGTCCATCCGATACTATTACTGTCTTTGGCGGGTTGCCAGTCCAGGTCTTCCTTACTGAGTCCATCGAGTACATGACTTAGAGTATCATATACACGTTGATAGCCACCCGCTAAAATATCGTACCATTCCACATTAACACCCCCTCGGTTATTATAATACGGATTTGGGTGGCAATATAAATAGTTGATAGACCCGACTTAAACTAAGAATTTACAAACGAGAGTGGCCTCAGAATTTTGTGGGCTGTTTGGCAACCGGTGTCCGTTATCCTTTCCGGTGCGTATTTGGGGACTATTTGGAGCGGGAGACGGGATTCGAACCCGCGACATCAGCATACGCTTATCTTCAGCTTGGTATAGCGGACATCATGCACATTCAAATTGCAAAGCATCTTGGATGCAGCCATATCGCCAGCTTTGATGATGATTTCAACAGGGTGAAGTCTGTTATCAGTGAGGAAACCAAGATGCGCGTACTATGCAGTCCGGAAGAGATTCTCAAGCTACTCGGATAGTCCACCGTCGCACTATCAGGTCATAGTGTTGGTTAGACCGATTACCCAAACATTACTTTGGCATGCCCTTAAAAACATAGAAACTTTTTCTGTGTAGTGGACTATAATGTGGGGTGGGGTCAGCTTAAAATAAACTCTATTATCCACGATTCGTATTTAAATAATCGCAAAATCAGAAGGAGATTTTGAATGAATACCAGGTCCTATTTAATCGTGGTTTCAATATCAGCAATGCTTTTATTGGGGTTGACTGGCTGTTTCAATATAAGTACGCAGCCATCGTCGACAGGTCAATCTGCTGCAACTGTGCCAACGGTGCCAACAGTGCCAACAGTGCCGAATATCAACGTTCCTAGCAACGGCGTTCACCCCGCACCGGCCTCGCTGCAATACATTTGTGATCTCGAAGACAGTAAAGCAAATGCTGTCGGTATAAAAGGGACCGACCTGGGCATACCCGTGTCGCTACCGAGCCAGAAAAGTTGGTGGTTTTTGTTCGGTGATGTTAATGGCGAAAAAACAGCTGAAGGAGGGAGTGCTGTTTTGCAGGCAGAAACGCCATTTGACTGCAGCAATACTTTCTGGAAGACAAATCCTGGCGGAAAATATTATCAGCCTCTTACATCGAAACGTGAGCCCGGCGACGAGTCCACCGTACCAGCCGGTGCCATAGAAGTTAACGGTATGCTTTACATTTATGCGATGCGCGTGGATCATTGGGGAGGGCCAGATGCAACAGACGCGCATGGGGTTCTTTTCAAAAGTCGGAGCGGCAAATTTATAGAGGTTTTCTCCTGGCCGGTCAACGAAAAACATGTTAACACGTCACCGGTATGGGGCGAACTGAATGGCCAGCAAGTAATCTTTATGGCGATCACCGGTAAATACCGCACGTCGCCGGTCTATTTAGCCTATGTGAACCCTAGTGAGATAGAAAATCAAAATGCCTATCATTACTTGGTAGGATTGGACTCGAACAACGCACCAATCTGGTCCGAAAATATAAATTATGCAAAACCCTTGCCGGGAATGGAGGATGTCGAAGCAGGAGAGATCTCTTTGGTAAGGAATTATAGGCTCGGGAAATACTATCTGATGTTCAAGAATTACCAGGATAACAACTCTTCGTTCATGCTTTTTTCTGCGGACAATCCTTATGGACATTATTCAGCACCCACACAATTCTACCCATGCGCTACTTCGGCCTCCTGGATGCAGCCAGGGTGGGGACCTTGTTATGGCGGCTATATCATGCCTGACAATTTCGGCGGCAGCGGAAAAGAGATTTATTTTACGGTATCCCTTTGGAAGCCTTATACGGTTATTTTGCTGAAGATGGAGCTTGAGTAGTATTGCGCTGAAGAAAAACGGAATTAACATCGGCGAGGTGACGATCATTGCCACTGGTTAATGATGACTCTCCGATACTTCAGATAAAAGTATCGGTTTTAAGCTGTTCAAAAGTCTTGGCGTGGCTTTGACATTACTGTTTATTCAATGCGTCCGACGATTGAGCGGCGCTTTGGAAATTATCGATTACTTTTATTGAAACAACTTTGGACGCCGAGTATAGCGCACATTATGACCGAATGGTAACTGCTGTTCAGTCACATATTGACTCATGACCCGCAAAACTAACATTATAGCTGGTATAGAAAAGAGGAAAGGTCAAACACAATTAGTATCAACTACTTGTAAGCATTACTCTTACATTTAGGGCAAATATCGGCTCTTTTAAAGGCATAGTAAATTAAGTAAACAATGCCCAACAAACTAAAAAAACCGCAACCAAATTTGCTTTTTACGGGTGTTATTATGCTGCCGCAATGAACACATACGATACCCCCTCCGGCTCTTTTGGACCTGTCTGCCTGTTGCTGCGATGTATGCACTGCTGGTTGGGCTTTCTCTTGCGGCAATATCCCCCAATTCATTGGACATCCACAATGAGGGCATTGCTTTACGCCGTACTGCATATACTCATAGCATCTTGGACAGTAGTTATTCAACTCCCGCTTAATATTTCCCATGTAACGCTAGCCTTATATGAGCCGTACTTCATGCCTGCAATTATAGATAGTGCTATCTACAATGACAATAACACCATTGACATGCCGGTCAAGCTTATTTACGTCCCAGAGTTTTCTCTTTAGGCCCACCAAATATTTCTCAAGAAATAATCCAAGGATCACATCATGTCCAGAAAACCGACAGGTCGCCCCAACAAACGACCTAAGACAACCATCGACTCGCACATATTAATGATGTCGACTATAGCGCACACTATCACTGGATAGTATTCGTCGTTATCGATTATAGGTATACATAGTATGCTTTTTACGTTCCCGGTAAAGGGGGAACCAACTCTACCTCACTGATACTAATCAAAAGATTTAATGAAGATTTAATGAAAGGTTAAAGTCCATTTAACAATAACAATATACAATTGATGAAACCCAACCAGAGCGTAATCTTAGTTTTGTCTAGCGCAAGGGTCAACGCCTAAATAGCATTTATATTTTTAGATGTAGTAACTGGTTGCTCGGACTTTACCACCGGTTTGGCCACGTCCGGATGAAAGGGTTTTGAAAGGTGCTAATCAAGCTCTTTAGGGCAATATTTCATATGAATTACTTACGGGAAATAATGGAATCGACACGCCAACAAATATGGATAGGGAACTTATTATTCCTCGTGATACCTTGCGTCTTAGGCGCTAGCAATTGAATTTAGAGGAGGTGATGTGCATGAGCCATGCCAGGGCAGTCTGTAAGCACTGCCGAGGCAAAATTTTAATCGCCCTGGTCCCGGGGCATACCGTCTTTACCGGGGGGACAGCCGCAGCCATGCGGGCTTTAAATAGCAGGGCAGGATAGTATCCGTTACCACCGGTTATTAAGTTATCCGTAAAAAAACTCCCGTGCAAGGAGGTCGAAAGTTTTTGCCGGGGGTTCCCGACAGATAAGATCCGGGATCCGGAAACGGATTCTGAAAAGGGTTTTCGGGTTTGAATAATTCAGGAGGAATAATGAAAACTAGGTTTCCAAGGATACTTGGAGTTTTCGCAGCTATATTCATGGTTCTCTCCTTCGTGATCCCGGTCAGTATCGCGCAGCCGGCAGCGGTCTCCGCGGACCCGGGCATCATGAGGTGGGATACCATCATGACGCCAGAAGCCTTCCCGTTGAAGAATGACATCGACAATACCTATATCTCCGCTACAGCGCACAACCCGCCGGGGGGCGACGGCACCGATAATCCCCGCGGCAACGAAATCATCAGCATGGCAGTCGGCAACGACGGCGCCACCCTGGCCTGGATCGTGAGGGACTGGGGATACTCCCTGTCCCAGTTCGCTCCGGGCTATCTCAGCAGCCTTATGTGGAGCAACACCGGCGGCATCTCCGCAGTCGGCTCCAAAGAGCTTGGCCTTATCCGGGCACCCGGATTTGTACTCGGTGTTGGTATCATAGGCCCGGCAGGTCTTCCGTCCAACTGCTACCAGGTAGCACTTGCTCCGGATGACCCCAAGTTCATCGCAGTCACCTGCGACCCGACCGCCGGCGGCTTTTTCAATCAGGGCTTAGGCGCGGGCCCCAAGAGGATCTACGTGTCCTCAGACTCGGGCAACACCTGGGACCTGGCCTATGACGGCACTACTGCCCTGGCCACAAACGAGTTCATCCGCAACATCGATATCTCGATCGACTACGGCGGCAAGCGCGACATCGGCTTCGTAACCACGCAGGGCACCGTCGGCGCCAGCGGCCGCTGGTTTGTCAGGGCTTCAAGCGGCTTCAACACCTGGCAGGACCAGACAGTCGCCCCGTCGGTCCCGGTACCCGCCGGCCTTCTGACCAACGGTACCCCGGATACCATGGCTTCGGTAGATTACTACGCAATTAAATTCTCGCCGACATACAACGGCGACTCTTCCGTAGCTCTGGTATTCGCAACGGATCCCGCGGGTGCAGCCGGCACTGGCGGCACCTATTACAACGTGGCAACCCGTGACCTCAACCAGAACTACACCACGGGCTGGGCCTTCAACAACTCCATCAACGTCAGGAACAACGCCCTTACCACTGACTCCCCGCACATCTTCAACCTTAATAATGTTGTCCTGCAGCTCCCGTCCGACTTCTCAGGCCAGTCTTCTTCACTGCGCAGGGCCTATATCAGCCTTGATGCTTTGAACGGCCCGGCCTGGAGCGGAGCCGCCTTCGTAGTAAGCCCCAAGCTTACTCAGGACGGCATCTACAGAATCGACGATACGACCATCTACGTGCTGATGGATACTTCTTCACAGAACTATAAATCCATCTACAGCATCGCATACTTCGGCACCTATGCCTCCGGCAAACTGCTGGCAGGCGAAAGATTGGGCTTCCCCTGCACGGCGACCGTGCCGACATGGTTCACGGATTCGCCGACCACCTGCCCGATCCCCTGCTGGTATCCTGCACTTAAACCCACCACCGGCGCAGCCGGCCTGACCATCAACTGCGCAGTCGGCAACAACACCGGCGTTGGCGCAGCCATGGTTGCCTGGAACGCCGACGGCTCCCTGGGCCTGGTCTCCACCGGCTCACTGCCGAACGAGCCGACCCCCGCTGTCTTCGCAGCGGCTGCAGGGATGGGATTCCCGGGTGTTCCCCACGGCGCATGGTGGGGCACTTCCAGCATGTTTTCCGGATATGGGACAGGCGGCATAAGCCTGTTCTCCATCCAGGGCCCCTCCTACCTCCTGAATCCGGCTACCCCCTTTAATGTACCGACCGCCGGTGTAGGCGGCTGGCAAGTCATCCATGATGACGAGAACGCCTTCGCCATCAGCCGCAACAACGGTGAGACCTGGAACGAGCTCTCACTCATCGACACCACTATCGACTGGTTCAACGATGTAGCCGTATCCCCCGATTGCACGACCATCTACCTGGCTTCGGTCAATGCAAACAACGCGGGCTCAGGCTGCAACGAGTTCGACAGCGTATGGCGCGCAAGCATCAATCCCAACGTGGAAGCGCCGTTGCCTGCAGTACCTCCCATCGGCACTTACTGGGAGCGTGTCTTCTGCCATGTGACTGCCGGCAACTGCAACCTTGTGCAGTCAGAACTGCCCATACTCCGCGTAGTGGAGTCCTGCACAGACAAGCCCACCGGCGAGATCGTCGCCTGGGCAGCTCAGTATGCTACCGCTACTGCCGCTTCCAACAGCGGCGGCGTGATGGCCTGGTCGCCTGACTACGGCGATTACTGGGCAACCATCACCCCAAGGTATCCCGTTCAGGATTTCGCCTTTGAATCAAGCACCACCATGTACGTATTAAGCCCGGACGGCGTGGTCCAGAGGCTCCCCTACACCGGCACCTCATGGTCCACCAACCTCGCTAACTACGATACACAGCTCCTTTACGGTCATACCATCGTTGCCATTCCTGACGGCAAGATCCTGGTCGGCGCCGGCGTGAATGCTCCTTACCCAATGGCTTACTCCCTGGATAAGGGCGTCACTATGAGCGTCCTCGCAGATCCTATTGCCGGGCACGGCAACGAACACGTCATCTTCGACGTGGACTTCGACAACAACAGCTTCATCTACATGGGCGACGACAGCGCTGCCAAACCGTACAATACCAAGAACAACGGCGGCACCGCAGTCGGCACCGTGTACCGCAATACCATCCCGGCCAACACCAGGTGGGTTGACGGAGACATGATGAGCCCTGCCAACGGCAACGGCTATGTCTTCTCCGATGACACCAACCTCTGGTGGTCGTCCAGCGGATGGAACAATCCTCCTCACATGGTCGGTCAGTACGGTCTGGTCCAGGCCTGGACGGGCGATCCCCAGCCGGCGCTGTACAGCGCCCATGACAACGTCACCAACAGCAACGGCTACTACGACAGCGCAGTCTGCCGCACACTCAAGCCTCGCAACGGCATGCCCAAACCGGGCATCAAGTGGGCCTGTCTTGACGTGTTCGCTCCGCTCAATCAGAAGAACGTATTCTTCACACTTGAGCCGACTTCGCTCAAGGCCTGCGGTTGCTGCACACTCGACACCAACACCACTCTTTATGCCATCGACAACGAGTCCGGCGTAACGGTCAACTATCCCAGCGTCGCAACTCCTTCACTGTTCGCACGTTCAATGTGGAACAACCACCTCAACGACATAACGGGAACCACTTGGAATACCAACCCTGGTTATACCCCGACACTCAACCAGGGCATGCTCTGGGCATACACCGACTGCCTGGCCAAGAAAGGCCCGGTACTCAAGAGCCCGGCTGACCAGTTCCTGGTCGGCGCTGACCCGGTCACCGGCCGCAATTCCCAGATCGACCTATCATGGGAACAGCTCTGTCTGACCGTCTGGTATCAACTCCAGATAGCCAAAGACAATGCGTTCACCCTGAGAGTCAACCCCACCATCAACTGGGGCAACGGCTCCACCGGCGTGATCTCCGCCGTGACCGGTTCGATCCTCTTGAAGATGGACTCCACCAACAACACCAGCCCTGCCGCCTGGATACCCCCCGGATCTCTTCCTGAAGCAGGCGCCATCTACTTCTGGAGGATCCGCTCGGCCAAATCAGCTACCTCACAGATCGCCGACAGCCCGTGGTCTGAGGTTCGCAGCTTCACCGTCAAAGCAGGCTTCATCGTCACCACCCCCTACTATGGCGTAGCGCTGCTCAGCCCGGCCAACGGCGGCGTCGGCATCCCAACCAAACCGACTCAGTTCTCATGGAGCCCCTGGCAGGATGCCACCAAGTACGAGTTCGACCTTGCCAAGGATTCCGAGTTCAAGCAGATGGTTACCACCGCCAACACCACCACCACCGCTTACTCATACAGCGGCGCTCTGGACTACTCCACTTCCTACTTCTGGCGCGTAAAGGCCCTCGAGGTCAACGGCCAGGCAATCCCGAGCGATTGGTCGGCAACCTTCAGCTTCCAGACTGAGGCCGCACCGGTTCCTCCGACACCCGTACAAGAACCTGCGACTCCGCTCTGGGTCTGGGTCATCATCGCCATCGGCGCCATCCTGGTAATCGTAACCCTGATCCTTATCTTCAAAACACGCAGGGTCTAATTACCCGGTCAGTTACCGATAGCAACGGAAGGGGCGGCAATTGCCGCCCCTTCCTCTTTGTTTTATATCTTTGAGTTTTTAATTTATCTTGCACCAAATCACGTATCCTTATCTTGAGGACAGAGTGCATCACTAAATATGGATTATCTATATCACGATGGATACTTCTGATAAAAGTACCGGTTTGAAGCTAATTTGGGAAGCAGACACTATCCAAACATAGGGTCTGTTGTTTAAGAATCTGTTGAGCGCTGATTTCAGGACCCGAATGGATCGTCACTAATTCCCGGATCCTGTACGAGCTAGCGTTGGCGCTTAATACCCCTAATTTTTTAATTTTGACCTAAAAGAGAGAATTTGTCACCCAAGAAAGCGTTGAAATCGTCTTTTTCGCCTCTTGGTTAAGGCGAGGCCGTCGGCACGGCCGTTTGGGTGGGCCCAGAATTTGCTGATTGCTAATGTAATGAAAAAAATGCAGGTTAGGGCGCAAGTCTGGGAGAAAACAAACTTACTTGCATATCCTTTGATAGGTGGCGGCTATAGCATCTCTTTAATTCAAATCATTTTTTCTGCTGCGCAGCTTTGATTTCCTCAACCATGGCACGCCGGTCGACCTTACCACTGGCAAGCAGCGGGAGCAATGGACGGACCTCAAACTGTTTGGGTATCTTGTAGTTGGCAAGATGCTGCTTGCAAAGCTCACGCACTTCTTCCACCTCTACCATCTTGCCGGGCACGGGCATGATGAAAGCCTTACCAACCTCCTGCCAGGTCTCGTCCGGGATGGGTATAACCGTCGCAAAGGCCACGCCCGGGTACTGCTCAATAACGGCCTCGATCTCGCGGGGATAGACATTATAGCCGCCGGATTTGAACATCTCCTTGATGCGACCTACGATCTTGATATAACCGCGGCTATCCATGGTTGCCAGGTCGCCGGATTTAAGCCAACCATCCTTAGTCAGCGTTTCAGCAGTGGCCTCCGGGCGGTTCCAATACCCCTTCATGACCAGGTCACCTTTCATCCATATCTCGCCCACCTGGCCTTGCGGGACTTCCTTGCCGTTATTGTCCACCAGTTTGATTTTGAAAGGCGGATAGCATTTGCCTGCTGTCTGTATAAGGTCCTCCATAGAATCGCCCGGTTTTGAATAGGTGATAAATCCGGCATTCTCCGTCTGCCCATAGCCGGTCATCAAGATAGCGCCTGTTTTCGATAACCTCTTTACCATTTCTTCCGAGGCGGCGGAACCTGCCCATACTATCACTTTCACGCTGTACTGATCATAGTTGTCATAATCAGGCAGCATGAATTGCAGCATGAACATAGCGGGGACCTGTCCCAGGAAGCTTATCTTCTCGACCTGTATGGTTTTCAGCGTGGCAGCCGGATCGAAGCGGTCCATCATCACGATGGTTGAACCCCAGTGCAGCCCTCCCATAGCCTGCTCCACGGCACAGGCGACGTGGTTAATGGGGAAATGGATGAGCGACTTACCCTCGCCGCGTTTATAAGTCTGACCGAGGAAGTGCTTATTCTGTACAGAGGCGCTGGCGATGATATTCTTATGGGTTAGCAGTGCCCCCTTGGGCTTGCCGGTTGTGCCTGAAGTATAGATGATGAGGGCGGGATCATCTGACTTGACTTCTTTCATACGCTTTCTCAGGGCGGAATCCAGGTTGCTGCGGTCCTTTGCCAATTCTGCTTCCCAGTTAAGCGTGCCGTCCCAGGGATTATCGATGATGATCAGGTGCTCAAGTTCTGGGTTGACCTCTTTAAGGGCTGAGACATCATCCTTATAATCCCTCATCAGCGCATCGTAATTTCGCACCACAAACCCGACCTTCGGCCTGGCATCGCCCACCATATACAGGAATTCATCGCGGGTATAGCGTGGGTTCAGCCCGAACCAAATGCCGCCAACCATGGCCGTGGCCATGTAAGTGTAAAAAAACTCATCGCGGGCCGCCGAGAGGGTGAACACTCTGTCGCCTTTATTAACGCCTAACTCAAGCAGCAGTTTAGCCGCTTTGAGCGTTTTATCGTAAAAGTCCTTGTAAGTGACCCTTTTGTCATTGAAAATCAGCGCCTCCTTCTGCGGGTATTTGTCCGCCCATCGCCTTACATATTGCCAGATAAGTTTTTCCTCAGCCATCATATCCCCTCCTATTCAAATACAAATCTCATTGAGGGATCCCGAATTTGGGGACGCCTGCCTCCGGTACATAGTGCGGTGGCCTTTTCTCAATAGCTGCCTGTATGCCTTCAGCCATATCCGGGGATATCTGGTTCCTCTCCCACAGTTCAGATTCTAAAAGGTACAGGTCTGACATGCGCGCCACGGAAGCGGCATTGACCTGTTTCTTGGCGATGCGCAGACCCAGCGGGCCGCGGGTTAGCAGCTTATGTGCCAGCTCATTCGCGGCGGGCAACAATTGTTCGAGGGGAACCACCTTATTTACCATGCCTATTCTGTAGGCCTCTTCGGCATTCACAGGGTCACCGGTCATAATGAGTTCCTTGGCTTTGGAGGGTCCGAGCAGGGCTACCAGGCGTGGAGTAGCGCCCCAACTCAGAAACAGCCCCAGGTTTATTTCAGGCACCCCCAGTTTGGCATCATTAGCCGCTATCCTGAAGTCGCAGTTCATGGCAATACAAAGCCCGCCGCCCATGCAGGGGCCGTTGATGGCGGCTATGGTTATCTGTTCCAGGTTCTCAATGGCCGTCATCAGGTCTTGTGAAAAAAGCTGCCATATCCTCTCGTTGGGCATTTCTTTCTGTGAGACATGCTCCTTAAGCGACTCGATTCTGAAATCGAAGCCTCCGGAGAAAGCGCGTCCTGCGCCTGTGAAGATGATCACCCGCGTCTCAAGGTCGTAACGGAACTCAGCCACCAGGTCCCTGAGTTCGAAGAATAGCCTGGTGCTAAGTGTGTTCAGTTTATCGGGACGGTTGAGAGTTGCCACCGCTATCCCTTCTTTTTTTTCTACGAGCAACGTCTGGTATGCCATAAATCCTCCCACGGTGAAATATTAGGTAAGCTGAAAATGGGACTTCCTATTTTAATGGGCGATAATGCCTCTGCCCCTCACCGCTGTTGCCACCGATAGTACGTCGATAGCACTTGGCTGTCAATCTCCCCCTTTGGAGTTCTGTAGTAGAGGTACCTTTCTGAGGAAGGGCACTGGCACTATCTCGAGCCGCGCTACTGTGGACGGCTGCACCTGGCCTGATTCCACGAGCGCACGGGAAGTTCTCGTCATTCGGTCTTAGTGTGCGCTATTGGTAGTAATTTAGATCTTCAGATTGCACATCTTTTCATCTTCTGTTCATCTTGTTTTCCTATAATGGGGTAATGTCTTGCATAAGGAGGCGGAATGCGGATTTTACTGGTCGAGGATGATAGGCGGCTTGCCGGCGTTATCAAGCGAGGTCTTACGGAAGAAGGCTACTCCGTCGACTGTGTCTATGATGGCGAGGAGGCCCAATGCATGGCTGAAACCACGCCCTACGACCTTATCCTTCTCGATATTATGCTCCCAAAGAAAGACGGAATCGTAGTTTGTCGGGAACTGCGGGCAGAGCAGGTGAGTATGCCCATCTTAATGCTTTCCGCCAGGGACAGCATTGAGGATAGAGTTAAGGGGCTCGATTCCGGTGCTGATGACTATTTGACCAAGCCTTTTTCTTTTAGCGAACTACTGGCTCGGGTTCGAGCGTTGATGTAGCGGGACCCGTTATTCAAAACACCAAAACTGCAACCGCGTGACATGGCATAGAACCACGATGTGCGTTTACAATGCGGCCATATTCCCCCAATCTCCGCGAGCCCGCGCCACTGTGCCCGGCACAATGATAAATATTATTGTTTGGGAGGTAGATGATGTCAGAAGCAACGTCCTATGTAATCTGTCCATACTGCAGTAGTATTTTCCCCGTTCAAGTGGACGCCAATGCCAGAGACGTTAAGGCTGTACCCCAAGAAGGTGACTCGCAGGCAGATTTAGGTCATAATGCATCTTGTCCTAAATGCCAGAATCAGCTTTTTGTTCGATATAACCTTCGACACGCATTTTAGAGTACTTCCATCAGCGACCAGCACAATCCGCTATTATCTTTCGCTTCCAATAGAAACCGCGGATCTGGTCAAATCGCACCGGGGATGCGAGCCTCAATTGCGCTTTTTAGCGTTATGTTCAATCGAATTGCTTTCTATATTAAGGGCGATTTAAAGACCATGCTCGCTTTCTGAATTTCCCTATCCTATGTCTTTACGACTTTGAACTCCCCACACCACGATTTTTCAAAGGTGCGAGTTTCGTCTGCTATTTCGGTAACCCTGAGAGTGCGAAAACCAGCTTTTTCATGCCAAGCGATGAAATCCTCTTTCTTCTGAACTAAGTGTATGCTCAATGGGACGCTATGGCCACTCCAGGACCCAAAACTTGCGGAAAATAACAGACCACCATTGACTATGACTCTTTCTATTTCCACGAGTGCTTCCAACTTTTCTTCATCAGGATAGGAGTGCAACCCCCAGTAGAAAGTTACGGCGTTGAAATACTTGTCACGTACAGGCAAGTTTGGCAGGGCACTTCTCACTATGTCAACGTGTACACGCAGGTCCGTAAGCCTTTGCAGCGCCATTTTGAGAGAGTAGGCATTAGGTTCCAGAAGCACTACTCTGAATCCTTTTGCGCTTAGCCAGAAACTATCCCTACCGTGAGCACCCCCTATGTCAGCTATCATGCTTGTTGAATCACAGCTATCAGCTATTCTCTTGGCTGCCCAGCTTGGGTGCCATCCTACCCGCCCTACCCAAAAGTTGGCCCATTGCTGTTCCGAATTGAAAAGTGACAATCACCCCTCCAATAATTATGAACCACTTTTCCCTTCAGCTTTAGCGCAGATTCGGTATGCAGCCAGAGCATCAGATAAAGTCATGATCTCAAACTCCCTACCTTGACAGCTTATAGGGTTTTTAAGGATATGACTACGACTTTGCGCTACATTACCAACATTCTGAGGAAAAGCAGTTGCTCTAAGTAGGTTTGTGGAGCGGGAGACGGGATTCGAACCCGCGACAGCCTGCTTGGAAGGCAGGAACTCTTCCGCTGAGTTACTCCCGCAAAGTGAATTCATTTTAACCCCCGAGTACACGGTTGTCAAAGCATCCACGAGGCGGGAGCAACCCAGTTTACGAGCTCTTAAAAACAGGTCAGATTGAAACTGGCCTGGTTGGAAAGCATATCATTGGGAGCCAGGACGTGTAGACGCTCCCAGCCGGAGTACGAAGCTCCAAGCTGCCATGTCTCGTTAACAGGCTGAGAACTGGATGCTGGGAAGAACAGGCTTTGTGTCGGGCCGACCGCCCCGTCGCTTCTTTCCCACCTATAGGTGACAGTCATCGGCCCTCCGTTGGCTGTAATCAGGCCGGAAAATGCAATGGTCTTGGGACAGGCACCCGTTAATACGGGCGCAACACTTGCAGTCACTCCTGTTACCGCATATCCGCAGTTTAGAGTGAAATTGGCCTGGTTGGAAATTAAATCGTTCGGATTGAAAACATGGAGTTGCTCCCATCCTGTATATGTTAACCCCAGTTGCCAGGTTTCGGTTACTGTCTGCGAACCTGCTGAAGAGAAAGTGATGCCGTGATGGAGGCCGGGTGAGCCATCGCTCCGTTCCCATCCGTAGGTGGCGGTTCCAGGACCGTTAGAGGTAATGAATGCCGTAAATGTCAGGGTTTTGGGGCATGGACCTGAATAGGATGGAGAATCGACAGTCGCTATAACATTGGTAATCGCAAAATTAGCTGAATTGGGCGGGGGCTGAGCCGGATAGGGATATGGCGAAGATTGCGGGTAAGGTAATACCGTCGTGGGAACCGATGTACTGTTGACAGTAATGGTGGCCGTGGCGGTACTGGTTCCGTAAGCGTTGATGGCATTAAGGGTATAGGTGGTTGTAGTAGCCGGTGACACTGCAACGGTCCCGGCTATGGGCACAATTCCAATGCTCTGGTCGATACTGACTGAGCTGGCATTGGCTACAGTCCAAAGCAGATTCGATGAGCTGCCTGCGTTAATGGTAGCGGGGACGCCTGTAAAGGCGGCGATAGTAGGCGGCGTATTTGACTGTTGCGTTGACTGTACGGGATTTTGAGATGGAGTCTGCACAGTCCCGGGAGTTTGATAGTAAATACATCCGGCAGAAGTGATCAGTAAAAAGCAGAATAAAAGCCCCAATCGTCTCATAGCTAACCTCTCCTTTTTCAAGTCTTCAGATAGGATAATAGTAAATAAATTGTTAAGAAGTCATAAATAAAATGTTAGAAATATTACAGATATATAAAATACGGGTTTAATGCGGCGACGTGTCCCATGCGCCGACGGATGCACAATATCCCGTCTAAGCGTTTGAACTGCAGCTATTCTATAGCTGTGTAACCCGTATGGCAGCAAGGGCTCCAAAAGGCTTGACATTGCTCTAGTTGCAGAATATTATAAGGTCACAAAAAGTGTGAACGGGAGGTCGTAATTATGGCTAACGAACAATACACTTCGCGGCCTTACGAAGATCAGGAGTTGCTTTCTTTTGACCGCCTTAGAAGGGCGGTAATGAACAGGATAATCGAACGGGCGGAAGCCCTGATGGATGTAGAATTTCCGCTTGGCCCTGAGCGGCAGGACCAGTTGGTAGCCGAAGAATGGGAGTGTGCCAAGATCGCCGTTCGCAGTTCACCGACAGCCAGAGAAGCCTACCGCAAATACTTGGAACAGACGATGGGCGGGAAGCTTGAAGAGCATATGAAGCGCGACAAGGAAGATTTAAGCGCGATGGGAGTTCAAGAAAAAAGCCTGTGAGTATGATCTAAGTGTCTTAAATAAGAGGAGAAGTCCTTGATTTCTCCTCTTATTTTCTTTATAGTAACATCTATATTAGAGCGGAAGTTTGGACATGGATAAGAAATACGAGGATGCCGAGAAACAGCTGGACAAGCTGGCCCAGATGGAAAAGCGGCTGGAAATGATGTATAAAAGGATCGACCAGCTCGATACCATGGTATCTACGCTGATCGAGCGTGTGATGCGCAAACCCGTTATGACTATTGAAGTGACATGCCCCAAATGCGGCACGGACGTGCATGTTTCACTGACCGGCAATTCCAAGCAGTCAACCAAAGGGTGACGTTTTTCCGACTGCAGCAATGTCCGCAACTGGATGCTCTTGACTATATCCAATGCCGTTGATAAAATGCCAAGTTGTTTCAGGGGCGGTTAGCTCAGTGGTTAGAGCGCTGCGTTGACATCGCAGAGGTCATTGGTTCAAGTCCATTACCGCCCACCATAGTTATTACAGTTCACATAATGTTGACCCGGCCCTGCTTGAGCTATTAGAATTGCTGTTAGGACCTGAAGGTCGGAGGCGATTAATGCTCAAAAAGATGGGGAACCAGGAACTATTCCAGCTTATGGCCATATTTAAATACCGCCTCCGATTGTACTCTGCAACTATCTGGCCTAAAATACCGTTTAGAGTTTATAGATATATTGGCGGGCTGAAATCAACGGCTTTGGGGAAATATGAAATCACATATATTGTTTTCTCTGTTCGCAATAGCTTTTCTCTTCCTACTGTCGGCTATTAACGCTAAAGCCAGTCCGGTTTCTGCACTTGCATCGGACAATGCTAGCGCAATATACCTGCAGAACTGGGGGAGCTGCGGCTGTAAAGATTCACAGGTTTCTGCTGCAGTCTCAGAAAATGTTGGAACGATATATTTGCAGAACTGGGGCCATAGCAGCCATACACTAGTTCCTATAGTGATCTCCGACAACACCAGCGTAATATATTTGAGAAACTGAGCTCATAACGATGGCCGATCGTGCTCCACCTGCCAGCCAAGCTATTGAAATACATTGTAGCTCGTGGGGCAATCTACGGTAGTGGGTTACCAGGCATTGGTGGACTCAGACCAGGTACAGTCAGACACCGTGGAGGCAGGAACCTTGTCAGGTCCTCTCAGCCTTTAGGGCTGCTCAAATTGTTTATTACTATTAATAACTTACATTGGCAACGGAGTAGATAAGTATTATTCTGGGCGTCTGCGCAAGGAGAAAGGGCATGCAGAATTTAAAAGTAGCTCGCAATCGGTGTGCGGGTAATATCAACAGCAAGAATCTCAGCAGCAGTTTTCTTCTGGTTTTAGTCTCATTGATGATGCTAAGTGGCTCGATCCTGATCCAATCCTGTAGTCCTATGCCGGCTAATCCCCAGACTCCATCTGCCGTTACGCAGTCAGAAAACAAGACCGCGATACCCTTAGCAACAAACCCCAAGACAACATTGATAGAAGCATTAAAAAACAGGAAGTCAACACCTTCCTTTCAAACCACAGCGCTGCCAAAGGATGTGCTTGTAGAATTGTTATGGGCAGCATGGGGTATTAATCGTCCAGATGGAAGGCGTACCGCTCCTTCCGCTATGAATGCTCAGGACGTCGATATTTACGCTCTTCTTTCTGATGGAACGTATATATATGATGCCAAGGAGAATCAGATACGGTCTGTGCTGGCTCAAGATATCCGGTCAAAAATCGGTAACAAAGAGCCATTAATGGATGCGCCTGTACAATTAGTATATGTGGCGGACTATGCCAAATTTAGGACAGGTACCCCATCAGACAAGGCACTATTGTCTGCCTGTGATGTGGGCTTTATCGGGCAAAATGTGTATCTATATTGTGCCGCACAGGGCTTGGGTGCACACTTCTATGCGAGTATAGATCACGATGCTCTGAAAGAGGCTCTGCAATTACGGGCGGATCAGGCAGCCGTTTTTGCCCAGGCGGTCGGATATCCGAAGTGATATCACGCCAGTCTAAATATCGGTTTATTTAATCCCGACGAACATCGGCGCATGCGCGACTTCACCGACAATCCGTGAAATGAGAAAGAGGTGCGGGCATGCTTTTGGGACGAGGCCCAGTTCAAGTGGTTCAGGTGGAGAGGAATTTAGCAATAGCCTGGCAGCCATCATCCACGCCAAGTATAGCGCACACTATCACCCAATGGTAACGGTTCTCCACTCGCTCGTGGCACATATCAAGGCAAATCGTTAATCCATCGCCCATTGACAATGATGCATATTGATGCGAGAATTCCACAGCCGATTAATATGCTTGATGCCTGTGGCCGTCGTTGTGAAAGTTCAATAGATATGAAGCGGTATTGCCATAGTACGGGGTTGTACAACTTTTTCAGGGGAATAATCAAATGAAGAAAAGGCTGGCGCTGGTTTCTCTAGGGGTATTGGTTTTAATGTCCTCTTTGTATATCGCCAGTGTCCTGGCCATTTTTGGTATGGAGCGGGTCAGCGTCTCTTCAAGCGGCGTTCAGGGCAACGGTGAGAGCGACAATCCGAGCATCAGCGCTGATGGGCGCTATGTCGCATTCCAATCTCAAGCCACCAACCTTGTGCCCGACGGTACTAATTACAAACAGATATTTGTCCGTGACCGGCAGAGCAATGCTACCACCTTGGTCAGCGAGAATATCAGCGGCAGTCAGGGCAACGGTGACAGCTACAATCCGAGCATCACCGCTGACGGTCGCTATGTCGCCTTCGATTCCTACGCCACCAATCTTGTGGCCCCAGCTACCACCGGCGGAAACAGTCAAGTATTTATCCGTAATCTGCAGACCAATATCACCACCCTGGTCAGCCAGAATATCAACGGCAATCAGGGCAACGAGTACAGCAACAATCCGAGCATCAGCGCTGATGGGCACTATGTTGCCTTCCAATCCATTGCAACCGACCTTGTAATTGGAGGCACCAGCGGCTTTCAGATATTTGTCCGTGACCGTATGCTGGGTACCACTACCGTGGCCAGTTGCGATAACAGCGGGATGCAGGGCAACGGTCTCAGCGACAATCCGAGCATCAGCGCTGATGGGCGCTATGTTGCCTTCCAATCCGGTGCCACCGACCTTGTAACTGGAGGTACCAGCGGCTTTCAGATATTTGTCCGTGACCGGCAGACAAATACAACAACCCTGGTCAGCGAGAATATCACCGGAGTTCAGGGCAACGGTACCAGTAGAGTTCCGAGCATTAGCGCCGACGGGCGTTATGTCGCCTTCGACTCCGTCGCCACCAACCTTGTGACTCAAAATATAACAGGCAATGACTATCAAATATTTATCCGTGACCGTATGCTGGGTACCACTACCCTGGCCAGTTGCGATAACAGCGGCACGCAGGGCAACGGTCCCAGCGCCGGTTCGAGCATCAACGCTGACGGGCGCTATATCGCCTTCCAATCCGCTGCCACCAACCTTGTAACTGGGGGTACCAGCGCCTTTCAGATATTTGTCCGTGACCGGCAGACGAATACAACAACCCTGGTCAGCTGTGATTCCAGCGGCAATCAGGGCACTAATTGGAGCCAAAATCCGAGCATCAGCGCTGATGGGCGCTATGTAGCCTTCGAATCCGATGCCGACAACTTGGTGCCCGGAGATACCAACGGTAACAGGGATATTTTCGTTGCCACGCTGGCACAACCCACTCCTGCCAATGTTACCTCAGCCTCTGTCAACACCAGCCTGGGCACGGTCAACTTCACCACCAGCGCTGGCTCCATCTCAGGCCTGACAAACCTCCCGCCCGAAAGTATGCCGTGCTCGTCCGGCGGTTTCATCTTTCCCTACGGCATGTTCTCCTATAGCATAACCAATCTTGCCCCGGGTGCAACTGCCACTGTTACCATCACCACCCCCACCGCCATACCCATGGGCTCCAAGTTCTTCAAGTGCCAGAACGGCAGCCTGACCGATTTTACCCAGTACGTCCAGCAAACCGACCCCAACACCTTCATACTAACCCTTAAAGACGGCGGACAAGGCGACGCCGACGGACTGGCCAACGGCACCATCATCGACCCCTGCGGCCCGGCCTTCACCAATAGCGGCCCGACTCATTCATCTTCAGGGCAGGTTCCCATGGTAGCTCAGGGCCCCGCAGCTATGGCCAATATCGCAGTCCAGAGCGCCTCGCTCTCCACCGCCAAAGTAGCACCTGGCGCACCTATTACCGTTATTGCCAATATTGCCAACCAAGGCACGGCCGACGGCTCATCTCAAATCAAGCTCTACATCAACGGACAGGAGGAGGCTCATCAGGGCGTCACGCTTTCTAGCGGGAGCCGGACACCGGTGAAGTTCACGGTCAGCCGCGATGAGCCCGGCAGCTACTCCGTCTATGTAGGCAGTATACCGGCCGGTACCTTCGAGGTCGCCCAGTTCGCAGATCCTAACCTCATCCTCTATATTAGCGGAGCCTTGCTGCTCTTTGCTCTGGCAGGCGGAGTGATCTTCATGGCAACCAGAAGACGCTAGTATTCCGCCCACCATTTTATGAAGCTAGATTCCAGTAACTTTCACCTTTATAAATCACATTTTTTAAAAAAGTTTACTGATAAATAGCCATTAATTGAAGCATTCATTAGTGGATAAAGTTTTTAAGGCTACGTTATACGCGGTAGATGTAATTTTGATTTATGAAAGGCTTTTCAATGGGAAAGACGACGAATTCGATCATTATATTGACATCTTGTGGGACTGCGTCTAGCATTGTTTGGATAATTACGAGGCAAGGCCGGAGATGGGTGGCTGGCTAAATTATTAAGGAGACCGGTATGGCAGAGAAGAACAAGATGCTGATCAAGGGCGGAACAGTGGTCACGATGAACCCCATGCAAGGCGTATTGAAAAACGCTTCCATATTCATCGAGGACGGTATAATCATAAGCATTGGGTCCAACCTCGCCATTGAGGACGCTGAGGTGATTGATGCGCAGAGCATGATTATCATGCCGGGCTTTGTCGACTGTCACCGCCATATGTGGCAGTCCCAGCTCAGGGCCATCACAGCAGATTGGAGCCTGTACGATTATTCTGCGCGGATCAGGAGCGTGTATAGCTCTTTCTACGATGCGGATGACGCCTATCTTGGCACCTATGCGGGGTTCCTAGAGGCGTTGAACGCCGGGGTGACAACCATAGTCGACCACTCTCACATCATGAATACGCCCGACCATGCGGACGAGGTTGTGCGGGCCTTCACAGAGTCTGGCATGCGAGGCATATTATGCTATGGTATGTACGGCAATGCAAAGCCGGAAGAAAGACTGACACCGGCAGTCCTGATGAGCCCGCAGTGGCATTATGACGACGCCAGGCGCATTAAGACAAAATATTTCAATTCCGCCATTGGCCACGTGCAGATGGGCATAGCTCTGACCGAGGCCGACTTCTTCCCTATGGAGCTCTCGAGGAGAGAGTTGGGATTCGCCAGGGAGATCGGTGCCAAGCGGATTAGCGCTCACGTTGGTATGGGAGCCCAGAACAAGTGGACACGGTACATAGAGAGGCTGAACCGGGCAGGGCTAATGGGTGAGGATATACTTTTTATACATGGCTGGAGCCTGACTGACCATGAGCTTAAGCTTTGCGCCAAATACGGCGCGGCGGTTATCAATACGCCGGAGACGGAGTTGCAGATGGGGATGGGTTTTCCGGTCACTTGGAGGATGCTCTCCCTCGGCGGACGCACGGGAATTGGTATAGATATTGTCTCAAACCAGAGCGCCGACATGTTTACGCAGATACGTTTGAACATGGGTATCCAGCGGGCACTGCAGAACGACGCTTTGTATAAAGCCGGAAGAATGCCGAAGGTAATCACTCCCACGGCCCTCCAGTTGCTCGAGATAGCCACTATCAAGGGTGCCGAAGCGATAGGACTAGATAAAAATACAGGAAGCCTGATCCCGGGCAAGGAAGCGGATCTAATCATGCTGAGAACGGACGATATAAATATGTTCCCTGTGAACGACCCTGTAAACTCGATCATAATGGCGGCCAACGTAGGCAATATCGATACGGTGATGATTAGGGGTCGTGTGTTGAAAAAGAATGGCAAATTGGTAGGGGTGGATATAAAAAACATCAGAGAAAAGCTGGTGAAATCCCAGGAGAAAATTATTGGCGGTGGTGCGATGAAGGGATTCACACAGGGTGAGGCCATAATGAATAACGTTTTCCCGCTGAACGCCGGCATGGCCTTTATGGTGTGGCTGGCAGCCATGGTAATACGTTCACCCTTCAAGAAACTGCAGGAGGCTTTCATCGAGCGGGCAACCCGCATGGTGCCATAAACACTCTTTATCACCCTCATCCTGGCCCTTTTATCTCGGGGCCATGATAGCCGTGCCCGTGCGGTTACTTCGACATACTGAGCTAATTGTGTATGCCTATCGGCTAGACTCTAAGTAGATGATAAAAGTGATTGAAGAGAAACAGCGCGGTATTAAGTTACCTGTAGTGAACCTTAAATCGGTATATAATAAACAGATCCTTCAAATCGGCACAACGGATATAATTTTACTTTGATTGAATTTTTTCAATCCTTCATCATGACGTTCATACCGCTGTTCGTCGTGATCGATGCTTTTGACAAGGTACCGGTTATTGTTTGTTTAAGCGAGGACATGTCTGCCCGGGAACGGTATCAACTCATTAATGTTGCCACTATCACTGCAGCCATAGTGGGCCTGGTTTTTCTCTTTTTCGGCCAATTTATCCTCAATGCGTTGGGAATATCAGTAGGTTCGTTTGCTATCGGCGGGGGTATCATACTTCTTGTGCTGGCTATACGATATATGATATCCGGCCGCATGATGGAAGTGGTTAAAGAGGAAATGGTTGCTATAGTCCCAATCGGGACGCCCCTGACCGTCGGCCCTGCGACGATGACAACCCTGCTTCTTCTATCAACTCAATTCCCGCTCTGGATAGTCCTTCTATCCCTTGCCCTGAATATATTCATCGCCTGGATAATATTTCTATCCACCAACCCCATAATGAGGTTCATGGGACAGGGCGGCCTCAAAGCTATATCGAAGGTATTCAGCCTCCTGCTGGCAGCGATAGCCGTGAATATGATCTTGAGGGGGCTCACCCTGTGCAGTGTACTGAAGCCCCCAGCTTAGGGCTGCCAGGTGGTGTTGGACTCTATCCGTTCCGTATTTTTCGGACATATTGCGGGAAGGAAAGTCTGGGATCACCTGTCAGACAATCCCGTATGGCAGAGTGGGTATCTTACAGATGCGAAGAAAAAACATATATCAATTTGCTGCAACTGGTAGTAATTTGCGGATGAAATTTTAAGATTCTACCTTAGATCGGGTCAGTGTCTACCGTACACGCAGCTATAGCGTTGCACGGTAGACACACGGGACTCTTACATTGCTTTTCCATCGCGGCAAAAATAACTCTCAGGCATCCGCTCTTCCAACCCATATTTTGCAAAAATTTTACATGTTGCACATATGCACTCTTTGCTGGTGTCGAGGTCGGAGCAGGAAGCGATACCCGCAGTACAATAAGCGGCCGGAATTTCCTCCCGGTTAAGCGGTTTTGTGCCGCATACCGTTTGTCCAACCTTGGAAAGCTGGTCCTTGGCGCATTTGCTATTCCTCTCGACCGGGCATTTCGAGCACAGACATGTGGCTATAGTGTCAGAAGTGAAAGGTATACTTAAATCCATGATTTTACTCATTTCAGTCCCCTACCTAATAATTCTTTAATTGGCTAGACTATATAAGAAAAATAATAAAGAAATCGCAAAAATTTAGGGCAGGATATTAAAATTTCGTAAACTTTTCAGTCTCCCGGGGGATTTTAAACACAAAAAGCTTAAGGCCCACCATTTGGTGGGCCTTAAGCTTATAATCCTACGTTTTTAAGAGGTTCTATTCCCAGTCTCTTCTTACCCTCTTCTTATGAGGTTTCCTTCTTAAAACTGCTACCAGAACAATGAGGGCCACGACACCTACGGCCAGGAGAATAAGAGTAGTTGTGGTTAAGAATCCGACTTTTACCTCTGATGCGCTAGTCCAGGCGCTGGTATTACCGGCGCCATCGACGGCGCGGACATGCCAGTAATATTCGCCATTAGGAAGAGCTTCAGCCTCGCTTAAAGTATATTTAGCGTCAGTCAATTTGGTTTCAGTTATCAGGTTTTTGGCAAAGTTGGACTCGTCGCTTACTTCAATATCATAAGTAATTCCGTTGCGGCTTGTAACGTCGGTCCACTTGAAGGCAACTTTGGTATTGCCCATGAAGCCGACTGTAGCTCCATCTCTGGGTGACGATATTTGCGGGACATCCGGAGGCGTGGTATCAATCGAGAACACCGTTGAAGCTGCTATATTTTTCAGGTCCGTTGCCGTAATCGTAATCGGTCCGCTCTTACCGCCGGGAGCATTAAATATAGTCTGGAAGCTGCCGCTATCGTTAGTTGTTCCGCTGGCGGCCGGCGCAGCGCCGAAAGAAACACTAAAATCTTTGCTGCCGGTAAATCCGGTACCGGTAACCCTGAGCTCATCTTTGACAAAACCGGATTTAGGAACGACCGTTATCTGCGAAAGAGTGGTTATAGTAGAAGCGGTCACGTCTGAAGAAGATGTCATTCTGCCATCTGCAGTCAATGTATGGGGACCATTAACAGATTCTGGTAATTGGAAGGGGGAAGACCAGTATCCGGTATCATCCGCCACGAGGTTCCTGAGTATCTGCTTGCCATCGAATAAAACCTCGATGGACGACTCGTTGTTAGCAAAACCACTGCCGCTAATTTGAATAGTGTCTCCAGCGTACGCAGAGCTTGGGCTGGCCGATACTGACGAGGAGACGGTAAAAACCAGGTTAGGTATATCGTTTGCCGAAGTATTATCGCCGATTATATTTACTATATGGCTGCCTTTATTGGAGCTGGGTACAGCAAAGGAGGTGCTCCATTATCCGTCAATTTGAGCCGTGAGGCCTGTCCGTACATCTTTGGAAGAAAACTGTACTTTAATCCCTTCGGCAGTTCCGAATCCGGATCCGGTGAGTGTTACCAGCGTGCCGACACCGCCGGAAATCGGATCCATCGTAACAACAGGGCTGACGGTAAAAGGTTTGTTAGCCACATCGGAGGCTATAGTTACATCACCGGAGGCACCAATATAGTGTACGCCCCTTGTAGCTCCCGGAGCAGACATGCTGGTACTCCATGAGCCGTTGGCATCGGCTGTAATGCCGGAGCTTACGATAGTACTATCGTAAGTGACCGCGATATTTTTCTCGCTTACGCCAAATCCGTGTCCTGCCACTGTAATTGCAGTGCCAGTAGCACCGGAACTAGGTGTGACTGCAATATAAGGCATGACCGTAAAAGTACTGCTGAATACTAGTGTGCCTGTCGGGACCTCTATTTTTACAGTATGCTCGCCGCCGTAGGACTCCGGTACGGCGAATGAAGCTGAACCAGTGGTATCTGCCGTCCCCTGTTGAATAGAAACATCGTCCCACTTGATATTATAAGAAACGCCATTGGTTAATCCGGTGACTTCCACTTGCAGCCCAACAACTCCCTGCGTAGGACTGATTTCCTCTCCCTGAGCCTGAACACGGCCAACTGGAATAAGGGTCAGGACAATTGTTAAAAGTGCGACTACTGCCAGCACCTTTTTTCTCATATCCATACCTCCTTATATAAATAATATCTAAAATGGTTGGTAATTAATAGGGGGCATATTCCCTAGTACAAAATCACATCGCCCGCTCTCGCAGGTCCAGGGTTGATCTTTATTGATGTAGTTGCTCAAAGATTTCTAAAACGTTGACCCAATGAGGCAAAGTAATTATGCGCCTGGACCTGTCGGTCCTTTTCCTCTTCGGTCCAGTTCAGCAGTCTCTGCATTTCTTTTGCGACAAATGCTACTGCGTCGGCTCCCTGGTCCTTTCTGAACCCCACAATACTACGCCTGACCATGAAATCATTGATGGTCATGCAACTCTCCGATTTGACTGCGTGACGAATTTGGGCCACGATATCCGGTCCGCCTGTGCTGATCTGCTGTGCTCCAGAAGCTTCTTCTTTGGCAACCGTGATCACCTCACGGCAGCGCGATCCGTATAATTGCGACAAATTGCTAACCACTGCATAAGGCAGACCGCTTTCCGCAGACAGGTTTTTTATCTCTTCATCCTTAAGCTCGGGAGCTCCGGGCAAAGGCTTGTCACCGGTAACGCATCTTGCTTTGTGCCCCATTTTCTTACAGACCAGGTCGGTTGCATCCCTTGCGACGGCCCTGTATGCGGTTATTTTACCGCCTAGGATGGTTACCAGGCCATCCAGGTTATCTATTTTACTGTGGTCAATTAGCTCATGGCTTCTGGATGTATTGGAAGCAGATTTGCCGGGTTTGAGCGCCAACGACCTTAAACCGGCATAGGCGTAGAAGATAGCGTCGACTTTAACGTCGGGGTAGGCGAAATGTAAACCGTCCAGGATATATTTAACGTCCGACGCGGTTGCAAAGACGGCATCTAGACTATCGTTGTAATCAGTATCGGTCGTGCCCACCAGAGAGAATTCACGCCAGGGAATTACGAAGAAAAGCCGGCCGTCGACCGGCGAAAAAAGTACCAGGGCATTAGTAGAAATCTTGGGTATCATGATATGAACACCTTTGGTCCTGCGCAAATAGGCGCGTTTGTTGACAAATATCATATCTTTAACCGTATCTACCCAGTGACCGGCTGCATTGACGATCAGTTTCCCTCTGGCCTGTAGTACATCGCCCGATATTTCATCTTTTATTTCAACACCGGTAATCCTGTTGTTTTCACGAATCAAGTTTGTGACACGTGCATGATTTACTACCGTTGCGCCTCCCTCACTTGCGGAAAGTGTAGTCTCGAAGTTTAACCTTTCAGTTAAGGGTATGTCGCAATCGGAATACTCGTAAGAGCCCTGCAGATTGTCTACCTTCAATCCAGGTTCGAGCTCAAGGGTTTTCTTTCTGGAAAAGTATCTGTGATTTGGAAGGGTTTTATCGAAGGAAATGACATCATAAAGTGTTACTCCCAGGGCCATTTTGATATTCAAGAACGTGTTGTGCACGGGAATGAGAAAAGGCAGATGGTGCACGAGATGGGGGGCGATGCGCAGCATGACTTCTCTCTCACTGAGGTCCTGCCTGACCAGGCCGAATTCAAGCTGAGCGAGGTAGCGCAATCCTCCGTGAATGAGCCGGGTTGAACGAGATGTAGTCCCTGAGCCGAAATCATCTTTTTCGACTAACAGCGTGTCCAGTCCCCGTAAGGTGGTATCACGGGCAACTCCAGCCCCCACAATACCGCCTCCGATTACGATTACATCGTAATTTTTACCGGGTATCGATTTGAAATCTCTTTTCATTATCCACCTCGAGCTATTTTTTAATCCACCCGTGAGCCCTTTCAACTGCCCGCAGCCAATTAGAATATAATTGATCACGCTGGTCGGCAGACATCTTAGGTTCGAATGTAGCCGAGGAACGCCATTTCTTACCAATTTCGTCAGTATTTTTCCATAGCCCCGTAGCCAGGCCTGCAAGATAAGCTACGCCGAGTGCGGTAGTTTCGGCTACTGCAGCAACTTGAATGGGCATATTCGTTATATCAGCCTGAAATTGCATTAGCAACGAATTGGCTGTTCCGCCCCCATCCACCCTAAGAATTGGAATTTTTATGCCGGCTTCCAGTTTCATGGTGTCCACAACGTCCCGGACCTGGTAAGCAATTGCTTCCAGTGTAGCCCTGGCGATATGGCCGTTAGTAGTACCTCTAGTTATGCCTATAATAGTGCCCCTGGCATACATATCCCAATAGGGGGCCCCAAGGCCAGCAAGTGCAGGAACAAAATATACTCCCCCATTGTCAGGTTCGGACTCGGCCAGCGGCTCGCTTTGTGCAGCGGTTTTAATAATTTTGAGGCCGTCACGCAGCCATTGAATAGCCGCGCCTGTGATGAAAACGCTGCCCTCCAGTGCATAGATAGTCTTTCCTTCCAGTCCCCAGGCGAGGCTGGTCAGCAGCCCTTTTTTAGAAAATATAGGTTTCTCTCCGCTGTTAAGTAATATAAAAGATCCTGTGCCGTAGGTGTTTTTGGCCATGCCCGGTGTATAGCAAGCCTGTCCGAAAAGCGCAGCCTGTTGATCGCCTGCTATGGCGCAGAGGTTAATTTCGCCCTTCCCAAAAATACCTGGCGCAGTCGCCGCGTAGGCCAGGCTTGAGGGAATAACTCTGGGCAGCATATTGGAAGGAATATGCAGGGCATCCAGAATATCCTTATCCCACTGCAGAGTATTGATATTATAGAGCATCGTCCGTGATGCGTTGCTATAGTCCGTAACATGGGCAGTGCCGCCGCTTAATTTCCAGGCAAGCCAGCAGTCGATAGTTCCGAAAAGCAGGTCTCCCTGCTCTGCCCGCTTCTGCCCATCCGGAATGTGGTCCAGGATCCACCGCACCTTAGTAGCAGAAAAGTATGCGTCGGGTATTAAGCCTGTTTTCTGGTAAATGACTTCAGCCAGGCCTTTGTTCTTAAGATCTTCTACAAGGGAAGCCGTGCGCCGGCACTGCCATACGATTGCATTACTGACAGGTTGGCCTGTCTTTTTGTCCCAGACTACAGTAGTTTCTCGCTGGTTGGTAATACCGATGCCCGCTATAGCTGACAGCGCTATGCCGGCCTTTTTTACTGCAGCATGAGCGACATCTAAAGCAGATTGATATATTTCTGTGGGATCATGTTCCACCCAGCCCGGCTGAGGGTAGATTTGTTTTATCTCCCTGTCTGCGTCCGCAACCGGTTTCCCTTCAGCATCGAAAAGTATAGCCGCTGTCCCCGTTGTTCCCTGATCGATGGAAAGAATATATTTATTATCAGGCATACTCCACCTCGCTCCAATGGTGAATTCCGACTATTTTAGCATTAATAAAATCACGTTACTACTATGTGACACGCTTGTGATAGGAAGGCGTCAAAACCTGAACACCGTTTGATTTAAGCCCTTTCTGATTGTATCATAAGCTCATACAAAAACAGATTCACTGAAGTGAAAAAATGACGAATAAAAAAAGTAATGCTGAAACAATCATGGGCAACCTGACGGCGGCAGTAAGCAGGCTGCAGAAATGTAAAGAATTTTCTCTATTAATGCCGGAGGTGCGCGTCAATGTCGTCTACGCTATGGCCGGAGCCAAAACCGGTAAAGATGTGGCAGCTATTGATGGTAGGATAACGGTGGTGAATGGCTATCCGCACGCGTCCGGAATGCTTCGATGGGGTGCCTCCGACCATATGGCACGGCTTATTCTGGAAGCGCGCAAATATGACCCCTCGGTCAATGCAGGCATCAATTTCAAATGTGATAAAAAAATAATCGGAGTAGTTAAGAGATATGCAGGCCAAAGGAAATGGTCCTATGGCTGGATAGACCGTACTAAGGAACCCCCGGAGGCGGCCGATATAGATGGCATGTCTATACCATGGAAGGTGAAATATCTGGTTGATCAGTGTGGACGTATGCCTGTAGTGTTTTATGAAGGCGATGGCTGGGGCAAGGAACCGCTTTTTTTCGCTCTTGGCGAGGATGCTGAGAGCGTTGTCAAAACAGCCATTGAGATTGCCGGAATATACAAGAAGACGGGCACCGGTAAATAAGTTTCGGGACAATATCGATGGAACCTTCCGATAATAATAAAGAACTTGTAGACAAAATACTCGATCTTAAGCGGAGGCGCGGCGCTGTAATACTGGCTCATAACTATCAGCGCCCGGAAGTGCAAGACATAGGCGATTTTGTTGGAGATTCTCTGGAATTGAGCCGGGAAGCAGCCAAAACCGACGCTAAAGTGATCGTATTTTGTGGCGTGCATTTTATGGCGGAAACTGCTTCCATTCTTTCTCCCGATAAAACTGTATTACTGCCGGACGAGGGCGCAGGTTGCCCGATGGCCGACATGATCACGGCCAAAGATCTTATTGAAAAAAAGAAAGAACTTCCTGGTGTACATGTGGTCTGCTATGTAAACTCGTCAGCCGCTGTAAAAGCCGAGTCGGAGATATGCTGCACGTCGGCCAACGCGGTTGAGGTGGTAAAAAGCATTGGCGAAGGGGATATATTATTTATACCGGACCAATACCTGGGACAGTATGTGGCGACACAGGTCAATCGACCTTTAATAGTATGGCAGGGCTATTGCCCGACCCATGCTAAGATTCAACCCGAGGATATATTAAGCCAGAAGGAAAAATATCCCGACGCTCTGGTGCTGGTTCATCCCGAATGCAAGCCGGATGTAATCGCTCTGGCCGACAAGGTTTTGAGTACGGGGGGCATGATAAAATTTGCGCGTCAGACCGGTGCCAAAGTGATGATCATTGCTACGGAAAGTGGCCTTTTGCACAGGCTTGGCAAAGAGAATCCGGGCAAAACTTTTATCCCGGCCACGCGGAAGGCCCTTTGCCCAAATATGAAGAAGATTACCCTTGAAAAAGTCGTATGGTCACTGGAAGATATGAAATACGAAATTAAAGTGCCGGAAGATACCAGGGTGAGGGCTAAATTGGCTCTAGACAAAATGCTGGCTATATAATTTGGGTAGGTCCGGTTATAGCATTAACAATTTTATAGTGGGGTAAGATGAGAAAAATATATATGGACAATGTGGCGGCGGCCCCGTTGCTTCCCGAGGTAAGGGAGGCCATGATGCCGTTTCTCAGTGAAACGTTTGGAAACCCTCAATCCTTGCATTCGTGGGGCGATGGAGCAAGAGAAGCCCTCGAAAGGGCGCGTGAGCAAGTAGCCTCCCTGATAGGCGGGGTTGCCGAGGAAATATTTTTCACTGGCAGCGGCACTGAGTCAAACAATATGGCGGTCAAGGGTATGGCAAAAGCCCGGGCCGATAAAGGCAGACACATAATAATTTCTGCCATTGAACATTTCTCCGTGATGAACTCTGCGCGTACGCTGGAGAAAGAAGGGTTTGAGGTTACCATGGTGCCGGTAAACGGCTTCGGCCTGGTGGATCCCGATGAAGTTTTACGCAATGTCAGGAAGGATACAGTGCTGGTTTCCATCATGCATGCCAATGGTGAGGTAGGGACAATTGAGCCTATAACCGAGATTGCCAGGAAGCTGGCTAAAGACGGCCCGGCATTTCATACCGATGCTGTTGTGAGCACAGGCAACATACCAATCAATGTAAAAGAACTTGGTGTTCATGCTTTGAGCCTGGCCGGCAATCAATTTTACGGGCCCCGCGGCAGCGCAGCCCTGTGGGTGAAACGGGGCACGCGGATACTGCCTCTCATGGACGGCGGTATCCAGGAGGGGGGTAGAAGGCCGGGCACTGAAGATGTGCCTGCCATTGTGGGACTTGGAAAGGCGGCCGAGATAGCCAAAGCGCAGATTTCCGAGAAGAGCGCCAGATTCATACACCTGCGTGACCTGTTGATTGAGGGGGTATTGAACAAAGTCGAGCATTCCATGTTGACCGGGCATCCTACTCAAAGGTTACCTAATTACGCAAGCTTTTGTCTCAGGTTTGTCGAAGGTGAAGGGATGCTTATGCTGCTGGACAGCCAGGGGGTTGCAGCGGCCAGCGGATCGGCCTGCACTTCTCGTGCCTTGAAGGCGTCGCATGTACTCCTGGCTATGGGGATATCCCATGAATTGTCAAATGGTTCTATGCTGTTTACCCTGGGCCTGGATAACACGGAGGATGACGTTGCGTATGTTGTGGAGAAGCTGCCGCAGGTTGTAGACCGGTTAAGGCAGATGTCTCCTTTGTATTCAAAATTTATCAAAGAGCAGAAGGGGTGATCGTTATGCCTGTATACAGTGAAAAAGTGATGCAACATTTCATGAACCCGCATAATGTGGGTGAAATAGCCGATGCGGATGGGGTCGGCGAAATTGGCAACCCGGTTTGTGGGGACATGATGACATTTTACATAAAGGTAAAAGATAACCGCCTGGAAGATGTGAAATACAAGACTTTCGGCTGTGGCGCTGCTATTGCAGTCTCAAGCATGGTCAGTGACATGGTAATAGGAAAAACGCTGGAGGAAGCGCTGACAGTAACGCCGGCCATGGTAGCCAAGGAATTGGAGGGCCTCCCCAAAAACAAATTTCATTGTTCGAACCTAGGGGCACAAGCTTTGAGGAAAGCTATCAGGAACTATGCAATTAAAAATAAGATAGACATACCGGGTCTTACGGATCAAGAAGAACCGGAGGAGGAAGATGAACATGCCTGCGAAACCTAAAAAAGATGACAAACCCCTAATTTGCCGTTGCGTTTGCCCCTACTGCGATGTCGAAATCATCGTGGAAGACTCACCCTTTTGCAATGTTTGCAAGGTGAGCTTTGGGAGGTGTTCCAGTTGCGGGGCTGTGATCATGGAAGAAAAAGCCGTCAAATGCCCTAGCTGTGGTAAATCATTAAAATAAGCAGGAGGTTGGGTATGGCCGAGAAAGAAAAGATGATCCTTATCCTTTTCTCGGGTGAAATGGATAAGGCGTTGGCAGCATTCAATATAGCGGTGGGTGGGGCCAGTTCCGGCATGGACGTAACAATATTCTTTACGTTCTGGGGTCTTAATGTCATAAAGAAGAATGAGGGTAGCATCAAGAGCAAGGGCATTATGCGCAACATGTTGAACTTCATGAATCGCGGCGGCGCCAAACGCCTGCCGCTGTCCAAGTTTCACATGATGGGAATGGGCAAGGCGATGATGCAAAGGCTGATGAAGGATATCAATTTTCCGCAGGTCGATGAGCTGATCAAATTAGCCAAGGAGCTGGACGTTAAGTTTATTGCCTGTACGACGACTATAGGCATGATGGGCCTTACCAGGGACGCCTTTATCCCTGAGGTCGACACCTTTGCCGGCGTAGCCACGTATATCGCAGAAGCCCAAAAAAGCAAAATAAGTTTGTTCATTTAGGAGCGGTGTTATGAAAGCTGACGTAACAGTTGATTGCCTCGGCCTGTACTGTCCGATGCCTATCGTGCTTACCGCCCGGAAAATAAAAGAAATGCAACCCGGCTACGTGCTTGAGGTAGTCGCGGATGATGAGGGGATAAAGGTGGATATGCCTAACTGGGCCAAGATGACGGGAAATGAGTTCCTGGGCATAGAGGAAGAAGGCGGGAAGTTGCACGTGTTTGTGAAAAAGGCTCAATCCTAGCGGACTTGATTGCAATGCCTTATGGGCGTTGATATAATTTCTTAAAGTTAGAATCTACTTTTACATGTAGCGATGGCCTGACCGGCCGCGCAAGAGGGAAAAATGGCAGCAAAGCCTCGAAAGAGCGTTGTGCAGAATATAATAAAAAACTTACTGGAGATGGAGATCCCCGAGATTCAGACTGCATCCAAGGAACTGGCAGAATGGATAAAACAGCTCGAACAGCATAGCTTTAAACTGCAACATTATGCGACCGAAATTGAGAGTTGGGCTTCTGAGGAGGAGGAAGCGGATTCGATTGAGCTGACCGATCTAATAAAAGACCTTGAGGCAACTCTGACCGATATGCGTAAATCAGGGACGGCGGCGCCGCTTCTGGGCGCGTTGGAGATAGAAGAACCCGCTGAGACCTCCGACAGAGGGGCTCGCAGCAGCTATGGCAGGACCGGAAGGATATTGAAAGAGCCCAAAATGCTTCCCAAGTCAGAGATCAAGGAGTCGGATGAGAGGGTTCCCGTCAAGCAGATCGAGCAACCCAGGGCCGTGGAGGAATCTGTAAGGAAAGAACCTGTAAGAAGAGCCCCGGTACGCAAAGAACCAGCCAAGAAAGAGCCCGTCAGAACGCCCCAGGGTGTGCTGATAGCCAAAGACAGCGAAAAAACAAGGGTAAAAGCCGAATTGCCGACAGGCGGAAAGGAACCTGCCAAGCGTGAAACTGCCAGGACCCAGGGCGAAAGTGAAGAGGGTCCCAGGGGGTATTTAACGCCCGAAGGGTTCGTAATAAGAAGGTTGCGCCCCTAGATCAGGTTCATGCCCCTGTAGCTCAGTGGATAGAGCAGCGGTTTCCTAAACCGCGTGTCGTGCGTTCGACTCGCACCAGGGGTACCATTCATTGAAGAATGCCATTTAAAGGCTTTCCCAAAATAG
This sequence comes from uncultured Chloroflexia bacterium, assembly GCA_963705905.1. Lineage (GTDB taxonomy): Bacteria > Chloroflexota > Dehalococcoidia > GIF9 > UBA5629 > UBA1162. Next base: position 627,285 of record OY970123.1, on the reverse strand, counting down.
ACATCACCAATAATTGCACATAGGCCGCCAACTAATCCCTAACCCCTTTTAATGCCTGAAATATTGCTTAAAATCTGATGCCTTCTACCTGACCTATGAATGGGAATTTTGCAGAAAAATGTCACAGGTCCGGCTCTAACTTAACCAGTGGTATAATTCTCACGGGAACATTATGCGGTACTCGAGGAGGAAGGTGTGGACTCGACTACTTACGACTCAATCGGTAGCGACTATAATCAAAACCGGACGGCTGATCATCGCATTTTAGCTGTCATCAAAGAGTTACTTGAGCTACCATTGGGTTCAGCAATTGCCGATGTCGGTGCGGGGACGGGAAACTACAGCAATGCGCTGGCCGACCTTGGATACAAGCTCGAAGCTATCGAACCATCAGTGGAAATGCGTGGGCAAGCAATACTCAACCCGCGGGTACACTGGCTGTCCGGTTCAGCGGAAGCAATCCCACTTAAGAGCAATTCAGTAGATGGGGTTATCATAATCCTGGCTCTTCATCATTTCGATGATATTCCACGTGCCGCAGGTGAAATTCATCGTATTTGCCCTAACGGGCCCGTGGTGATATTTACCATGGACCCTCGCGAAAGCGAACAATTCTGGTTTGATGATTACTTTCCAGAAATTGCCCGGCACGTTTGTAAAGTGTTTCCACCAATCAACGAAGTCGCCGGTATCATTTCCCGGACCGGTAAATGGCAAACACTAGTAAAGAAGTTCCCTCTGCCACCGGATTTGGCCGACAGGAATATGTGTTCAGCATGGGCAAAGCCGGAAATGTATTTTGATGCTCAAATGAGGCGGAACACATCCGGTTTTGCTTTGACATCACCTATCGTCGTCGAGCGTGGCTTGAAACAACTTCAACACGACTTACAATCGGGACAATGGGATAATAAGTACGGTCATTTGAGACGCCGAAAGAACTTCGACGCGGGCTTCAGATTCCTCAAATTAAGAGAGCCGAAGACGTGGTAACCTTGTACCTATGATTGTCCAGGTCTAACATAAGCACTTGCGCAGCATCATTAATGAAGCGGCTGAATACTTGCCAATTTTTGTATGGCTGATGTAAGATTTAGTTCGCCTAAATTGACGAAGCACCCCGGTGCAGGGCTCTTTAAAAAGTCAGAATATTTAGTATAATTTAGGGGCGTAGCTCAGCCTGGTAGAGCAGCGGTCTCCAAAACCGCGTGTCGTGGGTTCGAATCCTGCCGCCCCTGCCATGCCGAGGTGGTGGAATCTGGTAGACACGCCATCTTGAGGGGGTGGTGGGCGTAAGCCCGTAGGAGTTCAAATCTCCTCCTCGGCACCAAATTGAATATCAGTTTTATGTGGAACGAGCGGAAGTAATTCAGTGGTAGAATGCCTCCTTGCCAAGGAGGATGTCGCGGGTTCGAGCCCCGTCTTCCGCTCCATTTTTATTTCGTGGCGGCGTAGCCAAGTGGTTAAGGCGGGGGTCTGCAAAACCCCTATGCAGCGGTTCAAATCCGCTCGCCGCCTCCAAAAATATGCCGGTGTAGCTGAATGGCGGACGCGGCTGACTTAAAATCTTAGGCTGAATTACCATGTTATTGTTTTACAAGCGGAATGAACTTTAATTCTGTGGGCGCTCATCCGTGCCGTTCAGTGGTTGCTTGAATGTTTATGTCCTCGTCGGTTTGGTCGCAGCAACTCGGCCGATAATTCGTGAAATCAATCTTCGACCAAAATAATAAGAGGAGGTTCCGTACTGTGAGAACAGTCCTGTGCGCCTTGGTAATCCTGGGAGTCCTGCTCGGGGGCGCCATAACTGCGTGTGCACCGACAGCTTCACTTCCAACTCAGACTACAAATCTAGCTCCAACCCAAACTACGTCTCAGCCCTCCGCTCAAACCTCTCACGATCCATATATCATTGGCATTACCGCCGACCTGACAGGTGCATTTGCGCCTGCCCCCGGTTACATGGCCCACGTATTCAAGCTCTATTTTGACGAAGTCAATAAAAATGGGGGAGTGAACGGTCATCCTGTCAAAGTGATTCTTGATGATAGCGGTTCAGATCCGACCAAAACGATAAGCCAGGTCCAGTCGTATATTGACGATAACGCATGCCTTGTTTACGACCTGGCTTCACCTCTTGCCTGTGAGGCTGCTATAACCAAGTGCTCTGCAGCAAACATGCCGCTAATTACCTATGTCGGCGTGCCTGAGGCGGAACCTCCACATCCTAACCCCGTGGTTTTCAATATGCAGCAGGGTGCTTTTTCCGACCTCGGTGGTGGACTGGGATATGCCGCGATCATTGTTGCAAAGCTCCACCAGTTGCGATCTGTGCGTGTCGATGTTATAGCACTGGATAACGACTCAGAGAGGATGAGTGCGGATATATCTGCCAAGTTTTGCACGGACTGGGATATGGACGTGGACCGTGACAATATCCCCCTTGCCATGATGGATTATCGGCCAATTGCTTCAAAGATCGTAGCCAATAACTATGACATGGTACTGGTGACAGCCGACGGGCCGATGGTGACCGGCTTACTATCTGCAATGCTAGGCTTCGGATACGAGGGGCTTTACATCTCGTCGGCCGCCAGTCCGCCGGATATCATGCTGAACAAGTTCAAATTGCCGAACCAGTATTACATTGTGGATCCGGTCCTGCGTTTGGATGTGCCTCCCGATGCTCAGGTGGCCGCCAGGGCAGCCGGCATCGATCAAACTACTTTTACTACCCAGGGATGGTCAATGGGTCAGTCAGTGGAGTTAATACTCAGACAGGTAAGCTGGCCTCCAACTGCCGAGAAGATGCTTGCAGTAATGAACCACTTCACGCAGAACCGGCTGCCTTATCTGGGGCCGCTCAAGTGGTCGCCGGATGACCATATCGGGGATGCCTACCGCCAAGTATATACTTGGACTAAAAATAAGGGCATAGTTGAATATGGCCCGATCTACAAGATAGACGTACGCACGCTGGCGGCAACGGAGAATCCACCGGAGCTAAATCAGTAGCAGCCTGGTACCACCACATCATCTTAATTCCGATGCTAAATTATCGCGTAATTCCCTGATATAGTTAGAAGCTATGCCAAAAATTGAGCGCTATAAAACCGCTGCCATATCTCCATGTAATTTTGTTCTTCACGGCACCATTTTTCATCGTTCCAACCGAGAAGCGGCTGGCAGATTCCCATGATTTTAGGGAGGATAGTTTTTCCGCCGTTTTCTAGGAGCAGGGCAAGACGGGTTCTCCGCAGCATCAGGTCTTCAAGGTGCACAACCGCTTCATTTTGCGCAGCAAATCGTAATTCCGCCCATAAGGTCTCCGTGCCCGGGATTTTCTCCAGTTCAGATGTTTTTGCACCGGCAATCACATCGTTTACCCGGTTACCGTAGCGTCCCTGCAGGCGGATCAGGGTTTCAGGTTTGAGGTCTTTTGCGATAGGTGTAATATTTGTTAACGGAGAGAAAACGCGCTGCTTTTTATCAAGGTCCGGCAGCTCTCCCAGCAACGTTTGAGCGGCTTTAAGGGCATCTAAGGCAATTAGCCGGAACGTGGTTAATTTGCCTCCGGTGACGGTCAGCAATCCGTCTTCCTTCCACACAACATGGTCACGGGATTCCTTGGACGGATCTTTTTTCCCCGAACCCACTACAGGACGGACCCCTGAAAATACGGCAATAATATCTTTTCGGGTGATATCCAGATGAGGGAAATGATATTGGACATTTTCCAGCATATAGTCAATCTCGTCGGGTGTGATTGAAGCTTCTACATTCAGGTCGCCGGTGTGGTCAATATCCGTATCGCCGGTAATTACCCGGCCTTCCCATGGAAACACAAAACCGGGCCGTTTGCTGGTGGGATGCGTGATTACAATACTCTCGCATACCGGCAGCCTGTCTGCAGAAAAAACCAGATGGCTTCCCCGCAAGGGCCGCATTCGTTTTGCATTCGTCTTTCTGACATTGCCGCGCAATATATCCGCCCAGGCGCCGGTGGCGTTGATCACCTGTTTGGCGTAAACGTCGAGTTTATCGCCCGTGGTCTTGTCTTCTAATGCCACACCGCAAACCATGTCATTTTTCTTTAACAGGCCGGTGACCTGGCAATAGTTAACGGCAAGGCCGCCTTCTTCTTCGGCTTGTTGCAGAACCCGGAGTACGAGCCGGGCATCATCGGTCAGTGATTCATAAAACAAAAGGCCGCGTTCCAGATTTTGTTCCCGGATTCCCGGGAATCGCTTGATCAATTCCCCGATGGAATAGGTGTGTTTTCTGAATTTGCGGCTCATGATGTCATAAGCCAGCAGGCCGGCCTGCACCATGAATCGCTGAAGCCAGCTCCCCTTATAGATTGCCATCATCATGCCGAACTGATTGACCAGGCCGGGAAGCTCTTTTAACAGCAATTCCCGCTCTCGCACGGATCGGTAGGTAAGCTTAACATCCCCCTGTTTTAAGTAGCGCAAGCCGCCATGCACCAGTTGGCCGGAACGGCTGGACGACCCCCATGCAAAATCACGCTGTTCAACCAGCAGGGTTTTTACATTTCGGCGGACCGCTTCCCGTATGATACCGGCTCCGGTGATACCGCCGCCGATAACTACCAGGTCCCAGCTTTCCTCTTTTATTTTCCGGAAAATTTCTTCTCTGTTCTGCTGCATTGTAAGCTTGTCATAATTACGTGAATTAGTATTCATGAGTCCTGGGGGAGATGAATTTTCTGATTACTCAGCGATCCGCCTTTAACCACCAACTTTTAGTGGACTGTGCTTGCAAATTTATTAAGTTTCTCTTGGATCAATCCGGTTAAAAATTCCCGCTCGCTCTCAATGTTCCACGTGGCCATGCGAAAAATGCCCACCACCAGCATCCAGTTCTGGAGGCTTTCATCGGTAATTTCCATATGGGATGTCACGTGGGTGCGGTAACGCTTTTCAAAGGCTTTACGAAATATTGGAATAATTATTCTAAGCAGGAGGCCGGTTCCCGGTGAGGTTTCCGCCATGGAAAGCATTAAACACGTCATGGCGATATCAGCAGCAGGCACACCTTTGACGGCTTCGGACCAGTCAATAACCTGGTAGCCATTTTTATTGAGCATGATATTTCCGGGTTGAAAATCCATATGGCAGATTTTGTTGCCGGACGGTAACAGATCCATGTAGCGTTTCAGGATTTCAAATTGCTCCGGCCGGAGGGTGCCTTCAGGAAGCAGGCGGCTCATGCGCAATGCCTCTTCTTTTATCTCGGGCAACTCCGAGGCTTCCAGGTTCAAAAATTCCTGGTGCACCGTTGACATAAATTGCGCCCCCGAATTCAGGTTCAAGGGGTTTCCCAGTTTGGCTTTCATCAGGTCGCGCTCGCCGGCCCATTCAAAGATTATTCCTCGCCGTCCGTCAACCTCCACAATTTCCAACGCCCGGGGCGACGGGACGCCCGCTTTGGCTATAATTTGGCAGCGCCGGAATTCATCATCCACCTTCCAGTCCGGCACGGTTTTGTGCAATAGCTTGAGCACCCGTTTGTCTTTTAGAACATATACGTGGGAAACGCGACCTTCAGCCAGTGGTGTCATGTCTTGCAGATTCATATATTCCTCCTAAATTCAGCAGGCGGTTCTACTGCACTTGCCAATATGGCGTAAAGACTCCTTTCAAACTGCTCATTTATAGATATAAACTCCGCTTTTTAGTCGAATTTTGCCTTGTCTGATCTTATCTTTGGCCTGATCCAATAACGCTTTTCAACATCGGGTCAACAGATTATACCTTGTTTTTTTTCGAATATGAATCTAGTAGTTCGCTTGACGATCTGAGACATGCATTCGCCAGCCTTTTGATGTTGCGGGGGGAAAACCGAAGGTGATCAGAGACCCGGGGTCATAGCTCGGTCGTTTTTACAATGGACGTGTATTCTCATATAATATCGGGCATGCAAAAGACGTCGGGATGCTGCTCGATAAAATGCTACCGGAGGGTGTAAATAAAAGTTTTGTCGCTAAAATGTCGTGATTTTTCGATGTTTTAGCGTCAGAACGGGATAAATTAGCTTCGTGCCGAGGTGGCGGAATGGCAGACGCGGCGGACTTAAAATCCGCTTCCCTCACGGGAGTGTGGGTTCAAGTCCCTCCCTCGGCACCATCTCCTCAATCTATTTGGGGATCTGCGGATTACTATGGCAAGATACAGATAGTTGATTGCTGTAAGTATAAATCCGGAACGATGGGCAAGGTTCAGGCGAGCTTAATGGTGGCTTCGTTTTTAATGTGGTCTATAAATCGCAAATACATTTTGGTACGAAGCTCGTTCCTGGTCGAGTAAGGGGTTACAAATTTCCCTTTGAGCCATATCCTGTTCTCATCCACGTGGATTAAAACCCGGCGATTGGTCTCAGCCTCACGCAGAAATGCGGGATAGTTATCTTTGAAGGCCTCTTTAGACTGTTTTACATATTCCTCATCTTCACTGTTGATTATATCTTCGAGCAGCCAGACAGCATGCGCGATATCGCTGTCGGAAGATATCGGTATGCGTATCTCGTCGAAAATGTAATCGCACTGCATTATTTTGCAGTTCTTCTCATAGTTTTTAGAGAAATTCAAGACGGGCTTATCCAGCACGATCAGGTTGGGAACATGCAATATTTTGCCCGTAAGTTCACCGCCCAATTTCTCATCCTCGCCAACTTCATCCAGTGTAAGGTAAAAAATGCCGATGTGCCGGACGTCCCCCTTGTAGCAGTCAATCCTTATGCGGTCCCCTTCGTGAAGCATATTTGAGAAGACGATGATGAAATAACCGAAATAGCTGGCGACGTATTTTTGGAGGGCAAGCGCCAGGCCTATTGCGATTATAGAGATATAGATGGCTAGATTGCTATAAAGCGCAACGGCAATTAATATGGCCAAAGCACAAAATGCGGTGAAGAGTGCCAGTAAACGGGTTTTCATTTTTTCGCTACGCGCCGGTCATTACCCGGAAAATACCGTTGGCATTATCAACTGAAACATAGTAGTCACCGGGAGCTCCGGCAACGACCATGAATGTAATCTCCTGGCTTTGACCCGGGTTGAGGGCTACATCGTTTATAGCCTCCAACCGTTGATTGACTTTAAATTCTGCTTTATGTGTCACCGGGTCGGGACCGGGGTTGACCAGAGTGGCTACGACTCCTACCGTGCTTCCAGGGCGCACACGGTCCGGCAAAATCTGCAAATTTGTGACGGCAGTGGCATCGCGGACCAGTTCCTCTTTAACCGGCATTTGTGGCGATGGTGCAGAAATTCGGCTTGGTATGCCTAATTGTGCACCGGCAGGTTTACCGCTAAAACTCGAGACGAATGAAACAAGCGCCTTCAGGCCGGTTGCTTCGGGCACAGTAACATCGTTGGAACGCTGTGCATTTAGCAAGGATGTAAAATGCGTGATTTGCTCTTCGACTTCTACAGCCTTCTTATCAGGGTTTTTGGATAATTTCAAGTAGGCGGCAGCCGAAAGTTGGCCCACCTTAAATCTTGCATCCAGGTTGGCCAGTTCCTGCTTATAGACGGACAACTCAGTAGATTTCATGTTGATCTTTTTATTCAAGTCCTGCCGTATGAGCTCGATTTTTGATAGCTCATGCTGCAAATTGGAAGCGTATTCCATTTTTAACGCATTATAGGAAACATCGTTGACAGCTCCGTCACCGCGAAGTTTTTCTAAGTTGCTCAGGAATACCTCCGCTTTCTCTTTGTTTCTAAGGGCGGTGCGCAGCATCTCTTCCATATTAGTAACCCGGTTCAATCAATATTAGCATGAATTAAATTCCTGCATCCATAGCTCAGGCACCTTTTTTCCGTCCGATCACCTCTTTGGCAGACCTCTCGATATCGGCAGGCGTCAGGCCCTGCATTTCCAGCAGTTCCTCCGGTTTGCCCGATTTACAGTAAGTGTCATTGATACCCAGTGATGAAAGCGGAACAGGATTATTGCAAGATATGATTTGCGCTACCATGCTCGCCAGCCCGCCGTGTAATAGATGTTCCTCTGCTGTGACGATGGCCCCTGTATCCGAGGCAGCATCAAGAATCGACTGTTGGTTTATCGGTTTCAAAGTAGACATGTTTAAAACGCGGCATCGGATACCTGACTTACCGAGAGAATCGGCGGCCTGGACTGCCATGGACACCATGATGCCGGTGGCTATGATTGTACAATCTCCGCCTTCCCTGAGCCTGTCCGCCCGGCCCAATTTAAACGAGCATCCGCCCGGGTACAATACCGGTGTTTTAGAACGTCCGAGCCTTACATAGAAAGGCCCTTCGGTAGAGATTGCAGTTTTTATGACTTCCACGGTTTCAATGGCGTCTGACGGCACTACGACATTGAAGTGTGGCAGGGAACAGTAAAGGGAAATATCTTCTATGGCCTGATGTGAAGATCCATCCTCACCTACCGTAATCCCGCCGTGCGTTGCAACTACCTTGACGTTGCTACGCGGCTGTGCAATGCACATACGTACCTGGTCGAAACACCGGCTGGAGGCGAATACGGCGAAGGTGCTGGCAACGGGTATTTTCCCGCACGAGGCAAGGCCGGCAGCTATACTGATCATGTTCTGCTCGGCTAAGCCGCACTCTATGAACCGGTCTGGGAAGGCCTGTGCGAAATACTTGGTCATCGTAGAACGCGAGACATCGGCATCAAGCACAATAATCCGGTTATCGCTCGCGGCCAGCTCGGTCAACACTTTACCGAAGGCTTCACGGGTGGTAAGTTCGCTGTAATTTGTCATTCCAATTCTCTAAGAGCAATTTCTGTTTCGGCCTGGTTAGGCGCCTTGCCGTGAAAATCAACGTTGTTTTCCATGAAGCTCACACCCTTGCCTTTAATGGTATGGGCCACGATAACCACGGGTTTGGCGGTGACTTTCTTTGCTTTATTAAGAGCTTCGATGATCTGTGTCATATCATGTCCGTTGATTTCCATGACTTCCCAGTTGAAGGCACGCCACTTGTTTACAAAAGGCTCCAGGTTCATTATATCCTTGGTGGTCCCGTCGAGTTGCAGCCCATTATAGTCAACTATAGCGGTTAAGTTGTCCAGCTTGTAGTTGGGCGCAAACATAGCCGCCTCCCATATTTGCCCCTCATCACATTCGCCATCGCCAAGCAAAACATAGGTGCGGTAGTCCTTTCTATCCAGCTTGGCCGCCAGAGCCATGCCGATGCCAACCGACAGGCCCTGTCCCAGTGAACCTGCCGATACATCCACTCCCGGAGTCAAAGTGCTATCCGTATGTCCCTGAAGGCAGGTTCCAGCCTTACGGAGCGTATCCAGCCATTCCAAGGGGAAATACCCGGATTCAGCCAGCGCGGCATACAAAATTGGAGCTGCATGTCCCTTACTGAGAATAAAACGGTCCCGGTCGGGCCAATGCGGGTTCTTAGGATCGTGCTGCATGATCCTGAAGTAGAGGGCAGTCACGATATCAGCGGCCGACAGAGAGCCGCCGGGATGCCCGCTGCCTGCCCTGGAGATCATGGTGATAACATCACGTCGAAGTTTGCGGGCGGTGCTTTCCAGGCTGTTAATATTGTTGTCTGTCATGCTTACCAGATATTAGTGGAGACGTCGACGGGAGAAATATGTAACTGATTTCATCGCTGACTAGCCGAATCTGAATTTATTATAAGATACTGCAGATTAATATGTCTATTTTCAACCGTGTTCTTCTCAACTTAAATTGAGATTACTACGACCGTAAATTATAATGCTTATGATGATTATCGATGTCCACACCCATATTTTCTCGCCGGAAGTCGTCAACCGCAGGGATGAGATCTGTTACTCCGACGCTTGCTTCAGGCTACTATATTCACATCCCAAAGCTAAGATGTACTCGGCTGAAGAATTGGTCCGGAATATGGACGAACGTGGCATATCCAGGTCGGTTGTGCTGAATATCGGCTGGGAAAGTCAGGATATGTGCTGCCGGACCAACGACTATATTATCGAATCCATTTCCAGGTATCCTGAAAGGCTGATTGGATTTTGTGCAGTTCAACCGCTTGACGCTCAAGCTGCTATAAGAGAGATAGAAAGATGCAGTGCGTGCGGTATCAAGGGTATTGGAGAACTACGCCCCGATGTTCAGGGCTTCGATTTAAACCGGAATGAGCCTTTGGATGCCCTTATCGAGGCGATCGTTAGAGAAAAAATGGTGCTGTCGTTGCACGCCTCGGAGCCGGTCGGTCATGAGTATCCAGGGAAAGGTAATATAGTTCCAGGTCTCTTATACGATTTCATTAAAAACTATCCTCAACTCAAGGTAATATTGGCCCACTTCGGAGGCGGTTTACCTTTTTACGAGTTGATGCCGGAGGTAAAGCAGTTTTTAAAGAACACCTACTATGACACTGCAGCGGCCCCGTTTCTCTATAGCCCCAATATATACGGTGCTCTTATGGATATCATAGGGAGTAAAAAACTTCTGTTTGGCAGCGACTGGCCTTTGATCGATCCGTCCCGAGTGATTGACCAGATTAAATCCTCAGAACTGCTTGAAGACCAGATTGAAAGTATTCTATATGGTAGCGCTGTCAGGCTTTTGGAACTGAACGGCTAGAGCGGCGAAGGAAATACAATGATAGACCAGGAAATTCGTGCTTTTATTGCCATAGAATTGCCGGCGGAGCTCAGGAAAATGATGAGCGATTTTCAGGCCGGACTGAAGAGACCGAGGCAGGGATATGTCAAGTGGGTCAACCCCGAATCTGTACACCTAACCCTGAAATTCCTGGGAAATATTAAACAGGGGCAGGCGGACTCAATTAAAAAAGAACTATACGATATAGCAAAGGATAATAAGGCTTTTTCGATCGTGACATCCCGCACAGGCTGTTTCCCTAATCTAAAGAGGGTACGTGTATTCTGGCTGGGATTGGATGGGGATACGGATTACTTGCTTAAGCTACAAGGACAAATAGATGAAGCACTGTCACACATGGGTTTTGCAAAGGAAAATCGACCATTCACGGCGCATCTGACTCTGGCCAGGATTAAAGAGGACTGCTCAATGGGGGATAAGTTGGAATTTTCGGAACTGGTGAAGGACGCCAGCTTCCCGCGGCCATTCAGCATGACGGTAGACACTGTCTCATTGATGAGAAGCGAGCTTACGCGGGCGGGAGCAGTGTATACCCGGCTTGCACAGTTCACATTGACTGGACGATAAATTAACTGGCCGTCAACAAGCCCAATTTATTTGCAAGTGAATTTTGATTAATGCTATACTCTAGGCATCCTTGGAGGAGGTGGAAATAATAGTGGAAAACTATTCCTTTCCAAAGTGTTTAAAATGCAAAACCGGTGATTTGGTTCCGCTGTCCGATTTCGGTAGCCAGGGGGCAGCGATACATTATAAAGCCTGGGTATGCACTAATCCTGAATGCGGGTTCAATTTGAAAATAAGGAACGGCGACATATATTTGAATGAGCCTATTTTCAGCGGCGCAAGCCATACGCTTCGTTCTCATTAGTATTTAGTTAAAGGCGGTAGAGTATAGCATATAGTAAATGGAGTTAAGGTTTTGACCGGGTGGTTAAAACAACTCCGCAGTGAAGTCATCGATTTATTCTTTCCCCGGGAATGCATTGGTTGCGGGAAAATCGGTGGCTTTATTTGTTACAGTTGCGCTAAAAAATTACCCAGAATCCATCCGCCGCTGTGTCAAAGGTGCGGCAGGCCGGAAACAAGCGGCCGCTATTGTCAGGAGTGCTGGGGAAAGCTAAATAGTCGCATAGATGCTGTGCGTTCTGTATTTGTCTTCGAAGGAACCATCCGGGCAGCAATCCATGAACTAAAATATCGCAACCTGCGAACTATATCTGTTGACCTGGGTGAATATATGGCGGCATATTACAGGGATAACGGATTAAAGGGAGATTACCTGTTACCGGTGCCATTACATGAAAAACGTATACGTGAAAGAGGATATAACCAGTCGGAGTTGCTGGCGAAGGAAATAGCTAAACATGTTACGGTGCCTGTTAACGGCCAACTGCTTGTGAGAGTGAGAAATAATATGCCGCAAGCCCGCACTGGAAGCGCCGAAGAGCGCAGAGCGAACATGGAGAATGTATTTAAATGTAAGAGCCCGGAAGTAGCCGGGAAGGATATTGTTGTTATTGATGACGTCTGTACGTCGGGCAGCACGCTTGAGGCATGCGCGGCTGTGTTAAAGGCCGCTGGAGCAAAGAGCGTAACAGGTTTTACACTGGCCAGAGAAATATTAAGCAGGAGTTAGTAATGGAAATCCAGGTCACCGCCAGAAATCTTAAATTGGAACCCGAAAACAAAGATTATGCCGAGCAAAAACTAGGTAAGCTTCATAAATATTTGAATACTATCAGCACAATCAAGCTTGAACTGGTGGATGAAAAGTCCAAAGCGCGGCAAATATATACTGCTCAAGTTACCATAAATATCAATGGATTTTTGCTGAGAGGGGAGCATAAGGGAGATAGCATCCATTCCGCCGTCGACGAAGTAGTCGACGTTATGGAGCGCCTTATCGACAAATACAAGAAAAAGTACTCAGTTAATAAGGGCAGGGAGCCGGAATCCATCCGAAGGCTTGACGTCGAAGAAGAACTAGAAATCACTGAAAAGTCAAGGGTGGCGAAATCGAAAAGCTTTATAGTCAAGCCCATGACGACTTCTCAGGCCATCGACCAGATGGAGTTTATCGGACATGATTTCTTTATATTTATGAATGCTAAGGATAATTCCATTAACGTCGTATACAGGCGTAAAGACGGCAGGTATGGGCTTATTCAGCCGCAGTTTTCTTAGATATCTGCAAAAGGTATATGATGAAGTGAAGGTTGAGCGGTGGTAAAAGCTAAAGTTAAGGAAACTTTGCTGCAGGCGATTCAGGGTGACATTACCCGGGAACAGGTAGATGCCATAGTGAATGCCGCCAATTCAAGTCTGATGGGAGGGGGCGGCGTTGATGGAGCGATACACCGTGCCGGCGGCCCTGCCATTCTGGAAGAATGCCGCAGGATTGTTGCCGAGCAGGGCAGACTGCCTGCAGGACAGGCCGTAATTACCACAGGCGGAAAGCTGCCTGCTAAATATGTTATCCATACGGTTGGGCCGGTCTGGCGGGGAGGCAAAAGCGGCGAGGAGGACACGCTGGCCAGTTGCTACAGTGAGTGTTTGAAAGTGGCTTCTGCCAACAGGATCAAAAGCATTTCCTTCCCGGCCATCAGCACAGGGATTTACGGCTTCCCACAGGAACCAGCTGCCCGAATTGCAATTAATGCCGTCGTTAAATTTTTGAATACCAGCTCCACGACCATAGAAAAAGTGAATTTCGTTCTTTATGATACAAATGCCTACAATATATATGCTGCCGAGTTTGCTAAAATCGGCGGCGGGTAGTTGGAGGAATAGCCATGTTTTACACCTTAATGCATACACGCTGGGGTTGGGTCGGGGCGCTCTTCACGGAGAAAGGACTTAAAAGATTGACGTTTCCTGCCGGGAGTGAGCTGGAAGCGAGAAAACGCCTGAAAATCGACGGCGGCTGTGCGAACTATGTTGAGGCAACCAGCTACAAGAAGCTGGAAAAACAGTTGGTAAACTATTTTAATGGGGAACCGACACATTTTGATTGTGGCCTCGACCTTAGCGGGTCAACGCAATTTCAGAGGGAAGTTTGGGAAACGGTCGCGGATATCCCTTACGGCCAGGCGAAAAGCTACAAGTGGGTGGCAGAAAAAATGGGCCGTAGAAATGCCTGCCGGGCGGTCGGCCAGGCCCTGGCCAGAAATCCTGTCCCCATTATCATCCCCTGCCACAGGGTCATACGTAAAAACGGGACCCCGGGCGGGTTTGCCGGCCGGGAATCGATCATCGACACCAAGCTCAAGCTGCTATCGCTCGAAGGTTGCAAGCTGAATTAAAATTTATATCCGCGTGAGGATCAGGGGAGGTTAAATTGATAGAGCACGCTTATGCCGATGTAAAGGATATTAAACTGCACTATGCGTACAGCGGCACCGGTGACCTGATGATGTTTCTACACGGTTTTCCCGAATATTGGGGCATGTGGAAGAAACAGCTCGACGAATTCGGACGTGATCATCTGGCGGTGGCGCCGGATATGCGGGGCTTCAACCTCTCCTCAAAACCGCAGGAGGTCGAGCAATACAAACAGCCGATCCTGGTGGAAGACATACGACAATTCGCTGAAAACCTGGGCTATAAGAAATTCACCCTCGTTGCGCATGATTGGGGTGGTGCTATCGCTTGGCTTTTTGCTATGTTCTTTCCTCAATACCTTGAAAAGCTTATTATGGTCAATTCCCCTCATCCGATCACCTTCGAGAGAGAGTTGCGCAACAATCTCGACCAGCGCAAAGCCAGCAGCTACATACTTGCGTTCAGGCAACCTGGCATCGAGGAGAAATTGTCCGCAAACAATTATTCTCTACTGTTAAAGCTGGCTTTTAGCGACCTGATAAAGAGCGGTGTGCTCAACGAGGAAGATATACAGGGATATGTCGATGCCTGGTCGCAGCCCGGGGCCTTAACGGGAGGTTTAAACTACTACAGGGCAACCAATATGAGCATCCTCGAAAACTATGAGGAGGCTATAAAAAAGCCAGCCAGGGCTGAAGCGCTGCCGGTGATCACAGTCCCGACACTGGTCATATGGGGAGAAAAGGATACCGCGCTGTTGACGGGCTGTATTGAAGGCCTGGAGAAATATGTGACTTCTTTGACCATAAAGAGGGTGCCGGATGCATCGCACTGGGTGGTCAGAGAGAAGCCGGATCTGGTAAACCAATTAATACGGGAATTCATTAAGACGTAAGGTGAACGGAAGGTTATCCCGGGGGCGGTTAATAGGCCAGGATAGGAGTTAGCTCCTTCATAAGGTCATTGCAATAGTCGATCTTAATATCAGGGATGTCCAGGCGGGTTACCCTGTCCCGGTCGCGTATAGCAAGCTGCACGCTGTCTTTGCCGGGATATCTTTTTAAGATCTCTAATATGCGCTGCAGGTACGCACGGTCCTGCTCGGTATCGCTGCCCTGGTTAAGATGTATCACCAGTTTTTTAGGCGCCGCGTTATGGTTGTTATTTTCGGACTGCGGCCTGGATGCTTCATGTTTGTTTGATTCATGGTTGTTTATATCGGGCTCGTATTTTCTTACACGAGAGCAGTTGATGCTGACGCGGTCATCCCTGACTCTTACGGTCCCCTCAATAATTAATATATTGCCTTCGATCCAGAAGTCCTGAGTCTGCGTGTACACATTGGACCATACTAATACTTCGATACTCCCGTTCAAGTCCTCGAACGTAGCTATAACGAAAATATTGTTATTTTTGGTCGAGGCATGTCTGACCGTGGAAATCATGCCGGCCACGATTACCTTTTCCCCTGCCATTTCGTTGGTTATCTGACCGCAGAGCACGCTGGCATGTTCGGCAAGCTTGGAGGCCAGGGCGGATAGGGGATGCTCCGAAAAATAAGTACCCATCAGCTCCTTTTCCCAGGCCAGTTTTTCAGGCAGGGCTGCGTCGAAATTATCCAGGTCCAGTGCCGGCAGAGGCACCGAAACGTTCTGCCCGAACATGTCGAACATGCTGGACTGGCCGCTTTCCTTCTGCTTCTGTCCGCGCTGCGACAGAGACGTGATGCGGTCCACTGCGGAAAGCAGAGAACCGCGCTGACCCAAGCAATCGAAGGTCCCGGCTTTGATCAAGCTCTCCATAACTTTTTTATTGACGAAACGCAGGTCGACACGGCTGCAGAAGTCCTCGATGGACTTGAATTCGCCTCCGCGGTAACGCTCAGCCAGTATGGGCTCAAGCGCATTCATGCCCACATTTTTGATTGAAGCGAGGCCGAACCTGATACCCGCATTCCTTCCCTTGCCTTCGACAACGAAGTCTGCGTGGCTGTGGTTTACGTCCGGTTTGAGCACTTCTATATTGATACGCCGGCACTCTGCAACAGCGGTTATGATCCTCTCCTGCTTGTCATAGTATGTATTCAGGAAGGCGGTCATATACTCTACCGGGTAGTTAGCCTTGAGGTAGGCAGTTTCGTAGGCGATGCGTGCATAGCTGACGGAATGGGCCTTGTTAAAGGCATAACCGGCGAAGGGCTCGATTAACCCGAAAATGGCGTTGGCCTCTTCTTCGGTATATCCCTTGGTTTTGGCTCCTTCGACGAAGTTCTGCTTCTCCTTCTTCATGACCTCCGGGATTTTCTTACCCATGGCCTTGCGTATAATATCGGCTCGGCCCAGGCTGTACCCGGCGAACCTTTGAACGATAAAAAGCACCTGGTCCTGGTAGACTATCACCCCGTAAGTGTCTTCCAGGATGGGCAAGAGGTCCGGGTGGGGATAATGGACCGACTCTATTCCATGTTTAGCCCTGATGAACGTAGGGATGTGTTCCATGGGGCCCGGACGGTAGAGGGCGACCATAGCTGCAATATCCGTGAACTTGGTCGGCCGCAGTTCTTTAATATAGCGGCGCATGCCCGCGCTTTCCAATTGAAATATGCCGGTGGTTTCCCCCGAAGCGAGTAGATCGAAGGACTTCTTGTCGTCAAGGGGAATATTCAGGAAGTCTATTTCAATTCCCTTGTTTTCACGGATGACTTTCTTGGCTTCGGCCAGCAGCGTGAGATTGGCCAATCCCAGAAAGTCCAACTTGAGCAGGCCCAGCTTGGCGACGTTATCCATTGAGAACTGGGTCATAGTTGCGTTCTGGTCGCCTTCTTTATTAGCACGTTGCAGCGGAAGGTATTGCGTTAAAGGGTCCCTGGAAATTACCACGCCGGCGGCATGGGTGCTGGAATGCCTGGAGATACCTTCCAGTTTCTTGGCTGTGTCCAATAGTTTGCGGATCAGCTCGTCTGCGGCATACATATCCTGGAGCTCTTTAACTTCCAGGAAGGCCTCATCCAGCCGTATGTTAGGACGGGTCGGTATTAATCTGGCTACCTGATCGACGGTACCATAGTTCAGTCCCAGGGCCCTGCCCACGTCCCTTATGGCAGCCCTGGCTCCCAGTGTTCCGAAGGTAATGATCTGTGCAACATGGTCGGAGCCATACCTGTTGTTGGCATAAGAAATGACCTCATCGCGGCGGTCATCCTGAAAATCGAGGTCAATATCCGGCATTTCCCTGCGCTCGATGTTAAGAAAACGCTCGAAGACCAGTTTGAAGGTAAGGGGATTGATATCCGTAATGCCCAGGCAATAAAGCGCCAGGCTGGCGGCAGCGCTACCGCGAACGCCGAAGAATATGCCGTTGTCCCGGACAAACGATATAAGGTCGTGGACCACCAGGAAATAATCGGCAAATTGCGTCTTCTCGATAACGTCGAGCTCATATGCCAGGCGTTTCTCCGCTTCGGTATCCGCGTCGGGCAGGCGCTCTTTAAAGCCACGCCAGCACAGAATCGATAAATATGACTGCGAGGTCTTGCCGGCCGGCAATTCCACCTGCGGGAGATGCGGCTTTCCGAACTCTATTTCGACATCGCACAGATCGGCAATTTTTTGCGTATTTTCTATGGCTGAAGGCAGGTCTCTATATTCATCGGACATTTCCTTGGGGCTCTTTAAATAGAAATAGTCGCCCGCCATTTTTAAACGTCTTTCATCGTTTACAGTAGTATTGGTCCCGATGCAGAGCAGTATGTCCTGGATATAGGCATCTTCCTTATTAACATAATGTACGTCGTTGGTTGCCACCAGGGGGATATCCAGCTTGCCTGCCAGCTCAATTAGCTGGGCGTTGATAATTACAATATCCGGGATAGGGTGTTTCTGTATCTCGATATAGAAATGCTGGAAATTGTCCTTATACCAGCTTGCGGTTTCCTGCAGAATATCCTGCCGGTTCTGCAGGATCAAGCGTCCTAGTTCGCCCTGCGCACAGCCTGAAAGCAGGATCAGGCCGTCCTTATATTTGCACAGCAGCTCTTTATCTATCCTGGGCTTATAGTAGAACCCTTCGGTGTTGGCCAGCGTGACCAATTGAATAAGGTTGCTGTAGCCTGTATTATTCATGGCAAGGAGGGTTAGATGCGAATTGGCCTTGTTGGAAGGGTCTTTAGTCCTGTAATCTCCGCCCGCCACGTAGATTTCGCATCCTATAATAGGCTTTATGCCGCATTCCCTGGCACACTTGTAAAAATCTATGACGCCGTACATGTTGCCGTGATCTGTAATAGCCAGGCTGTGCATGCCCAGGTCTTTGGCTTTGTGGATTAAAGGGACAACCCTGCAATACCCGTCAAGCAAACTGTACTCGGTATGAACGTGGAGATGGGTAAACATACTTTACACCTGTGGAACGGTTAGAATTATAACACAAGAAATTTTGCGCGCTCACGTAAATATAGACCCCAAAATGCAGTCTCGGGTCGCAACATGAGGATAGAATAATGAAATATATCTTGCTGGTCGCCTTTCTTATCTGGATACTCACCATCCCGTTCCTGATAATTTCCACCTCCGCTAATGTTTATACGGGGTCCGCTGGTCTCTATGAGTACGGGTTCGACAAGTATCAGATCAGCGGTGTCACGGGGATACCCAGGACTGAATTGACGGATGTTGCCCGGCAAATGGCGGACTATTTGAGCGGGAAAGGCCCCACCCTGCAGTTAACGGTGGACACCAAGGACGGAAGGCGGCCGCTCTACAATGAAAAAGAGTTGACACACATGCAAGACGTGCTTAAAATCGTCAGCTTGTTTCATATCATGCAGATAGTATCGGCGATACTCTTCCTCTTATTGGGCATCGTTATCTATTTTAAGATGGGGATAAACCGGATCCTGCGGGGACTGGAAATCGGCGCGATAATAACGGCGGCCTTCACGGCTGTGTTGATCACCTGGGCGGTTATAGATTTCGACAGCCTCTTCCTCCTCTTCCACTATGTCAGTTTCTCCAATAACCTGTGGATACTGGATCCGAGCACTGACTACCTGATCATGATGTTCCCGGAGGGTTTCTTTAATGATGTGGCATTGTTTATGGTCGCGACCATAATGGGACTATCCGTGGTTATATGGACTGCCGCTTTTCTTGTGCGCAGAAAGATATCCCATAACGCAAAGGCAATATAGGGCGGTCCGGCGGTATATTGCGGATTAACCGCCGCCGCAGGTGGAGCAGTTAGTGGAGCTGCAGCTGGCGCAGGAGCTGCCTCCGCCGCCGGAAGGCATGTGGCTCAGCATGCTCAGATCGGACTTTGAGCGGGATACGAAACGTGACATAGCCCTTTTGGAAGGGCTTTTACATTTAGGGCAATCCGCCGGCTCCTCACATTTTGATAGAGGACGCATCAATTCGAACTTGCAGTCGCACTTGGGGCACTTATATTCATAAATAGGCATTAAACTGACCTCGAATAAAAATTTAGCTCATCGCGACGGCCGCAGTCAAATTTAACTCCAGGGCTATTTTATATGGGCTCTAAGTAATATTGCCTAGACCGGTTCATTTATTATTGCGCTTTTGCGCATAATCACTTTGCGCAATACTGCGGATGGTAACGCCTGCTGTTATTGTTAAATTGTTTGCATAACAAACAGTAAAAAGGTAAAGGAGTAAATTAAATGCCGAAAGTTGTAGAAGTATCCGACGGAGTACAAACGGTAGGCAAGACCGACAAGAAGTCCAACTTCTGGACGGATAGGTCACCCTGCTGGGACCTGTGCAACTGCCCGGATGTTATAAAAAATGAGTGCCCGGCAACGCAGTACCAGTTCCTTCCTTGCTGGGAAATTGAAGGGACTTACTGCAAACTGGATGATATGGGGTCCAGCGGCAAAGATACTACGATGTGCCAGACCTGCAGGGTCTATAAGAAATATGGGAATGGGGAACCGGTAAGGTTGAAGCTGTTCGGAAAGGGGATGGATACACATTTGAAGGAGATGGAGCAGGCCGAGGCGAAGTAACGACTTACTACACACGTGATTCAGGCGGGGCGCCCTTTTGAGCGCCCCGCCTTTTTATATGCCTGAAAAATATTTTTGCGGGACTATTTTATTTTTAGTACAATTGTGTTAAAATAACCATAATCAGGATCAAAGGGCGCATTTTAGGAGGCGAAATGGAGTCGGAAAAAGTTAAACTGGAAAAAGAAAGGGCACTGGATTTGGCGATCAATCAAATTGAGAAGCAATATGGCATCGGATCGATAATGTCTCTGGGCGAGAGGCTGGCCAAGGTCAAGGTGGAGGTCATTCCCACCGGCTCCTTGAGCCTGGACCTGGCGCTGGGGGTGGGAGGCATACCGCGTGGACGGATTACCGAAATATTCGGCGCTGAGGCTTCGGGAAAGACCACGCTGGCGCTGAATATAATTGCACAGGCGCAAAAGCTGGGCGGCCTGGTCCTCTATATCGATGCGGAACATGCTCTCGATACGGCCTATGCCGCGGTCTGTGGTGTGAATGTTAACACGCTCAAGGGCGCCCAACCGGGCACCGGTGAAGAGGCCCTCGATATTGCGGAGCGCATGGTCAGGACGCATGCCCTGGATGTTGTGGTGATAGATAGTGTGGCCGCGCTGGTACCCCGGGCTGAGATCGAAGGCGAAATGGGCGAGTCCCATGTCGGCCTGCAGGCCAGGCTGATGTCGCAGGCGCTGCGAAAACTGACCGGTGAGATCAGCAAGTCCAACACGTCCGTAGTTTTTATCAACCAGTTGCGTGAAAAGGTGGGGGTTATCTTCGGCAGCCCCGAGGTCACGCCGGGTGGAAGGGCGCTTAAATTTTATAGCTCCGTAAGGATCGATTTGAGGAAGGCGGATTCCATTAAAAACGGCGCAGAAATCATAGGCAACCGGGTCCGGGCCAAGGTTGTCAAGAATAAGATGGCGCCTCCTTATCGTGTTGCCGAGTTCGATATCATGTTCAATTGCGGCATAAGCAAAGAGGGCGATGTTATAGACCTGGGCGTGAGCTCCGGGGTGATTAAAAAGTCGGGCGCATTCTTCGATTTCAACGGCACCAAGCTGGGACAGGGCAGGGAAAAGGCCCGCGAATTCCTGACTCAGCATCCCGAAATAACGCTTGAACTGGAGAAACAGATACGTAGTGTATTCCTGTCCGGTCATGCAGCGGGCGATGGCAAGGAGCCTGCCGAATAACATTATCTATATCTATGATTGGGACAGATGCTTAAGAAAATCATCGAGGTGAAGGCGGGCAAAAACAGGGGAGCTGTCGACGTCCTTTTCGATGACGGTTCGACTATAAGCGTAAACAGGAGGCTGGCTGAAAAGGCCGGCCTCCGTTCATATTTGGAGATAGAAAGCCGCACCCTCGATAAGCTCATTAAAGAGGACGATGCTGAGATGTGCCATGAGGCTGCGCTCAACTATCTGGAGTACCGTCCCAGGAGCGAGGCCGAACTGAGGCAGCACCTGCTGTATAAGAAGCGCTTTCAGGCCGAGTCGGTTACCGATACCATAGCCGGGTTAAAGAAATTAAAATTAATCGACGACCGGGT
Source organism: uncultured Chloroflexia bacterium (assembly GCA_963705905.1). Taxonomy (GTDB): domain Bacteria; phylum Chloroflexota; class Dehalococcoidia; order GIF9; family UBA5629; genus UBA1162. The sequence goes on along the minus strand of OY970123.1, from coordinate 605,719 downwards.
TTTTGCCGAGAACTGGACCAGGGACCGTGCTGCGTTCCGGCCTAAAAGTCGTTTTATGATCAAAAGGGAGCTCCTGCAAAAAGGGATCGACTTCGAGATTGCCGATGAAGCCACCAAGGGCATAGAAGACCAGGACAGCGCTTACAAGGCCGGGCTGAAAAAGGCGAGGCTGCTCAAACAGCTGGAATATCGTGAGTTCGTTAAAAGGCTGTCCGCCTATCTGGCCAGGCGCGGCTATGCCTCGGATGTTGTCAACAACGTAACTATACGTTTATGGCATGAGATTACCGGAAAAAAGGCTGAAAAATAAATAAATTTTCGCCCTGGGTACTAGTCCTGTATATCCCAATAAGAGTATAATATTTTAATTAAGGTTTATTAACTATGTGTAAATTAACTTTGTTTGTTTACAAAGAGAGGCATTTATATTATGGATTGGATATATTATCTAATTGTCGGCCTCGTGGCCGTTTTGTTTCTTCTTGTCGGGTACTTCACCCGGCAGCTGTTGGCCAACCAGCAAATACGGCTCGCACAGAATGAGGCGAAGAAACTACTAGAGAGCGCTCAGACCAAGTACGAGCAGATGGTGCTCGATGCCAAAGAAGAAGCCGTCAAACTCAGGGCGGCTGCGGAAGCGGAAAGCAGGGAGCGGAGATATGAGCTGCAAAGGCTGGAAAGGCGTTCCAGTCAGCGTGAGGAGCGGTTAGAGAGAAAGCTGGAGGCCCTCGAAAGACGGGAGCGCAGTTTGATGGGTCGCGAGAAAGAGATAGAGACCCTCAAAGCTGAGATCGAAGAGGTAAAAGGCAAGCAACTTCAACGTCTGGAAGCTATTTCGGGCATGTCCAGCGACGAAGCCAAACAGTTACTTCTTAATGCGGTGGAGGATGAAATCAAGGAAGACGCTTCACGCAAGGTGCGTGAATGGGAAGTCCGCATTAAAGACGAAATAGACGGCAAGGCCCGGGATATACTGGCAACCACCATACAGAGATGCGCCACCGATGTTGTCTCCGAAACAACTGTTTCGGTAGTGTCCCTGCCCAATGACGATATGAAAGGGCGCCTGATCGGCCGTGAAGGACGCAATATACGCGCCATGGAGCAGGCCACGGGCGTCGACCTGATAATCGATGACACCCCGGAGTCGGTGACCATTTCGAGCTTCGACCCCATACGCAGAGAGGTTGCCCGGGTAGCACTCACCAACCTTATCCTCGACGGCAGGATACATCCCGCCCGCATCGAGGAAGTGGTGGAAAAAGCCAAATCCGAAGTGGAATCGACCATAAAGATCGAGGGCGAGCAGGCCACCAGGAAAGCTGGAGTGCAGGGACTGCACCCCGAACTCATGCGACTGCTGGGACGCCTCAAATACAGGACGAGCTACGGACAGAACGTCCTGACCCATAGCCTGGAAGTTGCACATATCGCCGGCATGCTGGCCGCTGAGATCGGCGCCAATGTGGTGCTGGCCAAGAGGGCGGCTTTACTGCATGATATCGGCAAAGCGGTCGACCATGAGGTTGAAGGTCCGCATGCCTTGATCGGCGCCAACCTGGTCAAGCAATGGGATAAATCTGCTGAAGTGGTCCAGGCCATATCCGAGCATCATGGCGAGGCCACTACCACAAGTACTCTAGGCTTTGTCCTGGCGACCGCCGACCAGATAAGCGGGTCAAGGCTGGGCGCCAGGCGCGAATCCCTCGACCAGTATATTAAGAGGATCGAAGCGCTGGAAAATGTCGCCAGCAGCTTTCCCGGTGTTGAAAAGGCCTTTGCCATTCAGGCGGGCCGCGAAGTACGCATTATCGTAAAACCGGACCAGGTGGACGACCTGTCGGCCATGCGCCTGGCACGCGATATAGTCAAGAAAATCGAAGAGAGCCTGGAGTATCCGGGCCAGATAAAAGTCACAGTTATGCGAGAGGTGAGGGCGGTCGACTACGCAAAATAAAGACTTGAGGTAGGCGCCTTTGAAAATCCTGGCGATCGGCGATATTATCGGCAAGCCTGGAAGGGATGCAGTCAAGCAGTTTCTCCCAGGCTTGATTCATGAATATGGGACGAAGCTGGTAATAGCCAACGGTGAAAACTCGGCCCACGGAATCGGGATAACTGTCAACACCGCCCGCGACCTGATGGAGGCCGGTGTAGATGTAATCACAACGGGCAACCATGTATGGGCGCAGCGTGACATCATGAATCACCTGGATGGTGAGCTGCCCGTCATCAGGCCGCTCAACTTTCCCCCCGGCGCACCCGGCTGCGGCTATAAAATAGCCAACAATGTCCTGGTTGTGAATCTTATCGGGCGGGTCTTCGTCGGACAGTATGACTGCCCCTTCCGCACCATGGACTGCCTTCTCTCCACGCTCGACCCATTACCCAAAATAATAGTTATCGATTTCCACGCCGAGGCGACTTCGGAAAAGGTTGCCCTGGGGAGATACCTGGACGGGCGGGTAAGCGCAGTTTACGGCACGCACACACATATCGGCACTACCGACTGCCACATCCTGCCCAATGGCACCGCTTACGTGACCGACATAGGCATGGTAGGCCCTATGGACTCCATTATCGGCGACGACGTAGATAACGTCCTGACCAGCTTCCTGGTGGGGCTGCCGCACAGGTTATCGGTAGGCAAGGGACGCTCCGGCTTTGACGCTATTATGCTGGATATCGATGACAAGTCCGGCAAGGCTAAAAGCATTGAGCGTATCCGGAGAGAGGAGACTTAGAATTGAAGTACGACCTGCATTTGCACACAACGGCTTCGGACGGCAGGCTAACCCCGGCCGAGCTGGTTAAAATGGCCGTCGAGAACAGGCTGGAGGTCATGGCCGTTACCGACCATGACAGCATAGGCGGGATCGATGAGGCGCTCGATACTGCACGCAGCTTCCCTCATATCTATGTTATTCCGGGGGTTGAGATAAATACCGACCTGGCGACGGGCGAACTGCATGTCCTGGGCTATTTCCTGGACTACAAGGACATTGACTTGGCCGCAGCGCTGGAGAAGATCAGGGAGTCGAGGGTCGGCCGGGCCCAGAAAATGATCGAAAAGCTGCGCAAGCTGGGTAAGCCGGTGGAATGGCAGCGGATACAGGAGCTGGCCAGGGGAGAATCGGTCTGCCGGCCGCATATAGCGCAGGCCATGCTCGAAAAGGGTTATGTCAGCACCGAGCACGAAGCTTTTGACAAGTATATCGGGCGCAACGGTCCGGCCTACGTGGAGCGAGAGAAAATCAAGCCGGTCGACGCTATTAAGATCATTAAAAAGGCGCGCGGGGTGACCGTCCTGGCCCATCCGGCCGATATAGAGAACCTGGAGGATATGATCGTGGAATTGAAGGCGGCCGGCCTGGTAGGTTTTGAAGCGTACTACGCTCAATATCCCAGGCATGTTATTGAAAAAATGGTCAAGCTTGCGCAAAAATATGATCTCCTCACCACCGGGGGGACCGACTATCACCATTTTGGAGACGACCGTGAAATACCGCTGGGGTCCGCGGACGTTCCCAAGGCCTCTATCGAAAAGCTTTTCAGGGCGGCCGGCCGGCACATCGACCTGACCTAATAACCACGTCATTGCGAGGAGCCCGCAGGCGACGTGGCAATCCTTTGTTCGAAGACCTGAAGCCTATAACCGCATTCCGGACGGGTCTAAAGACCCGTCCCTACATTTGTCAATCCCTATGCAGTAGCTCGCAATGACGTGTTTAGGCGTACGTGAAAAGGCGGATGGAACCGCACCTGAAAAATGATATAATAGGTCGGTTTTGAGCCAAATAACCGCGAAAGGAGAAACATGGACGCATCTCGCGAAATATTCTGGAACATTCCCTTTTTCGTTCAAATCTCTCTCTATTCAGCAGCCGTAATCGCTGTACTGCTCATCGGGTATGTGGTCTCTAAACGCTACAAGATGTGGATGCTCGGCAAGCCGGACAACCGGTTTGACAATCCCGTCAAACGGGTAGGCGAATTCATCAGGATAACCATAGTGGACGCCGTATTCCATAAGCGCTTTTTCAGGGACATTTACCCGGGAATAATGCATTTCCTGATCTTTATTGGTTGTTCGCTTCTCTTTATCGGGGCGGGCCTCGACTTTTTGAACCACTACGTATTTCAGCCTTTCAACGCTTCGTTCATCCACGGCCCGGTCTATATCTACCTCGGCGGGCTCTGGAACATCGGCGGAGTAATGGTGCTGGTCGGACTGGTCCTGGCATTTGTCAGGCGCTATATCCAGAGGCCTAAGAGGCTCAACACCGTGTTCGACGATGGAGTTGCCCTTGCGCTGATTTTAATCGTGGTAGTCACCGGTTTCTTCCTGCAGGGCTTCCGCATGATCGCCGCGGTGCCGGATAACATCGGCCTCACCCAGCCAGAATACTTCGTCCACCCCGAATGGGGTCAGGCCAGGTTCGTCGGCTTCTGGATCGCCGGCATGTTCGCCAATCTGCCCGATGCCACCAGGTTGCTATGGTACCAGGTCCTTTGGTATTTCCACGTGATTTTCACAGTTGGCACGGTTTTATACATCATCCTCTCATGGGAAAAGCTGACCCATATCCTCATTTCACCGGTCAACGTGCTCTTCAAGACTTCAAGGCCCAAGGGCGCTCTCAGCCTGGTGGACCTGGAAAATGCCGAGACCTACGGTGTGGGCAGGATACAGGACTTCACCTGGAAGCAGTTGTTCGATCTCGATGCCTGCACCAATTGCGGGCGCTGCCAGGACCGCTGTCCCGCCTACCTTACCCAAAAGCCGCTTTCGCCCCGCAAGGTCATACAGGACTTGAAGACACACTGGCTGGAACAGGCCCCATCGTTGTTGGCCGCCAGGAAGGTTGCTGCAGCGGCGGGCCCCGGCGCGGCAACTGTGCCTGCCGTCGAGGAAAAAACAATGGTCGGCCAGGTCATACTTGAGGATGAGATCTGGTCTTGCACCACCTGCCGTGCCTGCCAGGATGTCTGCCCCGTGTTCATCGAGCACATCGACAAGATAGTCGATATGAGGCGTCACCTCGTCCTCGACCTGGCCCAGATACCGGAGACCGGCGAATCCGTTCTCAAGTGCATGGAGGCCAGGGGACATAGCTGCAAAGGCACCACGCTGACCAGGACGGATTGGACCACCGGCCTGGATATCAAGCAACTCTCCGAGGAACCTAATGTCGAATACCTATTCTTCGCAGGGTGCGCAGCATCTCTGGAAGAGCGCAGCACCAAGATCGCTATTGCCACCGTTAAAATTCTCAAAGAGGCCGGTGTCAATTTCGGTATCATGGGTGCACAGGAAATGTGCTGCGGTGAGCCGGCCAGGCGGCTCGGCAACGAATACCTTTTCCAGACTCTGGCCGCACAAAGCGTCGAGCAGTTCAAGGGCTATAATATCAGGAAGATCATCACCATCTGCCCTCACTGCTTCAACACCATCAAGAACGAATTCCCCCAGTTTGGCGGTGATTTTGAGGTTATCCATCACAGCACCTTTATCTCTAACCTGATCAACGAAGGCAAGATCAAGCCGGCCGTGATGAAAGAGAACAGGATCACATATCACGATTCCTGTTATCTCGGCAGGCATAACGATATCTACGATCCACAGAGGAATGTCCTGCGGACCATCAACAAGCTGCCGCTTCTTGAGATGGAGCGCTCCAGGAACAGCGGATTCTGCTGCGGTGGCGGTGGCGGCCGCTTCTGGATGGAGGAGAGGCTTGGCACTCGCATCAGCGAGGCCCGCATCCAGCAGGTGCTGGACGTCGGCGCTGATACTGTAGCCACGGCTTGCCCTTACTGCGTTCAGATGTTCACTGACGCCATCAAGGCCAAGGGCGCCGAGGAAACGCTGGTCGCCAAGGATATCGCCGAACTCGTCGTCGAGTCCATGTTCCCGCCCAAATAAAAACCGTTAATTAAGTAAACAAAAGGGCCGTAATGCAACGCATTACGGCCCTTATTTATTTACTGCCAGATATATAGTGATAAGCTTTAACCTTTTTGCAGATAATCATACAATTAAGTCATTCCGATTCGATTTTAGCGGCTGCTGCGCCATAAAACGTAAAGCCCAATGTAAATTTTACCCGCATGTTATAACTAAGCTTATCTTGCATCTCTTTTGTTAAGTGCTTTCTATCGACATATATAGAATCACCGATTTCATCGCGAGTTATGTAGCAATAGGAAGATTCTAGCTTGGTAATTCGTCCTCTATAGGAAACAGGAATATTATTGGAAATAATTATTCCCCTTACTCTTCTTTTAGTTATAGGATCCATAGCACAATTACGCAATTTGTTAAAACGTTCCCGGCTATCCGAGTATTTACTATTAATGTATAACTGGCGTGCATACCAAAATTGTGCATCGTAGTTCCGATCACCTTCAGTAAAGGATCTTCGTAATAAATATTCTAACTCTTGGTTATCACTATCGGGTTGGTCGATTAAGAGCCGAGCATATTGATAATTTAGATTCTTATTGTCAGGATCTGATTTAATTCCTATTTTATATACATCAATAGCTTCATTCTTTCTATCCAAATCAATAAGAGATTTCGCCAATCTGACGGCAATATAAGAGTTGTGAGGGTTTGACTTAAATGCCTTTGATAGTGCATCAATCGAACGACTCTCATCTGTAATCAGTTTACTGTATTCAGATTCTGCATCCAACAAATAAGGATCCCCTGGGAATCTTTGTAAGCCTTCTTGCAATGCTGTCTCAATACTAACTATTGCATCGTTAAATGCAATACTACCAGTTTCTTCTTTTGTTACGAGGATCATTTTCAGTTTTGTAAGACATATTTTAACTAACGTGTGGAAGGGATAAGGTTCGGGATCTTTAGTTTGTATTAATCGATTTATCAGTTTTTTTGCTTCACGAAGATGTGCTTCTTGCTCGATTACGAATATTGTCTTCTCAGCCATCTTTAATTCCAACTCGGCCATAGAATGTAAAATAGTACGATCATTAGGAGCCAGACTGTTGGCTGTTTTTAAATAATCTGCTGCCTTTCGTAGATTACCATTAGGGCGGTTTATTTCATATATTGCTCGTTGATGGTATAGATAGTGGTCATCATGAGCTATTCTATCGGCTGCCTCATAGATGGCTTCAATCATTTCGTGTTCAGCAAAGAAATCCAATAACGGTTTTGCTCGGATTAGTTTGCGATAAGCAACACGATCCGTATAGTAGTCGATATTCAGGCAATTTAGTAGCTGAATACATTTATCTAATCTTTGCACCGGAACTGAGAGTATCCGATCGAAAATAATTTGTGCTATTCGCGGGTGCCTGCTCATATATACATTGTCACGGCAATGCGAGTCATACTCGAAATTTACAACCTGTTCAAGAGGTTGGAATAGCTCAGACATAAAATCAGTGAAACGGATACCAAAAACTCGAGAAATTACACCAGATCGGACGGGGACATCAAATTGATTGAGTATACAAATGGCCAGGTAAATTGACTGCGCTTTATCTGGCCTTATTCCTTCGTATTCGTCGGCAATTATGTCCTCAAAAGGCTTCCCCATTGTAGCCTCATGTAAAGCTACAAGTAATTGGCGTTGTGCTACTTGTAAAAAAGCTCGACGTCTTTCGGCTAATGCCATTTTTTGTAATGTCCCCAAAGAATGATGTCTATCTAAAAGTTCTAATAATTTATCAATTTCTTGCGGAGTCAAATTTCCTACTTCATATTCGTCTGATACAAACAGATCAAGATCGGTGCACGAAATATTCCATTCATTTGGCCGCTCCGTAGCAATTATAGTGAGAGACAATTTATTTGTACGGCATCTGGTTATTATATTTTGAATTTCTGATACATTCTCGGATATTTTGTCTACGAAAAGGAAAATATGCTCTTTTGTTGCCTGAGCTAGTTCCGCAATAGGCTCAAATCTGAGGTGGCCTAGTTGCTTTTTGAATAAACAGAGCTTACCAAATGATGTTGCGGCTTCAAAAGCAATACGTCTTAGTAGCACTGATTTTCCTGAACCAGCATGACCTTTCAATAAATATAAACCACACGAGAATTTGCTAGATGAATTCTCGGACAATATAACATCAGATAATATCGTATCAACTATGCCACGTCGAACGTCTAAATTCTGATCAATGGCAGACCACCCTCCACTAAAACCTTTATAGAATAAGCGTGGATCAATTGTTGGAGTTTGCATATTATTGGTTACATAGTCGACATCGTTATCAAGGAAGCTTAAACAACTTTCGCTAAGAGAATTGATAGGTACTACTAAGTGTTTGGAAATTGGTAATTCTGCTGTAGCGCTAAGAATTGTAACTGGTCTAAATGACGAGGGGATACCGCTGTTAATACTTTTTAAGAAATCTTCGAATGTGCCAAGTAAGGATGATATCCTTTTCTGCTCCCACATTCGTTGTTCTGCGTCTGTCAGAGTTGGTGAAACAGTATAATATCTGGGACGTGTGTTCTGATTTCCAAGTTCCAAGAGCATTTCTCTGATATCAGGATCAGACAAGCTATGACCCACAAAGATGATAGGATGTTCATACCCCCAATCTGTAACCATGTTAAATAGGCGCTGTCTTCCGTTTCGATGAGTGATATATTGATCAGCATGCAAAATAAGTTGAACATTAGGATCGTTGATATATGTTATGCAGCCATGAAGTTTAATTAGAGCGATGCTGGTTTTCAAGGTAAGCAACTGGTCAATACGGTCCTGATTCTTTATAAATGGAACTACAGTTTGCAGTTTATGTTCTGCTTTTTCGTAGGTACGCTCAATTATAAGATCAAAGTTTGTTGTAGCTATTCCGTGCCATCTGAAAGTTGGGATAAGACCATGAAAATTTGCGGGCTGAAAATCGTAGTAAATGTTTTTAATGAATTCTTGAACTTCAAATAAACTACTCTCGGATATTGCCAATTCTGCTATGGCCGATAGTGAATAATCTACATAATTGCTGCCTAAGAATTTATTAGAGATGAGTTTAGTTAAATCCTTTGAACTTGGAAGAGTTCCACCTTTATTGTTCTTTGATCCAATACTTGCGCCTGCTCCGAGGAAAAGCACTGCATTACCGTTTCGTATTTCATCCAATAAAGCTTGCGGTATATTCATATATAGCCACTTTCTTCGGATTGATCAACATGATTTTGAGAATTATTCGGAAATATTGGAAAGTTTGTTGCATGTCCCCAACCTCCCCTTACTTGTCCGCAATTCTATCTCATTAGTCTGACCAGTGCAATAGCCTTATATAAATAATATTGAATAACATTGTGATAGGCTACGGTTGAAATGCTATTAAAGTTCGATGCAAATATGTGTGAGAAAATTGGCTCCTCGGGTAGGATTCGAACCTACGACCTAGCGGTTAACAGCCGCCCGCTCTACCGTTGAGCTACCGAGGAATAACACACTCAAGGCCGATGCAATCAGCCCAGGCCGGAAAGAAACGAGATATTATAACATTGAGTGTGGATGGGGGCAAAAACGTCAATGCCCAATCAACTTATCGTAAATCGCCTTCACCTGTTGCCTGGTCTCTTCCAGGCTGCCGTCGTTATTGACGGTGAAGTCGGCATATTTCATTTTCTCTCTTACGGCAACCTGCGATTTTATGCGGCTGCGGACGTCTTCTTCAGATAAGCCACGGGCAATAAGCCTCTTAATCTGAGTTTCCTCGGAGGCGTAAACTACAATTATCTTTTCCACCATAAGGTGCGCCACTTCGGGTCCAACCTCCAGCAGCAAGGGTATATCCTCTATAACCAGGCCATCAGGGTCACTGACCTTTCTTTCCTCGATCAACCGCTGGGTTTCTTTAAGCACTTCGGGATGCACGATCGAGTCCAGCTTGTGAAGCTTGTCGGGGGTGGAGAAAACTATGTCGGCCAGCTTTTGCCGGTTGAGAGTTTGGTCATTATTGAGGATATCCCGGCCGAAATAATCGACTATGCCCTGCCACGCTGCTTTGCCGGGCTGAACAACTTCGTGTGCAAGTTGGTCGGCATCGATAACGAAGGCGCCCAGGTCGGCGAACATGCGTGACACGGTGCTCTTTCCCGTGCCGATGGTCCCGGTAACCCCTGCAATTATCATGGTCTGACGCTATTTACCGAACCGGTAAATCTCCCCGCTTTCAACTCTGCGATGAATTCAGCTTCACTGCGGATATCTTTCTCAAATATGGTAACACATTTCCCGAGCTCGTATTCGCCGTGTGCATCGCTGCCTCCCGAGATCGGCAAGCCCAGCCTCTGCGCCAGCTTGCATGCGAAGTCGTTATTGGTCTCGATATTGCGGCCGTTGAAGCCTTCGAGGGCATCGACCTTATCGAATACCGGCCTCTTCAATACCAACTCGGCGGCGGCGTTGAAATCTTTTACGGTGTTGGAGGGAAAGCCCCTGAAAGGATGGGCCGCGATCATAAAGCCGCCGGCCTCCAGGCAGACCCTGCGCAAAGTTACGATATCGATAAGCGAGGGGAAGGTGCGGTTGACGCCGAAAGCCAGTATCTCCCCACCCTCTTTCATCATGTATTCGACACCCCTGAACAAGCGAAAACTATATTTTTCTCCCAGTCTTACAATGGCGTCCTTCGTCCAGGCCCTATCGTGCTCGGTGAAGCATATGCCGTCCAGTCCCAGCTCAATGGCGGTCTGGATGGCCTTCTCCGGGCTCATGGTACTGTCCGGAGAGAACTCTGTGGTATGTACGTGCAGATCGATTTTCACGATGATAATTTCCCGCTTTTATACCGTATTCGGGTACAAATAAATAAAGCCGGGTTCAGTATACGCTACCTCAACCGGCTCACGAAGTGTAAATACTAACACTTGTATGCTGCGAATACAAACAGTCAATTGACTTTTGAGAAGCCATAAACTAACATTTTACGAGTTATTCCCTTGTTTTGGCGTGTCCCTGGCAACCCTCATTTAAGCTACATATAAGGTCCAATACTGATAGGGAGGTTTTGTGATGCCGCAAGAAAAAGTCATCGTTACTGCCGCTCTTACGGGATCGGCCCACTATCCCAGCATGTCGCCCTATTTGCCCATCACTCAAAAACAGATCATTGAGGATGGCGTAAGGGCGGCCGAGGCAGGCGCAGCCATCATCCAGGTGCACGTGAGGAACCCGGAGAACGGGATGCCTCTGCCCGATATAGACCTTTTCAGGGAAGTGCTGACCGGGATCAAGGACAGGACCAACGTGGTGATATCATTGTCCACCAGCGGCGGCCTGGGGATCAGCGTCGAACAGAGGGCGGCGCCAATAAACACTTTCAAGCCGGAACTGGGTTCAATCAGCTTCGGCTCCATGAATTTTTCGGCTTTTCCCGTTGCGGAGAAGATTGAAAGCTGGATATATCCCTGGGAAAAACTGGCCATGCTGGCTACCGAGGACTATATCTTCCCTAACACATTCAAAACACTGCGGGAGTTCCTGCATATATTCGCAGCCAATGAGACCAAGCCGGAGTTAGAGATATACGATCTCGGCATGGTAAACAACGCGGCCTTTTTGATCCAACGCGGCCACCTCAAGCCTCCCGTTCATCTCCAGTTCCTTACGGGTGTCCTGGGCGGCGTACCTGCAACGGTCAATAGCCTGGTAAGCCTGAATAATGCAGCACGCGAATCATTGGGCGTCAGTCATTTCACGTGGTCAGGGATGGGCGCCGGCAAGATGCAGATGCCCCTCTGTTCCGTGGCCCTCGCCATGGGCGGGAACGTCAGGGTCGGCCTGGAGGATAACCTGTATCTGAGTAAAGGCGTGCTGGCCAAGAGCAGCGGCGAGCAGGTCGAGAAGATCATACGCATTATGCGGGAAATGAGCATCGAACCCGCCACGCCCGATGAAGCCCGGGCATTGCTGGGGCTGAAAGGCATAGACAAAGTTAATTACTAATTTAAACAACTAATACTTGTTTCAGGAGAAGACCATGCCGGAATATAACGACCTGATCTATGAAGTCAAAGACCATATTGCGACCATCACGCTGAACAGACCCAAATCGCTGAATGCCTGGTATAAGGCCATGAACGACGAGTTGAAGCGGGCGGCCGAACATATCGATTGCGACCCCGATGTCAGGGTGGCCGTCATCACAGGCGCGGGTGATAAATCGTTTTGCTCCGGCATCGATTTGAAAAAGATAACGGCGGGGGAGAATTTCATTGCCGGCCCCGATATACGTGACTATTGCGACGGCATACGCAAACTGCGCGACGTATTTTCTATGTATGAGAGGCTGGCGGTGCCGGTCATCGCCGCCATCAACGGCTATTGCCTGGGAGGAGGACTCGAATTAGCGCTGGCCTGCGATGTCAGGCTGGCCGTGGCCACCGCCCTATTCTCGTTGCCGGAAGTACAGCTCGGCATAATCCCGGATCTGGGAGGATGCCAGCGTCTGCCCAGGGCAGTGGGCATCGGCATGGCCAAGGAAATGATCTATACCGCCCGCCGCATCGACGCCGCCGAGGCACTGAGGATCGGCCTCATCCAGCATGCCTATTCCTCCAAAGACAGGTTGATGGAAGAGGTGATGAAGATGGCTCGGGAGATTGCCGCATTTAACCCGGTAGTGGTGCAGGCGGCCAAACGGGCCTGCAACGTGGCCATGAATTACCCCCTTGAAATAGGCCTGAGTTTCGAGACTGCGACCTCCGCTTTCACCATGAAAGACTCGCAGCCGGGTTCCGGCCCTTTCAGCATAAAGTAACCGGTTTCAAAATGCCTATTATAATAGCGGTCAACAGGAGCGATGAAAAAGGGACTTCCAAGCAGTCCCTGGAGTGCGGACTCTTGCAGGAGAAATTCGGCCTGGTCAGCGATGCCCATGCGGGCGGGGAAGAGAAAAGGGAGGTAAGCCTGCTGGCGCTGGAGAGCATCCGCAAGATGAACGACGAAGGCTACGATTTCAAGCCCGGTGATTTCGCCGAGAACCTGACCACCAGCGGCATCGACCTGGTCTCGCTGCCCATCGGGACCCGGCTGCAGGTCGGGAAAAAGGCCATACTGGAGATAACCCAGATAGGCAAGCAATGCCACGTGGGATGCGCCATATTTAAGAAAGCCGGCAAATGCATCATGCCCAGAGAAGGGGTCTTTGCACGGGTCGTACACAGTGGTGAGGTAAGGGCGGAAGATAAGATAAAACTACTCTAAAGGACCCTCCTCCGAAATGTCACAAAACTTCAATATTTTACGGGGGAATTTTGCACCTTTTTTATGCGGCGCCCTGTATGCTGAAGGTGGATAGAATATAAAGGATTATTGAGTAAATGCAGGTTCTGAACCGGGCCGGACATCTATCAGGAGTTGGCTGCCGAGCCAGGATTCGAACCTGGGCAAATGGATCCAAAGTCCATCGTGCTACCACTACACAACTCGGCAGTGCGGTTTTAAGGTTATCATATAGTTTTTGCGGCGGTCAATCCAACTTTCTAAGAAAATTGCATACGACCTAAACTATTTCCAGTGTGCCGCCGTTTTATAAGTATAATGAAAGGAGCCGGATGATGGTACAGAATAAGATTACGCAAATCATCAATAAGGACGAAAGGTTAAGGTTCCTCTTCGGAGGAATGCTGCTCGACGTTTTATTGCTCATCGCCCTTATCATCTACGTCGGCATACAACTGGGCATCTGAGATCTTCTTCCGGGGACTATAAAAGGCCGCTGTCGGTGAACAGCGGCCTTTTTTTATTCCAATTCTAAAAACCCGTCATTGCGAGCGAAGCGAAGCAATCCTTTGTACGGAGGTTTCAGTCTTCGAATAAAAGGATTGCCACGTCGCCTGCGGGCTCCTCGCAATGACGTAGTTACTACACCCTCGGTACGTCATTGCGAGCGAAGCGAAGCAATCCTTTGTACGCAGGTTTCAATCTTCGAATAAAAGGATTGCCACGTCGCCTGAGGGCTCCTCGCAATGACGTATTTACTACTCCCTCGGTACGTCATTGCGAGCGCAGCGAAGCAATCCTTTGTACGGAGGTTTCAATCTTCGAATCGAAGGATTGCCACGTCGCCTGCGGGCTCCCTGCAATGACGTATTTACTACCCCCTCGGTACGTCATTGCGAGCGGAGCGAAGCAATCCTTTGTACGGAGGTTTCAGTCTTCGAATCGAAGGATTGCCACGTCGCCTGCGGGCTCCTCGCAATGACGTATTTACTACCCCCTCGGTACGTCATTGCGAGCGCAGCGAAGCAATCCTTTGTACGCAGGTTTCAGTCTTCGAATCGAAGGATTGCCACGTCGCCTGCGGGCTCCTCGCAATGACGTGTATTGTGGAATGGCACTGCGGGCCTCGCAATGACGTGGTAAATAATAATGCGGTAATCGATCCTGGTGCCGAAGGTCGGACTCGAACCGACACGAGAGTTGCCCCTCAACAGTTTTTGAGACTGCCGCGTCTACCATTCCGCCACTTCGGCCTGCGGGCAAACAAATGGTGCCGAGGCCCAGAATCGAACTGGGGACACGTAGATTTTCAGTCTACTGCTCTACCGACTGAGCTACCTCGGCGCGACCGATATTTTAGCTTTTAGGCAGCCGGAGTGTCAATTTTCCGGGATGCCGATTCGTATCTAAAAACCTGCGCATCCTCAGGCCCGGATACAAAAGATTGAATTGACGTCCGATTGTCATTAAAATACTTCTGATTATCTCTAGAGGAAAATAGCCATGATGAAATTTTTTCCGTGTTATAAATGCGGAGTCAAGAACAGGATGGGCGATGAGACCTGCAGGAACTGCGGAGCGCCTTTCGAATATCACTGCCCGGACTGCGGCTCTACCATTGAAGCGGGCGACCCCGAGTGTAAAAATTGCAGCCATACTTTGAACTGGCCTTTTCAGGAGGGCGCTCAGCAAGACCGGGATGGGAAAGAGCCCGAAGGCAGGGAAAGCAAAAAAAAGCCCTCTTTGCTCGCTCCTTTTCTGGGTATAGTCCTGGTTATCATTGTCGTGGTGGGGGGTATCTTTTTAATGACCCAATTACAGGGAAAGCCGGCTCCGCCCATTCTCCCGGTCGATAATTCTTCACAGCCGACCGCGCCCGGCCAGATAAATGTCAACGACACTTCGCCTCTTCTGATAAGCAATGTGTCCGTAGATAACACTTCCTATAATTCGGTGGAGGTAACCTGGGATACGAGCAAGCCCTCCACCAGCCAGGTGTTGTACAACCCGAAGGGGGAATATCCGTCGACGACCCCGGAAAAGGAAGCGCTGGTTACGCAGCATACTATTGACCTGACCAGTCTTAAGACCAAGACCATCTACTATTTCAAGGTAAAGTCGGTTGACCAAAATCGCAATGAAGCGATTTCAGAACAAAAGGCCTTCGGAGTCGGCATCAGCGTGGGTAGGACCCAGGTCGTGGTAGTGAATAGCTCGCTGTCCGTTGTGCAACAACCTCCCAATGGGACAAAGACTTACATCAGGGGCGAAATAAAAAATTCAGGCGACCTGTCCGTGCTGGTTAAAGATATCCAGGTGCCTGTCATGACTTCAGTGGCGGGGAACCCCCAAAGCGAGATACTGGCGGCCCTGGACACTACCAAAACTGAAATTGAACCGGGTGATATCATAAAATTCTCGGCTACCGTTTCGAACGATACCGACCCCGATTTCAATGTATCTATCCGGATCAATGACTAGGGACCGGCCGGTTTAGCCGCCCAGCCTTACCAGGGGTAGGCCGCTTGTACAAAGCGGGCACTCCGCCGGCTTATAGGTCTGAGTCACGGATTTCAAGCAGCTGAACAGCGGGAATCCGAGGTCTATTTTTTGATCGGAGCGGTCGACTAAAATCCCGATCCCGACGATGAACCCGCCGGAGGCTTTGACTGCATTGATCACCTCGATAACCGAACCGCCCGTTGTGAGGATATCGTCCACCACCAGCACCCTTTGGCCTTTTTCGATGGCAAGCCCGCGGCGAAAGACCCGGGTTGTGCCTTCTTTCTCAGCAAAAGCACATCGTACTTTAAGCTGCCGGGCAGTTTCGAAGGCCAGTATCACGCCTCCCAGCGTGGGGCCGGCCACTACCTCGATACGCTCCTTCTTATAATGTTTTGCTATCAGGCCGCAGAGTTGCGAAGTATATTCAGGATATTGCAGTACCTTGAATTTCTCCCAGTAAACGGGAGAGTGCAGCCCGGAAGTCAGGAGGAAGTGGCCTTCCACCAAGACCCCCGAGTCTTTGAATATTTTCAGTATATTTTTATCGTCCACGCCTCTAATCCCCACTCCATTCTATTCTAATCCCTGTTGCCTTTGACGGCATCCAGGATCACCAGGATTAGCAGTATAGCGACGATCACACCGAAGACCGGTATCATCACAAAGCGTATATCGGGGTATTCCGCTGTCCAGTATCGGAACCATACCTTGCCGATGATATCATCACGGGGCACCGTCCAGCCGGTATGTGAATCGTTGCTGTTATTACGATTATCTCCCAGTACAAAGTATTGGCCGGGGGGTATAACCTGCGCCGGGAAGTAATAATTCGGCGGCTCCTTTATATACGGCTCGGTCAGCGCGTTGCCGTTGACGTAAACCTGCTGGTTCATGACTTCCACGGTGTCGCCCGGCAGTGCTATCAGGCGCTTTATGAACTGGGTTGTGTGCTGGGTAAAAAACAAATCGAATATAGGCCTGGCTGTGCTGCCGGGAGCATACAACACTATAACGTCGCCGCGCTTGGGACTCTCAAAATGGTAGATAAGCTTATTAACGATAATCAGGTCTCCCTCGTAGAACGTGGGTTGCATGGAGACGTTGAAAACCTCAAAGCTTTTTATCGAGACCTGGAGAGCTATAAAAATGATTACGGCTACAAGCAGCGTAATCAGGAATTCTTTAAGTAACCTCAAAAATCGGTCCTTGAATTGATGTGCATAATTATATGATATAAAGCGGTCTTTCCGCTAATAAGGCTAAACCTCAGCCTGCGGGAGGACGTTATAATAGGCGTGAATAAAGACAAACTTATAATTGCTTTTAAGCGGGTGGCACGCAATAATATTTTCAAGGAGGTAAAGATGAGATTAAATAGTGCGATTTTGGTGGGCGCAGTTTTACTGATGATCAGCCTGGCATCGGCCGGATGCGCGCCGGCGCCGGCGGTTGTATACCAGGGACCCCCTGCCGCGGCAAGCTCTGGCGGTATAATCGTCAGCCAGCAGAGCGTGGGGTTGTGGGTGAACGGAGAGGGCAAAACGACCGGCGTTCCCGACGTGGTAGCTCTTCAATTAGGTGTACAGTCCCAGGCCAACACGGTGGCCCAGGCCCAAAAGGCAGCTGCCGATGCCATGGACAACATGATGCAGGTGCTGAAAAGCGGCGGCGTTGCGGATAAGGACATTACGACGTCGCAGTTCAGCATTCAACAGTTGACCCGCTGGGATGATAAGACGAGCACAAATATAGTTATCGGGTACCAGGTTTCCAATATGGTTACTGCCAAGATCAGGGAAATTGCTAAAGCAGGAGCAATAATCGATGCCGCTGCCGAAGCGGGCGGCGACCTGATCAGGGTCAACGGTATAAATTTCATGGTGGATGATCCCACGCCCCTGCTGAAAGTGGCCAGGGATAATGCTATCCAGGACGCTATGGACCGTGCTAAGCAGATGGCGCAGACGTCGGGTGTTAAGCTGGGCAAGCTTTTGTATATAACCGAAAGCACACCCATCCTGCCGTACACTCAGACCAATTATATGAAACTGGCTGTACCGGAGGCAGCAGGCGCGGCCCCGACCTCCATAAGCCCGGGTGAACTGGAATTTCAGTCCAACGTACAACTTGTTTACGAAATAGATTAACCGCTTACAGGGTAGTCCGTTCAGGCTGGCCGCTTCCGATTTAGGGAGCGGCCAGTTTTGCTAAATTAAGTTAGGGGATGTTAAAATGAACTTAAATTCAGGCGGTTAGCCGTTGCTAATTGTCTGGCATTTATACCGTACCCCGTTCATCCGCCCGTTTTGTATTACGAATTAATTTGAGTAAAAAATGCTGAGCCGACCCATTGACTTTATGGCGTATTCCTTATCACTGGCCGAACTGGCGCTCGGCTATACCAGTCCCAATCCGGCGGTCGGCGCCGTGATAGTTGGCGACGGCATAGTCGTCGGCCTGGGGCATACCCAGCAGCCGGGCCTCGAACACGCAGAGATCATGGCACTCAATCAAGCGGGTGATATGGCAAAGGGCGCCACCATGTATGTAACTCTGGAGCCCTGCTGCCACCATGGAAAAACCCCGCCCTGCACGGATGCCATCATCAGCGCAGGCATTTCCGAAGTCCACATCGCTGTCAGTGACCCCAATCCGCTCGTCAACGGGAAAGGCATGCAGCAGTTGGAAGAGGCCGGCATTAAGACTTTTATAGGGGAATACGAGGAGAAGGCCCGTACGATAAACGAGGGCTACTTCAAATATATAACCACCGGCATACCCTTCGTCACAGCCAAATTCGCCATGAGCATGGACGGCAAGATAGCCACCAGGACCGGCGACTCAAAATGGATCACCAGCGATGAGGCAAGGAACTACGCCAACGGCCAGAGGCATATAGTTGATGCCATCATGGTTGGGGCTACTACCGTAAAGATAGACGATCCACGCCTGACTGCACGGGGATACAGCGGCCGGGGCGGGCGGACCAAATTGCAACCTTTGAGGGTGATCATCGATGGAAACGGCAGCGTTCCCACTACAGCCAGGATCTTTTCAGAGCCGGGAAAAACGCTGGTAGCCGTGGCCGATACTCCGGAGAACAGGGAGAAAACAAAAATTAAAAGGGAAGGTACGGAATACATCTTCTTGCAGTCCAAATCCGGCATGCTTGATTTGAAAGAATTGCTTAAGGTCCTGGGAGCAAGGAAGATAACGACGGTGATGGTCGAGGGCGGCAGTCAGTTAATGGGATACTTTTTTGACAGCCACCTGGTTGACAAGGTCCTCATCTTCATCGCTCCGATTATCATCGGGGGAGAAAAGGCCAAAGTCGCTGTCGGCGGAGAAGGAGTGTTGAAGGTCAAAGACGCCTTGCAATTGAAAAATGTTAAAATCGAAAGGTTTGATAACGAATTTCTATTAAGCGGCTACACCGCGTAATGATTCCTATGTTTACCGGCATAATTGAGGAAGTCGGCGCCGTTAAAAGCCTGGGTACGAACAGCCTGTCTATCAAGGCCGCCCTGGTACTCGAAGGCACCAAATTGGGGGATAGCATTGCGGTTGACGGCGCCTGTTTGACTGTAGTTGCGCTTGAAAAGGACGGCTTTGCGGTGGAGATAATGCCGGAGACCCGCAAACACACGACAGTCGGTACCCTCAGGGTGGGCGATAAGGTGAACCTGGAAAGAGCTCTACCCGTGCAGGGAAGGCTGGGCGGACACTTCGTGCAGGGTCATGTCGATGCCACGGGTAAATTGCTTTCACTTATCAGGCAGGACGAGGCCATTGTTGCCAGCGTCAGCGCCCCTGCTGACGTAACCAGGTATCTGGTCAACAAGTGCTTCATTGCAGTGAACGGCGTAAGTTTGACAGTTACGGATTGCCGATCGTCGCAGTTTTCCGTTTCGCTGGTAACCTACACACGCAATAATTCTAACCTGGGCGGATTAAAACAGGGCCAGCCTGTCAACCTGGAAGTAGACATAATGTCTAAGTACATAGAAAAATTTTATAAACAGGGCGGTCAAAAAGGTATAATCAACGTATTAAACGAGTATGACTACCTGAAATGAGGGAAATAAAATGGCACTATCACCTATACCTGAGGTAATTGAAGATCTAAAAGCCGGCAAATTTATCATCATAGTAGATGATGAAAACAGGGAGAATGAGGGCGACCTGGGCATTGCTGCCGAGAAAGTCACCCCTGAATTGATCAATTTTATGGCCACTAACGCTCGCGGCCTGATCTGTATGCCGATCATAGGAAAGAGACTGGATGAATTGCAGATTCCTCCCATGGTCCAGGATAACACGTCAAAATTCACCACGGCCTTTGCCGTTTCGGTGGAAGCCAAAAACAAGACGACCAGTGGAATATCGGCATTCGACCGCTCGATTACAGTCAAAGCGGTAATAGACCCTAAAACAAGGGCTGAAGATATAGCCCGTCCGGGACATATGTTCCCTCTCAGGGCCAAGGACGGCGGAGTGCTTGTGCGCGCCGGACATACCGAGGCCATCGTCGATTTGGCCAGAATGGCCGGACTTTACCCGGCCGGCGTAATATGTGAAATATTGAATGAAGACGGCACCATGGCCAGGTTGCCTCAACTTGAAAAGATAGCAGCCCGCCACAATATTAAAATCGTAAGTATTGCGGACCTGATTACCTACAGGAGGCGCTCTGAAAGGCTTGTCCAGAAAGTGGCTGAAGCCAAATTCCCCACCCAGTACGGCGACTTTACCATACTCGCCTATAAGAGCACTGTAGACACGGACGAACATGTAGCCCTGGTAATGGGAGACCTTTCCGATAGCAAATCGGTCCTGGTCAGGGTCCACAGCGAGTGCGTAACCGGGGACGTGTTCGGCAGCCTCAGGTGTGATTGTGGGGACCAGGTACACATGGCAATGAAGAAAATTGCGCAAGAGGGCCGGGGTGTATTCCTGTATATGCGCCAGGAGGGCCGCGGCATAGGCCTGCACAATAAATTGAAGGCCTACGAACTGCAGGACCAGGGACTGGACACTGTCGAGGCAAATATAGCGCTGGGCTTTGATGCTGACTTAAGGGACTACGGCATCGGCGCACAAATACTTGCTGACCTGGGATTGCATGATATACGCCTGCTAACCAATAATCCCAAGAAAATAATCGGGCTGGAGAGCTACGGCCTGAACATTGTTGAAAGCATCAGGCTACTTGCGGTACCCACCAAATATAACAAGGGCTATCTCAAGACCAAGCAGGAAAAGCTGGAACATTTGCTAACGATAGAGGACTAGTTCGAATAACCGAACGATAGGAGGGTTAAGATGTCCAAAAATTATCAGGGAATGCTTGCCGGGAAAGGTTTAAAGTTCGGCATTGTTATAGCCCGCTTCAATGAAGTTATCACGGGAAGATTGTTGGAAGGCGCCAAAGATTCCCTCCTGCGTCATGGCGTGGACGAACAGGATTTCGACATAGCGTGGACTCCGGGCTGTCTCGAGATACCGGTCACGGCTAAAAAGATGCTGGAAACCGGAAAATATAATGCTATCATTTGCCTGGGTTGCGTAATAAGGGGCGGGACCCCCCATTTTGAATATGTAGCATCCGAAGTTAACAAGGGCATTGCCAGGTTAAGCCTGGATACGGGTGTGCCGGTCATTCAGGGGATCATCACAGCGGATAACCTTGAGCAGGCCATTGAAAGGGCAGGGGCCAAGGAAGGAAACAGGGGATTCGCCGCAGCTAACAGCGCAATTGAGATGGCTAACCTGCTGGCAAGCTTCGGTACGTAAAATTTAAGCGGTTACCTTGTAAACCTTGTCGCCGTGCCTTACTTTATCGGCTACCTTGATGCCGACAGCATCACCGGAATTGGCTGTAGTCACATTCTGATTATGTATCTGCATTGAGCTCACAACCATTTCCATGTCGGTCGTATGACCTTTAATATGAATAGTATCGCCAACGTTTAGCTGGGCGGTTAATTCGATGGCTGCAACGACCGGTTTAGCAAAGAAATCAGAAATAGTACCAACTTCGACCTCTGGCATGGCGGCACCTCCCTCTCAACTGGAATGTTTAATGTTATGGTTTAGTATATTTATAACAAGCTAAGAAATCAAGAAACAGATCGCCAAACTGACTGCAAATATTTGACACTAAATTCATATTGAGCTACATTATATTTTCGTTTAGTGTTGTCACCTTCTAACGGTCCATTGACGATTCTTATGTAACGGAGGTATTTTCATGGTCAAAAAGGTCCTACAAATAGCCGTATTATGCATTCTTGCATTTACGATTTTAGCGGCTGCTTTTGTAAACAGTACACCTGTGAATGCCGCGCAATCAATCAAATCATATAACGCTGGCGGATATGCAGGACAGAATGATGCTGCCCCTGCCGAAACCTTGGATTTAACCTGCCAGTACCCGGTCCTGAGCGGCTATTCGGGGCTTAGCTATTCTTTCACGGTGAGCTTGACCTACAAGGGATCCGGATTCAAGACCTTCGATTTGAAAGCCACAGTGCCGGATGGATTTACATACAGCATCTATCCGGGTTATGGCGAAGGGCAGGAAATTGCTGCCATACGCCTTGACGGCACCAAAGGTTACGGTGACACGGTTAAGCTTACGGTAAATCCATTCACTACCAAAGCCCCGCCGGTCGGGGAATACCCCATCGTTTTAACCGCCACCTCGGGTGACCTGACCTCCAGCATTGACCTCAAAGGTATTGTTACCGCCAACTATGATATGAAGATGGCCACCCCTGACGGCAGGTTGAATACCGAGGCGACTTCGGGACAGGACAATAATGTAACCATTCAACTGACAAATACCGGGTCAGGCGACCTTGAAAACGTTAATATCACCAGTGGGCCCAATGACAAACCAAATGGTTGGACCGTCACATGCAAGCCCGATAAGCTGGACCTTTTTAAATCGGGAGACACTAAGGAAATCCAGGTAACCATCAGGCCGACCGATAAAACCATTTCGGGCGATTATATGGTCAGTGTAACGGCTCAACCCGATTCAAAATATGCGTTCGCCAATTTGCAGCTAAGGGTTACAGTGCTCACACCTACCATCTGGGGTTGGGTTGGAGTAGGCATCGTCGTTCTGGTAGTGCTTGCCCTGGCTGTGATATTCATGCGCTTCGGCCGCCGCTGATGGAGATTATGAACAACAATTTTGTTATTGAAACTCATAATCTAACCAAAGCCTATGGCAAGTTCGTGGCGGTGGACAGCCTGAACCTGCAGTTGCCCGAGGGAGAAGTATTTGGACTGCTGGGTCCCAACGGGGCAGGAAAAACAACAACCATCTTGATGCTTATGGGGTTTTCCGAGCCCACAGCGGGCACTGTTACCGTGGTCGGCTATAATCCGGCCCGTGAGCCCATAAAAGTGAAAAAAGTGGTCGGCTATATGCCGGAAAAAATAGGGTTTTATGACGATCTGACCGCACGGGAAAACCTGCAATATACGGGCAGGCTCAATGGGCTTACAGGATCGCTGCTATCGGATAAAATAAACTCATTACTGGGGGTGGTCGGTTTAAAAGACAAGGCTGAACAAACCGTGGGCAAATTCTCCCACGGGATGAAACAGCGCCTCGGCATCGCGGATGTCATGGTCAAAGATCCCAGGGTAGCCATATTCGATGAGCCGACTTCGGGCATAGACCCGGAAGGGACGGACCAGATTTTGAATTTGATACAGGATATGGCGAAAAAGAAAGTAACAGTTTTGATATCCTCACACCAGTTGCACCAGATACAAAAAGTATGTACTCAGGTCGGAATCTTCTCCCGGGGCAGGATGCTGGCATCCGGGCCTGTAGATAAGCTAGGTAGGGAGATGCTGCGTGCTGGCCAATTCAATATCGTTATGCCCATAGCCCAACTGGCTGAAAATGTCAGTGAAGAGATTATGAAAATACCGGGCGTCATCGGTGTGGAGTGCGTCGGCGAAAGCACAGTTGTAACGGCAGAAGACAACCTTGAAAAGGAACTGGAACAGGTCATGCTGCGCTGCACGGGCCTCAAGATCCAAATGAAGGTTGAGGAATTCGAGCTTGAAGAAGTTTATATGAAGTATTTTAGAGAGTCGTAGAAATGACAGGCTTAAAAGAGATTTTGTGGAAGGAACTATCCGACTGTTTTAACAGTAAAAGATTCATTGTCCTGTTCTTGCTAATTTATGCCGCCGGCATAGCCACGGTCTATATAGCATCTCAAAATATCCGGACCAGCGTGGATGAATCCACCAAATTCATATTTCTCAACCTGTTCACAACATCCGGCAGCAACAATCCATTTTCCTTCCCGCTTTTCATGTCGATATTCATCCCGATTATTGGTATTGCCCTTGGATTCGATGCCGTCAACAGCGAGAGGACAAGCGGCAATCTAAGCCGCCTGCTGGCACAGCCCGTTTATCGTGATGATGTAATAAACGGCAAGTTCCTGTCCGGCGTGATCATGATGGCCTTAATGATCTTTTCCATGGTCATACTCGTCTCAGGCCTTGGCTTGCGTATGATCGGTGTCCCGCCTCAAGCCGAGGAAATACTGCGCCTCTTTACCTTTATAATTATCAGCATATTATATGGGGCCTTTTGGATGTCTCTGGCAATCCTTTTTTCCGTGCTATTCAAAAAGACATCGACGTCAGCCCTTACATCCATAGCTATCTGGATGTTCCTTTTCCTTTTCGGAAGCTTAATTGCAGCTCTGATCGCGGGAGCGATAACGCATATAAACACCCAGACCGCCTCAGTTACAGATATAGTCCAATTCGACAGTTTATTCAGAATGCTAAGTAGGATTTCCCCCGGGACTCTGTATACTGAAAGCATTCAGTCGATATTACTGCCATCCATGGGCACCAGCAGCCCGACCATGATGATAATCGGGATATATTCCGGGCTTACTCCCACGCCCCTACCACTGACCCAGAGTCTCTTGATCGTCTGGCCGCAAATTGTAACCCTGGTTGCGCTGACTGCGGTGTGCTTTGCCATTGCGTATATTAAATTTATGCGCGAAGAAATAAGGGCCTCTTAGCTGCCGCCATCGGTGGACAGCGGGCTTACGCACCATTAAACTTTAGCTGTTGCCTTTCCTGTTGCCCTGGAACAGGCCAGCTGCTATTTTGAGGAGATTTAGAGATGATATTCGAAGCTTTGATTGTGGGTTTTATCGCCACCAACTGTTATATAGTTGCCTCGGATAAAACGCGGAAGGGCATGGTAATCGATCCGGGAGCGGAATCCAGAAACATCCTGAAGAAAATCGAAGGTCTTAACATCTCTATATCGTTAGTAGTAGTTACACATTCCCATTTTGATCACATCGGGGCTGTCAGTGCTTTAGTAGAAGCCACCGGGGCCAAATTCGCCGCGGGTGCGGGCGCTGAAAAAACGACTCCAAAGACGTTTGCGAAGCTGGTTTCCGCTATGTCGGGAGGATCAGCCAGGGTGCCGGAACCAGACCTTTTGCTGAAAGACGGCGATAAGATCGATATAGATGACCTTCATTTTGAAGTGCTGTTCACTCCGGGACACAGCCCGGATGAGATATCTTTATACGGGGAGGGCATCCTTTTCAGTGGAGATACCCTTTTTAATGCGGGCATCGGGCGCACAGACTTCCCCGGGTGCAGCTATAAGCAGCTTGAAAATAGTATTAAGAGCAAGCTTTACACATTGCCCGACGATACTATGGTCTTTCCGGGCCACGGGCCCCAGACTACAATCGGGGATGAGAAAAGGGGCAATCCCTTTATCAGGTGATTGCCCCTTTTATTATAACCTGAGTCTATTTCTAGACGAAGAGCGGGCAGAGTACCAGTGTGATGGTGGCCAGAAGCTTTATCAGCACGTGCAGTGAGGGACCCGCAGTGTCTTTGAACGGATCACCGACAGTATCTCCCACCACAGCAGCCTTGTGAGCATCTGAACCTTTGCCAAGGATGTTGCCTTTGTCGTCTTTCAACTGATCGTCTTCAATCATCTTTTTGGCATTATCCCAGGCGCCGCCGCCGTTGTTCATGAAGGAGGCCAGCATGATGCCGGAGATTGTGCCGACCATCAGCACGGCTGCCACGACCTGTGCGCCGTCAAAACCGAGATATTTGAAGAGAAGGCCGATTACGACCGGAGCGAGCACCGGCAGGAGAGCCGGGGCTATCATTTCCCTCAGGCCGGCTTTAGCGGTAATGTCCACGATCGCACCATAGTCAGGCTTCTCAGTGCCGGCCATGATGCCGGGATGAGTCCTGAATTGTTCACGGACAGCGTTGATGATTTTGCTGGCGGTGCGGCCGACTGCTTTGATTGCCATGGAACTGAAAAGGAATACGAGCATAGCGGCAAGCAGTGCGCCAACGAAAACATCGATGCGAGCGATATTAACTGAATCGAAAACTCCTCCCCTGAGGAATGCTACCCTGGCCATGTAGGCCTGGAAAAGCAGGAAGGCAGCGAGGCCGGCCGAAACCATGGCGTAGCCCTTGGTGAGCGCCTTGGTAGTATTGCCGACGGCATCGAGCCTGTCGGTAATCCTGCGGATCTCTTTGCCGGCGCCTGCCATTTCGTTAATGCCGTTAGCGTTATCGGTAATGGGGCCGAAAGTATCCATCGACAGAACGTAAGGGCAGGTCATGAGCATGCCCATGGTAGCCACGGCAGTACCGAAAGCGCCGCCACCCAATACGCCGCTCATCTGGCCGAACCAGAAGGCAAGTATCAGGGCCACACCGATTACGATGGCAGTAGCAAAAGTTGTTTCGAAACCGACTGCAACGCCCATAACGATGTTAGTTGCCGGGCCGGTTTTAGAAGCCTCAGCGATATCCTGGACCGGTTTGTAACGCGACTCTGTATAGTATTGCGTTACATAGATGATAGCAATACTGGCAATTATGCCGACCATGCCAGCTCCGAAGAGCCACCAGTTATTAAGCATGAAATATACTGTGATTGCCAGGCCGACCATGGAAAGTGCGATGGCTACAAAGTAGCCGCGATTGAGAGCATTCATGGCATTCTCGCTTTCTTTGGCGCGCACGATCATAATTCCGATCATGCTGGCAATCATGCCAAAGCCACGAACACACAGGGGGAAGAGGACCCATGCTACATTGTGCGTAATAACGTATATTGCGACACCTAGGATCATAGCGCCTATATTCTCGGCTGCTGTTGACTCAAAGAGGTCGGCGCCGCGGCCGGCGCAGTCGCCAACGTTATCGCCCACTAGGTCTGCGATAACTGCGGCGTTGCGCGGATCGTCTTCAGGGATTCCAGCTTCGACTTTGCCGACGAGGTCAGCGCCCATATCGGCTGCCTTGGTATAAATACCGCCGCCGAGCTGAGCGAACAGTGCTACGAAGCTGGCGCCGAAGCCGAATCCGACGATCAACTCCGGTGAAAGTTCAGGCGTACTGGCTCCGCCAAAGGCAAAGAAGATTACGGTTACGCCTATCAGGCTGAGTGCTGTGATGAGGAAACCGGAAACAGCGCCACCACGCAGGGCGACGCTCACTGCCTCGTTAAGATTTTTCTGGGCGGCAGCAGCGCAGCGTACGTTGGATTTAACCGCTATGTACATACCGATAAACCCGGCTACGCCGGAACAAATGGCGCCGACCATGAATGCCAGAGCGGTATGCCAGCCGATTGAAATGGCATCATAGCCGGCTTTTTGAAGTTCTGCCTCGGCCGGCATTCGAGCTACGATAAAACCGATGATGATGGCCACGAACACAGAGTAAATTGCGATCGTGCCATACTGCCTCTTAAGGAACGCCCACGCACCCTCAAAAATCATGTCGCCAATTTCTTTCATCTTTGGAGTGCCTGTCGGTTTGCGCATGATACTTACGATCAGCCATGCGGCGAACGCAAGTGTCAGCACACCGGCAACAGGTACGATCCAAAAGATCGGGGGAATTTGTACCATGGTACCTCCTTATTTGATTAATTTTGGTTACGCTGCGAAACAGCGCATACCCACCAAATCGGGGATTTTACCAGTGGTGACGATTAAAGTCAAGCTAAATCTAGTCAGTAGAAATACGTAATTTCCTGGTTAAAGTGCCTAATTTTTTCTGGAGACGGTTGTTGTGAATCACCAGGGTCAGGTCTCCGCGCGTCTTTTCTACAATGCCCCTGACGCTGTCCGTGTTGCGCCTGAGGCCGTAAGTAATGGCATCGGGGAAGTCCATGGTTACCAGAATTGTATAGATATGGTCCATAGCGCCCAGAAGCTCCTCGGAGGCGGAAAAATCATTGGTCCTCAGGCTGTCCAGCAGGAACCTCCTTAGTTCACCCACAGATTCGGCCAAACCGTTCAGATATGCCGGATATGCGATGCGAAGAGAGTCGGGGTCGGGGATATCCCTCTCGAAGATGATGCCGTAGGTTATGCGGGCTTCCGCGAATTCCTTAAAAGCATCATGGACGTAGTTAGCGCTCAACAGGTCGTAATGTGTATCGGCAAGGTCCTCCTGGAGCTTTTGCACCAGTGAAGCGGCCGAGTTTATCAGCTCCAGTGCATGCTCTCGCTCCCGTCGATGGATGGCCCGGATGGAAGTAGAGCTAAGCCGAATGATCTCACGGCAGCCTTTAAGGCATTGTTCGCGCGCCGAATCTTTGGCGCTTAGCTTTTTGCGTATCTTATCGGCAATTTTATCCAGGTTACGCGTCGCTTTTTCTTTTTCTTTCAATTTTTTCCCCATCCTCGCCGGATATTCTTTGATCCGGCAGCTTGGTAATAATGGCTTTTTCAATGGAATATACCGAATATCTTGATTCTTTCAATTTAGCGGAAGATAGAACAGATTTCAGATCGGGCAATTTAGACATCTCTTCCAGCACCCGTATGCCCTCCTGAGCCCTTTTTGCATTGGCTCTGACTACGGCTGCAAGGTCCTGGTGTTCATCGATCAGATCGAATCCTGAGCCGATATCGTCTTCTACGTCCCTAGTTTCGATGAGGTGAGTTGCAATGCCGCTCACCTGATGATTTAGCTGGTGCCTCAGCGATTTAAGACGGCGGCTGGTATCTACATCCTCGATTATGTACCTGCATATGTCTTCCAGGACGCGCAGCCCCTCGCTTATGCGATTTATATTGGCGTCAATGGTACGCAGAATCCGCGGATGCACTATTGTTTAAATCCTCGCCAGACTTGCATAATTCACCTAATTTCAGCGGAAGTTCACGCCTGTCTACTGACCGGAATCCGGATTAGATGGAATTATTCCTCTCTCCATCCGTTCCAATGTCTCCTGGTACTCGGGAGCGACCGGTTCTCCACCGCTCATTTTTTTATTCCATTCCGCAAGGGCCCTGAGATCATTGTGTATTAGGCCGCGCGTTAGCTGTGAATCCGAAAGAATGTTATCATATACATCTTTATAAGAAGATTGCACCATAAATGTCGAGAACCTGCGTTGTAGTGTATTCTTATGGCATTTAGGGCAATCGGGTTGGATGCTGCTGAAAGAATGAAGGTAGATTTCCACCCTGGCGTTGCAACTTTTGCACCAGTACTCGTAAATAGGCATATTTATCACCCGGATTTGATGATTGTAACACATGTTATTTGACTTGTTAAAAAATGGGGCCTGAGCATGCGTCCATCGTTTTAAATTCGTATTGACTAACATACGTATACTTATATAAAATGCTCCGAGGTGAATACCCGTGAACAGTAACGAGATCCGGACAGAATTTTTAAAGTTCTTTGCTGAAAAAAACCATAAGGTCATACCCAGTTCTTCCCTGATACCTCACGGGGATCCCACCCTGCTGTTAACCACAGCCGGGATGGTGCAGGTAAAGCGTTATTTTCTGGGACTGGCCGTCCCGCCCAATCCCAGGCTGGCTTCCTGTCAGAAATGCTTCAGAACGACGGATGTAGAATCCGTTGGCGATAACAAGCATCTGACTTTCTTTGAAATGCTGGGCAATTTCAGCGTGGGTGACTATTTTAAAAAAGAGGCTATTAAGTGGGCCTGGGAATTTGTGATTGAACGTCTCCATCTGCCCCCCGAAAAACTCTGGGTGACTATATTCATGGATGATGACGAAGCTCTGGGCATATGGAAAGGAATCGGCTTTCCTGAAAGCAGGGTAGTCAGGCTGGGAGAGAAGGACAATTTCTGGGGACCCGCTGGTGACAGCGGGCCCTGCGGACCCTGCAGCGAGATACACTATGATTTTGGCGAAAAATACGGCTGCGGGAAAACTGATTGCGACCCTTCGTGCAGTTGCGGAAGATTTTCCGAAATCTGGAACCTGGTGTTTACCGAATATAATCAGGACCGTGAAGGTAAACGGACCAAGTTGCCCAAACCCAACATAGATACGGGGATGGGACTGGAAAGAATAGTTGCCGCTTCTAACGGCAATCCCACCGTTTATGAGACCGATCTTTTTGTTCCGCTGATAGTGAAAATACGGGCCATCACAGGGAAAAGGGGCGGCCTCGATGAAACAACAGATAGATCCTTCAAGGTTATTGCTGAGCATGGCCGGGGTATAACCTTTCTGATTGCCGACGGCGTGCTGCCTTCCAACGAGGGCCGGGGCTATGTGCTCAGGCGCATATTAAGGCGAGCCTGTTTCCTGGGGAGGAAACTCGGGATAGATAAGCCTTTTATGAGTGAAATGGCTAAAGTGGTTATTGATAAGATGGGTGCCGTGTACCCGGAACTGGTAGCCAACAAGAAGCTTATATTTGACATAATCAGAAATGAAGAAGAGAAATTCGAAATAACGCTGGATGCCGGCATCAACCTCTGTGAAAAAGCCATAAACGAGGCCAAGTCTCAAAACAGGAATTGCCTGTTGAACGAAGAGGTCTTTAAATTCTGGGATACCTACGGTTTTCCTTTGGAGCTAAGTGCTGAGATTGCCGGGGAGCATGGTCTCACGGTTGACCGAGCGGGCTACGAGCTTGAGATGGAAAAGCAGCGTGAACGCGCCCGAGCTTCGCATAAATTCAGCACGCAGATTTCGGGCGGCAGCACCATTGACATAAAATTACTCGAACCGACCGAATTCGTCGGTTATGAAGAACTGACTACCAAATCGAAGATAGTGCAGATAATCGACAATACTTCAGGCAAACCTGTTTCTGAAGCGGGCAAAGGGAAAAATATCACGCTGGTACTTGACAGGACGCCCTTTTATGGAGAAATGGGCGGACAGGTCGGCGATACGGGCAAAATAAAATCCAAGTCGGGTGAATTTACTGTTGCCGGCGCGGTTTCCCATATCAATACTATAGCTGTCTCCGGCCAAGTAGTCTCAGGCACCATATCTAAAGGTGACCTGGTCAGTGCGGATGTAGATATTGAGCGAAGGCTGGATATAGCCAGAAACCATACCGCCACTCATATTTTACAGGCCATGCTTCGCAAGGTCTTGGGCAGCCACGTGGCCCAGAGAGGGTCACTTGTATCTCCCGAAAGGCTGCGTTTCGATTTTGCCCACCTGTCTGCTATCGGTGAGCAGCAGTTGAACGAAATACAGTCCGGTGTCAATGAAATAATTCGCAAAGACTTGCTGGTGTCAACGGATGTCTGCTCATATGACCAGGCTCTAGGTCAGGGCGCGACGGCTATATTTGAGGAAAAATATGGTGACACGGTCAGGGTGGTCAAGATCGGAGATCCCGGCCTCAGCATGGAACTCTGCGGAGGAACGCACGTCAGGCGAACAGGTGAGATAGGCTTCTTCCTGATATCCGGTGAGGCCAGTGTTGGCACTGGTCTGCGCCGCATAGAAGCTGTAACCGGCAGAGGCGCCGAGGCCCTCATTAGGGAGCGCCTGGGTATTTTGGACCAGCTATCAGGTGATTTAAGGACCGCTGTAAATGAAATTCCTGCCAAGGTGGCAGGCCTGCAGGCCAGCCTTATATCGGGTGCCAGGGAAGCCGCACATCTGAGGCGGGATAAATCCCGGTCCGAAGTGGACGAGCTCATTAAAGACCATCTAAAAACCTTTAACGGAGTAAATATTGTTATTGCCGAGGTAACTCCCCGGCCGATGCCCGATTTAATGGAGATGGGAGACATGCTCCGCGAGAAAATCAAAAGCGGAGTTATTGTTCTGGCCACGGTACTGGATGAAAAGCCGAGTTTCATAGCCACAGCTACATCGGATATTATCGAAAAGGGTTTTCATAGCGGGAAACTGATTAAGAAAGTGGCTGCTATTGCGGGAGGAAGTGGTGGAGGAAAGGCGGAGATGGCCCAGGCCGGAGCTAAAAATAAGGATAAAATCGGTGAAGCGTTGCAATCGGTTCCTAAATTTGTTGAGGAATTAGTTAAGTAGGGACATGTCAAGAATTCTGGGATTAGATATAGGGGACAGAAAAATAGGCGTGGCATTATCAGACCCGTCGCAGGTCCTGGCTTCTCCACTCAGCACCATCGTCAGGGACCAGGATGCAAAGGCCATCAATCAGATAGCCGCCCTGGTAAAGAAATATAGCGCCGCCAAGATCGTAATCGGGCTCCCCTATTCGTTAAGCGGCGCTATAGGAAAACAAGCTGAGAAGGTACTGGGCTTCAAACAACAAATAGCCGAGGCGGTAAATGTCGAAATTATTATGCAGGATGAACGTTTGTCCTCCGTTTCGGCCAATCAAAAGCTAAGGGAGGCAGGCAAGAAGGGGAGCAAGCTAAAAAATGAAATGGATGCCGCTGCCGCTACGGTGATTTTGCAGTCATTTCTGGATGAGATGAAAACAAACGGTGATTCTGAAGAGCCCGACAAAGCTTCCCACTAGTTTAGTATTCTGATAAATAATAATATTTCAGTAAGCCAGGCTAAGTAGACCAGTGAGGTATACGGAGGTGCATCATGAAACCAACCATATCATTCATTTTAGTATTATTATTCGCTACTCTTTTTTTAAGCGCGTGCGGCGCAGTTGTTAATAAAGTTGCTGTGATATCACTCAACGGCGTTATCCAAATCGAATCCAGCTCATCGGTCTTCAGCGGCTCTTCTATTACGCCGGATGAGGTTGGAAAACAGCTTGAGCGTGCTCAGAATGATTTCAATGTCAAGGCTATAGTCATTCAGGTCAACAGTCCTGGAGGGGACGTCAGCGCTTGCCAGGAAATTGTTTATGAGATGCAAAAGGTAAAGAAACCTATGGTTATCAGCATGAGAAGCGTGGCGGCGTCCGGAGGTTACTATATCTCCGCTAAAGCAAATAAAATCATTGCACTGCCTTCGACTCTGACCGGAAGCATTGGAGTGATTTCAGAGATACCCAATTTAAAAGGACTATTCGATAAAATCGGCGTAAATATGGAGATAGTGAAATCCGGCAAATATAAGGATATGTATTCGGGCATGAATGAGCTGACGCCCGATGAAAGGGCTATCATACAAAAAACCAACGATGAGATGTATGGTGAATTCATTGATATCGTGGCTGAGGGTCGGCATATGGACCCGGATAAAGTTAAGGAGCTGGCGACCGGCCAGGCCTATACCGGGCTTCAGGCTAAGGAATTGGGCCTGGTCGATGAACTTGGGGGATTACAAACGGCAGTGGATGAAGCTGCGAAACTGGCTTCCATTGAAAACCCCCAGGTTGAATATTATCATCCGCAGTCGGAAGGCTTATTCGCAATGTTATTCGGCGGCAACAATAGTACTCTTGCGGATTTTATCGGTGGCAAATTATTGGGCGCCGAACAGGTGGCGGCGTTAAATTTTATCAATAACTCTTTCCCAAGATTCCTTTATCAATAGCCGTTTGCCCTGCTATTTACCGGCCGTAATAATGGGTGCCCATTTTTGATGAACCATTAAAAACGGTATATCATATTACAGTTATTTTGGTCTCCCTCGACAATATCAGACCAGGGGATAATTCTAAATTGAGCATCGCATTAAAGGCAGATTCCAGTTTTGCTGACTATATCTATGTCCTGAAGCCAAGGGAAACCAGCCTCATAATGATAATCGGCGCCTGTTCCGCGCTGGTTGCAGCGGCAACCCTCAATGGAGCGTTCCCGGTTAAAGATTTTATTCTGGCCATGGTAGCGATAGCCCTGGGGAGCGCCGGTGCCAATGGTCTGACCAATTATCTTGACCGCAATGTCGATGCGCTCATGAAGAGGACCTGCAACCGGGTATTACCCGCCAAACGAATAGAGCCGCCCGAAAAGGTGCTGGCCCTGACACTGGCACTCATAATAGCCGGCCTGGTGATAGCCTGGTTTTTATCGCCTGTATGCTTCTTTATTGGACTGATCGGCGTTTTGGCTTCTGCAATCTGGCGTAAGACCATCTCATGTACTTTCTTCGGCATTATAGCGGGCAGCGCTCCCGTCCTTATAGGCTGGTATGCAATTACTAAGCAGCCAACGATCGAGATTATGCCGGTCTTTTTGTTTTGTATGATTGCATGTTGGACGCCCACGCATGTTTGGACGCTGATGTTGGCCAACCGGGAGGACTACGAGAGCGCAGGCCTTCACTACTTTCCACTAAGCTTTAAAGATACCACCGTGATAAAGATGCTGGCAGTGCTTTCCATGGCCCTTTCTAGCTTTGCTGTCATGATTTATTTCCTGGTTGGGAGGTTTCACTGGCTCTATTTATCTGTCTCAGTCGTTCTGAGCCTGATTATGATAGTTGCCAATTTGAGGCTGCTCTTCAATCCCACTTCTGGGAATGCCTGGACAGTATATAAACTTTCGGCCTTTCCCTATCTCGGTATTATCTTCACCGTTATGGCAATTGATGCATGGCTTATTTAGAAAACAATCTCCTACGTGTCCTGGATTATGCGTTTAATCCCGCCAGTGTGGCAGTAGTTGGAGCTTCTGATCAGCCATTTTCATTTGGTTACCATTTCCTTCGACATCTACTCGATTACGGGTTCAAAGGACTGATATTTCCCGTCAATCCCCAAAAGGAATCCGTGCAGGGCGTTAAAACTTATAAAAGTCTCAGTGATGTACCGGGAGATGTAGACCTTGTGATCTGTTGCGTCCCCACCAGCAGAGTCCTACCGCTATTGGAGGAATGCCCTTCTAAAAATGTGAAGGTCATGCACCTGTTTACCGCCCGACTAAGCGAGACAGGTAGGCCGCAGGCGATGGAACTGGAACATAAAATACAGAGCCGGGCCCGTGATCTTGGTATACGCATTATAGGACCCAATTGCATGGGAATTTACAGCCCGTCGTCAGGCATCGCATTTGGCTATGGGTTTCCCCGCGAAGCAGGCAATATAGGTGTAGTATTCCAGAGCGGTGGCTCGGCGACCACCCTGATTCAGAACGGAATGCTGCAAGGTCTTCGCTTCAGCAAGGTAATTAGCTACGGGAATGCCTTCGATATAGATGAAAGCGATATCTTCGATTATCTTGCCGAGGATCCGAGCACTAAGGTAATTGCAGCCTATATCGAAGGAGTAAAGGACGGCCGCAAAATGATGCGTTCGTTAAAAAAGGCGGCTGCCATAAAACCCATAATTGCCATCAAGGGAGGAAGGGGAAAGGCAGGAACGAGGGCAGTTATGTCCCATACCGCCGCGCTGGCTGGTGCCCTCGACCTGTGGCATACAGCTTTTAACCAGGCAGGTGTCATAGAAGCCAGAGACATAGATGAGATGATAAATCTGCTGGTGCTATTTCATTGCTTACCTCCGATAAGGGACGGTAGAATTGGGGTGATGGGTGGAGGAGGTGGAAAAAACGTTATATCGGCGGACGTTGCGGAAGAGGCTGGTTTAACCTTGTCCCCCTTTACAGATGACATGCGAAAGCAGTTGCGGGAAATAGTGCCTGACCTATGGGACTGGGTAGGTAACCCAGTCGATTTCTCTATCTGGGGCGACAGCTTCATGAAAATAGGGGAAATGCCCGGATTGTTTATCCAAAGCCCTGAGTTTGATTTTCTCGTAGTCCAGGTTTCCGATGATAACCCTATGGCTGATGACTGGTGGGTAAACATTATCAAGATGGAAGTTGAGAATATAGTAAGTTATGCGAAGCAGGGTCGAAAACCCGTTATCGGTATTATGAGTACAGGCAAAGCTGGATACAGAGACCTGGAAAATGTGCGCTGGAAAACAGTATCGAAGCAAAGGCCCATACTGGTAGATGCCCGGGTACCTGTCTTCGAAAATATGGCTGAGGCTGCCGGCGCCCTAAACAAATATATACGATATTGGAAAAGGCGCTAATAACGGCCGGGTAATCTGATGCCGGATACAATATTTAAGCTGCAGGCTAGCTCCCCTGGAACTAAGGCCAGGGTTGCTGAGATGAGCATGCTTCACGGCAAGGTGCAGACACCTATATTTTTACCCGTGGGAAGCCAGGCAACGGTAAGGGCATTGACGCCGCAGGACCTCGAAGAAATTGGCATCAGGATGATCCTATGCAACTCGTATCATCTTTATTTACGCCCGGGTGTGCAGGTCATTGAAAAAGCCGGAGGACTGCATAAATTCATGGCGTGGGATAGACCCATACTTACAGACAGCGGAGGTTACCAGATTTTCAGTTTGTCTTCATTTCGTAAGATTACCCCGGAGGGTGTTACATTCCGTTCACATATAGATGGCAGTGAACACCATATCTCTCCCGAATCTGCTATTTCCCTGCAGGAAAACCTGGGCGCCGATATTATCATGGTCCTCGACGTTTGTCCTGAGAGCACGGCTAAAAAAGAGCACCTTACCGCTGCAGTTGCCTATACAACCGATTGGGCGACCAGATGCTTCCGGTCGCACAAGGATAACGGCCAACTTTTATTTGGGATCATACAGGGCGGGCTGACCCCTGAGCTTCGACGATTGTCCGCTCGACAAATAACAGCCATAGATTTCCCAGGATATGCCATAGGCGGCCTCAGCCTGGGTGAAGCCAAGTCGTCTATGTGGGAGATTGTAGATTGCACCGTGGAGCTGATGCCCGTCAATAAGCCACGTTATCTGATGGGTGTAGGATCGCCGGAAGACATAGTCGACGGCGTCGGCAGAGGTATCGATATCTTTGACAGCGCTTTGCCAACGCGAGTTGCACGCAACGGGGCACTTTATACGCACAGGGGCAGAATAAATATAAAGCATGCAATTTTCAACGATAAGCTGAAACCTATAGAAGAATCGTGCCAGTGTTTTACCTGCCGGAATTTTACGGCCGCTTATTTACATCATCTTTTCAAATGTGAGGAATTACTAGCCTATAGGCTGGCCACAATTCACAACCTCTTCTTCATAAATACCCTGGTATCGGAAATCCGGGAATCTATTAGTAAAGGTCAGTTTCCCGTGTTCAGGGAGAAATTTCTTTCGACATATAAGATAACGGACGAGGATAAGCGGATCGAGCAAAAAACCCGGGGTATCGAAGCCAAGCGTAAAAAGGTCGACCAAGACTTTTAATAATATGGCTTTGATGGTAACATAAAATTTCCAGATCGGTATTACGTTCATGAATGGAAAAGAAACAATTCTCAATATCAAGGACCTTTCATTGTGGTTCGGAGGAGTAAAGGCCCTGACCGATATTAATCTGGAGATCAAGAAGAACGAGGTACTGGCCATAATTGGTCCTAACGGTGCCGGCAAGACCTGCCTGCTAAATTGCATCAACGGCTTCTATAAACCGCAGAAAGGCGAGATACTTTTCCGCAGAAAAAAGATCAATGGGGTCCGTTCTGACAAGATCGCCAGGATGGGGATTGCGAGGACCTTCCAGAATATCGAGCTTTATTCCGGGCTGAGCACTCTGGATAATATTCTGGCGGCCCGGCATGTCCTGATGAAGCAGAATATTCTGAGTACATTTATTTATTTCGGGCCTGCTCAAAAAGAAGAGCTGGAGCATCGTAAAACAGTGGAAGACATCATCGATTTCCTTGAGATCGAGCATATAAGAAAAACTGTAGTAGGCTCTTTGCCTTACGGACTCAGGAAGCGGGTGGAATTGGGAAGAGCGTTGGCCCTGGAACCGAAGGTTCTATTATTGGATGAACCCATGGCCGGCATGAACCTTGAAGAGAAGGAAGATATCGTCCGCTTTATTTATGATATATTTGAGGGCCAGGGAGAGTCTTATCCCGCTATGCCAGTGCTGCGCGATGGGGTCGAGTCCATTGTACTGATTGAGCATGATATGGGAGTGGTCATGGATCTGGCTGACAGAATTGTCGTACTGGATTTCGGCCGTAAAATAGCAGATGGAACCCCCGAGGAGATATCAGAAAATCCGGAAGTGATTGCCGCATATCTGGGGGAGAATAGGTAGATATGCGCCACGCCAGGTTGTTAGAGCCACCTTTTCCGCCGCCTGTAATGTTTGACGTCTCTATAGCTCTTTTTATCGCCAGAGGCCGAAATGCCCATGTAAAATTCCTTCACATCCTCGCGTCCCTTCAGATAGTCGGCTGACCCGTCCAAAACCACACGTCCGTTCTCCATAACATAGCCATAATGGGCAGTGTTCAAAGCAACGCGCACATTTTGTTCGACCAGTAAAATGGCGGTTTTTCTATCTATGTTGAATCTCCTGATGATGTCGTATATTTGTTCAACCACCATGGGCGCCAGGCCGAGTGACGGTTCGTCCAGCATCATTAATCGGGGAGCAGCCATCATGGCCCTGCCGATCACCAGCATCTGCTGCTCTCCGCCGGAAAGATAACCCGCGGTATTGTGCTTGAGACTTTCAAGCCTGGGAAAATAGGAATAGACCATATGCAAATCAGCCTTAACATCCCTCATGTTGGAACGGCTGAAAGCCCCTACCAGGAGATTTTCCTCCGCATTAAGGTGTTCGAAGACTCGCCTGCCCTCCAGCGCTTGCACAATACCCAGTTTGCCTATGTCGACGGCATTTTTTCTATCGATCCGTAGTCCATCCCATTCGATAGTACCGTCATTGATCTCGCCTTCTTCGATCCGGAGGAGGCCGGAAATCGCCTTTAGAGTGGTCGTCTTTCCGGCCCCGTTAGCTCCTAGTAAGGCAACAACGGCACCATCCTCGACAGTGATCGAAATGCCGTGCAATACCTTTACCACATTGAGGTACGATACCTCGATGTTGTTGAGTTTTAACATATCAAATGGATTTAAGTTTACTTACCGAACCAGTCAAAGGTTTCGTAAGGAATGTTCGGCGCATCAACCCATCCGGATTGAGAGACCATCTGTCCACTCTGTATCTGGAATATCTTGACGGATTTGGAACCACGTTTATCAAGAGTACCTGAAAAATCTACCGGCCCCTGAAGTCCACCGACATCATAGCCCTGGACTTTCATAAAACCGTTGGTCTCCGCCAATTGCCACGAGGTGGCGTCTCCTTTGAAGAGATCGTCGACGTTGGAATTCTGTATAGCCTGTCTCAAGATTTCAGCGTTGACAAGGCTGGATGCCCAGCCGGCTACGTAGTCATTATTGCCGGTATACTCAGGGTGGTTGGCCTTGCAATACTCCAACAGTTTGGCCATTCCAGGCACGTCATCACCAAAATTAACGGTCGGGTAGACGCCCCAGACACCTTCGGCCACATCCTTACCCGCGGCATCGATAAGGGCCTTGGTGAAACTTGCATGCGCACACGCTACAGTCATGCCTGGAATCATGTTCAGGTCACGTGCATTCTTCAGAATTATGGCTGTAGGAGCAGGAGTACTCGAGATAAAGAGTATATCGGGATTCTTAGCTTTGATCCTGTTGAGGGCATCGGTTTCGGATATGGTTGTGGCCGAATGCTGTTCAGTATCAACTATCTCAACACCAAGCTGGTCTGCCATGGCCCTGGCAGCATCTCTAACTCCGAAGCCGGTAGAGTTGTTAAGTAATTCGAGAGCCATCTTGGGTTTGCCCTGACCCTTCCAGATATTCTGCAAATAGTACTTTGTGAATGCGGTCCAGTCGTCGCCATAATCTGGAAGTTGAGCGTAGATATGTGCAGGGGGATGGGTGTTTGAGGGAGAACTGAAGCATACCATGCCGGGGAATCCGGCCCTGTTGGCTATTACTTGTGACGCGCTCATATCCTTGGAAGCTACAACTGTAAAGAATAGACAGCCGTCGGTCATAAGCTTCTTAGCAATGTCTGTAGCTTTTTGCGTATCATAATTCGTGTCGTACCAGTCCGGATCGATTTTGTATCCGGCAACCCCGCCCAACTCATCGTTGATGTATTTAAACGCATCGAGCTGGCCATGGCCGATAGGGGCGCCTTTTTCGGCTGCGGGGCCTGTCAGGGGAATGCTCAGGCCGAGTTTAAAGGCTTTCTTTGCTGCCGCCGGTTGCGTGGTGCACGCCGACATAAGGGAAACCAGGGATGTTAATAAGAGTACCACTGTGACTGCCAGGACTACGCTGGACTTCTTCATATAAACCTCCTCACTTTTTTCGTATAAGAAAATGCATTATATCAAATTTACGTTTGTGTTTAAACCATTTAATATGAGAAAGGCCACATTCTGTATGATGATTTAAACAATGACCACAAATGGGACAGTCCCCGTGGCTCAAAGATCAGGATCAAAATAATAGCCAAACCGAATGTCATCAGATTTAAGCCGGAGGAAAAGCCGGTTGGCATGAAGGTAATTGTATGTTCAAGCCAGGGTGCTATTGTGTTGGTCAACGACTTCTGGAGGGTTTCGATGATGACCGTCCCAAGTATAGGGCCCAACGAACTGCCGAGGCCTCCTACAATGAGCATTCCTATGTATAATATCGATTGTTGAAAAGTGAAGTCTTCGTAAGAAATGTGGCCTTTATATTGTGCATATAAGGACCCGGCTATGCCGGCCAAAAAACATCCGAGGAAGAAAGCCAGCAACTTATAGCTAAAAACGTTAATTCCCATGACTTCGGCCGCCAGGTCATTATCCCTGATGGCTATGAAAGCACGGCCGATACGACTCCTGGCTAGATTCGTTGCAAACAGAACGCTGATTATAACAATTGCGAAGATCAAATAGTATTGCTTTATCTCGCTGTCGAATTGCCAGCTAAATATCGAGGCCGGCATAACATCCAGCCCGTTGGAGCCGTGCGTGATATCGGTCCAGTTTTGTAATATCCAGATAATAATGAATTGGGCAGCGATCGTTGCTATAGCCAGGTAAAATCCTTTGACGCGCAACGAAGGAATGCCAAAAATAAGGCCGATGATACCTGCAGACAATCCCGAAATAATAAGTGCCAGCAGAAACGGCACATGCAGGTTGGCTGTTAACAGGGCCGAAGTAAATGCGCCTACCGCCATGAATCCGGCATGGCCCAGGGACAGTTGACCGCAATATCCCATCAAGATATTTAAGCCGACAACTGCAATCAGAAGGATACCGATGGAATTGACCGTGTCGTACCAGGCGGCGGGCAAATAAAGGGGCAAGGCGAATAGCGCCAGCATGAATAGTACAAATAGCAGCCATTGCGTCTTAGTCCTTATAATGGCTACATCGGTATGATATGAAAAGTTACGTATGCCGCAGGGCAGACTCATGATTAAATCCTCTCAATCCTTTCTTCACCGAATAGTCCGAAGGGCTTTATCATAATTACTATCACGATGATTATGAACGGTATCAGCTCTTTTACGCTTGAGCCGAATTGCGAGCCGCCAAAAGTTTCACATAGTCCGATGATGGGGCCTGCTACGATGCAACCCAGGAACGATTCCATACCCCCAAGGATAACCACCGAAAAAGACTTGAAACCTGTCTCGACCAGACCATAGTTGATAGCAGCTATACTGGATATCAGGACGCCACCGATAGCTGCCACGATGCAGGCAAAAATCCATGACATGGAAAAGACACGGGTTACCGGCACCGCACATGCCTGAACGGCGAGTTGGTCATCCGCTGTGGCCCGCATGGCTATGCCCATTCTATGATATTTAAAAAAGACAGATAGTAAAATGAATAGTGCCAGCGAAATTACGGCAGCCCATAACAACTCCTGTTGTATCATGGCAGGGCCTATCCGGATGGATGCCTGTGGGAAGACTTTGGGCAAATTGCCCTGGCCCTGCGGCCATATGAAAGCCGTGAAACCTTCCAGGAAATAGGCCAGTCCCAACGTAATCGCAATTAATGAGAGTATCGGTTGTCCTATCAGAGGCCGCAAAGCCAGCCTCTCGATCAACCAGCCTAGCACAATTGCGAAGACAACTGTCAATATCATTCCAAGCCAGAAAGGGAATTCAAGTTGAACGAGCATGCTGTAAGTAAACCACGAGGATATCAGTACCAGTTGTCCCAATGCCAGATTGGCAACTCGGCTGGATTTCCAGATGAGTGCGAAACCAAGCGCAATCAGGGCATATACCATACCCGTTGCAATACCCGTAATAACATCTTGAATTAATATATCCATTTCTTGACCTTACAGGTCCCATATCCTGATGCCGGTCGACACTACACCTTTTCGGCCGTCACGATAGGTTACCGAGGCTTCGACATTTAAACTCTTTTGCCCGGCATAGATAGCTTCGATTAGCGGGTTATACCTCACCTCCATAAACTCGCGCCGCAACTT
The DNA here is from genome assembly GCA_963705905.1 of uncultured Chloroflexia bacterium. Taxonomy (GTDB): domain Bacteria; phylum Chloroflexota; class Dehalococcoidia; order GIF9; family UBA5629; genus UBA1162. The sequence continues at coordinate 563,414 of OY970123.1, read as the reverse complement.
GCGCGTCCTGGTCAACTCCGATTCATCAGGATCGAATTCCTTGTGCATCAGCATGTATCTCTTCACTCTGGACAGCTCCGGCAAATAGCTGTTCACTCTAACCAGGTCCTTTTTTATAAGGTTAGCCACTTCCTCTTTTTGGGAAAGATCGACAAACGTAGTATACGTGATACCCTTGCGCTCAGCCCACTTTCCTACCATAGCGAAATCGATATTGACCATGGCGGACACAAAGGACTTATCTTTGCCGCCGATTACCATAGCATCCTTTATATAAGGGCTGAACCTCAATCTACCTTCAATATATTGCGGCGCATATCTGGCGCCGGTAACAAGTGTTCCCATATGCTCGAGGCGGTCAAGAAATATCAGGTGGCCGCTTTCATTGATGTTTACCGCGTCGCCTGTATGGCACCAGCCTTTGATCTTTACGGCTTTAGTCTTCTCAGGTTCGTTTAAATATTCCTTGAAAAGGCAGTCGCTCCTCACCAGCAATTCACCGTCCGCGGTTATCCTGACTTCCACATCCAACGCCGGGCGGCCGACACTCTGAAAATCAATCTCGCCCTTAGTATGCGACGAGATAAACCCCGCTTCTGTGCTGGCATAAGTCTGCCGTAGTTCTATTCCGATAGCATGTATTAACCTGAAAGTATCCAGGCTTAAAACAGAGCTGCCGGTAACAGCAAACCTCACTTTGCTCAGGCCGAGCCGGTCTTTTAAGGGCCGCAGCAACAAATAATAGGCTATTGAATGTAAAGAGCTCCAGAAAACATCTGCCTTTTTGTTTTGAAAGTTCAAATCGGCGATTTTGTAGCCTACCGGCAGCAGCATGTGATAGAAAAATCTTTTTAACGGGTGCGCATCGGTCATCTTGACCTGTATTTCGCTGACCAGGCTTTCCCATTGTCTCGGGCCATAGATGGCAAAATCCGGTCCCACTTCCCGCGTGTCCTCGGCTATTGTTTCCGGCTCTTCGGCGAAATTCAGCCGGGCTCCTGTCAGGATGTGAGGTATAGTGGCAAAATAGCTATCGCCTACCCAGGCAGCCGGGAAATTAGAGACCAGGTCGTCGTCCTTAAATAGAGGATAAACGCTGGTGAAGCCGCGTGCAGTTTGTATCAGAGCTCGATGGGTCAGAATTGCACCTTTGGGAAGGCCGGTGGTGCCTGACGTATAGTAAATGAAAGCTGTATCATCGGGCTGGCCAAGGGCAATATTTTCCTCGAAACGTCCGGGGTTTGCGCGGTCAAATGCCTTTCCTTCCTCCAGCACTTTCTCAAAACTGATAAGCAAAGGGTGGTCGTAATTATTAAGCCCTTTGGCATCCCAGTAGATTACTTTTTTAAGCGCAGGGAGTTCATCACAAATTTCCAGAAATTTGTCGGCCTGCTCCTGGTCATTTACTATGGCAAAACTTGCTCCTGAATGCCCGGCAATATATTTAAGTTCGGAGGGGATGGAATCGACAAAAGCGCCGGTCGCGATGCCGCCGGCGGCCTGTACCGCAAATTCTCCCCAGAACCATTCGGGCTCGTTATCCCCGATAATACAGGCTACATCACCCTGTCGCATCCCTATGCTGGTTAAGCCCAGAGAAAAGAATTTTACCATGTCGAAATATTCGTTCCATGTGAATTTATGCCAGATACCGCGCTGTTTAACGCACATGGCAGCCTGGCTACCCCATTTGTGGTAGTTATCCTGTATCAATTGTGGGATCGTGTGCGCGTTTTTCATGCAGGTTACATGAGAAGGGCGATCCGTTGAAATAAACCGCCCAAACTAAAAGAGTCTAAACTGCTCAGCAACTTTTTTGAAGCCGAAGAGCGAGCCTTGGAGGGTTTGCTGGCTGACGCAATATGAAATGCGGAAAAAGCCGGGGCTGCCGAATCCGCGACCGGGGACAGTCAGAACATTTAATTTTTGTAATTCGTGTACAAACTCTATATCGTTTTCGATGGGTGTCCTGGGGAACATATAGAATGCGCCCTGGGGTTTGACAATCTTGTATCCCATTTCAGTCAGGCTATTATACAAGAAATCACGTTTTTGTTGATACTCGGGAATTGATACCGTCACGTGCTGGAGATGGCGGATAAGGTTTTGCATCAAGGCCGGGGCATTTACAAATCCTAATATGCGGTTGGAAAAAATTAGGCCGTTTACCAATTCGCTTTTGTTCTCTATTCCAGGGTTCACGGCTATGTAACCGATGCGCTCACCGGGCAAAGCCAGGTCTTTGGAGTGGGATGTTGCTATCATACTGCGATGATACATTTTTAAAGCGGGTATATACTTAATCCCATCATAGATCAGGCTGCTGTAAGCTTCGTCGCTGATAAGGTATATGGATATGCCGTACTGCTTTTCCTTGCTCGCAATGACGTTTGCCATGCTCTTTATCACTTCTTCACTATAAACTACGCCCGTAGGATTGTTGGGTGAGTTAATGATGACGGCTTTGGTTTTTGCGTTGATATTTCTCTCCAAATCCTCGAGGTCCGGCAAAAATTCACCAGTGGTTTTAACCACCCGGGTTACTCCCTGGTGGTTATCGATATAATTGTCATATTCCATAAAATACGGTGCGAATACAATAACCTCTTCCCCGGCATTGAGCAGGGTTTTGAGTATGACGTTAATAGCCCCGGCTGCCCCTACCGTCATCACGATATCGTGACCTTCAAGGGCAAGGCCGTTTTCCAGCGAGACCTGTTTGGCTACAGCTTCCCTCGTCTCCTGGTAACCGGCGTTTTCCATATAGCGGTGCCTGCCGGGCAAAGGATCTTCTATAAACTTTTTTAAAGCATGTATAAATTCTGCGGGGGGTTCCATAATCGGATTGCCCAGGGAAAGATCGAAAACGTTGTGTTCACCATGCTTTTTCTTGAGCATGGCCGCTTCTTCAAACATGCGCCTGGTCCAGGATCCGTCGGCCATCCTCTTGCGCACATTATCAGAGATTGACACTTAACGCCTCCTCACGTCCCTTTTCGAAAGCACGCAGATTTATATTAAGTATCCTGGAAGGCAGTTGTTTCCTGAGGCAGTGTTCCCATGAAGCCAAATCAATACCTAACGGCAATGATGTCGATAAAAATCCCAGCATAAAAATATTGAGGGTTCTGGTATCGCCCAAATGGGCTACCTGCCCGGAACCATCAACAAGGTGCACATTGTTTGTCCTTTCCTTGAATGAGTCCAGGATCTCCCGGTCGCCGGGGTATTGTTGTGAGCCCAACGAAATCGACAGTGGTGGGATGGCGAGGTCGTTGATAATGGCCAGTCCGGCCGGTTTTAAGTAATTTACCCATCTGGCTGCTTCGAGCTTTTCAAAGGCCAGAAGGATATCAGCTTCGGCAGGGCTGATTAAGGGAGACCAGACCTTTTGGCCGATACGCAGATGGCTGGTTACGCTTCCTCCGCGCTGTGCCATGCCCAGTGTATCTGTTTTTTTAACATCCAGTCCCTTTTCCAGTGCTGCCTCGCCTAAAATATCGCTGGCCAGGATAATACCCTGTCCTCCTACTCCCACCATTAAAATATCTTGTTTCTTTCGGTCCAAATTATTCACCCGCTGATTTTACTGGTACAGATCCAATGGCCTGTTTGGGGCAGAGTTGTTCGCATATCCTGCACTCGTCGCCCATGCAGATTGTTGCGTCTATACAAAGTTTGCCGTTGCGTTTTTGAATAGCCTGGCAGCCTATCATCACGCAGACACCGCAATCGTTGCACCTGGCCAGATCGATCTGCCTGGGGTTCTTACGAACCCTGTTTATAACTGCGCATTGACCTCTTACTATGACCACCGACAGAGACGGATTATCCAGGGCTGACCTGATAGCCGCTCTCACGGCTTTGACGTCAAATGCATTAACCGTATGAACGTCCCTGACGCCAGCCCCCAGAACGAGTTTTTCAATATCAACCTTCTGGGTGACCGCTCCCTGTGCCGATATACCGGAGCCCGGGTGGTCCTGGTGACCGGTCATAGCGGTAGTCCCATTGTCCAGAATGACTACTGTTATTTTCGAATCATTGTAAACGGCATCGACAATACCCGTGATACCTGAATGCATGAAGGTCGAATCCCCTATGACTGCTGCAATTTTGCTGCTCACACCGGCCTTTTCAAGGCCTATAGCCTGTCCAATACTGGCGCCCATACATGCGGTAGTATCCATCGCTCGCAGGGGAGGGTAGGTTGCTAATGTATAGCAGCCGATATCGCCCGTGATGATAAGGCCCGTCTCTTCTTCCGATCTTCCCTCGATATCCAATACTTTGGCCCGCTTACCAATTGTGCTCAAAATAAAAAATGCGCCTGAATGAGGACAGCCTGGACAGAGGAGAGGGGGCCTTCCCGGCAGGTTCGTGATAAGGTCCACCTCGGCAACTCTACTACCCGGGTCTGAAAGACCGGCTTGTACTGCGGCGTGGTGCACTGCAACCTTATTCAGTTCGCCAAAGCGAGGGAGATGCTTTTTACCTTCAACATGGATTCCCAGTATTTTGACGTTTTCCTCTAGGAAGGGGTCCAATTCCTCTACTACAAAGAGTTTTTTTACCTTGCCAGCGAACTGTTGCAACAGGTCAGGCGGCAAGGGATAAGTCATACCCAGTTTTAAAAATGAAGCTTGTGGGAATACTTCCCTGGCGTATTCATAACTTACACCGCTGGATATTATTCCGATTTTGCCGTCCCCGTCGATTACCTGGTTGATGGCTGTGGTTTCGGCGTATTTTGTCAGCTCGGCGATCCTTTTATGCATATTTGGCACTCGATTGCGAGCGTTCGTCGGCAGCATCACATATTTGCCTACATCGTGGTGGAAACGTTTGGTTCTTTCTTTTCTAATTCGCTGTTCATCCAGCTCGACCACGGATTTTGAGTGGGCAACCCTCGTAGTTATTCTGAAAAGGACCGGGGTATCGTATCTTTCACTGAGATCAAAAGCAATTTCAATGAGATCATAAGCTTCCTGGCTGTCGGCCGGCTCCAGCATCGGCACCCGGGCCAGCTTAGCAAAATGGCGATTGTCCTGCTCACCCTGGGAGCTGTGTATTCCCGGATCATCGGCGGATATAACAACCAGACCGCCGTGAATCCCGGTGGTAGCCGCAGCCATGAAAGGATCAGCGGCAACGTTTAAACCTACATGTTTCATGGAGACAAGCGTCCTGACGCCGGCATAGGAGGCGCCCAATCCCACTTCCATGGCTACCTTTTCATTGGTGGACCATTCGGCATAGACATCCTTATATTTTGATAGATTCTCCAATATCTCGGTGCTGGGCGTGCCGGGATAGGCTGTGGCGACGAGAACCCCGGCATGGTAGGCACCAGTTGCAATGGCTTCGTTTCCAGAAAGCAGCTTGCGGCTTTTATTCATAACAAATGTGTGTACTACGTGCCCGAATACGAGACACAATTATAATAAGGTTTAATAAATTAATTCAATTGACCGGAATAATTAAAATACCTGTGGCTTCTTTTTAAGGGTTTCAATAAGTTTGTCCAATGGAATTGCGGCCAGGGTCAGGCTTTGCAAACCGCCGGCTGATAGATGGATGGCGAGTTCGGCAGCTTTTTCATTGCTGGGAGCTTCTACGATGTTAACAAAGTCGTATTGTCCGAGCAGTGCATACTGGGCCAGGATTTTAATGCCCATGTACTCTACTTCTTTATTTAATTCCTTTAATTTCTCCGGATATTCCTCGATAGCCTTTCTGCCCTCGCCCGTCAAAGTCGAAAGTAAAAGATATATAGCCATAGCCACCTCCGCTTAAATAGTGTATTCAGAGATCATCTTACGACTGATGAGAATCCCAACCTTCGCAATATCAGTCCCAGTGTTGCCGATATTTTAACATTAATATTTTAAATCCGTTAACTTGACATATTTGCAGTAATCCAAGGTAATATAATATACTGAAAAAGCTTCAGACTAAATCGATCGTTTAACAGTATAGATGCACGCAAATAAGTATATCTACCGAAGGTGACTCTAGGCCGGTTACCGCATCCCCACGGTAACTCTGGAGTCACGTAACCTACCAAACCCCTATTGGCACTGGCATTTCTAATTATTATTAACATTCATATTAAGAGGAGGTATATCTATGAAAAGGGCGGCCCTGATTCTAACAATGCTTATAAGCATACTGGCGTCTTCGTTCCTGGTAGCTTGCAGCCCTGCGGCGACTACACAGCCATCCACAGCAGCGGGAGTACAAACCCTTAATGTCGGCTGTACGCTTCCATTCGACAACAGCCTGGGAAGCGATACGAAAAAGGCCCTTGAAATGATCGTGCCGGCTTTCAATGCGGCAGGAGGGTTGACGGTCAAAGGCCAAAAATACAATATTAACATGATAATATACGATGACAAATATACTGCCGACGGTGGACGTGCAGCAGTAGAGCGCTTGGTCAATGAGGATAAGGTTAAGTTCATCATTTGCCAGGTAGGCTCGGCACCGATTGTGGCTGGCCTTGCAGTTACGGAACCTGCAAAAGTAATGGTTCTCTGCGGCGGCGCTTCGTCGAAAATAATCGACCCGGCCAACAAATATACTTTTGGAACTGCGACCTGGAGGACCAATCTAGCCCCGTTGTTCCCATTGCTGAAGACTGCTTTCCCCAATGCCAAGACCATGGTAAACCTTTCCCCGGATGATGAAACCGGAAAAGCCCTGGCAAGCGATAACGCTAAAATCGCCACGGCCCTTGGATTTACTGTGCTGGATAACATCTATTATCCACGCAGCACTCAAGATTTTGCCCCGTTTGCAACCAAAATAGCAGCTTTGAAACCGGACATTATGGATTTCCCGGGAGCGGTAGCCGGCACCCAGTTCGGCCTTCAATTTAAAGCGCTGTACGAGGCGGGGTTCAAAGGTGCCCAGGTCAGCCCCATGCCTCCCAGCATGACAGAAGTGCTCGCAGTAACGCCACCTGAATCTATGGAGGGACTTATCTCAATAATGCCGTCAACCGAGATTCCCCAACCGACTGCGTTAGCTACACAATATAAGGCGGATTGGACGGCCAAATACGGGCAGTGGTCTACAGTCAGCCTTACATGGATCCCCGCTTTTTACGCCTTTGTTGATGCAGTTCAAAAGGCGGACAGTATCGATCCCGAAGTGGTAAGTGCATATCTTGCGACCAATGGCCTATCCTGGCAAAGCCCCAACGGCAGCGCGATGCTGGTCAAAAGGCCGGATTTCAATAATGACAGGTTCTGCGATACCTGTGCATCATTGGACTTCGGTATTTTCAAAGGCGGCAAATATCAATATCTGGGTACAGTCTCAGCTGAGGATGCCTTAAAAGCGAACCAGAGTGCTTTTGGCGGAGTATGGCAGTAGATATACTACGGCGCTAATACCGATACTTATTAAACGAATAACTAGCCAAAACGGTAGAAGTCACTGTAATATTGCAGTGACTTCTACCTCTTGTTTGGAAAGGGATTAACGTGACTCCGGGTTTACTGGCTCAATTACTTTTAAATGCACTTTCTCTCGGCTCGGTCTACGTGCTCATGGTGCTCGGCCTGGACATCATAATCAGGGGCACCAAAATACTGAATTTCGCTCACGGTCAGTTCTATATGCTGGGAGCATATATCCTGTTCCTGTTATTCCAAACGTTGCAACTGGACTTCATTCTCTCCCTTATACTTTCGGGTCTCAGCCTCGGCCTGCTGGGCGCCCTATGCTATATGAGTATTTTTCATACTATCAGGCAGAGGTTCACTGTTACCACAACATTTTCCTACCGGCTGTTGTTGAGTGCCATGGCCTCTGTCGGATTGATGATGATATTGCAACAGGGCACACTACTGCTATTCGGGACGGAAGAAAGAGGTGTCAAAACTCCGTTCCCGCAAATGATTGACTTCTCAGACATTAGAATTTCCTTAATGCGCGTGATAGTCATCCTGGCAGCTATAGTTATCTGTCTTTTACTCTACTTTCTTATGTATAAGACAACACTGGGCAAAATATTGAGAGCGATAAGCTATGATCCTGAAGCTGTAACCCTGGTAGGGATCAATACTTTTTGGATACTTGTTTTTTGTTTCGCTCTAGGCAGCGCCCTAGCCGGGTTCGCGGGTGGAATCATCGCACCCCTTTTCTCGGTAACGCCTGACATGGGGTCAGATGTTATATTTTTGTCCCTGTTGGTTCTACTCGTAGGAGGGATAGGTAGCTATAAGGGAACAATTTTGGGTGGGCTATTGGTCGGTCTTGCTTTGAGCTTTGGCTTTCAATTCCTTGGCGGGATAGCCGAGCTGTATGTATTCCTGCTGGTGATTGCTATACTCAGTTTCAGACCTGGAGGCTTGCTAGGTGAAGCTACCGACTAACTGGAAACCAATTCATAAAAAACTGGCGGTGGCAGTGATTCTCATCATCGTTCTTGCAGCCTTGCCATTGGTTGTGGAAAACGACTACATTAAACACCTGCTGATTATGGCCTGCGTGGGGGCTATTTTGGGCATGTCATTCAGCATGCTTTTCAGTACCGGGTTGATCAGCCTGGGCGCAGGGGCTTTCTACGCAGTCGGCGCGTATATTTCGGCCGGGCTGGCGATGAACGCGGGCATGTCATTCTGGTTAACCTTTCCGCTGACTATTATAATTTCCAGCATATTGGCAGTTGGCATTGGCGCTATTTTTGTCAGGAATGGTGGAATTGCATTCGTAATCATTACGCTGCTTTTTGCCAGCGCTATTGTGATAGCAGCCGGGCAGATCGAATTTCTGGGAGGATGGGGAGGCATTATAGGAATACCCAGGCCAACACCGTTGGGGCCGATACAGTTCAGCAGCAAAACATCTTACTACTATCTTATATTAATCATATTGCTTCTGGTAGTGCTCGCTTACTATGCTTTATATACGTCACATATCGGCCGTGCATGGAAGGCCATAAAACTCAGCCCCAACCTGGCCGGCACTTTGGGAATCAATCAATATAACTACAGATTACTGGCTTTCACCATTGCTTCAACTACAGCGTCTGCCGCAGGTAGTTTTTATGCACATTATTTTCAGACAGTGACTCCCGGGGCTTTCAGTGGATGGCTCTCGATTTATATTCAGCTTTATGCGGTACTGGGAGGTCTTGAGTTCTATATAGTGGGTCCGGCTGTAGGCTCCCTGTTGATGACATTTATTCCCGAATATTTACGCATCATAAAGGAGTACGAACCGATTGTTACAGGCGCATTACTGCTGGTGGTTATTCTATTCTTCCAGGGAGGCATCATCGGTACGATAATAAATGCGGCAAAGTCAAACAGCCGAAATAACGCTCGTGGTTGGCCTTCCATTAGATCCCTGATAAGTAAAAACAAGAATTCAGGAGCTCAAAAATAATAGTATGGCTCTACTTGAAGTTAGAAATGTAACAAAGATATTCGGCGGACTGGTCGCAGTACGCGATTTATCTCTGGATATCCGAGAAGGAGAAATACTCGGGCTGATAGGTCCCAATGGGGCCGGGAAAAGTACTTTATTCAACATCATAAGCGGTTTTATAGTACCAAATAAAGGTAAAATATCATTCAAAGGTACGCCAATAACGGGTCTACGGATTGACGAGATCGCCCAAAAAGGTATTGCCCGGATATTCCAGGAACCCACCTTGTTCATGCAGGAAACTGTCTTTGAAAATGTTTTGAGCGGGTTCCACCAGCATTACACGCAACCTTTGTGGAAAGCGTTCCTTCATACGCCCGGCGCAAACAGCGAGGAAGCTGAAAAGGAGAAGAAAGCAGCTGAGATCGTAGAATTCATGGGGTTGTCTTCTTTAAGCGGCGAATTGGCGGCCAATTTACCGCATGGACATCAGCGTGCGCTGGCCATCGGCATTGCGCTGGCAACAGAGCCTACATTGTTGTTACTCGACGAGCCTGTAACGGGTATGAACCCCACAGAGACCATGGAAATGGTAGAAAAAATAAAGCGGATACGCGATAAAGGGATAACCGTCCTCATAGTGGAGCATGATATGAAAGCTGTCATGAGCCTTTGTGACAGGATTGTCGTATTAAGCCTGGGAGTCAAGATTGCGGAAAATACGCCGGCCAATATACGAAAAGATGAACAGGTAATAGAAGCTTATTTGGGAAAGCAGGTGATTTGACATAATGCTATTGTTGGAAGTAAGTAAATTCAACGTACATTACGGTAAAACGAAGGTATTGACCGATGTTTCATTGTACGTTGGCGAGAAGGAGATCGTTACCATTATAGGCGCTAATGGGGCCGGCAAGACCACGACATTGCGGGCTATATCCGGTTTAAAGTCCCTGAGTGCAGGCGAAGCTTATTTTCGAGGTGACAAAATTACCGGCCTTCCGGCATATAAAATCGTACGTCTCGGTATCTCGCATGTACCTGAAGGAAGGAAAATACTGGCGCCTCTATCCGTCATGGAAAATCTGGAGTTGGGCGCGTATTTGTGGAAGGACAAAAGGGAAATTGCACGCCAGTTGGATGAAATATTCGAACATTTTCCTATATTGAAGGAAAGAAGGAACCAGATGGCAGGCAGCCTGAGCGGTGGAGAGCAGCAAATGCTTGCCATAGGCCGTGCGCTCTTAACTAGACCTGCGCTTATTATGATGGATGAGCCCAGCATGGGATTGTCGCCCATCATGGTAGGAGAGGTTGGCAGAACTATCAAGGAGATCAATCGCGGTGGCATAAGCGTTATTCTGGTGGAGCAGAACGCCCGTATGGCCCTCAACCTCGCAGACAGGGCCTATGTGCTGGAAACTGGGAAATGCGTGCTTGAGGGTCTGGCCAGGGAATTAAATGAAGACGAAAGGGTCAAAAACGCCTACCTGGGTGGTTGACCTGTTATATAATATCGGGGAACTCCTCCAAAAGGGCTTCGGAAAACAAATATGATTACTATACCCGAAATGCTTGCTCGCAATGCCAGAAATTATCCGGATGATTGTGCGCTCGTTGAAATCAGGCCGAGCACGAACTATCGCAGGGAGATAACCTGGAAGGTATTCAATGAGGAGGCCAACAGAGTGGCCAATATGCTCCAGGGCTCTGGCGTTAAAAAGGGCGATAAAGTTATACATTGGATGATGAATTCCATTGATTGGCTGATTGCCTATTTCGGAATTCTTCGAACCGGGGCTTGGGTGGTACCGCTAAATTTCAGGTTCACGGAACAAGATTTCAAGTATTGTGCCGATATTTCAGGCGCAAGGACAGCTATAATCGGAGAGGATTTCTTCGGACGTATCGATTTCATACATAGTCAGCTACGTTACATAAAAAAATACGTGGGTGTCGGTGGCAAAGTGCCCCATTATATGAAGGAGTTTCATTCAACCGTGGCACAATTCCCCGTTACAGCGCCTGACGTCGAGTTGAAAGAAGAGGACAGCTGCAGCCTGTACTTCACTTCTGGTACCACCGGTACACCCAAGCCGATACTTCTGACACACAGTAATCTAAAATGCGCTGCGATTACCGAGAATGCGCATCATCATCAGACCAGGGATGATAACTTTATATTGATCCCACCCCTTTATCACACCGGATCCAAAATGCACTGGTTTGGCAGCCTGATCGTGGGCGGTAAAGCCACATTATTGGGCGAGGTCAGTCCCCAAAATGTGCTTGAAGTCGTCCACAAAGAAAGGGGGACAATTGTGTGGTTGCTGGTGCCCTGGGCCCACGATATCCTAGTAGCCCTCGAAAAAGGCGACTTAAAGATAGAGGACTTCGATCTAAGTTGCTGGAGGTTAATGCATATCGGAGCGCAACCCGTACCTCCTGCCCTGATCAAGCAGTGGAGAAATATCTTCCCTGATATGCAGTACGATACCAATTATGGATTAAGCGAGTCCACGGGACCGGGCTGCGTCCATCTGGGTATAGAGAATGTGAATAAAGTTGGGGCTATCGGAATTCCAGGATTCAATTGGGAAGCCAAAATTGTGGATGAACAAGGAGATACTCTTGGGAAGGGTAAGATAGGAGAGTTGGCGGTGAAGGGCGACGGGGTGATGAAAGAGTATTATCGTAATCCTGAGAAAACTCGGGAGACGTTAAAGGACGGCTGGCTGCATACCGGGGATATGGCCACCATGGACGATGAAGGTTTTATATTTTTAGTAGATAGAAAAAAGGATGTTATTATTACCGGAGGCGAGAATATCTATCCGGTTGAAGTAGAGGATTCTTTGCATAATCATATTAAGATATATGACGTTGCAGTCATCGGCATTCCGGACGACAGGCTGGGGGAGATAGCTATTGCCATTATTGATCCCAAGCCGGGCGAAACCATTACTGAAATTGAGGTCATAGACTTCTGCAAAGGTTGCCTCGCCAGACACAAAGTGCCGAGGAAAGTTATCTTCGATAAGGTACCTCGAAATCCTACCGGTAAAATTGAAAAACCAAAGTTGCGTGAGAAATATTCGAAGGGACATCAGTCTTCTGCCTTATAAAATATTCACAGGGGTCCTAAACTGAACTCACCGCATTCTCTGCTTCCTCACTTCAATTTTGTGCAGGGCAATCGTATTAAGATATAATTTGATGCCCAGGAGGACCAATTGTTAAAGACTCATAATTGCGGAGAATTGCGCGCCGCCAATACCGGCCAATCGGTCACGCTGGCAGGGTGGGTCCACAGGCGTCGAGACCATGGCGGCTTAATTTTCATAGATTTACGCGATAAAGAAGGGATTACGCAGATTGTTTTCAACCCTGAAGTTTCCGGCAATGCGCATTCTATAGCCACAGAACTAAGAAATGAGTACGTCCTTCAAGTTAAAGGGGAAGTCGCAAAGAGGCCGTCGGGCACTGAAAACACTAAATTGCCAACCGGCGAAATAGAGGTCCTGGCCCAGGCCATTCAAATTTACAACTCCTCCAAAACTCCTCCTTTTTATATTAATGAAGAAGTTGACGTTGATGAAAACCTTTTGTTGAAATACCGTTACCTTCATCTTAGGCGATCCGGCATGCGCAATAACATGATACTACGGCATAAAGTAATAAAGTTCATGCGTGATTTCCTGGATGCGAAGGGCTTTGTCGAGGTAGAGACTCCCATATTGATAAAAAGTACCCCCGAAGGAGCCCGTGATTATGTTGTCCCCAGCCGGATGCATGCCGGCAAGTTCTATGCTTTGCCTCAATCGCCCCAGCAGCTAAAACAATTGCTTATGGTGGCCGGGCTGGAGAAATATTATCAGATCGCCAGGTGCTTTCGGGATGAGGACCTGCGAGCCGACCGTCAGCCTGAGTTTACTCAATTGGACCTCGAGATGAGCTTTGTTACCGAAGAAGATATATTGAGTTTGTGCGAAGAGATGTTCACGTCGCTGGTCGAGACCCTGACTCCCGATATAAAACTTGTTAAACCATTTCCCAGGCTGTCTTATGCCGATGTCATCAGGCGCTACGGGACCGACAAGCCGGATATACGCTATGGGTTGGAATTAAAAGACATCTCATCGCTGGTATCCGATAGCGAGTTTATTGTCTTCAAATCTGCCATCCAGGCCAAAGGGGTTGTAAAGGGCATTTGCCTACCCGGGTGTGCCAACTACACTCACAGGCAAATTGAAGAATTGACTGAGATAGCTAAAGGTTTGGGCGCCAAGGGCCTGATCTCGATGGCATGGCTGCCTGACGGAGATGAAGCGGGGGATTTATCCGCACAGGTGAAATCTGTTGCCAGCAAACACCTTGGGCCGGGTAAGTTGAAGGAGATAATCAAGACATTCGATGCCAAACGCGGGGACTTAATTCTCATCGCGGCCGGAAGCGAAAACCTGGTGAATAAAATTTTGGATGAGTTGCGTAGAGAAATGGCCAGGCGCCTGCAGCTCTACCCATCAAATCTAATGGCCTTCCTTTTCGTTACAGACTTCCCTCTATTTGAGTGGAATGAAGAAAAAAAAGGCTGGGGCTCAATGCATCACATGTTCACAGCGCCCTTCGATGAAGATATACCGCTGCTTGATTCGGACCTCGCCAAGGTCCGCGCTCGGCATTATGATATCGTTTGCAACGGTTTCGAGCTTTCCAGTGGAAGCATACGTATACATACAAGGAAATTGCAGGAGAAAATATTCCGCATCCTTGGATATTCAAAGGAAGAAATGGAAGACAAATTCGGAGGTTTTCTTGAGGCTCTGGAATATGGAGCGCCTCCGCATGGCGGCATAGCTCCCGGGATTGACCGGTTTATAATGATGCTGACCGGCAGTAAGACCATTAGAGATGTTATTGCTTTCCCCAAGAATCAAGCTGCGACAGACGTGATGACCGACGCACCTTCCCACATTTCAAATCTACAGTTGGAGGAACTTCACCTGCGAGTTACGGAGCAGGAGAATCAAGGATAAACTTTTTGAAGTCGAATTTTCCGATGTTATAATAATTTGGGATGTTACTTTAATATGAAAACAACTTGTGAGAAAATGGACAATTGCCAGCTGGCACTCAACGTGGAAATGGAAGGCGACGAGGCGGATAAGTATATGGCGGATGCCCTGGAACATTTAGCTAAAAGGGTGACTCTGCCGGGTTTTAGAAAGGGGAAAGCGCCTAGCATGCTGGTTGAGCAGCAGGTAGGCAAACAAGCTATTTTACAAGAGGCCCTGGAGCATCTCATTCCGGAAGCGTATGAAGAAGCCTTAAAAAAAGAATCTATAACGGCCATCGCCGAGCCTAAAATTGAGCTGTTACACGTCGCCCCGATTACATTCAAGGCTATTGTACCGCTAAAGCCGAATGTAACACCCGGAAACTACCGGGAAATAAAATTGGAAATGGGCAAGAAAGAGATCGGCGAAAGCGATATAAACCAGGTGATCGAGCAGCTGCAGATGCAATTCGGTACCCTGGTACCGGTGGAACGGGGCATTCAGTACGGAGATATCATTACTTGCGATATCACAGCCAAAAGGGGCGCCGATCAGATACTGGACCGTAAGGACGCTGCCTACGAAGTGAACCAGGATTCCAAATACCCTGCGCCCGGTTTTGCAGAGAAACTGATAGGGTTGGAAAAGGATGCGAACACGGAATTTACGCTGTCTTTCCCTGATGATTACGAGATAAAAGAGATGGCCGGCAAGGAATATACCTTCTCCGTTAAGGTGAAAGAAATAAAGGAGAAGAGCCTACCGGAAGTAAACGATGAGTTTGCCAAGAATGCGGGAAGCGAGAATCTGGAAGACCTGAAAGAAAAAATTCGGGTGGGCCTGCAATCACGGGCAGATGAAAATCTAAAAAAGGAATTTGAGAACAAGCTGGTAACGCTTCTTATTGAGCAAAGCACAATTGAGTTCCCACCTGTGCTGGTTGAAAAGGAAATTGATCACATAGTCAATGAGGAAGCGAGGAATTTTGCAGATGGGGTCAAAGGTTTGGAAAATTATTTGAGCAACGCCAAGAAAACGATGGAGCAGCACCGCGATGATTTGAAATCGGCGGCTACCGATAGGGTCAAGGCCTTCCTGGTGACCATCAAGATCGGAGAGGTTGAGGATGTGAAAGTCAGCGAAGACGAGTTAGCGGAAGCGATTGAGAATATGATAAAGGGTGACGAAACTAAGGCGGAGAATGTAAGGGCGTTATTTAGCCTTCCGCAGCCGCGTGAATCGCTCAGGGAAATGATGATTATTAACAAGACAATGGATTTATTGACGAAAATTGTTACCGAGAAAGCAGATAACTCGGAGGAAGGAGAAAAAAATGGATAGATCACCGCTTAACATAATACCTACTGTAATCGAGAGTAGCGCCAGGGGCGAAAGGTTCATGGATATATATTCTCTCTTGCTGAAGGAGAGGATCGTATTCCTGGGCACGCAGGTTGACGATCAGATAGCCAATGTAATAGTCGCTCAATTGTTGTATCTGGCGCGCGAAGATCCCGAAAAGGATATCAGCCTTTATATCCATTCACCCGGAGGCGTGGTAACGGCGGGTCTCGCAATCTATGACACAATGCAACTGATACAGCCGGATGTCTCAACTATTTGTGTCGGTTCCGCTTACAGCATGGGGACCGTATTGCTGTGCGCCGGCGCCAAGGGGAAAAGGTACGCGCTGCCCAGCTCAACAATCCACATGCACCAGGGCAGGGCGGGTACACAGGGACAGATAACCGACATCAAAATTGCCGCCAAGGAATTTGAGCGGCTCGACGAGTTGATCGCCAAAATCCTGGCCAAACATACAGGCCAATCTTTAGAAAAGATTCGTCAGGATACCGACAGGGACATTTATTTCAACGCTGCGCAGGCCGTTGAATATGGGCTGATAGATGATATCCTGGCGCCGTCCAGTAAAAAAGATAAGCCATAAATCAATACCAAAAGCCGCTTGTATAGTAGAGAGGAGACCTTATAGGTCTCCTCTTTTTTAAGCTTCCGATAGGGAACTGTCAATCTCACAGGTCAAATCATATCCCGGTATGGGTTTACCTTCCACATCAAGTAACCGATTCTGGCGGTCAATAGTTATCTTACCTTCGCTGAAAGATTTCAATGTGTGGATAATCAAGGGAGTTTCGCGCATAAATCCTGCCTGCCTGATCTTTTTAAAGAGCTCGTTACCCTCGCCCTCTCGTGCTTTGATGGAACTCAACGGGACACTGGCTACCGATTCCCACAGGTTATGAAATTCGGGGCCGTTGATATTGTATTTACAGAAGGTAATGACCGGTCCTCTGTCCAGGTCCGGCGTGACAAGATGCATCATAATGCCCGATTCTGTAGCCCTGGCAGAAATTAGAGCCCAGATGACCTCTTGCCACGTACCTTTTGGCCCGGTGGGCAGGGCCGGATGGAGATTGATCATGCTATAGCGCCGGCACATCTCGGGTCCAACGATCAGCATATAACCGGCCAGTACGCAAATATCAGGGCTATAGTTCGCGAGTTTCTTCATCACCTGCCGGTCGTATTCCAGCCTCCACTCGGGTAATTTCTCGGTTTTAACACCTATTTGCTGAGAAGAACCCCGTGCGAATTCCTTGACAGATAAGCAGATAAGGGGGATGCTATACCCTTTAACCTGTTCGATGAAAAGGTCGGTCTTCTCAGATTCGCCCGGCTCGCGGCTGCAGAAAACAAATTCTATTTTTGCTTTCAATTCTCCGCTTCGGATACTTTCAAACGCGGCGGATAATAGCTTGCGAGAGCTTTCTCCCCTGGCTGTCGAAAACCAGCCGACTTTAAGCACTCTAATTACTCCGGCTTATTCTGCTTTCTTAACCTGGCTGTGGTGCTGATAATATGTATTAACGGACTGGACTTCTTGCAGTGGAACTCGGCCTTGCTTAGTGACGTCAAGAATTCTTGTTTAGTTTTGAAGTCAGGCATATCAATAGAAACGTAGCCAATCTCGATTGCGCTGTGAGCGTCACTTCCGGCACTGACAACTTTATTATGCCTGGCTGCTAACTCACGGGCCTTTTTACCTATGCCTGGAAATAAGCTTCTCGAATTGAATACTTCGATTAAATCGGCCTGTTCAGCGACTGATTCCAGCATCTGTTTATTGCGAAAGGCTGAAGGCCTCACTCTGTCATAGGGGTGGGGGATATTAATCAACCCGCCCTGCTGGCGGATGAGCTTTATTGTCTCTTCTACGCTGATGTTATTCGGTATATCCTCGTTTAAAAACATGCCCATTATCTCACCGTAGGGAGTGAGAATCTCTTCGCAAATAATGATCTTGAAGGGGGCAATCTTGCTCAAATCCCGTGCACCCCTGGTCGTCCCGTGGTCGGAGACGGCGATGCAATTGATCCCCTTTCTCTGGCAAGCAGCAATAAGCTGCTCGTAGGACATATTGGAATCTACTGAGTGAAAGGTGTGAACGTGGAGATCGGCTTTAATCAAGGGTCAGCTAACCCTTTCCAAATATGTGGCGGTCCTGGTGTCAACCTTTATTACATCGCCGGTATTTATAAAGAATGGCACCTGAATCGTAATCCCAGTCTCCATTACGGCTGGTTTGCTGCCGGCGCTGGCGGTGTTCCCTTTAAAACCAGGGCCTGTCTCGACTATCTTTAGCTCGACAGACAGAGGGATTTCAACGCCGATGGTCACACCTTTGTGAGTTAACAATTCCACGTTCATATTTTCTTTAAGGTAATTCAGGGCATCGCCTATAAGGGTCTTATCAACTGCAAACTGTTCGTATGTCTCGTTGTCCATAAAATTGTATACGTCACCGTCATTGTAGAGAAATTGTGCAGGGCGTTTCTCTAAAAAGGCCTTGGCGAATTTTTCGCTGGCCTGAAAAGATTTCTCAATTGTATGGCCGCCTTTGATATCCCGCAGTTTTATACGAATTTGTGCTGAACCACGGCCCATTTTTATATGCTGAAAATCAAGCACCTGATAAAGCTGCCCGTCCAGCATTATTGTAATGCCTTTTTTTAGCTCTCCTGCATCAATCATATCTGCTTAACCTCCAAGTACGCGTGGCTCTTTTCCTGCCTTAGTTAACCTTTCTAGTTTTCCGCCCTTGATAATGACGGTATCTTCAATCCTTATTCCGCCCCATCCCGGGACATAAATCCCCGGCTCGATGGTAAAAACCATGTTTTCTAAAAGTATATCATCACTCAGGGTACCCAGCCGCGGAGCTTCATGCGTCTCAAGACCTATTCCATGCCCCAGGCCATGTCCGAAGCGCTCACCGTAACCCGCCTTATCGATCATGTTGCGAGCGATACCGTCTGCATCGGCAGCCGTCATACCCGCTTCGACAATCGACAAAGCAGCCAACTGGGCTCCCAGTACTACATTATAGATTTTATAAAAATCTGTGTCTCCCTTTCCAATCACAAATGTGCGGGTTATGTCACTGCAATAGTCTTTGTACCGGGCACCAAGGTCGATTGTAACAGGCTCTCCCTCAACAATTATTTTGTCGGTGGGCCGTGCATGCGGAAGAGCTGAGTTCAGGCCTGAAGCGACAATTATCTCAAAGGGCAAGGGCTCATATTTTTGATCTCTGATAAATTTCTCCAGTTCCCAGGCAAACTGAATTTCGCTTACCCCGGGACGCAGATTCGAGCTGATGTATTCCATGGTTTTATCGGCAATTTTGGTAGCTCCGGCAATATGATCGATTTCCTCTTTAGACTTCACCATTCGCAAGGATTCGACGAGGTTTTTCACGGGTCGAACGCTGCACCGACCGGTTTGGAAAATGCGGCAGAGGGATTCGTATGCTGCCAGGGACATATGCTCAGTTTCGATACCCAGTTTTTTTATGCCCAACCGGTTGATCATGTCCGGCAGCCACTTGGACAGATCGCCCTGTACGTATATAACTTCGAAGTTGTTGGATTCTTTTCCTGCCTGCTCTACATAGCGGAAATCAACAGCCAGCACTGCTTCTTTCGAGGAAATAAGAATCCAACCCGCGGATCCTGAGAAACCTGATAGATAACGGCGGTTTACCGTCGAGCCGACAAGTAACCCATCGATATCGCTCCCGGCAAATTTGCCCCTTAAATCATTAAGCCTTTGCAAAACAGGTTCTCTATAATTTAAGTTATCGTTTACTTGGGCATGAACCGCAATTTTATTCAGCTTACTATTTGGTGCTCTGGTTGCCGGCAACTATCTTTTTTGTTGTCTTGCATTTGGGGTAAGCGCTGCACGCCAGGAACTTGCCGAATCGTCCTGACCTTACAACCATGGGCTTACCGCATTTAGGGCATTTTTCATCCGTTGTTTCGGGTGTGCTATCAACGCCCTTTTCTTTTCCCGTACCCATTGGTTTTCTCTGCATCGTCTTTTTCCCGCTGCACTTAGGGTAGTCGGGGCAGGCTAAAAATTTTCCGAACCTGCTTTTGCGGACCACCATATTTTTAGAGCAGATGGGGCATGGCTCATTGGATATTTCGGGGCTAGCAGTATCAGAAGATCCCTTGAATGAATTAATTGATTTCTTTCCCATGCATTCGGGGTAGTTGCTGCACGCCAGGAATTTACCGTATCTGCTGGATTTCATGACCATCGGTTTGCCGCATTCCGGGCAGGTTTCTTCGGATTTAATAACTATCTTCTCCAGCTTCTCCTGTGCTTGCAGTAAGTCCTTCTCGAAGGGTGAGTAAAAGGACTTTATTACTGAGGCCCATTTCAGTTTTCCTTTGGCTATCTCATCCAGTTCATCTTCCATTTTAGCGGTGAAATTGAAGTCAACGATATTGGGGAAACTCTTTACCAGCAAATCGTTGACTATAATACCTATCTCCTCCGGCTTGAGTTTCCCTGCATCTTTATATACGTAGCCTCTATCTACGATAGTAGATATTATCGGGGCGTATGTGCTGGGTCTGCCAATACCCTTTTGTTCGAGCGACTTAATCAGTGTTGCCTCGGTATAGCGTGGGGGAGGCTGCGTAAAAAACTGTTGGGGATAAAGCTCAACCAGGCGCAACAATTCTTTTTCCGTTAACTTCGGGATTTTAACACTGGTCCCTTCATCATATTCATCCTTTTCTTCGTCAAGGCCTTCGATATACAGGGCCATAAATCCAGGAAAACGGAGGGATGATGCCTTCGTTTGCAGTAAGTACGCTTTTTTATTGTTACATGGTTGCGCTTGTATATCAACAGTCAGGGTATCGTAGACAGCCGCCGCCATCTGGCTGGCGATGGCTCTCTTCCAGATCAATTCATATAGAAGGTTTTGTTCCTTGTTTAAATAACCTTTGATTTTCTCCGGGGCCCTGCTAGCCTTAGTCGGGCGGATGGCTTCGTGCGCTTCCTGGGCCATTTTTACTTTTTTGGTAAATGCCCTGGCGGTCTTGGGTAAATATTCACGTGAAAAGTTGCTGTGAATATAGTCCCTTATTTCTTCCACTGCAGAGGCTGCCATATGAGTGGAATCTGTGCGCATATATGTGATTAATCCTGTGTCTCCTTCCTCACCGATATGCAGCCCTTCATATAGCTGCTGAGCGACAACCATAGTCTTTTTGGCTGTAAAGCGCAGTTTGCGGTATGCCTCCTGCTGCAATGTGCTGGTTATAAAAGGCGGCGCCGGGTTACGGGGGACCTCTTTTTTCTGAATGGCTGCCACGGAATATTCGGCTTGCCGCAAATCGGCGAGTATTTCATCACAACGATCCTTTCCCGGGATATCCAGTTTCTTTTCACCCACCTGACCAACAAACGACGCTTTGAAGCTTTTCTCTCCCGCTCCTTTTTTGGCCAGATCGGCCTCAATGGTCCAATACTCCGTTGGAATAAAATCCTGGATTTCTCTCTCTCGGTCAACGATCAACCGCACGGCGACGGACTGGACACGTCCGGCCGAAAGACCTTTGAGAACTTTTTTCCACAATAGCGGGCTGAGTTTATAGCCCACCAGACGATCCAGCACCCTCCGGGCCTGCTGCGCTTCAACCATCTTCATATCGATAGCCCGAGGGTTTTCGAATGCCTGCTCCACAGCTTCCTTGGTTATTTCGTGAAAGGTCACTCTGCGAATGGGTATCTTATCCTTTTCAAGGTTGGCAGCTTTTATAAGGTGCCATGAAATTGCCTCGCCTTCCCGATCTGGGTCGGTAGCCAGGTAAATAGCCGAAGCGCTATTGGCAAGCTCTTTGATGTTGGTGATTATAGGTTTTCGCTCCTTTATATTCCTGTATTCAGGTTCAAAATCCTTGTCGATTTGTATCCCCAGTTTGTCCTCGGGCAAATCGCGTACATGTCCCATGGAAGCCTTGATAATGTAGTTTTTACCCAATATTTTGGTTAGTGTTTTGGCCTTTGCCGGAGATTCCACAATTACGAGTTTAGTAGCCATAAAGTCCTTATTTACCCTTCTTATTTAATAAATTGTTGCTGAGAACATAGCTCATACTGCCTATTTGATGTACCAGCCCTTTGAATTCCATTATAGCCAGATTACTCACCACCATAGAAGTATTCATCCCGGTATTTCTGCATATTTCATCTATGTGCGTCGGTTCATCTGTCATGCAGCTTATTATATGCGATTCTATTTCGTTGGATGCAGCCAGCCCTTCTATCTCAAGCTGTTGGGACACTACCGATAGATTCAGTTCGTCAATTATATCCATGTAGTTTCTAACCAGTTTTGCCCCCTCTTGAATCAACTTATTGGGCCCCTTGCTCATAGGAGAGAGAACGCTTCCGGGCACGGCAAACACCTCCCTGTTTTGCTCAAGAGCAAAATTGGCGGTGATGAGGGCGCCGCTGTTTTCACCTGATTCAATTACCACGACGCCGCAGCTCAATCCACTTAGTATCCTATTGCGCCGAGGGAAATTGTCGGCTTTCGGTTTAATCCCCAACGGGAACTCGCTTACCAATGCCCCGTGTTCCATTATTTCACGCGCCAGGTTCAAGTTCTCCGGAGGGTATACTATGTCCAACCCGCTGGCAAATACGGCTACCGTTTGACCGCCGGCATCGATGGCAGCCCTATGAGCAGCGGTATCAATTCCCTTGGCTAGGCCACTGATAATTGTAATATTGTTCGTAGCGAGACTCCCTGCCAATTCTTCTGTTACCTGCCTGCCATAAGCCGTAGCCCGGCGGGTACCCACGATAGCTATGCAAGTTCCTATCAGTGCTTTGAGCATACCTCGTAAATAAATTACTGCCGGATAATCATGGATTTCTCTCAATAATGGAGGGTACTCGGAAGAATCGAAAGGAATAACTTTAATATGATACTTCTCTATCAGGTTCAACTCTTTCTCGAGTGATATCTTCGTTCGGCACTCAACTAAAGAATCGGCGATTTTGTCATCCAGGCCAGCGCGGATTAGTTCGCTTTTCGGAGCTTTCCATGCAAGCTCGAGGCTTCCGAAGTGGTCTTTAAGCGCGTTAAGCCTAACCTTTCCAATGCCCGGTGATCGGGTAAAGCCTATCAAGTATTGTATTTCGTTGTCTTGCATAAAAATCGAGTTATTTTAACACAGCTATTTAAAAAGCCAACATCAAAGTATCCCTACAACGAGGGAAGTATCGATAATTCTCACAAGGAAATGAGGAAAATGGAAGCTTCTAATATTCTTCGTCGCCGCTAAGAAGTTTTAGGATTTCCGGAATGACAGCGGCGGCAGCACTATAACCGGCCTCGATGGCCTCAGGTCCTCGATGGAACTCGAAAGCTTCAATATATCCCACATCGGGTTCAATGATGATATCAGCTTTAAGTATGCTGGCTTTTATTATCTGATATTCCATAATATAAACCGACTGTATCATGGTGTTGAAAATGCTGGGCGATTTATCCAACTTTTTTTCTCCAGTCAGCCCGAAATGCCTGCGTTTGCTAACATCGTTCAATACATTTACTGCGATTATGAATGTGGCACCCATAGACCGTACTACGTTAGCCGGTACCGGGTTTACTGTTCCGCCATCCACCAGAAAGGCGGTGCCGTATTTGACCGGGACAAACACAACAGGAATAGAAATGCTGGCCCTGACAGCTTTCAGCAAGGGGCCCTTATTTAATATCACCTCTCTGCCGGTTCTTATGTCGGTAGCTATAGCTGAATATGGTATTTCGCAATCTTCTATCTGCTTGTCACCGAGAATGGATTTTAAAAAACTCTCAACCCTTCCTCCATGCAAAATACCTGCACTCAGCAGTGTAAGTTTCGGATCCAATAGTTGCGCCAATTTTCGCAGGTTCGACTTTATGGCTATCTCTTCCAGCAATGATATATTGGTATCCGCTGCATAGCATGCCCCTACCAAAGCGCCCATGCTGGTCCCGGCAATCACATTAATTGGGATGCCCGCTTCAGAAAGCGCTTTTATTACACCGATATGCGCTAAACCACGCGCTCCGCCACTTCCCAGCGCCAGCCCGATTTTTACTCTGGAATCTTTGATATTTATCATCTCGCCATTTATGCAATATGGCGGAGAGGGTGGGATTCGAACCCACGGTAGCACGAAGCTACACGCGCTCTCCAGGCGCGCCTGTTAGACCACTCCAGCACCTCTCCAAAAGGTATAAAATATGGCGGAGAGGGTGGGATTCGAACCCACGAGGCTCTCGCCCACCGCTTTTCGAGAGCGGCACCATCAGCCACTCGGTCACCTCTCCGCTGTCAGACAATTATATCATCCTGTTTATAACCGAAAAAGCTGGAGATGAGTCGTGTCTACTATTTACCGTGTTAAATTAATAGGTAAACAGATTTGCCAAATAAAAAATAAAATTGATATACTGAATAACCTGGCGTTAGGATTCAGATTTACGCGTAATGCGAGGTAAACTGTCTGCCCCTGTAGCTCAGGGGATAGAGCGCCGGCCTCCGGAGCCGGATGCGAGGGTTCAAGTCCCTCCAGGGGCGCATCGAACCCGTACATTTACTAAGAATTTGCTGACTTGCGGACTATATGAAAAAAGACACTTCGATTGAAATTCGATGGCATGGCCGGGGTGGACAGGGTGCGGTAACGTCTGCCGAGCTGATCGCCCTCGCCGCCATTCATGAAGGCAAATTTGCCCAAGCTTTTCCGAGCTTCGGCCCCGAAAGACGCGGGGCGCCAGTCCTGGCATTCAACAGGATAGATGCCGTCAACCCCATCCGGATTCGATCGGGCGTAACAAAGCCTGATATAGTCGTGGTTCTGGATCCCGGCCTTGTTACTCTAATAAATGTGACTGACGGATTAAAGCCGGGAGGCTGCCTGGTTGTTAACAGTACGAGGACAATCGAAGACCTGCAGCAGGAATTCAGCGGTAACTGGAAGCTGGCAGTGATAGATGCTGCTTCAATCGCCCGTGAGCTGCTGGGTGTCAATATCGTTAACACTACAATGGTGGGAGCCCTGATCAAAGCCTTCGAAGTAGTTAAACTCGAATCGTTAAAGGCGCCCCTCAGTGATAGGTTCGGTGCCCGTGCCTGTGCGAATTTCGAGGCCTGTATGCGTGCCTACAATAACACAGTTATAAGTCAAATAACGACAACCGGAACGAAGAAATCCAAATCATTTGCAGTCGAAAAAATTCCGGGCTGGCGTGAGTTACTGGTAGGATGCGTAGTTACCGAACCGGGCAATACCAAAAAGTTCGGAACCGGGGACTGGAAATCTCAGCACCCGACGTGGGACGATAAGAAATGCATTAAATGTGGAATTTGCTCTCTTGTTTGCCCGGAGGGATGCATTAAACCGAACGAAGAAGGATATTACCGGGCCAACTTGTTTTATTGTAAAGGCTGTGGAATGTGCGCCCATGAATGCTGGACACAGGCGATAACAATGGTCGAGGGAACATAATCATGACGTCGAAACGTGTCGGTATAGAATCATCGTTAGCAGTTTCTGAAGCTGTAAAGCTGGCAAACGTCGATGTAATCGCCGCTTACCCTATTACACCTCAAACCCATATAGTTGAGAGCCTGGCGGAAATGGTTGCCAATGGTCACCTCGATGCTGAATATATTCCCGTTGAGTCCGAGCATTCAGCAATGAGCGCCTGCCTGGGCTCTAGTGCCGTTGGAGCAAGGACTTTTACTGCAACAGCCAGCCAAGGCCTTATATTGATGCATGAAGTGCTTCTGGTCGCAGCTTCCCTGCGTCTACCGATCGTAATGGCAGTTGCGAATCGCGCCCTTTCAGGTCCACTAAATATCTGGGGTGACCATTCCGATGCTATGATAACCAGGGATGCAGGATGGATTCAGATCTTTATTGAGAACGGTCAGCAGGCTTTCGACCAGGTGCTATGTGCTTTTCGCATCGCAGAGCACCCGGATGTTCTGCTTCCTACTGTAATTAACATAGATGGATTCCACGTATCGCACGTTATTGAACCCGTCTATATACTGGACCAAAAATCAGTTGACGAATTCCTGCCTCCCTATAAGCATCCAAATCCACTGGACCCGGATGACCCCATAACGATGGGCTGCTTTGCCGCGCCGAACTTATACACGGAGGCAAGAACAGCATTGGATGAATCAGTACGCGCTTCTAAGAAGGTAATCCTCGATATATGGAAGAAATACGGCGACCTTACTGGTCGTTATTATAACCCGGTAGAAAAATACAAAGCCGATGGCGCCGAAACAATTCTTGTCACTATGGGGAGCTATAGTGAAAACGCCATGATTGCCATCGATGACCTGCAGGATGAGGGAAAGAAAATCGGTCTGGTCAGGCTGCGTCTCTGGAGGCCGTTCCCGTACGAAGAAATACAGGAAGCGCTGTCCGTTGCTAAAAACGTTATTGTTTTGGACAGAGCTATTTCCCTGGGCGGGCCGGCACCGGTATGCTCAGAGATCAGGGCCGCACTCTATCCTCTGGATAAAAAGCCGCAGGTAGCCAGCGTTGTGGGGGGCCTCGGCGGACGAGATATTTCCCCGGATAATTTCAAAACTCTCATTGATCTGGCGTTGCAGAAATTGAATGCAGGCGAAACGCAGGAAATAATCATGTTTGGAGTTAGAGAATAGTGGAAACACTTGCTATATATGCACCCAGACTTGTCACTGAACGCGATTACTTTGCCTCCGGGCACCGGGCCTGTTCCGGATGCGGTGAAGCTCTGGCAGTCCGTTATGTATGCAAAGCTCTGGGAAGGAACGTCATAATATCCAACGCAACTGGTTGTATGGAGATCGTGTCATCACCGCTGCCAGAAACTGCCTGGGAAGTGCCCTGGATACACACACTTTTTGAAAACGCTTCCGCCGTTGCCTCAGGAATTGAGTCAGGAATCAAAGCTCTGAAACGCAAGCACGGATATAACAAGGATGTAAAAGTGGTAGCCATGGGTGGAGATGGGGGCACGGCGGATATCGGCCTGCAATCACTATCCGGCGCATTAGAGCGCGGACACGATTTTATATACGTATGTTTTGACAACGAAGCTTATATGAATACGGGAATTCAAAGGTCCAGCGAAACACCCTTCGGTGCTTCTACCACCACTGCTCCTGCCGGCAAATTCAGCATGGGCCAGCATACTCAGAAAAAGAACATGCCGGCTATAGCCGCCGCACATAACATTCGCTACGTAGCTACCTCCTGTTCCAGTTATCCCTTCGATATAATGAATAAAATTGAGAAGGCCAAACAGATAAAAGGGCCCTCGTACATTCATATATTATCCGTTTGCCCTACAGGCTGGCGCTCCGCGTCTAACCTTACCATTAAAATGGGCCGACTGGCCGTCGAGACCGGTATTTTTCCAATGTACGAAATAGAGGATGGTAAGTACACGCTTAACTTTGACTATCCTAAGCTCAGGCCTGTACAAGATTATCTTAAGCCGCAGGGTAGATTCCGACATTTAACCCCGGAGAATATAGCTGAGATACAAGAACATGTACTCACGGAATTTAACAGGATAAGGCTGCTCGCCGGGAAAAAAATCAAATGAAAGACGCCGTAACAGCCATAATCAAGAAGTACGATAACGATAGAAGCCAGCTTGTATCTATATTGCAGGATATACAGTCCGAATATAACTATTTGCCCAGAACAGCACTGGATAAGGTAAGTAAAAAAATGGACGTTCCTCAAAGTCAGGTATTCGCCCTGGCCACCTTTTTCCGCGCTTTCAGCCTTAAGGAAAGAGGCAAACACATTGTTAACGTCTGTCTGGGCACCGCCTGCCACGTAAGAGGCGGAGAACTTATCTTGGACGCTTTGCAGCGGCAGCTTGCTGTTAAGACAGGCGGCACAACGGATGATCACAACTTCACTCTGGAGAGCGTTAACTGTATGGGCTGCTGTGCGACGGGGCCCGTGGTAAAGATAGACGAGGAATACTTCGGCCATATGACCAACGACAAAGTTGAGCCGATGCTGAATAAATATAGGTAAAGAAGAATTAGCGATATGCCCGGTAAACTGAAATCACTAAAAGAACTTGAATCTCTGCATAAGAAACTGTCTAAAGCGCTGGAGACGGACAGAGCTCGGATATCGGTCTGTAATGGCACTGCCTGCCGGCCCTATGCCAGTAACCCGGTTGTTGAAGCGTTTAAAACGGAAATATCTAATAAAGGCCTAACAGATCAGGTTATATTTAAAGTAACCGGTTGTCACGGCTTCTGCGAAAGGGGTCCTATTGCCATTATAGAGCCCGGCAATATTTTTTATCAAAAAATAAAACCGGAAGATGTGCCAGAAATCCTGGATAAAACGGTAGTTAATAAAGAGGTTGTCAGCCGGCTCTTATTTAAGGAACCACTAACTAAAGCTGAGATCACTGCCCAGGCCGATTTACCCTTTTACAAGAACCAGAAGCGCATTATCCTGGGCAATAACATCCGGATCAATCCAACAAGTATAGAAGATTACATCTCTATAGGTGGCTATTCGGCCCTGGCAAAGGCCCTTTTTGATTATCAGCCGGAGCAAATCATCGATATAGTCAAGCAATCCGGTTTGCGCGGCCGCGGTGGCGGCGGTTTTACGACCGGCGTTAAATGGGAAAGCTGCAGGAAAGCGCACGGCGATATCAAGTACGTTATCGTCAACGCCGATGAAGGGGACCCCGGAGCCTATGCCAATGAAGGCTTGTTAACCGGCAACCCCCATAGCGTGTTGGAAGGCCTGATTATAGGCGCTTTCGCCATAGGTTCCCACCAGGGCTATATTTATGTGCGAAACGAATATCCGCTGGCCTTGAAGAACGTTACAAATGCTATGGAGCAGGCAAGGAAACTGGGACTGCTGGGCAAGAATATCCTGGGTTCGGTATTCGATTTTGATATCAGGGTCAACAGAGGAGGCGGGGCCTTTATTTGCGGTGAATCCACTGCGTTGATGGCGTCACTGGAAGGCAAAGTCGGGGAGCCGCGGGCCAAATACACGCATACTGTAGAGAAAGGTTTATGGGACAAGCCTAGTGACTTGAACAACGTGGAGACATGGGCCAATGTCCCTCTCATTATCAACAATGGAGTCGATTGGTTTAAAAAGATAGGCACGCCGGCCAATACAGGCACCAAGATATTCTCCCTCACGGGCAAGGTTAACAATACAGGACTGGTGGAAGTGCCCATGGGCATACAACTTAGGGACATCATCTTTAATATTGGCGGGGGCATTCGTAACGGTAAGAAATTCAAAGCTGTGCAGACCGGAGGTCCTTCGGGAGGTTGCCTGCCCGAAAGCATGCTTGACATGCCGGTCGATTTTGACGCGCTGACCAAAGTCGGATCGATGATGGGGTCGGGCGGTATGATCGTGATGGACGAGAACAACTGTATGGTTGATATTGCTAAGTATTATCTGAGTTTTCTGGAGGAAGAATCGTGCGGTAAATGCGTGCCCTGCCGCGAAGGCATTAAGAGGATGCGGCAGATATTGGATGACATAACGTCTGGTAGGGGCAATGAAAGCAACCTGCCCCTTCTGGAAGAGGTCTGCCATTGCTTAAGGGATAGTTCGCTATGCCAATTGGGTGGCTCCGCTCCGAATCCGGTGCTTACGACCATGCTGTACTTCAGGGAAGAATATATTGAGCATATCAAACTTAAGAAATGCAGGGCAGGCGTCTGCAAAAACCTGATAACTTTCTCAATTATTGAAGCAAAATGTCCAGATTGCGGCATGTGCGTAAAAGCCTGTCCTGTCGGGGCCATAACTGCTGTCGGCAAAAAGAGGCCGGTTATTCTTGATCAGTCTAAGTGTATAAAATGCCGTACCTGTTATGAAGTGTGTAAACTGGGGGCTGTTAAGATTGAGTGAATTAGTTACTCTGACAATAAACGGTAATAAGTATACGGCCGAAAAGGGCCAGTTAATCCTGCAGGTGGCCAGAGCACGCGGGATCAAAATACCTTCGCTATGCAATATAGATGCGGTAGAACCCTACGGCGCATGCCGGCTGTGCATAGTCGAGATCACCAGGGGGACCAGAAAGCGCATCGTGACTTCTTGCCTTTTCCCTGTTGAGGAAGGCTTAGTAGTTGAAACGGATTCAGCCAAAGTAATCAGCAACCGTAAGATGTTGCTGGATCTGCTGCTCGCCCGATGCTCTGAAAACAAAGTTATTAAGCATCTGGCTGCTGAATACGGCATTGAGAAATCATCCTTCGAAAAGGAATACTGGACGAAGGAGGATTGCATAGTATGTGGCCTCTGCGCAAGAGTTTGCGAACAGGTAGTAGGTGTAAGTGCTATCAGTCTGGTGAATCGTGGCATAACCAAAGGGCCTGCATCTCCGTACCTGGAAAGCGCTAAAGCCTGCATCGGCTGCGGCTCGTGCTATTATGCATGCCCGACCAACGCCATTAAAATGGAAGACAAAGAAGGGTACCGTTATATTTACAATTGGAGAATAAAATACAAGCTGCAAAAATGTAATGTCTGCGGTATAGAGTGGGCTCCGGAAAAGCAGCTTGAGTATATCCGCAAGAAATGGAACCTGCCCAAAGGGTTTTTTGACGTCTGCCCCAATTGCCGGTAACACTCAATCAGCTTTCTTCTGAAATAGACTTCCTTGACTGCATATAGGGTGTAATCTATACTTTTTTCTTGGCGGGGTGTAGCGCAGCGGCTAGCGCGCATGGTTTGGGACCATGAAGTCGGTGGTTCGAATCCACTCACCCCGACCAACTACGTGCTTTGCAGTGTAGTAGGTGGAAATCGGCTCCATTAATGTTGCCCTCCTGCCTGTTTGACTGCTCAAATTGAGGGTAAGTCCGGCGATGTCAGCAGCCTGAACCGGCCAGATTCCTCAGTTCTTTCTTGAGTATTTTACCTACCGCACTCTTGGGCAGCGATTGCATTAATCCGATCGATTTCGGCTGCTTAAAAGTCGGCAAGAATGGCTTGCAGAAGTCCATGAGCTCCTGTTCGCTGGCCGTTTCTCCCGGCCTGAGGACCACGAAGGCCTTGATCTCTTCCCCGTAGACCTTGTCCGGCACGCCTATTACAGCACACTCCATGACCTTGGTATTGGTGTAAAGAACATTCTCTACATCGGACGGGAAGACATTTTCTCCTCCCCTGATTATCAGGTCTTTCTTGCGGCCTGTCAGGAATAGATAGCCTTCCTCATCCAGGTAGCCGAGATCCCCCGTATGCAGCCAGCCGTTCCTGATCGTCCGGGCGGTCTCTTCCGGCAGGTTCCAATAGCCCTTCATGACGTTGAAGCCCTTAAAGACCACCTCTCCCCATTGGCCGGTGGGCATCTCACGGTCGTTGTCGTCGAATATCTTTATCCGGCTGGCCTTCTGCATCAATTTGCCGACCGAGCCGGGTTTGTACGGGTGTGCGAAACAGGAAGTGCCGTAAGAGGCAAGCTCCGACATGCCCCAGCCTTCACTGATCTGGATGCCGAACTTTTCCTTCCAGGCCTTCAGCAGTTCCAAAGGCATGGGAGCTCCGCCGCACGAGAAGTATTTTTGCGAGCTCAGATCGTATTTGTCGATGTCGGGATGATTATAAAGCATGACCCACATGGTGGGTACGCCGTCCAGGCTCGTGACTTTGAACTTCTCAATGCACTTGAGCACTTCCACGGGGTCGAATTTCTTCAGGACAATCAGTTGGTCGGCCATATAGTACTTCAAAAACATCTGCATCATCCCGTAGATGTGGCACAGGGGAAGAATCAGCAGGCAGACCAGGTTCAGCTCCATGCCGATGATATCCAGGTCCTGCACGGTCTCTTTGCCCGTATTGACATTCATGGACGTCATCCTGGCCTTATACCTGGCCGGGATGATTGTCTGAAGTTCCTCGACAAAACCTAAAAGCGTATAGTAAAGCCCGAAATGGCTGTGCACCACCCCTTTGGGCAGCCCGGTGGTGCCCGCCGTATATATCATGGCGGCGTTATCGTCGTTATCCATCTCCTCGACCTTCAATTGGTCCGAACAGCCTTCGATCAGCTTATCGAAGTACAGGGTGCCGGGGACGCCGTCCTTGTCGATCAGCACTATGTTCGCCAGGCCGGGAGCAGTCTTGCGAGCAGCATTGATCAGCGGCATGTAGTCGCTGCTGGTTATCAATACCTTAATGCCGGAATCACGGTATAAATGTGCAGCCTCATCTCCACGCGCACCCGGATTCATGGGCACAATCACGGCCCCTATTTTCATGACGGCTTGAAAGGCCTGAAGGACCTGCGGGCAGTTATATACCTGCGTGCCTACGCGGTCGCCCCTTGTTACACCCAGCTTTTTCAGCGCATTCCCCAGCTGGTTGGAGATGCGGTTCACCTCGACGTTGGTATACCAGCGCCCCTCGTAATGCAGGTACTTGTATTCGCCAAACCTGATTACATTGTCCTCGGCCAATGTCGCCAGATTCATCTCAGGGTCCTCCTTATTGATATGCTTTTTTATAAAGGAGGCAGAGCCGGTTCTGGTGGCGGAAACCAACTCTGCCCCACAACCCAAGAGGTCCACAGGTTGGGGTAGTAGTCACATGCTGATCGTTTCAGAGGTCCGGCAGTTACTCCGGCCACTCGGTGGGAAGCATCTTGGTGATGTTGGTTATTTCATTGGCTGCCTTGGTGTAGCGCATGATCTTGGCCATGTTACCCGTGAGCTTGGACTGCTTGGTGATCAGCGCCTGCGTGGAATCCAGCTTCCCGGTGACTATCCTCTTCCAGGTGGTGTAGTTGGTGGATATTACAAATTCGGGCTTAAATTTGTTGGGATCGGCGACGATCTCGGCCGCTCGGCATTTGCCGTGATAAAGGTCAACGTAAGCATACATCGTTTCTTTTACCGGTCCGCCCTTCTCACAAATGAAATAGAAATCGCCTTCCCAGGTCTTGGCCGAGTCCTCGTACGATTTGCTGGCATTGAGTGCATCCTTGTATAAGTCCATCCACTCTTGAGTCATGTATTTTGCCATGATAACTCCTTATTCAATTGATATTTACCCGGAGGGATAATTCCCCCGGATTTTCGCCTTCACTTAAGTTATTAACGCTCCGCGACCTCTCAGTGACATTAAACTAAATGTTAAACGCCCAGGTAGGCCTTCCTCACACCTTCG
Organism: uncultured Chloroflexia bacterium; assembly: GCA_963705905.1. Taxonomy (GTDB): domain Bacteria; phylum Chloroflexota; class Dehalococcoidia; order GIF9; family UBA5629; genus UBA1162. The sequence goes on along the minus strand of OY970123.1, from coordinate 530,391 downwards.
TCCTGCATGAGGTCGCTGGTCTTGCCCTGCAGCACCAGTTGCCCGTTCTCCATGACGTAGCCATAGGAAGCTAACATCAGTCCCAGCCGTGCGTTTTGTTCTACCAGTATAATCGTCTCACCCGAACGGCTTACCTCCTGGATCTTCTCGGCCAGTTGCTGCCGCAGCAGCGGGCTCAGGCCCAGCGAAGGTTCATCCAGCATCAATACCTCGGGAACAGCCATCAGCCCGCGGGCGATGGCCACCATCTGCTGCTGGCCGCCGCTTAATTCGCGGGCCTTGCAAGTGAGCTTATCCTTTAGCATTGGAAAGAGGGCCAGCACCTTTCCCAATGAGTCCTGTATACGTTTGTTATCTTTGCATAGATAGGCACCCATCTCCAGGTTCTCCATGACGCTCATCAGCGGGAACAACTTCCTGCCTTCCGGAATCTGGATAATCCCCCTGGCCGCTATCGTACCGGGCTTCAGCCCGTTTATCTTCTGCCCGTGGAAATCGATCTCGCCCCTCTGAATTTTCACCAGCCCGCTGATGGCATTTAGTGTAGAGGACTTGCCGGCGCCGTTGGCGCCCAGGATGGTCACGAAATCGCCTTTATTGACCGTCAGCGTGAGCTTCCTCACCGCCACGTTTTTGCCGTACTTGATCCAGACGTTCTTCAATTCCAGCATGATTTATACCGTCTCCGTGCCCAGGTAGGCCTCGATGACCTCCGGCTTGCTCATCATCTCGTAAGGAGCGCCATCGGCGATCTTAGTGCCGAAGCTCAGGACGACCACCCTGGTGGCTATGTTCAGCAGCACTTTCATATTATGTTCGATCAGCAGCACCGTAACGCCCTGCTGGTTGATCTTCTTGATGTTTTCCACCACGAACATGGCCTCTTCGTGGTTCATGCCGGTGGTAGGTTCGTCGAGCAGCAGGACCCTGGGCTTGGCGGCCAGAGCAACGGCTATCCCCAGCATGCGCTGGTAGCCGTGGGAGAGGGCGGCCGCCGGTCTGAAGGTCTCGTTAAAGATATCCAGCAGACGTAGCGTTTCCAGTATGTTGCCGACCACCTTTTCCTGCTCTGCCTTATAGCCTTTAGTTTCGAAGAAGGACTGCCAGTCATTGGTCTTATACTGCAGCTTGGAGCTGATCATCATGCTTTCGATAACCGATGCATTTTGATAGAGCACGTTGGACTGAAAGGTCCTGGAGATGCCCATTTTAGCTATCTGATCGGGCCTTAGCCCCGATATTTTTTCTCCTTTAAAATGGATATCGCCACGCGTAGGCCTGTAATAACCCGAAATTACGTTAATCAGAGTGGTCTTGCCCGAGCCGTTGGGGCCCACAATGCCGAGGACCTCACCTTCCCGGACTTGCAAATCGATATCCTCGATAGCGGCCAGCTTGCCGAAAAGTTTGGTTATGTCGTTTAATTCTAATAAAACCATATCTTTTATTGTCCTGTTTTATTCATCGTCCTGGGCGAATTCCCCGGGTATTTCGTATTCTTCGGATTCACCGTGCACCCATCGCCAGAACCTGGGCCAGAGATCCATAACTCCTGTCCCTTCGGGCAGGAAAATCAGCACCAGCACGACCACCGCGCCGAATAGAAGCTCTTGAATTCCAAATACGGGCAGCCGCGACAATTGATTGCCCAGAGCGTAAAGCAGAACAGCTCCTGCAATCGGCCCTGCCACAAGGAAGCTCATGCCTCCCACGACGCTCATCATCATTATCTGTATAGATTCCCACAGGCCAAATATTAGCGGCGTCATCACCTGTATATAAGAAGCATAAACGGATCCTGCGAAGCCGGAGAAGATACCGGCTATGGTAAATGCGATTACCCGGTATCTCATTAGATGGATGCCCTGGTGTTCGGCAATAACCTGGTTGGCTGCCATAGCAAAGAAGGTACCTCCCATGCGGGTACGTCCGATTTGCCAGAAAACCAGCCCTGTGACGGCAACAAGAAGCAGAACAAAGTAATAGTAGGGAATGCTACTCAGTGCGAAATTGATCTCCGTGAAGCCCAGGTTTATGGGAGGTGGAGGTGATGTTACTATACCCCTGACACCACGAGTGACATCTTCCCATTGAGTGCCCACGATTCTTACGACCTCGGTGAGAGCCAGCGTTATGATGGAGAAATATATCCCTCCCACGCGCAGGACCACCATGCCGATCAGGAATGCGATAACTCCCGCCACTACCCCCGCCAACAGGAAGCTGGGCCAGAAAGGCAGCCCCAGCTTGAAAGCCAGGATGGCTGAGGCATAGCCGCCAATCGCCATAAAACCCGCCTGCCCCAGGCTGAATTGGCCTGTGCGCAATACCAGGGTGAAGCCCATAGCAGCAATCGCCCAGACACCGCTGAAGATAAGCATGGAAAATATGACATCACTGTCCGTCATCAGCGGGAGGGCCACGAATACGGCAATCGCCAGCCCGGCAACTATTTTAGGCCAGGTATTTCTCCAATCAATATATCCAAATTTATTCATTTTAGGGCAGCTCCAAATAGTCCTTGCGGCCTCACCAGAAGCAAGACGATTATCAGTATGAATAGTACGGCCTCGGAATAAAAAGACATGTAATATGCTATGACACTGTTGAGAAATCCTAATATTATGCCGCCCGCAATTGCCCCGGTCAGGCTGCCGACGCCCCCTATGACGATGGCCAGCAGGGACATTATCATGGGCACCCGCCCGATGAAAGGATCGATCGCATAAATGGGCGCCATGATACATCCCGCCCATGCCGCCAGCAGGCAGCCGATGCCCATGACTATCAACGAGACCCTGTCAACGCGAACGCCGTAGAGGCTGGCCGCGCTGGGCTCCTGTGCGGCGGCCCTGATCGATTTTCCAACCTTGGTGCGATTTAAGACGAAATACATGGCGATCATCACTACCAGTGCAAAAACTATTACTGCCAGCTTCTGGTAACTGATGCTTAATTCGCCGCTGCCGAGCACGCCCGGCATAACCATTGTCAGTCCTTTCGACTGCAGGCCGAAGGCCATGCTGGCAGCGCCTTCCAGCAGAAAGATCAGTGCCAATGTCAGGCATCCGACATATAGATCGCCCTTGACGCGGTCTATCAGCACTTTTTTAACCATAACTCCCAGGGCGGCGATGATCACGCCGGTCATAATCAGGCTCAGGGGAAAAGGTATGCCCGCTGCCGTGACTCCGTAGTAAACTACGATGGCGCCCAGCATATAGTACTGGCCGTGCGTCCAGTTCAGAATACCCAGGATGCTGAATACCAGCACCATGCCGAACGCCATGGTTATGTAGATACTGCTTTGAACGAGTCCGTCAATCCAGATTCCAGCAGGGGGCATACTATTTCTCCTTAAATTATTCGCGTACCGTTACGGTAGGTTTTTCCAGGGCGTTTCAGACAGGTAGACTTCCTTCTCACCCTGAATAGTGCAGAGGAGGCCCGGGCACCCGAAGAGCACCGGTGAGCCATAGGTCTGTGCACCTGACATGGTGTATTTGCCGGTGCAGGTATCAAACGTGCCGCCGCGGATGGCTTTCATGATGGCATCCGGGTCGGTGGCGGTGCCGGCCTGTTGCATGGCTTGCGACAGTATTAACAGGTGATTTGAGAACCAGCCGACCCAGCCGGTGTAATCGTAGGGTTGACCGGTCGTCTGCGCAGCCAGGGCCATTGAGTCCTGTACCAACTTTATGTATGCGGGGTTGACCGTGGTCTCTTTGAGGAACCAGGGCTGCCAGGACTGGGCTATCAAGCCCTGTGAGGCATCATGGCCGACAACTGCATCATAAATACCAACGTCGACGATGGGGCCGTCCTGGCCGACACGCAGGTCCTTGTAACCCAGGTCCCAGCGCTGCTTGGCGATTGAGAAGGTCGCACCGATATCTGTGCAGTAAACCACGGTGCAGCCCGCTTTGACTAGCTTGGTGATGATCGGAGAGAAATCCTGTGTGCCGGGAGGGTAGCGCTCAAGGTGGTATTTAATGCCCGCTGCGTCAAGCTCCGTCTGTAATTGGTCCCAACCTGCGCCAGCGCCAAGAGTGGAATCGCAAAGGCCCAGAACCCCGTAGTTGGGATATGCTTTCACTAACGAGAAGCAATCCTGAGTAAATTCTTCCCTGGAGGGATTGCCGAAAACTGTGTAGGGCATGGTCTGGGGATTGTACAAACCTCCAAAGGAAGCGGGCACGGCCTCATTGCCGGTTCTTGTTACAAGAATTACTTTGGCAGGGTTGGTTACAGCAGTTATAGCCGGGAAATCCCAGCTCCAGTGCCCTGCGATGAACTTGCAGCCGTCTGCTATCAGCTGCTTGGTTGCAGCAATGCCGCCTGCTGACGTGCCCTGGTCATCAATAGAATCGATAGCAAAGAGATATTGCTGGTCGCCGATCTTGAAACCACCGGCCTGATTGAATAGTTGAACGAATGCGGTGTAACCTGCTATACCGGCCTCGCCCCAGGGAGCTGACGGGCCGCTGAGCGGCTGTTCCAAACCGACTTTAATTGTTATGGGGCCTGTCGGCTTGGGCGGAGCTGGCGTCTGTTGCGCGCAGGCAGTGGCCAGAATTGTGAATACGAGGACCACCGCAACTAAAATTGATGAAACCCGGAACCATTTTTTCATTGCTTGTTCGAACCTCCTTTCATAATAATATGCATAATCGCCTCATAATTGAACTTCAGCTCATACAACCTCCTTTTATCATCTTATCTTCTATGAGGCTAAGGAAGATTTACCCAGGGAGCCTCCGAGAAATAAACTTCCTTATCGCCCTGGATTGTGCAGAGGGCGCTAGGACAACCAAAAACGACTGGCGAACCATAGGTTTGTGCGCCTGACATTGTATATTTACCGGTGGTGGTGTCAAACGTGCCGCCGCGGATGACCTTCATGATGGCATCCGGATCGGTGGCGGTGCCGGCCTGCTGCATGGCCTGAGCAAGTATGAGAATGTGATTGGGGAACCAGCCGATCCACCCGGTGTAATTATAGGGTTGTCCGGTTTGCTGTGTGGCCATTGCCATTGCGTCTTGTGCCATCTTCATATATACAGGGTTAACCTTGGTCTCCTTGAGGTCCCAGGGCGCCCAATACTGGGCTATGAATCCTTGACCGGCATCTTTACCGACGACTGCATCATAGATACCGATGTCGACGATGGGACCGGCCTGTCCGACTTTTAGATTATGATAACCCAAATCCCAGCGCTGTTTGGCGATCGGGAAGGCGGCATCAAGCGTCGTGCAGTAAATTACACTAACGTTCTCAGCAACCATCTTGGTAATAATGGGAGTAAAGTCCTGTGTGCCAATTGTGTAATATTCAGTGTGCCATTTAATCCCGTGTTGACGGTCAAAGTCTTCCGACTCGGTCTTGCCGCCACCCTGTCCAAGCGTCGAGTCTACGAAACCGAGTGTAGAATTGGGGAACACCTTGGAGAGGGCGAGCGAATCGTTTTGCCATTCCTCCTGAGAGGGATTACCGAAAACAACGTAGGGCATGGTCTGGGGGTTATACGAACCTCCGTAGGATGCAGGCACAGCCTCGTTGCCGGTCCTGGTTACCAGTATGACTTTTGCCGCGTTGGTCACCGCCGCCACAGCCGGAAAATTCGACGTCCAATGACCGGCGATGAACCTGCAGCCGTCTGCAATCAATTGTTTAGTAGCGGTAATGCCACCTGCAGATGAATCCTCATCATCAACTGAATCAATTGCAAAGAGATACTGCTGGTCGCCGATTTTGAAGCCACCGGCCTGATTGAATATTTGAACGAAGGCTTGATAGCCAGCTAAACCTGCTTGGCCCCAAGGAGCTGCCGGGCCGCTGAGCGGCTGTTCCAAACCGACCTTGATTGTAATAGGGCCTGTCGGCTTGGGCGGAGCCGGCTTTTGCTGCGCGCAGGCACCTGCCAAGACACTAAGAACGATGACCGCCACAACCAAAACTGCTGAAATCCTGAACCACTTTTTCATTTAAATCTATCCTCCCTACTAATAGTCTTCCATATCTCCTGTGAATGACTTAGTACATACCACCTCCTTCACATCTATCTTCGGAATTTGATGCATTTGTCTTGAGCCATGACGTATTTTTTGGATATTTCCGGTCTCAGGGTACTTCAAAGCTGACACTTCGTTTGCAAATAAATCAACTAGTTGCACTAGTGCAACCGTTTGCTCTATAATTTGCCAGATACTCTATCATCAATTGTAAAATATTGTCAAGAACCGTAAAGGATACCGACGGGGAATTTTGATCGCCGTCTAACTATAGTCAATATTTTACAGGTAACGACTAAATAAGGATGTGGCGAGTGGTCTCAGATAAATCGGTGAGAGTTCTCAAAAACAAATCGCTGTCTGAAAACATAAAAATTGACGATCGCGACATTATTGTTAAAAGTGAGAAAGCCCGCGCCAAATTATTGCAAATTGTGATCGCGGCGGAAGACCTGTTCCATGAGAAAGGGTACGGTCCCACTACGACCCGGGATATAGGCGAGGCGTGCAATATTAGTCCTGGGCACCTCTATTACTATATCAAATCGAAAGACGATTTCCCTGCAATGTTCAGGATAATCCAGAAAAACAATATTAATAAGTGGGAAAAAGCAATCCGCAAAGAGATGAAGCACATTCCTCCGGACGAAGTGCTGAAGTTAGCTGTAATTAATTATGCATACTTGATTCATATAAGGCGGAAGATGACCGTTTTCTGGTACCATGCTGCAGTGCAAATCAAAAGGGAAGACAGCGCTGGGATAATGGCGGTCGAAACGCAGGCCGTCAATCTATTTCAGGAAATATTGGAGTCTGGATGTAAGCAGGGACAGTTTCACGTTAAAGACCCATTCATAGTTGCAAGTAATATCGTTATGATGTGTCAAACCTGGGCGTTGAAGAGGTGGCTGTTTAAAAACAGACGTACTGTGGACCAGTACGTGGACCAAATCATTGAGCTTATTGACGCAATGGTCAAAGGCAAACAACACTCCAGGACTTAAAAAATATGATTGCCGGGCTATTCATGCCGCCCACGGATAAATCTAGAAGATTGAATACGAGTTGTCTTATTGATTATACTTATACTCTAGATGCTTACGGCTGTTGCAGGCGTACGTGAGTATGAGGAATCCGCTCTCATCCCAACTACAGCCAGCATTCTTTTAGGTATGCAGGACTATTGAATGGACCTGATAAAAACGGTCAGCACAGTGCTCGGCATTATTTGCGTCATCATAGGGGTCTTATTATTGCCCTTGGGCATCTGGCTCCTAGCAAACGGGCTTAAGAACAAGGACCGTCCTTCAACTGTTATAGCGATATTGCTTTTTGCCTTTGCTTTCCTGACGCTCTTCGGGGCTTTCAGCCTTTTTACTCAGGGAATACTTCAGACAAGTCCATATTTACAACCTGGTCGCTAGTACGGTAATAGGCGGGATTTTGACTACATATTTAGCACAAATCATGGTTCTCTGATGTCGCCCATTGAGGCGGTTCGAAGTCTAGTTGTCTACGCCGCAACTAGTAATGAAGCGGTTGTAAAAATCTGAAAGATCTTTATCTTTTAATTGCTTTCCAGCTTCTTTGAGAGGCAGGTTAATAGCGTTTTTTTCAATCTTAGCCATGTCGGGAAGGAGATCTGAAAGATTAGATTGGTCACTAGTATTAGCGGTTGTCTTATCCAGCTCATAAGATTGCACTAATTTTTGGGAGAAGCTAGCAAGATCCGGATCCTTGATCTCGCTGGTAGCCTTGTTGAGCGGCGAAACAAGCGCCTGCCTATAAACTTTGGCAATTTCTGCTGTCGGCATGGTGACTGGCTGGCTGTTATCCGCTCTGAGAACTGAGGGTAAGGCCAGCGATACGCCCAGCACAATAATGCCGCCTAGCCCAATTGCAGTGATCCAGATAATTTTGCCCTTCATGTCCGCACCAGATGAACATATTCCGTTTTCAGTCGTACCTATGTACTGGTACTATAGTACTATTTTGAGCCGCTCGGATTGAAAAGTCAAGCCAGCCGGTTCACCGAATAGGACTATTTGGCTATTGACAAATGGGTTGAGCATCAGTATTTGGAGAATAAGTTGGACAGTTTTACAGGACGCGCAAATATTGCGTTCCCGTTAACGTGAACTATTGTCGTGAAGATGCTTGCAAAGTATATCAGGCTGCGAGGGACTCGAGAGGTCTTACTTCATATAATTTGATCGATTCAGTCAGGCAATTAACAGCACAGCACCCACATCCGTAACATTTGCCTGGGTCCACTTTCGCCTTCAATTTCTTCTGGCCCGGGACTTTGGTCATTTCTATAGCGCTGAAAGGACACTGCTCGATACAGTCCTGACACCCGCTGCATGACTCCTCATCCACCTTAGCCTCAAAGCGGCTCTTGGCCAATCCTTTGTCCAGATTCCCATAAGTGAGCCAGGGGTATAGCAAAACACAGCAGTCCGGGCAGCAGTTACAGATATAAGTTCCTGCCTGGGGCACGTTTTCAACAGTGTGCACAAGTCCTGCCTCGGAAGCCACTTTAAGTATCTTTTTAGCATCCTCGGGGGATATTTCTTTGCCCGAACCGCGTTTTATGGCATACTCAGCGCCCTTATTGAGCTGTAAACATACCTCCAACGGCCTGTCGCATTTCTGCGCCATCCTGCGGCAAGGGCACTGAACGACGGCGATTCTGATTGCATGATCAATTACCGATTCTAAGTCCTCTCCTTCGGCCAGTTTAGGCTTCTGAGCAAAAGATGAAAGAGCCGGGACAACTCTCGAAAACGGCTTTGGGAAATTTAGCACCCACTTAGCGGTATCACGAAACATTTCGTTTTCAGAGAAGTCCATCCATGCGTCCAACAGTTTCCTGCCAAATATTTGGTCTGACCTGGTATCGCTTCCCGTCGAGTCATGCAACTGAAAGATATGGCGGGCGGGTCGGTAACCTTTAGAGGACTCGAAAACGACACCTTTAATGAATAGGTCATCCACCATAGGTTTGATAGTCTCTGCAGAGATACCAGTCTTTTGTGCCAGATCATCAATGGTGGCCGGCATGAGGTTTATAAGCTTTATCTGTTCCTCGTCAATTAAGATCTTCAGTATCTTTTTAAACCTGTCGGACTCCTTATATCCGTAAATCTCCGCAAGCGCTGTATAATCGTCGCCCATTTGAACCTCCATTTAATCACAAGTTGAGATCGAAACCAGATAGTAGTATATGACCACTAGTTATACAATTATACTTTGTTAGCCATGATTTTAGTAACACTATCTCAATCAAATCATCGGGAGATATGGACAGGTGCGCGGAAAATATCGTGGTTATTTAAAGTTAGAGGGTCCTTATTACTGCGACTACTTTGCCCTGGACCTCGATGTTGTCGGGGTCGGTAAAAATAGGCTTCATCTGAACGTTAGCAGGTTGAAGCCTGATTTGGCTTTCTTCCCTGAAAAACTTCTTTAAGGTAACCTCTTCTTCCTTTTTCAGCCAGGCAGCCACCATATCGCCGTTCTCAACGGACTTCACAGGCTCCATCAATACAATATCGCCGTCTGCTATCAGTGCGTCGATCATAGAATTGCCGCTCACCCTCAAGGCGAACACTTCCTTTCCCTGAGTGATTTCACCCGATAACTCCAGTGTATCGATGGCTTCATTGTGCCAGGTATCGGAATTCATCACCGGAATGGGTAAACCGGCAGCAATCTTCCCCAGTATGGGTACGTGAATAGTACTTTTTCTATCAGGCAATTGTATGCTGCGGAATACCTTGGAATCTCGCTCAATCTGGTGTTCGCTCTCCAGGATTTTTAAATGATGCTGCACAACGGCGGTGGAGCTAAGATTACAGCCTTTAACAATATCCCGCACAGTAGGTGCATAACCCCTTTCATCATAAAAATCGCGTATGTATTCAATGATCTTCTGTCTGGTAACGTTTATACCCGGTTTCCTCATAGTTCTCCACCTTTATTCCGAACATTTGTTCTTAATACAAGTGTATCGAATACGGAATGTTATTGTCAAGTGCGAACTAAATTAACATAAGGGTAACCATGTGGTGCGGAGGACTGACCATGTAGTAAGCTGTTACTCTGACGGAGTGCCCTGGAGTGACCAGGGGCTGGCCGAAGTAATGGTGACTGTTGCAAGCCGTCCCATGTAATTCTCGACCCCCGTAAAGAACACCAGCTTATCGCTGTATGTGCGGCCGAACCATTTAGCGCCTTTTATGCCTTCCACCAGGACATCGAACTGTTCCCCAACCAGTTGCCGGTTTATTTCAGCTAAGATGCCCTTTTGCATCTCTTCGAGCCTGCGCAGCCGCTGCATCTTGCTTTCGTAGGGAACATCATCGAGAAAATGGCTGCTTGCAAAAGTTTGGGATCGGGTTGAATAGGCGGCAATATGTACAGCATCAAAGCGCAGTTCTTCAAGAGCCTTATACGTATTTTCAAATTGATATTCGGACTCCCCGGGAAAACCCACAATTACATCGGTGCTCAACGCCATATCCGGGATCAAATGGCGCGCCCTTATGATCAACGATCTGTAATCCTTATATGTATATTGGCGGTTCATGGCTTTTAAAATAAGGTCGTCCCCGGACTGTATAGGAATGCAGAAATGATGGCACACTTTATCAAGCGATGCAGCCGATTTGAGTAAATCGGGTGTCATATCTTTAGGATGATTGGTCAGGAACCTGATGCGGAGAAGCCCATCAATTTTATTTAATAGTACCAGCAGGCCGCTTAAATCAGTACCGTTGCGCAAATCGTTGCCATAAGAATTGACGTTTTGGCCGAGCAAGATTATTTCACGTGCCCCCTCGCCGACCGCATTTTCGGCTTCCTTTACAATATCTTCCGGAGTACGGCTACGTTCGCGGCCCCTTCTATAGGGGACGATGCAATATGAGCAGAAATTATTGCATCCCTGGATAATTGGAATATAGACGATAAGAGATGAAAAAGGCTGCCTTGCCGTATTTGTGTAAAGGTTTCCAATCGATTCGCTTAAAAGCCAGTCTTCGAAAGAATAACTCTCGCCCGGCTTGAAAAAATGATTGACGTGTGGAAAGGACTTGGCGAGGTTTTTGATATCATCGGTTACAAAACAACCCGTAACCGCTATGCGAATCTCAGGCATATTTTGTTTTATTCCCTTTAGATAGCCCAACATCCCCCTGACCTTATCTTCTGCATTTTGCCTTACTACGCATGTATTCAGTATTACTATATCTGCATCTTTAAGATCCTTTACGCTTTCAAGCCCTAATAGCTCCAAATGCCTGGCCAGACCGGATGATTCCGCCTTATTCATTTGACAACCCATGGTCCAAATGTGATATTTCATAAAGTCACTATATACGCTATATATATAAAGGTTTAGTCGATTCAGTGGGTAAAGCGGAATACGGAGATAGCTAAAAGTTGGGTCGGGTTTACTGGCGGAGGGAAAGGGATTCGAACCCTTGACCCCGGTTTCCCGAGGCAACCGCTTAGCAGGCGGCCGCACTAGACCACTATGCGATCCCTCCGGCAAGTATATTTCGGCCGAATTGCGACATGCAATATAGCATAGTTTGAATTAGGGTTTCAAGCAACATCCGGATATATGATTGTATGTATAATCCCGGTTTGTTATGATAGTGACCCGATGAGAAAACCGAGACATCAGATCAACATTCAAATCAGGCGTGGAATTAAGTTTAATTTCCCACGTCTGTGGCTGAAAGCTATCTGTCTGACTGTCCTTGAGGAAGAGAAGGCTATTGAGCCTATCGAGATTGAGTGCATTATCACTGACGACGCCACCATACAAAGGCTGAATAAGAAGTTCCGCAATATGGATGAACCAACCGATGTACTGTCTTTTGCCTTCAAAGATACGTGCACTAACGGGGCCAGATTTCCGGCAGTACCGGGTAGGCCGGAAGTTCTGGGCCAGATAATCATTTCCTTCTCCCGGGCAGTCACTCAGGCTGCGTCACATCACCATGGCGTGGAACAGGAAATGAGGCTACTGATGGTGCACGGTATGCTTCATTTGCTGGGATATGTTCACCAGATTCCGGCGGATAAGCGGAAAATGAAACGGCACGAGAAACGAATGTTGCAACGTCTGGAGGAGAATCAGGGGCCAGCATGAGCGCTCCGTCCAGAGTTATCGACGGTATCTATATGATAGGCGGTTCGGAGATATCGGACTCAATGGACTGCTGCATCTATCTCGTCGATGCAGGCGAATTGATTCTCATCGATACAGGCGCAGGAAAGAGTACCGAGAGGCTGATAGACAACATCATGGCACTGGGATTAATACCTGAAAAATTGAGCACGATTATCATCACCCACGCTCACATCGACCATATCGGTTCGCTCTACGATTTGAAGGTTCAATACGGAGTCAAAATCATTGCCCATGCAGATGATTCGCTGGCAATAGAATCAGGGAAAAAGGTCGGAGCAGAATACTACGGCGTAAAATACCGGCCATGTGCAGTAGACATAATGTTATACGGCGAATCCAATAATTTGAAGATAGGTGTCTTAGAATTCCAGCTATTACACGTCCCCGGCCATACTCCCGGCAGCATCGTTGTAGTTCTCAATGACATATCAGGTAAAAAGGTCCTTTTGGACAGGATATACACGGGCCTTACCACCCTATGTGGGGAGGAGAACCTGAAAAAGCAATAAAGTCCCTGGAAAGGCTTAGGGAGATAAAGGCAGATATATTATGTGAAGGGCATTACGGAGTGATTAAGCCCGCCGAAGAGATAGACGAATTTATCAGCGATTTTATTGATGGCCTAAAGAGACGGTAACTAAGTTATCCTGATAATAGGGTTTCCCCTGCGGTATTCAGTGATATATGAATGTACAATCTTCACGGTCTGGTCGAGGTTATCCTGCAAATTCACCACAGAATAATGGAATAATTTCTGGCTTTTCATCTCCTCTTTGGCTTTATTGATGCGAATCTTCATGGCCGCGTCCGTGTCCGCATTACGCTTCTTCATACGTTTTAATAGATCATCGATGGAAGAAGGCGCCAGGAAAATGAACAGGGCGCCTGGCATTTCCCTTTTTAGGGTTAGGGCGCCCTGCACGTCAACTTTCAGGATTACATCTTTCCCTTCTTTCAGCGGGTTCTGCACCTCGGATTTCAGTACGCCATAGTAATTACCATACACCTCAGCATATTCAAGAAATTCCCCCGCAAAACGTTTTAGCGTAAATTGATTTTTAGTAAGAAAAAAATAATCGACGCCGTCGATCTCTCCAGGACGTTTTTTTCTGGTAGTCGCAGTTACTACATGATGGAAATTGGGGTTCTTACCGATAATTGAATCAATTACCACGTCCTTCCCCACACCGGACGGGCCGGATATAACGATTACCAATGGAACTCTTTTTCTACCGGGTTCTGTCATTTTAATAAATTATCTTCAATACTTTTATAACAGTTTAATATGAATAGTGCGAAAAATAAATGTCTTAGTATATAAAGCGTATATGTTGAACAAATTTCAGCCATTGGATATACTCAACATCGGCTGAGTAAAAAATCAGTATAAAATTGGACGCGTGCTGATTGATTGCAGCAAGGAGATAATTTTCGATGAAGAAAAGTATCCGTGAGGTCGAAGTAACCGGGAAAAGGGTACTAGTACGAGTTGATTTCAACCTGCCTCTGGACCCCAAGACCAATGAGATAATGGACGACAGCCGTATTATTGCCAGTTTGCCGACAATTTGGTATTTAGTAGAACATAAAGCCAAAATAATCCTCTGCTCGCACCTTGGCAGGCCCGATGGAAAAGTTGTCGAGTCACTGCGCATGACTCCTATTGCCGAGCGCCTTTCTCAATTGACCAATTTGCCTATTTATACAACATCGGATTGCGTGGGGCCGAAAGTCAAGAAAGCAGTAGCTAAATTAAAGAACGGAGACATATTACTACTGGAGAATTTACGCTTCCATCCCGAGGAAGAGAAAAATGATCCCGAATTTGCCAGGCAGCTGGCTGAACTTGCTGATATCTATGTCGATGATGCTTTCGGCACAGCCCACCGGGCGCACGCATCGAATTATGGAGTAGCCAAACTGTTGCCGGCCTATGCCGGCATGCTGCTTGAAAAGGAGCTCAAAGCGCTGGGCAATCTGCTGACCAATGCGCAACATCCTTTCGCAGCCCTGCTGGGGGGCGCCAAGGTTAGCGATAAGATCATGCTTATCAACAATTTAATGACCAAAGTCGATATCCTTCCCATAGGGGGCGGGATGGCCGCTACGTTTCTAAGCGCCCAAAACTACGGCGTCGGGCTGTCGTCGGTTGAAACAGAAAAAAAAGGCCTGGCCAACCAGATAATTGCCTCTGCTAAAACCAGCAACGTATCCCTATTGCTTCCGCTTGACGTAATTGTAGCCGATGCTATCAACGAACAGGCTAAGTTCTCTATAGCTCCGATTTCAATGATTCCCGCCAACAAATATATAGTGGATATTGGCCCGCAAACTATCGAGCTCTTCACCGAACACCTGAAAAAGTGCCAAACTATCTTCTGGAATGGGCCAATGGGAGTATTCGAAATACCGCAGTTTGCCCGCGGCACCAAAGCGATGGCGGACTTGCTTGCCAACATGCACGCAACTACCGTCATCGGCGGAGGTTCAACGGCAGAAATCGTGGCCGAAATGAATCTCAGTTCTAAGATGACCCACGTGTCCACGGGTGGCGGTGCTAGCCTAAATTTTCTGGAAGGGGAAATCCTGCCGGGGGTTGACGTTTTAACTGACGCGTAATCGCCCGGATTTAAAGATATTATCTGTTAACATCGATAATATCCCTTAAGGGACTGGAGTAAGTATGCGCAGACCACTCATTGCCGGAAACTGGAAAATGAACACCACAGTTGATGAGGCTGTCAATTTGGTAAAAGACATGCTTTCAGGACTCAACGAATTAAGCAGTATAGATCGTGTCCTCTGTCCGCCATTCATTTCTCTTCAGGTGGTGAGCGAAGTTGTCAAGGCCAGCACCATAGCAGTCGGGGCACAGAATATGTATTTTGAGGGAAAGGGCGCCTTTACCGGCGAAATATCGCCGCTAATGTTGAAGGGGCTTTGTAAATATGTCATTCTAGGCCACTCGGAGCGCAGACAGTTCTTTGGTGAAACAGATGAGATTGTCAATCGTAAGATAAAGGCTGCTCTGGCTACAGGTCTTCTACCAATCTTTTGCATTGGCGAATCTCTTGAGGAAAATGAAGATGGCAGAACCAGGGATGTTTTAGCCAGACAGATAAACCGTGGATTAGCTAGCATAGCTGCAAATAAAGAAATGGTTGTCGCTTATGAACCAGTATGGGCGATTGGAACAGGAAGAGCTGCGACTGGAGACCAGGCTGGGCAGACTATTGAATTTATAAGAAACACGTTAGCGTCGGTCTGGAATTCTGACACGGCGCAATCAGCTAGAATCATTTATGGGGGAAGTGTCACAGCTGCCAATATACCGGAATTTATAAGGGAGCCGCAGATCGACGGCGCCCTCGTAGGCGGCGCAAGTCTGAAAGCCAAGGACTTCGTTGAGATCGCCAGGCAAACTGCGTCACTAAAACAATAACCATGAGATGTCTGGTCGCTATTGTCGGGCCGACGGCAATAGGCAAGAGTACCCTTGGCATCCAGATATCACAGACTTTCAACGGTGAGATCATTAATGCCGATAGCCGGCAAATATACCGGTATATGGATATTGGAACGGCTAAACCGAGCAAGGCAGAGCAAAATTCAATCCCTCACCATTTGCTGGACATAGTAGATCCTGATGAAGCATTCAGTGTGGCACTTTATCAGGCAGCCGCGTACAAAATAATCGAACAGGTCCAGGCTGCCAATAAAGTCCCATTGATCGTTGGCGGCAGCGGACAATACATATGGTCCATCGTGGAGGGATGGCAGATACCTCAGGTCAAGCCGGATTATGATTTCAGGGACAGCCTGCAGTCAAAAGCCGAAGCAAGCGGGGTATACGAATTATACCGGGAGCTAAGGGAGATTGACGAAGCTACGGCAACCAAAATCGATCCCAATAACCCGAGACGTATTATCCGGGCACTTGAAATCTACCATAAAACCGGCAATAAACCGTCTGAATTACAGGCCAAGATGGGTTCGCCATTTCCAGTACTAATTATTGGCTTAACTACGGGCAGGCACAATTTGTATACAATGATCGATAAACGTACCGACAGGATGATTACAGAGGGTCTGGTGGATGAGGTCAAAAACCTTATGGACATGGGATACACTGCCGATTTGCCCTCCATGTCCAGCCTGGGATACCGTCAGATCTTAATGTATCTAAAAGGCGAAATAGAATTGGATAATGCGGTACAAAAAATAAAGTATGAAACGCATCGCTTTGCGCGTGGACAGTACGCCTGGTTCCATCTGGCTGACAACCGTATAAAATGGTTTCCCGTTGGAGATAATAGGGAAAATCAAATAAACTATACTATAGAACAATTTCTGTCATCGTTAAAAAATAATGAATAAAAGCTTTGACTTTGTGAAAATGCAGGGCACCGGCAATGATTTCATCATGGTCGATGCGCGAGGCATGGATATGGATTGGAGCAAGATGTCCATCGATGCCTGCAGAGAGCATTTTGGAATAGGCGCAGATGGGCTGATAACCATCGACAACTCCGACTTCGCCGATTTGAAGATGCGTATATTCAACGCCGATGGGTCGGAGGCTCAAATATGCGGAAACGGCCTGCGCTGTTTTGCCAAATACGCCGTAGATAGAAAATTAGTAGAGGGACCTGATCTTACGATTGAGACTTCCGCTGGCGTAAATAGGGTTGAAACTACATCTGGACATGGCAAAGTAACTCGCGCTCGTGTAAATATGGGGAAGCCTGTGCTTAAGGGAAGTGACATTCCGGTAGCCATAGATGAGGATGGCCCTATTCTCGATCAGCTAGTGAAGGTTGACGGCAGAGAGATCGAACTCTCCTTGGTATCCATGGGCAATCCCCATGCAGTCTGCTTTATCAAGGAAAATGTGGCGAAATACCCGCTTCTCTCGGTAGGACCCCAGGTAGAGCATCACAATCTATTTCCGCAACGGACCAACTTCGAGATCGTCAATGTAGTTGACGGCCGGAGGCTCCAGGTGCGTGTTTGGGAAAGAGGAGTGGGCGAAACCCTGGCCTGCGGCAGTGGCGCATGTGCCGTAGCGGTAGTAAGCAGGCTAAAAAAGATAACCGGGGAAAGTGTTGACATAATGATACCGGGAGGCACACTGAAAATCAGCTGGGATGGTAAAGGAGATGTATATTTAGAAGGCCCCGTTGAGGAAGTATTTTCGGGAGTGTATGAATTATGAACTTAGCAAAACGGTTGGACAAGATACCTCCATATCTTTTTGTCGAAATAAGCAGGAAAATAGCTGAAAAGAAAGCGCATGGCGAAGATGTCATCAGTTTCGCTATCGGAGACCCCGATAGCCCGACCCCGGAGCACATTATTCGCAGCCTGTGCACCGCTGCGCACGATCCCGCCAATCACCGCTATCCCGAAACGTTCGGCATGCCGGAACTATGCCAGGCCATCGCCGGCTGGTATAGAAGGCGGTTCAATATTGCCCTGGACCCATCAAAAGAGGTCTTGCCGCTTATCGGCTCTAAGGAAGGGATTGGGCACATGTCTTTTTGTCTTCTGGACCCGGGCGATGTGGCACTGGTGCCCGACCCGGGTTATCCGGTCTACTCTATAAGCAGCCTGCTGGCCGGCGGCGAGGTTTATTATTTGCCCCTGGTTGAAAGCGGAGCCTTTCTACCTGACCTGGACTCCATACCCTCCGATATATTAAAAAGAGCTAAAGTTCTGTGGCTGTGCTATCCCAATAATCCAACAGGAGCCGTGGCAGGTCCTGAATTCTTCGTGAAAGTTGTTGCTTTCGCTAAGAAAAATGATGTCGCCGTCTGCCATGATGCTCCTTATACTGAAGTTGCCTTCGATGGTTACAGGCCGCACAGCTTCCTTGAGACGCCCGGGGCAAAGGAAGTGGGGGTCGAATTTCATTCACTCTCCAAGACCTATAACATGACCGGTTGGAGGATAGGCATGGTAGTTGGCAATCAAACAATGGTTGACGCCTTATTCCGTTTTAAGTCGAACATCGATTCAGGTATTCCTCAGGCAATACAAATTGCGGCTATTGAGGCCTTAATAGGCAAACAGGATGATATACCTGTTAGAAATCAAAGATATCAAAAACGGCGGGACAAGCTGGTTAAAGCTCTGGAGGAGATAGGGCTAAAAGTAGCCAAACCCCTGGCCAGTTTCTATATCTGGGCCAAAATACCGCCGGGTTACACATCGGCACAATATACTTCTGAATTGCTGGACAAAGCGGGTGTGGCCGTGACGCCTGGTACCGGTTATGGCAAGTCCGGTGAAGGATATATAAGGCTATCCATAACTCAGCCGGACGACAGGTTTGATGAAGGCATTAGACGCCTGCTCACTCTAAAGAAAAAATAGTGTCTAATCAGTGCGCCGAATGACTAAAGAAATAATCAGCACGCGTGAAAAACAAGAAATTGCTGTATTGGTCGGGGTAGGTGTGGGCAATCTACGGCATGGTTGGCAATTAGACAGCTCCATGGAAGAGCTGGCCCAACTTAGTAAAACCGCGGGTGCAAAGGTGGTGGGCAGATTCGTCCAAAAGCTCGAAAAGCCTTCTTCGACACATTACATCGGGTCTGGAAAATTGCAGGAACTGGTCGAATTAAAGTCCACACTTAACTATGATACTGCCGTCTTCAATGATGAGTTGCGACCAAGGCAGCAACGCAACCTGGAAGAAGCCCTTGGTGTAAAAGTGATAGATAGAACAGCGCTTATATTGGATATATTCGCGGCCAGCGCCAGGACTAAAGAAGGTAAGTTGCAGGTGGAGCTGGCGCAGCACGAGTATCTGTTGCCCAGGTTGGCGGGTCAGTGGAGCCATCTTGAAAGACTCGGCGGCGGCATAGGGACCAGAGGGCCGGGTGAATCTCAGATAGAAACCGACAGACAACTGATAAGAAAGCGCATAAGCGGCATAAAGAGACAGATCGAAACGGTCAGGAAACATCGCGAGCTTTATCGGCGAAAGCGAGAAAAGAGCCATACGCCGCTGGTTGCCCTGGTAGGGTATACCAACGCCGGGAAAAGTACCTTGTTGAACGCATTATGCAAGTCTGACGTCCTGGTGGAAAACAAGCTATTTTCGACGCTGGATCCGGTAACACGCAAGTTGCATCTTCCTGACGGCAGAAATATTTTATTGACCGATACCGTAGGTTTCATCCATAAACTGCCCACCCTAATCGTGGCAGCCTTTCACGCCACTTTGGAGGAACTTAACGAAGCTGATTTGTTGCTGCACATTGTTGACATAACAAGCCCTGATGCAGTAAGCCAGTCGCAAACGGTGGAGGAAATACTTAAGCAGCTCAAATTAGATACAAAACCTAGATTGGCCGTGATAAATAAGATAGACCTGCTGGTTGAAAACCTGTCAGAGTCGCGGGATATCGCCATCTCAATCAAATCTCCGCCGGAATCGACCGTAGTTGTGTCGGCTCAAAAAGGTTGGAACCTGACGGAACTGCTGGAGAAAGTCCAGGAATTGCTGTAGTTGCCAAGTGCTCCTTTGTTTATTTGACTGCGTCGTAAACTGTCACTTTTGCGACATTAGCAGTAGTTAATTATAATAATTATATGGCTGATTCAGTTAACGGAAATACTTTAAAGACGCTTGCCGAAGATTTTCTTGAGTACTTGCTGATTGAAAAATCACTATCTCAGCTGACTATACTGGAATACAAACATTATTTATCCCGTTTCATCGCCTGGCTTGAGGAAAGCTCACTACCTGTCTCCCCTGCTTCCATAAATATGGAAACAGTAAGGAGATTTCGCATTTACCTGGCTTCTTTCCGGGCTAAAAACGGTAGACAGCTCAATAAAAATACGCAGACCTATCATATTGTGGCTCTACGCTCTTTTCTCCGTTATATGGGCGTAAAACGCGATATTACCGTCCTGAATCCTGAGAAAATCGATCTTCCCAGGACAAATCCACGCATGGTAAATTTTCTTAACAATGAGCAACTGACCCGTCTGCTAGGCAGCCCGGAGATATCTGACGATGCCGGATTGAGAGACAGGACTATACTGGAAACTTTATTCAGCACGGGCTTGAGGGTTTCCGAACTGGTTAAACTAAACCGGGATCAAATCAATCTGGACAGGAAAGAGTTCGGAGTGAGGGGTAAAGGTAATAAAATACGCGTTGTTTTCCTTTCCGATTCAGCCGCCGGCTGGATAAAACGCTACCTTGACGTAAGAAAGGATGAATATTTACCATTATTTATTAGATACGGAGGCCGCAGAAGCGTAGACAAAACCGGTGAAAAAATGAGACTAACCGCCCGTTCGGTTGAGCGTATCGTTAAAAAATACTCGAAAAAGGCTGGGCTTCCCATCGATGCCCATCCGCATACGCTCCGGCATTCTTTCGCCACCGATCTGTTAATTGCCGGCGCCGACATACGTTCCGTACAGGAAATGCTGGGGCATGAAAGCATCCGCACCACCCAGATCTACACACATGTTACAAATAAACACTTGAAGGAAGTTTATCGAAAATACCATGGCCACCTGTAAACATTATGTCTCGTTACAGAAGGGGGGGCGATGAAAGAATATGAAGTGGCTATCATCGGTGGAGGTCCCGCCGGTCTCACTGCCGGCCTTTACGCGTCCAGATATGGGCTCAACACAATCCTGATCGAACGGGGCTTATATGGGGGCCAGATTGTAAATGCCGGCTATGTCGAAAATTACCCCGGTTTTCCCGAGGGTGTTTCAGGCATGGAACTGGGCCGGCTGATGTACGAGCAGGCATCCCGTTTTGGTCTAACAAGCACGGTTGGTGAAATTACCGGGTTTAAACATGCCTCGGATAAATTCGAAATTACTATGGATGATGGGTTATTTACTACGATGTCGGTCATCATAGCCACCGGCTCGAACTACCGTAAGATTGGCGTTGATGGCGAAAGCAGGCTAACAGGCCGGGGTGTATCGTACTGCGCCACCTGCGATGGTTTTCTGTTCAAAAATAAAGAGGTTGCTGTGGTTGGCGGAGGAGATACAGCTGTTACGGACGCCCTGGAGCTCAGCCAGCATGCCGGCAAAGTCTATATTATCCACAGGCGCGATCAGTTACGTGCCAGCAGTGTTGTCCAAAAACTTGCCTTTTCTATTCCTAAAATCCAATTCAAATGGGACTCGGTAGTCGAAAGCCTGGAAGGTCAGGACAAGCTCAGTCATATAAATCTGAAAAATGTGAAATCAGGCGAGAAGTCAGAGCTTAAGGTTGACGGTGTTTTTGTCGCCATAGGCCTTATACCCAACAGCGCTTTATTCGTCGGTTTAGTTGAGATGGACGAAAATAACAATATTTCCACCGATGAACTAATGCGTACGAGCGTTCCGGGAATATTTGCCGCCGGAGATGTCAGAAAAAACTCGGCCCGCCAGGTGGCGACAGCAGTGGGCGATGGAGCTACGGCTGCAAAGTCAGCTTTCAGCTTTCTAAAAGAACGCTAATTGGTAATACGGTTCCCCTATTCGAAGTTGAACCCTTCTTCCTTGAAAAGCTTCTGGCAAGCGGCCGCTACATCCGGACCATATAATTTGCCGGAGTTTGCTTGTATTTCACCCAGGGCCTTATCGATACCAAGGCCCGGCCTGTAAGGACGGTGTGAAGCCATAGCCTCGACAACATCCGCTACGGCTAGTATCCTTGCCTCGAGTATTATGTCACCATCTTTCAGACCGTTGGGATAACCGGAACCGTCTAACCTTTCGTGATGCTGCAAGATAGTAACGGCAACTACACTTGGGAAATCCATGCTTTTAACAATATCGTATCCACCCTGTGCATGTGTTTTAATTATTTCAAATTCAAGGCTGGTTAATTTTCCTGGCTTACTGAGCATGTCCGCCGGCACATATATCTTGCCGATATCATGTATTACAGCCGCCATCCTGAGTTCTTCAATTCTGGAATCCGCCAATTGCAACTTTTTTGCTATAGCAATAGCAAGGTCAGCCACCCGCTGCTGGTGTCCTGCAGTATACGGATCCCTCATTTCCACAACTTTTACCAGAGTGTTGATGGCATCGTTCAGAGTTTTCCGTAGCTTCTGATAACTGTTGGCAAGTTCGTCTTCCGCAATTTTACGGTCGGTTATATCCAGCCCCTGGGCAACGTTAGATATCACCGTCTCGCCGTCTTCACCATATAGCGATGCAGAATTCCATAATATAGTACGTATGGTGCCATCGGCACATAAAACCGGAATTTCCTGTGATTCCCACCTCTCCCCATCAGTGATATGTTTAATATGCTCCAACAATTGATCGCGCTTATCGGTGGGGAATAATATATCCAGTTTCTTTCCGAGTACATCATCCGCGGTATACCCGGTCAAGAATTCAAATGCCCTGTTAAAGCGTGTGATGCGGTATTCAGGATCCCAGACCATGATCGGTGCATTGCCATTATTAATTAGTTTCTCCAGATAATCATTGGAGTACTTGAGCGCTGCCTCAGCTTTTTTGCGCTGCGATATATTTACAAATGATTCAAGTAAAACGTCTTCATCATCTATCTTAAGAGGTATTACGGTTTTCAATATAGGGATTCTATTCCCGGTTCTGGTCACCAGCGTTCCTTCAGACCGGTCGATCTGCTGACCAAGATCGAGCATTGGGCATTGTCCCTCGGCGGCCGGGCAAAGAGTCTGGTGACATATTTTGTCTGCCAGGTCTTCCATTGCTTTATAGCCGGCCATCTCAAGAGCACTATTGTTAGCGTGCCGGATTCTGCGGTCTTCCGCATTAATAACGATGATTCCAAACGGAAGAGTGTCAATCATCAATTGCAGATTTTTCTGCGTCCTCTTGACCACTTCCTCAGATTGTCTGCGTTGGGTGATATCCTTACCGATTACGCGGAAACCGACTATAGCACCTTCTTTATTCCTCAGAGGGAAAATAGATTCTTCCCCAAAAACCCGGGTGCCATCCTTTCTTACGGCTTCCGTCATGCTCACAAACCGCGGTTTCCCGGTGCGAAATACTTCATTGTAAGCTGATGCAATACTTCTCCATGATTCCCTGGGAATGTAGTCTTTAAAATTCATGCCGGCTAGCTCTCCCCTTGTATACCCAAGTTGCCGACATAAGGTGTTATTGAAGAATGTGAAGTTGCCCCTGGCATCAAGTTCGTGATAGGTCTGTCCCATTTCCTCAAGTATCGATTTGTATTTTTCCTCACTTTCGCGTTGCGCCTCTTCGGATTTTTTGCGTTCTATCGCGTAGCGCATCGATCTCCATAATAGCTCGCCATCTACCTGGCCCTTTACCAGGTAGTCCTGCGCTCCGGCCTGCAGCGCAGTCACCGCCAGCGCCTGATCATCCGAACCTGTAAGCACAATTATGGGCATTTTTTCGGTGTGGCCGTTCAACCTGGTTATCGTATCCAGACCATGGCTGTCAGGGAGACTCAGGTCGAGAAGCACCACGTCAACATTATTTTGCTGTAGACGCTCCTTGGCTTTAGCGAACCGGTCAACATGGGCAAGTTCATACCTGCCCCCCCTGCCATCTTTTAGTAGTTCGAATATAAGACGGGCGTCCGCAGGGTTGTCTTCTACCAGTAAAATATTCATCGGATGATTGTTCATAGGTTCGCCATTGTTATCAAATCTATTTATTTGCCATCCACCGGTAATTTTACTATCGTTAACCAGAATTGTTCGATTGAGTGCACGACTTTTACGAATTGATCGAGATCCAGCGGCTTGGTAACATAGCAATTGGCATGAAGGTCATAGGACCTCAAAATGTCTTCCTCGGCTTTGGAAGTTGTCACTATCACCACCGGTATACGTCTCAAATCCGGATCATTTTTTATGTCTGCCAGAACCTCCCTGCCATCTTTCTTTGGCAGGTTTAAATCCAACAAAATCAAATCGGGGCGGGGTTTTGAAGCATATTCTTTGTCGCGTCTTAGAAAGGCTATAGCTTCCACACCGTCCCCGGCGACGTGCAGATTGATGGCTAATTTCGCATCTTTCAATGCTTCCCGTGTGAGACGGACATCACCGGGATTATCCTCCACCAACAATACATCAACCGGTTTGCTCGCAATATCTGTTGCCATCATTTCTCTCCTTCTGTTCCCGACGGAATAGTAAAATAAAAAGTGCTGCCTTCGCCGGGCGTCGACTCTACCCAAATCCGACCGCCGTGGCGTTGTACGATCTTTTTAGTGATAGCCAATCCGACTCCAGTTCCAGAGTACTCGTTGCCATGAAGTCGCTGGAATATTAGAAATATGCGGTCGAAGAATTTAGGATCAATGCCGATTCCATTATCTTTTATTGAAAACACACTGTTGCCGTTATTTTGTTCGGCTTCCACAAATACCTGGGGAGGCCTTTCGTTATGGTATTTTATGGCATTTCCGATAATGTTTTGGAAGACCTGAATTAGCTGCCCGCTGTCGCCGAAAACCCGGGGAAGGCTACCGTGAATGACCGACGCACCGCTTTCGCTCATTGCGACCTCAAGGTTGTTTATAGCGGCAGAATAGATATCCCCACTGTCGGTATTTTCGAAAGGCTTACCGCGTGTGCCGACCCTTGAATATTGAAGAAGATCATTTATCAAGTTTTGCATGCGCTTTGCACCGGCAACTGCAAAGTCGATGAAATCATGTGCATCCTCATCGAGATTGTCTTTGTAGCGTTTTTCCAGAAGCTGCACATAGCTTGAGACCATCCGCAACGGTTCCTGCAAATCGTGTGATGCTATATAGGCAAATTGCTGCAGCTCATCGTTGGAATACCTTAATTCTTCCATGGTCTTTTGCAGGGCTGCTTCAGCTTTTTTACGGTCGGTGATGTCGATGCCCATGCCCAGCAAATACGTCTCCTCTCCAAGGGATGCAAGGTTGCCCGTAATATGATACGGTTTTTTCTCGCCTGTTTTAGTCATAATATTTATTTCGGCATCGGCAGCCGCCCCGCTAAATACTTCCAGCATTTTAGTTGTTACGAGGTCTCGGTCTTCGGGTGAAACGATATCCAGTACATTCAGATTCGGCGCATCCTCATCCGTATACCCGGTCACTTTCAAATCATTCTTGCTCCAACGTAGAAATTTGCCTTCCTTGCTAATGACGTAAAACAATCCGGGCAGGCTGTCGATAACGGCATTGGAAAAATTCCTTTCTTTAACGAGCAATTCCTCTACTTGCTTTCGCCTTGTTATATCTTTCGCCGAAATGACACAACCCGCTAAGCTGTGGTCGGAGTCATGTATAACGGAGGTCGATACAAGAACAGGTACGCTTTTACCGGTCCTTGTTAAATAAGAGAGCTCTTGGTTCGTGCAATAGCCGTTTTTGATTGTTTCGTCCAGCAATTCATCTGCTGCCTCATTATCTCCCACTATCGAGCTAAAGCCGACACCATACAATTCGTCGTCTTTAGACTCGAGCAAGGTAGTCGTCGCCCGGTTCGTGAATACGATCTGTCTGCTTGTATCCAGTAAAATGATGGAATCGCTAATGGTGCTCAAGATGGTTTCGGCGGCCACCGTCGGTGTAAGGCTCATCAAGCCGTACTTGGAGACGGCATAAACTATGCCGACTCCCCAGATCATGAAAAAGACGTCTGCTACATCCGGGACCGCTCTTATGTCAACAATACGAAAAACAACATCGGTAATAGTTGCGAGTGCCAGCGCGGTGACACCTGTGATGATGAGTAGCTTAGCCTGTTTTCTCTGATAGTTCGTCCTGGCTTTGCGCCCAAACTCGATGATTAAATAAATACTTGCGCCGGCCGCCATAAAATAGTAAATATAAAAGGCGTAAGCCGCGATCGACAGTTTCCAGATGCCGGTTCAGCCCCAGGCCGCCTGGATATTGTCAGAAATCATGCTCCCGGACCACTGTTCGTAAATAAAACTAACGGCAATAAGGGTTGTGACCGCTAGAAAGGCCTTATTTTTCAGTACTTTCTCCCTACCGGCCAGGGCAAGATAGAACCAAAGGCTGGCAACGGGTGCAAAGCACCAACCAATGGAACTTATATTTAAAAGCAGTGTGGCTTCTTCGCTTGTACCGGCCATGGTATAAAGACCGGAAAAAAGGCTCCAGAATGCGAATGTGGCTATCAAAAAAGCGCAAATATGATTGAGCAGCGACTGAGACTTCCTGCTAAGCACCAGGGTGATAAGCAGTAGATTGGTAATAAAGCTGCTGAAATGTAATATAGAGATTATGTTCATGTTAGTCTGACGTTTTACCCGCTTTTTAAAACGGCCCTCACCCTGTAAACATTAATATAAAGAACCGGGGGTGGGTGAGACAATAGTCCGACGGTGCTAATCGCGCGAGCCAAAAGTCTAAACTAAATTGATTGGCCAGTCAGTCGCGTTGTTCGCAGAAAACGTATATTATGTAGAGTTGGTGGGCTCGGCAGGTTTCGAACCTGCGACCAATCGGTTATGAGCCGACCGCTCTGCCCCTGAGCTACGAGCCCCTTTTTGGAAGTTGCCCGAATGGATCTGAATGCAATCCAATTGACCGGGCAATTTCATAGTATATCACAGCGCATAATAGCTGTGAAGTGATAGCGGGTTGGGCCGACACTTGACTTAACCGCCAGATATATTTAAAATGAATAGTTAGCAATCAGACTTTGTGAGTGCTAATATTTAAATATAAAACAGATTGACATCCGGAGGGATTGATGCCGACTTACCAATATGTTTGCTCAAAATGTAATACGAAATTCGAGCTCAGACAGGGTTTTAATGATGATAGTATTGCCAATTGCCCTAATTGCAAGTGCGAAGCCAGGCGCCTTTTCGTACCCGTTCCTATAATATTCAAGGGTTCTGGTTTTTACGTAACCGATAGTAAGACTACATCCGAAGCCCAACTTCCCCCTAAAGCGGTTGAAGCCGCCAAAGAGAGCACACCTGCCAAAGAACCGGATTCATCCAAGAAAGCAATCGTCTAATACTGTTGAAGTCGCCCAATTCGCTGTGTTAAACTCCATATGAGTCCCTGTAGCTCAGTGGATAGAGCGGCTGCCTTCTAAGCAGCGGGTCGTGGGTTCGAATCCCCCCAGGGACGCCATCCAGTCTATAACGGACTTCCCGTCTTCTTATCTGGTTTAACTAGTTTTTCGATTACAGAAAGACCGGCATAGTTCAAAACTATGCCTACCACGTAAATCACTACTATAAATCCAATCACGGCCAGCCACTCCAGGACGGTAGGTGAAGATACGGAATTAACAAAATAGTTAAGCAGAGATATCACAATCACCGTAGTCACAACCAATATGAATATGCTGTATGCAGCACTCAGACCAGCTTTCATTTAACACATATTCCTGTATAGCTATTAGCCGGCTTCTTTAATGGAGGTATCAGGGTATGGCGCTGACCGCATGTTCGGAAAGATATACTGCTCTATCACCCTGAACAATGCATATGGCGCACGGGCATCCAAAAACAATAGGCGAGCCGTACGTCTTTTGGCCCGACATGGTAAATGTACCTGCCGTTGTACTGAAAGTTCCACCCCGGATGGCCTTCATTATAGCGCCGGTATCATCGACAGTCCCAGCCTTTTGCATAGCTTGGACAAGCATCAATACATGGGACGGCAGCCAGCCTATCCAGTCGTTATATGTATATGCTTTACCCTCTTTTTGTGAGAGCGTTTTCAATACTTCCTGGCACATGGCAATATATTTGGGATCGACCTTCGTTTCCTTGAAGTCCCAGATGCCGAAATAGCCGCCTATCAGCCCCTGGACCGCGTCGGGGCCACAGGCCTCTATATAGTTGCTCAAATCGGCAAGCCCTCCAGCCTGGGCGACCGGCCACTTATAACCTGCATCCCAGCGCTGCTTCAAAAAAGTTGTGGTAGTATCGAGCTCGGCGTCCAGATATACGATGCTGCACCCTGCCTGCGCAAATTCATGTATATATGGGCTAAAATCGGTGGTCCCCGCCGGATAGCTTTCCCAATGATAGAGTATCCCGGCCGGATCAAATATTTCCCTGCTCATGCTTACTATCTCAGATTGAGTAAGACCCGTGGCCGGTTCGAGGAAACCTATCCTATTGTCGGGATATTTAGCGTGCAACGCCAGCACATCGGCCACCCATTCTTCTTTGGCTGGAGTGCCAAAAACATTATATGGTTGAGTGGTTGGATTGTATTCAATGCCCCCTCCATTTCTGGTCACAAAGATAACTCCGACTGAATTCGAAATATCAGATATTGCTGAATAGCTCCAGCTCCAATGTCCCGCAAGGAACTTACATCCATCATCAACTATAAGTTGCTTCGCTGCCGCTGCGCCTCCTTCGGGTGAGTCCTGGTCATCGGCGGCAATCAACTGCAAGTTGTACGTATTGTCATTTACGCGAAATCCTTCCCTGTTAAACAGGTCGATCCAGCTTAAGTAGGGATCCATATTAGCCTTTCCCCAGGGAGCTGCCGGATCATTCAGCGGTGTAGGCAATCCTACCTTGATAGTAATGGGACCCGCAGGCTCCGGCGTCTGAATCCTCGCTGCGCAGCCCGCAATGAGAAGGATCATCAGTAGAATAAAAATTGTGAATATCGCCGGGACATCATGCCAGTTTTTCATAATTACAGATCATCCTCCCTGTGTCACCCGAATACGCTGAGTACCAACATCGTTTCGTTTACGCGCCTTCAGTTTGAATTTTCCCCAACCACACGTATCATCCAATTCACTTTTGTCTTGTCGCCATACCACAAATCATGCCCTGCCGAGTCTTTTTTCCAGTAGGGCCAGCCCTCGAGTATTATATCTGTATTGCCATCTCTTACGGTCAAATCGGAATGGTTGTTTATAACACTGTCGTCGGCGCCCATGCGGAATTCCCCCCACCGGCCGTCATCAGAATGAACTTGTATATAGAAAGGACCTGTTACAACTACATCCGGCACACTTATGTCCGTCCATGCATTCTCCGGCCGGAAGGCCGTTTTGCTATCATAGGGATTAACGGGCAATTGGATGTCAGGATAGCTAACCTGATATATGACATTCTTGTCCTTATCCCATATCTCCACTTCGATGGACTTATCCCTGTATTCGCCCCACGCAGCAACCATTCCATTAATACGTATTTTCTTGATCGTAAACTTATCTGAAGGTGCGGTGAACGATACCAGGTAACCCGTGAAACTAGGCGCACTGACGGGCAAATATTCTCTCAGGGAGTTGTTATCGTATTTAAGTTCCACCCCGGCCGGGGCGGGTTTAGAACAGGATACACCAACCACTAATACCACCGATACCACCAATGCGATTAGCAGCAACTTTGTTTTCATGGCTATTTATTATTACCTGTTTACCCAAGGCTACTATTTATTATACATCCACTCCATAGCCTAGAAGCGGGACACGGGGATATCGTTTATATTTATAGACGTGTAGCAGTATGTCGGGAACCTCATAGGTTATATAATAAATACTCGGAGGAGTTCCATGGGCCATAACCATTTTGCGCGTTCAGCATTCTCGCTTCTTTTAATAATTGTATTTCTATCCCAGTTAGCATGCCCGAGCGCCGGCTTAAGATATTTTGACCGGCCGTTGCAGTCCCAAATGGCATCCTCCGTACCCACCGATAATGTCAGCGAACCAACTCCGCCTTCCGCCTCTTCTTCCGGGACCGAAACAGTTTCGGGTGGAAAGGTACAGGATGATCAGAGCAGCCGTGGAATTGCAGTCTATCCAAAACCTGCGACATATGACTATAGGGGATCCATCGGTATTGACGGACTGACCCGCGAATATCAGGTTCACATTCCAAATAGCTATGACGGTACAAAGGCGGTACCACTGGTTCTGGTCTTTCATTATTATACCGGTAGCTCTCAAACAATGGCCGACTTGAGCGGCTTCAACGCTGTATCGGATTCCAATGGATTCATCGTAGTTTATCCGGAGGGCATCGACACTGCCTGGCATTTTAATCTGTCACAATATGATAGACATATAGATGATCTTGGTTTTGTATCTTCTCTTATAGACAAGCTTGTTAAAGAGCTCAATATAAGTCAGAAAATGATATACGCGGCCGGATTTTCCGATGGCGCCGGAATGACGCATAGTTTAGCCTGCCGGTTATCCGGCAGGATTGCAGCAGCAGCTATGGTGGCGACGCCATTCTCCCAGTTAATGGAAGATAGTTACAAACCCCTCCAACCTGTGCCCGTGTTGATCATACAGGGGACAGTGGACCCGATTTGCAAGTTCGGGGGCGGCGCTGTCGGCATCCAGGGAGTTAATATAACGACGCTGCCCATAAGAGCCTTAGTAAACTACTGGATTGGATATGACGGGGTCTCATCTACGCCCAAAACGATAGAACTGCCGAGAATTAATGACGATACAAAAGTCGACATAGAAGAGTATGCCGCAAATTCGGGCACCGCTGAAGTGGTCTTCTATATAGTCAATGGCGGAGGGCACACCTGGCCGGGTGGTAATCCGCGTCTGATCGGGGTAGGAATAACCAGCAAAACTTTCAGTGCAAGCCAGGTTATATGGCAGTTTTTTTATGACCACCCTATGAAACAGTAAGTTATTAGAAATATTTCCATTAATCAAAGGGCTATGTAGTTATGCCTGCGGATGTCCTATAATATAGAGCTAATAGACAGCCAATTAATTTCTGATGACCTCGGAATTATTATATAAAATCATTTGTCATTCATTGATTATCCCGCATACAGGATAGTATACAGACATAGAAGACGCGGAAATGTAAATGCCAAAGGTAAGCGAATCCAAGATATTAGCGGTTGCCATATTCGGCACCTTTATGGAGATCCTGGACCAGACGGTCATGAATGTGGCGTTGCCGCATATCATGGCCGTTTTCAACGCCACGACAGACCGGGCGCAACTGATTGTTTCAGCCTACCTAATGGCCAGCGCCATCTCTACGCCGGCGGCCGCATTTCTCAGCGACCGGTTCGGCATAAAGAAAGTGTACCTGGCCAGCCAGATAGGGTTCCTTCTTGGTTCTGTATTATGCGGCTTATCATGGGACTCAGAATCTTTAATAGGTTTCAGAATACTTCAGGGCTTATCCGGCGGCCTGCTCAACCCGCTTTCTATGACATTCATATATATGAATGTTCCTCCTGAAAAACGCGGTAGTGCCATGGCCATGCTGGGCATCCCCATGATGCTGGCACCCGCAATTGGCCCTACTCTCGGCGGATATCTTGTGACATATTGGGACTGGCGCCTTGTCTTTTATATCAACGTGCCTATTGTATTAACAGCTATCGGTATGGGATTGGCCTGGATCGAGGATACGCCGCTCGTCAGTTCAACATTTGATTATAGGGGTTTCATATTTGCAGCGGCTGGTTTCAGTTCTATTCTATACGCGCTCTCGTATGCTCCCACCTGGCATTGGACAGACTGGCGAATCATCACCCTGCTGACGGTGGGCATTTTCTGCATCATGATGTGGGCAATAATAGAGCTTAACGAAAAAAAGCCAATGTTAGACCTCCGCATGTTTAAACACAGGGGCTATGCCATCGGCATCGGTCTTACTTTTGTCACGACAATAGGGCTCTATGCCCTGATCTTCCTTTTGCCGCTCTTTCTGCAAACGCTTCGAGGTTTTTCGGCTTTCCAGAGCGGTCTGATGATTCTGCCTCAGGTCATTGGCGCCATGATTGCGCTTCCGATAGCAGGGCGACTTTACGACAGAACGGGCCCGCGGGTACCAGCGGTGCTCGGCCTTATAATACTCGGAGTTATGTCGCTTTACCTGCAAATATTGGACGTTTCCACACCGGACGAGCTCCTCAGGACTATTTTGTTTTTCCGCGGTATGGGTATGGGGCTTTCAATGATGCCCATAATGACCTATGCGCTTTCTTCCGTGCCACCTAAGTTGACTGCTCAGGCTTCGTCGATGTTAAACGTGGCACGTACTATTTTCGGATCGCTGGGGATAGCGGCATTTGCTACGCTACTCGATACCTTCCAGAAGGTAAATCTGGCAAATATCATCCAGTCTCTGTCACCTAATTCCATGATGGCTACCCAGTTTTTATCGGAGATACAGGTTCTCTTGATGCAAACTGGCTTGACTTCGCAAGCAGCATATAATGAAGCTGTTATCGCGCTCTATCAGTATGTGACTTTGAGGGCCAGTGTGACCGCTTATGATATGAATTACGTAGTAGGAGCCATCGTAGTACTGCTGGGTGTAGTACCCTCAATTCTCCTCCTGCCTCATGGGAGAATCGAAAAGGCAGGAGGTACTGCAGAGGTTGCCATCTAGACAGCACTGCTAATCAGCACCGATAAACCCCTTTTTAAAGAGAAGCAGCTTACCGTGCCTGATCAATAATTCGACGCAGCCCGCGTAGGAACTCGCGCTGGTGTTATAAGAAACCGTAAAATCGAATCTGAAGTTCTTGCTCCACACACCGGCTACTTGCTCCTTCGTGGGTACCTGAAGCATAAAATTAATTTCTTTTGATTGGGCTGTAGATAAAGTACCTAAACTAACGTCTTCACTGTCCTGTCCCAAAGCGCAGGCTGGCTGGTCAACATTTTGGACTATGAAAAACCCCAGTGGACTGGCCTTGTAAAGCAGATGGACATCGCTGGCAGGGGCATTTCCGTTGTTCGCGACCGTAATTGCCAGATCAAAAATCTGACCGTAATTGACATTTTCGGGAACAATTGCGTCAACTGTCACATTCGGTTGGAGAGCCGCAGGGTAGATCGAGGGGTAAGGATTTGATGCGGTACGATTCGACGCCGTGTAAGGCGCCCATGCTATGGTCAGGCCACTATACAGAACAAGTGCTGATAATATCAAAGCTGCTCCGGAGAACCTGATCCCACTTTTTCCCCGGACTAGACCCTCTAATTGCTTTTTATATGTGAAGCATTTGGTAAGCATTTTACATGCTCCTAGTTAGCACATCTAATCCATGATTTGAACATCGGCTGATTTCCTGAAATATTCTCTTCGTTATACCACCTGATGGTGGACGTGATAAGGCAGGACACCTGAGTACCGTCCTTTTTCAGGAGGTTCAGTCTGTTGCTGATGATATATCCCTTTTGGTCAATTTCCCTCTGAAGCCTGTCCAAATCAACCGGATTTGCACATATTTTCCTGATATCCATGCCTATCATCTCATCCATATCATAGCCCAGCAAATCCGACATCTGCTGATTAATATTTATGAATTTCCCATCCCGCGTACTGATTGAGATGGCATCCTTACGCAGCTTAGCAGCAGTACGATTTCTAGTGTTGCTTACGAGCGATTTTTCTTCTTGCTGCTTACGTTCGATTTCTTCGTATTCGGAAATATAGCGGCGGAGCGCCGTCATTCCCTGCTCGTGCTGCTTCTCTGGCTTAAATTGAGTTCTCATTTTTCTCCTCCGTTAGTTCAACCACCTTTAAAAGGTGGCTTAAAAGCTAGAACAGACAATATTCATACATATATAGAATAAAACGGCATTGCGCTCTTAGCTATCCCCTATTGGTACCTTATAAGCTAGTACTTTTGTTATACGGTACTGGAAATGGACTAATTATGGATATATAGAAAATGCCGTCGCTGGAGCGACGGCACCGCCGTTGTTTAATAAAGAGTAAAAAATAATTAAGTTATGTTACTTATCTTATCCTCTCCTCTCCATGATGTGAATCACCCAAGGGTACCGATTTGACCAGGACATTAGTCATGTATACATTATGTAAATCTTTCATAGTGAGAAATTCGAATTAATATCCATATTGGTCACTCTTTTGATCCCAATGGTCATTCAATGATGCAAGCAATTATGTAATACTGATGCTAATAAGAGGGCTACCTAGTGAGTAGCCCAAAGAGGTTACTACAATGGCTAGTGAATGTGCCGAGTGCGCTGCCAAAATCGATTGTGATTCTATTATCTGCAGCGACTGCCTACTGGAAATCATTACCAAAGTAAATACCAAGAACCAGGGCATGGATAAACAGAAGAAATGCCCCGGCAAGGTCGGAGCAAAGCATGGCTGAAATCCAGCCCATGAAGGTAAACATCAGTTATCGTCCCGAAGGATGGACAAATCCATATGGGAGCGACTGTTCATGGGAGATGGCAAAGATGATCTTCGAAGCGGGCGCAGATGCCATGCTCAATTTACTGTTAAAGGAAGCGCAGGACTATAATGAAACCGCCCATCATTACATGAGACACGATGATTACCTCTGCGATATCCTTGCTCAAGGCTTGAAGATCCGATAAGCTATTTCACCCTTAACGGTCGGCAGCCGTCCCGTCAAAGCAGCAGAACTTTATTTGCCGGTATAATTCGGCTTCCTTTTCTCTAAAAATGCCCTGGCGCCTTCTTTTTGGTCCTCCGTACCGAAGCACAGAGCGAAAAGGTCACGCTCGCAGTCCATACCCACGGAGAGCGTAGTCTCGAGTGATTTATTTACCGACAATTTAGCCAGCTTCAATATTACAGGGCTATTTTTAAGAAAGCCATCAATCATCTTCTCTGTAGCCTCAATCAATTTGTCCCGCGGGACTACTTGATTGATCATCCCCATCTGCAAGGCTTCCGCTGCCGTGATGGGTCGCCCGCTAAAGATCAGTTCTTTGGCCTTTTTCTCGCCTATTAGACGGGGCAGAACCTGAGTACCACCACCTCCCGGTATTACACCGACACGTACCTCCGGTTGTCCGAATTGCGCATCCTCAACGGCGATAACGCAGTCACATGCCAGTACAATTTCGCACCCGCCGCCGAATGCCATGCCATTTACTGCTGCTACCACTGGCTTGGGCAGTTCCCTGATTACCATGTAAGGGCCCTTTCTACCCTTCCATTTGATGATATCCGAGGGATATCTTTTGGGGAACTCACTAATATCTGCACCGGCACTAAAAGCCTTTTCCCCCGACCCGGTAATTGCGATTGCGTGTATTGAATCGTCGTCCCTGGCTTGTTCAAGAGCTACTACAACCTCAGCGCGTAAAAGGTCGTTTTGCGCATTCAGCACCTCGGGCCTGTTGAGGGTGATCCAGGCTACATTGCCTTTTTTCTCATAAAGAATGGTCTTGAAATCACTGCTCATAATGCTCTCCTTATTTCATATTATGTAATGTTTCCATAAATAAAAAGGCGTCCAAAGAATTACCACTTGGAAAGGACATCCCGGTAGAAATCGTAGATACCCTTCCCTCCGGGTCCGCCGGTATAGCCGGCCCTGACCATCATTTTGACCAGGGGATGCAGCCGTCCTTTTTCGGATCCCAATTCCCTAACCGCATCCTCCTCAGAAGATGCCCTCAGCGCCCAGCCACCTGTCATGTCTGATAATTCCAACGGCCCCAGGGGCAGGTTATAGCCCAGTCTGAGAGCCTTGTCTATGTCCTCAGGCGAAGCAATCCTCTCCCACACCATCTGCGTCGCCTCCTGCGTCAGGCCCCTGTAAGCCCTGTTGGCCAGGAAGCCGTAGCTGGCGTCATGGCACACGACCGGCTCCTTTCCGAGCTTAATGGCAAGGGCCTTCACCACGTCCACCGTCTCCTGTGATGTAGAAGAGCCCTTTACAACCTCCACCAGCTTCATCATAGCTACAGGATTGAAAAAGTGCATGCCGACGACCTTATCGGGCTTCTTGGTAGCCGAAGCCATCTCAGTTATGTTCAAATAAGAGGTATTGGATGCTAATATTGTATCAGGCATAGAGAATTCGTCGAGTTTCTTAAATATATCTTTCTTTAGAGCCATATTCTCGATGACCGCCTCGATAACGAAGTCTGCGTCCTTGACTGCTTCCTCTACCTTAGCTGTACCCTTGATGCGACCTGTCAGGCTCTTCTTTTCATCCGCCGACATCTTTCCTTTGGCTACGAAGAATTTTTCCAGCCGGGTATCAATGGCCGCGAGGCCTTTATTAACAAATTCCATATTTATGTCAACGATATTTACCTTGTATCCCCCTATGCGTGCCATGAGTTCTGCAAGCTGATTCCCCATTCCTCCGGCCCCGATAACACCGACAACTTTTATTTTGTTTAAGATCTCTTCGGGATTCAATGTAGTCCTCCTAGTATTATTCCGCGTGATTATACCATTAGCCCGATAAGCCTGAAAATAGGTCACTTGATCAAATTTGTTCGTTTGTACTATAATCCTACACTTGGTTCCGGACTTTAATAACAGGAGATAAATAAATGGATTTCGATCTTTCTGAAGAACAAAAAATGCTCCAGGATGCCATCCGCAACTTTGCATCCAAAGAAGCAGCCCCTCTGGTAGACGAAGCTGAAAAAACCTGCACCTTTCCCGTTAAATTATTCCCCATGATGGGAGATCTCGGCTATTTGTGCCTCAGCTACCCACCCGAGTATGGAGCAGCCGGCATGGGCAAGCTGGGGGAATGCATCGCCGTTGAGGAGGTGGCCTATTATTCGGTAGGATTTGCTGCTGCAACCATGGTACAGGGCGGAATCGGCACTGCAGCTATATATAAGCACGGCACAGAAGAGCAGAAACAGAAATTCCTGGTTCCCGCTATTAAGGGCCGCAAAATAGCATCATTCGGTCTAACGGAACCCAACGCAGGCTCGGATGCTGCCTCATTGCAGACTACAGCTGTCAAAAAGGGCGGCAAATACTATTTAAATGGTACCAAGATCTTCATTACCAACGGAAATATCAGCGACTTTACAGTCACTGCCGCCTACACCGATAAAAGCAAAGGGCCTCGCAGCGGCATGAGTCTGTTTATTGTTGAAAAAGGTATGCCCGGATTTATCCGCTCAAAACTGCACAAGTTCTGCGCTAAGTCGGGTGAGATTGCCGAACTCAGCTTCGAAGACTGTGAAGTGCCGGTAGAGAACCTTATTGGGGAGGAAGGCAAAGGCTTTTCTTACGTGATAGAGTCACTCATGGGCGGAAGGATTTCCCACGCCTCCCGAAGCCTGGGACTGGCGCGCGCAGCCTACGATAATGCACTTGCCTATGCAAATGACCGCATACAGTTCGGGCAGACCATCGGAAGCTTCCAGGCCAACGCTTTTAAATTGGCACGCATGGCTATGGACATTGAGACCGCCAGGTGGATGATCTACAGGGCAGCCTGGCTTTATGACCAGGGCAGGCCCCACATCAGGGAAGCCGCCATGGCCAAGCTGCACGCCAGCGAGGCAGCCGCACGCACCACCATGGAAGCCTTGCAGATATGCGGAGGTTACGGCTTGATGGAAGACTCTATCGCTCAACGTTATTTCAGGGACGCCCGGCTGGGAACGGTTACTGAAGGGACTTCCGAGATACAGCTACGTGTGATAGCACGTGAGATCGGGGTCAAGTAAATCTTCCACAGAGACTAGATACAACATGATATAATCCCCTGGTCATGAATAATCCAAAAACATATTGAATATGGAGGACAATGATGAGCAAAGTAGTGATAACCAGTGCCGCACGTTCGGCTATAGGTAATTTCGGAGGGGCTTTACGCACCGTGCCGGCCTACGACCTGGCGGCACCAATACTAAATGAAGTGGTAAAAAGGTCCACACTCGAACCGAAATCGGTTGATGCTGTTATACTAGCGCAGAATTACCAGAGCGGGGAATACGTAAATATCGCCCGTGTATCACTGCTCAAAGCCGGGTGGCCGGTTGAAGTTGTTGGTTTTACTCACGATCGCCGCTGCCCCGGTGGGCTGGACGCCATCACTATAGCAACCATGATGATTCAGACCGGGAATATGGATATTATGGTAGCCGGCGGTGTAGAGAGCATGAGCACGGCAGAGTTCTATTTGAAGGGCGATATCAGGTGGTCGCTGGGCGGCACCGGCGATATGCCCAAAGGGCACGGCAGCATGTCTACATGGTCAATCCCCATGTATGACAGGGTGCAAAGGGGAAGGGTGATGTCCCAGCCGGAAGAGAGATTCGGAATATTGCAGTCGATGATGACCTGGGCTGAGACCGCCGCCAAAGAGCACGGCATTACCAGGGAGCAAGTCGACAGGTGGGCACTCATCAGCAACCAGCGCGCTGTCAGCGCCCAGGAAACTGGAAAATTCAAAGAAGAAATCGTTCCAATCCCCGTCCCGCAGGGCAAGGGGGAACCCGTACTGTTCAGCGTGGATGAGCGCCCGCGCAAAGATACCAGCATGGAAACACTGGCTAAACTCAGGCCTGTACAGGGTGGTGTATGCACCGCCGCCAACTCTTCAGGCGAAAACGACGGCTCAGCTGCCTGTGTCCTTATGACCGAGGACAAGGCAAAAAACTTGAAACTAAAGCCATTGGCTGCCGTTAAAGCCTTCGCCTATAGCGGCGCCGATCCCCGGACAGCCTATAAATCCGCCAGCCTGGCTGTGGAACTGGCACTGAAAAAAGCCGGCCTGACCATTCACCAGATAGATCTTATTGAGATACACGAGGCATTCAGCGCCCAGATTCTGGCCAACATGAAAGAGCTGGGTTTAACGGAGAAAGACCAGGATAGGATAAACGTCAACGGTTCTTGCGTATCTCTGGGACATCCACTGGGGGCGACCGGCGCACGCATTATGACTACTCTCACGCATGAGATGAAAAGGCGGGACGCTAAAACCGGCCTTATTGCCATCTGCGGCGGAGGCGGCATGGGCGTTTGTGCGATCGTAGAAAAAGTTTAGAACCGGTTTGCATAGACGGATCAATAAAAATCCCGCGGTTGATCTGCAATACCGCGGGATTTTTAAATTTGGTTACTTTTCCACAAAGTTCTTAACAGATTGGTCAGCATGCGGATTGTCATGTTAAAATGGCTTTAACAAGTCAATATATTTCTATTCAATCGACATCCCGTCATATTTGGGCGCCGCACATCAAGAATGAAAATGAGAATGAAACATTATGATTACATCATAGTAGGCAGCGGAATTGCCGGGCTTTACAGCGCCCTGCTGGCCAAAGACTACGGCAACGTGCTCATCATTACCAAAGGCGGGATCGAGGAGTGCAATACCCGCTATGCACAGGGCGGAATAGCTGCAGCTCTGGGCAAGAATGATTCGCCGGACCTCCACTATAACGATACCATCAAAGCCGGTGCCGGACTTTGTAATTCAGAAGCCGTGAAAATATTGGTCAACGAGGCCCCCGACCGTATATCAGACTTGATCAGGTATGGTGTGCCCTTTGACACGTTGGACGGAGAGATAGCGTTGACCAGGGAAGCCGCCCACTGTGTACCGCGCATAGTACATGCGGGAGGCGACGCCACCGGAGAGTATATCGAATCTACCTTAAGCGAGCAGGTATTGATCTCAGGCATCACCGTACTTGAATACTGCCTGGCAACGGAAATAGTGGTTGAAAACGGCTGCGTTACCGGGATAAAAGCCACCGATTTCCGTAGCGGATTAAGCGAAGAATACGGGTGCCGCTTCGTCATTTTGGCCAGCGGCGGCGCGGGCCGGTTATATAAATACACAACCAATTCTGATACCGCTACCGGCGACGGCATATCACTGGCTTACCAGGCCGGCGCCGAGATCACAGATATGGAGTTCTATCAATTCCATCCTACTGCTCTGCGTCTTCCTGGTGTGTGGCCTTTCCTTATCACTGAAGCAGTAAGAGGAGAAGGAGGCATTCTTAGGAACGTTGATGGCTACCGTTTTATGCCTGACTATGTGGCCGAAGGGGAGCTGGCCCCCAGGGATATCGTGGCCAGAAGTATTGTCTCTGAAATGAGAAAGACAGGCAGCGACAGGGTTTTCCTGGATGTTACCCACATCCCGGCAATCAAGGTTACAACGAGGTTCCCTCATATTTACCGTTATTGCCTAGACCACGGCCTGGATATCACCAAAGGCCTTATTCCGGTAGCTCCCGCTGCACATTACCTTATGGGAGGCGTCAAGGTTAACACCTGGGGGGAAACCAATATCGGCGGCCTATTTGCAGCAGGTGAAACAGCCTGTACCGGAGTACATGGGGCCAACAGGCTGGCATCAAATTCTTTACTGGAAGTGGTCGTCTTCAGCAAACGGATTATTGAAAAATCGCAGATGCAATCTAACCGGTCCATTCCCAACATAGCCGAGGTTGAGTGCCGCCATCTGAATCAGCAACCAATTCAAAATGACATCCCTTTGCTGAATCTTGCCAACTTGCAATCCCTGTTATGGGACGAGGTCGGAATTGTGAGATCAGGAATGGGGCTCAATCGCGCCGCCGCTACTCTGGCCGCCTGGCAAAAGGTTTTACCGCAACCGTCGGACCGGGCTTCCTACGAATTGAATGCGATGATTTTGAACGCCAGGCTCGTAGCAGAGGCCGCCCTTATGCGCGAGGAAAGCCGGGGAGCGCACTATAGGACGGATTTTGCTCAGCCCTCACCCGCGTGGGAACGGCACATTGTTTTTAAAATCGATAAATAGAAACCAACGGACATAAATTTCGGAATATAGAATTGAAAGCCAAAGTCAGGTTTCCAAAGACAAGCAAGCCAAACCGCAAGGATGCGCGGTTAAAGCAGATTGTTAAAACGGCTGCAGCCCTTTTTTACAAAAACGGCTACCGGCAAACTACAACACGACAGATTGCAGAGGTCTGCGGCATAAGCCAGGGCAATCTCTACTATTATATAAAGTCAAAGGACGATTTTTTTGATCTGTTCGTGCAGATGACGACGGATCAGATAAAAGAATATGACCAGGAAATACGCGACCAGATGCCCTTCATCTCCTATAGTAAAGCGCTGACTATGAAGATAAAGGAAGCCCTCATCCTCCAAGATACCATTCAGGACACCATACTATTCTGGTACCGCGAATCAAGAAACATGAGCCGACGTCACCTCAAACAATTAATAAAGCTGGAATATGAAGCTAATGACTTGTTGCGCAACATAATTGAGGCCGGGCGAAAAAAGGGGGAATTCAAAATCAAGGACTCCGAGCTGGCAGCTTATTATATTGTCATGCTGGAACATATGTGGGCTTTGAAACGCTGGCACCTGCGCAAACATTATACGCTCGATGAATACATCCGGAGATGCCAGGACGCTGCCCTTGGCATTGTTCATTCTCAGTTCCCTATAGACTTACCCCAAAGGAGGGTGGCGGCCAAAACAAAACGCCCAAATATTGACAAGCAATATTAAACGGTGTAAATTTTGTCCTGTTTTAGGTCAATCGACCGAAAATGTTGCCATTGCATAATTCCGCACAGGACGTCATTTCTATTGTCGACTGTGGAGCAGATACGAGCTATTGATTTACAGAGATTACCGGAGCATAATATTTTTCGCATTTTCCCCCGCATTTAACTGCATACCGCTAATGGAGGATAAATAATGTCAGAGAAACCCACAGTAGAAGAGCTGCTGGCCAAAGCGCGTAAACCGGCCGAAGTGGCTAACAAGTTGCACAAATATTACAAAGGGAAAATGCAGACTATGCCAAGATGCGTTGTCCGTGAC
This sequence comes from uncultured Chloroflexia bacterium, assembly GCA_963705905.1. Classification (GTDB taxonomy): domain Bacteria; phylum Chloroflexota; class Dehalococcoidia; order GIF9; family UBA5629; genus UBA1162. The sequence continues at coordinate 488,657 of OY970123.1, read as the reverse complement.
TTCAATGACTTTGCTATCTGGTATACGCCTGGTGTGGCAGAACCCTGCCGTGCCATACAGGCAGACCGTGATAAAGCCTATGACTATACCAATAAATGGAACACCATTGCAGTTGTAAGCGACGGCACCCGGGTATTGGGACTGGGCGATATAGGCCCTGAAGCCGGAATGCCCGTGATGGAAGGTAAGGCCCTATTATTTAAATATTTGGGTGGCGTGGATGCCGTCCCGATTTGCCTGGATACCAAGGACCCGGATGAGATCATAAAGACCGTAAAACTGCTCCAACCGTCATTCGGTGGGATCAATCTCGAAGATATATCCAACCCCAAGTGTTTTTACATACTCGACAAGTTGCGCGCAGAAGCCCGCATCCCGGTATGGCACGACGACCAGCAAGGCACCGCTGCCGTCACTCTGGCAGGGCTAATCAACGCCCTGAAAATTGTGGGTAAGAAAAAGGAGAATGTCACTATGGCAGTCATAGGAAGCGGCGCAGCAAATGTCGCTATCCTGAGGCTGCTATTCGCCGACGGCTTGAAGCCGGCTAACACAATTGTGGTGGATAGTAAATCCATTCTTAATAAGGACAGAAAAGACCTCGAGCAGAAGCAGAAGGAGAATCCTTATAAGTGGGCGCTCTGCCAGACCACCAACTCCGAGCAAAGGACCGGTGGGATCGCAGACGCGCTAAAAGGCGTCGATGTATGTATTTCGCTGGCCAAATCCGGCCCCGGTGTAATTCTGCCGGAGTGGATAAAGGGCATGGCCAAAAATTCTATCGTGTTTGCCTGCGCCAATCCCATTCCGGAAATCTGGCCTTGGGAGGCCAAAGAAGCCGGAGCCAGGATCGTTGCCACGGGCAGGTCCGATTTCCCCAACCAGGTTAACAACTCTATCGGCTTCCCGGCTATCTTCCGCGGCACGCTGGATGTCAGGGCCAAGACCATCACTGATGAAATGTGCCTTGCCGCAGCCCATGAATTGGCCAAATGCGCCGAGGATAGGGGCATCAGCGACGACAACATCGCTCCAACTATGGGAGAATGGGAGGTATTTATCCGCGAAGCCGTAGCTGTAGGTATGAAGGCACAGGAACAGGGTGTCGCCCGCATTAAGGCTACCAGGGAAGAATTGACCAAACAGGCCGAGGCCATGATTAAGAATGCCAGGGAGTCGGCTGCCCTGCTGATGAAAGAGGGCTTTATTCCCCCGTGGCCCAAAGATTAACCACTCCTGGAAATTATCAGAAAAGGATAATTAAATTGAGAGAAATCAGTGTTAAGCAAGTCACCGAAGCAGTAGCACGACTATGCCAGGAGGCTAATTTTTCTCTTCCGGAAGATGTGCTTGATGCCCTTCAGCATGCCCTGGCAAACGAACAGTCCCCTATCGGCAAACAAACCCTCGAACAGCTCATTGAAAACGCACGAATGGCCAAAGCGGAACAGATGGCTATATGCCAGGATTGCGGCGCCACGGTTGTCTACCTGGAAGTAGGGCAGGATGTCCACGTCACAGGCGGCAACCTTTACGATGCAGTAAATCAGGGGGTGCAACTGGGCTACGAAGCCGGTTACCTGCGCAAGTCTATGGTGAAGCAACCCTTTTCCTCCCGCGTAAATACTAAAGACAATACGCCGGCCATCATCCATACAGATATTGTTCCGGGGGATAAATTGAAGATCACTATAGTGCCCAAGGGCGGAGGCAGTGAAAACATGAGCCGTCTTTTCATGCTGACACCATCTAAAGGCCGTCAGGGCATCATAGAATCTGTAGTTAAGGCAGTCGAGGAAGCCGGTAGTAACCCCTGTCCACCCATCATCGTTGGGGTTGGTATCGGCGGGACGGCTGAGAGAGCAATGGAGCTGGCTAAGAAGTCCCTTCTGCGCAAAGTCGGAGCGCACAATGCCGACCCCGAGGTTGCAGACCTGGAAAAAGAGTTGTTCGTACGCATTAATTCTCTGGGTATAGGCCCTCAGGGATATGGCGGCACCGTAACCGCCCTGGGCGTAAATATCGAAACTTTCCCGGCGCATATTGCCAGTATGCCGCTGGCTGTTAATTTACAATGCCATGCCGCCCGTCACAAAGAGGCGGTACTGTGATAACCCAGCAACATGATGTAATAGTACTGGGCGCCGGCCTGGCCGGTTTACGGGCAGCCGTAGAGATCGCCCGTAAAAACTCCGAAGCGGACATAGCAGTGGTGTCCAAGGTACAGCTAATGCGAGCGCATTCGGTGTGTGCCGAGGGAGGAACTGCCGCGGTAATGCAGCCTGAAAATGGCGACAGTATCGAGTTACATGCCTGGGATACCGTGCGCGGCGCCGATTTCCTTTGCGACCAGGATGTAGCCATGCGCTTTGTTACGGAAATACCCGGCGAGATCAACCTGCTGGAACACTGGGGTATCCCGTGGTCACGCCGGACGGATGGGCGTATCAATCAACGTCCCTTCGGCGGTCACAGTTTCGATCGCGCTACTTTCGCGGCCGATAAGACCGGCTTCTTCGAAATGCAGACCCTTTATGACACTCTACAAAGGCATGCCAATGTCGTTAGATATGATGAATGCTACGTCCACTCTATACTGGTAAAAGATAATGTTTTTCGCGGCGTCATCGTCTGGAACCTGACCAGTGGAGAATGCTTCGTGCTAAGAGGCAAGGCGCTGATTATCGCCACAGGCGGCGCCTGCCGCATGTATGGATTCACTACCTATTCCCTGACCGCTACCGGTGACGGCATGGCTATGGCTTACCGGGCAGGACTTCCTCTCAAGGACCTGGAGTTCATTCAATTCCACCCCACCGGGCTAGTGCCTTCCGGAATATTAATTACCGAGGCGGCGCGCGGCGAAGGCGGTTACCTGTTCAACAGCCTGGGCGAGCGTTTCATGGAGAAATATGCGGCGTCCAAAATGGAGTTGGCTCCGCGGGACATCATTTCGCGGGCTGAGATGACGGAAATAGAAAACGGCCGGGGGTATATTGAAGAAAGCGGGCTGGATTACGTACATCTCGATTTACGCCATCTGGGTGCCGACAAAATCAACGAACGCCTGCCTTTGATTCGTGAAGTTGCCATGAGGTTCGACTTCATCGATCCTATATTCAAGCCCATCCCGGTAAGACCGGCTGCCCACTATACCATGGGCGGCATCCACACAGATATAGACGGCACGACACCGGTCCAAGGCATCTGGGCGGCGGGAGAGGCCGCCTGCGTTTCACTTCACGGCGCCAACCGGCTGGGGTCCAACTCCACCGCTGAATGCCTGGTATGGGGCAAGGTCGTCGGCTCAAAAGCGGCACAATACGTTAAGATGCAAAAGACTTACGCCGATTTGCCGTCAGACTCTGTCATTAGCGATGCAGAAGCGAGCATATTCCATCGTTTCAGCACTTCCGGTGCTGAGAACTCCTACGCCTTGAAGAACGAACTTCTTAAAACGATGGATACAAAAGCCGGCGTTTTCAGGACCGCCGACGAGTTATCGGCAGGTTTGAAAACAATAAAGGATATCAAGCAGAGGCTGCCGCTGGTAAAAGTGGTTGATACCGGCCGCATTTATAATACCGACCTGTTAAACGCCCTTGAGACGGACAACCTTATCGAGTTATCGGAAGTTGTAGTCTCAGGCGCCCTGGCCCGCCAGGAGTCCCGCGGGGCGCACGCACGTCGTGATTTTAAGACCCGTGATGATGCCAACTGGCTCAAGCATACCCTGGCCTATCGCACATCCGCCGGGCCGCGTTTGGAATATATACCGGTCGCCATTACTTTATGGAACCCGGTGGAAAGGAAATATTAGGAGGCATGCATGGTAGATAAAGGGCCTCATCAAAATTACCTTGGAATGTGGGGGTGGATATGGGGCGGTAACTATAAGCTGGAACGTTACCTTTACCTGCTTCACAGGATTACAGGGCTGGGCCTGCTGCTCTTCGGCCTGTTTCACCTCACGGCGACTACCGTTTTTCGCGCACAGGGCGAAGCTGTGTGGACGTCTACCATAGGATTTTTAGATAATCCCCTCTTCAGGGTGGGAGAATTCCTGGTCGTTGCCGCCTTCTCTTACCATGCCCTGAATGGCCTCAGGCTGATAATACAGGAGCTAGGATTTGCTCTTGGAAAACCGGTACCCCCCATATATCCGTTCACAGATGCTATCCGCAGGAAGCGTGCCTGGACGCTGGTCACGCTGGCAGCGATTATGGTCCTGGCTGTTGCCTTCTTCATCGACTTCTCAATTGGAGGCTGGGGATGAAGAACACATATCTACAGATCGCTCAAATGATCACAGGTGCACTTGTGGCCGTTTTGCTGGCCATTCATATCACAGTGCAACAATCGGACGCCGTGCTGGGTTTACTGGGTATCAAAGTGGCCGACCCCACGACCTGGGCATCTATGATGGAAAGGGCGCACCAGGGTTCGTGGGTGGGGATATATATAGCCCTATTGGCATTCGGGCTTTTCCATGCTTTAAACGGGTTTCGCAATATGTTGCTCGAAACAAATCTATCGATGTCGGCAATGCGCGTTTTAACCGGCTTAATAATAGCCTTCGGCGTTATTTTCCTGATCCTGGGCACATACACACCCATAGCCCTATTTAATAACTACAGATAAATGGTCGGAGGCATTCATGAACAGCGATTCTGTTAAGAAAAAAATCTTTCGAGTACAGCGGTTCGACCCGGAGAAGGACCGGAAACCACATTTCCAGGAATTTATTGTGCCGGTTAAGCACGGGACAACCGTGCTTGAAGGTTTGCTGTATATTAAAGAGAACCTTGACAGCAGCCTGGCATTTCGCACTTCCTGCCGAATGGGAGTTTGCGGCTCCTGCGGTATGCTTATAAATGAATACCCCCATCTGGCCTGCCATACCCAGGTCGAAGAATTCCACTCTGACAAGTTGACGCTCAAGCCACTGCCGAATATGGCGATCATCAAGGACCTGGTTCCAAGATTGGAAACCCTCTTTGAACATCACAAATCCGTCAGGCCTTATATCATCCGGGATGATAAGGAGGAAATGGAAAAGCCGACGGCCGCATATTTACAAAAGCCGTATGAGCTCGATGAGTTCTTACAGTTCACTTACTGCATTAAGTGCGGCCTTTGCGTCGCCGCCTGCCCCACTTCGGCCAGCGATAAAGCCTTCCTGGGACCGCAGGCCCTCGGCCAGGCTTACCGTTACTGCGCCGACAGCAGAGATGAGGGTCAGTACCAGAGGTATCTAATAGTGGAAAAGGATCATGCTGTCTGGAACTGCCATTTCGCCGCTGCCTGCTCCGAGGCTTGCCCCAAAGGAGTAGACCCTGCCCTTGCCATTCAATTACTTAGAAAAGGAGTCGTAGCCAAAGCGTTGGGCGTTAAAAAAACTGCTGCGCCCGCTGCCCTTGCTACTACTCTTCCGCAGGCCAAGCCGAAAATTGACGTCCCCGAGTTTACAGTGAGACAAAAATAAACTGTTTATGTAAAGGATTTAGCTATGGAAACTATCAAAATAAAGGCGCCCCTCGATGAAAAAACGGTGGAAAAGCTTAAGGCCGGAGACCAAGTCTTGATCACAGGAGTGATATATACGGCCAGGGATGCCGCCCATAAACGTCTGGTCGAAGCCCTGGATAAAGGTGAGAAGCTCCCCCTGGACCTTAAGAACCAGGTTATTTATTATATGGGGCCATCTCCTGCCAAGCCCGGGCATGCCATCGGCGCGGCCGGGCCCACCACCAGCGGCCGCATGGATACCTATGCACCCCGTCTTATGGCTGAAGGTCTTAAAGGCATGATCGGCAAGGGCGACCGCCAACTTCCCGTTAAAGACGCCATGAAAAAATACAAGGCGCTATATTTCGCCGCCATCGGCGGAGCCGGCGCCCTTATCTCAAAGACCATAACTAAAGCCGACGTAATAGCCTACGAGGACCTGGGAGCGGAGGCGATCAGGAGACTTGAAGTCAAGGATTTTCCGGCTACAGTAATCAACGATATCCATGGCGGCGACCTCTACGAAGAAGGGAAAGCCAAATACAAAGTTAATCCGGAAAAACTTGGTTTTAAATAAATAGACTGCCTGTACATCGCAATTCGATTCCGGCAACACCACTTTAAGTGCTAACAATAATATATAATTCGTTTTCCAAGCAAAACCAATTTATTAATAGCCCTTCCGGTAAGAGGAGAACAGGATGAAAATACATGAATATCAGGCCAAGGCCTTACTGTCTCAATATGGTATTCCTGTTCCTGCAGGCAATGTAGCGAGCACACCGGAAGAGGCGAAAAAGATCGCAGCCGGACTGGAAGGCAAGGTAGCCGTCAAAGCCCAGGTCTATGCTGGAGGCCGTGGTAAGGCCGGCGGAATTAAGCTGGCCGCCAATGCTGCCGAGGCGGAAAAAGCTGCTTCGGGTATGATAGGGGGGAGGCTGATTACCCACCAGACTTCTGCCAAAGGGGTGCCGGTCGGCAAAGTGCTGGTAGAAAAGACCATTGCCGTAAAGCATGAGCTTTACATCAGTATCGTTATAGATAATGCACGTAAAATGCCTGTTATGATTGCCAGCGAAGCCGGTGGTATGGATATCGAAGAAGTGACCCGGACCAGCCCTGAGAAGATTCTCAAGGTTCATATCGACCCATCTGCAGGCTGGCAGGATTTCGAGGGGCGTAAGCTGGCCTACGGCATGAATTTAAGTCCCGACCTGGTCAAACCCGCTGTAAAATTAATGGCCAACCTCTACCGGCTATTCCGTGAGAAAGACTGCTCCCTGGCTGAGATCAACCCCCTGGTTATTACCGGCGATGGCACGATCATGGCGCTGGATGCCAAGTTGAATTTTGATGATAGCGCCCTTTTCCGCCACGATGATATCCGGCAATTACATGATCCCGCGCAGGATGACCCTTTCGAGGCCAGGGCCAATGAAATGGGGATCAAGAACTATATCAAATTGAGCGGTAACATAGGATGCATGGTCAACGGAGCCGGACTTGCTATGGCGGTCCTGGACCTCATCAACTATTGCGGCGGCAATGCAGCCAATTTTCTCGATATCGGCACGGTGAACAATACCAGCGCTGTGGTTAGCGCCTTTAAAGTCTTCACTGCAGACCCTGATGTAAAGGCTATTCTGGTCAATATCTTCGGCGGTATGGCACGCGCTGATACAATCGCACGGGGTATTATCGAAGCCTATCAGCAAATAGATATCAAAGTCCCGGTAGTGGTCCGGCTGGCCGGCACTAATGTTGCTGAGGGCAAACGCCTCCTGGCCGAAGCGAAAATCAACTATATTGAGGCGGTCGATTTTCTGGATACCGCACGTAAAGCTGTGGAAGCTGCAGAATAGGTTCTTCTTAAGCTATAGATTCGAAATCTTGTCGGTATGAAAGGAGATCGAGATTGAGTATTTTAATCGATGAAAAAACGCGCCTGCTGGTCCAGGGTATCACCGGCGGGGAAGGCAGCTTTCATACTCAACGATGCATAGAGTACGGCACCAAAGTGGTAGCAGGGATGACGCCCGGCAAAGGCGGCACACAGATTTCCGGAGTGCCGGTTTTCAATACAGTGGAGAACGCCGTTAAGGAAACCGGCGCCAACGCCAGCATTATTTTTGTACCTCCGTCCGGGGCGGCCGACTCTATCATGGAAGCGGCGGAAGCCGGCATAGGCTTGGTAGTATGCATAACGGAAGGCATTCCTGTAATGGACATGATTACCGTGCATAGTTTCCTCAAAGGCAGGCCGGTACGCCTCATAGGCCCCAACTGTCCAGGGTTAATCTCACCTGGCAAGTGCAAGGTCGGCATCATGGCAGGGGAAATTCACAAGCAAGGCAATGTAGGCGTGGTCTCACGGAGCGGCACTCTGACATATGAATCAGTGGCACAATTGACCGGACTGGGTATCGGTCAGTCCACCTGTGTCGGCATAGGCGGTGATCCGCTGCCGGGCACCAACTTCGTGGATATCCTGAAGCTCTTCCAGGAGGATAACGAAACTCAAGCCATTGTCCTCATCGGGGAGATTGGCGGCACCATGGAACAGGAAGCGGCTCAATTCATTAAGGACAGGGTCAGCAAACCTGTGATCTCGTTCATTGCGGGAGCATCCGCTCCCCCCGGCAGGCGCATGGGGCATGCAGGCGCCATTATCAGCGGTAATACGGGAAAAGCGCAGGATAAGATGGCGGCTTTATCTGCTGCCGGAGCTATCCTGGCTTCTAATCCTGCAGAGATCGGGATAACGGTTAAGAAAACCCTTAAATTGTAAATCAGCAGGCTTTTCGCATACCGGCAATAGTACCTGACGATCTATTCACGCCTGTTAGCCTCTCATTATATTCGATGTACCTATTTATGGCTGTTGCTGCACGTTGTATCGACGGATAAACAGGCAGTCCCAGTTCTACGAATTTTTTCTGCACTTCTTCAACCATCTGCTGTGAATCGAAGCCAATATTATAGTGGAGTACCGCAGCCATAGGTTTATCTATCACCTTAGTCAGCTCAGCTACCGTATCAATAAAAGGCCTTAGAGGCAGGCTGCGGCTAACCATGGCCCAGATATCGAACGGACAGTGCAAAATCAGCACATCGACCTGGTCGGATTCAGCGATGGCTCTAACCGCCTCTACATATTTTGGTACGCTCGCCATCGGCGGAGCATCTACCGGATTCCTGAAAATACTGCCGGCCTCTGAGCCATAGATAGTCACCAGCTTTTTCCTGACCGCTTCCGGCAGAACAGGCAAATTCAAGCCAGCTCCGGTAATATCATCGGAGGCCTGGACGGCGACCCCTCCTCCGGTGCCGATGACAACCGTATTTCTGCCTTGCGGCACTTTCATTTTTAGAAAGGCAACGCCCATGTCAACCAGTTCCGGCATGCTGCCTGCCGGTATAGCGCCTACCTGTTTTATAAAATCGTGCCATATGGCAGCCGACCCCGCTATGGAGCCGGTGTGTGAGGCACAGGCCCTGGCCCCCGTTTCGGTATTACCGCCTTTATAGATTATTACAGGTTTTATCCCGGCCACGTTTTTTAGCGCCCGCATCAGACGTTTGCCGTCCCGCGTGCCCTCGATATACATGGCTATCAATTTGGTCTGAGGGTCGTCCGCCATATATTCCAGATAATCTGTTTCATTAAGGTCGGCAGCATTGCCGTAGCTAATTGCTTTACTGAAAAACACGCCTCTGTCCGCTGCCTCACGTACTGTGTAAATGCAATTGCCCCCACTCTGAGAAATCAAACCAAGCGATCCGGATTTGCGTGGAAATCCTGCCTGGTCGGGGAAATCGCCGGCAAAAGTGAGCCCGGATGCAGGGCAATAGATTCCCATACAATTCGGCCCTACCAGGCGTAGCCCACTTTTACTGGCTAGTTTCAGTATTTCTCCCTCCAGCTTCTTGCCTATCTCGTCCTCAATCTCTCCATAACCGGAAGTAAAGAGATGGACCGCTTTAACACCTTTGGCTGCGCAGTCGGCTATCAATTGGGGTGTGAAACGTGCCGGAATTGCCGAGATAACGTAGTCCACCGGGCCGGGTATTTCGCGCACATTTGTATATACCTTAGTTCCGAATATTTCACCGCCTGACGGATGTATGGGGTAAATCTGGCCCTTGAAACCAAAGTCCCTGAGCGTCGTGACAAACAGTTGCGCCAGGTTGGGCGTGGACGCATCCGGCGAGACGCCGGCAATGGCAATTGAGGATGGATTGAATAAATAGTCGAGCGAAGTTTTGGGCATGTTTAATCTCCCGGAATAATATTTGAGGCGCTATTGATTGTATATCTAATCGAACGCCTGTTCAACTTCATTCAATCAACTGTTGATGCGCCCGAATTAAATCTTCTATACTTGTGATATGACAGTTAGACTGGAGCCCATCGGGTATATCAAAAGCAGCATCAAGAACAGACGTAAAATCGCCTATGGCCGTTTGAAAGCCCAGATTATGGTCGAGCCGCCATATGAAAAAGCACTGGATGGAATCGAGTCTTTCTCCCATGTTATCATCGTCTTCTGGCTGCACAAGGTGAAAAAAAGCGAGCGAGCGATTATACAGGTGCACCCCTACCGCAATCCCGCCCTGCCATTAAAAGGAGTCTTCGCTACCAGAAGCCCGGTGCGGCCGAATCCGATAGGCCTTACCGTAGTCAAACTGATTAATAGAGAAGGGACCACGCTGACCGTTGAAGGATTGGACGCCATCGACGGCACGCCGGTACTCGATATAAAGCCGTATATTCCGGAGCCATTTTTAAAGACCAAAATATCGGTACCGGGATGGATTAAGAAAAATAGGCGACAGGCAACTTGACATACAGTAGATTTTTAATATAATTCCGTCTGTGCGGGTGTAACTCAGCGGTAGAGTGCTTGCTTCCCAAGCAAGACGTCGAGGGTCCGAATCCCTTCACCCGCTCCATCATAACTTGAATCTGAATTACCACCGCACCTTTTATGTAAAGAATTTCTAGAAATCCTCGTTATTTGGGAATCCCCGAAATGTCATATCATAGGTTAAATAGAGGCCGTATAATATCTATATGATCGTACGCTTTATTAGTTGATTTAATGAATGAAAACCATAGGGGGTAAAGGATAATGACAAAAATTTGGAAGATCGCTTTGATTATCGTAGGGGCGCTTATTATAGCTGGTAGCGTTCGTCTTGTGGTTTTCTTATGGAACGTAAACAGGGATTTGGATTACTGCTGTTACCAGATAAACTCATTGCAAAAGGAAGTCGCACGATTGGAGACAGTCCAATCCACTATGGTCTCCCAGGCTGAAACGCAACGTATATTGGACCGGCAAGCGGCGTATTATCAGAAAGAATTGAATCAACTTGCTGGCGAAGTAAACGGAGGGGTCTACCAGCAAAACCAGAACAACCTGAACGCTTACCTCGCCGATCCACAGAACCAGGACAAACAGCGGGCTTACTATGGATATTAGAAAGGCCAGGGTAATTATCTCGACCACCCGGCACCTCAGGGAGAATCCTCTCCAGGATGCCAGAATACTAAGTTAGAGTAATCTTTAACAATCAGAAAAGTATTTAATTCACCGCTCAGCCAAGTGTGCTGTAATCGATGTAGCCTTTCTCCTCGCCTGCGTAGTATGTATGATGGTCCGGCGTATTGAGAGGAGCATTCTTCTTGAAACGCTCCGGGAGGTCGGGGTTAGCCAGGAACTGGCTGCCAAATGAAATGAGGTCGGCTCTTCCTTCCCGTATAGCATCGTTGCCGCTGCTTGCATTGTAGCCTCCATTCAATATCAGCGTCCGCTTGAATATGCGACGAATGACTTCCGACAGCCTGGCCTCGGACGGCACTGTTTGATCGCCGGAAACGAATTCTACCATGTGGACATATGCCAGCCCTCGCTTGCTTAGTTCCCCAACAAAATACGAGAAGGTTTCGGCCGGGTTGCTATCGGACATGGAATATACTTTGAAATGCGGCGAGATCCTGTAACCGACCCTGTCCGGACCCCATACGCTCACAACTGCTTCGACCACTTCCAGCGGGAAACGTGTGCGGTTTTCTAGAGTGCCGCCGTATTTGTCGGTGCGATGATTTGAGCCGTCCCGCAAGAATTGGTCCAGCAGGTACCCGTTGGCGCCATGCAGCTCGACACCGTCGAACCCGGCTGATTTTGCATTGGCAGCTCCCATCCGATACTGCTCCACGACGCCGGGTATCTCTTCCAGTAGCAGAGCACGGGGCGTTGGGATAGGTTTGAAACCCTGTGGCGTAAAAGATTTGCCGTCCACCGGTAGAGCTGAAGGTCCGGCCGGCAGCTCGCCGCCGCGAAAATCGGGGTGCGATACGCGGCCCACGTGCCAGAGTTGGAGGAATATTTTGCCCCCCGCCTGATGGACTGAGTCTGTCACTTTCCTCCACCCATCAACTTGCTCCGGCGAGTAAATTCCCGGAGTACGGATATAGCCAACTCCGTGAGGACTGACCTGCGATCCCTCGGTGACGATCAGGCCTGCTGAAGCTCTCTGGGCGTAGTACTTAGCTGCCAGCGGGTTAGGCACATTGCCTTCAATGGCGCGGCTACGCGTCATGGGCGCCATGACCATGCGGTTCATCAGCTTAAGTCCATCGAGTTCGTAGCTTGAAAAAAGGTCCATACCTGCCATCTTCCCCCGTCGGCTCGATTGAGAAACGATGATAATATTGTAATGTAAAAGAAGTATCCCGACCAGACATGCAGTTTTAACTCGCTCCGAATTACGCCAGTTATACAACGATGCCTGAAATTGTCCGATGAGATAAGATTATGATAAACTTTTAAGCTGGTTTCTCAGGAAACCGCATCTTATAGATGGGCCGTTAGCTCAGTTGGTAGAGCAACTGACTTTTAATCAGTGGGTCGCAGGTTCGATTCCTGCACGGCCTACCACTATCAAACCCACCAATTTGACCCTATTTCGACAGACTAATCAGTGTGTCAGATCACAGGTCCTGCCGACACACTGATTCTATGACTTAAGCCAGGAAATTTCAAGAAATTTGCGGATGCGTCGTTTACATTTCAAGAGATCATTGATCCAATGGATTGTTTAGCTGGTGCTTGATAGACGGTCAGGCAACAGCAACGACTTCATGGGTTTTATATGGTACATTGTGCTTCCAGTCAGTTCCTTTATCATCTCAGCTGCAATTTCTGTATTGCCGATCGTCAGGTTAACAATTCTTCCGTTGACATAGTTGTCACCTGTACGTGAAAAATAAGCTACCAGTGCTTTGGAAATGTTGGTACCTGAAGTACTGCTACTTTCATCCCTGATATGTTTCTGTCCGGTATTCTCCTCATATGGGCTCTTTGCCCTCAATATCATTTACCACGTCGTACCTTTTTACCGTTTAGTGATCGGTCAATTTCAGCACATTTTCTGGTTGTCGGGCTCCCTGTACCGTAATCTTGGAGAGGGCGCCTTGGATCTCGCGGAGATCGTCAACCGTCAGTTCGATCGAGACTGCCCCGATATTCTCCTTAAGGCGGTCAAGCTTCCTTGTTCCCGGTATCGGAACTATCCATGGTTTCTGTGCAAGCAGCCAAGCGAGTGCTATCTGAGCAGGTGTCGCCTTCTTTCGTGCCGCGATCGTTGTAAGCAGGTCCACTAAAGCAAGGTTCTCTTTTCTGGCCTCCAACGTGAAGCGAGGAACGATGTTGCGATAATCAGAGCTATCAAAAGTTGTGTTTGTATTGATTTTGCCGGTTAGGAATCCCATTCCTAAAGGACTAAACGGAACGAAACCGATACCGAGTTGCTCGCATATCGGCAGAATTTCCGCTTCATGATCCCTTGTCCAAAGTGAGTATTCGCTCTGAACGGCAGTGATTGGTTGCACTGCGTGTGCACGACGGATAGTCTGCGCCCCTGCTTCGGAAAGGCCAAAGTGTTTAACCTTGCCTTGCTTAATCAATTCCTTGACGGTCCCGGCCACGTCCTCAATCGGCACATTAGGATCAACGCGATGTTGATAGAAGAGATCGATAGCATCTACTCTGAGCCTTTTGAGTGAGGCCTCGGCAACTTGTCGAATATGATCGGGACGGCTATTGAGTCCGGGCCCTCGCTGTGCGCTCACGGGATCAATGTCAAAGCCGAACTTGGTGGCAATAATAACCTTGTTACGAAATGGAGCAAGAGCTTCGCCTACCAGTTCCTCATTAGTAAATGGGCCATAGCTTTCAGCAGTATCAAATAAGCTAATCCCTTGTTCAACAGCTGAATGAATTAATTTGATCATCTCTTCCCGGTCAGGCGATGGACCATAAGCATAACTCATTCCCATACAGCCTAATCCAATGGCGGAAACCTCAAGGCCGCTCTTTCCCAATTTACGTTTTATCATTTTCAGGTACTCCCTATTATTTATGATTGTTTAATGTTTACTTCCACCAACAGCTTATACCTTGGAATTAACTCCAAGTCAAGCCCCATTTAGCCGGGAGTGCCCATCATCGCAGTAATCAATTGTTGGAGCAATGGAATAAGCTTTTTACTCTCAAACAGGAGTTCGGGAACTGTCCAAAATGGCCCACCATGAAGCTAAAAAATTGACCATTGCAGACAGATCCCGAACTATCTAAAACCTAAACTATTAAAATACAGAGTTACCTTTTTTCTAGGGCAACCTAATATGCTTGTGCGACTAATTGGAGAAGTGGTATAGTTACTAGAGGAAGCCAGCGGGTTGATGAATGGGGCAGCTAATGAGTATTTATGCGAATAAGATATTTCCCTGGGTGCTTGAGGTTACTGAACCGAAAGAAATGGCTGAGCAACGCCATCTCCTTTTACGTGAGGTTAGGGGAAAAATACTTGAGATTGGGATTGGCACTGGTATAAATATTCCTTATTACCCAGATGACATTAAAGCGTTAGTGACAGTAGAGCCATCAGACGCAATGCGTCATAGGGCTGAATTGCGTGCGAATACATGGGGGCGATCCATTGAATGGCATCAAGGGCGAGGCGAGCAGCTTCCTTTTGAGGAGGGGCGTTTTGATACGGTCGTAATTGTAGATGTATTATGCACAGTGGATAATGTTGATGCTGTACTTAGAGATACATACCGGGTATTGAAACCTGGGGGACGCCTCCATTTCTTGGAACATGGCATTGCGCGGGATAAGAAAATACGGAAATGGCAAATTCGATTAAATGGATTTAGTAAGATAATAGCATGCGGGTGCGACCTTACGCGAGATATTGAAAGGCATATACGTTGCTCGAGTTTAGTGATCATAGAAATAGTGAATGTTACTCCGTTCTCTGGGATGAATGTAGTATATACTCATATTCGGGGTATCGCCCAAAAGCCTGCCTAAAACCGGCTCCAGCGGACAGCGGCAGAGCCGCTCGGTACAAGAGGATGTCATGGCATGAAAAGAGAAAGCGCTTGTGGGGGCAGCGTTAAATGGCTTTAGCCCTATGATTTTTATTATGGATCAACATACATACCAATGTTAATTGACAGATACCTTTGCTCTGTGATTTTTAGCGCGGCATAACAGATATCCCGATGTTCGTACAATGGTAATAAATTCGAACAGCACTGTTAAATCCTTGCTATAAATTTTCTTCTCCCCGTATCGCCGTGAAGCTTACCCCTTAAAACATACTCAATTCTTATAGGGCTTAATTCCTGTAATGTCTCAGTGTTGCCATATGATTTTTAGACGCTTAACATGGCGCACACTATGACCAAATTGTGATGGCTTGCGGCAGCACTTCCGGATTTAGACCAAATGCAGCTAAATCCGGGGGAAGGTCACACCTAGATGAAATCGTCCAGGGATATTGACATCGCCTACTCCATTGCTTATATTAAGGCGTTGCACTTCACATCGGGTTGTTTCATGAGTTCCATGAAAGAATCAAGAAATAATCTTTTTAACGTTGTCCAGATTATATTTTGCTGTCTTCTCATATTAATTGTCTCTGGCATTTTTGTAGGGCCAGCTGCAGTAAGAGCGGTTGGGCTTACTACTGTCTATGTCAACGGAGCGGCAGGGGATGATAGCTATGACGGCAGTTCGGCAACGCACACGGGTGGAACAGCCGGACCCAAGAAAACCATCGCAGCCGGAATTTCTGTCGTGTCTGCTAGCGGTACTGTAAACGCCAGCCCAGGCACATACCATGAACACGATCTTATTCTGCCGCGAAACATGACCTTGTCCGGGGCTGGAGCACTGAGCACGGTCATTGACGGCGATGGGTTGGGAACCGTAGTCCAAGGCGGTAGCGGCAGCGGCGGTTTTAATATAGTCATCTCAGGTTTTACCATTATCAATGGCGCTTCCACTCAAAACGATATCGGGGGCGCTATCTATGACTACGACAGTATCGTAACTGTCAACGACTGTGCGCTGGTAAGTAACCAAAGCTACTTCGGCGGTGGCCTCACCAACTTTTTCGGGCATACTATTCTCAACCGATGTACCGTGAGCAATAATATTTGCTCGGGCAAAGCGGGGGGAGTGTTGAATATAGGTGCCTTGGGTTCCAGTACCGCTGGCGTGCTGGATATGACAAATTGCACTGTATATGGCAACCAGACCACTGGCGGTCCGCCTTCAGCAGGGGGCGTATATAACAGCACCGGGACTGTAAATCTGGTCAATTCAACAATTGTGGGAAACGGCGCTGCGGACCATATCAACAGCGCCGGTGGTTTCTACAATGAACCAGGAAATGCATATTTTCTGAACACTATCATCGCCGGCAATATATCAGCCACAATCGGCCACAATAACGGTTACACCATGTTGGCAAACCGCATGCATTCGAAGGGCTACAACATTGACAGTGAGAATAGCTGCTATTTCACCCAATCTACCGACCAGATTAATACCAACCCGCTGTTGGGACCTTTACAGAATAACGGCGGCCAGACTTCAACCATGGCTATTACTACTGACAGCCCCGCATTCAACAAAGGCACCAATGTCGGCGCTCCTGCCACCGATCAGCGAGGCATAACTAGGCCGCAGGCCGCTAACTGCGATATCGGGGCATATGAATTATTAATACTCGATGTCAAAACAACTTCGGTCAGCACCAGCCTGGGCACTGTTAATTTTAGCATCAATGCCGGCTCCATTTCCGGCCTGACCAACCTCCCGCCCGGCAGTATGCCTTGCTCATCAGGAGGATATATCTTCCCCTACGGCATGTTTTCCTATAGCATAACCAATCTCACTCCAGGCCAGACGGTCACTGTTACCATGACATTGCCCAGCCCTATCCCAATGGGCTCGAAGGTATTCAAATGCCAGAACGGCAGCCTGACCGACTTCAGCCAGTACGTCCAGCAGACCAATCCCAACACTTTCGTCCTGATGCTTAAGGACGGCGGCCCGGGCGACGCCGACGGAGCGGCCAACGGCGCCATCGTAGACCCCTGCGGGCCGGCCTTCCCCATCAGCAGCCCTCCCCACTCGTCTTCGGCTCAGGTTCCCACCCTGGCCCAGGGTCCCATGGCCATAGCCAATATCACGGTTGAGAGCGCCTCGCTATCCACTGCAAAGGTGGCCCTGGGTGCAACCGTGACCGTAACAGCCGATATAGCCAACAAGGGCACGGCCAACGGCTCCGCCCAGATCAAGCTCTACGTCAACGGACAGGAAGAGGCCCATCAGGGCGTCACCCTTTCTAGCGGCAGCCTAACTCCCGTGAAGTTCACCGTCAGCCGTGATGAGCCCGGTACTTACTCCGTCTACGTGGGCAATATACCGGCGGGTACCTTCGAGGTAGATCAGTTCGCCGCCCCCAACCTCATCCTCTATATCAGCGGCGCATTGCTGCTCTTTGCACTGGCCGGTGGCGTGATCTTCATGGCAACCAGAAGAAGGCAGCGATAACAGTTTTCTAAGGCTGAACGAAAGGGCCGCAGCATTAGCTGCGGCCTTGTTTTAGATGCTGAGTATAGCGCACGCTATGACCGAATCGTGGGCACCGTCCTGCATCCTGCTAGCCTTATAGCCGACGGGCTATGGCAAAATAGGAGATGTGCCAGAGCTTGGTTAATGGAGCCATCCTGAAAGCGGTGAGTCGAAAGTCTCCCCGGTTCTAATCCTGCCGTCCCCGCCACTTTACTTTTTCTAGGTTTTACGTGAATTGAACTTGCCTGCCAATAATCCTAATGCAGGGAGAATCATCGAAACGGCGAATAATACGCCGAGTGTCCAGTTGAGCCATGCATTGTCCGGGTAAACTACCCAGTAGTAGGTGATAATTGAGAGAAGAAGTGATTGCGTAAGAATTTCCACTAATCCTCCCCAGTTTCTCCTATTACTCGACTTTATGTAGATAAAACCTTCGATTGAACCAGCTGCTGGTGTAAATGTCGAAAAAATTCCGACAAAGACAAGCATGGCCCACGTAATTAGCCAGCCGTTTTCCAGATGAAACAAAATATCTCGAAAAAAGTAGAAGATGAGGCCGAAAAGGATTCCCCTGATTGGCTGAAAAAGGACGCCCGCTTTAACTAGCGGGTCAGTTGAGGGGCGCAAATTATTGTCCTGACGGGCTAATGTAGCGGTATAGTTAAAGAGTTTGAAAGCGGCAAAGCCTACTCCAAAATACGTCAACGTATGAACAGCGACTGTTTTCGCGATAATTATCCAAAACGTGTTAATTGAAAAATTCTCCTTGCCAAGCATTATACTTTAAAAACGCTCCCTATTGCTTCATCAGCGGTCAACGAAAAAGTTCCGCTTTCAGTACGCTTAGCTCCGCCAAGTAAATAGTCACATCATAGCCAGAAAATCCATCGGTGGCAGAGATTCGAGTTTGGCTGTCAGATCAATGACACTAAATGAGAATATGGCAAGTGGCTAAACGTATCTGAAACGGCTTTGGACTCGAGGCATGGTGCACACTGATAACACGACTAGTTCGCCTGCAAGTTTTTCTCCAGACCTTTTGGGGGCTATCTTTGGTTTTGAACGCATTCCAAACAGGAAGCGAATTGCATTCACCCTTTTTATAATAAACTCATAGATGAGTACGATAACCGCAAAAGAAAATACTATGATTAGTAAATACTTAGCCCAAATGCCTATGTTCCATTGAACTACAAAAAATCCCACTGCCACTATGACTGTAAGATGAAATATATAGAATGGTAAAGCTGCTTCGTTGGCATAAGCAAGGAAACGATTCGAAAAATTAAGATACCGTCGGGCATAACCCAAAGTCGTTAAAATGTAAAACCACGTAGTGCAGACCCAAAGAACGGTAAATGGCATTTGAGACAATGAATATGACGGCGATGTATTGACCTCTTTAATCCAGAGGGAAATCCAAATCACCGTCGTAGCCAGCGCTAAACCGAGTGACCAAATCTTATGCCTCTCAACAGCGACCCAAAACCTGCCATCCATGCAATAGATAAATCCGAACAAAAATAGGCATAAAACGCAGAGGTCATATGACCAGTCAAGTATAAACAAATAAGTGCGTGTGGAAATAGGAGACAGGGCGAGCGAAATAAGAATCCCGGGCAGCGCATAGAGATAAATGGCTCCAGGTTTTGTGGTAAAACGTGCCAGCCAGTCTATTGTTCTCTTGCCTCTATCACCCTTAAGCCACGATATAACAGGCAGGGCAATTAAACTAATGAAGAAAAGGTATAACAGGAACCACAGGTGAGCACTGTGGATATCACCTTTCGATGGGCCTGACAGTGAATAAAAACCCTGGAAGAAATGAGGGTAGTATTGGATGAATGAACCGCTAAAATAGCCTTTGCTTATCCGGTCAAGATATGTCACAGGTGGAATAAGCACGAATAGGCCAAACACAAACGGCACGATAAGACGAAGAGTCCTCTCTCTTGTAAATTTGCCAGTATTCCTTATCCTCAGAGAAAACCAAGCTGCACTGCCAGCGACCATGAAGAGCAAAGGCATCATCCAGAAGCCCAAGATATTATCAAAATAGTCAGTTATAGCATTGGTTTGGGCATTCTTGATATACCACCACCCAGTCCAGAAAAACAAGCTCGAATGATACAAGAAAACCATTAGAACGGTGCCTACACGAACCCAATCGAGATCGAACCGTCGTGCTTCTCGTGTCTCCATTAGAGCCCCCCTTTTACAGTTTGACTGAAATAGCGACTGAGTGTTCTTTGCCCAGGCTATCCATAGTGGTAGATTATATCACTGGATCAAGGGTGTCGAAAGATATTGCACGGCAATGGATTCACATACGGTACCTATATTTTGGACGCCGAGTATAACGCACACTATCACGAGATGGTGATGGCTCCGGGGTGCACTCATGGAATTAGACCAAATGCAGCTAAATCCGGGGGAAGGTCAACTGTACCCTTGATCATAGATAAGGCCAGGTCCGTCTCCGAACCGACACTATTCCTTCATGGTGTACAATATAAGGAGTGGAATTATGAGACACCAGGTGCTGCGCCTCACATTGGTCCTTGCAATTTTCTGCCTGTTTGAGATGCTGACCGTCTGGCAGAACCAGATAGCGGTGGCGGACAATACGAGCTTGCTATTTCTGCAGAACTGGGGTCACGTCGGCAGTGGACAATCCTGTACCAATTCCTGCGGCCCGTGTGTGTGGTTCCAATCCCTCAAGGGTTAGTAACCTTACGATCGCTTTGCATGATGGCAAAGAGGAGATGGTGATATGCCCGAAAATCCTTTGAAAATCTACGATGATCTCGACCCGAAACTCCTGGCGCGGATTACCGACAACCAGAAACAGGCCTTGGCCGACGGTGCGCTACCCAGAAAAATAAAGTTGCTAATCGCCATGGTATTGGACGCAGTGCACGGCGCCTCGGACGGGGTGAAGGCCCTAGCTGGCCAGGCGATTGAGGCAGGGGCTACCAAAGAGGAGATAGCGGAGGCGCTGCAGGTGGCACATTATATCTGCGGCGTAGGCTGCATCTATACCGCGGCCAGAGCTCTGAAAGAGGTGCTCAAGTAGCAGGCAAGCCGGTTACAAGTGGGGCTTACATAATATCTCTTTGACGTGGGTTTCGAAAAACAGGTGAGCGTAGGCCGGCTTCAGCACTATGGCCACGTCTGCTCCGCGGCCGGCGTCTGCCGCGCCCGTGCCGGCGATGGAGATGATATCTTCGTCAACCCGCACCAGCCCGGCATCCGCCGCCATGCTGGCTATCTCGCAAGCCACCTTCATGCCCTGGCCGAAGATGCGCAGCGTATTGGCTACGATGTCTCCTATGATGTAAGTTGTGGGAGCCTGCGGGATGGAGCTCTGCCGCATGGCCCGGTTGAGGCCTCCGAAAAGGTGCGTGGTGCTCAGTATTTTTATGCCCTTGCTCTCAACTATCTTCCGGTTTTCCTCCGTGAACTCCTGGGCATTGTGTTCCTTGAAGCCGGCCGAGTGTGTTACAACGATCAGGTTCAGGCCTTTGAAGACATCTGCAGCCTTCACGGCTGTCCAGCCGGTGGTTGACGCAATCACGATCGTTTTGATATCCAATTCCTTGGCGCGCCGCCTGGCAATATTGAGTGTCTCCTCGGTATTCTCCTTGCCCGGTTTGGCAAAATATACAGTGTGTAACTCCATTTTGTGGTCCTCCAATTTTTCCTTCATCCTGGCCATATTCGGGAATTTGGCTGTAGTGGACACCAAGATTATGTTACCACTTACTGTGATTGCCACCAAGGAACAGGGTAAGCTGGGTCATGGCCAGGCAGCACAACGCACATTATGGCGAGATAGTAACGGCTCTCCCCATACTCCTAGACTCAGGCCAAGTGCAGTTGCAAAGTGTCTAACTGAGTTGGTTATCAGCGGAGGAGGAACGGACTAATCCCCGCAAGCAACGATGCAACAAAAGTACCGGTTTAGACAGTACTAACAGGTGATTGTTAAGAATGCCACATCGCCTTATTCTTTAAATTGTGAAAATCGCCGTTAGAATTTTTAATGAGCTACGAGAGTTTGAATGTAGAGGAGTCGTAGCTGCTTTATCATTAATTGTGCTAATTTTATATAGCGGCCTGACGATTGCCTGGACTCCCTACACCCGGCTATATCCCACTAATTCGAACTCATGCTCTACGATATCACCTGTAGCTCTTGAACCCGCGCTCTGGATGGATGCAAACATCCCTCGTACCGTCTCTTACGGGCAGGTTTTTAATCTTATCATCATGGTTGGTAATAGTGGAAGTGTCGTTGCTGATGATGTTCATATTCTTTACAAGGACAGTCCCCCCGGCTATTGTCGCGTACAGGATGTAGACCAACCCTACAAAGCACTAGATCAAGATAGTGCAGATGTAAGCCTTGGCAATTTAGTTTCAAATGAATCGAAAGAGATCAATTTTATATTTCAAGCTCCCACACAGACACAGGTGGCTGGCCTATGGAGCCCCTATTTCAGATTTGAGTTCACAGTTAGCCATGATAAGAATTTATTGGCATCATCTGGCACGGTTGAGTTGTTAATCAGGCACGGCCAGCTGTTGTTGACTAAAAAAGGATTTTCCTCTGTGCCGGCACCGTCAATACCTATACAATCCCAATCCGCTCAATATAACGACAATGCCGTCCAAAGTCCTGATTCGTATTCAGCAACCCAAAAACATCCACCACTTTCATCGTATTTTACACCTATGAATCCGGGTACTCCGGAAACTTTCTGGCAAGGCGGAAGTTCTTAATTTCAGATACTGTGTCTTTTATTGGACAGTATGAAGCCACTTAACCTTAACAACATGTTCTGCTTTATCTTCATCATTGCCCCATTTCTTTAAGTATTTATCTAGTAGAACCTTAATGTCTCTCTAGCTTGAATTAAACGCCAAAAAAATGTCCGTTAGTATGAACTTGTTTATAGCCAGCTGCGATACTAGAAAAAAGGTGAGGTCGTGCTTTCAAGACAACGCCCAATCCCAGCTGTTTAGAACTAGCGGAAAGATTCTCAATGGCCTGGCACACATTACTGATGCCGAGAACAGTGCGCACTATCACCGGATGGTGACGGTCTTGAAATCTGTCAGTAGGTGTACAAACCGTTATTCTACGTTCAAGTTAGAACCTTTGTAATAGTTGTCAAAGAATTGTTTTGAACGTAAAATACTTTCCAGCAATAACCCGTTTTATTCGATCTATTAGCAAAATACCGGCTTGGGCTTAACAGCTGCATAAGCATACTAACCGCAGGATCTTTTTAATCTCTTTGTCTTTTCCCGCCCAACCTATTCAGCGATCCGGGCCGACAGCAATAAACTACGTGACGGCTTCAGACGAGTGTGGTGCGAGGAATTCCACTTCGACATGCAGCGGGAACAGGTCAACTGCAGCGGCTGCAAGGGCGACAGTAGCAAGTTCTTCATCTGCGGGCTTTGCCAGATCAGAGAGTGCGCCGTGACAAAAAGGCTCAGTGGCTGTAATCTATGCTCTGACTATGCTTGCCACAGGGTCAACTTGTTGACCGGAGGGGCAGCTCTTAAGATCCGGGAAGAGCCTCATGCCACCTACTGCAATATGGATCGACGGACTGGTTCAGAGTAGCACATATATAACCATGGCCTTCGGCATGGTGCTGGTGTTCAGCATCCTCGGAATACTGAACTGGACACATGGACAGTATTACATGCTGGGAGCGGTCGCCGTCTACTACGGCGTCACGGCGGCCGGCATACCATTCCCCCTGGCAATGTTGATCGCAGGCGTCATTATAGCCGGATTGGGCATGCTCGTTAAGAAAGTAATTATCGACCGGGTGTCGGATGCCCTGTACGTCGGCGCAGCCACGCTGGCACTTATCTTTTTTCTGGAGGGCCTGACCAGCATAGTATTCGGGATGCAGGACAAGGGGTTGGCTGAGGTTATGCCTGGGACGATAGATTTCGGGACCTTCAGCATCAGCTATCAGAAACTGGCCGTGATCGTGTTCACCGTTGTGGTTCTGGTTGCCATGTATGCCGTGCTGAACGGAACCAAGGTTGGACTGTCCATAAGGGCTGTGGCGCAGGAACCAAGGGCGGCGAGCCTGTATGGCGTACGTGTCGACCGCGTTTCGCTGATTGTCATGGCCATCGG
This sequence comes from uncultured Chloroflexia bacterium, assembly GCA_963705905.1. Classification (GTDB taxonomy): domain Bacteria; phylum Chloroflexota; class Dehalococcoidia; order GIF9; family UBA5629; genus UBA1162. Next base: position 465,035 of record OY970123.1, on the reverse strand, counting down.
CTGGGCGCTGGCTGCATGGGCCGGTTGCATTATGGCACCGATATATTCGATCAATCCGTTTATCGGCCGCGCTCCCATGCTTTTTTCGCTGTTCGCCATCGTGATCGGCGGCCTGGGCAGTCTAACAGGCGCGATCATTGGCGGGTTGATTCTCGGCTTCCTCAACAGCATCATGGCCTACTACATCTCGTACTATTCCGAGACTGTGCTGTTTGTGCTGGTGATCATCCTGCTGCTTATCCGGCCGCAAGGGCTGTTCGGAGCGCCCGTCAAATAAGAAGTTGGGATATAAGTGAATAAGACCCTAAATCCCAGAAATAAGCAATTGGTAATTATCAGTGAACTGGCGGATACTGAAGGCGCTATAACTACTCTAAATCATACAGGAGGTATTATAAAATGACTGTTTCAATCTGTAGCGGTGCCGAAGCCATGGCAGCTGTCAAGGATAACGACCTGGTGGCTTCTCACATGTGGGGTCTGTGTGGAACGCCCGGACATCTGTATCGTGCCCTGGCTGCCAGTGCCGTAAAAGACCTTACCTTGTACATCGAAAATTTTCTTCCAGGACCGCCTGGCTTTGCTGACCTTGGCTACCCGGATCCGGTCATGCTTGTGCCACACATAAAGAAGATCATAACACCATTTCTGGGTGGCCGTGCCTATAGCCGGGCGGGTGTTGAAAGCAATTTCCTTGGAGACCTGATGCGGAACGGTAAACTTGAAACGGAGGCAACCACCCACGGCGTTTTCTTGGAGCGGCTTCATGCAGGCGCCATGGGACTGGGGGGTTTTTACAGCCCGGTAGGTCTTGGGACTGTGGTAGCGAAAGGAAAGGAAGTAAGGATGATCGACGGCAAAGAGTACATCTTTGAAACCCCGGTCCGCCCCGATGTGGGGTTGGTTAAGGCTGCTAGAGCAGACAAGCTGGGGAACTTGGTCTACCACGGGTCGGCCCGGGGAGCCAACCCCGTTATCGCAATGGCATCAAAAGTGACAATTGCCGAGGTTGATGAAATAGTAGAGCCAGGCGATTTGGACCCTGAGGAAATAGTTACGCCCGGAATATACGTAGACTATATTGTTAAGATTCCCGAAGATGACATTGCTGGAGCCAGAAAACAATATGAGTTAGTCAAGCTAGCTGTAACGTTAATGAATAGGTAGGTATCACATGAAAGAGAGACTTGATGAGATAGTCGTGGCTATGAGGGCGGCCCGGGAACTGAAGCCAGGTGATTACTGTAACCTGGGACTGGGCATGCCGCAGATGTGTGCACTCCACATACCTGAAGGCGTACAGGTCCAGGCAGAAAATGGTGTTATCGGATATGGCCCGCTTGTGTCGACTGATAACCCTGATCAAGCCGATGCCGGATTGATAGATGCAGGGGGAAAATTCTATACCGCTGCCCCAGGCATGTGCTTTTTCGACATGCTCACGTCATTTGCTATGATCCGCAGCGGCCGGCTCATATCGATACTGGGTGGCCTCCAGGTGTCCGAAAATGGCGACCTTGCCATACATAGCCTCAGCGACTCCGACGAATATCCCCAAATCGGCGGGAGCATGGACCTGGCCTGGGGAGCAAAAAGGGTCATTGTAACTATGACCCATACACACAAAGATGGAACGCCCAAGCTAGTGCGGAGTTTAACCTATCCGCTAAGCTCGGCAAAATGCGTTGACCTGATAGTCACTGACCTGGCAGTGATCGAAGTAACAGCCACGGGGCTTATCCTCAAAGAATTTGCACCCGGCTGGAGCGTGGAGGAGATTTTATCACTGACTGAAGCACATCTCTCTGTAGCAGACGATATCAGAGTTATGGAACTCTAACCTGTGTCCAAACAATTGACGGGCGGTTTCTACGCCGCTCCCGGATCCATGATCGAGAGCGGCGTACTTATGTGCAATTTGTTCGTCCATCTTGCAGACACTATGTTTGGATAGCGGTGGCAAGTAAATATTTCTCAAGAAATAATACAAGTAGTCACATCATGGACAGAAAAACATGACGGGATGCGTGGCCGAGATTGACAAAGCACGATCCAAATGTTATACCCGATGATGTTAAACTCGAATTTCATCAGAATTATTATCTCCCATAACACTATCAGGTCATAGCGTGTTTCTTTTCATCTTCTCTTTCCCGCCATTATTAAGGATGGTGCGCCTAACTTACAAGCAGGGTATAGCGAGTTCGAATCCCGTCTCCCCGCTCCAAGATTACAGGGTAGCCATTAACCGCAGCAATCTGTAACTTATCTCGTTGGCATGGCGTGCTAGTTTTGCCGTGTTTACAATGGTAAAATATCTAACAAGCTCACATCGATTTACATTTGATTAAATCGCCGGCGGAAAACTTGCATCTGTGAATACTGACTTCTCTAAATTTTTCGAGCCTTCGTCCCTGGCCCTGCTAGGAGCATCGAGCGATCCCAGCAAATGGGGCTACCAGATCCTCTGGAATATTCTGCGCGGCGGCTTCAAGGGACGCATATATCCTGTAAACCCCACCAGGACTGAGATACAGGGAGTCAAGGTATACCCTCATATTGCCGATATACCCGAAACGCCGGACCTTGCCGTGATAGTAGTGCCGCCGCTATCCATAGGTGACGCTATCCGCGACTGCGTAGATAAAAACATTAAGGCCGGGATTGTAATAACCGCCGGCTTTGCCGAAATCGGCCGGAAGGGCGCCGAGCTGCAGACCGAGATGCTGTCACTAGCCCGACAGGGCGGCATGCGGTTAATCGGCCCTAACTGCTTTGGCATACTGAGCCCCTCTAATAATCTATACACGCAGATGCCGCCTGTTTTCCCTCCCGCAGGATCAATCGCCGTAGTCTCCCAGAGCGGCAATGTAGGAGCTACCATCGCACGCAGGGCTATGGCGCTGGATTTCGGAATCAGCCGTCTGGTTAGCACGGGCAATGAGGCCGACCTCCATCTTGAAGATTTCTACCGCTACCTGGGCGGAGATGATAAAACAAAGGTTGTACTGAGCTACATTGAAGGCTTCAAAGACGGCCGCACTTTTTTCGATGTGGCAAAGTCGGTCAGTCGACGCAAACCTATCGTGGTGATTAAGGTGGGAGAGACGGAGGCCGGCGCCTCGGCCGCCCGTTCACATACCGCCGCTCTCTCAGGAGCTGATTCAGTATTCGAAGGCGTCTCCCGGCAGGCCGGGATAATCAGGGTGCACAATATGAACGAACTAATGAATGTGGGCTACGGTTTCCTGTGCCACCCTCTACCTAAAGGGCGGCGCGTCGGCATTGCTACCCTGGGAGGTGGCTGGGGTGCGCTGGCGGCCGACGCCTGTGCCAAGATGGGGATGGAAATAGTCAAACTCCCGGAACCGGTGATCAAGGAACTGGACAATTTTCTGCCGGCATGGTGGAGCAGAAACAATCCCGTTGATTGCGTGGCCGGCTCTACTGAGAATATAACCAAGGCTATCGAAGTACTAGCACGTTGGGAGGGTACGGATGCCGTGGTCTCGCTTGGACTTCCTTTCCCGCGGGCGGATAACGGCGCAAGATTTGCCACTATAGAGGAGCGCCGGCAACAGCGTACACAGCAAGTGGTAGACCATTACCGGGCTGCCTTCTCCAGGGTGAAAGAGATAATGGCCAACTTCAGCAAGCCCGTCATAGTAGCAGCCGAGCTTTTCGCTCGCGACCGTGCCATGGAGCAGGAGATATTACGTGCCGTTTCCGGCATGGAAGGGATGATTTACAGCATGCCTGATGAGGCGGCGTCGGTACTAGATGCCATGGTCAGATACAGCGAATTCGTCAGAAACTCGTCCTAAGCGGGTTTAACCATGCAGGCATATCCCGATAAGAGGGGACGTGCTGACCTTATCGACTTCAACACTGATTATAGAGGGTTTCCCATTGTTGGCAGCGACGGATTATGCTGCGGATTATATTTGCCAGTTCAATTTCGTGCTTGTGCGCTATGTGCCATTTCATCCCGCTCTCATTTCGGAATGCCGAGTGACACAGGGGACATTTATACTGTCTGCTAGGCATTGTCCTCCTCCTTGCACATACGCGTTACGCGCGCGTGCGCAAGAATCATCTCGAATCGAGTCACCATGCCCTTTTTGATGGTTATCATGGCTTCCATTCTCTTCATAAACATAAGAATCTACCTAGGTAACTATCTGGAAATATCGAAAGTGATGCCAAAGGATCCGACTAGCATTCTTGCTCCACATAAAGGATCACGGTCTCCTTATCAACAAGCTCACCCTTTCTATTCTTAGTATGATCATTAACAGTGATATAAACGATTGGCGTGTTTACCGCGACTTGTTGCGAAAGACGAATTAAAGTCCTTCAGGTTATCCATCGGAGAGTACTTGCGGTGCTCGCCGGCAACTTGTGCACTGGTAAAGTGAAGGCACTTTTCTACCATATCAAGCCTGGTGTGGCCCAGTATTTCCTTTAACAAGTAAATATTGCCCCCATTCAGCAGGTACATCACGGAAAACGAGTGGCGGCATAAACGGTGGTGGATCATTGAGACTATAAATATACCGAAGATGGCCGGGGGAAAATACGATAACTTGACTATTTTGCTATACCTAACATAATATCTAGTTGATGATCAAAGGTAAGAGAACAAATGCAAGATACTTTTCGTTGCTATAGGTGCGGTGCTCAAAACTTTATAGGAGAAGGCCATTGTGTAGCGTGTGGCCAGCTATTATCGTACACATGCCCTAAATGTGGGACTCGCGTCGATAACACATTTATCAATTGTCCCTGTTGCCGCTTAGTTTTGCATTGGCCGAATCAACAACAAACTGAAATCAAGTATCGTTACATTAGCAATAGCCAAAACACGAGTGATAGTCTTTTCGGGTGTTTCAGGTGCGGTACTCAAAATGTTATCGGAGTCAGGTGGTGCAGACACTGCAATCAACAGTTTAACTATACCTGTCCTAATTGCAGTGCTCTGGTCGACAATACCCTGGTGAACTGCCCGAACTGCCGCATGCTTTTCCCCTGGCCGGCAGAGAACCAGCCACAAGGCACGTTTGCCGGAAACAAACAATATGGAACAAATAGCATTGATTTCGAGGATGCAACGGAGCCAGAGAAGAAAGGCAAATGGCCTGCTATTATGCTTGGTGGTGGAGTGCTGGTGATAATCGCCCTGGTCTTAGTGGCAACTATGTCCAATTCAGCAAGATTCATTTCGAATGCGTCGGCCATCCAGTCGCCACCGACTTCCCTAACGACGACTTCAGCTTCTAATGCTAAACCAGGTATTCAGCAAGTATCCACTTCGTCAACGAGCACAATTCCAGCTTCCAATGCTCAGCAAGCCAGTGTTCCGACTCCGTCAAATCCCACCATTTCATCTTCAGCCCCGAATAATGCTTCAACTTTATTGCCTGCGGCTAATACCCCTGCCCCTGCTCTTTCCCAGGTTTCTTCGTCGTCTTCTCCAGGAACTAATGCTAACAATTATAACGAGGCTAGTGATTCCTTTCTAAAGAGTATCCAACCTGACTGGGGAAAACCAGCCGCTCCGGATCCAAATTGTCCTCTATGTAATCACCAATAACAATTGTGATCCAATTTATATACAGGTAACCAATTATCGGCAGGTTTATGATGGCGTCTGAAAGTCACAGAGTCCTTGGATTGATATGTCTTCTTCTTTTGATTGTCACGAGCGCTTGTCGTCAGACGACAGGACAGTTTACAGCGCCGTCGGATAATAAGTCGTCCATCATCGTAGAAAACAGTACTCTACAGAAAATAGGCAATTTGCCGAGTACGGTACAGTCTATAGCACCATCGGATAATAAGTCATCTGGCGACGCAGAAAACAGTACTTTACCGAACATAGTCAATCCGCCGGGTACTGTCAAGGTGGGACAACAAGACAACGGGGTACCAGTGGGGCCTATTATCAAAATCGGAATTCTCGCTACCGATCAAATCAACTATGGTCAAGTCCTTAATGTGGAGATTGTAGTAAGTAATCATGGTGACGTGGTAGCCCGGAACATTCATCTATATTGCAGGGCCGATCCCGGAGGTTACTTCATTACACAGGTGATGGACCAACCATTTTTGGCCCTAAATGCTGACGATGAAGATGTCAGCCTCAATGATTTAAATCCCGGTGCCCAGGAAACTGTAAATTTCGGTATCCAAAGTCCCCAGGTCAGCCAAATTCTAGGTGAATGGACCAAATATTTCCATTTTGATTTCACCGTTGCTCACGATAATGGTCCTGAATCAAAGGTAGCAGTTTTAACACTGTCGACCGGAAAGGACAAGATGCTCGTGCAGACAAGCGGATTCGCCCAATAGAGAAATGAGTTGCTTCAGCTAAAAGTGGGGTACGTTAGCGTATACTCAAGACCCTCTACGCAGGGACAAATGAAAACCGGCATTGAGTTGGACTGCAAACTCTATCACGAGATGGTGACGGCTTTTCAGACACTCGTGCACTAAAGCCGGGTGCAGTCAGGCGAAAGCCGAGACCTTGTGCTTCAGAGGAATAGGCCTGGCCGCCGTGGAGCGGTACCTGTAGATGTTACGTCTTAGAATTGAGGCGTGAGAGGTCCCCACCGCACTACTATTCATACAAAAAAGGGGAAGTGCTCAATGCAAGCGCCAGTAAGCTGGAGCTATTGTTCAGCATAATCTTGAGTCGATAGGATGGCCAAAAGACTAAACTGCTCAGGATTTATTCGTACCGACACATCAGCGCAAATATAGCTCCACCGACGACGATAATCCCGATAACGGCCACGGCTAGTATATCCGACTTGCCTACGTGAGCTAGTTGATTGCACGTTGGTAATGCGAAGTTCAAGACCGGCTGCATTGCCCCATGCAACAATCCATTAAACAACACATTTGCCAACATTTTATTAGATGTTCCCTTCGTTGACCAGATATATCATCTTTGCAACCTTTACTTGATTGCCTTGTAAGATTATTATATGGAACATTTGTTAAGACCTTGTTAAGACCTGCCACTTCAGGTTTGAACTTAAATGGTTGTTGGCCACGGATTTGACCGTGCTGCGAAAAAACGGCTACCGTGGTCATATCAGCCAACTCACCACTTCTATCTTTACGGCTCAGGCTTATATTTTCTTGAGAATTGCGATTCTATTGGCCACAATTCTGGCAGCCTGCTTTCGTTCAAGTGCTTTTTCCAGGTCCTTTGCCAATTTTTTATCTCCGATTACGTCCGCCAGCCAGTTGATAAAGTCTTTCTTCTCTGTATTTGAGTGATAGGCAAAGGTCTCGTCAGCCATGATAGCCAGAGCTTCTCCAAGCTCCTGAATATCCTTCAAGATACGCCCATCCTGGCAGTAAAATACATACTCCTCGGGCACCTTAGAGAGGAACTTTTGTGCTTCCTTTTTTTGTTTTGAATCTTGCTTTCGCTTTGTAGCCATATTTAAATACCTCCTTAATCCGTCATCATTGTTTAACTTACGTATACTGCATCTCACTTTCCCACAATTTCTTTTACTCGTGATAATCTGGAACAGCCAATACCGGCAAAGCGATTATAGTAATAACTGAAAGCTCTTCTACTCCTATATCGAGGAACATTATTTTCCATCACGATACCTTGATTTGCAGTAGCCAAAAACCGGGCATTAAAGCCTAAGCTTTTGCCAGCTCGATAATCAATTAGCCAGATCCAAAGACATGCTTTTTCCGTTAACTAGTCCCCTATAGGATATTTCCATAAAATATAGTTTGCTTCCAGTGGAATTTTTGCTGCAGGATGATCAGGCATGACTCTAATAGCGAAATGCTCTTTGGGACGAGTAGCAGCAATCCTTCCACGATAAATATATCCGTTAATCATCCCGTCAAGTTTATCTCCCCGGCTTAGCGAAAAGGTGGCTTTTTCGTAACCGTCAACAGGTTCCGCAAATAATTCAGCTCTGATAAAGTCCGGCGGCATTTCTCCAAGATAGACATGGACTTCACAATTCCAGTCATCATGCTGCTGCACCATGGATGCTTCGCCAAAATGAATTTCTGACCAATGCCGTTTCAACGATTCTTGCCAGGATGTTAATTCTTTTGCCAGTTGGTCGCCATTAGCCGTGCGTTCAAAATATTTGAGAGCGGAAGGTATATAGATTTTTCTGACATAATCACGCATCATACGATTGCTGCTAAATTTTGGAACAAGTTCACTCATGCTTGCCCTAATGCGGTTGATCCAGGCTACCGGTAGCCCATCTGTATCACGATTGTAAAACTCGGGAACAATCACTTTTTCAAGAATTTCATATAGTTGAGTGGCTTCTGCGGCGTCCCAGTCAGGATCCGGGTGCTCTTGGTCGTCTCCTATATGCCAACCGATAGCCGGAGTGTAAGCTTCGGCCCACCAGCCATCCAGTTCAGACAGATTAAGACCGCCATTGACCAGCACTTTCATTCCGCTTGTCCCGCAAGCCTCCTGCGGCCGCTCTGGAGTATTTATCCAGACATCTACGCCCTGAACCAGCTGTTGGGCAAGTTCAATATCATAATCGACCAGGAAAGCCGCGTGCGGGCGTATTTTAGGTCTATGTGCAAAACTAACAAATCGCTGAATTATATGTTTCCCTTCGTCATCGTTGGGATGGGCCTTGCCGGCAGCAACGAGTTGCACAGGGCGTTCGGGATTGGTAAGTATATTTGATAGTCGCTCTTCATCATGCAAAAGCAGGTTAGGCCGTTTATAGGATGTGAAACGCCTGGCAAATCCTATGGTCAGGACCTCGGGGCTGAGTACCCGCTGTGCCTCATCCAGCGCTGCAGAATCAGTAATGTTCTGCTTCAGTTGGTAGGCAATTCGGTCTTGGACATAGCTCACCAATGCCATTTTATTTTCCTTTCGAATTGCCCAAATATCTGCATCCGCTATATTTTTTATGGCCTCGGATAATTGATCTCCAGTATCCTTCCTGTAATCTTGATTTAACCGGTTTAATACACTATAGGCATACTTGGAACCCCAGGTGGGTATATGGACGCCATTGGTAATATGGCCCACAGGCACCTCCCGTTCAGGCCAGTGAGGGTACAACGGTTGAAATATACGTTGGCTCACTTTCTCATGCAGTCGGCTCACCCCATTTATTTCGATGCTTCCGCGTGTGGCCAAGAGGGCCATATTGAATAACTCATTAACGTCTCCCGGATTTGATCTGCCAAGGGAGAGCAACTCATCCATTGAGATACCCAGTGAACTGACGTAATTGCGGAAATATCTGGCAAGTAAATTTGGTGGGTAAGTGTCGAAACCAGCAGCTACAGGAGTATGAGTGGTAAAAACATTAGCTGCCCGTGTGGCAGTCAATGCTACTTCGAATGGAAGGCCAGTTTCTTTCATGCGCTCCAAGGCACGTTCCAGAACGACAAAGGCCGCATGCCCCTCGTTGATATGGCAAATTTCTACCGGGATATCCAATAACCGGAGGGCCCTCCAGCCCGCGATACCGAGTATAATTTCCTGCACGAGGCGAAATTCAGTTTGAGCGTCGTATAATTTGGATATGATACTCCTGTCGATAGGACTATTCGTCTGGACATTGCTGTCCAGTAGATAAAGTTGTATTCTGCCGATTTGTGCCAGCCACACACGCAATCGCAAGATTCTCCCAGGAAGTTCAAGTGACACCATCAGCCATCCACCGGATTTATCTATCGCTGGTTTCAAAGGCAAATTAGTTAGATCATTGTGTGGGAAGGTAGCCATCTGCATCCCCGACGAATCAAGCATCTGTCGGAAGTAACCTTCCTGGTAGAGCAAGCCAACACCGATCATAGGAACGTCGAGATCGCTGGCCGTTTTAAGAAAATCACCGGCGAGTATCCCAAGCCCTCCAGCGTAAATTGGGAGAGCCTCACTTAACCCAAACTCCATGCTAAAGTAGGCTACCGTACCAAGTGCGCCAGCAGGATAATTTTGCTTGAACCACCCGGGAGTTTCTTTATAATTCTGCCATATATCGGATGCTTCCTTTATTATGTTTGATAACGCCTTATATTTGATCAAATGTTCGATGCGATCCTGGGAAATATTTTGTAGAACCCACCACGGGTTTCGTGTTTCCTCCCATAATTCAGGATCAAGAGCCGCCCATATTTTGTCTCCCCCATGAGTCCAGGTTAAGCGCAGATCAAGCGCAAGATTAATAAGGGGCTCAAAATCATCGGGCAATTCACGGCATAACAAAGGAAGCAGCGTTTTCATGCAGCCCCTTTCAATGATCGCACCGTTGCAGGGGATCATACATCATCCCACCGCAGACTATTCTAAATGACATCATACAATCAAGTTACATGTCCCAGACTACTCGTGCAGAGTAAGCTATAATTTAAAATCCAGTTAGGAGATTGATGCCTTTAGCTTAATTCTTTTTCCTCCTGTTCACAATATCTCCTGATTTAATCCTATACTTACGATTGGATAAATATTAAATTGGCAGTAACATTGCCATCCGTATCCTGGGGCCCAACGACGGTCAAGGATTGACCCTCATGAAGGTCCGATAGTGTGCCAGTCGTGATATTCTGAATAGTGATATTATCAGAACTGATATTCACCGTTACTGGCCCTTGTGCGGTTGCCAAGGTTAAGATGTTACCGTTAATCTTGGTGAGGGTGCCGCTAGCGCCACGCCGCGCACCAGAGCGTGGTGACCTGGGGTTCGCTGGAGTTGCTCCAAAAGGTGGGGTTGGTGGAGCGCCCTGGTCCTGTGACCTGATCATAATAGAGGTTGCAGTGATGTTGCCGTTCACATCTTGGGAACCAACGGCAATCAAATATCCACCCTCATGAAGGTCCGAAAGAGCGCCAGCCGTAATATTCTGAATAGTGATATTGTCAGAATTTATATTCACTGTTACTGGTCCTTGCCCAGTGCGCAAGGTTAATGTGCTGCCGCTAATCTTGGTGATGGTGCCAGTAGTGCGCTGGCGTTGCATAGAAGTCGACGGCAAAGTTGGAGTGGGCGTAGACGTCGGAGGTATAGCCGAAATAGGGTTAGGTTCAGCAGTTGAAGCAGGAGTAGGAGCAGAATTAGGTATGGGAGTGGACGTTGCCTCAGGCACGCAGGAAGCCGCCGTCATAAGCAATAGAACCACGAGTAAGGTTGCTGACTGAATGACTCGATGTTTCATGGTCCTGCCTCCAAATTATTGTTCATTCTATTTACCCAAGAGAAGATTACTTGCTGTCCATAGGCTTTCTACCTTTATTTATTTATCCGCTTCTCCTCAAATGGTTCCACATACTTTGTCATAACTAAATTCTTTTATACCAGTTTAACACCTTTATATGAACAGGGGATGAATAGAACATGAACGCAATATTAACAGCAGTTTGAAGCTTCAGATCGCACATCCTTTCATCTTCTGTTCATCTTGTTTACCTATAATAGCTGTAATAAAGTTGCGGGTAATTTACGTATAAGGAGTTATTGTGCGGATTTTACTGGTCGAAGATGATACACGGCTTGCTGGCGTTATCAGTCGAGGTCTTGTCGAAGAAGGATACTCTACTGACTGTGTCTATGATGGTGAGGAGGCTCAATATATGGCTGAAACCGTGCCCTATGACCTTATCATTCTCGATATTATGCTCCCCAAGAAAGACGGAATCGCCGTTTGTAAAGAACTGCGGTCAAAGAAGGTGAGTATGCCCATATTAATGCTTACCGCGAAGGACAGCAGTGCGGATAGACTTACGGGGCTCGATTCCGGCGCTGATGACTATATGACCAAGCCTTTTGCCTTTAGCGAACTACTAGCTCGAGTTCGAGCGTTGCTGCAGAGGGACATGTTATTTAAAATACCGAAACCGCAGCCAGGTGATACGATATAGCACCACGACGTTGGTTTGCACCTGGCAGACAACTATTATCGACGCCAACTATGCGGCACGCTATCACGAGATGGTAACGGCTCTGCAGCCACTCGTGGACTTAGGCTTGGTGTAATCAGGCGAAAGCCGAGACCTTGAGCTTAAGGGGAGAAGTCTGGCCACCGTGGAACTGCTGGAACCGTACCTGTGGAGTGGGGGCATACAGGGCCAACACAAGACTTTGCCCGGTCTTTAATGGTCAGGGCTGCATGATGAGTCGGTGTGCTGCCGCTGCATCCACCTGCTGCCGCGTCCAGAGCATGGGGTGGTATTGAATGTTGATCCATGATTGGATTAGGTTCCCGTACCATTGACTGCCCGGGTTTCCACTCTCACCTGTCAGGTTCATGCAAACACTCTTCGAGATATCGCTCATATCGATTATCATTCGCATCGATGGACAACTGCTTACTTGAAAATTGCCTGTGTCCACGGTCCAGCGGCAGGCATTCGGAGCGTCCGTTGTTCCACCCACCGGGAAAGGCCCCTTATTTACCAGAGACTCAATTGGGCCTATCCCGCTGGCGCCAAGGGGGTTGCTGACAAAGGTGGCTGTGTGCAGATTGCCCCATTTCCACAGGCTTCGGTCTGATCCTAATGCTGCAACCGTGGCGTCATAGCCTTCTTTAAATGATTTGGCCAAAATATCATCACGTGTTTCGATCTTGTCTTTTGTTGCGGGGTCATCCCACCACTTATCGTCGGGCTTCTGGAGTAGCAGGTACATTGCCCACATATCCCTGTTATCGCCTTTGGATTTAATTACGTCCCCGAGCTTGTTCTGGAAGGTATTATTTACCAACTTCATCCAGAACTCGGCATAGAGGGCCGCCTGGGGACTGTCTTCATTGAAGGTGGAATCCCAGTTAGTCAGCCAATCGACAGCGCTGGTGAGTTTAGGATCGCTGAACTTGATGTTTGCCAGGTAGGGCAATATTTCGCCTACACTCAATAGCTTGTTGTCGCCCTGGATTTTCTGGAAGCTCTGGATGGTGTTGGGAGCAAGCCCCGTAATTAACTGGTTTATCCTCTGGGCACGGTATCCGTAGTTCCATTCGTATCCGAGGCTGAAATTGAAACCCGGGCCCAATTGCTTTTGCAGGATATCATAGTATTCTGGCGGGACCGGCGCCTGGTTGGCGGTCACAATATAGCCGCGAGCCGGATTGTAAATGCGGGGCAGCAGGTCGAATGGGATGAATCCCTTCCATTCGTATTGACTTGTCCATCCCGGCATGGGTAAAAGGCCGTTGTCATCACTGGCTCTGATCGGGATCTTGCCCGGCAACTGGTAGCCGATGTTGCCCTGTCTGTCAGCATATATAACGTTCTGGGAAGGAGTGTCCCAGTACTTGAGGGCATTACGAAAATCTTCCCAGTTTTTGGCTTTGTTGAGACCCTGTATCGCCAGCATGAGGGTTCCCGGCTCCAAGGCCGTCCAGTGAAGTGCCAGGGGATCTTTATTATTGAAGCCAAGGAGCTGACCTGTCTTGCTGTCGAACTTGTTGTCGTTGATTATGGGGCCGAAATGGGTCTCCCTGACCGTGAATGTTATCGGCGTTGCTCCATTGCCGAAGGAGATAGTCTCTTCACGGGCAGTGATGTTTTGCCAGCCACCGTTCCATTCGTATTGTAATGGATTGTCCGGGTTAATCTTAATCTGGTAATGGTCGTGCACATCCGGGTAAACGTTGGTGACGCCCCAGGCGATATCATTATTATGGCCGATGATAACGCCCGGCGACGGTGCGAAGGCAAATCCCGCGACGTCATAAGGCTGTCCGGTGCCATCGTCGACGGCGTGCAAGTCGATCTCATACCAGATAGAAGGCATCTGGATTCCCAGATGCGGGTCATTCGCCAGCAGGGGTTTTCCACTCTGCGTCATGCTCCCGGTTGCTACCCAGTTATTGCTGCCGATACCTGCAGGATCTCCCATTAGCCATGTCAAATCCGGTTTCGCATCCTCATAGCCCTTCTGGGTTAGAGGAGTTATGGTAGACTGGTTTTCAAAAGCAGCTATATTCCCTGCGGTGCCGCCGGTTGTATCCATGGCCTTAACATCTTCCGTCTGCAATATGGCGGGTTTATTGCCGTAGCCATAAGGCGGCGTCTGCCACTCGTCTGCCATCTGGGGACCGAGTAGTTCGTACAGTTTTGCGCGCTGGATCTCTTGATCCATGCTGTATCCCAGATCCCAGGACATGAGTTTGGCAAACGCCAGGGTATCTACCGGTTTCCACGGTTCCACTTTGAATTTCACGCCGGTCAGCCCCAGGATGCTGTAGTTCACCGAAAGTTCCTGTGGGCTCCTGTTGGAAATGTAGGCATTGACACCTTCCGCGAAAGAGTCCAGTATTGCGCGCTGTGCCGGCGTGTAGCTGTTGTATTCCTTATCGGCTACGTCATACCAACCCATAGTACGGAGGTAAATGTCCGCCGAAATAAGGCTGGCTTTTTTGCCCGTGAGCTCTTCGATCCTTCCCGCACACGTGTGACGGAAGAATTCCATCTGCCACCAGCGGTCCTGCGCCTGCAGGTAGCCCTGGGCAAAAATAACATCGTGGAGGGTTTGTCCGTAGATGTGAGGTACGCCATACGAATCGCGAATAACATCTACCTTGGCCTGCAGGCCATGTGCCTCAATCTGACCATCAATTTGCGGCAGGGGCGTATTGTTGATGTAGCTTAAATAAGCGAAACCTCCACCGGCGAGCACCACTATTACAGCAAGGATACTAATTATTAACGCAAGGCCAACTTTGCCACTTTTCTTCTTTTTCTTTGGAGTGGTCTCATTTAGGGCATTGTTAGCATTATCTTTCCGGTTTTCCAAGACAACCTCCCTCCGCGTGAATAATATTTTGCAATGAGGCTGAACCTAATATGCGAGTGTGCAGGAAATGTTACTATGAACGGCTGACGCAGTCAATGCTATACGATCAACTATTTGCCAGATCAAATAATGGTCTGAATGCCGAGTATTGCACAAAATGCCTGTCGATTCCGGGCTATATACTTCATCAATAGCACTTCAATTAAAGGGCGTACCGAAAACGCGTTGTCATAGATTTGCCATCTTTCCGCTTGCAATTTTGCAACTTTTTTATACTTTAAAGACTATAATCATAATAGAGTACGAAAATTTAACGCAAATTGAAATACTTATGGAAATAAGGATGAAACCATGAAGTTGTTGAAAATATTCGCAATATCGCTGCTGATTCCGGTAGCATGTCTGACGGCATTTGCTGCCTTTGACGTGACGCCTTCCAACGCCGCCGGCTCTGAAAACTGGACCCTTCCATATAATCAGTCCTGGGGTAAATGCATATGCATCGTATCGGAGAATGCGACTTCAAGCAATATAGTCGAAGGTTGCGCAAGTGCGTGGGGCAGCAGTCACTGTATCGCACCGGACAGGTAAGCTTATCAACGCTTCCCCGCAACGTGAATATGAGAATAGTGGGTACAGGAGATTGAATTACTCATGTCGTTAATGAAAGCTGTCCAGGTCAGTGCACCAGGCGGGGATTTCGAATTAATCAAAAAGGAAATCCCGGAACCGAAGGAAAACGAAGTGCGCATCAAGGTCCAGGCCTGTGGCGTTTGCCATGGAGATGCCGTGGTAAAAGAGGGGCATTTCCCCGGTATTAAATATCCCAGAGTTCCTGGCCACGAAATTGTTGGAACAATTGAAAAAGTAGGTTCCAATGTTTCCTTCTGGCAGATCGGACAGAGGGTCGGAGTTGGATGGTATGGAGGGCCTTGCCTGAAGTGTGAGACTTGTAGACGGGGAGATCCCGGTAACTGTGATAGTTTTTTGGCCACTGGAATTTCATTTGACGGCGGCTATGCTGAATATATGGTTGCACCGCAGCAGGCTATTATAATTATTCCTGACGAACTTACCTCTTTAGAAGCAGCACCTCTGATGTGCGCCGGCAGAACGACTTTTACCGCCCTGCGTAACAGCAATGCCAGAGGTGGTGATCTTGTAGCGATACAGGGCATTGGAGGCCTGGGACATTTGGGGATACAGTTTGCCAGGAAGCTTGGCTTCAAAACCGTGGCATTGTCGCGTGGTAAGGGGAAGGAAGCGCTGCTATTAAATTAGGTGCGCATTTATATATTGACACTGAGTCTTTGAACCCGGCGGCTGAGCTAAAAAATCTTGGCGGGGCACGGGTCATTCTGGCTACAGCTCCAAATAGTAAAGCTATTTCGGGGATTATAGATGGCCTTGGTTTGGATGGCCAATTGATAGTTGTTGCCGCGCCGGGCGAACCCATGCAGATTTCCCCGGGACAGTTGCTAGGGCGAAGACTTTCAATACGCGGATGGACAGGAAGACCAGCCAAAGACAAATCGGAAGAAGCTCTGAATTTCAGCGTTATATCGGGAGCTTTACCTGTGGTTGAAATTTTTCCCTTAGAACACGCCGCATTGGCCTATGAAAAAATGATTACATCAAAAGTACGTTTCAGGTCCGTTCTGAAAATCGGCGACTGACGTGAAGAAGGAATTTATTAATCTTTTTCGATCAGGAGATAATTATGCAAGACATCTTGAAGCTTATTCAGAAAAGGAAATCATTAAGAATCTCCTTCGACACTAAACGCCAGGTAGCAAAGGAAGACTTACGGCAGATTTTAGAGGCGGGACGTTGGGCACCTACAGCTCACAATATGCAAAACTTTGAGATAGTTGTAGTAGACGACGAAAAAATATTGGAAGCTATAAGAAAAATAAAGAGCCCTGTATCCGAAATCTTTATCCGGGAGAATTATAAGCAGCTATCCTTTTCCGAAGAGGAATTGCGCAGAAAAAAGGTTGGTATCCTGGGCAATATGTTTCCTCCAAGCTGGAGGAAACCAAACTTTAAATTGGATAAAGCCGATAAAAAAACGCTTTTGTCTTTGGAAAGGACCAATCCAACGAGCCCTATCCTGATAATTGTTCTTTACGACCCTAATAAAAGGGCACCCGCTTCGGAGGGTGATTTCCTGGGTATTATAAGTCTTGGCTGTGTTATGGAAAACATGTGGCTCATGGCAAATTCATTGGGTATCGGTTTTCATATATTGAGCGTTCTTGGCGCAAATCCGGTGGAAAAAGAGGTAAAGAGAATTCTTAATATTCCCAAACAACTAAGGATTGCCTTTGCCTGCCGTCTGGGCTATCCAATTTCAAAGCCGGCCAAATACCTGAGAGTGCGCCGTAATGTGAAGGATTTCACCCACCATAACCGTTTTGGCAACAAAGGCCTGAACTAATAATTACAATCCTTCGTACCAGGCTAATGGCTGCGCCCTTTACAGCTTTTTACCGACTGGTAACACGTATAGAACGCCGGTATTGCCGGTCAGCCCAATGACGTTTTTCACCTGGTCTTCTATGAAGCCACCCACTGTAACCGTGCCCAAATCTAAAGCGGTGGCCTCAAGACATATGTTCTGCGCAACGTGTCCCCCTTCCAAATATGCCCATTTCTGGCCATTGTCAGCGGCCGCTTTGACCTTATCGTAATTCGCGGTTATGACGATGTCTATCGGGGCCTTCTGCATCGAACTTTGATTTCCGATTGATTCCCGGTAGTCCCCGTCTTTTACACTAATCAGTTCATGGCCGGATGGTTGATAAATGTAGAGGCCGGGGTTTAGCCCCTCCACGTTTCCTGCTACCAGATACAATGTTAAAGGATAGCTTGCCATCGCCGATGGGGCCGTGCGTTTGCCGCTACTGTCAGTAATGCCCTGTCCGGCCCATAGAAGCTGGGAGACGTCATTGAGTGTTAGAGGAACATCGGCATATGCTCTTATTGATCTCCGTTTGGACAAAGCTTCCTCCAGCGACACTCCGCTCTTTAATATTGGCTCAGGTAACTTTATGTTTGCCTGTAGCACGTTTACCGGGGTAGCCGAATTAACAGGGGCAATTGGAGCCTGGGCAGGAACAGCCAAGGTACCTGAACAAGAGGGGATGAACAATGAGAAGCCTATCAGTAATAAGGCGAAGCGCGCAAAACGCGGGATACTCATGATACGCTCCTTGAAACAACTGTAAACAATGATACATCTTTTCCCCGCCCCGTGGTCATATGACCAATCTGTTCAAGACCTATTCGTACCGACACATCAGCGCAAAGATAGCCCCGCCAATGACTATAATTCCGATGACGGCCACGCATATTATATCCGACTTGCCAACGTGAACCAGCTGATTCCATGCCGGGAATCCATAGTTAATGACCGGCTGCATTGACTCTTGCAACAGTCCATTAAACAACATATTTTCCAGCATTTTAGCTATTCCCTTTGTTAACTAATCGTTTTCCCTTTGCAACCTTTATTTTGGTAGCTTTTAATACAAATTATACTTGTTACTTGTTAAGATCTTATTAAGGTATGCAGCTTCAGGTTGGCACTTAAACCGGCCTCGCACAAATCCTTGCCTGCCAGATTGTAATATGCGTCATGGTAGAAATCGGGAACTAGCTGCAGAATGACGAATAAGGTGTCTTTACATATTGTCTTGGAATATCTTACTCTAACGGGACCCCCTACCCCTGGCAAGCACACTTGCCCTGACCGTAATTAGATCATTTAAACAATTTGTTTTTACATCTATATACCCCAGCATGTCATTTACAAGCTTCGATGTATCTATCTGTATCTGAATCTCCCTTTGATGTTCAAAACGAAAATGCCGCGGACTGACTTTTATCCATTTCTGCCTGGGAATCAACTCGCCTTCTATATGTCCTGTACCCAGGTTGATGAATTTCACGGATTGAGGCGGCGGGATAACGTCGGTTACCACTTTGTATTCGAGAAATCTGCTGTCCACCTGCAATGCCGGCCCCTTCACGTCCAGCTCAATGTGCACTTTGACACCTTCCGCATAATTTAAGTCGGTGTTTTCGATATTTATGGGGATAAGACACTCGTATTTTGAATAAGAGAGTTGACCCCTTGCCTTTATATAGACGCGTGCTGGAAGAGGCTCGCTGCCAAGCTTTTCTATCCCGGTAATTTCCAGCCATTCAGGAAGGTGATCCGTGTTTACGTCATAACCGGTGTATGTGCCGCCGACGCTATATATGTCAAAGTGCGAAGTCTTAATTTCATCATTGCCCAGATTCTTGAATCTAATATGTTTTGGGAGAACTTTCAGAACAGGTTCCTTTACATCTGCCGATTGCTGATGCGGGTTAGATTGCCTGTGAAGAGACCATTCCGCGTCGTATGCTTTTCTACTGAGATAATTTCCAAGGACATCATGCGCCCTGTTAATTTTCTGCATTTTTTCGGAGGCGGAATCGCTTTTGTTGATATCCGGATGGTATTTCTGCGCCAATTTTCTATATGCCGCGTCTACCACCTCCGGCTCCGCAAGGGGGTGTACTTGAAGTATCTCGTAATAATCTTCGAAGATGTCCACCAATATATGATAACGATTTTTGCTGAACAAGGTTTGCCTGAATTAGAAAACCCGGGCCAAATTCTTCTAACTTTGTGTTGTGCAGGATTGGATGCTCGGGTCTCACTATTTCCAATTCATTTAAAATGAATATTTTAGGTTGGAGAACGGGACTGTTAAGATTGGAGAGTGCTAGAATAAATTAAATATGACAGGTTTTTACAATCGCTGGTTGAAGCCAGGCCTGATGGGGGCAACGGTCCTCCTGGTAACATATGTATTGCTTATGCCATCCTGGTTCAGCCCGGCAACCGCAGACATTGCATCAACGACGGAGCAATTCTATGGGGTTGTATATAATAATGATGAACTAGTGACATCCGGCTATATCATTACCGCTCTGATAGGCGCCAACAAAGTTGGTGAAACCACTACGGATTCAGAGGGCAGATATGGTTATGACCCTGTTTTTGAGGTAGTCGGAAGCCCCGGGCAAACCGTTAATTTCTCACTAAATGATTATCCGGCGCTGCAGATGGCTATATTTCAGGGAGGCGCAGCAACCGAGTTAAACCTGACCTGCTACGGCGCGCCCTCGCAAATGCCTCGAACCACCTGTGGCGGCGCTGCTTGCGCTTCTTGCACGGCAGCGTCATGCGGTATCTCGCCCAAAACTCCAGAGGTAGCTACCGTAGGGCGCCCATATGCCTTTGCGTTTTATGCTCAGGGCGGTGTTTTGCCCTATACCTGGTCCATTCCCTCAGGCAGCTTGCCGCCAGGACTTACCCTTGACGGGACGTTAGGCGTAATCAAGGGCGTGCCAACCAGTCCCCAGGTTTATAGCTTTACAGTCCAGGTAAACGATAGCGAATCAAGTTATTTCACTCTAACTACTTCAATCCAGGTCAACCCTGGAACCGACTCATCCCAAACTGCACCTTTGCAGATATCTACTCAAACAGCTTCTGTTTCTTCAAACTTCCTGGGCGAGACCGCTACGTTAAATGTCAGCGGCAATATTCTAAATCTAGCCACAGAGATTTCCAGCACCGACCGGCGCGTCAGGTTAAATCTGGCAGCCGGCACAGTGATTAACCTTCAGGGGCAATCCATTATTGGGGCTGGCAATGAGACGAATCCTCCTGCTGCCAGTGACGGGTCCGTGTGTCTTCAATCCTATAGTTTTAATCCTAGCGGGACAACCTTTTCACCAACTGCAATCATGACCTTGAAATACGAGACTCCTTTGCCTTCCGGGCTGAGCGAGTCTTCGCTTTATATAGCCTATTGGAATGGGTCTACGTGGACTAAATTGGACTCTACTGTAAATACAGACGCCAAAGAAGTGAGCGCTTCTGTATCACATTTCACCATCTTCGCCATCCGGGGAATGCCCGAGACAACTGCTCCACTGGCAGGTCCAATAGCAGGATCGAGCCCTTCGTTCGCATCCAGTTCAACGCCAACGTCGGGTTCTTTGGCTACTTCAGCGACACCAGCCGCTACCACTTTTACATTTTCTGACCTGACTGCCGTGCCGGAGGCTGTCAGCCCCGGTGAAAATGTCACACTGTCGGTGCGCGTTATTAACAGTGGACTATCTGAGGCAACAGGTGATGTTGTTCTTTCAATTAACGGCGCGGCTGAATTGCATAAAGAAGTTACAGTGGGGCCGGGCAAGTCGCAGCCTGTCAGCTTTGCCCTCTCAGAAGGGGACCCCGGAAATTATAAAGTCAGTGTCGGTACTCTTAGTACGGAATTTATGGTCCTTAATGCATCCCCGCCGGGTGAGCAGTCTTCCGCGTACTCTACAGTGGTAGTGGGCATTATCGCTGTAGGATGTTTACTGGTCCTGGGCATCTTGCTGATTGGCATTTTCAGAGGGAGGCCAAATAGGTAGATCTTGCCTTCGCATATGCGAGGCCCGTGTTTTTAGCGCTGAATGATAATTCGGCTATAATAATCCTACAATTATGGCTTTAGTGGCTGGAGGTGAAAATGTCGCAGAAAGAGGAGCCAAAGCTCTATACAAGATATCCCTTATCCAGTATCCTCACTTACAATATTACAACCATCCTCCATTACGCTCTGGGCGGCATCGGTATTATCCTGGCCTTCGGCCTGGGTGTGGGTTATATTGTAGGGGCTTTCTACCTGATATTCTCCTTTGTAGATATGTATCTCCTGATACCGCTAAAAGTGTGTCCTAACTGTGTCTATTACGAATTGGACAATGCCGTATGCATCTCCAGTTTAAACGTGGTGTCCAGGAAAATCGCTAAAAAGGGTAATACACCAGACTTCGCCAAGCGTGCCAAAGGCATATTCTGTCCCAACAACCTCTATCTGGCCGCATTAATACTGCCGCTGATCATTATCATACCGGCCCTGATTTTCAACTTCTCGATTGCGCTACTGATCATTGCTCTTTTAATATTGGGCCTGCTGATGTTCCGAGTATTTGCGCTCATTCCCAGGATGGCCTGCAGCCATTGCCGCGCTAACGATACCTGTCCTAACACACAGGCCATGGGATCGAACAAATCTGCAAAATAAGCGGGGGGAGGAGCGACATGGATGGAGAAAATATCACCGTATCCTGCGGACAAGATAATGACTATGCGCTGGGGTTTTCCGACCAGGTTATGGAATGGACCAATGAACCCGCCATTTTGAACGGGAGCATCCCTGACTGGCTCACGGGCACTCTCTACCGTAACGGCCCTGCCAGATTTAATTTACCGGATGGCACCAGGATCAGGCATTGGTTTGATGGTTTTGCCATGGTCCATCGTTTGAACCTCACCCGGGACCGCATTACGTATACCAACCGATTTCTCGATACGGATTATTACCGGGAAAGTATGGAACGGGGCACACTATGGGGCAGGGGCTTCAGTGGTTGGAGAATGAGTCCCTGGAAGAAATTGCGCTCGTTCTTCCAGCCAGTGCCACTGGATAATACGGACGTGCACTTTGCCATGCTGGGGCAGGATATGGTGGCGCTTACTGAGGTCACTCAGCCTGTGGCGTTCGATCCCGAGACGCTTGAAACGAAGGGGCACAGCCAGTTCGATGACAAGTTTAAAGACCCCGTTATGGGCGTTCATATACACCAGGATCCTGTTTCCGGTGGCTGGCTCGATTATATGGTGGGATATGGGCGGAAGAGTTATTATCACATTTTCAGGGTCCGCCCGGGAGAAACCCGCAGGGAATTGGTCGCCTCCCTGCCGGTGGAAAAACCAGCCTATATGCATAGCTTTGCCGTGACGAAAAGGCATGCGATATTGGTTGAACCTCCTTTCAGGATGAACCCGCTTGCATTTTTGTTCGGGCTGGACTCATTTATAGACTCCTTTCACTGGGAGGAGAATCGCGATACTACGTTCCGTGTCGTCGATCTTCTCGATGGCAGCGAGAAAAAGCTTTCCGGCCATCCGCTGTACTGCTATCACAACGTGAATGCGTTTGAAGACGGCAATAAGATTATCCTCGATTTGATCTCATATCCGGATGCTTCGGTCGTGCATGCTCACGACATAGACCGCCTGACCGACCTCAATAGGTGGCCACATCCCCCGCCAAGGCTTGAGCGTTTCACTCTCGACCTGTCAGCCGGCACGGTATCATCCTCTTACCTCTCCGAAACACTGATGGAGCTGCCCCGTATCAACTATGAGCGCTGCAACGGTATGCCTTACCAGTACTGCTATGCCATAATTGCGTCAACGAGCCACTTTTCGGACGGCCTGGTCAAGCGGGACAGCAGGACCAGCCGGGAATGGAAACTACAGCAAAAAGGGCTCTTCCCATCTGAGCCGGTCTTCGTGCCCAGACCGGGAAGCACTGAAGAAGATGACGGGGTAGTGCTATCTACCGCATTGTGCGGTGAGAAGAAGATATCCGTGCTCCTGGTGCTGGACGCAAAAAGCTTTACCGAGATGGCAAGGGCGGAGCTTCCCCAGATAATCCCCTTCGGATTCCACGGCGTTTTCAATTTTTCCAGTGACTAATCACAATACCCTTGCAGGTTCCACTATTGCCGCGAACAACTGCCGCTCGTATACTGGTCGGGAACGCAAGTTTGCTTAAACCCCGAAAGCTATTGGGTAACCAACATCTCCTCGGGCACGCTAACCGTGAAATCACCTTCGAAAACAATGTTATAGAAATTAATATCGTCGCAGCCTATAAAGCCATCTACAAACAATGGCCCATACCGGGCATGATAAGAATCGATTATTATACCTTTCAAATCGACGTATTGTTCCCATGCCGGATATTTAGGCTTTCCTCGATAGTCTTCGGCCGAACAAATGCGCACACGTTGGCCCACCCTATATTTCTGAAATAGCTGCGTGCTGAACATTCTCTCAGCCTCATCTAAAGACTACGTATGAAATTTATAACAAGCGTCAAACTTTGTACGCCTACTACCACGAGCAGGTGTAGAATATAGGTTTTGATTCCCTGTAAATAGTGATTCATCTTCTTTTCGATAGTATGACGCTTGCGGGCCCTTATTCATTGTATTTTTTAAGATAAGATCAGCTGTTCTTTCGCTGACTTTTGGCACTTTTCACGTCCGCTCCCTCCACTAACTGATACCATTGATTTATTCCCTCGCCGCAATTATGCTTCATCCAGAGTTGTAAGGCCTCGGTAAATACTTGAGACATTGTCTTACCCTGAACTAGCGCCAGTCCCCTGGCTTGCACTCTAAGCTTAGCTAATTCGGGAAATTCCTTTGACCTATATTCAATTCTTGCCATTTGCCACAATTCTCCTTTATTAATGTAAAAGAACCATTTCTTTCCTTAACTCAAATTCTTTATACATAATTTAACACGCTCAAATGAACCTGTGATGAATAGAACATGAACGCAGGATGAATGACAAATAGCATTCAGGCTTCCAAATAGCTGGTTATTACGTTTCGGGGATACCGATGATTGGGGACCAATTTAATCCTGCAGCTTTTCTAACATATAGACGCCTGCCACAAGCAATGCTAATGCTCAAACGGGAGCTGGAGCCATTCCGGATACGTTTGAAGAGTCGATAGTCAGCAAGGCCAAATCGTCAACAGGGTCCGTGCTGACAACCTTTGCGCTAACGGTATTACCGCTATTGAGCACAACCTCGACGCTCGATGCTCCATCGATAATATGATCATTGGTCAGGATAAGCCCCCGGTTATCTACCAGCAAGCCATATCCTACCTCTTCCTGTGGAACCGGAAGCCCGTTGGGAATGGAATCTTTCCGGGTTACCTCGATCACTACAACCGCCGGGTTGGCGCTGTCATAGATTGAGGTGCCGGCAGCATCACTATACGGCATCGTTGCCGCGTAAGTGGAGTGAGATGCAAGAGTAAATCCAAAACCTATGACTGAAACTATTGTGGCAATGAACATAATAGCCTCTTTGATTACAGCGATTGTCTTGAAATTCTTCATATGGTGTGTTCCTCCCGTCTTTCAGTGCCTTTAAGCTTGCTTTTTTTAGTTACATGTATAAAGTGCCTATAGTCACCAGTAGATATAACAGAGCAATACCACATACGATCAAACCCATCAGCAAAGACACCAGATATCCGTCATTAAAAATCGTAATTTTAATCTTCCCATCTACCAAGTTGTTAATTGCCTTTTTCTGCATTTTTTGTGCCTCGTATTTTCCCAATCATTCTTAAAACCTAGTTTAGCAGGGTTATATGAACCGGTGATGAACCGAAAATGAACCTAATATTAACAGTAGTTATGTTTGTATATCGCACATTCTTTCATCTTCTGTTCATCTTGCTCTAATATAATAGTGACAACAAAAAAGAAGTAAGGTCTTAGAAGGAGATAGAATGCGGATTTTAGTTGTCGAGGATGATAAGCGGCTTGCGGGCGTTGTCAAGCGCGGCCTTTTGGAAGAAGGATATTCCATTGATTGCGTTTATGACGGCGAGGAGGCCCAGTACATGGCGGAAACCACGCCCTACGACCTTATCATTCTCGATATTATGCTGCCTAAGAAAGACGGGATAATGGTTTGTCAAGAGTTACGGGCGAAGCAGGTCGGTATGCCCATTTTAATGCTTACCGCCAAAGACAGCATTGAGGATAGAGTTGCGGGACTTGATTCAGGCGCCGACGACTACCTGACCAAACCTTTTGCTTTTAGTGAACTATTGGCCCGCGTTCGCGCCTTGATGCGGCGTGATATGTTATTCAAAACGCCTAAACTGCAGGCAGGTGATCTGATGATGGATACGTTAACCAGGGAGGTGTGGAAAGGGCAGAGAAAAATAGATCTTACTGCTAAAGAATACTCAATACTGGAATACTTCATGCGCCATCCCAATATGGTAGTTACAAGGACAATGCTTGAAGAAGGCGCATGGAACTACGATTTTGACAGCCTGTCCAATATTGTAGACGTGTACATTAGAAGGCTCCGCAGCAAGATTGATGATGGAGGACAGAATAGCTTGATTCAAACATTAAGGGGAGCCGGATACCGGCTGGCTATAACATGAGATTCTTCCAGACAATTAAATTCCGCCTTATCATCTGGCACTTAGCTATCATAGTTACGTTGCTTTTCGTATTTAGCGGTGTAGCCTATACACTGCTGGCTAATAACCTGCATCACAACCTCGACTACAACCTGACTACCCTGGCGACAGCAGTACAGACCAGGCTTAAGGCCGGAGAAAATGATGTTGCTGAGGAACGTGTGGTTGAAGAGCTAAATGAATTTATATTTATTTATAAGGCCGATGGGACACTATTCAAGGAATACGGCACCAATGTCGAATTACCTAGCATGGACAATTTCGTCAAGCAAGCTTTGAACGGTCAGATTACGTTTTTTACTGCTGCCACCAGCAACGGGCAAGAGATCAGGTTCTACGCTACCTCGCTATCGGTTAGCCCTGATAATAGCCCTACAATCATAGTCGTTGGTCGTCCAGTAGCCTGGATAGGGGATGTCATGGCGACTTTTAGAGATATCCTCGGTTTGTCGGGGCTGGTCGTTCTCATTCTCGCGGGGATTGGCGGATTTTTACTCGCTAACAGGGCGCTTAAGCCGGTAGACCAGATAACCAGAATAGCACAGGATATAGAATATAGTGATCTCAGCCGCCGGATAAACGTGCACCGTGGGGACGAGTTTGGAAGGCTAGCCTCGACCCTTAACAGGATGTTCGAACGTCTTGAAGGTTCATTTAACCGCTACCGCCAATTTGTAGCTGATGTTTCTCATGAATTGCGCACACCATTAGCGGTTATTCAAGCCGAGACCACTTTGGCGCTCAACAAGAAAAGGACCGAGGCCGAATATCGAGACTCTCTCGAGTTGGTCGCCCAGGAATCAGCTTATATGTCGTCGGCGATAGATAAAATACTATCTTTGGCCAGGAGCGATGCCGGGAAAGACTTTCTGACGCTTGATAAAGTTAAGCTTGATGAGCTTCTAGCTGAAGTATCCGCCGACGTAAAACTGTTAGCCAATGAAAAGGGAATCCAATTCAATGTCGGACCAGGGAAAAATCTAACTCTAATGGCAGACAGGTTAAAGCTGCGGCAATTATTGATCAGCGTCCTAGAAAACGCTGTACATTATACGCCCAGCGGGGGCAGTGTATCGCTGTCAGTTGCCGAGAAGGATGGAATGGCAGTAGTAGCTATCGCTGACACAGGTATCGGCATCCCTTCTGAACACCTGCCGCATATCTTTGAACGCTTCTATCGTGTGGATCAAATTAAATCCCGCGGCGAAACGGGGACCGGACTGGGCCTGGCTATTGCTAAGAGTATCGCTAAAGCTCACGGCGGCAGGATGGAAGCCGAAAGCGAGGTTGGTAAAGGTACCACTTTCTATATAACGCTTCCATGTATGTAGTGAGCAAAACCTCAGCGTGATTATTAAACCTATAGAAGGCCTTTAATCAGGCCCCCGTCGACCTGAATGGTCGTGCCGGTTATATAAGCAGCCCTTTCCGACGCAAGGAATATCGCAAGGTTGGCCACCTCTTCGGCCGTGCCGCACCGCTTGATAGGAATAGTTGCCGCTAATTCGGCCAGCACCTTATCGTAAGTTTTGCCCTTCTTATCAGCCGACTTCCTGACCATCTCTATCAAACGGTCCGTCAGGATCCAGCCCGCGCATACATTATTAATAAGTATATTGTCTGCAGCGACTTCCTCTGATAGAGTTTTCGCCATGCCCACGATGGCGGCTTTGATGGAGTTGGACAATATCATGTCTTCGAGCGGCTGCTTAGCCGAGACCGATATCATATTGATTACCCTTCCCCACCGTTGTTTTTTCATAAGGGGAAGCACCAGACGGCATAATCTAACATTGCTCATAAGGTTTTGTAACACGGCATACTCCCAGTCCTGATCGCTGAAGTAAGTGGAAGGTCCGGGAGGCGGACTTCCCGTATTGGTTACGAGTATATCAACCCAGCCAAAACGGCTGACAGTTTCATCCACCAGATTCTTTACCTCGCTGGCTTTAGTCAGATCGGCAAGAATGGGGAGGATTTTTACCGAATGTAATGATTCTATCTCCAGAGCGGTCTTGCGGAGCCCGGCCTCATTGCGGGCGCATATAGCCATATTGACGCCCTCTTTTGCCAGGCCTATTGCCACAGCCTTTCCTATCCCTCTGCTGGCTGCAGAAACTATCGCCGTCTTCCCAGCAATACCAAGATTCATAGTTTCACAGATAACCTGAGACTAATTGGAAGATATTTTCGCACAAATAGAGAGTAAAGTCTAAGGTAGGTCTGTTCTTTATCGTCTAACCCGTTCACGCTTATAAAACGGAAGGAGGAGTATCTGCAATACAATGGGGTTATTTGCCTGAAGAACGCCGCGTCAGTCCTCCGATAAGGATCGCAACACCCACGGCCACAAGGATTAAAGGCCACCAGTTTACCGCGCTGATTATAAAAACCACACCGATCACAATCAACACAACAGCGGCAATTATTTTGCCCGTTTGAAAACCGTGAGCTTTATCCTGCAAGTACCGGAAAAGAACATCTATCAATAAAATAAGGCCCAGCCCTATGAGAAAGAGCTGCCACCATTTATCCCATGGAACTATGCCCTGGCTGGCCATGAAAAGCAGTACCCCTAGCAAGATTAATAACAGGCCTGCAAAGACAGCAGAAAACCCGTGACGGTGCATCTTTTTATCTCTGCGGTCCTGTTCTTGAGTATCACCCTCTAATGGTTTCTGATCCATAATGACTGGCCTCTAAATATATCGCAGCATTAAAATCAGGGCGTGATCCTCTGTTCAACCACCCTGGCATAATGCTCGATATCCCCCGTTTGAAATTGCTGAAGCCACAGATACACTACCACATTGCCCTTTCTGAATACCAGCTCCCGGTTGATGAGAGTAGAGTCATTTAAAAAACTTTCATTGCCTATACCGGGATTTGAAATCGTAGCATAAGCCGGTTTTTCTTTATCATAGGCATCGCTCGCTGCCTGGAGCGTACGAAAAACTGCGACCGAATTTTGTACGCTTGGTGCGAACGATCCGCCCTGGGCATAGTACACGTGACATTTTGAAATGGTGTACAAGATCGATGGAGGGCCTGTGCTGATGGTCATCCAACCCTCGCCCATATCATCTTTGGTCAAAACCATGGTACAGGCATCCTTCCTGATCATAAGATCACCAGCCGTTTGCGTTGGCGAAGGAATATTCGGATTGGCTGCAGGTTGAGAAGGCGGTGTCGTCTGCTGAACCGGGGCAGGCGGAGAAGGCGGTGTCAGGGAAGCCTGTGCCTGAACAGGTGTGGTTGAAGGTTGACCATTGGAATTTACATTGGAGCTCGACGATGGATTATTCTGAGAGGAACTGTTTGCAGCCTGCTGGCCTGAGGTGTTAGGTGATGTTACCGGACTCTTTTTAGTGTTTGCGCAGGCAAAAATGGAAATTAAAATAATACAGGTAGTCAGTATATATAAACCGATGCGAATCTCTCTTCCAAACAGATGTCTAACCGAAGCCTCAGATTTCCCATTATTATTTGCCTTGCTACGCTCCATATCTAATATCCCGCTCTTAGACGATAATAGGATAATCCAGCGTTTTCTGCAAGTTTCCATCCGGTATTTGCCAGCCAATTATAACCCAGTGTGAAATTCGGGCTGCCGCGTTTAATCACCTTTATTTATACGCAGTTCCCTCCTCAAAATCTTGCCCACCGAACTCTTGGGCAGCGAATCCATAAACCGAATGGTCTTGGGCCTTTTGAAGGCCGGCAACCGTTCCCGGCAATAATCTATCAGATCTCTTTCCGTGGCTGAGCCTTCAATCTTAAGTACGACAAAAGCCATGACCTCTTCTCCGTACGTGCTGTCGGGAATACCGATAACGCCGCACTCCAGTACCTGCGGATGCCCGTGAAGGACATTTTCCACTTCTTTGGGGTAAACGTTTTCTCCCCCCCGGATGATAAGATCTTTCTTACGATCGGTGATATATATGTAGCCGTCTTTATCTTTATGACCGATATCTCCGGTATGCAGCCACCCATTCCTTATAGCATCCGCCGTTTCCCGGGGCTTGTTCCAGTAACCTTTCATAACGCAGGGACCTTTAATTGCTATCTCTCCTGTCTCGCCGACTGGTAGTTCCCCATCATCCGCGCCCAATATCGCTATGGTATTACATTTTTGATAGCATTTGCCGATCGAGCCGTACCTTGGCTCCTTTCCAGCGGCTATGTTTCCGCAGTTGACGGTGGTAGCCTCGCTCAACCCGTAGCCCTCCCATATGTCGATGCCATACTTAATCTTCCATTGTCGTGCAACCTCCAAGGGCATCGGAGCGGACCCGCAGATGCAAACCCGCAAAGAGCTCAAATCGTACTTATCAGCGGCGGGATGGTTAAGCAGTTGGATGTACATGGTTGGAACACCCCGGAATTCAGTCACCCTGTACTGTTCTATGGATTTCATTGCCTCCTCAGTATCCCAGCGGGAAAGCAGGACCATTTTTCCGCCGGTAAGGAATTCGAGGTTCATTGCGAACACACCATACCCATGGTAGAGCGGCAGGGTAACCAGCGATACGCGGTTGCGCCGGACACCAAACACGTTCCCATCTTTGTCGGTAACCTCAATACCCCTTTTATCCAGCAAAACCAGTTCATAGTAACCTGTGACGTGCGTATACCAGTTATAGTGCGTCAGCATTACACCTTTGGGGTTACCGGTAGTCCCGGCCGTGTAGATTATGACAGCTACATCGTCATTGTCCGTTTCCGCCAATGCAGTGTTCCCCGGTTCCGTCCTCATGATCGTGTCATAGGCCAACGCATCATCCAGCATTTCCTTTTCAATTGTGATGACATGTTTTAGTCCGGGAGCATTTTGCCTTGCTTGCCTGATCTTGCCCACGAAATCTGTGCTGGTGATCAACGCTGATAAGCCGGCATCATGATATAGATAAGCCAGCTCATCCGCACGCAGTGCCGGGTTGATGGGCACAAGGATAGCTCCGATTTTGAAGATAGCGAAAAAGGACTGCAGGAGTTGAGGACAATTCAAGAGCTGAACGCCAACCCTGTCCCCTATCTTAATTCCCAGATTTTTCAGCCCAATAGCCAACTGGTTTACGGCGTGGTTTATTTCCACATTGGAATGCCATTTGCCTTCGAAGCAGACGAAATCGTATTCTCCGAATCTTTGTATGTTGTCATCCAGCAGGCCGCCAATATTCATGGCATTTTGCCTCCGCTTGAAATTGAATATTACAGTATATCTTCTAACGCAGAGCAGGAATTAAATGCACCAGGGCAGATCCCAGGTATATAAGGATAATATATTTGGGGAATTTGCCGATCCAGAGTGCAATGAGAAATTTACCTAAGGGATATTTGGCTAACCCCGCTACCAGACCTCCAATTTCAATGGGAATTACAGGCTGGAAAGACAGGAAGGCGATGGCCCACATGCCGTATTTATCAACCCAGGACTTCACCGTCTGGTACCCGACGATGTCATCCGGTATGGCGACCTTTTTACTCAGGTATCCCAGGTAGTAGTAGCTCATTTCCCCCAGGCTTGCGCCCAGGCTGCCGGCCAACGCTACCAGAATGGGGTTCCAGATGGCAGACGCGGCAATCATAAGGGAAACTGCAAAAGGCAAAGGGATCAGCGACAGGTTTACGACCAGGGAAACCAGGAAGATCGTCAGGTAGGCCGCAGGTTCATATCTATGGATGGGAAGATGGAAGCTGGTAAAAATCATTTGCGTTGCATAAGCAACAATCGCACTGAAAATCACAAAAAGGACAAAGATGACTCCCAGCTTAAACCAGTTTATCTTTTTCATATCATTATGAGCATATCACGGACGGCTAAAGTTTTAAATGGGTTAAGTAAATATAGCATATTTAGCTCACAATTCTGCACTGAAAAGGGCTTTTATTTATACGCCTTTCATATATAATGTAAAGTGAGGAGGAGTACCCATGGATTATATTTACTCGTTTCACGGCGGCTGTGAAGATAAGGCGGCATTAGGCAACAAAGGGGCTAACCTCGTGACCATGACAAGACTGAGTTTGCCAGTCCCACCCGGGTTTGTGGTTTCCGTTCAGGGGTATAACGAGTATAAGAAGACCGGACGTTTAGCTGAAAAAGAAATCGCCCAGGCGCTGGCGGAATTGGAAAAACAGGCTCATGCCAAGCTTGGCAAGGGTCTCCAGGTCTCGGTGCGGTCATCGGCGCCGATTTCCATGCCGGGCATGATGGATACGGTACTTAATATTAAAAGTGCGGCTGAAATGCGGTCGGCCATAAAACGTATCTTCGATTCTTGGGACAATATGCGTGCCGTAGAATACCGCCGGCTTAACCATATTGCTTCTGATATAGGCACGGCTGCCGTCGTACAGGCCATGGTTTTCGGCAATAAAGACTCGCGTTCCGGGACAGGCGTCGTCTTCAGTCGTGACCCCAGCACAGGTGAAAGCGGCCTATTCGGAGAATATATAGAATGTGCACAGGGAGAGGATATCGTATCCGGCTCCAAAACCCCTGTCCCCATCTCCCAGCTCAAATCTGTCATGCCGGACATATACAAGGAGCTGGAACAAAAGGTTAGTTTCCTCGAAAAGCATTTCCGCAATATGCAGGATATAGAGTTCACGGTGGAGTCCGGGACGCTTTACATCCTCCAGACACGGTCGGCCAAGAGGAGCGGCCAGGCAGCCGTTAGATCTGCGGTAGACATGGTGCACCAGGGCCTGATCACCCAGGAAGAAGCGATCGTCCGTTTGAACGTCGACGACTTGAGGGCGCTGCTGCACAAACATATCAAGTCCACGCAGTCGCACGAGCCTTTGACCAAGGGACTGGCAGCCGCGCCGGGCGCCGTCAGCGGGCAGGTTGTCTTTACAGTGGAAGACGCTATGACTCAGGCCAAGAAAAGCATCCCCTCCATCCTGGTCAGGCCCGAGACCAGTCCTGATGATATCCAGGGAATTGCCGCTGCCGACGGCGTGCTGACATCAAGAGGCGGCCTGACATCTCACGCCGCAATCGTGACCAGGGCCATGGGCAAACCCTGCGTCTGCGGCGCCGAAGACATCCTGATTGATCTCGCAAAAAAACTCTTTACCTGCAAAGGCCAGACCATATATCAGGGCGACATCATCACTATCGACGGCACCAGCGGTGTGGTATATCTTGGCCTGCTTCCCATGGAAGAGGGCACCATGATCAAAGAATTTGAGGAGTTGCTTACCTGGTTGGATGGTGCTAAGCGGTTGGGAGTGAGGGCTAATGCCGACGTCCCCGAGATGGTGGCCCAGGCCATCAAGCTGGGCGCCGAAGGCATCGGCCTTTGCCGCACAGAACGCCAGTTCAGCGGGCCCGAGCGCCTTTCGGCCATCAGGGAATATATATTGGCTGCCACCCCCGCCCAGAAATCGGCGGCGCTCAAACACCTGAGCAAGCTACAAAAGGAAGATTTCATCGCCCTTTTCAAGGAGTTAAAAGGCCTGCCGATTATCATCAGGCTGCTAGACCTGCCCCTCCACGAGTTCCTCCCTTCCGAGAAGGAGACCACCGACGAACGTACCAGGCAGCGCATAGCCGAGCTTAAGGAGATAAATCCCATGCTTGGCCACAGGGGGGTGCGAGTGGCCGTTACCAATCCGGAAATATATTTGATGCAGGTCCAGGCCATAGAAGCTGCCAAGAAGGAAGTGCCCGCCGACGTCTCCATCATGATCCCCCAGGTCATTACCGCTCAAGAGCTGATAATGATCAAAAAGAGCTGCGCAGAAGGTTCTACTTTGAAGGTAGGTACTATGATGGAGACCGTACGCGCCTGCATGAGGGCCGGCCGCCTGGCCGAGGTGGCGGACTTCCTGTCCTTCGGCACCAACGACCTGACGCAGGCCGTATATTCTTTCAGCCGGGAGGACGCCGAGAAAAAATTCTTATCAACTTATCTTGAAATCGGCATCCTGGAGAATAACCCCTTTGAAATAATAGACATTAAAGGTGTCGGCAGGCTTATGGAAACTGCCATATTCTGGGCCCGCAGGGCCAAAAAAGATATCCCCATCGGCGTTTGCGGCGAGCAGGCCGGGGAACCCCACTCTATAAGCTTCTTCCATGCCATCAATGTGGACTACGTGAGCTGCAGCCCCTTCCGTGTACCTATTGCCAAGCTCATCGCCGCGCAGGCTGCCATTAAGCAGAAGGACCAGGCAGAGGCTATTGTCTGAAAAATAAAATCGCCGATCGCATTCGCAACGCGGATAGCAACATATGAAGCGGGCCTGACAGTCCAATATTAGTCGGCTTTGTCAGGTTCGTCGGTGGGTGCTGGCTTGTTTTTCTCTAAAATAGCACCTTGCTTCCTGTGTTTTGCTTCATCTTTAAGGGTGCTGATGATAGTCCAGAAAACCAGGGCCAGCACGGCCGTAACGAAAATACCGCAAATGGTGGCAAAAATATATGCAAGGGTCATGGTGATTTTCCCTTCCTAAACCGTTATGCGGAAAAAAAGTCTTGCGACTGTTGCCGTCCAACCTTAATGTTACTACTTCCCGGAGAGTGAGGCCAATCCTGCTAGCGCCCTCCGCCGAAGGCCGAGAGCCCGGTTATATCCTGGCCGAGGATGAGAGTATGGATATCGTCCGTCCCTTCGTAGGTATAAACTGACTCGATGTTGGCCATATGCCTGATAGGCGAATATTCGAGGGAAACACCGTTGGCGCCCAGCAGCTCGCGCGCCGTCCGGGCGCACATGCGCGCTACACCGACATTGTTCTTTTTGGCCATTGATATCTGGGTGGGCTTGGCCTTCCCGGCATCCATCAGCCTGCCCAGATGATAAGATAGAAGCTGGCCTTTGGTGATCTCGATCAGCATCGTCACCAGCTTTTCCTGGACCAATTGGAAGGACGCTATAGGCGCCCGGAACTGCTTCCTCTCCTTCGTGTAATTCAGCGCTGTCTCGTAGCAGTCCATGGCCGCTCCCAGCGCACCCCACGATATGCCGTACCTCGCCATATTAAGACACGAGAGCGGTGATTTTAGCCCCCCCGACTTGGGCAACATGCAGTCCTCGGAGACGCAGACGTCGTTGAGGACGAGTTCGCCCACATCCCCCGCCCGCATCGATCCCTTTTTGCTCATGAATTTCTGCTCGAATCCGGGAGTACCCTTCTCGACCAGGAACCCTTTGACGCCTTCTTTTGTTTTAGCCCAGACAACGGCAACGTCCGCTATATGGGCCTCGCTTATCCACTGCTTGGCGCCGTTTATAATCCATTGATCGCCCTTCTTCACCGCCACGGTTTCCAGGGACGAAACATCGGAACCCACGTTTGGTTCGGTCAACCCGAAACAACCGATCTTCTTCCCCTGGGCCATGGCCGGCAGCCATTTCATCTTCTGTTCCTCCGATCCGTATTGCCATATGGGGAACATAACCAGCCCGGCCGAAACCGCAGCAAAGCTGCGCATCGAACTGTCCACCCTCTCTATTTCCTGCGAGATAAGCCCGAAGGCTACATAGCTGGAACCGGGGCCCCCGTACTCTCTGGGTATGAACGGACCGATCAGACCCAACTCCCCCATGACAGGCGCCAGCTTCCTCATATTCAGCGGTCTTTCGCTATGGAAAGCATCGACCACCAGGGGCTTGATAACGTCTTCCATAAAATCCCTGGTCATCTTGCGCGTCATTTTTTCTTCTGTGCTAAATAGATCGTCGATGGCGTAGTAGTCAACTCCCTGGAATTTCATGCTTCGTTCTCCTGAATTTTTAGTATATTATGTAATGTCCTGCTCATTGGGGAGGGGTTATTTTAAACACAGGGTATCCTAACCCAGCAGCCCACCATAGTCAACCGTCTTTTAAGCCGGGGTACTTGGCACCGGCCATTAAATATGCTAGAATGTTGACATCGACTGAGCGCTCGGTCTGTGCCATGAGAAAAGTTAGAACATACAGCAGTGACGCCGATCTGGTTAACGAACGCAGGAACCACATCGTCAAGATAGCCACCGAACTGATCATTAAGAAGGGCTACAATAATATCAGTACCAGGGAGCTGGCCTC
Source organism: uncultured Chloroflexia bacterium (assembly GCA_963705905.1). Lineage (GTDB taxonomy): Bacteria > Chloroflexota > Dehalococcoidia > GIF9 > UBA5629 > UBA1162. Next base: position 429,061 of record OY970123.1, on the reverse strand, counting down.
GGCGCTGGGCATGAGCACCGGCGGTCTTTATCATTACATAGGTTCCAAAGAAGATATACTCTATCTTATCATCAATTTCACTTCGGAACTCACCCACCAGTCGCAGACCGATTTGGCCGTTAAGCTGAAAGGCAAATCGTGCGAAGAAAAGCTGCGCTATTCCATCAAGAATTATCTCAATATCGTGGAAAATTACCGCGATTTCCATAACTTTGTTAACCATATAATGCTGTCGCTGCCCGTACAGGATAGAAAGATCGTCTATAAAGCGGAAAACCGTATTATAGATTACTACGAGAAACTTATTGCCGACGGGATTGCCGATGGCGTTTTTGAACCACAGGACCCCCGCATAGCGGCCCATAATATAATTATTATGGCCAACGCCTGGGCCAACCGAGGCTGGTATCTCAAGAAGCACTACACACTTCAACAGTACACAGAGGAGCAAACGGCCACGCTCCTTTCCCAGCTAAAAAGGTCACCCAAGAAAAACGGCCACAAACAATTAGAACCGGTGAAGCAGACAGCATGATAGACATCACATCGATCTCTGACGCTTCGTCGTATTATTAATACAAAAAGTAAATAATTAGCATTGCTATAAGGAGGTATTATGGCAATAGACAGCAAAGTAACCAAAACTCCCAAAATTGTTTGGGAAGCAAGAAACAGTTCATCGAGCGTTTGAGCAAGATGCGCCGCAACATATACTATGACGGCCAGCTTATCGACAGGACCGATGAACAGCAAATGAACACCATCAACACCATCGGGTCGACCTACGATTTCGCCCAGGACCCGAAGTTCAAGGACCTTACACAGGCCACAAGCCATCTTACCGGCAACACCATCAACCGTTTCACGCACATCCACCAGAGCAAGGAAGACCTGCACAAGAAGCAGGACATGACCCGCGCCCTCTGCCAGCAGGTCGGCGGCTGTATACAGCGCTGCATGGGCATCGACGGCTCCAATGCGCTCAACGCCATTTCCTTCGAGGCGGACAAGCAGAACAAAGGCAGTACCGAATATCACAAGAATTTCCTTAAGTGGCTCACGCGCTTCCAGAATGAAGACCTGGTCGGATGCTGCGCCCAGACCGATGTCAAAGGCGACAGGATGAAGAGGCCCAGCGAACAGATCGACCCGGATCTTTATCTTCATGTCGTTGAGAGGAAAAGCGATGGAATAGTGGTCAGCGGATGCAAAGTCCACAACTCCGAGGCTTCGACGGCCGACGAGATCATCGTCGTTCCCACCCGCGCGCTGCTTCCCACCGAAAATGATTGGGCGGTGGCCTTCGCCGTCCCGGCAGACTATGAGGGCATAAAACAGGTGGTAAGCATCCATAACCTGAGGGAGCGCAAACATTTCAAGAGGGGCTTTATGCCTGGCGCAACCGACTCATATACCATCTTCGATAAATGCTTCATCCCCTGGGAGAGGGTCTTCCTCTGCGGTGAGACCGTTCACGGCGCCGTAGGCGCACTTCTCTTCGCACTCTTCCATCGCCACAGCTACTCCGGCTGCAAGCCCGCCATCGGCGACATCACGGTAGGCACGGCAGCCCTGGCCGCCGAATATAACGGCGTTCACAAGGCCAGCCACGTGAGAGAAAAGCTGGCAGAACTCATCATGGTAACCGAGCTCGGCTATGCCGCAGGTTTCACAGCATCCGAGCTGGGAAAACCGGAGGTTTACATGCCGGGTGTGGGCTTCGTACCCTACGGACCGGGCAGCTATATTCCTAACTCCATTTACTGCAATGTCGGGCGCTGCCTGACCGGCGAAAACGTTTACAGGGAATCGGAGATTATCTGCGACATCTCCGGCGGCATCCCTGCAACCTTCCCGCATGAGGCCGATTTCCTCAATCCCGATACCAAGGCCCTGCTGGAAAAATACACCATGCGCAACCCCGCCATAAAGCCGGAAAATGCCATCAAATTCTGGATGTATGTCGGCGACGCGCTCTGCTCGGCTACCGGTGGAATACACCAGGTCGGCAGCTACCACGGCGGCGGATCACCCGTTATGGAACAGATCGCCATCACAACCCAGTACGATATCGAGTCCAAGAAGAAGCTGGTCAAACACATAGCCGGTATCAAAGACTAACTTTATACTACTGAACAACAAAGCCCCCCGGGCTTCGTAGAAGCCCGGGGGGCTTTGTTAATTAATTATTCCATGATAATAACTACCATGGACCAACTGGATCATTTATTAAAAAGAGGTGTCAATTTACTTACTTGAGATAAACCTGATTGCGGTTTCCAAAGCAGGCATTTTCTTCTTTGCCAATACTTTAGCAACAGAATCATAATCCCTGCCATTGGCTACCACTACAGAATTGAACACTGCGATCCAATTGCCATCAAACGATTGCAACAATCGATCCCTGTTGTCGTCAATGTAAAAGCTATTTTTCTTAATTTTCTCATATTGACGCTCAAGCTCTTCTCTGCCGCCCGCAAGGCACAAGGCTTTTTCCAGAAGGTTATTATTAATCGCCATTTCTATCGCCTCCTTATTTTCGCCTTTATGCTTAAATAGTGCAGGGACAATCAAATATTTAATAGTCCTAAAATGCCAACAATATTGGGACGATAGGGTCAAACCCATGTAGAAAGTTAGTGAGCTAGATTACCCATCAACGCCTATTCCAGGCCCGGGGTATTTTTTAATACGCTCCGACCCAAACGGTGCTACAATAGGACAGTTAGCTGATGGGAGGCTAAGGCATGAAAATGATAGTCAAAAAAGTTTACTGCCCTTTCGATCACAAGCTGGTCAGGGCACGTGAAGAGGCCAGCGGCCGCAATAAACTTGTCATATGCACCCAGTGCGGCAGGCAGTTGTACGATTGGAACGGCATCAGGTTCAAACCGTCCACCGAAAAGGCCGGCATTGCATCCTGACCTGTTAACCCGTCATTGCGAGGAGCCTGCGACGAAGCAATCCTTTGTACGGAGGTCTGAAGCCCCTGAACCGAAAGATTGCCACGCCCCGACGAGATCGGGGCTTGCAGTGACGTGTGAAAAAGGCTTCTAAATCAAAACCTCTTCTCTCTCTTGAATGCCTCTTTGATAACGCCGCCGGCAAACGGCACTATTCTGCTGTTGCAATGCACCTCGTCCGCCAGGTAATACTTCTTAATAAAGCCGTGCTCGTCCGAAGCTATGGACTGTATATCTATGTAGGGCACTCCCAGCGCCTCACAACGTTTTTTCAGCTTCAGGTTAAACTTCCGGGATATCTCGCTCCTCTCACGAGGTTTGCCTGAAAACGGCAGGGCGGTGATGAATTCTTTACTGGCGGCTGGCGGTACACCGTGGACGCAGACCGCAAACCCGTCGTCTTTTATCCTGCCGATGACCTCACCGTATTTTTCCACCGTTTCGTCCACCAGGCTGTCTATGCTTTTCGTCCTCCCGCTCTTGCCATGCTGCAGATAAATATGCACACGGGCGTCGATCTCCCCGAAGACCAGCATGACCACGTCCCTTTTTCTGTCGATTTTGGAGAGGAAGAGCGCTAAATATTCGCTGGACCGGGTAAAGCTCTTCTCTTTCGCCAGGTTGTGGGCCGTGGCCTGCGAAATATGGTGTATCAAGTACGGGAACCTGTAGGTGAAGGGCACGACGTGGCTGTCGCCGATCACGTGAACGATGCACGAGCCGGTAAGGTTGGACCTCAGCATCAGGATACCGTTGAAGGCCAGCAGCGGCGGATACTTGAAGACCATGTTCCAGAAGGGGAAATAGATCGAACCGTGCCTCATAAGCCAGGCAAGGCGGGCAAGATTATAGTGTTTCCAGATTTCTTTCATATACAGGCCGATCGGCTCTCGTAGTCAGGAGAGAGAATACCGGATATTAATAGATACGGCTTGCAGCTAGATAAAACGCTCGAACCTTTCTTTTTTAGCCTTGCAGATGGGGCATATCTCGGGCGGGCCGTCCCGTGCACACAAATATCCGCAGACCTTGCAGCGCCACACCGGCATCGGCAGCGCGCCGATTTTAGCCGCTGCGGCCTCTGCGGCGGCCTTTTTTCTTTGCGCAAATGGTGGACGCCGCTCCGGGATGGAGGCAGCTTCCTGGCTGCCATCCAGTACCTTCTGCGAAACATATAAGGCGCAGTAACATGCGCCGTATTCCACGACATCAGCATCCCTGTAATCGCAGGGACAGATTATATCCAGGTCCTCGCTTTTTTCACCGGCCGCCAACCGGCAGGGGCAGGACGGATAGCCATAGCGCTTCTCATTGACCAGCAGGCCGGCGATCAGCCCCTTGGTAAAATCCAGGTCCGGGTTTAAATGATACCCGCCGCTTTCGGCGTCCTTCTTATATTTATCGTACGCCGTGTCTATCTCGGCCGGGCTTATAGAAATCTCCTCACTCACAGCTTCAACGCCTCTTTAATCTCTTTCTCTTTGAATCCGACGATACACTGGCTGTCGTTTACCACCAGCGTGGGGAAGGAGCACTCCGGGTTCCATTTCTCCACGATTTTCATCGTATCTTCTTTTTCCCGTCCCTGCAACAGGTCTACAAATGTGTAATCATATTCAACGCCCAGGTCGCTCAGTAGCTGCTTGGTCTTCTTACACCAGATACATGTACTTAACGCATATAGCATCAGCTTCCCGGCATTCTTGCCTTCGACATGTTCGATTTTCATGGTGCTGCCTCCTTGTTGATACTTTCATGGTGCACGTATCTAGACGAATAATATCTTAAAGGAACTCATGTGGCAAATATGCTTCTTTGACATCCCCGGTTGTTCCCCGCTAATATCTCCCTGTACTAACCGTATATGGGAGAACCGCAGATGATTACAGGCCGCAATATCAATGCGCAAAACTCGCTGTTTCTGATAATCGACATCCAGAAAAACCTTGCAGCAGCTATGAACAAAGACGTTTATCACAAAGTCGAAAGCAATGTCCGACTGCTGATCGCCACCTGCAAGGTCCTCCAGGTGCCCGTATACCTCACCGAGCAGTACCGCAAGGGACTAGGGCCGACGGTCGATCCGATCGTGAAGGACCTGGGCGAGCAGTACAAACCACTGGATAAGGTCATCTTCAGCGCCTGCGGCGAGCCGGCCTTTTGCAACGACTTCAAGCCAGTGGGGAGGAAGTATGTTTTCATGGCAGGCATAGAGGCGCATGTCTGCGTACTGCAGACCGCGCTCGACATGATCGCCAACGGCTTCCACGTCCATATCGTCCGCGATGCCATGTGCTCACGTTACAAAGAGGACTGGAAAAACTCTCTGGACTATATGCGGGACGCCGGCGCCGTGGTCACCACCACCGAAACGGTTGCCTTCCAACTGCTGCAAAAGGCAGGCACCCCGGAGTTCAAGGCCATCTCGCCCCTCTTCAAAAACAAGGAATCCGCATTTAAAGATCGTTAGACTCCGCGCCTTCGATTATAAGGATTGCCACGTCGCCTTCAGCTCCTCGCAATGACCTGTTAAGTTGCCGCCGTGCACCCATCCTGTAAACACGTCATTGCGAGACCCGATGCAATCGGGTCGTGGCAATCCTTTGATTCGAAGACTGAAACCTCCGTACAAAAGATTGCTTCGCTTCGCTCGCAATGACGTGACTATTTGCAGGTTCTTACAGGCACGTAAATCGGTCATTGCGAGACCCGATGCAATCGGGTCGTGGCAATCCTTCGCTTCGAAGACGTTTGCCCCCCTTAACCTTATTGGCTAAACTAAATCTAACACGCGGTTATTCTGAGTCAGGAGGCGGGAAATGAGTTTTAAGGAATTCTTTTTAAAATATCGGACGATTATTCTGGCTGTCGGCATTCCTGTAGTCGTCATCATCGTAGTCCTGTCCCTTCCCATCGTGTCGGTAGCCATGCCGGTCCAGGAGAGCTACTGGGAGACCGATACCACGCTTCAGCCCTATACCGATAATGAGACCTATACGGACATGGTCCCCTATCAGACCACCGAGACGCAGAGCGACATCGTTATCAGCCAGGCCGTCACCTACGGCAGCTGGTCGCAGAGCTTCAAGGTCGATAACCCCGGCACCACCGTCACGATCAACATTACCAACGCAGCAAGCGGCTCTTACTATCCGCCCCAGAGTTATGTAATCGGCGATAACTACAGCTCATCCGAGCCCTACACCCCTCCCTATGGGCCATCCTACGGACCGTGGTCGCCATATGGCCCCTGGTATAACGGCGGCTGGGCCGCCTACCCCGCCTATACTTCGGGCCAGACGTGGGCCACGGTGACCACCAGCTACCCGGCGCAGGTCACTAAGTACCAGCCGGTCACCAAGACCAGGGAGGTGACCAAGTACAGGGATGTCGCCACGCAGGTACGCAAGGAGCGGACCGTCACGCAAAATGTTAGAATATCCGTCTGGCAAAGCCTTTTCATGCCGAAGAGTTCAAGCTGACGGCCCAAATTACTAACAGGATGAGATGATATGAAAGAGTCCATTATGGAGATAATCGTGTGCCCCGTGTGCAAGGGTCCCCTGGAGCTGGTAGTCACGGAACTCAACGAACGCGAGATAACGGCAGGCTCGCTCATTTGCCATAAATGCGACCACACGTACCCCATCAAGGACGGCATACCCAACCTGCTGCCGCCCGATATTCAGGACTCAAGCCGTCAGCCCGGTTTATAGACGGCGCAGGACTCCGGCGATTCCCAGACCTCGATACTTTCTATGCCGACGGCCCCTGAGTAAAGCGGGCTGAGCCGTTCGTACACCGTGCGGGCGATATTTTCCGAAGACGGATTTATCTTGTCGAAGGGCTCGACGTCGTTCAGGCAGCCGTGGTCGTATTTAGCCAGTATATCCACCAGGTCTTTTTTCAGGTCCGTAAAGTCGTAAGCCAGGCCGATGCCGTTCAACTCCTCCGCCTTCAGGCGCACCACCACCTTAAACCTGTGGCCGTGCAACTTTTCGCATTTACCCTTATATCCCCTCAGGTAATGGGCTGCGTCGAAACTCTTCTCCACCGACAATAAATACATATCAGCTTCCCTTTATGCCTATTTTCAGGTCCTGGCGTTTGTCGACCCTGCCGGCGGACTCCAGCTCTGTCAATAGCTGTAGCATGGACTTATGCAACGCGGGGTGTATAAAGCCGCGTGCGATCTCCACCATGGGCACCAAAACGAATGCCCTCGATGGCAGTCGCGGGTGCGGCACTTTTAAGTCCGGGGTATCTATCACACGGCTATTATAGAACAGCATGTCCAGGTCGATCAGGCGCGGGCCGTTGCGCTTGCCTCGCTTCCTGCCCATCTCCTTCTCGATCTTCTTCAGGACCGCCAGCAGCCGGTCGGGGTCCATCTCGACCTGCGCCTTGATCACGCAGTTTAAAAAGTCCGGCTGGCCCTTAAGCCCCTCCGGCTCGGTCTCGTAGACCGACGACATCGACTCGATATTGCCGTAGCTGGATAAGAGCGCCACGGCCCTGGAAATATTGGCTATCCTGTCGTCCAGGTTGGACCCGATGCCGATATAGACTTCCGTCACTTCACTGCCCCCCGTACGATGGCATCGCTCATCTTAGCGATCAATTTCATCTGCTTCACGTCGTGTACCCTTACGATATCGGCGCCCTTGCTGATGCCAATGGCGACCGAGGCCGCCGTCCCTATCATCCTGGCCTCCATATCTTCCCCTACTACATTATATATAACCGATTTGCGGGATGTCCCAAGCAAAATGGGACGGCATGTAGCCTTCAACTCGTCCAGCCTCCTTAACAGCTCCAGGTTCTGCTCCTGCGTCTTGCCGAACCCGATGCCCGGGTCGACGATGATGTTCTCCCGTTCCACCCCTGCTTTAAGTGCTGCATCAATGAGTTTATGTAAAGTTGTATCGACTGCTGAGACAATTTCTTTTACGTTTTTGCCGCGTTCATTGCTGGTTAGGATAATGGGGACTTTGCGCTGGGCGGCCAGTTGCACCAGCTCCGTCTCCTTAAGTCCTGATATGTCATTTATCATGGCGGCCCCGGCATCCAGCGCCCGCACTGCCACTTCCACCTTGTAGGCATCGATGCTGACCGGCACGTTCAAAATCCCGGCCGCCCTGCGTATAAAGGGCAGCACCCGGCCCAGCTCTTCCTCCACCGTCACCGGGTCGGCGCCCGGCCGCGTCGATTCCCCACCCACGTCAATTATATCTGCGCCGTCCTGGACCATCTGCTGCGCCTTGAGTATGGCATCCTCCGTATCCCTGAACCCGTCGCCCGAGAACGAGTCCGGCGACAGGTTGATGATACCCATCACGTATGTGCGCGTCCCCCACTGGAATACAGTCTTCCCTATGCTTGTTACGCCCAGGTAGTTTTCTTCTCTTGCTTCTGCCATTTAAACGCCATCCTATCCGTTCCAATACGAATGTATTTTACCATGCTGCCTATGGAAACACGTTATTGTAGCCTCCGAATCGAAGGAGTAACACGTCATTGCGAGGAGCCCGCAGGGCGACGTGGCAATCCTTTGTACGAAGACTCCAAGCCGATTAGTAGGGCACCTTCACACGTCATCGCGAGCGTAGCGAAGCATCTTTTACACGAAGGGATCGATACCTCCGAATCGAAGGATTGCCACGGCCCCGACCGAAATCGGGGCCTCGCAATGACCTGGTTGCCAACTCCCTCGACACGTCATTGCGAGGAGCCGCAGGCGACGTGGCAATCCTTTGTACGAAGGCTCAAAGCCGACTGACTGGTCCCCCTTCACACGTCATTGCGAGGAGCCCGCAGGGCGACGTGGCAATCCTTTGTACGAAGGCTCAAAGCTCAGCGTACAGGTCCCTCCAAAGCGGGTTCGTGCCTTCGATCAATTCGATTTTCTTCTTGCGGGGACCTGCTTTAAGCTGTTTCTCCCGCAGAATAGCCGCTTCGGCATTACCTGCTATCTCATAGTAAACGAGCTTTTCCAGGTTATATCGTTGGGTGAACCCATCCGCCGACTTGGCCCTGTGTTCCGAAACACGTTTTACCAGGTCGCTGGTGACACCTGTATACAATGAACTGTTATTCTTGTTGCAAATTATGTATATGTAGAACTGCTCTTTCACCACGTTTTATTATGTCATTGGGGGCGCTATACATCAACAAGTCATTGCAGTCTTCGAATCGAAGGATTGCCACGGCACTTCGTGCCTCGCAATGACGTGCTAAGGGAGTAGTAAATACGTCATTGCGAGGAGCCCCGGTGTAATCGGGGCGACGTGGCAATCCTTTGTACGAAGACTCGAGGCCAACTGGCAAGTCCCCCTTAACACGTCATTGCGAGGAGCCCGCCGGCGACGTGGCAATCCTTTGTACGAAGGGATTTAAAATCTCTCAACAGGTCATTGAAGTCTCCGAATCGAAGGATTGCCACGGCACTCCGTGCCTCGCAATGACGTTGTCGACAAAAGTGCTAAAATATTGAATCTATTATGGGCAAAACTTTAAGCGAAAAGATACTCAGCGCCAAATCCGGGACGGACGCCAAAGCCGGCGACATCGTCATCTCGCCGGTGGACCTGGTCTTCGTACAGGATACCACCGGACCCCTCACGGTGCGCCAGTTCAAGGCGGGCAAGAAGCAGACGCTGGCTAATCCCTCCAGGTCGGCGGTCTTCATCGACCATGCCGCCCCCAGCCCCAACCGTGCGCTCTCCAACGACCATCTTTTCCTGCGGCAGTTCGCCTCCGAAACCGGCTGCCTGCTCTTCGACGCCGGCAGCGGGGTCTGCCACCAGCTCGTAGCCGAGAAGCTGGCCAATCCCGGCGACGTCATTGTGGGGGCCGACTCCCATACAGTAACCGCCGGGGCGCTGGGCGCCTTCGCCACCGGCATGGGTTCCAGCGACATCGCCGTGGCCTGGTCGCTGGGCAAGACCTGGCTGCGCGTGCCCGAGACCTTCAAGGTCAACGTCAGCGGCAAGTTCGGCAAGGGCGTGGGCGCCAAGGACCTCATACTACATTTGATCGGGCTTATCGGCGCCGACGGCGCCACCTACACGTGCGCTGGAGTTCTCCGGAGATACCATCGACAAAATGCCCATGTACCAGCGGCTGACCATCGCCAACATGGCCGTCGAGGCCGGGGCCAAAGCCGGCATCTTCCCCTCGGACAAGATAACGCAGGCCTTTCTCAAATCACAGGGCCGGGCGGATAAATTCAAGCCCTTTCAGCCCGATGCCGACGCCGTTTACGAGCGTGTTATCGATATCGACGCCTCCAGGCTCGAGCCGACCATCTCGAAGCCGCATACGGTGGACAACACCGCCGCCGTCAAAGATTTAAAGGATATCAAGATCAACCAGGCCTTCATCGGCACCTGCACCAACGGCCGCCTGGAGGATATGGCCGAGGCCGCCTCCATCCTCAAAGGCAAAAAGGTGCACGAGGGCGTGCGCCTGCTGGTCTGTCCCGCCTCGCGGCAAATCATGCTGGAGGCCAACAAGTCGGGCTACACCAATGCCATCATCGAAGCCGGCGGGCTGATACTGCCTCCCGGCTGCGCCGCCTGCCTGGGCCTGCACCAGGGCATACTGGGCGACGGCGAGGTCTGCATCTCGACCGCCAACCGTAACTTCAAGGGCCGCATGGGCAACCCTGACAGCTTCATTTACCTGGCTTCCACCGCTACCGCCGCGGCTTCCGCTATCACCGGCAGGATCACCGATCCGAGAGAGGTCCTTTAATGCTGCACACGCACTTAAAGGGCAGGGCCTTCAAGTTCGGCGATGACGTCTCCACCGACCTCATCATCGCCGGCAAGTACGCCCACCTGCGCAGCAACCTGCCCGAGCTGGCCAAACACGTTATGGAGGACGCCAATCCAGGGTTCGCCTCGAAGGTCCAGCCGGGAGATTTCGTTGTGGGCGGATCCAATTTCGGGCTGGGCTCCAGCCGCGAGCATGCCCCGCTGGTCATCAAGATGGCCGGCGTCAGCGCCGTGCTGGCCAAATCCTTCGCCCGCATCTTCTTCCGCAACGCCATCAACCAGGGCCTGCCCATCCTCATCTGCGACACCGATAAGATCAATGACGGCGACACGCTCGAAGTCGACCTGGAAGAGGGCATCGTCAACAACGTCACTAAGAACGAGAAATACACCTTCACCAGGATACCTCCCGCCATGCTCAACATCCTCAACGAAGGCGGCCTGGTCCCCTATATCAATAAGTATGGTGACTTCAAGTGGTAGAAACGTCATTGCGAGCCCCGATGCAATCGGGGCGTGGCAATCCTTCCCTTCGAAGGAGCAAAATTGACACGTCATTGCGAGGAGCCCCGCAGGGCGACGTGGCAATCCTTCCCTTCGAAGGAAATCCCTTTTATGTAGGGGCGTACCTTCAGGTGCGCCCGCGTGTATAATACGTCATGGCGAGGCACGCAGTGCCGTGTCAATCCTTCGTACGAAGGAAGCAGTGAGAAACACGTCATTGCGAGGAGCCCCGCAGGGCGACGTGGCAATCCTTCCCTTCGAAGGAACTAAGAGACGTTGAGTTGTAGGGACGGGTCTAAAGACCCGTCCGAAAGCAGCGAGGAAAACTAACATGTCATACAGGATTACCCTCCTCCCCGGCGACGGCATCGGTCCCGAGATCACCGAGGCCACCGTGCGCGTTCTGGAGAGCACCGGTGTTAAGTTCGACTGGGATGTTTTCACCGTGGGCGAAGCCGCCATCGCCAAATACGGCACTCCCCTGCCCGAAGAGACCATCGAGTCCATCCGCAAGAACAAAGTCGCCTTGAAGGGTCCCGTCACCACACCCATCGGCACCGGCTTCCGCAGCGTCAACGTGGCCCTGCGCAAGAAGCTCGACCTCTACGCCTGCCTCAGGCCCTGCAAGAGCTACAAAGGCGTTATCACCACTCCCTACCGTGATGTCGACCTGGTCATCGTCAGGGAGAACACCGAGGACCTCTATATCGGCATCGAGTTCGCCAAAGACAGCCCCGAGGCCGTCCAGCTATATGATTTGATCAAGAAGAGCTTCAAGGACCCACTGCGCAAGGATGCCGGCTACAGCATCAAGACCATCTCCGAATTTGGCACCCGCCGCATCGTCAAATACGCCTTCGACTATGCCCGCAAATATAAGCGCAAGAAGGTCACGGCGGTTTCCAAGGCCAACATCATGAAGTTTACCGACGGGCTCTTCCTCTCCGTGGCTCGTGAAGTGGCTAAGGATTACCCCGAGATCGAGTACGACGAGGTGCTGGTGGATGCGCTCTGCATGCGTCTGGTGCGCGACCCCCGCATCTTCGACGTGCTGGTGCTGCCCAACCTTTACGGCGACATCATCTCCGACCTCTGCGCCGGGATTGTAGGCGGCCTGGGCCTGGCGCCCGGCGCCAACATCGGCGACGGCGTGGCCCTCTTCGAGCCTACGCACGGCAGCGCCCCCAAGTATACCGGCATGAACAAGGTCAGCCCCATGGCTGAGATGCTCTCCGCCGTTCTGATGCTGCGCTATTTGAATGAAGAGAAGGCGGCCGACAAGATGGAGAACGCCATCGCCGCCGTCATCGCCGAAGGCAAGCATGTGACTTACGACCTGCGCCCTGACCGCAACGCGCCCAGCGCCACTACCTCACAGGTGGGCGACGCCGTGATCAAGGCGATGAAGTAACTCTGTAGGGGCGTACCTTTAGGTGCGCCCGTCTATATACCCCGTCATTGCGAGCGTAGCGCCGAAGGTCCCGAAGAAATCGGGATGGCAATCCTTTGCACGAAGGAACCACCAGTCATTAGAGATCAGCCCACAGACGGACGTGGCAATCTACTCCCTATCCAATCACGGTTGTGCCTGAATATTTAACCGCACAATTTCTCAAGAAGTCTGCCTTGAACGCAGGTTATTAATCTACCAAGTTGTTGCTAATTTTAATATTGAACTATAATCAGTGCCAAAATATATGATTTTTTCGGAGGGGCTATCATGAAGGGTAAAGCAGATCTACATATAAACAATGGAGAAAACGAAGAAGTCATAGGCAGGAAAATGCGGGAGAAGATTGGGCCGGAGGAAAAAGTCAAGCAAGAAAAAATTATTCCATACCTCAGAGATGTATTAGGTTATAAACTTATGGATTTTGAAGTGCCGGTAAAATTCGGAAGGATGACAACGTACTCAGATATTGTTGTTTCTGTAATCGAAGGACATAGAAAGATTCCTCATATTGTTGTCGAATGTAAAGCTGCAGGAGCGATCACTAGCGAAGATTGGTTACAGGCTGAAAGCTATGCACAAAGATTGGGATCTCCTTATTTCATAGTTACTGACGGGTCATCAACAGGTTGGCTCTGGTTCAAAACCGGTGATAGGCAGGGTGAATCCACTCAAATTGCGTCTGATTCCCTAATGCATGGTAAATTCCAGAAAGAAGGGAAATCGCTTATCAAATTTGAAGATCTAAATAGCTTAGCAAGAGTAATTCAGCAATGCCATGATATTATCAGAAATGAAGAGGGCAGAGATCCAGCTGAATCTTTTGATGAAATGAGTAAATTACTTTTTGCAAAAATGAAGGATGAGAAGGACGTAACGACAAAGAGAAAACCCGAGAGGGAATTTAAGATTCGCACAGACCGCAAAGGAAAGATATTAGATACATCTAGTTCCGTGGCAGATAGAATCCAACGTTTATTCATCATTTAATTAGAGAAAAAGATAGATTACCTCCAGAAATTATGCAAAAATTAACCACTCTGTTACAATCAGCCGATTGAAGGAATAAACTTACTAAACAGCACAATCAACAATCCCGCCACGCTCTTGGCATCGCATATCTGGCCGCTGTCGATCAGGCCTTTGACCTCGGAAACAGGCACCCGCACGATCTCGATCTCATCAGTGTCTTCGGCGGTTAACTGCGACGGCGTTAAATCCGTCGCCAGGAAGATGTGCATGTACTCGGTGCAGTAGCCGGGAGCGGCGTAGAAACCGCCCAGCCTGGTCACCTTGCCGGGCAGGTAGCCGATCTCCTCCTGCAGTTCCCTCTTGACGGCCTCCTCGGGCGTCTCGCCCTCATCTATGCCGCCGGCCGGTATCTCCAGCAGGACCTTGCCCGCAGGCCTCCTGTATTGCTTTTCCAGTATCACGTTGCCCTTATCGTCCAGCACCACCGCGGCGATGCAGTCTGCATGCCAGACGATCTCACGGGTGGTTACTTCTCCGGATGGTTTCTGAATGGTATCGACGCGCAGGCGCACCGCATACCCTTCGAAGACCGTCTTGCTGGATATGAGCTTATCTTCCATTAGTCGGCCGCCGTTACGTCGTAGACCAGCGCTACTTCGTCGCAGTCGGGGAACTTGGGACAGCTATAGCACTCCGCCCAGATCTTGCGCGGCAGCTCCATCTTCTCCACTTCCTTGAAGCCCTGCTTCTTGAAAAATGCGGGCTTGTAGGTCAGGCAGAATATGCGCGGTATGCCCAGCGCCTTCGATTCCTCCACGCAGGCCCTGATCAACGCCGCCCCCACACCCTTCTTCTGCTGCGCCTGGACCACCGCCAGCGCCTTGACCTCGGCCAGGTCGGCCCAGCTTATATGCAGCGCCACGCAGGCGGCCACCTTCCCGGCCTTGTTGCGTATCACCAGGTAGTCCCTCAGGTTTTCATATATCTCGCTCAAGGCACGCGGCAGCATCTCGCCCTTGCCTGCGAACTTGTTCACAAGCTCGTGCATCTGCTTGACGTCGTCTATGGTGGCTTTTTCTACTTTCATTTTTTATGTCCCTCGCGTCTTCGTAGTGAAGGATTGCCACGGCGCCCTGCGGGGCTCCTCGCAATGACGGGTTTAGTGAGACCTAATGACGGGTTGCCTCCTTCGTAGTGAAGGATTGCTTCTTTGTTCAATACCCTCACCCTGGCCCTCTCCCTCAAGGGAGAGGGGAGTTTTTATATAAGAGGGGCTAAAGCCCCTCTTTAACGCCTTCCTTTTCTAGCCAGATACTCTGTGCCTTCGTAGTGAAGGATTGCCACGGCGCCTCCAGGCGCCTCGCAATGACGGGTTTAGTGAGTGGGTCGCCTCGCAATGACGTGTTACCTCCCTCTTCAACGCCTTCCTTTTATAACGACTTCCCTTTTAGTTTGGATATCAGCGTCGAGTAAAATTCGCCCTTGGGCCTCAAGCGGATGAATTTGGTCACGTTGGGGCTGAGCGATACTTCGATTTCATCCTCGGTATTAAGCGGCTCCTCCACTTGGCCGTCCATGCTGACGACCGCCCCATGATTGGTGAAGACCTTCAGCCTGACCTTTGTTTCCGGTGCCAGGATAACTGCCTTGTCCATGCTTAAATGGGGGCAAACGGCCTTGAGAATGAGGTCACGCGACTCTGGATGAAGTATCGGGCCGTTGGCAGCCAGCGAATAACCCGTGCTGCCGGTAGAGGTCGCCACGATGACAGCGTCCGCCCGGTAGGTCGTGAAGGGTTCACCGTTGATATTAACCTGTATGTTGACCAGCCTGAGGAACTTGCCCCGGCCCACGACCACATCGTTCAGCGCGTGGTATTTATTGCCCGTACGTTTGAGCACAGCCTGGAGCATGACCCTTTCCTCGGTCCAGCCAGCACCCTCGATGATCGCCAGAAGCTTATCAAGGGCATCTTCGGCACTCAGCTCGGTCATGAAGCCCAGGTTGCCAAAATTTATGCCCACGATTGGTATCTCGAGCGGGAAGATGATCCTGGCTACGCGCAGTATGGTGCCGTCGCCGCCCACGCTGACAGCCAGGTCGGTGATAGTATCAAGATGTTTTTGGGCTCCAACTTCGTCCCAGGAGGAATGCACCCAGCATCCGACACCTTTGCGCTTCAAAAACTGCTCGACATCAGCGGCAAATTGCTCGGATTTACCTATTTTGGGGTGGTATAAAATGCCTATGCGTTTCACAGATGACGAATATAGCATTCGTGCTATGGAGTGTCAAATAGGTGCCTTCGAATCAAAGGATTGCCACGTCGCCTGCCGGCTCCTCGCAATGACGTGTTCACTAACTTAGCATTAAGCGATGAGTTAACAGGTCATTGCGAGCGAAGCGTGGCAATCTTTTGTACGAAGGTTGCATTCTTCGAATCGAAGGATTGCCACGTCGCCTGCGGGCTCCTCGCAATGACGTGGTTATTTGCCCGGGCTATAGGCTTCAAGCCTTCGAACAAAGGATTGCCACGTCGCCTGCGGCTCCTCGCAATAACAGGTTTTTGTGGCCTGGAGGGCCCGATGAAATCGGGGCGGTCCTACTCTTCAAGGGCTCCCATAGCAATACAGCTATGCGCCATGGAGCCACCTGCGCGCATGGCGACGGCAACAAATATGGCCTCAGCGATTTCTTCGGGCGTTGCCCCCGCTTTCTTGGCACGCTTGGCGTGCCCTTCGATGCAGTAAGGGCACTGCGTTATATGTGCGCATGCTACCGCAATAAGCTCCTTTGTCTTTACATTGAGGCTGCCTTCGGCAAAAACCTTGCCGTCAAAATCCAGGAAGGCCTTCATGAGTTCGGGTTTAAGAGCAAACATTTTGGCTGCTTTTTCAATTGCCTTTTTGCCATAAAAATAATCTTCCATTAGATTCTCCTACTTTAACTATTAATCTTGATCATGATACTATTCCGTTGCTACACATATGTCAAAATGCTAAATACTAAGGATTTATCCCTCTCCCCTAACCCCTCTCCGTTGGAGAGGGGTGATTTATTTAGAAGAGGGGCTAAAGCCCCTCTTAGACGCCCCCTGCCCGGACGCAATTTTCTGTAAAGACATGTACCGTTTCGTTAGCACGGGGGTAATTATCTCTCGTCAATGCCCCCGGGTGAGTTTAGAGGTCATTGCGAGCAAAGCGTGCAATCTTTTGTACGGAGGTTGCAATCTTCGAATCAAAGGATTGCCACGTCGCCTGCGGGCTCCTCGCAATGACGTGTTTAGGGGGATTGCCACGTCGCCCTACGGGCTCCTCGCAATGACGGGGTTTAGGGATGGGCTGCTCACGATGACGTATTAAATAATGTAGGGACGGGTCTTCAGACCCGTCCGAAAACGAGCGGGCGTCCCGATTCTATCGGGAAAGGTACGCCCCTAAATCTTTGCCTCGCAATGACACGGTTTGTAAGTTGGGAGCACTATGTGCTCTCATTCTTCTGCGAGATAAATTGGATGGCCCAATCACGGCCGGTCTGTGGCGGATGGTGATCGGTCTCGTTGCGTATCAGAGTGAGCGATTTGGACGGACATTTATATGCGCACACTCCGCAGCCGATACAATGTTCGATAGTAGCCCTGGACACTTTGCCGGTTTTGTTCACCAAATTTCTTTCTTTTCCCTGCTCATCAGCGATCACCGTCTTCCTGCCCCTGGCTGAAGGAGTGTCTTCTAACCGTAGCGCCTCCATGGGGCAGCGCTTTACGCAGAGTCCGCATCCGGTACAGGTCTCATCATTAATATGAATCCGGAAATTGGAGGGAGTCAGGCTGCCGCTATGCCCGTATCTTTTCATGGCCGTGAACCAGATGCAGCAATCCCTGCAGCAGTTGCATATCGTATCCGGCTTCTCCTGCTGGTTGGAGATGCCATGGATGAGACCCAATTCAGCAGAACGTTTGAGTATTTCCTCCGCCTCCTGGCGTGTTATCTCGCGTCCCATGCCGTTTTCGACGATATAATGTCCCAGCTTGTCGAAATGCAGGCAGACCTCGGTGGGATACCGGCAGTCCGGTAAGTCAGGATCCAGGTTATTCGCGTGACGGCAGGGACAGTGGCTAACCGTGAAGTATTCGACTTTATCCAGTATCTTACGGACTTCCTCGTAGGGCAGAACGCCGCGGCTGTCTTCGATGTTGGCCTCTATAGGCAACACCCGCAAAGCTTTTTCCTTAACGTTCTGAAAAGGTGACATCAGGCCGCCGAGGATATACTTGTGCTGAAGCGGCCCCACTGTTCTGTCATACTCGTCGCCGCGGCCGGGCCAACCGAACGTGCGGTAGATGAACAAGATATCGTTCAGGCAATAGCGCAAGTTGCCATCTTTGACCTGTTTATGCACGAGTCCCTTAGAGGCTAGAGCGTCCAGTTTCGGGCGAAGTACTTCAATGTTGGTTTTGGTCAATTCGGAAAGCTCGGCCAGCGCCTTAGGCGTAAACGGCATGCCGGTTAGGAAGGATGCCTCTTCAGCTGTATAGCGCGCTGCCACGTACGGCAGCAAGACCTCTGATGCAGGTACGCCATACCAGCTTTGTTCAAGCCAAGAGATAAAGTTCTCGTAAATTACCCGGTCTTTTTCTGATAGGTTTAAACAATCTTCCATAGCCTTAGAACTCCTGATTCGTACCTCATGATATGAATAGTTGCGATACAGAATATTTGCATACAATATAATTATTTTTGCCTGAGTTTGTCAAGGGCTAGCAGGTTATTGCGAGCTAGTTAACAGGTCATTGCGAGCGGAGCGCGGCAATCTTTTGTACGAAGGTTACAGTCTCCGAATCGAAGGATTGCCACGTCGCCTGCGTGCTCCTCGCAATGACGGGGTAAAAAATGTAGGGACGGGTCTTCAGACCCGTCCGAAAACGAGCGGGCGTCCCGATTCTATCGGGAAAGGTACGCCCCTACAGAGTACGCTACAGAAAACCCTACAAAGACATAGCTGCTTTAAAGCCTTCGGCAACAGCCTCGAATATGGACCTCGGCTCAACGGCGTCGCCTACAAGAATAGTCGTGCCCACTTTACCCTGAAGGGCATCGAAAAGGCGTCTATCCGACTTACTGCCTGTGGCAATCACCACGGTATCAGCGGGAATGGTCTGGCTGGCGCCATCCGCAGTGCATATCGTCACACCTTCCGCGGACGCTTTCTCACAGGTTGCGCCGGGCTTGATGATAATCCCCTTCCCGGTCATAGAGATCAGCGTCTTGATTTGAACCAAGGCCGGCTTGTTCGCCATTATCTGAGGCAGGACCTCGATAATGGTCACCTCTTTGCCCTGTTCGGCCAAAAACCCGGCGGTCTCGCACCCAACCATGCCACCGCCGATGACGACCACGCGTTTACCTGTTTGACTGCGGCCCGATAGTACCTCCGCTGCAGATAAAGGTTTGATCTTGTCCAGGCCCGGGATATCCGGCATGACGGGTGAGGCAGCCCCGGTTGCCACTATAACAGCATCTGGCTTCATCTTTTGAATCAACTCCGCAGTTGCGGCCTTTTGCTCCACCTTGATCTTCAACTTGCGCATCTGCGTACTGAGATAGTCCACTAAAAGCTTAATCTGCTCTTTATCAGGAGGCACACCGGCCAGCAGCAATTGTCCGCCGAGCTTCGGTCCGGAATCGTATAGCGTTACATCATGTCCCCGAAGAGCGGCCACGCGCGCCGCTTCCATGCCGGCCGGCCCTCCACCTATAACAATAACCTTCCTGGCCTTCGACGCCCTGGCAAGCGGGTATTTGTATTCACTGCCCAGGGTGGCATTGACGCTGCACTGTGTCCCTTCAGCAGTATGTATCTTCCACTCGCATTGCAAGCACTGGATGCAGGGCACAATGTCCTCCGGCCTGCCTTCCAATAATTTTTTAGGAATTTCGGCATCGCACAGCAACCTGCGCCCCATTGCTATGAAGTCTGCCTTGCCTTCCATCAGCGCCTTATTGCCGACCTCTGGGGACATAAAACCGACCGCAATGACAGGGATGCCGACCGCTTTTTTAACCGACTCGGCGTAGGGTAACAACTCTCCCGCCACATCGGTCATCGTCCGCAGCCCATAGACGGATACATGCACAGCATCGCACCCCGCCTTTTCCGCCATTTTGGCAATGGCCGGGAGGTCTTCCGCAGATATACTTTCGGGTCCCATCTCTTCGGCGTTAATCCTGCACCATACGGGGTAATCGGCGCCCACCCTGCTCCTGACCGCCGCGATAACCTCCAGCAGGAAACGGGCCCTGTTGGCCAGATCTCCTCCATAGCTGTCGGTGCGTTTGTTAGACCGCAAAGATAAGAACTGATGTATAAGGTAGCCGTGAGCGCCGTGGATCTCCACGCCGTCGAAGCCGCACTTCCTGGCCCGCTCCGCTGCCATGGCAAAGCGGTCGACCACGTCCTTAATCTCAGCCACGGTTAATTCCCTGGGAACGTCGGCGGTTGCGGACGCCGGGATGGGTGACGGGGCAACAGGCTGTTTGCCGGTGAACTCCTTCCTGGCCTCCCTGCCGCCGTGGTGGATCTGCATAGCTATTTTGGCCCCGTGCCTGTGAACGGCGTCTACCAGGCGTTTGAAACCGGGGATATATTTGTCATCGTCGATGCCTGCTTCACTGGGCCAACCTTTGCCCACGGGGAAATCGGGGCAGGTCCCCTCGGTGATGATCAAGCCCACCCCACCCGCGGCCCGCTGCTCATAGTGTGCAATCATCAAATCGGTTACTGTTCCGTCGGCGGCAGCGTAGTTCGTTGCCATGGGCGGCATGACGATGCGGTTCTTGATTTTCAGTTTTCCGATCGATCCGGGCTCAAACAGTTTTACGTATTCAGATTTATCCGGCATTGCAACAACCTCCTTCTAACCCTGCTAGTTCCGCTATGCGACAATTTTATCACAATGACATATTAATAAATGTAGGGACGGGTCTTTAGACCCGTCCGAAAATACGTGGACGTCCCGATTATATCGGGAAAGGTACGCACCTACAGAATAAACGAGAAGCTTGAAACCTTCGAACAAAGGATTGCCACGTCGCCTGCGGGCTCCTCGCAATGACGTGGTTATAAACGCCGGGCGCACCTGAAGGTACGCCCCTACATGGATAAATTCAAAAACCTAAATTCTAAGCTCTAAACAATATCAAAATACAAAGCTCAAAGGATTGGAACGAAAAAGCCTTTGGAATTTGGATTTTAGAATTTGTTTAGGATTTCGGGTTTAGTGTTTAGAGTTTCCTCTGCCCCATAAGGGGCAAGGTTTAGATCCCGAAAATGCCGACTGCGGCCTGGGTAAGGCCTACGAAGGCGCCGGGCACCACGCCGATGATAACTACCATCAGGCAGCATACCGCCAGCGCCAGCCATTCCGGCCACGAAGCGCCCACTTTATCCTGAGAGGCAGGCTCGCCCATCCACATGACCTTGACCACCCTGAAATAGTAGAAGGCGGAGATAACACTATTAATGACCGCGATGACCACCAGCCACAGCAGGCCCTGGTTGACAGCACCGTTGAAGATATAGATCTTGGCGATCAGTCCCGCCGTCGGTGGCAGGCCGGTCAGGGATACCAGGCAGATGGTCAGCCCTGCCGCCAGCAGCGGCGAGCGTTTGCCCATGCCTGAATAGTCCTGGATGTTGTCGCTGTCGATCTTATTGGAGATAGCTATGATGGCAATGAAAGCGCCCAGGTTGGTCAGCACGTAGCTGAAGAGGAAGAAGATAATGCCGCTGCGGATATCGGCGTTGCCCTGCATCGCCATGCCCATGGCCGCCAGGCCCACCATGAGGTAGCCCGCCTGGGCTATGCTGGAATACCCGAAGAGCCGTTTGATATTGGTCTGCACCAGCGCCGTCACGTTACCGACGGTCATGGTGAGCGCCGCCAGCACTGCGATAATAATGGCCCACTCGGTGTGCAGCCAGTCCGGCTGTCCGAAGGCCGTCATAAGTATGCGGGCAATGACCGCAAAACCGGCTGCCTTGCTGGCCACCGACAGGTAGGCGGTAATCGGCGTGGGGGCCCCTTCATAAACATCAGGCACCCACATCTGGAAGGGCACGCTGGCGATCTTGAAGCCGAACCCGGCAATGATCAGCACCAGGCCGGTGAAGAGGAGAGGAGAGGAGACCCCGCCCACAGGCAGGCTCTTGAAATAGTCGGCGATGGCGGTCAGGCCGGTATATCCCGTCAGTCCGAAGGTCAGCGCCATGCCGTAAAGCAGTATGGCAGAAGCCACGGCGCCCAGGATGAGATATTTCAGCCCGGCCTCGCTGGAGGTCTTGTCCTTGAGAAAGCTGACCAGCGCGTAAAGCGAAATGCTGCTGAGCTCCAGCGAAACGAAAATGGTAATGAGGTTGATGGACGAGACCAGCAGCATCAAGCCAATGGATGACAAAAGCAGGACGGCATAATACTCGCCCTGGAACCTGGCGAACTTCAAGACGTATTTGTTGGAGGCCAGCACCACCAGCACGACCGCAGCCAGTATGAGCAGCTTGAAGAAGAGGCCGAACTGGTCGATGGCTATCATGCGGCTGAAGGCGTCCGTACTTGTGCTGCCCCACATCCCCAGGGTGAAGGCCGCCGAGACCAATGCCCCGATGACGGCCAGTATGGGTAGTACGCCTTTGCGGTTGACGAAAAGATCGACGATGACGATAAGCAGGGCGGTACACAGGAGGCTTATCTCCGGCGCAATATATTTCATCTGATCAATCAACATTTATCTAAACCGTCCAGCTCATCATATGTTACATTCCAATCAGCTTGGCAATGGGCGCCACGCCCATATTAATTACATTGGTCAGTACGGCCGGGTAAATGCCGACCGCCATGATCACGGCCACCAGCGAGAAGGTGCTGATCATCTCGACGGCATCGGCATCTGGCACGCCGTTATACTTGTCCAGGGGATAGCCGTAGAAAACACGCTGCAGCATCCAGAGCATGTAGCCCGCAGTGACGACGACGCCAGTTACGGCGATCAGGGTAAAAATCTTCATCCCGGCAATGGTCACGCTGGCAAAGCTGCCGGCGAAGGTTATGAACTCTGCGATGAATCCCACCGTGCCGGGCAGGCCCAGCGAAGCCAGACCGGCGATGCTGAAGACCACCACGATAATAGGCATCTGGCGGGCCAGGCCGCTCAGGTTATTGAGGTCGCGTGTATGGGTCTTGTCGTAGACCAGGCCGACCATGGCGAAGAGCAGTCCCGTGATCACGCCGTGGCTGAACATCTGAAGGCTGGCGCCGGCCAGGCTGACCTGGTTGAGGGCGAAGATGCCCAGCAGCACGTAGCCCATATGGCTGACGCTGCTGTAGGCGATCAGCCGCTTGAGGTCGGTCTGACGCATGGTTACCGCCGCGCCGTAAACGACACCGATGACAGCCAGGGTGCACATAATGGGAGCATATAGAACGGCTACCTGTGGCAGCATGCTGACGCACAGGCGGATCATGCCGTAGCCGCCCATTTTCAGCAGCGCTCCGGCCAGTATGACGCTGGCGGCGGTGGGGGCGTTGGTATGGGCGTCCGGCAGCCAGGTGTGCAGCGGGAAGACCGGCAGTTTAATGGCGAAGCCCACGATCAGCAGGAAGAACAATACAGTCAGCGGTATGAAGGACGATGTTATGGAGATGCCGGCCAGGGCGGTAAGGTCGAAGGTGTGCGTAATAAAATAGGTGCTGAGGATGCCGGCCAGCATGAACGAGCTGCCGACCAGCGTATATATAAGGTATTTATTAGCGGCATACTCTTTGCGCCCGCTGCCCCAGATGGAGATGAGGAAGTACATGGGGATCAGCTCCAGCTCCCAGAAGAGGAAGAAGAGGATGAGGTCCAGCGAGCAGAAGACGCCCAGGATGCTGCTTTCCAGCAGCAGTATCCAGATGAAGTACTCTTTCGGCCTGAGCTGGATTTTCCACGAGACCAGAACGGAGATGACGCCCAAGAAGGTCATCAATATGACCAGCGGCAGGCTCAAGCCGTCCACGCCCAGGTGGTAGTAGGCATTGATGGCCGGTATCCAGGCTATCTTCTCTTCGAACTGCATGTGGCCGATGGCCGAGCCCGACCTGTCGAACATCCAGAACATGGCGATGGATATGAGGAAGGAGGCCAGGGCGACAGACCAGCGCTATCCATTTAACGGTCTTCTGGCCCGGCTTCGGCAGAATGGCGATCACAATTATGCCGATGACCGGCAGAAAAATGATCCAGCTCAACAAATTAAGATTCAAAACCATTTACCTCAATGGAATAAATACACGCATACCGCTATGGCGATGGCGCCGATGGCAATTGAGATCACATATAGCTGGGTCTGGCCGTTCTGTATCTTGCGCAGGACCCCGCCTGCGCCGGCCGTACCCGGTTCGCCACGCCGTTGACAGTACCGTCCACTATCGCTGTAATCGAAGATGGCCATGAGCTTGAAAATGCCGTTATATAAAATCGTCTTGACGAAGACGTTCTCGTAAAGCTCGTCCATGAAGTACTTACGGTAAAGCAGCGTGTAAATAGGCTTGACGGCATTGCCGATCTTCTCGGGGGAGATCCACTTCTTGAGGTACATGGCGTAGGCCAGGAAGATGCCCAGCAGGGCCACTATCAGGGAAATGAGCGGCAGCGGATGCATGAAAACGCCCAGTAAGGAGGCTATGACATTGGTCTCTTCGGCCTCGCTGCCCATCAACTGGCTGAAGCCGCCTGTCACGTTGAACCATCCGGCGCAGATAGCCAGTGACGGCCAATACGACCATGGGCGCAACCATGACGGCGGGGGACTCGTGCGGGCCGTGTGAAGGCTCGTCGTGTCCGCCGTGCTCCGGTATCGCGCCGCCTTTATATTCGCCGTGGAAGGTCATGAATACGGCGCGGAACATATAGAAAGCCGTCATGAAGACGGTCACGATGGCCAGTGTGAAGAGCACCGGGTTATTGGTTAAAGCCGCCACCAGTATCTGGTCCTTGCTCCAGAATCCAGCCAGAGGCCAGATGCCGGCCAGGCTGAGCGAGCCGATGACGAAGGTGGCATAGGTCCAGGGCATGACCTTGCGCAGGCCGCCCATCAATCTCATGTCGAATGTGCCCGTCCCGTGGTTGACGCTGCCCGAGCCGAGGAAGAGCAGGCACTTGAAGAAGGCATGCGTGAAGAGGTGGAAGATGCCGATGGCTACGCTGCCCACGCCCAGGCCCAGCATCATGTAGCCGAGCTGGCTGATGGTGGAGTAGGCCAGCACGCGCTTGATGTCGTTCATGACCAGTCCCATGCTGGCGGCGAAGATGGCCGTGAAGGCGCCGATGACCGCTACGGTGGTCATGGCTTCGGCGGAATGCTGGAAGAGCGGGTAGAACCTCGCTACCAGGAAGACGCCGGCCGCTACCATGGTGGCGGCATGGATCAGGGAGCTGACGGGGGTGGGGCCTTCCATGGCATCCGGCAGCCAGACGTGCAGCGGGAACTGTGCCGATTTGCCTGCGGCGCCGGCGAAAATGCCGATCGCTACCCAGGTCAGGACCGACCCGGCCAGCGCGCCGGTGGCGACCAGGTTATAAAGCGTCTGGGTGTCGAAGGTGCCGGTCTGCGCATATAAAAGAAGGATGGCGGCCAGGAAGCCGAAGTCGCCCGCACGGGTCACGATGAAAGCCTTCTTGGCGGCGTTGGCAGCGGACGGTTTATGAAACCAGAAGCCGATCAAAAGGTAGGAGCCGAGTCCGACCCCTTCCCAGAATACGAACATGAATAAAATATTGTTGGCCAGCACCAGTCCCAGCATGCAGGCGGTGAAGAGGGACATGAAGGCGTAGTAGCGGGGGTAACCGGGATCGCCCTTCATATAGCCCTGGGAGTATATCTGGACCATGAGGCTGACGAAGGTTACGACCACCACCATGACCGCCGTGAGGGCGTCTACCAGCACGCCGATATGTATGTTGAGGCTGCCGATCACGGCCCACTGGATATCGTCCACCATGCAGCTTGTGTTCCGGTGCGCCCATGACTGCAAACAGCACCCAGAAGGCCAGCGCGCAGGAGAGGCCGACGGCGCCGATGGTCACGTAGCCGGCGACCTTGGGCCATTTGTTGAGGAACGGCCGCAGGATAAGGCCGATCAGCAGGAACGATGCGAACGGCAGTAAGAAAATCAGCCAGGGCACTATGTTAGGCATTATAGTTTCCTCAGGACCTCCTCTACGACGTGTACCCTCTCCTGAGAGACATAAATTTTATAGGGGACTTTTTCACTTACTTCCAGCTTCTCGGAATCGGGAAGTATCCGGGTGGGGATGCCTTCGCCTTCGAAGAATTCCTTCCACATTTCTGCGATCATTAAGTTAGGCGCGCTCTTTATCTGTACCCACATAGCATTACCATTTCAAAAGGTTGAAGTTTTCCATGTCGACGCTTTCGCGGCTGCGGTAGATCGAGAAGATGATGGCTATGCCGACTGCAACCTCGGCGGCGGCCACGACCATGACGAAGATGGCGAATATCTGGCCTTCCAGTGCCGTGGGAGTTATATACCGGGAGAAGGCGATCAGCGTGATGTTGACGGCATTGAGCATGATCTCCAGGCTCATGACCACCTTGATTACATTCCTCTGGGTGATCACGCCCACCAGGCCTATGCAGAACAGGGCGGCGGATAAAATAAGGTAATGGTCAAGTCCTACTGCAAACATTATTTATCCCTCAATACTGCAATCGCTCCCAGTATGGCCGAAAGCAGGAGCACGGCGGCTATCTCGACCGGTAAAACATAGCCTTTGGCGAATAACATCTGACCTATGGGCTGGATGGTCTGCTCCAGGGGGGCGCTGGCCGGCAGCACAAAATTGGTATTCAGAATGCCGTAGGCCACCGTTATGAAAAGAAGCAGGCCGACGGCGCCCGCCCAGTACTTGTAATTGTCCAGCGGCAGGCCCTGCCTGGCATCACGGGTAAGCATGACGGCCACGATAATCAAGATGGAGATGGCGCCGACGTAAATGAGCACCTGAACGATGGCCAGGAAGTCGGCCTGCAGCAGCAGGAAGAACCCTGCCACCGACATAAACAGCACGATCAGGCATAAGGCGGCGCGGAAAATGTCGCGCACTACGATCACGCCGGCGGACGCCGCCAGAGCGATAACGGCCAGCAGGTAGAAAATCAAATCAAGCACCGGGCCCCCTCTTGCGTTTGCTCAGCGGGAATAGCGTCAATTTCTGCCCGCCCTCTTTCCTATCGTAGATAAGCAGGCTCTGTTCGGGCAATTTGGCAGCGAACTGCGGGCGGTAATAGGCGCTGGGCTGATGCTTATCGCTCAGCTTCAGCTTCTCCTTGCTTAAAATAGTATCGCCCCTGCGGTACTTGGCGCATTCATATTCCAGTCCCATGGCCAGCGCGTCGTAGGGACAGGACTCCACGCATAGGCCGCAGAAGATGCAGCGGCCCGAATCGAGCTCGAATTTATCGACGATGAATTTATTCTCCTCGCCACGGTGAGTGACCAGTATGATATTGCCCTGTAGGCAGGCCTTGGTGCAGGTGCCGCAGCCCGTGCACCTGTCCGGGAACCAGACCAGCTCGTTGCCGCGGATCCTTTTCGACACAACCAGCTTCTCATTGGGATATTGCACGGTAAGCGGCGGCCTGAAAAGGTGTTTCAGGGTCAGCGCCATGCCCTTGGCAATCCCTAGCCGAAGCGCTCAAACTTCAACCCTGCCACCTCCCAGTTTAGAGAGTCGGGACCAGAGCAGGACCAAGACAGCCGCAAAGATGAAATTGAGGATGACCATCACCCACAGCATGGATGCCGGCACCACCAGGACTTCAATGGCAATTATGACCAGGTTGATCACGGCCATGGGCAGCAGGCCCTTCCAGGCGAAGCCCATGAGCTGGTCCACGCGCAGCCTGGGCAGCGTGGCTCGCATCCAGACGGTAACGCTGAAGACCAGCACGACTTTGATCAGGAACCAGATAACGGGCGGCAGCAAGGGACCGCTCCAGCCGCCCAGGAAGAGCGTAGTTATAACGGTGGAGTAGGCCAGGGCCACGCCGTATTCACCCATGAAGAACATGGCAAATTTCATGCCGGAGTACTCGGTATGGTATCCGGCTACTATTTCCGAATCGGCTTCCAACAGGTCGAAGGGCGAGCGGTTCATCTCGGCCAGGCAGCCCAGGAAGAAAATGACGCCTCCCAGCGGCATCACCAGTATGAAGGGGATGCTCTGCGCCTGCACAATGCTGAGCATGGAGAACGAGCCTGTTACCAGCGCCACGCCGACGATGGAAAGAACCACCGGCAACTCATAGCTCACCATCTGGGCGACGGTGCGCATGCCCGAGATCAGGGCGAACTTGTTGCTCGACCCCCAGGCCGCCATGAAGATACCGATGGTCGAGATGGAGCTGATGGCCACCACGTAAACAATACCGACGTTCAAATTGGCTAAAATCGCCCCATCGCTGACGGGAACGACGGCGAAGATCATGAGCACGGGGACGAAAACCACGATGGGCGCCAGGAAATGCAGGATTTTATCGGCCTTGGCCGGGACGATGTCTTCCTTCAGCAGAAGCTTGAGGCCGGTTGCCACCGGCTGCAAGAGCCCTTCCGGGCCGCAGCGGTTGGGTCCCAGGCGGAGCTGGAAGCGTCCCAACAGCCTGCGCTCCCACCAGATGAATAATATCACCAGGGTTAAAGAGACGGCGATGATCAATAATATACCCACCAGGGCGGGCACCAGGTAGGCTGCCCAGTCCGGCAGCCCTGCGCTCATGAGCATTTTTTGAAATTGGTCGAGCAGTGTCATCAGCGGTCTATCTCTCCCAGTACTACGTCGATGCTGCCAAAGATGATAATCAGGTCGGCTACTTTCCAACCGACGGCCATGTCTTTCAGCGCTGTAACGTTAATCAAAGAGGGCGGGAAGATATGCACCCTGTAAGGCGATATCGATCCATCGCCGACCACGTAGAATCCAAGGTTACCTTTGGGGGCCTCGATATGGCCGTAAGCCTCGCCGGGCGGCGGCCTGAAGAACTGCGGAACATCCGCCCAGATGGGCCCTTTTTCAGGTATCTGGGCTATAGCTTGCTCGAGTATGCGGACGCTCTGACGCATCTCCCGCATGCGCACCCAGAAGCGGTCGTAGCAGTCGCCGACTTCGCCGGTGGGCACTTCGAAATCAAATCTCTCGTATACGGAATACGGGTCCTTCTTGCGGATATCCCAGTTTACGCCGCTGGCGCGCAATACCGGTCCGCTGGCGCCGATGTCGATGGCCGTCTCTTTGGGCAGTATACCCACGCCCTTGGTGCGGACCAGGAAAACTTCATTCTGTTTAATAAGCTGCTCGTATTCGCCGATGAATTTGGGCATCTCGGCCACAAATTTCTTGAGGGCCGGCATGAACTCTTCAGGAACGTCCTGGCTCATCCCGCCCACGCGCATGTAGTTGAAGAGCAGACGCTGACCGCAGGTCATTTCGCACAGGTCGACGATCTTTTCGCGCTCGCGCCACATATAGATCAGGGGAGTAGCAAGGCATCCGCAGTCGTTGAGGAAGGCGCCGATGGCCAGGGCATGGTTCGCCAGCCGCATTAGTTCTGAGAAGATAACCCTCAGATACTCCGCACGCTCGGGGACCTTGATGCCCGCCAGCTTTTCGACGGCCAGACAGTAGGCCAGGTTGTTGGTCATGGAGGCGACGTAGTCCAACCTGTCGGTCAGAGGGATGACCTGCGTGTAGGTGCGGGTCTCGGCCAGCTTTTCGATGCCCCTGTGGAGATAGCCGATGATCGGCTCGACGTCGACGATGACCTCACCATCGAGCTGCACCCTCAGGCGGAATACGCCGTGCGTCGACGGGTGCTGCGGGCCGATATTCAGATAAAACGGCTCTGTCTTGATAGGCATTTTATAAATAATCCCTCCGCAGAGGATAGCCCTGGAAGCCTTCCCACGTGAGCAGCCTTCTCAAATCCGGGTGGCCTTCGAACTTGATTCCGAACATGTCAAACATCTCTCGTTCCTGGAAGTATGCTCCGCGCCAGACTGCTACGACAGAAGGGACGGAGGGATCTTCCCTGCCGTAGCAGCGGGTCTTCAATATCAGGCTGTGGTTGTGTTCCAGGGAGAGCACCCTGTAAACAAGCTCAAAGTAGTCCATATAGTCTACCGCGGTAGCGAAGTTGAGATAGGTGAAGTCCAGCCCCGGTGTGGTTTTCAGGAATTCGGCTACCTGCAGCAGCGTCTTGCTGTCCACCATGACCGACGTTTTATCGCTGGAGACGACGGAGCCGGGGATAGCTTCGGCTATCTTTTTTCCGAGTTCTTCGCCGCTGGTTATGACAGTCAATTTACAATACCTGTTCTTAATTTATTGCTTCGATAACATGGGGTTGTCCATGGTCCCCTTGATGATCTTGGCGTGCAGCCTGTTGATGCCGAAGATCACTGCTTCAGGCTTGGGGGGACAACCGGGAATATAAACGTCCACCGGCATGATGCGATTAACGCCGGGTGTGACGCTGTAAGACTCGCGAAAGGTACCGCCGCTGATGGCGCAGGCCCCCATAGCCACCACCCACTTAGGCTCGGCCATCTGGTCGTAGATCAGTCGCGTGGCCAGGGCCATCTTCCAGGTGATGGTGCCGGCGATGATCATAACGTCGGCCTGTCTTGGAGAGAAACGAACCACGTCCATGCCGAAACGGGAAAGGTCGAAGCGGGAGACCGACATGGAGATCACTTCCATACCGCAGCAGGCCGTGGCAAATAGCATGGGAAAGATGGAGCGCTGGCGTCCCCAGGCGAGGATTGTATCTGCCGTGGTCAGGAAGATATTGCGGTCGACCACCTCATCGATCCATTTTCCGGGATCGGGTATGGGGCTGGTGGATTCTGCAATGAGCTCATTGATGGCTTGCCCTTCGGCGGCATCCGCTTCCTGCGGGGTGTTGACTTCGGGCCTGACTATTTCCACTGCAGGGCTCCCTTACGCCAGGCATAAATGTATCCCACAGCCAGGATGACTAAAAATATACCCACCGCAACTAGCCCGCCGACGCCTAAGTCTTTAATATTGACCGCCCAGGGATAAAGGAAGATGGTCAGCATATCCAGAAGGACGAAAAGTACTGCAAAATAATAGTACCTGAAATTGAACTGCACCCAGGTCTTGCCGATGGTCTGCATGCCGCACTCATACTGGGTCAGCTTGGCAGCAGTTTTCTTGCCCGGTATCAGGCCTAAAAGGTTGAATAGCTTGGGCAAGAGGGGGATGAGTACGGT
This sequence comes from uncultured Chloroflexia bacterium, assembly GCA_963705905.1. Lineage (GTDB taxonomy): Bacteria > Chloroflexota > Dehalococcoidia > GIF9 > UBA5629 > UBA1162. The sequence continues at coordinate 398,044 of OY970123.1, read as the reverse complement.
GAAACCTGTTGCAATTAGCAGGAGGATTCCGACATAACCAAACTGTTCGAGCACGTGTAAAATCTCTCCTATTTCAAGCCGTTGGTTAGTATATTACAAGTCGTAAAACGATGTCAAAATCGTTTTTTTAGCTTGACTTACGAGTGATAGCGAGTATTATAATTAGTGTTCGAATTTATTATTTCATTGAGAAATGCAGTCCAACATCAGCCAAAATGCGTATTACAGGCGGCTCAGCTAAAGGGCAAATAATTAAGACGCTGCCCGGCCTCCTGGTGAGGCCCACTACCGATAAAGTGAGGGAAGCGATATTTTCCATGCTCGGTTCACTGGCAGGCAACTGGGAGAGGGGCCTCGACCTGTTTGCAGGCAGCGGAGCCCTGGGGCTCGAAGCCCTCAGCCGTGACGTGAAGTGGATCGATTTCGTCGACCAGAATAACAGGTGTTGCCAGATCATCAAGCAGAATTTGAAGAAAACGGGATTTATTGACCAATCTCATGTATACTGTTGCCCGGTTATAAAAGCGTTGGGGTTTTTGGAGAACAAGTACGACATGATATTTTTAGACCCGCCCTATGCCGATACTTCGCTGGGCACGGTGATTACCGGTCTCTCGCAATCCGGCCTTATATACGAAGACACGATAATACTGGCGTCCCATGCCGCGCGTTCTGCTCTCAGCGACCGCTATGACGGCCTGCTTAAGATTAAAGAAAAGCGCTATGGCGACACCTGCATTTCAATTTACCAGAAGGAGGTCGCAGCTTGACTACCGCTCTATATCCCGGCAGCTTTGACCCTATCACTAACGGGCACCTGGATATCATAAAAAGGGCATCGTCCATATTCGACCATGTGGTGATCGGTGTATACGATATACCGCTTAAATCGCTTCTCTTCACAATCGAGGAGAGGGTAGACCTGGCCACGAAATCAGTGGTGGGCCTAAAAAACGTTGAAGTGAGGGCTTACTCGGGCATGACGGTGGAGTTCGCACGGCAGATAAAGGCCAAGGTGCTGGTGCGAGGCCTGAGAGCCAGCTCCGATTTTGAGCGTGAGTTCGAAATGGCTCTGATGAACAAGAAGCTGGCTCCGGACGTTGAGTTGATGTGTTTCATGGCCAACTTGAGGTACCAGTTCTTGAGCTCAAGCCTGCTCAAGGAAATAATCAAGCTGGGCGGTAACCTGGACGACATGGTGCCGGCCCATGTTTGCGAGGCCTTGAAAAAGAAGCTTTTAACGTAATTACGTTATATACAATATAATATTAATTTTGGAGGTTTGAACAGAGATGGCTTACAGAATTACAGATGATTGTATCAGCTGCGGCGCCTGCGAGGCAGAATGCAAAAATGAAGCCATAAAAGAGGGTGAGACCATATACGCGATTGATCCCGCCAAGTGCACGGAGTGCGTCGGCTGGTTTGATAAACCTAAATGCGTTGAGGTTTGCCCGGTGGACTGCTGCGTCCTCGATCCCGCACACAAAGAATCCAAGGACCAGCTTCTGGAAAAATGGAAGAAGCTCCATCCCGGCAAAACCCCCGCCTGATTGCTTTACTAATCCATCCTCAAGAGAACTTAATAGATGCTGACCATCGACCATGATCTTTTAAAGATCACCGGTAGTGAATACATTCTGGACGCCGGCTGCGGCAACGGGCGCCATATATGGCAGGCCTCCAAGTCTAACAAAGGTACCTCGGTAGCCTTCGATCTGGATATGGAGAGCCTGCAAAAGGCCAAATACATGCTCGACCAGATGGATCTGAAAGCCGAAACCGCCGGCTCATGGCACATGGTCTCCGGCAGCATCCTCAGCCTACCCTTCGAAGATGCCAAGTTCGATAAAGTCATATGCTCCGAAGTGCTGGAGCATATACCCGATGACTCCGCAGCCGTGGCCGAGCTGACCCGCGTTTTACGGCCGGGCGGGCTGCTGGCCGTGAGCGTACCCTCCTATTTTGCTGAGTCCGTCTGCTGGAAGATCTCCGATGATTACCACAACACTCCCGGCGGACACATCCGCATCTATACCCACCAGGAGATACAAGACTTGCTGAAAAAATTCGACCTGAACATCTTCGCCGTCAGGTATAAGCATGCGCTGCATTCGGTCTGGTGGTGGTCCAAGGGTATCTTCGGATTGAAAAATGAGAAGGCCTTGATCCCATCGCTGTATTACAAGTTCCTGGTCTGGGACATCTACACTGGACACAAGTATACGAAGTGGCTGGAAGCCGGCTTGAACCGCATATTCCCCAAAAGCACGGTGCTGTACTGCCGCAAGCCCGAAGCCGCCTGACTATTTGGCACCCAGGGCTTTGGCCTTATTATAGGCGGCGGCCACCGCATTGATCATCAGAGATCGTAATCCCCCACTTTCAAGTTGTAGAAGCGCGTCGGTTGTCGTCCCGCCCGGGGAAGTAACCATATTCTTGAGCTCGGCCGGGTGTTTGGCCATTTTTTTCATAGCTTCAGCCGAACCGACGATGGTCTCGAGCACCAGTTTTTGAGCTACATTGCGCGGCAAGCCGATATGTACCCCGGCGTCGATCATGGCTTCTATAAACAAAAACACGTAGGCCGGGCCGCTGCCGCTAATCGCCGTGGCCATGTCGATGTATTTTTCATCGGCAAAATATTGCTCTTCGCCCATGGCCGCTAAGATAGAAGCTGCAAGTTCACGGTCTTTATCGCCCAGGTCTTTGGCGGAGGTCCAGGCGGTCATGCCCTTGCCTACCTGTGCAGGGGCGTTGGGCATAGCCCGAACAACCTTATAGTAATTTAGCTTTGAGCAGATACCATCCATGCTGATGCCCGCCGCGATAGAGATTACCAGTTGGGACTTAAGGTGTCCGGCCAATTGGGCAAGTACAACCGGGAAATCCTGGGGTTTGATCGCCAGTACAATAACATCTGCGCCCTTAACAGCAATCACGTTGTCCTCGGTTACTTTCACCTTATACCTGTTACTGAGCAAATCGCGCCGGGACTTGGCTACGTCGCTTACGACTATATTTTCGCGGTTTGCCAGTTTTTTACGCAGAACGCTTTTAACTACAGCCTCACCCATGGTACCACCGCCCAGTACAGCTATTTTCATGATCTAACTCCTTTCACCGAATATCGCCCTGCCGATGCGTATCATGGTAGCCCCTTCTTCGACGGCCACCTCGAAGTCATCGGTCATACCCATCGAAAGCTCCTTAAAGCCGAAATGTTCATTTAAATCCTTTAGTTTGCGAAATACTTGCCTCACTTTTTCAGGATCATCCACTAACGGAGCAACTGTCATCAGACCCAGGACCTCGAGGTTCGGCAATTCTTCAATAGCTTTGACATTAGCGCCGAGGTTATCTACAGGAAAACCATACTTGGTATCCTCTTCCGCGATATTGACCTGGACCATGACCCGTAACCTTTTGGCCGTATTCTCATTTAACATGCCTGCCAGTCTCAACGAGTCCACGCTCTGTATTATGTCAACCGTTTTCACTGCATCTCTGATCTTATTTGTCTGCAAATGTCCTATGAAATGCAACGTCAGCTGCGACCTGATGTCACCCAGTTCAGCGTACTTGGCCTGCGCTTCCTGCACCCTGTTTTCGCCGAAATGCCTGAGTCCGCTCTGGAATGCCAGGCGCACGATATCCAGTGGAAAGTTCTTGGTGACCGCTATAATCTTGACTGTGGACGCTTCTCTGCCTGCCCTATCACAGGCAACCGCCACTCGCCGCTGTATCCCTTTGACGTTGGTAGCTACGCTCCGGCGTAGATTATCAGCTTCAGAATTGTCCACTTTGCAGCCACAGATTTATTCGTATATTTTTTCGTCCTCTGCCCCCGCTTCCTGAGCGTCTTCCTCAACGTTGCGTATCCCATCGGCTGGTTTTAGAGTCTCACGGTAGTACTCGTGCTGAATGATCAGGTCCATGATCTCGCTGGTGCCCGTCCATATGATGAGCAGCCGGGCATCGCGAAGCATTTTCTCGATGGGGAATACATTGGTATAACCAATGCCGCCCACAACCTGCATAGCATTATTGATGACTTTCCAGGCAGTCTCGGTGCCGAATTTCTTGGCCTCGGATACCAACCTCCTGCTATATCCGGTGCTGCCCAGGGAATCGACGGCAGATGCAGCACCATAGACCAGCATCATGGCTGCATCAAGCTCGGTAATGCTTTCAGCTATTTTAAAGCTTACGCCCTCGAATTCTCTGATTTTGCGCCCGAAGGCCTTCCTCTTGTCTGTGTATCTTGCGGCAACCTCGAGCGCCGCCCTGGCCATGCCGATGGCGCCAGCCGCAGAGGTCATCCTCTCAGGGATCATCATCTGGTTAAAAACATCGGCGCCGCGGTTAAGGCCCAGGACAAGGTTTTCCTTGGGCACTTTGGTATCCTTGAAAACCAGCCTTCCTGCGCCACCACCCCTGGTGCCCAGCAAGCCGTAAATGTATTTGGCCTCGACGCCCATATCCCTTTCAACGATGAAGGCACTTATGTTTTTACCGGCCGTGCCTTCAGTCCTGGCATAGACCAGGAATATATCCGCACCCTCAGCGCCAACCACGAATCTTTTCTGGCCGTTCAAAATGAAATAATCGCCCTTCTCTACGGCTGTAGTCGTGGCGCCGAAGAAATCGGAACCACCGCGCGGCTCGGTCAAGGCTTCAGCACAGAATATCTTGCCCTTGAGCAGTGGCTCCAGGTACTGCCGCTTCTGCTTGTCGGTGCCGAAAACGTCCATGGATTCGCCCACTATGCTGACCAGTGAAAAAAGGCAGCCCAGCGACATGCCGAGTACACCGATTTCCTCCAGGGCAATAATTTCATCGACCCATTTCAACCCCCTTCCGCCATATTGAGGGGAAAAACGCAGGCCCAGGAGATTTTTCCTGGCCAGGCCGACGACATAGTCGCGGGGGTACCTGATTTTATCGGCATCCATGTCGAGTAGTAGCTGTTTGGGGACCGATTTCACATACTGCCGGACTTCGTCACGCAAATGTCGTTGCTTTTCCGTCATTAATGGTTCAAGCATGGTTTCACCTCGCTCCGTTAATCAACTTTATAACGCTTTTTATAATGCGGCGCTATTTCACCACGATGTTGAGCAGCTTGCCGGGGACATAAATGATTTTGAGTATATCTTTGCCGGTGGTATAGGATTTAACGCGCTCCTGGTCAAAAGCTATCTTTTTAGCTTCGCCTTCGCTAATGGATGCAGGCACCTTTAGCTTATCCCGGACCTTGCCGTTTATCTGCACCACCAGGGTTACTTCTTCATCGGCAGCCAGTTCAGGGTCCCAGCCAGGCCATTTTTGTTTATGAATACTATAGGGAAGGCCGAGGTTCATCCATAGCTCTTCGGTCATATGCGGTGCGGAAGGAGCAAGTAAAATCAGCAGATTCTTGATGGCTCCGTCCCATGTATTCTTGGAGACGGAGCCCGCCTCTGAGATCTTGTTCAATAAGTTGGAGTATTCCATGAGTGCAGCCAGCATGGTGTTAAAACGGAAGCGCTCCATGTCCTCCGAAGCCTTCTTAATGGTCTTATGCATAACCCGTTTGCACTCTTTTTCACTATCCGGGTCGACGGATTTTACCTCGTAGTCTGAGGAACCCAGGTTCCAGATCCTGCTCAGCCAGCGGCTCATGCCCACAATCCCATTATCATTCCATTCGCCACCCTGCTCCCAGGGCCCAACAAACATCAAATAGACACGCACTGCATCAGCGCCCATATCCGATACGTAGTCGTCCGGTGTGACCACATTGCCTTTAGATTTACTCATTTTCTCACCCTGGAACACTATGATGCCCTGGTTAAAGAGCTTGGTAAAGGGCTCATCGAAATCTACCAGGCCGATATCGCGAATTGCCTTGATGAAGAAGCGTGCATACAGCAGGTGCATGGTGGCATGTTCGGCTCCGCCGGTGTATAAGTCCACAGGCATCCAGTATTTCAGCTTGCTTTTCTCGAAGGGGAATTTATCGTAGCCGGGGCTGGTGTAGCGCAGGAAGTACCATGAGGAACACATGAAGGTGTCCATGGTATCCGTTTCCCTTTTGGCGGGGCCCCCGCATTTGGGGCAGGTGGTATTTACGAACGATTCACAGTACTTAAGCGGCGATTCACCTGTGGGACGGAATTCCACATCGGGCGGCAACAATACGGGAAGGTCCTTTTCGGGCACCGGTACGATGCCGCACTTGGAGCAATATATCATGGGGATGGGAGCACCCCAGTATCGTTGGCGTGATATAAGCCAGTCGCGCAGCCGGTAGGTGATCGTCTTACCACCCCATCCTTTACTCTTCAAGTAGTCGCATATGGCCGATTTCATCTCTTCATTGTCCAGGCCGTCGAATTGTTTGGAGGAGTTGACCATCTTGCCACCTTCAATGTGGGCAGCCTGAAGGTCCTTGCCATCCCAATCGTAGGGCGCTACCACGAGGCGGATAGGGATGCCATACTTCTTTGCAAAATCAAAGTCCCTCTGGTCATGGGCCGGTACGCCCATGACTGCGCCCGTGCCATATTGCGGCAGCACGTAGTCGGCGATCCAGATAGGCACCTTTTCACCGTTAACCCGGTTTATAACATAGCTGCCCAGAAATACACCCGTTTTCTCGGTCTCAGCGGCCGTCCTTTCGAACTCTGTCTGCCTCTGGGCCTTGCGAATATAGTCCTCGACCTCGCCCTTCCTATCGGGTGTGGTCAGGGCGGGGACCAGCGGATGCTCCGGCGCCAGCACGAAGAATGTGACACCGAAAAGCGTATCGGGGCGGGTTGTAAAAACCCTGATCTCTTTTTCTTCAATGCCGGGATGATCCAGCCCGAATGAAATATCGGCGCCATGGCTCTTACCAATCCAGTTGGTCTGCATAATGCGGATGCGCTCGGGCCAGTCCATGTTTTTGTATTCGAGCAGCTCATCGGCATACTTTGTGATGCGGAAGAACCATTGCTCAAGCTGTTTTTTCTCCGCAATGCTGTCACAGCGCCAGCAAACACCGTTCACTACCTGTTCATTGGCCAGCACAGTCTGGCATCTGGGGCACCAGTTAACCGCTGCTTTGCCCCGGTAGGCAAGGCCGGCCTCATAAAGCTTGAGGAAAAACCATTCGGTCCATTTATAATATTCAGGCAGGCAGGTAACGACCTCACGGGTCCAATCATAAATGGCACCGATAGTACGTAGCTGGCGCCGCATATTCTCAACATTTTTGATTGTCCACTCGACGGGATTCACGCCAGTAGCTATAGCCTTGTTCTCCGCCGGTAGTCCAAAGGCATCGAAACCCACAGGATGAAGAACGTTGTATCCCTGCATACTCTTATACCGGGCATAGACATCTGAAGGAGCCATGGCATACCAGTGCCCTATATGCAGGTCACCCGAGGTATAGGGAAACATGGTCAGGGCATAAAACTTCGGCTTCGGGTCATTCTCTTTAACCTCATACAGATGGTCCGCCGCCCATTTATCCTGCCATTTCTTCTCAATTTCTTGTGGGTTATATTTACTGGAAGCTTTCATAATAGTGAAAATTTTAACTTCAGAACCCTCTACCGTCAATATTCACTGGTGGTATAGAAGTGGAAATGTGGCCCGAGCGAAAAATTGTTATCATGGTCTTGTAGACTCCTTGCGAGTTAAAACTATGCGTAGAGAAAAATTCGAGGAAGTGGTCCTGGATGCCATTTCCAATATGCCCGATGAATTCAAAGAACTTCTGGAAAATATCGATATAGTCGTGGAAGACTGGCCGAGCGTTAGCCAGATCAAGCAGATGGGTCTCAAGAACAAATTTGAGCTTCTGGGCCTGTACGAGGGAATCCCCAGGACCAGAAGGGATCATAGCTACAACCTGGCCCTGCCCGATAAAATAACAATCTTCCAAAAACCTTTAGAGGCAAGCTGCTCCTCAGAACAGGAATTGAAGGAAGAAATCGTCAGGACGGTGAAGCACGAAATCGCACATTATTTCGGGCTTGACGATGAACGGTTGGAAGAAATCGAAAACGGCGGCGATACGTAATTACTATTGATTTACATTTAATTTTAGAGTAGAGTATTACAAAGGTTACATGTGCGGTAAATATTTTGGAGGCTAATATTACATGAGAAGGTTGCTGATATCGTTACCGATCGCCCTCTTGATATTGATGGCGATTGTCACCCCTCGTGCAGCTTATGCCGAGAGCATATTATCCAACAACCAGGTTTCAAATGGTTTTGGACAATCAATTTCAACCTCCGGACTATCATTTCCTCCATTTTTAGCACAAGATAACACGACTTTACCCGACGGCCTGGTCCTTACGAAAGGTTCACCCTTTATAACGCCCTTCGAAGCTAATAAGGGTGATCCCGTCACCATAAAGGTTCAAGCTCAAAATACGAGTCAGCAACAGATCAATTACAGCCTCGCAGTCGAAATAAACGGTAAAACCGTGGGAACGCCACGGATGATCACACTCGATCCTAGTCAGTCCAATAACAATATTATCTTTCAGATAAATGCCGAAGACTCAGGCGTTAATGATGTCAAGGTCGGCAATCTAACGGGGTCTTTTACTGTTAAAGACAGCGGATCGTTTCTTGATCTGCCGCCCTACCTGTGGGCATTCTTTGGAATTGTCCTTGGTGTAATCATTATGTTGACCATTCTTATGGTAACCAAACCTGCTAAGCGAAAACCTGGAGCTCCGGGTGAGCAGCTTAAGAGAGGCTCCAAGCAAAAGGGAAAACCAGGTAGACCAGGGATGGGGGACGATCAGATGCAGGGGGGACCGCAACGTCCGGGTATGGCCGGCATGCCGGAAGGGATGTTTATGGGCATGCAAGCCTCGGGCCAGCCCGGGATGCCTCAGGATATGTCCGCGCCGGGCATGCCGGTAATGCAACAGCCCTTCCAACAGCACCCTCAACAGGGCATGCAGCCGCCATTCCAGCAGCCGGGCCAGCCGGGCATGCAACCACCATTCCAACAGCCAGGCCAGCCGGGTATGCAGCCTCCGCCACAGCAGGGTATGCCGCCCGGTATGAGGGGCCCCCAATTCCCCGGCGGACCGCAAATGCAGCCTGGCGGACAACCGCCCATGCAGGGAATGCCTCCCGGTTCACAACCGATGGGCACGGGTATGCCCCCGCAAATGGGCGGCCAGCCGGGAGGACAGCCTGGGATGCCTTTCGGAATGCAACGCCCTCAACCAGGAATGCCTCCTGGAGCACCACAGATGCCTCCTCCGGGCCAGCAATATATGCAACCGGGCCAGCAATCTATGATGCCACCCATGCAATCCCCCCCGATGCCTCAGGGCATGGGACAGCCTGGACAGTCGGGTATGCAGCCTTCTGCTCCGGGCAGCGCGGGACCGATGAGCATGCCCAAATTTTCGGTTAGCAATCTGACTATTACGCCCAACAACGTCAAAGTGGGCGAGCCTATCAATATAAGCATCATCGTTTCTAATAATGGAATGCAGACCGGCAAATACAGCGTTGTTCTAAGGGTGGGAGGGGTAGTTGAAAATATCAGCGATCTTTCCTTGCCGCCCGGCGCCAGCCAAACTGCAGGATTCACGGTAGTTAAAGACGTTGCCGGCGACTATTACGCCGATATTGACGGCCTTGGCGGATTTTTCACAGCCATTCCCCTGGCACCACCTTCGTTTATCGTCAGCAATTTCTCAATTGGCCCCGAGCGCGTCAGGCAGGGGGCACCGGTGATTGTCACCGCCTCTGTAACGAACATAGGCGAAGTGACCGGGAGTCACACATTGATTCTACGTGTAAAGGGATTATCGGAGAGCCAGCAGGAAATAAGCCTGGGCCCGGGAAAGATGCAAAACGTCGAATTCCAGATCGTAAAGGATACGCCGGGCTTTTATCCTGTGGCGCTGGAAAACTGGACCGGCAAGTTCGTTGTAGAGATGGACTGGAACGGCTGACGACGCGTTACAAATCCTATTCCGTTTCTTCCTCGGTTTTGAGTAATTGGTCCTTGTCTTGAAGATAGTCTATATACAGGATCCCGTTGAGGTGATCTATTTCATGCTCAAGTGCCTGGGCCAGTAATTCTGTAGCCTTCTTGCGTACCAGTTTGCCATGCCTGTCCTTGGCCCTAACCTTTACCGATTCCGATCTCGTGATCTCAGCCTGATAGCCCGGAATGCTCAAGCAACCTTCCATCACACACCTTTCACCTTTCTTTTCAACGATTTCCGGGTTTATCAATGCTATGACATTCTCTTCCTCGGGGATCCTTATAACTATAATGCGCAAAGGGGTACCCACCTGGTTGGCTGCCAATCCAACGCCGGGTGCGGCGGTCAGCGTCTCAACCATGTCGTCAACTAAGCGCTGAACGGAATCGAGGTCGGTGACCCGCTTGGCCTTTTTCCTTAGAACAGGATCCGGGTTAGTGCGGATTCTTAATACTGCCATGATAAGTAATTAAATCATACCGACGGGGTCAACGTCCAAAATCCATCCTATGGGAAAATCTAATCTGCCCAATATGCTGCGCGGGTTGCTGCCCAGCAAAATAAGCTGCACCTGATATTTACCTCTCAGCCTCGAAACGAAGGCGGGCGCAGGGCCTATCAACTTAAAACCTTCGATACCTTGCTCGTCGATAATCGACTGGATACTTGCTGCCAGCCTGCCGGCTTCTGTGCGACATTTCTCCTCATTACTATGGCTGTAAAGCAAGCGGACCATCCTCGTAAAGGGAGGATAACCGAATTCACGCCTGTATTTCAGTTCACTTTCATAAAATCCTTTATAGTCATGCATGGCGGCATATTTGATGGCGTAGTACCCCGGATTATAGGTCTGAATGACCGCTTTACCTGCCACTATCCCGCGGCCGGCCCTGCCCTCAACCTGGCATAAAAGCTGAAACGTCCTCTCTCCCGAGCGAAAGTCCGGCAGATTCAAACTGCTGTCCGAGTTGACTATGCCTACTACCGAGACACCAGGGAAGTCCAGCCCCTTGGCCAGTATCTGCGTGCCGACTAATATATCGATCTCCTGTCTGCGGAAACTATTCAAGGCTTTTTCATATTCCCTGGTCCTGGCCATGGTATCGCTGTCAAAGCGCAACACTCTGGCATAGGGAAATAATTTGCGGCATTCAGCTTCAACCGTCTCGGTACCGATACCAAAATATTTAATCTCTTTACTGGAACAGTTAGGACAGGTGTTTATGACCGGATACGTACGCCGGCAATGATGGCAAATCAAACGCTTCTCCACAGAATGATAAGTAAGTGAACCCGAGCACCTCTTGCAACTTGGCACATAGCCGCAATTTATGCATTCCACAAACGTCGACTGGCCGCGGCGGTTAATAAAAAGGATAACCTGCTCCCGTTGCTCGAGGGCGAGCTTAATCAGGGTCTTGAGCAAGCGGCTGAAGATACTACGGTTCCCAGCCTTTAATTCGTCTCTCATATTAACAACGCTGACTTCCGGTAAAGGGGTACTGCCTAGGGGCGTGATACGTTCTTTCAACTCGATTAGACGGTAATTACCATTCATGGCCTTATAGTACGTTTCGACATCTGGGGTTGCGCTGCCCATAATCAGCGTGGAGCCGGTCAGCATCGCAAGTTTCACGGCCACATCGCGGGCATGATATCTGGGTGTTTGATCAGACTGTTTATAAGCCCACTCATGCTCCTCATCTACTATGATGAGTCCCAGATCGGGCTGAGGAGAGAAGACGGCGCTGCGGGGGCCTATTACGATATCAAATTCCCCTTTTTGGATGCGCCTCCATTCATCATATTGTTCTCCTTTTGAAAGCTTGCTGTGATATACGGCAACCCTGCCCGGAAACCTGGCGAAGAAACGGCTGATAACCTGCGCTGTCAAAGAAATTTCAGGCACCAGGCATATGCCCTTTTTACCCCGTTTTATCGTTTCTGCCAGTGCCCTCAAATATATCTCCGTCTTTCCGCTACCGGTAACTCCATGCAAGAGAAACAGGTCCGGTTTTCCCGGGCCGCCCTGAGTATCGATTGAACCTTCGATAGACTGCCAGGCCACCTTCTGATTGTCTGTAAATGTAAAAGGCAATTCCAGTGGAAGCTCGCGGCGGGCCAGCGGGTCACGACTTACCTCTATTTCTTCTTCGATAACCAGCCCTTTAGCCAGCAGCGCTTTTATAACACTCACGCCCAAATGCAATTGTCCCAGAATCCGGGAGACCGGTAATTTGCCCCCGGATTCGGAAAGTAATTCCAGGACGGCGTGCTGCTTGGCTGATATGCCTTTACCCGGCCGGGCTGAATCACTCTTTGATAGTTCATTCTCGGGAACAAGCACCATGTATTTTATCGATTTCGGTTTGATAACGGTGTCTCTTGCAAAACCGGGTATCAGGAACAGAGAGACAGAATTCCAGAGTGGCGAGATGTAGTAGTCTGCTATCCAAAGAGCGAGTTTTATATGTTCGGGTGATATGATCGGGGAAGAATAAATGAGCTGCTCAATATCTCTGGTATCGGGAAAAGAAGGTTTATCCGTAACCTCAATGATAATCCCCTGCAGTATTCGTGGGCCGAAAGGCACCCTGACACCGCAGCCAACATCAACTCTCAGCGTTTCCGGGATTGAATAAGAGAAAGTATGGCGATGGCCGCCAGGTGCATTGACGGCCACCTCAGCATATTTCATCCAAACTATTTTGATTCGGAAGGCTTATCAGCGGATGCCGTTTCCGCGGCGGGCGTCTCTTCTGTTATAGCTGCAGCCGTACTATCGGCTATAAGCTCACGTCTTTCCTTGAGCCTGGCTTCCTTGGTGCTGAGCCTCCTGATATAGTATAACTTGCTGCGCCGCACCTTACCGTGCCTCACAACTTCTATTTTCTCCAGTAACGGCGATGCCAGGGGAAACGTATGTTCAACGCCTACGCCTGAAGTGACCCTGCGGACGGTGAAATTGCCACCGGCCCCATTCTTGGCAATTTTAATCACTAACCCGGGGAATGTCTGCAACCGTTCCCTGCTGGCTTCCTTGATTTTGAAGCTTACACGTACATTATCTCCCGCTGCCAGCTTGGGTAAATTCGGGTTTATTTTAGTTTTTCCTAAAGCCTTGATGTCCATTTTCTGATTCCTTTCCTTAGAATTTAATTATTATTCAAATCAACAGATTTTAGCATTTTGTGCTCTTTATCTGTTAATGAAGCCTTCTTCAACAGGTCAGGCCTTCTGCCGGCAGTCCGCCTCAGACTTTGCATGCGACGCCAATCGGCAATCTCTTTGTGATTGCCTGAGAGCAGCACGTCCGGAACTTTCCAACCCCTGTATTCCGGCGGCCTGGTGTATTGGGGATACTCGAGCAGACCATCCATATGTGACTCTTCAACCAGCGATGTACTGGAGCCGATAGCTCCCGGCAGCAGCCTTACCAGGCAATCTATAATCACCATAGCTGCAACCTCGCCCCCGCTCAACAAATAGTCCCCGATGCTGAATTCGTCAGTAGCCAGGTGCTGAGCTACCCTCTCATCTATGCCTTCATAATGTCCGCAGATTAATATTATGTTGTTTTCCTCACTGAGCTTACCTGCTATTTCTTGCGTAAACACCTTTCCCTGGGGAGTGAGAAGCACGATACGACAATCATCTGCCCGGCTTTCAGCTTTTACGAATTCCACAGCTTCAAATATGGGGCCCGGTTTCATGACCATGCCCGCTCCCCCACCATAGGGATAGTCATCCACAGTACTATGTTTATCATGCGTAAAATCTCTAATATTATGTAACCTTATATCCACGACCTGCTTCTCCGAGGCCCTGCCGATAATACTGTGCTCCAGATAACCTGAAAAAGCTTCGGGGAAAAGTGTCAAAACATCAATACGTAGCACAGCTAAATCGCCCGTAAGTACCTAAAATAGCAAACCATTCTACCATACCTGTATTAAACCACAAAATTATGCCTCGGTCTCCTACATTTACATATATATGAATCTTCGGATACAACTCAACACAATATATTGTGTTTTTGTCGTTTTAGGACCTTTTATCTGGTGGTTTTGAAGTTTTGCCGCAAATTTTTGCAATAAAATCGTTGCAAAATGTCGAAGTTTTTTCCCTGTTTAGCTATTGACAAGTGGGGGAAAAAGTGTTCATAATGGGGCATAGTGGTAAAAAGTGGTAAATAAGGGGAAAAGATATGGTCATTAATTATTGCCGCGAAAACATGGTTGAGCCGGATCTTTTCTCGTTTATTAAGGAAAATGATTTTACAGGACTGAAATTGAGACTTTTATTTTTCTGGGGTAAGCATCCCCATACTAAATTCGATCTGGATTGTATAGCAAACTTCCTGGATGTAACGCGGTACCACCTGCGCGAGATCATCAAGGATCTAGTCAGTAGTGGAGTGATCGACGAACAATATTGTTCCAATGGAACGGCACATTACTCACTAAACCATGAAAACGGGACATCCAAATACATCAGCGAATTGGCCAGCCTCGATTGCAGTGTTTTGAATAACATGCTGGGAGCTATTGAAAGAGAAGCTCTGCCGGCATAAAAACTCCGTCAGGTTAGTAAATTATGTTTGTTGGTGAATACGAATACAGGGTCGATAACAAAGGTCGTCTGCCTTTGCCGCCCAAATTCCGCAAAGACATCGATGACGGCCTTATGCTTACTATGGTGGCCGACAACTGCATCACTGCCTATACCAAAGACGACTGGGCTAAGATGACAGCCAACCAGGCCCCGACAGGTTTCCTCATGTCCGATAAGGAAAGGAAGGTAAACCGTTTTATCTTCAGCAATGCCAATGAAGTCACCATAGATAACCAGGGCAGGATAGCCCTGCCGTCGGCGCTGAGGGAAAGGTGCGGTATCTCCGGCAGCGCTACGATTGCGGGCGTTAACAACTATTTTGAAATTTGGAATCCGGCCCACTTGAAGAAAGAAAAGATTTCTTCGGACGATGCACGCCAGATAATGGATTTTCTTGAGGAGAGGAAATGAGCCTTACTTTAGATCGAATGGTCCATACACCAGTACTGATATCCGAGGTTATCCAGGGGTTGGACGTCAGTCCGGGTAAGCGCTATGTCGATTGCACTCTGGGCGGCGGCGGTCATTCAGCAGCTATCTTGTCCAAATGCCAGCCCGGCGGCGAGTTGCTGGGCATCGACTCCGACCCCGAGGCCATCCGCATCGCACAACACAATCTCTATGACTACTTCGAAAGCACCGTAATCGTTAATGACAACTTCTATAACCTGGAAAATATTTGCACCGAGACCGGCTTTATGCCCGTAGACGGTATTTTATTCGACCTGGGCCTTTCTTCCCTGCAACTGTCCAGCGACGAACGCGGATTCAGCTTCCAGCGCAGCGGCCCGCTCGACATGCGGTTCAATCCGGACGAGCAATTGACGGCCGCCGATATCGTCAACAAAATGCCCGAATCCAAACTAGCCCAGCTCATATTTATCTATGGTGAAGAATCCTATGCCAACAGGATAGCCAGCAATATCGTCAGGCACAGGCCGATATCGGATACAGCCGAACTGGCTGCCATAGTTTCCAGCTCAATCGGCGAACGCTACAGCAAGATTCATCCGGCTACCAGGACTTTCCAGGCCCTGCGCATTGCGGTCAACCGGGAACTGGACCATCTTACGTCCGCCCTTGACCAAAGCCTCAAGTGCCTGGCTCCGGGGGGCAGGCTGGCGGTCATCAGCTACCATTCGCTGGAAGACCGCATAGTAAAGAATTTCATGGCACGAGAAACCAGGTCATGTATATGTCCGAGCAACATCCCCGAATGCCGCTGTCATCATCAGCAACAACTCAGCCTTATAAACAAGCATCTCATTACACCAACCGAAACCGAAATAGAAACAAACCCGCGCAGCAGGAGCGCCAAGCTTCGCGTAGCGCAAAGAATATAAAGGAAGCAGGAGGCAAAGAAAATGATAGCAGTAAACAGATTCGGCACCATCCTGAATAAAGACAGGAGACTCCTGGCAATATTCGGCGGCATGGTTTTTGACGGGATCGTTTTCGTCAGCCTGATAATCGCTATTGCCATCCTATACTTCTTATAGCGCTTGTTAACTCACTCAGCAGGAAAGATAGTAGTTAAAGAATCACTAAATCGAAGGAGGCATGGATAAATGACAAAAAGGTTAATCACCGGTATCGACGTGGGCACAACTAAGATTTGTACAATTGTTGCCACTCTTGATTCCGGCGGTGCCCTGCAGGTGCTTGGGGTCGGCCAGGTACCTTCCCACGGTCTTCACAAAGGCA
Source organism: uncultured Chloroflexia bacterium (assembly GCA_963705905.1). GTDB lineage: Bacteria > Chloroflexota > Dehalococcoidia > GIF9 > UBA5629 > UBA1162. The sequence goes on along the minus strand of OY970123.1, from coordinate 381,722 downwards.
TGGTCGTCAACGTCGATGAAGCGAGAGATTCCGTCGCCGAATCGGTTAAACGTGCTGAACAGGCCAGCGGCGTAAAGATCGAATCGGCTTACATCGGAGTGACAGGCAGGCACATCAGTTCGGTCAACAGCCACGGCGTAGTGGCCATACCCAGGACCGACCGGCTTGTCAGGCAGGACGATCTGTCACGTGTTCTGTCGTCAGCCAAGAATATCAACATCCCGGACGACAGGAAAATCCTGCACCAGATCCCAAGGGGTTACAGCCTGGACACCCAGGAGAAAATCAAGAACCCGGTAGGCATGCATGGGTTCAGGCTGGACGTCGAAACCCACATCATTACTGCGTCCACAGCTTCAGTGCAGAACCTGGTTAAATGCGTTCGCAGCGTTGGCGTGGAAATCGACGACCTGGTGCTCGAACCGCTGGCCAGCGGCGAGTCGGTACTTACGCCGGAAGAGAAAGAGATCGGCGTAATTATGGCGGATATCGGAGGAGGGACCACTGACATAGCTGTATTTAAGGACGGCAGCATCTATCACACCTCCATAATACCCGTGGCCGGCTACCAGTTTACCAGCGACCTCTCTATCGGCCTGGGATTGCCCTTTGAAATCGCAGAAGCGATGAAGAAGAAGTACGGCAATGTTTACCCCGAGACTGGCCAGAAAGACGAGGGTTCCACCCTGACAGTGGAAGACGGACACAGCGTTTCCTACAAAGACCTTTGCAACATTCTTCGTGACCGCATGGAGGAGCTGCTCAGGCTCATCTTACTGGAAATGCCGGATACCAGCTATGCATCGCTGGCGCCGGCCGGACTGGTAATGACCGGCGGCGGTTCCAAGATGAACGGCCTCGAAGCTCTCGCCCGCGGCACAATCCGCATCCCGACCAGGATTGGAGAACCGATGGGAGTCTATGGCATTACCGATGTGCTGCACGATCCGGCCAACGCTACCGGCGTGGGTCTTCTCCTCTGGGCCATCAAGACCGGCGGAAAGCCCACCTGGGAATCGAAGGGCGGTGCTAAAACCAGCCAGGTAAGCAACGTCATGGGCATGCTCAAGAAATTCTTTAGTGCCTAGTAACAATTATTTTTGAAATAGCAGGAGGTTTTAGAAAGTATGTCGAAATCAATGTTCTCAACAGCACCGGCTAAGATCAAAGCCATAGGCTGCGGCGGCGGAGGTTCAAATGCTATCACCCGCATGGTCCGCGAAGGTATCAAGGGCGTAGAATTCATTTGCATGAATACCGATGCGCAGGCCTTAGCACTGGCAGAGGTCCCGGTACGCGTCCAACTCGGTGAAAAACTAACTCGCGGGCTTGGCGCAGGCGGCGATCACAATGTCGGCAGGAAATCGGCCGAAGAAAGCCGTCAAGCAATCCAGGAAGTGGTCTCCGGCGCTGACATGGTATTCATCACTGCAGGCATGGGCGGCGGCACAGGCACTGGCAGCATCCCCGTAGTGGCCGAAGTTGCCAGGTCCTCCGGCGCTCTGACCATTGCCATCGTAACCAAGCCATTCGCCTTTGAAGGCGCCAGGCGCATGAAAGTAGCCGAAGAAGGAATACTGCAACTTTGCGACAAAGTAGATACTCTGGTTATCATCCCCAACGACCGTATAATCGAGCTCTGCGACAACAAAACTACCGTCGACAACGCCTTCCGGTTGGCAGATGATGTATTGAAGCTGGGCGTACAGGCCATTGCCGAAGTGGTAACCGTCCCCGGCCTGATAAACCTTGACTTCGCTGACATCAGGGCCATCATGAAGAACTCCGGCCCTGCATGGATGTCAGTAGGCCATGGTAAGGGCTCGAATAGGGCGATCGAAGCAGCCAAAGCAGCCCTGGCAAGCCCGATGCTCGACGTTTCAATCAGCGGCGCCAAGGGCGTGCTGTTCAACGTAACCGGCGGCAGCAACCTCACGCTCTTCGAATGCAACGAGGCGGCCGACGTAATTGCCCAATCAGTCGATCCTGACGCCAACATCATATTCGGCGTAGTCTTCAATCCTCAGCTTGAGGATGAAGTCCAGATTACGATCATAGCTACCGGGTTTACAGCCCAATATGGTTCCGGGGTACCAACCGAGGTGGAACTGCGCAGACTGCTTCGTGGAGCAACCGAAGACAGCCTTGATGTTCCTTCATTCCTGCGGAGAGGCACGCGTTACCCCAATGCGCAAGCGGGAGCACCTCGCCAGGCAGATATGAGCAGAATGCCTCGCTAACATAGTGCACACTAATTAATGCACTGGACCTTAAAGAGGCCGGAGAAATTTCTCCGGCCTCTTTTATTATGTATTCTTAGCCATTGACTCCAACTATATCTTGTGTTAGTATCCATCCGTACCACACAGTGTAGTGTTTGACGATGAAGTGCCCTTCTTGCGGTGAGTTGGAATCTAAGGTTATAGATTCACGAAACCTTGGGGATGAAATTAGGAGGCGTCGTGAATGTATTAAGTGCAAGGAGCGCTTCACAACCTATGAGAGGATCCAGAACAGGGGCCTCTATGTAATCAAGAAAGACGGTCGAAGAGAAGAATTCAACCGTGAAAAGTTATTTTCGGGCATACGCAAAGCCTGTGAGAAACGGCCTATGCCGACCGGGACAATTGAAAAACTGGTCGAGACGATCGAGAACGATCTGTATCGCCTCGGCAAGACCGAGATCCCTAGCTCTCTGATCGGGAAGATCATAGTTAGCAAACTGGCCGACATCGATCATATCGCATATATCCGGTTCGCCAGCGTTTACTATGAGTTTTCGGATATCACCACTTTAAAGCAGGCAGTGGATACACTGATCGAGACCAAACATGGGGCGCCGCTGGACGGACAGTTGCCCCTGATAAACCCCAGAGAAACCGAAGGGCATAAACGCAGAAGCAAGAGACAGCAACGTGGTTAACAAGCAATCCAGGAACTATCTATCGGACTCGATGCGCAATTACATTGCGAAGACCGTCTTCACATACATGCAGACACTAGGGTTAGCAGACAGGCATCAGCAAGAAAACCTTACAGATCAGGTAATTTCGAGGTTGGAGAAGAGAATGTCGATTGAAGAACACACGAAAACTAAAAAAGTGGAACGCACTTTCCCCGGTATGGAAGACCTGGTACCTTCAATTGCCCCACAACCTCCCGGCAAGGAGCAGATAGAGTCCGTGGTTAATGAGTTGCTGGCTGAGAAAACCAGCCCGAAAGCCACAGTGGAAATCCCTGCTTCCATTCCTCCCGCGCCTCCTGCCTCTCCGGTTAGCACGCCCTCCACCAGTAAACTGAAGCTTACTGAAAACGCACTTATCGTCCTGGAGAAGAGATATCTGCAAAAAGACGGACAGGGAAAGGTTATTGAAACTCCCGAAGAGCTGTTCCACCGGGTCAGCAGACATATCGCCTCTGCCGAGCTCGTATTCGATAAATCTGCCGGCGTCGCCGATTGGGAAGCAAAGTTCTACAATGCCATGACTTCTCTCGAATTCCTCCCCAATTCGCCCACTCTCATGAATGCCGGCCGCGAACTGGGGCAACTATCGGCCTGCTTCGTGCTGCCGATCGATGATACCATGGAGTCGATCTTCGACGCAGTCAAGTATACGGCGCTGATTCATAAAAGCGGAGGAGGGACGGGCTTTTCCTTCTCACGTCTACGGCCCAAGAAGGACAGAGTAGGATCTACGGGAGGCGTCGCCAGCGGTCCCGTATCCTTTATGCGCGCCTTCGATACTGCAACAGACGTCATTAAACAGGGCGGCATGCGCCGCGGCGCCAACATGGGTATATTGAACGTGGACCACCCGGATATCCTGGAATTCATCTCATCCAAGGAAGACCTGAAAGCATTTACGAATTTCAATATATCTGTAGCCATTACAGACCAGTTTATGAAGGCAGTGGAGCAAAATACCGACTATGATCTGATCAATCCCCATAACAAAGAAGTCGTGAGCAAACTGAACGCCAGGGAGGTCTTCAGCAAGATTGTAGAGATGGCCTGGAGAACAGGCGACCCCGGCATAATCTTCCTGGACAGGATAAATGAATTCAACTCAACGCCCAACCTGGGCAAAATAGAAAGCACTAACCCCTGCGGGGAACAACCCCTTCTGCCGTATGAGTCATGCAATCTAGGTTCGATCAATTTATCCAGGATGGTCAAGCGGGTCAACAACCACAGCGAAATAGACTACGAAAAGCTCATGGAGGTTATCAAGCTGGCCGTGAGATTCCTGGATGATGTGATCGAAGCTAATAAATTTCCTCTGAAACAGATCGAAGAGATGACCCGTAAAACACGCAAGATAGGTCTGGGTGTAATGGGTTTCGCCGACATGTTAATACAGTTACAGATACCATATAACTCGGATAGAGCGCTTGAGACCGCCGAGAACGTTATGCGTTTTATTTCTGAAGAAGCGACTAAGGAATCCGAATCGCTGGGGCGTTCAAGGGGCACATTCCCTGCTTTCAACGGCAGTATATATGACACCGGGAATGGACCCAAGGTGAGGAATGCCAACAGGACAACTATCGCTCCAACGGGAACTTTAAGCATCATCGCCGGTTGCTCCAGCGGTATCGAGCCTATCTTCGCCTTGAGTTACTTCCGCCACATACTTGACGGGCAGACCTTAATAGAGGTCAATCCCTATTTCGAAGAAGCAGCCAGGAAAGGTGGTTTTTATTCGGCCGAGCTTATGAAAAAGCTGGCTGAAGGGGCGGGATTAAATGAAAATCCATCGGTGCCCGACCCGGTCAAGGCCGTTTTTGTAACATCGCACGATATCTCGCCTGAATGGCATGTGAAAATCCAGGCGGCTTTCCAGAAATATACTGACAGCGCCGTTTCTAAGACGGTTAACTTGCCTCATGAGGCTTCCATAGAAGATGTGAAAAACGTTTATTTGATGGCTTACAAGCTAGGTTTGAAAGGCATCACAATCTACCGGGACAGGAGCCGCGATAGCCAGGTATTGAACACAGGCCGTAAGGAAACGGTTAAAGAAAAGGAAAAAGATACGAAGGGAGAAGCCGAGTCAGAAGCCAGGCTATCGCCGCGGCAGAGACCCAAGATCACAAGGGGTATAACTGAGCGTGTAACCACCGGTTGCGGCTACATTTATGTTACTGTCAATTTTGATGACAAGGGAATATGTGAAGTTTTTTCCAGCCTGGGCAAGGCCGGAGGCTGTGCTTCTGCCCAACTCGAAGCCACCAGCAGGCTTATTTCACTCATTTTCAGATCGGGCATCGATGTCAGCTCAGTCATCAAGCAGCTAAGGGCCATAAGGTGCCCTTCCGTTTCCTGGGAGCATGGCCGGGCAATATTATCGTGCGCAGATGCTATCGGCAGCGTCCTGGAAAAATACATGAAAAAGGATGAAGACATTGGTCTTGTAAAACAGGCCAGCCAGTCTACGGGAAGCTCTACCGGTCAATGCCCCGATTGTGGGAATCTACTTATATATCAAGAAGGCTGCCATATTTGCCCTAGTTGCGGCTATACTAAATGCGGATGATATGTTACATTAGGACCAAGGGGTGGAAGAGGTATGGATGCCACTGAAAATCGCTATTCGCTTGCATTCAAACAAATAGCTAAAGTAATCAACAGCGATTTACCTTTTAAAAAAATAATGGGATTGGTTGCAGCCAGCGCTGCACGGGCGCTGCAGGCGTCGGGCTGCGCTATTATGCTGCTTAATCCCCAGCGTGAATATCTTGACATCATCGGTGCTTTCGGGTTGAGCGACATCTACTTGCGTAAAGGAGCATTAAACGCCCGCAAGAGTTACCCGGAGATACTGGAAGGCAAGACTGTCACCGTTGAAGACATTATCGCCGATAAACGTACCCAATTCCCCGAACAAGCAGCCAAGGAAAACCTTAAGTCCCTGCTGGGTGCACCAATTTTCCAGAAAGAGGAGATAACCGGGGAGATAAGGACCTATACCCGTGAGAAGAAGCACTTTAAACCTCATGAGAAAGATTTCTTGGCCACGGTAGCCAATATCATTGCATTGACGCTCGAGAAAAATGAACTTTCCCAATATCTGAATACGCATCATGAGACCAATGTCACCCAACAAAAGAAACTTACCAGTTTCTCTCACCTTCCTTTGAAGCCGGTCCGTCCGACCAGTTTCAGCCACCCCAGCGAAGAAGAGTTTGCCAGACTGCTGGATTTTTACCAGGTGGAATGGCTCTATGAACCACGTTCATTCCCATTATCCTGGAAAGACAAACGGATCAGCGAAATGTTTACCCCGGATTTCTATCTACCCGAGATAAATTTATACATTGAGTTGACCACTTCGAGGCAAAGCCTGATCACTGAAAAGAATCGCAAGCTGCGCCAACTCAAGGAATTATACCCCGATGTCAACGTAAAATTGCTCAATAAAGCCGACTATCTGAAGCTGTTTGTTAAATACGATTTTATACCGCTGGGCGAGAATAAGATGAACGGGGTGCAAAAATACTTATTCAATAAGACCCAGATCGACAGGCGAGTCAGGTCGCTGGCCAAACAGATATCCAAAGACTACCAGGGAAAAGACCTTATCCTTATAGGCATCCTCAAAGGGGTCATATGCTTTATGTCGGACCTGATGCAGAATATATCTATTCCTCTTGAATGCGATTTCATGGCAATATCGACTCCACAGGGCAAGTCGGATTCCCTCATCAAAATAACCAAAGACCTGGACATCGACATCAAGGGCAAGCACGTGCTAATGGTGGAAGATATAATCGATACGGGGATGACCTTAAATTATGTCCTCAACTATCTTGCAACACGCAAGCCGGCTAGCTTGAAAGTGTGCACGTTGTTGGATAAGAGAGTCAGGCGCCTGATCGATGTACACCTCGAGTATATCGGATTCGAGATACCCGATGAATTTGTTGTGGGCTACGGCCTGGATGTAAGAGGGAAATACCGTAACTTGCCATTCCTGGCTATTTTGGAATAAAAAAAGCCCCAAGTAACCTCAGTATCCCGGTTCCTCATCTTCCCCCCTTACACTATTCGGCCTTCGCCTACCTCGTGCTAGGGTCCTCTGCCTCCCCGTTCCAACTTTGATTACTTGGGACATTTTCAAAATTAGCACATAAACGCATATATGTCAATACCCCCTCCACGTTCAACCGAATATATTTTATAAAAGTTTAACTAATTTTTACCGTGCTCAATTTACCAGTAAAGATATTAATTTTGATATCTCGCCGCCCCACAAAAGAGTAACGGTCGCACCCATTGCCAGAAATAGTCCGAATGAGATGGGCTCCGTCAGTTTTCTGATCTTAAATATAACCAGGACGATAGCAGTCAGGCCGCCTCCCAGAACCGCGAGATATATGGCAGCTATGACCAGCGGGAAACCCGTCATAATGCCGATTAACCCACCCAATACAACATCTCCGAACCCAATAATTTCTTTTTTAAACAGCCTGGCAATGCACCAGATCAGAAAGAAAAAACCGAAGCCCACGGCAAACCCTATCACCGCACTGATGATATCGGGAGTCAAACCTGTAAAGGTTTTAACCAGTGTGATTGCGAGCGCAAGGATGACGGCAGAGTAGAGAATCGCTCCGGGGAAAAAACCGCTTTCCAGGTCCGTAATAGAAAGTATTATCAAAATAGACATATATGTGACTACAACCAGTAATTGCCAGTGCGGTCCCAGCACAGCCCATGCAAGCACAAATAGCAGGCCTGTGGTTAGCTCCACCAGCATCGACCTCAACGGAATGCCGGCGCCGCAGTAACGGCACCTGCCTTTTAAAATGATGTAGCTGAAAACAGGTACCAGGTCTTTTGATTTAAGCGCACGCCCGCACTGGAAACAATGGGACGGAGGAGATACAATCGACTTGCGCTGCGGCACACGGTCTGCGACCACATTGAAAAAACTGCCGAAGCTGATGCCGATCAGGAAAAAAATAAACGCTAAAACAATTTCCAATTGATTTAATTACTTTTGTTTATTTTTGATTCTCTATCCATCAAGCCATCGACGATTTGCTGTCTATCGGCTTGATACGTGCTCTGATTACTCAACATGGCATTAACTACACCTGCCACCAGCGTTATGTCCTCGTCTGGCACCAGTTCAGCCGATTTTCTGAATGCCTGCACAGAATCCTGGTAGTCCTCCCCATAGACGTCGGAAATACCCAGCAACATATATCCCTTCCAATCACTTCCGTCAGTATCAAGGCGGGATTTCAAAGCGTCGATTACCGGTTGTATTTCATCCGCCCTGTAAATAGTCAGTACGCTGCAAAAATTGATATAGAAGCTCACATCTCCAGCATCCTTGACCGGCTCTATAAGAGAATCGGCCGCCGACCCGTTATCACCTTTATATTTTTGCAGCAATCCCTGGAAAAATGAGGTCTGTATCCACAGCGGATCGCTCCTGGCCGAGTCGGCCAGTTTCTGTCCCGCTGCCTGATAATCACCTTTGAAGATGAGAGCCAGGGCCCATTTATTCAGGATTACCGGATTTGCCGAGAATATGCCGTCAGCTTTTTCATAGAGTCTGAGGGCATCGTCGAATTTAGCTTTGTCACCGTTCAGAGCCCAGTAGACGTCCACATCTGCCAGCCGGTAATACCAGATAGCCATGGCCGGATCTACACGGATGGCTTCCTTATAAGCCGACTCGCTCAGCGCAAGCAGTTTTGATTTCTCCTGAGGATCCTTGCTCTCCTGAGCAGACATGTAAGCAATGTTGCCAAGAAAGTTATGATAGTACGACTGCTGAGGTTCGATCCTGGCTGCCTCACTATACATAGCCATGGCAGCCGCCTTATCACTATTATAGAGCCTGAGGCCGCTTTCAATATAGGTATTGGCCCGCAAAGGATCGACCGTAAGCCCTGCTCCGATAACAATAAATATCACGAATACAGCCGCTGCCGTGAACTTCCTGACCGGCCCGGTGCCTGCGTTTTCGCGTTTATACCCTTCATCTCCTGTTCCAGTGGGCTTTACGGGCAGTGTAATCCCGCCGGTGTTGTCAATTTTGATCAAAGCTACAGCCAGGGCCAAAACTAGCCAGAATACCAGCTCCGGCGTGATCACAGAAGGATCGAAAAATACATGGATACAATATTGCAAAATAGCCGCAATGAAAGCCGACATGAGCATGATTGAGTGCCTCTCACTGCTGCGCAGCAAATATTTAAAGCCTCTATAGAAAAATATGCCGAGTATAACCAGGAACGACAGCAATCCAAGGATCCCCAGGGTAACGGCCAGATATAGATAGTGGTTTTCAGGCTGAGCAATCACCAGTGACCCGAATGTATACCTGGCTTTCCATGCCGGAGGAAATCTGGTCTGGGACATGGCTATGAAAGTCTCGGGGCCATACCCGATGAAGCGTCGCAAACTGTGCAGATTATCCTGCAAATATGGTATTTCAGGCGATTGCACGATCACATCAAGGGCGCACTGCCAGGTCTGCAGACGGACAGGTAATGTTATCAACCCGACCTGCTCTGCAACTGTGGCGTTTGGATTGCGGCTCTGGCCGGGAGAGACTCCGTTTTGCGGGATCAGCATCTGCCCCATCAGCACGGATGCAATAATGCCGATCAGGACCAGGGTAATAATGCTGAGCCTTAGAGTTACCTTTCTCTGCAGGAAAATTCCAACCAGTGCGAAGAAAGCGAAAATCCCTATTATGAATACCAGCAGGGTGATGGAATATTGCGCCAGCGCCAGGCAACCCATCTGCAGGACAAATACCGCCAGCAGTCCGATAAACCCGGCCCACTTGCGGGTCCTGGACAATGGCGCGTACCAGGTGAGCATGATCAAAGCGAGCGTAACCGGCAAAATCATAGCTATGAATCCACTCAAAGAAAGCGGGTTGCCGTCAATCGAAACGACCCTGCCATCCAACAACAACCAGGGAGCAAAGAAAAACTGCACAATGCCGATCAAACAAATTATGGCTGAGGCAATAACCAGCGCAAAGAGAGCGCGGTAGACCTGTTTAAGCGATCCAATTTTTTGTGACAGGATCAGGAAAAAGATTATCCATGCTATATTGGGAAGAAGTCCTACGCTCCCCGCCAGGTTACCCCATAGGCTCTTATAAGGCATAACGGAACATACTGTCGATACTATCCATATCAAACCAAAAATCACTACGGCCGTCTGTAGCGGTGATCTTTTTATCCAATCAGATAACTCCCTCCAGCTAATTTCAGGCTTCCGGAGCAGCCACTGGGCCAGTACAAGACCCGTCAAGATACATACCAGGAAAACCAGGGTGAGCGATTTAACAAAATAGTAGGGGTTGAGGCAGAAGGGATCATAGGCGAGGGGGACCAGGAAAATCGTCAGCAGCCAGACACACTCGATGGCTTTCTCCAGATTGCCGTGCAATTTGCTGTTTTGGTTGCCGGTTGAATTCATTAGCACCTGTAATGTTACATACGCAGATTTTCACTTATTATACTATGCCTGCGACAACTTTAAAGTATCAAAAATGTGACCTTAGTACTACGAAAATGTGACCAATTGGCTATTTACTTTACGATCGTGGGAAGTATAATTGCATCGTAGGACAGAAATAAGCACAAAGACTAACTTAGCCGGTCAGGTCGATCCGGCTGGTTGAGCAGCTAACTAAGGAGGTTAATTATGAAATTTCTTAAGACGGCACAAAAGGGTTTTACGCTAATTGAGTTGTTGGTGGTCATTTCCATCCTGGGTGTGCTCGCTGCCGTGGTAATACTGAATGTCACCAAGTATATGAGCAGTGGCAAGACGCAGGCTGCAGCGACCGAGCTGGCAAATGTACAGACTGCAGTCTCGGCTTACATGTATGACAATACCGGTGCTATCCCGGCCAACCAGGCGGCACTCTCCCCCTATTTCCTGGGAACGGCGCATGGAACTTATAGCATCGACCAGACAACCGGCAAGGTGACCCAGACAACTTATCCGTGATAACGATTTATTAACGTAATGCTGACATAAAAAGAGCGTGGATTAAATCCACGCTCTTTTTTATTGTCCCGGGTCCGGAGAGATTTATCTAATAGAACTTTCCGACCTTAATATTTTGTTTACATCGTCCGCATCCTGACAGAAGGCGTACACCGATTCCTTTGATATTACATTTTTCCTGAAGAGGTCTACCAATGCATCATCCAGCGTCCTCATCCCCAGGTTGGAGCTGGTGCGGATGGTGTTGGGAATCAGGAACGGTTTCCCATCCCTTATAAGGTTCTTGACCGCCGCGTTGGCCAGCATGATTTCAACAGCCGCTACACGTCCACCGCCTACGCGAGGCACCAGAACCTGGCAGAATACGGCTATCAAGGTTGATGCCAGCCTCGACTGCGCCATCTGCCTTTCATGAGGGGGAAAGAGGTCCACGATCCTTTCAACGGATTGTGCTGCGCTCGGAGCATGCCCGGTGGACAACACCAGGTGGCCCGTTTCGGCAACCGTTAAAACAGCGGAAGCCGTCTCCAGGTCTCTCATTTCGCCTACCAGAATCACATCCGGGTCCTGCCTCAATACATACTTTAAGGCATTAACAAATGAATGAGTATCCTGGTCTAGCTCCCTCTGTGAAAAGGCGCACTTCAAACCGGGGTAGACGTATTCGATAGGGTCTTCGATGGTGACCACGTACCTCTGAAGATTATTATTCAGGTGATTGAGCATGGCCGCTATAGTCGTGCTTTTGCCTGAACCGGTGGGACCGGTAACCAGGATCAGCCCCCTGGGACGTGTTATCAACTCCTTGGTAATATCCGGCAGGCCGATCTCCTCCACCGAAGGTATGTGGTCTGATAAAATACGTATAGCCAAACTGATCGAGCCCTGCTGCCAGCAGGCGTTACAGCGTCCCCGCCCGCCTCCGGGAAGCTCGTGAGCAAAATCAACTTCCAGTTCGCTTTTTAGCAAATCCCTCAGATGTGTATTGGAGACCTGGTGGAAGAGACGCTCGATATCCTCACCCAGCATGACCCCGAACTCCGGGAACGGCTTTAGCTCGCCGTCGATTCTCAACATGGGAGGTACGCCTGCTACCAGATGGAGGTCGGAGCCCCTTTTATCTTTTGCCAGCTTTATTAAATCCTGGATGTTCATCTATAGCCTTTTTATCTCTTTGCGACCCGGGCTCTTTACCTGTCCGGCGTTAAGGCGATCTCAAACTGGGCTTGATTGTAGGATGTGCTGGTTATAGAATTCACATTTACCAGCTTATAATTACCATTCTGCTGAAGGTTGCGGGCGTAGTCCAGGACCATATCCCCGTTAGGAGCTGTGCCCTGAATCGTTATTGTTTTGCCATCATCATGGATCGACGTCAAATACATATATCCCGGAAGCGGAGCTATCAGGTTGCCCCAGTCCCTGTTGATGAAAGCCCTCTGCTGCGCCAGATAGTCCAATGGAGCTTTTAAGGCATTAAGCGTTTGCTGGGACTGGTTACGCAGTTGAGTGGCTTTGTCGCCCTGCTCTTTAACACTTCTTTGCACATCCACAACCTGCTTTGTTTTCTCATTGACAAGCATTTGAAGGCTCAAATTCTGTGAGGCCTCCGAGTTGTAAAGTATATAAGTAGCAATAAATATCACTGAGGCAGCGGCCAGAGCGTAAAGCGGAAGGGTGCTGGACATGGCCGCCGGTTTAGCCGCCAGCCGGGGCAGGACATCGATGTTAACTTTCATAAGCCTGGCTGCGCCGGGTGTTCCCTTCAAAGCCATCCCGCTGTTGGCTGCAAACCTGCCCTCATCGACCCCTGCTGGATAAATGAGGTTGGCAGGAAGGGGTTTTACATTGTACGTAATTGCCTGTACGAGGCTGTCGCGTAGGTCGCCGCTTAAGAAGCAATTAACATTATTATCCAATTGTCTTCCGGCATGGCTGGAATTATAAAAATTGACCGTCTTGACTATCTCATCGTGGATCATGGATGTCTTATCGGGCTCTTTCATATCCGCCTGAGGGAAAGTCAGGCTGCGCATCAATTCCGGTATTCCCGAGTCCAGCACGCTGATATCGAAGCCGTTTACCTGCACATTGACCACAACGGCGGTCTGTTCATCCACCACACGATCGATGGCCAGCGGCTTAAGCTCCAGAGATTTTAGCTTAATACCGCACAACTTGACAGTTTCCATCACTGAATCAACATTTTCGTGCGGCAAACCCAGCAGGCACAATGCTGATTCGATACCCGATATTTTAACTTCCTGCCAGGATGTATACAGGGTTTCCAGAGGGACGGGACTTACGCGTTCCATCTCTTTCCCGGCGGCTTCAGCCAGCAAACCCCTTTCGAGCTTGGGCACGTAAACTACTCTGTAAATTGAGTGGACCCCGCTTACACAGGCTATAGCTTCCCTCTCCCGGATATTATTGGAGGTCAGAAGGCTGGTCATTTCCCGGCTGACTGACTCTTTATCAATGACGACCCCGTTCTGCACCCAGCCTGCCGTCAAGCTTCCTTCAACGGCAGTTAAGACCCGTTTGCCGCTAAAACGGGTTATCCTTACAGAGTCATCTTCTATATTTAGAGTTAACATTTATCGGCTGTTCTCATTGATTAGTACAATACACTGTTACCGTAATAGTGGCCTGGTCAGGGAGCCCCTGGGCCTGGGCAGGCTGCATGCTTATATCGGTACATAAGCTGGACGGCAACACATCATTCAGGCCCCTTATGAAATTAAGAAAATTCTGGACCCAGCCGTTCATGCTTACGACATATATTGTCACCGGATAGTCTGTCCCCTGTATTTGGGTCGTGCTCGATGAGACAGTCATGGAAGTGATGGTAATATCATACTGCCAGGCCAGATTGATCAATTTCTGCGCCGTTTCTATGCTGTCGCAGGCATTACCATAGATCGCCCTTTCAGCGGCGATATCGGAGTTTAGTTTGTTTATTTCGCTATCTACAGACGTCTGAGCAGTTAATTGGCCCTGCAGGACATTGTATTGGGTGCTCAATTCAGTCAGGCGGTTAGTTAAGGCGCTTTGCCTGTAGAATTCGTCCGAATAGGATAGCGCAATAGGGACGATGGCTATAAGAAATAGTGCCCCTATGATAATCAACCAGACGGACGTGCTCAAGCGGGGTAGCCTTTGCAACAGGCTACGGACGGCGCTTTTAGAAGAATCAGCGGGCGGACGCAATTCTATTTATTCCTACCAGCCTTTTGCGCATATTATACATTAAATGAATCCGTTTTAACCCGTCCCATTATTTTACAAATAGCGAACCTCACCGGTAGTTATAGCCGATTAAAACGGGGGCTCCTCCCAGGCCCGCGCCGGGTATCTGGGTCTCAGAATGGATGCCGCTCATGTATTCTATTGTCATACTGGATACCGTTACGCTTTTGGCAATTACCGCACCGTAAACGTTATAGCCCGGAGGTGTAGGAACACCGCCGCTCAGAGTTGCCGCTGCATTGGGCGCATATATAACCGCGGCTATACATGCGCTGCCGCTGACAGTAACCGTAGTGCCCTGGCAGATTATAAAAGGTATAGACCCTGCTGCAAGCAGAGCAGTGGAGCCTCCGGCTACGCTTAGGTTTCCCCCACATACCATGGTATATGCCCCTTTCACCTGGCCGCTGCCTCCTATGGTGAGGTTGCCGGTGCAATACACAGTGCCGGTCAAATTAACGGTAACGCTGCCCGCTATGGTCAGATCGCCGGTTATATAGGCCGGGCCCGGGAACGTAAAAGTCCCGTAACTTGGAACCGGATTACTGGCATAATGCGTGCCGGCGCTGGCCTGGTTAATAAAATTCTGCACGTTAACGGTGTATGAGACGGACGGAGCGCCGCTTACCGCACTGCCGACACATGTTCCCGTATTACAGTTGCTTACCGTTACTGATCCGGTTGCAGATGCCAGGCCCTGAGCAGCAGTGCCCGAACCGCAGGAATTGCAGGCGGAACAGCAAGTCCCCCCCACCGCTGAGCTTGGCGTTACACTTATATTACCGTTGGCATAGATATTGCCATAGTTACCTGCCTGTCTTCCATCGGATATTATGTGTCCGCTGCTTTGAACAGTGACGTTGCCATTCAGGCTGGCGACTGCCTGGTTAAATATATTATTGCCGGGCGCCGGAACTTGGATCAGGGCGACCACCGTTGCCCTAGGTTTGCTGCCCACCAGCGCAATCGACTGAATGGTATAGTTGTCGGATGAGTTATCACTGGCCGATGTATGCGCCAGCTGTGTGACACTCACTGTCATTCCGTTTACAGGGCCGACTGCATAGGGGAAAAAAGGGGGACCCGAGTTCTTTTGGAAATACCAGTAAGCTGCAGATACGCCTGCGTCCGCCGCATAGTAGGCCGCTACGTCCTGCTGGGCGTTGGAGTTAATGGTCAGGAGTGAATACATGAACCCCAGTGCTGGCGTAATTATAAAGATGGCAGCCATCATTAATACCAATGCCAGAGGCAATATCGTACCGGGCTCTTTACGGCCGGTTTTTCTCAGAAACCTTTTAACCATCATAATGCACTTGACTATCACGGTATCCTCTGGTAGATCTTCAAGGCCTTGCTGAAGCTGGCGTTATTTTTAACCGCCTTGATACTCAATATGTACGTATTGTTCTCAGTAGCAGTTGGAGTGACCTGGGTAAACAGTGTGTCGGTGCCAGGATTTACGATATACTGCGCAATGATTACCCCGTTGCGCAGCAATTGCCCGTTGCTTATCGTATAGGTTATGTTTTGGGTCACAAATGCGGTCCCGTTCCATTGATAGCAGACCATCGAACATGTCCAGGTGCCCGTTGAGCCGGCCGTAATATTGTCAGCGCTGGCAACATCTTTGGCTATCGATTCTCCAGCCTGGTGCACCTGCGCCAGCACTATAGCCTGCGCCATATCAGAGCTCGTCAGCTTGGTAGCCTCGCTGAATGTCATCGCCATAATGGCGCTTACCGCACCCATAATCGATAAGGTGACTATGAGTTCAATCAGCGTAAAACCCGCGCTACAATTAGCGCCTGCTTTGCCCTTTTTATAAATAATCATTTTATGTTAAGCTAAGGAATGTATTCAGCTATCTGCGCCTCTTGCTTGCTGTTGTATGTCACGGTAGCGGTAACCTGCTGAATATTGGTATCATACGAGCCACCGAGAACATTCCCATTTACGGTGATGGTGTAGCCCGTGTAACCGGAGGGAAGGCTGTTATGGGACGAATCCCAGGCAGGGTAGGGCCCTCCCGGCAGCGTATAGTGCCATGGCACTGTCGCCTTAGTGATATTGGTCCAGTTGTCGCTGACAGACTTAACATACTCAAGCTCATAGCGCGCCAGGCTTTCCGCCGACATATTAATACGGGCGATAGTATTGCCCTGGATAGTTGTATATATACCCGCAACCAGGGTGACACCCACGAAGCCAAGAATAGCGACAGCTACCAGCGCTTCCGTCAAACTCACGCCCCGCTCACCGCCTGCGCTTAAGTGCCGCATGATTAGCCTCCACCCCCAACCACGCTGACGGCTGAATAGATAGGCACGAAAATAGATAAGGCCAGGAACCCGACCACAAGCCCGATAGCTACGGTCATAGCAGGCTCGATCAGGCCCAGCAGTGTCTGCAGCTTGTCCGACGCCTCAATTTCAAAGCTGTCAGCGACCACTGTCAACGTGCTGTCAAGATTACCTGTCTCCTCCCCGACCCTAGTCATCTCGACCATGAGCGGTAGAAAAACAGGCCTGCTTCTCATCGCCGCAG
Source organism: uncultured Chloroflexia bacterium (assembly GCA_963705905.1). Lineage (GTDB taxonomy): Bacteria > Chloroflexota > Dehalococcoidia > GIF9 > UBA5629 > UBA1162. The sequence goes on along the minus strand of OY970123.1, from coordinate 364,933 downwards.
CCAGCGCCTCGCCTTTGATGATATCCTGCTCCACCTCAGTCAGGGCCTTGGCAATGACCCTGTTGCCGGCAGAATCCGAGGTCAATGTCAATATATCCGGCAGCGGCAGGCCCGACCTGAATAACAACGTTATGCTGCGGCAGATACGTGAAAGGGTGTTAAGCAGAATGAGCCTTCCCAGGACCGGCAGCCTTAGTAAAATGGCATCCCTCTGGTAGGCTCCCTCCGGCGTCCGGAAGTACAGATAGCCGATTACCAACGCTATGCCAATGGCTATAAATATATATATACCGTAGTTTGTGGCAAATGTAATCGACCATATTAGTATCTCTGTTACGAGGGGCAGGTGGCCGCCCAGATTTTTAAATACTGCCAGGATCGGAGGCAAAATAAACGTGACCATGAGTATGGCCACCAGAATCGCCAGTACCAGCACGACGGCGGGATAAGTTGTGGCCTGCTTGACCTTCCTGATAGCCGTGGTAGCCTGCTCGGAGTAGCTGGCGAGGTTCCTCAGCACACTCTCCAATTGGCCCGTCTGTTCTCCGACTGCAATAATTTTACAAAACATCTTGGAAAAAGCCCCCGGATGTTTTTCGAGGGCAACCGATAAGGGCAATCCGGCGCGCAGGTCGGTCACAACAGTGCCCAGCATGGCGGAAAAATTCTTATTTACCGACTGCGCACGCAACAGGTCAAGGCTTTGCACGATCCCAACACCGGACTCCAGAAGCAGGGCTAATTGCCTGGAAAACATCACGACATCTTCCCCTTTGACTTTCGGCTTCATGAAAGAAGGGATCCCGGTCAGGAAAGGGGTGATGGGCTTTACATTGAGTATCTGATAGCCATCGCGTAAAAGTGCGTCACCGGCGCTCTTTTCACTATCGGCTGTTATCCTGCCCTTAACAACCCTGCGGTCTACAGTATATCCGACGTATTCGTATTCCATAGCTATTATCCGGAAACACTAAGAGATAGCGAAAGCGTTCCTGAGGACCTCATAGGGCGTGGTGATCCCTGCCTTGGCCTTCATCATGCCGTCTTTGGCAATGGTAACCAGGCCTTGACTCAAGGCGGTAGCATGGATATCCTGGTTGCCGGCGCCCGCAACTATCATACGGCGCAGCTCATCGGTCATGGTCAAAATCTCGAATATGGCAGTCCGCCCCAGGTAGCCGGAGTAAACGCATTCCTTGCAGCCTGCACCATACATAAACTCGGTCCTGCTCTCCCCCATTTCCTTCTCATAGGCTATTTGCTCGACCAGGGGCACAGTAACCTTGCGCGCACAGTGAGGACAAACACGCCTCACCATCCGCTGGGCCACTATGCCTACCAGAGCGGAGCTGATCAGGAACGGCTCAACCCCCAGGTCGATCAACCGGAATAGCACACCCACAGTCTCATTAGCGTGCACCGAAGAAAGTACCAGATGCCCGGTAAGCGCCGACTGCACGGCGATTTGCGCAGTCTCGCTGTCACGTATCTCGCCCACCAGGATCACATCCGGGTCCAGCCTGACGATAGAGCGTAACCCTCCGGCAAAGGTCAGGCCGGCTTTGATATTGACTTGTATCTGGTTAATGTTTTCGAATCTGTACTCGACAGGGTCTTCGATGGTTATGATGTTTTTCCCTACGCTGTCAAGTGAGTTGACGGCCGCATATAGCGTCGTAGTCTTTCCGGCGCCGGTCGGCCCGCTAATCAAGACCATGCCATAGGGCATCATCAACATCTTCTCGTATTGTTCCTGGCTTTCCCTGAGGAAGCCTATCTGCGGCAGGGCCAGCGCCGCCATGGACTTGTCCAGCAACCGAAGCACACCCATCTCCCCATTAACGGTGTTAATGGTAGCCACGCGAACATCGATGCGCTTGCCGCCCGCTTCAAACGAGAACTGGCCGTCCTGCGGCCGGCGGTGGTCGGCAATATTCATATCCGAAAGGATCTTGATGCGTGAAATCAAAGCCGTGTGCACGCTCAGCGGCAATGAGGCAACCTCATGTAAAATGCCGTCGATCCTGTAACGGACCCGCACTCTTATTTCATCCGGCTCGATATGTATGTCCGAGGCGCGTGCCTTGACACCTTCCTCCAGCAGCCTATCGAGTTGGCGTGCTATAGGCGTATCGGATGCTTCATCAGCAAGGCTGACATCAGCCGCTGCCTGGCCTGCAGAAGTCCGGTCGCCACCCCTGCCGCCGTCCTTAAGCGTTTTGTAGTTGTAATCGATGGCTTCTTTGATATCTGCCTCTGTGGCAGGTATCGGCTCAATCCTTTTTTTGGTATAAATCGAGAGGTTCTCTATGGTGAGAATATCACTGGGATTGGCCATGTAAACACGCAGCGTGTTCCCGTCCAGGGATTGCGGCAGTACATTATATTTCCTGGCTATATCCTCCGGCACAAGCTGTAGTGCCTCCGGCATGGGAACGTCCGCCTGGACATTGAGCCTGGCAATCCCAGGCTTACCCGGTCCGCTACGCGTATTGGCCCGGGCCTTTGCTTCGTTGGAATCAGATGGCATCGTAGCCTCTCTTAATGACTATAAATATCATGCTAAAGTTGCCGCGTCCTCTACATTTATAATCTTTATCTTCTGTTGTTCGGCAAATTGCTGGGCTTCTCTGGCCAGGCCCGGCGATGCCAGCAATATCTTATCGTGAATGCCGATATCGTAAGCCTTGGTATCATAGGCTGATACCGCCTCCAGCCCGACTCCTTTGGGATCGGTTAATATACCGATAGATATAGTGTGCGTAAACAGGCCGTCATCGTAATACGCGATAATATCCATAGTGTATTCGGCGCCCGAGCGGCCGCGTATTTTGGCTTTTTCCTCCGTCCTGTAGCCCTGTCCATGCAGGTATTTCAGCAACTGTTTACGGTTTTCAAATTTGAAGGGTTTTTTTTCAACTTTGGCCGGCAGGTTGTCGCCTGTACCCTTCAAAAATGTCTCCAATTCTTCGGCATTGAACGACTTGATACGCTGCCTCTGGGCAAATTGCCTGGCTTCGCTATTTAGACCGGGCATGGCCAGAAGTATCTTATCGTGAATACCCAGGTCGTAGGCCTTATTATCGAATCTGAAAACGTCCTCGAGGCCGATATTTTCCGAGTCGTGTCCGATAGCTATACCGATGCCCAGTACGAACGTGAGGAACCCATCATCACGCTCGGCCAGCATGTCCATCACGTGTGTCACCCCCGACCCGGAGCCGCTGTTCACCCTGGCCTTTTCAAATACATTGTAGCCTTGCTGCTCCAGGTAGGTGATAAACTTTGACTTGAAGCCCATATCGAATGTAAGCCAGTTCCTGCTCTGCTCGTTCAAAATGTAAGAGTTAATGGTCTGGACTTTAGCTTCTTCATCAGAGAAGAAGATGGAGCATTTGAGGCATTGCCATTTCATGGTGATATCGGTGGACAGGCCGCCACAGCTCTGGCACTTGTAATTCACGCCCAGGCTGCGGTAATCCGTGCCCAGGAACTTAAGCGGCTTTTTGCAGTGGGGACATATGTATTTTCCGCCTGCGATAAACTCCTGCTCCAACCCATTCTTACCGCAGGCAAAGTGCTCCAGGATCCGTCCCTTGGCAACATTGCCGGACCCGCATTTAGGGCACCTCAGGCTGGGCCTCAAATTCATGGAATTGCATACAGGGCAGAAGATCAGGCGGTCATAGAAGCGCCCTTCCAGTATGCGCTCTTCCACCAGGCTGTCCAGTATTTTAATAACCTCTTCTGCGGTCTTGCCCAGCATCGCTTCAACCTGCGGATATACTGCTCCGGACTGCTTGGTAAAATCGATAACCGGCCGTATCTCCTCAATACGGCCGTCAATCATATCGTTAATCAGGTGCAGCACCTTGGGATCATGGGTTGCCGTTTGAGAAGCTTCTAATATCTCAATCATTTCTTTCCCCGCATATATAAATGCATAGCATGCTCATAATGATCCCATCTTGCTTCAAAAACAACCGCCGGCGCCCGATGTTGGAACAACTGAATAGTAGCTATGGCCTGGCCTGTGTTTTCACTGCATTCCAGATTCATTTAGCTTAATCTAGCATGCGATTCCGCATTTTGCAAATATCGCATTGTTTATGGTAGATTTCGACTAAGCCTGATATAAATGAATCCCTGCCAAAAACCGAGCTGCTCTAGTACCAGGGACTAAAGTCCTATGTATAATGTATACCGCATATTCGCTATTTTTCTTCTGCTGGTATTGAGCATTTTAGATGTATGTTCGTTCTGTCCTGCCGCTAATGCAGCCGGCTCAACCACCAGGACGCTAACCTGGACCGTTGTGACAACGCCGGCTGAAGGCCCCGATAACGTAATCCGAAGGGGTAGTGAGATCAACTCCATGGCCCTTGGCCAGGGGGTAATTTATTGCGCCGACACGGAAAATCAAACGCTTTTCCGCTCCATCAACGGGGGTTACAGCTTCACCGATATAAGCCCCAGCCTTGCCGCTGCCGGGGCCCTTTTACCGGTCTGGTCGGTTGCCTTAGCCCCGGACGATACGAAGTTTGTCGTGGCCGTCACTGATTCCTCGCCCACGCCCCCCGGGCCAGCAGGGCCCCAGCGGGTATATATATCCATCGATGGAGGAAATAACTGGCAAAGTTCCGGACTCAGCAGCCTTGGTGCTAACGAATGGATAAGCTGCATAAGCATATCCAATCAATACGGTAACGGATTCCGCGATATCGCTATCGGCACACGTACCGAAACCAACTCCGGTCAGGTATTAAACCTCAAATACGGCACACTTGGCGGATGGCTTACGCAGGGTACTTTACCGGGCGCAGTAACATCCCTTAAATTTTCTCCTAACTACCTTACCGACTCGACGCTGGCCGTCATCTCCTGTGATAAGGTATCCAGCGTTGCCCGTCTCTACTTAGGTCAGCGGGACACCAACACCAATATGACAACATGGGGCACAGGTACCATCTTCGCCACTGTCCTTGTGGGAAAGGTGATCGGCACAGACCTTGCATTGCCGTCCGATTTTAACGGACAGAACCCGGCATCGCAGGGCTGTTTCACCAGCATCCAAGCTGACTCCTCTTTCGCAGATCTCATGGGCAGGCAAACCTGGACGGGCGTTTTTTACATAAATCCCCTTTTTCTCGGTTCACCCTTCACAATTACACCCCTGCCTGTTGTATCTCCGGGACGTCGTATATATTCGATTGCCTACAATGGCAGCCAGATAACCGGCATCCTCCTGGCCGGTGAGGCAACGTCTAACCCGGCCACTGCGATGGTCCCGGTCTACCAAAGCTCCAATGCGCAATCCTCCAGCCCGGGTGTTGCCACCTGGACCAGCTCACAGGACTATAACAGCTTCAAATCACCCACAGGAGGCGGGAATACTAATAGTTTGAGTATTCCTCCAATCTACTATGCCAACGCCTTACTGGGCTGGGGCAGTAATGGTGTACCCTACTGCGGCACCAGCTCTGAAAATGATACTATCGGAGGAACAGCGTGGGCACCGGGTCAGTGGCCGTTCTCCAAATTGAATGCTGTCGCTCTGGATGAGTCCGCCTTTTCCTACAGCTCCAATGGCGGACTGGCCTGGAACCAGATCGGATTAATAAATACCGAGATTACACAATTGTCGGATTCAGCGGCCCTTGAACCCCCGCCAGCGGCCACACAGTCCAGTGTGCTCTACCTATCCTCTCTAAATGAAAATATTACTGTTCCATACAATTTTGACAGCGTTTGGCGCTCCACCAGCGATCCCCTTGGCGATAGATGGGAACGCGTCTTGAGCGATAATACCAGTGACAATGGCTTGATCCTGCGAGTGGACACTAAATCGGCCACCTCCACTGCCCTGGTCCTGGGGGACCTGTCCACATCCTTTATTATATATACACCCGATGAAGGGCAGACATGGGAAAAAGTATTTTCTGGAATATCCACGCTGCGCGATATCGCAATCAGGGATGAATCAACCTTCTACGTACTTGAAGATTACAGGGTAAGACAAGTATACATGGGTAACTCTAACTGGATTGCGGGCGCATTCGTCAATATTGAATTGCCGATACCCGCACACACAATTTCATGCCCCCCGGTCAGTCCGGTCGGAACAGACCTGGTCTTCATAGGCACGGGCCTCTTCAACTCGCCGGGAAATCCTCAGGCTTATGTGGCGTGGACGGATTTCGCTGCATTGACGCCCCAATTCACAATACTTAAAATGCTTCCGGAGAGCGGTAACGTGCATGTTATCGCGGATACTAAATACGACCAGAACAGGATCATTTATGCGGCGATAAACACGGACGTTCCGCCCAGCAGCGACGGCGTTATTTACAGGTGGGTCGTAGGCAGCAGCACGGACTGGGATGAACTGGAGCCTACCAACCGTGCGTTTTTCGGTATCGCCATGACAGGTGACGTCCTCTATGGCGCCTGGAACCTTGATACAACCACCCTTTTAAACAGCGGCGGCGTGGACCGCACGCTCTATCCGAGGATCAAAGTGCCCCCACCTCCCGAGTGGGATGAGCTGAAAGACGGCCTTCCCGTATCGGACGTCGATCTCAACTTTCCCGTATTGTTCACTCACGAACCTGCATCCCTCAAAATCTCGTCCAATACCAATAATACGTTATGGTCGATCGATAACAGGGACTACGTTTTCGATAATAAGACCGGCTGCCTGTGGCAATATATCGACTCGGTAGCCAGGATAAGCCCCTGGCCTACGGCGCCTCCATCCGGAAGCTTAATAGGAGCGGACCCTGTGACTGGCAGAGCCCAACAAGTAGATATCAAATGGCGTCCTCTGAACGATATCTTCGGCTATGACCTGATGCTGGCCAAAGACGTGAATTTTACGACCCTGCTAACGCAGAATACCTTCCCCGTGGATAATAAGACTGGCATTTATATATTTCCCGTAGACAATAAAACGGGCGCCTGGGTAATAACGCCCGACCAATCACAGCAATTGTCGCCGGGCACATGGATCCCTCCCGGCACATTGGAAACCGGCCGTCCCTACTACTGGAAAGTAAGGGGCAGCCGGACTATAACCGGGGCAGCCATCCACAGTCTATGGTCGCCAGTCATGTTTTTCTCGGTAAAGCCGGGCTTCGCTGTGAAAAGCAGCGGGAACGGCCCTAAGCTGTTAACACCCGTGGGCGGAGTCTGTGACAGCTGCCGGTCTTCCGTGGGCTTTAGCTGGACACCCATTAAGAACGCCAGCAAATATCAATTCATCCTGGCCTACGATCAGGACCTCCAAAATACAATCGTGCAGACTGTAACCACAACGACTGCCTACAAATATGATGACAGGCTTGAGCCCGGCAGGATTTATTTCTGGCAGGTGAAAGCTGTGGCCCCGTTTGAGAGCGATCCCAGCCCTACAGGCACTTTCGCCGTAGGCGGCGGGCCCCAGTTCCCCTGGCAATCGCTTCCCACATCCTATCTTTGGATAGCTGTCATCATCGCTGCAGGCTTTATACTAATATTGATTACCGTAATATTCATTTACAATTATATGCGAAGGTATTAAACCGTATTTACGCGATATAGTAAGGTGGTTTTTTGACAATGGATGCTGACAACCCCGTTTGGGCACTAGCTTCACAGGTGAAAGGATATCTTGCGGAGGATGAGGGCCAATGTCTCTTCAAGCTTGCCCTTGAGGCGGCTGCTCTAGGCCCGTGTCTGGAGATAGGCAGTTTCTGCGGTAAGTCCACGGTCTATTTAGGCGCCGCTTGTAAATCCGGGGGTGTTACGCTTTTTACTATAGACCATCACCGCGGCTCGGAAGAGCAACAGCCGGGCCAGCTTTACTTCGATCCTGAGATCTATGATGAAAAGAAGGAGGAAATAGATAGTTTCCCCATCCTGAGAGCCACTTTAAAAAAAGCCAGACTGGAAGAAACTGTGGTCCCTATGGTCACATGGTCCAGGGTAGCGGCCAGAAACTGGTCCATTCCCCTCAGCCTCGTTTTCATCGATGGCGGCCACAGTTATGAGACGGCTTTATCGGACTATAACTCATGGAGCCCTCACCTGGTGCCGGGTGGGTACCTGGTTTTCCACGATATTTACATGGACGCTTCCAAAGGAGGGCAGGCTCCCTACGATGTGTATAAAAAAGCCGTCCAGAGCGGTAATTACGCGGAGCTGCCCATGGTAAATACGCTGGGCATTCTAAAGAAGAGCGATCCCGTGGTGATCGAAAAGAAGATTTGTTGCTGATTCCCTGTTGAGCATATCGGCCGCCAGGACAACAGCGGCGGCCGTCCAGGTCGGTTTCTGCATGGGCCATATTTCGTTTTCCGGATAAGCCATGCCGTACCAGTAGGCGCCATCCTCATCGCGCAGGTGATGGATCCAATTGTAGACGGTAGCAGCCTGCTGGTATTCCCCGTGCACGGCCAGCGAAATGGCCAGCTCGCTCGTCTCGGCAGCCGTGACCCACTGCTTTTCCAGGTTGCAGACGGATCCCTTTCCGTGCACTATGAATTTATCCCAGCTATCATAGATGCGGCTGATTGCCTCTTGCCCGTTTATGACGCTGCAGAGTGCAGGATAATACCAGTCCATGGCAAAAGCGGAAAGGCTGTCGCCCTCAAACTTGGCAACATAGGGCAGGGGCATCTTCAAAATTGCGGAGCGCAATACTTCATTTGCCTCCCTCCAGTCACGGCGCTCTTCACCCATGAGCTCAGCAATCTTTAGCGCGCACCGGATGCTTAAATAAGACGAACTGCAGCTTGTGATCTGTGCCGACGGATACAATGCTCCATCCGCATCTCTGGCCCAGTATATTTCCCCATTTGGGCCTCGCATCGCCAGGATATAGTCAATGGCGCTACGCACGCACGGCCACATCCTGTCTACAAAACGGAAATCGTCGTTAACCAGATAGTGGTGCCAGATGCCCACCGCTATATAAGAGATAGCATGCGATACCTTGTACATGTCTTTGGGAAGGCCGTTTCGGTAATTGGCATACCAGCTTCCGTCGGCAAGCTGGACATTGGCCAGCCACTCATACGCTTTTTCAGCTTCATCGTGGAAGCTGCCCGCATCTATGGCCATAGCGCACTCTACATGAGTCCATGGTTCGACAATACCGCCCTCTAATTCCGGTACGGCGCCACCCTGTTCCTGCACACTGACTATACCCTCCAGTGTGGGGTTGAGGAACTGCTTCGACAATTGATTTTCCATGCCGAATACATTATCAAGAGTACTGCTGTTTAGACTCATCGTAGTTAAACCAAGGCGTGCGCAGCTTGCGACTCCACCGCCTCCCTGTAATAGTCGGCCGTCTGCCTGGCCGTATTCTCCCAGTTAAATAGCCTTCTAACCCTTTCAGCACCCATTTTCCCCAACTGTTTGCGCTTATTTGGGTCATCCAGTAATGAGCTCATAGCGCTGACTATAGCCCCTGTATCGCCGGGCGGTATGAGCATGCCGGCGTCGCCCACCACCTCAGGCAAAGCTCCCGCAGTGGTTGATATTACCGGAGTGCCGCAGGCCATGGCTTCAGCTGCCGGTAATCCGAAACCCTCGTAAATCGAAGGAACGACCAGCATAGTGGCGGTGGAATAGTGCTTTACCAGCTCATCAGTATCTATTTTGCCCGTATATGTGGTACAGTCTTCCAATTTTAACGATCTTATAAGTCCCTGCGTGTAGCCGTTCTTCATGGGCTGCCCGACAATAGTCAAGCGTATGTCTCTCGTTTTGCGCAGCTCGGACACAGCCTCCATCAAATACTTCAAACCCTTGAGAGGCGTATCCCCGCTATTGACTACCAGGATAGTATTATCCGACCTGACCGAGCCCGGTGCTTCCTTGAAAACCCCATGGTCGACGCCGCAGTAGATTATCTTGAACTTGTCGGGAGACAGGTCGAAGCTCCCCGTTATCTCGTCCAGAGAATTCTGCGAATCCGTGATAAAGTGCGATAGCTGACTGGCCACTTTGACCTGGGTATCGCAGACGGCATACCAGCGTTTGATTCCCAGCTTTTTGATATACGATTTTGCAGCCTTGAGCGCCAGCGCCCTGTCGACGGTTATAGGATGATGAATAGTGGTAACCATCGGCAGCCCCATCTGATGGATCTTGAGGATGCCCTCGGTAATGCACTGGTTATCGTGTATGATGTCATATTTCTTCGAATGCCCGTTCTGCCGGAACATGTTGTAGGCACGCATCCCGAAGGCTGTTGGTTCAGTAAAGAAGCCGCCGCATTCCCCTATCCACTCAACAAAATTCGGCCGGGTATTTAAAAGCAGGGGATTGATAAAATAACGTCTGATTTCAGAATATCGGTAAAGGTCAAGGCTCGGTAGCTTGATCAGCTTTATGCCATCGGCAAGATCGGGATATGGAGGTCCTGCAACTACGTCCACCTCATGCCCCAGGTCCCTTAGAGACTGGCTGAGATATTTTACGTATACTCCCTGTCCGCCGGAGTATTTATATGCCCGGTAACTGAGTAAACATACACGCATCGGGTACCCGCCAACCTCGTTTTATTAATAATCATGCCCGAAAGCACCCGAACATTTTACACGTAATTAACCCTTTTATCAATACTCGGATAAATTGGAGCGTCAATTAACGGCTAATGCGGCCTGCTCTGCATAGCTTCGAGGTATACGTCGGCGGTCCGCCTGGCGGCGTTCTTCCAGTTGAAATTGTCCAGGATACGCTTGCGCCCCAGTGCGCTGTATTCCCGCCTTTTGGCAGGGTCGGCGATAAGGCTATCGATGGCTGAGGCCAGCGCCGTTGAGTCGGCTGGAGGTACCAGAATACCTGCATCACCCACCACCTCGGGCAAGGCACCGGCGGTGGTGGAAACCAGCGGCGCACCGCAGGACATGGCTTCGGCTGCCGGTATCCCGAACCCTTCATAAGTGGACGGCACGGCCACCAGCGTTGCCGACCTATAAAGGTTTACAAGCTCGTCAGTATCGATACGGTCTCTGAAGGTCACATTGGGAGTAACCCCCAGCTTTTCCATAAGCCTCTCCGTAAGGCCGTCGCCCATGGTCCTGCCCACCACCACGAGATTGAGATCATATTTCCTTCTCAACTCCGCCAGCGCTTCGAGCAAGAATTTTAGACCCTTGACTGCAGTATCGCGGCTCATGACCATCAATATCATATTGTCCAGTCTCTTCATTTTGTCGGAAGGGCTGAAAAGCTCGGTATCTATGCCATTATAGATTACCCTTAGATTGTCCCCAGGCACTTTGAAGACATCGTGAATATGCTGTTTGGCCATCTCGGAAACGGTGATAATATAAGGTATTTGGCGAGCCACTTTCATCTGCATGCCTGTGAATGAGAACCAGCGCAGGTATCCCAGCTTATCTTTGAGGGATTTCGCAGAACTAATGGCCAGATCCCGGTCTTTGGTGACCGGGTGGTGTATGGTCTCCACTAGCGGATAGCCCGCCTTTTGTATATCGATAATTCCGTAGGAAAGTGTCTGGTTGTCGTGTATGACGTCATAGAGTTTTTTACCGTCACCGCAGAGATATTGGTAGGCACGCATGCCGAAGGTCATCGGCTCTGAGAAATAGCCCGTCATCGTTCCACCCCACTCTACGAAGTTGGCATACGTATTCAGCTTGCGCGGGTCGATGAACATGCGCTGAAAGGACGTCAGTGCGTAAAGATCGAGGCTTGGCAGCTTTATCAGCCCTACACCTTCATCCACGATAGGATAGGGAGGCCCCGACATGAGATCAACTTCATGTCCTAGGTCCCGCAAAGCATTGCTCAAATATCGCATGTAAATGCCCTGGCCGCCTGAATAGGGGTAACTGCGATAGCTTAAAATACAAATCCGCATGCGTATAGACCGTTATATTTTATTTGACACCGGATATAATACCAGACTTACCGGGTCTGATGTAACAAAATTATCTTAGCGAAAATACTGGAGAAGGCTATTTAGCTTTACCCTGATCGGCCACAGCGCGTGTGGCCTTCTTGAGCTCATCGGCGCTGGCCAGGTAATAGCTGTTCAACTTTTTCAGGTCGGCATCCAACTCATATACCAGAGGGATGCCGGTGGGAATATTAAGGCCGACTATATCTTGGTTGGACACATTATCCAGATATTTCACCAGCGCCCGCAAACTGTTGCCGTGAGCGGAAATGATTACCCGTTTGCCCGATTTTACAGCAGGCGCAATAGTGTCATGCCAGTACGGGAGGCAGCGTCTGTAAGTATCCTTCAAACTCTCCGAAAGAGGCAGCTGACCGGGTTTCAAATTAGAGTACCTGGGGTCACGGCCGGGGTAACGTTCATCCTTTTTATCAAGGGCCGGAGGCGGGATATCATAGCTCCGCCTCCAGACCAATACCTGGTCTTCCCCGTATTTACTCGCAGTCTCCGATTTGTTCAGGCCTTGCAGTGCTCCGTAATGCCTCTCGTTGAGCCGCCATGAATTTTTCACAGGTATCCACATCAGGTCCAGTTCGTCCAGCGCGATCCAGAGCGTCCTGACCGCACGCTTGAGCACGGACGTAAATGCCAGGTCGAACACATAACCTTGCTCACGTAATACTTTGCCGGCCCGTTGTGCTTCATTGATGCCTTTATTGGAAAGGTCGACATCGGTCCAACCCGTGAACTTGTTCTCGCTATTCCACAAGCTTTCACCGTGCCGCAGCAAAACCAGCTTGATCATATGAATTTCTCCATAAAACCTATAGAATATTATATGAAGTGCGTTGATTTTATTTCAACGACGTTTTATTATAACCAAAGCTAGCCCGGCCCGCACTATTTGTGAAGGAATGCCGTCAAGCAAGGCTAAATTAGAGGCTGCATCTGCGAAGACCGGATTGACACCGATATATTAGGGGGATTGAATTGGTACAGACAGTAAATCTCAACAAGGACCTGGGATTTCTGCGCATCGGCGCGGCCGTGCCTGAGCTCAAGGTAGCCGACATCGATTTCAATGTCAAGGCTATCATGGGAATAATCGAAAAGGCCGGGCAGGACGGCGTGCAGGTACTGGCCTTGCCCGAAATGTGCATAACCGGCTATACGCTGGGCGATCTCGTGCAGCAAGAAGTGCTCCTATCCAAGGCGGCCAGGGGACTGGATTCACTGGTCGAGTCTACCGCCGGTCTGGACATGATGGTGATCGCGGGGCTACCTATGTGCATCGACCAGAAAGTCTTCAATTGCGCCGCCGTCTTTTGCGGCGGCCAGATCCTGGGTATCATACCCAAGACCTATCTGCCCTCATATAAGGAATTCTACGAAAACAGATGGTTTGTCTCCGGCGAAGATGCCCTCTCCGATACCATCCATATTGACGGTAAGGTCGTCCCTTTCGGCACCAATATTTTGTTCACTCTGCATGGTATTATCTCCGCCGTCATCGGTGTTGAGATATGCGAAGATATGTGGGTGCCCCTTGCACCGCATGAATACCAGGCACTGGCCGGCGCCACGGTCCTGGTCAACATATCCGCCAGCAATGAGATACTGGCCAAGGCGGACTGGCGCCGCACTATGGTTTCCTCAGAGTCGGGCCGCTGCGTGGCGGCCTCCTGCTATGTTTCGGCGGGCATCGGTGAATCATCTAACGACGTTGTCTTCGGCGGGCACTGCCTTATCGGTGAGAACGGCAATATACTCCGTGAATCGCAGAGGCTATTGCCTGACCCGATTCTAATTGTCTCAGATATCGATCTTGACAGGCTGGTGCATGACCGTACGATCCTGACCAGCTTCCGCCAATCACCAGCGCATATAAAGCCTTTCCGTGTTATCGAGGCATTTGTAGCCGATACTGCCGCCACCAGGCTATTGAGAGAAATCGACCCTCAACCTTTCGTGCCGAAGGACCCGGACAGGCGTGCTGAAAGGTGTCGCGACATTTTTTCTATGCAGGTAGCTGCACTGGCCAAGAAGCTGACAGGCGCTAAAATCGAGCACGTTGTGCTTGGCGTATCGGGCGGACTTGATTCCACGCTGGCCCTGCTTGTTGCAGCCAAGACCACCGATTTCCTCAAAATGCCCAGGAAAAACATCTACGCCTTTACTTTGCCGGGCTTCGGCACCACCGAGCGTACCCGTAACAATGCCACAGGCCTGTGCAAAGCGCTGGGTGTAAACATCAAGCGTGTGGATATTTCCAGCACCTGCGACGCCCATTTGTCGGACCTTGAGCATGGCAGCAACGAAGACATAGTTTTTGAAAATAGCCAGGCCCGTTACCGCACTGAGTACTTGTTTAACAAAGGTAATGAGCTGCACGGCATACTGCTTGGCACAGGCGACTTAACTGAAGTGGCGCTGGGATGGAGCACTTTCTCCGGCGACCATATGTCGCATTACCATATCAATGTTTCGGTGCCCAAGACTCTGGTACGTTACCTGATACGCTGGGTGGCTGACGAGGAGCTTTCCGGCACCCCTGCACAGAAAGTGCTATATGATGTGCTGGACACCCCCATCTCCCCCGAGTTGAAAAGGCCGCAGAAGGGAAAGATCAGTCAATTAAGCGAAGATGTCATCGGCCCTGTCGAGCTGGCGGATTTCTTCCTTTATCCTCTTGTGAGGCTGGGAACACGTCCCGGCAAGATACTTTTCCTGGCCAACGAAGCCCGCAAGCAAAAACTATTTGAAGGGCATTACACGCTGGAAGATATACACCGCTGGTTGATGAACTTCATCAAGCGCTTTTTCCGCAATCAGTTCAAAAGGACCTGTTTGCCCGAAGGTCCCAAGGTTGGTTCGGTCAGTCTTTCGCCCCGGGGTGACTGGAGGATGCCTTCCGATGCCGAGCCGGCATTGTGGCTGGAAGACCTGGAAAATATGTATGTCAGGCTGCGCCGCTGACTTTATCTAGACCACGAGCTTGAACGCTTCCTTCTTGGCGCCGCAGATAGGGCATTCATCAGGGGCTGAGCCCACAGCCACATAACCGCACACGTTGCACACGTAATACTCGACACCCTGGGGGTCCATGATGCGGTCGAGTGCCTTTTCATATAACTTGGCGTGCCCCCTTTCGACATCGCGATGAAATTCGAAGATCTTGGATACAGCAGGATTTCCCTCTTCATTGGCATCTTTGATAAAGTCCGGGTAGGCGTCTTTGGCATAGTTCTCGCGTTCAAATGCGGCTTGCAAGTTCTCCTGTGTATCCGCTATGACCCCCAGGAGCTGGAGGTGCCGGGAAGCATGTATGGCCTCGGACTGTGCAACGGCCCTGAAAAGTCCTGCGATAGCAGGTAAACCCTCTTGATCGGCTTTTAAAGCGAATGCCAGGTCCCGTATATTAGCCTTTGATTCACCCGCAAAGCCCTCCTGTAAATTCTTCAACGTCCTGGTGCCTTTTATCCTGGTGTTTTGATAGGCCTCCATCTGATCGGCGGGAGCTCCGCAAACCGGGCAATGCTCCGGTTTCACTTCGGCCATTTCAAGATGCCTGCAATTAGTGCACAGCCACATATAATTCTACCTCCGAAACGTATTTATTACTGCTAGTGCGCCGGGAAGTTGCTGATCCCGCGGTGGATCATGCTGACGGCAATAGCGGCCAACAAGAGCGCGAATATTTTTGATACAGCCAGCACTCCACCTCGCCCCAGTATTTTAACCAGCCTGTTGGCTTGAGCAAAAAACAGCCAGGATATCAGCAGGTTCACGATGAAAGAGAAGGTCACGATTAAGATATTGTACTGGTCGTTGAGTATCAGCAGTGTGGTAAGGACGGCAGGTCCGACCACCAGCGGGGTTCCGAGCGGCACGACGCCGACCACGTTGTCTCCTACAACAGCCTGCGCCTCAAACATCTTGCCGACTACCAGTTCCTTGGCGCCCAGCAGAAAAAGGATGAGTCCGCCAGCCACCAGAAAATCGTTCACCGTTATCCCCATGAAGATAAAGGTGCCCTTGCCTATGGCAATAAAGACCAGGCCCAGGGCCAGGGCCGTGATCAGGCCGTTGCGTATCACGCCGCCCCGCTCCTTAGCGGTCATCTCCTGGGTAAGGGTGAGCAGGATGGGGACAACGCTGATGGAATCCATGGCCACGAACAGCGGTACAAAGGTCAGTCCGAAATCACGCAGCAGATTTAAAAACAAACCCGGGCCTCACTCCTTAAACGATTATTGGGGATACAGGTTAAATCCGCACGTAGTATAGCAAAGGGCTATTTTGCCAACAAATTATGTCTGTAGCTTGCGTACATAGCGGTCATAGATTCTTTCGGCCAGTTCGTCGTTTAGCGTGTTGCGGATAATCGCGCGCCCGTCCGAGAATACGGTTATCTGGCAATTATCTGCATCAAAGCTCAGCATATATTCATTGTAGGTCAGGTTTTGCACTCCACTCAGGCGCCCGGCAAGCTTCTCTAAGACGATCTCCCGAGCGGACGTGTCCACGATCTGTATGGCCCGGCTCTGGCCGCAAAGCGACGATTTTAAAAGGGTTCTTTTTTCTTTAAGGAATTCATAGCTACCATTGCAGGCCGGGCAACCTTCCTTGCGGGCTATCGGAAGCCGCTGGAACGACATATCCCAGACATCGAGGCTGATCAAGTCCTTATTTAGTTGGTCGCTGCCTACCAGTATTTTAATGGCTTCCGTAGCTACAAAAGAGCTGATGGCGGCAGCAGCCGTGCCGAGTACACCATCCGTCTCACAGGTAGGCATGACGCCTTCAGGCGGCATATCCGGGAAAACGCACCGGAGGCAAGGAGTCCGGCCCGGTATGACATTCATAGTCATGCCCAACGATGAGACCGCCCCGCCATATACATAGGGGATGCCCAGTTTAAGGGCGACATCATTAATCAAATAGCGGGTTTCAAGATTATCCAGGCCATCCAGGATGACATCCATGCCGGAGCAAAGCTTTTCGGCATTGCTATAGTTGATATCGGAGACTATAGCTTCGATGTCAACCAGGGAGTTTATGGCGCTGAGCCGTCTTTTGGCGGCTATGGCCTTGGGCAACCGGTCTTTAATATCGTTCTCTTCGAAAAGCACCTGCCGCTGCAGATTGTGGAACTCTATAAAATCTCTGTCGACAATCCTGACCTTGCCCGCACCCGCCCTTACGAGCAGGTTGGCAACATTGCTGCCCAACGCCCCGCAACCCATAATCACCGCACTGCTCCGTTTCAGCTTTTCCTGGCCTTCTTCGCCGATGCCGTGGAACATCACCTGCCGTGAGTAGCGCTGCCTCGAATTTCTTTCTGTTTCCATATGACCTTTATGGAGCGACCGTTATTTCAAGTATAGTGACGGCATCTCCCCGTAATAATATCATGCCTGAATGATGCTATAAAATTCGGATGGTTCGACCATGGAATCCGGGTGAGAGGAGCCTTACTTTCTCACGAGAAGCAATTTTTAGACAAAAGAAACGCTAAATTGAGCCATATGGGTAATGGAATATCACGTTCCCATAGATATAATGTTTCATTGGAAGAAGCTACCTGGAATCTGGTTATATGAGAAGAAACGGCATGCTTAATCGGTTAATTAAAGCAGTGTCCGGCATTAACAGGGAGGAAGCAGGCACGAACGGCCTCGATACGGCCATCATATTGATCGCATTCGTTACGGTAGCGGCGGTTTTCGGTTACGCCGTATTGAGCGCGGGACTTTACTCCGCCGAAAGGGGGAAGGAAACTATTTATGCCGGGCTTTCGGAAGCCAAAAGCAATATTGAGCTTTCCGGTTCGGTGATTGCTCTGGGAACACCTACATATATGTTCAACGGTAATCCCGTAGAGGGTGTAGTGAACTCTGTAAAATTCACGGTTAAGAATGCCATTGCAGGAGTCCCCATAGATATGACTCCCAACGGAGGCGCCACGGGAGGCCATAATAAATGCGTAATAAGCCTGACTACCGCCGAGTGGTACGATAATAATGTGACCTGGAATTACGAACCGATCGGCGCAGATAACGGCAATAACTTACTGGAGACCGGGGAACAATTCGAGATAACTATAGATTTTGGTAATCTTGGCGTAGATTCGCACCTCGACCCTTTCATGAACCCCGAGCTGCAGGCCAATGACACGTTTACAATTCAGGTGAAGCCGGCTGTCGGGTCGTCTATTACTATCGAAAGAAATCTGCCGCCCGCAATTGACAATGTGATGGACCTGCACTAAGCAGGCGAATCAATTTAGTCTAAATAGTCTTTGAGTTTTCGGCTGCGGCTCGGATGGCGCAATTTACGCAGAGCTTTGGCTTCGATCTGGCGAATGCGTTCCCTTGTAACGTTGAATTCCTGGCCCACTTCTTCCAGTGTCCTGGCCCTGTCATCTTCCAGGCCGAAGCGCAATAAGATTACACGCCTTTCCCTGTCGGTCAATTCGCCAAGCAACTCATTTATCTGGGTCCTGAGCAATCCGATGGTTGCGATCTCGCTCGGGGCAAGGCCGGTCTTATCTTCGATAAAATCCCCCAGGTGGCTGTCCTCTTCTTCTCCGACCGGTGTCTCCAACGATAAAGGTGTCCTGGTTAATTTCAAGATTTCTGTTACCTTTTCTACGGAAAGCTCCATGGCCAGAGCAAGCTCATCTATATTCGGCTCACCGCCGCCTTCCTGGCTTAGCTGCCTTCGGGTTCTCAACAACCTGTTAATATTTTCCACCATATGAACGGGAATCCTGATAGTGCGCGACTGATCGGCAAGGGCCCGCGTAACAGCCTGTCGTATCCACCATGTGGCGTAGGTGCTGAATTTGAAACCCCGCCTGTATTCAAATTTATCCACTGCCCGTACAAGGCCTATATTCCCTTCCTGTATCAGGTCGAGGATCGGCATATGTTGCTGGCTGTATTTCTTGGCAACGCTTACAACCAGCCTGAGATTGGCCTCGACAAGATGCTTGGACGATTTATCGGCCTCCTGCTTTACACTGCCGGAAAATTGTTTGAATTGGCCTTTAAGAGGCTTTAACTTTGCAAGAAAGCCTTGATCAACCGGGTCCTCGAGGAGCTGCTCAACCTGATCCCACAACGTACGGCTCCCGATGATGTCGTAAATTTTCATGGGCAATAGCCGGCTGTATATAGATATATCCGTAATGTCATGCCAGACTTCCGGGAAAGTCTTACCACAATTGGCGCATATAGCTTCAACAAAGGCTATTTCCACTACGCCATCTATAGCCGTCCTGAATTCCGGCTTCAGGAGAGCTTGTTTAAAACTACTGGAACATTGGACTCCCAGTGTCTTATATACGGCTTGAATTAACGGGCGGGCGGAAACCAACTTGCGCAGGCTGGCCAGGATTACACTGACTTCCCTCTCATATTGTTCCGGACTGGCCGTATATAACTTTTCCAGTCTCTGCAGATATCGGCCGTCCTCAACTTTGCCTGCTAAAGACCTCTCCTCCTGTGCAGTGAGAAGCGCCACCTTTCCTATTTCCCGCAGATATAAATGTATAGGGTCGTCATAGTAGTCGGCAACATCGTTGGTTGTGAGGGATGGGAGTGGGCGTTTGATATCCGGCAGGACGGCCGCCGGGTCATCCAGTCCATTCTCAATCGATACCAGGTCTTCCCAGATAGACGTCGTACGGGCGAATTCGTCTACTTCCTTTTCGTCGAAAACATCCAGTACTACGTCAAGGCCCACCGAGGACTGCCCGCCCGGTGTGGAAATGAACGGGCTTTTAAGGCCCACGTTTTTATTATTTGTCAATGTGAATATCTCAATAACACACAGTAAATTCTGCTGTTTTCAGGCTTTAGCCTGCTTATGCCGTGGATAGAGCGACTTACCTTCTCGGTTTTATCGTATTGTAGCAGTCGCTGCAATAAACCGGCCTGTCCGATCGTGGCTCGAAAGGTATCTCGGCCTGTTTGCCGCATTGTGCGCATACCGTCGTATACATCTGTCGGACAAAGCCCTGACGGGCGCCGCTGCCGCCGCGGGATGATTTCCTGGCTTCCCTGCAATCAGGGCAGCGCTTGGGCTCATTCGTATAGCCTTTTGACGAGTAAAACTCCTGGTCGTTCGCTGTGAACGTGAACTCTTTGTTGCAATCGCTGCAGGTTAGATTCTTGTCGGTGAAACCCATGTGATGACCTCCAAATATTTTTACTAATGGCTTGTAGTCGGGGTCATCTGAAACGTGAATAAATTAAGGCGGGATAATGCGTTAATGTAATTCAGTTAGCAATAACCGAAACTAAACCACCGTCTTAACTATACAGTAGAAAGCCTTATCAATCAAATTAGTACCGAATTTGCCGGCAATTGCGGTCAACAGGTTCCCCAAGCTTTACACTGGGGCCTTATGTCATATATAATGTATACATAGTTCAAGTTAAGGTTATTCACCAGCTTCATATAGTCTCTTCAGATTTATCTCGAGTTCTTGGATGGCCCAACCTGGCTAAATTAAATATCTAAGAGGTTATCCATTTGAGTTTCCAAAATTTCAATCTCCATCCTGCTGTCATGGGCGGTGTAGAAGCGGCTGGTTATACAACGCCTACGCCCATCCAGATGCAGGCCATCCCCCCGATTATGCAGGGCCGAGATATTATCGGCCTGGCGCAAACGGGTACAGGCAAAACGGCGGCTTTCGTGCTGCCCGCACTTCACCGCCTGATGCAGCTACCCAGAGGCAAGATCGGAGCCCTTATCATCTCTCCCACGCGTGAACTTGCCGAGCAGACTTGCGAGGCTATCGACGCCCTGGGAAAGAAAACCGGCTTAAAAAGCATAGCCGTCTACGGCGGCGTCGGCATGGACCAGCAGGTACGCAGGCTGCGCAGCGGCGTAGAGATTGCCGTTGCCTGCCCGGGCCGGTTACTCGACCATATCTGGAAGGGCACGATAGACCTGTCCCACCTGGATATTCTGGTTATCGATGAGGCCGACCGCATGTTCGATATGGGCTTCCTACCCGATATAAAAAGCATCCTGAAATGCGTAATGGAGCGGCGCCAGACTCTGCTTTTCTCCGCCACGATGCCGGCCGATATCCGCAGGCTGGTCAAGGATACCTTGCGCAACCCGGTTACCGTGCAAATCGGTCAGTCGGCGCCTGCCGACACCGTTTCGCACGCGGTATACCCCGTCAAACAGCATTTAAAAACCTCCTTGCTGATCGAATTCCTGCATCGCAATGAGACCGACTCTGTGCTTGTATTTACACGCACCAAGCGCCGCGCCGACCGCGTTGCCATGCAATTACAGAGGGCAGGTTTCCACGTAGCACAAATACACGGTGACCTGGCACAGAACAGGCGCCAGGCTGCGCTGGACGACTTCCGCTCCGGCCATATAAAAATCCTGGTAGCGACCGATATTGCCGCCCGCGGGATAGATGTCCTGAGCATTTCGCACGTGATCAACTATGATATGCCGGAGAGCGTTGATGCCTATACCCATCGCATAGGCCGCACCGGCAGGGTGGAACAAAAGGGCATCGCCCTGACCCTTGTAACGCATGAAGATGCTTCCCTGATACGTGAAATCGAGGATGTATTAAAGGCACCCCTGGAGCGCATGACCCTTGACGGTTTTAACTACTTGATCCCTGCGCCGGCCATGACAGGCAAACCGGTTGGTAACAGGTCCAACGGCGGCCGCCCATTCAGAAGCCGCGCAACGAGCGGCCGGTAATCAAAAGGTTCTGAGTTCGGATCAAAGAACAGCATCCTCCTATAGATCTATCCAAAGCCGTTTTTGTTTATCCCCGCTAAAGTTGCTCCGTTGTCCTATCTCAATACCTCTGCACGATCCGCCTTCAAATATGACTTGACTATATTAATATTTTTATATATTATAATTAATATTATTAATATTTAAGATTAATATTTTCAATATATTTACTTACGGAGGTGAAAGAAGTTGAAAACGAAGGACTGGCAGGACTTGGTACGCCTTACTCAAGGATCGGCATTTACAGTAGAACGGGTTCGTATCCCGGAAAACGATATTGTCATTGAGGGTGCTTTTGAATTGCCCGCTCTGGCCCGTCTCTCTGCTGAAGACCAGGTATTTGTCATGGCATTTGTCAGGGCTGAAGGTGTCATCAAGGAGATGGAGCGCGTATTCGGTGTCAGTTATCCAACCATAAAGGGCCGCCTGGCCCGTATCGTGAGTCAACTGCAATTGGTTGAGACGATAGTGCCGACACAAAAGCAGGATATCCTGGACGAACTGGCTCGTGGAGAGCTTACAGCGCAGCAAGCTATTGAGAGGCTGTCGAAATGAGGTGCCCGCCTATGATTATGTCACTCAAATTCCATTCCAGTGAAGACAGTGATAATGGTAGGGTCGGTTTGTGGATCCCGCTCTTCATTATCGTGCCGGTTATTCTGATTATTATTATGGCTCTGTTCCTGCTGGCTCTGCCTTTTTTGCTGGTTTACCTGATAATTACCTGTAATATGCGATGGTGCAGATATCTATGGTACGGCCTGCCGGCGTTCTTTAAAACTATGAACGAATTGCCAGGTCTGAAAGTCGACGTGGAGAATCAAAAACAAAAAATATATATTGCTTTTCATTGAAGGGGTGCAAAAATGAGTGAGAATCAGAAAAAAATATTACAGATGCTGGCGGAAGGGAAAATAAATGTTGAGGAAGCGCAGCGTCTGCTTGCGCTTGTGAACTCAGAAGGTGAAAAGGAAAACGGTACGGGGAATGTTGAGAACAAGCCTAAGTCTATACCTCGATATATGCACGTAGTTGTTGAGCCTAAGCCCGGCCAGTCCCATAGAGATGACAGGCATGACTTTCACGGCAAAGTTAACGTACGGGTACCTTTCGGGCTCATCCGTGCAGGAATTAAGCTGGCAACTTTGATTCCTTCGGACACGGCCGACCACATGGATAAAGCTTTCAAAGATAAGGGTTTTAACTTTGATATACGACGCCTTAAAGAAGAAGATGTTGAGGAATTGGTGGCTGCATTACGCGATAGTGAAATCCATGTAGACACCGATTATGAAACGATCAGTGTATATGCGGAATAGGAGGGACTATTCGAAATACTATTATATTTCTGTAACGTTTAGACGGCCGCTAATTATAAAAGTAATACAGGAGAAAAAAGATGTCAGACGATAGTAAACACATAAAGATTCATACCGCATCAAGCCTTGCCGGCACAATCTGGTTTATGGGTTGGTTATTTACAATTGGCTATGTCAAACTGCTCTGGTGGCAGATAATCGTTGGCATGGTTATCTGGCCGTACTTTATTGGCGCAGCTCTGAAATAACATATTTACAAAATATGACCAGCCTGCCAACTCTGCATAATTTGTTTACAAATAGGTCAAACCTGTACAACATAGCAGCCCACTGTAAATAAAGTGGGCTGTTTTATATTCAAACATTATTTCTACCCCGGTAATTTTGATAGCGCATACTCAGTGACGATTAGTTTCAGAGTCAAAGAGCGGCTGACAAATAGCATAGTGTGCATTGACGGAGACGTGGTCAAAGGGATATTATCATGACCAATAGCAGTGCCCATAACAACCGCTCAATTGCGGATTGCGATGAGCCATCCCCAGATATAGAAATAAGTCTTTAACTATGTGAGCCGGTAAATGAATTTCGAAGCCGTTCAGACAGTCCGTGAAAAAAGGGCAGCTATTATTGCTGCCGGCGGAGGACTCGTCAGCGCAGTCGGCAACGGCAGGATACCTTCAAAGATTGATATTACGGTTTCAGAAGCAGTTGTCCTGGGACTGATTAAGCAAAACGTCCGTACCTTCTTCGCCGTATTCGGGCATGGAAGTACTGACCTGGCAGAGGTGCTCCGCGTTTACCAGCAGCACGGCCTGGTAAAGGTCCTGAATACCCGCAGCGAAATCGAGGCATCGCACGCTGCAACTGCCCTGCGTTGGGTCACCGGTCAGAAATCAGCCGTTGTCACATCCATAGGCCCGGGTGCCCTGCAGGCGCTGGCAGCCTCGCTGGTGCCGGCATCCGATGGGCTGGGCATCTGGTATATACTTGGCGATGAGACCACCGATGACGAGGGGCCAAACATGCAGCAGATACCTCGCTATGAACAGGACCTGTTCCTGCGCCTTTTTTCTACCATGGGGCAGGCCTATTCCCTGCATACACCCGGGGCCATTTCGACGGCGCTGCGTTGGGGACAATCCGCCGTGGACCATCCCTTCCGCGCCGGTCCCTTTTTTTTACTCCTACCCATGAATATCCAGCCTGTTTTGATCGAGAGGTTCAACCTGCGCGAGCTTACTACAGCATTTACTATTAAAACCGCAGCTGCGGAGGCTGATTATGCAACTGCCGCCGACTGGCTGTTGTCGGCAAAAAAAGTAGCTGTACGAGTCGGAGGCGGAGGGCGCAATGCGGGTCCCGAAATCGCTGAATTACTCGACCTTGTGGATGGAATGGCGATAATCTCGCCGCTGGCCTCAGGCGTCCTACCTTATAGCAATCCCCGCAATATGACGGTGGGAGGCTCCAAGGGCACTCTCTGCGGAAACTATGCCATGGAGCATTCAGACCTGCTACTGGTGATAGGATCACGTTTCGTCTGCCAGTCCGACTGTTCACGCACTGCCTACCCTAAAGTTCAGCGCGTAATTAATATTAACACTGAGGCTGAAGCAGCACTGCACTACAGTGATACACTGCCGATGGTCGGGGATGCCCGGCTTACGCTGCAACGGCTGCTGAAAGAGCTAAAAAAGAAGCGGGCAAAGGGTAACAATCAGCCGTCGGCCTGGTTCAAGGCCTGCAGCCGTCAGCGTCAGGCTTGGGAAATATTCAAGCAGCAACGTTATAAGCACCCCACCCTTTTTGACGAGAAATGGAAACGGGAAGTGCTTACCCAGCCAGCCGCTATCAAGGCTGCCAGCGATTGGGCCAGTGCCAAAGGCGTGGTCAAGTTCTTCGATGCCGGCGATGTTCAGGCCAACGGTTTTCAGATCGTGGAAGACGAAGTGCCGGGCTTTACCTTCACGGAAACCGGCGCCAGCTATATGGGATTTGCCGCGTCGGCCCTGCTCGCCACCGCTGCCTCCGAGAAGAAATTTTTCGGCCTGGCATTCACGGGAGACGGCTCCTTCACCATGAACCCGCAGATTTTGATCGATGGGGTCCAGCATGGCGCCATGGGTTGTATACTGCTGCTGGACAATCGCCGCATGAGCGCCATCACAGGACTGCAGAAAGCCCAGTACAATCACGAGTTTGCTACCGACGACTCAGTCATAGTGGACTATGTGGCCTTGGCCAATGCTGTGAAAGGCGTACAGGCCATGAGCGGCGGATTTTCCAGAAGTTCGTTATTAAAAGCTTTGGACAGAGCATATGGATATGACGGGCTTTCATTGATACATGTTCCGGTGTATTCAGGAGATAATGAATTGGGCGGTATGGGTGTCTTCGGGCGCTGGAACGTCGGAAACTGGTGCGAAAGCACTCAGGCTTTGCGTCACAAGATCGGGCTGTGAGAAATAGAGTTTTATGACGGCAGAATATAGCGATCAACAGATAAGGGAGCTTGAGCAGATTGCAGCCGCTTTGAGGCGCGATAGCCTGAGGATAATTTATCAACGTCAGGCAGGACATCCGGGCGGCTCGCTCTCGGCCGCCGATATCATGGCCGTGCTCTATTTTCATGTTATGCGTATCGATCCTCAAAATCCCGAGTGGCCGGATCGCGATCGATTCATCTTGAGTAAGGGACACGCTTCGGCATTGCTATATTCCGCTCTTGCGCGACGCGGGTTTTTCCCGGCCTCCGACCTAGATCACTGGGGCGAGTTGACCTGCCACCTCCAGGGGCACCCGGACAGGCTGAAAACCCCGGGGGTCGACATGACCAGCGGTATATTAGGCCACGGCATCGCAGTGGGAGGGGGGCTGGCGTTGGCGGCAAAGCTGAAGAACAGGAGATATCGAGTCTACGTACTGCTGGGGGATGGCGAGTGCCAGGGAGGTATCGTCTGGGAAGGAGCCAACTCCTGCGCCAAATTCGGCCTGGCCAACCTTACGGCGATCGTGGACTATAACAAAGTACAACTCGACGGGCCGGTGCAAGACATAATGCCAATGGAGCCTTTTGCCGATAAATGGCGGTCCTTCCGCTGGAATGTGATCGAGATCGATGGGCACAACATAGCTCAGATACTGGCTGCCCTGGATCAAGCACATAGTGTAAAAGGAAAGCCCAGCGTTATAATTGCCCACACAGTTAAAGGGAAGGGCGTCTCCTTCATGGAAAACAAAGCCCAGTGGCACGGCGTAGCGCCAAATAAAGAGCAATTCCAGGCTGCTATGGCTGAGTTGGGCGGAGGAAGTAACTAATATGAGCAACCCGGCCATGCGTGAAGCCTATGGAAAGGCGCTGGCCGATTACGGTGCAGTCAATCCCGCGGTGGTGGTGCTGGATGCGGACACATCGTCCTCAACCCTCTCCAGCTATTTCGCATCACGTTTCCCCGAGCGTTTTTTCAATGTCGGCATTGCGGAGCCATGCATGATAGATATGAGCGCAGGGCTGGCGTTGGGGGGTATGCTGCCCTTCGTTAATGCTTTTGCCGCTCTGGTTACCCTGCGGGCGCTCGAGCAAATACGCACCTGCGTATGTTATAACAGGGCCAACGTCAAAATTGCGGCCGGCTATGCCGGCGTCTCAGATTTCAAGGACGGCCCAACCCACCATGCCATCACGGATATTGCCATCATGCGATCTTTACCCGAGATGACCGTTATCGTTCCGGCAGACGCCGGGGAGGCTGTAGCCTTTGTCAAATTGATTGCTGAATATGATGGACCCGTTTATCTACGGCTCAACCGCTCAGCCACACAACCGGTTTCACAAACCCATGATAACTTACAAATAGGCAGGGGTATCGTGCGCAGACCGGGAAATGATGTTACCATAATTGCCTGCGGATCCATGGTCGGACGCGGCCTGCAGGCCGCAGACATATTGGCCGGCCGTGGGGTCGACGCCTGCGTGCTGGATATACACACGGTCAAGCCGCTGGATAATGATTTAATCCTGAAGATGGCCGGAGTAACCGGTGGAGTGGTTACAGCTGAAGAACATACGGTGATAGGCGGACTGGGATCGGCGGTAGCCGAACTTCTGGCGCAGGAAATGCCCGTGCCTCAGGTCTGCGTGGGCATCAAGGACACCTTCGCCTGCACCGGGCCCGATCCCGAGACCATCATGGATGCCTACGGTCTTGGCGCCAGGGATATTGCCGATGCGGCTTTGAAAGTTATGGAAAAGAAGACAAAATAAGCCGGAGGGAATATGCGTATAGCTGTTATTAGCGAGACCAGCGCAGTAGATAAAAATGTCGATATCATGGCCGCCCTGGATGGATTGGGACATGAAGTTATCAACGTCGGCATGAAAAAAAGCGGCGAACAGACTGAGCTATCCTATATCCATACCGGCTTGATGGCCGCAATATTACTTAATGCAGGAACTGTTGATTTTGTAGTGGGCGGCTGCGGCACGGGTCAGGGTTTCCTCAATTCGGTCATGCAGTACCCCGGCGTCTCCTGCGGACTGATACGGTCACCCCTCGATGGCTGGCTTTTCATGCAGATTAACGGTGGAAACTGCATTTCGCTGGGGCTCAACCAGGGCTATGGCTGGGCAGGAGAGGTAGACCTCAAATTTATCTTCGAAAAACTGTTTAGTGTTGAAAGAGGCTTCGGTTATCCGCCTCACCGGCGTGATCCACAGAGACAGTCGCGATTGCTTCTGGAAAAACTCAGCAAGCTAACGCACAAAAATATGCTGGAAATTATCCCGCTACTTCCGGAAGATATTGTCAGTACCGTCGTCAACTATCCCGGTTTTTTACCTCTGATAGAATCAAGCGCAAAATCCGATCAGGCGATCTTATCCTCGTTGAGAAAAAGATCGCAACGCAGTTGAATGGATTGAACTGACCATGATAAAAGGGGGTTGGAAAAGTGATCAGGAAACCGGTAAATGTCGCTATCGTCGGCTGCGGCCGTATCTCCGACCTGCATGAATTGGGGTACCGCGGACTTGAAGACGCCAGGATCATGGCCGTATGCGATACCAACAAGGGCGCTGCCAATGCCAAAGCTAAAGCCTGGGGCGTGGAAAAGGTTTTCTACGACTATAACAGGTTGCTGGATGACAAGGATATAGACCTGGTCGAACTGCTCGTACCACATTTCCTTCATGCCGAAATGACCGTGGCCGCCTGCACGGCAGGCAAGCATGTCAGCGTGCAAAAACCCATGGCTACCTGCGTCTCCGACGCGGACCGCATGATAGAAGCGGCACGGAAGGCCGGCGTATTGTTGCGGATCTATGAAACGTTCGTATTCTATCCCCCTGCCGTACAGGCTAAAAAAATGATCGAAGCAGGCGAGATAGGAGAACCACAGATGCTACGCATGCACGTCAATACCGGCAAAACTGCCAATGGCTGGGACGTTCCCTTAAGTGCCTGGGTCTGGCGTTTTAATAATAAAAAGTGCGGCGGCGGTCCACTAGTTTTCGATCACGGATATCATCTCTTTTCACTGGCATATTACCTGATGGGACCGGTCGAAAGGGTACATGCCTGGATAGACCATACTGCCGTTATGCCCGGCATCAACCTGGATGCGCCTGCAGTGATTTCATTTCAGTTCAAAGGCAAGAGGCGTTACGGAACATTCGATGTAGAGCACACTCCCAATATGGAGATAGAGTCTAAATATTATGTCGATGATGACAGAATTGAAATCATCGGCGACAAGGGGACCATTTTTATCAACCGCTATACCACTCGTACCGTTGATCTGCCCGAGCTGATGATATTTTGCAATGGAAAAACGACGGCCTGCGAGGTGCCCCGGGTGGACTGGGCGGACAGTTTCATTGACTGCACACGCCAAATGATCGACGTTATTCAAAAGGGCGGCAAGCCGGTCCTCGACGGGCCTGGTGGCAAAGCAGTATTGCAGTTCGCTCTGGCAGCGCTGGAATCGTCTAAAACAGGACGCGAGGTGAAGCCGGACGATTTGAAATAAGCTATCGAGCAATCCGGGAGGTTCATCTGTGGATAATAATCTTGAAATCCTTAACTATATCGGGGGAAAATGGCAGCCTTCCAGCGGTGCTGATTACCAGGATGTGGTCAATCCGGCCACGGCCGAGGTGCTGGGACGCGTGCCACTCTCCCCGGCAGCTGATATAGACCTGGCCGCTCAAGCTGCTTCCGGTGTTTTCACACACTGGAGACAAACGCCCGCTGTTGACCGTGTACAGTTTCTCTTCAAACTGAAGAATCTTTTGGAAGAGAATTTCGAAGAGCTTGCACGTACGATCACAATGGAAAGCGGGAAGACGATCGAAGAATCCAGGGGTGAAACGCGACGTCTGATCGAAAACGTGGAGGTAGCCTGCGGCATACCCATATTAATGCAGGGCTATAATTCCGAAGATATCGCCCCCGGCATAGATGAATTCATGATCCGCCAGCCTGTTGGAGTCTGCGCCGTGATCGCCCCCTTTAATTTCCCCGCAATGGTGCCTTTCTGGTTCCTGCCATACGCCATAGCATGTGGAAACACGTACATCGTAAAACCTTCGGAGAGAGTTCCTCTGACCATGCAGAAGATATTCCGTCTGGTGGAGAAAACGGGCTTGCCGGCAGGGGTGCTTAACCTTGTGAACGGTTCTAAGGTCGCAGTTGATGCAATCCTGGATAACCCGGCCATTCGGGCCATCAGCTTTGTAGGCTCAACGCCTGTAGCCAAGTATATCTACAGCCGGGCCACGGCCAACGGCAAACGCGCACAGTGCCAGGGCGGGGCTAAAAATCCGGTGGTGGTCCTGCCTGACGCCGATATGGAGGCATCCACGCGTATTATCGCAGATAGCCTTTTTGGCTGCGCAGGACAGCGCTGCCTGGCCGCTTCGCTGGTGATAACGGTAGGCGAAGCGCGCAGGGTTTTTACTGAAGCCATCACCGAGTCCGCCAAGAACAGGGTGGTCGGCTATGGCCTCGATGAGAAAGTGCAGATGGGGCCGGTCATTACACCGCAGAGCAAGGAACGCATCGAAGCATTAATTGGAAAAGCCCTGCAGGAGGGGGCGAAGGTCCCGGTGGACGGGCGTAATACCCGTATTCCCGGATATGAACTAGGCAACTTCATACGACCGACTATCTTGCAGGATGTGCCCGCTGACGGAGAGATCGTCAGAACAGAGATATTCGGACCGGTGCTGGGGATGATGCAAGCAGATAGCTTGGACCAGGCTATAGCCATGATCAACAGCGGCAAATACGGAAATATGGCCTGCCTCTTTACCAGCAGCGGGCCCGCAGCGCGTAAGTTCCGCTATGAGGTTATAGCCGGCAATATAGGAATCAATCTCGGCATTGCAGCACCCATGGCCTTTTTCCCTTTCACGGGATGGAAAGAGAGCTTCTTTGGCGACTTACACGGGCAGGGCATGGATGCCGTGGAATTCTTTACACAAAAGAAAGTGGTCATTGAGCGCTGGCCGAAAGAGTGGAAACGTAAGTTCTAATAACACTGTAAGCGAAATAATTTTCTAAGGCTAACGACGAGGAGTTTATGATGGAAGAAAAGAAACTTTCGGTGGGACTAAAGCTCGGCTACGGCGTCTGCGACTTTGGCGGGAACTTGTTTTTCACAGCCACAGCCTTTGTGCTGATGAACTACCTTACAGATTCGGTGGGCCTTTCCGCTGCTCTGGCAGGCATAGCGTTGATGGTGGGCAGGCTGTGGGATGCCTTCTATGACCCTGTCATAGGCTTTATTTCCGACAAAACGGCGACAAAAATGGGCAGGCGCAGGCCTTTCATGCTGGGCGGCACCATCCCCCTTTTCATCGCTATGGTGATCATGTTTACCAATCCGACCCTCATAGCCGGGGCCGGCATAAGCCAGGCGGCGCTTTTTATCTACGTTATGGTAGTTTACATTATCCTGTGCACAGCTTACTCGACGGTAAACATCCCTTATTCTTCCCTGGCACCCGAGCTCACGACCGACTACAACGAGAGATCCTCGCTCAACGGTTACCGTTTCGGCTTCGCCGCGGTGGGTACATTGTTGGGCGCCGGCCTGGCCCTGCCAATTGTGGGCCTGGCGCCGGACAAGAACCTGGGTTTTGTGCTGATGGGCACCGTCTTCGGCATTGTTATGCTGGTCTCCGCACTGGTTACCATATTTACGGTAAAAGAACCGGAGCATTTGAAACCGGCCAGGACAATGGGCTTCGTCAAGACCTATACCGAAGTCTTTAAGAATCGACCTTACGTGCTGATACTGCTTACATACGTATTGCATATCCTGGCCATCACCATAGTCAGTGCCATAGCCATCTATTACTTCAAATACATACTAGGTGCGGAAGGCATGACTACCTACGCCATGGTGATACTGATCGTGACGGCCATGATCTTTATCCCAGTCAGCGTCGCACTCAGTAAAAAGGTAGGCAAGAAACTCGTGTACGGGGCAGGCTTTGTTATCATGGCAGCCATGCTCCTTATAATCTTCTTCCTGGGCCACATCCTGGGCGTAACCTTCATGCTTATAATGATGTTTTTCACCGGCATTGGCTTCGGTTTCACCTATGCCATGCCGTATGCCATCGTGGCCGACGCCATCGAGTTTGATTACTTGAGGACCTGTGAGCGCAGGGAAGGCGCATTTTTCGGCGTGTGGACATGGGGACTGAAGATCGGTCAGGCGCTGGCCATCTTCATCATGGGCATGGTATTGGAGGCTATGGGTTACATGGCTAATGTCATGCCTCAGTTACCCACCGCCCAGCTAGGTATAAGGCTTTTTCTGGGGCCGATCTCCGCGGCTATATTCATCGCCGCCGCCGCCGTGCTATATTTCTACCCGATAACCGAAAAACGCTATAAGGAGATCTGCAAGGAAATCGCTGAGATGGAGGCTAAAAACCGCTAGGGCTAACCAACCGCATGCGGCTGCTGA
Source organism: uncultured Chloroflexia bacterium (assembly GCA_963705905.1). Lineage (GTDB taxonomy): Bacteria > Chloroflexota > Dehalococcoidia > GIF9 > UBA5629 > UBA1162. The sequence goes on along the minus strand of OY970123.1, from coordinate 332,929 downwards.
TGCCCCTCCCACTCCTCTCATAGGCTGACGTTTTCACTTAACAGTCATCTTGTGACAATGTGCGCTGCACTCCTCGTCCAAAGTCGTTTCAGATACGTCTAACCATCTGCAAATTTCTTCTTTGGTAGCGCTGAAGTATAGTGATGCTTCTAACCTTTCGCCCGCTTAGATTGCCTCCGCCCGGGTAGAGCAGTGCTGGTATAAGGTCAGTGCGGATTTTGCTTCAAGGTATGACGGCCTGCAGATTAAGAAGTTAATGGCTGCCATCGGCGAGGTGAAGGACTGGTACTGGAGCGACCTGGAAAGGCACAGGAGAGGGCGGCTTAATCTGGCATTGGCAAGATGGGAGGTGGTGGAGATAACCCTATCGAAGCTGGGTTTTAACGACGTCAAAGCAGCAGGGGAGCTATCCAAAGTATATGGGGATGAAATAGAGAGGCACATGCAGCCTTTCCCGGGAGCCATAGATACGCTGAATCACTTCCGACAGAATAATGTAATGCTGGCCCTGGTGACCAACGGTGAGTCTGATGTGCAGAGGCGCAAGATCAGAAGGTTTGAACTGGAGCCTCTTTTCCATCGCATTATAGTTGAAAGTGAATTCGGTACCGGTAAACCAGATCGGCGTGTCTTTGAACATGCGCTGGGCTGGCTACGTGTTGATCATAAGGATGCATGGATGGTCGGGTATGACCTGGCGCGGGATGTGGCCGGCGCCAAGCAAATCGGTATTCACAGTGTATGGGTGGACTGGCAGGGCAAAGGGCTGCCCGCATCCGCCCAACTGCCGGCTCAGGCCTTCTTCGCATCTCTCTCAGCGATCTCTGCAAGTATCTCTTTATAACGCTTTTCAGTTATGGGGTAGAAATAGAGGACCACGGCCGACAGGATGAAAATGGCAGCGGATATAGGCCCAAGGAAAAGCCGGATGCCAAGCTGGGCGCTCGCTGACTGAGGCATGGCATTTGCCACATAGCCCATCGCTTCAAGTATCATACCCATGAGAAAAACCGCCAGCGCCTGGCCGAGCTTGAGTCCCCATGTCCAGATGCCAAAGAATGCCCCCTCCCTGCGCTCTCCCGTCACCAGGTAGTCATACTCTATTGCATCGGCCACCATTGCGAACGGAGGTACATATGTAAAGCCGAGGCCTATCCCCAGGAAAAACATCATTACAAGGGCGAAATTCAAACCCAGGGTGTGGCCGAAGAAAAAGAGGACCATGACCGAGGCTGCCGTGATAATGCTGGCTGCACCATAAACGAGCTTTTTACCCGTCTTCTTGGCTATAACGACGCTTATCGGTATGAAAACCACCGAGGTCACCAGCAATAAGAGCATGGCATATGTCACCATATTTTCGGCCCCGAGAATATATTTGAAGTAGTAAATCGCTATACCGGAGATGATGGTAATGCCGGTGAAGTTGATTATGTATGATAGCAGGATGAGGACATAAGGCCTGTTCTTAAAAACTGCTAGATAGGTTTTCCCAATGTCCAGGGACTTTGCGGGTTTCAGGTTGGCAGGTTCTTTTATCGCAAATACCGTGGATAATGTCGTAAGAAGCATTACGCCGCCGAATATCAGCCCCATTAAAATGAATCCCATACTTTTGTCCTTGCTGAGAGCGACGATCGGTAGGGCAGCGCCCAGTGCAATAAGATTGCCGAAGAATGCAAAAGCGGAGCGGTACCCGTTCAGAGATGTTCTCTCATGATAATCTGAGGTCAATTCCGGCGCCCACGAATAATAAGGGATGTTTACCGTGGAGTATGCAGTGCATAGGATTATATAGACAATCAGAGCATAGGCAAAAAGCGCTGCCTGGCTGATTCCCGAGCCAATGACCAGCGAAGGGTTAGCAAACATGATGATCATGGCTATAAACCAGGGTATTGCGCCGCCCAGCATGAACGGCCTGCGGCGTCCCATCCTGGTTGTGGTCCTATCGGAGATATAGCCTATAACAGGGTCATAAAAAGCATCCCAGATACGGCCGACCATAAGGGCAATGCCTGCCAGGGCAGCAGAAAGCCCCACTGTGTCGGTAAGATAAATTAGCAGCACGAAACCAATCGCCTGTGCAAACAGGTTGTTGCCTAAATCGGCGGCGCCGTAACCGAGCTTCGTCCGCAGGGAAAGCTTCTTCTCTTCCATTTTTACACCCCGTATTTCGATAAATGTCTACCAGGCTCTTTTCAATTTACTCTAAATTCTTCAGACCCTTGGACTGTATCGCTAGAGTTCATTCATACCTGCCAAATTTTGGCATTCAACCAAACTCCGAGGGGCGCTAGTGTTCGCGTCAGTATTATACTTTCAAAATAGAGGATGTCAATGAGTGGAGGTACCCCAACTGGTAGACCTAGGTGTAATTAAAGCTATGCCCTTGACAATGCATACCCCTGACCCTCGACGTAGCTATACCTACAGCGGAACGGTGATGCCGTTGTTTGTTCAATGGTAATAAATTCTAACGGTACCGCAATGCGGACGTGGGCAACTGCACTTAGCCTATATCACCAGTGCCTGGAAAGTTGTTACTATCTCGTGATAGTGTGCGCTATACTCCGTGGCAGCAGCATACTAAAGATCAGTCTTTGCTTGGAGGCCTATTGTGCAAATCCTTGAAGAAGGTGGCCAGTTCTCTGATATACTCTGATGAAAATATCTTCCAATCACTGTGCAAAGGTTTCAAAAGCTTCATCCCTTAAAGTGGCAAGAATAGTGGATGGATTCGTAGTGTCTCAGACAAAAGATAGGGATATATCTTATAATGTGTTGATGATGAGGCTCATATGAAGCTCAAATGGTTGGGTACTGCCGGTTTCCAAGTTGACACCGGCGGTCAGGTATTTCTCATTGACCCTTATTTCTCCCGTAACCCCAAGGCTAAACCAGTCCAAACTTTGCAGCCGGGCAATATTTCCGACGCTGGTCATATTTTCCTGACTCACGGTCACTTCGACCATATTTACGATATTCCCTCAATTATGGCGCACGGCGCAGCCACCGTGTACTGTTCGGAGATTGCGGCCGGCACGCTGGTACGCGAGGGTGTTGACAAAGGACGCATACATGTGGTCAAAGGGGACGCCTATAAAATCGATTTCGACAGCTACAAGGCCGAGGCTTTTTTCAGTCGGCACATCAAATTCGACAAGGAGCTTATGGAACAAACCTTATTGCGGATTGGTCCGGACTACCACCGCTTAGGGAATATGCATAGCCGGTACCCGGAAGGCCAGGTGCTCAGTTGGCGCTTCACATTAGGCAGATTCACCATACATCATTTCGGTAGCGGTGGGTCGACGCCAGAGGAATTGGCACGCCTTGCAACCAACCCACTCGATGTCCTGCTGATCCCGCTACAAGGGCACACCCATATCTGCGATATCGCTTTCGAATACGTTCGAGAACTCAAGCCATACATGGTCATACCTCACCACCAAGATGACTTTTATCCACCCCTTTCCACATACGTGGATATCGCACCCTTTATAAAAGCAGTAAAAGAGAGATGCCCATCTACAGAAGTCCGGGTGATGACCATGAATGAGACCATTGCATTGTAGTAGAACCACGAGAGGTAAACATCAAGTTTTTTGAATACACGGAAGGCTAAAATACGGTATTGTGACCGAGTCTTGAAAAGCAGCCACACTATTTCCCGAGAACCATCACTTCTGAAAAATATAAGTAGCTAACTGAACGGGCATCTGAATCAAATATGGCAAATATTATAGATCGCTGCATGACCTCTCACGACTCACGTCTAAGATGTGGCATCTAAAGGTTACGTTCCAATAGTTCAATGGCGGCCAGGTATCTCCGCTTAAGCTCAAGTTCGCGAACGTGATCTGAGTCCATCGGTGCCCGGAGATACGTCACCGTTCGGTCATAGTGCTGAGCTTCGCCACATCCATAAAGTTCGCGTAGTACGCCTGCCGTCTTTCGATAATGAGCCGATTTTTGACGACCCCGTGATCGGCTTTGCGGATGCCGATGATCCCATTTTTCAGGATTACAAGCGTATTATCGGTGAATACCATCTCACGCCGAGCAAATTAGTAGCGAATACTAGAATCTGGCACGCTGTACGGCCGGTTTTAGCTATCAAAATCAAGCTGAAATAAAGATTGGTAGCGCATACCGGATTCGAACCGGTGATCTCTGCCTTGAGAGGGCAGCGTCCTAAACCCCTAGACGAATGCGCCACACGAAGCGTTAAATATTATATCAACGCCCCCTCCAAACGACAATTCAGCATTATTTAGACCCCGATCAGTAAAGACTTATAATATTCCCATTCCGGCAATTATTTATGTCAGCCCCCGGGGGGAAATATGAAGAAAACCTTGTTTACTATGCTCATATTAGCAGTCCTGGCTGGAATCGTGGTCCCGGGTTGCCGTCATGCAAGCCAAATCGTTACCGCTCCATCCCAATCCAACCAATCCAATGCAAGCCAAACGAACCAGGTGACTACCCCCAACGTATCGACGCCCGCTGTGCCACAGGAATATCAGCAGCTATACAGAGGCCTGGCCGCTCAGATGGACCAATTCCAGACAAAGCTCGACGTCATGCCGAGCGGGAGCGCCGCGGCTGACAGGACCACTTTTGCCTCCGAACTTCTTTATGCCAACGGCAACGTGGGCGACGGACTTCTGAATCCCCAAGTCATGAGCTTAAACCGGCTGGTGCTGGACCGTCTACAATCCATCGGGATCAAAGGCGTGGTGGTAGCTATTAAGTACCCCTTGCTCAGCCCGGATTTCCCGCGCTCATCCGAATTCCTCAAGTTTTACCAGGATATTATCTCTGAATGCCACAGCCGCAATATGAAGGTATTGGTGGAAGTAGGGGCCATTTTCGCGGGCACGCCCTATTCTCCAGTCCACGTCGATTGGTCGAAGTATACAACTCAATCCTTTTTACAGGGACTGGAAGACCAGCTATTACTGGTGGCCGGCCAGGTGCAACCCGACTATCTGACGCTGGCCAATGAGCCGGTCACGGACGAGGGATTAACCGGGCTCAAAATAACTCCCGGGGACTGGAGCAGCTTTATCAGCTCCACAGCCGGCAGGATCGACCGCTCCCATGGCATCCTGGTCGGCGCCGGTACGGGCACCTGGGAAAACCCCGCCTACATGAACTCGATTATCAACATGACCGGCCTCGACTATGTCGACCTTCACATCTATCCGATGGGCACGGACAACGCATACCTGGACCGGGCATTAAACTACTCGCAAATTGCTCACAGCAACAGGAAACGCGTGACAGTCAGCGAGAGCTGGCTATATAAAGCCCTGCCCGAAGAACTGGGAAATGGATTGGGCAATGCCGAGACGATCATGGACCGTGACTACTACAGCTTCTGGCAGCCGCTGGATGCCCAATTCATCCGCATGATGGTAAGCATATCCGCCGCGGCCGGTATGGACTTCGTTTCCTTTTTCTGGAGCCGCTATTTTTTCAGCTACCTGGACTACCAGGCTACCTCACATGATCTCTCAACTATAGAGTTAAACAGGCTGGCAACCCAGGCTTCGATGAGCAGCATGCAGAAGGGAAATTTGAGCCCGCTTGGACAGGACCTGCAAAAGTTACTCATCTATCCCAGTAGGTGACGGCGGTCTGATAAGGGCCTGTACTGGTGGCGGTGCGCTCAAGCTTGCCGTTGACGTAAATATTCACGGTAATGCCGCCTTCTTCCGTGTTATTATGCGCATAGACGTACGCCTGGCTGTTTTCAAACCCTTCGTAAGAGAACCTCCACGGCAGGTTGACATCCTGAAATTCATCCGTAGCACCTGAAGGATTAGTCACCTGGATATCCACGACCGGTGCGCTGCCGACCACTTCATACATCACTACATCATTCTGATGACAGGCCGTATTTAAACTTATACATGCCAGTAGTAACAAGCAGGAAATTATCTGGACGGCGACGCGAATTGACAGCGATAGCTTCGAACTCATACTTAATTCCCTCCCTTGCCCGGGCATAATGCGCTTTGAAGACGGGCTAATTCTATATTCAACGGCGCAGTACTGTAAAGATAGAGGTTGAAAGAAATTAAGAAGCCGGCTGCCATCCGGCGATTATGTGCGAACTACTAGAGAAAATTACTTAGCCAGCATCAGGTTTGAGATGGTGTTAAAATCTTTCTCCGGGATTTCAAATAGTCCCAAACGGAACATATAACCCCAATGAGCTTTGTCCATTATAAAATCCAGCTTGCCGATCAGCGTAAGAATGGGCACTTCTTTAGCTTCTTTGAAATTTACCTTTCTTCTATAGGGCTTGAAGTCAGGAGACATCTCAACCTGATATATCTCGTCGTCGGCAATTTGTCCTATGGCAGTGAACGCCTGTAATTTTTCTGCTGAATTCATGGCTACCCTGGGTGAATAGTAAATGAGCCAGTCTCCTTTTTTCATCCGGGAAAGTCCTGCCCTTTTCCCGTGACCGGTTTGAGCAATGCCCTGCGAAACTGCATAGAGCACATGTTCCCGTGGAACCACGCCAATAAAGTGCTTCGCCATATTTATTGCGGGTGAACTTTAATTATTCCTCTGCACATTTAACCGCCGCACACCAAGGAGTGGCTGGGGATCCAGGATTCGAACCTGGCCTCACGGATCCAGAGTCCGCTGTCCTACCGCTAGACTAATCCCCAGTGCGTCGAGATTATATCATCGGTACATATTTACGGGCAACCGGGCCGGATTAATCTCCGCCCCTTTCACCCTTGTTGACAGTTCCTGTAAAATAGGGTAATGAAAACTGAAGAGACGACGCGTGTCGTAATTGGGGAGCATATTATGAAACTAACCTGGAAGCCCGTCATGGCCGGCATACTCGATATCGTAGCGGGCGCCATCGGCATGGTCGGCGGCATTGCTTTGGCGATGCTTAAATTGCTTTTCGAAACTATCGACAAGGAGGTCCTGCGTTTTAATCCCCAGCTGGTACAACCTGTCGTGATTAAGTGGGTTGAGAACATGTTCTCCACCTTATTCGCCGTGCCATTCGTATTAGTTTTCATCGGTATTATATCAATCATTGGCGGTGTCTACGCGCTGCAGAGGAGGATCTGGATCTTTGCCCTGGCAGGTGCCATCAGTTCCTGCATAGCCTTTCCTTTCTTCGGTATTCCATCGGTAATTATCACTGCTCTTGCAAAAGATGAGTTCAACTGAGTTGGACCTTCCCTATAGGGCCGCATATTGTCCGATATACACGAAATTCAATCAGCGTTAGGGATAACCTTCCGTAATCCTTCTCTTCTCCAGCAGGCGTTTATCCATCCCTCCTATGTAAACGAAAATCCGGGCGCTGATACACATGACAACCAGCGTATGGAATTTCTCGGCGATGCCCTGCTCAACATGATCTTCGCAGAACTGCTTTATCGGGAATTCCCAAACCTGCCGGAAGGCAAGCTTACCGAGCTGCGCATATCTATGATAAGACAGGAAAAGCTGGCCGAAAAATCATCCGCCCTAAAATTGGGCGGCTATATGGTACTCGGAAAGGGAGAGGATTCTTCGGGCGGAAGGGGGCGGCGCAATAATTTGGCGGATACCTTCGAAGCTCTGGTAGCCGCCATTTTTCTGGACCAGGGAATCAGCAAAGCCCGTGAGTTCGTGCTGTCAAATTTCGCCAGAGATATCTCGTCTGTCAAAGCTGGAAAGCCGGTCCTGAATTATAAGGCCCTTTTACAGGAACTAATGCAGGCCAAATTTAAAACGCTGCCGGGTTATGAGATTATAGAGGCCACCGGCCCCGACCACGACAAGGTATTTTGCGTGTCCGTCTCGTTAGGAGAAGTCGTGCTGGCCATCGGATCAGGCAAGACCAGGAAAGTAGCCGAATCTGAAGCGGCGCGCATCGCCCTAGAAAAGCTGTCCCTTGATATAAGTTCGCCCAATTAGCCCATATATTTTAAAACGATGATCTCCATCTGCCGGGGCAGGGTTTCCTTTTTTACCTCGACTTCGTTGCTGCTGAGCTTGCTGACATTACTCTTGCCCTTTATGAAATCCTCCGCGTTGAATTTCAACCAGTCACATTGATCGGTCTTGTAATGCATGGGGATTACTATCCGGGGTTTAACTTCCATGCAAATCTTGCTCGCTATATCAACGCCAACCGTGAACACCTCTCCGATAGGGATGAGCAGGACGTCCACCTGCCCCATTTTGCCGATTTCATCCTTTGCTAAATCATGGCCGAGGTCGCCCAGATGGCAGATTCTGACCCCGTCAACATCCAAACAAAAGATAATATTAGCGCCCCTCTGGCTGCCCTTGGTCTCGTCATGGTATGAAGCTATCGCCCCGATGGATATATCCTTAATTGTTTTACTGACGTGCCCTTTCAATATCTCGGGCTTTCCAGGCAGGGCCTCCGTATTATTGTGATCAAAATGATCATGACTGACCGTAACCACATCGACGGGTTCTTTTACCTCAGCGTATTTCAGCCCGGAGCTTTTATCAGCATGAAACGGGTCTGCGAGAAGCCTGACGCCCTGATCCGACGTGATCAGGAAACATGAATGTCCCAGCCATTTAATCTTCACCTTTTTCCCTCCACTATTTACTTAGATTTGTAGCCAATCTTATTAGGGTCCTGGTGCCAAAACCGGTTGCTCCCTTAACCAGTACTCCTTTATCTTTTTCCGACATGAACGGCCCGGCAATATCCATATGCAGCCAGGGTTTGCCGCCGGCAAATTCCTGCAGGAACAGCGCCGCCGTGATTGCTCCGCCATACCTGCCGCCGGAGTTCTTTATATCGGCGATATCGCTCTTGTTCAGTTCCTTGTACTCCTCCGGTAATGGTAATTGCCAGAGGTTTTCTCCGGCTTCCTTACCCGCCTTGATTACCTTATCGGCCAGAGCCTGATTATTGCTGAAGACCCCCGCATAAATGTCGCCCAACGCCACATGGCAAGCGCCTGTCAGTGTGGCAAGGTCTATAAGTGGTGAAAAACCTTTCTTTACCGCATAGGATAACGCATCCGAGAGTATCAGCCGCCCCTCGGCATCGGTATTGACGACTTCGACGGTCTTGCCGTTAGACGCTTTCAATACATCCCCCGGCTTGAGCGCCCGCCCGCCCGGCAGGTTCTCAGTAGCAGGAACTATAGCCGTTAAATTGATCTTCAATTTAAGTTTGGCCACTGCTTTAATGGCAGCTATGACTGCGGCGCCGCCGGACATGTCTCCTTTCATATCCGACATGAATTCCTGCGGCTTCAAAGAGATACCGCCCGAATCGAAGGTCAATCCCTTGCCTACAAATGCGACCGTTTCCTTCGCTTGCGGGTTGCCTTTATAGGAGAGTACGATGAATTTGGGCGGCTGGCTGGTGCCCTGTGCCACGCCCAGTAAAGCTCCCATGGCCTCTTTTTCCATCTGCTTGCGGTCCATGATCAGGATATCGAGATTGCATTCCTCTGCTACTCCTTTAGCTATCTCCGCCATATCAGTAGGGGTCATATGGTTGCCCGGTTCATTCACCATATCGCGTGCCAGCGTAGTGGCTTCTGCGATGATTTCGCCGATCTCAGCTCCTTTTTTAACAGCTTTCAGATTAGATGCATCCTTATCGAGCAAAATAATATTGTTAACATCGTGCCCGTCATCTTTTTTTGTTAAGTGTTTCTTAAACTTGTAGGCTCCCAGCATGCTGCCCTCGGCAATGGCTTCGGCTGCCTTCTCAACGGAGAGACCGCCCGACCCGGCCCCGTGCAATATGGTAGCTGCCGAATCGCAGTTATGCCTGGCCAGTGCGCGTATCACTTCAGCCATAACGTTGCGCACGATATCAACTTTAAAATCCTCCTTCTTGCCCAGCCCTGCGATAGCTACCAGCCTGGCAGGTATTTTCCCCAGAGTATGCAGTACGTGTACTTCGCTCGCTTTGCCTTTAAACTCACCATTCTTTATTAAACCGCTGATGGCCCCTCCCAATGCAACATCGACAACAGCGGTGGCGCCCGCGGGCCTGGCAATCCCTTCGAACAGGTTCACGACTATAGCATCGCATTTAATCTTGCTGATATCGCCTGTCTTTACTTCAAATTTCAATTAATCCTCCCTCGATAATATTATGTCAATTTGATAATTGTCATCTACCGTCTGTTATTTTATCTGAAACTAATCGATAATCAAACACAACCCAACCTTTTCATCATCCTACCTGTATTTTGCTTAAACGCCAACTCATATGGTATACTTTTAGAAAATAAACCTTTAAGTCAGCCCAGCGAGGCTGGCAAGGGAATGATGAAGTAAATTCATCATACTGTAGTCCAAGTTTTCGCTTGTATATGACCTCTTGCCAGCGCGGCGAGAGGTTTTTTTATGCCTGAAAAGATTCTGCTTAACTCTTCCGACATCGAAAGGGCCCTTGTTCGTATCGCGCATGAAATAGTGGAGCACAACAAGGGTGCAAAAAGCATCGCATTTGTAGGCATTAAAACCCGCGGCGTGCCCCTGGCCCAACGCCTTGCAACTATAATCCGCGCTATGGAGCAGGTGGATATACCAGTCGGGTCACTTGATATAACACTTTACCGGGATGACGTAACCTCCCTGGGCTTTAAGCATGTCGTTCAGCAGACCTACCTGCCTTTCGATATTACCAATAAGCAAGTTATCCTGGTGGACGATGTATTTTATACCGGCAGGAGCATCCGGGCCGCTCTGGATGCCTTAATGGACCTCGGCAGGCCTCATACCATTCAGTTGGCAGTATTGATAGACCGGGGCCACCGGGAACTACCGATACGAGCCGACTTCGTAGGTAAAAACATACCTACCGCCAATAATGAGGAAATAAAAGTATACCTGAGCGAGGTGGACGCCGTAGATAAAGTGGCGGTCAGGAGGTTGGATGGAGAAAATAGTGAGCCTAAATGAACCGAAGTTGAGCACGGCCGGGCAGGAATCTTTGCCTCCACTTTCCATCGGGTTATGGCGGCACAGGAACGTCCTCGATTTGGACGACTTTTCTCCAGATGAGATCACGCTGGTCTTTGAAATAGCCAACGGCATGGTGGAAATCCTGGCCCGCGATGTGAAAAAAGTCCCCACTCTGCGAGGTAAGACCATCGCAATCCTGTTCTATGAACCAAGCACCAGGACGCGTGCTTCCTTCGAGCTGGCGGCCAAATACCTGGGCGCAGATACTGTAAGCCTGGACGCGGGCAGAAGCAGTGTAGCCAAAGGAGAATCTCTCATCGATAGCCTGCGCACATTACAGGCGCTGGAGGTCAATACCATCATAATCCGGCACCCCTGCTCGGGCGCTCCTTATGTCGCTGCGCGGCACCTGCAGACCTGCATTATCAATGCCGGCGACGGCTGCCATGCACACCCTTCCCAGGGTCTACTGGACCTCTACACGATTAAAAGACAGCTCGGCGATCTGAAAGGCCGCAAGGTGGTTATCATAGGAGACATCATGCACAGCAGGGTCGCCAGGTCCAACATCTGGGGCATGCGTTCGACCGGCCTGCATGTGGTGCTCTGCGCCCCTAAGACGTTTATACCCCAGGGTATGCCGGAAATGCTTGAGAAATGCGGGCTGGACCATGTCAGTATTGAACATAACCTCGACCGGGCTCTGGAAGATGCAGACGTCATCATGCCTCTCAGGCTCCAAAAGGAGCGGCAGCAGAGCGGTTTCATATCCTCAACCCGCGAATATATAAGGTTGTACCAGGTCAACGGTGAGAGGCTCAAGAAAGCCAGGCCCAATGCCATAGTAATGCATCCCGGGCCCATGAACGAAGGCATTGAGATCAGCCATGATGTAGCCTACGGCAGCAATTCACTGATCGAACAACAGGTTACCAATGGGGTGGCAATACGCATGGCACTCCTTTATTTAGTGGCGGGGGTGAAGAGCCAATGATGTCCAGATCAATATTGATTAAAAACGCGCGGGTTATCGATCCCTCACAGAATGTCGATGAAACAACGGATATTTTAATCGAAGAGGGGCTCATAAAATCATGGGGCGCAAACTTGAAATCCTCCCAGGGCGTTACCATCCAGGCAGATGGATTGGTAGCCTGCCCCGGCTTCATTGACCTTCACTGCCACCTCAGGGAACCCGGGTTCGAAGAGAAAGAGACCATAGCCAGCGGGGCGGCTGCGGCTATCCGCGGCGGATTTACCACCATTTGCTGTATGCCCAATACCAACCCACCGCTGGACAATGCGGCAACCGTCGATTTCGTCCTTAAAACGGCCGCCTCCCAGGCGCCGCTCATAACCGTTTTGCCGATCGGGTGTATCTCCAAAGGCAGGGCGGGCAAGGAACTGACCGACATGTCGGAGCTGTCCGATGCCGGCTGTGCCGGCTTCAGTGACGACGGAAGCCCGGTCAGCGACTCGCAATTGATGCTACTCGCAATGCGCTGCGCTTCCGGGCTGGATATCCCCATAATCGACCACTGCGAGGATCTTAACCTCTCGAGGGGAGGTCACCTTCACGATGGCTGGGTCGCGGCCCGGCTGGGCATAAAAGGGATTCCGGCAGCCGCCGAAGAGTCCATGGTGGCCCGTGATGTAGCCCTGGCCGAAATGACCGGTGCCAGGCTGCACCTCACCCATATAAGCACGCGGGGCTCAGTGGAAATTATCAGGGCGGCCAGGGCCCGGGGTATGAAAATCAGCGCGGATGCCACACCTCATCATCTGACTCTGACCGAAGAGCGGATCATCGCCTCTCCGGGGGAACCGGACGTTCCATTGTTATATGATACAAATGCCAAGGTCAACCCTCCATTAAGGACTTCTTCCGATGTCGAAGCGCTGATAAAGGCCGTCAACGACGGGACGATCTCCGTAGTCGCTACCGACCATGCTCCTCATGCCAGCCAGGATAAGCTCTGCGAATTCGAGGAGGCAGCCTTCGGAATAAGTGGATTTGAAACTGCTTTTTCCGCACTGATGATGCTGGTTAATTCAGGAAAGATTGAATTGAATACTCTGATAGCTCTTCTGACGTGCGGTCCAGTGGCCGTCCTGCCGCAAGAATACGGTCACACCGGAACCCTTAAAACCGGGGCACGTGCCGATGTAACCCTGCTGGATATATCCAGGGAATGGACTATGGATGAGGCTGACATGCTGTCGCGTGGCAAAAACACGCCCTTCAAAGGACAGCAGTTCAAGGGCATGGTTGTCGGCACAATTCACGCCGGCGAGATGGCCTACATCGATAAATCGGTAAGGATATCCAAATGACAAATTCAAAGAATGCCGTCCTGGTACTCGAGGACGGGACCTTTTACGAGGGCATGTCGTTCGGGTCAGCGTCGACTACGCCCGGCGAGATCGTATTTATAACCAGTATGACCGGCTACCAGGAAATGCTGACCGACCCGTCGTTCGCAGGTCAAATAGTTGTGCCCACTTACCCTCTGATCGGCAACTACGGCATCAACGATACTGACTTTGAGTCATGCAAGATACAGGTCCGGGGATTCGTAGTCAGGGAATACTGCGAAGTGCCCAGCCACTGGCAAAAGACTGCAACACTGGATGAGTATCTTAAAGCCAGCGGAATACCCGGCCTGAGCGGTATAGATACTCGCAGCCTGACCAGGCATATCCGTTCGCTTGGCGTGATGATGGGCATGATATCCAGCGAACTTACCGTAGCCGAGTGCATGCGCGAGCTAAAGAAAATCCCTACCTATGGTGTGACCGACTTCGTTCGCGAGGTAACTACAGACCATAAATATGACTGGGCCAAAAATGATAAACGGCCAGGAAAATACAAAGTTGCCATAGTCGATACAGGGCTGCGTTATAACATAGCCCGCATACTTGCCGGGCTGGGCTGCACGGTGACGGTGATCCCTGCCGCTACTCCACCGGCTGAAATATTGAAACTAAAGCCCGACGGCATAGTCCTTTCGCCGGGACCGGGAGATCCTGCCCTGTTGGGCGATATCATAGGGAATATCAAGGAGCTCCTGGGCAAGGTCCCGATCATGGGCATATGCCTGGGCCACCAACTGATAGGCCGGGCGCTTGGCGCCGATACATTTAAACTGAAGTTCGGCCACCGGGGAGCCAACCACCCTGTGCGCGACCTTGAAACCGGACGCATACACATAACGACCCAGAACCACGGCTACGCCATCGCATTGGAAACGCTCAAAGGAGGACTGGAAGTAAGCCATCTCAATTTAAACGACGGCACGGTTGAAGGACTGCGCCATGCCAAGCTGCCGATCATCTCCATCCAGTATCATTCCGAAGGGTCGCCCGGGCCGCAGGATAATATTTATCTCTTTGAGCGGTTCCTGGATATGTTAAAGGAAAGGAAATAAGAATAAATGACTAAACCTTCCAAGGTCCTGGTTATTGGATCAGGACCCATCATCATTGGGCAGGCTGCCGAGTTCGACTATGCCGGCACACAGGCCTGCAAATCTCTGCGTGAAGAAGGCATCATAACGGTGCTTGTAAATTCCAACCCGGCTACGATTATGACGGACCAGGGTATAGCCGATGTTGTATACATCGAGCCCCTCACTGTAGAGGTGGTTAGCAGGATCATTGCCAACGAAAGGCCGGACGGGCTATTGCCTACCCTTGGGGGGCAAACGGGCCTCAACCTGGCCGTCGAGTTGGCTGAAGCCGGGGTCCTGGAAAAGTACAACGTGCGGATGCTCGGCACTCCCCTGGAAAGTATAAAACAGGCTGAGGAACGTTCTCTCTTCAAAAAGCTCATACAGGATATCGGAGAACCCATCCCCGAAAGCACCACAGTCAATTCGGTGAGCGAGGCAGTTAAATTCTCGCAGGAGTTAGGCCTGCCTCTGATCATCCGTCCTTCCTTCACATTGGGGGGCACGGGAGGCGGAATCGCCCGGACAATGGATGAATTGAAAAGCATCGTTACCAACGGCCTGGCATCCAGCATGACGCACCAGGTCCTGGTTGAGCGCTGTCTATTCGGCTGGAAAGAGCTGGAATATGAAGTAATGAGGGATGCTGCCAACAACTGCATCACTATATGCAATATGGAAAATATAGACCCCATGGGCATCCATACAGGCGATAGTATTGTGGTTGCCCCCAGCCAGACACTGACCGACAAAGAATACCAGATGCTGAGGAGCGCCAGCCTCAAGATCATAAGGGCACTGGGGATTGAAGGCGGCTGCAACATCCAATTCGCTTTGACGCCCAGCCCCCTGGTCGCTTCCAAGTGGGCGCCCGACCAGCTAAACGTTAAGCACAGCGAATATTACGTCATTGAGGTCAATCCCAGGGTCAGCCGCAGTTCGGCCCTGGCAAGTAAAGCTACCGGATATCCAATTGCCAGGGTGGCCGCCAAGATAGCGGCCGGCAAACGGCTGGACGAGATCCCCAACAAGGTGACCGGCAAGACTATGGCAGCCTTCGAACCGGCACTCGACTACTGCGTGGTCAAGATCCCCAGATGGCCCTTTGACAAATTCATAACCGGCGACCGTAGCCTGGGCACGCAGATGAAAGCCACAGGCGAGGTGATGGCCATCGATCGCTGTTTCGAAGCAGCATTGCAAAAGGCCATACGATCATTGGAATTCGGAAAAAAATCCCTGCTGTGGGAAGCGGCCGACTGGGGCAAGGACGGCACACTCGACTCATATCCATTGTATCCCAATGACCTGAGACTATGGGCCATTATGGCTGCCCTCAGGAGCGGGAAGTCGGTTGAGGATATATCGTTACATACCGGCATAGAGCCCTGGTTTATCTATAAAGCCAGAAATATCGTGGATATGGAAAGAAGGTTGCTGGCCGAGCCGCTCAGCCGGAACTTGCTTTGGGAAGCCAAGCGCCTGGGCTTCTCCGACTCGCAAGTTGGTACCCTGGCGGACCGCCTGCCGGACCAGGTTAGAGACCTCAGGGAGGAATGGGAGGTACGCCCGGTTTACAAAATGGTGGATACCTGTGCGGCAGAGTTCGACGCCGAAACGCCCTATTTCTACAGCACTTACGAAGAAGAAAATGAAGCCGAACCGCTGGATGCTCAGAAAGCGCTGGTTATCGGCAGCGGGCCTATCCGCATCGGCCAGGGCATCGAGTTCGACTACTGCAGTGTGCATTCTGCCTGGGCCCTCCAGGAAGCAGGCTATAAAAGCATTATGGTCAACTCCAACCCGGAAACTGTGTCCACCGATTTCGATACCAGCGACAGGCTCTATTTCGAGGCGCTGGATGAAGAGAGCGTCAGGAATATTATTCAAAATGAATCGACCCTGGGTAATCGCTTTATCAGCTGCCCTTCCATCGTCCAGTTTGGCGGCCAGACGGCCATTAATCTGGCGGAGCCGCTGGCTTCCAACGGACTCTCTATCATAGGCTCCAGCGCGGAAGCCATCGACATAGCGGAAGACCGCCGCAGATTCGAGAAATTTTTGAATGGGCTGGGCATTCCCCAACCCCCGGGCGCCGGCGTTACCTCGGTTAAAGAGGCGTTGAGCACGGCGGCAATGCTCAAATACCCCGTGCTGGTCAGGCCCAGCTACGTGTTGGGCGGGCAGGCCATGGAGATCGTTACAAGCGATGAAGAGCTGATGAAATATATGAACCGTGCACTGGACCTCGGCAGCAAACATCCGGTGCTTATAGATAAGTATTTCGAGGGCAAGGAAGTCGAGGTCGATGCCATTTGCGATGGCACGGATGTGCTCATACCGGGTATCATGGAACATATCGAGAGGGCGGGGGTGCATAGCGGTGATTCCATAGCCGTATATCCGGGGGTCAACCTGACCACTAGGGAGGTCGATACGCTGGTCGACTACACCGTCCGCATGGCGCTTGGGCTTAATGTTAAAGGCCTAATGAACGTGCAGTTTGTGATCATGCCTGGCGAGCATCATGACGAGTCGTCGGTATACGTCATTGAGGTCAACCCGCGCGCCAGCAGGACAATACCTTTCATATCAAAGGTAACGGGCATACCTATGGTACGGCTGGCAACCAAAGTAATGCTGGGCATAAGTTTGAAAGAGCAGGGATATAGTACCGGGCTATACAAAAAACAGAGGCTGGTCGGTATTAAAGCCCCGGTCTTCTCCATGTCTAAGCTGATCGGGGTTGACACGTATCTGGGCCCTGAGATGAAGTCGACTGGAGAGGTGATGGGTATAGACCATAACTTTGAAGCGGCGATGGCCAAAGCCCTTATGGCCGCCGGGCTGATCCTCCCTCCCAAAGGCACACTGCTTTTCAGCATCGCCGATAAGAATAAAAATGAGGCCCTGCCGATTATTTCCGGTTTCTACTCGCAGGGCTACCACCTGTATGCTACTGAGGGGACTGCAGCTATGATCAAAAGCCATGGGATGGAAGTAACGGCCATAGAGAAAAAACTGAGCGAGGGCAGCCCGGATATTATAGATATTATCAACAGCGGGACCATAGTGGGCATAGTCAATACTATTACGGGCGGACGCGTGGCCTTGCAGGACGGCTTCCACATTCGCCGGACTGCCGTTGAAAGAAGAATCCCATGCTTTACTTCACTGGATACGGCCAGAGCTGCATTGAGAGCATCAGCACGAACCAAGGGAACATATAATGTTAAACCTTTAGCCGATTATTTAGGTTAATTTATTAAAGGATGCCACTAAATCAATTGAAGCAGATTAAAGGTAAAATCTTATACAACAAAGCACTTCTGCGTTGCGAGAAGGCCGCCTATTACCTTATGCATATCCAATCAGAGGGCCTGGCGTCGGACAGCAAGCCCGGGCAGTTCTTCATGCTACAATGTAGAAGCAATTTGGTTTTACGGCGACCTATCAGCATACACGATGTAAAGGGCTCAGATATTATAAGCCTGCTGATCGCGGTGCCCGTAGGCGGCCGGGTTGCACATAAAAACGGCGCCCGACAGCTTTGCGAGCTTAGAGAGGGGGATGAACTTGATTTGATCGGCCCGTTGGGTAACGGCTTTACTATAGATTCAACTTCTAAAAATATATTAATTGCCGCAGGAGGGATTGGCATAGCTCCGCTGAAATTCCTGGCTGAAACAGCCTTGGCCTCAGGTAGAAGTGTTACTCTTTTGGTAGGTGCTCGCACCAAGGCTGCTGTCTACCCCTCAAGCCTGTTACCGAGAAGGGCAGAAATCATTTTTGCCACGGACGATGGAAGTTTTGGAAAGAAAAGCTCAGTTGCTGATCTGATCCCGGAATATATAACCGGAGTCGATCAGGTTTTTGCTTGCGGCCCGGAGGCTATGTATGAAACAATGCACAGACACATGAATGATTGGCCGGTCGAGAAACCTATCCAGGTATCTCTTGAAGTTCGCATGGGCTGTGGAGTGGGCGCCTGCTACTCATGCAGCATACGCACCAGGCAGGGAATGAAACGAGTCTGCAAAGAAGGACCGGTATTCAATATAAACGATATAATATGGCAGGAGGTCAGGATATGACAGTCAGTTGCAAAAGGATCCAAATCGACACGCAGGGGCAGGGCGAAATAGTCAACGTTACATCCGAAATTGCCCGGGAAGTCAATAATTCCGGCCTGAATGACGGTACTGTAACCGTTTTTATACCCGGCTCCACGGCCGGTGTAACTACTATTGAGTTCGAACCCGGCCTTCTGACGGATATGAAGGATATGTGGGAGCGCATCGTGCCTTCAGATATAACTTATGAACACAATAAGGCCTGGGGCGACGGCAACGGCCATGCACACGTGAGGGCCGCACTGTTGAGCCCGTCAATTACCGTTCCTTTTGTTCACAAAAGGCTAACCCTGGGCACCTGGCAACAGATTGTAATTGTGGATTTCGATGTAAGGCCGCGCTCACGTGAAATCATCCTGCAAATTATGGGAGAATAAATATAAAAGTAGCAGACATTTTTATAGGAGGTTTATATGCCTAGTGCACAATCACTGGCAGTGACATTGTTCGCCATTTTGGGATTCTGTGTTATGCTTGCCCTGGGTGCATTCCTGGGTAAGAAAATCACACCGGGCAAACTGGTCACGTTTGCAGGCGTGCTGGCGCTTATAGCAGTCGTCTGTTTTACTGTCTATGCTGCTTATTACTTTGTTGCCCGTGCGAGCTAATACCTAATATGTTATTGTATTTGTAGAATGATCCAGAGCTTTCGATGCCCGGTCTGCGGCAATTTTAATGCCTTTGGCGAACCTGTTTGCTCGAATTGCAAGCAAAGATTCTCTTACAATTGCCCGGTCTGTGGAAGTCCCATCAATAACCGCTATTCCAATTGTCCGACTTGCGGGACAGCATTTGTCTGGAGCTTACAAATACAGCAGACTCTGGAAACAGAAATGATGAGTTCTGCACCCCCGGTCAAGCCCCCCAGGCAGGATACCAGCCCGCCCAGGGTAATCATCATGCAGACCGACGTAAGGACCAGCATGACGCGCAGGCCAGGTTTTTGGATTACCTTGATAGTCATCTGCATTGTTATCATCGCAGCCCTGTTGTTCGTTGATTCACTGATTAGTTCTTCGCGATAATGTATAACTTAAGAGGAGGTTAACATGCTGGACCCTAAAACAGCGACCTATATCTTTGCTGCTGTGCTCTTATCATGTCTTGTACTTTCCCTCGGCGGCTTTCTCGGACGTAAATTCGAAGTTTTTCGCGTAGTGATATTTGCGGCTGCCGTTGCTCTGGTTACTATTGTCGTGTTCGCTATCTATTTTGCTTACTTAGGAATCGCCGGCAAGCTTTAATTTCTTCCCTTTGTGATTTATATTTCGCGAAGATTAATTAAGTTACCGGTCTTCTGCACAATTTACGATGATCAAAAGAACTATTAGAGACGCCTTACTGGTCATAGTGGTGGTAATTTCAGCCACATCCTGTTCTCAATCGAAGAAACAGATTTCAGTTGACCAGATGGCCACGGTCACCCGGGGTGACATGGTGATCTCGATAACTTCGGACGGTAATCTTAATATGCCCAACGAAGCCTACTTGAAATTCGGCCTTCCGGGCACGGTTAAAGAAATCCTTGTCTCCAAGGGCGATGTGGTTCGGGAAGGAACATTGCTGGCAACACTCGACGATACAACTGAGGTGCTGGCAGTTAAAGCTCAACAATACCTGGTGGAACAGGCCATCAATAACGTGGTACAGGACTGCTGCGGTAGCCACTACCCGACGTTTTACACCCTGGCTACTGCGCTGATGCGCTTCGAACAGGCTCAAGATGAAATAAAGCAGGCCGGAACATACCTATCCGACAATATGTCTTATGATGCTGCCAGCAGCCTTTCTCTGGCAAAATATGATCTGTCAGCGGCGAGAGCGGTATATGCCGATCCGAAGCTGGATACAATCCAGACGCAATACAACGATTTGCAGCAGCCGCTACCGGTCTTTCCAGAACTCAAACAGATAATTGCGCTCTTGGACGCAAAGGTCAAAAGTCTGGACGGGATACAGTCACTCCTTGAATCAGGCGACTACACGGCTGCTGCGGGTGCCATAGATGCTCTCTCTTCAGACCTTAACGATGTGCACACCATTGTAAAAAACAATTCGCGTCTACCGGGAGCATATACTTACCCCGATACCTCGACCTCCCTGGCTATATCGCGACAGGTGCTCGACTCGCTCTCCGAAATAGAGGGCATGATGTATAGCGACAATCCGGATAGGGTTAAAATGTCGGAGAAACTGCGCATGGCCGAGCACGACCTGCTTATGAGTAACATGATATTGGACGAGAGCGAGACCATTTACCGGTCCGGCCTCAGCCCGCAGACCCTGAGATCGTATAACCTGAATATAGAAACTGCCATGGTCAACCTGGATCAGGCTAAGCAGGACCTGCTTAAAACCGAAATACTGGCTCCCTTTGACGGGACAGTAGTAGATATACCTGTCAAGGTGAATGATCAGCTTTCGCAGTTCGACTATTCGTCCAAACCGGTTGTTCATCTGGTTGATACCAAAACTATTAAGATGATCGGCACCGTAGACGAAGTCGATATATCCGCCGTTAAAGTAGGCCAGGAAGCCACAATCAGTATTGACGCATTCCCGGGACGCAGGGTAACGGGCAAAGTAAGCTTCATATCCCCCTTTGGCGACCTCAATGCGGGAGAGGTCGATTTCCCGGTCGAAATCTACCTGGACCCCACCGAGGGACTGGAACTAAAGGGGACCCTCACTGCCACGGCGGATATAGTAACAGGTAAGCGTGAGAACGTGCTGATAATACCTAACCGAGCTTTGAGGGGGCCCGCCGGAAACCTCACAGTCACTGTTGTCGTGGATCCGGATAAAGGCATTACCGAGCAAAGGAAAGTAACTATTGGACTGCAAACTAAGACGTCGACGGAGGTCATATCCGGCCTCAAAGAGGGAGAGAAGGTCCTTATCCAGGATTAGAAGTGCGCCGGATCTATTTTCCCCGGACCAGGGAAAGGAACTCGGCTCGCGTTACGGCGCGTTTTTCAAAGATACCACGCATAGCTGAAGTAACGACATTGCTGCCAGGTTTCTTAATGCCGCGCATTGTCATGCACAGGTGTTCAGCTTGAATGACCACTCCGACACCGTCAGGTTTCAGTGACTGCATAATTACGTCTGCGATCTGCTTGGTCATCCTCTCCTGGAGTTGCAGTCGCCTGGAAAATATCTCGACCACTCTGGCCAGCTTGCTTACTCCTACTACCCATCCATTAGCGTTGGGTATATAGCCGATATCTACTACCCCGTAAAACGGAAGAAAGTGATGCTCGCACATAGAATAGAATGGTATGTCCCTTACAATCACCATCTCGTGATGGCCGGCAGAAAACCCGGTTGACAGTACCTCCCCTGCATCCATGTTGATGCCGGAGAAGAGCTCCGCGTACATATCTGACAACCGTTGCGGCGTATCCACCAGGCCTTCCCGCTTCGGGTCATCTCCTATAGCTTTGATTATCTCTTGTACCGCTTTTTTGATTTTATCGGCGTCTATCATTATGATTGCCTGTTTGCTATCGCTGGAATCAGCGCTTACCGTACTTCTCTCTGTCAAAAACCTGAATGCTTTCTATATCCCCGGTGCAGTAAGTCTCACCGCCAAGATAAAGGGCTGGTCTCATGAGGTTAAGATCCAGTATGCCGTTTTCTTTGAAGACATTACTTGCTGCGTGCACAGCTACTATCTCGCCGATGATCCAGGCATGGTCGCCGAAAAGCCTATCATCGATAACTTTGCATTCATATACGGCGTAAGCATCTTTCAGTATCGGCGCATCCGTTTTAACGGGCTGGTCCTCCGTCAGGTTGAACTCGGTAAATTTGTCGGTATAGCTCCCGCTGCTGCCACCTACCCTGGCGAGGTTTTCTGCCTTCTCATAAGGCATGAAGTTGACAGCAAACTCCCGGCTCTCGTTAATCATATGGTAAGTATGGCGTTTCGGCGCTATTGCTATGCCATATAGCGCCGGTTTAAAGGAAACCGGGCAATGCCAGGCAACTGCCATAGCATTCTTTCTGCCGTTGCTGCTAACAGTCACTATGGTAGCGGCCCGGGGGTAGTGCTGATAGAATTCTCCCGCATTCTCCGCAACACCCTTCAACATAGCGGTCCTCCTCTGCAAATAGGATAATCTATTTTCTCAGGCCGAGGTGTTTTTCTATCACTTCCAGATCAGCCGGCAGCTCAGGGAAAGGTTCCACGTACCGGGTAGGAATGTCCGGGTCCTTGAGACCGTTGCCGGTAACAATGCAGACTATTTTCTTTCCTTTGAAACTCTTGCCTTGTTTTATCAATTTGACCAGACCTGCCAGAGGTGCGGCCGATGCCGGCTCGCCGAATACACCTTCTTTGGATGCCATGAGTTTATAGGCTGACAGTATTTCATCGTCGATAACGGCCTGGATGACACCACCTGATTCGTCCCTGGCTGCTACCGCTTGCTTCCAGCTTGCCGGGTTGCCAATACGTATGGCGGTGGCAATGGTCTGCGGACTTTCGATAATCATGTTGTTGACTATAGGAGCAGCCCCGGCTGCTTGAAAACCCATCATGATGGGTGTCCTATCAACTTTGCCGTTAGCCTTCCATTCCTTAAAACCTTTCCAGTAAGCAGTTATGTTGCCAGCATTGCCAACTGGTATGAAAAGGTAATCAGGAACGCTGCCCAAATCATCGATTATTTCGAAGGAGGATGTCTTCTGCCCTTCGATGCGGAAAGGGTTGAGTGAATTCACAAGGGTTATGGGATATTTATCGGCCAGAATGCGGGTGACTTTAAGCGCCTGGTCAAAATTGCCTTCTACGGATATTATTTCCGCCCCATACGCGATCGCCTGGGCCATTTTGCCTACTGCTATCTTTCCCTTGGGCACCAGGATAATAACCTTGAGTCCGAAGCGGGCTCCATAGGCAGCAGCCGATGCGCTGGTATTGCCGGTCGAAGCGCAGATGGCCTGTTTGCTACCTTCTTCAATGGCTTTGGCCACGGCCATAACCATACCCCGGTCCTTAAACGAGCCAGTGGGATTACAGCCCTCAAGCTTGAAGTAAAGCTCACCCACACCCAATTCCCTGGCCAGGTTTACCGATTTTACAAGCGGAGTATCACCCTCTCCCAATGAGATCATGGGTGTCTTAGAAGTGATGGGCAGGTACTCCTTGTGACGCTGTAGAACTCCTCGAATCATATCTAAATTGCCTCAATCCTGATAAAATTGCTGATTTCTCTGACTACCTTCAATTTGTTTAGCATCTTGACGGCTTTTTGCACTGCACTTTCACGTGCTTTATGGGTCATTATGACTATTTCGGCCGTCTTGTTGGACGGGTCCGTCTCCTGCTGCATGACCGAGGAAATGCTTATGGACTGGCTGCCCATCACACTGGATATCTGCGCCAGCACGCCGGCCTCATCAAGCACGCTCATCCTAAAATAGTAACGTGTCTCGATATCCTCCATAGGCTTAATTCCCGAAGTTTTCTCGGGGACAAACCTGGGAGCGTTATCCCGCCGCGTATTAATATTCTGCGCTATATTTATGACATCGGCAATCACTGCGCTGGAAGTAGCCGAAGGCCCGGCCCCTTGCCCGTAGAAAAGCACATTGCCAACAAGATCGCCATTAACATAAATCGCATTGTAAACGCCATCCACCTTGGCTAGCAGCGATTCGGCGGGAATAAGCACCGGGTGCACCCTGGCCTCTACCAAACTGTTGGACCGTTTGGCTATAGCCAGTAGCTTTATAGCATAGCCAAATTCTGCGGCGTAACGAAAATCGCGGGATTTTAGTTTGGCTATGCCTTCGAAATAGATTTCGTCAAAATTTACGTCCATATCGAATGCCAGCGACGTGAGTATGGCAAGCTTATAGGCGGCATCCAGACCGCCTATATCGTTGGCCGGGTCTGCCTCGGCATATCCCAGTTTCTGCGCCTGCTTCAAGGCCAGGCTGAAATCGATCTTGTCATGTGCCATCTTGCTGAGGATAAAATTGGTGGTGCCGTTGACTATAGCGTATATAGCCTGAATATCGTTGGCCACCAGGTCACGTTGAAAAGGTGAGATGAGCGGTATACCACCCCCAACACTGGCTTCAAACCGCAGTCCAGCATGGTTCTTTTGAGCGATGGAGAGCAACTCGGTGCCATGTTTTGCCATGACCTCTTTGTTAGCCGTTACAACATGTTTTCCTTTTGACAGTGCTTCTTTGATATAGTCGTAGGCCGGGTATTCGCCACCGATCAATTCGATAACGATATCGATTTCATCATTATTAATCGCTTTTTTGTAGTTGGTGGTAAATATCTCCGGATCGAGACCAAGGGCGCCGTGCCTCGCACTATCTTTTTCAACCACCAGCTTGAGAACCAGCGGACTGCCGGCCTGGCGCGCAAGTGTTTTCTTTTTAGCCGAGAGCGCTCTGGCCACGCCGCTTCCTATTGTGCCTATTCCCAGCAAAGCTATGTTGATAGTCCCTTTTTTAACCAAAACCTATTTACCCCTCTCCTTGGTAATCTTGGCTACTGCGAAGTCTTTCTGCGTCTGGTCAAGTAGATTCTCTATCTTGGCATCGCTCATAAGGCCCTGCATCCAGGCATTGAGACAGTCCCCTGCCAACGCCTGGCGCACCGTATCATCCAAAGGACGGTCGGCACTCTTATTCAACACCTCCACCAGCCAGTAACCACCTTTAGTGGAAATGGTTGTGTCCCGTATTACATCGCTGATCTTACCTGCAGCGAGTGTTGGTAAAATGCGATCCAGCATACCGTGATTGCTGGTCTGTGCGGGAGCAATCCAGCCCATATCGCCGCCGTTATCCTTGCTGGCATCCTGTGAATATTGCTTCGCAAGCGAAGCCCAGCTTTCGCCGTTGAGTAATCTTGTATGAATGTCATCGGCCAGATCGCTGGCTGGAAGCAACATACCGTTGACATGATAGCCCTTGGTATCGTCTTTTTCGATTACCTGGAGTATCCAATAGCCGAATGGTTTGGAGATATTATCATCATATATGGGGTCGCTGAGCTTACCGGGTTCCAGAGTAAAGATAACATCTTTAAAAGACGCTTCCTTCAGATTCCCCAACCCATAACTCTCATAATCTTTGGCTATCCAACCGAGGTATCCTTTACTACCCTGTGTGGTCGGATCGATTGAGAGCTTGGAAGCCGTCTGAGTAAAATTGTCGCCCAGTCCTGATGATAATTTTTGCTGGCGGTCCAATGCCATGGTTTTTGTCTCAAGAAACATAGCTTCAACTTCAACTTGTTCCGCAGTTTGCGGTTGCTTTGGAAGGCATTGCTGCTGGTAATACTCGGTGGTATACACTCTGGCTCTTGCCATATCCATTGCAGCATCACTATTGGGAACATTCATCTGAGTGAATGCTTTATTGATCTCGTCATCGCTTGCCGTTAAGTTTTCCGCTGCCGCTTTCTCCTTGAGCACCTCGCTCTGCGCTATCGCAGTAGCCGTAGTGTCGACATAGTATTGAAGCATATCAGTGGTGGCTTGCGTGGTGAGTATATCCATCGTTTTGATGTAATAGTCCATATTGAAGGAAACATCGTTAACTTTCAGTATAGTTTTGGAGTAAGGTAATACCTGCTCGCTATAGATACCGTATCCAATGATGCCGGCGATAGCTACAACCACAACCACAGTACAAATCATGATGATACGGGATAATCTTTCCTGTTTCTTCCATTTTGAAATCTGGTGTTTGGTGGGGGCCCTTTCAATTTTTTCTTTGCGATGTTTTCCAGCCAATTCAGAAACCTCTCGTGAATAAAATAAAAATTGAGGCAACTCACATTGCCCGCAATCGCTCAATATGATAACATATTTTCGCCTTATAGACACCGGGGTGTAGCGCAGCCTGGTAGCGCACCTGAATGGGGTTCAGGTGGTCGTCGGTTCAAATCCGACCACCCCGACCATAAGTATGAAATTTGGGCTTAATTCTGCCTAAAAGGCAAACCCGCCGGCCCATAGATTTAGCGTAGTTAAACTAATCCGGCAAACTGTGTGTGGGGTATACGCAGGCAGGATGTCCAGAAGCGAAGCATAATAGCCTGTCAATTTTCTTATGGTAATTCTTACCCTTCCGAAATAAAATTACTATATAAGTGGAAGACCCCTAATAAACGTTACCCTGGATCGTGCGGTCGTTTGGAGGAAAGAAATGACAAATCAAGATCGTTATCAACGTGGCTGGGAAAAGCTTAAAGAAGTTGATGGAGAAGCCGGAGAACGCGTTATCCAAAGCTTACGGGATATCGCCCCCGACTTTGCCCGTTACTTGATTGAGTTTCCATTTGGAGATATTTACTCTCGCCCAGGCCTTGATCTCAAGTCACGCGAAGTAGCCGTAGTTGCAGCGCTTACAGCTCTTGGAAATGCAGCCCCTCAATTGAAGGTTCACATTCATGGAGCGCTAAACGTTGGCTGCAGCCGACAAGAAGTTGTCGAAATCATCATGCAAATGGCGGTCTACGCTGGATTTCCGGCAGCGCTTAATGGATTGTTTGCAGCGAAAGAGGTCTTTAAAGAACGTGACGAATCGGCAAAAAGTTAACCCGCCTGACAATTACAATCAAACCTTCAGTTGCTACCTATCTTTTTGCATCACCCAGATAGAGGTGCAATAATGTTATCTAACCGTCGTCTGCAGAAATAAAGACAATACGTTTCTATTTATAGGGATGAGGTTGAGTAATGGATACAGAAAACGACCGTTTTGAGCGACCTATCGAACGTAATATAGCCATGGAGTTGGTGCGCGTTACCGAAGCGGCGGCCTTGGGCGCGGCCCGCTTTCTGGGCAGGGGTGATAAAAACCTGGTGGACCAGGCGGCGGTAACCGCAATGCGTTACACGCTGGGCTATGTACGTATGGACGGGATCGTAGTCATCGGGGAAGGCGAAAAAGATCATGCTCCCATGCTGTATATAGGGGAGCACATAGGAGACGGCTCCGAATTGAAGGTTGATATCGCTGTTGACCCCGTCGACGGTACAAGACTGGTTGCCAGGGGCCTGCCGGGCGCCATTGCCGTGGTAGCTCTCTCAGCCAGGGGTACCATGCATTTCCCCAGAGAATTTTATTATATGAAAAAGATCGCCACCGGACCCGAGGCTAAAGACCGCATCAATATAAATGCCTCAGTGGAAGAAAATCTGAAAAATATAGCTGACGCTAAGAAAAAGAGGATATCCGAAGTCACAGTCGTGGTCCTGGACAGGCCACGCCACGAAGAACTTCTGGAAGAGATCAGGAGAGTGGGCGCCAGGATCAAATTGATTACCGACGGCGATGTGGCTGCCAGCATCGAGGCAGCCTTGCCCGAGAGAGAAGTCGACGTGTTGATGGGCATCGGCGGCACACCCGAAGGGGTACTATCGGCCGCAGCTATACGCTGCATAGGTGGCGGCATTCAGGCTAAAGCCTGGCCTCGTGACGACAGAGAGAGAAAAAGCTGCGTAGCAGCAGGCGTCGATATAGATATGGTTTACAAGACCGAAGACCTTATAAGCAGTGATGACGTATTTTTTGCGGCCACAGGTGTAAGTAGCGGCGAGCTGCTAAAGGGGGTACGCTATTTCGGAGGCGGGGCTTTTACCGAATCTATCGAGATGCGCGGCCGCTCAGGCACCGTTCGCTGGATCGATTCCCGCCACAATTTCGAGAGGCTTGATAAGCTAAGTTTCTTCGAGATCCACTAAAACAGGCAGGTCAAGAAAGGAGGTCAGCCAACATGACACATGCAAGGCCAAATGACGTTCACATTGCTGTACGTATTACCCTTCCGGATGAGGAGCCCAGCAAGGTAGCCAACAAGTCAATGGACATCAAGAAAAAGATCGAGGACATGCTCAAAAAGAGAAAGTTGAATACTTTGAAGTCGTCCTGGAAAGCATTCAAAAGAGTAGGTGATCTTTGCCCGATCCTGCAAGCCTAGCCTATTATGATGTTTTTACTCTGATTAACCAGGGTGTTAGATCAATATTCTCAGACATGGATTCAGGTTTTACTTCGTGACAGCTAATCTCGGCGGGTAAGGGCCGCCGAGGCTCCAAATGAACTTACCTTCTTTATAAAGGTCCAGGTAATACCCGCGGGTGCTGGATTCCCCCGTAGCGTAGGGAGGTATAAACATTAGCCCCTGGACGGCGCTGCTGCCGTCATAATAAAAGGTAAGCTGTTGGATAGCATCGTCCATTAGCCCTGTCGTGTCCCTTCTTACATTGAGTGTATATTGTCCGCTGTCTCCTCCGCTCAGGGTGATTGCAGTAGCTACCGGCTCTCCTTTTTTTGCAGTATAGACATTATCGGCTCCCGTGCGCCAGCCGGCAAAGCCCACTGAAAGCTCTCCATATCCGGGCCTGGGTGCTACCGTCAAACGTGGCGGGTAGCCATCCGGCATTGTCCATACCTGCGCCCCATCCTTCATCAAGTCCAAGTAGTATCCTTGTGTGCCTGATTCACCAATCGCATAAGACGGCGCAAAAGAAATTTGCCCGGAGCCTTCGACGCCATCATATTTAAATCCCCACTGCGCTGCTACCTCATCATGGCCTGTTTCTATTGAGCGCCAAATCCGCACTACGCATTGGCCCGGGCTCCCTCCTTTAAGATTGATTATGGCACTGACCTGTTGTCCTACATCTACAGTGCTGGCAGGCGCATCCTCGCGGTACCATCCGTCGAAGCCGATAGAAAATGGCGGCTGCACGTCCTGCTGCATGACCAGAGCGGGTTGTGAATTTTGCATTGTATCCAAATCTATTACCGTGACAGTCAAATTTTCAGTGATTGAACCTCCGGAATTGGACGCGACCAGCTTATAAAGGGTTGAATCCCTGGGCGAAACAACCGAAGTGCCAACGGGATCGACGTGCCCGACGCCCTGATCTATCCCCACGTAGTTAGCGCCATCGACCACCCAACTCAAAGTAGTGTATTTCCCTAAATAAATTCTGGGAGGATCGGCGGTAAAGGATTTTACAACCGGCAGAGGCTTTTTAGCTTGAGCCGGCGGGGATGCTGCAACCGTGCTTGAGCTCCGGATTATCTGATTAATCGAGACTGTGTCACTAACATATTCCACGTCATTAAATAAAAAGGTTATGGCATATTTCTCTGCAGTATCTATAGCACCCAAATCAGAGGTTATAAAGCCGCCCACCTGCGGCTCGATCACCTGCCACTTGCCATTCAAATACCTCTCGATCAAGAATGCATGAAGCTTGCTGTCACGGCTCTGCCCGATAGCTACATAGACGTCAGAGGCGGGCACGCCGTCGGCGCGCCAGAGGGAACATAGCAAAGTGGAATAGTCCTTGCAATCTCCTGTTTTCTTATAAATGGTCTCAGATGGCGATTGCCAGTATGTCGAAGTATTAGGATCATAGACCACATAAGAAGCTACCCAGTCCTGTATGCGCCTGAAATCCGTCCTGATATCTGTATTATCGGATAGAATCACCTTTAAACGTGCTTGTATAGCGGGATCGCCGACTGTTATCAAGCCCCTGGGATCGAACGACATGACCGGAGACTGACTTGATGATGCAATCCTTGGCGAGCAGCTCAGCACAACACCCGCAACCAGTATGAGAGTGATAATCTTGATGGACCTTAAAGACCGCATATATTCATTCTATCTCACAGGGGATGGATTCTAAAACGTTTAGCGTGGGGCGCATTTAGGCTTTCGGTCTCAAACGCATAAAAAAAGGGCTGGTGCGTCACTCCAGCCCTTTTTATTCAGTGAGTACTTTCTTCGTTATTAAATGTTACTGCGTCACTTTTTCCAGGTCTTTCAGCGCGGTGTCCAGGCCGCGGCCGAACAGCTTCAACGCTATCGGTTTCCCATCCCCATATTTCTTGTATACCTGGCACACTTCGCAAATGCTCGTATCCCTGCCCGTCGCTCCCCTGTCATCCAATTTGCAGTAAGTCCCTTCAATCTCCCAGCAGGGCAGGAACTGGTATTTGGTAGCGGGGCACTCGGCTTTTATCATGTCGGGACAATGGCATGTACCCCAGCATGTCTGCTTGCCTGCCCAGAAGTTTAACCTCGCCTCTTCCTCAACCCCATTTACCTTTCTGTTTTCAATCTTTATTGCCGCCATTGTCTTTTCCTCCTTTATTGATTTTCCCTTTTTGTTCGTATGCCTTAATTTAACATGCATGATGCACAGCGCCATCCGTTATGAGACCTAATATGCATGTGCACAAAAGCGCATATATACCCTCTTGCACTAAGCCGAAATGCGTAGAAATAGACGCTCTAGAGTGTGCACAGGGACTAAAGTACGGGGCCGATCAGTACGGATAGGTCATTGATTATTGAGTGTGCACAGATATAATTGAAGGCAGTCGATTGGACAAGCTATGGTATTTTCATTTGGGACCGGACACGCAAACGGAGGGAAAATGTTTAACAAGTTTATAGAAACTCTATCCAACATGCACAAGGGGGAAAAGGGCATGACGGGGTTGGAAACCGCCATTATCCTCATTGCCTTTGTAACTGTGGCCGCGGTTTTTGGCTATGCCGTCCTCAGCGCAGGCCTGTTTTCTTCCGAAAGGGCTAAGGAAACGATTTATGCCGGTATCACGGAAGCCAAGAGCGCAATGGAGCTATCGGGGTCTGTAATAGGTTTGGGAGATAATGTTAGCCAATCTCTCACGACAATAAAATTCACTTTGCGGAATGCCACCATGTCGGACAACCCTGTCGACATGACCGAGTGCGACGGCACAACTAGTTCTCAAAACAAAACCGTCATGAGCCTGACGACCAAATATGACTACTTCAATACTGTAAAATGGTCCAAAGTCGCTCTCGGCACTGACAATACCAGTAACCTGTTGGACCCCGGCCTGCAGTTCGAAATCACCATCAACCTCAACGATCTCGGCTATTCGCAGGTCATGTCTGAAAACCTGACATCCAATGACCAGTTTAACATTCAGGTTAAACCATCAGTAGGGTCCAGCCTTACCATTCAGAGGCAGCTACCTCCGGCTATTGTTGCCGTGATGGATCTGCATTAAATTTTCCCTGCGGCAATAACGGTTGCTTCAATCGACCCGTCATCGAGCTTCTCTCGGTGAGGCTCGGTGATTAGGAAGCAACCGTTATTGAATTTTCAGGCACAGTTTTACTTTTTAACCGTTCGCTCACTCGACTCCAATCTATTTCATATTTCTTCGTTTATCGAGTCAAATAGAGACGTTTGGCTCACCTATATTAAACCTTCGGCTACTGTATTGCCCTTAGCCTATAGCTATAATTTAGAAAACCTCGGAAGGTGAAATATATGTTTAGTAAATTGATCAGTGCCATAGCTAATATGCACCGTAGTCAGAGAGGTATGACCGGGCTGGAGACTGCGATTATTTTGATCGCATTTGTTACTGTGGCCGCTGTTTTCAGCTACGCGATTCTGAGCGCCGGGCTATTTTCCGCTGAAAAGGGAAAGGAGACCATTTATGCAGGCCTTAATGAGGCTAAGAGTAACCTGGAGCTATCGGGTTCCGTGGTGGCCTGCAGCGCCGATAATGCAACGGTGGATAAAATCATTTTTACAGTTAAGAACGCAATTGCCGGGAATCCTATTGACATGACTCCGTGCGATGGCACCTCCAGCGCACAGAATAAATGTGTCATCAGCCTGACCACCGCACAGACTTATATCAATAATGTGAAATGGTCCGTTCAAGACCTGGGGTATACAAATGGTAATAACTTGCTGGAAACCGGTGAGCAGAAGGAGATAACCATAGACCTTACCGATCTCGGTACCGGAAACACAATGTCGGACAATTTGACAGTAAATACCTATTTTACAGTGCAGGTGAAACCTGCGATAGGTTCCAGTATTACGATTCAAAGACAGCTTCCAGCGTCAATAGAGTCTGTAATGGATTTACATTAGACTTACCTGGCGACAAAGGAATATAAGAGTTACCACCGGCTTAGTAGGGTGGAGGTTTAATTGAGGTTCAGTTGAGCTTTTTAACGACTCTGACGACCTGGAGTATGACCGCAAAATAGTCGTCTTTCTTTTTATAGGGAGCAATGACCATTTCCTCACCTTCCATCTTCAGGCAAAGGTCACCTGGTGAGGCCGGCACGTCCTTACCACAAATTATTACGTCTCCCTTGTGAACCACATTGCCGTACTCCACCTCCGCAGCCTTAATCCCTATCAGCTTCATCTCCTTGCCCCCATATGCTGCCAACTCCCGTGGAACGAAAACGTATTCAATTATCTGCCTGCTATTTATTTCCGCATAAACCGGCACGATCGCCGGTAAAGAAAGCGAAAGCTCACTTATTATCTCATATGGCGTTTTCTTTAGCAAATCTTCCTTCGGATTCTTATCTAAAACGAGGTTGCTGAGGTCGCTTATGCTAACCTTCAGGGCGCGTGAGAGTTTTTGCAGGGAACTCAGGGTAACCGACTTGTAATCACCTTTTTCAATACGGCAAATAAAAGAAGGCGACAGGTCGGCCAACTTGGCCAGCTCTGCTTGAGACAAGCCCCTTTTGAACCGCGTATCCTTAACAAAATCTCTTAACATCTATTTATACCGCCTATTGGCAAGCTGTCGCTTTACCATGGTAAATCTTTTTAAAAATCATGTCAAAATTACCCATTTGGATATTGATTTTAGTAAACTTTTTATTTAATATAGTAAACATGAAATTGGAGTCCGAGCTTTACAATATAATGCGACAGGAGAAGCTGACCAATGCCAAGTTGGCAGCCAAGTTGGGCATATCCCCATCGATGCTGTGTCTGGTCTTAACCGGTGATAAAAAGCCGGGGCGACGGTTTCTGCAGGGCCTCGCCACCAACTACCCGGATATTTGCCTGAAATATTTACAGGATCGAATTCCCGCCAGATCGTAGAACTGTCAACGGCAAGTTGTCTTGGAAGAAGGTTTACCAAGCGCTTTAACATAATATAGTTACAGGAATTGATTATAGTATTGTATTCAAACCTTATTGTGTACATCATCCTGGCATAAAGGCTAAGCAATCCGGCGGCCCCGGACCGGCGATTGAAGACGGTAGGCCCGGGAACCGCGGAAATAATAGATAGGAGGTTATTCATGGAAACTGAAGGTTGGACTATCGGATTAGTGTCCACTTTTATTGCCGTTGGGATTCTTACAGCT
Organism: uncultured Chloroflexia bacterium; assembly: GCA_963705905.1. Lineage (GTDB taxonomy): Bacteria > Chloroflexota > Dehalococcoidia > GIF9 > UBA5629 > UBA1162. The sequence continues at coordinate 299,195 of OY970123.1, read as the reverse complement.
ATCATAGTGGCCTTCTCAATGCTGACCTGGGTGCTGGGAACATGTTAAAAAGGGTAATGGGCGTTAATACCAGTTTGTGGGAATTCCTCATTAAATTCCCGCTGTCGCTGTTCATCATCATGCCGGGTTGCATGGGCGGTGCTTTCTGGATCGGATACCAGATCGACGCCGCTGCAAATATCCATTTCTTGAAGTTCATATTTCCGTTCCTTGGTACTTTCCTGGGCCTATATGTTACGGGACTATTGATCATGCTCGGCCACTCCAAGCAAAGCGCTTCGGAGACCGCCAAAGAGGCTGATAAGCCATATTCGGATACCCTGGTCTCAAAACCGTATGAATATTCTGACACTTCTCATTCTCCTAAGGCATCGATCCCGCGTGCCGGATACGCAACGCCTTTTACACTAGGAGGGAAATTCATTAAATAGATTAATTCACGACCGGGTAACCGGCGTCTACCCAGGCGCCATAATTACCTTCCAGTGCATAGACATTGTTAAATCCGGCTTCTTTCAAATCGTAAGCACTGGCAAGCGGAGCCCCGGTCCAATGGCAGTAGACAATATATGTCTTATTTTTATCGAGATTTGAGATCACATAGGGTAGAGCGCAGCGCGGATAGTTAAGTGCGCCGGGAAGATGTCCGTCATTGAAGAAATGGCGTGACAGATCTATTACAACCACGTCGGATGTCTTGTCGATCAGGTTCTTGGCTTCCTGGGGAGTTAGCCATAACGGTGAGACATCCTGCGTGGTTCTTTTAAATACAAACCCACCTGTCACAACCAGGATCACGACAAAAAAGATCGCGTAGAATACGGCAGCATGTGACGCTTTCATCAAAGTACTCCTGATTTAAATATTCAAGGTTTCGACGCGCTAGAATGATCAATACCAGGTGCGGGAGCCCCACCTCCGCCAGGCAACCGGCCGGGACCCGGCACAGTCATTTTGAATGATTCAGCTTTTTGATATCTTTACTGCGCAAGCAGGAATTTCTGCATCTAGGTTTATCTCACCTTGATTAAAGTAAACCATACGCCGATGTTCAATACATCGGTTTTGAGCGTGATTTTTTTACAGAAATGTGCAACCCAAAGCGTACCCTAAAATGCGTAGCAAATTAATTCGTATAGTTGATTTACTTTAATAAATAGGCAAGTTTAGTCTCAATTAAATCTTGATACCGTTTTAGCCGGGCAGGCGGTTAAACCTCAGGACTTGCCTCAAGTCAACAAAACATCATCGGCTATTTAGAGTTTTTGCGCAGTTTTGTAAATCGCCTTCCGCCAACTTTTAATCTTATGTAAATGGTCAGGCCATGGAAAGCTCCGCCGACGAGGGTGTAGAATATGTGCCGTTAAAAATTAACACAGGTCTTTTATAATGCCCGCCAAGGGAAAGGAGTAATCATGGACTTATCCGTTTTCGGCATCTTGTGGACCCTCATTGAAAGGGCCAGTCTCCTGCTGGTGGTATTCTTTTTGCTTTTCCACATCGAGTTTTTCAATCGTATGCTGGCAAAAAAACTTAGCATCCTCGATCAGGTGATACTGGCGGTTATATTCGGCCTTTTTGCCGTTTACGGGACTTATACGGGCATCCAAACGTCGGGGGCCATTGCCAATATCAGAAACCTGGGTCCCATGATTGCCGGCCTGCTGGGAGGCCCATGGGTAGGGCTTGGAGCGGGATTGCTCGGTGGTGTGCACCGCTATTTCATGGGTGGTTTTACCGCGGTACCCTGCGCAATCGGCACCACAGTCAGCGGCCTGGCCGGCGGCCTTCTTTTCCTGCTCTGGAAGGGCAATATCGGTATCTGGAAACCGGCACTTTTCGCCTTCCTTATGGAAGCTGCCGATATGGGCCTGCTGCTTCTTCTCGCCCGCCCTTTCGCGGATGCATTAAAGCTCGTCAGTATAATTGCCGTACCTATGATCCTGGCGGACACTCTTGGTATCCTTATATTTGCCTTCTTATTGAAGGAATTGAAGCAGGCTCAAGTTACGGACAAATGACGTCGCTAGAATTACCTATTATCAGGTATTGCCGAGCGTAGTAGGTATAAGCTCTGTCATAGCCGGGTGTATATGCATGCCTTCAAATATTTCATATACATTCCCTTTTGACTGCATGGCATTGATGACTTCCTGGATTAAAATGGGCGCGTACGGCCCAATAATATGGAATCCAAGTATCTTGTCGGTTTTCTCCTCAATTACAGCTTTGGCAAAGCCTTTCTTTTCTATCAAGGCCTCACCGTACGCCACGCTCCTGTATTTTGTTTTACCCACCCTTATTTTGTGTTCCATGCGTGCCTGTTCCTCAGTCATGCCGACAGACGCTATCTGAGGATATGAGTAAACGGCATGAGGAGCGGCTCCATAGTCCATCTTTTTCCGTGTGCCGTGCAGAACGTGGTCGGCTGCCAGAACGGCTTCTCTATTGGCGATATGGGTGAACATCTGCTGGCCGTTGGCATCTCCGACTGCGAAAATATGACGGTGCGACGTTTGCATATAGCCATTAACCTTGATGAAGCCGCGTTGATCCAATTGTACGCCGGTTTTTTCCACCCGCAGAGTATCAGCGTTAGACCTGCGGCCGACCGCAACCAGAATCCTTTCCGCGGAATACTCTCTCTGTTCCCCAGTAGCTTTAAATTGGGTCAGCACTATTGCACCCTGCCCGGACACCCCACGTCTGACTTCCTGCACCAGTTCGCCTGTACGTACCTCTAGGCGCCGGCCCAACCTCTCTTTCAGTAATTCGGAAATTTCCGGCTCCTCCGAAAGAATCAGCCTGTCCGCCATCTCCAATATTGTGACCCTGGTGCCCATAGCAGCAAGGAAATGTCCCAACTCCACCGCTATGTAACCGCCGCCTATAATCACCAGGCTCTCCGGCTGATTTTTAAGATTTAGAACCGACTCATTAGTGAGATAATCAACCGTTTCAAGCCCTCTGATGGGAGGTATCAGTGTCCTCGAGCCGGAGGCTAAAAATATCCTTTTGCCTTTTATCTTCTCCCCGTTTACTTCCATGGTCATGTCGTCTACAAAGCATCCTTTCCCCTCATAAAATTCGAGTTTTTTCTGTCTGGCTATAGTCTTTCTGACATGCTCTCTCCCGTCGCTTACTACCTTTCGCATTCGTCTCATGACCGATTGGAAATCGACGGAGGTAACCCTGCCTCTGACGCCCAGTTTCCTTGCCTCCTGTATATCAACTACGCGGTCAGCAACGGTAGTGAGCATCTTGGACGGTATACAACCTACGTTGAGGCAGGTACCACCCAGCGGCCCCGTATCCACCAGCGCCACTTTTAAGTCATGCTCAACAGCCTCATCAACAATTATCAGTCCGCAGCCAGAGCCAACCACAATAAAGTCGTATTCCTTCAACCCGTTTCCTCCTCAACAAAGTAATGCCCGGACACAGCCCATATGTTTGACGGGTGCTACGGGCTTTCGCTTCTACATTAATAATATATATATGTATGTAAAACAAAAAATCAGGCCCCTGGCAGGGGCCTGATTCTGGAAACTTGTGACTAGGATTTACGTTTAATTTATACGCCTTTCTTAAAGGGGTCAGTCCATGCCCGGATTGAAGCGGCCAACTCCTTGTGAGTCTTGGCATACTCTTCAAGCGATATGCCCTTCATTGTCGCCTCGATAGATTGTCTGAAAGCCTTGCCGCCGGCTACGGGTCCACCGGGATGGGCGTGGATTCCGCCGCCGGAACCGATGACGATATCGTTGCCCAGCTCCTGCATGACCTTCGGCACCATTGAAGGGGTTATCCCACCTGATGCCATTGGCCAGGTGGGTTTGATGTTATAAAACGGATAAGTGAGATTTCTGGCCATGGCATCGAATTTCTCCGTGATGACAGGAGCTTTGCCATAGGGTGCGGGTATAACGACTATATCTGCACCGGCCAGTCTGGGCAATTTGCCGAGAACGAGGTGAGAACTCATACCATGGAATGGTGACATATAAAGAGCACCGGCTACGTCCATATGCGCAAGGATCGGTACATTGATCTCGGGATCTTCTGCAAGTGCCTGCAAAACAGGCAGCCCCACAGCAATGTAATTTATCATTATGCCGTTTACACCCAACTCTACTGCCCGCTTGGCGTTCTTAAATATTTTGGGCACCGAGTCGGATATATTTACGGTATAAAGCGTATGCTCTCCCGTCTCCTCAAAGACTTGCTTCTCTATCTCCATATAGCGCTTAACCCGGCCTTTCACCGAATTGAAAGATGCATCAGCGATCAGTTCATCGTCTTTAACTATGTCGCAACCCCCCAGGGCCGCCAGCTTAAACAACTCTGCACCCACTTCCAGGGGATAACCGGTGCAGGGTTTGACCATGTTGTTCAGTAAAGGCCTCTTTTTCACGCCCAGCAGCTTCCTTATGCCTTCGATACCGAACTTTGGACCCTTAAAGCCATCCACATATTTCTTAGGAAATCTTATGTCTACCAGTTTTATCTGTCCCGCCATGGAGATGTTGCCCACAACGGCAGTCAGCATCATGGGAATCTGGGATCCTATATTGACTTCAGGGAAGGCGATCTGTATCATCCAGTTCCTTTCCTGCAAGCCGCCGGGCACGGAGAACTCATAGTCAGGCAACTCATAAACACCTATTACCTTGGCGATATGATTCCGCCTTACTTCGGGTGTCTCGCCGGGTACGGCGACCCATGTTCCAGTACTCTGCTCAACTGCAAGTAGAGGCGCCAGCTTGGGCATGGGGAAGATAGCCGGGTATGTGACTGTATAAGTACCTATTATGTACTCATCGTAGTCAATCCCATCGGGCAGAGCGATCGGTTGACTTAATAACTCATCTTCTTTCATGAGGATACCTCCTTAATTACACATTAACTTCACACCTCTGCTTATTTAGCTTGGTGTAAAATTTTCGCAGATAGCCGTACAGGTCCTTATAAGAACTGAAGAGTGTATCGTAGACACTTCTATTTTTTTCCTGTGGATCATAGGTATGAGCCACACTTACTACCTGTTTCAACGACTCAAAGTCCTTATATATCCCCAGTCCAACCGCCGACGCCATGGCGACCCCTACGGCTCCGGCCTCCTGAGGATTTTTTACGGTCTCGATACGCTTGCCGGTTACGTCGGCCAGTATTTGCATCCAGGGTTGACCCAGAGCTCCACCGCCGATCAGTCTAAGCGAAGGCAAGGGGAAATGGTACTCTTTTTCAAGCCTTTCTATAATCCATCTCAGGTTATAGGCCACACCCTCATAAACAGCCCGCAGCAAGTGTTCACGGGTATGTTCAGGTGTCAGGTTAAGATAGCCGGAGCGTATATAGCTATCAGCTACAGGAGACCTTTCCCCGTACATCCAGGGCATAAATATAAGATAGTCCGATCCTGCGGGTACCTGGAGGACCTTATCATCCATGAAGCCGAAAATATTGGTTATTGACGGATCCGCTTTTTCAATTTTGCACACCTGGTCGCCAAGCCATTTCAGACAGCCGCCCGCCAGCTCCATTTGCGCTAAAAGCAAAGCCTTTTCAGGGTCTGCCGATTGTATGGCGGCTATGCCGTTTTTACCAGTTGGCGTCGTCTTGGTCACGACTCCAACCCAGGCTGATGTCCCCATGCTGATATGACCCTCACCTTCTCCAACTGCGCCGGAACCTACCGCGGCCGATGGGACATCGCCGGATCCGCCCATTACCGGAGTACCCTCCATCAGGCCAAGCTGTTGAGCCGCTTCCCTGGTCAAGCCACCCACCTTGTCTATGGAACGGGCCAGGGGCGGCAGCTTACCCGGATCGATCCCTACATATTTAAAGATAGCATCCATCCAGACTTTCTTTTTTAGGTCCAGCCCGAAGGCCGATGCGTTACTCCAATCCATAACCATCCTGCCAGTGCTGCGGTATATCAGGTAACCGTCAACATCCAGAAAACATTTCATCCTTTTATATATCTCAGGCTGGTTTTTTTTCATCCATACCAGCTTGGGTATGCCATCTTTCCCATTAATCATAGCCCCTGCAATAACAGAAAAAACCGTCGGTCCGAGAAATTTATTCATAACCCAGCTGGCTTCCTCGGGAGCACGACAGTCGAGCCATATAATGGCATCGCTAAGTGGGCCCGTTTTTTCATCCATAGGAATGATGCCCAGCATCTGGGTCGAGTAAGCAATGCAAACGACATCAGAGGCCGACACGCCCGTATCGGAAAGAAGTTGTTTGGTGGTCTGAGTAACCGCCCTCCAGTAGCCTTCCGGCTCCTGCTCCGCCCATCCAGGCTTGGGATATTTGATTTCATACGGCGCCAGACACTTTCCGTGGACCCCACCCTGCACATCAACCAAAACTGCCTTGTTACCGCTGGTACCAACATCGTGAGCTATTATGTACTGTGTCATCCGGCCACACCCCCGTTAAAAGAAAATTTTGTTACTGCTCGAACATGCACTATCATACATATTATCCTACTGGGAATCAACGCCTCGTACTGGTTCATTCGAACAGTAACGGATTTCCTTCTGCGTACAACCATTGAGTTGTTCAACATTGCCTTGGCCGGCAAGATAAATTAACTATGTGAATAACCCTCGAATCAAAGCTTTATCAGTGGGCATAACCATAATATCATATCAGTGAAGATAATGTCTATACAGATTCTATCTGCTTTGACATATATCTGCTATAATGATACGTTTTTATGTGAAGGCAGAAATTTGTTCGAAATATGGTAAACTATGCCATTATGATGAGCGGTAAGAATGGATAATTCGCCACGCGGGAAAGGGTCGTTCGAAAAAGACAATGATGCTGGATTCGTTTGTTACGCCCTATCATCTAGTCCAGGCATGGGAAGAATATGAGTCTGCGGTGGAAGAAGCGATTATGAAGCCTGCAGACCTTACATTATCGCAGGCTTTTGTTTTGTGGGTCCTTCTCTTTGCCGATAAACTTATGACAGCTACACAGCTATCCGCTCTCGCAAGGCGAGAGCCGCACTCGATGGTGCAGCTTCTCGATAAGCTCCAGGAGCGCAAATTGGTACGCCGCAGGCGCTCGAGGAGTGATAGGAGGCAGGTTGCGGTTTCCCTGACCAGCGAAGGAAAACAACTGATCGGTAAAATTCTGCCCGCCTGGCAATCTTCAATACGAGCAATATTCCAGAAAAGCTTCTCGGCCGATGAATTGACAGCTTTGAACGAAATGCTTCAAAGGGCTCGAGATGCAAGCATATCATGGCGTGGGACGGAAAAATCACAGGCAAAGACAAGCGCGGAGCAGGTTATTGCCTTTTTCCGTAGCGAGATTGAGGCCATGGATAACAACCATGCCGATCAACCAACTATTTAAGCGTTGCCAGTGCCCGTTGGTATCACCCGGCAAATCTGAACGGCTTGAACCTTCTTCCCTATCAGTTAATAAGTTTTTAACCCGGCTCTTTTATAATCCATATACTAATTTCGTAACAAAGGCCTCAAATGTTTGAACCATCTTACCTTTCGTTATGTAAATCGGGAGAGCTGGAAAAACGAGTCGCTACCCTTAACGGGTTATTAGCTGAATGTGAGATGTGTCCGCGTAAATGTCACGTTAACCGGCTGGAACTCAATAACGGATTTTGCCGGGCCGGTCGTCTGGTTCGTGTATCCAGCTACTGCGACCATCATGGTGAGGAACCCGCTCTTTCGGGTTCCAGGGGGTCAGGCACAATATTTTTCAGCGGATGCAACATGCGCTGCTGTTACTGTCAGAACTACCAGATCAGCCAGGCGATGGACTGCAAAGACAGCTATCTTAACTCAGAGGAATTGGCGAACGCGATGATTTACCTTCAGGAGCAACTCCATTGCCACAATATAAACCTGGTTTCTCCTACACACTACGTGCCGCAAATCGTGGAGGCGGTATTATATGCAGCCCGCATGGGACTGAAATTGCCTATCGTCTATAATACCAATGCTTACGATTCCACACGCACCTTGAAATTGCTTGACGGCGTAGTAGACATTTACTTACCCGATATTAAGTATTCCTCCGATGAGTACTCGCTAAAATTCTCTCAGGGTAAGGATTATGTAATGCAAAGCAGACAGGCCATAAGTGAAATGTACCGGCAGGTGGGCAACCTCGTAACCGACTCCTCGGGTATAGCTCAGCGGGGCTTGATAGTCCGCCACCTTATCCTGCCTAATGGGATAGCCGGAAGCGAGGATTCATTGAGATGGCTGGCTGATCATATCTCCAGGAATATTACGATAAGCCTTATGGCACAATATCGTCCCTGTTATATGGCCGATGGTGAACCGTTGCTTTCACGCAGGATTTCTTTGGATGAATACCGGCGGGTTGTTGCCCTGTTAGAAAATCTGGGTATGGAAAATGGATGGCTTCAGGAAATGGATTCCTCCGACTGCTACCTGCCCGACTTCCAACGCCAGGACCATCCTTTCCGGGCTAAATAACTTGACTCGCCTTTTACATCCTGTCTTTGAGATTTTTCCTGAATAGAGCCCTTTTAACATTGCCATCCGACTTGCCTAGGATCTGTTTAAGGCGCGGTATATACATTAATATAGGTACCAGGGCGATGCATGTAGAATATATCGTCAACCCCGGGTCTTTATAAACGTACCACGCTATTAGCGGGAAAGCTGCAAAAGAAACTCCGTACGCGGCCGTCGGCCAGCGGGTAATGGCCATTATCGTAAGAAATGACGCCAGGTAAATCAGCCATCCGTAAGGTATCGGCAACTTTATTGGACCCAACTCGAACCAATTTACCCAAGCAACCAAAAAAGCAAGTACCCCGATAGCCGTTGCTCCACCTTTGCCACCCCTGAATTTGAGAAAAACCGTAAAGTTGTGTCCTGCAATTACAGCAACACCGGATAGCATTTCAATAGGGATAACATAGCTGGCGTCAACGGGTAAGATAAATACAGACAGAAGATACGAAAAATACAGTGACAATATGCCTTTGCCGACATCGCACGCCAGCACCAGCATGCCAGGCCAAAACCCGATCGCATAGAAAGCATTCATGGCGCCCATATTGTGGCTGCCGATCTGCCTTATATCTACGCCTTTAAACCCGCGGCCAACCAGGTAAGCCGAAGGAATGGAGCCCAGCAGATAGCTTATTATGACCGTCAGAATCAGATCCCAGATTATGTTATACATAATAGTTTCTCCACGGCCTATTATAATGCATTATCCGCTAAAATTCTCTTGATTGTGCATAAGCAGATGTCCGCCGAATATGGACGGCATCAACCACAGCTATGAATTCGCTCGAAAAAGGACTGTTATTTAGATTTTGAAGGGAGAACCGCTAGAGCATGTCCCAGCGTTGTTTTATCTCCCTTTCCGTTCTCAACCCAGATCTCGCACTCAGCCAGGAGCTCGCCACCTTCTACATATTTTCTGATTACTTTGCCTTTGCACCACCAGGTTTCGCCGTCCAACGGTTCATCGAAATTCTTCATTTTTCGCGGATAGTCCATACCGCGGTAACGACAGGACAACTTCTTCAATCTTCCCTCTTCACCTATCCAGTCGGTCATCAGGTTCACGAGCCACGCTCTCTTGAGCGCCCCGTGAACAATTGGATGGCCGACTCCAAGGTTTTTTGCGAAATCTTCTTCATAGTGAAGAGGATTAAAGTCCCCTGAAGCACCGGCCCATTGCACCAGCATCCTGGTGGTCGCCACTTTTTTCAGGGGAGTTATTTCATACCCAACTTCCAGATCCTCATAATATATCTGCTCTGCCATATTCCTCCCGCATAAAAGACGGACTTCTTAGAAATTCAGGAACATATTACGCATGACGAATGCCTTGCCCCCACCTTGGTTAGTGAACATGGTTTCCACCGTAGTTATCATTGTGGGACCCAGCTTTGTTTCACGACCTTCAATACTTTCGATCTTAGTAACCGCGATAAGAGTATCGCCTGCGGCTACGGTCGAAAAAAACTCATAGTCTACGCCACCATCCAGCAGCCCCGCAGGAGCACCCGCTTTGATCAGCTTTTCTACGAATTTGATCATGTCAAAACCGTCGGATTTTACGGGCCAGCCAGCGAATGCCGGCGGCGCCAGCAAACGCCCCCACCTGCTTCTAGCGGCATGCTCGACATCATTATATAATAGATTAGTATCTCCTACCGCCCGCGCATATCTTTGTATGGCGCCCTCCTCGACTTTGAAAACAATGGGTTCCTCGGTCTGCCCGACCATTTTTTTCAAGCTTTCGGGAACCACAAATACAGCCATGGTGAAACCGCCTCCCCTATTCTTATTTTCCAACGATGCAGACGCTTACTATGTTCATGGAAGGAAAACCACCCATGTTATGCGTAAGCCCTATTTTGGGGTCTTTTATCTGTCTTTTATCGGCTTTACCCTGCAATTGCTTGTACATCTCATACATCATCCTTAGTCCGCTGGCCCCTATGGGGTGTCCGAAACATTTCAAACCACCGTCGGGCTGAATAGGCTGAGCGCCGTCCAGGTTAAATCTGCCCGACTCAATATCTTCTTTCACCCTGCCCCTCGGGCTGAACTGCATGTCTTCCATCGTAACCGCTTCGGTGATGGAAAAACAGTCATGGACTTCCGCCATGCTTACTTCTTCACGCGGGTTCTTAATACCTGCTTCCTTGTATGCAGCTATGCCAGCGCGATAGGCAGGTTCAACATGCGAGCCGTCCCACTTGGTGTAAAGCATCTCTTCGCCGGAAGAAACTGCGATCTGAAGGGATTTAACGAAAATGGGATCCTGCCTGAATTTCTTGGCCATATCAGCCCTGCAAACTATGGCTGCAGCCGCGCCGTCGCTTACTCCACAGCAGTCGAAAAGCCCGAGCGGCCAGGCTATTATCGGGGCATTAACAATCTGTTCCACAGTAATTTCCCTGCGTAGATGTGCCTTGGGAGAGAGGACGCCGTTTTTATGGCTCTTGGCTGAAACCCGGGCGAGCATCATCTTGCCTTCCTGAGGATCAAGGTTGTATTGCGAAAAATATTTTGTAGCCAGCATGGCAAAACCGCCCGGCGCTGACAAATTGAAATTGACCAAAGGTAACTTATAACCCAACATACCCGCTACCGGCAGGCCGCCGTAACCTGTGTCTTTCAACTTCTCCATCCCCAGCGCCAGGCAAATATCATAAGCCCCGGATGCAACTGCATATACTGCGCCGCGCAGTGCTTCGGACCCGGTAGCACAGAAATTTTCAACACGTGTTATGGGAATGAAAGGCAACTTCAGAGTGTGTCCTAATATGGTGGCACCCCGTCCGACACTGATATCAGGCATGTGCACACCCCACCATGCGGCTTGAATATCCTTCTTTTCCATGCCCGCATCTTCCAGGCACTCAACAAACGCCTCCACGATAAGATCTTGCGGACTTGCGTCAAAGCGCTCGCCAAATTTAGTGCAACCCATACCGATTATGGCAACTTTATCTTTAATTCCCTCGGCCATTTACATGTCCTCCTTGTTTTTCCCTTTGGTTATGTGATGATTGGGATCCCTTTCCAGCCATAGTTCACAGCCGCGCGTTTCTCATCCGTAAATTTTATCCTGAAACTCAGCTCGACCGGCAGGCCTACTTTGAGGCTGTTTGCGTCACAGTCTGTAAAATCTACTCCGGTCCTGCCACCGCCTACGAAATCAATGAACCCGTAGGAAGAAGGCGGATCAATGCTGGCAGCCAGAAAGTCGCTGGTGTACGTAAATATGTTGGCTTTCTTATCCGCAAATCTATATGGTTCGATCTGGTCGACCGCACCGCAGTCGGGGTTCGGACAGATTCTCTGAGCAGGCCAGGCCGGAGTGCCGCATTTCTTGCACTTTGTTCCAACCATGCCATATATCTCCCGGCTATCCCTTGAGACTATTGAAAACGAGGTATAGAGCGTCTCCTCACCTCTAATACCAATTTCAGAAGGCATCAATTTGCGGAAAGCCAGATACTTTTCATAGCTCCCCAATGGTGCTTTATTTGCCAGGTTGCCTTTAATGCCCTTCTTGCCTTTCATTTTAGTTATATTATCTGTAACGGTCAGGTAGAAGGCATCACATCCCTGCCCGAAGCTTACAACCATGATCTTATCTCCGGGTTTGGCATCTTCCAGGGCTGCTACCAGCATCATCAGCGACTGAGCCACGCCTGTTTCGCCCACATTGTTCAGCATCGGATCTTGCACCTGCTCAGGCACTAGCCCCATCACCTTGGCCAGAGCGGAATGAGCGCCGGCGAAAGAACATGCATAGATTACCTTGGAAAAATCCTTGATATTTAACTTGTATTTATCGACCAGCCCTTTAACCGCCTCTGGAATAAATTTCATATAGCCGGCATCGCGGATAAAACGCTCCTCCCACAAATGTTCCATGCGTTCACCCTCAAGGCGCCTGCGGTCAACAAAATCATGAGTGGTTGAGAAAGCTCCCTCAATATTTGCTATCACATCTTCTTTAGCGAGTAAAAATGCGGCTGCACCGTCTCCATAAGTATAATCGCCATTACTGCCAACCTTGCTGACCCTGCAGTCCGCTGCGGATACCAGGCAACTGTTTAGCGATCCGGCAGAGATAGCGTCGGCGGCAGCCAGTAATGCAGCAGTGCCTGACTTGGTCGAGTCAGTGAAATCTGCGGTCCTGGTACTGGTCTTAAGATCCAGAGCTGCAGCCGCAATGCCTGCGTTTTGCCTTAAGGCATATGTCTGAGATGTGCTGGCAAAGTACAATCCGTCAACCCGGTCGCTATCCTCGTCTTTCAAGCAATCTACTGCTGCCGCAACTGCCATGGTTATGCTGTCCTCATCCCAATTGGCCACCGCCTTTTCGCCCCTCAACGGCGCAAAACCCAGGAATAAAAGAGCCAATTGCATTACATTGCGATCCAACCGAAATCTTGGTATATGAGCCCCATACGACCTGATGCCTACCATTTTTCCTCCTTTGTCCGGAACGGTATTGAATGTTGTCGCTAATCCGTCAGCAAAAAATTTTACACTATCTTATCGTAAATAACAACTACATATACGTACTTTATTGTATCTGAATATTCCAATAATATGGTGCTACTATAGCTAATTTTTTATTGACCAGTCAATTAAAGCCCGATACCGTTTGCAACTTTGTAGAGATGCATGTCTCTGTCTCCCAGCATAAATTCGGCTGATTTTATGCGCCTGAAAAAGCAGCCTATATCGTGGTCCATGCTAAATCCTATCGCTCCGTGTATCTTAATACCGTCTATGCATACCTGCTGGTATACCTCGGCTGCTTTGGCCTTAGCCATTGATATTTGCATAGCTGCTTTCTGATCCGACGCCAGCAGCCAGGCGGCATAATAAACCAGGTACTGAAGACCTTCTACCTCAGTCAGCATATCCACAAGCTTATGCTGAATGGCCATAAATGAACCAATGGGTTTATCGAACTGTACCCTTTCCTTGGCATAGGCCAGGGTCATGTCCAGTATTGCCTGGCAGGCGCCGGATACTTCAGCGCACTTCAAAATGGTGGCGCTCTGCATAATAAAATCAAATACTTTCAAGCCTTTCCCCACTCCGCCCAATATGTCCCGTTTACCCGCCTTTACGTTCTTGAACCTGATCCTGCATTGTCCGTCCCCAGCTATAGTGGGTATCAGTTCAATCTTCAAGCCCCGGCACTTCGTGTCTATGATAAATGCAGTCAAAACATGCTTTGGACTGCTTGCCTCCTCGCTCCGGCACATAACTATCAAGAAATCCGCAATATGTGCGAACGGTGTAAACCATTTCTCACCGTTGATTAAATAGTGCGTACCGTTAAAATCAGCCCGGCAGTTTATATCGTCAGCGTCATACCTGCCGGACTCCTCGGTTAAAGCCAGTGACCATATTTTTTTACCTGCGGCAATATCGGCCGCATATCCTGCTTTTTGTGCTTGCGTACCAAACTTCATCAGTGGCAGGGCACATAACGCTACAGTGGAAAAGAACGGACCCGGCGTAATATTTCTTCCCATTTCTTCCAGCAGCACAACAAGATCCAGTAGACCTGCTCCCGTACCGCCATATTTCTCTGGTAATACCAGGCCCAACCATCCTAATTCCGCCATTTTTGCCAGCATGTCAGGATCATAACCGCGGCTGTCATTCTCCAATTCCCTCACATGCAGTCTGGTACATTCACGTAATAAAAAGTCCCTGGCCATAGTCCTCAACATTTGCTGCTGTTCATTAAGATCGAAATCCATTTTTCCCCTCTTAAGCGACTTAGTAAGGCCTGGGCAATCCCATCTTGAACTGGCCGATAATATTTTTCTGTATTTCGTCCGTACCGGCAGCGATCGAGATTCCCGGGAACATCATATAAAGACGTGTGATACTTCCCTCCACTTTTGCCCATTTAGACCGCATGTCAACCTGCGAGTACGCGCCGATTATTTCGCTTCCAGTGGTCGCCAGGCGCTGCATCACGAAATCGCAATAAGCCTTATTACGAGCTGCCTCATATATTGGAATCAACCCTTTACTCAGCTTCCAGGTAATTTCATAGCCGAATAATTTAAGCGTCTCCAGCTCAATTGCCCTTTCTGCCAGCTTGCGCTTTACAAGTGGGTCGGACGCCAGCGACCTTCCATGTAAATTTGTGTCGCGGGCATATTTAACAACGATTTCAAGTATTCGTCTGGCCGTCCCGTAAAACATGGGTGCAACGCTGTGTCTTTCAAAGGCAAGAGATTGCATAAGGTGGTACCAGCCCCTGTTTTCCGTACCTACCAGATTGACTACCGGTACCCTCACATTATCGAAAAAAAGTTCATTGAAAATGTGAAGGCCGGCGTAGTTGTAAATCGGTTTAACGGTGATACCCGGGCTTTTCATATCCAGAATGATCAGGCTAATACCGTGCTGTTTTTTGCTTACACTAGTGTCCGTTCTCACCGCCAGCCAGCACCACCTTGCCCTATGGGCGCAACTGGTCCATATTTTCTGTCCGTTCAAAGTATAAAAGTCTCCGTCCCTGATTGCACGTGTCTGAATATTGGAAAAATCTGAGCCGGCATTGGGCTCGCTGTAAGCCGTACACCATACGCCGTCCGGCTCACCAGCGGCAATTAGCGGTATATATTTTTTCCTCTGCTCATCGTTTCCAAAGAGCATCAGAGACTGCCCCACCCAACCGATTCCGCTCACTCCCATAGTGGTGCCAGGAATACCCCAGTAGCTGGCTTCGTCCATGTAGACGTGTTGCTCAAAAAAAGAGGCGTTTCTGCCCCCATATTCCTTAGGCCAGGCCATCGTCAGCCAGCCTTTCTGAGAAAGCTTCTTTGACATTTGCATGGCGAATTCCCAGTCCTCGTCACGGCTCTCCTCTTCCAGGCCGGTTACTATGTCCCGGCCAGCCATCTCACATCTGGCAAATTCACGGATTTCCCGGCGCAATTGCTCTTCTTTTTCGCTGAATTCAAAATCCATGGCGGCTCCTCAGCTTTCAATGGTAACAGTAACCAGTAAGATTTTAAACCGGCCCTTTTGACAGCGTCAGATAAAAAAATTTATTTAATATGTGTAAAGCCCTGATAGACCCTGTCTTTCCAGGCCACTCCGGCTCCCAGGGCACGTCGGGACGCCCCAACAACTACAGCAAAAATCAAGAATGCTACGCCCAGCGGATGAAAAATAAAAGAAATAGATGATCCCCTGAAATATTGGTCCGTTATAACCCTCATGAGTAAAATGACAAGCACCTGCGCTGCTATGATTAGGCTCAACTCTGTTAACTGAGCTGAATTCATCAGAGCATCTACCGGACCAACGTATGCCCAGTAGAATGGGGCCAAAAGGAATATATAGGCAGCGAACACAAAACCAACGAGAGCTAACGGGGATAGAGCGGCAACCGAATAAAACCATTTCATGCAACCCTCGGTCATTGCCGCCAGGTTAGAGTACATCTCTGTTGTAAGGGTTTTCGACAGATCAACCGCTAGGGTCCGCCCGCCATGTCCGCTCATCTCCAGACCAAACCAGACATCTTCCATTATCCTCGACTTCACGGCTTCGTGCCCGCCTATACGCCAGTAGTCATCTTTATTAAACAGGATAAATTGCCCTATTATCATGGTTGGCATGGGCTTTTTGGAAGTATGAAATAACCACAGCGGGAACCAGGCCATCTGAGCAAAATAAAAGAGGACCGGCAACACGATCTTCTGAGTGAGCCCCATCAACTTTTGCCTTGGGAACCCCGAAAGAAGAGCTACCCGGTGTTTGATGGCAATTTTGAGAGTGCCCCTGATCATATGACTTTCGCAAATCGTGTCTGCGTCCAAAAATAAGAACCAGTTGCCCTTCGCATGTTGAGCGATCTGAAAACAGGCGTACGGCTTACCGGCCCAGTCCGCAGGCAACGGCTTACCGGCATAAAGGCGGACTCTTGGATCCGCCTCCGCAATCTTACTTACTATTTCATACGTCCGATCAGTAGAATTATCGTCTATAACCAGCACCTCAAAATTGGGATAGTCCTGTTTCAAAACCGATGTGAGGCAATTGACAATATTTTTCTCTTCATTTCTAGCAGGAATAAGCACGGAAACAAGCGGAGGGATAGCGGGCAAGCCGGCTTTTTGGGAGGGACGTTTAAGAGTCAAAAGGTTCAATAGGAGGTTAATTAAAAAAATGACCAGTCCCGCTAAGACCAGCAGTTGATAAATCAAATTCAGTCAGCTCCAAAGCAGACTTTTCAGGCCGCTTTCCTTTTGGACCTTATCCAAACTATAAGGCGGCCGGGCTGCATAATATCTAACCACAGATCGTGAAAATGTTTGACCACAAAAACGGCGGTAACGCCGCAAACGAATACGATTTCCCACATATCCGCCCTGTTGACCAGCAGCATCGCTAATGTCCCTATAGTGCTAATCATTACAACCCACGAATCGTTGCCGATGAACAGGGCGCACAAAAACAATAAAATGATCATGCTTGCAAAGATGTCCCACTGCGGTAAAGCCAGGGCCGCACCCCCGAATACCGCCAGGGCTTTTCCGCCACGGAAATTCAGAAAGGGGGAGAAGGCATGGCCCAGGATTGCACAAAACGCGATTAGGTACAAAGTGGGCGTCGTAATATCGAAAATCAACCTGCCAATCAGGATGAAGGGCATGGCCTTGCACATTTCCACGGCAACAGCTACCCCACCCCAAAACTTGCTGCCTGCCTTGAATACATTGGTTGAGCCCGGGTTGCCATCTCCGTAGTTGCGTATATCTTTATTGAGCACCCACTTACCTATCCAGACAGCAAACGGACAGGCCCCTAAAAGGAAAGCACCAACGGCCAGAACTACAACTAAAGCTGTGTCCATTATTACAGCTCCTCGAACACCCTATTTTCAAATCTGTCTACGATGGGAAGTCTAAATAAAAACAACCTGGCTGTCAAGTATATGGCTAAGGCTATTTACACATTATGTTTGGTATGTTATCATGCGCTTAAATTAGTAATATCCTTCAATTTCTTGAGACTTTAATAGAGGCGGCAGAATATGTTTAAAATAGCCGGGTCAATTGCAGTTCTTTTACTACTGGCTCTTCTTCTACCAATCACTCTTTCATTCCCGGTATACGCTGGTGATGGGGGAGCCTTAGCCAATATCTATGTCAATGGTACGACGGGGAGTGCAGGTTATGACGGTAGTTCACCCGTACATTCGTCCGGAAGTATAGGGCCGAAAAAAACCATTGTCCAGGGCATAAATACGGTTGCCGATAACGGGACTGTCCACGTGGCCTCTGGCATTTACAATGAATATCACATCGATCTGCAATTCGATATGAACCTGGTGGGCGATGGCGCTCTCACCACCATTATAGACGGAGGCGCCCACGGATATGTGCTGGAGGTCTCTAGCGCCCCTCTTCAGAATAACACCATCTCCGGTTTCACCATTCAGAATGGCGCAGCCGCAGGTTCCGATCCCGGTGGTGGAATTTACGTGACATCAGCTCATATTTTGACCATCAACGATTGCGCCATCATCAACAACAGCAAGGGCCCGGGAAGCGGGATGAAGCCGGGGGAGGGCGGCGGCCTTTGCAATGATAATGGGCACGTATACATGAACCGCTGCACGGTCAGCGGAAATACTGCGACCGGCTTTGGGGGCGGCATCGCCAACCTCTGCGATCTTCCGGCCACGGATTTCGGTAAGACGTGGCTCACCAATTGCACTATCAGCGGAAACACGGTCACGGGTGCCCTGGCTGTAGGCGGAGGACTTTATAACGGCGCTCTCGCCGATGTAACCCTGTTGAACGTAACAATCGCCGATAACCACGCCACCAGTGCAAACTCTTTCGGCGGCGGCTTCAGCAACAGCTCAGCCTCGTCAATGTATTTCACGAATTGCATAGTGGCCAACAATACAGCTGGACAAAGTCAATACAACAACAGCTATAACGGTCTCGGCTCTGGGATAAACTCCCTGGGACATAACATCGAGGGAGGGCCAGAAAGCTATTTTCACGATCCAACCGACCAGCTCAACAACAATCCAATGCTCGGCCCGCTGCAGAATAACGGCGGCCCGACCTCGACCATGGCCATTACGTCGTCCAGCCCGGCCTATAACCGGGGTACTAATGATGGGGCGCCGGCAACCGACCAGCGCGGCGTATCCAGGCCTCAGGCAGGAATTTGCGATGTCGGCGCTTACGAGTTTCAATCGACAGGACAGCCGACAGCATCGGTTAATACCAGCCTGGGTCTCGTGAATTTCTCCACCAACTCAGGCTCTATTTCAGGCCTGGTAAACCTACCGGCCGATAGTATGCCCTGCTCATCGGGCGGCTTTATTTTCCCCTTCGGCATGTTCTCTTACAGCATCACCAACCTGGCACCGGGTGCGACTGTTATAGTTACCATCACCACACCAATCGCCATACCCATGGGCGCCAAGGTCTTCAAGTGCCAGAACGGCAGCCTGACCGATTTCTCGGCTAACTCCATCCAGATCGATGCCAATACCTTCCGTCTGACCGTCACAGATGGCGGCCCGGGCGATGCCGATGGAGTA
This sequence comes from uncultured Chloroflexia bacterium, assembly GCA_963705905.1. Classification (GTDB taxonomy): domain Bacteria; phylum Chloroflexota; class Dehalococcoidia; order GIF9; family UBA5629; genus UBA1162. Next base: position 280,073 of record OY970123.1, on the reverse strand, counting down.
GCCAACGGCACCATCGTCGATCCCTGCGGCCCAGCCTTCACCGACACCAGCAATAATCACCGGGGTTCCACGCTGCAGCCCATGGCGCCACAGGGTCCGGCACCCATGGCCAATATCGCAGTTCAGAGCGCTTCGCTCTCTACCGCCAAGGTAGCGCCGGGCGCACCCATTACCGTCACCGCCAACATAGCCAACAAGGGCACGGCCAACGGCTCAACGCAGGTCAAGCTCTACGTCAACGGACAGGAAGAGGCCCATCAGGGCGTCACGCTCTCGGGTGGCGGCAATACACCCATCAAATTCACCGTCAGCCGCAATGAACCCGGCAGCTACTCCGTTTACGTAGGCAGCCTACCCGCTGGCACCTTTGAGGTCGACCGGCTCGCCGACCCCAACCTCATCCTCTATATCAGCGGAGCACTGCTGCTCTTCGCATTGGCTGGCGGGATTATCTTCATGGCGATGAGAAGGCCGCGGTAACAGTTATTTAAAGCTGAATTAATAAAGGCCGCAGCATTTCTGCTGCGGCCTTAACTTTATCAGTGAGCTTTAATCCCGGGATATTGATGGCGATCCCGATGGGGGTCGGGTCATCCAATACCTATGGGATGCTCGTCACTGTGATAAATAATAGAGCATAATTACCTCTTGAAGCCACGTAAAGCTTGGGCTCCATCGCATGATGCGCCCCTTCTGTTATTACGCTGGTGAAAGCCAGAGTCATTTACCTAAGTAACTGCCCTCAACTCGTATGCATAAATTAAAGGCAAGGGGATCGCCGTACTGGCCATACAAGCGTACCCAACCGTCTGGTTTGGCTCCATCCTCCGAAATAATTGATCTGGTGTTCACGTCCTTACTGTTGACCTTTTCGTATGCCAAGGCAAGATAATTGAAAGACGGATTCTTACCCAAAATACATTCGTTGCTCTCGGTTAAAACTTCTACAGAAAAATCCCCGGTCATAGTGACATCGCCTACCTCGACGCTTCTCCAGATTGCCTTGGGTATCTTATCCGATGAATCACTTCGAAATATACTCCAGGGTAACAATTTGGTCCATACTTGACGACCATTTTCATCCAGTATCCGCACGATAAAGAGACGGCTATTATAGTCATCGGAAGAACCACCGGTAATGTTAGCAACTCCCGCAACATCTAATTTCTGGATTTTGAAAGGCGACTGACCGGGAGAAAAGGTCGTCATCAGTCCCCACCCGGGTTCTTTCAGTCGATCTGACTCGTCCACCTGGTCGTAATACGATGCTGTTCCCAGCTTAAAGTATTGGTACGACAGGCTGGAATAATTCCTGATAATGCAAACCATGCCTTCTCTAAAGGGCAAAATTATTAGCGGACTTTTCACCGGGATTCCCGTGGTGCTGGACGAAGTAAACTCCTGATGAGTATCTGCCGAGTAGCCCGCTGAGGCTGAAATACTGGAACCGGGCAATTTTGCATATGTGTGCCATACTGCAATCTGGCTAGACAAATAGTCATCGGAACTAGTATTCAAATTATCATATCTGAGTATAACCATGGGGACAGAAGAGTTGTCGGTTGAGCTGGTTGCCGGCATCGGTTCATTTGCACCGGCTGGTTCCACCCCACTTGTATCCACTGATGATGTAACATCAATAGTAACCGAGAGACTCAGCGTGCTGTCCGGGACAGTCAGAACATACGTCGTAGTCGTCGCCGGCGTGACTATCGCCTGGCCTGAAGGCACTACGGCGCCAACTCCGCTTATATTGGCCCTGGTAGCACCACTGACGTCCCACTGAAGAGTAACCGCCTGCCCGCTAGTGATCGCAGTCGGGGAAGCGTTAAAATAATTGATTGCCGGGGGCTCGCTGCATGCTATGAATGGGCTTGATACCAGACTCACAAGCAGAACAAGAATTGGAATTAGATATAAGAGGGTGTTTCCTTTATTTTGCATATTCAGTCCCGTTATCTAATTATACAATGTCTCTTATCTCTTCCACTTTGCCCTTGTTCTGACATGGTAGTTAAATAAGCCTGTTGATTTTGGCGAATCTTTTGTTGGGATACGTTGGGTTGATAAAGAACTGGTGGCATCGGGGCATACAATACTTCTGGATGCTCATCTTGATGATGAATACTACAGCACTATTGATAAACGCAAAGTGAATTCATGACATATCATTGTTAAGTATCTCTTTGCATCACGTTGTATGGGTATTGGCGACCCCGATGGGATTCGAACCCACGATCTCCACCGTGACAGGGTGGCATGTTTGACCGCTACACCACGGGGCCATAACTCTCCGTATGAGGGTACGGATTGAAAATTTACTTTAAAAGTCTATCAACAGACTATTACCAGTGTCAAACAAATTGATTTTTGTAGCTATTTGTTATAATCTTTAATTCGACTCCAATCTCAACAAAGGAAGACTAAATTTTTATTCTAAAGCTAAAGAAAGGAGACTTTATTGAATTCTAAACGGATTCTATTAATTGCATCTGGTTTGCTCGTCATAATAACTTGCCTGTTTTCTATGGTGCCTGCGTACGCCACTGCAACTACGATCGCCCTAAATCCCACTTCCGGGGCAGTAGGCTCATCCATCGCCTTAACCGGCGACGGTTTTATCGGTAAACTGGCAACCATTTACTGGGATGACAAGAAATTGGTGCAGAATGTGCCGGTTTCCAAAGATGGGCAGATAGACTATGTATTTAAAGTGCCATATACGCCCAGAGGATCTCACATTTTAAAGGTAACAGATGACAGCAACTGGACGACCATCAACGCATCATTGACTTTTTCGGTAACACCCTCCATAACTACCGAACCTCTGTGGGCAAAGCCCGGTAATCACGTCCTTCTTTTCGGCTCGGGATTTGCCCCGTCTGAAAGCGGTATTATCGCCCAATGGGACGGCAAGGACCTTTTTCGAGCCCCATTATCAGCGGATGATATGGGTTCGTGGAGCGTCCTGTTTGATGTCCCTATTATGGCCAAGGGGGAATATACGATCACTGCCTCTGGAGCCATCACAACGGAGGGAGACGTTCCTTCTACCACTTTCACTATTGGGCCTTATTGCACGGCGACCCCACTTTCAGGCCCTGTTGGAACCGTGATTACTATAAGCGGCAAGGGATTCCGCCCGGGTGAGGACGGCATCACGTTTACCTGGGATGGACCGATCATTGATACCAATTTTACGGCCCAACCCAACGGGACGTTTAGCTGGCCCATTACAGTTCCGCCCGCCGTTAAGGGTACACACACCGTAGGAATTTATGGCAGCAGTTTTACGCCCAAGGGGATAGTACCAAACATTGACTTTGAAGTCACACCCTCAATTCAACTAAGTTTTAGCGACCTTATCGGCAGCAGGGACGTCACAGTATCGGGATATGGATTTTATGCGGGTGAATCTATAGCTATCACATATGACAAAACAAACACAGGGTCCACTGCGACGACCGATGGCAATGGGAGTTTCAACGTCACTTTCCAAGCTCCCTTCTCGGCGGGGAAAGAGCACACAGTCACAGCTAACGGCAGCAAAGGCGCAACAGCCCAAAAAACCTATACGGCAACGATGACGGCTCCACCTACGCCACAGCTACTGGGACCCGGATCAGGTGCCAAAATAGAAGAAAATAACTCCGTGATAGATGTGATATTCAGCATCTTCAAAAATATCGGAGGCCTGTTTGAATCATCCAGTTCCGCACAGAAGGGCTCAGTGCTCACCAGTTTGACCTGGAAAATCGACGGTGATGAAACAGGGGTTACGTATAGCTTGCAAGTGGCAAAAACAGCTGATTTCTCCGATGAAGTTTTACTGAAAGATGATATACCAACTTCATCTTTCGATCTCTACAAGTCAAACCTTCTTTCAGCCGGCACCTACTATTGGAGGGTTAAAGCTTTGGGCGATACGGGAGGTGTCAGCCCATGGTCCAATTCTTGGAACTTCGATATCGTCACGGCTTCACCGCTGGTAATGACTTTTTCAATAACTATAATTATATTGCTTTTAGCAATGGTGGCCTTCGGGGTCTTCGCACTGATTAATAGAAATAAACAAAGATAGGACTTGTGAACTTGAGATCACTTGTTTTTACGAGTGGTCGTATGCTATAGTTACAATCAAAAGAAATAAACTGGCCGCTAGGGGTGCTTAGATTTACCGGCTGAGACTCCGCATGAGTGGGGAACCCTTGAAACCTGCCCTCGGTAATTCGAGCGTAGGGAAGCGGTACACCGGCCAAGGGTTAAGTCTAATATACTATAGCTCTTGGTTTTTGTTTTTGTATTAAAATGACTCAGATTGAATTCGCACGCAAGGGAGTTATTACTCCGGAGATGAAGCAGGTCGCTCATCTGGAGCAGGTGAGCGATGACTTTATTTGCGAAAATATAGCTTGCGGCAAAGTAGTCATTCCCGCCAACACTAATCACCCGGTCAGCGGAGTATGCGGCATAGGCAAGGGCCTTAAAATCAAGGTCAATGCTAATATCGGCACATCTTCGGATGTCGGCACCCTGGCCGGAGAGCTGATAAAACTCAATGTTTCGATTAAACACGGCGCCGACACTGTGATGGACCTTAGCACCGGCGGAGACATCAATAAAATCCGCCGTTCTGTACTTCAGGAAAGCACTATACCGGTGGGTACTGTCCCGATTTACCAGGCAATGATCGAAGCCGGTCAGAAATATGGCCCCATTGTCCAAGCAACGGCCGATGATATTTTCAAGGCCATAGAAGAGCAGGCCGCCGACGGCGTGGATTTTATTACCGTACATTGCGGGGTGACACAAGCTGCCATAAAATCTCTTAAAAACCAGCGGCGAGTGACGGATGTAGTCTCACGCGGAGGGGCTTTCCTTCTTGGGTGGATGCTATATCACGATAAAGAAAATCCCCTTTTTGAAAATTATGAGCGTTTACTCGATATCGCACGCAAATATGACGTCACACTCAGCCTTGGAGACGGTATGCGACCGGGCAGCCTTTCCGATGCAACGGACCGCCCCCAGATACAAGAGCTTATTGCTTTGGGTGAATTGGTTGAGCGTGCTTGGGACGCAGGAGTTCAGGTAATGGTCGAGGGACCGGGGCATCTGCCTTTAAACCATATCGCTATGAACATCCAGCTTCAGAAGAGCCTGTGCCGTGAGGCACCCTTCTACGTACTGGGCCCACTTGTAACCGATATCGGTGCGGGATATGATCACATAACGTCGGCCATAGGCGGAGCAATTGCCGGCGCTTACGGGGCAGATTTCCTTTGCTACGTTACTCCAGCAGAACACGTATCACTGCCGGACGCTGAAGACGTCAAAAATGGTGTTATTGCATCCCGCATTGCCGCGCATGCGGCAGATATCATCAGGAGCGGCGGCAAGGCTGCTGAGCGCGATAGGAAAATGTCTATCGCTAGAAAAAGCCTTGATTGGGAAGCTCAAGCAGAGTTATGTCTGGACCCCGATAAATTCAGGGAGGCGCGTGCCAGGTACGCAGTGAAGGGTCGTGCCTGTAGCATGTGCGGAGATTACTGCGCGATGGACCTGGTAGAAAAGTACCTTGGCATCACTACTACGAAATGTTAATAGGGATATTATGTCATTAGATGAAGGCAGAGATAATTTCTATCGGCACTGAGCTTCTCCTTGGAGAGATAACGGACTTGAATGCGGCATATCTCGCAAGTCAACTTCCGTTACTCGGATTGGATCTTCATTTCATATCCACTGTGGGCGATAATCAGCAGAGACTCATTGAGACACTCAGCCATGCCTGGCAGAGATCGGACATTATCATCACTACCGGCGGCCTGGGACCGACAGAGGACGATATAACCAGGGAAGCCATAGCTGATTTCTTTAAAGAGCCCATTTCAGTCGACCATGCGCTGGTAGAACAATTCAAAGCCATATTCAAGCAATTCAATATAGACATGCCTGAAAGTAATATCAAACAAGCCTATACCATACCGTCCTGTCGGATAATCCCCAACCCTCGAGGCACTGCCCCCGGGTGGTGGGTCGAACGTGATGAGCATGTAGTAATAGCGATGCCAGGGCCGCCGGGTGAGATGCAACAGATGTGGACGAATGTGGTTGCTCCTAAACTGAGGGACAAATACGGGGGGGCCATCATTTTCTCAAGCACCTTAAAAACTTTTAGCCTGAGTGAAGCTAAGGTGGGGGAGATAACGAGGGCCTATCTACAGGCTCAAAACCCTACCGTCGGTATCTACGCCAAGCCGGATGGTATACAACTGCGCATTGCCGCCAAGTCCGACTCCCTCGAAAAAGCTAAGAAGCTTGTCGACGCTACAGCTGGTGAGATCCGGAAGTTGTTGGGCGATTACATATGGGGAACAGATTCCGACACACTTGAAGGGCTAACCGCCGATTTTTTTGTTGAAAATAAGCTTACTTTGTCGACGATGGAAGCGGGGACAGGAGGGATACTGGCTAATAATCTTACCAACAATCCGAATAGCTCAAAATTTTATAAATGTGGTATAGTGTTTAACCGCAATATTTCAGCAATGGAGTTGTTCGTCAATAAAGATATTATCGTATCACACGGAACAGCCAGCCGGGAGGCTGCCGGTGAAATGGCGGCTGCCGCCCGCAAGAACTATGGAACTTCAGTAGGAGTAGGCTTAATTGGAATTCTCGGGTCCGACGAATTGGATGCCAAATTGGGCACGACCGTAGTCGGGATTGACAATGGGAAACATAATTACACCTTTCAAAGCATTTTCCCCGGCACTCGCTTGCAGATTAAGCAGAGGGCAGCAATTTCAGCCCTGTTTGAACTCAGAAAAATCATGCTACAGGAGATAAAATGCACCTAATAATCGATGGATTCAATAAGAATAAGAACATTTTGCAAGACGAAAATTTCATCTACCAGCTATTGGATGCATATCCTGCCAAGATAGGCATGACGAAGATCTCAGACCCCATAGTGTTCAGATATACCGGATCCAAACCACAGGACTGGGGCGTTTCGGGACTGGTATTTATTGCGGAAAGCCACATAAGTCTGCATACCTTCGTTGAGCGCAATTTTATCAATATAGACGTCTTTTCCTGTAAGGATTTCGATGCGGAGCGTGTTTCAAAGGACATGCGCGACAAATTCGAGTTGGTACGAATGAGGAGTTGCCTCGTGCGCAGGGAATGGGAAACAGGCGATCTGCGCGAATGCAGTGAGGTATTAGAACTGAATTCCATATGAATGACAGCCGCGGCTTATTTGCCCAACCAGGCAATTTTGCCGGATTGCCGCCCAAGCTCTCAGATTTAGACACCGCCAAAGTATGCATTCTTCCTGTCCCTTATGATGGCACGGCGGAATGGCACGGCGGCACACGCCACGGTCCGAAGTCTATCATCGAAGCTTCTTACTATCTGGAAATGTACGATATAGAACTCGGCAAAGAGATATGCAATATCGGCATACATACACTTCCCGAAATTGAACCGGTGCTGAGCGGGCCGGAAGCTATAGTAGACCGGGTATATCAGGCAGTCAAATCTCTGCTCGACCAATCAAAATTTGTTGTAATGCTTGGTGGAGAACATTCGATCAGCTTCGGCGCTGTCAAAGCTTTTCGCGAAAAATATAACAACCTATCGGTCCTTCAACTTGATGCGCATGCAGACCTGAGAGATCAATACTTCGGAACTAAATTTAGCCAGGCCTGCGTTATGCGCCGCATCATCGATCTCTGCCCCATCGCCCAGGTAGGCATCCGCAGCCTAAGCCTGGAAGAAAACAAATATATTATGTCAAATAAGTTGAAGCCGTTTTTTTTCGAGCTGGCATACAGCCCATCGACAGTAGAAAAGATAATTGCATCGCTGAATGATGATGTCTACCTCTCAATCGACCTGGATGTCTTCGATCCCTCCATTATGTCGGCTGTGGGTACGCCTGAACCCGGGGGTATGGATTGGGGCCAGGTGACGAGCCTGTTAAAAACGGTGGCCAAAAGCAAAAACATAGTTGGCTTCGATGTAGTGGAACTGTGCCCGGACCAGGGGCCGGCCGCCTGCTCGTTCACTGCGGCCAAACTTGTTTACAAGTTGCTGGGATACTCCTTTTTCAATCGCTGACTTTATCCGTTTCGTGGGCCTCATTTTCCACTTTTCTTTCAGCGTTCAAACAAGATTGACAACGCACCACAAATTGTTATAATATTCTTCGGTTTGGCGAAAAAATGCCCTCAAAACACAAACCTACACTAAACTCGGGAATTAGCTTGGGGGAAGCTGCTACTCGGTTCCTGGCGTCTACGCCCTCAGAACAGAGCTCCATTACACAGCAAGAGATTTTCAAATTTATCCGCTGGTACGGCGAAGACAGAAAAATTGAGTCCTTGACCGGCCAGGAGGTAGCTAACTATACCGAGAATTTCTATGCTTCCATCACACAATCTGATGAACACCTGAAAAAAGTAAAGCAGTTCCTATCGTATGCTCATAAGGCGAAACTGATCAATACAAACTTATCTGCACATATAAAGATAAAAAAAATCGCATCCAAATCCCCTCCTGCTGCAGTAGCCAAATCTGAAGAGCCGGTAATGCTCACTCGACAGGGATTCGAGGAGATCAAAGCCAGGCTTGCGGTGTTGAAAGAAGAAAGGCCCAAGATTGCCGATGAACTTCGTAAAGCAGCGGCGGATAAAGACTTCAGGGAGAATGCCCCGCTGGAAGCGGCCAGGGAAAAACAGGGCCATGTCGAAGGCCAAATACAGGACCTTGAAAATACTCTGAAAAATGCCAAGGTAATTGAGTCACCCTCAGAAACGAGCGTAAGGATTACGCTGGGCGATGTCGTCCTTATTTTAGATCTGGCGTCCGGCGAGAAAATCAACTACATGCTGGTTGGAGCCAGGGAGGCCAACATCAAACAAGGTAAAATATCCATTGTTTCCCCCATGGGACAGGCTTTATTCAATAAAGAAATAGGGGATATCCTCAACGTAAGTACCCCATCGGGCGTATTACGTTACGAGATTATTAAAATAACCAAGGATTAATCCTTCAAAAGTTGACAGAACTTTATTAACTACTTTAATAATTCCAGGCATTAAATTATAATAGTATGGTTTTGGGGTTTATTTAGAATTAACTCAAAACGCAGTGAGCAAATGGCCTCTCCCATATCTGATTAATTTGAAATTAAAAAGGCAATAATTTTATTTCATATAAAGGAGGTACTATGGATTTTCGATTAACCGACGAACAAGTAGCCCGCAGAAAAGAAATCTATAAGGTCTGCGAAGAACTGGACAAGAAGAAACCGAAGAGTTGGCTTGGTTTTGAAAGTCCGTTCGACAACGAGGAAGGATGGGCATTCCACCGTTACTGTGCCAAAGAATTTGCTAAGAGGGGATGGCTTGCCCTCAGTTGGCCCAAGGAATACGGCGGCACCGGGACCATGATGGACAAGGTGCTTCTGGCAGAAGCACGCGGTTACTACGATTTGCCCGGCTCCGATATCTTCGGCATTTCTATGCTTGCACCGACTCTGTTAGCGGCCGGCAGCGAAGAGCTGAAGAAAGAATTCCTGCCCAAAATAGCCAATGCCGAAATTATGTTTTGTGAGCTCTGGAGCGAGCCCAACGCAGGTTCCGACCTTGCGGCCCTCACATCCTCAGCCATTAGGAAAGGCGATGAGTTCATAGTCAACGGCCAGAAGACCTGGAATACCGGCGCCCACTTTGCAGATTGGGCTTTCGGTGTTTACAGGTCCGACCCGAACGGCAAAAAACATCACAATCTGACCTTCATTCTTTGCGATATGAAGAGCAAGGGTATAACGGTAAGAGGGATCCCCTACATGAATGGGGCTCACGTGTATAACGAGGTCTATCTAGATGACGTTCATATGCCCGCCAAATATGTAGTCGGCCAGGAGAACGAGGGTTGGGCCGTGGTAAACGTGCTCGCCGGCTTCGAGAGGTCCAACATCGATATGGTGATGGGCCTGGTACGCGCAGTGGAGGATCTGGTCAAGTTCTGCAACGAGACCAAACGCGATGGGAAACCTTTGTCGCACGATCCAATGATCCGAAGTAAGGTTGCCGATCTTGCCCTCTCGGTTGAGGCTGTCCGCACCTTGGCTTATCGTGTTGCAGATCAGCAGAACAGGAATGAAATGGGCCTGATGGATGCTGCGGCTGTAAAGGTATTCGCCAGCGAATTGCTGGAAAAATTCGGCCAGGTCTCAACGGATATTTTGGGACCCTACGGACAGGTCAAACAGTCCAAATTTGCCAGATTGAACGGAATTGCAGAATATAACTACCAAGCTTGTTTTGTCCCTATAGTATCTATGGGCACCAACGAGATTCAACGCAACATCATTGCGTGGTACGGTCTGGGCCTTCCCAGAATGAAATAATAAAAGACACATATTCATAAGGAGGAATAATGGATTTACGATTTACCGAACAGCAAGAAATACTGAAAAAGTCAGCAAGAGACTTTCTCACCAAAGAATGCCCGAAAGCCAAGGTGAGGGAGCTGGAGAAGGACCCTAAAGGCTATGACCCCGCAATCTGGCAGAAAATGGCTGAGCTGGGTTGGCTGGGATTCAACATCCCTGAAGATTTTGAAGGGATGGGCTACTCCTTTGAAGACCTTAATATGCATATCGAGGAAGTAGGCAAAAATATACTTCCCGGACCCTATATCAGCACCGTCGTCAATACCTTTGCAATCGTCGCCGAGGGTACGGAAGATCAGAAGAAGGAATTCCTGCCCAAGATATCCAACGGCCAGCTTATTCTTACACTTGCCTGGCTTGAGGAAAACGGCCAATTCGACGCTTCCGGGATTACCCTCAAAGCCGCCCATAAGGGCAGTGATTACGTCCTGAACGGAACAAAAATGTTCGTAGATTGCGCACACGTATCCGATTATATGATCGTGATAGCCAGGACCAAGGATGGAGCCGGCGAGGATGGAGTTTCTGCCTTCCTGGTCGATTCCAAATCAGCAGGCGTAAAAAGCGAGGTAATACCTACCATCGCTTCCGACCATCTGTGCCAGGTAGTTTTTAAAGATGTTGCCGTGCCGGCCAAGAACCTTCTGGGAAAACTCGACAAGGGCTGGGCCATACTCCAAATGCTTATTCGCAAAGGCTCGATTCTAAAATCGGCAGAATCACTCGGCGGATTGCAGGCAGTGGTCGACATGACCGTTGCTTATTCCAAAGAGCGTGTTCAGTATGATAGGCCGATCGGAGCTTTCCAGGCGCTACAGCATAAGATGTCCGACATGTGGATAGCTATGGGCACCAGCAAATACCTCCTTTACGAAGCAGCCTGGATGGAGTCGGAGGGTATACCCAATACCAAAGAAGCATCAATGACCAAGGCCTACATCAACGAGGCCTATAAGCTGGTAAGCGCACTCGGCGTAAAGCTTCATGGCGGCATCGGCACCAGTTCCGATCACGATGTTCCCCTGTATTATCGGCGCGCCAAGGCAGCCGACACTGTCTATGGCAGCACGGACTACCACAGGGAATTGGTTGCTCAACAAATAGGTCTTAAATAGGCGTCAAGTTAGAATCAGTCAAAGTCCCCTGCCTTCGTCGAGGCAGGGGACTTTTAATTTCCCAATTTAATCGAATTGCTCTGATACTGATAATTGTGTTATACTTCCCAGCGGTTTTGAATAAGCAGTTCGCTCTTGTTTCAGGAGGATAATTAATTTTGGCAGATACGATTACTGTAAAGCAACTCTTGGAAGCCGGTGCTCATTTCGGCCACCAGACCGGGCATTGGCATCCCAAAATGAAGAACTATATTTTTACCCAGAGAAATGGTATTCATATAATTGATCTTGAGCAGACCGTTACCTTGCTGAATAAAGCATGCGCTTTCGTCAGGGAGATGGTCGGTAACGGACAATCAATCCTTTTCGTGGGCACCAAGAAACAGGCTCAGGATATCGTTGAGGAAGAAGCCAAACGTTGCGGTATGTTTTATGTCAATCAGCGCTGGCTGGGTGGTATGCTGACCAATTTCAATACAATACAGGGTAGGATAGACTATCTCGTCAGATTGGAAGATAAGAAATCGCGTGGAGACCTTGACTACCTTTCCAAGAAAGACAAGCTAAAAGTGGAAAAGGAGATGGCAAAGCTCAACAAACTAATGGGCGGATTCAAAGAGATGACCACCTTGCCGGGTGCCTTATTCATTATCGATCCCACCAAGGAAAAAATCGCCCTCAGTGAAGCGCAAAAAGTCGGAGTTAAGATAGTTGCAACCGTAGATACCAACTGCAATCCGGATGGAATTGATTATGTAATCCCGGCCAATGATGATGCCATAAAGGCCATAAAGGTTATCTGCTCTCATATTGCAGATGCCGTACTCGAAGGGAAAATGCTGGCTGAAGCCGGAGAAACTAAGGGGCCAGAATCGGCGGAACCTGATTCAACCGAATCGGAAGAAGAGTAAATCCGCCCTGGCTATGCGTTTCATCATATTGGCCGTACTTTTTTAATCCCAAAGGAGGACTAGATTGGAAATTTCAGCCGATAAAGTTAAAGAATTACGCCAGAAAACCGGTGCCGGCGTAATGGATTGTAAGAAAGCCCTCATCGATGCCGCAGGTAATTTCGACAAGGCCTGTGAAATTATAACGGAGCGTGGTTTGACCATTGCTAAGAAAAAATCTGAAAGGACAGCGGAACAGGGTGTAATTGAGTGCTACGTACATACCGGCAGTCATCTTGGAGTAATGGTTGAGGTCAACTGCGAGACGGATTTTGTTGCGAGGACTCCCGAATTCAAAGAACTCGCCCACAATATCGCCCTTCAAATTTCAGCCATGTCACCTCAATACATTGCAGCAGGAGAAGCCCCGGCCGATTGCGACGCGGCATCAGTCTGCCTTCTCTTACAACCCTATATAAAAGACCCGGCAAAAACCATTCAGGACATCATAACAGAGACAATAGCTAAAACTGGTGAGAACATAAAAGTACGCAGGTTCGTACGTTTTGAACTGGGTTATTAGATTTGTCTACCGGAAAGGCGAAATTTAAAAGGGTCTTATTAAAACTGAGCGGGGAAGCCCTTATGGGCGACAACAGCTTTGGCATAGACTCTCGCGTGCTGAACTCCATCGCCAGACAAATTAAGACTGTTCTATCCCAGGATGTCGAGGTAGCTATCGTTGTGGGCGGAGGAAACTTCTGGCGCGGCTCAACTGCTGAAGCTGCGGGCATGGACCGAGCTACAGCCGACTATGCAGGCATGCTGGCCACCATCATCAATGCGCTGGCATTACAGGATGCTCTTGAAAATAACGGCATAGTAAGCCGGACCCAATCAGCCATAACAGTCCAGGCCATTGCTGAACCTCACATCCGGCGCAGGGCCATGCGGCATCTCGAAAAAAAACGTGTGGTCATCTTTGCCGGGGGCACCGGTAATCCCTATATGACTACAGATACTGCTGCAGCGCTCCGCGCCATAGAAATAAACGCCGATGTACTACTGGTAGCTAAAAACAAGGTTGATGGTATTTACGATTCCGATCCCAGGAAGAATAGAAACGCCAGAAAATACAGCAAAATCACCCACAGGGAAGCTCTAACTCTTCAGCTTGAAGTTATGGATATCACTGCATTCTCTTTATGCCAACAAAATAAATTGCCAATTATTGTCTTCGATTTACGCGCCAAAGACAGCATATCAAGGGTTATAGCAGGAGAAAATATTGGGACTGAGGTTATTAGTGAGAAGAGTGAGAAGAAGAAATGACTGACAAAATATTAAAAAACGCTGACGTGAAAATGCGCAAGGCTATCGAAGCCCTGGCTAAAGAGCTGGCCGGCATACGCACAGGTCGTGCTTCACCGGCCCTGGTCGAACACATAAAGGTCGATTATCATGGAGTTGCCACACCGCTAATCCAATTAGCTTCAATTTCCGTGCCTGAGCCAAAAACGATCGCCATACACCCGTGGGACCGCACTATTATAAACAACATAGACAAGGCCATCCTAAAATCGGACCTTGGCCTGAACCCGATCAACGACGGGACGATAATCAGGATAACCATTCCGGCTCTGACAGAGGAAAGGCGCAAAGATCTGGTAAAGATAGTCCATAAAAGGTTGGAGGAGTCGCGTATATCCATCCGCAACATACGCAGGGAGGTAGTTGACGAACTTAAGTCCGCTGAGAAAAACAAAGAGATATCTCAGGATCAGGATATCCGGGCTTCAGAGCAGTTGCAGAAACTAACTGACAGCTACATCGAGTCTATCAATAAAATCGGCAAAGATAAAGAGGCGGAAATCCTCGAAGCCTGACAAAGCCGTCGCCATATTATCTTAGCCCCTCTACCCTACTGCGGAAGCCTTTGCTGGTACACGGATAACATGTTTTATTTCCAGGTACATTTGAAGAGCAATGATAGTTAAACGTTTAGTCACAGGTTTTTCAATTGCATTTTTTATAGGTTTCCTCATATGGGCCGGAGAACCCTGGTTTACAGTTGCCGCATGTTTGGTATCAGCCCTGGCCGCTTTCGAATTCTATAATATAGTAAAAAGTCAGCATATACAGCCCTTAACATATTTCGGCATTGTCTTTTCGGTGCTTTTTGTCATAAATGCCCACAGCCCTTATACAGCAACCTGCAATTTACTCTTTGTTCTTCTTACATTGATTCCTCTAATATGGCTCATATTCATACGCAATAAGGATAATTCATTTATTAACTGGGGTTGGACCGTTGCAGGGGTGCTGTACACAGGATGGCTGCTATCTTTCTATATATATATTAGAGATCTGAATAACGGTATGGGGTGGGTGTACCTAGTACTATCCTGCACGGCGCTCAGCGATGTCTTCGCTTACGTTGTGGGCAGCAACTTGGGTAAACACGCCCTGGCATCCTCCATTAGCCCCGGAAAGACCTGGGAGGGCGCTACAGGCGGTCTGGCTGCAGCCATTATTACCGCCATTTTTATTAGCCTGCTGTTTAGCCTGCCTATGACCTACTGGCAGATGGTGCTGGCAGGCATAATAATAGGTATCTTTTCTTTAATCGGAGACCTGGTTGAATCGCTGTTGAAAAGGAATATGAAAGCCAAGGATACAGGCCGTCTATTGCCAGGACACGGAGGTGTTCTCGACAGAATTGACAGCCACCTGCTTATCGCACCTGTGGCCTATTATTTTATTATCTTGATAAATAATCAGGGTTGGCCGCTTAAATAGCCCCATTACTTCACCAGTTTTGGAAGCCTGCAGCCAACCCTTTTAATTATTTCCAGACTATTCTATCTAAAGAGTAATGTTACCCTTTTTCAAAGTTTCCGTGGGCTCGAACCATTTGATGCCGGTCTTCTTGGCGATCGAAGCACACCTTTCCGCTACCTTATCCCAGCCCATGCCCTTGCATAGAGCGAAGGGGCCGAATATTCCGCCGCCGCCGTTGACCATAGCCGTGTCGATTTCAGCAGCGCTCTTGGCAACTCCGACCTCGAGAAGCTTGGTGCCTTCATTGACCTGCAGGCACATCATGTCCATGGGATCGAAATTGGGATCAGCCTTGCTCAGGTCGATAGTGGGGCGGGCGCCGCCGGGCCACTCAAAGATACCTTTGCCGGTCTTCTTGCCCAGGTGACCTTCTTTATTCAGTTTCTCGATCCAGGGACGTGGTTTGAAATCAGGGGTAAGCATTTTACCGAAATATTCCATGCTGTGCAATGCAACATCCAGGCCCGCGAAATCCATGATCTCGTAGGGTCCCATGGGTGCGCCAATAGATTTGACCTTGGCATCGACGGCTTCGGGAACGACCAGGCCTTTATCGAGCAGGTAAGACATGTATAAGCCAACGGGAGCTCCCAGCCTGTTGTAAATGAAACCCGGGGTGTCTTTCTCTACCCGTATACCGACCATTGGGCCGCGGAAATTCGCCCACTTGGCGACCAAAGCGGCGCTTACATCCATAGTTTCAGCCGATGTTTTATCGCCTTTGATGACTTCAACCAGCTTCATCATTACTGCGGGATTGAAGAAATGTATGCCGACCACTTTGTCCGGCCTTTTGGTAGCTCCGCCAATCTTGGTAATGCTCATATTGGATGTATTGGAGGCCAGGATTGCGTGCTTCGGAGCTGCTTCATCCATATCTTTGAATATCTTCTCTTTCAGTTCCAGTATTTCCGGAGCGGCTTCGATGGCGTAGTCAACATCTTTTACAGCGTCTTTCAATACCGTAAAGCCCACGATGCCGCCTACGGCCTTGTCCATAGCTTCCTGGGTCATCTTTTGCTTGGATACCTGCTTCATCAAGCTATCCTTTATCTTGCTCACACCCTTGTCGACAAATTCCTGCTTGATGTCATACAGGTTTACCTGGTAACCTGAGATGGCGAGAACCTCGGCAATGCCGTGGCCCATGTCGCCTGCGCCGATCATAGCGATCTTTTTGATGTCCTCAACCTTCATTGCTCAAACTCCTTTAATTAATATATTTATTCGCCAGTGAATTTAGCTTCGCGTTTCTCGATAAAGGCCATCATGCCTTCCATAGCATCCTTGGAATTGCGAACTACATCGGATCCTGCAAGCTCCAGTTCGATACCTGCGGCCATATTGGTGTCCAGTCCCATAACCATGGCATTTAATATGGATTTAAGTGCCAGCGGGGCTCGCTTGGATAGAGCCGTGGCATATGCTTTTGCATCGTTCAGTACCTCACCAGGTTTAGATACCTTGTTGAGCAGCCCCCATTCATATGCTTCCTTGGCATTGATCCTTTTGCCCATCAAAGCTATTTCCAGGGCCCGCGTCCGGCCGACCAGCCTGGGCAACCGTTGTGTACCGCCCCATCCGGGGATAATGCCAAGGTTAATCTCCGGTAGGCCCAGCACGGCTTTCTCTGCATCA
This sequence comes from uncultured Chloroflexia bacterium, assembly GCA_963705905.1. Classification (GTDB taxonomy): domain Bacteria; phylum Chloroflexota; class Dehalococcoidia; order GIF9; family UBA5629; genus UBA1162. The sequence continues at coordinate 263,118 of OY970123.1, read as the reverse complement.
ACCATTAGACGAAAATGACATGCCAGGGCCAATTCAAATCCACCACCCAGCGCAAAACCGTTGATAGCGGCAATTACAGGTTTGGGAAACCGCTCTATTCTATTGTAGGTAATATGCCCAAAGCGTGGCATCCAGACATTCATAGGATCGGCAAAGCTTTTCACATCAAAACCGGCTGAAAATGCAGTTTCGCCGCTACCGGTAATAATAACTGCACGCACATCCTTATCTTTTTCCAGTTCTGTTAGGGCTTTGCTGAGGTTATCTACAGCAGCGTAATTGAATGGATGTGCGGGAGGACGGTTCAAAGTGATAATACCAACCATGCCTTCTTTGTCTAATATCAGTGTATCGTAAGCCATGTTCCCTCCTTACGTGTTTAATTTTCGCACAACATTATAACCCAATCGTCAAATCTTTGTTTCGCACTATTATACATGAGTGCGAGATATGATGTAACATTATATTGCTTTATCGGGCAAACTTATGGGAAATACGTTAAAAAAGCTTGCTATATTAGGTTCGACCGGCTCAATCGGTCAGCAAACGCTTGATGTTGTCCGCAATTTCAGGGACAGCTTCCAAGTAGTAGGTTTGGCCTGCAACAAAAACACCGTTAGCTTCATAGCGCAATTGCAAGAATTCTCACCGGCTTTTGCCTATATTGATGCCAGGGCACAATTGCCGGATGGTATCAAAATGCTCTCAATGGAAAACATTGCTTCACATCCCGATGTCGATATAGTAGTGATCGCCACCACTGGAAGGGCCGGCCTTGCTCCGTCCCTGGCCGCACTAAAGGCAGGCAAAACCGTAGCTATTGCCAACAAGGAGATATTGGCCATGGCTGGCGAACTAATTACACGCATGGCCTCCGAGTGCGGAGCTCGCATCCTGCCAATAGACAGCGAGCACAGTGCCATCTGGCAATGTTTACGTGGAGAGACGATGGATATCTCCCGGCTTCTTTTAACAGCTTCGGGCGGCCCTTTCTTCGGCTTTTCACAGCGTAAGCTTTCTAACGTCACTGTTAGGGACGCCTTGAACCATCCGACCTGGAAGATGGGGAGGAAAGTTACTATCGACTCAGCGACACTCTTTAACAAGGGTCTGGAAACTATTGAAGCACGCTGGTTGTTCAATATCCCTTATGAAAAAATTGAGATCATTATTCATCGTCAGAGCGTTGTTCATTCGATGATTGAGTTTATTGACGGCTCGATCAAAGCGCAGCTGAGCACGCCTGATATGCGTTTACCCATCCAGTACGCCCTCTTCTATCCGCAGCGGGTCCCCAATGGCAAAATTGCGCATGTTAATTTTTCAGATAAACAAACCTTTTCTTTTGAACCTGTCAATTACGACGATTTCCCGTGCTTGAAGCTGGCGCTGTCGGCTGCCAAAAAAGGCGGGGCTTATCCCGCTGTATTATGTGCAGCAGATGAAATCGCGGTGGAAATGTTCTTGAATAATTCCATAGGGTTCCTAGATATAGCCCACGTGATAGAAAAGACCCTGGATATGCATCAACCGATTGCCAATCCCGGAATAGAAGACATACTTATTTCTGATACCTTGGCCCGGGAAACGGCCGTTAAAGTAGCAAGGAAGGAAATTTAATGTTAGTGACCATACTAGTTTTTCTGGCATTACTCATAGTTCTAGTCATTACGCATGAGCTGGGGCACTTCACGGCAGCCAAAATGTGTAATGTTAAGGTCGAGGAATTCGGTATCGGTTTCCCCCCGAAGCTGTTCGGCATTAAACGGGGAGAAACGATCTATTCAATAAATGCCGTCCCCCTGGGAGGATTCACCAGGCTGCTGGGAGAGGAAGACCCTACAATGCCGGGCAGTTTGGCCAGCAAAAGCATCCCTGCCAGGATTTTGGTTCTCAGCGCAGGATCGATATTGAACATACTGCTCCCCATATTGCTTTTTTCCATCGGTTTTATGATTCCACATGACGTAACGATGGAAAAAGTTATGATCAAGGACGTCGCCGCCGGCTCGCCGGCCCAGGCTGCCGGGGTAGAGGCGGGAGACCGCATCCTCACTATAAACGGTCGCCAGGTTAAGAACCGGGCGGATGTCAGCTACCTGCTGCAGCTTAACCTGGGTACAGCAACCACTATAGGCATCCAGAAACAGGATTCAAGTGAAAAGACCATAACCGTCATACCGCGCTGGAATCCTCCGCAGGGTCAGGGGGCCACTGGTGTTACCCTGGCTTCAGCGGACAATACAACCGTGACTGAATCGACGCCATTCTGGCAAGCCATCCCTGACGGCATCGTCCATAGCTGGGAAATACTTGTGCTCTTCCGCAATGAAATCATAAGTTGGTTCATCAAGGGCGCCGTGCCTCAACTGGCCGGCCCGATTGCTATTGCGCAATTGACTGGGGAGGTGGTTAAAGCTGGCATCAGTCCCCTGCTGGAATTCGCTGCCCTGATCAGCATCAACCTGGGCATTTTCAACCTGTTACCCTTCCCAGGCTTGGATGGCGGCCGCCTCATTTTTGTCCTGCTTGAATGGGTCAGGCGGGGCAAAAGGATCTCCCCTCAAAAGGAAGGCCTGGTCCATTTGATAGGATTTATTGCCCTCATAGTATTGATCCTGGTCATAAGCTATTTCGATGTAGCACGAATTATCCACGGAGAAAGCCTGATACCTTGAGAAAGCGTCGCATTTCACGTCCCATTCACGTCGGCGGTGTCCAAGTGGGAGGCGGTGCACCCATAGCAGTGCAATCGATGACCAAGACCGATACCCGGGATGTCAGGGCTACGGTCAACCAGATAAAAGAGCTGCAAGAGTTCGGTTGTGAAATCATCCGCGTGGCCGTGCCCGATCAGCAGGCTGCTGAAGCCATACAACGTATCAAAAAGAAGATATCTATACCACTTATAGCCGATATACATTTCGACTACAGGTTGGCTCTTGCCGCCATCGACAGCGGCGCCGACGGTTTGAGGTTGAATCCGGGCAATATCCGCAATGCCGACCATATCAAGAAAATAGTGGCGGCCGCCAGGGACAGGTCTGTCCCGATCAGGATCGGGGTTAATTTCGGAAGCCTGCCGCAGGATAAACAGGGAAAATCATCCACCATTAGCTATATGGTTAAGCTGGCCATGGAGCAGGTCAGGCTCCTGGAAGAAATGGACTTCGGCCTGATCAAAATAGCACTCAAGGCCTTTGATGTACCCACTACAGTAGCTGCCTATCGGAGCATCGCTCGCAAAACGCCTTATCCTCTCCATATAGGAATCACTGAAGCCGGGCTGCCCGCCGCAGGGGCTATCAGGAGCGCTGTTGGGATCGGCATACTGCTCTACGATGGCATAGGAGATACAATAAGGGTATCCCTGAGTTCCCATCCGCGGGAAGAGGTGTTTGCAGCGTATGAAATCCTAAAGTCCCTCAATATGCGCGAGCATGGCCCGGTACTGCTAAGCTGCCCTTCCTGTGGGCGCAGCGAGACGGACATCGTTGGGCTGGCACAGACAGTCAGCGAATACCTGCAGGACATGAAGAAACCGGTGAAGGTGGCGGTAATGGGATGCATAGTCAACGGTCCTGGTGAAGCCAGGGATGCCGACGTCGGAATCGCCTGCGGTAAGGGTCGCGGCGCCATATTCAAGAAGGGTAAGGTAGTGAAAACCGTGGAAGAACACCAATTCCTTCAGGCATTGATGCAAGAAATATCGAGCCTTTAAGCGATCTCCCTCCTTTATTCTTCCGTACGATGGCCCGGCCGGTGGCTTTTAAATTCACTGCGAATATTCTAAAATACGCCGATAAGTATTCGAAGGGGATGACAACATGCGTTTCTCCAAACTATTAGGCAGGACTCTCAAAGAAGCGCCTTCCGATGCCGACTGCATAAGCCACCAGTACCTGGTACGTTCCGGCATGATCCAGCAGGTGGCCACCGGCGTATATTCTTACATGCCGATGGGCTGGAGGGTATTCAGAAAAATAGAAAACATCATACGTGAAGAGATGGATAGGGCCGGCGGGCAGGAACTGATGATGCCGTCGCTCCAGCCGCTGGAGCTGTGGGAAAAATCCGGCAGGCTGCCTTCCTTCGATAAGACTATTTTCATCGTAACAGATCGCAAAGAACATAAACTTGCTATCGGTCCCACGCACGAGGAAGTGATAACCGACCTTGTCCGGCGCACGGTACAGAGCTACCGCGACCTGCCGCAGCTGCCCTATCAAATTCAGAATAAATTCAGGGACGAGCCTAGGCCACGTGGCGGGCTTTTACGGGTACGCGAGTTTTTCATGAAGGACCTTTATAGCTTCGATGTCGATGAAGCGGGCCTAAACCAGAGCTACGATAAAATGGTGCAGGCATACAAGAATATATATTCACGCTGCGGTCTTCCAACAGTTATGGTAGAAGCCGACAGCGGCGCCATAGGCGGCAAGGCTTCTCACGAGTTCATGCTCATAACCGAAAGCGGCGAAGATGAGATCATTTATTGCCAGAAATGCGATTATGCGGCCAATACTGAGAAGGCCATCAGTATCAAAAGGGCCAACGCACCGGCCGAATTGCTAGAAGTCGAGGAAGTCTCCACGCCGGGATTAAAAGCGATAGATGAAGTGGCTACTTTTCTTGGTGTAAAAGCCAACCAGACGCTTAAGTCCGTCTTCTATGTGGCCGGCGGCAACCTTGTGTTCGTGGTTATCAGGGGAGATTTTGAGGTTAACGAAATAAAGTTGAAGAATATACTTAAGTGCACTGACCTGCATATGGCTACAGAGGCTGAAACAAAAGAGGCAGGACTGGTTGCGGGATACGCGTCGGCAATAGGCCTTAAAAACGTCAAAATCGTAGCGGACGATTCCATTCAACTTGGCAACAATTTCGTCGCCGGGGCCAATAAACCTGACACCCATTTGAAAAACGTCAATTATCCGCGCGACTTCAAGGCAGATATCATTACCGATATTGCCAGGGCGCGCGCAGGCGACCTGTGCCCCAGGTGTCAGGGAGAACTGAAAACGCAGCGTGGAATTGAAGTGGGGCATGTCTTCAAATTAGGGACATTCCTCAGCGAGAGGCTGGGAGCTTCATTTCTGGATAAAGACGGCACTTCCAAGCCGATTATAATGGGTATGCTATGGCATAGGACTGGGCAGGCTGCTGGCCGCCGCAGTTGAGCAGAACAATGACGAGAAGGGCATTCTGTGGCCGCTGCCCATCGCTCCCTACCATCTTTATTTGTGCCCGATCAAGGCAGAGGATACCAAAGTTATGGAGACCTCCGAGAAACTATACTCCGAACTGACCGCTGCCGGTATCGAAGTACTTTTCGACGACCGCCAGGAATCCCCGGGTATTAAGTTCAATGATGCGGACCTGATCGGCATCCCTCTTCGCGTAGTAGTCAGCCCACGCACACTTCAGAGCAACAGCGTAGAGGTCAAGTGGCGCAGGGAGAAGCAATCTCAGATAATGCCGTTGGAAGGATTAGTCGCAGCTCTGCAAGCGATGCTGCCAATTAATAAGTAGCTAGTTCTGCTTGGACTGTGTTTTTTTTCGGTTCTTCTGCTCATACATGAGCCTGTCCGCCCGTGATAAAAGCTCATCTATGGAACATGGTTTTTCCACGTCATACAGTGCCACGCCGATGCTGAGTGACAGTTTGTAGCCGCGGGTCATCTTCGAGTTAAATTTTTCCAGATTGCGCAGCATACGGCTTATTATCAGTTGCTGACTCTCCTCCAATGCATCGATGGCCACCAGTACGAATTCGTCCCCACCCAGGCGCGCTACGATGTCGGATTTACGCGAATTTTCTATTAGGAATTTGGCTGTTGCAACCAGGGCATTATCACCCTCGTCATGCCCGAGAGTGTCATTGATCCATTTCATGCCGTCAACATCGATATAAAAAACGTATGTTTTGCCCTTCATGCGGGCTGCCAGTTTCATTTGCTGCTCTATAAGTATGAAGAAGCCACGCCTGTTCAGAAGACCCGTAAGGGCATCGTGGATCGCTATATTCTGCAGTTCTACGACCTGCCTGGATAAAAGCTCCTCGGCATCTTTCAATCTCGCCAGAGCGGCTTCTAATTCCCTGTTTTTTTGGACTGCTGTCTCGAAAGTGGACAGCAACAGGTCAAGTGTCTGGTGGTGGTCGAAGCTCACCCTATGTTTCTGGCCGCCAAAGTATACTTCTGTGGTTTTGGCCGATAACGGGTTCTGTCGTATATCCTGGTTTATCAGTACATGTTTTATGCGGGAGATCAAAACATCGTCGTCATACGGCTTGGCTACAAAATGATCTGCCCCGGATTTAAGCCCCTGTATTACATCTATGGGATCGGAAAAAGGCGTAAGGGCCACAAAGGGGATATCCCTGAGGCTAACATGTTTTTTTACGTACTGACAGAACTGCCAGCCATCCATTTCAGGCATAATAATGTCGCTGACAATAATAGAGGGCTTGCGTTTCTTTAAGTAATCTACGGCCTGCTTGCCATTTTCCACTGCCGAAACTGCAAAGCCGTGGTCTTCCAGCAAGGTCCGGAGTTTCTCAGAATGTGCATGGCTATCTCCAACTATCAGGATCTCGTCCTTCTTAGTACTGCCTTCATTTGATTTTTCCATCTTTTACTCCCCACGGCGCAGGACTTCAGTGTGCGGACGTTATAGCAGGATATTGAAGAGCCATTTTCCTTAAACCGGTACTGTTTGTCAAGGTTTTCAGACGTATGGCAAGGCAGATTGGGACTAAAGTACGGGAGGATGAGACAACTAGGACCTCAAGTTGACGCCCAGGTCTGCAGACAGCTTTTTCAGAATGTGCTTCTGTACGCCATCGACTTCTTCGTCCTTCAAGGTATGATCGGTCGCCAGATAGGTAAGCCTGAAAGCCATGGACTTTTTCCCCGCCGGTATCTGTTCGCCGGCATACAGGTCAAATAACTTAACTTCAGAGACCAGGTTAAAACCTCTAATTATATTAATGATTTTTTCGTAGGTGACATCGCTATCTACAATTAAAGCAATATCCCTGGTTATACCCGGGTACCTGGAAGCAGCCTGGTAAACCAGCTTTTTCGTTGCCAGCGGGAGCAACTTATCTACATCCAGCTCGAAAATAAACGCTGCGTCCATTATATCGAAGTTTCCCCTGACCCTGGGATGCACTTCCCCGATGACCCCTAGCTTGACTTTCCCGACCATAATATCAGCGCTCTGGGCAGGGTTTAAGGTCGAGTCTTCGCCCGGAACGAATTCAGCTTGAACTCCAAACCTGCTAAGCAGAGCTTCCACTATTCCTTTCACAAAATAGAAATCGATGGCCTTCTGTTTTGACTGCCAGTAGATATCCGGCACGACGCTGTCTAGCATCGCGCATAATATCTCGTTTTCCCGCGGCAAATCCTTCTTGCGCGGCAGATAAACCTTGCCGATCTCGAATAGCCGGATATTGTTTTCACGGCTGCGCTGATTATGAGCCTGCGTGGAGAGGACTCCCATACGCAAACTGGTGCGTAAATACTCAAGCTCATGGCTCATGGGGTTGGCTATTTTAAGCGGCTCCGGGCCCATCAGATCGGATTGTGAGGACAACTTTTTTAATGTTTCTATACTTGTAAGCGGGTAAGTAATAATCTCCTGAAAGCCGCCGGCTATCATCGTATTGCGCAGCTCTTGCCTGAAGGATACCATGGACAAGCTTTCGCCTGAAGGCAATGCGGAGCTAAGCATGGAGATAGGGATATTGTCGTAGCCCGTGACCCTGGCTACCTCCTCTACCAGATCGGCTGTGCAATTAATATCGTTTCTCCACCAGGGCCGTTCAACCCGGACAGCTCCGGACTTCAATTTACTTTCCAGGCCAAGCGCGTCCATACAGCCCTTGATTCCCTCGGCACTTATATCGATGCCCAGCAAACGTTTAACATCGTGCTGTGTGATCGAAACCGGTTCCCGCTCTAACTTACCCGGATAAACGTCGATCATGCCTTTTGCCACCGATCCACCGCCCAGTTGTGCCATCAATTGAGTGGCCCTTTTCAGGGCCATCGGCGCCAATCCCGGGTTTAACCCTTTTTCGAACCTGGCAGAAGCTTCGCTGCTCAGCTTGAGAGACAATGCTCCCCTGTGTATCACAGCCTGGCTGAAGTTAGCCGATTCCAACAAGATCGAAGCGGTATAGTCCCGAACTTCAGAACTGAGGCCGCCCATAATACCGGCCACAGCGACCGCACGCTCGGCATCCGCTATCAGCAGGATATCGTTAGTATATTTGCGTTCCATCTCATCCAGCGTGTACATTATCTCGCCATCGCGGGCACGCCTGACTATGATCTTCTGGCCCCTGATCTCCTTATAATCGAACGCATGAAGGGGCTGGCCGAATTCCAGCATCACATAGTTTGTAACATCGACGATGTTGTTGATAGGGCGCATGCCACAAGCAGCTAAACGGTCCTGCATCCAGCGGGGTGACGGTCCGATTTTTATGCCATCGATCACTATAGCGCAGTATCGTGGGCACATGTCCGGGTCTTTAATCTCCACGGAAGCGTAAGATTCCACCGTTTTTACCGATTCCGGATAACTAAGGTCAGGCATGCGGAATTGGTTTCCTGTAATTGCTGCTACTTCGCGTGCCACGCCCATAACGGCCAGGCAATCAGCCCGGTTGGGAGTGATATCGATATCAAGAATGGCATCTCCCAGATAGTTTGCAAGGGGTTTCCCCAATTCATAGTCGGGAGGTAGTACAAGTATGCCCTCGTGGTTCTCGGATATGCCCAACTCCTTCTCGGAACAGATCATGCCTTCAGAGACCACTCCGCGGATCTTGGCAGGTTTCAGCTCTTCGGCTTTACCTGTATGACCATCGATTAGCGTGGCTCCCACCAGCGCAAAGGCGATTTTGTCGCCTACCACGAGGTTGGGCGCCCCGCAGACTACGGTCTTTTCCCCACCACCAAGGTCTACAGTCGCCAACCGCAGTCGGTCGGCATTGGGATGCGGGTTGATGGACAGTATTTTGCCCACTACGATATTATCCCAGCTTCCCCCTATTATCTGAATGTCCGATACTTCGAGGCCTGCCAGCGTGAGCCTATCGGCCAGGTCCCGTATAGGGATATCGACTTCCACGTAGTCTTTGAGCCAGCTAAGCGGTACTTTCATCAGGCACCTTAACTAAAATTGCTTTAAAAAGCGCAGATCGTTGGCATAGAACAACCTGATATCATCGATACCGTATCGCAGTATGGGAATACGTTCCACACCCATCCCGAAGGCGAACCCGGAATATTCATCGGGGTCGATCCCGCAGCCGCGTAATACCTCGGGATGTATCATCCCTGCGCCCAGTATCTCAATCCAGCCGGTATTGCCGCACAAACGGCATCCTTTCCCGCCGCACATGAAGCAATCGATGGCAATTTCAACACCCGGTTCTACGAAGGGGAAATAGTCGCAGCGGAAGCGGCATTTCCTATCCTGCCCGAAAAGGCGGCGGGCAAATTCGAAGAGCGTTCCCTTTAAATCGGCCATGGTTATATTTTTGTCTACGGCAAATCCTTCAACCTGAGAAAACATCCATTCATGAGTGGCGTCTGTAGCCTCATAGCGGTATACCCTGCCCGGTGCCACTACGCGTACGGGAGGTTTGATCTTTTCCATGGTGCGTATCTGGACTGGCGAGGTATGGGTGCGCATGAGCATGGGCCGTGCACCGTTCTCGGTCTGGTAATCCACCCATAGCGTTGCAAAGCCATCCCTGGCCGGATGTTCGGCCGGCATATTCAACGCCTCGAAATTATAGTATTCCCATTCCACCTCCGGGCCTTCCACGATCTGGAAGCCCATGCTGACGAAAATGTCGCAGATCTCTTTTATGGTCCTGGTAGTAGGATGCAGTCGGCCCAGTTGAAACGGCTCTCCGGGGAGGGTTACATCGATTTTGGCACGCTCAAGTACCTGATGTGACGAATCCTGGATTTGCGCCTTTCGTTCTGCGCAGAGGCTTTCCAGGCTGGTTTTAATTTGATTGGCCCTGGCGCCGAGGGTGCGCCTCTCGTCGATGGGCACATCTCCGAGAGAACGTAATATATTGATCAGTTTGCTTTTGCGGCCAAGATAGCGGACGCGCCATAGCTCCAACTCGTCGAGGCTGGTTATTTTTTGAAGTTCTGAGTTAGCTTGCGAGGCGAGTTCTTCAACTTGGTCCAACATCACAGGTATTAAAGAATTGTCAGCTTTTTAGCTTATCGGCCGCAGCCTTGACCAGCGCTGAAAACTTGGCAGGGTCATTGACAGCGACATCGGCAAGCAGCTTGCGATTAATATTTATATTTGCCTTGGTGAGGCCATTGATGAACTGGCTGTATGTGAGTCCGTCGGCTCGGGTTGCGGCGCTGATCCTGGCAATCCAGAGCCTGCGCATATCTCCTTTTCGCTCTCTGCGGTGTGCATAGGCGTAGTCGAGGGCATGCAGCATGGACTCACTCGCATTCTTGATGAGTGTATGCCGGCTTCCCCTGTGTCCTTTGGTTAGTTCAAGTATTTTCTTATGACGTCTGCGGCTAACAAATCCGCCTTTAACTCTGGGCAATTAAGTCCTCCTGAATACCTACTGGTAAGGTAATACTCTTTTGATGCGTTTCACGTCGGCCTTGTGCAGGGGAATCGTTTCGTCGAAGAGTCCTTTGACCCTGGACGATTTATTACGCCTGAAATGGCTTTTGCCCTGCTTGACCCGCATAATCTTGCCGGTCCCCGTGAAATGGAAGCGTTTCTTCGCCCCCTTATGTGTCTTCAATTTAGGCATTTAAACTGTTTCCTTGACCTTTATTTCTTTAACTTCTTGAACTTCTTTCTTCTCTTTAATGTCTTTGGCTTCGCCGGAGCCTTCTTTGACCTGCGTCTGCTTGGCTGAAATCGGTGATAAAATCAGGCTCATTATCCTTCCTTCGTGGATAGGCTGACCATCCAGCTGGGCCTTGCCTTTCAGGTTAGTCGCCACTTTTTGCAAGAGCTTGACCCCCAGCTCGGGATGGACCATCTGCCTGCCGCGAAAGACTACTAATACCTTTACTTTATCGCCGTCTTCTAGAAATTTCCTGGCCCTGTTAACTTTTATATCAAGGTCATGGTCTTTAACCTGCGGCCTTATCCTGATTTCTTTCAGCAGGCCGGACTTCTGACCACTGCGTACCTTTTTTTCCCTTTTTATCTGCTCGTATCTATATTTTCCATAATCCAGAATTCTACATACGGGCGGGCTTGCTGTCGCTGCAACTTCAACCAGGTCCAGTCCTTTTTCATTCGCCATTTGAAGCGCTTTTTCAATAGGAACCACTCCCACCTGTTCCCCGGCATCTCCTATCAATCTGACTTCTTTCGCCCGAATGCGATTATTGATATTCAATTCTTTAAATATGTTCTTTATGTCCTCCTTTTAACCGTCGTTAAACCGAACGAACTAAAATATATCACATTTCATAGCTGTAAATCAAAGTTTATTGAGCTCCCTGGACTCAACCAGCGACTTCATACGGCTCATAAAATCAGCGTAACTCAGCGATCCAAGGTCCTCACCGCTACGTGAACGCACCGACACGGTCCCGTTCTCAATCTCCTTATCACCTATCACGAGCATGTAAGGTATCTTGTTAAGCTGGGCTTCCCGGATTTTCAGGTTCATGCGCTCCGAGCGGTCATCGAGCTGAACTCGGATATCCTTGGCCCTCATCTCTTCGAAAAGCTTGCGTGCGTGCTCAGTATGCCTGTCGGCAATCGGTATCAAAACGACCTGTACCGGCGCCAGCCATAGCGGAAAGGCCCCGGCATAGTGCTCCGTGAGGCAGGCGAAGAACCTCTCCATGCTGCCCAGCACCGTGCGATGAATCATCACCACCTGGTGCTCCTGCCCGTCCTCGGCCACGTAGTTTACATCGAAGCGATCAGGCAAGTTGAAGTCCACCTGGATGGTCGGTCCCTGCCATAGCCTACCCAGAGCATCCTTCAACTTCACATCTATTTTGGGGCCATAAAAAACTCCTTCACCCGGGTCTACCTGATAATCAATGTGCAGGTTCTCCAGCACATTGCGTAGGGCATTGGTGGCCATATCCCATCTCTCAAGCTCACCCGCATATTTGTCAGGCCGGGTCGACAGCATCATTTCATATTTTTCGAAACCGAATGTCTGCATCATAAACCGGGCGAGCTCAACGACGTCAGTTACCTCCGACTCGATCTGGTCGGGGGTGCAGAAAATATGAGCATCATCCTGTGTGAAACCTCTTACCCTGGCCAGGCCGTGCAGCACTCCTGAGCGCTCATAGCGGTAGACCGTACCAAGCTCGGCATAGCGCAACGGCAGCTGGCGATAGCTGCGCAGTTGCGTTTTGTACATGAGTATATGGAAGGGGCAGTTCATCGGCTTAACTACATACTGTACCTCATCTATCTCCATAGGCGAGTACATATTCTCGCGGTAGAAATTCCAGTGCCCGCTGGTTTCCCACAAGTGGACCTTGGCAATATGGGGAGAATAGACTAAATCGTAGCCGCGCCTCCTGTGCTCGGCCTTCCAAAAATCCTCTATGAGCTGACGCACTGTGGCACCCTTGGGATGCCAGTAGACCAGGCCAGGCCCGGCTTCTTCGTGCAGGCTGAAAAGGTCCAGTTCCTTGCCCAGCTTCCTGTGGTCGCGCTTGGCCGCTTCAGCAATCCTGATAAGATACTCGTCGAGCTCTTTCTGGCTTTCAAAAGCTACTCCATAGATGCGCTGCAGCATGGAACGCTTTTCGTCTCCACGCCAGTAGGCTCCGGCCACGCTGGTCAACTTGAATGCCTTAACATCTTTGCTGGACTTCACATGTGGGCCCCGGCAGAGGTCGGTGAACTTGCCTTGCGTGTACAGCGAGACTTTATCCACTCCCAGGTCATTGATTAATTCGATCTTATACGGCTGCCCGGCAAAAAGCTTCAGCGCCTCTTTACTACTGACTTCCTTACGTTCGAACTTAAGGCCGGCGGCAATTATCTCCTTCATCCTGGCCTCTATGGCCGGGAGGTCATCCATGGTCAGCGTCCGGGGCAGGTCGAAATCGTAATAAAACCCGTCCTCAATAGCCGGTCCTATGCCGAATTTCACACCGGGAAAGAGGGACTCAACGGCTTCGGCCATAATATGACTGGCCGAATGCCTCATAGTTTCCAATTTATTCTCTTCTGGCATCTTTAAATCCCTTCTTATCTAAATAAAAACCCCACGCATTCTACTGCGTGAGTTCTATGCAAGTAAATATCTGCAAGTATGTAAGAGTTGCAAACCGGAGGTGATTATATCAGCCGGCACAAAGCTGCGCAAATACGTCAGCGCTCATCAGACACTCAAATCCTTCAATATCGCCCCGACGTTAACGTGTTCGCCAACCATCTTGGCCATCAGGTCGATTTCGGCCGTATTTTTGCTGGTAATCAGCGGAGTCAAAGCTTCGATCTGCTTGGCCGCTTCATAGACTCCGAAGGGAACCAGAAGGACCGGTATCTTCCTCTCATCCGCTTTAGCCAGTATATTCTGCGGCGGCAGGATATTGTTTGTTACTACCACGGCCGCCGTGCTGCCTTCTTCGAAAGAAGCCAGAAGCATATCGGACCGGTCGCCGCTGGTTATCAGCAGCGTATTCTCCCTGCGAAACTTCTCATCAACATAAGCCGAATCCACTGAGGCAGCTCCTACGAAGATGTTACTCACACGTTTCTCCAACCAGCTTTCACCAGCCAATACCCTGGCCAGTAAATACTGGGCCAGATATTCCATGGAGAAGAATGTCAGTTGCTCGATAAAGGGGACCACACCCAATATTTCGATGCCAGTGCCCTTAATGATGGGCACATATACATTATTGAAATCATCTATATTGCGAACTTTATTGATAATAATGCCGCCGAAATTTAAATCGTGCAGGTCCAGATATTTCTTAATAAAAATCGCGTTGTCTATCACATAGTTTTCATCGCCGCTGACCACAATTACGAGCTTCCCTCCCAGGTATTTGGCCAGCGAGAAAGCATTAAGGTGAAAAGAGACGCCGTATTCTATGCTTTTACCGCTTTCCACAAACATGATATCCTTCCCCGCGCCTGTCTCTTTCACCATGTCTGCCACACGATTTTTAGCCCCTTCCTCATCGTATTTGAAGCGCATCTTTAAATGCTCGAAACCCATAGTCATCTCTTCCGGGTCCCTGCCCAGAGAAAAAATATTGGTCATCAATGCTGCATCGTAATCCCAAATCCTCTTCTTACGATAGACCAGCCGGTCGCCCAGTGGTTTAATATAACCGAAAGGTTTTCCTACCGACCTTGCCAGGCCAACTATCAGACTAGTCTTACCGGCACTGTAATCCATCGATCCTATAATAAAGCTTTTCATTGGCCTGCCTCCTGTTTAGAAAGTAATATTCGGACGTCCACAGCCTTAACGCCTTCGCCGTGATCATAAGCCACCAGCGGGTTGATCTCGATATCAGAGATATCCTCGATTTTCTTCAGCAGTGTACCCACCTTAAGGATGGCTTCGGCCAGCGCATCCAGGTCCTTGCTCTTTTCCCCCCTCACCCCCAGCAGAAGCGGGTAGGTTCTAATCTCACTGATCATTTTGAGCGCCTGGCCCCTGCTGATAGGAAAAGCACGGAAAACTATATCCTTCATCACCTCGACATAAATACCGCCCAGGCCGAACATGACGATGGGACCAAAAGATACGTCCCGCCGCGCCCCCACTATTGTCTCGACGCCCTGTTTGACCTGCTCCGAGACCTCTATGCCGTCGATACGGGCTTCGGGCATATAGCGGTGGCAGTTTTGGAGTATGGCCTCATAGGCATCGCTTACCTCGTTGGCGTTCAGTATATCCAGCGCTACGCCACCCGCGTCGCTCTTGTGCAGGATATCCCTCGAGACCACCTTCATTACCACCGGGTAGCCGATCTTGGCGGCCATCGCCACCGCTTCATCGATATTGTGTACAATTCCGCTCTGAGGGCCGGGCAGGCCGATAGCCTTCATTACCGCCTGCCCTTCCTGGGCCAGCAGGAAACGCCGCCCGTCTTTTCTCACGGCTTCAATTATTACCCTGACAACATTTTCGTCAATTGAGATCTCAGCCGGCACTTCTATTTCGGCTATTTTATGTCTGTAATTAGAATATACCGCACCCAGGCAAGAGACAGCCGGGAGCACGTCGCCGAAGATCGGTATGTTTTCGTCATTAAGCTGCTTCACGCTTTTTTCTATCTGGAAGCCTCCGACGAAGGACATGATGAGTGGCTTATTGTATTTTCCCGTTGAAAATCCCTCATTCATCTGCTTGGCAAACTCGTCGATGTTGAAGATGCCGGACTCACATCCGAGGCAGAGAATGGAATGCATATTAGCGTTATTCATGGCTGCATCGAGCGACCGCGTATAGTCCGAAGCCGTTGCCTGTCCCGTCAGATCGATGGGATTCTTGGAAGAACCGAACTGGGGAACGATGCCTTCGAAGGTTTTTTTCATATCAGACAGGTTATCATATAAATTTACGCCGTCTTTCTCACAGGCGTCGGCCGCCATTACGCCCATACCCCCTCCGTTGGTGATAATCACCGTATTTTCGCCTGCCGGCTGTGGCACGGCGGCCAGGAACTTACACCATTGCAGGGCCTCTTCTATGCCATCCGCCCGTATCAACCCAGCTTGCCGTGCAATATCGTCGAAAACGCGGTCCTCGCCGGCCAGTGAGCCGGTGTGAGAGGCCGCCGCCAGTGCACCCCTTTTGACCTTCCGGACTTTAGCACAACCACAGGCTTGACATGCGTGACATGCTGCAACGTATTCACTAGTTGTTCGCCGCTAGTCACGCCTTCCATGTACATCATGATCACTTTAGTTTGGTCGTTTGTCATCAGATATGGCAACAGGTCCATCTCGGTGATATCCGCCTTATTCCCTATTGATACTACGGCGGAGAAGCTCATTTTTGAGGCAAAGGCCTTCCCGGCGATGGCGCCGGCCAATGCGCCGCTCTGTGAAATGAGCGCCAGTGTACCACCCGCTATGCTGCTCGTATCAATCCGGGCGAAGGTGGCATTAAGTTTGGCCATGTAGGAGTAAATGCCCACGATGTTGGGTCCCAATATGCGCATGCCATGCTCAGAGGCATAGCTGACGATCCTCTTCTCCTCGGCAGTGTTGCCAATCTCGGAAAAACCTGAGGTTATGATTGCGCCGAACTTTACTCCGTTGTCGGCGCAGTCCTTGACGGCATCGAAGACATGTTCGGCCGGTATTACTATAACCGCCAGATCAACGCCGTCTTTGGCTTCCGACAGGCTTTTGATGGCCGGCAGTCCCATAATTTGTCCGCCTTTGGGGTTGACCGGGTAAACGCGACCCTGGAATCCCCCTGAGATTACATTATTCAGGACTATATGCCCCAGTTTGAAAGGATTATCCGTGGCACCTATAACAGCAACGGAGCGGGGCTCGAACAAGTTTTTAATATCCGGCATAATTCCCCTTGTATACCTTTGTGAATTGCTCTTTGCTCTAAAAGATTTTAAACCTTTTAGCCCTAATAAAAAACCCCGGCTGTATTGCCAGCCGGGGCTTAAATAAACTTGGTCCAAATGTTAATCTTGAACGGGTTGGATGCTGCTTAACAGAATTCCGCCATCGATAATGATCTCGGCCCCGGTTGTGTAGCTTGAGGCATCCGAAGCCAGATAGATAGCCGCGCCGGCAATTTCGTCCGGATCTCCCATACGGCCCAATGGCAAGCATTTTTCAAGGTCTGCCCTCTGCTTTTTCGCCTCGTCGGGCGTAAGACCGAACCAGTGAGAATTCATCATCTTGGTATCGAACGGTCCCGGCGCGATTGTGTTTACACGGATATTGCAGGAGATAAGCTCAGCGGCGAAGGCGTTGGTGATCATGCGCACCCCGGCCTTGGAAATGGAGTACACGCTTACTCCTAACTCCGGCTTGAACCCATCAATAGAGGCGACATTAATAATGCTGCCGCCGCCCTGTTTTTTCATGATATTGGCTACAGCCTGACTGGTAAAATAAACGCCTCTCAAGTTAAGGTTCATTATGGTCTCCCAAAGACGCTCGTCCGAGTCCAGAACGCTCAGCATATTCGGGCTGGCCCCGGCATTGTTAACCAGTATGTCGATCCTTCCTCCCAGCTTTTCCATGGCAGCGGCTACCATTTTCTTTATCTCATCCATTTTGCCCAGATGGGACTGGATAGGGAAAGCCACCCCACCAAAGGACTTGATTTCAGCGGCGGTAGCTTCCAGGTCATCTATCTTGCGGCTGGTGATAGCAACCTTGGCTCCGGCCTTAGCGAAGCCAACTGCAATAGCCTTACCTATACCACGGCCGCCTCCGGTAACGATGGCGGTTTTACCTCTTAGTGAAAATTTGGATAAATCAAACATGTCGAACCTCCTAAATTTTTAGCTAATTAATTGCTGCCGTGCTTAAAATGAAAAATTTCCCCAAAGCAAGATAATAAGTCAATCCGCCGGCTTTTTCAATATTCAGGATATTTTGTTTCTTTCCGTTCATTGTAACAGCATGCTATAATGATTTTCGGATTTAGTGGATGACTGGCAAGAGGACGAATATTCCCGGTTCAATAATCATGTTTCCAGAGAGCTTTATCTCCTATCTGCTATTGCATGATGGTATTGTTTGATTAACCGATTACCCAGTCGATATTTAAAGCGGATGTCTCTATAAAACCACAACTTGATATACAAAACTTAGAAGGAGTAAGAAGATGCAAGAATATCCATGGTTCAAGAGTTACGATCCGGATGTCCCGCATTCACTTAAACCCTATCCTGATATGACTGTGCTCGATTTGCTGGCCAATCTGGTAAAAGAGAGGCCGGACGATGCGCTGTCTATCTACCAGGGCAGGGAAGTATCCCATCGCGAAGTAGAGGAACACAGCAATGCGCTGGCAGAGGCATTGATAGCCGCAGGCGTAAAAAAGGGAGACCGTGTTATCTGCCTGTTCCTGAATTGTCCGCAGAGCCATATAGCCTTTTTCGCCATCTGGAAAGCTGGAGGCATTGTGGTACCGCTCAACCCTCTATACACTCCCTTCGAGCTGGAGCGTTCCATTAAAACCGTTGATGCCAAGGTGGCCATCATCCATTCTTTGTGGTACGCCACAATCAAGGGCCTGCAGAAGAATACAAACCTGCAGACAGTCATTGCCACTGATATCGACACTTATGGCATTAAACCCCTCAAAAAAGAGGGCGATTCGGCCAAGATCGAGGAGGGCGATATCTGGTGGAGCAGCCTGGTTGAAAAGTACAAAGGAGCGTCCCGCCCTTCCGTCAGCGTCAAGAAAGAGGATACGGCCCTGATCCTTTTCAGCGGAGGTACCACCGGCGTCCCCAAGGGAGCTATGACGACACATCATGCAATTATTATCACAGGCAATCAGCACCTGGCGTGGTATAAATCGGTTGTCACGGCCGGCTCCAGGGTCATGGGTGTTCTGCCGCTTTTCCATGCTTTCGGTGTATATGTGGCCTTCGGGTTCTGCCTGCTTCATCACACGCCCCAGGTACAGATCCTCAACCCACGTGACATGAAGAACGTGGTAGAAACAATCAGGGACTTTAAGATCGTCAGCATAGCCGCCACACCAGCCATGTTCATAGGAATATTGAACTATGCCGATCGCAAGCCGGACGATATCCGCTCCCTTAAACTCGTCTCGTCCGGAGCAGCCCCACTTCTCACTGAGACCAAGCAGCAGCTTGAAAAACTCATCAGCGGCGTGGTGATCGAGGGGTTCGGCATGACCGAGACCGCCATCGCAGGCGCAAGCACTCCGGTTAAAGGAAAGTGGAAGCAGGGGTCCACAGGCTGCCCGCTGCCTGATGTCATAATGAAAATAGTGGATATCGAGACCGGCGAGAAAGAGCTCAAAGCCGGTGAAAATGGAGAAATGATCATGTCGGCTCCGAACCTGATGACTGGCTACTGGAACCGTCCGGAGGAGACAGCTGAGGTATTGAGGGATGGCTGGCTGCATACAGGTGACGTGGGCTATCTTGACGATGATGGCTACCTATTCCTGACGTCGCGCAAAAGGAGCTTATCAAAGTCGGCGGTTTCCAGGTATGGCCACGCGAGGTAGAGGAAGTCATAGCTATGCATCCGGCTGTGGCGGAGGTGGCTGTCGCCGCCGTGCCCGATCCCAAGCAGGGTGAGGCAGTTAAAGCCTGGGTAGTCTTGAAGGAAGGGAGCGAAATCACAGCGGAGGAGTTGCACAAGTTTACACGTGAGAAGCTCACCGGCTATAAAGTTCCCAAACACATCGAGTTCCGCAAGGACCTTCCCAAGACCTTAGTGGGCAAAGTGTTACGAAGGGTGCTCCAGGAAGAGGAACAAAACAAAGCATCAGGGCCCAAGTAATAAGCATTAATCAGCCAGATTACTAGATTATCTAACCAGGGAATTATTCAAAAAATGCCCGTCCCAAAAGGGACGGGCATTTCAGCTTCAATTTTTAATTGCGGGTTACCAGTAATAATCCGGTTTCAACTTTCACTTGATGAATAAGTGGTAAAAAGGCGGGAAGAAGGCTATAGCCATAACCCAGGCACTCACCACAAGTACCCAATACGCTGTCTTGATAGACCACCCCTTCTTAATCTTGAGAGTCACCATCCATATTACCAGCGATGCAACTATGATAGCTATCAGGCTCAAAATCATGACTCCGCTATACTGGCCGACGCTTGGTATGAACGTGATAGCTTGCTTAAAACCGGCATTGGCTGCCTGCGCCAGATCGAGTATCCACATCACTGTGAGGCCGACAGCAGACCCATATATGATGGCTATGAGTGCATTATAGTTTCCAGACGCTTTCGCCTGTTCGCTAACTTTTTTGCTCAATAACCAGAATAAACCGCCTAATATGATTACCGTTAATATAGCAATCCCAATTACAAGGTTGCCTCCAGCTTGAAATAGGTTACCTCCAGCCGCAAATTTTTCCAGGGGGGCAATTTTAGCAATCAGGACTGCCAGGGTGGATGTGATAAAAACCAGGACTGCCGATGTTATTGCCGCTATCAACATCAAATTAAGAAGGGCTTTGTTCTTATGCAGGGCCGATCCCAATCGTAGCGCAATAAAAAAAGAAACTGCCAGCAGAAGCCAAGGAGCAATGCCGCATAAATATTCCTTATATTCGAAAGCAATGCTATGCAGCCAGGTTGTCTGCGGACTGCTCAAAAGGAATTCACGGGCGCCCCCGGCAGTCCGGTAGGCAACATAGGCTACAATTCCGGCGGTGCTTACTGCCCCCACAAACAAAGTCTGTATTCCCAGTATGTATACCAGCGGCTTTTGTAAATTCTCCGGGCCAAATTTACTGTAAACCGGAATGATTACGAAAAGTGCCCCAAAGCCGAGTATACACAATGTCGCCAGCAATCCGTGTAAATTAGATACCTGTTCTGCCAGAGGCAAACCCAATAGATTTTGGAATAGTTCCATCCCTTACCGCCCACTTCAACCGAAAGCTGAATTCAGTCGTTATTTCGGATATTTTATAATTAATCAGATAAAAATAAAAATGCCCATCTATGGTATAGGCCTTCTAGTAGCAGGGCATATTGTGGCTCCCCTCGCTATTTATCTTTGAATAAACTCATTTATATTTGAAGTATTGATTTGAAAGAAATAGAATAGCTTTGGTTAATATTTCAGATTGAAATCCTGGTGTTCTTACTGATGCGGAGGCAGGGATTAAAGTGCAACCGGCGGTTTCAGTAATAAGGAATCTATATAAACCACTTATCTATATTTCCCTTTTTCTTATACTATTCGTTTCCATAGGGAGTGTGGTCGTTGCTGCACCGGATGATTCAAAAACAGTTAGAGTGGGGGTATACGAGAATCAACCGCAAATCTTTACTGATGATAAGGGAAAGGTCTCAGGATTCTGGCCGGATATTATTGAATACATAGCATCAGCCGAAGGGTGGAAAATAGAGTATAAACAGGGAGCATGGTCCGACTGCCTGAAAATGTTGGAAAATAATGAGATAGACGTAATGCCGGATGTTGCCTATACGGAAGAACGAAGTGGAATATACGATTTTTCACAGGAGGTCGTTTACACTAGCTGGTCGAGGATATATACATCAGCAGGAAGCGGGATACAGTCCATCCTTGACCTGGAAGGGAAAAAAATAGCCGTATTGAAGGGCAGTGTAAATGTTGAAGGGCCGGAGGGTATAAAGGAACTGGTCAAATCATTTAATATCAATTGCACTTTTATTGAAACAGATAGCTATGCCAGTGTTTTTAAGCTGGTTGAAAGCGGTGAGGCTGATGCAGGAGTCGTAACTAAGGACTTCGGTTATCCATATGAAAGCGACTACAAAGTTTTTAAAAGCGCCGTCATTTTCCAGCCAATACTACTTTATTTTGCCTTTCCCAAAAATTCCTCTCTGACACCTTATCTTAGCGAAAGAATAGACCATTATGTACGATTACTGAAACAAGCTGATAATTCGATCTACTACCGTTCCTTGGATAAATGGCTTTCAATAGTGCCTGCTGAGAAACCTATTATCCCCGTCTGGGTAATATGGACACTGGCAGGCATAGGAGGACTGGTACTGTTGCTTGCAACCGGAAATTTTATCCTGAGGTCACGGGTAAGAGCAAGGACAAAAGCACTGACCGAGGAAATCATGACGCACAATCGCGTGGAGGAGGCGCTACGAACCAACGAGCGCCGCCTGGCATCTATCTACGAAACTGTGGACGACGTGATTTTTCTTCTGGCAGTCGAACCGGGTGGACTCTATCGCTTTTCCTCAGTCAACCGGGCCTTTGATCGGGTTACCGGATTACTTCCGGAGGCGGTGATTGGCAGGACAGTAAACGAAATCATCCCGGAACAGTCTCGCAGTATGGTACTGGCAAAGTATCAGCAGGCTATCTCAGAAAAGACCATAGTACACTGGGAAGAGACCTCCGATTACCCGACAGGTCGACTGATCGGCGAAGTCAGTGTCGCTGCAGTCTATGATGATGCTGGAAACTGCACCCATCTGGTCGGATCGGTCCACGATATCACCGAGCGCAAGCGTGCGGAGGATGAGTTGAAAAAGTACCATGAGCACCTGGAGGAGTTGGTCAAGGAGCGCACTTCAGAGCTGGCCGTAGCCAGGGACCGTGCGGAATCCGCCGACCGGCTCAAATCGGCATTCCTGGCCACTATGTCACACGAACTGCGAACTCCCCTCAATTCTATTATTGGTTTCACGGGTGTACTTCAGCAGCAACTGGTCGGCCCGGTTAACGAAGAACAAAAAAAACAGCTTGGAATGGTGCGCGATAGCTCCTACCACCTGCTTAACCTGATAAATGACGTGCTGGATATTTCGAAGATCGAAGCCGGCCAACTAACGGTCGCCAATGAACCCTGTGACATTCGGGCAGCGATCGAAAAGGTTATCGCGAATATGCTTCTGCCAGCTGAGAAAAAGGGGGCTCGCACTTGAAGTTATGATCGCTCCGGAGGTAGGGATAATCATGAGCGATCAAAGGCGTGTCGAGCAGGTGATATATAACCTCGTAAGCAATGCCATCAAATTCACAGAGAACGGCAGCGTCCGAGTTGAGTGCTCTCAAAAAGAAGGAGAAGTTGTGACCCGTGTTATTGATACGGGAATCGGAATTGAGGATAAAGATATAGACCAGTTATTTAAACCCTTCCACCAGATCGATAGTGGCATGGTGCGGCAATACGATGGCACGGGGCTGGGACTTTCGATATGTAAAAAAATCCTGGACCTGCTGGGCGGCAGGATTTGGGTCAAAAGCGAATGGGGCAAGGGCAGCACATTTAGTTTCTCACTCCCGGTTGGGAGGACACCATGAGTAGCGGCAAAATACTCTATATTGAGGACAACGAGCAGAATTTTTACCTGGTGAAGGTCTTACTGAGCACACGGGATTACGAGGTGATCTGGGCACGGGATGGTCAGGAAGGCATCGACAAGGCTGAACAATCCGGGCCGGACCTTATCCTGCTGGATATTCAGTTGCCCGTCATGGATGGATACGAAGTTGCAAGCAGGCTTCGCAGCAAACCCGAATTGACCGGGATACCCATTGTAGCCGTGACTTCCTACGCCATGGCCGGCGATCGCGATAAAGCCCTGAGTGCAGGCTGCAACGGCTATATAGAAAAACCGATCGATCCGGATACCTTCCTGGCGCAGATCGATAAGTATTTTCCCGGCACTGATTCTGCTAGGAATATAAAATGACGAAAATTTTAATCGCAGATGACAACGCCCAGAACCTTTATTTGCTGGAGACAGTCATGAAAAGCAATGGCTATGAAGTAATTCCAGCGAAGAATGGAGCCGAGGCCATGGCCTTGGCGCTTAAAAGCGCTCCTGACATTATTGTCACGGATATCCTTATGCCAGTAATGGACGGCTTTGAATTGTGCCGGCGTTGGAAAGCAGATGAACGGCTGCAACAGATCCCGTTTGTTTTTTATACTGCTACTTATACCGATCCAAGGGATGAGCAGTTCGCCCTCAGCTTGGGAGCGGACCGCTTCGTTATCAAACCTCAAGACCCTGATGTTTTAGTACAAATTGTGCAGAAAGTTCTGGCTAAACCTGCTTTGTCAAGAGAGGCCCATAAGGTCCCGCCTGCAGACGAGACGGAGGAGCTGCAAAGGTATAATGAGGCGTTGTTCCGTAAGCTGGAAAAGAAAGTGCTAGAGCTTGAAGATGTGATAGCCAAACAAAAGGAGACAGAAATTGAGCTGTGCGAGAGCGAACAGAAATATCGCACTCTCATCACTCAGAGTCCGGACGGCATATTTATCGTTAATCTAAAGGGAATTTTTCTGGCAGTCAATAGGATCATGTGTGAAACTCTGAAATATAGCGAAGAGGAACTGCTTGCTATGAGCATCTGGGACATTGTTCCTGAACAATATATAGATCTGCATAAGAAGAGAATTGGGGATATTTTAACGGGAAAAGCTCCTAATGAGGCTGCGGAATACATGGTGAGGGCAAAAGATGGGAATCTGCGCTACGTTGAAATTCTCTCAGCCCCCTATTATCAAGAGGAAAAGCTAATTGGTTTTCAAGGAATTGCCCGTGACATCACGGAACGCAAAAAGGCAGAGGATACGCTGAAAGAAAGCGAAGCAAAATATAGAGCTGTTATTGAAGCCGCAGTTGACCAAATATTTGTGATCGACAGTGAAATGAAAATCTTGTCCATGAACAGCTTCGCAGCTGGCTTTTTCCATAAAAAGCCGGAGGATATGGTCGGCAAGGCACTTACTGAAATATTCCCGGAGCAAATTGCTGCTAATACAACTGCCAATATCCAGAAAGTATTCGCAACTGGAACAAATACGATATTAGAGGAAATTCTGACTTTCGGTGATAAAAATATATGGAACAGCACCAGCCTTAGCCCTATGAAAGATCTCAACGGCAAAGTTATAGCAGTTATCGGTATCGTCCGTGACATCACCGAACGCAAGCAATTTGAGGAAGACTTGATAAAAAGTTACGGGAAGACAAAGAAGACATTAAATGATGCCATCAATACCATGGCTAAAATTGTGGAAATGCGAGACCCATATACGGCTGGCCATCAACATAGAGTGGCTGAGCTGGCAACTGCTGTAGCAAGAGAAATGGGGTGCCGAGATGATCAGATCGAGCAGATCGGCATGGCGGCGGTAATACACGATATCGGTAAGATTTATGTGCCCTCCGATATCCTCAGCAAACCGGGAAAAATTACCGACAGCGAGTACAAGTTGATAAAAACACATGCCCAGGGTGGCTATGATATTGTGAAAGGTATGGATTTCCCCTCCGCGGTTGCCCAATCTATCCTGCAACACCATGAACGGCTGGACGGCTCGGGCTATCCCAACGGCCTTAAAGATAAGGAAATATGCCCGGAAGCTAGGATTTTGTCCGTATCAGATGTGGTGGAAGCTATGAGTTCTCACCGCCCTTACCGGCCGACCCTGGGAATAAATAAGGCGCTGGATGAAATCTCCAAGAACAAGGGCAAGTTGTACGACCCCGATGTCGTTGATGTATGCGTCAAGCTTTTCACACAAAAGGGTTTTAAATTCGTCCAATAAGATAAGGAAGATTAAATGGAAATCAAGATCAAGCGGGTTTATGAGCAACCTGAGAAGCAGGATGGGATACGTATCCTGGTAGACAGGCTGTGGCCCAGAGGTTTGAGCAAGGAAAAGGCTAAGATCGACCTATGGGTGAAAGAGTTGGCCCCAAGCAACGACCTTAGAAAATGGTACGGCCATGAGCCAGCAAAATGGGAGGAGTTCAAGAAAAGGTACATCGCCGAATTGGATAAACAGGCAGCCGAAGTAAAGAAACTTGCTCACACAATTGGAAAAGATCAGGTTACCTTTTTATTTAGCTCGAAAGAAGAGAAAATTAATAACGCCCGGGCGTTAAAAATTTATATGGAAAAACCTAGGTCCCCATAACGACCGTCCGGGATATCTTTGTAAGAATTAAGGAGCGTGGCTTGGCCAATTGGCCAGTTTGAATCCATCAAAAGCCATCGGAATACCCGTATAATTGATCGTGCACGCTCCGCCGTCGAACATCGCACGATCCGCTACATCCGTGCCCACCCAATTGCCTTTGGCAAATTCCTGAAGAGCAGCCCGTCTTTTATTTACATCTAGTTTTTCGTCTTGAACCCTACCCGATGCTTCATCTATGATATCTTTACCGGTATACCATTTTGCCATCTGCTGATACATCTCCTCGTCGGCTTTGCCAAGCGTACCGTCTTTTTCTGCCAATTGTGCATCATCCAAAATGTCTATGTCCTTCTTGGCAAATAATACGGCTGGCAGTCCCAGGAAAAATCTAACATGAATACAGTCCGATGCAGAGATATGCGCATACTTTTCTATAACTTTGTCCACTAATTTTGTATCATTTTCCCATCCAGGATGTTCCGCCAACATAGTATCTCTCCAGCGTTTGACAGTTTCATTTAGAATTCCTCTGAGAAAATCCCACTTTCCATCCTTTGTACCAGTGATTTTTAATGCCGCTTCAATGCGGTCTTTGACCTGGGGAACATCCTCGGGCAACGGCGTTGCAGACCCTGGCATATCCCTACCTCCTCACTACCTTTATTTTGTTTATTTTATATAGATAATGACCATGTTCCGAGCGAAAACACAATGGCGATAGCTATAAAAGTAAAGTAAAAGGACAAATGTGATTCATTAACGCCCACATCTACCACTGCACTTCTTCAACCGGGAATATGCTAACAAATTCTGTTCCTATATGTCAATCTCCCCCAATATTCCCCAACAACTTTGATACGCAGCTATTTTCGTAACCCGGGCCATTCTTTTAGCCCGAATGAAAAAGGGCTTCGAATTACTTCGAAGCCCTTTAAAATACCCCTGGCAGCGCATGGGCTTTAATACTACAGCTTTCATCACCGATGTCAAAAACATTGCTGGCGCAGCTAACATCGAGATATTTGTGGGGTAGTTACGCCGCAGCTGTAATACCGGTTCACTCTGACCAATGATATTGTCTATGACAAATTAGCTTCTGGCATTCTCAAAGTTAGAGTCTTTATTATGTGTTCTTCATCGTCTTTAATAGTATTGACCTACTCGTAGACTTTCAAACCGAAGGAAGCGTTATACCACAATCCGCAAGTTTAGCTTTGTCTATCCCGGCTAGCACAGACTTATATTCTGCTTGGGATAGAGTAGGCAACAGGCTATGAAATACGCCAATTAGAAACGTGTTCAAGCCATTATCTACCCGTGCCGCTAGTTCGACGACCGGAGTAATATCAGTTTTTTCTAACTCTGCGCGGTCAAGGGATAGCATCGTTGGCAAACCCTCTATGGGAATCCCATGGATGAAATGAGACAGTTCCTCATGGAGTTTATCTAATGTTAACCGTATGCCAAACCCTTTATTATATTCCTGGAAATGAGGTGAGAACTGAATATGCCAATCGAGTATTCCTGCTCTGCCTTCCCAATTATTTTCGCCCAAGCATATGGAATCCCATTCCTTCGGATGATAAACATAGTAGCTGTAACTAAAAACTATGTCCATCATTGTTCTGAGGGAACTAAAAGCCGGATGAAGTAATCTTAGCGGGACAAGCACCCAAAGTTCAACGATCTTTGAATGAGCAGCGAATAGTAGAACTTCTCCTGATTGTTCGTTGTATGTTAATTGAAGTAACTTCAACCAGATCAAACACCGGTCAAAGCTATGTAATAGTTGTTTGCCTATGTCACTATCAGCGAAAACTTCAAGACTCTTTTGGCTTGGAAGGAAATTCGCGAGTTCGTCCTTGTATTGAGGCATTGTCATCTCCATTTATCTGAGCGTCGAGACCCTCCCAATACTTTTTAAGGTCCGAGTCATTACCAAGTATAGATTCAAAATCTTTAGCTGCTTGTGATAAGATTGCGCCCCCGATTGCTTCAGAGTCTGATTTGAGAATCAAACGCAGATACTCACGAAGGGATGATTTCCCAATTCGTTGCCTTACTCCAAATCTGTCAACAAGCCACCTCTCAACTTCTTGATTACTCATTTTAAGACGTTTGCGAAACATGTCCCTTAGCAAAGACTCAGGCGAATAAGTCGTGGCATTACCAAGCTCTTGTAGCTTCCTAGGCGACGGATTTAACTGTGATCCTAATGCATTACTCACCGCAAGCAAGATCATAATTATTTCCTCACGTGCTTGTTGATCTCTTAAGGCTTTTATGAACCTATTGATATCAGCCCTAGAATCGCATGTTGATATGATACCCCTGGCGATTTTCCAAGCATTATTTATAACTTTTTCCATGACTTATCTACAACTCCCTGATTTATAAGTACCTCTATAAGCTCTTTGGTGACTGTCTGAACTTGAGCTGAAACGGTTCTATTATGAGGAACACGTTGTTCGCTAACCATCTGATGTCTGCTAGCGATTTTACTGAACAATCGAGAGTTATGTAGGGATGCTGTTAAGCAATGTGTTTTAAATCGTGGATTGTCCCGTATTTCAGTTTCAACAGCGCTATCCCAACAGTTGTTAGGATTGTTGAAAATCACAACAAATTCTCTGGCACCCCCCGATTGTTTCCAACCATCGACAAAGTTCCGCATCATTCCAAGTCCAGCGGCCGCATAGGCATCGGTTGTAACTGGGATAACTACGACATCTGAAGCTAGAATTGCCGATTTAGTGAAAAAAGAACCAGCAGGATGGCAATCAATGATAACGCAATCGTAAGCCTTCTTTGCACTCTCAATTAATGCCTGCCAGCGTTTCAACAGAAGGCCTTCCACCACTTCAGGTAGACGATTCAAAGCTAATCTCATGAGTTCAAGGCTAGAGGGAATAATGGAGAGAGAGCCCCCTTTCTTCTGCGGATTCCCTATATAGTACCAGTTGCGTACTTTTGTTGCGTATTGTTCCGCATTAGGAAGAGGGGATTTGACTGCATTTACAATAGAAAATGGGTCATCAGGCTTTAAATTTGGCACAAGGGCAGACGTGAGACTTCGACCTTTTTTTAACAAATCAAAATACTGTTCAGGCTTTAGAAAAGCATAGGACGCATTTGATTGAGGATCATAATCTATCAATAGCACATCTTTATCAAGGAACCAACTTATTTGGAAGCCCAGACTTACCGAGACTACTGTCTTACCGACTCCGCCTTTCATATTCATGGACATCAATACAGGTGTTGACATGTCTTTTTACCTCTAGTCCCAAGCTATTTCGCTAACAATCGCTGGCGACTTCCCCAATAACATCTCAACTAGTTGATTATCAGATCTGATAAGTTCAGCAGCCCTAAAACAAACACCGTTACTTGATTTGAATGATTATTCGGCACCTTGTTCCTATGATATCATAACAGCTACCGATTTCCCATCTGCTCCATTTGATAGCGCAATGCCACATTAGTAAAAATGAGAAAGGCCCCCGAATCTCTAACAGAGACGGAGAACTTTTAGCTTCAGAAATTGGTAGCGGGGCATCATTTGAATCTGCGACCTTCGGGAGTTTCGAAATCGAATCGGGAAGCCTTTTAATCACCTTTGAGTTTCGCCTCTGTCATTGACTTTTTGTATAGTTTCATTTACTATTTGTATATTATACTATACAGGAGGAATCAGGATGTATATGAAAAAATATAACATTTACAGGTCCTTAATCGTGGCAGGTGGGATCATTGCTGTGGCAGTTGCGATTATTATCAACATTCCTTTAATCGCATTGGCGGCGGTTGTTATAACTGTTGCGCTTGCGGTTATCCTGGAACGCAGCAACAAAGAGATAGTCCGGGATGAGCGGGGCTCTCAGATCAAGGGAAAAGCTGCTTTTACAGCTTTCTTCAGCATGCTTATACTGGCGGGAGTCGTCTCATTGGTCACTGCGCTTTTCCGCAGTCAGTTGCCTGAGAGCGTTGTTTTTGCCGGTTCTATCATGGGTTATTCTATCTGTATTGCGCTATTGCTGTATATGTGCATTTACATCTTTTTAAGCCGGAAGCTATAGGACCTGTAATAGATGAAAAACAGGCTCAAGGTATTTCGTGCCATGCACGACCTAACACAGGAGGCACTGGCCGATCAATTGCGTGTAACCAGGCAGACGGTCGTCTCCATCGAAAATGGTAAATACGATCCTTCCCTGCCGCTTGCTTTCCGTATCGCCAATCTTTTTAACGTAAAAATCGAGGATGTCTTTTTATGCGAAGATGAACCGGGTGAATTTCACGGTTATCCACCCATGTCTAAAAAGTGAACTAATTGGAGTTTTATTTAGTCTAGGAAACGAAAAAGGCAGAGCATTTCTGCTCTGCCTTTCTTTTACTCTTGGTAGCGGGGGCAGGATTTGAACCTGCGACCTTCGGGAGAGAAGAGTCCAAATCTAGAAGCCTTTTCTTAGCCATCGTCCTATTCCTCTGTGGCTAACTCGGTGGCTGGCTCAGATGGCTTTTCGTCTGAAACCTGTGGCTCTTTCGGCTGTTCCTTGAGTTCCTTTGCTCTGGCGATGACCTGCTTGGTGATAGCATCGTTAAGATTGAAGCGGTATTCAGAGCGATTGCCTTCGACCGGCACCTTACACACCCGGTTGAACTCTTTGCGGAGCAGTTTCCTGAGTACTGCCGGGGACACACCAGCTTTCTGAGCCAGTTCCTTTGCTGAGAGCGATTTGGTCTCCTTTGCTTTCTTGACCTGTGTTGCCATTTTCTTTCCTCCTATTTTTCTTGATAGCCTGATAATAAGAGAAAAAACGGGAAATCTAAATGGTTTAGTTCACATAAAGGGAGAAAATTTATTCCTCTTTTTGTGGGGAATTACATCATTATGTGTTGCCCTTCCCTAGACACAGAGTATAATATCGGACATGAATGGCAATAAGGACGTGGCTATAGTTAGACTGGCTATTTCTGCCTATTCATTAAGTTGAAGTACATAATTATTTAATTTCAGGGTAATAGTTGTGAGATACAAGGGAACGATTACGCTCGGGATTTGCGTCCTACTGATGATAGTGGTGGCACTAACAGGCTGTGAAACGGCGAAAGAACATTTTGACAAAGGGCAAGAATACAGCATGCATAAACAATATGATGAAGCTATTTCGGAATACACAAGCGCCATAAAGATGGATGGACAGTATACCGAGGCATACTGGGAACGCGGAATTACATATTGCGATATACATGAATACGATAAGTCAATTAACGATGTTTATATGGTCTTATATCTGAATCCGAACGATGCCTGGGCATACTATTTACGTGGAAGTGACTATGAATTCAAAGATGAATACGATAAAGCCATAGATGATTTCAATACAGCAATAGAGCTGAACCCGAATGAAATTTTGGCCTATCTGGCTAGAGGGGGTACCTATTACCTAAAGGGTGAATACAACGCAGCTATAACGGATTTTACCAAAGGTATAGAGCTAGAAACAGACATGCCTAGTTCTGACAGTGCAAGGTGGCTGCATGATTTTTACACAGAGCGCGGATTTGCGTATAAAGCTAACGGTGACATTGACAAAGCCGAATCTGATTCAAATAAGGCCCAAGAATTAGAAACTGAATCAAAAACAAACCCAACCCCTTCACCTGATGAGATAACTCCAATACCGACGCCAGCACCTATTTCGTCACCGGGTTATAGCAGAAACATGCCGGTCGGTATTGGCTCTCCCCTCGATATCGAAATAAACTCCAGGGGCAGCGCTGGTAATGATTACAAAGTACGTATCA
The DNA here is from genome assembly GCA_963705905.1 of uncultured Chloroflexia bacterium. Taxonomy (GTDB): domain Bacteria; phylum Chloroflexota; class Dehalococcoidia; order GIF9; family UBA5629; genus UBA1162. The sequence continues at coordinate 231,680 of OY970123.1, read as the reverse complement.
CACTATTACAGATTATTAGGGGAAGTGCAGCCTGGCAACTTATCATGCCAGCATATCACCTGAACCATCCACCAAAAGTAGGGTTTGAATATATTTTGGCCAAGATTCGAGTTGATTACTTAAACGGGCTCGATCCAGATACAACATTAAATATTTCATCTGTGTCATTTGATGTAATCTCTGAGAAAGGGGAGGAATATAGTATATATGACCAAGATATGGTAATAGGGCCTAAACCGTTTATAGATACTAGTCTTTATCCCGGGGCGTCTCATGAGGGTTGGATAGTCTTTCTTGTAGCTCAGGATGACGCCAAGCCGCTGATGACCTTTGGGCGTAGTTACGATGGCACTGGTGGCATATGGTTTAAGCTATATTAGAAATTTGATCATATTTTTACTGGTGATTCGTTACACAGATTGACGCCGTCAACAGCGTATCTGCTTGACTGTTCCAGCTTCTTCCAGCATTTTCATCAGTGCTACACGTGGAATCAACATCCGTTTGCCCCACCTTATACAAGGTATTTGTCCTGTCTGCACAAGACTGTAGGCAGTGCCTTTGCTTATGCCCATCAATTTAGCAGCTTCGTGAACCGAAAATACCAGCCTTTCCTTTTGATCATTTGATTCTACGGCACACTGTGAGACAGCTCCAATTCTGCAGTTAATGATTCCAGCCATCCTCTCCTGGTTCACAAGTTCTTCCCTGATCGCCTTGACTACCATTTTGGCCACGAATTTAGCTGCCTCTTCTAATGCTTGTATCGCTTCAGCAGTATCATCAGAATTTTTAGATGGCAATGCATTTCCCATAGAGTTTCTCCTTTTACGTTTGATATATTGATAATAAGGGAAAATCCGGGGAATCTAAATGGTCTGTTCACATAGGAGGGAGAAAATTTGATCGTTTTTATTAGGCATTGAAGTCAACAGCGTATTTCTACGTTGCTGTTTGGGAGACTGAGGGCGATAACTAGCATACCAGTGACGTATGATCTATGATGTGTTAATCTATAGCAAGAGTAAGGAAAGATCATGAGTTGGGAAAAGTATATTCCTGCTGACTTACAAAAGCTTTATGTTATATACGACTTTAGACATGCAGCATCAATACTATATAATGAATTCCCGGATGAGTTCAATGAAATCTGCAATGCTCTTAGGAAGTTCAGATTCACAAAAACGGATGTGACTACTGCTGGAGGAAATGAAAGTCAGATTCCAAAGAAGTTCTCTGCCTTGTTAAGACCCTCATGGAAAGAAATGCAGCTAAAAGCAAAATTAGTGGTTGATGATGAACAGGTAGTTAGCCAAGACACCCATAAGATCGACTACACGAAGGGACGGATTGCCCTTGATGTAGAATGGAATAGCAAAGATCAAACTTATGATCGTGACCTATATGCTTTTCGCACTTTCTTCGAATATAATAAAATTAGTGTAGGTGTCATCATTACACGAAGTGACGAACTAAATCCGTGGTTTGCCACGCTTGGCAAGAAGGAGAAATCCGGTGGTAAGGTGAGTGAGATAAAAGCTAAATACGGAGCATCAACAACACACATAGGCAAGTTACTACCTCGATTACAAGCAGGCAGACACGGTGGTTGTCCCATTCTGGTTTTTGGTATAACACCTAGGTTATTGGATGAAAGATAGTGATCATGAAAACTCCTAATACTCCAGGGCAAGATTTACTACGAACTGTTGGGGTTAAAAAGTTCACGACAATTTTGGCCGACCCTCCCTGGCAATTTTCTAATAGAACAGGAAAGATAGCACCGGAACATAAAAGACTTTCTCGTTATTCAACCATGACACTACAGGATATTATGGAAATGCCTGTAGCCCAGATTGTGAATAGCACTGCACACCTCTATCTCTGGGTTCCAAATGCCCTAGTTGCAGAAGGATTAGAGGTCATGAAAAGATGGGGGTTCACATACAAAACAAACATCATCTGGTACAAGATACGCAAAGATGGTGGACCAGATAGACGAGGGGTTGGTTTTTATTTTCGTAATGTGACTGAGATGATTCTATTTGGTGTAAGAGGGAAAAACGCACGCACGTTACAGGCTGGACGTACACAACCAAATATTATTTCTACAAGGAAAAGAGAGCATAGCCGCAAACCTGATGAGCTATATGAAATCATCGAAGCGTGTAGCGCAGGCCCATATATAGAATTATTTGCAAGAGGACAAAGGAATAAATGGCAACAATGGGGAAATGAAGTAGATGACTATATGCCCGGTTGGCCTACTTACGCTAATCATAGTCAAAATGGGATGCCTGCTTCTAAGAAATTGCGTATATAGAATTCAATAAAATCTGACCACCACCTAATGCTGCTCCTGTGGGAAAAACGTATCTGTAGGGTCATAGGGTGGTGAATTTATTGCCAATAAACGAAGCACAGAGTCTCCCGTATTCCTTATTGTATGTTCATAACCAGGCGGGATGAAAACAACATATCCATCCACGACATCGTATTTGTTCGAGTCAATACTGACTTCCCCCTGACCTTCAAGGATATAATAGAGTTCTTCAGTATTCCGATGAAGATGTGGTTGGGCAGATCTTCCTTTATCAACTGATATAAGAGCGAGATTCAATTTCTGAGCTTCGGTATTTTTTGTATCTATTAGTTCCCAAACAAGACCACAATAACCTTGTATCATTGGTACATCTTTAGGTGCAACGACTTTTGGACTGAGTCTCTTTGCCATTGGATCTTCCTTTCATTACTCCTATTGTAATGCTATTGTAATTAGCCTTGTCTGTGAATTTCTAAAAACGTTTTCGAAATTTTATATTCTTTACTTAGTTCGTTAACAGCAGTCGAATTTATCCCTGGTGTCGGGAATTTATTGATAGCAACTGCAACTGAGGATAAAAGAATAAGACTAAGAATCAAATCACTGGCTTCGTCTGGCATGCTTTTTGCCCCCCAAAAATTGACCGGGTAGCCATTTGCTAAAACATTAATTTTCCTACTATTTGGAGGCAGTGTAAAAGTCGTGCCAACTAGCTTCCCATGTGCATCAGTCAGATCACACTTCTTTGCAGACAGCCTACTTAATTCGTCCATATCAATCTCGTATAATTCAGAAGATGCACTCGCTAGAAATATTCCATGTGGGAGAGCGGAGATCACGCTCGAATCAATTGATTGGTTCCCTGAAGCACCTATTACCATAAACTTATTATTGACTGCCTCTACTCCGGAGTCCGCAATATCAAATCCTTTTTGTTGAGCCCACAGTTTGTTATCGTAAGATGGCTCATGGATAGTCACAACAGCATTATTTTCCCTCAACCAAGTTGCAACTGCTTGTCCTATTGCCCCACAACCAAACACGGCGATCCTTTTCCCATTTAAGGCAATTTCCGGCAGTAAGCGATTGATATTGTTGACTACTGCTTTAGCTATATATGGTGGTTCATAACTGTTTTTCAAGTCGCTTGTGGCCACTGAAATTAGGGGAAATTGTAACGTGTTTCCTAGTCTGCGAGACACCCAATTTTCAGCATTCCGTATACCTCGTGTAGTCTGTTCAACAGCTCCTTTAGTGAATGGAATAAGCTCCGGATAATTTGCGTGGATTGATGGCACAATAAAACCACCATCTTCAACTACCACTATTTCACCAACCCTTTCTGTATTTGATGCAAATTGTTTTAAGTATTGATCTATTTGCGAATAAGATACCACAGTGGCTCCTTGATCTTTCAACCAAGTTTCTATTGCATGTCTTTGAGGATATGGATAATCCTTGTAGAAAAAAAACGCATTTTGCATCTCTAACCCTAGTTTCCTTGAGGCTTCGATCATTGGTATCAAGTCTTTTAGGAAATGTAATACATACATTACGCGCTTTCCTTTGAAAGGCATCTGCTCTAACAATTTAGGATCGTTGGAATAATATCTTAGTAGGGGAGTGGACCGAAATGGATCATCCAAATTATCCAAAGCTTCATTAAACCTTTCATCACTCATAGCTGATGATTTCACTTCGGACTGTTGTTTATCCTTATTAACTAATATGGATGAGTTGACCCGATATGCGTTGACTTCACGCAGGGTTTTATTTGAAATATCTGCCTGGCATTGTGAGCAATAATAAGGATCCTCGTCATTCTTCGCTTTAAAATAATCAGCGCATTCAACTAGATTAGAACATACCGGACACTCAAGATAAGTGAATTCGCGCAATAGCCCATTGGCTGCAAGAACAGAAAATATGCCAGTAATCTGCGTCAATCTTTCACGTAGAGAACTAGCAATAACATCAGGACGAAGTAAACCGGATGGCCCAACCTTGTACAAAATGCCATCAATCTTTTCAATCAACTGTCGTAATGAAGAACGATCAATTGCTAAGCGCTCGCACTCTTGATAGTACATATTCCATATCACCTTTCTTATTTGGAGTTGTAAAATTTATCCTTTGTTTATGTCCAACAATTACAGTATGAATGTCTTTTTCTAAGGGATTTCCGTTATCAGGATTCTTCGATGCTGGTAACCAATAGAAATTTCCTAAATGTCCTATACCATACTCAAGGAGAGCTTTTAGTGTTGGGTCAACTTCTTGCTCCCCAAAGACTGAGTACTGATAGTTTGGACTCTGCGCAGATAAAAGCCGACCTCCATGAGTTTCATATCCAAAACTATGAGATCGTGCTTCCGGGTGACCTTGTTGCTCTAATTCATTGAGTTTCGTGATGACTCGCCTAAGGTCAAGTTTTGGAAAATTGAAAGGTCTAGCCATGGTTGCACTAATTGAGAAAAATTCTCGACTACTTGCTCATAATCCGAGCCACTCTCTAATTGGGAAATCTGCAGCAACGCAGTGTTTTCAATAAGATCCCATCTAAAAATAACAAATCCACGGCCTATATTATGACAATGTGCTCTTAATTCAATTTCTTCACCATTTTCAATGATTTTTTTGTCATATTCTTCCCTGCGTTCAAAATATTCTCGCCGTTCCACACTGTACACAGTCAGAGTCTTCTCTGGTAAATATACAATTGAAGATATACTTAGAGATTGAGGTAATATAAGAGGTAATCGAGAATTTAACAATTCTATAAGGTTATTTCTTTTTAGCAGGTCGGAAACTTTCGCGGGATCTCTCCAGCTATCTAATACCCGTGATTCAGGACCATCGAATATATGTATGTGTTGCTTCATATAGGGAGTAACCGTATCAAGATAATTGACTAAGTCTGAATAAGTTATGTCACCGTCTTGTAGGTATTTACTAATTAATTCTGCTAAATCCGACTTTGTCCCGGACTTTTGCAGATCTTTTCCAGATAGGAATTCTCTGATTAGATCGCTCTTCAAAGTCATGAAATATTGAAATATTTTGTCAAGTTCTTCTTCGGAATATTCTGGAGCTGGTAGTGATCTTACAGCGCTATTTTCAAGATTCACGTTGTTAACCCCCTAACCATAGTTACTTACTAATGGATTCTACTTAAGATATTAATCGGAAACGTTACTCAGCAAAGACATCTTGAGACTATATTATGCTTAGTTGTTATACTAGTCAATATCCATACAAGCTCTATTTGTGATATTGCTATAAATGCAAAATCTGTATTTTGATCGCTTCTACTGAGTTACAACTAATTTACTATGGGTTATGCTATAAACTTTTTATTTACGGTCATAATTCTAGGTAGCGATAGCAATCAGATCAATAACTTACAGGTTATTAATCCTCATTGTACTGTTTTGATGTTTTAGATACACTAAATAAGTGCATTTCTGATTTTCATATATAATCTGAATTCCCGTTTTTAGAGGAGGCTAGTGTATGGAAAATGAAAGCTCTTTAAATCTACCGGCCAGGCAGCACTGGTTAATATGTACCACAGAGGAAAACTTCCAGTGCGACAGAAGAAACAACTTTAGTATTGAAGGCTTCAAAAATCGAATCAGAAACACAGTCAACGAAGTTAAGATTGGAGATAGATTTGTCCTGTATATAAATCAGTTACTTCGTTTTGGTGCCATTATCGAAGCTACCGGCAAACCCTATTTTGACGATAAGCACAAAGTCTGGGTTGATGATGAGATTTGGCCGTGCAGATTTGAAACCAAAGCACTTCTAGCTTTGGACAACGATGAGTTGCTCGACGTAAAGAAATTGGTTCCTGACCTGTCCTTCATTACGCCCGAACAGAAACGAACAAATTGGGGTTTGGCGTTTCACCAGAGTCTACGAAAGATACCTTCGGAGGATTTCGAATTAATAGAATCTGAAATGAGGAAAATCTCATCATTGAAAGGGAAAAGAATAGCTCAGCCAGTAATCTCGGAGGAAAAGGCAAAAGAAGCAATAATGTCACTACAGTTAGAGAAGCGGAGTTTACACGATCGCATAGGAGAAATGTTGGAGCAGATAGGTAGCCGGATGGACTACAACGCTTTCACCAACTTCAAAGTTACACCGGAACATGCTGTTCTCCTTGACGTGGCTTGGTTGAATAAGAAGAGTCCCGAAATAGCCATTGAGATTCAAATTGGTGGCAACATTACTGAAGCCAAAGATAAACTGGCGCAAGCTAGAAAATTCAATTATCGAAAAGTCATAATGGTTATTGAGGAAGAACAACTTGACCGTCTGAACGCAATAATCAAATTTGATGACCTAGTTGATTGGATGGAAGCTTGGTCTATTCAAGCCGTTTACAGGCTCTATACCGATGGTATGTCCTTCTTGAATTTATACGAGCGACTACGTGAGTCCAGATATAAGAAAAAAACTGAAGTTGAATTTGTTAAGTAGTACGTTATCTCTAGCCACAAACAGCAATCGTGTAAGTAACCCACAAAATAAGCAAGAAAAGGGTTTCCCTAAAGGATGACCTGATCAAGTGGATTAAAGAACATTAGTACAATCCATTGATGCGCTTAGCTAGATTTATTTCCCTTACCGTGCATTAAAAGACATTGCATTTCAGTGGTTGTGGTTGCGAAATCAAAGTAAAAACATTATAGGAATTAGAGTATGATTGGGCTTCAGCTACCAAAGTATCGCCAGATTTCGTCATAAATTCCATTGTGTGTACAACCACCTTGTTAGGCATATCGCAAAATACCTTTGTAACACTATCATCAGAATCCGCAATTTGGCCAGGGTCAATATGTCCTTTGAATGTTGGAGACTTGATATAGTGTTGAAGTGACATGCTGTCGGCACCGAGAATCAATAAACTGTCCTTCTTAAGTTTCGGCTGCCAAACCAGAAGACAGCAGGCTTTTTCACTGTTTTCGACATAGTGTCGGAATGTAGCATGTAACGATGTTTCAAAAACATTGTCAGCGAGGTCAACCGCGGTAGCTAATCCCCAATCCCCCTGAGCTGCGTATTTGACAAACCTGTCACCAAAGAAAAAAGCCTCAGATGCGAACACGTCAGCTTCTATCTCAAATTGTTCTTGAATATTGAGTGGAAGCATGAGTAACGGACAATAATATATGAGTTGACTTTGCCATGGAAGAAACTCGTGTCCAATTTCATGCAGCGAGCCCCAGTTACGTTGTTGCACCGGTAATCCATTTCGGAATGTAACAGCTCTTTCCTTAGTATCCAGCATTGCCTGAATCTTCTTACTATGCTCAGGTGGTAGATTAGCCTTGATCAGCAAGTCATCAAGACTAAGCTGGGTTACTTCAAGTTTCCGGGCTTGCAAAGCTTGATCCGGTGGCAATGGCGGTGCTTCGAATCCGTGCTCAGACAGGAATTTAACTGCCTGAGAGCAGATGTCACTGCGCATATCAACCGAGACCTTGCCCATATAGTGCGTTACTCCTTACGTTTGCGTTTCTCCCTTTGTGACTCGCTTAACTCAAAGTCAATTAATCTTTGAATCCGTTCCTTCTGCTCCTTATCGAGCTGTGAGACTCCGCGAAATGCCACTTTCGCACTGTCGGTTTTAGTATTAGCAGGCATATAACCAACCCGCTTCATTAGGTCAATGTAGTCCACTTCATAAATTGACGATAGCACAAATAATACTCGTGGGGACGGTTCCTTGACCTTGTCTTGCTCCAACATACTGAGATAGCCGCTGCTCAATTCCGCTCCTAATTGTTTTTCTTTCGCGAGTCTTTCAACATCCCTCAGCGAAAGTTGCCTCGCGTCCCGTACCCCCTTCAGGTAAGAGCCTATCAACATTACTCCTCCCTTTTTGTTGATCGTTCGTCTATTATCATAATGTTTAGTGCTCCTGATGTCAAACGTTTAGCATCTAGAGCAGTATCGCTTGACAAATTTAGCGGTCTTTACTATACTAAAAATAACGAATGGATGACGACCTTGAGTCGCCAACACAAGGAGTATATTTATGGATACAGAGAAAAGAAAAAACAACGAACACGGCGAGCATGAAACCCCGGAACACCATATGGTTGCCATTGTGGTAAATGAACATGCAGTCAATGTACAAGGACCACGCATCACTGGGCTTGAAATCAAGGAAGCATCAATTGCGCAAGGTGTGTCCATCCAATTAAGCTTTGTCCTATATGAAGAGACGGGAATTAATCACACCAAAACCATCGGTGACAGCGAGATCGTAACAGTCCATCCCAAATCCCGTTTTGTGGCAATAGCAAATGATGACAACTCCTGATCAATTAAAACCAGCGGTTGTACGTGCAATCGAGGAAATCAGGGCGCAGTTTCCTGATAGCGAGGTGATATTGCGTCCTGATGATCAGGGAGGAGCATTCGTGATATTGGAAAGCATTTCGCTATCATCTATTTACATACAGCCGAATACATGGATTGGTTTCCACATCACTTTCCAATACCCATACGCAGATGTATACCCACACTTCGTTCGTGCGGATTTGTCACGCGTGGACGGCAAGCCTCTCGGCAGCGGCACAGGTTCGAATAACTTCGAGAATCGGCAAGCTGTGCAACTTTCAAGACGGTCGAACAATCTAAACCCAGCTACGGATACTGCGATACTTAAACTGTTGAAGGTACTTGAATGGTTAAGAAATCACGAATAACAAAATCATGGACACTGGTAATGCCGCAATCCCTGTGGACTAAACTCCAAGAGCATTTGTTCCCGGGTGACGACGAGGAACACGGAGCAGTCATTACCGCAGGCGTAGTTCAAACATCCAGAGAAGATCGACTGCTCGCCCGAGAATTATTTGTGGCTAAGGATGGAGAAGACTACGTTCAAGGGGAATATGGCTACCGCATGCTCAAAGCCAATTTTATTAGAGATAAAATATTGTATTGTCGTGAACAACGTCTTGCTTATCTCGCTGTCCACTGCCATGGCGGTTCAGATTCAGTTAGATTCTCACTAACGGACTTGGCATCTCATGAGCGAGGTTATCCAGCTTTGCGAGATATTGTAGGGGGACAACCGGTTGGCGCAATAGTCACTTCGCAAAATGCAATTGCTGGCGATATTTGGCTGCCAGATGGGAAAAGAGCCACCATTGCTAAGACTCTTATAATCGGCACGACAGTCCAACGTATATATCCTCAACCTCTTTCATTCCGCACACATGCAGATGCACCTTATGAACGCCAATGCAGAATTTTCGGTGACAGGGGACAGGACATGCTGTCGAAGCTTAAGGTTGGAGTCATTGGAGCCGGTGGTGCTGGTTCTTTGATAATTGAGCATATAGCCCGTCTCGGGGTCGGTCATATTGTGATTGCAGACCCAGACCACATTGACCCTACCAATAAACCAAGAGTCGTTGGTAGTACCGATCTTGACGTAAAAAACAAGGCAAAAAAGGTAGCTGTCGCTAAACGAGTAGCGGAAGCAGCTAATTCTAAAATCATAATAGATGCAATATTTGGGAGTATCGTCGAGAACACAGTCGCTCATAAATTCGTTGACTGTGACTACCTGTTCTTGGCAGCGGATACCATGCAGGCCAGACTTATTTTCAATGCTTTGGTTCATCAATACCTGATACCAGGAATACAGGTCGGGGCAAAAGTCCTAGCAGAAACAAACACCGGAAGAATAACTGATATCTTTTGTGTGTCTCGTCCGGTAACACCTGATGAGGGTTGCCTCTGGTGTAATGGACTCATATCTACTTCCAAATTACAAGAGGAGGCACAGAGTGCTGAGGAGCGACGAGCACAGCAATATGTGAATGATCCCATGATTTCGGCTCCAAGTGTCATGACACTGAATGCAATTTCAACATCTCATGCCACGAATTATTTTCTCTTTGCCATGACGGGGATGTTCAATGAAAAAGTGGTTCAGAAATTCTTACGCTGGCGACCTCAATCTAATGAAATGTGGTTCGATCAACCTCGTAAAGGAACGCAATGCATGGAGTGCAGCCTCGATTCCCGAAGCCGGTTTGCTCGTGGAGATTCCTACCTCCTTCCCACAAAATAAGAGGAGCAATAATTATGGAGATTAATTTTATTTTGCTTGTCATCGCAGCATTATTTGGTCTGATAATTAATGCTATATGGGGATTTAATCCTTGGGCTATCTTTGGGGGCATTTCTTTCCTCGTCATGATCTTCCCTATTTTGGGTTTGGGTTTTGAACATGACCCACAGGTTGTCCAGACAATGGCAAATGTCATCATCCAGCGTTTACTGGACTCTTTGCCCTCTTTAATGATAGGTGAGCTTGCCGGAATACTTGCATCAAGGATTTTCCGGGTGATTAGAGGCCTTTTTAACTAGTCTCCAACTAACTAAACGCCTATCCAAGAAGAAATCGGCTCTGGTTCTACCCCAGAAACCCGAATTCCTGTCTCGCTAGCGCCAATTCTCTTGGCCTTCTTAATCATCTCAATCTGGTAATAAAAGGGTCGCTTATATCAATCGGGACTATAACTCACAGGTTATAGGTCTATTTCGAATTCGAGGTTTTCGGAAGTAGCTTCTTGCACAGTGTCAACGGCCGTTTTTACGGGCCTAAAGGGTGGCGCATTGGCGCAGAAAACGCCGGATATCAGTCGCCGCAGCACTAAATTCAGGTTCGAGATACGCTTGACTCCGCACCAATACCTGCACCAGTATTGCGCCACTATATTTCGCGCCGAGAAAGGTAGTTATACCTGCTTAAGGGTCTATTTTTCGCCGAGAAAAATAGGTTTACAGGCGAGAAAAGGGGGTATTAATAACTGGACACAGGACTGGTAATATTTGGCAATTCTACTGGCCTATTTTTACCTATATATAGGAGCATTGCCATTGCCAGTTTTCGAATCTGTTTTGCCCTAAGTTGGCAATGCCCTCATACAGGATCGCTGGCAATGGCAATTTGGCAAATTGCCGATCTGCATTGCCAAAAGACGTTCACAGGCTATTTTCGCTTTGGCCTTGCATGCTTTTTCCCTGAGGCTCTTTTCGTGGCAGGTTGTGGTTCCGGATCATCCCGCTTCGCATGGTCAGGAATCCTGATGACACCGTTGCCATCCTGGTATAGATAACCCTGCGCCAATAGGGTCTTAAGCTTATTCCTCGCTTGGCGCATTTGCACGTGAGCCAAGTCCATGATCTGCTTCTTCACGTCAGCGGGCGAACCGGGCTTAAGCTGATTGACATAGCTGTCTTCCCCTGCTACCCGCATCGTGTATTTTTCAGGATCATAAGCGTAGCAGATAGCTCTTGGCCTCCTTTTTGAGGTTGGCCGCCATTTCTTGAAGCTGATCGCTGTTCGGTTAATATCAGTCGGATCTGGCTCCATGAAGATGCCTATTTCGGCACCATTCCACAGGGAACTAGCCCCACGGATACGGTCCTTATCACTCCACCCTGAGTGGTGAATCAAGATAATAGCCAGTCCCAGTTTGTCTGCAATATCCTTTAAGGGGGTGACGATATAATTATTAATGTCCGAGTTATTGCTTTCATCTATTCCCCCTAGCCAAAAGCTGTGGCAGTCTATTATCAGCAGTTTTGTGCCCCTCTTCTTTAGCGTGTTATATAGCTTCGACCTTTCACGTGGATTGGTGAAATCAAGGCTATCGGGAGTAATAAAGAAGAAATTCTTGCGTGCTATTTCAGGATAACTTTCAAGCAGTTTGTTGTGCCTTTCCCTAAATTGAACCGACCCCATTTCCAGGCTTAAGTAGTGAACAACCATCGGCGCCCTTTCATCATCCGGATTTAAGCTTCTCGTACCGCTGGCGGCACGAAGGCCGATATTATGTGCTAGAAGGCTCTTGCCGGCCCCTGCTTCACCAAACAAGATAGTGTAGCCACCTTGCATGGCAAATTTAGGCACTATTTCGATTTGTTCCGGTAAGGGATGACTGTCCAAGTCAAGTGATTCTTCACCCGACATATCTTCATAGCAAAGGTCTTTTACAGCCTTCTGTGCCTTATTGTAGGAATGTATGAGTGCATGCATAAACTTTTCCGCTTCTGGGCTATTAATCTCTGTGTCATTATTAAAGAGCTTCTGCCATTCCGACTGTTTTTGCGGGTGAACCACGTCATGCCAAAAGGGTTCCCCATCCTCCTTGACTACCATCTCCACCGACCAAGGCCCTCGATGTGGGATGTCAAAATTGAACAACCTCACAGTTTGATCCTTATTATCGTTTTCCACGGACAATGTGAACTGGTAATCCAATGCATCAAGTCTCTCCGGTTTAAATTCCGATAGCGTATCTACGTATAATGTTTTATCCCATACATCATTTATCTTTTTAGATTCGGATTTAATATTTTTCATCATTATATCCTTAGTTTCATTAAGCATCGTGTAATATCATCACACCTATCCTTCTTGTTTGGAAACTTATCAATCAATACTGGGTGTTCCATTAAAAGCTTTATTACCCCGGAGTCATTACATTGCAATTGATTTACAGCTAGTTTCACCAGTTCAAATATCCGCTCTGACCGTTTCCCCTGTGGGATAGGGTCGAACCATATATGCCTTTCATACATTCGCATCTGTTTGGCATTAAATTTACAAAATGGCTTTTCGCTTGTATCAATGGCTTTAATCTGCGACTTGTTAGTTGTTAAGGCAGGTAATTTCCCATCTAGGGCTTTGCGGCTACAAAACCCCCAATCAACTATCGTTTTCATCTTAAATGGTTTTTCACGCTTGTGGTTTAAGGTATAGGGCAGCCTCATCATATGAGTTAGTGCCCAGCAAGAATCGCAGCCTTGCAATTTATAAGCTTCATATATCCTGTGGTTTAGGTCTTCTATGACAGCCGGAGTACGGGCAAGTTTGAGTTTCCAGTATGCTTGATAGTGGCTTTGGCTGGTTTGGATAATAATATTTGGTAGTGGTTCGCCGTACTTACCCAGCTTGTCAGGACTGCAATCATCCAGATCCGCCCAAACAATCTGGCTCGTGCCGGCTTCTTCTTTTTTACGCCTCGGATTAAATAAGAGGTGTGGACAGAAATAAAGGTCGTAGCCCTGGTAATCCTGAACCCACTCGTCGATATCTTCTAGGATTTCGGGATAACGAAAGAATTCCTGTTTATAACCCTTACCCGGCCGCTTTATCCTGCCGAGACATAGGTAACCCGTCTCCGACCCAAATAAATATTGAAAGATATAAACAATACTGCTTGACACTTCATAAACCTCAAACTACTTTTCCCTAAGTTGTATGTGCTAGGGATGGAACCTTCAATGCAAGTTCAACAGGTTACTAGATGTGGAGAATAACTGCCTGTTACCTAGTGTGGATTCTCCGACCTACTTTTTGTGGTTCTCTCCTAAGAACTCATCCAATTGTTTCTGGCTGACTCGCCAAAGTCGAGAACCTAATCTAGACCCTTTCAGCTTGCCAGACCTAAGCCAACGGCGGACTGTAATTTGATTTACCTGTAATAGTTCTGCAACTTGCTCGGGTGTGTAATACTTGTCTGCCATAACGGTATTCTATGATACTTGAAGATACTTGTCAAGCCTTAATGATACTTTTTGTACATCCTGAGAATGGGATTTTTACGCTGGATACGTTAGGTCGTAAATATGAGGCAAGGTCTGTAGATTAACCGAGTTCAGGCCACGTGTGGTTAATAAGTAGAATTATGCCGACACAGTGCGTAAGGCTGTTTCTCGGTCATCTTAAGGCCAAATACGACAGGGCTAATCGGCATATAAAGGAATGGAGGCAGGCTGTGACGGCAATGCATTGCGTTAGCTGCATAGGGAGTCTATAATCGTGCACAAAAGCTATGGACACAGCATCGAGTGTGTTTTGGGCTGCTTTCGGAGGTGGCGCAGCAGCAGGCATCTTTACACTGCTTGCCGTGGTGTTGACTCAATGGATTCGGTGGTACTTGGATCGTCCCTTGATCAAAGTGGGTGTGTCTTTTGCACGGCTGATTAATGTGCCCGGAGTTAATCAAAAAGATTTGAATATAAGTTTGGAAGCAAAGAATCCCCACAATAGGACGGCAACTTTATCAACTTTCGGTTTCTATTTCAAATCAAGGGCTGATGGCAAACTGCAAATAATGCCGGATGGTACATATTCATTTCCTTATGAATTACAAGCTGGAAAGTCTATTGCCCAGTTTTCAAATGAAAATAACCTATATGGAGCTTTGCACAACGCAGGGAAGAAGCCATCGGATTTGAAGTGTGGTTATTTTACAATATCGTCTGGCCAGGTATTTAGAGGCAATATACCTCGTGATACTATGAAGACACTGGAAGACAACTTTCGGTCATACGTAAGTAAGAAGAACTAGTTTACTACGATAATATCGGATCAATACCAGGTCAAGTCTTCTTGCAATAAGGTATGTAGGAGGTTCTTATGGCAGGCATGACACATGCACAAATGATTAGGGAGGCCGTAGAAGCCTTAGGAACTGCAAAACCGAGGCAGATTATGGACCATATTAAGCAAAAATATCCCAATGTGGTAGTAAATGAATCTTCTTTCAGAGCGGATATTATTGGGTGCACTGTGAATCATACTTCTGCTAAGCACTACCCCGGGATGCCCAGATTTCTATATTTTCACGCACAGGATAAGACTTATAGCATCAATGGACAAAGCAGTTTCGGGCATAAGACAAGAGGGGCACAATCGAGCACTTATAACACCAATCTTGCTGCCGAATTCTATGTTCTCTCCACGTTATACAGACTTGGTATTAATGCGTATCTAACGTTGGGTAACAAGAAGTCAGTAGATATAGTTGTTGATAAGGCCGAGCATGACATAGTTACTATAGATGTAAAGGGTTTAGTAGGCCGCTATGATTGGCCAGCCGACAATGTGATAGAAACAGATAATCGGCATTACTACGTTCTCGTAACTTATGAAAACAGGATTAGCGATCCTTTGTTTTGCCCTTCGTCATGGATTATACCTGCAACGAAGATCAGTAAGTTTACAAAGATATATAAAACTAGGAAAGTGGTATCACGTTCCATGGTTTTGAAAGATGGTATGGCTTATAAAGAAGACTGGGGTGTCTTTAACTAATCTCAATAGCATGTTCTGGCCCTCATGCATTTAGCAATGCTGATCTTATGCTGTACCTAGCCACTATTTGATAACGGACTGAACCTGGTATGCTCTTCCCTGATTTCATCCTGCTTAACGGTACGATATACATCACCTGTGATACCAACCGAAGCGTGACCCAGAATCCTGGATATAACCTCTAGCTTGGCTCCATTCCTTAGAGCGTACGTGGCAAAGTAATGCCTCAAGCCGTGTGGAGTGATCGGCTTTATATTTAGTCTTTGACACAACCGTCTGAATGTCCTGTCAATAATCCTGTTGCTCTGATAGCCAGTGACGTTATTAGCGGGAAAGAGATATATGCTACTACTGGTCTGTGTGGCCAGGTATTGTTTGAGTAAATCGATCACAGATGGCGATATAGGCAGCATGCGCTCTTTCTTTCCCTTGCCTAATACTTTGATCTCCTGTCGATCAATAGACACGTTCTGCTTCTGTATTGAACAAGCTTCAGATAACCTCATCCCTGTGTCAGCAAACAAAGCGATCAATAACCTTTCCTTTAACCGTCTCTTTGATCCACGCCAGGCTTTGAGAAGCTTATCCACATCCTCTTTATCCGGAGCTTGCCTTATTACTTTGGCTATCTTAAGAAGCTTCATGCCTTTGACCGGATTGTCCAGCCACAAGCCCTGCTCCTCTAGGAAATTGAAGAATGATTTTAATGCCTTCTGGTCATTCCTTACTTTGGTTGGAGACACAGCTACCAGGCGATCTGCTAGATATGACCTGACAGTCTGATTTGTGGGATTTGGGTATTGTTGGATGACTTTTCTAACCGTTTTTGAATAGAGGTCAATAGTGTGCTGTGACAGTCCCCTGATATGAAGCTCATTTTGCCAATCCTGAATTCCATCAGCAGGAGCAGCAAGAATTGAGGCAGGCTTAGACTGAATTAAAGAGCCTAATAGCTGCCTATCGGACTGTGATAGCCCTGCTATTTTGGACAGTAGACCTGAAAGGTTATTACGCCGAGAAACGAAAAAGCCGGCTTCATGAGAAACCGGCTTTTTAATACTCCTGGTAGCGGGGGCAGGATTTGAACCTGCGACCTTCGGGTTATGAGCCCGACGAGCTGCCACTGCTCCACCCCGCGGCATACTTAGTCAGCAATGAATTTATTGGAGTCTTGTGCTCATACTGTTGTAAGTCAAAGACCTCGACCATTAGTACAGCTCAGCTCAACGCATTACTGCGCTTACACCTGCTGCCTATCAAGCAAGTGGTCTACTTGCGGTCTTACCTAGTTAAACTAGTGGGAGATCTCATCTTGAGGTGGGCTTCACACTTAGATGCTTTCAGCGTTTATCCCTTCCGGACATGGCTACCCAGCATTGCCGCTGGCGCGACAACTGACACACCATAGGTCCGTCCCTCCCAATCCTCTCGTACTAGGGAGAGCTCCCCTCAAATCTCCAGCGCCCACAACGGATAGAGACCGACCTGTCTCACGACGGTCTGAACCCAGCTCGCGTGCCGCTTTAATGGGCGAACAGCCCAACCCTTGGGGCCTGCTTCAGTCCCAGGATGCGACGAGCCGACATCGAGGTGCCAAACCTTGCCGTCGATGTGAACTCTTGGGCAAGATAAGCCTGTTATCCCCGGGGTAGCTTTTATCCGTTAAGCCACGGCCCTTCCACGTGGAGCCGTAGGATCACTTTGCCCGACTTTCGTCCCTGCTCGACTTGTAGGTCTCGCAGTCAAGCCCCCTTATGCCAATACACTCAACGCACGATTTCCACCCGTGCTGAGGGGACCTTTGGGCGCCTCCGTTACCTTTTAGGAGGCAACCGCCCCAGTTAAACTACCCGCCTGGCACTGTCCCCACCATTTCGGCAGGTTAGAACCAAAACCAAACAAGAGTGGTATTTCACCGTTGGCTCCGCCGAGGCTGACGCCCCGACATCAACGCCTCCCACCTATCCTACACAAGCTCAGCTCGAGTCCAATACCAGGGTATAGTAAAGCTCCCGGGGTCTTTTTGTCCAGTTGCGGGTAGAGGGCATCTTCACCCCCATTTCAATTTCACCGAGTCTCACGTTGAGACAGTGCTCAAGTCGTTACACCTTTCGTGCGGGTCAGAACTTACCTGACAAGGGACTTCGCTACCTTAGGACCGTTATAGTTACGGCCGCCGTTCACCGGGGCTTCGGTTCAAAGCTTCGGGTTACCCCTGACCTCTTTCCTTAACCTTCCGGCACTGGGCAGGTATCAGCCCCTATACCTCAGCTTTCGCTTTGGCAGAGACCTGTGTTTATGTTATACAGTCGCTTGAGCCGGTTTCGTGCCCCCGCTTGCGCGGGCCCCCTTCTTCCGAAGTTACGGGGTTAATTTGCCGAGTTCCTTAACGTGAGTTCTCTCGAACACCTTGGGATACTTACCCCCGTCTACCAGTGGCGGATTGCGGTACGGACACCGAGATATCTCGCAACGAGGATTTTCTGGACAGTGTGAACTCGATTGAGTCGAATCAGGTTGCCCTTCATCTTCCCCTTCTCCTCAGCTTGACGTCGAGGTGGATTTTCCTGCCTCAACACGCCTAGAATCAGGAACGCGCCATGTCCGATGGGTACGCTCAACCTATCCTACTGTGTCCCCCCTTTGCTGATAACGATATCCTGGTGGTGCAGGAATGTTGACCTGCTATCCATCGCCTACCCCCTTTGGGTTAAGCTTAGGGTCGACTAACCCTACGCGGATTAACCTTGCGTAGGAAACCTTAGACTTCCGGTGGACATGTTTTTCACATGCCTTTACGCTACTTATGCCTGCATACTCGCTTGTCATCGCTCCACCACGGCTTACGCCGCAGCTTCACCGCTATAACAACGCTCCCCTACCATCGCTTGCGCGATCCATAGCTTCGGTGGTGAACTTGAGCCCCGTTAAATTATCGGCGCGACATCACTCGACCAGTGAGCTGTTACGCACTCTTTAAAGGGTGGCTGCTTCTGAGCCAACCTCCTGGCTGTTTTAGCGACATCACTTCCTTTACCACTTAGTTCACGCTTAGGGACCTTAGCTGATGATCTGGGCTGTTTCCCTCTCGACCACGCGGCTTATCCCGCGCGGTCTCACTCCCAGGATAAGACTAACGGCATTCGTAGTTTGATTGAGTTTGGTAACCTCACGGCCCCTAGCTCATTCAGAGCTCTACCTCCGTTAGTTATTTACCTGAGGCTGCACCTAAATGCATTTCGGGGAGAACAAGCTATCTCCGAGTTCGTTTGGCATTTCACCCCTACCCACAGCTCATCCCAAAGCTTTGCCACGCTTACGGGTTCGGGCCTCCACCCAAGTTTAGTTGGGTTTCACCCTGGCCATGGGTAGCTCACACGGTTTCGTGTCTGATCCATGCGACCAAAATAGCCCTATTCAGACTCGCTTTCGCTTCGGCTCCGTAATTAAAATCACTTAACCAAGCCACATAAATCAACTCGCAGGCTCATTCTTCAATAGGCACGCCATCATCCGGATAAATCCAGACTCTGACTGCTTGTAAGCACAGGGTTTCAGGTACTATTTCACTCCCCTCAACGGGGTGCTTTTCACCTTTCCCTCACGGTACTGGTTCACTATCGGTCGTTAACAGTATTTAGCCTTGGAGCGTGGTCACCCCAGATTCCCACAGGATTTCTCGTGTCCCGTGGTACTTAAGAATGCAACCAGAGCTTTTTGGCCTTTAATCTACGGGACTGTCACCCGCTATGGTGGCCCTTTCCAGGGACCTTTGACTAGGCAAAAAGTTTGTAACTCTGCGACGGCTCTTGAACGCCATCCGTTGCACCTTGCAACCCTTCGTCGGCATAGGTTTCAAGCCCACTAAGCCGGCGAAGTTTAGGCTGTTCCCCTTTCGTTCGCCACTACTCCGGGAATCTCATTCGATTTCTTTTCCTCAGGGTACTAAGATGTTTCAGTTCCCCTGGTATCCTCTCATATAGAGTATCTGGTGATTAAACCAGGTGGGTTGCCCCATTAGGGAATCCCCGGCTTAAGATTGCTGGACATCTCACCGGGGCTTTTCGCAGTCGTGCCGCGCCCGTCATCGGCTGTTAACGCCAAGGCATCCGCCCTGTGCCCTTATTATCTTTGACTTACAGCAGCATGAACACAAGACCTTGCGGCCTCATATGTTCTGCTGCACCGGCAACTAGAACACTAGACACCATTTATCATTACTAACTATTCTCTTTTTAAAGAGCAAAACGGCCTGGTGTACTCACCAAGCCGTCAGAGTATACACCAAGATTATGCTTAAATCAACTATCGCTAATTTTTAGCATGCTTCATAAGTATATTTAGATATAAATTTTTTGTCAAATTATAGCTCGATTATTTTATAGCCGCCCATTCCCAGATTGTAAACCTCCGTCCTCCCCAGCTTCTCAAATCCCGCGCTTTCATGTATGTGACCGCAGAATGCGTAGCGCGGCTGCAGTTTTTGTATATAGTTCAGGACCGTTTTGCTGCCGGCATGCCGGCCTATCCAGGGCGGCGGTATCGAGGCGGAATCAACCCTGTCCAGCACACCATAGGGAGGCACGTGGGTAAGCAGTATATCGACACGCCCGAAGCGCTCCAGCACCTTCCCGATTTTTTCTGTATCCTGCTGGGCTCTTCTCCTTATCTTATCGATGCCTATAAGTTCAAATTCCTCCGCCCAGCAAATATCCGTGAAATATTTTATCCCGCCTATCCGTAAGCCATAGAAATCGGCCACCCGGTTATCTATAAGCCGCACCCCCCTAATTGCCCTCAGATCGTGGTATAGAAAGGGAAGTTCTATGCCAAACGTGCGCGAGAATTTCCTGGTATCGTAGTTCGACAGGTCGGCATTTCCACGTACGATAAATAACGGGCAATAGACAGACAGGTAGACGGCTACCTTGAGTGCTGTCTCATGTGCCTGCAGGAATGCCTGCCGGAACCCTTCGGCATGGGATTTTTTCTCCTGCGGCCCCGGCTTGGGGATGCTGAGATACTGCAAAGCTTGCTTGCGCAATACGTCGGTCTGCCCCAGGTCGCCCGTCAGCAATATAAGGTCCGTATTGCTGAGCGGGATCTTTCGGGTTTTCTCGAGGTTGCCGTGGGGGTCACCGATGGCAGCTATCTTCATATCCAAGTAGGTTCAGGCCTATTCCCATTCTATAGTGGAAGGCGGCTTGCTGGTAATGTCATATACCACGCGGTTCACGCCGGGCACCTCGTTGACTATCCTGTTGGATATGGTCGCCAGCAGGGGATACGGCAGCCTGGCCCAATCTGCCGTCATAGCATCCTGGCTGGTAACTGCCCGCACCGCCACCAGGTATCCGTAGGTCCTGAAGTCTCCCATCACGCCTACGCTGTGCACGTCGGTCAGAATGGCGAAGGTCTGCCACATCTCGCGGTACAGCTTCGCCTTTTTAATCTCGTTCATTACTATCCAGTCGGCGCCCCGCAGGATTTCCAGCTTATCCCTGGTTACTTCTCCTATGATGCGGATGGCCAGGCCGGGCCCGGGAAAAGGTTGTCGCCAGACCATTTCTTCCGGCAGACCCAACTCCAGACCAACTTTGCGCACCTCATCCTTGAACAGGTATCGCAAAGGCTCGATCAGCGTAAGCGCCATTTTGGCCGGCAGGCCTCCCACATTGTGATGTGTTTTGATCTTGGCGGCTGCCTTGGTCTCCGACGTGGCGCTCTCGATCACATCGGGATATAGTGTGCCCTGTGTAAGAAAATCAATCTTGCGGAGCTTGGTCGCCTGCCTCTCAAAGACCCTGATAAATTCCTGCCCGATACGCTTCCTCTTCTGTTCCGGATCGGTAACGCCTTTCAGTTTATTGAGGAAATGGTCTGTGGCGTCTACGTACAGCACATTCATACGGAGGTTTTTGCGGAAAGTGTTGAGGGCCCTCTCCGGCTCTTCGCGCCTGAGCAGCCCGTTATTGACGAAGATACAGGTGAGCTGGTCGCCTATGGCAGCATGCACCAGCTTGGCAGCCACGGCGGAGTCAACGCCACCCGAGAGCGCACAGATAACCTTGCCTTTTTTAACCTGTGTCTTGATGGAATTTATGCTCTCGTTGATGAAATTGCCGGGCGTCCAGGAGCCCTTGCACCCGCATACCCTATAGAGAAAGTTCTTAATAATATTTATGCCTTCCGGTGTATGGGCCACTTCAGGGTGAAACTGCAGGCCGAAGGCTTTGCGGCCATCCGAAATCACTGCGTTGGGGGAATTTTCGGTATATGCGGATGATTTGAATCCGGGGGGCATCTCGATGACCTGGTCGCCATGGCTCATCCAAACTGCCAGCGACTCGGGCAAGCCTTTAAAAAGCGGAGATTTTTCATCGTTCACGTGTAAAACGGCCGGACCATATTCACGTTTGGTTCCCGGCGCTACCGTCCCGCCCAGCTGGTGGGTGATAAGCTGCATGCCGTAGCATATTCCGAGGACGGGCAGATGGCTTTCGTATACGCCTACGGGTGTCAGCGGGGCATTTTTCTCGTATACACTGGCAGGACCTCCGGAGAGGATAAAACCCCGGGGATTTATGGACATGATCTGTCTGAAGGGGGCATCATGAGGGAAAAGTTCGCAGTATACATTGCATTCCCTTACGCGGCGTGCGATCAAATGGCTATACTGGGAGCCAAAATCGATGATGGCGATCGCTTCTTTTACGCCGTGAAAAACCTCTCCCGGCTTTGGCGCTGCCTGAACACCCTGTAATTCTCTGGCTATTTCAAGATAAGCAGAAACTTCGGCGTCGTCCGTGGTTGCTATGCGGTGGCTGGCGGTCTCTTCTTTACCCTTCTTCATTTGCAAAGTATATCACAGCGCAGGAAGCCCATTCCAATGTGAGTCATACTTAAATTATATAGCAATTTAAGGTACAATTTGTTGTAGGACCCAGCCACAAATTATGAAAAGTAAAGCAGCATTCAAAGCCCTCTCTCCGGCCCTATTAGCACAGGTTAATCAGGCTGTTGACGTATTGCGGGGAGGCGGGGTAGTGGCTTACCCCACCGACACTGTCTATGGCCTGGGGGCCGATATATATAATGACGAGGCTGTCGCCAGGGTCTACCGCATCAAGCAAAGACCTTTTAACCAGGCTTTGCCGGTGCTGATATCCGAGATCGGCCAGGCATACATGTTGACGGACAGTCAGAGCAAAGCGGCAAGGTTATTAATGAAAAGGTATTGGCCGGGCGGCCTGACCATAATCTTTAATAAAAATCCCGAGTTCAACAGCCTGCTGCTGGCCGGCGGCGACAAGATCGGCATTCGTATGCCCGGTCACGATGTTGTCAGGGCCATGATCATGGAACTGGGACGGCCAATAGTGGGCACCAGCGCGAATTTGCATGATAAACCGTCAACTTTGACGGCTGCCGACGTAAATGCACAGCTCGATGGCCTGGTCGACTACATTCTGGACGGCGGGGCGTGCCCGGGAGGAGTCGAATCGACCGTCATTGATGTGACTGTCGAGCCGCCCGCAATAGTTCGAAAGGGTATTATGAAAGAAAAGGAAATTCTGGCTTTAATAAAAAGGGGGTATTAGATGAAAGTCGCCCTTGGAAGCGATCATCGCGGCATCGACCTCAAAAGTAAAATCTCTGATTTTCTCAAGACAAAGGGACACACAGTTATAGACCTCGGCGCCGACAGCAAAGAATCGGTAGATTACCCCGATTTCGCCTCCCTTGTTGCGCAGTCCATCATCAACGCAAAGGCAGAGCTAGGGATACTGATTTGCGGATCAGGCATTGGTATGTGTATAACCGCCAATAAATACAGGGGCATCAGGGCTGCTATCTGCTGTAAACCGGAGCTTGCCGTACGCGCCCGGCTTCATAACGATGCCAATGTATTGTGCCTTGGCGCCGACTTCATAACGGTGCCCGAAGCGCTGGAAATCGTAAAACCTTTCATGGAGACCGGCTTCGAAGGAGGAAGACACCAGCGCCGCTTAGATAAAATATCGGGAATCGAGTGCAGTTTTCTTGACAATAAATAATTACCTATGATAGTTTACTACAATATTCCCTGATTTTAGCGGCCCATGCGAAATACAATTCGAACCAGGTTTGGAGGGGATTCCATCACATGAGAAGCGACAGTATCAAAAAAGGTATCGAAAGGGCTCCACACCGCGCACTATTAAGGGCGGTAGGCGTATGCAGCCGGGATTTCGATAAGCCTTTCATCGGCATAGTCAACAGTTTCAACGAGATAGTGCCGGGTCATATCCACCTGCGCTCGATCGCAGATATGGTCAAAACCGGTGTTCTCAGCGCCGGCGGCATACCCTTCGAGTTCGACACTATAGGCGTCTGCGATGGTATAGCTATGAACCATCCGGGCATGAAATTCAGCCTGCCCAGCCGCGAGCTGATAGCAGACTCCGTGGAGATCATGGCTGAAGCCCACCGCTTTGACGCTCTTGTGTTCATACCCAACTGCGATAAAGTAGTCCCGGGCATGCTCATGGCAGCAGTCCGGTTGAACGTGCCTTCCATCTTTGTCAGCGGCGGACCCATGCTGGCCGGCCATATGGTCGAGAACGGGCTGCAAAAGCCTGTGGACCTGATATCGGTTTTCACTGCTGTGGGCAGGGTGACACAGGGCAAGATGACAGAGGCCGAATTGGAGCAAATCGAGATAGCAGCCTGTCCGGGATGTGGAAGCTGCTCAGGTATGTATACAGCCAATACCATGAACTGCCTGACCGAGGCAGTCGGTATGGCATTGCCCGGTAATGGCACTATACCTGCAACCGATTCGCGAAGGCTACACCTGGCCCGCGAAACCGGCCGCCAGGTCATAGAACTTTTTGAGAAAAATATCCTCCCTCTGGACATCATTACGAAGGAATCCATTGCCAACGCATTTATGGTTGACATGGCCCTGGGCGGCAGCACCAACTCGGTGCTCCATTTTATGGCTATTGCGCACGAGGCAGGAATCAAATTTCCTCTGTCCCTGATAAATCAATTGAGCGACAAAGTTCCCCACCTGAGCAAGATCAGCCCGGCCAGCGCCGTCCACATAGAGGACCTTGACCGGGCCGGCGGCATCCCGGCAGTCATGCACGAGATCAGCCGCCTGCTGAACGGCGAAGCCAGGACCGTAACCTTGAAACCCCTATCCAGCACCTACCACCATGCCAGGGTGGCCGACCGCGACGTTATCCGTCCTTTTTCCAGGCCGTTCTCCAAAACCGGAGGGCTGGCTATCCTCTTCGGTAATCTTGCGCCAGGGGGTGCGGTGGTAAAAAGCGGAGCAGTATCGCCGGAGATGATGAAGCATACCGGCCCCGCCAGGGTATTTGAAAATGAAGAGGATGCTACAAAAGGCATTATGGCCGGGAAGGTCAAGAAAGACGACGTGGTAGTCATCCGCTACGAAGGCCCCAGGGGCGGGCCCGGCATGAGAGAAATGTTGACTCCCACCTCACTATTGAGCGGGATGGGACTTGATAGCACTGTAGCCCTGATAACCGACGGCCGCTTTTCCGGCGGGACTACAGGGGCAGCTATCGGCCATGTCGTTCCCGAGGCTGCCGACCGGGGCCCCATTGCGGCTGTACAGAACGGGGATATTATTTCCATCGATATTCCGGCCAGAAAGATCAACGTTAAGCTGAGCGATGCTGAGATCAGGCAACGTTTGAAAAAAATACCTCCTTTCAAAACCAGCATCAAAGGCGGTTATCTCAAACGGTATATTGAACAGGTCGGCCCGGCCAGTGAGGGAGCGGTATTCAAGGATTGAGGAGTGGACTGCACAGATGATGAAAACCGGCGCAGAAATACTATGTGAGTGTTTAATTAAAGAGGGCGTCGAGGTAATCTTCGGATTCCCCGGCGGTGTGCTGCTGCCTTTATATGATACTCTGCCCAAATATCCTGAATTGAGGCACATACTTGTAAGGCACGAGCAGGGAGCGGCACATGCGGCCGATGCCTATGCAAGGGTCACAGGTAAGGTGGGGGTCTGTCTGGCTACCTCAGGCCCGGGCGCTACCAACCTGGTTACCGGAATTGCTAATGCCTACCTCGATTCCGTGCCGGTATTGGCCATCACCGGCCAGGTCAACACGTTCTTCATAGGTAAGGATGCTTTCCAGGAAGTCGATATCACTGGTATAACTGTCCCTATCACTAAGTATAACCGTCTGGTGCTGAACACTGAGGACATCGCCAGCTCTGTGAGGGAAGCAATCCATGTGGCCCTGACAGGTAGACCCGGTCCCGTACTGCTGGACATTCCTAAAGACGTATTCCAGAACAAGACAGAGTTCGTTTTCCCAGAAAAGATCGACCTTCCGGGCTATAAGCCGAAGCTGTTCGGCCATCCTTCGCAGATCAAGAAGGCCGCAGACCTTATCAATAGTGCAGAGCGGCCTGTGATTATAGCCGGACGAGGCGTTAATGTATCACGCGCCTTCAACGAGCTAAAAGAGCTGGCTGAGAATTCACAGATTCCTGTTGTAACCACCTTCCTCGGCATAGGTTGTTTCCCCGAATCTCATGTGCTCAGCTATGGATGGCTGGGCATGCATGGCATGGGTTACGCCAACAAGGCGGTACATAGCTCCGACTTGCTTATCGCTATCGGGATGAGATTCGACGACAGGGCGACTGGAGGCACAAGCACTTTCGCACCCGAGGCACAGATAATCCATATCGATATCGACGCGGCGGAGATAGGCAAAAACCTGCCGGCAGATGTACCGATCGTCGGAGACGTTAAGAACATATTGCAGGTGCTCAATAAGCAAATAACAAAGCGCGAACATATTATCTGGCTTTCCCAACTGGACGAATGGCGGTCGCTGCACCCGGCCACTGAAATCAGGGAACACGAGAACGTGTTACCACAATATATCATCCGGCAGATACACGAAGCCACCAGGGGTGATACGATCATATGTACCGACGTGGGACAGCATCAGATGTGGGCCGGGCAGTATTTCTTCTATGACAAGCCCAATAGCTTCGTATCGTCCGGCGGCCTCGGCACAATGGGTTTTGGTCTGCCCGCATCGATCGGCGCAAAGATCGGTGCACCCAACGAAACAGTCTGGTGCCTTTGCGGAGACGGCGGGTTCCAGATGACGATCCAGGAACTGGCCACAATAGCCCAGGAAAATTTGGATATTAAGATAGCAGTGTTCAACAACGGCTGGCTGGGAATGGTACGCCAATGGCAGGAACTGATCTACAGCAAGCGTTACTTCGGGACACAGCTCTATAACCCCGACTTCGTAAAGATCGCCGAAGCATATGGCATTGAGGCGGTTAGGGTAAGTAAGAAGATCGACGTGCGTCCCTCGATACATAAAGCTATGTCTCATAAAGGGCCTTTTTTGATAGAGTTCGTGGTCGAGCCGGAGGAAAATGTATACCCATTCGTTCCTCCCGGAAGGATAATTGTGGAATTCCTGGAGATGCCCAGTCCGACAGTAAGCACGAAGAAATAAGCGGATTGACACCTTTAATGGAGATGTTCAGTTGAACCGAAAACATATACTTGTGGCGCTAGTGCAGGACCGTCCGGGTGTACTCAACCGTATTGCAAGCACCATCAGAAGGCGTAATTTCAATATCGACAGCATTGCGGTCGGCAGCATCGAAGTCCCTCATCTCTCGCGCATGACCATAGTAGTCGAAGGCGATGACGCCAAGGTCGAGCAGGTAAGAAAACAGCTCGATAAAATAGTCGAGGTCATCAGGATATCGGATATAACCAGCGATAACCCGGTGGCCCGCGAGATGGCAATGATCAAAGTAAAGGCCACACCTTCGACCCGTAGTGAGATCATCCAGATCACAGATATCTTCCGCGGCAACATAGTGGATGTAGCCACCGACTCGCTGATTATCGTGGTAACCGGCAACCAGGACAAAATAGAGACTTTGATCGAGTTGCTGCGCGGTTTCGGCATCAGGGAACTATCGAGGACAGGGACTATAGCCCTGCCGCGTGGAGGGGCGGGGCCGCTTACCATCGAAGAAGACAAGCCTCTACGTCATGCTGTGGAACACGTTCCTGCCGAGGAAGAGGAACTCCCCAACTGGTAGTTAAAGCCGGATTGTGTTGAATTCATTATAATATTAACTGTATTTTTCTATTTAAGGAGGAGATTATGGCAAAGATTTATTATGAGAAAGACGCGGATCTGGCGTTATTAAAAAATAAGGTTATCGGCATTATAGGCTATGGCAGCCAGGGCCATGCGCATGCGCAGAACCTGCGGGACAGCGGGATGAAAGTAATTGTCGCTGAAGCCAAAGGAACCGAGGGATATAAAGCCGCCAAGAAAGCCGGCTTCGATGTATCGGACGCCGCAGACGTGGCTAAAAGGGCCGACGTCATCATGATGCTGGTACCGGACCAGCTTCAGGCCAGAGTCTATAAGGAGTCGATTGCAGATTATTTGACCAAGGGCAAGACTTTGATGTTTGCCCACGGGTTTAATATTCACTACGGCCAGGTCGTACCGCCTGATTTCGTCGATGTGACCATGATCGCCCCCAAATGCCCGGGCCATATGGTCAGGCAGCTGTTTGTTGAGAAAAACGGTCCCCCCGCCATCATTGCGGTGTATCAAAACGCCTCGGGCAAAGCCAAAGAACAGGCTCTCGCCTATTCAAGGGGTATCGGCTGCGCCAGGGCAGGCGTGATCGAGACCACTTTCGAAGAAGAAACCGAGACCGATCTTTTCGGCGAACAGGCTGTGCTGTGCGGTGGCGTTACCTCCTTGATCCAGGCCGGGTTCGATACCCTGGTTGAAGCCGGCTACCAGCCGGAGATTGCTTATTTCGAATGCTTGCACGAGCTTAAGCTAATTGTCGACCTGATTTACAGGGGCGGCTTTGCCTTTATGCGCTATTCCGTCAGCGATACGGCCGAATATGGCGACTATACTCGCGGCCCCAGGGTCATCAACGAGATGGTCAAAGATGAGATGCGTGAGATTCTGGACGAGATACAGAACGGCAGTTTCGCCAGAGAATGGATCCTGGAAAACCAGGCCAACCGCCCTGTCTACAATGCCCTCAAACGCAAAGGGGCCCAGCATCAAATAGAGACCGTTGGGGAAAAACTGCGCTCTATGATGCCCTGGCTTAAATAGCGGGTCTCTCTCTTCCCAAAATAAATCGAGGCAGGTGGAATATGAAAGGTGATCGTGTTCTCATTTTTGATACAACTTTGCGCGATGGAGAGCAGGCCGCAGGTACCAGTCTGAACTCCAAGGAAAAGCTTGAGATAGCCAAGCAGCTTGAAAGCCTCGGCGTAGATATCATCGAGGCCGGTTTCCCCATAACTTCACAGGGAGATTTTGACGCCGTGCGCGTGATATCGAAAGAGGTGCGTAATTCGACCATATGCGCACTCAGCCATGCCAACGATGAAGCTATCGACAGGGCCTGGGAGTCCATTAAAAAGGCCAAAAGCGGAAGGATACATATCTTCCTTTCCACATCTGAGGAACACCTAACATACCAGCTAAAAATGAGCCATGCTGAGGTCCTGAAATTGGCAGTTGCCTCGGTGCAGCATGCCCGTAAACTCTGTGGTGACGTGGAATTCACACCCATGGATACTACCAGGACAGAGATCAAGTTTCTCTACCAGGTTTTGGAAGGAGTGATAAAAGCCGGGGCCACGACCGTAAATATCGCCGACACCGTCGGTTACGCAATACCATCTGAATTCGGCAGGCTGATCGAAGGTATAATCAAAAATGTACCCACCATTTCCGGGGCCGCGATCAGTGTACATTGCCACAATGACCTTGGCCTGGGGGTAGCTAACAGCCTGGAGGCGGTACGCAAAGGCGCCCGGCAGATCGAATGCACCGTTAACGGCATCGGCGAGCGTGCCGGCAACGCGGCACTTGAAGAGCTGGTAATGGCCATCCGCACCCGGGCTGACCAGTTCCGTATATCCACCAATATTCATACCGAGCAGATATACAGAACCAGCAGGCTGGTAAGCGATTTGACCGGCTTCGTGGTTCCACAGAATAAGGCCATCGTGGGTGCCAACGCCTTCCGCCATCAGTCCGGCATACACCAGGACGGCATTATAAAAAAGGCCAAGACATACGAAATTATGGACCCCAAATCGGTAGGTATGCCGGCCAGCGCGCTGGTTCTGGGCAAAGTCAGCGGCAGACATGCCTTCAAAGAGAGGCTGCTGGAGCTGGGCTATTCAATGGATGAGGAGGCGCTCAACCATGCCTTCAGAGCTTTCAAAGAGCTTGCTGATAAGAAGAAAAGCATCACCGACCGCGATATCCAATCTCTGATAGGAGAGGAGATACGTACATCATCGGAAGTCTATCACCTGGATCACGTGGGAGTATCTTGCGGCAACCAGAGCATGCCTACGGCCACGGTGAGGCTGATCGGCCCGAACAAAGAGGTGCTGGCAGATGCCGCACTGGGCACCGGGCCGGTGGACGCCGTGTATAAAGCCATAAACCGCCTGGTACGCGTCCCAAATCAACTTACCGAATTCAGCGTTAACTCGATTACGGCAGGCATAGATGCCCTGGGTGAAGTGCTGATTCGCATTGAAAGCGATGGCGCCAGCTATTCGGGAAGGGGCGCAGATACGGATATCATCGTAGCCAGCGCCAAAGCCTACATGAATGCCCTTAACAGGCTGCTGGCAACCAAGAAAATGAGCCGGAAACAGGTGGAAAATGAGCCCTGAAATTGAAGCTGCATTACGCTTACTGCTAGCAGCCGTCCTGGGAGCAGCAATAGGCTTGCAACGTGAGTTGGCCAAGAGACCTGCCGGCCTGCGCACCCACATCTTGATTTGCATGGGCTCAGCCCTTTTCACTGTGGTCTCAGTGATCGGATTCAGCGGCACGGTCGACCCGTCCAGGGTGGCCGCAGGTGTGGTTACGGGTATCGGCTTCATAGGCGCGGGTGTAATATTGCGCGGGGTAGGTGGAAACAAAGTCGTAGGCATTACCACGGCAGCCAGCGTATGGGTAACAGCGGCTATAGGAATTGCCACCGGGGTCGGACTTTACATCATCGCCGTTGCAGTTACATTACTTACGGTCATAGTATTGTGTATTCCAAGGGTAAAAGGATAATAATAATCTACAGGAGCGATTTACTTTGACACTTGCAGAAAAAATACTGGCGGCACATTCGGGTAAGGACAGTGTCAGCCCGGGAGAATTTATCAACGTTAAGGCCGACCTGGTGCTCTCCAACGACATAACGGCCCCGATTGCCATCAAAGAATTTAATCGGCTGGGAGTGGAGACGGTCTTCGATCCCGGCAAGATAGTTATGGTACCGGACCATTTCTGTCCCAATAAGGATATTCAGTCTGCCGAGCAGGCCAAGATGATGCGGGATTTCGCCCGCAAACATAAGCTTATCTATTTTGAAGTTGGCGAGATGGGCATCGAACACGTTTTGCTTCCGGAGAAAGGCCTTGTGCTGCCGGGAGATACTGTTATGGGGGCCGATTCCCACACATGCACGTACGGTGCGCTGGGCGCCTTTGCTACCGGCATGGGCTCTACCGATATCGCCATAGCTATGGCTACCGGCGAGATATGGATGAAAGTACCGCCGACTATAAAATTCGTATTCCACGGCAAGCCGGGCAAATGGGTCGGGGGCAAGGACTTTATCCTCTATATCATCGGCGATATCGGCGTGGACGGCGCGCTTTATTCCGCCATGGAGTTCCACGGCGAAGCCATCGATGCCCTTCCTATGGATGGACGCTTCACCATGTCCAATATGGCCATAGAAGCCGGGGGCAAGGCAGGCCTTTTCCATGTTGACGCCGCTACCCGCAAATATCTCAAGGGCAGGGCCAAGCGGAAATACACAGAATACCGCTCAGATCCGGACGCCGCCTATGCACGTGTGATTGAATACGATGCTGCTAAGATAGAGCCCCAGGTTGCCTTCCCGCATCTTCCCTCCAATACGCGGCCCATCAGCCAGGTGGGGAATATCCCCATTGACCAGGTAGTCATAGGCAGTTGCACCAACGGAAGAATAGATGACCTTCGCCTGGCGGCCCATATACTCAAGGGTAAAAAAGTTGATAAGCATCTGAGGACTATCATCATACCCGGTTCGCAGAGAGTCTACCTGGATGCCATGAAAGAGGGCCTTATCAAGAGCTTTATAGAAGCGGGAGCAGTAGTCAGCACTCCAACCTGCGGCCCCTGCCTGGGGGGATATATGGGAATACTGGCCGAGGGGGAGAAATGTGTCTCGACCACCAACCGCAATTTTGTCGGAAGAATGGGACACGTAAAATCTGAGATATACCTTGCCAATCCTGCTGTGGCTGCAGCCAGTGCCGTACTGGGCAGGATAGCAAGTCCGGAGGAAATCACATAATGGCACGCAAAGGAAAAGTTTTTAAATATGGGTCCAACGTAGATACGGATGCCATCATACCTGCCCGTCATCTTAACCTTTGGGAACCGGCCGATCTGGCGCAACATTGCATGGAAGACCTGGACGCCGGGTTTATCGGCCGGGTAGAACCGGGTGATATCATAGTTGGAGAGTTCAATTTTGGCTGCGGTTCGTCCCGCGAGCATGCGCCTGTAGCCATCAAAGCCTCGGGCATCTCCTGCGTAATAGGCAAGAGCTTCGCCCGGATCTTCTTCCGCAATGCTATCAATATTGGCTTGCCTCTACTGGAATGTGAGGAAGCGGTGGACAACATAAAGGCCGGCGACATAGTTGAAGTCGATTTGGCCACAGGAAAGATAACCAACCTGTCAACGGGCAAGAGCTTTACATCCAAGCCATACCCGGATTTCATGATGGAAATAGTCAATGCCGGCGGCCTGGTGGAACATACTAAAAAGAAGATATCCGGAGCTAAATAAATTGAAATTCAATATTGCAGTCCTGCCCGGTGACGGTGTCGGCCCCGATGTTACCAACGAGGCGCAGCGCGTTCTAGCCGCCGTAGGGCGGCGGTTTGGGCATCAGTTCAAATTCCAAACCGGGTTGATAGGCGGCATTTCGATCGATAAATACGGGGAAGCATTGACCAGGGAAACACTGGAAATGTGCCGCAGCTGCGATGCCGTGCTTTTGGGCGCCGTAGGCGGTCCCAAATGGGATGATCCCAATGCCTCGGTAAGGCCGGAAGACGGCCTGCTGGCAATACGCAAAGAGCTCCGCCTTTTCGCCAACCTGAGGCCGGTTAAAATGCTCAGCATACTTGAGAACGCCACCTCGCTTAAGCCGGAGATCGTACGCAATGTCGATATGATGGTTATCCGTGAGCTGACCGGTGGACTTTATTTCGGCAAACCGAAAAAACGATGGAGCAACAGCCGGGGACGCAGGGCGATAGATTCCATGTATTACACAGAGGGTGAGATAGACCGCATAATACGTGTCGGTTTTGAAATAGCCATGACCCGGCGCGGGAAGTTGACCTCGGTGGATAAAGCCAACGTGCTTGAGTCATCACGGCTATGGCGTCAGATAGCCACTGAAATCGCCGCTGACTACCCCCAGGTGAAGCTGGACCATATGCTTGTAGACGCCTGTGCCATGCGTTTTATTCAAAACCCGGGATATTTCGACGTGATAGTAACCGAAAACACCTTCGGCGACATATTGACAGATGAGGCGTCCGTGCTGGCAGGTTCGATGGGTATGCTACCTTCAGCCAGCCTGGCCGGCATACCCGGCACTGACGACCGCTCTTTCGGTCTATATGAACCCATCCACGGCAGCGCCCCTGATATCGCCGGAATGAATATCGCCAATCCCATAGCCACGATCAAAAGCGCGGCCATGATGCTGCATTATTCCCTGGGGCTGAACAATGAGGCCCAATCTGTGGAAAATGCAGTCCTTAAAGCCTTGAATGACGGCTATCGCACCAGGGATATTATGACCGACGGCATGAAGCCGGCGGGAACTTCCGAAATGGGCAAGTTGATCGAGGAAAGAATCTAGTTTTGAGGCTGTATGGTTATGCGGCATGTTGATCTGTACGACACGACGCTGAGAGACGGCGCGCAGCAGGAAGGCATTTCCTTTACGGTATCCGACAAACTTCAGATCGCACAGAAGCTCGATGAACTGGGGATAACATATATCGAGGGTGGATGGCCCGGATCGAATCCCAAAGACACCGAGTTTTTTAAAAAAGCGCGAGGTTTGAAGCTAAAGCACGCTACTCTGGTTGCCTTTGGCAGCACGCGGCGGGTTAATATCGAGGTCACTGAAGATGAAGGACTGCGGGCACTCGTAGTATCGGGCGCTAAAGTCGCTAATATTGTAGGTAAAACCCATGACCGCCAGGTAAAACAGGTGTTGGAAACCAGCCTCGCCAGTAACCTGGCAATCATTCGCGAATCCATCGCTTTGCTTAAATCAAAGGGCCTGACCGTATTTTTCGATGCCGAACATTTCTTTGATGGATTCAAGTCCAACGCGCCCTATGCAATCGAAACCCTTATCGCCGCAGTCAAGGGTGGAGCAGACTGCTTGGTACTTTGTGACACGAATGGGGGGACCCTACCCTCCGAAGCGGCTGGCATTATTGCCGGTGTCAAAAAGAAGATAAGTTGTCCGCTGGGCATCCACGCTCATAATGACACTGAGATGGGCGTCGCGGTTTCGCTTTCCGCCGTCGAAAGCGGTGTGGAGCATATAGAGGGCACGATAAACGGCTATGGCGAACGCTGTGGCAACGCCAACCTGTGCTCCATCATCCCTGCATTGCAGCTCAAACTTGGAATTAAATGCATCACGGCGGCTCAGCTAACACATCTCACCGAAGTGTCACGCTTTGTAGCCGAAGTGGCCAACCTCCCGCCTTCATCGAATCTGCCCTACGTGGGGGGCAATGCCTTCCTTCACAAAGCCGGACTGCACGTCTCAGCCTTATTCAAATGGGAGGAAAGCTATCAGCATATCGACCCGGCCCTGGTGGGCAATAATCCCAAGGTAGTTGTATCTGAGCTGTCGGGCAAGAGCAATATCATTTATAAAGCCAAAGAGCTGGGCATACCTATTCAACCGCACGGTAAGGAAGCACGCCGCATACTGGAGCAGATTAAACAGCTTGAAAGCCTTGGATTCCAGTATGAAGATGCCGACGCTTCGTTTGAGTTGCTTCTACTGAGATCCCAACCGGGCTATAAGCCGCCCTTTAATCTGGTCGACTATATGGTGGTGGTGGAAAGGCACAGGCGCCAGCCCGCTGCTTACGAAATAGGATCTCAACTTCTGGCCGAGGCTACTATCAAGGTTAAAGTAGATAACAAGCTTATGCATACAGCGTCAGAAGGAAATGGCCCGGTCAACGCGCTGGACTTTGCTTTGCGCAAAGCACTGCTCGGGTTTTACCCGGGCCTGGCCAAGGTGGATTTGCTTGACTATAAAGTTCGCATATTGGAAGGCAATAGCGGCACAGGTTCCCTGGTGCGTGTATTGATCGAATCCGGCAACGGCAAGGTCCAGTGGAGGACTGTTGGAAGCTCCACTAACATCATTGAGGCCAGCTGGCTGGCCCTGTATGATAGCATGGAATATTTCCTGCTGAAGATAGATAAAAAGACAAAGAGATAGTTCAGTTTTATAATCTATGTAATAAAAAGGGGACGGCCCGGCGGGCCGTCCCCTTTCATTTCAACTTGGGCTGAAATTACACTATTCAGCTTTAATGATGGCAGCGATACCCTGTCCGCCACCCTCGCACATGGTAGCCAGACCGTATTTGCCCTTGTTCTCCTTAAGTATCCTGGCAAGGGTTCCAACGAGCCTGATGCCGCTGGCGCCGAGCGGGTGGCCGATAGCCATAGCGCCGCCGTGTACGTTGACCTTAGCTTCCGGAATATTGAACTCCTTCATGCAATAGAGTGATACGATTGCGAAAGCCTCGTTGATCTCCCAGAAATCGATGTCATTGGCTTTCAGGCCTGCATAAGCCAGCGCTTTTTTGCTGGAGGGGACAGGTCCGGCGCCCATGATTGTGGGATCGACACCGGCCATACCGAATGAAACGAAGCTGGCCATCGGTTTGAGACCCAGTTTCTTGGCCTTATCTTTGGACATGATCAGCATAGCGGTTGCGCCCGCATTCAAGGGGGAAGCATTGCCCGCTGTGATCGAGCCGTCCGGTTTATAAGCTGGTTTTAAGCCGGCAAGCAGCTCCAGGGTCGTGTCGGCCCTGACGTTGGCATCATAATCAAACATCTGCTTGGTGCCGTCAGGAAGGGTGATCTCTACAGGCAGTATCTCGCCTTTGAGCCATTCCTTGGATTTGGCAGCCAGTTGATGCGACCTCGCGGCGAATTTGTCCATCGTTTCCCTGCTGACGCCCGACAGTTCCTGCAGCTTCTGAGCGGTAAAGCCCATATTCAGCGAGAACATGATGTCGAATTTCTTATACTGAGGTTCGGTAAACAATTTGTCCGGGAATTTGATGGCGCCGCCGCCGCCCATCGGGATGTGTGTCATGTGCTCGATGCCGCCGCAAAGTGCAACGTCGGAAAAACCGCTGGCAATACCCATAACACCGGTCCTGAGGCCACAAAGAGCGGACCCGCACTGCTGGTCTACCTGCTGACTGGAAACCTCGACGGGCAGATCAGCGAAAAAGCAGGGGATTTTGCCACCGAACGTGAAGTTCTCAAGAACAGGATTGGCTGTGCCGACAATAGCCTCGTCGATCACTTTCTGGTCAAGATTATTCCTCTTAATCAGCTCTTTCCAAAGAAGAGCCAATACCTCATCCATTCTCCATCCATTCAATAAATCCTTCTCGGGTTCCTTGGGACGGGAGCGGGAAAACGGGGAGCGTAAATAGTCGATAATCACAACTTCTCTTGCAAGACCCATGGTTTATCACTCCTTAATAAAAATTTCTGGGTAAATTTTACACGATTACCTTTGAGAGCACAAATATGCGGCTCTCAACTCGGCAGTTTCAGCTTCAGATTAACCCTTTATCACGCCTATGGGCAGGGCCTTCGCAATTCGACGCGAAATACCTGCTTCTTGCGTAATATTAACGACATCATCTACATCCTTATAGGCGGAGGATGCTTCCTCCGACAGCGATCCCATGTTGCCTGTCCTGACGTAGATGCCCCTGGCGGCCAGGTTTGCCGCCACGTCTCGACCGCTCTGCCCCCTCCTGGCTGCTCCCCTGCTCTGGACCCGCCCTGCGCCATGGCAGGTGGAGCCGAATGTCTCCTGCATGGCCTTCTCGGTTCCCAAAGCAATATAGGAGCACCTTCCCATATCTCCGGGAATTAGTACGGGTTGGCCGACGGAGGCGTATTTAGCGGGTACGCCCTCCTGGCCCGCTGGAAACGCACGCGTGGCGCCCTTGCGGTGCACGCACAGTTTCTGGCTCTTGCCTTCAATAATATGGTCCTCTAACTTGGCAATATTATGTGCCACATCGTAGACCTGTTCCAGGCCTATATTCTCTGCCTTCCTGCCGAGGACCTTTACAAATGATTCTCGCGCCCAGTGAGCGATGCACAGCCGGTTCGCCCAGGCATAGTTAGCGGCACAGGCCATGGCAGCCAGATAGTCCTGTCCCTCTGGCGATTCAACCGGCGCACAGGCAAGCTGGCGGTCGGGCAAGGCTATGCCGTATTTTCTGACAGATTCGCCCATAATTCGCAGGTAATCATCACATACCTGGTGGCCAAGCCCCCTTGACCCTGTATGGATCAGCAACAGTACCTGGCCGATGCGATCGATCCCCATCGCGGCAGCCGCTTCTTTGTCGTATATTTCACCTACAACCTGTATTTCCAGGAAATGGTTACCTGAGCCCAGCGTGCCCAGTTGCGGCGTGCCGCGTTTCTTCGCCCTACCGCTTACCTTCTCAGGATCGGCCATATTCATACAGCCCTTCTCCTCTGTAACCTCCAGGTCCTGCCTGTCACCATAGCCACGCCTGACGGCCCACTCGGCACCCAGCCTGAGCACATTGTCTATTTCCTTTTCGCCTATCTTGATCTTTCCTTCGGAGCCGACCCCTGAAGGCACATTTACAAAAAGGTGATTGATCAGTTCTTGAATTCTGGGCTTAACTTCTTCCTCGCTCAGATTGGTACGCAGAAGCCTGACCCCACAATTGATATCGTAACCTACTCCTCCAGGAGAAACGACACCATCGTTCACCCGCGTGGCAGCCACTCCTCCGATGGGAAAGCCGTAGCCCCAGTGGATATCGGGCATAGCCATTGATCTGCCGACGATACCGGGCAAAAAAGCCACGTTAGCTACCTGTTCCAGTGACTCCTCTTCCCTGATAACGCTAAGCATGCGTTCATCAGCATAAATCAGGCCAGGCACTTTCATGCCGTCCTTGTAGTCCTGTGGAATTTCCCAGCGGCATACACCCGTTTGTATTATTTTGCCTTGCCAGGGGCTCATGCCATTCTCCTCTAGCCGTTAAATATCAAATATGATCGTAGCAGAATAAATATTGTTCTGCTTCCTGATGCTTAGATTATGGTAAGTAGCAGCCTTGATTTCACGCTTCATAACATGCTTTTGAAGGTCCAGTTCCTCGCCATAGCAGGTGGCTGTCATCCGGTCTCCATCCTTTATAACCAGGTCAAAGTCCTTATAAATAACGTGTTCTGTGTCCAGCTCATAGAGTATCCCATTTAGCCATGCGACCAGGAGGGCGACGCTATCCTGCTCTTGCACAACGATTTCTTTCAACAGTTTCTTTTCAACGCAACGTAAGTCAGTAATCAGGCTCAACATTCCCTTTGCTGCATTCTGGAAAAGTTCTGTAACGTCACTCCCGTAAGCAATAATGCCGATATCGGCCGTATGGTCGAGGATTTCAAACTGCTTCTTCAAGGCAACTACATTATAGCTCAGCTTGGAATCACGTATTATAATTAGCTTGACGTAGTTAATTAGCGAATGCTACCATGTAACCCTTGGGCCGCTAGCTCAATTGGTAGAGCAGTTGACTCTTAATCAACCGGTTCACGGTTCGAGCCCGTGGCGGCTCACCAAGCTTTTTACGACTGGAGAATTCCGTGAATAAATCTAAATATTATCTGAATGTATTGCTCGGCCTGCTTGCGGTGTCGACTGGTTTGATCTCGGGTTGTGCACCCCAGCAGACGCAGGGGACTCAGTTAGGAGCGCCTATTTTCCAGGACGATTTCAATAACCCCCAAAGTGGATGGTATGTATATAAAGCCGATTCGTCAAAGAGCGGAGCATACGGGCAGGGCGAGTACGACGTATGGTCAGTTGGAAAAAATACTGTTATTGTACTGAACCCCAAAACCACGCAGTCACTGAGCAATTTTGAAGCAGAAGTCGATGTCAGAAAGACTTCAACACTGAAAGGGGCTGTGATGGGAATGATTTACCGGCTGGATGCCAACGGGAACTACTATCGATTTAGCATCAGCGATAACCGGACCTATTACATAAGCAGAGGCGTCAAAGGCATGGAACTGGAAATACAGCCCGAGATTCCCTCGGATGTTATCAAGCCGGCTAATGAATATAACCAGCTGAAGGTAGTCTGCTCTGGGGATAACCAGGATTTTTACATTAACGGCAGTAAGCTTAACAGCATCACAGATAACATGTCTAGGCAAGGGGAACTGGGCATAGTTTTGGGCAACTGGGCGCCTTCTGAAAATTTCACGATGACCAATTTTAAGCTGTTCAACCTTAAGTAAATGCCGGGAAGCGATCTTTTCAATCGCTTGAAGCACTATCTCATCAATACGAAGTATAAGGCTAAATGATTGGTATCCGGTATCGAAAGCCATATATATTTTACTGAACTTGAATGATTTAAGTAGGCGAGGAAGCAGCTTCCTCGTCTACTTTTATTTTCACAATTTTATTTCGATTCTTTTTCGTACTTTCCCTATTCCCATCTGTTATGCATAGGTGTATAATACATGCGCTCAATGGTGGGAGGCTGATATAAATGTCACAGCAAACCGATCCAGTTCTAATATGATGGTTACTGTTACGTTCAAAGTAGTGAGGTCTAGACATTAAATCACGGGAAATAGACAGTTTCTCTCATACTTTTACTTTCAGTTCTTGCCGTGAGCCCTTTAATGGTCACAAAAGTAAGAGTGATACTTAATGTGTTATAAAAAGAATATTTGTTACTGGCTATGGCTCTACGATAATATAAAGCCATGTTCAAATTATCCTATGAAACAAGAGATTCAGTTTGTCTCAAAATCTAATCTTGAATCTGGCGAAGCTAAAAAGAAAGGGACCTCTTCAGATGAACCTTTTTACTCGTCAAATATTTGTGAGTGGGCTCCGTTAGAATGCCCTGAACAATTTTAATGTATTTCAAAACGCTCTGATAGCTCTATAGTAGGCAAACTTACTATTTCTGCAGGTTAAAGATGTAAGAAACTGGTTAACTCCCTGTGACGTCAAATCCATGCCGTTATATTTGCTTAAACACGTTTGATAGAATAATATAGTACGTCTGGATAACCCCTGCCTTCTTGACTATATGAACTCGTCAAGAAGCTGTTTAGTTAACTTTTCAGCTGGTCGATTAACTTTTTTGTGCAAATGAGTTATATTAGAAACAGCTTCGTGGGGGAGTGTCGGAACTGGCAGACGAGCATGACTTAGGATCATGTGCCGCAAGGCGTAGGGGTTCGAGTCCCCTCTTCCCCAGGGGAATCCGGAGCAAATATTATTACAGGTGATGAGATGGCTATTGAAGTTAGAAAAATCAAACGCAGCAAGATCAGCAAGGTCGATTTCGCCGGACTGGGCTTTGGAGATATCTTCACCGACCACATGCTAAAAATGGCGTACAGCAAGGGCCGCTGGGGTGCACCCAAGATCGTGCCTTTCGGACCCATGAGGATATTCCCCTCACTCTCGACGCTGCATTACGGCCAGTCTATCTTCGAAGGCCTCAAGGCATTTTATGCCAAAGATGGCTCGATCAATGTATTCAGGCCTGAAAGGCATATCGACCGCTTTAATCTATCCGCTCACCGGCTTTGCATACCACCTGTTGACAAAAAGGTTTTCTTAGAAGGGCTGGTGCATCTGCTAAGGATCGACAGGGAGTGGATACCCAAACAAAAGGGCTATTCCCTTTATATCCGCCCCTTTGCTTTTGCCATGGACAGCACACTGGGCGTCCATGTGGCGCATACCTATCAGTTCATGATTATACTTTCGCCCGTAGGCGCTTATTATAAGGAAGGGTTTAACCCGGTTAAGCTGGTGACCGCCGTCGAGCATGCCAGGTCGGTGGAAGGCGGCTGCGGCGCGGTTAAAACGGCGGGCAACTATGCGGCCAGCCTTTTCGCGGCTGATGAAGCTCAGAAGAAAGGGTTCACACAAGTACTCTGGCTGGACGGAGTCCATCGCAACTATATCGAGGAAGTCGGCACGATGAACGTGTTTTTCCTGATCGATGATGTGTTGGTCACTCCGCACCTGAGCGGAACCATATTGGCGGGCGTCACTCGCGATTCGGTCATTCAGATTGCCAGGGACTGGGGAATGGAGGTCAACGAGCGCAGGATCAGCATGGACGAGCTGATGAAAGCGGCCGACAGCGGAAGGCTGAAGGAGGCCTTCGGCACCGGGACTGCCGCGGTAATATCTCCGGTTGGTGCAATCAAGCATAAGACCAAAACGATCACCATAAACGGGGGCAAGACCGGCAAGCTGGCACTAAAGCTGTATAATACGATCACGGGCATCCAGTATGGTGAGAAGCCCGATAAATTCAAGTGGGTATATAAGATAAAGTAATCTATTCCACTTGAAAACCGGTCGTTGTTAATACCTGATCGACGAGTGCAGAGTCCTTGACACTGAATTAGCGCAAAATATATACTTTACTCTGCGTTTCTAGGGCCATTAGCTCAGTTGGTTAGAGCACAGTCCTGATAAGACTGGGGTCTCTGGTTCGAATCCAGAATGGCCCACTTGATCTTAGACAACTCGGATTTAGGTTCGAAGACTGTGCCGTTAGACTGTGCTTTTGCAAGGTTCGGTTTGGCAGCAATCAGGCCCGCCTGGTGTCCTGGAATGCAGTGGGCGTAGACACGGAGCGTTACGGATGGGTCTTTGTGGCCTAGTCTGTTTGCAACGTCGACTACACCCCACCCACTAGCCAACAGCATAGTGGCATGTGTGTGTCGCAAGTCGTGCAGACGATGATGTGCCAATCCCAACGCTGGAAGTGTGTCTCGAATGGCATGTGTCAGAGTCGTTGGATTGACCGGCCGCCCAGCCTTCCCAGCGAAGATGATATCATCCGGCTGGCCTGACTCTCGCAGGCGGGCGGAGATTATCTTGGCTGTGTCTGGCCAGAGGTCTACGCGCCGCTTCTCGCGGTTCTTGCATACGCGCATCTTGTGAGTCCGAGCGTCGTAACTCCGTTCGACTATCAGGAAGTAACTGCCTGTCTCCCTATCACGTCGGAAATCCTTTCGTCTAAGGCCGATCAACTCACCCCTGCGAAGCCCGGTCCAGGCAAGAACAGCGTAGTAGTCACGATAGGCAGTATTCGCCTCCAGAAGGGTAGCCAATTCCTCTTCTGTAAATGGATTGACGTCGCCCTCGTCATCGCCATCAGATAACACCTTGACACCGTCAGCTGGGTTCATGGCAATCCGGTGAGCCTCGACCGCGTCTGCCAACACCTTGTGCAGGCACCGGAGTACGCGCCTTTTCGTACCAACGGCCAAGCCCTCAGTGGGCTTTTTCACGGACTTCAGGCCATTCACCCATGCCGTAATTGCGTCCTTCGAAAGCTGCTTGAGACGGTAGTGGCCAAGGTCCGGCCGGATATATTGGTCAATGAGGGAACGGTAGTGGAAAGAAGTGACAGTCCAGTGATTCAGGTATTCATTGAGCGTGGCCCCAGAATCAGCAGACACAATGCCAAGTTTATTTAGAGCGACCTGGGGATCGTCCGCCGCTAAAGCCGCCCGGACATCTTGAATGGCGACAAGCGGCCTGTTTGGAATCCCATAGTTGGGATACTGAAACTCGGTTACTGGACGGTGACTGTCCGGCGGGAAGTGAAGTATTTGATTCGGTAGTACCTGTCGTGCTAGTTTCCTCTTGGTGGTCATAAGAGCCTCCTTATGGTCACTAGGCCCGGCAGCGCCTTGCCAGTGGGAGAGCTGCCTTAT
This sequence comes from uncultured Chloroflexia bacterium, assembly GCA_963705905.1. Classification (GTDB taxonomy): domain Bacteria; phylum Chloroflexota; class Dehalococcoidia; order GIF9; family UBA5629; genus UBA1162. The sequence continues at coordinate 188,977 of OY970123.1, read as the reverse complement.
TTTGTTTTCCTATCTTCTCCAATATCTTATTTGCCACTCTATTGGCGATATCCTCAATTTGTTCTTCCGGTAGCATTATCGGTATCCCCAGTTCTCTCTTCACACCTGCTTCTGCCATTTCCGCTTCAGTCATTGGCTGCTCATCCTCTTCCAGGTGCATCGTGTGTTCCTCTCGTTCTAAGATACGAATGCTTGCCAGCATTTGAAGGAATAGTGGCCACGCCAATGGTCTCCCTAGCCGTTGCTCGAAGCTCCGCTTAGCATCAGCCAACTTCTCGTATTCTGTCTCTTTTAGCCCTATGGACTTGTACTTCTCTGCCATGCTTATAAGAGATTAACACAAATCCTTACAATTGTTCAAGGGACAATCTTGAGAAGGGGATTAACCGCCGTGCCAAGCCCACTGTGCTAGTTGTTGAACGGTTGTTGACAGTCAGTCTTGACAGGCGTTGAACGTATGTTGCCAGTCATTTCTTGACAGGCACTGAACGGATGTTGAACGCGTGTTGAACGGGTGGTGCCAGTCATTTCTTGACAGGTCGTGTATTGGTGGACAACCTGATTCCGGAGGGCATTAAGCTGGACAAAGCTGACGTGAATCTGTCGTCTAGATCGGATGGTCATTCTGCAAGTGCTTCCTGGAGAAAAAGAGACACATAACACACGCTCTCGGTTTTTGCCGAATGTTTCTATGTCACTAGCACAGGAGTTTGATCCTCGCCGTAAACTATCAAATCATCTAAATGTACACCTATATTCTTGATGTAGTATTTGTGAGTACCCAGTATAATACCACCTTCTATAACAGAGAAAATAACGATAATAGGCATGCTTGACAGTGGTAAACGCTCATTATCACTCATTGGAACCGGCACAATACCACATTTTTCATATCCTTCTCTTTTATTTATACATTCCAGCAAATATGGTTCTGAATTTGCCGGAAGACTAATCGGTGCTATGTCCCCTTTCCAATCATAGGTATTTAGCAACTTGCCGCAAAGAGTAAAATCACCATGTATATGACATTTCGGAACGTCCTTGTTTGGGCAGAAAGCCGCCTTCCACCACCTATCAGTCCTGGCATTAGAAATAGGAATATACCAAGTTCTACCCATATAATCATCTTCAGAGTACGGAGTTCCAAAAGTTATTATTGGTTTACTCCGTTTATACTTGATAACTGATAGCACGGGCTGAAAAATCACACGCAACGAACTGAGTATTGAGACACATGGATCCATTTTCGTTCACACATCATAACATTTCTCCTTTATGAAATTCTCCTTTCTGTGTTAATGACATACATATATTGCTCAAGAAAACCTTATACTTGAAGAAATTGCGCGTCATAGGGCACCTGAATCTGGCGAGGATATTCAATACCTAATGAATCGGGGAATTAGGGCCACGGTCAGGATGGCGGAAGCTGGAATCGCCAAAGTTACAGGTTCCCAAACAGCGGCGCTTGGACTTAGTGATTGTCATGAGCCAGCCTTGTGGTGTATGATAACTTACAATCCTCCCAAAAGCTAAGGGAGCTAGAAGTATGCGCAGTAGATGGGTTACTTCTCAGATGGCTTTGCTATTTTGGGGGGCATTTCTTGGCCTTGCTGGTTCCCTTGTATGGGAGGTCTGCAAAGTGGGGGCTGTAGTGTTAGTAGGGGTAGTCGCTACCCTGTTGACAGTTTTTTGGTTCCTGCAAGACCGTTTATGGCCAAGTTGTTCCGAGTGGGAACTGACAGCTAGTTTTCTTGAAGAAACAAGACGCGGCAAGGAAACTCTATTCTGGGTAAGTCCCGATGAACAGAAGGAGAACGATTATTTTTGTTTAGATATGCGCAAGCGCAGAGAATATGGTAGGGATAGAGTATTTCAAGAAATAACGTTCCTGCAAGGCACAGGCCACACCCTTGATTATCCCAAAGAATGGAAAGTTACGATCGATAGTGAACATGGTCCGGTTTGTGAGTTTAATACTATTGAGGAATATGCTGGCCGTGGCATAACTATTAAATTCGACAAACCGTGCAAGGTATCCTTTATTTGCGTGACCTGTGTAAAACCTAGAGCCGGGCATAGGTGGGCAATGGGTAACATCAGGATTCGAGAAGTAAGATTCCCTATCCGATTGCCATGTTGGATAAACGATACCACTGCTGACAAGCTCTAGTACATGGAATCTTGTTAGCCTATATTAGATCACAGCCACAGTCAAAGGTAGTACCTGCCTCTGCTCTTTGCAAAGCTCCCTTCTACGTACTCCCCTGATAGCTGATGGGTGACTATGAGAGGCTAATTTCCAGAAATGTCTCAACTCTTTCGTGTTGAAAAATTACCACTGGCCCAACCGTATGGATTCGAACTTCCGACAGCCAACAAAGGCAGAGACTATCCTCGGTCTCTGGCTATTGCTTCCATAATGTTGCGGACTTCCGCCGCTGGGTGCCCGTTGGAGCCGAACGCAAGCTTAAGTTGGCGCGCTATCTCACCCAGTCCTACGAGCTGGTCCAGAAGAGATGAAATCAAATCGACAGGGGAATCGTCCTGATAAGACTGGGGTCTCTGGTTCGAATCCAGAATGGCCCACCATCCCTCCAGATAATTATCTTAGCTCCAATTAATCCGGTATATTCTTACAATGGAGTTTGCTGCCAGGACGTACCCATTAGACAATATCGGTATCCAGTTGGGCAGCTATCCGGTTAGCGCGCTCGAGGTCTTCCGGGACGTTGATATTGAAGAAGGACAGAAGGCGGGGATCCAGCGGGAGGTACTCCTTTTTCTCCATATACCGGGTATTAAGCTCCCTAAGCACCGGCCATATAGACTGCTGCCCGCTTTTAAGTTGACTTTCTATCCTGGCCAGGCATGCCCGTGTATAGACAGTATGGAGCGGTTCTATATACCTGCCGCCAATCCGGGGAGCAACCGCGTCGAACCCATCAGCCAGGCTGAACATAAAGCTGATCAGCCCGGCATTAAGAAAAGGCATGTCGCACCCGACCACCAGGGCGAAGTCGGAATGTGCATGGAGAAGTCCGGTGTAGATGCCTCCCAGGGGTCCCCTTCCGGGATAGATGTCAACGACAACCACAGCCCCATCCGGTATGCGGACGTCAGTGTTTTCACCCGAAGTGACCGCGATAATCCGGCTGGAAAGCGGCTCGAGGACCTTGAAGATACGCTCAATTACCTGGCGGCCTCCAACGGAGGCATTGGCTTTATTCCCGCCGAAACGGCGCGTCGTGCCGCCGCACAGGATGATGGACGCTGGTTTTGCTGCGATCATTATTGCTACGCGATCTTCAAACTATGTTCATATTCAGACAATAATGGGGCCTCTCGCCGTCGTTTCTATGCTGCTTCCACGCGGCAGGGAATATAGCGGTGAATGGGCGTCCCAACGAAGTCCCGGTTCGTGTTTTTTGTCAGTCGGTTCACATTCGCGCCGTGTTTAACGCCATTGTATACCAGTCCAAACCCGTGCGGTATTATGACCTGACCCTTTCTCGCATCGAGGGTCACCTCGACTTCTATTGTCTCCTCACCGGCCTCGGTTACGACCCTCACCAACTGCCTGTCAGCCAGTCCCAGCTTTTCTGCGTCCGCCGGGTTCATTGCCAGCGTGCAGGGCCGCCGGCCTGTATTCCATGCAGGGTCCCTCATAGCGGTATTGGCATTCATGTCCATATGCCGTCCTGCCATCAGAATCAATGGGTACCTGGCATCAGCTTTGAGCCGCTCTTCTTCTTCGGCCGAGTTGATCCCCTTTATCCAGTCCTCGATCTCCCTGGAGTAAAGTTGAATCCTGCCTTCTTTTGTGGCCAGTTTCTTCAGGTTTTCCCCTATTTCCTGTATCCCTACTGCAACTCCTTCCTGGCGGCCTGTTACGGCCTCATATATAGCTAGCCCCTGGTCCGGCCCTTCGGCGAATCCTGCCCTGGCGGCCTCTTCCTGCCTTCTCTGCGACCTCTGTAAAAGGGAGGTGAAATAGAGGGCAAGGTGTGCTGAACCCGTTGCCTTGCCCAGGGTTTTTGCCGTGACGAATGGCAGGTTCCGGGCATTCTTCGGGTCCTGCATCGCGTAATCACCAAGTGCGTCCCTGTATGCCTTCAGGTCGCCGCTTTCTGCGGCCTGATATAGCGATTGCGGAAACTCGGGGATTAAGCCCATGGCTTCAGCCAGCAGCGTGTAGATCTCGCCCGCTTCTTTCTTTTCCCCTTCAGGCTCAACCACCGGCCGCCGCATCCGCACGTAGGATTCCAGTGAACACTCCCCAGCACTCTCCGATGATTGGCGGTAGGGCTTGGAAGGAAGAACAAGGTTGAAGGGGCTGTCCCATGATTCATATCCCGACCTCGAGGGAAGGACATAATGGGCAAGGGCAGCGGTCTCACTCATCACCATCTCGGTCACTACCAGCAGGTCGAGCCGTGAGAACGCATCCTCGTACGCAGTCGTATCCGCATAAGACCGCAACGGATTGGCGCCGCACACAAAAACAGCCCTGAGCCGGTCCGGGCGGTCATTGGCGATTTCTTCCGGCAAGACATTGGGAGGGAACATCCCTGCAATGGCTGGTATGCCGGTCACTGCCGTACGCCATGTTCCGGGATCATTGGGATCGGAGTATATTCTCCCACCTGTCAGGTAGTTGCCACCGGTCACGCCTATCCGGCCGCAGATGGCCAGTAGCACGACCAGCAGGTACGATAAGTACGAGCTATGCCGGCCCATCAGCAGGCCAAGGTCATCACGCAGGCAGGAGCGGCGCCGGGCGAATTCGCGGCATACCTTCAGGACCAGGCCGTACTCCAATTCACAGACCCTAAGCGCGGCATCCACATCGAAACCGGCAAACCAGGGCAGGATCTTATCAAACCCTTCCGTATGCGCCTGGATGTATTCCCTGTTGTACAGTCCCTCTTTCAGGATAATGGCGATCATCGATTTCAAGAGCAGCGCATCAGTGCCGGGACGAAGCGCCAGGTGTATATCCGCTATCTTCGCGGTTTCCGACAGACGCGGGTCGACTACCACCAGGAGCCTGTCCGGGTCCTTGGAGATTCTCGTCAGTACTCTCCGCGCCTGGGGTATCTGGTGGCTCATCATTCCGTTCCAGCCAATTGCCATCAGCATCTCGGTATGCTCATAGTCAGGGGGCAGTTCCAATGCTTGGCTCCCCAATGTCAGTCCATGCGCCCAATACCGGCCCGCAAATTCCTGGTTGGCAGACGAATACTGATAACGCGAGCCGAGCATGCGAACAAATTGGACCAGGTACCTTCCACCGTAAATGCTGAATTCTCCGCCGCCCGCCAGCGAGGCCAGGGAGCGCGGACCATGCTGAAGAAGTATTTGCTTGAGCTTTGCGGAAATCTCGCTGATTGCCTGGTCCCAGGATACGCGTTCGAACTTGCTTCCCACCTTCTTCAGCGGGTACAGCACCCGGTCTGCATTGTGCTGGTGAAAGGCAACGTTCATACCCTTGCGGCATATGTAGCCTTCGCTGACCGGGCTGTCTTTGTCCGGGCGGACTTTGGTGATACGATTATCTTCAACCAGGAGTTCGAGGCCGCAGCTCATGGGGCAAAGCACACAGGTAGTTTTCTTCCACGACATTCTCAGTAACCTCCTAAATTCTTTTCACATCTGAAGCATTGGCATCGCCTTCCGGTTGATCAGGCCGCCTGACACAGGATAGATACGGAGACCTGCCCTGGCAGGAAATGCAAATGTCGCCGTCGTCTTTTGGATAGCCTTCTCCGCACCCTGGACAGATAGCAAACGCGCGGCGCTTTGATGATCTGACGGAGTCCAGGTCGACCACTACTTTCTCGACGGCGAAAATTGAGGTACCGGCCAAACGGATCTCAACCATAAGCGCTTTGCTATCCTGCTCTTTCTTGGGTATCAGCTTGAAAAAGAAGGTCTTTAGTTCAGGCCACCTTTCAAGCTTCTGGCTGTCGACGAATACTCTGACTCCGTTGCCAGTGTATTTCTCGAACAATGACAGGGCAAACTTGCTCAAATCTACAATCCTCAGCCAGCCGTTGCCCACTGTGCATGGTGTGAGCAGTTGGATGGCATCCGGAAGGCATGATCTGGTTTCGGATAATGCGTCAAAGTACTGCCCTTTCGGAAGGTTCCTACATGCTATGTCTAACATGAGTCCGCCAAGAACCACACCCGGGGCGACATGCCCGTGGAAATCTTTTATCATACCAAGATATCTGTCATAGGTGTGGCCGCAGACGGTAATCCCAGCGGTAGTTACGTTCCTCATGCGATTCTAACCGACTGTAACCCCAGTCTTCGGATCGCCCACTGAGCCATTTCCCTCACATTGGGCTGGCTATCATTTTGGGCATCGAAGATTGATTCCCGATATTTGTTCTCGTAGCTATTGACCATAGCATTGATGGCGTTTACCTTCCACTTCCAAAGATCGTTTTGTCTGATGTACCAAAATTTAGGTTGAACCGTTTTTTCTAAGAAACTGTAATCCGCCGAAACAAGCTTCTCCAGTGAGATATGTTGGCTCAATTCGGTCAGCCCCGGGAATTCCTCGGCTGCTCCGCGAACATTCTTGTTAAACGGGCACACATCTTGGCAGACGTCGCACCCGTAGATCCAATTACCGATCTTTGTACCGAACATGTCCTTAGTTGAATCCGATCCCCCAAACGTTGTTAAAAAGGATATACAGCTTGAAGGATTCATCGTGTAAGGTTGGGATAGGGAGGATGTGGGGCAATTCTTCATACACAGAGTGCAGCCCTCGGGACATGGTTTAATCGTCGGCTTTTCGATGGATTCTAATTCCCGATCGATCAGCCAGGCTTCCAGAGACACCCACGACCCTGACTTTGTATAAAAGAAGTTGTTCTTGCGGATCAGTCCCAAACCGGCTTCCGACGCTGCCCAGCGAAGTGCTGTAATGCCGAATCTCCTCTCGGTGGCGACATCAAGCCCGTTATCTTTTAGGTATACTTCAAATCTAAGGCTATTCAAGTAATCTTTCGAAAGCACATCCGTTCGATAGTCAAAGAGATAGCTCTTCCCTATCAAGCCTTCCAGGTTGTTGGGGACCTTGTATTTCCCGTGATTTCTTACGCAGACGATGATCGATTTCGCCCACGGATGAGTTGCTTCAGGATGGGCAAATCGATGGAAATTCTGGTAAAATGGATTTGCCTCAGGAACTCGCTCGATTCTTTCATTCAGTTTCTGTTCGAAACCGCATATCGCCGAAACCCTAACGATTCCACATGCCTCGTATCCCATGTCAAGAGCTGTATCCTTGATATGTTCTTCCATCTGTTCCATAGTGCCTCCGAGATAATCCGTGCTAATGTGTTTCTACTGCGACTTGGGCCCGATATACAAAATGGTCGAACCCTTCAGCCCGGTTCAGTGTTCAGGATTTGGCCGTGTTTTTCTTCTCCTGCCCCGAGCGTCCGTAGGAACTCCTCGACACTTTCGGATGAGCCGGCTATCTGCATGGTCTGCGCATGCCGTCTACGCTCTTCTCGCTTCAAGGCGAGGAACGTTGCCCATGCTTCAGGGGAGGTTGCTACTACTATATCGGGATTCTCGATATCACCCTCTTTGGCTGACCATCGTGCACCATCAAAAGACACGGTATAGGGGCCGCCCGACGTGAAATTGAGTAACCAGTTCATCGGCTTAGGCAATTTCCTGCCACGCTTGTTCAGCGAGGCCGCTAACGTATTCACCGCCCAGTCAGGATGGACCACTTCTCCTGGGCGTGGCGGCCACATTGCGTATTGCAAACCCCAGTCCCACAATGCCTCCACTACCGGACGGAGGTCTTGTCCTGATGGTGTCAACCTGTACCAGACTTCGCGCCGGTCACTCTGTCTTTCCCGCTCAACTATCTTGGCTTGCTCCAATTGTCGAAGCCTGATTGTAAGCCATTTAGGGGTAATATTGTTCGAGTTGCGCAACAAGTCGGTAAACCGTTGTGGTTTCTGCAATAGGTCTCGAATAATGAGCAAAGACCACCTGTCACCAACCATTTCTAACGCATGCGCTACCGGACAGTAGTGAGCATATATCGGTGCCATCTATTCTCTTTCCAAAAGTAAGTATCTAAAAGATAGTCAAATCATAACATCAATCATTGGAGATGTCAAGCGAAACCGGCCACCGCACTCCATGTATTGAAATGTATTGAAAATGCCATCACAGCTATATGGAAAGGGCCACGATCGAGCGTAGCCAATGAAGCCTTAGTGGATCGTTAATTATCTGAGTAGGCTAGTTACGGCCATAACAATCTCGGCATCCTTTCCGTATAAGTGGATTATCTACTTTACCATTTGCTATGATAGTTCAAGCTATAATGAATGAAGAGCTGATTGCCCCCTGCGGCATGAACTGCGCAATATGCAGCAGGTATCTCGCCTTTAAACATGATGTGAGAAGCAAGGGAATTCGAATGTCCTACTGCGCCGGCTGCAGGCCAAGAGATAGAAAGTGTGCCCTCATCAAAAAGAAATGTCCGCCGCTCTTGAATGGACAAATAAAATACTGCTATGAATGTCAGGATTTCCCCTGCAATAATCTTCACCACCTCGACCAGCGCTATAAAACCTTTTTCAGAATGAGTATGGTTGAAAATCTCCTGTTCATTAAGGTACATGGCGTTAAACAATTCATTAGGGCGGAAGAAAATAAATGGAAATGTCCTGAATGCGGCCAGGCACTCTGCTGCCATAATGGTATTTGCTTTGCCTGCGGATCAAGTAAGTTAAAAGACAGGAAAGACAAATACCAGTGGGAAGACGAATAGTACGGAACATCAAATCTTTACCTGGAAATTCAATCCCCAGCCTAAATTAGTTGAATATTGAATCGATTACTGCCGGGTGTATTTGGGTTAAATCAGACAGAAAACGAAGCAAAAGACAACAATGACATTAGAGCTGGGGAGAGCGCTGCATGAAAACCTCTATGAACAGAACAGCAAAGCCTTCCGATAAGCCGCTCCAGGGCACGACTTCAAAAGGATGGCAGCAAGTGCGGGCCTGGTACTGGGCATCACGCCCATTTTCGCTTACGGCTGCTGTGGCTCCTATATTGGTAGGCTCTGCCCTGGCATTCCGTGAAAAACAAGCCAATTTAGAAATTTTTATACTCGTGCTTGTTGCGAGCATACTGGTACAGGTGGCTTCCAATCTTGTGGACGAGTATTACGACCATACCACTACAAACTCGGAAAATAAGGTGCTAGCACCCTACAAGGTTATTGCTTCGGGAGCTTTATCCAGCAAAGAAGTCAAAAGTGGCGCCATATTCTGTTTTGGCATAGCCGGTCTTATCGGTTTATATCTGGTCCTCATAACGGGGTGGCCTCTTTTAATAGTATGCTTCCTTAGTGCTGCGGCAGCCTATTGCTATGCAGCCGGACCCAGGCCTCTGGGGAATATCGGGTTAGGGCATCCCTTAGTTTTTATTTTTATGGGTCTGGTTATGGTCCTTGGTTCATGTTACGTTCAGAGTCACGTCCTCACCGTCAACGCTTTTTGGCTTTCAATTCCCATTGCGTGCAGCGTTACCTCTATTTTAGTGGCTAACGACCTTCGCGACCTGGAAGAAGATAAGGCTACCGGTAAGACGACTTTTATTACCTTGTGGGGGCGTGGTTTTGGACGGTGGGAATGGACTCTTTTAATAACAGCGGAGTTTGCTATAGTGCTGGCACTTGCCACTATCAAAGAGTTTGGATTTGTAGTGCTTTTGCCATTTCTAGCACTACCCCTGGCGGTAAAGGCATTAAGGATGGTATGGCAGGGACGAGAACGAAAGGATTTTGTGATGGCTTTATATTTGTCGTCACAACTTCACGGTTGCCTTGGTCTCTTGTTGGCTGTTGGAGTGGGCGTGGGGTATTTCAGGCCGCTATAAAAGTAAAGAAACGCATTGATCCATATCAGATCACTAGGTTGCCCTATCGATATCCTGTAATAACTTTGACAATGGTCGAAAGATAAGATTATACTCCAAATCTTCAGGATCACGAGACGACAATAGCGTTTAAACAAGCATTATCTTTTACTTATGAAATCACAGGAGATGCGAAATTAAAATGGCAGATGTATATGAAAGGCTGCGACAGAAACTGGACGGCATGACCAAGGGCTATCCCAAAACCGAAAAGGGCTCGGAAACGGCGTTCCTGAAAAAGGTTTTCAACGAGGCGGACGCGGAGTTTTTCATCAAGTTCAAACCGGGCCTGCAATCACCTGAGCAGGTAGCCGATCATATGGGCATAAGCCTTAAAGATGCCCAGGCCCAGTTGGAATCGATGTCGAAAAAAGGCCTCCTGTACTGGGAACGGCATGGCAATGAGAAAAAATATCGCATCATCCCTTTCATCCACGGCCTGTGGGAATTCCGGGTGGACAAGTTTGACCAGCAGGATGCCGCAAATATGCGACAGTTTTACATCGACGGATTTGGAAAAACGCTCCTCGATTATCGTCTGCCCATAGCGCGAATCGTTCCAATCCGACCCGATACGGTTAGAGATGGAAAACTGCTGCCCTATGATGATATCGAGGCGACCATCAAAAGGCAGACGCTGATCGTTGCCAATGACTGCGCCTGCCGGAAGATAGCCCTCTTCGCCAGGAAATCATGCAGCTGCACCGAAAATTTAAACGTGTGCATAGCCTTTGGCCGAATGGCAGAATTTATGCTTGAATCAAAAATCGGTAATCCACATGTATTAACGATCGAACAGACCCTTGAGGTCCTGCATAAAGACGATAGTGCAGGACTATTCGTCCAGATGTCCCACTCTAAGGAGTGCTCGGGATTCTGCAACTGCGCTAAATGCCACTGCGGCATTCTGATCGGCGCCAAAATTGAACAGGGCACAGGGTTCGAGTCCTGGAGCAATTATAAGTGCACCAAGGACGAGATGGTATGTATCAATTGCGGTAAATGTGCGGAGCGCTGTCCCATGAAGGCCATGACCGTCAACCCGGAAAATAAATCTGTGTACAATAGAGCAAGGTGTTTTGGCTGCGGCCTGTGTGTTACCACCTGTCCCAGCGGAGCGCTGGTCCTTGAGAGAAAGCCTGATGAACAATTGACGATCCCGCAGGATAATACGTTTTTTGATAACCAGGAAAGGATGGGGCGTGAAAAAGCGGAGGCCGACAGGACCAGGCGGGCGCAGGCTAAGTCGTAGCGCGGACACGACTCGAATTTATGCATGAGCTCTCTTTGACACAGGACATACTGGATACCGCTCTGTCGTATGCCCGAAAGACTAATTCCCAAAAGGTTTTAACGATCGTCCTGCGCCTGGGTGCACTGCGTGATATCAACCGCGATTGGCTTCAATATTACTTCAACTTTATCCGGAAAGGGACTTTGGCCGAAGAGGCCGAAATCCTGGTCATCGTCAATCCAATTGTATTCAATTGCCGAGTATGCGGTACCGAATTTGAAGTCGACCGGGACCGTCTGGTTAACGAGGATATTTCCTGTCCAAACTGCTCAGTGAAAAATTACGAGATGATCTCAGGTACCGAGTTCCGCATTGAGGGCATCGAAGTAGCTTGATTAGCCCGTAGGCGCCCACGCTACTGCTGGGTGTATTTGCCGCAACTGCCGCCGACGCATACTCCCCAATTGGGATATATGCTCCTCAAATAAGCACTGGCCCCGGGATTATAAGTTCCCGGCGCGATATATAAACTGGAGCTAGAACTGGAACTGGACGGAGAAGGTATTGTACTGTATGTGTTGGAAGAAATCGTATCCGTCGAGGGTGAAGAATAGGGTGTCTGCGAATCGTCCGGCGTCGGTGTTGCATTCGGTTTGGGACTATAGAGCTGCGCCGGATGAATCGGCTGGGAAACACCGGCTGACTTCGAGCTAGATTGATCGACAGTAGGTCTTGGAGAAAGCGAATTGCTGGCAGCCAGGCTGATAGGGATTACCAGCAACGCTATCGCTGCCAGCGACGATAGCAATACGGCGGGCCAGACGCTTCTTTTGCGGTGAGCTACACCGTTACCGGATGTGATACGCGTGGCACCGTATATGGTGTCGCCGTCCATGGAGGCTGTTTCCGGCCAATTGAGATCGTTACGGCAATTCGGGCAATTCACAAAGGTATTATCAACCCAGGCACTGCAATGCGGGCAATTGTAGTAGAAAGGACTGTAGCAATTACCGCAGTTCTTGACCCCGACAATATTATGGGCGCCGCATCTATAACACTGAAATGTATGCTGCATCTCACTCTTAAACGTATGCCTTTTCTATAGTCCCATTGCCATTATAGCGGGCTGATCGGCTTTATGGCAAAAGCGCCCGTCGCCTAAATATCAAAATATGTAGTCGGCGGACCGGGTTATTTACCATACTTCAATTTGGCAAACAGCATTATGCACATCAGAGCCGAGGAAATAGCATTCCAGATAATCATCGGCATTAACCCCAAAGAGATGCCGTAAGCCAACCAGCAGAGGCCGCCGGCAAGAAACAGCAACGTGAAGGAGAGGCTTATTTCACGTGCGCTCCTCAATTTAAACAGGCGCCAGACCTGGGGCACAATTCCCAGCGTGATGAACAGGCCGCCACCGAATCCAACTACTTCTTGCCAGATCAATATTCCTTTCTCCTTTCAGCAAATTTCGGATCCCCGATCAATAGCGCGATCGCTGTTTCCCGATTTGTACTATGACGAATATAACCACCAGCAACCCGCAAAAAGCGATGGCACCCAGTAGCGGAAGGCCGGGCTGGGCCGACTGATTCTTATCAGACGCAACCGCATTCACAGTAAAATCGGCAGTCAGGTTATCTATACTAGCACTATAAATACCAGGCTCATTCCTGCTAAGCGTGAAATTAACAGTCTGGTTGCCACCGCCGGGAAGGGTGACTTGCTGTTTCGCCTCCTCTTTGTTGTTAACTATAAGGACAACATCACGGGTAGCCTCAATCTCGTCATTATTCACTATCCTTGCTGATATTGTAACGGTCTCCGCTGCGCCGGCCGTCTGCGGTATGACCGTAAGATCAGATACTGTGAATGCTGCCGGAGGCGGTACTGTATTAGTGGCCTCTTTCGCCAGCAATGCATATATCGAAAAATGAGCTATTTGAGCGGTGACCATTTTATGCTGGATATCTACAGTAGATGGCAGCTGCGTCCAGTTCTCAGAAGCGGCAAAGGCAGATATGTAAAGGCCGGACTCCGTCATATCAGGAGTTATTTGCGAAGGATCATATTTTATCGTCAGGTTGAACGGCGGACTGAAGCTGCTATTTTCGGGTCCAAAGCTATAAGCGGCGATCAGACCGGAGCCGGCGGGAGGTGCCGGAGGGGAAGCTATTTGAAGGACCGTCATTTGCTGTCCGCCCTGCAGGTTGATAGCAGTATTATCCGCAAAATCCAGCATTATCCCGCCATCGGCGCTCTCCAAAGCCCGGCCGGCAGTAAGTATGCCATTGTTGATGGTGACATTATCTGCTTTTCCTAAGATAAAAGCGCCAATCACCTCGGGTGGACGCTGCAGATTGATTTTGCCTAAAATGGCAACGGTGGATAAAGACTTTAGCTGTGCAGTAACTGTGCTGGCCACGGTGTTGACAGTTGATGATAGGGATATCCACGAAACACCGCTCCATTGAGCTATGTAAAGGTTAGACTCATCAACCTGCGGCGGCAGACCGGCGGCATCGTACTTTAAGGTCACGGCTGCTGCTGGGCTGATAATAATACTGTCAGGAGAAAAACCGTAGGCCTGTATAAGTTTTACGCCGGGTGGTGGTACCGGCGGTGACTGCTCAGCACTGACAACGAACTGGCTGGCCCCACTGGTATTTACAACGGAGTTCGTTGGAAAGCTCAAGCTAAATCTCTGGTCGGCGCTGCTAAGCGTTTTAGCCGCAGTGAGAATACCATTGGTGAGCACAAACGAATATCCCTGTCCAAGAATAGACGCAGTTATGGAAGTACCTGTATTAGCAGCAGCATTAGAGGTGCCGGGCGTCGTTAAAACTGACACCGTGAAGTCGAGTTTGGTCGACGGCCCGGGAATACAACTGGCGGCTTCACCCATGTACTCTCCGCCAACGTAGAATTCCACAAAGGCTCCCGAAGGCGCGCTCACTATAAACGGTTCGGTATTACCCCATTGCCCGTTGGAATCTGTGGTGGTAGAAGCGACCTGTTCGCCGTTAACCACGGCATAGACAGTATAACCCTGCCCAACAGGAACGCCATTGTGCGAGACTGTGCCGAAATACTGGTGACTGATACACGAGGGACAATCGGCCCGAACCGCCTGAAACATGAAGAGTATACCGACGAGGACGGTGATAAATACCGCTATCAGACGAAGGGTCGTGAATCTAAAGGCCTCAGGTCCCGAGCGTTTGAGTTTATGACCCATTGCTTCTATTTTAGAGCGTTACAATAAAGACGTACAATTAACGGCCGCTTAAAAGCCTGTCAAGCGCGCTATTTGATAGATTAAAATAGCCATTACGGACGATAGTATGAGTTGAAAGGCCACGCTGAAAAGCGGCCAGCGCCATCCACCTGTTTCCTGCTTGATAGCGGCAACGGTCGCCACGCAGGGGATAAACAGCACCTGAAAAACCAGAAAGGAGAGCGCCGCAGCAGGGGTCAGGATTTGCTTCAGCTGTTGAGCAAGGTCTGCACCGCTGCCACCCAGCAATATACCAAGGGTAGCTATGGTATTTTCCTTGGCTATAAAGCTCGATATAAGCGCTACCATCATCTGCCAGTTCAGACCCATCAACCGTCCCGCCGGTTCAATCATTTTTCCAAATTGTGAAAGGAGGCTGTCATTGATGTTGCCGTTGGGTATTATCGACAGAAGCCAGATTACCAGTGAGACAGCCAGGATAATGGTTCCGGCGCGCTTGATAAAGGCCAGGATATTCTGCCATGTAACTATACCTATCCCACGTAAGTCGGGCACGTGGTATAAGGGCAATTCCATAATCAAGGCACTACTTTCACCACGAATGACAAAGCGGTTCATAATAATTCCGATCAGTACCAGCATCAACAAGCTGAAGATGATGATCCCGATAGAAACCAGTACCGCCTGGCCTCCGAAGAAAGCCGCCGCCACAATGGCGATTACCGCCATCCTCCCTGAGCATGGAACCAGGGGCGTTAACAAAATAGTTAACAGGCGGGCACGAGGGGAATCGATAATACGTGTCCCCAGCACTGCAGGCACGTTGCACCCGAAGCCCAGCACGAGCGGCAGGCAGGACTTGCCATGCAGGCCAATCAAATGCATGAACCTATCGGTCACGAAAGCTGCCCGTGCCGAATAGCCTATATCTTCCACAGCCGCCCATGCAGCAAAAAAGAAGAACAATATAGGTATAAAGGTCAAAACGGTTCCGACACCGTTGAGTAAGCCGTCGGCCAGGAAACTCTGGAACCAGAAAGGCATAAAGGACAGGTTCCCGTACACGAGGGCCCTGCCGTTTTCGATAAGGTTTACTTCCAGAAACTTCTGGATGGGAATGCCAAGGCTATAGACCAGCCAGAAAATCAAACCTAAAATTCCCACAAGGATGAGCAGTCCTAATATGGGATGCGTCGCCGCCCGGTCAATTCGCTCCGACAATGAGACCCACCCTATGTGAGGTTTTTCCTGCGCAACCGCCCCCATCTTTTCCACCCATTCAAACCTCAGTGTCGCTATATCCACCGCCGCGGATTCGTTCTCACCCAGGTAGTCATCCAGAATCTGCCAGCGTTCAGCAGGACAGCGCATGCGGATCAGTTTGTTGATCTGCTCATCGCCTTCAAGCAGTTTCATGGCAGTCCAGTGCTGTGGGTAAGGGTCTGTAATTTCAGGCGTCAACAAACCGGCAACGTGGTCAATTGTGTCTTTTATCTCGCTGCCGTACTCTATATGTTTAACTTCACGTGAGCCCGCAGGATGCTCATATTCAAGTACTATCTGCGCCACCAACTCGTTTAATCCTTTGTTTTTATTGGCGACGACCGGTATTACCGGCACATTCAAGGCAGATGCTAAAGCTTCGGGGTCTACTTTCATGCCCTGCTGATGGGCCACATCGATCATATTTAAAGCTATTATCAGGCGCGGCGAAAGCTCAATGAGCTCGGCCACCAGGTACAAATTCCGTTCCAAACTGGCTGCATTTAGGACCGCGACAACGACATCGGGGTTTTCCTTGACCAGATAGTCTCTGGCTATCTGCTCTTCAGCCGAGTTGGCCGTAAGGCTGTAAGTGCCGGGCAGGTCAACGATGCTGATCTTTAGATCACCATGCCGAAGTTCGCCTGTTTTCTGCTCGACGGTCTTGCCCGGCCAATTACCGACATGTTGTGACAAGCCGGTCAAAAGATTGAAGACAGTGCTTTTACCGACATTGGGAGCACCTGCCAGCGCCACAACGATTGATTTATCCTGCGTTTTTTCTAGCATATCTTAGCATTCGGATAAACGATAATTTTCTCAGCCAGACCCCGCCCCAGGGCGACCTCCGTATCGTGAACCTTCACCAGCACAGGACCACTGCGAAAATTCTCCATCATCTTTACCATGCTGCCAGGCGTAAAACCCAGCGAAAGACAACGCCCCAACGAACTTCGTCCGCTCCCGCAGGAGCGAATGATCCCGGAATGCCCGCTGGTTAACTTGCTGAGGGGTATCTCCTGCGTATTGACTTGCGCCTCAATTTTGGACTCAGGCCTGACTAACAATACGCCGGCCATTTCACTGTTGATTGAAAGTTTTTCTCCATGCGCCTCCAAATCAAGCGTCCCATCCTTATTTTTCTTGACAATTTTTAGAGGAACACCCGGTCTTAAACCCAATTTCTCGATTTTCCTGAGCAAGGCCGGGGCCTCTTTATCGATGGCTGCAATGCATAGCGGCTGAGCCGCCTGACATTTGCCAAGGGGCAACATACCTTCTTCTTTAATATTGCCTCGCTTATCTGGTATGGAGTGCCCGTGCGGGCAGGTATCAACGTTGCCCAGTACCTGCGACAGGCCCTCTTCGATCTCCGGGGAAGTAACATGCTCCAGTTTACAGGCTTCCTCATGCACCTTGTCCCACTTCATACCCAGAACATCGGTGAGAAACCTCTCCCATAGACGATGCCGCCTGATAACCGCCACAGCCTGTTCCCTACCTAAATCGGTTAGGACCGCCCCCTTGTTGACCTTGTAGTTGATTAAACCCCTGCTTTCAAGGCTGCGAAGCATATCAGTGACGGCCGGAGGAGACACTTTTAAGTCTTCAGCCAGGATCGATGTAGCAACCGGCTTCTCTATTCTCTGCCTCTTATATATAGCTTCAAGGTATTCCTGAGTCCTTTCGCTTTCCATCTGTCCCTCCTGTAATTAAGCTCGCTTAATTAAGTCAGCTTAATTATGACACTAACGTTGTGATAAGGCAAGTTCCCCGAAAAATATTATCGTCGAATTTTTTGCAACCAAACAACGCTATTTCAGTTATACGTATAAAACATACTTATTTTAACCGTCAAACTTTGACATAGTGAGATGAATTTTCTTACACTACATTAGATAAAAAAGGAAAGATCATGAGAAAACTGTGCGTACTTCTATTCGTTGTCACATCGGCATTCACGTTGTTGATTGCCGGCTGTTCTTCTGCACCCCAGCCGGTCGCTATTCCTCCTGCTACCACACCGGTGCCTCAGCAGGCGGCAGAACCACCGATCATTAAGGGAATAGTAGGCATTTTGGAATGGGCGCCTTCGTCCAAAGGCCCGCTTACCTGCGTAGCCGTGGATCCAAATGCTACCAAGCTGACCTATGATTGGTCGGTAGATAACGGAACATTGGAAGGTGAGGGATCGAAAGTTACATGGACGACTCCAAGTGCCGTCGGGGCTTATACGGTAACCGTTAAGGTCACTAATGAAGCCGGAGCCCAGGCAACACAAAGCAGGACCTTCAACGTAGTGTTAAATCCCCTGCGCAACCAGCCTGAAGATAACACTATTTACTTAAAGTTCACATTGCCCTCCTCAGGCCCGGTGACGGTGTCCAAACGGGTAGAGTATGACGTCGTTTCTGATATACAATGTACTTTCCCCAACGCAGACCCGAGTCAACTAACAATTGTCTGGTCTGCGCCGGTGGGCAAGCTTTTTGGCACCGGCATTGAAGACGGTAAAGCCAGCCGGGTAGGCTGGCTACCACCGGGAGTACCCGGGCAATATACCGTCAACGTTCAGGTAAGCGACAAGTCGGGACATACAGCAACAGGGTCGGTTAACTTTGATGTTTATCTCCTGGATACGAATGGTAATACTGCTGAAGGCCATTAAAGCAAGCCTTTAGTAAAGGAATAGTAAATAAATGAAGAAACGAACGGCAATATTTATATCATGTTCCCTGGTAATGTTGTCCCTTATTGTATCGTCATGTTCGCTTTTTCAGCCTAAAATAACCTATGATCCCAATAAAACCTACGCGGCATTTTTAGTCCTTGATAATGCGGTCGCCAAAACCTCCCTGGAGAGCATGAAACAGCACACTCTCCAGGAAAATATAGAAATCGGTCCAATAGAATATTACAGCCAGGGCACACAGGACTTTGTCCCCATCCTGACCCGGCTCACAGCCAACAAGCAGGTAAAATTGGTGTGGATAATCAGTGGGGTTCTGGATGTGCCGCAGATAAAAACGGCCATGTCAAAAATAACCTACCAGGGCTCTTACAGATACGCCCCGATCATGAACGGAACACAGGTCAAAATTAACCAATAAGTCTTCGTGCTCCGGCAATATTTCAGTAAAGCGCAAGCATGTAAGACCCCACAAATTGCTTACACGTGGGCAATAAAATAATTCTTCAACGGCCGCCGGTTATCCGGCTGTTACAGGTCTTCCAGCAGCGTAGTGAAGGTGTCATGGTGTTCCTCTTCCTGCTCGAGTATCTCCCGGAAGAGTTGGGCCGTCGTTTCGTCGCCCTCCTTGAGGGCCATCTTGATAATATCCTTATACATTTTGACGGCTGTCACTTCCGCGGCCACATCATTGGCGATCATCTCTTTAAGTGTTGTTCCTACGAAAATGGGGTCCGGTTTGGTAGTCGGGATTTCTCCAAGATAAAATAACCGCTCCGCGATGGATTCGGCGTGCTTCATCTCCGATATGGCAATTGATTTCAGCGCGTCATGAACAGCAAAACCTTTGACACCGGCCCATTGTACATGCTGCCACATATACTGAATTGATACCTGTATTTCCCTGGCGATTGCCCGGTTTAACATCGTCAGTAATGCCCTGGATGCCTTGGTGACCGGCCCTTGTTTTTTTGCCATAGTTATCCTCCTTCTTCTCCAAAATATGCAGCTAAATCACGGGTACATCTGGTTGCCCTCGTCATCTTCAATAATAATGGCATCGACCGGGCAACTTTCGGCCGCGTCCATTAACAATTGACTATCAACGCTGTCTTTATCCAATACGATAGCCTTATTGCTTTTGTCCAATTTAAAGACGGTTGGAGCCATGGCCACACAATTTCCAACTCCTGTACACAGCTCCCGGTCAACCCTTACTTTCACCTTTTGCCCCCACTTAAAATTTTATAAACTGAACAGTGATAATGCAATTCTGTCCGCGCACATATTGAAGTTATTATAAATATAGTTTATTATCAAGATAATAGCTAATAGGAGGTATAATTATGGCTGTAAAAAAGTCGGTTGCGACCAAGAAGGCTGCCCCTAAGAAAGTTGCGACTAAAAAGAAGGCGGTAGCGGTCAAGAAATCAGCAGTGAAGACCTCCCGCGGTGATTCATATATGTGTGGGGTATGCGGACTGCTGGTAACAGTAGATGAGACCTGCGGTTGCGCAGACGTCTGCGATATCATCTGCTGCGGCAAACCCATGAAGGTAAAGAAAGCAAAAGTAGCTGCGAAAAAGAAATAGGCTATCAGGCTGCACAGGTAACACAGGCCCACCAGACCAGGCACTTTATCTGTTGACTAGTTTTCTTAAAAAGCCGAAAATCGAATCCTTGGAAAAAGCCCCCACAACCAGGAAAAAGGCAGGTATCAGCACAACATGGATATCAGGGTAATCCGCATGCCAGTAGCATAGACACACTTTACCGATAATGTCCGACCGCGCACTCAGCCAGCCCCTGTGTGAGTCATCGCTGTGGTTCCTGTTGTCGCCCAGAACAAAATAGCTGCCTTGACGGATAGTCTGCTGGTCATAGTCATAGTCACAGGGTTCCAATAAGTATGGCTCATCAACCGGCTGGCCGTTAACATATACCTTTTGATCTTTTATCTCTACCTTATCGCCCGGCAGAGCAATAATACGTTTAATGTATTGTGACGAATTTTGCTGTTCAAAAGGATTGAGAGAAAGTTGCGCCGTGCTTTCCGGTGAGTATATGGCCACTACATCTCCCCGCTTGGGGGCATCGTAAATATAGGCCAATTTATTGACGAAAATGTAATCGCCGGTCTTATAGGTGGGCTCCATCGAGATATCAAATACTTCGAATGCCTTGAATGCCATCTGAAAGCAAAAGAGCGCAGCAGCTGCTATAGTCAGGGTGATTGCAACATAGATTACATTTTTCAATCAGGTGTCTCCGCTATATTATCCGGCCCCAGCAAGATGATTATTCAACTACTATAACGAAAAATAATAATAACAGGTTTACTATTTATGACAAAAAAAGGAACATATCTTCCACTATTATTTCAGTTGATGCCAGTGCATTCTACAATCCAAGTATTAAGCAATGTTTAAGATTAGTTAAACCTTTAAAAACGCCCAGACAGTAGAAAATGACTCTTAGCAAAAAGCGCTAAATAGAAAGGGGGCGGCACGAGGCCGCCCCCTTTTTTATTTCGAGAAACGAATCAGCTACAACTTGTATCTAAAAAACAAATCAAAAACGAATCTTTTTCGACACAAACCAGATACGACGCTTATTTAAAACGAATCAAAAACGAATCTTTTTCGACACAAACCAGATACGACGCTTATTTAAAACGAATCAAAAACGAATCAAAACGAACCGATTTCAAAACAAACCAAAAACAAAGCCTATTTCAACATAAACCAGATACGACGCCTGTTTAAAACGAACCGAAAACGAATCAAAACGAATCAAATGCGTCAAAGGCGCCGGGTCCTCATGATGAGGAAGAGGATGCCGACTGCGATAATGCTGCCCAGCGCCATAAGCACCCATACCCAGACGGGGATAGGGGGCTGCGTGGGTGGCGGAGGGATGATCGGGACCGATGCTGTTGTAAAGGTGAAGGTGGCCGACCAATCCGCTCGGGATGTTCTGGCCATTAACCTCTACGGCCTTTTACTCGCCAGAAATAGACGGCATTGTAGTCCAGGGCATTCTGGTATTAGTAAGCTGTCGTAGTGGTGTTGGCGGTGACAACCATCTGCTTGAACTCGGAATCCTAGGCCAGCCTATTTCAATACAAATTAAATGCGCCGGGTCCTCATGATAAGGAAGAGGATGCCGACGGCGATAATGCTGCCCAGCGCCATAAGCACCCATACCCAGACGGGAATAGGGGCCTGCGTGGGGGGCGGAGGTATGATCGGGACCGTTTCTGTCGTAAAGGTGAAGGTGGCCGACCAATCGCTCGGGATGTTCTGGCCGTTGACCTCGACAGCCTTTACACGCCAGAAATAGACGGCATTATAGTCCAGGGCATTGGCGTATTGATAAGCTGTCGTAGTGGTGTTGGCGGTGACAACCATCTGCTTGAACTCGGAATCCTTGGCCAGGTCGAACTCGTACTTGGTAGCATCCTGCCAGGGGCTCCATGAGAACTGGGTCGGTTTGGTTGTTATCCCGGTGGCACTGTTGCCCGGGCTGAGCAGCTCTACGCCAAGGTAGTTGGAGGTGACGACGAAGCCTGCTTTGATGGTGAAGCTGCGGGTCTCGGACCACGGGCTGTCAGCGATCTGGGTGGTAGCCGATTTGGCCGAGCGGATCCTCCAGTAGTAGATGGCGCCTGCTTCAGGAAGAGATCCGGGAGGTATCCAGGCGGCAGGGCTGGTGTTGTTAGTTGTATCCATTTGCATCAGCAGAGAGCCCGTAACGGCGGAGATCACGCCGGTGGAGCCGTTGCCCCAGTTGACAGCGGGGTTGACTCTCAGGGTGAAATCCTTGTCTTTAGCTATCTGAAGTTGATACCAGATGGAAAGACAGAGCTGTTCCCAGGCGAGGTCGATCTGCTGGTTGCGGCCGGTGACGGGGTCGGCGCCGACCAGGAACTGGTCAGCCGGGGTCTTGAGTACCGGGCCTTTCTTGGCCAGACAGTCCGTGTATGCCCAGAGCATACCCTGGTTCGCGGTAGGAGTATAACCGGGGTTATCGTTCCATGCGCTCGCAGCCGTATCCAGGAGATGGAAGTTCCAGCGGCCTGCCAGGTCAGCCAGGGCTCCGTAGCGCTCGTTGTCGATGGCATAAAGGGTGGTGTTGGTGTCGAGAGTGCAGCAACCGCAGGCCTTGAGCGAAGTCGGCTCAAGTGTGAAGAATACGTTCTTCTGATTGAGCGGAGCGAATATATCGAGACAGGCCCACTTGATGCCCGGTTTGGGCATGCCGTCGCGAGGCTTGAGTGTGCGGCAGACGGCACTATCTTGATAGCCACTGCTGTTGGTGACGTTGTCATGGGCGCTGTAAAGCGCCGGTTGGGGATCGCCCGTCCAGGCCTGGACCAGGCCGAACTGGCCGACTATGTGCGGAGGATTGTTGGAGCCGCCGGTCGACCACCACAGGCTGGTGTCATCAGAGAAGACATAGCCGTTGCCATTGGCCGCGCTCATCATGTCTCCGTCAACCCACCTGGTATTGGCCGGGATGGTATTGCGGTACACAGTGCCGACTGCGGTGCCGCCGTTATTGACCGTGAAGTTCGGCGAGTTATTAAAAACACTGTCATCGGCCATGTAGATGAAGCTGTTGTTAGCGAAGTCCACATCGAAGATGACATGTTCGTTGCCGTGCCCGGCAATAGGATCTGCGAGGACACTCATAGTGACGCCCTTATCCAGGGAGTAAGCCATCGGATAAGGAGCATTCACGCCGGCGCCGACCAGGACCTTTCCGTCGGGGACAGCTGCGATGGTGTGACCGTAAAGAAGCTGCGTATCGTAGTTGGGCAAATTCGTTGTCCAGGAGGTGCCGGTGTAGGGGAGCCTCTGGACAATGCCGTCCGCGCTTAATACGTACATAGTGGTGCTTGTTTCAAAGGCGAAGTCCTGTACGGGATACCTTGGGGTAATGCTGGCCCAGTAATCGCCGTAGTCGGGCGACCAGGCCATCACGCCACCGCTGGTGCTGCTGCTGGTTGCGTTGGCATACTGAGCTGCCCAGGCGACGATCTCGCCGGTAGGCTTATCGGTGCAGGATTCCACTACGCGGAGTATGGGCAGTTTGGACTGTTGAAGACTGCAGTTGCCGGCGGTCACATGGCAGAAGACACGCTCCCAGTAAGTGCCCAGAGGCGGGATAGCAGGTAGAGGCGCTGCGACGTTGGGGTTAATAGTGCTGCGCCATACGCTGTCGAACTGGTTGCAGCCTATTCCAGTGTTCTCATTGACCGAAGCCAGGTAGATGGTCGTGCAATCGGGGGATACGGCTACATCGTTGAACCAGTCGATGGTAGTATCGATAATGGCCAGCTCGTTCCAGGTCTCGCCGTTATTGCGGGAGACGGCAAAGGCCGATTCATCATTATTCACGGCATCAAAGCCAACTGCGAGTGCTACAGGTGGAACGAAAGATGCCCCGCTTCCTCCCTGCATCTGGTACCAGAGTCCCTTGCCGGCAGCAGTAGCTGTAGGTGTGCCGGGCAATTCAACCCCGCCGCCCGCGCGTCCAGGTTGATTGGCATAAACTGTATCAGGTAGAGAACCCGTAGCTACCAGGCCCAGCGAGCCGTCGCCATTCCAGCGGACAACGGCCGAGCCGGCGCCGTTCTTGGCCCCGGTGTTGCATGCCCCCTGGTTGCCGGCGCCGGTAGCGGGCTTGAGCGCGGGATACCAGCAGGGAATCGGACAGGTGGTCGGGGAGTCCGTAAACCAGGTCGGCACGGTAGCCGCACAGGGCTGGCCCATGCGCTCGCCGGCCAGCAGCTTGCCCGAGGCATAGGTGCCATAATAAGCAATACTATATATGGACTTATCCGGAGTGGTGGTGGTATCCATTAAAACGTAGGGTGTAGTATCGTCTATCCTGTAAATTCCGTCCTCGCAGCTTCCAACCGCTTTGGACCCAAAGGCGTCAAGGCTTATATAGACCCTGCGCAGGGAGGAGGACTGGCCCGAGAAGTCGGAGGGAAGTTCCAGGTCAGTCCTGTTCAACTGCGACCAGTTGGGCGAGCTGAGCGGGGCGGAAGTAGGGTTCTTAACCTCGATACCGGGGGAGGTGAAAGCATAGTTTACAGTGGTATTCTGGTTAATATCGCGAAAAGCTACATTATAATAAGTGGCGTTTACATCAGCATATACCAGGGCTACCGAAGCATCGCCGCCGTAAGTCGGAGAAAACCTGAGGGCCTCATAATCGATTCCGGAAGTGCTGGCAGTGCCGAAGTTTTGGGGCGGCGTGCCGTTGGCATTGAGCTGGACCTGGGTGGTGCCGTAAGGCTTGCTCGATATGGCGCCCCAACGTCCGCCCGTTGGACCCTCGGTGCCGAAAGCAACGTCACGGTAGCCGCCGTAGTCGGGTGAGACATCTGCACAGCGGATGGTCTCCCCGGCTGACAGGGCACTTGTGCCGTCAAAGACCACGCTCCAGGGCGCATATCCGAGCACCCAACCTGTTTCCCACACTAACCTGGGACCGGTATGAGTCCCCGAGAAGTCCTCGGAGGTCAGTATCATAGCCAGGGGATTATCGGTGGCCATCTCAACTTCAAAAAAATTGGGGGCTGTTAAGGCATTGGGAAATTGAGTATGGTAGAGAGAGTCCGAGAAAGATATTCCACCGTTAAAAGACATAAGTACAATGTTTTTGTAAGCGCCGCCCGGGGAAGCTATACCACCGGTATTGTCCGGCACCCACATCCTGACGATGGCGACAACGGTTTTGCCGTCGTTGCCGGCAGCCATGTCGATGATCTCGCTGCCCTGGCCCATGTTGGCGCCCAGGCCATGCAGATTATCGATATCCCACTTATTCGCCAGGTACCCGGGCGTCAGGACGGTATCCCATCTCATAATACCCGGGTCCGCGGATACGGTTGCAGGTGAAACCATATTAGCAGGGATGATAAATACGGCGACGGCCAGCATGCCGGCGATCACTTTTATAATGGCAGGGAACTTAATCCGCATGTTGCCTCCTGTACGCAGGTAAATATGGGATAAATATGGCCCTCGGAATACAAGTGTGGCAGACGGTCATACCGGCAACGTTCCACCAAATTTCCCCCCATTATTTGTCAATACGACCATCAGACTACTTTATACTCTCATAATTGTATCACGCATGTCAAATCGGTTTACATATGACGTCGAACCTGCCGCACTATAACATCCAAAATGTTTACCTTTAGCACAAAAATCTCGTATTATCATAAGAAATGAAGAGAGCGATTTTCCTGGCGCTGTGCGCCCTACTGATACCGGCGATTGCCGCCTGCAGCGCGCAGCCGCCGAAGTATGAGACCGATCCCAATCTGCGATCGCTGCTGAATAAGCCCCCGGCCTATCCTGCGGTAAATTTCGCTGTCATGACCGACCCGCATACCTACGATCCCGACCTCGGAACGGAGGGAAAAGCCTTTGAGAATTATATTGCGGGTGACTACAAGCTGACCAGGGAGAGCGCCGAGATATTGCAGACAGCGGTCGGGGAAATCAACACTGAAAATGTCAGCTTCGTACTGGTGGCCGGCGACCTGACCGACCACGGCGACCGCGCCTCGCACGAGCTTGTAGCGCAGTATTTGAGGCAGTTGCAGGCCAGCGGTAAAAAAGTTTACGTCATACCCGGCAACCATGATATAGAAAATGCCAGCGCCTTCGAATATGCCGGCAACATTCAGCTCCGCATCCGCAATGTCACGGCCGAAGACTTTGCACAGATTTACGCCGACTTCGGGTATAAGGATGCCCTTTACCGGGACCCTGCCTCGCTCAGCTATGTAGCTGAGCCCCAGGAAGGGCTCTGGCTGCTGGCCCTGGACTCGGCCAGATACAGGGGCAAGGTAGGGGAGACAAAAACGGTCACAGGAGGCAGGTTTAGCCCGCAGACGATGGGGTGGATAGAAGACATGCTGATCAAGGCGGCCCAGAGCGGCAAGGCTGTGATCGCCATGGAGCATCATCCGGTGACGGAGCATTTCGACGGCATGGCCACGTATTTCCCCGAATTTGTGATAGAAAATTACCAGGCGGTTTCCAGATTATTTGCTGCATATAACGTGCGCCTGGTATTCACAGGGCACTTCCACGCACAGGACATCACAGAGAGGAACTGGCCGGACAATAAATTCCTTTTCGACGTGGAGACCGGCTCGCTGGTTACTTATACCTGCCCTTACCGGGTGATAAATATCGATGGGTCACAGGAGGCCGCCATACGCAGCGTGCATATACAATCGATACCATCGCATCCCGTCGATTTACAGGGCTATGCCAAAGGACAATTAGACAAAGGCCTGACAGCGGGAATAACGGCCATGATTACCCCCTACGGCGTGGACAGCGTCGAGGCAGCCGGGATCGCACGAGACGTAGCCGGAGCTGTGGAGGCCCACATGGCAGGAGATGAAAAATTGCCTGCCGGGCAGCCGGCCATACAGGAAAACGGGCTCAGCCTGCGGGCCTGGCTGGGAGTCCAGTTAAAGAAGATCCTTGTTGAAAGCCTCTGGAAAGACCTGCCGCCGCCGGACAATAATGTGATGCTGGACCTCAAAACAGGCGGCTGGCAATAAAGCTTGGTATTCAGCATAACTGAATGCTGCCGATGACCGATGCGAAAATAATTACGCAGACAAATAAGGTATGATCTTTATTGAGGTAGCGCCTTAGCTTTGTTAGAATAGGCGGTGAGCACGGGTTTTCTCCCTGTGCCTTACTCCGCCAGCGAAGCCTGCCAAGCCCTGGCGGAGTTTCGCGGAAAATGCCTCTAAATCAGGCTTTAACTTCCGGCCCTCTTTGACTGGAGCTCAGAAAGGCGATGACATCATCACGAGAAAAACGCCTGTCTCCCCGGGGACCAATCCGGAAGGACTTAAGTATTCCCTCGTCGCTCCAATGCCTCACCGTATTAATATGAACATTCAACAGCCGTGCCAGCTCACGGGTTGTCAATAATGATTTCGTATTTCCGTTTGTCATATCAGACCTCTTTTATTCTATATTTAGCGTTCCAATCACCAATAAATATCTTATCAACTTACTTTAGCTAACATTTCTTATAATTGGAATGCCTAGATGGTACTATTGAGCATAGGAAAATAGTCCTGTGCGGATACGTAAGGTAGCCAATAATCTGGTTACTATTTGTGAGGTAATTGCACTTGACAATGATTAATGGCTCAATCATAATAGGGCGTTTCAGCCCAGACGATAAACGGATATATATTCCAAAAGGGTAATTTGGGGAGGCGGAAAGAAAGCCAATTCCAAAACCTTGGATTTATGCCATTAGTCTGCTGCGCTGGTAGAGTGTAACCTTCTTGTTAATAATTTGAGTCCCTGGCACTAGCCTCCTCAATAATTTGATTTGAATACGTGAAGCGATGGACAGCAGATTGAAAAAGATTGCATTGGTCGGCCTGGGGAAAATGGGACTCCTGCATGCGAGTATTTTGAGCAGCATGCCGGATGTTCAAATCTCTTGCATTTGTGAAACTAACAGCCTAATTCGCATGTTCGGAGAGCGGGCGCTATCCGGAATCCCATTAGTGAAAAACGTAAAGGAGCTTAAAGGCGCTCAAATTGATGCTGTGTATGTCACTACGCCGGCAGCCACTCACTATCCTGTTATTACTACGATTTATGAAAAAGGTATCTCCAACAATATATTTGTCGAAAAACCGTTTACCTTTGATCATCTCCAATCAAACGAGCTCTGCGAACTGGCAGAACAAAACAAGGGCATTACCATGGTCGGCTATATGAAACGCTTCGCACCAACATTTAAAATGGCCAGATCCTATATAGATGAAGGGAAATTAGGGAAAGTCACATCATTTGCGGGACATTCTTATTCATCTGATTTCTGCTCAAACGGGGACTTTATCCCCCAGGCATTCGCCCGGGGAGACGTCCTTCGTGACATAGGTTGCCATGCTCTGGACATGATGTTATGGATGCTCGGAGACATGGATGTTTTAAGTGCAGAATTAACCATGAAAAATAATGCTCAGCTGAGTTATGTTGATTCGGCCCATGTAAAAATTAACTGTAGTAACAGCAGTGAAGGTACATTCGATGCTTCCTGGTCCAGGGCAAACTATCGATTACCCGAAATAGGCATTAATGTTATTGGCACACTGGGCAAAATTAATGTTACGGAAGACCTATTTGAGTTCCATTCAAATACAAATAAGGAATCTGTAAATAAAATGAGACCTGAGCTCGAAGGTGGCGTGCCCTTCTTTCTGGCTGAATCTGACTATTATCATGAGGACAGACACTTTGTTGATTCGTTAAATAGTGGGAATGCAACCAGTTCCGATTTTTCGTGCGCGGCGAACACGGACCTTATTATCGAGAAAATATTAAAAATGGGGCATCATGGCTGATTCAAAACGGAAATTATCATTGGTTGGCGATAATCCATTCCATGGAGTAAGCCACGTTTCCCAGGATAGGGCGAATCAAAGGGGCCAGGCAATCCGGGAGCCGGAATATGCTGCCGGAATAGTGGCGGCAGCTATTAATAACGGCGCCGGAGGATTTACGTTTACAGTAGATGAAACAACACTATCCATTTTGCGCCTTCTTCGCAAATATCAATTCAGTTCCTCACCCAAACTCTACGCATTCATTCCTTATGCTTATGAATATGTGCGATTGGCGGTTTCGCTAGGAGGAATAGTGGGTTTGGCAAGGATGATAGCCACGCAAATTGTGCTATCGGGAAATTATAAAGCGATCGTCAACGGGGTTAAAGGAGCTTTGACTGTTGATCCCGGATCTGCTTTTAAAGCGTACGCTTATTATGAGGCGGGCAGAATTAAAGCCGCCGCCGGTAAAAAAGCAGAACTCGATTGCATTTTTATTCATGAGGTAGTGACGGATATGGCGTTGGCGCTGGATATGCAATGGTTATTTAATTCACACGTAGATGCGATGAATGAATTAGATATTAGGCCCGGTTTTCACACACGCAATCTTCCCTTCTTACTGGAAAAATTCAGGCAATGGGATATGAAGCCGGACAATATAATGTTAACAACTCCCCTTAATGCAATCGGCATGCAAATGAATCCATCCAAAACAGAGGCAGAGAAGGCACTAAACAATGCAGATGGATTTGATATTATCATTTTCGCTATTTTGGCTGGCGGTTTGATTACGCTGGAACAGGCCTGGAGCTATCTTGATGGATTACCTAACATCTATGGTGTAGCTGTCGGCGTATCTAGCAAAGAACAGGCCGAAAAAACATTCAGTTTTATATCCAGTAGATTAAATTCATGAATTTACAGTTGAAGGTACAGGGGGCATATCATGGATACGCTAACACGGCCTGCAGAAACGGATAGTAGATTTTATTCTGAACTATTATATAAAGCGTTTACTAAGAATGCGCTCAAAGTTACTCTCATGATACCTACATTAAACGAATCCTCCAATTTGAAATATCTTCTACCTGAAGTGCCCGACTATATTCATGAAGTTATGCTGATCGATGGCAATTCGTCTGATGATACTGTCGAGGTTGCCAGACAATTGTATCCGGATTTGAGAGTCATTTATCAGAAAGGAAAGGGCAAAGGGGACGCTATAAAGGCGGGTATAAAGGCAGCACGGGGCGATATAGTTTGCATAATGGATGCTGATGGATCAATGAATATTTCTGAATTACCGCTATTTATAATTCCACTCTACAACGGCTTTGATTTTGCCAAAGGGTCCCGCTTCGTTCTTGGCGGCGGCACAAAGGATATGCCGATAATAAGGATGTTTGGTAACACAATGTTTACATTGCTGGCAAATATGCTCTACAGAGGTAAATTCACTGATATCACCTACGGTTACAACGCATTCTGGAAAAACGCTATATCTGATATGGACCTTAAGACTGATGGGTTTGAGATGGAGATAGAGCTCTTTATTAAAGCCCGGAAAAAACGGCTGAAAATAGTTGAGATACCGTGCTGGGAACATAAAAGGCGCTCCGGGAAAGGAAAACTTCATACCTTTAAAGATGGATGGAAAATACTGAAGGTCATTATCAAGGAACGAATAAATGGGCATTGCTAGACATTGGGTCCAACCCTTTCGCATATCTTAAACATTGGTAGGGAGACTATCCAAAAAAGCAATTGCTGTACCAAGCTTCAATGAGAATAAGCAGTCAGTTTAGGAGGGTAAAAAATTGGAGTTAACCACTGAAAAAACATCGATTGACGAAGTGGTCATAGTAATTCCGGAAATATTTCGAGATGAACGAGGTTTTTTTTTCGAAGTCTACAGGCAGGATCAGTTTAAGAATCTGGGACTTCCAGATGCATTTGTTCAGCTGAATCACTCTGGGTCGGTTAAAGGAGTTTTGCGTGGGCTTCACTTCCAATGGGATCCGCCAATGGGAAAGCTCATGCGCGTTACACGTGGAAAGGCATTCCTAGTTGCGGTCGATATACGAAAAGGGTCTCCCACGCTTGGAAAATGGTTTGGAACTGTGGCATCCGAAGAAAACGTAATCCAGGTTTGGGCTCCTGCTGGATTTGCCCGGGGGTTTTGCGTGTTGAGCGACTATGCCGAGGTACAATACCTTTGTACTGGCGTCTATAACAATAAATGTGAATCAGGGATTCGTTGGAATGATCCTGAGATTGGAATCAATTGGCCCATAAAAAATCCAACTGTAACACAGAAGGATCAATCTGCTCAAACATTGACAGAATGGCTAAAAAGGATAGAATCCCAAAATTTTAGTTATTAAAAAAACACTTATAATCTGTTGTTGAGATTTCCCTTAAAATTCTTAAGCGATCATTAAGTAAGAAAGTAGCACTTGTGAAAACAAAACGATGTACGGAAGCAAAGCAGACACCATGCTTGAGGAATTGTTCAAAAGAAATAATGTGAGGTTTTATGAAGATTCTTGTTGCAGGCGGAGCCGGTTATTTAGGTTCGGTATTAGTTCCACAACTTATTGAGCGTGGCTATGAGATCGATGTAGTTGACCTGCTATGGTTTGGGAACCATATGCCTGATGGGATCAAGGTGATACGGAAGGAAATTATGACTTTGGAGGAAAAGGATCTTTCCGGATATGACCAGGTCATATTTATTGCGGGGCTTTCTAATGACCCTATGGCAGAATATTCTCCGGCCAGTAATTTCGTTGACAATGCCGCATTGCCAGCCTATCTCAGCTACGTTTCAAAGCGAGCAGGTGTCAAAAGATTTATCTACGGTTGCTCATGCTCGGTTTATGGTTATTCTGTGGACGTACTGTGTGATGAGTCGGCGCTCGCTACTTCAAACTACCCTTACGGAATTTCCAAACTCCAGGGTGAATTTGCTTGTCTCAGGCTTCAGGATGATAAATTCTCAACCATTGCGTTACGAAAAGGCACCGTATCCGGCTATAGCCCGCGGATGCGTTTAGACCTTATTGTGAATGCCATGTTCAAGACCGCTGTCACTGAGAAAATAATTACTGTAAATAACCCTTCAATCTGGAGACCTATCCTAGACGTCAGGGATGCAGCCTCATCGTACATACGTGCTGTTGAAGTGGATCATAATGTATCAGGCATATTTAATATAGCGTACGGGAATTATACGGTAGGTGAAGTGGCTGATTATGTCAGAGAAGGGGTTAAAGAACATCTCGGCATCACTGCCAGGCTTAACATTAAGCATATAGAGGATTTCAGAAACTATAAGGTAACGTCTGAAAAAGCACGAAATGTGTTGAGTTTCAATCCTAGATTTAATGTTAAGGATACGGTTCGAAATCTTGCTGAAAATATGGATAAGTTCAAAGATATGGAGAACCCGAAATACTATAATATAAAAATTTTTAAGGAGCTGAATAGAGCAGGTCGAGCCTAAAATCGGATAGCAGTCACGTATCATTAGAGTTGAAGGTTAAATGCTATGAGGGTTGCGGTAACAGGCGCCAACGGACAATTAGGGTGTGATGTCTGCACAGCGTTTTCAAATAGTGGCCATGAGGTCATCCCATTTGATCATGATGTTTTGGATATTACTGATTTCAATTTGGCAAAAGCTAAATTTGAACAAACTAGACCCCATTTGCTGGTAAATACTGCAGCCATGCATAATGTCGAAGCATGTGAGACGATGCCGCTTAAAGCATTTGAAGTGAATGGGATAGGAGCAAGAAATCTGGCTCTGTTGGCTAATGAGCTCGATTTTGTGTTATTCCATATTAGTACTGATTATGTCTTTGACGGAAAGAAAAAAACTCCATATATTGAGACTGACTATCCACTCCCAATAAATATCTACGGAAATAGTAAACTTTGTGGAGAGAATTTTATACGATCTATTGCAAAAAAATATTTTGTGTTCAGGGTTTCAGGATTATATGGAACCAATCCATGTCGAGCCAAAAAGGGAACCAATTTTATACAGATGATGCTGAAATTAGCAAAGGAAAGAAAGGAAGTACGGGTTGTCGATGATGAGGTGCTAACCCCTACGTTTACCGAAGATATTTCCCAACAAATCGTTGAATTGAGCAAAGTAGGGCACTATGGACTTTATCACGTCACAGCGCAAGGAAGCTGTTCTTGGTACACATTCGCAGCGAAGATATTCCAGCTAACAGGAACACAAGTCAACCTTCTAGTTGCGGACCCGAATGAATTTGCAGGCAAGGTAGCTAGGCCAAAATACTCTGTTCTGGAAAATAGCAAATTGAAAGAGCTGAATATGGATATAATGCCCCATTGGGAAGAAGGACTGCGAAAATATTTAAAAAAAATCGGCGTCCTATGTTGAGGCTGCCTGCTCCCCTTTAATCTAGACCATCAATAAGATACATCTGCCCGTTTCGCGGCCTATATAGAAGGCTATTTGCAGCTGATCGCTCGGATGAGAAAGGCGAGGAGAATTCTATTCCAGCTATCTACTGCCGATTGATAAATACAAAGGCACTAAGGTTGGCTACGATAGAGTAGATTAATTTAATTAATAGACAAGCTTACCCTAAGAGTGTTTTGTTGCCACGGTTGGCACAAAAATGCGGAATAATCATAAGGAAAAGGAATTATGAAGATTGCTATCATTGGTGCCAGAGGCATACCAGCCAAATATGGCGGAGCCGAGACCTTTATCTCGGAGCTAGCGCCAGGACTAGCACAGCGAGGTTATGAGGTTTATGTTACATGTAACTCCCGCAAATTTGGAATGGATAAATATGAGGGGGTTACCAGGATTCACACGCCGGCCATCGAAGGCAAGACATTTACAGTACCTGCTCTGAACGAGATTTTGGCCACCATCCATCTTCAGATAAGATGCCCCAAAATTGATCTGGTATATTACGTGCTTGATTATGGCGCCGTGGCGGCGATATTGCCCAGACTGCTCGGTAAAACAGTAGTCATAAATGCAGATGGAATAGAATGGAAACGGCCGCTCATAAGAAAACAGTATCTTGCTCCAGGATGGAAGCCGTTGGCAGTCGCGCTATCATGGTATATGAAATTAATGGAGTGGATGTCTGTCAAGTTATCACACGCTGTTATTGCGGATTCACGAGCAATTGAGGATTACCTCGATAAACGTTATCATGCCCAGAATGTGGTATTCATAGCCTACGGGTCAGAACGGTCTCCCAATTTAGATATTACGGCAATGGAAGAAAATCAAGTCTTACAGCAATATGGTTTAACCGCTGGAGAATACTACTTAACAATGTGCAGAGTAGTTGCTGAGAATAATATACATAGGCAAATAGAAGGATTTAAGAGATCTAAATCTGCCAAATCAATGGTTATTGCCGGCAATTTCCAGGAAAAAGACAGATACGCCATGCGACTGCGCCAATTAGCGCGTGGCTACCCCAAAATAATATTAATAAGCTCAATATGGGACAAAAAACCATGGCACATTCTCAGAAAGAATTGCTACGCGTACATTCATTCATACCGACTGGGAGGTACCAATCCATCGTTAGTTGAACAAATGGCATTCGGGAGACCCATCATTGCGTATGATGTCCCTTTCCATAGGGAAATCCTAGAAGATGGCGGATTGTACTTTCAGGATGAGGATAGTTTGGCAAGCATCATCGAGACGCTGGAAAGTGATCAGGTCGACTTAAAAAATATAGCTAACCGGTATGCTAAAAGGATAGCAGAAGAATATAACTGGGATTTTATTACCGAAAAATATAATATTTTGTTTAGTCAATTATTACTAAAACAATAGCTAAACGGGAGGGAGCCACTGAGGCTGGAAAATTCAGATAAAAAAGTTAGCCGTATCCATAATAATCTAAAATAGCGGTTTAATAGAAACGGGATTCCATAACGAGTTTATTATCACGTCAAGTAGGATCATTATGAAACAATTATCGCTACAAAAAATGCCACATGGTTTACTTAAAATTGGCATAGCCCTGAGGTCCGCTGCACTTATTGCAGCCGAACCAATTGATTACCTTTCGCGGATTATCAATGGTGAGCACAAGCTCCCGCCATTACTCTTGAGAAGGTATGCCGGTCCATTAGATAGCTTCCGACATTCAGGAGCAGAATTTACCGGCTATCTAAAGTTGATGTGCCATCTTCTCCCAAATGAACAGATATTGGATATCGGATGCGGGCCCGGCCTAATGGCGCTCGAATTAATCGACTATTTAGATAAAGATGGGAAGTATGTTGGTGTGGATATTCATCGAGACTCGATATTGTGGTGTCAAAAGAAAATAAGTAGTAACTATCAAAATTTTACTTTCGCCCATATTAATGTAAAAAATAGAGCATACAATCCTAATGGAAAGTATGCAGCCGAAGAATTCACTTTTCCATTCGAAAAGGGGGCTTTTGATATAATACTTCTTAAATCAGTTTTTACGCACATGCGACCGAGCGAAGTTGATAGTTATTTGAAAGAGATACGACGTTTACTATCAAATAAAGGAAGATGTGTTGCCACTTTTTTCCTGCTTAACCAAGAGCAGAATAAACAACAATCTAATGGTTTGAATAAAATTGACTTTAATTTTGGGGATGATATTTGGCGATATCAATATAAGACGCGCCCTGAAGTGGCTGTAGCTTACAGCGAAGATTATATATTACGGTTATTATCCCAAAACGGTCTGCGCCTTGTGCCTGGAGAATCAATAAAATATGGGACTTGGTCAGGAAGACGCGATGGCTTATCGTATCAAGACATATTGTTGATCGGTAAATCCTGACTTTCCATTTATATAAAAAAGATTTCTCATCTATTGAAAATTAAAATAATGAAAATCCTCACGGTAAGTAGCACAGAAATAACTGACATCGGCGGTGTAAATTATTCCATTAAGAGAGTGGCGGAAGAACTAGTTAAACGCGGTCACGAATGCCAGGTACTAAACATTAACCCCGGAAATCTACCGCATGAAGAGAATATAAATGGAATCAATGTGATTAGGATTAAATCGCCTATAAGCAAGCATCTTTATCAATTTAGTCCTGAAATGGCACAATTCTTACAAAGGAATTTAGGTGGGTCTCTTAAACCAGATATCATACACCTTCATGAATATCGAAGGCTCCTAACTCCTGCAGTGGCATATATAGTCCGAAATAAGCATCTACCTTTTATTTTTTCTGCGCATTATTCACGGCAAGAATATAATACACTGGCTGGTAAATATTTACTGGATTACTATAAACCAATTGGTAAGAAGTTATTTGATTGGGCCGAAATGATTGTAATCCATTCTGATTATACAAAAATGGTGCTTATGCAGGATTTCAATGTGCAATCCAATAAAATAAAAATAATTACGCCTGGAGTGGATTACCTGATGGCGCAGGATCGCGGAGTGTTGAAAGGGAAGGCAAGTTCAATTTCCTTGCTGTATGCCGGCGTCTTAATGGAAAAAAAGGGAGTTCATCATATAATTCTGGCACTTAAAGAGCTAAAGCGTCGAGGAAGAGAAGCATGTTTAACTATAGTCGGAAAAGGGGACTATGAGCCAAAACTCCGGAGACTAGCTTGTAAATTAGGAATCGAAGGCGATGTTTTCTGGCACAAACCACTGCCTCGGCACGAACTGCATCGCAAATTAATGGAGGCGGATATAGTATTGCTTCTGTCAAGGGCAGAAGCCTACGGTGTTATGGTGACGGAAGCATTAGCAGCTGGAACACCATGTATTGTCACTAAAACTACGTCCCTAAATGAATTTTTAACGGAGCCAGGGTGTTTTGGTATAGATTATCCGCCGGTGCCTGGGGAATTGGCTAACTTGATAGTCAAGATTCGCGATAGTGAGACAATAGTGGGCCCGTTTAGCACCAGGATAAGAACTTGGGATAGGGTAGCAGATGATTATGAGAGGATTTATGAACAGGTCATATAAGGTCAAACGAACCAAGTGATAATGTTAATTCTAGTGTTCAAACTTTGGACATTATCCGACCGATGATTAGTACGTGAAAGAACAAGGTTTTTTGGATGACCAATAATCCATTGGCAATCAATGACTGGGCGATTGGAAAGTTCCTAAAAACTATTTTTGCCATCCTTCTTATCGTACTTATCCTGGCAATATTAGGAGCTTTGGGATATGACATTCCTATTCTAAGACAAATAGTCGCATTTGTTTTTCTCAGTTTTATTCCGGGGCTAATCATTCTCCGAATACTCAGGCTTCACCGATTGGGTTTGGCAGAAACATTACTTTATTCAGTCGGATTAAGTCTCGCCTTCACCATGTTTTTGGGGCTTCTGATTAATTCAATCTACCCATTTATAGGAATTTCCAAGCCCATATCAATCTGGCCTTTGGTAATAACTCTCCTTGCGGTATTAATACTCCTCTGTTATATAGCCTATAGAAGAGATAAAATGTTTTCCACTCCAGGACATTTTCATTGGACACAACTACTTACTCCACCGGTTTTATTTCTATCCTTACTTCCACTAATTAGCATTTTAGGCGCCCGAATAGTCAACATTTATAGCAATAATATTTTGCTTCTCGCTTCAGTTCTTTTAGTTGCCTTGGTTCCTGTCATAATTATATTCACTAAATTCATTCCACAGAGATTCTATCCACTGGCGGTGATAACCGTTGCATTGGCCCTGGTCTATGGTCAGGCTCTCACATCAAACTATCTGACTGGTGCCGACGTTAATACCGAATATTTTTTTGATAACCTTGTTATTGCCAATTCGCTATGGAATACTACAATCGTTCATAACTATAATTCTGTAATAAGTGTAGTAATCCTAGCGCCAGTATATTCTATCATCTGTAACTTAGAGCCTACATGGGTCTTCAAGCTTATTTATCTGTTCTTTCTCTCACTCGTCCCGCTAGGAATTTACCAGATATGCAGCAGGCAAATTGATAGTAAAATTTCTTTTCTAGCGGCCTTTTTCTTCATGTCAGTTTTCACATTTTTTATTGTGTTAATTTCGTTGGGTAGGCAGGAGGTGGCGGAAGTTTTTCTGGTGCTAATAATACTTGTAATCGTAAGCAAACCAAATAATCCTGTGATAATCAGCATTCTATGTATTATTTTTGGTGCTGCACTAATCTTTTCACATTATTCGATATCCTTCATTTTCTTATTCTTACTTTTAGCTGCATTACTTATTTTATTTCTCAGTCGAAAGACACTATCTCGGGGCTCACCAAATGAGTCGGAAAATACCAATGAATTAATCCCTAGAAGGAGCCAAACCACTAAGTCAATTCCAATAGAAAGAAACAAGGTAATAAATATAACTTTCGTAGCGTTCTACATCATTCTCTGGTTCACCTGGTATATATGGAACGCCGGATCCTCAGTTTTTGTTGACGTGATAAGACTGGGCGACCATATTGCAAATACCTTCGTAGTCGAATTCATGAGCCTAACGGCTTCACAAGCACTTTGGCTTATGGCGACAGTGGGATCACCTGCACATGAAATTGTCAAATATCTTAACCTATTTACAATATTTCTTATTTCGGTAGGAACTCTCTATCTATTGTTTGAGTGGAGAAAAAAGATATTTACTGAGGAATTTGCGTCTCTTGCTGTAGCCAGTTTTATCATGGCTGCGATTGCTATACCGATTCCGTATCTAGCTAAAACCATTAATACTGAAAGAATTTATCATCTTAGCCTGGTCTTTTTGGCTCCATTTTGTATTACCGGTCTTATAATCATAGTCAATTTTTTTCTTCGGAGATACCGATCCGCCACAGGAGTTGCACTTAAAACAATGGCCATTTTCCTGGGAGTATTCTTGATATTCAACTCCGGGTTCGTACATGAAATAACCAGAGATTATACATTTATGGGATCTCTCCTTCAACAATCGATTAAAGAGCATGGGACCATTGAAGAGAAAGCATATTTTTATAATAATTCTACACCGGAGGAAGAAGTTTACAGTGCCAAGTGGCTTTCAGCCAACAGATCTTGGCTCGATGGTCCCAAGGTCTACGCCACTTTTGTGGAAGGGGCAAACGTACATGTGCTGGCGGGTTATGGAATGGTACCACAATGGAAAATAATCCCACTCAATAAAAATACACAAAATATTGGACGTGGTGAATATGTCTATCTAGGGTATATAAATGTGGTAGATGGCGTAGGAACTATGGTAATTCCGCCTACTTTCCTTAAGGTGGAAACTTTCAATATACAAGAACTAAATCCATTGTTAGAAAAGACAGATAGAATATATTCAAACAATGAGAGTGAGTTATTCGTTATGCCCTAAGATAAGACAGGTAGAACAGCCGTGGCAGGGCCAATAATCTGTTATTTAGTCTGTAAAATATGAATCTACACCAGCGTATCATTAAAAACATTGTTTCTATGGTATCAAGCCAGGCCCTGTTCGCTGCTTCACTTTTTGTTTTTAACGTATTAATTGCCCGCTACCTTGGCGACGCTGAATTCGGCAAATATTCTTTCGCTATTGCTTTTACCAGCCTTTTTGGGATTTTTTCCAGTCTCGGATTGGAGGCTGTAGTTACCAGAGATGTGGTGCTGGATAAGTCAGTAGCCGGGAAGTATTTCGGCAATGCTCTCGTGCTTCAAGTAATCGGCTCCATTTTTATGTTTTTCCTGGTCATGCTGACCATCAATCTTTCGCAAAATGCCCAAGATGCAAGGACAGTGGTATATATTGTTGCACTTGGCACAATCGCAACATCATTTGTTTATCTGTGCAGAGCCATTTTCCGTGCTTTTGAGAAAATGGAATGGGATATAGTACCTACAGTAGCCGGCACTTGTTTTCTGCTCGGCGTGGGCTTTTTTGTCTTATACTCCGGCTATGACCTTGTGCAAGTAGTCTGGGTTTATAGCGCGGCTCAATTACTGATATTCGCGGTCGGCCTGGCCATTGTCATCACTAAGTTCACACGTCCACGTATTAAACTGGCGGAGAGCTTATGGAAATACTTGCTTGTAACTACCGTTCCTTTTGCACTAAATGGGCTACTAGTTCAGGTTTACTTTCGAATAGATACAGTTATACTTGCCTTTCTCAAAGGCGACATAGTGGTGGGATGGTATACGGCAGCTTATACTCTGGCAGTCATTCCCCTATCTGTTATAATCACAGGTTTTGGCCGTGCTCTATTTCCTTCTGTTGCACATGCTTTTGTGTTTACCAAAGAATTATATAGAACCCTGGTCGAAAGAGCAGTGAGGTATTCATTGGTCCTGCTAATTCCGATGGCAACAGGAGTTACTCTCTTGGCAGGCAAAATAATTCCTTTTATTTTTGGCTCTCAATTTAGCAACTCTATCGGTTCTCTACAATTGCTCATCTGGGCAGGAATATTACTGTTTTTAAACATTCTTTATGTAGGCATTCTTGAGGCTACACGCAAACAAAAGAGGGCTACACTTTTGCTCGCCATTGGAGCTGGAATGAACACTGTATTAAGTTTTGTACTCATACCTCAATTTAGCCTTACAGGGGCCGCTATATCTGCATTAGTCACTCAGCTGATATGCGTATTAATTTCCTGCTATATGGTCGGCCAAAACATTGAGATAAAAGCGCTTGCCAATTCTTTTATAAAGCCAATAATAGCAAGTGCCGTTATGGGCCTTTTCATTTTCTACTTTGGATATCTTCACATTATCCTTTTAATTTTCATCGGCATAGTAATATATTGCCTGAGTTTTTATCTGCTTCGAGGTATCACGGAAGAAGACCTCAAAACATTCAAGTCTTTAATCGATATAAATAGAGAAAAGCAAGAATAAAAGACTTCTTATTTGATTTGCCTCTTCCAACCGATATACTCCACGAGTTTTCGTAAGTGGTGCTTTCTTCTTAATCATCGTATTCGACCAGTACTTTTGTACTAAATAGATCTATAAACTCCAGGACTTTAATACTATCCCCATCCTAGTACTTTAGTGTAAAAGTACTTTTGGGCTATAAGGAAAAGGACTAAGTCTCTATTTATCTCAATCACGATCAGATATATATTGTTCACGGGTCGATAAGCAAAGGACCTTTATATTGAAATCCGCCAGGGCTTTGGCAGGCTTCGCTGGCGGAGGTTTTGAACAGGGAGAAAACCCGTGAACCATCCCTTAGCAG
Source organism: uncultured Chloroflexia bacterium (assembly GCA_963705905.1). Taxonomy (GTDB): domain Bacteria; phylum Chloroflexota; class Dehalococcoidia; order GIF9; family UBA5629; genus UBA1162. The sequence continues at coordinate 147,956 of OY970123.1, read as the reverse complement.
GTAGACGTCCGGGCCGGTTAGATTTGGGCCGGCTCATAAAGGCGAACTTAAGGCTGTATCTTTCGTTTGTTTTTAGCCTAATCATATTATGTCAATTCTCTGCCCCTTCCATTGTTAAAGCTGCTCCGGCGCAACCCATAGAACCTGCTTCGCAGAACGCTTATCTGCTGGATAAAGCTATCACCTGGGCCGACGGCAGTACTGAACACGTTCAAATAGGCAGGGATGGGTATTTCATTTTAGATGGAGAACAAAAACAACTCGTGGGCATAGATCTGAGCCTTTACGATATGCCATTTGGTGAAGGCGGTCAGTTTTGGCTCCCTGAAAATTTAGCGGTTTATGACAAGATATTGACGTATGCACAAGCAGCCGGAATACGGGTTGTACACCTTCAGATGCAATATATTTACTGGTGGCTGCCTTCAATATCCAAAGAAACGAATTTCCCATCCAGTTGCCCGGAAGAAGCAACTGCCTACAAGACCTTGCTGGATTTACTATACCAGCACAAGATGCTGGTGATACCCGGCATCTATGGGAAATGGCAGCCCGGTTTTGAAAATTTGGTAAATCCTGATTTCCAATGGAGTCTATGGTGGCCAGATTCAAAGAATTGCACCCCTACTTTCCTCCCTGGCGAGATGGGAAGAGATGGAAACCCTTGCGTAGGCATAAGAATGTCTGAAAACAAACCGGACGTGTGGTCCAGATGGCTTAAAGATATACCTGTTGAAGCAGGTAAATCGTACCTTATATCAGGATGGATTAAAACGGAGAGCATAGTTGGCAACGGTGGTGCTATGATCGTACCGTGGTGGAAGGGTCCTGGTGATACATGGATAGGGTCCTCTCAGGTTATGAAGTATGTTACGGGGACAAATGGCTGGACATACTACCAAGGAACTGTTGTCGCACCCGCAGGATCGACCAGATGCACAATATGTTGTTTTCTCGATAGCTGTACGGGAACTGCATGGTTCGAAGACATAGGTTTTGGTGAAGCGCAATATCCGGTTGCCGATACGATGGGGGCATGGGCAGAGAGATGGATATCGGTCGTTAATAAATATTCAAACGTTGTTTCTGTTGTAGCAGAGAATGAACTTGACACTCCGCTACAGGGTAAAGTCGTAGATCCGGATTCTCCCGATGCAAAACCTCAAACATATACTATAGAGGCAGCCGCCAATTACATGGATTTTCTCATTGGAGTGCTCCGCACTAAAAGTAATATCCCCATAGTACACAAGCTGGGTGCCCCTCTAGGTGGATTAGATTACCAAATACCGCTGAAAAAGGTGTGTCTTGATAGGACGGACAATCCTGTCTTTGATTGTTATGCACCATCAGTTGAACAGATGAACAAGAATTTGGATGTTCTAACATCCTGGTTAGGACAGAACGGTTACCGGTCAACCGGCTGGTGGGCGCTGGAAATAGGCAATGATTCGTCTATGTACAATTCGAATTTCACACCAGATTACATAGATGCCGCTTTCAAGCATGGCGCCAGTATAGTGACATTATTTGAAGTATATTGCGGGAAATATGACCAATGGTCCTTCTTTAATGCCGACGGTACGCCTAAAAAACAATTTGTGGCAGTCGCCGGATATATCGGCGATCAGCGGACTGCAATGTCTAATACTACAGCCAGCAATGTCATACTTGCATCAGGAGAGAAATAACCAAATTGGTAAGTATTCCTGGCCTAATGGGCATTAAACCGGGCAGTTGTCTGTGCAATACTTGATCTGAATATATATTTTGAATTGCAGGAATTTTCAAAATGCATAGTCCAACTACATGGCTGAATGAATGGAATGCGACCTTGCATAAGGCCATATTCCATCTATTTCGCTCGCTTCTTCCCGAAGGAAAACCGGCATTCAAGGATGGCGAGGTCAACTTCCATATAACTGTCAATGGAATTACGGATAAAAAAACATTCGTACTGGACCAGAAATGGTATCCGTTAGCCAGCATATCTTATGAAAAGGTAATCAAAAATAATCCATATCTCGACAATAAAATGGTAGCTAACTGGGATGATGTAAGGTTCAGTCAAGATATATCGGAAATTCCATTAATGCCTGTGCTAAATTGATACTAATTATTGCTAGCTCCGATGTTATTTAGAATCAAAAATAAGGTCATCAAACCAGGCTTGCCCCGAACAATTACTCAATAAGCAATAAATGCTGCAAATCGTCGCGCCAGGCGGAGCTGTGACAATACCCTGATAGTACGACCAATCATTTGTCCCTTTAAGATACGGCATAAATTCCGTGGCACTAATCCATTGATAGCCCGGACCCTGCCATCCGGGCATGATCATGACCCCATTCTGTCCTTCTACGTTATACGTTTTTACCCATCCTCCTATAGTATAAGACCTACCTTGCTGCACGGGTACGTTCTGAAGCCAAATTGCGTCCGATGCCGTCCCTGTCGATGGCGCTTTTGGTACCTCAATACCGACACTCCACCCATTATTTCTGCCGGGTTCGGGATATAAAAAGGCAGGAACGCAGTTTCTTGACGAAGTATACCAGTAACCAGGTGGGTTATCGGTGACCTGCTCAAAGCCGGGATTTTTAAACAGAGTTGTATCCTTGGCAAACGAGTTGGAAATATTTGGGTTGCTAATATAAATATCGGATCTAACCATTGCGAGATCAGGGTTAACGCAAGGTGCAAGATTATAAATAAAAGAAACCTTGTTAACGGTCAGAAAGGTAGAGCTCCCGCAGCCATGTTCCAGGAATTTATAAATTAGATCATCAGCTGGTTCCTGATAAATCCATATCCTATGCACGGCATTTTTGCCGGTTAATGCGGAAAATGCCGTGGCTTTCCACGGGTCCAATGTGGCCGTTCTATAATCTTGACCTATATTATCTTTAATCCAAGTGAATGCCCGGTAATCTTCGTCATCAATCATGTGATAGAACGACGCATTGACACGGGTAGGAATGGCCACACCTAACATCACGACTATCAGCAACACGCAAAATACCATAGCTACGCTTCGGAAAAGAGAAGACCCATGCCTGCTCAGAAAATCTGAGGGCAGCGTCAGCCCCCTCAACCACATCAATCCCGCACCGGCCAGAATACTCAAAATCAGAAGCATAACTGTAAGGCCACGTTCGTATATTGTGGATAGGCCGTGATGAAACCTGTAAAAGATCACCATGACAACCAAAAGCAAAGCCAGCCCCAATATCAGGGCCAGGCCTTTTTTGCTGCCCTTTATGATTAAAATAATGAGCCCGATGAAGCTGAAAGCGATAGGCAATAAGCCATACTTCCAAGCAAGGTCAGGCAGCTCAATATAGGGTGAGAAGTACTGGGGCACCAGTAACCGGCCCGCAGCCTGCGCAGCTATCTGGAATGTCCAGGGCAGGGACAGGACGAAGGGCAGTGCCAGGGCGGCCAGCACGCCGGCGCTGTGCCACTTATTATCCCTGATATTCAGCAGGATGCAGGGAGCGAGAACTATGCACAATACTACGGCAGTTGTTGCGTGCGATATGAGGAGGAAACAGGTAAATAGAAATATCAGAAGATAGGACGGCCACCTCTTAATATTGAAGGCGAGAAACAGAGATAGAGGGATAAAGAGCATGCCAAGCGCCATAGGCACCATGAAAGCCGGCCCCAGCAGCCCTCCCGTGGTCGGTATCAGACAGGTAAAGAAGGCAGCCTCCAATCCATAGCCCTGGCGAGAGGCTAACACATATACAGCCAGAACTGTGATCATGAAGATGATTGAGGGGAAGTACCTGAAGAGGGTTATCCAGTCAATTCCGCTGACCTGCTGGAACATGGCCCAGAGTATGTGGAACCCTACCCAGAGGTTGTCCCCCAGGTTTATATTGGTGAGCCCCGTAAAGGGGTCGGGAAAGGTGATGGAGCCGGTCTGCGCAATAGTTTCCGCATACGTCATATGCATCCACTCATCCACATGCAGGGGATAGGCATAGCCAATATGGGGTATGAAGGACACGCAGAAAGCCAGTACCAATATCAATAAAAGGCCGAATACCTTAAACATTTAGCCTGACCGCCCCGGTACTCTATTTTCGGACAATTCTATCATGACCAGGTGGCGCTTAAAATATTCTGATTTAAAAAAACGTCTCCTCCATAGCCCAACACTGGCACGAGGCCGACAATCTGTGAGAGAATACGTTATGGCTATCATACGAGCTAAGGCCCCGCTAAGGATCAGCTTCGGAGGCGGCGGCACGGATGTCTCGCCTTACCCGGAGGAACGCGGAGGGGCGGTTATCAGCGTAACGATCGATAAATATGCCTACTGCACATTGGACAGCACGGAAAGCAGGTCCCTCAATGTCACGTCGCTCGATTATAACCTTGTGGCCAGGTACGATCTCGAGGACAAGCTGATTTACAACGGCGAATTGGACCTGGTAAAGGCAGCCGTCAAAGTAATGGGCTTGAAAAACGGGGCCAACCTGTTTCTGCACAGCGACATGCCCCCCGGCTCCGGCCTGGGCACATCTTCCACCATGACCGTAGCCGTTGCCGGGGCAATAGCACACTGGCAGAAACTCCCCCTCAACAACTACGAGATCGCTGAACTGGCATACAAGATTGAAAGACAGGAAGCAGGCATCAAGGGAGGTAAACAAGACCAGTACGCCGCCGCTTTCGGGGGATTTAATTTCATTGAATTCCTTGGCGATACCACCGTAGTCAACCCGCTGCGCATAGTACCGGAAACACTTAACGAGCTGCAATACAGGCTCATGCTGTGCTACACGGGCAAGACACGCCTGTCTGCAGGCATCCTCACCGAGCAAATTAACGGCTATGTAAACAGGGAGCAACAGGTCATGGCGGCGCTGGATGAAACAAAAGAACTGGCCGTGCAAATGAAAAATGCGCTGCTGCTGGGCAAAATCGACGAGTTCGGCCACCTGCTGGACAGGACCTGGGAAAGCAAGAAAAATTTCTCTTCAAAAATTACCGACTCCCACATCGACGAACTATATAAAACAGCCAAGGACAACGGGGCCATCGGCGGCAAGCTGCTGGGCGCCGGTGGAGGAGGATACCTGCTCCTGCTGTGTAAATTCGACAGGCAGCATATCGTGGCCAGGAGCCTGGAAGATATCGGCGGGAAAGTCGTGGGTTTCAAATTCGCACTCAACGGACTGGAGACATGGGAAGTGAGCACTAAATAGAGGGCTTTATGCAAGAAGAAAAGATAATACAGGGGCAACTGGAGCAAACCATCGAATTAATGCATTACCTGCAAAAGGAAGCCAAGAGCCTGCTCAAAATAGCCGCCGTCATAACCAACGCGCTGGAGAAGGGCAAGAAGGTCCTGGTATTCGGCAACGGCGGCAGCGCGGCGGACGCTCAACATATCGCCTGCGAACTATCGGGCAAATTTTACCTCAAAAGGCAGCCGCTTCCGGCTATAGCCCTGACCACCAATACATCCGTGCTGACCTCGATCGGCAACGATTACAGCTACGAAGAAATATTTTCCCACCAGGTCAAAGGACTGGCCGCCAAAGGGGATGTGGTCATTGGATTGAGCACCAGCGGCGAATCTAAGAATGTCATCCAGGGCATCGAGGAAGCTTCACGACTGGGCGCCATAACCATCGTGTTCACAGGAAAGAAGGGCAAACTAAAGAAATTGGCAAAGTACGCACTGGCCATCCCCTCGACCGATACGCCCCGGGTTCAGGAAGCGCATATCACCGCCGCTCACATAATATGCTTCCTGGTCGAACAAAAGATGTTCGGAAAAGGCAGGAATGCATAAGGCAGTCTTTATCGACCGTGATGGGACGATGGCCAGAGACGTCCCCTACTGCAGCCGCCCCGAGGATTTCGAACTTTTCCCAGGTGTCGCCGAGGGGATCAAACTGCTTAAAAAGCACAATTTCAAGGTTGTGGTAATTACCAACCAGTCGGGCATCGCCAGGGGTTACTTCGATGAGGAAACGCTTAAAAAGATCCATGCCAGGATGGTCGACGATCTTAAAAAGCTGGGCACAAGCGTAGATGCCATTTACTATTGTCCCCACCATCCCGAAGATAACTGTGATTGCCGCAAACCGGCGCCCAAACTGGCGCTGGCCGCCGCCGCCGACCTGGGAATAGACCTCAGCCAATCTTATGTCATCGGAGACAGCGACATCGATATAGGCATGGCGCGCAATGCGGGCTGCAAAGCGGCCGTAAGCGTCGGGCAACCCGGAGCAAGCGCCCCGGACTATTTCGCAGGCTCATTTCGCAATGCGGTAGACTGGATATTGAGCCAGGATCCGGAGAGCCGAGGCAATTGATGGGAACTGGAATTCTTAACTCGCGGAGCGGTGAGATTATCATGAAAATCGCTTATGTTTACGATGTAATTTACCCTTACGTGGTGGGAGGAGCGGAAAAAAGAGTGTGGGACCTGGCCGTGCGACTTCAGAAACGGGGGCACGAAGTCACGATCCTGGGGATGCAGGGCTGGGAGGGCGAAGAGATAATATATAAGGAAGGGGTGCGCTTGTGGGGCGTTTGTCCCAGCATCAGTATACGGGATGGAGACCAACGCTCCATCAAGGAAGCCCTTTATTTCGCCTGGCATGTGTTGCCGGCGCTGCTAAAGGAAAGGTACGATGTCATCGACTGCCAGAACTTCCCTTATTTTTCCTGCTTTTCTGCAAAATTCGCCTCAATCACCAAAAAGTCCCCGCTTACCATCACCTGGCACGAAGCCTGGGGCGCGTACTGGTATGAGTACCTGGGCGCTCGCGGCATGGCAGGTAGGTTCATCGAGAAAATGGCCACCTACCTGGCTAAAAGGACTATAGCCAATTCGCAATTCACCAAAAACCAGATGATAGCGCTGGGAATGAAAAGCCCCATCGAAGTGGTCCCTACAGGCATAGAATGCGCTGAAATCGGAAGCATTGCACCGGGCAATGTGAAGTCGGACATCATATTTGCGGGCAGGCTGATAAAAGAGAAAAACGTAAGCCTGCTGATCGAAGCCGTGAAAATCCTCAAGGAAAAGACGCCTGAAATCAAATGCATTATTATAGGCAACGGCCCGGAACGTGACAGCCTGATGGAGTTGGCTTCAGGACTGGGACTAAGCAGCAATATCGAATTCACCGGATTCCTGGAAAAATCGGATGACGTTTTCGCCTACATGAAAAGTTCGAAGGTTTTTGTCCTGCCTTCGCTGAGGGAAGGGCTGGGACTGGTGGCCCTGGAGGCCAATGCCTGCGGGTTGCCAGTCGTCACCACAGACTACCGGCAGAATGCCACAGCCGCTCTGATCAAGGTGGGGAGGAACGGCTACATCTGCAGCCTGTCGGCTGAGGACCTGGCGGGGAAAATACGGCAGGCGCTGGATAATAAATCCATAGCCCGGTCGAGCATGGAGTATGCCAGACAATACGACTGGGAAAACATTGTCAATAAAATTGAAGCATTTTATAAAGAGATAGCATTTCCGGTAAAATAAGCATTTATTAAACCGGTCTAACAGCAGTCCGGGCGCAGCCGCCGCAGAACCCCGCAAGTCCATTCTAGGATCAGTTCTTTTAAAAGTTTATGAATTCTTGATAACTTGCCTGTAAATTTTGTGATTTCTTTATACCTTATGCTATAGAGTCAATTCATTTAAAAGAATTGTCTCACTCCACGAGTCCGGTAGGTCTGTACAGGACTTTAATACCAGGCCAATCGGTACCAATGGGTGATTCACACGGTGCAGTTACTGATATAAAGTTACGTTAGAGCAGATTAATGAACGTGGAGTTGTATTAAGGATACTTAGGACTGGTAAAAATATGAACATTAACTATAAGAAAAGCATGTTCACTACAAGGGAACTGGCCGCCCTCCTGAATGTCCACATCAACACCGTCAGGAGATGGAGCGACCAGGGCCTGGTCAAATCCTACCGTATGGGGCCGAGGGGCGACAGGCGTTTTTCCCGGGACGATGTAATGCTGTTCCTGGAACAGACTTCAGACCAGGTGTCGACCTACCCCAAACAGGTACAAAATGACCAGAGGACTATGGCTATAAATTAAAAATTAGCTATAATTACAAGTTTATTATTTAAGAGTGAAAGAAATGAAAATACTAGTAACCGGCGCAGCAGGCTATATTGGAAGCGTTGTTACCGAACAGCTCGTTAGAGAGGGCCATACCGTCATAGCCCTGGATAATCTCAAACAGGGCCATCGCGAGGCGGTCGGGTCTGAGGCCATTTTTATAGAGGCCGACCTGGGGGATCTCAATATGCTCGACAACATATTCGATCACCACAATTTTGAAGCAGTTGTTCACCTGGCGGCGGAATCTCAGGTCGCCGAATCCATCAAAGAGCCCAACAAATATTTCCACGTGAACCTGTTGTACGGCGTCCATTTGCTGGATAAAATGATGAAGTACCACGTGAATAAACTGGTCTTCTCCTCCTCAGCCGCCATATACGGAAGCCCGGTGGATGTCCCCATAGAAGAGACCCAGGCCATTATCCCGCCGCTTAATACCTACGGCGAGTCTAAATTGATGCTTGAGAGAATCCTACAGCGATATAGCGCCGCCAACGGGCTGAAACATATCTCGCTGCGATATTTTAACGCAGCCGGCGCCAGCGACATTCACGGCGAAGACCATAAACCTGAATCCCACCTCATTCCCAACGTTTTGAAAGCCGCCCTGAAGAGGGAGGGCTGCGTGGAACTATACGGCACCGACTACCCGACGGAGGACGGAACGTGCGTAAGGGATTATATCCATGTATCCGACATAGCCAGGGCACATATCGCCGCCTTGAAAAATCTTGAATTGACAAAAAATGTTAACAAAGCATACAATCTGGGAACCAGGAATGGATTTTCGGTGCTGCAGATAGTTAAAGCGGCTCGCGATGTGACCGGCAGACAAATACCTGTAAGAACCCTGGCACGCCGGGCCGGCGATCCGCCTATCCTGGTGGCAAGCTACGAGCTGGCAAAGACTGAATTGAACTGGGAACCGGAATACACGGAAGTTGGACCGATAATAGAGAGCGCATGGAAATGGCATAAAGATAATCCGTATGGCTACCGCAACTAATCAATCAGTAATAAGAAAGAAAGTCAGCGTAATAATTCCCGCTTTGAACGAAGAAGCGGGAATTATTCGTACTATAGAGGCTATCCCCAGGACTGCACTGGCAAAGATGAATTACGACCTGGAAGTGGTGGTGGTAGACAACGGCTCGACGGATAAAACCGGCGAGATGGCCAAATCAGCGGGAGCAACGGTGGTCTATGAATCAAAGCGGGGATACGGCAATGCTTACAAGGCCGGGTTCAACGCCGCCACGGGCGACATCATCGCCACCGGAGATGCGGACGCAACCTATCCCCTAGAAGATATCCCGGCCTTGATCGAAATCCTCGACAAGGAAGGGCTGGACTTCATCACTACGGACCGGTTCGGCAGCATGGAAGAAGGCGCCATGTCCTTTCAGAATAAAATCGGTAACGGCGTATTGAACATCGTGACCCGTGTCCTTTACGGCGTCAACATCCGGGATTCCCAGTCAGGCATGTGGGTTTTCAAGAGGAGCATCCTGCAGGGAATGACCTTGAGGTCATGCGGGATGCCGCTATCGGAAGAGCTCAAGCTGGAAGCATGCTATTTCCAGAAATGCCCCTGGAAGGAAGTGCCCATAAAATACAGGTCCCGCGCCGGCAAAGTTAAGCTACGTGCCTGGCGGGATGGTTTCAGCAATCTCGCTTATCTGTGCAGAAAACGCATCGCCAGATAGCCCATCATCATCATCACCCCATCTATTTACGCGTCCCTGCCCGGGATAAAACGGGGGCTCACCATTTCTGAGAGAGGACCGGACAAAGCTCAAGTTAAAGACGGCTGTCTAAAATACAAATAGAAAGATCCGTTGGCCTGGCGGGTTGTTAGAGGGTGGTAGAGAACCGGGTTAGCGGCGGGCGATGACCTGGCTATCCAACGTCGCTACCGGCGCCTGAAGCCTGGATACTTCACCGGCAATGGCTACCATGAACGGCTTGGGCGTGCCATCGTTATTGAAGTAAGCGTACTGCGGATGCGGTACGTCAGTAGTTAGGAACAACATCGCTATGGTGGCCCCGCTATCAAAGGCGGCATCGATGTAGGCAGCATTGACCTGATCGGAGTTAGGGCCATCTTTTGTCCAGGAACCCAGCTCCATGCACCACCACCCGCCCCGGATGGACATCCACGGCAATAGCGAATTCAAATTTGTTTTCATAATCTCGGGCGATTCAAAGTAATTGTTCAGGCTGGGTACATCCACCAATTTCAGACCGGCCTGCTTGATGCCCGGTTCGATGTTATTGGCCATAAAAGTGGTCGTGACCACGGCATCCATATTTTGACGAAGGACATTTGTCAGCAGGGTCAAATATTCCGTGGCCTGCTGGGTGGTATATTTCTGTCCAACGCCCGCCTTATTGTCGAGCTCGTTGTCCGCGCAGGCGGCTACAACGTTCGAATACCCGTTGGCGATAGTGGCCAGCCTGGCAGCCCACTGGCTGACGGTGTCGGTCTGCCACATGACAAAATCAACGGGATCAAAGCCGTCAAAATGGGGTAGAAGCCTTGCATCGACATTCATGATAACGAGTATCTTATGCTTATAGAAAAGGTCCAGGTACGCAGTGTAGGCTTCCTTTTCCTGGGCGGTGCTCTTGACTGAATTCATAATGGGGATGATGCGGACGCGAGCCAGGCGAATGCCCTTAGATTGAAAATATGCGAGCTGTTTATCAAGGAGAGCAAGGCTATCGGGCCGCCAAAACTCCCAATAATTGGCTATGTTTGGATTGATTCCGGAGACTTCCATACCGACCAGATGTTTCTTCTGTCCGTCAAGATAGAAAAACGCATCCCGGCCGATTTGAATATGCTCTGTGGTGCCGTCGCCCCAGGTGATTACACGGTCGAGCAAATAGTCGCTGCCGGCTGCGTGAACCGCCTGAGGAGTGGCCAGCCCTATGCCGGAAACCAGGAAAATAAGGCAAAATACGCTGTAGAACCATTTCCTGATAGTGGAAGCCTGGTGGCTGCTGCGGTTTAGATCACAGGATGGCCCGGCGCCGAACGTTGACGGCTTGCCTGCCGATGTTCTACAATTGCCACCATACATGGGATGCTCTCCTGTGTTCGGCTCCGTCAGCCGGCCCGCGAAGCTAATCTGACGGAGTCTTTTTTTACCCTTTTGTTTACGCTTTAATCTTAGGCTTCACTCGTACTTAATATAAGACCTAAAGGTACCGATCGTTTATGGTAAAATAGTACTAGGTGATCGTGGACGAGATAGATTTTGCCACCACCCAAGCCTGATTTATCCGGATTTGGAACAAAAACTATAAGAATCGCTCATCTTACGCCAACATTTACCCGCTCTAACGGCATAGACCGTGTCGTTGAGTTGCTGGCCAGGGAACAGACCGCTCAAGGCAACGAGGTTTCCATATTTGTACTGGAAGCCGATATGAACCCTCCCGACAAGGTAGAATTGCAGGTAATAGGCATGCCGAAGAGCCTTTTCGGGCAGAGGGTTTATCGCCTGATCTTACCAGTTGATATATTTAAGGCTGTGAGGTGGGTACCCCGCTTAAAAGGCTTCGATATTATTTACGCCCACCAGTATCCGATGACCTGGCTGGCCTTCCTGGCCAGGAAATTCTACGGGGTCCGCTATATATACTACGACCATGGCCTGGCCCGGACTGAGATATTTCCCACTATTTTGGAACGCTTCTACTGGAGGATGTTCTGCTGGGCGTCGCTGTATACAGCTAAAGGAGCCAGCGGAGCAATTGCCATAAGCCGGTATTTGCAGGAACAGCTAAAAAAGGATACCGGTCTGACGGGCGAAGTGGTCTATGACCAAATCGATATGCGGCGACTCAGAATTGAAGGCAACGGATCCCTTATTCGTCAAAAATGCCGGATCGGCGACAGTCCTTTGATCCTTTACGTTGGGAGGATCTCGCCGTCTAAAGGCATACATTTGCTAATATCGGCATTTATGGAGGTCAAGCAAAGGTTCAATAACGCTAAACTGATGATAGTAGGCCGGCATACCTTTCCGGGATATACGGCTAAACTCAACAGCATGTCCGACTCCTCGGTAATTTTCGCGGGTGATATCTCAGACGAGGAATTATCATATTGCTATGCCGCCTGCGACATATATGCTACGGCCACACTATGGGAGGGCTTTAACCTGCCGCTGGTGGAGGCCCAGGCATTGGGAAAGCCGGTAGTTGCCTTTAACCTTGGTCCGCACCCTGAGGTTGTGAGAGATGGAATAACAGGATTTCTCGTTTGTCCGGAAGATATAAGCGCCATGGCGGAGGCAATTATTAAATTGCTGGGAGATGTCCATCTAAGACAAGAGATGGGCGCCGAAGCGCAAAAATGGGCAAAAGAAAAATTCTGCTCAACCAGTGCGGTCAGTCCAAAATGAAAAATTCTCAATAGTTTGCTGATGAGGAAACTCACATTATGACCCCTGACGGCGTAAAACCTACGATCAGCATAATCATTCCAACGTTTAACAGGTCGCATGTTTTAGCCAGGGCAATCAAAAGCGCTTTACTGCAGACTTACCAGGATTTTGAAATCATAGTTGTTGATGACTGCTCCAGCGATAGTACCAGTGTGATTGTTGGCGGGCTTAATGATGGCAGGATTTCTTATATCCGGCATGAAAAGAACAGGGGGGTGGCCGCAGCTCGCAATTCGGGGCTGGCAGCTTCGAAGGGAGAATACGTAGCCTTTTTAGACAGCGATGATGAATGGCTGCCGGAAAAACTGGAAAGAGAGCTGAAGTGTTTTCGGGAGGCAACGGCGGATACCGGAATAGTTTATACCGGTGTTTTCCTCGCAAAAGAAAAAATAGTTGTCCGTGACCCGCCGCCTAATTTTATAAAAAAAATGTGCGCCGAACACTTAGAACCAATATATTTATGGCTTCAAGCATCGCTAATAAAAAGGGAGTGCTTCCGGCAGGTAGGCGTGTTTGACGAGCAATTGAAAAGCGCAGAGGACCTGGACATGCGCATCAGGATAATGGGGCGCTATGGACTTAAATATATCAATGCTCCGCTGGCAATAATTCATGACACCCAGGGCAGCCTTTCAGGTAACACCTACTCACTGGCGCAAATGACGCTAAAAGTATTTAATAAAAACCTTAATTTTATCCAAAAATACCCGGGTTTACATGCTGCGATGTTACATCGTATCGGCTATTTATTTGTTTCCGCCGGGCGCACGGGCGAAGGCAGAACATATTTGTTTAAAGCCGCGCGTTTGCACCCGACGGATATAAGATATTTAGCTGAGGCTGTTGCATCCCTTGGCGGTTATCATTTCTTCAGAGCTATTGAATCGGGCTATCAAATCATCCGGGACTGGCAAAGCAGTAGAGCGAAATAATGTCCCTATCGTATAATAAACAGGATTGAAAATGCTGCCGAATCCGCTGCTCATGAATGACTGGAACATCAGGAGCTTCCTGCGGGCTTTCATCGCTTTGCAGGCGGCGCTGCTGGTCCTCGTCTTACTTTCGGCGATAGGTATTGATATCTACCCTTTACGATATCTGGTCGGCTTCATATATTTGGCCTTCATTCCCGGGATCATCATTTTACGTATCCTCAAAATGCACCAATTGGGCCAGGTCAGGACAGTGCTGTATGCTGTCGGATTGAGCCTGGCATTTAATATGTTCCTGGGATTGATAGAAAATATTTTGTTACCTTTAGTCGGGATAGCCCGGCCTTTATCCACCATCCCTTTATTTATCGTATGGACAGTCATACTGGGACTGTTATGTTTCATCTGCTATAAGAGGGACAGGGCATTCTCATCACAGTGTCAAATAAGTCTAAGCAGTCTATTCACAGCCCCTGTCCTCTTATTTACCCTTTTGCCTCTTCTGGCAATTCTAGGAACTCAGTTAGTCAATAATTTCGGCAATAGTACGCTTCTGCTGGTAGCAATTGGGCTTATCGGAGCAGCGTTCATTCTACTACTGATCAAAAAAGGGATCCCCGAGTCTGTTTTCCCTCTGGCGATATTCAGCATTTCGCTAACGCTATTGTGGCATCAATCGCTATTTTCGAACTATCTGACCGGATACGATATTTTTACCGAATTTTATTTTTTAAGCCTGGCGCTGAAAGCCGGTTTCTGGGATTGGACTATAAACCATACCTACAATGCCATGATGAGTGTAACCATACTGCCGGCCGTTTATTCTCAGATACTAAAAATAGACGGCGCTGAAATATTCAAGGCCATTTATCCTATCTGGTATTCCCTTGTACCCGTCGGACTATACGAAATATACCGCAAGTTCTTCGATAGCCGGCAGGCTTTGTGCGGGGTATTACTCTTTGTATCCATGTTCGTGTTTTATTCGATGATGCCTTCAGTGACAAGGCAGATGATCGCAGAGCTTTTTTTGTATTGCTGTTACTACTCATAACCGGGCGTGAAGCAACCAGCAGTCAAAAATCACTCTTTATAATTTTCGGAGCAGGGCTGGTCGTATCGCACTACTCCCTCAGCTATATGTTTATAGCATATCTGCTTGTAACATCAGTAATTTTGCTTTTATTCAAGAAACGGAATGCATATATCGCTCCCTATACAATCATATTGATTATCGTAATCTGTCTGGCCTGGTATATCTACACATCTGGTGCAGCTCCTATCGTCGCTCTGGCCAACGTGGGAAATCGTTTGCTATCTAATCTCAATCTTGAACTATTAAATCCCTTCTCTCGTGACGTATTTACCGTGGGATCGGGTCCAGCCCAGGATATATTCCATTCAATCTATAGAATTTTCTGGTACCTGACACTTTTTCTCATCGCCTTGGGCGGCGCTTTGTGGTTTATACGGGATTTCAGGCAAAGAAAGGGACCCAAGGAATATTTCACCATAGCCGCGGCTTCGTATGCATTACTCGGAGCATGCATAGTTATCCCCTTCTTCTCAGAACAACTGGGCAGGGATAGGATGATCCATATTGCGCTCTTTGGGGTGGCGCCGTTCTTAGTAATAGCATGGGAAAATATTGTTGCTTTCTCGGCGCGTTTCTTTAAAAATGCCGGACAGGCCAGCCTTTATGTTATTTCCAATATTTTGATCGGCATATCTTTGATCTTGTTCCTCTTTTTTAACACGGGATTCATTTTCGAGTTATCATATAGCCAGGTGCCGACATCGTTGCCACTCAGTGCTTCCAGCTTCGATGCCCCTGACAGACAGGTCCCAAGTTCCTATCGTGTCTTATTCAGGAGCATTTGGCCTTCAGAGCAAGAAATACATAGTGCACAGTGGCTTGGGGTCTCCAGAAATACTACCCAAAATATATACGCGACCCTGGATGATATCCGGGTGCCGTCTTTGAGCGGCTACGGGATGGTGCCGGAAGGGTCTACCACTGCAATTTTGCCGCCTTCCAAGTCTGATCAGATTGAGTCAGGTTACATTTATACAGGATATGTCAATAATCTATATGGCTACGGGATGACCAACCCAAGCTTCCTTAAGGTCCGGCCAAAGGACCCGTTCGAAGTTGCAATTTGGGATTTTCCCGACATATCATCAAAAATCAAAAACTCCGATTTAATCTACACTAATAAAACGAGTGTAATATATCTAGCAAAGTAGAAGTTAGAAGTTGATTATTGTGACCCTGGTAAGGATTATTTGATAGATTGTAAGTAAAGACAGCGGCCCTTGCTATGGAAAAAATCATAAACTATAAACCCATACGGCTGGCAAAGGATAAACCTTTGAAGGCATATCTCAATATATTTAACCTAAGGCTGAATATGGCTTTCAAACGTCAGCTCATTAGTAACTATCCAATTGAAGCCTATATCGAACCTACAATGTTTTGTCATTTACATTGTCCCGGGTGCCCAACCGGGCTTCGACTGGGACTGCGCCCCCACGTCTCAATCGAACTTGGGATGTTCAAATCCATCATCGACCGGATAGGGAGCTATCTATTCCGGCTGCAGATTTATAATTGGGGCGAACCTTTGCTGTATAAACAGCTTCCTGAAATGATCCAATATGCTAAAGCAAAGGGAATCGAAGTCATTCTTGGCACCAACCTTAGCGTTAAACTTTCAGACGATGATATAGAAAAGTTGGTAACCAGCGGTGTAGACAGGCTTATTGTCTCTCTTGATGGAACGACGGAGGAGACCTATAACAAGTACCGCCGCGGCGGAGATTTTAACCTCGTTCGCGACAATATGCGACGAATTCAGGCTGCTAAGCAGCGACTGCGCCTTCCAACACCTCTCATCGTGTGGCAATTCCTAGTCTTTCTCCATAATGAGCATGAAATTAATACGGCTGTGTCCGTATATAAAGAATGGGGTGCGGACACAATCATGGTCGAGGGGGCGCTTATGCCCTATGAAACCTTTCAAAGAGAGTTTGAACCGTCTTCACTGCCACAATATAATATCTATCACCCTGACCACCCTAATAAGCTAAAAATCGAAAGGCAAATCAAAAGCCGGCGCACTTGTGCCTGGCTCTACGGCGTATTTGTGCTTAATCCAAACGGCAGCGTATCGCCGTGCTGTTCCGTTCCGCCTGAGAGACTCGATTTTGCAACCTATTCCCCGGGTGACAACTTCATGACCGTATGGAATAGCCCCAAATTCAGGCGGGCACGCGGTATGGTTGGTGCATCCTCAAGCAGAAAACAAACGAAGGGCGTGACAGCGGAGGAATACGTCAATATCGTCGGACGCAGCAACGCAATGGCTTCCGGCCTGTCAATGTCGATGAGTGAAGATGAGATCATTTGCCAGAAGTGTCCTATACCCTGGCGGCAGAATGAGAATAGATACCTGATCAATGACATAGGCTATAGTCTCATGGCCTCATTCTTCAAATCACCTGTTAAAAATGCCCGCAATTTACTAGCCTATTTGATGATGGGGGCCACTAGTTTACAGGACATCGGATGGTTTATATCAAATAAATGGCGCTACCTGATACTAATGCTTAACGGCGGGCGGGAGCAGCCTGGCTAATTACCACCAAATGAATCTTTAGTCCCCTTGTTATAGCGCCTGCGGTATCGATAGTAGTACGCGTTAAACAATAAGCTATATATCAAACGCAAGCCCGGGACCGGAAGATAGTTGAGGCTGCCTTCAATCCATACAGCCTTCCTTAGCTTTTCTATTGCACGTCCTATCTGGAAAAAATCGGCGGGGTAGAAACACTCGACTAATTTTCTATTCCTTTCTATTGGCCATGTCATATTTACATAGTATTTCTTTAGTGCTTCGACATCCCTTCTATGGGGGAAAGACACGTATTTGAGAGCGCTCTCACGGGCCCCTGGAATCAACTGTGCCGGTGGTATTTGATGCGCCTCATAGTATCTGGCATAGTCTGCAGCATATTTCAGAATTCCATCGCTTACATCTTTGCTCACTCTCCGCTCTACGGAGCTGTCCGTTCTTTTGAGAACAGGTATGGCCTTTCCATTTAGCATCCTGTAGCCTATCGGGATCCCGTGGTTGGGTTGGGTCAATAACTCTGAAATCAAACAGAATGTGTTAAGAGTTCTATAATTTAAGGGGCTTGAAGTCCTGTAATCCACCAATATCCCGTTTTCAGAGGCGGCCTTACTGTTCTCAAAGTACATGGCCCCCTCGTCATAGCACAGATAGTAGCCCACTATGCTCGGAAAGTCCTC
The DNA here is from genome assembly GCA_963705905.1 of uncultured Chloroflexia bacterium. GTDB lineage: Bacteria > Chloroflexota > Dehalococcoidia > GIF9 > UBA5629 > UBA1162. Next base: position 130,141 of record OY970123.1, on the reverse strand, counting down.
GCGATCACCCAGGGCTGAATTTAGCAAGGCTGTAGTTTTACCCGATGATATCGAATCGACCATGACTATACTATTACCGCCCATGAAACCTTTAAAGGACAGGTAGTTATACAGGCTTATCCTGGCTGCTTGGCTTGCAGCTTCAATTGCATTTTGAATATCCTGGCTCTCAATAAAATTACACAGTAGTTCGCGACTATCAGGCCCCGTCATCGCCTGGTGAATATCTATTGCTTTAGCGCCCAGCAACTTCACAAATCCATCCGTATACAGTGAATAGCCCGCCAGGACCTGAGCCAATGTAAAATTGACAGTTTTCTGTAGTGACTCTTCCAGATATTCAATTTCCTTATATCCGATATGGTCGATTGAGGGCAAAGTTAGTGTATATTTGTTAATACACAGGTAGTCGCCGTAGGGAATTTTGTCCCTTTCGTCGTACATACCCGAAACCAGGATGTTATGTATCTTCCGCAGTATGAATCCGTCCCGTGATACAAAAAATACCTTCTCAATCTGCCGGCCTTTTATTTTCTCGATAATATCATGGACGCATACAGTCAGCACGGGCCCTAACACCTGATAGCCAAGATTGAACATGAAATCACGCGGATAATCATGTTTCACTACTGCATTCACATACTTGAACTTATCTTTGATAGCTAACAATTTGGACAACCTGTTCATTCTCTGCCTTTCATTTTTATTGCTGCACCAGATCGCTTTGATTCCGGCTCGCCTGGCCATATATATAGCGTCGTCAATACAGTTATCTATATGTACTATCTTCCCATTTTCGTTGTTGAGAACATGTTTATAGAGCCTGCCGCTTTTCTTGTTCAACATGATATCGGACGATACGTAGGTACGATCAATAAAATACATAAGGTTATTTTTTGCGAGCACTTTGGCAATTTGTTTTTCCGAGAAATACGCATCTGAAATGCATATTGCCTCCTTACCGTGAGCTTTTATTAATTCCAAAACCTTTTCCGCACCGGGCATCGGTTCTGTAATAAGTTCTTCCAAGCCCGTCTCGTAGTCAAGCAACTCTGCATAATCAATCAAGCTGCCAGCAGAAGCCATTTCCAACAGTAACTGAAGGACATCGATCAGTTTAAATTCAGCATCGAAATCTACATCCAAAGCTTCCAGTCTCAATTTTTCTTCGATTGCGAGACGTTTCACCAGCAGCTGTTCACCGCTTATGAATATCCCTTTCTGCTCCAAAATTTTGGATAAATGTTGACACGCAAGTTCCTTTGTAAGTTCTGCAGGATGGATTATTTTTCGCAACAGAGTGTCAAAAATATCAAAGGAATAGACATCGTACTTATCCAGATTATTTTTCACCCACTTGTGTACGTCTTCCATTGATTTGGCATATAAACAGGCAAAGATGCCGTACTTACCCATAGCCACGTACAGCAATTTGGCCCACCCCTGATTTTTCAGAATGGAATAGGTTCGAAATATGATGTTACGTCTCATCTCTGTAAATGCCGGTTATCAATTTACCGATCAATTGTTCCCTTTCCAATTGCTTTTGAGAACCAGCAATGCATCCCGTACAGTAGCCCGCAGTAACAGCCAGGTAACTACGATAAAAAAGCCAATATACAACATCAACTGCAATATGAGAGACATGCTAAGTGATGATATGAACCAGAAACCGGCAAGATAGCAGCCCATAATACCAAAGTCTATCCATGTCTTGACGCCATTCTCACCAGTTACTTCTTTTAAAATTAGACCATTGACTATATACCAGGCAAAGAAGCCTATGAGGATAGCAATCGCCACGCTTTCCAGGGTGCCAATTATTTTTATAAAGGCCAATGCCAGGATGAAGGCAAAAGCCAGCGCGATGATACCCACAATGAAGTACTGCCTCTGCTTACGATACAAGCGGTAATAGTTTACCTGAAGAATTAAGATCAGGCTGCTAAAGCCGACACTTCCCAGCAGGATCTTAAGTATAGGCAGGCTGTCGACGTAGTGAGGAAGATAGCTGTTAATTAGTGCATTGAATGGAAAATAAGCGCCTAAAAACACCGCCCAGCAAAAAATCAGCAAACGTTTGCCCAATTGATAAGCCCTGGTTCGTTGCTCTGACCCTGCGGCCGATAGATGCGGAAAAAGGACGTCTGCTGCTGCTTTGATGAAAGTAAAAGCGATCTGGGCGACAGCCATGGCAAACGCATATACCGCGAATTGCTCGATTGTGAAAAATGAGCTGACTAACAGCCGGTCCAATGAGCAGAAGGTCACAAATACAAAGCCACCTAAAAGTATGAAGATGCCAACTTTAGTATTCTTGAAACCAAAGGATATAACCTGATCGGGGGAGTGAATACCGGCTAAATAGCGCCGGTAACGAAGAGCAAGGGCAATCATGAACAAAAAATAAGCAATTACCCAGGCCACTATTACAAACTGGTATTCAAGATGCCCCGCCACAAATAACATAATCACAACTGCCAGGAAAATAAGCCCCCGTGATACATCAAGTATTGTCAGCAGCCTGAACTGTCGGGTAGCCTGCGCCACGAACAAAAATAGATTGACCATGTTCATGACGAAGGCGTAAATAAAAATCAGTACGCCGATCAGACGAACCGAATCGGGCAGCAGGAACCAGCTGATTAATCCCAGCGGAATAATAAGGATAAGCTGTTCAATAACGAGAAATTTCAGGCCCGACTGAATCTCGCTCCCTATCTGGTCCAGTGCCTTACCAGCCCAGCGCACGAGAAGGCCCTCATTAAAACCCAGATTCAGAAAGTATACGTAGGCCCCGTAAAGCATAAAGAGCTGCCAGTAGCCATAGCCTGCCACAGACAGATATTTGGGAATGATAAGCGTTTGAATAAACCCGAAAAGAAGAAGAAAACCACTGCCCGCGGAATATATCAGCACATCTTTTCCGAAAGCTCGAGTCTCAAACCGGCCGGGCTGATCAATCGCATTATCATCCATGCAACTTAAATACCTTTACACGTAATGCCGACAAGCATTCCAAATGACTTTCCCTCAAATACACAGGGATCGTTGCGCAACTGCCTAATGCAGCACTTATCTTACCTCAAATTGCAGGATTTGAATATGAGCCCCGCTGTATTCCACCGGCTTTTTCTGTTATTATGCTACATACAAAGTCCAATGATTTCTCCATTTGATAAGCCATCGGGATGGTCGGGCATGAGCCGGATAAGCAAATCTCTGTCCCTTGTTCTGGCGCTGGCGATATTGATATCAGTCGTAGCTATAGTCTATCTGGCAGTCACGCCACATGCCGGACAGAAATATACCGAGTTCTATATTCTGGGGCAAAAAGGCAGAGCCGAAGACTACCCGGTCGAATTAAAGTCAGGAGATGCTGCCAACCTGGTGTTAGGCATCGTTAATCATGAAAATGCACTGGTAAATTACCGGGTTGAAATCGTCATAAGCGGGGCAAAAAATAGCGAAATCGGGCCGTTTCCTCTGGAAGACAAGGGGAAATGGGAACAGCCAATTACGTTCATGGCAACAACTGCCGGGGATCACCAGCAAGTCCAATTTCTTCTCTTTAAAAATAGCGAGTCTACGCCATACTTGTCCCTTAATTTGTGGATCAACGTAAAATGAAATTAAATCTAACGGCTATCTCACGCTGGGAACCGTTACCATTCTGGCTTTACCTGGTTGCGATAACCGCCACCGAAACACTGACCATTTTCCTTTATCCCATGGTCGGGATCATAGCTTACAGCCTGATCCTAATAACGTTCATCATCCAATCGGTTTTTATTGAGGACCCCGTAAAAAGAAACCTGGTCCTGGCGTTAAGTTTAGTTCCTCTGGTGCGTATTCTCAGCCTGGCCATGCCCCTGGGGCAGCTATCTCTCGTCTACAGGTTCCCATTAATTTACACCCCCTTGCTAGCGGCAACAATTACGGTGATGTGGGTAACGGGTTTAAAACCCTCCACTGTCGGGATAAATTTACGCTACTGGCCGTACCAGGTGGCAGGCGGACTGATAACCGGTATAGGAATAGGGATAACGGAATATCTGATCATTGGAACCAGTCCTTTGATAAACAGGTTTACATTCCAGGAATTCTGGCTGCCGGCGCTGATCCTTTTGTTCACCACCGGCCTGGTGGAAGAGCTTATTTTCCGGGGTATACTGCAACATCTCGCTGAAACTATGATGGGACGGCAGGGAATCGTATATGTCAGCCTTATTTTTGCAGTATTGCATTTCGGGTTCTTCTCGTGGGGTGACGTTGTTTTTGTCTTTTTTGTGGCTTTGTTTTTCGCGGCTACTGTAAAAAGAACAGGGTCGCTACTCGGAGCGATCCTGTCCCATGGAGTTGCAAATATTGTCTTGTTTCTGGTAGCGCCTTTTGTGCTAAGCTAGGATCTCAACCACTTTTAGGATTACTATGACTACAAAGCCTATCAGCAATGGAATTATTCCCACAGCTAATGACCGCGCTAGCAGCTTATGTCTTGAATCGGAGCCGGCATGTAAAATTTCACGTCCGGCAAGTAGGCCGATGAGAAATATAGACGCAAATATGCCGATACCCGCCACTACGCTGGAAGCGGCTACTATTGTAATCGTACTAATAGTTACAGTCGTTATCATGACACTATTCCAAACTTAATTACACCTATTCCAATGTAAGACTATAATATATGGTATTCTTTGTCAAGTGAATTAAGCTAACTAATAATAACTAATCAGCAAAATTTTATTAATATTTTATACGAGGCAGAGGGCATATAGATGGCTCTTTCGAATCAGTTCAGCTTTCTGCAGCCGGCTTGCCAGGCGCTGGAAGCCGGAGTTCAGTCCGCACTGATAGTAATTTGCATAATAATTGTCGTAGCGGCCCTGGCATTTGCAGGATATATTCTTATGAGAAACAACAAGGAACGTCAGCCTGAAGTCCAATTGGGCCCGGTGTTAGCACCCAAAGAAGATCTGACTATGACAAAGAAGCCCGATAGCGGGCCTGTCGAAGGAAATGCGGAGGGCAGGACGACGGCCGCTACCGCCGAAAGCGCTACAATTGCCTTGAAAATAAGCAAAATGTGGATTGAGCCGTTAACAGCAAAGCCGGGCGAAATGGTGACCATCTGGTTCAGCGCCACGAACCTGGACAGCTCGCAAAGCAGCCATCAAGTCACACTAAAAATCAATGACCAGATATTCAACGTGCGGCAAATAAGCATATTGCCGAACACCTTAATGCATCTGAATTTTAAGGTGTTGCTGACAGACCCGGGAACGTATACCGTCGATATCAATGGTGCGACCGCCGGATTCAAAATAATATAATGAGACTAGATAATCGCATAATACTGACTGCAATAGCCATTTTGATGGTTGCACTTATCCCCATCGCTATTTTTACCTCCGGACCACTACGCATAATCCTGAGTTTCTTATGCCTGTTCTTCTTCCCGGGCTATTCTCTACTTTCTGCTTTACTTCCAAAGCAGGATGACCTGGGAATAGTTGAACGAATCGCCCTGAGCCTGGGTGCAAGTATTGCTACTGTACCCATCATTGGATTCGTACTCAATTTCACCCCCTGGGGTATACGGCTGATACCAGTGTTGGTGACTGTGGCGGCTTTTACTTTGATTGCCGCCGCCATTGGATTTATCAGACAACAGATGACTCCTATTAATATGCGTTTACACGTATCAATAGCACCTCACTGGACTGCGCGGCAGGGGATGACGTATACAAGGAAAGTTATATGGGTTGCCGTGCTGTTGGCCGCATTTGGTGCGGTAAGTACCCTGATCTATTTCGAGGTTTCCCTTCCTGGCAAATCAGTCCCGACTGACTTCTATATTCTTAACGCTGAAGGAAAAGCGGAGAACTACCCCAGTCAGGTTAAGGCAGGGGATAATATCACTTTAACAGCAGTAGTAATAAACCATGAAAGCCAGCCGGTCTCCTATTTCATAAAGGCTGTAGCAAATGGAAATACAATCGGCGAAGCTTCGACTTTGTCTCTAGCCGAAGGGGCAAAATGGGAGGGGAAGGTGAGTTTAACCTTAAAAGTGACCGGCCAAAGGCAAAAGATAGATCTTTACCTGTATAAAGATAGCGAGCAGGAACCTTACTTCAAGGAACCACTGGGCTTATATATTGATGTTACCGAATGATTTCAGCTTGCTACTGTTAAATCTCAGTTATTTATGAAGCCTGGTCAAAGAACAACCATTTTTATTCCTGGCGGAATACGATATCATCAAACCACGCTGATCCTATACAATCTTCCATAAGACAGGACACTCCGCAAAAAGATGCCCCTTCCGGGGCGACCACTTTTCCTTCATAGTAAGTCCATCCATTATTGCCCGAAATATCAGGCATAAACTCGGAGGCGCTAATCCACGAGTAATCCGGCCCCTTCCATTGCGGAACTATCATAGCTCCGCCCCTGCCGGCAATATCCTGCGTCCGGACCCATCCACTTATTACATACGATACACCGGCTTGAACCGGTACATGCTGAAACCATACTGCGGCAGCTGGCTGATTAGAGGGCCCTATTTGCTGAACATGTATTCCCGCACTCGAACCACCTAGCCGTCCCGGCTCAGGGTATATAAAGGTCGCCGTGCAGTTCCTCATATAGGTAGACCAGAAAAGAGGCGGCTGGCCATAAATCGCTTCAAACCCTGCGTTCCGCAAAATATTACTTTTGCCTGTGCCACTCAAGACATTAGGATTAGTTATATAAATATTGTTGTTTACTTCGACCAGGTCAGAGTTCTGGCAAGGACTCAGATTATACACCAGTGTCCCCCGGAGATCGCGAAGAAAGGTAGTATCCATACATCCGTTCAGGAGGAATTCATAAATCACATTATCAATCTGTTCTTGACTGGTCCAAATCCTGCTGGATACATTTTTACTAGATATGGCGGTGAAAGCCGTGGCTTTCCATGGATCCAAAAGGGCTGTTGTATAGTCTGTACCGGTATTTTCCTTAATCCACGCGAATGCGCCGTAGTCCTTATCATCGATCATATGATAAAAAACGGCATTGAAACGCGTAGGGATAGCTACAGCCAGGACTACCACGATCAACACCACGCAAATAGTGTTTGCAGAGTTTACAAGGGAAATAAATCTATTTCTATTAAAGAAGTTATCAGGTAGCCTCACATTCATAAGCCAGAGCAAACCCGCCCCTGCCAGTATACTCAGAATTAGCAGCATAGCCATCAGGCCACGCTCGTAGATCTCCGTAAGGCCAAAATGGAACCTGACGAAGATCAGAAGGGTAAGAAGTAATAAAGCCAGTCCCATTATCAAACTGAGATTCCTCTTTCCTCCCTTAAATATCAATATTACAGTCCCTATAAAGCTAAAAATGATCGGCAACAAGCCATATTTCCACATAAGATCGGGTATTTCCACATAGGACGCCACGTACTGTGGCGAAAATAACCTGCCCGCACTCTGAAGAACCAGCTTGTATATCCAAGGAGCTGACAGTATGAATGGGATAGCAAGTGCCATCAGTATTCCGATGCTATGCTGCCAACTGCTTTTTATATTTAGAAGTATATATGGCAATAAAAGGATACAAAGCAATATCGCGGTCGTAGCGTGTGATATCAGGAGGAAACAGGTGAAAAGAAATATAAGAAGATAGGCCGGCCATGTCTTAATATTGAAGGCGAGAAACAGAGATAACGGGATAAAGAGCATGGCAAGAGCCATAGGGACCATGAAAGCCGGCCCCAACAGCCCTCCCGTGGTCGGTATCAGACAGGTAAAGAAGGCTGCCTCCAATCCATAGCCCTGCCGCGAGGCCAACACGTAGACAGCCAGAACTGTGATCATGAAGATGATTGACGGGAAGTATCTGAAGAGGGTTATCCAGTCTATACCGCTGACCTGCTGGAACATGGCCCAGAGAATATGGTAGCCCACCCAGAGGTTATCCCCCAGGTTTATATTTGTGAGCCCCGTAAAGGGGTCGGGAAAGGTGATGGAGCCGGTCTGCGCAATAGTTTCCGCATAAGTCATATGCATCCACTCATCTACGTGAAGGGGATAGGCATAGCCGATATGGGGTATAAAGGATATGCAGAAAGCCAGCAACAGGATGAATGCAAGAAATATATAATTGCGCATCTACATAACACCCATGCAGCTTATTAAAGGACATTCTACCATTTGTCACACGGCGCTCACCAGAATATTCGTTCATACATTGACAGGTGTCAGACTGGTTGCTATAATCGCAGTAGACTATAATTGAAGGGTTCATTCCAAAGGGCCGAACTGGAGGCGCAAAATGGCAAGAATAGATATTAATAAGTGGCAGTCGAGGACAATACTGGCCGTAATAATGGGACTTATCATATTTGTTACGGTATTCTCTGTAACACCCATTTATGGTTTAAACATCACACCCCAGAGCACGCATGGGGCTTCCTACGTTGGCGGCTCGTTTGGCGAGTTGGTGCCCACTCTCCCACAGCATCAAGGGTATGGGGGCGGATAGGATTCCGGGCCTGAACAGGTGGGCAAATAGTTGACGCAATCCGTTTTGTGGGTAATGCCCGTTTAATTTTTAAAGATAGGCATCGGCCGAGTAGCTAATATATCCGGCCCACCATCAGGTAATCTTGGATAAGAATGAGGTGTAATATGCGCGTAGGGCTCAGCGTATTTCTGGCCGTATTTCTATTGTCCGTTGTTGCATGTGCGGCAGGTTCGGCCGCCGACCATATGTGGCTGGGGGACTCAAATGCCAAGCAGGGCAATTGGGATACTGCAATTACCGAATACCAGAAGGCCATTGATCTGAAGTCTGATATTCCTGAAGCCAGTAAGAAATTGGCCACAGCCTACAACAACCGGGCGCTAACACGCATCGATAATAAGGATTTCACCGGAGCTATCGATGACCTGAATAAAGCCATCCAGTTGGATCCCACTCTGGCCGAGGCTTACAATAACCGGGGCTGGGCCAATAATGGCGTCGGCAATTACGAGCAGTCGATCGAAGACCTGAATATGGCCATGCAACTTGGCTTTGACAGAGCGCTGGCCTCTAAGCACCTAGCCAAGGTTTATAACAATCAGGGCAGAGCCCTAATCCTGAACCAGCTTTATGATGCGGCAGTCATATCCCTGAACCATGCGGTCGACCTCGACCCTACGCTTGCTGAGGCCTATAGCAACCGAGGATGGGCGCTGGACAGGATGCGAGATTGGAACCAGGCTCTCACCGACTTGAACAGGGCACTGGCATTGGATCCCAAGCTGGCTTTTGCCTATAACAACAGGGGATGGGCTTGGTATGAAATAGACAAATACGATGAATCCCTGGTTGACCTCAATAAAGCAATATCATTAGATCCCACAATGGCAGAAGCTTATATGAACAGGGGCATATTGTATATCCTCACAAAGAAGGATGACCTGGCCGTGATAGATTTTAAAAAGGTTCTTGACTTGACACAGGACCCGGTCATTATCGAGCAGGCTAAGAAAAATATTGATATAGCTACGGCGGGTGAAGCTTATATATTGGATCGCTAGTAAACCTCTTCCCCCCATTGCTGCTGGCGTCGATTTTGTAGCAGATCTAATGAAAGCTACTGCTTCGAGACCTATTGAAATTATTTACGTTTTTAGTAGGATTCACCCATTATTAAGCTTATAACAGTTGCCAGGCGTTCCGGCCGATCGGAACCAATGAGATATTTCTTACCGTCTGCCGAAGTGATTTTTACCCCCCTGTCCCCCTTGAGATAATAAGCCTGCATTTCGGAGTTAAAACGTATACCGTACCCCCCGAAATCGTGTAATGGTGAAAAGGTGAGCACTTCCAGAGAAACTATGTCCGATATTTTCAACCTTAGGAGGGGTATTCCGAGAATACCCATTTTTACCGTTATAGCTTCCTTTGTCACCCTTGTATGGAACCCTCCGTAGGTTAACAGGAAGGTAATACCTATAACCACCAGCAGAATAGTCAGCCAGGGAATCGCAGTCCAGGAAAAATAAGCCGACACGAACATAATCACAGCAACAATAATGGCCAGGGCGCCGGCATAGGCCGGGTTCTGTGACTCCCTGTATACAAGGCGCTGTCCGCTCTTTATCAGCATACCAATTTCATGTGTAAATTCGTCGCTGCCTTCACCGGCCACAATTTTTTTATACTGCCTGTAGGGTCTTAGCAACTCCAATGCTACAGCCAACAAGGTAGATCCGCCGCAAGTGATCGCAAGTATAGCCCAGGGAAAGGGAAGCTCTTTGATGGGCGAGGCCAGCATATTGACATAGGCAATTTGTATGCCGCATAGATCGCCCACAGCCAGTTCGTCGAACAGAGATATCCAGTTGAAGGTCTTTTTATTCTCCTGGCGAGCCCACAACTCATCCAGCCATGCCGAGAGCAGCAGGAAACCCGCCGAGAGTCCTATTAATAAAATTGAGTTTAATATTGGTGATCCGTATGCGTCAGGTTGGCCGCTCAGGTTAAAGTGAACCGGAGCCTGATCGGCCATCGGCATGGCCCGCACCGTGAATACGCAGGCTACAGCCAGAACAAGCAAGGCTGGCAAGTGCGTCCATAGCGGATGAACAAGTTTAAACTTCATTTTTCTATGCCTTTATATCGTCTCTGGTTCAGCGCTGATCCTTAGATACTATTCCCAGTATCATTCCCAGGATTTTCCCTGGCGACGGCGAGTACGAACTGTTTATCGCCCTGCTTTATGATCCTGGCCCTTATTTCCATATGAATTAGCGATCTATCCTTTCGAATTAGAATAGTCTTATATCTGGCCTCTTTGTGTTCTGAGATCTGTTGCATGCGTATATTGAACTTCTTCCTGAAATCTGGAGCTATAAGCTCGATTACATTTAAGTTCATAAGCTCATCCTTTAAATATCCCATTGAGTCGCAAACGGCATCATTTACATATGCGATCTTACCCGACATATCAACCAGTAAGACATGGTCATTTATCGAATCCAATATATGGGCCCGCATTAACGACTCATCCAAGATTTTCTTATTTTCTGTTATATCATAGTAAATTGAGAGAATGGCCGGTTTTTCTCGATAGATCACACGATAAGAGAAGATCATGACATGTCTGACCATCCTGTCTTTTCTGTATACCGGCCACACCTGAGGCGTATCAAAGGGGTCACCAGCCAGCAGCATATTAATTCTTGCGACAAGCTTGTCGCGATGACTGGGCAGGGTAATGTCGGGAACTGATAAAGCCAGCATTTCATCAAATGTATAGCCCGATATGACGCAGGCAGCCTTATTTACCCAAACAAACCTGTTATCTTGAAAAAGTGCTACGCCTTCCCCACTTTTATCGGCAACCGTATCCATTAAAGCCTGCACCTCTCTGATTGCACCACCCAGTTTTTTTAAATGGGTCAGGGAACTATCCATGTCTACGATGGCCTCAGTCAGTTCTTCAACCTGCGGCATCATCGGACTCCTCAAATCTCGGGGAGTATCGGTTCCATTATTTTTTTCTATTTCCAGCATTGCTTCTCCTAATCAGAAACCGGAGTGAAATTTTTTCGCCATGAAACAATTTTAGACATGGCTACGGCGGCCTTTGCTATGGAGCGGAAGACTGGCAAGCCTGCATCGACGAATGCTTCCTGCACCTTGAGAAACTCCTCCATAGCCGGCATATCCGACGCCGGGCCCAGCGCCAGCAAAACCGGTTTTTGCGATTCCTGGTGCGCCCTATACAAGGCATCTACTGCGGGCTTTAAAAACATGTCGCTTGAGATCAGGCCGGTTCCCCACCTGGTCACCGGATGGAATCCCATGTGATACATTATCAGATCTATCGAAGGTGATTCCCCAAGCACCTTCACCGTCTGGTAAATAGTGTCGGGAAAGACCAGGCTGGTAGCATCCAGCGGGTTGGAAAAGATAGCGCCGGCGCCGGGCAGGAAACCCATCAGATCTTCCCGAACCGCTTCCGAGAAGCTGGGCAACTGTAACCCGGCGGCTTCCATATGATCCGCAGCATCCACGCTCGGGCCACCTCCAACACCGAGGACGGCGGTGTTTCTGCCCCTGGGATAAGGGGCAGCAAAACGTAGAGCCACCAATGCATCTATCATTTCATGAAGATCTGTGACCTGTATAGAGTTAGCCTGATGGCAGAGGGCTTCAAAGACCCTGACCGAAGACGTCATGCTGGCAGTATGACTCATAGTCGTCCTCAATCCTGCCTGGGTTATTCCGCCCTTATATATTACGACCGGCTTTCTGGCAGCCGCTTTCTCAAGAATGCCGCGGAAACGCTGGCCCTCTCGCACCCCTTCTATATATATGGCTATTATTTTTGTCTCTGAATCATTAGCAAAGTACTCGAGCAATTCGCATTCGTCGATATCCAGCGCATTGCCGTAGCTGATCACCTTGCTGAACGTCAACCCCCTCGGTCCGGCGTGTAAAGGCAGTTCCTGCGAGTGACCTCCGCTCTGAGACATAAAGGCGATGCCGCCAGGCGTCATGGGCATCCTCGTGGCCAGCGTAAAGCGTGCTTTGGGTATGAAAAGACCGGTGCAGTTCGGACCTATAATACGAAATCCTCCTGCCCTAGCTTTCATAAGCATCCGCTTCTCAAGGTCGATCTGCTTTTCCTCACCGGTCTCGCTGAAACCGGCGGTAAAAAAATGTACGGACTTAACATGTTTCGACGCACAGTCGTCAAGCAGTTTTAGCGACTTATCGGCAGGAATACATACAACAACATGGTCCACCGCTCTGGGGATGGCCGATACAGAAGGGTAACAGGGGAGCCCATAGGCTTCGCTGTGATTGGGATTGACCGGATAAATGGCCGGGAAACCGGCTTCTTTGAGTGAATGCACGGCAAAGGTCGCGAAAGAAAGCGCACCCGGCGAAGCCCCTACGATAGCAACGCTTTGCGGATTAAAAACTTCATCCAGGGTAATATCAGATTTATCGGACATGTCATTTATCATATCAACAGGTCACCGTATTATCAATAGTAAACGATATATATGATGATTACCGTGGGCCTATTTGACAAAGCTATAATATGGTATTTAAACTGTCCTGACCTCTGCTGCTAGCGGGTCAATTTGGTCCCTATGAAAACAGTAATAACAGGGGCATCGGGCCATCTGGGTATTAACCTTATACGTGCCCTTATTTCAAAAGGCAGACAGGTGGGCACGCTATCGCATATCAGTGACACGGGACTGGAAGGACTGAAGGTAGAGTACTCCAAAGGCGATGTCGGCAGCCTGAGTTCCCTGGTCGCCGCATTCGAAGGGGCAGACGTCGTATACCATCTGGCGGCCCACATCTCATTAATGATGGACGATTGGCCACGTTGTCGCGAAGTCAATGTGGTAGGAACAGCCAATGTTGTTGAGGCCTGCCGCCTCAGCGGAGTCAAGCGGCTGGTGCATTTCAGCTCAATTCACGCACTTTGTCAGGAACCATTAAGCACGCCTGTGGACGAATCACGTCCGCATGTAGATTCCCCCAAAGCTCCCCCATATGACCGTTCTAAAGCAGCCGGCGAAAAAATAGTCCGCAAGGCAATAGATGACGGGCTTAATGCCATCGTCATCAACCCGACTGCAGTAGTTGGGCCCTATGACTACAGGCCTTCACACTTCGGTCTTGCGCTTCTTCAAATGGCCAGGGGCAAGTTACCAGTGCTTATAGAAGGAGGCTTTGACTGGGTGGATGTAAGGGACGTTGTCGATTGTGCCATAAAGGCAGAGGAGATGGCGCCGGCAGGTTCCAATTACCTGCTATCCGGAGAATGGCTGTCGGTTAAGGAAGTGGCAAACATAGTCGCCGGCATAGTGGGAAAGAAAGCTGCAAGCCTGGTATGTCCTATGTCGGTGGCGTATGCGTGTTCCCCTATCGTGACATTTTCCTCCCGTTTGGTTGGGGCAAGGCCGATTTTCACGAGAGCCTCCTTAAAGGCGCTGGTGAGCAATCATCATATCCTGCATGACAAGGCCACCCGTGAACTGGGTTACAATCCGCGGCCCATCCGGCAGACCATAGCAGATACAATTCAGTGGTTCAAGGATAACGGCTACCTGGATATTTAACTCTTTATGCTGGTAGAAAGAATATATTACATTATCTTAATTACCTGGCTGATATTATCGGCAGGGATTTTCATCAGCCTGTTTTTCATAGTTGCCCCTTACGGGCGGCATATGAGGAAAGGTTGGGGACCTGCGCTGGACAGCAGGCTTGCCTGGATTATCATGGAAGCATGGTCCCCGATAATATTCGCACTCTGCTTCATCCTTGGTAAGGCCCCTCTATCCGTCCCAATTGTGATTTTCCTGCTGCTCTGGGAAGCACATTATATTCATCGCGCCTTTATTTACCCGTTCAGCTTGAAAAATTCTAATGATAAAATGCCTTTATCGGTGGTGCTGCTGGGCATTTTCTTCAACCTGGTCAATGCCTCACTAAACGGGTACTACGTTTTCACCTTATCGGGCGGATACCCCAATCTTTGGCTGGCCGATCCGCGTTTTATCATAGGAGCTGCCGTCTTCGTATGCGGTTTCATCATCAACAGGCAGGCCGACTTCATCTTGAGCAAATTGAGGAAACCCGGAGAGAAGGGATATAGCATCCCGCGGGGCGGCTTGTATAACTATATATCCTGTCCCAACTATCTCGGGGAGATCCTGGTGTGGCTGGGATGGGCTTTGTCGACCTGGTCTTTAGCCGGGCTCAGCTTTGCCCTGTGGACTATTGCCAACCTCGCTCCACGCGCCCGGTCACACCATGCATGGTACCATCAGCAATTCTCGGATTACCCAACCAATCGAAAAGCTCTCATACCAGGCATTTGGTAGCAACTGCTAATTGATCACTTGCATAAATACACGGTTGGATGTAAGTATGCTTTCCGGCGCAAGTTTATACCTTTTACCTTTCTTCACCAGCATCTTTTGCCCGGTTAAGTTGTTTAGCCGTTCTTCAAGCCCCTTGGACTCACGTAGACCATGGCCTTTGGCAAGCTGGCTGATGTCTAAACCTTCCTCGAGCAGCCGCAACCGCAGCATGGCTTCCTCCCCTATTTTAGTCTCCGGATCGACTAAGTCTTCCTCGAACTCTGCCGCCGCCGGATTATCGATATAGGCTTTAAGATTCGAGGCGTTTTTCCATCGCCTTCCACCTACATGGGAAGCGGCCGATGGGCCAAGGCCAATATACTCACCACCTCTCCAGTAGTTGAGATTATGCAAACACTCTTTTCCCGGCAAGGCAAAATTGGATATCTCATAGTGACTATATCCAGACTTTTTCAAAAAGCTTGAAACATGCTCGTACATAAAAGCCTGAAACTCGTCATCGGGTAAATCATCCGGAGGGCAGGCTGCAAAGGCCGTCCCTTCCTCTATGGATAGACAGTATACCGAGATGTGTGTCAGCTCCATCGAAATAAGTTTGTGCAAGGTTTTATCCAGGCTTTCACCTGTTTGCCCGGGCAGTCCTATGATTATATCGGCCGAAACGTTGTCAAAGCCGCAACTCAAGGCAAGATCAATAGCCGCCAGGGCTTGTGCGCTGCTGTGTACGCGGCCGGCTTTCCGGAGTTCATCATCGTCCAGAGACTGGACCCCGATGGAGATCCTATTGAATCCCATACACAGTGCTTCCTTTAAAAGGTCTTCATTGGTTGATTCGGGATTGGCCTCGATAGTAGCTTCGACCAAGCGATCGGTCCTCAAATGGCCCCGCAGTCCTTGTATGAGATTGGCCAGTCTTTCCGGCCCGAGCAGGCTGGGCGTCCCGCCCCCTATGTATAAGGTATTGAACGACATACCATTGTACTTCTCTGTTTCGCTTATAGCTGCGGAAACGTAACTATCAATGAGATCTTCTTTTCCCGCCAGCGAATAGAAGTCGCAGTAACGGCATTTGCTGATACAGAAAGGGAAATGTAGGTAAAGCCCGGTCATTTGGCAGCTACTCCTCTATTTTCATCAGGGACAGGAAAGCTTCCTGCGGCACTTCAACAAAGCCCACCATCTTCATTTTTTTCTTGCCCTCTTTCTGTTTCTCCAAAAGCTTCCTTTTACGCGTAATATCGCCTCCGTAGCATTTGGCAATCACGTCCTTTCTCATGGGGAAGATATCCGCCCTGGCTATTACCTGTGAGCCAATAGCAGCCTGCAGAGGTATCTTAAACTGGTGCTTGGGAATGACCTTACTCAATTTATATATCAGGGCCCTGCCTCTGATGGAAGCCCCTTCTTTAGGAGATATATAAGATAGGGCATCCACGGCGCCGTTATTGACCAGAATATCGACCTTGACCAGGTCTGCTGAGCGGTAGCCGTTCATCTCGTAGTCCATGCTGGCATAGCCCCGGCTAACGCTCTTCAGCCTGTCGTAAAAGTCGGTTATCATCTCGGCCAGCGGTAGATCGTAGACCAGGATAGCCCTCTTGTCGTCAGGATGCTCTATGCCAGCCAGCGATCCCCGTTTAGCTTCGGCCAGCTCCATGCAGGGTCCTACGAAGCCCGTAGGAACGATTATCCGGGTCCGGATCATGGGTTCTTCTATGTGATCTATCTGGCCTTCCGGGGGAAATTTTGAAGGGTTATCCAGCATCTGTGTTTCGCCATTTTTAGTGACCACCTTGTAGATAACCGATGGCATGGTGGCAATAATATCCTGTTCATATTCGCGTTTCAGCCTCTCAAGTGCAATTTCCATATGCAGCAGGCCCAGGAAGCCCATACGGTAGCCATATCCCAGGGCAGCCGAAGTCTCTTTTTCGAAAGTAATTGACGAGTCGTTAAGCTTGAATTTCTCCAGCGCTGCTCCCAGCCTCGCATAGTCGCTGGTAATAATAGGATAAACGCCGCAGTAGACCATCGGCTGCGACATCCTGAAACCGGGGATCGCCGGAACTTCCGGGTGGTCGGCCGATACGACCGTATCACCGACATGGATTTCACCGGCATTCCTGATGAGAGCCACGGCGTAGCCCACATCACCGGCAGTCAAAGCGACCGCTTGCGCGAGCCCGAGGCTGAAATACCCCACTTCCTCCACCTCGAAGACCTTTTCTGTAGACTTAACCATGATTTTGTCGCCCGCCTTCAGCGTGCCCGTAAAAACCCGCATGTGCGGGATCACACCGCGGTAAGCGTCATAAAAGGAATCGAATATCAGGCATTTCAGAGGGTCGGACGCGTTGCCCTGAGGGGGCGGGACCCTATCGACAATTGCATTGAGCAACTCCAACACACCGCTGCCGTCCTTGGCTGATACAAGCAGGATATCTTCAATACGCAGTCCCAGCATCGAGTATAACTGCAGGCTGCAATCATCGATCATAGCATTGGGCAGGTCGATTTTATTAATGACGGGTATTATTTTTAGCCCCGCATCGAGGGCCAAGTTGGCATTGGCAATGGTCTGCGCTTCTACGCCCTGAGAAGCGTCCACGAGTAGAACTGCTCCTTCGCATGCTTTAAGGCTGCGCGAAACCTCATAGTTAAAATCCACGTGTCCCGGCGTATCAATCAAATTCAATATGAATTCTGCGCCCCCGGCCATTTGATAAGGGATCCTGACTGACTTAGCTTTGATGGTTATACCCCGCTCACGTTCCAGGTCCATGCTGTCCAGCATCTGTTCCATACTGGCTTTCCTGATCAGCCCCGTAAGCTCGAGTATCCTGTCGGCCAGGGTTGACTTTCCGTGATCGATATGGGCAATTATGCAAAAGTTACGGATGTTATTCATTCGATTTTACTATTTAATCTGGTGAAATCTCCCGAGTTAATCTTAGTTGGCTTTCACCCTGGGCGCAAGAAAATCATTATTGAGAAGATATAATAACAGCAGGGCGACTGCCTACTGGCATGGCGGTTACCCTGCTGTTAAGTTGCCTTCCTACAATGTCGATCTGCTAAGTTCCGGAATTCATTTTACGCCTTATTTTAAGCAGCATGCGCTGTTCGGCAGCCGCCACATTGTGTCTGGTCACGTTAATGACGTCGGGATTCACTGATACCGACGTAATACCCCAGTCCACAAGTTTTTCTGCGTAGTCGGGGTAGTTGGACGGCGCCTGCCCGCAAATAGAGCATGTGATACCCATCCTCTGGGCAGTGCTTATGATCTGCCTGATAGCATCGAGGACAGCCTTGTCCCTTTCGTCGTATAACGGGGCGCATACTTCGCTGTCCCTGTCCACGCCCAATATCAATTGGGTGAGATCATTGGAGCCGATGGACACGCCGGTTATACCCGCCTTAACATAGTCTTCCAGCCAGTAAACAACCGAAGGCACCTCGGCCATGACCCATAATTGCATTTCCCTGTCGTCGGCCAGTTCGCTCTTATCGATCAGTTGCTTGCATTTCTTGAATTCCCACAGCGTCCTGACGAAAGGTATCATGAGGTGCAGGTTTTTATCCTGTTCCCTTACCTTGGCAAGAACTTTCAACTCGAGCTCAAACAGGTCGGGATTCAACACGTACCTGTAGCAGCCGCGGAATCCTATCATCGGATTTTGTTCGACCGGTTCGTATTTGTCACCCCCGCGCAGGTTGCGGAACTCATTAGTCCTGAAATCGATAGCCCGGTAAATCACAGGCCTGGGATAAAATGCACGCGTGAAAATACGCAGGTTCCTGACCATGGAGTCGATGAACTGGTGACCCTTACCCTCTTCCATGAGCTGTCGAGGATGCACACCGTCGCAAGCATCTATTACCATAAATTCAGCCCTGAGTAATCCAACCCCGTCAACATCCTCTTTGGCGATCCTTTCTGCCTCATAAGGCATAGCCAGGTTAACGTACAATTTGGTTGCGGTTACCAGTGGCGCCGGCCTGGGCATAATGGCCATGGCCACCTCTCCCGCACTCTTGTTCTTCTCCTTGAGTTTTCCTTCATAAACAATGCCGTGGGTGCCATCTACAGTGACCAGCATTTTGTCTTTTAAGACTTTGGTTGCAGTTCTGGTACCGACTACGCAGGGCAAGCCCATCTCACGCGATACAATGGCCGCATGGCAGGTCATACCGCCTCCGTCAGTGACAATAGCGGACGCTTTTTTCATCAGCGGCACCCAGTCGGGCGTCGTCATCTCAGCTACCAGTACATCTCCACTCTCGAAACCGTTATCCTGTGTAGGAGAAGCAAGTACACGTACTTCTCCACTTCCCCTGCCGGGGCCTGCGCCAAGCCCCCTGATAAGCTCCTTGCCCTCTTCCTCGGCGGCCTCTTCAGAGGACTTTATCAAAGTTGTAATAGGCCTGGACTGTACCATATAAATCTTGTTGCCTTCTATGGCCCACTCGGTATCCTGGGGGCTGCCGTAATGAGCTTCGATTTTGAGGCCCAAATTAGCCAGGTCCAGTACTTCGGCGTCGCTCAGCACCTGCTCTTCAGCTTCTTTTTTGACAGCTTTACTTCCAGGTTTTGCCCTTTGTCGTCACGCACGATTTTAAAATTTTTATGTGATACCCTTGCATCTTTGATTTTGAGAGTCGATTTCTCCACTTCGTAGTAATCAGGTGACACTTGCCCGCCAACAACCACTTCACCCAATCCAAATGCACCTTCTATTACCAGGCTGGCTAAATTATTGTTGCTCGGGTTAGCCGTAAACATTACACCCGCTTTTTCAGAATTGACCATTTTCTGGATGACAACGGCAATAACAGGCTCATCCAAAAACTCTTTTTTAGACCTGTAAAATATAACCCTGGCGCCATATAAAGATGCCCAGCATTCCTTCACTTTCCTGATAACGTCGTCTTTTCCATGCACATTTAAAAAGGTGGCATTCATACCTGCGAAAGAGGCCTGCTCCGAATCTTCCATAGTAGCCGAGGACCTGACGGCAACGAATTGTGCCTTGATGGAATCCCTTTTTGAAAGCTCTTCATATGCCTTTATAATCTCGCTCTTAATAACCGAAGGCATATCTGCATTGGTTATCATATCCTGTATCTCTTTGGCCTTAGACTGCAGTACTGCATTATCATCGACATCCAAGCCCTCGATAGCATGGGATATTCTCTGCGAGAGGCCGCTCTCGGTCGTGAAAAGCAAATAAGCCTGGGCAGTGATCACAAAACCTCCGGGCACGGGGAGCCCGGCTTTGACCAACTCGCCGAGATTAGCGCCTTTGCCGCCCGCTTTACTTACGTCAACTTTACCCAGATCTTCGAACCATTTAACTATTTCCATGGGCAAACCTCCTGAAAGAACCGGACATATTTAACATTTATATAAAATCGTAATTTGCAACATAGGCCTTGGAACAGGAAAGTACTGCAAGCACCATTCGACTCTATGAGGATAGTATCGGCATAATTTTGAGAAAACGCCGGTCTATTTCTTTTTTCTTTTCCCAGGTTTCCTTAAACGGAGTAAGTACCACCTTGCCCTTCACTTCGCCCACCGCCTGATCACTCTTGCCTTCCAGAAGAGCATCTACAGCTGCAACGCCGAGGAAGCTGGCAAGTATCCTGTCTCTTGCTGTCGGCGAGCCTCCTCTTTGTATGTGACCCAACGTGCAAAGCCTGCATTCTATTTTCAATCTCAACTCTACGTACTTAGCAATGTTGATAGTGTCTTCCACCTGGTTACCCTCAGCCACCACTATTATGCTGCTCCTCTTCCCACGCTTGAAGCTTTCTTTTAGATTATGGCAGAGTTTTTCCATGTCCATTTTAATTTCAGGAATGATGATTTGTTCAGCGCCTCCGGCCAGCCCCACGGCAACTGCCAGGAATCCGGATTTTCTGCCCATGACCTCCACGAAAAAAACCCTCTCGAAAGCGCTGGCCGTATCGCGAATGCGGTCTATAGCATCCAAAGCCGTGTTGACCGCAGTCTGGTAGCCAATCGTATAGTCGGTGCCCCATATATCATTATCGATCGTGCCCGGGACACCGATGAACGAGATGTTGCTCTCTTGACCCATTAAAGACGCCGCCTGAAAGGAACCATCACCTCCCACTATAACGCAGCCATCGATGCCTTCCGCCTTCAAAGCATCTATCGCTTTCTTTCTTCCCTCAACTGAGTACATATCATTGCAGCGAGATGTTTCAAGTATCGTGCCGCCTTTCTGAATTATGTTGGCTACCGAACGCCGGTTGAACTTCTGGAAATCATGTGCTATCAGACCGGCAAATCCCCTGCGGATGCCCACAACTTCAATGCCGTGATAGGCTGCGCCTCGCACAATAGCCCTGATGGCGGCATTCATGCCCGGCGCATCTCCACCGCTGGTTAACAGACCAATTTTTTTAATTGCTTTCATTATGTTAAGCCATAAGATCAATGCATCAACAATTTAGCGTATATTACACTGTATTTAACTGCCCCGGCAACCCCACGAGAATAATTATTACTTCTTTCCTGTTTTTACTTATGCTGATTATTTATGGCTTTGAGATAAAAACGCTCGGTGTATTCCTTGGCCATTCTGGAAGTGTTAAACAGGGGGCTGTTAGAGCGCATAGTTTCCTTCATCATCCTGACCCATCCGCGTGGCAGCCCCTCGGCATCCCTCTCATAATACAGTGGGATTATCTGCTCCTCCAGTAAATCATATATAGCTTTGGCAGTTTGATTGTCGATGGCCTCAGGATCCCCGCCGATTTTTTCCTCCACCGCCCATCCGTTTTGACCGTTGTAGCCTTCGAACCACCAGCCGTCGAGCACGCTTAAATTTAGTACGCCGTTGGACGAAGCTTTCTGTCCGCTGGTCCCGCTGGCTTCCATCAGGGAGCGCGGCGTATTAAGCCAGACGTCCACTCCACATACAATATCACGAGCCAAATGCATATCATAATCTTCGATGAAAGCGATCCTGCCGCCGAAGTCCGGGTCCTTGGCCAGGTTGTATATTTGCTGTATAAGTTTCTTTCCGTCTTCGTCGTTAGGGTGCGCTTTTCCCGCGAATACGATCTGCACAGGTTGAAGGCTGCGATTTATCAGCTTCTTAAGTCTGGACGGGTCCTTTAGGATCAAACTCGCCCTTTTATAGCTGGTAAAACGCCTGCAAAAGCCGATTGTCAAGGCATCGTTATCCAGCAATGCTCCCATAGCCAGCGGCTGGATGGGAGCCACCCGGTCGCGTACCCACCGGCGGCGTGCCCTATATAACACTGAGTTAATCAGCTTGGATTTCAGCCAGCGGTGCATACCCCAAATCGACTCATCCGGTATAAGGCGCACATTTTGCCACATATCCGGATCGTCCTGGTGTTTTATCCAGTCATTCTCCATGTATTGCTTGAAAAGCAATTGGTACTGCGGGGCTATCCAGGTACGCTCGTGGACACCGTTCGTAATCGATTCAATGGGCACGTTGTCCTCTTCCACATCCGGCCACAGGCCATGCCACATTTTCCTGCAAACCTGGCCGTGCAGTTTGCTGACGCCGTTCCTGAACTCTGCCAGCTTCAAACCCAGGACAGTCATATTAAAAGGCTCGCCCGGGCCACCGATCATCCCCATCTTCAAGAACTGTTCACGCTCCATTTTCAACTGGCCCCAGTAGTTATGGAAATACTTCTCTATGAGCTCCGGAGCGAAAGTATCATTGCCGGCCGGCACGGGAGTGTGTGTCGTGAATACCGACGTCTGCTGTACTTTACTGATGGCTTCTTCCAACGCCATTCCATTCTGGACCATTTCCCGGATGCGCTCCATAAACATGAATGTTGTGTGGCCTTCGTTAGCATGCCAGACAGTTGGATTTAAACCAAGTGCCCTCAGAATCCTGACCCCACCTATGCCGATCACCAGTTCCTGCAATAGCCGTATCTCACGGTCACCCCCGTATAACCTTGCAGACAGATTGCGGTAGGCTGTTGGATTTTCCTCGAGGTTTGTATCCAGCAAATAGAGTTTGACTCGGCCCAGGTTAAGCGCCCAGGCTGTAACATGAATAGACACGTTGTCCAGGGGGACAGACACCTTAAGCGGCTTGCCGTCCGCTGTGCAGACACGAGAGACCGCTACCTCATCGAAATCGACCTGGTCGTATACCTCGCTTTGCCAGCCGTCTTGCGATATATACTGATGAAAATAGCCCTGCGGATACATTAAACCGACGCCGACCAGTGGCAGTCCCAGGTCGCTGGCTTCTTTACAGTAGTCGCCAGCCAGCACGCCGAGACCGCCGGCATATAGCGGCAGCGAAAAATGTACAGCGAACTCGAGCGAAAAGTAGGCTATCAGCTTATCTGCGTATCCGGGATGTGTCTTTTCAAACCACGTGCTGCCGGGTGCTATACTGGTCTTAAAGTCAGACATGGTCTTGTCGTATAGACTTAAATAGCTGGTATCGCCTGCGCGAGCTACCAGGCGGTAGTAAGGAATATCCTTCAACATCTTGACAGGATTGTGTCCGTAGGATTTCCACATCGACCTGTCCAGTACCTTGAAAACTTCGCGGGCATCCGGATGCCAGCTCCACCAAAGGTTATAGGACAGTTGACCAAGCCCCTCAATTCGTTCGGGGAGATTGAATTTATTGCTTGATTCCATCACCAAATTATCGCCAACTACTCTTTAAAGCTATAGTTAATCGTGTAATGGTTTATTATAAGGAAAGCGCATCTAACTTGGCAATGTGCGATCAAAGCCTCATTTCTTTGAAACCCCTATAATTAAAATTGTATACTTAAAAACGCCGTTTCACTCGCAGTTAGATAATTTTCGAGGTAAAGTTCATGAAGATCAATGTTATGCAGGACGTATTACAAGCCAATGACAGGATTGCCGCAGAAAACAGGCAATTGTTCCGCAAAAACCGTAACCTTGTGCTCAACCTGATGAGCTCACCCGGAGCAGGCAAGACCTCGCTGCTCGAGAAAACAGCCGAGAAACTGGCGGGTAAGCTCCGGCTCGGTGTCGTGGTCGGAGACCTGGAGACTACCAGGGATGCAGACCGCATCAGTAAATTTAATATCCCTGCGATACAACTTACAACAGGTTCGGCCTGCCATCTGGACGCCAATATGGTTGCCTCGGCTTTGCCGCATTTACAACTCAATAAGATAGACGTACTGGTTGTCGAGAATGTCGGCAACCTGGTATGCCCCGCCGAATTTGTTGTCGGCGAGGATTACAAGATTATGATCCTCAGCGTAACCGAAGGGGACGAGAAGCCACTAAAATACCCACTCATGTTCCACGAGTCGGCCCTGATGCTCATTAATAAAATCGACCTCGTGCAATATACCAACTTCAGCCTGGAGGAAGCCCGGGCCAATGCCCGCAAGATCAATCCGGATATCGACATCATCGAGATCTCCTGCACTAAAGGCACAGGGCTGGATGAATGGATAGCCTGGCTAGTGAAACACCACCAGAAAAAATTGGGTGAGCTTTCGCATGCATGAGATGGGCATTGCCCAAAATATAGTAGAAATAGCAGTGGAAGCGGCTAAGAAGGAAGGGGCTTCTAAAGTCACCCGTATCAACCTCATAGCCGGTGAGCTGCGCGGTATTGTGCCCATGCAGCTTACTTTCTGCTTCGGCATTGTCGCCAAAGATACTATAGCAGCCGGAGCTTATCTGGATGTCGAAGAGGTGCCCGTGTCGGGACACTGCAAAAACTGCAACACCGATTTCTCGGTAGAGGAATATGAATATGTGTGCCCCAAGTGCGGAAGCCCCAATATAGAGCTTACGGGCGGCACTGAACTGCGAATAAAGGATATCGAGGTGGAATAGGGGCCATCTACCGGAAAAAGCTAATTATTACTGCTATTTTTTGATCTTGCGGACGCTGTTGGACTTACATTTAGGGCAAACCCGGTCTTTCATCTCACTTTTAGCATCCGGCTCCATTTCATAACTGTGACCGCAGTGAAGGCATTTAAAGCTCTCTTTAGACAAGTTATATCTCCACGCTAAATTTATCAGACCCGTTTTAATGGCCTGGTTTTAAGCAGCATTATCCCTTCCTGTAAGCACTCTCTGAGTAAATTCTATCTCCTCACGCGTTACTGTACGGCGCATCTTTTCAAGCTCGTGCATAATCTGAGCAAAGCGCGGGCCTTCTGCGGCGCTGATCCATTCCAACTGCAGCCTTTCAGGCCTGATTCCAAGCTTTTCCATGGCATCCCACATCCTGTCGGCCCTTCTCTGGGTAGAATGGTTGGCAGTAATATAATGGCAGTCGCCGATATGGCACCCGGACAGAAGCACTAATGGAGCTCCCAGCTTGAAGGCGTGCCAGAGAAAGCGCTCCGTAACACGTGCGCTGCACATGACCCTTATAAACCGGTTGTTGGCGGGGTACTGCATCCTGGAGATGCCGGCTACATCGCTGGCCGCATAGCTGCACCAGTTGCACAGGAAGGTGATAATCTTGTTTTGCGGATTAGTGGCCAGAGCTGAACTGATCTGGGAAAGGATCTGGTCTTCCATGAAGTGATGAATGGTTATGGCATCAAAACGGCATTCGGCCGAGCAGGCGCCGCAGCCTGCGCAGGCTGCCACAATTATTTTTGCCCCGTTCTTGGCCTTAATATCCACGTCAATGGCATTGTAGGGGCAAATCCTGGCGCACACGCCGCAAGAGGTGCACTTTTCCTGATCGACAAATGCTTTGACTCCATCTCCTTTGATAAAGTCGGCGTTCAGGATTATGGAGCTGCGGGATACGGCTGCACTGGCTTGCGTGACGCTGTCCTTAATGTCTTTTGGAGCTTCGACAGAACCGGCGAAAAATATGCCGGGTGTGGGTGCATCTACTGGTTTCAGCTTGGGATGCGCTTCCATGACAAACCCGTCCGATGTGAGTGAGATATTCAGCAGGTTGGCCAGTTTCTTTAACCCGCTGTCCTGGTGCAATCCTACGGATAGCACTAATAGGTCCAGATCATATTCTTCTACCTGACAGGTAGTAGTATTTTCCACACGCACCTTTATATTGCGGCTAGCCGGATCTTCGGTCACTTCTCCAGGGAAGCCGCGTATATAATGCACTCCTTCTTCCTGCGATCTTTTATAGAGGTCTTCAAACCCTTTGCCGTAAGCACGGATATCCATGTAAAACACGTATATCTCCGTATCCGGGTGATGCTCTTTAATCAGGAGGCTGTCTTTAATGGTATTCATGCAGCATACATTGGAGCAGTAAGGATTGCCCCGGTTGGAAGTTCGTGAACCCACACATTGAATGAAGCCGATCCTCTTTGGCACAATGCGGTCAGTGGGACGCAGTATCTGTCCCTCGGTGGGCCCGCCGCCGCAGATCAGACGTTCGAACTCCATGGTGGTTATAACATTTTCAAAGCGCGTGTAGCCGTATTCATCGAGCACTGTCGGGTCGTAAATATCCATACCGGTACATACGATGATGGCGCCTACTTTTATCTCAATCTCTTTGTCCGTCATGTTCAGGTCGATACATTTCTTTTCACAGACTTCTACACATTTGTTGCACCTGACCGGATTGTTGCCCAGACAATTTTTCATATCGATCATATAAGACGGCGGGACCGCCTGGGGGAAGGGGATAAAAGCAGCTTTGCGCGAAGAAAAGCCCTGCTGGAATTCATCCGGCACAATCACTGGGCAAACTTCGGCGCATTTGCCGCACGAGTTGCAATCCAGCTCATTAACAAAGCGCGCTTTTTTATTTATTGCCACTGCGTAGTTTCCGATATAGCCCGAAACCCTGGAGATCTCGCTGAAGGCTATCAATTCAATGTTGGGATGTCTGCCGGCATCCATCATCTTGGGACCCAGCACACATATGGAACAGTCCATAGTTGGAAAGGTTTTGTCCAGTTGAGCCATTATTCCTCCGATGGAAGGCTCACGTTCCACCAGGTAGACTTTATGCCCGGAATCCGCCAGGTCCAGCGCTGCCTGTATGCCTGCAACCCCACCGCCTATGACCAGCGCTGCGTCCGTAACCGGGATCTTCATCTCTTCTATGGGCTGCAATAGCCTGGCCTTGGCTACAGCCACCTTAACAATATCGATAGCCTTTTCGGTAGCCGCCTTTTTATCATGCAGATGGACCCAACTGCAATGCTCGCGGATATTGGCCATCTCCAACAGGTAGGGGTTCAAGCCCGCCTTATTAATACAATTGCGGAAAGTCGTCTCATGCATCCTGGGTGAACACGAAGCAACTACCACACGGTCCAGGTTATGCTCATGAATGCATCTCTTGATTTCTTCCTGGCCGGGGTCGGAGCACGTATATTTATTTCTCATGGCTACAACTACGCCCGGAATGGTGGATGCCATCTCTTTTACAGCTTCACAATCCACCGAGCCGGCGATGTTCATGCCGCAGTCGCATACAAAAACGCCTACTCTATTGTTTCCTTCTTCCAATTAATCGTTCTCCTTGAGCGCTATCTCTGAGATCAAATGGTACATATCTACAATCTTTATTTTTTTTGCGGCCCGGCCATCAGAGCTCTGGGCGCAGGTCAGATGTATCTGACACTTAGGGCAGGATGTAACAAGATAATCTGCCCCCGTGGTATCGGCCTGCCTCAGCCTCTCATCCTGAATTTGTTTGTTGACCGAGCCGCAGAACATCCAGGGACTCGCCCCGCAGCAAACAGCATTGTTCCTGTTATATTCCATCTCGATCAGTTCAGCATCGGCCAACGTGCGTAAAATATTGCGCGGCTCATCGTATTTCTTAAAATACCTGCCCAGTTTGCACGAATCATGGAAAGTCATTTTTAAGTGGGCTTTCTGGCTTTCGGTCTTATTGACCGTAATTTTATATATTTCCGGCACTTCTGTTAAATGGTAAACTTCTACATTCCAGTCGCTAAAAAACCGGGCATAGTCCACTTTCAGCGTATAGTAACATTCCGGGCACGCCGTAATTATCTTTTTTATTCCGCGTTTATGTAATTCCTGTATATTGGCTTGCCCCAAATTGATAAAACCGGTTTTGTCGCCCGACAAAATCAAATCATGACCGCAACACCGTTCATTGGCAAGCACAGTATAAGAGACATCGGCCTTATTCAGCAGTCTCATAGCACCGATCGGACCATCTGTGGATTTTACCCCAATATCTTTGAAAATAGTATCGAAGTAGGGTGCACATCCCACAAAGAAGGCAGTGTCGCTGGATGCGCTGATATTTATATCTTTCGGTATCCACTCCAGCCTGTCCTGGCTGGCTTCTTTTTTTCCCATCATATGCATGACCGATTCGGTCAGGCCTGCATGGCTGTAAACCGGCTCCGTGCCATGCTCACGTGATTTCATGCGCAGGTAGCGGATGAAATCTACATAGCTCACGTTGTAATTACACCTGATGGTGCACATATTGCATCCGATACAGGACCAAATATTGTGGTCCGAATAAATTTTCTCCGGGTGACGCAGGGCTTTGCGAACAATCAGACGCGGGCTGAACTGCGGATCGTAGCGGCTAACCGGGCAAACGGCTGTACATTTACCGCAGTCCAGGCAGAAATGCGCTTTGGTCTGACGAATTATGTCCTTCAGCTCTGACACTTAATCTCCGGCTACCGTTTATTAGCCCCTTTTTGTGCACCGGCAGGCACGGCCAGGCTCTTAATTTCATGAATGAATCCGTTAAGCCGTTCGATGAAACCTGTCCCATCGAAAGGCTCCATTTTTACCAGCATGATCCTGTCTCCCTTGAACCCCAACATCCCAATAATCTCTTTGGCCTTGTTATATTCTATCTCGACATTATCGCCAAACTGCCCGTACTGGCATTTCCGGTTATTACAGCCTAGCAGCATGACCCCATCGACGCCGTGTTCGAAGGCCTTCACAATGAAACCGGCATTTACGCTGGAAAGACACGTCAGTTTAATAATATTTACAGACGCAGGATAACCAAGGCCCTCGTTGGCCGCCGAGTCGATGCAACTCCATCCGTCCCAGTTACATGAAAATATCAATACTTTAGCGGTCAAATATCACCTTCACCATTATATTTCTGCCGCACATAAATACGATTTCAATGCAATACCAATTGTGCTGTTATCCTGTCCGGCAAGGTAAATAGCACCCGTCGGGCATGCGCTGGCGCATGCACCGCAGCGAGTGCAAAGGTAACGTTCCAAATACGAATGCAGCAAGCCGTTTGCCCCTTCCCTCATTTCGATCAAGGGGCACAGCTTGGCACAATTCTGGCAACCCCGGCAGAGCAAAGTGTTGACCTGCGCGGCAGAGTCGCTCATCTCAACCCACTTAGATCGTAGGTAAAGAAGTATCTCTGCAGCCAATGCAACGCCCTGGGCGCTTTCGTCAGGTTTTTCAATGCCCGGTAAAGGCACATCGATAAAAAGGCCGGCCCTGTTAAGTGCCAATGCATACTTATTGAAGTTAAATTCTCCTCTGGTTACGTCGGCGGCCGTTGCGGAGATCAAACGCTGGAATAACCTGCCGGTGTATGTAAAGCCCAATTTATCGAGATCAGCCTGCCTCAGGGAAGCATCAACTGCGATAGCGCCGGCCTTTATCAGCTCGCTCCTATCCGAAAAACCCAACTTTATATGATAGTCCCCGGGATGGCCGCCTATTTCTATGGAATCTGGCAGCTGCGCTATCTGAAAGACCTTGCAGCCGAGTACCTCTAGGGTCATTGCCGCTATTTTCCCGGTGCCCGAACCACCGATAAAAAGCGTAGCCGGGTTAATCGGCCGGCGATCGTATTTTTGATGGCGGGATGGAGTGGTGATCACTGCAGCCTCCACCATTTTAAGGGCTTTGTCCGTTGCGGATTCCCGGTTTTCGCTGTGCGCCCAGGCACATAGTTCCCTGATATTGACATAATCGATATCCGGATTCCCTTGACCGGCAATATGGCTGTTGAGGTGTTTCCGGCTGAGTATGCGCCTGTCGTTGCAGCTATAACAGACCTGCTCGTAATTGCAACACCTGCAGGCTGCTATTACAGCGTGGTCTAGGCCGGCTTCTCTCCAACGCTCTGCGATGACCTGGGCACCCTCTTCAGTACACGCTTGCTCGATCTCGGATATATGCACCACATTCAATTTTGGAGACTTGAAGGCGAGCAGCCTGCCAAAATCCATAACCGAGCTATTCTCACCATTGCAGCGGCAGAGGAAGATGCCTTGCCTGCTTTCCGGCAGTGCGTGATCATTCTGCTCGGCCGTATGAAGGTCCGTCTTATCCTGATCGTTGCCGGCAAATGAGCCCGCCGATAATTTATCCAGAAAATCGATATCCGAATCAAGGATGGTCTGCATGACTGCAGCCAAGAGTCTCACATTGACATCGCCCTCCGGTAAGTCAGTTCGCTGATTGATTACATAAACGCCGTTCTTGCCGGCACCAGGATTCTCCTCGTTCACGCTTATAGCGCCGGCCGGGAATCTCAGAACAAAATCGGCTTCCGCATCCTTGTGTCTGACGGTGTCTTCGTGTTTAATGGCATTTGATTTGCACACCTTGACGCACTCGAGGCATTCGCTGCACAAAGCGCAGCTCAGACATCTTTGTGCCTCATCTGCAACCGCTTCAGCAGAGAAACCTGTCGTCGTTTCCTCATAGGTATTTTTCCGGCTTTCCATATCCAGGTAAGGCATCTCCGTTCTCTTAACGGGAAAGGCCCAGATCGAGCTTAAATCTATTTCCGCTATCTTCCTGGGCTCAATTTGCCTGCCCTCCTCCAAATCAACGCCGGATAGATACCTATCAATGGACTCTGCAGCTTTTAGACCGTCGGCCATGGCTTCCACAACATTGTTGGGGCCCCTCATACAGTCACCGCCGGCAAACACACCGGGTAAATTAGTGGCCAGAGTGAGCGGATTAACTCTTATCGTACCGGACCTTTTCTCTATATCAAGGCCGTCCAGGTTCAACTGTGTCGCATCCGCCGACTGTCCTATAGCAACGATGACATGGTCGGCCTCGATAATGAAATCTGTCCCTTCCACCGGCTCAGGTCTGTGCCAGCCGTTGCGCATCAACTCATTGGTCAACTTTGTCCGGCAGAAGCGCACCCCAGTCACCTTATTCTTTTTCCCCAGTATTTCCACGGGGTAGGATGAATATTCGATAGAAACGCCCTCTTCCGATGCTTCTTGAATCTCGTCTGCAGATGCCGTCAATTCTTCTTTCACAGTCCAGCTCACGATTTTAACGCTGCCTTTATTTTGTCTGATGGCAGCCCGGGCGGAATCAACGGCGCTGTTGCCGTCGCCGATAATAACGATGTTTGAGCCGATGAACAGGTCATCTGTAAGGTTGAGCAGCAACAGGAAGGACATGCAATCTATAACACCCGATAGGTCCTCGCCTGCTATGCCTAGTTTATTGTTCCTGGATGCTCCGATAGCCAGGAAAAAGGCCTTATAATCGCGTTCTTTCAGATAGGCAAAATCGATATCCCGGCCTACCGTGATGCCCGTCCTTATCTTGATCCCCATATCCAGAAGTTGGCCCAGCTCCCGCTCCCGGATTTCCCTGGATAATCTGAACCTGGGAATGCCCGTTGCCAGCATGCCGCCAATTACGTTATGTGATTCAAAAATAGTGGGGTCATATCCTCTGCGTTTAAGGTCCCAGGCAGCCATAAGGCCGGCCGGCCCGCTGCCTATAATAGCTATTTTGCTATTAGCTATGGGACTGGCCGCTGCCGTGTCCTTTCCTGCGGGCGTAATTACATTATCGTAAGCAAAGCGGTGCAACGATCTGATGGAGACAGCGCTATCAATTTTAGCCCGGCTGCATTTGCTTTCGCAGGGGTGCTTGCACAGGCGTCCAAGTATTCCTCCCAGAGGTGCAGACCGGTTGATCAGATCGTAGGCTTCCTGGACCTTGTTATTGGCCAGTAATGATATAAATCCCTGAACGTTGATACCCAGTGGGCACGATGCGCGACAGGGGGATATTTCGTTTTTATCGATAACCATGGTCGACGGCACAGACTTATTGCCAGGATATGGCTTGTGCACAGCGCTCAATATCACGTTTTTCCCGCCATCCGTCTTTGTCAGTCTGGTAGAACAGTTCTCCTCACATTTTTTACAACCGGTACAGAGGTCGCTGTCTATATATCTGAGTTTTTGAGTGGTTTTTATCTTGAAATTGCCTTTCCCGCCGCTTATATCGACGGATGAAGTGCTGTAGGCAAATTCGATTGAAGACTGCTGGATAGCATTCAAAACCGTCGACCAGAAGAGCCTGGGTTCCACGCCGTCGGCGTTAAAGAAGGCAAAGGCTGGCAAATCGGTTATGAACTTTACCTGTGCCCCAATTTTAGCCAGGTAGAGAGCAGCCTGTAGAGCATCTATATTGCTGCCTATAACTGCGGCGCGTATACTTTTCCCCATGTCAGGTAGCCTTTATGTCAGTTGATGAGTAGCTGTATCCGAGCTCGAATGCCTTCATGTTAAAGCTCTCAGTACCGGCAGGGATGAAGTCTTTGACTGCCTTCTCAAGCGCCTCTCGCGATACTACGTCGCTGTTGGCCGCCAGAAAACCAAGCATAATGATATTGGCCACCACAGGTTTCCCCATTTCCTGTGCCAGGCGGCTGGCTGGTATGGAAAGTACCCGGGCAGCAGGGGGATTATCGATCGTGACCAGTCCCGAGTCGACTATCAGGAGCACGTCGGCCTTGGCTTTAGCGCCGAACTCGTTGTACGCCTCTTGCGACAGAATGACCAGCACTCCTGGATCGGTTATATAAGGATACTCGACCGGTGAATCGCTGATTATAACCTCGGCGCGGCACGAACCGCCCCTGGATTCAGGACCGTAGCTCTGAGTAAGAGCAGCGTAGGAATTATTGTAAATAGCGGCGGCTTTACCTATGATGTTGCCCAGCAGAACAATACCCTGTCCGCCGAATCCTGCCAGCCTGATTTCCGCTTTTTTCATTCAAGTCTTCCTTAAAACTGTCCTGGTTTATCTACTTTTTAGCCGGTTTCTTCGCTCTTTCAGCGACCACATCCAGACTGGTATGTAACGTGGGACGATCGACATCGATAAATTTTCCCACGATTATGGGTCCATTCGCCGTGATATCCACTTCTCTGGGATCGGCGCCGTTCTTGATAACGCTTCTCTTTTCGTAGCTCTTGAGCGAATCCAGCCCGTCGGGCTCCTTGTTCATCCTGCCATATACGGCAGGGCAGGGACTGATAACCTCAACAAAAGAGAATCCGGGTTTCAACAATGCCTCAGTCATGGTACTTTCAAGCTGATGCAGGTGCAAGACCGTCCACCTGGCAATATACGTTGCGCCGCTGGCATACAGCAGCAGCGGCAGATTAAAAGGCGGCTCAAAGTTTCCATAGGGTGTGGTTGAGGTACGTACATCATAGGGAGCAGTAGGGCCAACCTGCCCTCCGGTCATACCATAGTTAAAGTTATTAATGCAGATCACGGTCATATCTATATTACGGCGGGCTGCATGGATTAGATGGTTCCCGCCAATGGCAGCCAGGTCTCCGTCACCCGAAAAGACTACCGCCTTCAATTCCGGGTTGGCCAACCTCAGACCGGTTGCAAACGGGATAGCGCGCCCGTGTGTGGTGTGAAAGGAATCGAGCTTTACATACCCTGCCACGCGTCCCGAGCAGCCTATGCCTGAAACTATGGAGATTTTATCCGGGTCCAACCCGGACTTATGGATAGCCCTTAAGAAGCAATTCAGGGCGGGCCCGATACCGCAAGCAGGGCACCAGATGTGCGGCAGTCTGTCCTGCCTGAGATATTTAGCTATCAGGGAATTCCCTTCAGCTTCATGATCGGGCATGGCACTCCTTAATGGCGGCCAGTATCGTTTCCGGCTTGTGTACATCGCCGCCCGAGTGCGGCACTGCAAGGCTGCGGGCTTTGCCGCACGAACATCTCTCGACTTCATATACAATTTGCCCGCGGTTAATCTCCGGCACGACAAACGCCTTAACTCTGGAGGCCAGCTCGCGGACACGTTTTTCCGCGAAGGGCCACAGTGTGATCAACTGTAAAAACCCGGCCTTGATGCCGTGCTGACGCGCCAGCTTGACCGCATATCTTGAGATGCGGGAGGTTATGCCGTAAGCGCAGACCACTATCTCGGCATCGTCGGTCATATATTCATCATACATGATGATATCGTCGGTATGGAGCTTGATTTTGTCTACCAGCCTGGTGATCAGGCTATCTTGAGCCGCTGCTGTCATAACCGGATAACCACGCTCATCATGCGTGAGGCCGGTGACGTGAAAACGGAATCCCTGGCCGGCGATTGCCATAGGCGGTACAAGACTATCGTCAGCTTTATATGGATAATAGGTGCCGCCGCCGATTTTCGGCATTTTCCTATAGACCAGATCGGCTGCCGTGATCTGCGGGATTATGACTTTTTCGCTCATATGCCCTACAACC
Source organism: uncultured Chloroflexia bacterium (assembly GCA_963705905.1). Classification (GTDB taxonomy): domain Bacteria; phylum Chloroflexota; class Dehalococcoidia; order GIF9; family UBA5629; genus UBA1162. The sequence goes on along the minus strand of OY970123.1, from coordinate 95,719 downwards.
TCATCTGACATTATCAATACCGGAATACGGTATTTTTCCGAGAGGTTGAAGGCCTTGACGGTCAGGTCGAACATATGTTGGGGCGAGTCCGGGCTGAGGGCTATGATTTCATAGCTGCCGTGTGAGCCCCACCTCGCCTGCATGATATCCTGCTGCCCGACCAGCGTCGGAAGTCCGGTGGAAGGGCCCGCACGCTGAATATTCACCACTACGCAGGGGGTCTCCAACATGACTCCCAGCCCGATATTTTCCATCATCAGGCTGAACCCCGGTCCTGACGTAGAGGTCATCGATTTAACGCCCGCCCAGGAGGCGCCCAGTATGGCATTCATCGAGGCTATCTCGTCCTCCATCTGGATATAGGTGCCACCTACGGCTGGCAATCGGCGGCTCATCCTTTCAGCTATCTCAGTAGCAGGGGTGATGGGATAACCGGCGAAGAATCTGCAGCCGGCGCTTATAGCTCCTTCGGCACAGGCAACGTCGCCGTTAATGAAGAATTCCCCTGAAAGGTGTCCGTTATCTGTCATTGCATTCTATAAAATAAAAATAGCCGGATATACATCCAATATTTAACCTGCAGCTTTATCCGGAGAAAATTCTGGCAGCAGCAGATTACGGCTTAATTTCCGAATGGGCCCTGTTGTTGATGGTAAGCTTGACGGCGAACTCCGGGCATATCAACTCGCAGAAACCGCAGGCAAGGCATTTACTACCGTCTTTGATCTCTGCCAGTTTATATCCCTTGGAGCTCAGCTCTGAACCCATCTTGAGGACATCACACGGGCAGTATTCTGCACAGAAACCGCACCCCTTGCACCTGTCCCTGTCGATAAATACGTATGCCAGAGGTTCGGCAGAATGATCATGGTCAAAAGGTGTGCGCCAGAGCTTCATAGTCGATAGAGTAGTATACCATTGGAGCCAGCATCAGACAAGATTCACATAATGTGAGCAATGGTGCCCATGATGTCTGTCAACCAGGTTACATGCCTCTCGGCATCAAGTATGCCAACTCCTGGGGAAGGCTCTTGTGGGGAATTGGCGGTATCGCTGTCATGCCATGGGACATGTACATATCCTGCGTTCTGCAAAGCGGCGACATGATGAAGCTCCAGGACTCGCTAAGCGCCAACAAAGCCCTTCGCAGGCTTCTGAAATAACCGTAACCCAATCAATAATGCCGGTGGCTCCGATAGGGCTGCCGGCAGCCTTTTTTATTTCGTGAGTTATATTCTACTGTATATGACATTGCAATTTCTGTGGATAGTCTATAATATCCGGTGTGATAGGCGGTTTGGATTTGGTCGTGACATCTAGGGGGATATGATGCAGCAGTGGTTTAAATGCCCAAAATGTAACAAATATGTACTTTATAGTACGCATACTCGTCAGAATTGCGTATAATCTGCGGGATCTGCTTCTAGGAAGATCAGCGAGGTAAGAGTGGGCTCAGAGGACGTTAAGTGACTAAAGAAGAAGCATTGCGAGTACTGGGTATTAACAACCAATACCCAAATGAACGGGAATTAAAATCGGCTTACAGATATAAGCAATTTATTTTACATCCCGATCGACTTCCACCCAACGCATCCGAGGAGATGCGCCAGCGGGCTCAAGAAGAATTGAAGCAGGTAAACGAAGCATATTCAATCCTCGTAAACATAACAAAGCGTCTTGACGAAAAAATCCATCCTGATGAAAAAATCCGCCCCCCCAAATTGTATGTTTCCCCACGATTCATAAGATTCAGAGATATGGCTTATGGCCAGATAAAGAGCACAACCTTAGAAATTAAAAGTATCGGCGGCCCATATACTAGGGTCTCGATAGAGTATTTACCAAAACCCTGGCTGAACGTGGCACAAGGCGCATCCTTATCAAATATTAGCCTGCCTGCACGGATAAAAATCGATGCGCTGGGTATACATAAAGAAGACCCGAATTCTTCGTGTCAACTACGGGTGAAGATGGTAAACCAATCCACGGGAGCAGTGGATCAAGTGATAGTAAATATTGAGCGATTTCTGGAACCGCAATCAGATTTTATTAAAGTCAGTACTTCCGAAATCATATTCAAGGATATGCCGCTTAATGCAACAAACTCAAAGGAATTCTGTGTTGAAAATGCGAGTGCTAAGCACATTCGGGGCCAAATCAAAACGGATCAGTCATGGCTAAAAGTTATCCCTGACAAAATAGATATCCAATCCGTGCGGTCGTCGTACGTAGTAACCGTCAATACACGCTCGCTAATCCCTGGGTTTACCGATGTAGGTCATATAAATGTTATTACCGATAATGGTAGCGCGCAAATCACCGTGCATTTGAGGACTTCGGAGCGGCACACAGCAACTCATACTAATAAACCACAAATTAAATTCAAGGCATGGGTACTTGTGCCGATAGCCGCCGTTTTGGTCATAATTGGGATAGCTATACGCCCTACATCGCCAATCCTAAAATTAGATGAAGATGCATCGTATTCTTTTAGTGATTTAAAACCTAATCTGGATAGGAGTGATTCACGGAGTTTCACTATTGCAAATGAGGGAGGGCAAGAGCTTAGCGGAACAATAGCTAGCGATAAGAAATGGCTTCATGTCGACCCAAGTTCAATTCAAGTCACAAACGGCAAGCAAAACATTTCCTTATGGGTGGATACTAAAGATATGGCCTACGAGTTGACTGATACAGGTACTATTCAGATCACAACCAATGGGGGAAACAGTAGTATCAAGGTAGACCTCTCAACAACGTCAGAGCCGACCCCTACCATGACCGCCACCATCAAAGTAGGGCTTTATCCCCAAGGCATTGCAGTCAATCCCAGCACCAACCGCATCTATGTGGCCAATTTTGGCGAGGGCACCGTTTCAGTGATCGACGGAGCCTCAAACACGGTACTCGCCACAATCAAAGTCGGGAAAAATCCTGATGGCATTGCAGTCAATCCCAGTACCAACCGCATATATGTGGCTAACCAAGACAGTAACACCGTTTCGGTGATCGACGGCGCCTCAAACACGGTATTCGCCACTATTAAAGCCGGGAACATTCCTGAGGACATTGCAGTCAATCCCAGCGCTAACCTCATCTATATTGATAATTGGAAGGATGGAACTGTTTCGGTAATCGACGGCGTTTCAAACAAAGTACTTACTATAATCGACGTTGGGGTTGAACCCTCTGGCATTACAGTCAATACAAGCATCAATCGCGTTTATGTGTCCAACCAGCATGACAATACTGTTTTAGTCATCGATGGCGCATCAGATATAGTGATTACCAAAATCAAAGTCGGGGAAAGTCCCTCAGGGATTGCAGCCGATCCCGGCACCAATCGTATTTACGTGAATAATTTTGTTGATGAGACTGTCTCAGTGATCGATGGCATTTCAAATACAATACTCGCTACGATCCAGGCCGGGAATTTTTCCAATGGCATTGCAGTTAATCCCGACACCAACCTCATATACACAGCCAATGAACAAAATGGTAACGTCTCGGTGATCAATGGCATTTCAAACACAGTACTTACTACGATCAAGGTTGGTAACATTCCTGAATACATGGCAGTCAATCCTAGCACCAACTGCGTGTATGTAACTAACAATGGCGATGGCACAGTTTCAGTGGTCGAGAATGAGTCTAAGTGATGTTCAAGTCTCCGTGTTTTTTTGTATGCAAGAGAACCCTGGTTTGCAATCGTTTGCGTAACAAAAATATAATGCTCGAAATAAAGTTGTTGGGGGGATAAGATGACACAGCAACCGAATATTAAATTACCCACGTCCACATCACGGATCAAGGGATTGCTCAAACCGCAAGGCAATCCACGCACTTGGGAATTCGTTGTCTCAGATGAAGAAATAGTCAAGCCATACGGCGTAAACCTCAATGAGGTTAATAAATTACCTGGATTTCCACGCACAAAAAGAGATGATGGTGTAAGAGATTCGGGTATAAGATGCAATCTCATTTCTAAAAAACATTCATGCACGGGATCATTTCATGGTTACTATGAGGGGGATAGGTATGGCAAAAGCTTTTATATAGGCAGCGCCGGAGGTTCACTTGGTCGTGATAAAACAAATGAATATAGGGAATTCTTACGCACCGCTTTTAACATAAATATTGGCAAAACAATTGCTCCAATACCGGTTTGGATCGATTTAAAGGACAATAACGAAGTCTATATAGGATTAAGGCCATAATGGACTGCACCCTAGGATTGGACAGAACAGGGTAGGATCACTCCTCGTCAACTAAGATATAGCAAAATACTAGCAAAACGGGCACCTAGACGGTGGAATACTGACAAGAGCGTTAATCTGAATCCGTCCATGGGTAGGGCAGTCAATGGTACATTTCGCCCTGCCCACTTTTATTGACGAGCTCCCATTATTCCCCAGCTTCGGTCTAACTTCTCCGAAGATATTCCCGCAGTTCGGGCATTTGTTAGAATCCGGAGGGATAGTACAACCACAATCAATACAGCGTAATCCGTTTATGTCTCACCCCTAACATTATTTGGTAATTCTTCATGGAATCAGTCAATTTTGATCATTCTGAGAGTTTCGCACATCCCTAAAAGTGTGTTAAGACCGGCAGGTTAACTGATAAGGATGCCTCTAACCGCCTGATGCCATGCCGCGGATGCTATTGAGCAGTAATACCAGTTCCCTCTGGTATTCATCCTGACCCATGGCGTTAAGATATTCCAGGTCGCTGTCTTTCTCTCTAAGAACAGATAATATCTCATCCGTGTTTTTACCCCGGCCCATTTCTTCGATAACTATTTTATTCCACGTTACCAGTTTTTCCCTGTACTGCTTCAACCTTTCCAGCCCATGGTCATAGCATCCGAAGTGTCCATAGCAAAGCTTTGCAGGTTTCAGTTCGATAAGCTTGTCTACCGAAGCAAGCATTACGTCCAGCTTGAAAGGAGGTGGCGTTGCCGGTCTGATCTTTCCCTCCGTGCACACTCCGGCTGCTTCACCCGCCAGAAGGATGCTGTGTGCCCGGTCGAACAGGCTCAAATGGTGTATGGCATGTCCTGGCGTCAAATATATCTCGAGCTGCGTATCTTCCAGGTCCAGCTTTATGTTTTCCCTGGCAGCGACGATTCTTTCTGCGGGCACAGGATCTATCTCTCCATATTTGATAGCCAGATCGCCCAGAGTTTGCAGGCTGGCATTCCATAATTTTTCCGGGTTAACCAGATGAGATATCGCCCTCTCATGCACAACCACACTGGCATTGGGCATTTCTTTGATAGCTCTGCCTATGCCACCTGCATGGTCAATATGGATGTGTGTCAGTATAATGTAGCCGATATCTTCCGGCTTTGCTCCGGCTTCGGCCAACGCTTCGAGCAGTCCCTGTGTGGCAACGGCAGGTCCGGGGTCGATTATGGCCTTCTTCCCATTGCCAACAAGATAGCTGGATATAAACTTGCTGTAACCGGGTATGGGGGGCTGCAGGTCAAGCAGTTTCAGATTGGGCGCTATATTTGTAACTCTGATGCTATCACCTTGTTATCGGGATGCTGTCTAAAGTGTCCATGCGTTTGATTGAATTCAGCTTCAGCGAACTGAGAAAGTCCAGGCTTACCGGCCTGTAGTTGATCAGTTCCGGGCTGATATTAATGGTCTTTTTATCCCCATTAATAAAAGGATAGTTCTTCATATCATTGTTATGCTTGTGTCCATGGATAACCCAGCCTTTCCACTCAATAGGCAGCCTATCGGGATCATGCACCAACAGAAAATTATACCTTCCATTTTTTATTAGCTCATATTCCCTGGATTGCGGTATGTCCGTATCGTGGCTGCCCCGTATGAAGTCAATTTTCCCCTTTAGCTTTTCCAGCCAGTAAGCAGTAGGCCTTGCTCCTCTTCCAAAAGATAGATCGCCCAGAAAATAAACTTCGCTGGAACCAACGGTATTATTCCAGTTCTCCATCAGAACTTCATTCATCTCTTCTACGTTGGAGGAAGCAAACGGCCTGGCGCAATAATGAATAATGTTGGTGTGGTCAAAGTGTAGATCGCTGCTGAGAAATGATGGACACTGACAATCGTGGAACTTGATTCCTTCTATGCCCCTGTCGATCCTGAATAGTTTCAGAGTTCTGCTCCATTCGTTAGCGCTTAAGGCCTCACTCCTGGTCAGCAGCCTCTGCTGTAAAAAATCATACTCACAAATTATTTTGGACTGATCGTTCAGGAGGGTTACTCTGAGAGCATTTAATGGTAAATAGAAGTATCTCATGTGATAATCCTCGTAGTCTGCAATGTGTGATGAATACTTCTCAGCCAGCACTTTGTCGGTTGACACATAAGACCACAGACTTTCGAATTCCCTGCTGTCCAGTTTATAGGCCAGCGTCGAGTGGAATAAAAAGTCTTCCTCTTTATCGTACGGCTGTGTCCTGGGTACGATTTTAAGTAACCTCTGCGCCAGCTCCTGCCTGAATTTTTTAAATTCAGCAGCGGCAATTATGTTGAAGTATATGACCCGTCCATGCTGGCCATTAATCCAGCGAAATCCATCGATTAAATAAGGCAAAAATGAGTAGCGCCTGCCGACAGCCAGCAGGGCCTCCTTGACCCGCTCCACCTGCTGATAGTCAGCGGAAAAGCTGCCATAGAGTGAAATATGAGGGACCCGGTGTATTTTATTAAGCGGGGTCCCGCATAGCCGGCTGACCATGGCAACAGATTCGGATAATTTTCTTTTGCCCGGACCTATGCGTACTTCTATCAACATACATTTCAGTATAGCATGCAAATAGCGCAAATCGCAGATTAAAACCTCGACAGGATATATTTGATCATATGACCTTAGTACTATACTTTCGGTACTATCTAGTCATTGAGCTTTTCTTTTAAGCAGATATAATAGCTCAAGCGATACTGGCACCTATTTATATTGCGGCTAAATAGGCAATGAGATGGCTGGGAAATTGAAAACGGATTTGACGGGATGGCAGAATGGGTTTCAGGGGGTGGGATTGACTGCCCTGCTCATGACTGTCATTGTGACGGCTATGATTTTTTCTTTTTGGATTTGCAGAGCAGGACCTTTCTCTACAGGAAAAGCATCAGAGCCCGTGTACTCTACGCATGGAGAACCCGTGGTCAATCCAGGGTCAAATGCTTTACACGCCTATGCCGGAGAAAACAACAGCAGCGATTTCGGCCCGGTACTTAATAAGTTACAGAATTCTCTGGATACTCCCTCTCAGTAAGATTCCCCGCACACCTAAATCTATTATCTTGAAGCACCAGCTACGCTTTTCTCCTTTAGTGTAGTCCGCAGGTAACGTCCGGTTGCAGAACCTTCTATCTCCGCCACCTGCTCGGGAGTGCCAGTTGCAATCACATACCCACCCTCATCGCCCGCCCCGGGGCCCAGGTCGATTATGTAATCCGCATTCTTAATCACGTCGAGGTGATGCTCTATGATGACGACTGTATTTCCGGAGTCAACCAGCCTCTGCAGCACCCTTAAGAGACAATCAATATCGGCAAACGACAGGCCCGTAGTAGGCTCGTCAAGTATGTAAACCGTCTTGCCGGTAGACCTGCGCGATAGTTCGGAGGCCAGCTTTACGCGCTGCGCTTCACCACCAGACAGCGTAGGAGCCGGCTGTCCTAACCTCATGTAACCCAATCCCACATCCTGCAGGGTGCCAAGTTTACTCTTGATCTTGGGGAAGTTTTCAAAGAAGGCTGTAGCTTCCTCGATAGTCATGTCAAGCACATCGGCTATATTTTTGCCCTTGAACTGGATCTCCAGCGCCTCGCGATTATAGCGCTTGCCCTTGCATATTTCGCACGGAACGGTGACGTCGGGCAGGAACTGCATTTCTATCTGTATATAGCCCTCGCCCTGGCAGGCTTCGCATCTCCCCCCACGTACGTTAAAGGAAAACCTGCCTGGCCCATAGCCGCGCACCCTTGCTTCCGGCACCGAAGCAAACAATTCTCTGATAGGAGTAAAAGCCCCGGTATATGTAGCGGGGTTGCTGCGAGGTGTACGCCCGATGGGGGATTGGTCAATATTGATAACCTTATCTATGTTTTCCGTGCCCGTGATTGCATCACATTTGCCCGGCTTCTCTCTGGACTGGTAGAAGATCTGCGCCAGCTTCTTATACAACACATCATTCATGAGGGTACTCTTACCGCTGCCCGAAACCCCGCTTATACACACAAGTTTGCCCAGTGGGATTTTTACATCGATATCCTTCAGGTTATTTTCAGCGGCGCCCTTGATCACCATAAACTTGCCCGAGCCATTCCTGCGTTTCTTGGGCATCGGTATTTCTTTGACGCCGCTTAAATATTGTCCGGTGGTCGATTCACGGCTTTTCATCACGTCTTCGATCGTGCCTGTGGCAACTATTGAACCTCCATGCTCACCTGCGCCCGGCCCCAGATCGACAATGAAGTCTGCCGCCCGCATCATAGCCTCATCATGTTCCACACTGATTACTGTATTGCCCAGATCCCGCAGTTTTTTAAGCGTATTTATCAACCTGTGGATATCGGCGGGATGCAGTCCGATGGTCGGCTCATCGCAGATGTATAAAACACCCATCAAGCCGCTGCCGATCATGGTTGCCAGCCTGATGCGCTGAGCTTCACCGCCGCTTAACGTCATGGAAGCACGCTCCAGCGTCAGGTAGCCCAGGCCGATGTCTTTCAGAAAACCCAGTCTGGCGTCAATCTCTTTAATGATCTGCTGGGCAATGGTCTTCTCATTTACACTCAATATAGGCTTGCCGTCTCTCATACCTGTAATAGCTGTTATCCAGGAACCAGCTTCAACCGCCGACATAGCTGTCACATCCATAATATTTCTGCCGTCGATTTTTACCGCCAACGATTCGGGCTTCAGCCTTTTACCCTCACAGGCCAGGCAGGGCGATGCCGACATATATCTCTCTATCTCCGCACGACGGTTTTCCGATTCCGTTTCCTTGTAAAGCCTTTCGAGATTAGGGATGACGCCCTCAAAACCCACCGCATATTCACGTACCTTTCCGAAGCGATAGCGGTACCTGTGCTTTTCGGGGTTTTCTCCGTAGAGAACCAGATTTAGATGCTCCTTGGTCAGCCTTTTTACCGGCACCCGCAGCGAGAAACCGTAGCGCTCGGCTATTTCTTCGAGTTGGCTTAGGTACCAGCTATAGGTAGCCCAGGGCCTGATTGCCCCCTCCATGACAGTCAGGTTTTTATTAGGTATCACCAGGTCGGGATCTATCTCCAGTTTAAAACCCAACCCGGTGCAGGTGGGACATGCGCCGTGGGGGCTGTTGAAGCTGAATGTACGGGGGGCTATCTCCCCCAGGCTGATCCCGCAGTTTACGCAGGCAAAGTGCTCAGAAAAAAGCAGTTCCTCACCTTCTGCTATTGAGATCAGCACTACGCCACCACCAAGCTTGAGCGCAGTCTCCACAGAGTCTGCAATCCTGGCTGTATTGCTACCCTCCCCGGTTATAATGCGATCTACTACTGCTTCAACCGTATGTTTCTTATTCTTATCGAGGTTAAATGCCTCCGATAAGTCCCTGACATAGCCATCCACCCTGACACGCACAAACCCGGCCTTACGCAGGTCGTCGAATATCTGCTGATGTTCGCCTTTCCTGTCCCTTATGAGAGGCGAAAGTATCATAATCCTCTTGCCCGGCTCAATATTGAGCACTGCATCCACGATTTGTTGCACGGTCTGGCGGGCTATCTCACGGCCGCACTGCGGGCAATACGGCCTGCCCACACGCGCAAACAATAGCCGCAGGTAGTCGTATATCTCGGTAACAGTGCCGACGGTGGAACGCGGGTTATGCGAAGGGCCTTTCTGATCGATAGAGATTGCCGGACTTAGTCCCTCAATGTAGTCTACGTCCGGCTTATCCATACGCCCGAGAAACTGACGGGCATAGGCCGAGAGAGATTCGATATAGCGTCGTTGTCCCTCGGCATAGATAGTATCGAAAGCCAGAGAACTCTTGCCCGAACCCGAAACGCCGGTAATTACAACCAGCTTATCGCGGGGTATGCTGATATCAATATTTTTCAGGTTGTGTTCACGCGCTCCGCGCACAACTATAGAGTTAAGCGTCATCAATTTTCCTTTGTCTGAATAGACCATTCTATTGTAGCACTGTGAATCGTAAGGGATAAAAAGAAGGAGGCCGGTTGTTAACCGGCCTCCTGAAAAGTCATTTGTTCGTTAGTCGTATATTATTTGGCAACCGGCCCGATAGGCCATACAACCTTGCCGTATACTTCATTCAGTACCTGCGCCAGACCGGCATAGATAGCTGAGAAGCCGCAAATAATTCCTTCGTATCCGGTGATCATGCCCACAACCGCATTGCCTGTTATGTCATGAATAGCTAGCAAGAAGAAAAGTAAAGTAAGAGTTCCGAATACAACCTGCAATGCCCGGTTGAGCTTTAAGGTCCCAACGAACATGACAAGGGTAAAGATACCCCACATGATAAAATAGACGATCATACCGCCACTATCCGTTTTATCCCACCAGCCAATTTTGGGCATTACCAGCAGCGCTACGAGAGACAGCCAGAAAAGTCCATATGACGTGAATGCGGTAGTGCCGAATGTATTGCCTTTTTTCCATTCCAGTATGCCTGCGATTACCTGTGCAATGCCGCCATAGAATATGCCCATGGCCAGGATCATTGAGCCCAGAGTGTAAATCCCCGCATTGGCGAAGTTTAGAAGCACAGTGGTCATGCCGAATGCAAGGAGTCCCAGCGGTGCCGGATTTGCCGTTGTGTCCTTAATAGACCTCAGAATCTCGGTGCCTTGCTGTTGTGCCAAATTATTACCTCCTCTTAATTTATGAAAATATTGGCTCGCTATTATACGTGCTTGCCAGAACCTGTGTCAATATAAATATACGATCACTGCAACCGTCCGCACAAAACTTCCGGGCAATAAAAAACGGCGCTGCTTTAAAGCAGCGCCGTTTCTCGAGATCGTGAGATTAGATCCTGTTCTTGACCAGGTCGTCGACAACGGTGGGGTCCGCCAGGGTGCTTGTATCACCCAGGTTCGAAACATCATTAGCAGCAATCTTGGTGAGGATCCTGCGCATGATTTTGCCACTGCGGGTCTTGGGCAGGCCGTCGGCCCACTGGATCTTGTCCGGGGTAGCAATAGGGCCGATCTCTTTGCGGACATGGGTTACCAATTCTTTCTTGAGATCGTCCGACTTCTCCACGCCGGACTTGAGGGTCACGTAGGCATAGATGCCCTGGCCTTTGATATCGTGGGGCATACCGACTACGGCAGCCTCTGCGACCTTGGGATGGGAAACCAGAGCGCTCTCGACTTCAGCAGTACCGATCCTGTGACCGGATACATTGATAACGTCGTCGATGCGGCCCATCAGCCAGAAATAGCCGTCCTCGTCAACCCTGGCGCCGTCGCCGGTGGTATAAACGCCTGGGTTCTGTACGAAGTAGGTATTCTTGAATCTCTCGGGATCTCCGTAGACCGTGCGCATAAGGCCGGGCCACGGTTTCTCGATGATCAATGAGCCACCCTCGTTAACGCTGGCCTGGGTTCGGTCTTCCCTGATAACCTTAACTGCAATGCCGAAGAATGGAAGAGTTGCGGAACCCGGCTTCGTTGGCCAGGCGCCCGGCAGCGGGGTGATAAGGATGCCGCCGGTCTCGGTCTGCCACCAGGTATCTACGATCGGACACCTGCCGCCGCCGATCAAGTTGTAATACCATATCCAGGCTTCGGGATTGATCGGCTCGCCGACCGTACCGAGGAGCCTGAGTGAGGATAGATCATGCTTCTTGACCCAGTCATCGCCGTCTTTCATGATGGCGCGGATGGCGGTGGGGGCGGTGTAAAGGATATTGACCTTGTATTTCTCGATGATATCCCAGAACCTGTCCGGCTTGGGATAGTTGGGTACACCTTCGAACATCAGGCTGGTAGCGCCCATGGCCAGAGGTCCGTAGACGATATAGCTGTGACCGGTAACCCAGCCGATATCGGCTGTGCACCAGAATGTATCTTCATCTTTGTAATCGAAGATGTAGTGGAACGTGCTCATTACGTATAGGAGATAGCCGGCAGTAGTGTGCAATACGCCCTTGGGCTTGCCGGTGCTGCCGCTCGTGTAAAGGATGAAAAGGGGATCCTCAGCATCCATTTTCTCGGCTTCGCAAGGTTTCTTTACGTCGTCTGCGGCCATTTCATTATTCCACAGGACGTCGCGGCCTGCCACCATCGGGGCATTGTTGTTGGCGCGGCTGACCACAATAACCTTTTTCACGCTGGGGGCTGATTGCAGGGCCTGGTCCGCATTAGCTTTGCTGTTTACGACCTTGCCGCCGCGATAATAACCGTCAGCGCAGATAAGGAGGGAAGCCTGACAGTCAACTATCCTGTCTTTTAAAGCATCGGCGCTGAAGCCACCGAATACGATGCAATGAATAGCGCCGATCCTGGTGCAGGCCAGCATGGCAATAGGCAGTTCCGGTATCATCGGGAGGTAGATGGTGACACGGTCGCCCTTCTTGACGCCATGCTTTTTGAGCACGTTGGCCATCTTGTTAACTTCGTACCAGAGCTGTTCATAGGTATAAGTCCTGGAGTCTCCGATATCACCTTCGAAAATGATGGCGGCCTTGTTCTTGCGCCAGGTGGATAGGTGCCTGTCGAGGCAGTTATATGATACGTTGAGCTTGCCGCCAACGAACCATTCATGCTTGCCATTCTTGAAATCGTTGACAAGGACTTTGTCCCATTTCTTGAACCAGTCGATCTGCTTGGCCTGGTCAGCCCAGAAACCTTCCATATCATCTATGGATTTTTTATACATTTTCTTGTATTCGGCCAGGCTTTTGATATAGGCTTTCTCGGTGAATTCCTTGGACGGGGGGAATTTTCTGTTTTCCACCGACATAGAGGTGATGGTTGCTTTTTTCTCTTCGGGTTTGTCTGCCATAACTTGCTTTATTGATCCTCCTTAATTTTGTTTTTTTCTGGGTAAGTCTTTATACAAAGGCTTTTACTGGAAAACACCATTACAGATTTGTCAGAAATGATCAATCAAAAAATTACCGATTTACGGGCATAGTACAACCAAACGAAAATGATACATTATGAAATTTGGACTGTCAAGCTTACGTCAAGCTTCTATGATTTCCGCCTGCTGGCTGCGTATATACTTAAATATTTGCCAGATTGTAGCTGCCAACGGCAGTGCCAGTATCATGCCCCAGAACCCACCCACATATCCCCCTACTACGAGAAGGACCATTACAATTGCCGGGTGGATCTGCATATATTTGCCCTGAATCCAGTTGACAAATACGGTGTTCAACAATACCTGCACGGCAATGACAACCAGCAGTACCCAAAGTATCATGTCCGGTGCCAGCGCCAGCGTAATGATGGCGATCATTAACCCGGAAATAACCGGGCCCACGATTGGGATGAACTGCGTAATAGCTGTGACGGCTGCCAGAGCCGGAGCATAAGCGATGCCGAGGGCCGACAATCCCAGGAATACCATTGTTCCCGCTATAAGCCCCAGGATTATTTGAGAGCGCAGATAGCGCCCCATAGCATTTGCGATAATGCTGAGTACGCTGCCGGCATGCCTGGCTGCATTAGCCGGCAATATATCATAAAAATACTTCTGGAATGACTCGTAATCCATGAGAATGAAGAACAGGAAGAACGGCATAACCATGAACCCTATTATAGTTGGCACGCTGCCGGGTATGAGCGCTATGCTTCCTAAAATAAAATCCTGTATAAACTTCCCTGCCGCAGGACCGAGATTATCTATGAACGAACCGATTTGTAAAGCAATAGTATGAGGCAAGCTGCCCTTGAAGTTCCCCACCCAGGTCGAGACCTGGTCGGCGCTCATAGTCAGAAAGTCGGGCGCTTTGATGATCAATATATTCGAAGCACTGGCCAGCGCCGATCCGATATAGGCCGCAAATAGCATCAGCAAAAGTAAAATCAAGATAAATAAAAGGAGTATCGAGATGACACGTTTGGCCTTCTGCGCTTTGCCTTTGGGAGGCAATATACCCTCAAACCAGGTAACGAGGGGCATTAAAAGATAGGCAAGCAAAATACCCACAAGAAACGGGATAAGTACTGCCATGGAAACCACCATCAACCATAGCGCGACGACCAGAACAATCAGAATTAGAATAGGCTGCAGGTATTTCCTCAGTTGACTGACGTCGGCCATTTCTTCTATACCTCTCTATATAAGCGAACATATTACAAAAACCGGGAGATAGCGAAAAAGCTCCTACCGGAGTGGCAGTTTTTTGCAGCGACAACTCCTAAAATGTTATTCCATCCCCGATGCTCTATTCTTCCCCGCCTGACATTCTGCTGGATACAGCGTCCTTCACCCGCCTGACGGCTTCAGCAGCCTTACCTTTAGCTTCCGACGCCTTCTCTTTCACCATTCGGCGTGTTTCTGAACCGGGTTGCGGCGCGTAAAGCAACCCCAGAGCTGCACCGATTATTGCCCCTATGATAAGGCCGGCAAAGAAGCCCGAACTTGAATCCCTATTCATCTTGCCTCTCCTTTTTCTTGAATATGCTGCTGAATAAGCTGATGCCCTGTAATATCCCCTGGATAATCGTTCCCAACTGGGTGACCGGACGTATAACTTCCTTATCCGCATAGTCTACTATATCGGCTACTTTGCTAACTACCATATCAGCCGACTCGAGCAACGACATGGTCCTTTTATAAAATAGATAGATTATCACGGATATAAATACTAAGGCTATAGTAGCTACGACTCCCCATATAATGATGACCAGGTCACGCCATCCAGACAGATCCATAAAACTACCCTCCTTGTATTAAATGCGTCTCTATTACAAATTCAAACTTAGATAATATATCCCAGACCCGCTGCTGATTATTTTAAAACCTGCCTTATCGAATACCGACAGCATTGGCTTATTTTCATATAGCACCTCGGCAACGAAAGCCAGCAACCCATTTCTTTTACCAAGGTAAATAAGGTAATTCAATAGTTCGGTACCGATGCCCTGCCGCTGGTCTTTATCCCGGACAGCAAAGGCCACCTCGGCACTATGGACATCCTGGCCTATGCCGTACTGCCCTACTCCCACTATCTCTTCCCTATCTTCTTTGGTTATGGTTGCCAATATAACGGTTTCCTGCGTATAGTCGATAATCACGAATTCCTGCAGTCGTTCATGAGGCATGTCCTTCCTGCTCGAGATAAACCGCCGGTAGAGGCTTTGGTCAGAAAGTGAATAGAAGAAATCCTTCAATAGCGGCTCATCGCTGATTTTAACGGGCCTGAACAGAAGTTGAAGGCCGGTTTTAGTCGTTCTAAACGATTCCAGCGCTTCCGGATATTCTCCCCTTTTACCCGGTACAAAAGCCTGGTCTTTGAAAATTATATTCAGTTTCTTGGCTTCTTCAATCAACCATGGGCGGAACTTGGGATGGGCTATGCCTATAAGCTCCATAGCACGCTCACGTACATTCTTGCCGTGCAAATAGGCTATGCCATATTCTGATACGACATAGTGTATATCGCCGCGCACCATAGTTACTCCCGAGCCCTCCGATAAAAACGGGACTACTCTCGAAACGGAGTCGTTCTGAGCTGTGGACTGTATAGTGAGAATAGTCCTCCCGTTGAGCGCTAACATTGCTCCACGCATGAAGTCGGCCTGTCCCCCTACGCCGCTGTAAAAAGTCTTGCCGACCGATTCGGCGGTGGCCTGGCCGGTCAGGTCTATTTCAAGTGCGCTGTTGATAGCAACCATATTGTCGTGCTGGGCAATTATCAGTGGGTTATTGGTATAGTCGATGGTGCGGAATTCGATCGACGGATTATCATTAATGTAATCATAGGTCTCTTTCTTACCCATACAAAAGGTCGCCACAGTTTTCCCATGGTCAATTTTTTTTCGCGAGTTGTCAATGGCCCCGATTTTCATCAATTCAGCAATACCGTCAGACATTAATTCAGTATGAACGCCAAGGTGTTTTTTGCCATTAAGACATCTGATCATTGAATTGAGACGGCTGCCATACCCAATTTGAATTGTATCCCCGTCCTGCACAAGACGCGATACATAGTTGCCTATACGCTTAGCAATCTCATCATCTACCGGTACATCAAACTCGAGCACAGGTTCATCATGAGCAACTAAATAGTCAATGTTGTCTATATGTAAAAATCCATCGCCCTGTACGCGGGGCATATTGGAATTGAGCTGTGCTATGACCAGTGCTGCTTTGTCAATCGCTTCCCTAACGATGTCCACGCTTACTCCCAGGTTCACATATCCGTGATGGTCGGGCAAAGACGTCTGAATCATCGCTACGTCGACAGGCACTATGCCGCGCCTGAAAAGATCCGGCACCTGTGAAAGAAAAATAGGCGTGTAGTCCGCCAGGCCGGCATTGACGGCGCCGCGCGTATTATCGCCAATAAAGAAAGAGTTATGTCTAAAATTCGATTTGAATTTTTCCTGTGTATAGGCAGCTACACCCAGGGTCCATACCTGCAATACTTCGGCATCGAAGAAAGCCTTAGGGTGGGATTCTACGTAGTCGACCAGGGCATTGACGAGGTATTGAGGCTCGGCACAGGCGGTACCAATGAATATGCGATTGCCTGGATGAATTTTGCTGAATATTTCCTTTTCATCAGCAAATTTAGCCGGGTACGACTGCTTAAATTGCTCCAGCCCCGGGTAGCCACCCTGATCACCCATGATATCCTCCCATGATCACATTTTTAACGACGCTACATATGAATTGTATCACAGGCCAATCTATATAAAAAAAGGAAGCCCTGCATATGCGCAAGGCTTCCCGACTGTTAAGATTCCGATGGAACTATTTGAAAGATAGTGTCTGGCAGATCTCCATGAGCTGTTTCTTGGCGGTTCCTCCACCGATAGTACCACCCATGACGTTTACGGTCTTGTCGCCTTTGGTGGCACTGATGGCATAGAAGTAGAAGTTATAGATCACGATTTTAGCTGAACATATCTGCTCCTCGGCGGCGGTTACAGATCCGCTGGTTAGCGTGAAAGCCTTGGCTGAATCCACTTTTGAAGTTACCTTATACTTTATGAAAGCCGGACTGGAATCAAGCAAGCCTTTGGCAACCGTGCTCAGATCCGATGCGGCGGGTATAACAGCTACATAAATTCTGTCCCCCACATTATTACTGGGATCTTGTGCTCCCTGAAATACTGTAACCGTGTCAGCGGGATCGGGAGCTTCCTGCTTCCACTTTGCAGGATATTGAATGGTGAAACCAACCGCATCGTTGGTGTAAGTGGCTGAATCGCCCCAGGAATGAGTTCCTGCGGGTGCTGCCGGGGTTGCAGCGGGCGCCGGGGTTGCTGCGGGCGCCGGGGTTGCTGCGGGCGCCGGGGTTGCTGCGGGCGCCGCTGGGGTTGCTGCGGGCGCTGCCGGAGCGCAGGATGAGGCAATAACTGCCACTGCGATGACCAGGATTGCTACTAAGAATAACGCTTTGCTTTTGAACACTTGTCTGGGCTCCTCCTTAAATAATAATTTATTGAAATTAAATGAAATTGAACGCCTGCTAATTTAGGAGAATTTCCTCTCACCTCCTTTAACACAGTCACTACCATTAGAATGTGGCGATGCGTTGTGCATAAAAATACAACAAACGCCGTTGCAAGTCAAGCGTATCAAGCTAACGGATTTCAAGATGAAGAGTGCCCCATCTTGAATCCCACCCCGAGATGCAAATTTTGGTCGATTAATCAGTCGACGGATCTTTCACAGGTATTTTTGTACTTGCAATGATTTTACGTGTAAAATACCTTACTACAGCTATCACGGCATTCCGGATAGCCGAAGCATAGCCTTAAAATGGGATTTAAAATCGTAATTGCCGACAGTAATGCAAGGTTTATGAGCATGCTTGGGCGGGCATTGCTCGATTCTGACTATGCGCTCTATCCGGCGGAATCCAAGGAGACTGCTCTGAAGCAAATTAGCCAGTATGACATTGATGCCTGCATTATCGATGTGGACCTGCCGGGAGGCATTGAGGAGATACTACAAGCGTGCATGAGTAAATCAAAACCCATTGTAGCCATGGGCGCCTCCGCCCTTAAAGAAACCGAGAAGCTTATTGAAATAATGTACTACGGCATACCCTATGTAAAGAAATTCAACGCCGATGGCGACGCCAAGCTGGACCACATCATAGCCCGTATGAACGTTATGTTAAGAACCTTGCTTATTTTCAGCAAAGACGGCGAGTATGAACGCGGTGTTGTGGCCGGTCTGGAAAGCAAAGGTTACAAAGTATTTACAACCGAGAATGCCGAAGATCTGATGCACACATTTTTGCTCAGTGAGCCAAAAGCCGTCCTAGTGTATTTCCCGACATCCGAGGACATAGACGAATTGACCAAAATACGGAAGCTGGATAACAAATTGCCTATCGCCATAGTGCTGAATAATGTTCCGCCGGAGATGAACGGCCTTCTTGAAGATAAATCTACTAAGTTGCTCGAACAGGGTGAAGTGTCTGATTACCTGGATAAACTATAGTCTATATTTCAAGTGGTACACTCACCCTGACCTCTGTCCCTTTTCCCGGTTTTGACTTTATGTCGATAGAACCGTTAAGCAAAGAAACCCGCTCCTGCATGCCTACCAGCCCCAATTTACCGCTGTGAGATAAATCACCCACGGTCTGGGGTAATTCAAATCCCTGCCCGTTGTCTACAATCGAGACATCGACGCGCGAGTTTTCAAAATCAACACGGACTTCCGCCTCCGAAGCCACGGCATGCTTGCTAACATTATTTAGACCTTCTTGAATAATCCTGAAAAGTATCAGTTCCATTTCCGGAAGCAATCGCTGCTCTTTACCCGATGTTTTTAGTGAAATATCGATGCCGCTTTCTTCGGATTTCTGTTTGACCAGCCATTTGACAGCAGGCATCAGCCCAAGATCATCGATAATAGATGGGCGCAGATCCTGGCTGAACCGTCTGATACCTTGTAAAGTTACCCCCATGCTTCGTCTGATCTCATGTAACACCTTTCTCTGATGCTCCGACAGGTCTAAATTATCCCTGATAAAGTTGTCCATTTGCCTGGAAACAGCAAATAGGGCTTGTGCGGTATCGTCGTGCAACTCGCGCGAAATCCTTTTTCGTTCTTCTTCCTGAGCCCTGGTAATTTGATTAAGGTAATAGCGCAGGTTGTTCTGCATCCGCCTCTCTTCGGTCACATCTCGACCGATATGCTGAAAACCCACCGGCTCGTTATCTATAGTCATTAAACTGGATGTGATCATTGCCGTCTTCCTCACGCCGTCCTTGGTCACAGTCTGCTGTTCATACGGCTGCGTAAAGGGTTCGCCGTATAACAACTTGCGCTTCACCTCGGCTGCTAGTCTTATCATGCCCTCATCCATGAATTCCTGTACCCTTCTGCCGATGAATTCTTCAATGGGATAACCTGTCAGGTCCTGGGCAGCTTTATTAGCGGCCAATATCCTTCCGTCTATATCATGAAACCAGATAGCATCGTGTGCGTTTTCAAACAGGTTCCGATAGTCACGAGCTGATTTATAAAGCTGGTCCGCAATCTGTTTGGCTTCCTCATACAATTTGGCGTTAGTAAGGGCCGACGCTATCTGACCGGCAATGGTACTTAACAGGTCGATCTCGTCAGGCAAGAAAGTCCGAGGCCGCCGCATGGCTATGCACAGGGTACCCACTACCTCACCCTTTGATTTCATGGGAACTATCAGCATAGGATGAATCTTATTACGAATAATGACAGGCCTGGTCAGGCGGGCGTCGTTGGATGCGTCGGGGACAAGCATAACTTCGCCCGTAGCGGCTACCTGCCCATTGAACCCCTCGCCAAGTTTCACACGATCCAGTTCCCTGGCAGAGTCAGCGGAAATTCCTTCATAAGCTGTCAATACCAGCTCGCTCTCCCGGGGCTCGATGGTATAGACCAGAATGACTTCAACCTCCATGACCTCGCCTACCATCTCCACAGCCCTTTCAATAACCTTGGCAGGCTCCAGATACTGGCTGAGTGCATTGGAGATCGTGTTCAGTGTCGCCAGCCGGCGCGCATTGGCCCTGGCTTCCCGTATTCTGGCCTGTAACTGCTCTTGCGTATTCTCGAGCGCGGCAACAGCTCTTTTATATCGTTTATCATCGTCCTCTTTGATATGCACGAAATATACAAATGCCAATCCGGCTACTGTAACCAAAATTAATTCCAGTATCGCGTCATTCACATTAGGAGTATAAAGAAGAGCCTGCGGCAACATCACCACCAGAGATGCCCCAATAATAATGAGAGCAGGGAGAATTCCGAACACGAAGCCCGTATAAATAGCTATGAGCAAAAACAGGTTACGCTCAATGGTGTGGCGGCTAAGATTGAAAAGAAATACGTTGGACGTGATGCCATGCGGCCATATCACGTCCCTGTACAGGAAAAGGGTTACCAGACCGAAAAGGACGATAATAACCCAGAAATGGTAGCGGGTCCAAATCTTATTAGGGATCTTCATGGCTAACGGACTTTAGACTATTTACCTCGAAGGTCGGCGACAGGTGTCACGGCAGTTCTTCTAGGGTCAGCCATCCCTTCTTTAAACCGTAAACGATAGCTTCAGACCGGGAACCTACGCCTAATTTGTTAAATATGCTGCGCAGATGAGTCTGCACAGTCCTGACACTTAGAGTTAAGCTATCGGCTATCTCCATATTGCTCATGCCTTTGGCTGCCAGACGCAGGACTTCCATCTCTCTATCGCTTAAGACCTCGCCCGGAACTTGTGCGGATTGTTCTTCGACGGGTGACCTCAGCCGGTTCAAGACTTTTTTCATGATCTTAGGGTGCAATACGGGTTCACCCGTCATAACCTGTCTGATAGCTTCTATCAGTTCCTCACCGCTAGACTCCTTGAGCAAATAACCTGCGGCGCCGGCTTCAAGAAGCGCAAAGACATACTCATCATCATCGTAGCCTGTGAGTACCAGTATTGCCATGTTGGGATAAAGTGCTTTTATCTGCTTTGTGGCTTCTATGCCATTCAACCTGGGCATAGATACGTCCATAATAACTATTTCAGGTTTGTATTTCTTAGCCAGATCTACCGCCTCAATCCCGTCGCTGGCTTCGCCGACTACTTCGAAATCTTCCTGGGATTCCAGGAGACGCCGTGTGCCCTCTCTGACCACTTTATGGTCTTCGGCCAGCAGAATATGTATTTTCTCCATTTATTTATAGCTCCGCCATGTTGGTGATTATATACACAATAAATATACTATACAAGCGGGTCGGCAATCTATTTCAGTACAAATACCTAAGTATTTTAAGTTAACCGTTGGAACCAGCGTTTTCCCTCGATAGGCACAAACCCTTCGTAAGTGCCCATTTATTCCCTCCAACTTTATATTAAGCTTTGAGGCGGATGCGGACGCCATCCTTTTTCTTTACATTTAATAAACAGGTCCATTCCTGTAACTTTATCATGCCCTCTCTATACAGGAGGTGAGTCCCATCTCACAAGATATTATCGAAAAGCTCAATAAAGCTACGCAATCGAATTTGGAGGAGCACGCCAGTTTCTGGACGGGCAAATCGCCATGCTGGGAAATGTGTCACTGCCCCGCCATGATCCGCGAGGAGTGCCCATCGCCGAAATATCTATTTTTACCGTGCTGGCAAATAGAGGGCACTTATTGCAAGCTCGATGATTATGGGGAATCGGGCACTGACACTAGTATCTGCGAGGTGTGCAGGGTCTATAAAAAATATGGAAACGGTGAGCCCATCAAGCTTCAACTTTTTGGCAGGGGACTGGATAGCTCCTTGAAGTCATTGGAGAAGGCGGCCGGACTTTGACTGCAAACCTAAAAAGGGATAAAATTGGTATTTGGTCGGGTCAAATATCTTGTAATCTCAAAAGGGGAATATGGTTGAGAGACCTTATTCCCTTTTTTGATGTATATAGCCTGAGTTAGGAGGATTTTTATGGCAAAACAAAAATCAGCGCCAGTACCAATTTCCGACACCGGTAGAGGCTTCGCAGGCAAGGCATTCCAGCGTATCCAGGGCATCATAGATGATACAGGCGGCCAGGCCGGTGCTCCGATCCGCGTTTTGCAGCAGGCACAGGGCATCATCGGTTACCTGCCCCCGACCGTGTTGAAGACCATCTCGAGGGACCTGAAAATCCCCCTGGCTGAGTTACACGGAGTCGTAACGTTCTATAGTTTCTTCACGATGCAGCCCAAGGGAAGACATGTCATACAAGTGTGTCTGGGGACAGCCTGCTATGTGAGAGGCGGCCAGGACATTCTTGATCTTTTAAAGAAGGATTTCGGACTTGAGCCTGAGGGAATCACTCCGGATGGCAAGTTCTCACTCGAAATAGTCCGTTGCCTTGGCTGCTGTGGCCTGGCTCCGGTAATTGCCATAGGTGACGACATACACCGCAAGGTCAAACCCGGCCAGATAAAAGATATCCTGAGTATGTACCATTAGGAGGTAAATGAAGTGCCCAAGATAACCTCTATTGAAGAGTTAACTAACTTAAAAAAGACCGTCGAACCCCGTCTACAAATTCGCCAGGATGCGAATTTCAGCCATTTCAAGGGCGCACCCGAGATCTGCATTCAACAATGTAGAGGCATGGGCTGCACTGCTGCCGGCGGCGACAAGGTAACGGAGATATTTGAAGACCTCATCAAGAAAAAGGGACTTGATAGCAAGATTAATATCGTCAGGACCGGATGCCTCGGACCATGCGAAATGGGCCCCACAGTCATCGTTAATCCGGGCGATATCCTTTACGTCAGGGTAAAACCTGAAGATGTACAGGAAATATTTGATAAGCACATTATGAAAGGCGAGGTAGTGGAAAGACTGGTCTACCATGATCCTACTACCAACAAAGCCGTACCTGAACGCCTCAAGATCAACTTCCTGGCCGACCAGGAGTTCCGCATTTTGCATAATAACGGCATTATCGACCCATGGAATATCGAAGAGTATATAGCCCGCGGCGGTTACGAAGCCCTGGCTAAAGCGCTCTATAAAATGAAACCCGACGATGTCCTGGACGAGGTCAAGAAATCAGGCCTGCGCGGCAGGGGTGGTGCCGGCTTCCCTACAGCTACGAAATGGGGTTTTCTGAAAAGCTCACCGGGCACCGTTAAATACCTGGTTTGCAACGGCGACGAAGGCGACCCTGGTGCCTATATGAACCGTGCGGTGCTTGAGGGCAACCCTCATTCCATTATTGAGGGCATGGCGCTGGGCGCATATGCCGTCGGCAATGTTAAGCAGGGTTTTGCTTATATCCGTGCCGAATACCCGCTGGCCATCGAGACACTGAGTGCCGCCATTGCACAGGCGCGTGACTATGGTCTACTCGGCAAAAACATTCTCGGCACAGATTTTGAGTTCAACCTGGATATCTTCCCCGGTGCGGGCGCTTTCGTATGCGGCGAGGAAACAGCATTGCTGATTTCTATCGAAGGCAAACGCGGCATGCCCAGACAAAGGCCGCCCTTCCCTTCAGACAAAGGCCTTTTCGGAAAGCCTACCGCTATCAATAACGTTGAAACCTGGTCGATTATCCCCCGAATACTTCGCGAGGGTTCCGGCTGGTTTGCGAGTGTGGGCAGCGAGAAGAGCAAAGGCACCAAGTCGTTCAGCCTGGTGGGCAAAGTTAACAACGTAGGTCTGGTGGAAGTCCCGCTGGGCACCAGCCTCGGCAAGATAGTATTCGATATCGGCGGCGGCGTCCCCAAGGGTAAGAAATATAAGGCCACCCAGATGGGCGGGCCCTCCGGCGGCGTCATCCCCATCGAGCACATCAATGTCCCGGTCGACTACGAATCGGTAACGGCGCTGGGCGCCATCATGGGATCAGGCGGCCTCGTCGTCATGGATGAGGACAACTGCATGGTCGATATCGCCAAGATGTTCCTGGGCTTCACCAGGGACGAGTCCTGCGGTAAATGCGTACCTTGCCGGGCAGGAATCCCCAAGCTACTGGCCATTCTGACTAAAATCACCAGCGGCAACGGCACCCTGCAAGATATCGATATCCTCCAGGAACTTTCGGAGATGATCCAGAACGCATCTATATGCGGCCTGGGCCAGACTGCTCCCAACCCGGCGGTTTCAACCATCAGGCACTTCCGTGAAGAGTATGAGTCACACATTATCGATAAGAAATGCCCGGCTTCGCTGTGCCAGGCGCTGTTCAAAGCACCCTGCCAGCACACCTGCCCGGTAGGCCTGAACGTTTACGGCTATATAGCTCTAATTAAAGACGGCAGACCTGCAGATGCCTACAAGCTTATGAGCCAGCGGTTGCCTTTGCCGATGACGGTCGGCAGGGTTTGCCCTCATCCCTGCGAAAGTAAGTGCCGCAGGGGGCAGGTTGACGAGCCCATCTCCATCAGACATCTCAAGAGATATGCGGCCGACTTTGCTTATGAACACAACCTTTCATATATACCTGAGATCAAGGGCAACAAAGCCGAGAAAGTGGCCGTCATAGGCGCCGGCCCGGCCGGCCTATCGGCAGCCTGGGACCTTGCAGTAGAAGGCTATATGGTCACCATCTTCGAAGCTTTGCCCGTAGCAGGCGGCATGCTTGCAGTAGGTATCCCCGAATACAGGTTACCCAAGGATATCCTTAATAAAGAAATCGACAATATCAAAAAGCTTGGCATAGAGATCAAGCTTAATAGTCCGGTTAATGATATAGATGCTCTGTTCAAAGACGGATTCAAGGCCGTTTTCGTAGGTATCGGCGCTCACAAAGGCGATAAAATGGGCATCCCCGGCGAAGACCTGGCGGGTGTCTACGATGCCATTGATTTCCTGAGGAACATCAACCTCGGCAAGCCCGTCGAAGTCGGCAAGAAAGTGGCGGTTATCGGAGGCGGCAACTCCGCCATCGACGCAGCCCGTGTTGCGCTCCGTAAGGGTGCCCAGGAAGTACATATTGTATATCGCAGGGAGAAAGTGGATATGCCTGCTGAAGCAGAAGAAATTGCTGCTGCAGAAGAAGAAGGAATCAAACTGCATGTCCTGGCAGCCCCGGTCAAGGTAATCGGCAAGGACGGTAAGGTCGCCTCTATTGAGTGCTCCAGGATGGCTCTTGGAGATTTCGATAAGAGCGGACGCAGGTCCCCTAAACCCATTCAGGGTTCCGAATTCACTATCGAAGTAGATATGCTGATAGAGGCCATCGGCCAGAGGCCGGATACATCCTCCATGAAACTCGGTGCCGCCAAAATCGGCAAGGGCGGCACACTGGTCGCAGATAAGAGGACCCTTGCCACCGAGCAGAAGGGTGTTTTCGTCGGCGGCGACGCCGCTACCGGCCCCTTTACAGTCATCGAAGCCATAGCTTCCGGCCAGAGGGCAGCTTCGTCGATCAAGCGATATTTGAACGGCAAAGACCTGGGGCCGAGAGTGGACCGTCAGGACCCTGAATCAGTCGATTACAATCACATTCCTCCCACGGACGAAGAAACGAGTGAAAGGCCCAGGGTTAAACTGTCAGAGATACCTCTACCCGAAAGGAAGTCTTCCTTTAAAGAATGCATCGTCAACTATAACGCCAAGCAAGCCAAAGAAGAATGCAGCAGATGCCTGAGATGCGATATAGGATAGGAGAAGGCAAATGAGTGAAATAACATTAACTATCAACGGAAAACAAGTCAAGGGTAAACAGGGTGATACCGTTCTGGCCGTATGCGAGGCTAACGGAGTCAAACTGCCTACTCTATGCCACTACAAAGGCTTGACCGATGTCGGCGCCTGCAGGCTGTGCTTGGTCGAGATCGAAAAGGAAAGGAAACCGGTGCCGGCCTGTCTATACCCGGCCCGTGATGGCATCGTCGTCGTAACCAGCAATGAAAAACTGGAGAAATACAGGCGTTTGGTGCTGGAACTACTTTTCACGGAACGCAACCATCTTTGCGCTTACTGCGTGGCAAGCGGCGACTGCGAGCTGCAAAGCCTTGCTTATACCTATCAAATGGATAGTACAAGATACCAGTATTCCTGGCCCAATGTAATCGTAGATTCCTCTCACCCGTACGTAGTGCTCGACCATAATCGCTGCATTTTGTGCGGACGCTGCATAAGGACTTGTGACGAGATCACCGGTGCTCATGCCCTGGATTTCGGGAAACGCGGCTGGAAAACTACGGTTTCCGCAGATATAAACCAGCCCCTTGGCGAATCCTCGTGCATATCCTGCGGGGGATGCTTCCAGGCCTGCCCTACAGGCGCTATCTTCTCCAAAGGCAGTGCTTACAAGGGGAGACCCGACGAGTGCTCAGTTGTGGAATCGTCTTGCACTATCTGCGGCATTGGTTGCGAAATCAAAGGCCTGGTTAAAAACAACAGACTGGTCAGGATCGACAGTCCCGATATGGCTGTGGATCGCGGCCTGCTATGCGATATGGGCAGGTTTGATCCTCTCTTCAAGGCAGCTGAGAGGGTAACCACCCCCATGAAACGTAATGCCAAGGGCCAGCTTGCCAGCTGCTCCTATGAGGAAGCTTTTGAAGCCATCGCACAAAATCTCGGCAAACTGGACAACATTGCAGCTGTCGCCTCCGGAAGGGCGAGCACCGAAGCCCTTAAAGCTTTTGCAGACCTCAATAAAGCCCTGGGAACCAAGTTAGTCGACACGCTTGACGGTGACGACTTCAGGACCATAACGCAAGGCATCGCAAAATTCGATAGCAAAGCCGGCCTTAAAATAGAAGCAACACTCGAAGATATACTTACAGCGGATGCCATCCTGATAATCGGGGCACATCCCGTCAAGACCCATCCTGTGATCGGGTCCTATGTTATGCGAGCTGCATCTAAGAACAAGGCGCAATTGATCGTGCTTGACCCGCTGCGCAATCCCTTCACTTTCCGTGCCAGCGCCTGGTTGAGGCCACCCGAAGGTAAAGAGGAACTTGCTATCAAAGCGCTTGGAAATGCCATCCTGGACCACGGGAAGGTAGCCGGCGATAAAACTAAGTTCTCGGCGGACTTCAAAGAAGTGGAAGCTAAAAAAGCTGCCAAGACACTCGGCATGGATGTCAACGATATTTATAAAGCAGCTGAAGTACTGGCTGAATCCAAGAACAGCGTTATCATTTACGGCAATGGCATATTGGAGTTCAAAGATGCCAACCTTGTGGCCACCATAATGAATCTGGCCGGCCTGATCAGCAGCAAGCCCAAGGTAATCTCGCTGAAACGCAATGGCAACAGCCGCGGCGCCTGGGAACTCGGGATAAGCAACCCCAAGAGCTCTGTTATAGCTGACCTGTCCAAGGGAAAAATTAAGGGCCTATACCTGTTGCTTGCAGATGATCTGGCGGAGTCTGCAGCTTTATCGGAGTCAATGAAAGGAATCGAGTTCGCGGTAGTCCAGGCCAGCTACCTGTCACCGATTACGGACAAGGCCAGTATCGTACTTCCCTCACTGCTGTGGACTGAATCCAAAGGAACCTATACAACCCTGGACGGCGTCAACAAGTCGACGGCCGCTATGGTCAAAGGCCCGGCTGGCATAAAGAGCGACGCCGATACCATCAAGGGTATCGCCAAACATTTGGAAAAATAAGGCCCGTAAGGAGTGAACAAATGGCAAAAGTAAAAGTAGCTACCGTCTGGTTGGAAGCATGCTCAGGATGTCACATGTCATTCCTGGACATAGATGAGTTTATTATCGATGTAGCCAAGCTGGTTGAGTTTCACAGGAGCCCCATAACTGATATTAAGACATTCACTCCAGTTGACGTGGGCATAGTAGAAGGTTCAGTCGGCAATGAAGAAGAAAAAGAAATTATCGAGGAATTACGGCATAACTGCAAGATTTTAATGGCATGGGGAGATTGCGCCTGCTTTGGCGGTGTTTGCGCTATGCGCAGCTCCTTAAATAAGGACGACGTGCTCAGGTGCGGTTACATTGAAACAGCCAGCACCTATAAAGGCAAGATCCCGCAGTCACCCGGAGTCCCGGCCCTTCTGGATAAGGTTTATCCAGCCAATCAAATAGTTAAAGTTGATTGTTTTATTCCGGGCTGCCCTCCGGAGCCTGAGGCAATTAAATACGGCCTTACCGAATTGCTGGCGGGCAGGATCCCGGTTCTCCCCAGCAATATAATGCGCTTTGATTAAGAGGTGAAAAATGGCAAGCAAAATAATTGAAATTAACCCGATAACCAGGGTCGAAGGACATGGAAAGGTAACCATCCAGCTTGACGAGGCTGGCGATGTGGCTTCGGCAAGGTTCCACAACACCCAGTTCCGCGGCTTTGAGAAATTCTGCGAAGGCCAGGTGTTCTGGGAGATGCCGACGCTGACCCCCCGTATTTGCGGGATTTGCCCGGTCAGCCACCAACTGGGTTCGGCCAAGGCCTGCGACGCCATACTCGGTGTGGAGTTGACGAGGCCGGCCAAACTCTTAAGGGAGCTTCTTCACCTGGGACAGTATATCCAGTCACATGCATTGCACTTCTTCCACCTTGCCAGCCCCGACCTGTTGCTGGGCTTCGATTCAGATCCGGCAATGCGCAATGTCATCGGGCTCATTGAAGTAAACCCCGAACTGGCTACTAAGGCCGTCAAAATGCGCAGCCTTGGTCAGACTATTATCAAGAAGCTGGGCGGCAAGAAAGTACATCCCAACGCCGCGATACCCGGCGGTATGAGCACCGCGCTCCTCGCCGAAGACAGGGACTATTTCCTCAGACAGATGGATTGGGTCCTGGCGGATGCCCAGGTAGCCCTGAAAATCTGGAAGGATTTTGCTGCCAAAAATGCGGACCTGGTTGAGAGTTTCGGCAAGTTCCCCTCCGGCTATCTCGGAATGGTGGACAAAGATAATAACCTGGCCCTCTATGACGGAAAATGGAGGCTGGTCGATTCCAAGGGCGTTGTCCTGGAAGAGCAGTACGACCCGGCCAAATACCTGGATATCATCGCCGAATATGTCGAAGATTGGTCATACATGAAATTCCCCTTCTATAAGAGCCTGGGTTATCCCGGCGGTATTTACCGTGCCGGCCCTCTGGCCCGTCTTAATGCCTGCACCGGAATTACCACCCCCATCGCCAATGCCGAGCTTAAACTGTTCAAAAAACTGAGCAAATTCGGATTCGTTGAAAGCTCGTTGTATTACCATTATGCCCGATTGATAGAGCTAATCTATTCTATCGAGAAAACACGCGAACTCCTCGAGGATAAGGACATAACCTCTATCGATATCCAGGTCAACTCCAACAAGTTTAATGAGCAGGGCGTGGGAGTCGTCGAGGCACCCAGGGGAACCCTCATTCATCACTACTGGAGCGACGAGTCCGGTAAGATCACCAAGCTGAACCTGATCGTTGCCACGGGCCATAATAATGCTGCAATGAACCGTGCGGTATATGAGGTAGCCAAGGACTTCATCAAGAAGGGTAACGTTACCGAGGGCATACTGAATAGGGTCGAAGCTGCCATCCGTTGCTATGATCCGTGCCTATCTTGCTCTACACACGCTCTGGGCCAGATGCCATTGCTTATCCAGCTTCAGGCACCGGACGGCACTATCGTTAAAGAAATCTACAGTTAACTCACAGCCAAAAATATTAAAGACGGGTTACAGATTTGTAACCCGTCTTTATTTTTTGATATCGTTGGTACATGCTCAACACTATCATAATCGAGGGCAAAGAGATCAAAGTTAAATCAGGTTCCAATTTACTCTGGGCAGCACTGGATAACGGGATCTTTATCCCCAATTTATGCAGCATCAGAGATAATAACAAGCCTTTCGCATCCTGCCGCTTGTGCTTTGTGGAAATAGACGGGACCCCAAATCCGGTGACCGCCTGCACCGAGAAAGTTATTGATGGCATGAATGTGACTATTAACAGCCCGGCGACGGTTAAGCTGCGCAGGAGCTCATTTAACTTGCTTTTAAGCCACCACCGGCTGGATTGCGGCCGGTGTCCCAAGAACAGGAAATGCGAGCTTCAACACATAGCACAGGCGGAGCATTTCAAACTAAATGATAAGCGGCTAAAAAAAATCGATGCGAATTATGTGGTGGACTCCAGCCACGCCCTCTTTGCCTTCGATAAGAATAAATGCGTACTATGCGGCAGATGCGTGTGGGTTTGTCAGCGTGAAAGCACGGGTGTCCTGGACTTCGCCCATCGAGGCATTAACACGATAGTATCCACCTTTGCCGGAACACCCATCTCAGAAACGGACTGTAATTCGTGCCTTTCCTGTGTAGCCGTATGCCCCGTAGGCGCTCTTTATACTAAATAAGAAGGAACGCATAAGCCGGCCCGCGGCGCGGCGCTCCTACTCCTGCCAGGCGTCCTTGCCGATGAGAGGGACGAACCTGCAACCGCCCAGATTTTCGATCTGATTGCCGTGCTGCCCTTTGCGCACCTTAATAAGCTCCTGCTCCCACCGAGAGCCTACGGGGATTATCATGATCCCGCCTAGAGCCAGCTGCTCCAGGAGAGAATGTGGCACAGAAGGGGCTGCTGCGGCCACAATGATTCCATCATAAGGAGCATGTTCTCTCCAGCCCAACTCGTCACCGGCAGCTCCTACGTTTACATTCTTATAGCCCAGCTTGCCAAGCAATTTCTGTGCAGCCTCGGCAAGCTCAGGAATCCTTTCCACGCTGTAAACGGATTTTACCACTTCTGCCAGCAGGGCAGCCTGATAGCCGCTTCCCGTGCCTATCTCCAGCACCTTCTCAGGCCCTTTCAATTCGAGTGATTGAATCATGAGGGCTACAATATAAGGTTGGGAAATGGTCTGCCCGTGGCCTATGGCCAGAGGCTTATCTTCATAGGCAAGGGCCTGCAGTTCTGGGGGTACAAATAACTCACGCGGCACTTTTGAGAAGGCTCCCAGTACCCGCTTGTCTTTTATCTGAAATTTTAGCGACTCGACCAAAATTTCACGGGGCCTGTCAAAATCCACCGCTTTTACCTATGATCTTAGTGCTGGTATAAAAGTTAAGATTATCAAGATCAAGATCAATGAACCCGCAATAATGACGATGCGTATCAGGTCGGATTTTACATAGTCATAGCTCTTGGTCTGAAAGATGGCAGCCGCCGTTGGGGCCGGCTGTCTGGACGCCACCTGTACAGTTGCCTGAATTTTGGGCTGCATCCTGCTTCCTGCAACCGGTGCTATAGGTTCTATCCTTCCCCTGGCCCTGGCTTTACGTGATTTCTTAGACATGTCTAACTCTCCCGGAAATATTTGTCACTTAAGTTTAACTGGATAGGTTTCATATATCATATATTGTTAAGCCTGCTGCTTGTAGGACTTGGTTGTCGAGATATGAGCGTGGCCGAGGATCTCCTGTATATTGTGGATGTCGGAGCCGCTCTTAAGTCTGTGAACGGCAAAGCTGTGCCGGATCGAACGGGGGGTGACCTTGGATGCTATACCGGCCTGGTCGGCGTAGCTTTGTACGATTTGCCAGAACCCTTGTCTGGTCAACCTTTCACCACGCTGGTTTAAAAATAATGCCCTTTCCTTATCCCTGGTCAATAGTTTTATACGGACGGAGTCGATATAGTCTTTCATCAAGTCCCGGATGCGCTTATCTATGGGTATAACCCTGCTTCTACCCCTCTGGTTGGTTATTTTAATATGGCTCTGTCCCATATCCAAATCTTCCACATTTAGCGACATCAGCTCACTTGCCAGCATGCCGGTAGCGTAGAGCAACTCGAGCATCATCCTGTCTCTTCTGGCATCGATGGTCTGGAGCCTGGCCGTCTCAGCGAGCAACCGTTGCACTTCATTCACTGTCAGGGCTTTATGCGCCGCCTTTACCACCCTGGGCGCTGCCAGCTTCGGCGCAAGGTCTTTGCTCGCCTTACCCCTGTCGGCCATGAATTTGAGAAAGGTGCGGGCCGCGGCTATTTTTCTGGCTACAGTAGAAACTGTGTAGCTCTTGCCCTTGAGGTAAAGAGTGTATGAGATCAGATGCTCCTCACCCAACTCTTCCACTTCATGGCCACCCGCCTCTTTGCTTTTAGCTGACGCTATGAAGTCAGCCAGCTGACTAAGGTCGTTATGATACGCGTCCAGAGTATTTTTGGAGCATTTTTTCTCTTTTACCAAATAGTTTAGGAATAATCTTATGTCTTCTACCATTTCTAGCGATCCC
This sequence comes from uncultured Chloroflexia bacterium, assembly GCA_963705905.1. GTDB lineage: Bacteria > Chloroflexota > Dehalococcoidia > GIF9 > UBA5629 > UBA1162. The sequence continues at coordinate 63,408 of OY970123.1, read as the reverse complement.
TATTTTAACATAAAACCACATTTGCGAATAGAACATTTAATTACGGCTGTTTTCACGCTTTGTCGCATTTATAAAGCGATGCTAAAATTTACCGCAGATGGCCAATCGCAATATCGAACTCTGCCTGAAGCTCCTGCCACACAAGCCGGGCATCTATATTTTTAAGGACGCCCGGGGTGAGGTAATCTATGTCGGCAAGGCCTCCAACCTGCGTAACAGGGTGAGGAGCTATTTCAAACAGACGCCCAACCTCCCCGAAAAGACGGAGCAACTTGCCGATAGGGCAGATAGAATCGACTTCATAGTCACTGAATCCGAGCTCGCCGCCCTCATACTCGAATGCCAGTTGATTAAGAAATACAGGCCGCATTTCAATGTATTGCTCAAAGATGATAAGAGTTTTCCATATATCAAAATCGATGTCAAAAATGAATGGCCGACTATAAATATCACCAGGCGGCGTTACAACGATGGTGCCCGTTACATCGGTCGCATACCCAGCGCCTGGTCGGCCAGACAAACTTATGACCTGATACGTAGAATATTCCCACTACGATCGTGCAATAAGACGATTACCGGTAAAGAGACAAGACCCTGCCTTAAATTCCACATCGGACGCTGTTTAGGGCCGTGCATCGGGGCCATTAGCCGGGAGGAGTACAGGGAAATGGTCAGGCGTACTGTCGATCTGCTGGAAGGGAAAGAGGAACTGGTTATCCGCGAGCTGAAAGCCGGCATGAAAAAAGCTGCCGCGAACACGGAATTCGAGAAAGCAGCAGAGATCCGTGACCAGATACAGTCGATTGAGGCTGTCATTGCCAGCAATAAAATCACTTTTAATGTCCGGGGCGAACAGGATGTAGTCGCGCTGGCACGCGATAGGGATATTGCCTGCGTACGCATTTTTTCTGTCAAGGACTCCAGGCTCACCGCCGATGAACACTATATCATAGAGAAGTCGTCCGATGAAAGCGAGGCTCGGCTACTTGAAAGCTTCATCAAACTTTATTATTCATCTATTGATCACATACCGGGGCTGATCTTAATTCAATCGCCCATAAATGAGACAGGCCTGCTAAGCGAATGGCTGGCAGGAAGGAAGGGGGCCTCGGTGGAAATCAGGGTGCCTCAAAAGGAGCAGGCTTGCGCCTGATGGAAATGGTAGCGGAGAATGCACGCCAGCAGCTTGAAATTTATAAGAGTAAAAAAATGGCCCGGCCGGAATACCTCAACATCCTGGCCAACCTGAAAGCCGTACTCAATATTGCTGTCGTTCCCCACAGGATCGAAGCTTACGATATTTCGAATATCCAGGGCACCAGCGCGGTGGGCAGTATGGTGGTATTCGAGAATGGCGTCCCCAGACCATCGCTTTACAGGCGCTTCAAAATCAAACTGGTCGACCACACGGACGACTATGCCATGATGCGCGAGGTGTTGCACAGACGTTTCAAAGGCTATGTAGACACTGTCGACAAGTGGGCCGCACTCCCTGACCTGGTGCTGATCGACGGCGGAAAAGGACATCTCAATGCAGCCCTTACAGCGATGAAAGAATTGGGAGTTGATAACGTTCCCATCATCAGCATTGCCAAGGAAAATGAAGATATTTTTCAGCCCGGCAGGCCGGGGCCTGTCCCTTTAGACAAATCCTCCGAGGAGCTCCACCTTCTTCAGAGGGTGAGGGATGAAGCACACCGCTTTGCCGTTACTTACCACAGGCAACTAAGGTCTAAAAAGAGCCGTGAATCACAGCTCGACAATGTGGCAGGCATCGGACCGGCACGCAAAAAAGCCCTGATCAAAAAATTTGGATCGGTGCGTAATATTAAGGATGCTGCTATTGAAGAACTGGTCACAGTAAATGGGATAAACGAGGCCCTGGCCAGGACCATCCTGGAATCACTGATTTAATTAGCGCTCTTTGTAGGCTTCATCCATATCTAAAATAACCCCATAACATCGCTTTACAAAGTATACAAATACGGTACGCACTTCCAGAAGTTAATCTGTGACAATAATTATGCTCTCGGGCGGCAAATATAAAGTATAGTTTTTCCCTTCCTGTAGCAATGGTTCTTTCAGGTCGCGGGAGACAGCCATAATCAAAGGTAAGGGAGCCCCCGTCTCAGAGACAAAAAAACAGTATCTAATGGTAGCGACTTCCTCAATAACGCGGTCAAGTGTGCTTATCAACGTATTCTCACCCGAATGGTCGATGAGACGAATATATTCAGGCCTGATACCGATTGTTACGCGACGGTTAATCGGGAGGTTCGAACCGTTTCTTGGCACTGCTTTGAAAATGACCCCCAGAGCAGGCAGCTTAATCCATACGTCCTGGCCCTTAATATCGGTAACAAAACCGTCAAATAGGTTCTTGACGCCTGTCAGTTTTGCCACTGACCGACTGGCGGGTGATGCTATTACCCTTTCCTTATCGTCAAACTGTGCTATGTGACCGGCCTCATAAACAGCAATTTTAGAACCTATGCTATATGCTTCAGCCAGGTCATGGGTTACAAATAATATTGTACCTTTATAAAAATTAGGCAAGGCTTTAAGCTCAAATTGCAGACGTTCTCTAACTGTAGTATCAAGTGCTGAAAATGGTTCATCCAGTAATAAAATATCCGGATCAGATGCTATGGCACGTGCCACAGCTACACGTTGCTGTTGTCCTGCCGACAACTGCCTGGGATAGCGTTGCTCAAGCCCCATAATATTCAATTTATCAAGCAACCGGGAAATCGCTTGTTTTGCGGCCCCCTTGTGATCCTGGCGAAGTCCATAGGCAATATTTTGACCAACGGTGAAATGTGGAAACAAGGCATAATTTTGAAATACAAATCCCACCCTCCGCATCTGCGGTGGGGAGCTGATGCGATTGGCCGAATCAAATAGCACCTTATCATTTAACCTGATATACCCTTCATCGGGTAGTAGCAATCCGGCAATGCATTGCAGGGTCATGGTTTTGCCTGAGCCGGATGGTCCCATTATAGAAAGGGGTTGATGATCGACGGAAAAATTTACGTCGAGACTAAACCCCGGAAGCTTTCTTTTTATCCTTACTTCCAGCATTAATTTAAGTCCTAAGAGACTGTACGCAAAGTCTATTCGATATTTTGTCCATCAGCGCAGTGACATATAATACTTGTGGCTTTTCTCCTCCAGTAGGCGATTGTAGCGATAGAAGCAAGGGCAATAACCAACACGATCGCCACAAGTATTAAAGCCTGATTCGTATCTCCTTCCTGAATCGAAAAATAGATCGCTACAGGTATCGTTGCTGTTTTGCCCGGTATATTGCCTGCCAGCATTAAAGTAGCTCCAAATTCTCCAAGCGAACGAGCAAACGACAAAACGGTCCCCGCAGCCACCCCCGGCCAGGCCAAAGGCAGTGTAATCGACCAGAATACCTTCCATTCGCTGGCTCCGAGTGTTCTTGCAGCATCCTCGGTATTGGTATCGACCTGATCAAAGGCTCCGCGGGCAGTCACGTACATTAGCGGAAAGACCATTATAACAGCTGAAATTACGGTTGCCGGCCAGGAAAAAACAACGGTGGTCCCTATCAAGTTCAATAATACGCCGATCGGGCCGTGTACGCCGAACAGTAGCAGAAGACCGAAGCCCACTACCGTTGGCGGCAAAACCAAAGGCAAAATAAACAACCCGTCAATCAGGTTTTTATATTTCCCAGAGTATCTTCTCATTGCACGAGCGGCGATGATACCCAGGAAAAAGGTAATGACTGTTGTCGTTAATACTGTCCTTAACGATACCCATAGTGGCGAAAGATATGATTCCGGCATCTTCTATTTATTCAAGGCAATTGAGTGCTTAAATGCTAAGGGCTTACTATACTGAAGCCATATTTCTCAAAAATGGCTTTAGCCTGATTATTAAAGAGGAAATTTTCGTAGTCTTTTGCTGCATCCGGATTTTTACTTGTCTTGACGACCGCTACGGGATAGACCACCCTGGCATTTATATCATCCGGCGCGTTGGCCACAACTTTGACTTTAGTCGACGTCTTGGCATCGGTTAAATATACAATACCTGCATCAACGTTACCGCCTTCAACATAGGTCAGCACCTGCCGCACATCGGCTCCCAGTATTATTTTCTGTTGTACCTGTGACGTTATGCCAAGTTCATCAAACGCCTGTTGACCATACGTTCCTGCGGGCACGAATTTTGGATCGCCTAGTGCCACTTTATTCACTTTGTCGCTGACAAGGTCGTTAAAACTGCTTATATTCAGATTACTATCGACAGGTACAATCAGGACAATCTTGTTATTCAATAGATTTTTGCGAGTGTCATTTAAAAGCAACTGCTCCCCCTGAAGATTATCCATCTGTGAAGCCGCCGCCGAGACGAATACATCACACGGCGCCCCCTGTTCGATCTGTTTCTGCAGAGTACCCGAGGCAGCGAAATTTGGAACGATTGTCACATTTGGCTTTGCATGCGCGTACAATCCGTTTATTTCTTTTAAGGCATCAGTGAGGCTGGCCGCTGCAGAAATATTCAGTGTAACCGGCTGATTGGAAGCGCAAGCGACCCAACCAGTAAACATGGCTGCAACCATCAAAAAGTTTGTTAACAATATAAATATCTTTTTCAAATCCTTCCCCTTAGCCGCCACCAATGATAGTAAATATCCCTACCGAGTCATTTTCCTTTATTATCGTTGAATTCCAGGTAGGTTCATCATTGATATAAACGAGCAGGGATCTCCGCCGGATCCTAGGTACACCCAGGTATTCAAGCAAGGCGCCTACAGTGCATTCATCCGGTACTTCAATAAGCGAATTGTTTTCATAGCCGCCCAATTTCAGTAACTTGCTAAAGCTAATTCTTATTTTCATATGCACGTCTCAATCAGCATTATACGCAGGGCGGAAAGGGAGCGACCGACATATTGTTTGCATAGTTTATACTAGTCTCGTATTAGCTGGCCGACTGATATCGCCAGGAATGTAGCGAATATAGCAAAATATGTGGCATTACCATCGAGCTGCAAATCCCAGTTATTCAATGCATCCCTTAGACCGGTTTCACCACCCAGCGCCAGTGTATTAAATCCCGTGGGACCATCCTTAAACACAAGGGCGAGATCATAGTTGGCCAACACCCTATCCGACGTATATTTTCCGTCCCGGAAAATAAAGCGTCTACCTTTTTTCCTATCTTGAGCCGTTATCACGAAAACATAGTTGCCTCGCGAAATCATCTTCTTAAGCCTCGCGTTACTCTTAACAGCATTGCGAACAGCAGCATCAAGCATCTTGAGCAGTTGCGAGAACGTCATCTTAATAATCACCTCCTGATTTTATTTTTGTGAACGCAATCAGAGATCAAACCGGTTCATTCTCAGACCCAACTTGTTCGATCCCGAGCATTCCGTGAAACTTCTTTCAACATAACTTCGCACGCTTGAATTGAAGGGATATTGTGCCTCTTATATCTCTTCTGTATCTCTGCATAGTTTTTAGGTTCATCCATATCAAACAGGATATTCTCATCAGGCACTGGTATCGAAAGTGTTTTATCTTTATTGGATTTCAATGCCCCTTTAAGCCCTTCATTCCCGTTATAGCTCAATATGTCTCCTATGAATTTGGAATCAATCAATGGAGGGTGCCCTGCCCGTCCCTTGAAGGTAGGGATCAATATCTTGCCTTCATTGCTAGTGAAGTTCTCCACCAGATATTGTATTGTCCAGGGTCGTACGACAGGATTATCGGCCGGCAATACGAAAAACGAACTTATACCTGGTTCGAGGCTCCTTATCGCGGCCAATACGGATGAGAACATACCAGTAGCGTAACTATTATTAATGATCGTTCTTACACCTAAATTTTCAAGTACCGGCAGCAATTTCTCTTTTTGATATCCAATTACAACCCTTATATCACGGATCCCCGACGAAGCAAACATGTCGATCGAACGCGTAATGATGGGTTGACCATCAAGCTCCAGAAGGGGCTTGAAGCACCCCATTCTTTTCGAATATCCTGCTGCCAGGATTATTGCTGTGATGTTTTTCATTTCGGTTTCATTTTGAATGAACTTACGGCGATTAACTTTCCTACTATGCTTATCGCGAGCTCTGCCGGCGTCTCACTATCAATTGTGGGACCAATCAAGGAATGGCAGCTATCCAACTCCTGCACGGTAGTCCTATGATCAAAAGAGCCTTGTATAGGGTTTCGCTCTCGGGGGTACTTGGGATCATCCCGATAGCTCAATCAGGGTCATTTTGCCCCGAGTTTCAAAATCGATCTTTTCACCAGAGTCCGTGCTACTGCAACCATATATTTATTATTCTGAAGCGGTTTTGCCTCTGAAACGGCGGCATCGCCGGCCTCATCCGCAACTGCTTCGCTGATTTTCTTACCTATAATGCTCTCTTCAGCCTTGAAAGCCTTATAGGGGATCACATGGACAGCATTCAGGCATATCCCCGCACTATTTACCACGCCATTTGCAATAGCAATCCTGACAGCGCAATTAACGATAGGGAAGTCAATGGATTTTCTCAGCGCAAACTTAAGAAAAGTACTTGCTGTCGCCGGGGATGGTGCGGGTATCTGTATTTCGGTGACTATCTCGTCCTCTTCGAGCACCGTGGTACTGGTCGGTTTGACCTGGAAAAAGTTCTCTGCAGCTATAATCCGTTTGGATGTCTTAATTTTGGCATTCAAGGCAATCAGTGCAGGCGCGGTGTCGCTGGGATGCACAGCCATGCAACCACTGGCTACACTGCCACCAAATATGGAGTGATATCTATTGTCACCTTTGATCGCATAACACCTGCCCCCACCCTTCCTCAAGCACGAAAATCTATTATTCTGATTGCGGTAATACCAACACCTGATGTCCTGGCATATATTGCCAGCGATTGTCCCCATATTCCTGATGTGTGGGGACGCAGTCCTGCCGGCAGCTTCAGCCAGCGCAGTATACCTCGATATAGTAATATCACTTTGTGCGATCTCCGCCAGCAATGTCAATGCGCCGATTTTGACTACGCCCTCAGATTCCCGTATGTAACTTAACCCGGGGATAGTCTTGATATTTACGATGGCTTCCGGATAAAACGGCAGTATATTGTCCTTCAGCTTTCCCAACAGGTCCGTTCCACCAGCAATTAGGCGGGCTTTGCCATGGTAGTTTTTCAGTATGGACGCTGCGTCTTCGATGCTGTGCGCGTTGAAATGCTTGAATTCTTTCACGATTTCACCCTGCTTAATTTTTGACTGACTTAAGTTTTGCTGCAGCTTCGCGTATGGATATTATGTGCTGAGGATAGGTGCCACAACGACACAGATTTCCTGATAGTGCGTCCATAATCTCCTCTTCAGACGGATCATTATTCCTGTCAAGTAACGACTTGGAGGTTACAACAAATCCGGGTGTACAGTAACCACACTGCATCGCATGGTTTTTTACATAAGCTTCAATTAAAGGATGACCTTCGGTTGCAACTCCTTCTACAGTCTCAATATTACTGTCATTGCACTCAATGGCAAGCGCCATACATGAGAGAATCGGTTTATCGTCCATTATCACGGTGCAAGATCCGCAGGCACCGCGATCACAGAACTGTTTGCTCCCCGTCATGCCAAGTACATCATGAATAACATAATAAAGGGTCCAATTAGGTTTCACCTGCAGGACATATTCGGATCTGTTAATGATCAGCTTTATCTCGTTTTCCGGAACTGGCAAGCCGCGTCCACCGTGCTCCTTAAAAACATGCCCTTTCAGTTCGTCTGCGGTGTCGTACATTTCTCCGCAGAAGGGACACTCATTCGATATATTTCCTTTTAGCACAGTTCTGTCTCCTCTTACATTAAATATGCATTATGTCGGTGTAGCAGCACACCAACATAGTGTTATGCTTTACCGAGGGCTTTAAGTACTTTATCCGGTGTAACCGGGAAATCATGGATCCATGTCCCGATAGCGTTATAAACGGCAGGCCCCAACAACCCCGGTACCACCGTGGCTACATCTTCGCCAATACCTATTGAGCCGTACGGGCCGTACCCCAGCCCAGTTTCCACCAAAATAGTATCTATAGGGCCAACATCCTTTATTGTAGCCACTTTGTAGTCTATCAGGTTTCCGTTCAGCATTACGCCCGTAACCGGATCATGAACAACTTCTTCGAATATGCCGCGACTTATTCCCATTATGCTGCCGCCATACTGTTGTCCTTCGCAACTCATCCGGTTGATCACTTTACCTACGTCATTGACATTTACGACTCTGGTTACAAATACCTGTCCCGTTTCAGTATCGACCTCGACCTCGATAAAATGGGCTTGCCTGGTAAATCTCGGCCTAGGATTGTGCGGGTTATATCCCCCCGTCTGAACATGATAGCCATACGCAAACAAGGGTTCTGAAAAAGCACACCTGGCGCCTAAGTTTTCATCCGTCGTTAAGGGTCCACTCTCGCCGACAGGCCTCACAAAATCAGCTAGACTCATGCGCACGGAAGGGTTTGACTTCTTAAAGATGATACTATCCTTCATATCTAACTCTTCAGGTTTAGTATCCGGGAATGCCGGCCTCCAGCCCCCACGTTGGGTGACGGCCGTTGGACTGGTGGCAGCCTCAAGAATTTTTTGTCTAAGTATTCTTGCTGCATGCCTGACCGCCCATCCATTCACCGATAAATTTGTTGAGGAATCAGGTGTTTGTCTGAAAAATCCGGGGTCAAATTGCGGATTGTAGTGCATGTCCTCAAGGCGCATGCCAAGTTCATCAGCCGCAATGCGGCAATAGGTATTCTCCGCATCAACACCTACATCAGAACCCATGGATAGGATCGTAGCAGTGCCGTCACCACGCTCGATGCGAATGGCCATCTCAGAGCTACCGTTCGAGTCATCCCACTCATGGGTGAATGTGAAACCAACACCGTGCATCCTTCCATTAGCAAGCATTCTCGCACCCGGTTTGTGCCATGATTCATCCCATCTGAATGCCGATTTGCCTTTTTCAACGCATTCCTTCAAGCTATCACGCACCTCAAACCCGCGCTTTCTTTTCTCTTCAGCCAGCGAAGCCATGTCCCGTCCTTCCCCACCATCATTTATCAGCGCTAACTCGATGGGATCCATTCCTAAAGCGTCCGCAACATGGTCCAGCACCATCGTTTGTGTTAGCACAGGCGGCAGCATCTCGCAACGTGTAGGGAATGTGGGCCCCTTATTGACCCACATGGCTTTGGTCACTCCGTTGAGATGGGGTATTTTTGTGTTATCCAGCAGATGCAGCACGGGATGGAAAACCGACCAAACCGTGTTCTCAAGATAGTACGTGACATCGACAGCCGTTATTGTGCCATCCAATTTATACCCGGCCTTGACGTAATAGACACCCGCGTCCATGGAGCCGCAATAAAAATCTTCCCGGCGGTTAAATACATATTTGACAGGCTTGCCTGTCCTTTTGGAAACCATGGCCGCACAATAAAGAGGCCCCAGGTTCCAGTTGGTCTGACACCATCCTCCAAAGCTTGCCCCTTGAAAGGGCATATGAAGCTGTATTTTACTCATCGGTATGCCGCCGAACCATGTCGAAATACAACTCTTCGGTAAGTGCGCCCGTTGATGTTTTAACCATACTTCGGGACAATCACCGTTCCACCTGAAGACCCCGCAAGGACGCTCGGGGCCCATCGCTGTATGGTACCTGCGCACAAATCTAAATTCGATAATTTTGTCCGCTTCAGCAAACCCTTTCTGCACATCGCCATGTACCAGCCTATCATAAATGCCTTTGTTCCAATGATTGCCGTCCGTAAAATACTCTGGTCTTGTAAGTGGAGCAGATGGATTGTCAGCAACCTCCGGATCAAGAATGAAGGCCCGCTGCTCCCACTCTATATTAATCAACGAAAGCGCTTCCTCAGCAATTTCCTCTCGGTCTGCCGCTACAGCAACTCCGATTAACTGGCCTTCGAAGTAGCCTATCCCGGCAAGTGGCTTTTCATTGCCAAAATAGCCGGCAACTTTACCCTGTATGTTTTCTTCTTCCGGCATTTCAGGATCATCGTAGCGCAACACGTATCTAACGCCGGGCAGCTTCTCTGCTTTGCTCGTGTCCAGCTTAAGTATTTTGGCGTGCGGATAGGGTGACATCAGAAAGCGCATATACAACATGCCCGGGAGCTGAATATCCATAGTGTAATCCGCTTTGCCGGAAGCCTTGGCTAATCCGTCTATCCTCCTCGGCCCCCTTTCTCCAATGTACTTGAATTCTTTAGGCGGATATTTATCTGCATTTAAATTGTCAAACATTTCGAGCATGCGGGATGTCTGATTTTCCGAATCAAATGTCACGTTATCACCTCCTTTGACCGGCAAGACTGCCCGATAAATAGCTTCGCATGAACATCGACTGATCGATCCGCTTACTATACTCGTCCCGGAAGTATTTCAGTGAATCCTGTACAGGTACAGCCGCTGCCTGTCCAAGCCCGCACATCGACGCCTGTGCCATGGTATTTGCTATATCTTCAAGAGCATCCATATCCCCTTCAATTCCCTCTCCATGAATCAATCTGGCCAATATTTCCAGCATTACCTTCGTGCCTTCACGGCAAGGCGTGCATTTACCACAGGACTCCTCGTTCAGGAAACGCATATTATTGTAAATAATATTTATGATATCCCGGCTTGAACTGAATACTGTGATTGCGCCTGATCCGAGCACGCTTTCATGCGATAGAGGTGTATCTATAAGATGGCCCGGTATAATGGCGCCTGCAGAGCCGCCGACTTGTACCGCTTTGATATTCTCAGCCCCGGCGAGGTCTATCACCAGCTCTTTCAGGGAGCTCCCCATTACCAATTCGTAGATTCCAGGTTTTTTAACATCACCGCTCACACAAAAAACCTTGGTGCCCTTACTTCTCGAAGTCCCCGTTTCGCTGAACCAGGTCGCGCCATTGGCAATAATGTACGGTATATTCATCAGTGTTTCAACATTATTGATAACGGTGGGCCTGTTCCAAAGACCCTGGGTAGGTGGATAAGGCGGCTTATAACGCGATTCACCCCGCTCTCCCTCGATGGAGTTCATTAGAGCCGATTCTTCTCCGCATATGTATGCACCCGCGCCTTCATAAACTTTAATATCCAGATGATCTAAAAAGCCTTCCTCTTTGACTTGATCGATTGCACGGTAAAGCTTCTCGAACAAATTGTGGTATTCAGCCCTCAAATAGATGTAGCCTTGCCGCGCCCCTATGGCAAGGCCGGCAATGCACATGCCTTCAATCAAGCGGAAAGGACTGTGCGTTAACAGGTACCTGTCTTTAAACGTGCCAACTTCGCCCTCGTCCGCATTACATATCAAGTATTTCTTCTTTGACCTCGCCTTACGGGCTAGTTCCCATTTTATTCCGCAGGGGAAGCCTGCGCCGCCTCGCCCGGTAAGACCCGATCTTTTTATCTCATCAATGATGGCTTTAGGTTGCATCGTGTCTCGAGCTTTCACAAAGGCAGTAAACCCGCCGTTTTTCAAATATGCTCTCAGGTTCCACGGGTCCTGCACTCCACCATTGTCTAAAAGTATAAGTCTAACTGCCAAAAGTACCCTCCAGAATTCCTAACAGTCTAGGCGAAAATATAGTTCAAATACGAAATAATCTTTTTTATTCCACCGTTTTATATGGATTTTATGATCTTAGCTATTTTCTGCTGGGTAAGGTCTCCAAATAATTCGTCGTTGATCATCATCGCCGGAGCGTGATCACATGCACCAATGCAGTTCACTATCTCTAAAGAAAACTTGCCGTCAACAGTGGTTTCACCCGGACCTATCCCTATTTCCTTCTCTATGCTACTGATAACTCCTTGAGCATTCTTGAGGTCACACGGGACGCAACTACATACCTTAATAATGTTTTTTCCCTTTCGAGACACCGGCAAATAAGAATAAAAGGTGGAGACGCTGTAAACTTCACCTAAATTGACATCTGCTCGCGTTGCCACATCGGACATGACATCTCGGGAAAGATAGCCTTTTCTCCCTGCCTCTCTTTTCAAAATCGGCAACAATTCTGCACGTTTACTCTTTGTTGATTGAGTTCCCTTTTTACCGCTGTTCATTGTTATGAATTCCCCCGATATAGTCTATGCGTTGGCTGGAATGCTTAGTGCCCCGGTGGGGCAATGCTCTATGCATACTCCGCATTGCTTACATTCTTGGCTTTTCAACGGTTCATCAAAACCTGTTATTATTTTTGACCTTGAACCGCGATATCCAACGCTCAAAACTCTTTTATTTGCGATGTATGCACATGCCTGGATGCATTTCCGGCAAAGGATGCACTTTGACAGATCGCGCCGAACATATGGATTCGATTCCTCGATAGGATAGAAACGGGGATCCGCAATTTTAAAACGTGGCGCCCCGATTTCGTAGTCGGAAGCCAGATTATGTAAATAGCAATTCTCAGCATTGGGATCATTTACACAATCACCTGTATGAGAGCTAAGCAGAAGCTCTACAACAACTTTGCGCGCCGCTACGACCTTAGGGGAGTCGGTAAGTATGACCATTCCTTTAGATACCGGCGTATGACACGAACCAACCAGCGTTTTTGATCCCTGTACCTCTACAATGCAAACCCTGCACGCGCCGGTAGGCGACTGATCTTTGAGTTTGCACAGCGTAGGGATCAATATTCCGTGCTCTGACGCCGCCTCCAGTATGGTCGCGCCTTCCAGTATCTTTATTTTTTTTTCATTGATGGTCAGAGTTATTTTGCCCAACATGCGCTCCCTTTAAATATCCGCTTAAATGGACATAAATCAACTACTATTAGATTCGGCGCTCAAATTCGGTCAATTTAACCATTACTGCCCTTAAAAAGTCATCCTGACTTATAATTCTGATCTGGCAACACCCATATCAATTCATATTGACCTGATCCCCCTCCCCTCCTGAGTTTGATACTTTATATCTGTTGCATCCGCATGTCAAATCATTCTCAGCCCTCAGAAGTTGAGCTCCGCCTCCCGGAGCATTTGACCGGGAGTTTCATATTCTAAGTCTATTTCTTTCACTAATCAGTTCCGCGAGGATACTCACGGCAATCTCCGCAGGCGTTTCCGCAGCGATGGGCAAGCCGATTGGACAATGAACGCGTCCCAATTGCTTTCTATCGGCCCCTTTCTCCACAAGCGCATCATAGATCGTATCCCGTTTTTTAACGCTACCTATCATCCCGACGTAACCCGCATTGGTTTTAAGCGCTTGCTCCAAAATAGTTCGATCATATTTGTGTCCGCGCGTTAAAATGATAATAAAAGAATCACTATCTATTTCCAGTCCATCCAGTGCGTTATCATAATCCTTAATGACTATAATCTCACTGGCTTCCGGGAACCTTTCGGAGTTAGCAAATTCGCTACGGTCATCCATAACGACAACACGAAAGCCGGCCATAGCAGCTATATGGGCCGTGGGCAAAGCGACATGGCCGGCACCGATGCAGTATAGGGTTTTTACGTCGCGAATCGGGTCGATGATAATTTTATTTCCCTGTAATGGTAATATCGTTATCGAGGAGATAGAATCTGATCTGGAATTAACTATTTCGATATCCTTTTCCGTCAATTGGACGGTGCCGATAACTTTACCATCGGACAATAACATGGAGTGTCCAAGGATCTCTACGGAACTGTCCGTACCACCTAAAACAGTTAACAAATAGAGATCGCTGCCTTTACGTATGGATTCGTACAAAGACCTGAAAAATTCTGCATTCTCTTTCGAAGCGGGTATAAAATCTAACAGTATATCCGCTTTTCCTCCGCAAATCATATCTTTGGAATATGCATCCGTGCCGGTCAGCTCAAAAGTTATGAACCTGGAACCATGTTTAGTTAAGACTTCCCTTGACTCGCTTATAGTTGTTGCTTCCAATAGGCTCCCGCCAATAGTACCGTAGCTCTTTCCGTTTGATGCCACTACCATTTTTGTGCCCTTATGCCGCGGCGTAGACCCCCGAAAATTCGTAATGGATGCTAAAACTACGGCTGAACCACTATTAAGGTGCTCCCATATCGTTTTAGCCATATATTCATTATCGTTCATTATTTGCTCCTTACTCGACTTTGCATATTAATTAAACCTGGGATTGCCCTATTCGCCTGGCGTACATGTATACAGCTTCCTCCTGATCCTCAGTGGTTATTGATCCGGGCCTCATATTCCTTACTTCTTCGATTGCCTGTTCTGCTGCATGGCATTTTGAAACCAAATAACAAGCAAGTATAGTACCGGTCCTGCCGATGCCGGCGCGACATGATACGCCAACCGGTTTCTTCTCAGCTACGGATCGTTTCATGAAAGCAATAATCCTATCTATCTGGACTTGGCTTGGCGCCGTAGATTCTGGAACTGGCTCATGGAAATCTATCAGACCACTTTTCTCAACCTGCGCACAACTAATACTCGCTACGTTATCTTCAACCATCCGGACTACGGCCTCAATCCCTGTTTCCTTCAGATAATGGAGATCATCTTCCGAATCGGGTGCCTTGTGACCGGCAACTTCACCGCTAATAAGCCATCTTAAATTGAGTTTACCCATATTTCTTAACATTTATCTTACCACCATTCAATCGACAATAATGAATTCTTTTTTTACCTTACCCACAGCCGGGTTTCACAAGGTTACAGTTAACAAAATTGTAACGTGTCGTTAATATGCCGGAAATTTGTATTTACTATAGTTTTAACATGGGATAAAGGGTGCAGATAAAATCCCCGCCTGCGGAGTGGCTTAATTCCGAATTTGTAAATGATAGATATCAAATCAGATCTGAAAAATCTGCACAGTATCTCAGGGCGACTGGCGATTATCGTTTCCACCGATGAGCCTTTGATTAGCTATCTGAGGAACAGCCTGAGTGGAGAAGAAATGCGCGTTGTCGATGTGCCGGAATACAGGAATATACCGGAAATAATTAAGGACAGTCCGCACAACATCATTATTTTAGACACCAGTATTTCCCTCATGAGAGGATCCAGGCTGCGCAGGCTTTTGCGCCAGAGATTCAACAGCCCGGTCCTGGCGCTTGTCAGTGGTACTCATGGAGAGCAAATCAAGGCCCTTGACGCAGGCGCCGATGACTGCATAGCGAAACCTTTGGATAAAGCAGAATTACTGGCCCACATTCACGCCCTTTTGAGAAGGACCCGGACAAAACCGGCGGAGTTGGCTGTTGAAGAGCAGAGCTACATGGTTAACGACCTTTACATCGATCCGATGTACCACCAGGTCAGGCTGGGAGAAATTGAGATAAATCTGACATTTACTGAGTTTTATCTATTACTAATGCTGGCAAGGAAAATGGGACATGTCGTAAGCCGCCGGGAACTTCTTGAACAAATCTGGGGCTACGGCGGACTCGAGAGCGATCATACTATCTATGTCCACATGTGCCGCCTCAGAAAGAAGATTGAACCGGACCCGGACCACCCCAAGCGTCTACTAGTGGTACGTGGACTCGGATATAAGCTTAAAGGATAGGATAACATTATGGCAAGTACTAGGGAAAGACTGGGCAAACTGTTACTTGAGCACCCGCTGAATGAGAGTACACTTCGTGGTGATCGCCCTGGCAATCTATTCCTGAGGCGTCAGCTTAAGCGGCCGAAGAGGTTCCTGGCGCGTATACCAGTCTTAAAAATACTGTTACACTATCTGTAGAATACACACCCTTTCACCTGTGCTGTATCCAGTAAACAGCCAGTATTATCAAAGCGGCAACCACAATGAAGGCAACTCCTATGATGGCGCCGAGTATATATATCTGCCGGTCTGTAATATGAGCGCGGACGTTTTTTTCCGGTGGGAACATGAAATCCGACAGGTCCAGGTTCTCATAATGTATTAGATCGTTTAACAACTGGTCGGCCCTCTCATACCGTTCATCCGGGTCCCTCCGGATGCACTTCATAACGATTGCAGCTATGCCCGGCGGAACCGGGTAGTCGGGGTTACGCGGAGAGGCCGGCGTAGATGTCAGTCGTAGATTCATAGCAGCAAATGGATTGTCCGCTTTGAACGGCACGGAACCGGTCAACATTTCATACAGAATGATCCCCAGGGCATATATATCGGTCCGGTTGTCTCCACGCTTTCCCTGTATCTGCTCCGGGGCTATGTAATCGGGCGTACCCATAGCATCTGAAAATATTCTCCAGGTGACCCTTCTTGCCCTCTCAAACAGCGCATTCCCCAGGTCCAGAATGTGTATTTTCTTGTCAGGACCGATAATGACGTTGTCCGGTTTCAAGTCACGGTGTACAACGCCGCGGGCGTGAATATGGGCAAGGGCATCGGCGATTTGATCGGCAATATTTAAAGCTTCCTCCAACGGCAACGGCTGATTATTAATAAACTGATCGCGCAATGACACCCCTTCAATAAATTCTTGTACGATATAGGGGCCATACGGGCTGTCGGACAGAGCAATCATATGAGCAAAGGCAGGGTGGTTCAGCTTTTGACCAATTTTGAACTCTCTAAGGAACCTTTCATAGGTAGCAATATCGCCGATCAAATCGATCATCGGGAATTTAAGCGCCACAACTCCACCTTCGGGGGAACGTGCCTTGTAAATCCGCGCAAACCCCCCCTCGCCTGCCGGCTCCAGTATTTCATACTGGCCGACCTTTTCATGGGGCTGAAACATCGATCCTCTTGAAAGGCCGGTAGAGATGTAGCCGCCCGTATTTTGAGTGGGAACCCATACCGGCCAGATATGGCCGTTTGTATCTTAATCCGGACATGTAATCAGATTACTACATTCCATATAAAATATACAGCATCACGCGGGCTATGAGGAGGTGAGATCCTTCTGATGATGCCCCAGTATCTTCCGCCAGAAAGATCGCGACGGCGGCTGGCTGCCCACGCTCGAAATATTAAACACTATGGCTGTGACGTTATCCGGCGCCCCTCCCTTCAGGGCGAGATTAACGAATTCTTTGCATGCTTTATCGGGAGCGTTGTTCTGCAGTATATCTTCAATATTATTGTGGGTGGCCTGAGACCACAGGCCGTCGCTGCAGATGAGATACGTATCGCCGGGTATTATTTTTTCTTTAACCGTGTCGATTTGCAGTAAAGGTTCGGAGCCCAGCGATCGCGTAAGCTGATGACGGCCCGGATGGTCGAGGCCCTGTTCCGGCGTTATCATGTGCATATGAACCAGTTCCGAAGCCATTGTATGGTCCCTGGTCAACAACTCGGTATGACCCTTTCTCAATCTGTAGAGCCGGCAATCGCCCACATGCCCTACCGCCAGAATATCGTGTTCCAGTACCACCGCCGTAACAGTAGTCTGCATGTTGGAAAATTCATAGTTCGCGTGGGCCTCGCCGAAAACCTCGTCATTGGCACGGCGCAGCGCACTGGATATGAACCGCTCCGGTGACCCTCCGTTCCAATATCGGAACTCATTCAGAATGGTCCTGAGCGCCGTCCGGCTTGCGGTAGCTCCGGCCCGGTGTCCGCCGCATCCATCGGCAACAGCCAGTAAATGGCGCAATGTTGTATCCCTTGCGGCTTGCGCATCCACTACATGTGCGTCCTCATTTTCTGGTCGCACAAGCCCGTTATGAGTTGTGGCATACCACACGATGCGTGTGCCGGCCCCGGATGAATCCGGGGCCGGCAGCTCAAGTATTCTATCCTGCTGTGTAATAAGCAATTGCTATCTCCTTAGCGGTGTTACTCTTCCGCGTTGCTGAGGACAGGCGCCGCCTGACGATTAACCAGGATGGGATGTCCCTGGCGACGCGTGTTAAGAACGAACCAGACTGCTCCGGCCACCAGCCAGACGACGACCATAGCGATGGCAATAATTGTGTCCGCTGAAGTGCTGCCTCCCGCCGTTACGCTCAGGTAGATGAGTCCGCCAAGCATGAGCAGGTTGGCCAGAAAACCCATCAGCGGGACCAGGCGGTGCTGCAAGAAGTTGGTCCCCGGCCGGCCCAGGAAGGCCACGAGGGCGATCAGGTTGGTCATTCCATACACCAGGAACGTCCCGGTGTTGGAAGCAAGGGTTATCTGCGTCAGGTTGTCGATATTCAGGACACCGTAGGCGCCAAAGGCGGCTGATATCAGTACCAGGACCCAGATACCCCAGTGAGGAGTAGCAAAGCGCCCATGCAGGAGGCCCAAAATGGACGGCATCTCCTTGTCTTTGCTCATGGCATAGGTTATGCGAACGCCCGTGTTGAGACAGGCCAGGGTTGTACCGATCAGGGCCAGGACGACGGTTGCGGCCAGGATCAATACCATGACAAGGCCCGACCCGCTGAGCAGGCTATCGCCGATTATGCGCATCATATCTCCGATAGGAGCGCTGGAGGCAGCCGCAGCGGCCAATCCGGTAACAGTGGCGCCCGTGGAATCAACGGCCGTCAACTGGCTGCCCACGAAGTAGTTGGCGGCAAAATACTCGAATAAGTAAGCGAAAAGGCCCTGGATAAGAAGCGACAAAAGGATGGCGCGGCGGATGTCCTTCTTGGGATTAATGGCTTCAGCGCCCAAAGCTGTGACGGACTCGAAGCCGACCAATAGCAGAATGGCTATGGTCGACTGGAATATGACGTTGGAAAAATTGTGTGGCAGGAAAATCGTGCTGACCGTGGCGGCATATGCTACGTCAGGATGGGTCTGCCTGTACACGATTGCCAGGACGGAAAACGCCACCAGCGATACCAGTTGTATGACGTTAATGATCAGGGCAGTCATTGTGGAACCGCTGATCCCGCGATAGGCAATGTAACCATTGATGACGGCAAACAGCACTGCAACCAGGATCTGCTGCCAGATTGCCAGTGAGACTCCGAATAGTCCAAAGATGTATACGATCAGGGTAGCGGAGAAGGCAACCATGATACCCGGATATATCCAGTAATAAAGGTGGGAAATCCAACCCACGATAAACTTAGATATGCGTGCCCATTGCCTGTGGGCCGCCTTCTCTTTCTCAAGCAGAGCAGCTTCGGCGAAATAGTAAGATGAGCCGCTCCCTGCTTTGGGATATATTTTAGCCAGTTCGGCATATGAGATTGCCGTTAGAAAGGCCAGTATCAGCGCCGCAAACAGGCCCGTCCACATCTCACCCATTGTGGAAGAAGCGCCGTTCATTTGCGCAGCCTGTACCTGGAAAGTCGTCCACAGGAAGGCGCCGGGGGCAATAAGCGCCATAGCGTTGACCGTCAGAGCGGTCAGGCTAAGCGTAGATTTCATGCCGCCGGTGCTCTGTGCCCCGGTAGCCGGGGGGTTCTGTGTTGCAGTCATAAATCCCTCCTATTGGCAGATGGCAATCCGTAAAAGAAATAAAAAAGTTGCGGAGTCCGACAATTTCTCTATGGATTCCCGCCTGCTCTGTTCTTAATGGATACAGTTTAGGAGGTTGAGATTTCGGGGAAATTAAAAGTGGGTTACATCCCCGTTAAAGATGAGTTACAGCTATGTTAAGGGCCGGTTACAGCCATGTTAAATGTATCGAAGGGTGGGATTTTGAAGTCACCGGCCCGGGCATCTAGGCCCTGTCGACTTCATCCAGGTCGAAGACCATGCCGTCACGGGCGGCTATAACCCTTACGCCGGTATCGTCGCTAACCTTCTGCTCTATCTCCCAGGGTTTAGCCTGCCACATGGTCAGACCGAAGTGTGTCAGCAATGCGATTTTGGGTTTTATTTCCTCGATGATCTTTTCAGCATCCGGCAGCGCCAGGTGATCGATTTTAAAGCGGCTTTCCAGGCTCAAAACATTTATTATTACGAGGTCAGCCCGATAGTGCCCGGAGAGGGAATCAAATATTTTCGTGTCTGTGATCCAGGAAAATTTGTGCCTGGGTGTCTGAAAAACGAACCCATAAGTGTCAACCTGGTGGATATGTTTGACAGGTGTGGTGAACGATACATCTCCCACCTGATATTGCTTTTTCTCCTCCAGAAAATCGATCTTTTCAGGAAATTTCTGCAGGTACGGCAGTATCACAGCACCATTATTAAATGCATCTTCGGGCGCAAAGACGGTGCCTCTTTTCTTCCAGCCGCCCTCGGTCATGGCTTCAATCATCACATTTACATCAACAGAATGGTCCAGATGCTTGTGAGATAGAATGATGGCATCCAGCTTGGTAGGATCGCATTTATATTTAATGGCATAAACAAGCGAACCCGGGCCGGGGTCCATCAATAACTGCACGTCTCCCAGATTCATCCAGACACCGCCCGTGGCCAGGAGCTGCTTGGCTACTGTAAACCTGGCCCCCCCTGTCCCCAGGAAAGTGATAGTATCTTTAAGCGAATTCACAGGCATTATTATATCAGCATATCTGATTTATACTGAAAATGCCGTTTCTGTTAAAATTCTTGAGATTCTCTTTACAGGCAATGACGAATGAAGAAATGGGAGATGGCTAACGCCAGGCTTATATCAGACTATCATGATAAGTCCGGCGTCTGGCTGAGCCTTGGGACTGTAGAATCGGCTACAGGTGGAAGGATCGCCGACAAAATCACCAATATCCCCGGCAGCTCCAACTACTTCAAAGGTTCCCTTGTCACCTACAGCAATGATATGAAGATGCAGTTGTCCGGCGTAAAAGAGGAGACTTTGAAGCTTCACGGGGCCGTCAGCCTGGAAACAGCCAAAGAAATGGCGGAAGGCGGGCGCAAGCTGCTGCATGTGGACGTCTGCATATCCACTACGGGAATAGCAGGACCGGATGGGGCCACGCCTCTTAAACCCCTGGGCCTTTTCTATATAGGACTGGCTTCATCGAGCGGCGCCACCCACCATAAATACGTGTTCAGCGGCAAGCGGGAGGACATAAAGGAAAAAGCTTCCCAGGCCGCCCTTCAAATACTCAACGAGTATTTCCGGAAGAGGCTGGACGAAGTAATAGATACGCCCTTCGAGGTCAAGAATGTGGTCACCTGCTTTTTGGAACACCGCAATATGATTTTGATATTAAGGCGCAGCCACCGGGTCGGCACCTATCAGAGATCATGGGCAGGCGTCAGCGGCTATATCGAGACCGATCCCCTGGACCAGGCCTACACCGAAATCAGGGAGGAAACGGGGCTTTTTAAAAGCTCAGTACGACTGATCAAACAGGGTAAACCGCTGGAAGTTGTCGACAGGAAACTGAACAGGAAATGGATCGTCCACCCCTTCCTTTTTCATGTGTCCGATCCTGACAAAATTAAAACGGACTGGGAGCACACCGAGTCCAAATGGATCAAACCCGGCGACCTGTCAAAGTACAAGACAGTACCCGGGCTCGCCAATGCTCTCAACACCGTCCTCGATTGATACGAAGCGGGCAACGCGCGCTGCATGAGGAAGGCCACTGTTACCTTATTTAGCCGCGCCACTGTGCCTGACTGTACCTAGCCTGGTTCTATGATTATCTGGAGAGTCGTCACTATCCGGTGATAGTGTGCGCTATACTATTTTACACTGACTCTGTTACAAAGATTTCGTGAACCCCAATGCCTAGGGAATTCCAAAGGGTTCTGTGCCTTCAAAATAAGGAAAGCATCGCTGGGATTGCCCAGCGTGAAGAGGAATATGATAACAAGAAATATCTTATACCTGCCGGGAAGCGCAGGCTTTATGATTGTTGTTGTTTGGAAATAATCTCAACTCTACGGGTGTCAATTGCCTATTTAGCACTATGCCTATTCTCAGTCAGCCATTCGATCGTATCTTCAAAAGAAGTAAATGCCTTAATTTGGAAGCCTCTGTTCCGGGCGCATAGTGCAAAGAACTCCGCATCGTCGAATGGTTCAATCGGACAAAGAACGGCCGTCCTTCGAGAAAAGACCTTAGGAAAGTTGCTGATTTCAACCGCTAGATGCCAAAGTTCGGCTACAGACATTTCTACCTGCGCCTTTCGAGTGTCCAGGATTATATCGTAATCGACTACAGGGCCCGTGGCTGACGCGATCTCCAGCAGCAGTTTCTTACTCTTTTCGAAATCGAGCTTTCCCTCCGGGGTTGCTTTGATGAAATCGTACGCGTGGATAATTCTGATATCAGTTGCCATTGCCGCCCCCTCCATACGTTGTTGACGCTTACCCACATCTTACGTCTTCCACTTATACCAACCAGTGCCTACTCCAATAATATAGTTCAATGTCGAGGCTCTGTCAACGATTTATACTGGTGCAGAAAATCAGTGACACGTTACCTCTGCTTTTCAATGTTATATTGCTGAATAAATTTGATGATCCCGCTATATAAGATCTTAATTCCCACTGAAGGAGATATTATCTTTCCAAATCCATCATTAATAACAATAGTTCCTTAACCATATTCTAGCCCTTCCGTATGCAGGCAGTATAATTTAGATAACGTAATAAGATTCCTGCAAGGAGAAAACATGGACACGCTGATATGCAAATCAGACGCTGCCATGTATTTTCCAAGCGGCACGGGGGTATGCAGTACAAAGTCTTTAACACCAGCCATCAGACGGATATTAGTAAGTCTTGAGATATGCCTTCCCCGTAAATATAATTAGGGTCAAAGTATCCAATTTCGTCGTTGCTCACGTGGACTACCCCGTTCCTTCTCCCTTGATAACTTGCTCAGTCAGATGCTTTGCAGTTTCGCTCGCACCATAAACGGCGACAAATCCCATCGGCTCCCTCGCTACGCACTCCGGCCTTCGTCTAATTGTACCCGGTCTAATCCAAGCATGCCTAGAGCCGTCACTATCCTGTGATAGTGTGAGCTATACTCTATTTGCCTATAATAATCCCGGTCGGGTCAATTTCATTACGGAGAATATGCAGGTCCTTTTCTGATGGTTCAGGGCTTACAGTATATTTCTGCGGAATGATTATATCGAAGCCGCAATTATCCTGGACTTCTTCAACCGTAACTCCTGGATGCAGGGAAATTAGCTTCAAGCGTTTGGATTTTTCATCAAACCCAAAGCATGCAAGCTGAGTGACAACTCTGTATGGCCCGGTATTGAGAGGCAGCCCAGCCTTTTCACGAGCGCCGGGTCCATCCAGATATCCAGGTGTTGTCAGGAAATCCAACTTATTAACGAATGTGCGTTTGGACTGAGAAGCGGCGATAATAATGGTCTTGTGAGCGAATGAAGCTATATCATTGGCCCCACCGCTGCCAGGCAGGCGCACCTTAGGCAGTTCGTGGTCTCCGATGCACGTAGTATTTATATTACCGAACATGTCTATTTGCGCGCCACCTAAGAAACCAT
Organism: uncultured Chloroflexia bacterium; assembly: GCA_963705905.1. Taxonomy (GTDB): domain Bacteria; phylum Chloroflexota; class Dehalococcoidia; order GIF9; family UBA5629; genus UBA1162. The sequence goes on along the minus strand of OY970123.1, from coordinate 40,089 downwards.
AGTCTATAAAACCAGCCTGGCACGCAGACATTACATCATGCATACTGGATGCTGCAACACCGCGATGGCATGTCAAAGATTGCCCGACTGATATAGGCAACTCGGGCAAGATCGGACCTACTCCCCCCGCTTCAAATATTATCAGCAGGTTTGGAGCATGTGTTTTTTGTGCCAATATTCCTGCTATCATGGGCAGGCCCGTACCTACAAACACTGATTTACCATCTTCAAGTATCCCAGCGCCTGTAAAAGCAATGAATTCACGCATATTGTATTGGATGGCCTGGCTATAGCTCATGTGTTTATTTCCTTACGAATATAGAAATTACGATTGATACCGGTCATTTTCGCCATGGCGTTATTAATGGCACTCGCAGAGCTTGACGCTCTTTTAAGAAAAACATTTTCTTTTCACCGCCGCAAAGTTCGAGATATTCATCAAAACCCTTAACACCGTGTATGTATTTATCGGAATATTCCTTCACTCCGTCATCAGTTTTGGATAGATCAAGCCATTCAGCGATATGTTCTTCGTCGAAGAAGTATTCTCCGTGCATGTCGCAAGGATGTGAGCCAAAGCGCTGTTCCACTACTCCATCTACAACATAAAACGGTATCACTGTTTTCCAAGGTTCAGATCGGATAACGTCGGATGAGATGATTTGCTCTGTCGTAATAATTAGTTTTCGGGCGCAACGGGCAAGCTCAAAATCTTCAACAAGTATTCCATCTATCTGGCTGTTACCGTAGATATCGCACCTGTGCACATGAATAAAAGCAACATCAGGGTAAGCTGCGGGAATCAGGTTAACAAGTTTACCACTGAAAGGATCTTTCACGACTTTACATGAACTATATTTGCCTGTATCTGTGCCCATGAGGTTGCGGCTGGGAATAAAAGGTATCCCCATCATTCCCGCCAGAAATCTCCACTGGTAACCGGCATTGCTGGTTTCTGCCACGACTCGACATTTCCCTGATTCCACCATGCGTCTGCTGGCTGGAGAAAGACCTCTTATCTCGTAGCCGAAACTGTAAGCAGCTTCGACCCTATCCACACAGCTATTTCCAACCAGAATATCCAGGTCATGTACCGCAGTTTTTCCGGCCATAATCAAGTTGCGTTTTTGCTGCCGCACTATCTCATAGATGATGTTCATAGAAACCCTGGCATGACCGAACCCGCCGCTGGCAATGAAATCACCATCTTTAACAAACTTACCGACGGCTTGATTGGCCGTCATGGTTTTATCTTTTAATTCACGGGATTTATTATGTAATACATATTCACGGTTTTCATCAGGATCATGCCAGCCGATTAACTGGCCTGACCCCTCACGTAAAACTTCCATCGGAAATAATCTCCTTTATCTGCAATGCATTGATGCCTCTCGAGATACCACCCGGTCGGTACCTCTCCAATCCACATAATGGCCACTTTCCCTTTGCTCATATAATTAGCCTCTTATATGGATAAGCTACCCATTTACTTCCCTTTAAAGACCGGCGGCCGTTTTTCGAGAAAAGCTGTCGGCCCTTCCCGCGCATCCTCAGAACCCGATACAAGGGCCCCTGCCGACCTTTCAAGTGCCAGGGCCACATCGATATCAGATGTCTCAATGCTGGCATTAGCAACCATCTTGGCAAGCCTGATTGCCAGGGGTGACTTCTGGCAAATGCTGTCTGTTATTTCCTTTATAGTTTCAGCAAGTTTGCCCTGGGGTACTACCCTATTAACAATACCCATCGCTTCAGCTTCCCTGGCCGAAAAACGCCTCGCTGTCAAAAGCAATTCCTTGGCTTTCCTGGCCGGCAACGCTTTGCATAGTCGTACGATACCCCCTGATCCGGGCAAAATACCCAGGCCAACCTCCAACATTCCAAAATTAGCATTTTCGGAAGCGATGATAAAATCACAAGCTAAAGCAAACTCAAAACCGCCGGCAAAGCAATGGCCATTAACTGCAGCTATTATGGGCTTCTCCATCCGTTCCATAAGCCGGTGTGATTCATAACACACATTCCTGAGATAGTTATATGTTCCTATCGAGGTACCCATATCCTCAAAAGGCAGGGCAAAATCCTGCCCCGATGAGAAAGCTTTATCTCCTGCTCCGGTAAGCACGAGAACTTTTATACTTTTATCAAATTGGGCTTCTAAAAGTACATCCTTCAATTCTGTCAGCATTTTGGCTGACATGGCATTATGACGTGCGGGGTTGTTAAAAACTATTTTCCCGACTCCATCCTGCTTCTCATAAATAATGAATTCATACTGATTCGTGCTCATATTTCCCTCTTAATTCCAAAATTCATTTTAATAGGATCGAGGTAATCGCCTTGCCTATGAACTCCGGCCGGTTGTCCCCCTTTATTTCGATGTTATGAAATGAGGAAGGCTATAGCATCCTCTTCATTATCGAATACCTTAATGGTTTTGCTGCCGGTAACGCTCACATATGCCTTATATAAGATCGACTGTAACCCCGTTACCCCTACCACTGCAGTCTTTTCTGCTCCCTTATCCAAGACCTCTTCACCTGCCTTTTTGATTTTTCCCATGAACTCGTTATTCAGCTTGGAATTTTTAAAGTTAACCAGCGAAAGAACCTTGGTAGGCGAACTTTTAACCATTTTGACAGCCCCGTCCAAGACTGCGGTTAATTCTTCTGTTGTGTTCAATCCGCTGTAGTCAGAATATAGAATTTTCTTGCCATTAGACTCTATCCACCTTATCCTTTCCACGAAAATCCTCCTAAAATTCAAAATAATAACTTATATTGATATTGATGTTGGCCACAGCCATGTAACACCTGGTCCGACTCTCCTATCGCAGCTTCAAAAAGTTACTTTCAATACTACATCCTGGATTATTTTTATTAGCGCCCTTTTATTCTTCGCTTTGGCTCTATACCCATAAGACGTGCTAGATTAAGACCAAAGATCTTTCGACGATCTTCTTCCGTAATGGCAGGATAACCGTAATTCTTCTGCATATCTTCGGGAATCTGGAACTCATTCCATCCTTTAACAGCCAGACCCATCTGCGCAGAAAAACCCGCATAATCGCTGCCCCATATAATCTTATCGGGGCCAACCCATCGTAACGCCTCACCGATAATTTTGGCGAATTTACGAGGTTGCGCCTTAGCCCAGGGAATCAAAAGTGATAGGCATGGATACACATTGGGATGTCCCATGGCTACCATATTTAAATCATCGCAGTAGGGATAACCCATATGGAAAGCGACAATTTTCAGATCAGGGAAATCGCGCGCTACATCATCGAGTTGAATAGGCAGAGCATATTTGCTCTTTCCGGGAGGGACCCAACAGAAGCCGGTATGGATATCGAGTACAATCCCAAGTTCCTCGGCTTTGCCATAGAAAGGCCATAGATCTGGGTCATTTATATAGGTATCTTCAGGTGGATAGAACTTAAAAATTTTGGCGCCCTTTTCCTTAACCCAGTACTCCAGATCCCAGATCGCATTTTTAACTCCTCTATGCTTTATCGGAGATAGATTCGGCTGGTACATAAACCTGTCGGGATTCGATTCAACCACCTTGGCCATATCTCCGTTTGTCATCCATCGGCTGCTGTAGCCGGTCGTATCCATCATCGCCTCCGGCAGCAAGCAGGCCACATCTATGCCATATTTATCCATTGAACGAATCAAACTGGCCGGATCAGCATTCTTTTCTAATTCCCAGGCTTCGATTTCGCTAAAAACATCCATAGGAAGTGCCATCAAAAGCGGCCTCCGAATATTTTCAATAGCTCTCCACCACATTTGAACGCCGGGATAGTGGTTTATTGGCTCCATATCACCAACCAGATGGGGCTCCGGGTCAATCTTGAAATAATCGTCCTTTAATTCTGCTTTTGCCATAATTAAACCTCCATTTTATTCAAATCCAGATTGATATTTGACCATTTGTCGTCTCTGTTCACATGTTGCACCAGGACTAAACGGGACGAAAGACAGGCAAGTTTATATCGTCCGTGCAGTACTTGAAAGTGACATTCAGGTCCATGCCGATCTTCAGATCCTCGGGCTTACAGTCCACAATATTAGTCATCATCTTTATCCCTTCTTCCAGGTCGACCAGTGCCAGCACGTAGGGAAGGTCAGGTGCAAATATTGGCTCAACGCCCCCCATCGTAACGGTAAAAGTATTCAACTTCGCTTTTCCGCTGACTTCCTTCCAGCCAAGATCAAGCGACCAGCAATCCGGGCAGGCCTTCCTTGGATAGAATATTAACCTGCCGCAGGAGTTACATTTTTGCATGACAAGTATGTGCTGCCTGGCATAGTCCCAAAATTTCCTGCTCCAGGGTGTCATCTCCGGTAAGGGTTTGGTGTAAGCGGTCATTTCAGCTTCCTCCCGAATATCTCAAAAATCATGTTCATGCCTGATCCGCCGGCACAATTCATAAGGGCGTATTTACAATCCTTAACCTGCCTTTCGCCGGCCTTGCCCATCAATTGCCTAGCAGTTTCTACCAAATAGGCAAAACCTACGCCGGAACCTGTGTGCCCCCTTGACAGCGCATCTCCGATCGTACTGCAAGGGAGTTTGCCTCCCGGCCAGGTATTACCATCCGCAATAAACCTGATAGCTTCCTTGCCATTTTTACTTACACCTAACGCCACAAGCAAGTAAGGCATAAGAACCGGATACGCACAATAAAGCTCAAGTACGTTCATATGGTTGATGGAGAGGCCTGCTTCCCTGAATGCATCGCTAGCTGCCGCCTTATATTGTGCGGCATTAGTCTCATCTGTCCTCTGAGTGAGTGTTGCCTGGCAATAGCGGGAACCTTCACCGAGCTTATAGACGGGTGTCTTGCAGATCTTTGCAGCGTTGGTCGCCGATGTAACGAGCAGTGCTGCGCCGCCGTCTGCCAGCATATTGCACTCCATGGAATGCAATGGTGTGCTTATCATGCGTGTGGACAGCACCTTTTCCACAGTCAAGGGTTTGCGGAACATAGCATTTGGATCAAGTTCCGCCCATTTTCTAAAGGCAACCGGAATCGATGCCATTTCCTCCGGCGAAACACCATTGTCCTGCATGAAACGTTCGGTGACCATAGCAACCATCCCGTTGTACGTTGTACCAAATGGATATTCCCATTCCATAGACATGCCCGCAGTTGCAAACGTCTTTATCACCAAATTCGGGTCGATACTTGAATACTTTGAGGCATGCATGATCAGGACTGTTTTGGCTACGCCCGTATTTATCCAGTGCTCAGCCATCCTTAAAAGGTTGGCAGATGTTGAACCACCGCCATTTACCGATACTATGTCCTTGCAGCCTTTTAGTCCTAACTCTTCGGGTAACTTGCCGAAAACAAGCTCAGAGTCAAGTTTAGGTTGACCGATTGCCGGTGAACATATGACTCCTTCTATTTCATTTTTGTTAATCCCGGCATCTCTGACAGCTTGCATACAGGAGTCATAAATAATGTCCCATTCATGCCTTTCCGGGTACCACCCGGTGGGCACTTCACCTATGCCTACTATTGCTATTTTGCCTTTGCTCATATTTAATTGTCCTCTATTGAAATTATTTTTGGGATTATAGGTTTTCTCTTGTTGCCACTTTAACGATTTGTCTTTACTTACCTCATTTGAGCATTTTTCCACTGGTGCCAGTTAAAACGATCTTGGCAGGCCCATCAGCTCTCCGATGAAGTTGCGCGCCATTTCGTTGCTGATCGGAGCGAAAGTGAACTGGCGGGCATCACGGAAATACCGCTGAATATCGGTCTCCACCATCAGGCCGGAGCCGGCAAATATCTCCATGGCATTTGAAGTAACTTTCACTGCGGTATCCGAGGCAAAGGTCTTTGCGGCAGCGGCTTCCATCCAGCAGGGCTGGTTATTGGAAAATAACCAGGCAGCCTTATAGGTGATCAGCCGGCTAAGTTCAATCTCTATCCACATGTCGGCAAGCCAGTGCTGCAATACCTGAAATTGGCCAATCGGCTTGCCGAACGCGGTCCTGGTTTTGGCATATTCCAGCGCTTCCTCATATGCGCCCTGGGCAATGCCCACCGTATCAGCGGCACAGAGAATACGCTCGGGATTGAGCAAGGTCGTAAGCTGGAAGAATCCTTTGTTCAGCTCACCAAGCAGATTGCTTTTCGGTACCCTGACGTCGGTGAAATAGATTTCATTGGACCCCGCTCCATGCATGCTGATTTTATGCAGCGGCCGTATTTCAACGCCGGGGCTCTTCAGGTCAATGAAAAGGAGTGACGCAGATTTGCTCTTCTTTTGAGCGTTTTTATCCGTTATGACAAGCGTACAGGAATAAGGCGAGATATGAGCGCCCGTAATATAGGTCTTCTGGCCATTGACGATGAAATCGTCCCCATCAGCCACCGCAGTCGTCTTGAGGGCTCCGAGAAGGTCAGTTCCCCCGCCCGGCTCGGTCAACCCGATGCAGAAACCCGTCTCACCCCTGGCCAATTTGGGAAGATATTCGTTTTTCTGTTTTTCAGTGCCGTACGTGTATATCAGCCTGACAAACAGGCCGCTGTGCAGGCCGAAAGCGGCTGCGGCAGAACGACGGCTGACCTCCTCCGCCAGGATTACGTCATCTATAAGGTCACCACCCATTCCGCCGTATTCAACCGGAACATGCATGGCAGTAAAACCCAGTGCCACCGCTTTCTGCAGTATTTCATCCGGCAGCCAGGTCATGTTGGGGTCTGAATCCCATTTCCTGATGAAGTCCTTGGGCAGCTCCTTTTCCACAAACTCCCGGGTTGTTGCTCGCAGCATTTTCTGGGCTTCTGTAAATTCGAAATCCATGCATGTTCCTCCTTAGTCTTGTTCTCTTTTCAATTAATGGGGTTGAGGTGCAGGCAATTTATGCAGGTGCTTGGGTAAAAACGACCCTGATCTTTTTGTTATGCACAGTTCCGAATCATACTCCTCAAAACCAACCTCCGGATTTACGGTGCATCTGGGATACAGGCCGATATGCGCCCTCATTATACAGGTCATATCCCGTTTGCAGACTTTGATTGACGATAGCTTCCCCTCTTTCACCTTGTTCGGCCAGTCGGGGTCTGCCAGCGATTGACGGCCCAGCGAAATCATATCCGTGGCGCCATCCTTGATCGCTTTCTCTGCAATTGCCGCGTCATTTACCCCCGGTGTCATCAGCGGTATTTTAAGCGACTTTTTAATCTTTTTCGCTTCCACCAGAAGGTGGTCTCGGACATGGTCTATCGAATCGGGGAAGAAGTATTTCAGCGCCTCGTAAGAGCCATCCGACAAGTGAAGGTAACTGAGGCCCCAATCCTGTAGGGTCTTGTGGACTTCGATCATCTCGTCAATGCCGATGCCTTCAGGCATGTGCTCATCTGCGCTCAACCTGATGCCGATCGGCACAGCCCCCTTGGTGGCCTCCAGAGCCCTGAGCATCAACTCCAGAACAAAACGCATGCGGTTCGTCAGGGAACCACCATAAAGATCCGTCCGCTTATTGGTACGTGGAGAAAGAAACTGGTGTTCCAGATACCCATGAGGAGCGTGTATCTCTATACCATCGAATCCGCAGACAACCGCCCGCTGGCATGCCAGGGCGTACTCTTTCTCCTCGCTCTTTATTTCGTCTATGGTCATCTCTCTGGGTATACTCTCGTTGTAATGGATGGGCAGAGTATAGGGATTTGCAAGCATGGCAGCAGCCAGCCCCTTCGGCATATTATCAGGGGCCATCGACATTGGTATCGATGAGGGCGCATAGGGTGGTGTGCCGTCCAGGGCAATCCCCTGCCTGCCAAAACCTACTGAAAGCTGGGCGAATATCTTCGCTCCAAAATGGTGAACTGTGTCCGTCATCTTACCCAGAAGGGGCATAAACGAGTCATCATAAAGATACATGTTACGGTGGAAGACAAAGGGAGCAGCCATCCTGGTGCAGATAATGGCTCCGGTGATGATCAGGCCGAAGCCTCCCTTGGCCCTTCGTGCAAGTTGCGCAATGTCCTGGGGTGTAACGTAGCCATCCTGCGTAGAATATACCATGTTCATGGGCGCCATTGCGATCCTGTTGTCTATCTCGACATCTCCAATTGTGATCGGTGAAAAAAGTTCCTTTTCAGCCATTGATTCCTATCTCCTTTTTCTTACTATAATATTCGCCTAGATTAGATTAATTCTTACCTGTAGTTAGCATTACCTCATTCCTCTAATTTCTACCTCCAGTTTTTCATTACAATATGTGCCTGCCCCAAGCTACTTTCCCCTATATTTTTCTCTAACCTCTTTTCTAAGCATCTTGCCGATAGCCGTCTTTGGCAAAGGCTTATCACTGAAGTCGATCGTCTTGGGGCACTTATAACGCGTCAAATCCCTCCGGCAGAATTCAATAATATCCTGCTTGAGTTCATCTTCCTTCCCCTTGTATTTCTGCTGCTGGTCGGGTTTTATATATACAAGAGCATGTACTCTCTCACCCCACTCCGGATCCGGCAAGCCGACAACAATTGCTTCAGAGATGGCCGGATGTTTGTAGAGTGTATCTTCAACCTCCGTAGGATAGACTCTTTCACCACCGCTCTTAATCATGTCGGCCGCCCTGTCCGCCAGATAGAGAAAGCCGTCCTCATCAAAACTGCCCATATCTCCGGTCCAGTACCATTCCCCTTTCTTAACCGCTTTGGTTTTTTCAGGGTCCTTCCAATATTCCTTCATTGTGGTCTTGCTGCGCACAGTGACCTCACCTATAGTCCCGGTTTCAACTTCATTGCCCTTTTCATCTACTATGCGGATGTCACAGACAAGAGAAGGTTTACCGGCCGATTTAAGCCGGCGAGTCAGCGTCTCCGGTCCTTCCAGATAGTGGTCCTTAGCATCGAGAGATGTCCATGGCCCGCCTTCGGTGGCGCCGTATCCCTGTGAGAAAATGTTTCCAAAGACCTCGATACACTGCTTTAGAACCTCAGTTGGAAAAGGCGCGCCAGCATAAGTAAAAGACTTGACGCTGCTGAAATCATAGTTTTTCCGCTCCGGAAAATTCAGAAGCCAGAAATACACAGTGGGCACCGAGTTCATATGTGTGATATGTTCTGCCTGGATCGCCTCACATATCAGTTTGATATCCGGACGTTTCATCATGACGACTTTATCGCCGGAGAAGTGAAACATAAGTATGGGCCACAGTGAGATATGAAATGCCGGTAGGATATAAAGTGTGCTGGCATTACCTGGGGCAATTCTAGACGGATCCTTGACGGTCAAAAGGTGGGCACCCATAGTCCACGTTAGCAGGTTGCGATGTGTAAGCACGACGCCTTTGGGCAGACCGGTTGTCCCTCCGGTATAACATAATAGGAACGTGTCATCTTCGTCGATGGTAATATCAGGCTCTTCCGGCGAGCCGGTTTCTATGAGCTCTTCGTATAACTTCATCCCTTCCACCTTTTTCACGGTGCTGACGAGGCATTTTGCCTTTTTAAGGGCGGGTTTGAGTTCCTTCCATGTTTCTGTATACTCGGGACCAATGACCAAACCTACCGAATCGGAGTGCTGAATAATAAATTGCAGCTCTTTAGGATGTAGCCTGATATTAATTGGAACAGGTATAATGCCAATCTTGGCCATCGCATAGTAGAGCTCTACATATCTATGGCAGTTCTCCATTAAGATAGAGACGTGGTCACCCTTTTTTAACCCCATCCCCAAAAAGGAATTCGCCAGGCGATTAATCCTTTCGTTGAACTGCTTCCAATTGTATCTGTCGCCAGGAGAACCATAGCAGACCATGCAGATATCATTGGGTTGCAGTTTTGCCCACCTTCTGGGAATATCACCAATTACTTCCATTTTTTACTTCCGTATATTTTTTATTAGTTATAGACTTTGAACTCAGTCAAGCCATTTATAGCGTTTTATAGCTTTATAGATGTTAGTAGTAGGAGAATGCGAACGTATGTATATTTATTACTATCCTTTTTCCGATAAGGTTGCACGCGATTAAAAACCCTGGGAAACAATCTTAGATATCCTTGCTGCCGTTTATCTATCGCCGTTGTTAACTATTTTCTACCTCAACCTCTTCATATTCTTCGATTTTTTTTATCAGGTCTTTCGACAGTTTTATTCTAAACTCAAGAAGTGCGATAGCTTCCTGAACAACCAGGTCCCAATAAAATCTATCCAGAGGTTTGGCGGTTTCCGATTGTCCGTTCTTAATTAATACTGTGGCTTCTTTTTCGTAATAATCCTTTTCCCTTTTAAGATGTCTTATGTAGTCCTTTATATTTAAAATGACATCTTCTTTGTCGATATTGCTGCTAAACCATAGTTGAATGGCATCCTTACTATCCAGCGGAGGATGTTTTAGCGGTTGTCTGAGCCATCTCACCAGTTCCATTTTTCCGGTCTTAGTGATACGGAAGACATTCCGATTAGGCCGTTTTTTCTGCTCTACCAGATTCGACGTAACCAGGCCATCTTCCTCCATTTCATCCAATTTCCGATAGATAAGGGTGGGGGCAGGCCTCAGAGGTTTAAAAAACATCTTATAAAGATCATATCCAGACTTAGGGCCGTAACTTAGGAACCCTAATAAACCATACTTTAGTGACATATGCTCTTAAATATCCTTTTTAATAAATAAGTATTTACTTTGTATATATTAACAATGTTAATAATAATATAAGATATTTTTTTCTTTGTCAACAGACTAGTAAATATTTGCCGAGCTGGCAGTGATTTGGTTGTGGTGATGGACTGCTATTCCTGCATCATCCTGGTCACTAAAAAGGTTCTACCCTAGACATCGGCCCACCAGCTCGTGATAGTGTGCGCTATCGTAGGCGTCTAAAACAAGGCCACAACATTTATGGCCGCGGCCCTTTATATTCAGTCTTGGAGAATTATTAGTGCCGTCTGCTCGCCATGAAGATGATGCCGCCGGCCAGCGCGAAGAGAAGCAGTGCGGCGCTGATATAGAGGATTATGTTGGGATCTGCGAAGGTATCCACCTCGAAGGTGCCGGCCGGTATGCTGCCCACGTAGACGGAGTAGGTGCCCGGCTCGTCGCGGCTGACGGTGAACTTTACGGGGGTCCTGCTGCCGCTGGAGATGATGACGCCCTGGTGGGCCTCTTCCTGTCCGTTGACGTAGAGCTTGATCTGGGCCGAGCCGCCCGTTGTGCCCTTGTTGGCTATATTGGCTGTTACGGTAACCTGTGCGCCCGGTGCGACTTTAGCAGTGGAGAGCGAAGCGCTCTGGACTGAGATATTGGCTATGGGTGCGGGCCCCATGACTACTGTGGGAATCTGTGCCGAGGACGAATGCGGCGGGTTATTGAACGCAAATGCTATTCCGCAGGGGTCAACGATGGTGCCGTTGGCCTGGCCGTCGGCATCTCCCGGGCCGCCGTCCTTAAGCGTCAGGATGAAAGTATTAGGATCAGTCTGCTGTGTATACTGGCTGAAGTCGGTCAGGTTGCCGTTCTGGCATTTGAATACTTTCGAGCCCATTGGGATAGGGTTGGGTAATGTGATGGTGACGATGACAGTCGCACCCGGAGCCAAATTAGTTATGCTGTAGGAGAACATGCCATAAGGAAAGATGAAACCGCCTGCCGAGCACGGCATACTTTCGGGCGGGAGGTTTACCAGACCTGATATCGAGCCAGCGCTGGTAGTGAAGTTGACCGGGCCCAGGCTGGTGTTGACCGAGGCATTAGGATGTATGTCCTGAAAGGCATATAGCTTGCCGTCCCATGCACCGATATATAACGTGCCGTCGCTGCCTATAGCCGCCGAAGAATCGACTACCCAAGGACCTGTGGGCGATTCACCAGTCATATAAGACCACACACGGGCGCCGGCCGAGCTGATGGCATAAACATTGCCGTCCAACGAGTGAACGTATATCGTGCCGTCGTTGCCGATGGCCGGCGAAGCCAAAATCTCTCCGCCCGTACCATATGACCATTTCTTGGTTCCACTGGGATTGATGGCATAAGTGTAATTATCATCGCTACCAACATAGATTGTCCCGTCGCTGCCGATGGCCGGCGTAGACTCGATGGTCCCGACCCTTCCAAATTGCCACTTCTGAATACCCGCAGTCGCGTTATCCGTAATGGCACAAAGATAACCATTATTATTACCGAAATATATGGTGCCGTCACCGCTAATGGCCGGCGAAGACGTAACGACGCCAGTTAATAGTCTCCACTTCAGTTGACCATTGGGATTGATCGCATAAAAATTGCTGTCGGAGTTGCTTCCCACATATATCGTCCCGTCGCTGCCTATAGCTGGCGAAGACCAAACCGAATACTCGTTAGACGGGCGAAATCGCCACTTCTGAATACCCGTAGTCCCGTTATCCGTAATGGCATAAAGATGGAAATCACTGCTGCCCACATATATTGTCCCGTCGCTGCCGATGGCCGGGGAAGAATTACGCGCCCAAGCCATAATAAACTGCCATTTCTGAGTACCGTCTGGATTGATGGCATACAGGTAATAGTAACTGCTGTTGATGTAGATCGTGCCGTCGCTGCCGATGGCCGGAGCGCTCCAAATTTGATTGCCCGTTTTAAATTTCCATTTTAAGGTACCATCAGGATTGATGGCATAAAGATAACCATCATCGCTGCCCACATATATGGTGCCGTCGATGCCGATGGCCGGCGAGGGACGAATCCGACCGCCGGTCTGATAAGACCACTTAACGTTATTTGTCTGTGGCCCAACGTAGTTGCTCCGGCCGCTGTGCATCAGGTCATGCTGAAACATGGGCCACGAGGTTGTAGCCAGCTCCGCCACGGCCCCACCGGGCAACACAGCCAGTGCCGTCAATAGCAACGAAGCCAAGACCACCAAGGGAATCAGAGTCTTAGAAAACTGCTTGCTATTCATGTTCTGGCAACCTCCCTAAAAGCGGCGACGCGTTAATAAATATCAAATATCATGAATCGTTGGGCGTTGGTTGCCGTATTTTTTCACAATAGCACCGCTCTGTCAATACGTTGAGGACGTTAGTGGTCAGATTTGCAATCGAAGGTGAGACTTGATTTGATCATGTACTGGGACGTCTTCCAGTGAGCGAGGGAGAGTCGAACTCCACCTGAAATAATGCTAGAGAGGTAAGTAGTCACTATTTGGTCGTAGTGTGCACTATATTCTAGCGTCGCGTGGGTTTTCTGGCGCTGATACGACTCCTTGGATTATTTCTTGAGAAACATTTGCTTGGCGAAACTAAGTGTACGGTAGACATGTGACATAAGTGACCTGCCCCCGATAGAATGTGTTGAACTTCTTTGACGATAGGTCTAGAATGTTCTCGTTCTAGGCCCTCACGGCTACTGAGGCCGAGGTTTTAAGGACGAGTTATTCTGCCAGAGAGGTGGACTAAAGGAGGCCGAGGTATGCAGCAACGGTACAACTGCCCGCAGTGCGGCCAGTATGCTCAATACGGTCAACCACAATGTCACGCCTGTGGATATCAAATGTACTGGCAACTACCCGAGCAAACTGCTTTTAATCCGCAGCAATCTCAACGGTATAACTGCCCGCAGTGCGGCCAGTATGTCCAATACGGACAGCCTCAATGCCATTATTGCGGATATCAGATGTACTGGCAGCCTATACAGCAACCCATACAGGAATCTACTGTACAGCAATCACAGCAATTCAATCCACAGCAGTCAGATATTTATAAGTCTCAGTATCGCCGTCATAAAAAAAGCACCATGACAGCCTATTTGCTATGGTTATTCCTTGGATGGCATTATGCTTATCTTGGGAAATGGGGAACACAATTTCTTTACTGGATTACCTTAGGCGGTTTATTTATATGGGTGATTGCAGACCTATTCCGTATTCCTGGCATGGTACATAGCTACAATGAAGACCAGTCTGTCGACGCAATGCTGAAGGCCAAGGTACTAGGCCAATGAAAAAACTCTACCTGGTGCTGTCAATTATCGCCGCGGTGCTGATTCTATCTGCCATAGGCACACTTCTAAGACCAGCGGCAAATCCGGTAACTCAGGCGATCCCAGCAGCAACTCAAACGGTTCCCATTGTGCCCACAGCTCCTGCATCCACCACTCCAGTGCAGCCAACGCAGGGCACGCAAACTAGTCAAACCACTTCAACGCAGCCCACACAGCAGGCCGATGTGCAGGTCTACTTCCCGCGAGCGGGTGACCAAGTTCCTGAGAGGCTCGTCAGCCTTTACAATGGAGCTACAATATCTCTAGACATAGCAATCTATAGCCTGACCTATCCTTCGATAGTCAAAGCCATAGGGGATGCTGCTCGCCGTGGGGTCAAAGTTCGGATTATAACTGACAGTATCGAGGCCAAAGATAAGTCTCAGCAGGCAGCCATCAATGACTTATTAACCATTGGCATACCCGTGAAAATCAACACCCACTCTGGACTCATGCACTTGAAGATGTCTATCATAGACGGCAGCACGGTGACCACGGGTTCATATAACTATACGGCAGAAGCTACAAATGAAAATGATGAGATGTTCGTCATAGTAACCGACCCCGCTTTCGTCACAAAGTGCTCTATGGAATTCTCACAACTATGGGCGGGGACGGGATTCGTGGATGCTAAATAGGGATGTCATGATGCAGCAGTGGTATGACTGCCCACAATGTAGAAAGATTGTCCAGTATGGACAAGCCAGCTGTTTAAACTGCGGAACTCAATGCTAGACCGATCATGTTAGACCCAATGTTAGACCCGATATACTATAGCTGTTAATCCTGATGTTAAACCCGATGTTAGACCCGATCATGTTAGTCCCGGCATGTTAAACCCAACTGTGTTAGACCCGATCGTGTTAGTCCCAAGGATGTTAGTCCCAGCATGTTAGTCCCGAATTTCGTCGGAATTATCCTTTTTTTTACCTTTTAGTGCCTGATCAACTGCCTCAAGTAGTTGTGTGTTCTATTCAGGGCAATGAGCAAGTAGGAAATCAACAATTATTCTCATTGAGTCAAATAACAATTGAGTTCCCAGCAGTAAATCTTGGCGTTCCCGGATACATTCTCCCATAGGAGCCTGTATTGGCCGATACAACAATTCAGTGTCTTTTTGTACTATTACTGACAGATCACGCAAAAACTCTTCCAGGTCCTTAAGTTCATAATACTCGTAATGCTGGCAGTCTCCGCCTGGAGATATCCAGTCCATGGTAATAACACCGTCATCCAGTTTGTCCAACTTCAGATACTTTTGCATTAAGTTGGGCTTATCCTTAGTAAAGCGCTTATAATTTTCATACGCTTCGCTCATTTTGCTTTTCCCTCATAGCCGATATTTCTTTCACTATCCTCAATATTGGACTTTTATGCTTAAAATCTACAGATACCTCTTCAGAAGTTCCACGGCTTAGACCATCTTGGAATTCTGACGGTTCATTCCGTCCGTTCCCCATTCATGATCCGTCTCGTCAATTCTCGTGCTTCCTCACTCGTACAAGATATGACCAGTATGTTGGGTGAAGAAGATGACGAGCTGCGCTCGCCGGTAAGCTTATGGTTGGCAAATCCGCCAGGTCCCCAATCCAACGCACAAGAACCCAGGCAGTCCTGACATTGGCCGCTGTCCTTCATGTGCTTAAGGTGCTTTTCAATTTCCTCATGAGTCGGTTCGCAAGAGTCAGTCTTTACCTGATGGCCGGATTCCTCGTCTTCATACCTCACAATAAGAACTGCCGGGTTACAGCCGACGGGTTTCGGTTTCACCGTATCTTCGAGTCGCTGTATTCGACGGTTCAATGTCATTTCTTTGCCTCCGGTATGCTGGACCCCTGCCGCACCATCAAATCGTAGAACTGCTCAGGCTCAAGCTGGTTGAGAGCGGCGTATCTTTCTATATCATCCTCAGTCGGATTTTCTTCAAGAATGAGATGATAGCCACCAAAGAGCTCCTTGTGGATCGCAAATGCCCCTACTACCGTTTCCTTGGGTAAATCAAATATAGTACGGCATCCCGGCTGGCCGATCTTCTCCGGCTGCTGACTAAGCTTGATTTCGATTCTTTTTAGCCTCTGCTCTAACGTCATGATCACCTCGCAAGACCAACCTTTTCACGTAGCTGGCGTCTGAATTCCCTGAACTCAATGCTGAGCATCTCGCACATGGCCTCAAGCAGACTTATGCCTTTGCTTTGCGACAGCTCCCGCACTGCAATTGGCTCCAGCCCCAGCCTTAACACAAATCCGTCGAAATCGAAGTGGTGCTCCTCCACCTCCATCAGTCTGAGCTTCGATTCAAGTTGTTTAAGTCTGTTCGCCAAATTCATAGTTTTCCTCAGCTATTTCTTAGTTTGCTCCTTTACTATCTGTTCAACGGAAGTTAAACGCTCCTCCATCTCGCCTTTCTCTAGCAATACCGCAGCCTCATGGGCCACGGAAACGAGAATACGATCCCTGGCAACGCCGTTTTCCAAAGCCAGAATTTCCGCCATGGCGATGTCCAAGACCCTGCGTATGCCAGTCACACTGGTCAGCGGTTCAGTCAGGTATGCCGCAGAGATGGTTGATTCACGCTTGCGCCTCAGGCCGCCAAGCCGACGTTTCTCCTGCACTTCCTGGGCGTGCTCAGGCGAATGCATCAGGCAATACTGGCTGTCCTTTAGCGGTTTGGCTTTGCATGGTTGGCCTTTCGGCCCAACGGCGGCGCACCACCTTTTCACCACCTTTTCATCACCATTGACCACCTTTGGTGGTGTTTATTTTTGGTGGTCTCAACAACGCAAGACAGGCCCCGATATGGAGCCTGCCTTGATGTCATTATTCGGTTGTCAGTTAGCTGATCGGATGTCCGGGGCAGCCCCTGGGTACTTGGCCCGCGGGAAACAAGAAAGTCTTGCGGCAGGCATAGCAGTGCCAGCGAACCTGACCCTCCGGCACTCCCTTCTGATTGGGTACCTTGCGAAAAACGCTCTTTTTGTCCACATCCACGTTTGACTGGCCAGTTTCGGCGATTTCCGTCTCCGCCTCCGGATTCGGCGCCTCTTGTTCCTTGTTGTCGTTGGGTGTAGTCTCGGCGGTCTGATGTGTTTCCGCTTCCTGTTCGGCCCCTACCGGCTCCGACTGTGGCAGTGAAGTGGTAGTGGCCGTATCCACACTCCAGAACATCCAGCCATCGCAGGCATGGCCCGTCACGGCCATTCCCGCCGCCGAAGGGCTCTTGAACTCCCGTCCGTCCTCCAGACGGTAGCGGAGCTTGCCGCCTTCGCCTTCGACCACCTGGCATGAATAGGGCTGTTTCTTGTACCTGGCCGTCAGCCTTGTCCCGGCCGTCAGGTTCCTGTTCTCGATGGGCATTTATTACCTCCTTAGTATTTATTGACATATACATCACTCTGAAGGCGAACGAAGTCAAGAGGTCGGAGGCATATTTTTCTTCAGCTTTTCCAGTCTCACGGACACGATCTGGCAATAGTGTGCGTTCTATCATTGCTCTCATCCCCCGGACATCTCGGCTTTCTGCCCGGTAAAGGCTTCCCAGCGTTTGACCGCTATATCCACATAGAGAGGATCGATTTCCATGCCATAGTAGGTCCTCCCGGTCCTCTCGCAGGCGATCAGTGTGCTGCCCGATCCCAGGAACAGGTCAAGCACCTTGTCGCCCTGGCTGCTGCTGTTCTCCAAGGCCCTCTCTATTAGCGCCAGTGGCTTCATAGTAGGATGTAACGGGCTGGCCGTAGGTTTCTGTATGTGCCAGACATCGCCCTGATCCCGGTCGCCGCACCAGTGGTGCTGCGCTCCTTCCCTCCAACCGTAGAGGATAGGCTCGTACTGCCTCTGATAGTCGGAGCGGCCTATAGTGAAGGTGTTCTTGGCCCAGATGATGAAGGTGGACCAATGACCGCCGGCCGAGACGAAAGCGTCCTGCAGCGTGTGGAGTTCCGACGAGGACATGCAGATGTAAACGGCGCCGTCGGTGAACTCCAGTATGCTATGACAACTTTTCACCAGAAAAGCCTGGAATTCAGTGCCCAGGTTGTCATTGGCTATGCTGCGCCTGCCCTTGGCCGGTCCGTGATTTCCGTAGTCCACGTTATAAGGCGGGTCGGTGAAGGCCATGGCAGCCTTGTTCTCCCCCATGAGACGGCGTACGTCCTCCGGATCGGTAGCATCGCCGCACAATAAGCGATGATCACTAAGTAGCCATAGATCGCCACTCTTGGTGATCGGCTGGCTCTTGCACTGCTCAAGGGCTGCATCAAGGTCGAAATCCTCCAGGCGCTCACGTTTCTCTCGGGCGTCCAGTGATTTGAGCAGCTTTTTGAGCTCATCGTCCCCGAAGCCCGAAAGCGTAAGGTCGATCTCCGGAGTCTGGTTGAGATCGCTTAAAAGCCTGGCCAGCAACTCTTGATCAAATGAGCCGGTTATCTTGTTCAGTGCGACGTTGAGCAGTTGGGCCTTCTCCGTCGTTAGGTCAACCAACACCACCGGTACTATCTTGTACCCGAGGCGCCGGGCCGCCAGCAGCCTCTGGTGGCCGCCGATGACCGTTTTATCCTCTCTGCGGGCGATGATGGGGTCGACTAGGCCGAACTCCCTGATGCTGCGGGTGAGCGCCTCCAGCTCCTGGTCGCTGATGCGCCTGGGGTTGGCCGGGTCCGGTCGCAATTCTTCTATGGGGATCTGTTTGATCTCTATATCACGCCGGGTTGAAGTATTCATCTATTGCCTCTCTTTTGAGCGAGAGATTTTACTTCTAACTCCCTGTCATTTCCATGCCCAATTGAAGCGCATATATTCCTGTCTGGAGCAAGCCAATCAGATTGCAGTATTGAATAGATTGATATAAGATTCGCGCACATGGCACACGCAATTGGTAAAATGCTGAAGCGGATAGGTG
The DNA here is from genome assembly GCA_963705905.1 of uncultured Chloroflexia bacterium. Classification (GTDB taxonomy): domain Bacteria; phylum Chloroflexota; class Dehalococcoidia; order GIF9; family UBA5629; genus UBA1162. The sequence continues at coordinate 21,198 of OY970123.1, read as the reverse complement.
GTATTGGATTCGTTACACTTCTGGTAGGCCTTGTTACCACATGCGCCCTACAAGTGTCTGATGATTTGGATATCCCTGCCAAGGGCTGGACAGCACCAGTGGCTTTATATATCATACTCGGCATCTGCGTTGTTATTTGGCTCGTTGGGGCGATTATCATACGTTTCTCCAGACCTCCTATTGACCACATAAGCTCCAGCATAAAACAAAATAAGGTAAATTAGCATTCCATTCAGCAGGTTCACCGTTATTGAAATTGGTACGAACACTAAAGCTGTTTTGCCCTGAACTCTTCACGCTTTTCTCATAGAAGCTCTCAGATAACATGTTAGCCTCTGATCTCACCCTTGGGCGGCCTGAAGTGATATCCCTTCTGCTCAATCACGGTTTCTGCAGTGGAGCTGATGGTGCACACCGATTCTTCTGGTACAGTAGTGCCACTCGCTTCGTCGGGTTCTGGACAATCGTTGGCAGGCTGCTTTAGTTCGGGCTTGAAGTCGATGGTCGGTACATTCATACCGTTACGGAATTCGTTAAGTGGACCCGCAGCAGAAGTAAGTTTGTTCAAATACCGCTCACAGGTTGCTGGACTGCACCCCGCTACGTGAGCCCCTGAGTTTATTGCTTCCCGCTTTGGCATCGGCAGGTTCTGTAACAGCCACTCTGTATAGACTGGTTCGAACATGTTGTTGGCCCTCATCTCCGCGCTGCCAGAACCGTAGTCCACCATATCCTTAGCCAACTTGGTGCTTATGCTTCCATAGGTCCTTTCGCGCCCACACATATTCTTAGCACTATGAGATTCAATGATCTGGAGCTTCTCGGCGACCGGCACACCGCGGAACTGCAAGTTATGCTCCTGGCATAGAAGATGAAGATTGTGGGGCTCCCAGTTATATGGGTCGTTGTCGGCATGATCTATCTGAAGCTGTACTTGGTTGGGGCCAGCCTTGCAAATCAGGCAGTAGTCGCCATCCCGGCTGGCGATGAAACTGTAAGCTAACCTGTGCTGGTTAACTTGGAAACGGTTGGCCATCCTGGCTGCACCTCCTTCTTCCCGAGGGGAATTTAATTACTCGGCGAATAGCGGTGCAGTTTGGTTCTTTAGGGTTGTCCCTGCGGCTATTACGGTGACCCGGTGAGGGAATGTAAATGTTCTTCCACCGTTATCACACGCTATCAAAAAAGATCAGCGGCCCATTGATGGACCGCATCGATATCTTCCTGGATATACCACGCATAGATTATGAAAAACTGGTGGATGACAGCCTGGCTGAACACTCAGAAAAGGTCAGGCCTCGTGTGCAGGAGGCAAGGTCCAGGCAAACCAGGCGTTATGCCGGTTCCGCATTGACCTGTAATGCGGAGATGTCTGCTTCAGATATACGAGAGTTCTGTAAAATCGATGCAGCCGCCCAGTCGCTGATGAAAATTGCTATGCAACAAATACACTTTACCGCACGCGCCTTCCACAGGACGCTCAAGCTGGCACGCACGGTGGCCGATCTGGATAATTCCGAACTCATCAACACCAACCACCTGGCTGAAGCGCTTCAATACCGGCAAAGGAATATCAATCTATAAAAAAAGAGGCCAGGGCAAAATAGCCCTGGCCTCGCGGTTTCAAATTATCTCAGAACTTAAAACGCTTTAATGCCACATCTGCGCAAGTGAGCTCATCGAAAAATATGACCGGCAAACCGTACGCCTAAGTCAACCTAAGTAGCTTGAGCTTGTTTGGTCTTTTCCTCTTCCTGCAGTACCCGCCTGAGTATCTTGCCCACCAGTGTTTTAGGCAGCGCCTCGCGGAACTCAATGAACTTGGGCACTTTATAAGCGGTCAACTTATCCTTGCAATAAGACTGAAGTTCTTCCTCAGAGACCTTCTGCCCTGGTCGCTGAATTACCCACGCCTTAACTGCCTCAGCCTGTCTTACGTCTGGTATACCCGCCACGCACACCTCGGCTACTGCGGGATGAGTAGACAAAACTTCCTCTACTTCTTTTGGCCAGACCTGGTGGCCGCTGGGCTTGATGAGGTCCTTCTTGCGCGAGGTTAGATATAGGTAACCATCCTTGTCCATGTAGCCGATATCACCGGTATAAAGCCAGCCGTCTTTGATCATCTCCTCGGTAGCTTTAGGACTGTTCCAGTAGCCCTGCATGATCTGTGGGCCTTTGCCGACAACCTCGCCTTCCTCACCATAAGGCAGCTCTTTATCCGGGTCGGCCACGTCCACAAATTTAATTATTGTATCGGGAAAGGGCAAGCCGACTGAGCCTTCCTTCCATTGACCCTTAAGCGGGCCTACAGTAAACACCACTGTAGACTCCGTCATGCCGTAGGCCTCGAGAATGGGAGCTCCGGTCATGGCTTCCCACCGTTGCTTGGTTTCGGCCATCAGCGGTGTTGCGCCTGAAAGGCAATATTTCAAACTGGTGAAATCCACCTTTCCAGCCTTCACTTCCGGGTGCGCCATTAAGCCAACGAACAGCGTCGGTACACTCGGCATAGCGCCGGGCCGGAGCTTCCTGATTGTGTAAATAATATCATCGAGATCCCGCGGGTTGGCGATAATTGCCAGAGGGCAACGCCAACAGATTGAAGGACCGATCACTCCATTGAATCCGTAAGAATGAAACATCGGCATGACGGACATGGTGTAATCGTTGTGGGTTATCATTCCCTGCTTATTCCAGTTCTGGGCTTGCAGGCCAACCGCCAGAAGGTTCATGAAGGAGAGCATCGCTCGCTTGGGAGCCCCCGTAGTGCCTCCGCTGAATAAAATCAGGGCTGTATCATTAACCCCGGGCTTGATGTCAGGAGCAGCATCTTTACCATGCTTGTCCATAAGCTCGTCCATCCACACATCGCCCTTCTCCAGTTGCATGGTGTGCGGTTTCCTGGCTTCAGGCAGCATAAAATCTTCCAGTGAGGTGGCGATAACCAGCTTCACTTTAGTACGTGGCTGCACTTTCTTAAGATTGGCATACAGCAAGTCCCAGACGACGACGACCTCAGCATCCACCGTGGTCAGGGTATGGAGGAGTTCGTCCTCGCTGTAGAAAGGATTGAGGGGAACAAATATGCCACCGGCTTTCATAGTTCCGAATGCAGTGATGAGCTGCTGTGGTGTATTCAGCAGCATGCTGGCCACTCGGTCTCCTTTTTTAACTCCGTTGGCTATCAGCCCTGAAGCCATGACTTCAAAAAGCCTGTTAGCCTCCTTGTACGGAAAATATCTGTCCTTAAAATACATGAAGGTATGCTCAGGCATCTCGCTGGTCGTATCTGCAATGACGTCCAGCAAAGTAATCTGCGGATAGGGCTCAAGGGAATGCGGTACCCCGGGATCGTAAGATTTGTACCATGGATAATCAGCCACTGCAAACCTCCCCAAACAAAAATATTTATTGATGAATCAATCAATTCTACTCCATCCACCCTGAACTTTAAAGGCTCTTTTTAACGTGCCGTTCCCCTCACCCTGCAGTACAAGCAACGTAATATCAATATATAAGGAGCTATCCTTTACTTGGAAAGCTCCTTATAATTTCTTACTGGCGGCTATGTCTACTAAACCCATTTGTTAGCGCAAATTCTACATAGACATTTTGTTCATGATGGACAGGATATTGCCTTCGCTATCCTTGAACCACGCAAATTTACCGGTACCCATCGTGGCAATGCTGTCTATCGTCTTGATTCCCGGCAGATTGTACTCTTCGAACTTCACGCCTTTCCCTTTGAGTTCCTTTACTTCCATCTCAATGTTGTCCACCGCAAAATTGGCAACGGTATGGTCGGCTTTGGTAGCCGCCCGCTGGTACACATATAAAAACGTACCCTGCCCACATTGAAACAAGACCCCCGGTGATGGGTCTTCCATCATCACTTTCAAGCCAAGAATACCTTCGTAAAACTTCTTTGCCCGTTTAAGATCCACCGCTGGTAAAGTCGGTGACACCATTGCATTAGTTAACATCATCATCCTCCATCTGTAATTTGGTTTTGACCGTCGGCGCTCACTCCTAAACAAAGGGCACAGACGTCAAACTTGCCTAATTCTAGGCATAACTATATTGCAAAGTAATAAAATGAGTTGGCAAAAGGTAACAAAAGCGTAAATTATGTGGATACGAGGTTGATGGTTACTCTAGAGGACCTGCGGAAATGGTGCTTCATTTTTATCGGGTCGATAAAGCAGCCCAATGATTAATGAAAACTGCTATGAAACAAATTCACGTTACCGCAGGCGCCCTCCACAGGACACTCAAGCTGGCACGCACGGTAGCCGATCTGGATAGTTCCGAACTCATCAATACTAATCACCTGGCTGAGGCTTTATAGTACAGGCAACGCAAAATTAACATGTAAGCCATGCCGGCTTACTTGGAAAGCTCCTTATATTTCTTAATCATGGCGATAGTGCCATAGTCCGTCAGCAGCACCGTGCGGTTGATACCGTCGGACGCCTGGTACTGGTCGAGAGCCGAAGTAAAGAGGTTCTGGAACTCTGCATAGACCCAGAGGTGCCTTCTCAGCATAATCAAGGCATAAACTGCCTCATCCAAAGGTATATTCTCATAAAACTGGTCTTCAGCAAACTTGGTGAAATAGGCCGATACCACGTCGTATGTGTTCTGGTCAAAATAGAGTTTTTTCAAGTTTTTATAGAAGTTCTCACCCTGGTTGACCAGTTTAAACTCTCTTACCTTTTTGTAAGATGGCGTTTTGCTGTTGGTAATAAGCGCCTTCTGCCATTGTTGCGCAATATCCCTTGCATGCTGCTCAGCAAAATTCAGTAACTTATCGGCATACGCTATATACATCGCCATCGTTGACCTCCCTAATTAAATTCAAGTTCATAAAAAGAAACAGCTTTGACTATAAAAGATGAGATTTACAAAATACCTCTACTTCCATACTCATCCACCTCTTTTATTATTTACTCAATTAAATTATAGAAGGCAAAACTTGAAATAACAAGAGACCTGGGTCACTTTTTACGGACCAATTCAAAAACTACGGGATTGGCAGGGTCGGGACAGGCCACCGTAGCCTTGTCGGGATCTTTTTCCCAGGGTAAGCTTCCCCCGCTAATCAGGACCTGGGCAAATGGAAAGAGAGTATAAAAGGCCCAGGCGCACATACCTTTAGGGCATACGTCAGAGATCATAAATTCATGCCCCACCTTGTAGCCTGCTACGCAGGTCCCCTTCTGCGAAATTACCTTTGCCAGGACCTTGCGGTTTTCATATTCTTCCATCATTCACTCCTTACACAAATTCCATTCCCGGAAGATATCATCCCTCAAAATAAATCAAAGGTCCACCGGCCCTTAAAGAGACCGGCGAACCTCTGGCAAATTACCGGTGAATTATTTTACTTCGACTTTAGCGCCCGACTCTTCGAGCTTCTTCTTCATGACAGCCGCTTCGTCCTTGTTCACTCCCTCTTTGACGGGTTTGGGAGCGCCTTCAACCAGGTCCTTGGCCTCCTTCAGACCCAGGGTGGTGACTTCACGGACAGCCTTGATAACAGCGATCTTGTTCTCACCGACCTCTTTAAGTATGACGGTGAACTCGGTCTGCTCATCTGCTGCTGCTGCTCCACCTGCAGCTCCACCGGCAGCCGCGCCGCCGGCCATTGCCATGGGCATTGCTGCGCTGACGCCGAACTCAGATTCCAGAGCTTTAACCAGGTCTGAAAGCTCCATTACTGTCATTCCTTTAATTAAGGTTACGATCTCTTCTTTGGTCATCTTAATATCCTCCTGAACTTCGTTTTTTCGTTAACAAATATAAAAGGTTTACCCTCGGATTTTCTTATCTTCAGCCTCCTTCCAACTGCCTGGCCCTGGCCTGAAGCACACCCACCAGCCCGCGCAACGGCGAACTGAGGACAAAGTGCAGCGCATATACCGGCGCCTTTAATTGCCCCATCAGCCTGCTGATCAGGACATCCTTAGTAGGTATAGATGCCAGGTTGGCAATGTCAGCGGCGCTGAGGGCCCTATCGCCCATGACGCCACCTTTGATTTTTAGGACAGAACCTGCACTCTTGATGTGGTCCATCAAGATTTTGGCCGGCTTGACCGGGTCATCGTAGCTGAGAGCAAGCGCCATGGGGCCTGTGAAATATTGGTCCAGACCCTTGACTCCCGCCTTTTCAGCGGCGAAATGCGCCAGGGTATTTTTTACCACTCTGTACTCAACACCCTGTTGATGCAACTGCCTGCGGAGCTGAACCATCTCCTTGGCAGTGAGCCCGCGGTAGTCCGTAGCAATGGTTACAGCAGCCTTGCTCAGGTTACCTGCAAGCTCATTGATAATCTCCTCTTTTTTCTCACGTATCATATCAATGCTCCTAAAAAAATATCCTCGTGCCACGACACGAGGATAAAATACGCTGCAATCTGTGCAGCCTATCGATTAACCTCGGCGGGCAAATATTGAGCCTTACGGCACCCGCTGTCAATGGCGCTAATTATCTAATTGTTAACTATACAGTGACAGCCAGATCCATCATCGCCTTGGTATCCAGCTTGAGTCCGGGTCCCATGGTAGTGGATATGGATGCTGTCTTGATGTACTGCCCTTTAGCCCCGCTGGGCCTGGCATGCACAATGGCTTCGATGATCGACATCAGGTTCTCATAAAGCTTCTCTTCATCAAAGCTCTTTTTGCCGAACGGCACGTGTATGATGGCAGTCCTATCAAGCCTGAATTCTACGCGGCCCTTGCGGACCTCTGAAATAGCGCGGGGCAGATCTGCCGGCTGGACCACCGTGCCCGCCTTGGGGTTGGGCATCAAGCCGCGCCTGCCCAGGATTTTCCCGAGCTTGCCGACCTTGCCCATCATATCCGGAGTGGCAATACTAACGTCGAAATCGATCCACCCGTCTTCGATTTTCTTGACGATGTCATCGGCGCCGACAAAGTCCGCATTAGCCTCTGTGGCAAGCCTGGCGCCTTCGCCCTGAGCGAATACAACGACCCTGACCTGTTTGCCCAGGCCGTTGGGTAGAAGAGCGGTGCCCCTCACCTGCTGATCGGCAGCGCGCGGGTCGACACCCATCCTGAGATGCAGCTCAACAGTCTCATCAAATTTAGCATAGCTTGCTTTTTTGGCTATGCCGATGGCTTCCTTGAGCTCATATACTTTATTACTATCGCGTAGTTTGGAAGCTTCTTCGTATTTTTTACCTCTGGTTGCCATGAATTTACTCCACTTTTATGCCCATACTCCGGGCGGTTCCCTCAATAATTCGAGCAGCGCCTTCAATGTCCAGGGCATTCAAGTCCTTTTGTTTCATCTTGGCGATCTCGTTGACCTTCGCTTTGGTGATCGTGCCGGCCATTGTTGTAGGCGTAGCGCCGCTGCCCTTCTCGATACTCAAGGCTTTCTTCAATAAATCGGAGGCAGGCGGCGTCTTAGTAACGAATGTAAACGTCCTGTCTTCAAATATAGTGATCTCTACCGGGACGATCGAGCCTTCCATCGACTTGGTACGTTCGTTATAGTCCTTGCAGAAACCCATGATATTTACGCCGTGCTGGCCCAGCGCCGGACCGACCGGGGGCGCCGGTGTAGCCTTGGTGGCCTGGATCTGTAATTTGACTATTGCTTTAACTTTCTTTGCCATTTAAAGTTTCTCCACTTGTAAAAAGTCCAGCTCCACGGATGTTTCCCTGCCAAAGAGGGTTAACAGCACTTTAACTTTTCCTTTACCCATATTGATTTCATCTACAGTGCCGATAAAATCCGTGAATGGACCGTCCATAACGCGGACGCTTTCTCCTTTTTTAAACCTTATCTTTACCTGCGCAACGCCTTCCTCTTTCTGCTTTAATATCCTGCCGGCTTCGCTTTCTTCCAGAGGTGTAGCTTCTTTGCCGTCACCGACGAAACCGGTTACTCCGGGCGTTTCCCTGACAACTTTCCAGCTGTCATGGTCCATCACCATGCGGACCAGCAGGTAGCCAGGAAACATCTTTTTCTCTACAGTCCGCCGTTGCCCGGACCTGATCTCTATTTCATTCTCTTTGGGTATCTCGACATTAAGTATCTTGGTGCCGGCATCCATTGACTTAATACGTTGAAGCAGCTTGTTCTTAACTTTTTCCTCATGCCCAACGTAAGTGTGGATTATATACCACTGTGCAGTGCCAGTCGCGTTCACCTTATTTGCCACCTAAGAATACTTTTGCAACGAGCTCTGAAAATCCATAGTCCAGGCTGCCCAGCAACAGCGCCATGAACAGGCATATGCCGATGACTATCGCCGTAAGACGGATAGTTTCCTGGCGCGTCGGCCATACAACCTTTCGCAGCTCGCCTATCACATCCGTAAAAAATGTAAAGCCCTTCTTCTTGGGTTGTGTGACCTGTACCTGGGCTTTTTTAGCCTTGGCTGCCGGCTGTAGATCCTTCTTATCCGTAACAGCTACAGCCTTATTCTGCTCTTTATCGTTTGCCACTATTACTTAGTCTCCCTATGGAGCTTCTCACCGCGGCAGCGAGGGCAATATTTATTTAATTCCAGTCGCTGAGCGTCATTTTTCCTGTTTTTAGACGTGGTGTAATTCCTCTCCTGGCACACCGTGCATGCCAGGTAGATCACACCTCTCGCATCGCTTTTCTTTGCCATTTATTATCCCAGTATCTTGGTGATTACACCTGATGCTACAGTTTTGCCGCCTTCACGTATAGCGAAGTGCATTCCCTGCTCTAGTGCAACAGGATAAATCAGCTTGATATTCATTTTGATATTATCGCCGGGCATGACCATTTCAACGCCTGCCGGCAATTCAGCCTGCCCCGTCACATCCAGGGTCCTGATATAGAACTGCGGTTTATAACCGGTAAAGAACGGTGTATGCCTGCCGCCTTCCTCCTTGGTCAGAACGTAAACTTCACCTTCAAAGTGTGTCTGCGGTTTAGTAGTACCCGGTTTTGCCAACACCTGGCCTCTTTCTACTTCTTCACGCTCGATGCCCCTGATCAGGCAGCCTACTGCATCGCCGGCTTCACCCTGGTCTAACTGCTTGTGGAACATTTCGACACCGGTAACGACTGTTTTCCTCGTCTCTTTGATGCCGACGATCTCTACTTCGTCTCCGACTTTGACGACGCCGCGCTCGATCCTGCCGGTTACGACTGTGCCGCGGCCCTTGATGCCGAAAACGTCTTCGATCGGCATAAGGAAGGGTTTATCTATCGGCCTCTTGGGCAGAGGAATGTAGTTATCGACCTGGTCCATTAACTTCAGGATAGGACCGCACCATTTGCAGTCCGGTTTGCCGCAGCCGCATTCCAACGCTTTAAGCGCGCTGAACGCGGACTATGGGTATTTTATCTCCGGGGAAGTTGTATTTCTTTAGAAGGTCTCTCAATTCAAGCTCGACCAGTTCCAGCAATTCTTCGTCTTCCATGGCATCGACTTTATTTAAGGCCACCACCATAGCAGGCACTTCCACCTGCCTGGCGAGGAGGATGTGTTCCCTGGTCTGGGGCATGGGGCCGTCGGGAGCGCTAACGACAAGTATGGCACCGTCCATCTGCGCAGCGCCGGTGATCATGTTTTTAATATAGTCAGCGTGACCGGGGCAGTCCACATGGGCATAGTGCCTCTTGGCCGTCTCATACTCGATATGGGCGATAGCGATCGTCACGCCCCTGGCTTTCTCTTCCGGTGCATTATCGATGCTGTCGAAGGGCCTGAATGCATTGTCCCCGATGCCCTGCTGTTTGGACAGCACAAGGGTGATGGCAGCGGTCAGCGTAGTCTTACCATGATCAACGTGACCTATCGTGCCTACGTTTACATGCGGCTTCTTGCGCTCATAAACTTTCTTTGCCATATTGAAAAACCTCCTTCATTTCTGAGCCCACAATCAGATTCGAACTGATGACCCCGTTCTTACCAAGAACGTGCTCTACCGACTGAGCTATGTGGGCAATAACCATATCATTATATCTCACATCACGGAGATGCGACTATAGATTATACTATAAAATATTTTCAATCCACAATAATTGAAAAAGCTTAGTGGTGGAGGGGGTAGGATTCGAACCTACGTAGACCTTAGGTCGGCAGATTTACAGTCTGCTCCGATTGGCCACTCCGGCACCCCTCCAAACAGATCATTTGATCTCAGCCCGAGAGGGGAGTCGAACCCGCTAACCTACCGATTACAAGTCGGTTGCGCTGCCATTGCGCCACTCGGGCAACTAAACATCACTTCAATATAGTCTGTTTGGACAACAAAGCAAAAGTATATATAAATCGAAGCTGAAAGTCAAGGAAGGTCTGAAATGCACAAACTCATTGCTTCCATGAATTCTATTTGTTAAACTTGTATTGAGCACATAATATGGCATAAGGAGTGATGTTATGGGTTCCAAAGACAAAGGCAAGAGGGAACAAAAGAAACCGAAAAAAGACGGTAAAAAGACGACTACGGCTTCCATCTTTGAACCGGTAGTCGAAGTGGAAGTTGTTAAAAAGAAAGGTAAGAAAGAGGAGTTCTTCGAATAGCTACGGCCGGATCGTAATACCGGCCTATCATTGAGCTAATCTGGTCACTAATTGCATGTCTGATATGGTACATCTTAACGCGCTCGTGCACGGCCGGGTGCAGGGTGTATACTATCGGGCCTTTGCGTCCCGGCTGGCAAAATCCCTCTCTCTCAAAGGATACGTACGCAACACGGCAGCAGGCGACGTCGAGGTCGAAATAGAAGGCCCCAAAGACAAGATTGAGGAATTGCTGCGTCATTTAAAAATAGGCCCCCCGGACGCCATAATCGAGAAAATCGATATGAAATGGTCCGGCTATACGGGGAAGTACACAGGCTTCGATGTAAGGTACCTGGACTAGCTGTCCAGCTCGACCTTGCCGGCTTTGATAATATCCAGGTATTGCGTATCAAGCCCGGCTAAATTCGAAGCCTCCCAGTCGACTTCAAAAGGTTCGCCCTTGATTATCTTGCCCAAATTCTCCGTCTTGCCCTTAAACGACTCGTCCTGCGAGCTAAAGCGCTTCCTGCCGTCTATAATAGCGAGATCGAAAGGCAGGGTGAAGTAAAGGTCGGCGAAAACCTTGTCCCATCCGAATTCATCCAGAGCGCCCCATCCGGCCATGGACCCTTTCCTATATTTGCTCACGGGTAGCAGGCTTAAGAGGTTTTT
>OY970123.1:0-7500 GCA_963705905.1 uncultured Chloroflexia bacterium | reverse complement strand
ATATGGTGGTTGTCACTCACATTGACAACCACCATAAAAGATCAAATTACCTCAAGAGTATCAGAATCATCAGGATGAAGTTAAGGGTTTCAACTATCAGCAAAGCTAGTGATATGGCTAATTTTAAACGTTTCATTGAGTTTGTTCATCTCACTCCTTTGCGCAGACCGCGCTCTAACATATATCTTAACTTTACATCTATAATAACTATTATTATGTAAAGTGTCAAGTATTTTTAAGCATGCTTTTAGAAGCTAGTAAGGTATGGTTCCTGTGGTCTCTAAATTCCGGCCGCCCAGCCCATCGAGACGCTATGATCGGGGCAAAAGATAGCAAGCCAGTCCACTTTAGCCCAGAGGTTTATTCGGCCAGTAGGTTTAGTAAGGTGCCTATTTCATTCGCGCTGAGAGGGCCTGGCCTCTTAATCCTTATATTTTGCTCACTCTCCACAAAGAACGAAAAGGGTATCATACTTGGCCTGTAAGTATTTATTACATTTCCATCTGGATCAAGTAGAACCGGGCAACGTATTTTATATAGTTTAACCCAGTTTTGAACATCACTGCTCTTCTCTTGACTCACGATGACAAGTATCTCTAACTGCTCACTTGGCCATAAATCATAAACCTGCTGCATATTTCGCATCAGATCAGAACACTCAGAGCACCTGGTTTTCAGAAAAACTATAATTACTGTTTGACCTTTCAGCAAGCTCAAGGTTGTTGATTTGCCATCCACCCCTGATAGGGTAAAATCCGGAGCTGTGCATCCTACGTTTGGGCAAGTCTGCGGTGGAGGCGAAACGGAAGACGTGCTAAATGAAGTACTAGTTGGCGACCAGGCAGAGCCAACAGAGTTTGTGGCACTACAGCGGTAATAATACGTTGTGCCTGGGGTCAAGCCGGCTATGTTGTCGGAGAAAGCGCCCGCTGGTTCAGTTCCAAGAGAGTCGTTGTTGGTCCAGGCTGAGGGAGTAGTGCCGCCATCGGAAGTGCCCCAGTAGATGGTGATGGTCGTGGCAACCCCGCCATCGGATGTCAGGTCGCCATTAAGCATAGCGCCGGTAGAAGTGATGTTAGCAGCGCCACTGCCATTGATGACTGTTGGCACGGTTGGCAGTGGAGGCTGAGCGGAATATGTGCTAAATGAAGTAGTAGTTGGTGCCCAGGCCGGGCCTGCGGAGTTCTGGGCGAAGCAGCGGTAGTAGTATGGCATGCCTGCAGTTAAGCCAGTTATATTGTCAGTGAAGGCGCCGACTGCTTCAGTTCCCAGAGGCACGTTGTTGGCCCAACCGGTTGGCGTGGTGCCGCCGTCGGCAGGACCCCAGTAGACATTGACCGTGGTAGCCGCCCCTCCGTCCGAGGTCAGGCTGCCGCTAAGCGTGGCGGTCGTTGAGGCGATGTTAAATGCGCCGCTGTCATTGGTTATTGATGGAACGGTTATAGCAGGAGCGGATGTGGTGAAGCTGGCGCTGGTTGGTGCCCAAGCTGAGCCTGCGGAGTTTGTGGCACTACAGCGGTAATAATACGTTGTGCCTGCGGTCAAGCCAGCTATGTTGTCGGAGAAAGCGCCTGCTGGTTCAGTTCCAAGAGAGACGTTGTTGGCCCAGGCTGAGGGAGTAGTGCCGCCATCGGAAGTGCCCCAGTAGATGGTGACGGTCGTGGCAGCCCCGCCATCGGATGTCAGGTCACCATTAAGCATAGCGCCGGTGGAAGTGATGTTAGCAGCGCCATTGCCATTGATGACTGTTGGAACATCGGCTAATATGCTGGCTAAAAAGATTCGTGCTTCGTTACTCGCAATGGCAAAATTAATACCCCTATTTAAAAAGCCGCTTTCCACTATTCCAATCACCTCGCCATCAGTGTTAATCATAGGCCCGCCACTGTTCCCTGGATTCACTGCGGCATCGGTTTGGATGACGTGAACCGAATCCAAAGTTCGGAACGCAGATATTATCCCTCTAGTGATCGTCGCTGAGCCACTCAAGACATCTGACAGAGGATAACCGACGATATATATATCGTTACCTAATTGAAGATTATCTGACTCATCTGAGTTTCCCAAGGAAGCTACTGGAAGGCTCGTTTCCTCGCCGCTTAATTTGATAACTGCCAGGTCTCTGACTTTATCTGATTTTACAACACTTCCAGCATGTTTGGAACCGTCGTTTAGCACAACGGTCACATCTCCGCTGCCTTCAACATCAACAACATGTTGACACGTGAGAATAACGCCTGACCTGCCAACTATTATGCCGGTACCCATACTTTGCATCGTAAGGTTCTCTGCGATGACTTCCACTACTGCAGGAAGTACTTTATTGACTGGGTTTATAGTGGGTGCTTGACCACCGCACGAACCTACGATGATAACTGAAAGGAGGACCGCACATACCGCAAGTATGAGTAGCAGCCGTCGAAACACAGATTTCCTCTCTTATATGATATCTCATTGCCATTTAGAAATGAACTACACGCGGTCGGCACCTCTGCCGTCGGTAGTCATGCCCAACGGGATACCATCCTGTAAAGCTATTTGAATAGCAAGCTCTAGCGCCCCTCCTATTTTGCCAGCCAGTCAGCGGCGAGGTACTCGAGCACCTGTCAGCGGTTCTTGTCGGTGATGTCCTCGCGGTCCTTGAACTCCTTAACAACATAGGCGAGCATGGCGCCCTTGATTAGGATGATGGTTTCTTCGATCAAAGGATTGCCACGCCCCGATTGCATCGGGGCTCGCAATGACAGGAAGTGAGGATATATTGTCTTTGAGCTAGCGCTTACGCCCTATTGCTTTCAAGAACGTTTCTTCTGTGATAAGCAGTTGCCTCAACACGTCCGAAAGAAAATATGCGCTTAATTCTTCATTGGGATGAACAGGCAAAGTAGCTCTACGACAATCTGAATGATGAAAAATAACGTGACTGCCTTTCTGCCTGACTTTCTCAAAACCGAGTTTCGTTAATCCCTTTACTACAACCCGCACCCTGAGACTCGGTAAACCTGTCATAAAGCAACGAGAACCTGCCTGGATTTGCTTTCATCGGGGATTTCTTCACAGCGCTCTGTGCGATATTCAATACAAAGCTCTAATGCTTCCTTGATATTTTTCAGACATTCATCATAGCTCTTGCCCTGTGCATGTGCTTCCGGAATTAACGGACAGCCTGCAATATAATAACCATCAGGAGCTTCTCTGATTATCACTGTATATTTCATATGAAACCTTCAACGTCCATTATAGCACATCAATATGAGTATAAACCCCAGGTCTGACGCGGTAGCCAGACAAGCCTGAGTATTTTGACTAATCCCCTGGTTAGGATGATGGTTTCTACGATCAAAGGATTACCACGCCCCATGCTTAACACAATCTAAAACCCTTGACGTTTACACTCATACACTGCTACAATGGCCTATTGTATTTCCTGCCGACCGATTAATAATAGAGGTAATCATATGCAGCAATCTAGTCCTGACAAGATCCGCAATGTAGCCCTCCTATCCCACTCCGGTTCCGGCAAAACTTCACTGGCTGAAGCCATGCTCTTCGATGCAGGCGCCGTCACCCGCATGGGGAATGTCGCCGACGGAACCACCACCTCGGACTACGACCCCGATGAGATCAAACACAAGATCTCCATCAACCTGGCCATCCTGCCGGTATCCTGGAAGAATAACAAGATCAATATCATCGATACTCCGGGCTACCCGGATTTCGTAGGTGAAGTAAGGTCGGCTTTGAGAGTGTGCGAAGGCGCCGTTATCCTGGTCTGCGCAGCCTCCGGAGTTGAAGTCGGCACCGAGCAGGTCTGGAGCTACACCTCCCAAAACAATACTCCTCGCCTGATTTATATGAATAAGATGGACCGCGAAAATGCCAACTTCGCATCCACTCTCGACCAGATTCAAAGCAAGTTGAGCGCCAGGTGCCTTCCCATCCAGATACCCATTGGCTCTCAAAAGAGCTTCAAAGGCGTAATCGATATTATTACTAAAAAAGCTTTCGCAGGCTCCCCGGCCAAGGAAATCGAAATACCGGCCGACATGGCTGCGGAGATAGACAGCGCCAGGGAGAAGCTCATCGAAGCGGTGGTGGAGATCGACGACGAAATAATGACCAGATACCTCGACGGCGGCCAAACGACTACCGAAGAGATCTATAAATGCCTGGCGGAATCTACACGGCAGGGCAAGGTCATCCCGGTCCTGGCCGGCTCCGGCCTGACCAACAACGGGGCGGTGGGACTGCTGGACGCCATCGTAGATTACCTTCCTTCGCCGGTTGCGGCCGGCCCCGTCAAAGCGGCCAATGCATCGGGCGCCGAAGAATCGGTCAAACCGGCAGCTGATTCGCCGCTGACAGCCCTGGTATTCAAGACGACGACCGACCCCCACGTTGGCAAAATAAGCTTCTTCCGCGTCTATTCGGGCGTCCTGTCCAGCAACTCACAGGTATGGAACGTAAATAAGGGCGCAGTTGAGAGGGTCGGGCAGGTATCGATGCCCAAGGGCAAGGGCCAGGAATCAGTCACCCAGGTAGGCACTGGCGATATCGGCCTGGTTGTAAAGCTGGTCAACACGGTTACAGGCGACACACTGGGCGTCAAGGAACACGCGCTTAAGTTGGCCGGGATCGATTTCCCCGCTCCCATCCTGAGCAAGGCTGTTCATCCTAAATCCAAAGCCGACCTCGACAAGATGAGTTCGGGACTTGCCAGGATAAGCGAAGAAGACCCCAGCTTAAAGGTGCAGCGCGAAGCGGATACGGGTGAACTGACACTGGGAGGCATGGGCGATACCCACCTTGAGATAGCCGCCAGCCGCATGCAGCGTAAATTCGGTGTGGACGTCAATCTGGAGATACCACGTGTACCCTACAAGGAGACCATTACAACTTCGGTTGAGGCCGAATATAAACATAAGAAGCAGACCGGCGGACATGGCCAGTACGGCCATGTGCTTATCCGTATGGAACCACTTCCGCCCGGAGGAGGATTCGAGTTCGAGTCCAAGGTTGTAGGCGGCTCCGTGCCCAGGAACTATATACCCGCCGTCGATAAAGGCGTCAAAGAAGCACGTGTCGAGGGCGTAATTGCCGGGTTCCCGGCCGTTGATATGCGGGTCACGCTCTATGACGGCAGCTTCCACCCGGTAGATTCCTCGGAAATGGCTTTTAAGATAGCGTCGGCCCAAGCCTTCAAGAAAGGCATGAACGATGCGTCGCCGGTCTTACTCGAGCCGATCATGAATATAACGATCACGGTGCCGGACTCATTTACCGGAGATATTATCGGCGACCTTAATACCAAGCGCGCCCGCGTTAGCGGCATGACCCCTAACCAGGGCATGAACGTCATCCAGGCGCAGGTCCCCCTCGCCGAGGTATTACGCTATGCTATCGACCTGCGCTCCATGACCCAGGGCAGGGGCACATTTACGATTGGGTTCAGCCACTATGAGTCAGTGCCTGCGCTCATAGCCCAGAAGATCATCGCCCAGCACAAGGCTGCCGTACAGCAATAGCCATTGCCAGGGTAAATTAAAAGCCCCCCGCAAATTGCGGGGGGCTTTTCTATTCCTCTGTTATCTTATACTAAATTACTGGACCAGTTCTTTAACCTTGGCTGTGAAGGCCGGAACGAGGACCTTCCAATCGCCGACCACGCCGAAGCGGGCTTCTTTGAAGATGTTGGCTTCGGGGTCTTTATTGATGGCCACGATGCACTTGGCGCCTGAGCAGCCGGACATATGCTGGCTCGAACCGGAAATGCCGATTGCGATGTAGAGCTCGGGGGCTATGATCTTGCCGGTAAGCCCGACCTGGATGGAGTCAGGGACCCATTTGTTATCGCACGGGGGCCTGGAAGCGCCAACTGCGCCCTTGAGTACCTTGGCCAGCTCGGCCAGCTCTTTCTGGAACGGTTCGGGTCCGCCCACTCCGCGGCCACCTGCGATGACTACTGCAGCGTCCTCGATCTTAATGCCTGCGACCTCCTCTTTGACGGTCTCAAGCACTTTGGCCTTAACTTTAGCGGCATCCAGCGCCACTGTGAAGGCTACAACTTCACCGGCCCTTCCTGCATCGGGCGCGATCGGCGAGCTAGCCTTCACCCTGACGGTAGCTATCTGGGGCATGCATTCGGTGGTAAAAATAGCTTTAGCATTGCCGCCATAAACCGGGCGGGTGCAATGCATAGCTTTGGTGGCGGGATCGATGGCAAGCTCCAGGCAGTCCATGACGGCGCAAGAGCCCAGTTTGAATGCCAGCCTGGGGGCGAGGTCACGGCCGTTGGCGGTCTGTCCCATGAGGATGATCCTCGGGGCGACCTCCGCTACTGCCTTCTCCATTACCTGCATATATGTGCTATTTTCATAAGCTTTCAGTTGAGCATCGTCGGCCACCAGGACTTTGTCTGCGCCGGCGGCCACAGCGGCCTTACCGGCATCGCCGATCTTCTCACCTATCAAAATGCAGGTAACCTGCTCTTTCAGTTCGTCTGCAAGACGCCTTCCGGCGCCGAGTATTTCGGAAGTGATCGGGAGTAACTTACCTTCAGCAACTTCACCGACAACCAGAATACCTTTATTATCAGCCATTGTATCCTCCTATATTTATCCTGAGTATATCGTTAAATGACCTTGTTCTCGCGCAGTTTCTGTGCGAGCATGGAGGCTGCCTCTGCCGGTGAATCGGCGCTGACGATGTCGCATTTGCCTTCTTTCACGGGCTGGAACAGCTTGACTATCTTGGACTTTCTGGCAGCGGCGCCGACTTTGTCAACGCCGATATCGGCCGGTTTCCAGACTATGGGCTGCTTTTTGCTGGCGGCCATAATGCCTTTCAACGTGGCATAGCGGGCCTCGCCAAGCTCGTTGCTGACAGTGATGAGGGCCGGGGTGCTGACCTCCAGCACCTGGTAGCCATCTGCTACCACCCTTTCAACCTTGACTTTACCATCCATGACTTCAGCTTTCTTGGCAACGGTAACGCTGGGGATGCCGAGCAGCTCAGCCAGGCCGGAACCTACCTGACCATCGTCCCATTCCGATTCCTGCCTGCCGCAAAAGATGAGGTCGAATTGCCCGACTTTCTTGATGGCTGCCGCAAGCGCGCTGGCGACGGCAAAGCTGTCGCCGCCTTCGAACGCAGGGTCTTCAAGCAGAATAAGCTCATCGGCGCCCATGGAGAGCGGTTTCTTAACAACATCACGTACGAGGTTGTTGCCCATGGAAATAATGGTAATCTTGTTTCCGGCCTTGTCTTTGTCCTTGATGCGGAGCGCGGCCTCAACTGCCTGTTCATCGTAGGGATTTACCACTGGTTTGATTTCGGGGGGTTGCACCATCCTGTTATTGGCAGCATCGAGTTTGAAAGTGGAGGGAGCTGCCTCGGGATCGAGTACCTGTTTACAGCAAACGATCATGTTCATTGTAGCGATTCACCTCTGTTTTGAGATTTAGTTAACAAAATTAACCAATCGGGAATTTTACAAGAAAG